>NZ_NQMO01000009.1 GCF_002257645.1 Paenibacillus sp. XY044 | reverse complement strand
ATATTGCAAGAAAAATTACCTTTAAACGCGGTCTGTCTTCTTTGAAGGTGCGTCGATTGACGTTTTTCTTACAATGGAAGCAGCAGTGATGAAACATGGCCAAAGATTCTGGCTAGCATACAACATAAAAAACGGGAGGGAAGTCTATGTCAACGCTAGGCACTACGAAATTGACCTGCGAATACCGCAGTGAGCCGCTCGGGCTCGGCACGACGCGTCCCCGCTTCAGCTGGCAGCTCACGTCCGGCCGGATGCATGTGCTGCAGTCGGCTTATCATCTTCAGGTGGCGGGAGAGGAAGGGGATTTTGCCGGGGATCATCTGATTTGGGACACGGGCGTTGTGGACTCGGACCAATCGGTGCTTGTCGAATATGCGGGTGCTGCGCTTCAGTCCGGACAACGCTGCAGCTGGCGCGTCAAAGTGTGGGACCAGCAGGGGCAGGAGTCGGAATGGAGCGACACGTCCTATTTTGAAATGGGGCTGCTGCGGACGGTGGACTGGAGTGCGGATTGGATCACTCCGGAACCGGGACGGATCGATCCCCAGGCGGAGGAGGCTTTCCTTCTTCGCAAAGTGTTCCGCGTGAGCAAGGACGTCCGGAAGGCGCGAATCTACGCGACGAGCCTCGGCTTCTACGAGCTGGTATTAAACGGCGAGCGGGTGGGCGACTGGGCATTCACGCCCGGCTGGACCAGCTACCGGCACCGGCTGCAGGTTCAGGCCTATGACGTAACCGACCTGATTCGCTCCCGAGCTGATCATGCCATCGGCGCGGCACTGGCTAACGGATGGTACAAGGGTAATCTGGCTTGGGAGAATCATCGCAACCTGTATGGGGACCAGCGGGCGCTGCTGCTTCAGCTGCACCTTGAATATGCGGACGGCAGCACGGAAGTCATTGGGAGCGACACTTCCTGGAAAGCGTCGACCGGCCCGGTCCGCATGTCGGAAATTTACCATGGAGAAACGTACGATGCGCGGCTGGAGGCGGCCGGCTGGAGCCAGCCTGGGTTTAATGATGCGGACTGGGCAGGAGCAGCGAAGCTGGATCACGCCAAGGACATCCTCGTCATGCAGGAAAACGAACCGGTGCGGGTAGTTCAAGAATTGAAACCGGTTACAGTTCTGCGGACGCCTGAAGGGGACACGGTGCTCGACATGGGGCAAAATATGGTGGGCCGCATACATATGCGCCTGAACCTGCCGGCCGGAACGGCGATCACGCTGAAGCACGCGGAGGTGCTGGACAGCCGCGGCAATTTCTACACGGGCAATCTTCGCAAGGCGAAGCAGTCCGTAACGTATATTTGCAAAGGCGGAGGCGAGGAAACGTATGAGCCCCATTTCTCCTTCCAGGGCTTCCGTTATGTGAAGGTCGAGGGCTGGCCGGACGCTGAGCCGATGAATCCGGACCGTTTTACCGGCCAAGTCATGCACACCGATATGCCGCAGACGGGGCAGTTCGAGTGCTCGCACGAGCTGTTGAACCAGCTGCAGCATAACATCGAATGGGGCCAGCGCGGCAACTTCCTGGACATCCCGACCGATTGCCCGCAGCGCGACGAGCGGCTTGGCTGGACCGGGGACGCCCAGGTGTTTGTCCGGACCGCCGCGTTTAATTTCGGCGTGGCTCCATTTTTCTCCAAGTGGCTGCATGACCTGAAGGCCGACCAGCGGGAGGATGGCGGCGTGCCGCATGTCATACCGCAGGTTCTCGACGATAATGCATGCTCGTCCGCGGCCTGGGGAGATGCCGCCGTCATTTGTCCGTGGACGATCTATCTTTGCTACGGCGACAAGCGGATTCTGGAGGAGCAATATGACAGCATGAAGGCATGGATCGATCATATCCGTTCCCAAGGGGATAACGAATATTTGTGGAACACCGGGTTTCATTTCGGGGACTGGCTGGCGCTTGACGCGAAGGAAGGCAGCTACGTCGGGGCCACGCCGAGGGATTTGATCGCCACCTGCTTCTATGCTTACTCAACATCCCTGTTCGTGAAAACCGCCGAAGTTCTCGGCCGTACCGAGGATGCCGACGTTTATCGCCAGCTGTACGAACGGGTGGCTGAAGCGTTCCTGAACGAGTTCGTCACGCCGGGCGGAAGGCTGGCTGCGCATACGCAGACCGCCATGGTCCTTCCGCTGATGTTCGGGCTGGTGGAAGGGGAGGTTCAGCGCCGAATGGCTGCTACGCTGGCGGAGTACGTCAAGGAACAGAACCACCATTTGACGACAGGGTTCGTCGGCACGCCGTACCTGTGCCATGTGCTGACGGAGAACGGCTACCATGACCTGGCCGTGAAGCTGGCGATGCAGGAAGATTATCCGTCCTGGCTGTATTCGGTAAAGCAGGGGGCGACCACGATTTGGGAGCATTGGGATGGAATCAAGCCGGACGGCACGTTCTGGAGCGACGACATGAATTCGTATAACCATTACGCCTTCGGCGCCATCGGCGACTGGCTGTACCGGGCCGTGGCGGGACTGGATCTGAATGAAGCCGACGGACCGGGCTACAAGCGGATCCGGCTTCGTCCGCGGACCGACTCGGAGCTGACCTTTGCCAAAGCGGCGCTGGATTCCATGTACGGCACGATCCGGAGCGAATGGAGCTTGACGGCGGAGGACGGGGGAAGCCCGCAGGCGTCCTATGAATTCGAAATTCCGCCGAACGCGACGGCCGAAGCCGAACTGCCGGGTGCGTCGATCGCCGCAACGCGGGTCAACGGACAGCCGGCGGATCAAGCTTCAGGCGTGCTGAGCGCTCGGGAAGAAGGCGACGGAACATTGAGGCTGGAGCTGGGATCCGGCGTATACCGGGTGACCGTCCAGCAGCCGAGTCCAGCGCTGTCCGGAGCGTGAAGCTAGTAAGCTAGGGAGTATTGCTGAAGCAAGCCGGGGCATCGCGCTTGGGACGACAGGGGTTGGTAAAATAGGCTCTTGTTCTATGCCGTGCTATTATGATGTTCGTTGTAAAAGAAAGCAAGCCTCGCCGACAGGGTCGGTGGGGCTTTTTTTGATATAGCAAAGTATGAACTTAAGTAAGCACGGACTTCCTTATATCGCGAGAAACTCCCACTTTGGCTTCTTGGAATGAGCTCGATACATGTTTTTGTTTAGATATAAGAAAGTATAAACTTCTGAAATTTGAACCTCCTTATATCGCAATAAAAACTCGACTAAAAGCGGTCTGGCTTCTTGGAATGTGCATCGATATACGTTTTAATTTAGATATAAGAAAGGATAATCTTCGGAGACACGGGCTTCCTTATATCGCAAGAAAAACTACCTCTAAAAGCGGTCTGGCTACTTCGAATGTACTTCGATATACGTTTTACTTATGCCTGCAGTGCCGGCTCTTTCGCCAGCACGCGGCTCGTGCCGAAGATGAGCAGGGATGCGGCGAAGCAGCAGGCCGAGAACAGGCCGACGGCCGCATACCCGCCCGATCCGGCGTACAGCAGGCCTCCAAGGGAGGCGCCGACCGTCGTGGCGGCGTTCATCGTGGAGGTAGCCGTGCTTGATATCGTCCCCCGCAGCGATGGGTTTAAGCTGTTCAGGACGCCCATGATCATCGGAAAGAGGATGCCCAAGATGAAAAAGATGGCGAAATACATGACCGACGCGGCCATGAAAGACGGCAAGTGCGGGAGTGCGGCATAGCCGATCATCAGGAGCGGCACCGCAGCGGCTACGGTCCTGGACGGCGTCCACAGGTTGTTGACATATCCGCTCACGAGACTTCCGGCCAAATTGCCTACACCGAGGAAAATCATGATCGTGCCGATCTGGTCGACGGGGAGGTGAAAGCGTTCCGCCGACCATTTGCCCAAAAACGCGAACGTGGCATTGCTGCCCAGATGGATCAGGAAATAGGCCAGGAAAGCTCCTCTTGCCCTGCCGCTTCCGAGCAGCGGCGCGTATCTGCGCCAGAAAGCATGCCGCGCCTGAACGGCATTCGACTGGGGCCTCATGGAAGGCAGGATGAAAAAGGCGGCTCCGGCAAGCAGCAGGGACAGGGATCCGATCGCGAAAAAGGGCAGGGACCAGTGGGCTGCCGCAAGCCAGCTGCCGATCGGAACCCCGAATGCTTGGGAGACTGCGAGGCCTGCATAAGCGAGCCCCATCGCTCTGCCCTTTTTATCCGCAGGCAGCAGCGTTTGAATGGATGCCCACACCTGTGGCGCGGCAAATGCCGCGCTGATGCCGGCCATGAGCCGGAACAGGCACATCGTCCAGAAGTCTGCGGCCATTCCGCACAGCGCGGTGGACACCGCAAAGCCCAGCAGGCCGAGCAGCATGACCTTTTTCCGGTCTAACCCGTCCGAGAGCGGGCCGGCAATCAAGGCGAATACCGCAGCGCCGAGCGTGTAGGATCCCATCATCCAGCCGGACATTCCCGTGGGGACGCTGTACAGGTCTTGGAGCGTTGGAATCATCGGGGAAATCAGGAAGGTATCCGTCCCGATCATAAACATGATCAGAAAAAACAAGGCGGTTAATTTCATCGTTATTCTCCTTTCCTCCTCCGTGGTTACGGAGAGGCTGTTCTTGCTGCCATTGTATCGTTCAATGGTGACAATTATTGTCATGAACTTTGAGGGTACAAAAATATGCGGAAAGCATGAGAAGCGCCGCCGTAACGTAAATTGTTCCAGGGCTGCTCACCTAGTGAATGGTATGCTTTTATCTTCGTTCGGTATGGAAAGGAAACAGGGGGGAGCATGCCCCCTGTTTTGTAAGACACCTATGGATCACGACAAACTGACCCATTGCTCCTTGCGGTACTGCTTGGCGATATAAACGATTTGGCCGGTGTGGTAGGCGTTATGGTACAGGCTTTTTTCAATGGCTTCGATGACGGTGACGGACCGGCCCTTGATCGTGATTTCCGTCAGCAGCTGCTCCTCTCGAAGCGCTGCGATTTGTCCCAGGAACAGGCTCCAGCCATGTTCCCAGCGATCCAGCAGGGCTGCGCGGTCAAGCTCTTCCGAAATGAATTCCGCGTCGCGGTTTCGGTCCGGCTTTTCCCCGTCGGTGGTAAACGTATCGGTCCATCGGGAAATCATATTCCCGCTCATGTGCTTGACGATCACGGTGATGCTGTTGGAACCGGGTTCCGGGGCCCAAGAAAGGGCAGAGTCCTCGAGCTGCCCGATGGCAGCTTCGGCCGTGCGTTTCATTTCCTCCAGTCGGGTTTTGACCGCGCTTTGATATGTTGTGAACAGTGTTGATGTCATAGTTGTGCCTCCTTTGGAATATCGGTCTGAAAAACAAAAATCTCATTCATGCCTTCTCCACAGCGGTTTCATGACCTTGCTGTGCTTTCAGCATAATGAGATTTTGAACATAAATCCAATATATATATCAAGCAGTATCATCAATATAATTGATGATTCATGACCCGACCTGGGATAGCGGAGGAGCAATCATGGATATAAAGTTAGCCGCCGGAGCCAGAGGCTCTTCGCCAATCCGGGTGTACAGCCGGATCGGGTCCTTGACGCGCATCCCGGGAACGCGCACCTCCGCAAGCTCGCCGGATTTGAGCTCCCGGGATACCGCAAGCGAGGGGACAAAAGAAACGCCGTATCCCGATTTGACGGCTTCAATCGTTTCATGCATCCCTTCAATGCAGATCCCGGTCCGCGGCTTCGGCACTTCGTAAGCGTCGCACAGGGAGAAGAGCTTTCTGCGGGTATAGCTGCCTTCTTCCCGAAGGATAAAGGCGGTTTTCACCAGCTCCTGGAGCGTAGTGGCGGCACCCGCCAAGGGGTGGTCCCGGTGGACGACAAAGATCAGCTCATCCTCCAGCAGCGTGACGTATTCCATGCCGGAATCCTTCGGGCCTTCGCCGCAGATAAGCGCAATGTCCGTCGAGTGGTCGAGCAGCCGCTCCATCGCGGTGCGGGAACTGCCCCGGGTCAACTGGACATGTACCTTCGGATACTGCTGCTTGAAGCGGACGATCCAAGCGGGAAGCACCGTCCGGCCGGGCAGATCTGTGGCGCAGATCCGGAGGCTGCCTTCGAGCCCGATTTTGAGTGCGCTCATTTCCCGCTCCATCTCGTATTCCAGCGAAAACAGCTGCCGTGCCCGGGCGGCCAGCCGCTCGCCGGCTGGCGTCAATTGGATGGAGCGCCCCTTAGAGGCAACCAGCTTCATCCCGAGCTCCTGCTCCAGGTTTCGCAGCTGGGCGGTGGCTGCGGGCTGGCTGAGCAGCAGGTTGCCTGCGGCCTTGGTCACGCTTCCCGTACTGGCCACCTCCGCAAAAACGCGCAATGCGTGCAGGTTCATTTTTCTCCCACCTTTGTCGTTGGCTTGCCTTAAAATCGTTTCATAATTTGTCGTTGTATACTTATGAACGAATCATCCATTTCATCGATGATTCGAATTGTTGCATCCATCGAATCGATGGATTGCTTTCATTGTACCGTGGAGGATGCCGGCCGTAAAGGCGGCAGGGTAGATGACCTCGCAATAACGAATTCAAGAAAAAAAGGCTCCGACAAAGTCGGAAGCCTTTTAAAACATGTTCGCCACTCTCTACGCGTTCATAAACTCCAGTGATATCTTTTGCGTTATCGCAATGTTGTCGCCTTCGTGAAACTGGCCGCCGGGCGGCTGTCTCCATCCGACGCCGACGCCTCTTGTCCTGCCTATCAGCCGCGGGCATCCACGACCCATTTCAGGATCAATCCGGCATGGGTCAGGCCGCCGCCGAATCCGTACAGCAGCAGCGTGTCTCCGTTCTGCAGCTTGCCTTCGTCGAGTCCGAGCTGAAGCGCCAGCGGAATCGATACGGACGATGTGTTGCCGTAATATTCCATGCTGGTCAGCGTCTTCTCCACCGGGATGCCTGCTTTTTCGCAGATGGACTCGACCATGCGGAAATTGGCGCTGTGCGGGACGAACCAATTCACATCCCGGGCCGTCATTCCGGCCTGTTCAAGCAAAGTTTCTACGCCCTGAGGCACGGTGCGCGTCGCCCATTTGTAGACTTCCCGTCCGTTTTGGACCATTTTCTCACTCGTTTGCAGCGCCTCGCCGTTCATCGTCTTGGACAGATTCGTGCGGTAGACGTGGATACCGCCTTCGCCGTTCGTACCCAGATGGGCCGCGATAAAGCTCGGACGCTGTTCGTCCTTCTCGACCAGAACGGCAGCGGCTCCATCGCCGAACAGGATGCAGGTTGAACGGTCCGTATAATCCGTTACACGGGACAGCGTCTCGGCCGCAACCACCAGGATCTTCCGGTGCAGACCGGCTGTAATCAGACCGTTGGCCATATGCAGCGCATAGGTAAAGCCAGCGCAGGTGGCGTTCAGGTCAAATGCAGCCGTGCTAGGAATGTGAAAATGCCCTTGAATTTGGCAGGCCACGCTCGGAAAAGCGTAGTCCGGCGTCGTCGTCGACACGATGATGCAGTCCACGTCGGTCAGGTCTTGACCGTAGCGACTGGCCAAATTTTCAACGGCCTTATACGCCATCGTAGAGGAGTATTCGTTCTCCCCGGCAATCCGCCGCTCCCGCATGCCGGTCCGCTGGACGATCCATTCGTCGTTCGTATCCACCATTTGCTCCAGGTCCGCGTTAGTCAACTTTTTTTCCGGTACATAGCTGCCAATAGCCGTAATGCGGGCTGTCGATACAGTCAGGTTCATGAAGAATCGCTCCCTTTTAATTAAAATAAGTTCATACGGGCTTATGGGTTGGAATGTAATCATCGAAATTTAACATGTAAGACAAGTAATATTTAATATCAAGTATTAGTATCTGGTACCAATTATAGAGGTGAATGGGGAAGAGGTCAATAGGCGGAAGGCAGCCGCCCTTCAATTCAGTGGAAAAGGAACAATAAAACGGGATTAAGTTATCGGCTTCGATAAAACTTGGTCAATCCTCAGAAACTGTTCATGCCATTCTTTAGAAAATGGATACCGGCTGCCGGCTCAGAGGCACTGTTGGAAACATACAGGATACTCGTGTAAATTACAGTGAAATTGTAATGAAACGCCGTTTGCCCGACTCGGATCCAAGGTGAATTGGAGTATGTCCGAAAGGAGCTACCTCTTCTTTGCATGAACATGACTCTAGATGCATTTACCGCCGACCGTCCGCAGCTTTATCGGTTCCGTAATCGGCAACCAACGACATGTATTTTTTGATCAGCAGCAATACATTCTCATTTTTGAAAAGGCGATACAGAGCTCGTTATCTCTCCAAAGCTCCGTGATCCAAACGACGTCAGGATGGTTTTCCGATACATTGATGTATGCATTTCGCAGCTTTCTATGGAATCAAGCTGATCGGCTGCTTTTAGCATCGTCTTCACGAGTACATCTCGCTAATCTGGCTGGGCTTCAGTTTCCCCCTACACGTATCTGTTCAATCTGACTATATATCAATTAGATGTTCGTATACATCATTGTTTAAAACAAGGTTGTAATTTACAATTTTTTTTAATTCAGAATGACAAAGAAAAGATTTCATAGGGGGTCATGAATAAAAGAGTGAATTTCTATTTTATTTGAAAGCGCTTGCTTCAACTTGGCTTGAGGGAAATTTTCGTCCCCAAATAAATCAGAAACCAATCAAAAGGAAGGTGATACGATGCGCATAAGAGGCTACGCCTCAGGAGGAATGTCCATTAAGAAATTCCTCTATATACTCCCTTTCATGCTGTTGCTTGCTGTCTTTGCCTACTACCCGCTTTACGGATGGGTCTATGCATTCTTCGACTACTCACCGCCGATTCCGTTGTCCCGATCTCCGTTTGTCGGCTTACAGTGGTTTCGTTCCTTGATCGAAAACCAGGTCAAGATCGACCAGCTGCTCCAGGTCATCAAGAACACGTTCGGGATGAGTGGATTGGGACTGCTGTTCTCCTGGCTACCCATGATTTTTGCCATATTCCTGAACGAAATGAAGGCCGTGCGGTTCCGAAAGTTTGTGCAGACGGTAACGACCCTGCCGAATTTTATCAGCTGGGTACTGGTATATTCTTTGGCGTTTTCCATGTTTTCCAGCGAAGGCATCGTCAACGGTCTGCTGAAGCAGCTGGGACTGATCGAGTCCCCGATTTTGTTCCTTCAGAACTCCGATCATGTCTGGATCACCATGTGGTTGTGGACGATCTGGAAAACGTTAGGCTGGTCCGCCATCTTGTACATAGCGGCGATTACGGGAATTGATGATTCCCTTTATGAGGCGGCCCATGTGGACGGGGCAACGAGAATGCAGGTGATATGGAACGTCATCCTGCCGAGCATGCTCCCGACGTATTTTGTTCTGCTGATGCTGCAGATCGCCAGCTTTCTGAATAATGGCTTGGAGCAATATTTCGTATTCCAAAATGCATTCAACAAGGAAAATATACAAGTTCTGGACCTGTATGTTTATAACCTGGCGATGGGGGGCGGCAGCTACTCCGTATCGGTCGCAATCAGTATGCTGAAGAGTTTGATTAGTGTTGTTCTTCTCTTTTCGGTAAACGGATTCTCCAAATTGTTAAGAGGAGAGAGTATCGTATGAGAAAAGCCGTTCAGGTAAGCCCGACCGACAAAATGATCACCGTATTGATCTACGTCCTTTTTTCCCTGTTTGCTTGCGTGTGCGTCTATCCGTTTTACTCCATCATCATTAATACGATAAGCGCAAACGATATCAGTGCCCGGGGGGACGTCGTCTTTTATCCGCTGCACATCCATTTCCAGAACTATTTGGACGTTTTTAAAATACCGGGATTGGGGAATGCGGCTTTGATTTCCCTGGGCAGAACCGTGATCGGAACCCTGCTGACGGTAGGGGCTTCCGCCTTTTTGGGATTCATGTTCTCCCAAGAGGATATGTGGGGGAGAAGATTCTGGTACCGGTTCACCGTGATCACCATGTTTTTTAACGCCGGGATTATTCCGTGGTATCTCACCATGCGCTCCCTGCATTTGACCAACAATTTTTTGGCATACATTCTGCCGACGATCGTAGCCCCGTTCTTCATCATTCTGATCAAGACCTTCGTGGAATCGACGCCGAAGGAATTGCAGCAGGCGGCAAGCATCGACGGAGCAGGAACGATGATGATCTTCTTCAGGATCATATTGCCGATAAGCAAGCCGATCTTGGCGACGGTCGCGATATTCACTGCAGTGGATCAGTGGAACTCTTTTCAGGATACGCTGCTGCTCGTTACGGACAGCAAATTATACACGCTGCAATTTATTCTCTATAACTATATCAATCAGGCGAGCTCATTATCAACCATGGTTAACCTGCAAAATGCCGGTTCGACGGCCATAGCCAGTCTAGCCACAGAGCAAACCACGACTTCTATTCGCATGACCGTTACCATTATCGTCGTTGCCCCCATATTGCTCATCTACCCGATCTTCCAGAGGTTTTTCGTCAAGGGAATTATGATCGGGGCGGTCAAAGGTTGATTTTCACTTGATATTAAAATGGATTTAGGAGGATGGCCAATGAGTAAAAGCAGGAAAGCAGCAAAAAAATCGGTCATGCTATTGTTCGCTTGTCTCTTCATCGCCTCGGTCGGGCTGGCCGGCTGTGGAGGCGCATCCAATGAGGAGCCGGGTACCGATGCAAAGACTTCCGAGAATAACACAGCCATTGATCACAGCAAGCCGCTGACGATTACGGTGTTCGATAACGCGGCGAATTACCAGGGCGAGCAGACCGGATGGTACGGCAAGCTGCTTAAAGACAAATTTAATCTGACGCTGAACATTCTTGCCCCGCAGGTTGCCGGCGACCAGTTATACAAGACGAGGTCGGCAGCAGGAAATTTGGGGGATCTCCTGATCATCGATAACAGTCAGCTGGAAGAGCTCATTCCGGCCGGTCTGATTATGGACTTGACGGATAGGGTCAAGAACACCAAGTACTTGTCCCAGTATGTGGATAATCACTTTAAACCTTTTAACGAGGCTTTCGATAAAGTGAATCCGGACGGCAAAATTTATGCGTTACCGACGTTTACAGCCGATACTTCGCCAACGACTTTCTCGGAAGACCAGCCTTATTCCAGCCCCATTCTGCCTTGGGATTATTACAAGGGGGTAGGGGCACCCAAGCTGAACAATTTAACCGATCTGCTGAATGTGCTGAAAAAAATGCAGGAAAAGTATCCCAAGACTTCGGACGGGAAACCGATCGATCCGATCACCCTGTGGAAGGATTGGGACGGCGGGGGAATGGAAAACGTTCGCTGGCTGAGCAACTGGTACGGCTATGAGCAGCCCGACGGAACGACAACCCTGCAGCTGAATGCGAAAGGCGATATCGTTCCGCTGATCGATGACAACAGCATGTACAAAAAGATTTTGCAATTCTATTTTACGGCCAATCAGATGGGGCTGATCGATCCGGATTCCGCATCGCAGGATTGGAACAAGGTCTCCGAAAAACTGACCAACAAACAGGTCCTTCTCTTATGGTATTCCTGGCAGAGAGGCTTCTACAATTCCATTGATAGAGGCAAAAACGGCGACGGCTATGTTTCAGTCCCGATCGCGGATTCCCGGATCATTCAGACCAGTGATGCCTATTACGGCAACGGCAGGGTTTTTGCCATCGGTTCAAAGGCCAAAAATCCCGAAAGGATTATGGAATTCCTGGATTGGTCGGTTTCTCCCGAGGGCTTGCGCTACTACACGAACGGCTTTGAAGGGTTCAATTACGAAAAGACGGATGACGGCAAGTTCAAGCTGACCGAAACAGGGCAAACCGCTTTCCAGAAGAACACCCCCGTACCGGATCAATATGGAGGCGGCGGATACCAGGACGGACAGAGCAAGATCAACAGCATGATCATGAGCGATTTTGTCAAGGACCCGGACACCGGCGAATTCTATAACAACAATTACTGGAGTTCTACTATAGAAGCTAACAAGACCTCCCTGACCACGGACTGGCAGAACACCTACAACGCCAAGAACGCAACAGACTACTATCTGAAAAATAAGATGATCGACATCGTGCCGAATATTAATACGAGCTTCGGTGTTGACTCGTCGGATATTAAAAATAAACGCAGCCAGATTTCGGACTATGTAAAAAATGCATCCTGGAAAATGGTGTTTGCGAAGGATCAGGCGGAGTTTGACCAGCTGTGGGCAAAGATGAAAACGGATGTGGCAGGTCTCGGCTGGAATGACGTACTTGCTGCGGATGCGGCAAAAGCGCAAAAAATCGTTCAAATGCGTTCCGAGGCATCGGCCGGCAAATGAGAGCAGCCGCTGTGAAGGCCGGTGAATTCTAACGATGAAGGGAGACGTTACACATGCTTCGAATCGTACAAGTTGAAAACGGGTTGGTGCAGGGACTGCCGGCAGCCGACCCCCGAATCACCAGTTTTAAAGGAATTCCATTCGCCGCTCCGCCCGTAGGCGACAACCGGTGGCGTTCCCCGCAGCCCGCCCAGGACTGGGATGTCGTGCTTAAGGCGTACGAATTCGCGCGGATCTCGATGCAGGTAAGGCAGGAGATCGACGAAAACAATATCTATACCCGGGAATGGGCCGTGGAACCGGACATCGCCATGGACGAGGACTGTCTCTACCTGAACGTATGGACACCGGCCAAACGTACCGATGAGAAATTGCCGGTCTATGTATGGTATTTTGGCGGAGGTCTTCAGGTCGGCCATACGGCTGAAATGGAGTTCGACGGTGAACGCATCGCCAGAAGAGGGATCGTGGTCGTCACGATCAACTACCGCCTCAATGTGTTCGGATTTTTATGCCATCCCGAAATTACGGCGGAAGCGCCCGAAGCGCCGGCTAACTTCGGCAATCTTGATCAGCAGGCGGCCACCAGATGGGTCAAGCGCAATATCGCGGCTTTCGGCGGCGACCCGGACAACATCACGATCGGCGGTCAGTCCGCCGGCGGCGGCAGCGTGATGACCCAGCTGACTTCGCCTCAGAATGAGGGGCTTTTTCAGAAGGCGATCATTCAAAGCGGAATCTATACGAAGCTGTATCCGGGGACTCGCGTGCCTCCGCTTCGGAGTCATTTGGCTGAGGCCGAACAGGATGGCGTGAAATTTTTTGAATACCTTGGCGTATCTTCACTTGCGGAAGCGCGGCAGCTGGATGCCGTCACTCTCCGCGACAAGGCTGTGCAATACAAGGGATTCTGGGGCACCGTCGCAGATCAGGTGTTCAGCGTAGGCAGCCCGTTTGAATTGTTCCATGAGAACAAGCGCTGGAAGGTGCCGGTCATGTTTGGCCACACGTCCTCCGAATTTATCAGCGTTCCGGACGTCCATACACCTGAAGAATTCAAGAAGCTGGCCGAAGACATGTTCGGAGACGACGCAGAGGCGTTCTTGGAGCTGTGTGGCGCACCATCGGCCAACGTGGAGGAGAGCCGACAGAAGGCTTCGGTGAGCAGCATCGAATATGCGATCCGCATCGCCGCACAGGCCAATGCCGAGACCGGCTCCGGTACCCCATTGTACTATTACAATTTTGATGCCGAAATCCCCGGCTGGGATGATCCGGGCACCTTCCACTCGGTAGATCTCTGGTTTTTCTTCGAAACGCTGGCTAAATGCTGGCGGCCGTTTGTCGGCAAGCATTACGATTTGGCCCGTCAGATGTGCAATTACTGGGCAAACTTCATCCATAACGGTGATCCGAACGGGCTGGATGCAACGGGAGAGGAACTGCCGCGATGGGAGCCTTATACTCCGGAAGCCCCGTATGGAATGCTCTTTGCTGATCAGGCCGAATTTTCCCGAGAGCAGCCGAGCGAGATCATGAAATTTCTGGTGCACCAATATTTCAAGAAGAACAGACCCGTCTTGCAACCAGAGGCTTAGCATGACGCGATATGGATATCAAGCTTGTTTATGCTCCTGGAATTTTCTTGGCGAATAGCCTGTCATCTGTTTGAACTGTCTGCAGAAGTGCTCCACATTTTGATACCCGCATCGGGAGGCGACTTCGGCAACGCTTTGGGTGCTGTGGATTAAATATTCTTTGGCCAACCGGATCCGGCTGTTGATGACGTCTTCCATGCAGGTGACCTTAAAGGTTTTTTTGTAGATGCTCTGCAGGTAGCCTGGGCTGATTCCGAGATATTCGGCCATTTTCGCAATCGTCCAGTAATCGCCCGGATCGTTCTGGATCGCGGTTCGAAGCTTCAACAAGTTATAATACTGAGGCGTAATCGGTTCATGAAAATAAGATTCCAACAGCTTGTTGAACAGCGTCCGCAGCAAACAGTCGATGGACGAAGCCCTGTAATCCCGATGAAAGTTGTGTTCGATGGTCAACAGTTCAAACAGCTTGCGGCAGTAGTCCGGATCATCCAAGGAAAAGGGGACACCGAGCGGCAGCGGCGATTCCGTAATATAGGGTTCATTGGATTCAAAGCGGATCCAGTCATTGATGAATTGATCGGCGCAGGCCCGATAATACACTTTCTGCTGCGGGCGGTAGAGGATAACGCTATGCGTAGGATATTCCTTCAGCGCACCATTGACCCAGAACTGCGCAGGAGTCTTGGTGATGACAAGAAGCCAGTGATGACCCACGGGAACATCGATCACAAAGTTGCTTGGGTGCGTCGTGTTATACTCAACAAAATGAATATGGGCCATCCTTATCCCTCCTTGGAATGATGTCTCTACTATACTATAACAAGGAAAATATGAACGGAACCCTATGAGTTCTACCTTTGCATCAGGCAATATATTCAGTGAACGGATCATGAGATGATCCACCGTATGCAAGCGCCTCGCGGCTGCCGTCAATTCGCCGCGGGGCGCTTGTTTGTGTCAAACCCTGGGCGACTATATTTTTAGGGGGAACATCTTGAGTTTGTGAATTGTAAGCGATTTCTAGAAAGATATAATTTAGTTATCACCAGGTGAGAATGTGTGACAATAGATGAAAAAGGGGAGGACACAAAGAAATGCGCAAAAAGGTAAAACGTTCACTCATCGTTTTGTGTATCGGCATGATTTCTACGGCACTGCTGCTATCCGGCTGCAGCGGATCAGGAAAAACGAGCGGCGGGGGATCGACGGCTGAACCAAGCGGGGACGATACGAAACCAATTACCCTGTCTGTGTTTATGGACGCCCCGGGCCAGCAGCCTACGGCCGACAACAAAATTTATAAATTGATTAAAGAAAAAACCGGCGTCAGTCTGAATATGGAATTTTTGGTCGGGGATCTGCAGCAGAAGCTGGGCGTTATGATCGCAGGCGGCGACTACCCGGATCTCATCTCGGGCAATGACAAACTGATCAATGCGGGGGCTTATATTCCGCTGGAAGATTTAATTGAGAAGTATGCGCCCAATTTGAAGAAGCATTATGCGGAAGTATGGAATCAAATGAAGGATCCGAAGGACGGACATATTTATGTACTCCCAAGCTACGGCGTGTATACCGGTTCGGTTCACGATACGACCTATCAGGGACCGGGGTTCTATTTGCAAAAGGATGTATTGAAAGAAATGGGCTATCCTACGCCGAAAACGCTGGAAGAGTACTTTGATATTATCGCGAAATATAAGGCCAAACATCCGGATATGATCGGATTTGAAACCTTGAATTTTGACTGGAGGGTATTTCCGCTCCAGAACGCGCCGGAGCATTTATCCGGTCACCCTAATGACGGCGGCGTGATCGTGGACAACAACAAGGCGCAAATTTTTGCGGACAAGGATATCGCGAAAACCTACTATAAGAAGCTGAATGAAGTGAACGCGCAGGGCTTGCTGGATAAAGAAGCTTTCGTGCAGAACTATGACCAGTACCTGGCCAAAATCGCCAGCGGACGAGTGATCGGCATGTTCGATCAGCATTGGAACTTCCAAGATGGTGAGAATTCCCTGATTTCCCAAGGGAAAATTGGAAGCACTTACGTCGGCTTTCCTCTCATGTATCCCGGTGCAAAGGAATACTACCGCGACCGAGGAGGGCTGAATCTCAATCGCGGGTTCGGTATTTCCGTAAAAGCCAAAGATCCGGTTCGGATTATAAAGTTTATGGATGCATTGATGACTGAGGATTGGCAGAAGACGCTGCAATGGGGAATCAAGGGAGAAGATTATGAGGTAAAAGAGGACGGCACGTTCTACCGGACTCCGGAGCAGCGGAAAAATGCGGACAACAATACCTGGAAATTAGCGAACAAGGCAGATTCGTTCTTTGGGTACATGCCTAAAATGCAGGGATCTTACAGTGATGGCAACGCGACGGATCCCGGAACCCAGCCGCAGGAATTTTACGATAGCTTGAAGCCTTATGATCAAGAGATCTTGAAAGCATACAACCATAAAACCTGGGCGGAATTTTTCAAGGAGCCCGGCCCGAACCCGGTATATTTCCCGGCTTATACCATCATTCTGGAGGATGGCTCGGCCGCTCAACTGGCCAGCACCAAATTAAACGACCTGTCGGTAAAATATCTGCCGAAAGCGATTATGGCTTCCCCTTCGGAATTTGATAGTGTATGGCAGGATTATGTGAATCAGATCCACAAGCTGGACATTAAGGCTTACGAAGACCGCATGAATGAACAAATTCAATGGCGGATTAAGAACTGGAGCAGCAAGTAAGAGCTGTAGAAATCCAATACGGGGCGGGGAATTCATTCCCCGCCCCGTATTGGAAATGTCATAAGGGAGGGGAACAACGAGATGTCTGAAATCGTGCTGACCGGGGAGGTCAAGAGCAAGAAGAAGAAGAGAGTGGACCCGGAAATTGGTGTCAGCCTGAGCTGGAAAACCCTGAAAGCCCAAAAGCAACTGATATTCATGTCGGTTCCAATTGCCATTTACTTAATCATATTTTCATATGTCCCCGTCTGGGGATGGCTGATGGCTTTTCAAAACTATCGTCCGGCCCTGTCCTTCTGGAAACAGGATTGGGTTGGACTGCAGCAGTTCCGTTTCCTGTTTCAGGACGATGCCTTCCTTGGGGTGCTGCGAAATACGATTGCCATGAGTTTCATCAACCTGGTTTTGGGTTTTGTAACGGCGATTGCCTTGGCACTGCTGCTGAACGAAATCAAGGTGCGGTTCTTTAAAAGGACGGTACAAACCATATCCTATCTGCCGCATTTTCTGTCATGGGTCATCGCGGCAGGCATTGTTGCGACTTCCTTATCTGTGGATGACGGCATCGTCAACACCGTACTCATGAAGCTGCATCTGATTGATCAGCCCGTGATGTGGCTGAGTAAAGGACACTATTTTTGGGGAATCGTCGGGCTGTCGAACGTTTGGAAAGAGGTTGGCTGGAATACGATCATCTATTTGGCAGCCATTACCTCGATCGATCCGTCCCTTTACGAAGCTGCTTCCATCGACGGTGCAGGCAGGTTTCATAAAATGAGATATGTAACGCTCCCTGGGATCAAGCCCACTTTTATCATCCTGCTCATTATGAATATCGGGCATATCCTGGATGCAGGATTTGAGGTTCAGTATTTGCTGGGAAACGGCCTGGTCGTGGACTGGTCGCAAACGATTGATATCTTCGTGCTGAAGTACGGGATATCGATGGGGAATTATTCCCTTGCCACGGCTGCAGGCATATTTAAAACGATCGTGAGCGTCATACTCGTATTCATTGCGAATTCCATCGCAAAGCGTCTTGGCGAAGAACGATTGGTATAGAGGAGGACGGGGAAATGAGAACAGAAGTCAAGAGTCAGTTTCGCCTGGAACCCGTCGTTTTCCATACGCTGAATACGCTGTTTATGCTGATTGTCGTCATTGTCACGCTGTACCCTTTTCTTCATACGATGGCGATTTCATTTAATGACGGAAGCGATTCGCTGAAGGGGGGCGTGTACGTTTGGCCGCACACCTGGACCTTGCAAAATTATAAAGCGGTATTCGTATCGGGCACGATCTATCACGCCGCGTTCATTTCTGTGTCCCGTACCGTTATATCTACCGTGCTCGGCGTATTTCTGACGACCATGCTGGCTTATACATTGGCCCAGCCTCATTACATTTTCCGCAAGAAAATAAGCATGCTGTTTATACTGACGATGTATTTCAACGCAGGCCTGATTCCCAACTATTTTTTGATCAAAGACCTGGGTTTGCGGAACAGCTTCTGGGTCTATATCCTGCCGGGTTTGGTCAGCGCATTTAACCTGATCGTGATCCGTACGTACATCAGGTCGCTCCCGGGAAGCCTGGTTGAATCCGCCAAAATTGACGGAGCCGGTGATTTCCGGATTTTCTGGCGGATCGTATTTCCGCTGTGTACGCCCGTCCTTGCGACCATTGCCTTATTCATCGCCGTAGGCTCCTGGAATTCCTGGTTCGACACGTTCCTGTACGCTTCTTCCGAACAGAACCTCAGTTCACTCCAGTATGAAATGATGAAGCTGCTTGGATCGACCATGAGCACGAATAACGATCCGTCCATGATGGCAGGGGCTAATACCAACCAAACCCAGGCCATGGTAACGCCGGCGTCCATTCAGGCTGCAATCACGATCGTGACCGCGATGCCGATATTATTCGTTTATCCTTTTTTGCAAAGGTACTTTGTGGTAGGCTTGAACTTGGGAAGTGTCAAAGAATAGAAATTTTTCGGGTGCTCGTTTCAGACGAGAACAGTACCGTTCCGGCAGCCTGCCGGAACGGTTTCTCCTATTCCATGGATGTATGATGAAGCAAATTCAATCGGTGGAGCGGTGATGCCAAATGCTTAAAGTCTTACTTGCCGACGACGAGCCCTTAATGCTGGAAGGTCTGTGTTTTTTGGTCGACTGGACCGAATTGGGCTTTGAGATTTGTGGTACGGCTATGGATGGGGATGACGCCTTGCAGCTAATCCAGAGTCTCAATCCCGATTTGGTCATTACGGATGTTCGTATGCCCGTCATTGATGGATTAGAGCTAATTAAGCAGGTGCAGGGCGGGGCTCCCCAACCGAAATTTATTATTATAAGCGGATATGCTGATTTTCAATATGCCAAGACAGCCATTCAATATGGCGTTTGCAACTATCTGACCAAGCCTCTGGATGAGGGCGAGTTGGAATCGGCCGTGAAAAACATAGCTTCGGAGATCCAGTCCGAGCGGAAATCGGATGCTTACCGCAGAGCCGAGACTGCCTATGTCAAAACAGAACTGCTCTCGCAGCTTCTGACAAGAGAACACGCTCCGCAAGAGCTGGAGCAGGCGGTTAGGCAGCTCCCCATCGGCGATGATTCGCGGATTCGCTGCATGCTCGTGTATGGAGCTGCTTTGGAGCACGGAAATGTTCGCGGCTGTCAGCTGCTGGATCGGCTGAGCCGTCTGGCCGAACAGCAAATAGAGCATATTACCGTGCTTCCTTTCGTGATCGGGCAGGACAAGCACGGCTACGTATTGATATCCGGCCCCGACGGACCGGAATTGACTCCCCTTCTTGTTACCCTGTTCATCCGATGCATTAGAAACGATTATCAGGAGAATGTCACCTTCTCGGTGAGCGATGAGCATAAAGGACCGTATTCCCTCAACACCGTTTTCCAAGAAGCCGTTGCCGCTGGGGTTTCCCGTCTCGATAACCGTCATCAAGAGGTTTACTATTATGAGGAGGAGAATCTGGAACAGCAGCTCCTTCTTCCCTCTGCGTTTATGAAATCGCTCACAAAGGCGGTTGTGGAAGGCAGGGTGGATGAGCTGCCCGGTCGTGTGCGCGAGTTTTTCGCCGTCATTTCGGGAGACCACGCTTCAAAACCGTGGATCAGCGCTTATGCAGCCAATATCAAGGTTGAACTCCTCCATGAAATCGGTAGAAGGGGAGGCAGCACAGCGGACTGGGAGAGGAAATGGTTTACTGGCTCACCGGCGTTGACGATGCAAAGCGACCTTGAAAAACAAACCCTGACCGAGCTTCGCGAAGCGGCGGAGTGGTTTGCTGAGGATGATGGGGTTCAGACGGATCAAAACATATCGAAAGCGATAGAATTCATCCGTGATCATTATCCAGAGAAACTGAAGCTGCACGATATCGCCGAGGTTCTGCATGTCAATGCGGCCTATCTGGGACAGCGCTTCAAGAAGAAACTCGGCATTTCCTTTAACGAATATTATCATGCCGTGCGGATTGAAGAAGCTATGAAGCTTCTTCGGCGAACCGACTTGAACATTTGCGAGATCGCGGCCCGTGTCGGTTATGCCGATACCGATCAGTTTACGGCCAAATTTAAAGCCATCAACGGCATATCCCCTTCGGTTTATAAGAAGGGCTGAAAATATGATGCAGGAGACAGGTGCATGAACGTGAAGTGGAAGACCTCAGCTCTCATGGACGATATCCCTTTAAGATACAAGTTTTTAATCATCCTGCTCGGTGTGCTTATTCCGATCATCAGCATCAATACGCTGTTCTATTTGCAGACCAGCAAAAATGCCGAAACCCGTGAACAGGAAAATCTGCAAATTTCGGTAGAGCGGGCGGGCTACGATTTTATGCAAATGGTTAATGAATGCGTTGCCATCGGCAACACGGTAGCTGCGGACCGGACGTTGAATGAAATGCTGGACTATAACTATGCGGATTATGATGAGTACTATGAAAATTACGACAATATATTAAGAGATCGGCTGCGTCAGTACAGTAACCTGCATTCCTATATTTTATGGCTTGGCGTATATACGACGAATCCGACCATTCAAAGCGGCAACAGCTATTTTGTCTTGCAAAACAGCGATAGGAACAGCGAGTGGTATCAAAAAATCGCCGGGAGCAAAGAAAAAGTGCTGCTCACTTCGTATTTGGATACGAACCCGATGTACCCGAATCAAAAGAAGGTATACATCAGCATCATTCGGAAAATGGACAATTACCCCGGACTATTAAAGCATACAAAGTATCTGCGGATCGATTTGAGATTGGACAGTCTGAAGGAATTGTTCGCCAAGGAACGGGATTATATGACATTAAAGCTGATCGATGACAAAAACAGAATCGTTTTGGCATCCGATCAGTCGCATGATGATGCGGGTGACAGTCAACTGTTGAGCCTCCCTGTTGAGAGCGGAGCTTCCGGAGATGGAGCGATAAAGGATATTGTCAGGCCATTAGGACCGGCAAATTATACACAGGGCTGGAATCTGGTCGGAACGCCCGAAAGGAAAGATATCAGCGGCGAGCTTCGTCATATCCTTCGTTTTATCCTGATTTTGGCTCTGATCACCACGCTGATCCCGGCCATCTTATTTGTAGTCATTCTGCGTTCCTACAATCTAAGAGTAAAGCAGCTGTACAAGCATATGAAACTTGTAAACTACGAACGTTTCGAAACGATTCATATGTACGAAGGGAAAGACGAAATCGGCGGGCTCCTGCGGAGCTTTAACGTGATGACCGAAAAAATCCGCAATTTGATTAACGACGTCTACAAGCTGGAAATCCAGAAGAAGGATCTGGAGCTGGAACGGGTCAGGGCGGAATTGAACTATTTGCAAAGCCAGGTGGACCCCCACTTTTTATTTAATACATTAAATGCGGTGCTGGTCATCTGCAAAAAATACAAGTACGAGCAGGTGACCGATATTATTCGCAATCTGGCCCAGATCCTGCGCAGGCTATTAAGCTGGAAAGATGACCTGGTGACGATTGAGGAGGAGGTGATGTTCATTGAAATGTACCTCCAGATCGAAAAGTTCCGGTTCCAGGACCGGTTTTCCTATGAGCTCGACGTTGATCCCGGCCTGATGATGTACCGGATCCCTAAAATGAGCATCCAAGCGCTCGTGGAAAACTCTTGCAAGCATGGACTCCAATCGGTCAAAGGAGCACGGTTGATCCGGATCGGGATCCATCGGTCCTATGAGGACCTTATCATTACCGTTGAAGACAACGGGATCGGCATGAACAAGGACAAGCTGGATTGGATCAACCGCAATCTTCATTCGGACGATGACACCGGAAAAAATATCGGACTGCGCAACGTGTATAAGCGTCTGAAAGTGTACTACGACGGTCAAGCCAAGCTTGTCATTGAAAGCGATCCATATGTACGTACGGCGATCGTAATCCAAATCCCGTTGAACCAGGTTCAAGCACAAGCGGGAGGTGAAATTCATGTATAGCGTGCTTCTTGTTGATGACGAAGCGATTGCCCTCGAGGGGCTGAAGATGTTGAGCGATTGGGAAGGACTCGGTTTTGAAATCTGCGGAGCATGCGACGACGGCGAAGATGCCCTGTCTCTGATTATGGACACGTTGCCGGATTTGGTGGTCACCGATATTCGCATGCCGGGGATCGACGGACTGGAATTGATACGCCGAGTCCGTTCCATGGAACATTATGATCCGATCTTTGTCGTTCTCAGCGGGTACAGCGACTTTGAATATGCCCGCACGGCTCTTCGGTACGGGGTGAGATTTTATATGCTCAAACCGGTAATTGAGCCTGAGTGGGATACGATGATCGCGACGATTGTTAATGAACTTGACGCCAAATCACGCACCAGGGAGCAAGAAGAGGCTACCTCCAAACAAGTCTTGGCCATCGCCCTTTCCCGAATGCTCCGCGGAGAACTGACCGAAGTCGACGGGGATATTGCGCATTTGATGGATCAGATGAATCAGCAAGCCACCGGCTGGCGGTATATCCACATTGAAGGGCTGACATGCGAGGGAACGGAAATTTGCCGGTCGTTTTCCCAGTCAGGGCATGCGTTATCTGTAGATATGTACTGCAATCAAGCCGGTCTTATCGTAGATACTGCCCGTAAACCATTAGAGCTTGCGCGGCGCGTGCATGAAGAACTGCTGAAGCATGGCCTTGACTGCTCCGTATCCGTCGGTCCTTCGGTTCAAACTCTCCATGACTTGCCTGAGTCTTATATGAGGGCAGCCAAGGCTTCCCTTCAGCGCTTCTTCCGTTCGGAGGAGGGAGGGGTGATTGACGGTGACCCGGATTCCTCGCATGAAATGAGTTACGTTCTTCCTCCGTCCCTTGTCCTGGATGAATTGCTCATCGCTGTCGAGAGATCACAGGAACAGAAAGTTTGCGATATGCTCCATCAGCTGTTCGAGACATTAAAGGATAACAAGACTGCCCCTGAAGTGGCGTACATGGCAAGCATTCAGATCGTCATGAAAAGTATCGAGCTGCTCAGGGAATTCGGCGGGACCACGGATTTATGGCGGGATGTGTTCCATTTTTTAAAAACGAAGCCGGGATCCGTTGCTGCGTTAAAGCAGTCGCTGCACACGTTTTTAGAATTATGCATGGGAACCGTCAAGCACTACAAAGAAATGAATTCCGAGCATCCCTTGGTGCAAATCGAGCGTTATTTGCAAGAGAATTTCCATCAGAATCTGACGATCAAGAAGATCGCGGAACGATTTTTTATCAATCCGGTTTATTTAGGGCAGGCGTTTATCAAAAAGAACGGTGTCGGCATTCTGGAATACATACACGATCTGCGGATTGCCGAAGCCAAAAGAAGATTGTGCGACACCGAAGAAACGGTGCGGGTGATCGCAGAGGATCTAGGATATGTCCACTATCACCATTTTTTAAGAGAATTCGAGAAGCGGACGGCTCTCAAACCTGTAGCTTACAGAAAGCGGCATCAACCGGGAGATCGGTTAGGTATTTCTGCCCCGTAAGCAGTAAACATCGGGTGGGTATGTAAAGAGATGCGGATTGAGTTTATCCGTCCGCTGCAGGGATAATGAAGTTTGATAAATCGAAACGCAAATTCCTAATCACAATGAAGAGGGGATTTCCATGACAGACCATCCAGCTGCATCCACGAACGAAGCTCGCGGCCCTGCGGCCCCGCGGGACCCCGAGAATCGGCGTGAAGATGATCAAGCTGCCGAAGACATGATCGATCCTCCGGTTGACTTTGAGGGGCAGTCCTACCGTGACATGGTCGCCAAATCTCTTTTGAATCGAGGCAACAACAAGAGATTGAAAGCGGCCATCGAAAAAGCGAAGAGAGGGGAGCCGGTCACCATCGCCTACATCGGCGGCTCCATCACCCATGGAGCTGGGGCTATCCCGCTTCCTGCAAATGGTTACGCCTACAGGTCGCACGATCTTTTTAGGAAGCGGTTCGCCTCCTCCGAAGGCAGTCCCATCCGTCTGATCAAAGCGGGAGTAGGCGGGACGCCGTCAGAGCTGGGGATCGTACGATATGATCGGGATGTGCTCCGGGACGGTACGGAGAATCCGGATATCGTGGTCGTGGAGTTTGCCGTCAATGACGCCGGCGACGAGACGCGGGGCAATTGCTACGAAAGTTTGGTGCTTAAGGCGCTTGGCGGCGATAGCCGGCCTGCGGTGATCTTGCTGTTCAGCGTGTTCCTGAACGACTGGAATCTTCAGGATCGGCTGGCTCCGGTCGGGTGGCACTACGACCTTCCCATGGTCAGCATAAAGGATGCCGTCGTCGAGCAGTTCAGTTTGGCCAGGGACCAAGGAGGCGTCATCTCCAAAAGGCAGTTCTTCTATGATATCTATCATCCGACGAATAGCGGCCATCAGATCATGGCGGATTGCCTGGACTGGCTGTTCGAAGTCACGGACCGGTCTGCACCTGATGAGGAGGATGTCCTGACCGATAAACCGCCGTTGATCGGCAACGATTACGTTCAGACCCGGCTGCTGGATCGCCAGAACGGTGACCGTATCGCTCAGATCGATACCGGCGGTTTTCAGGAGACCGATACCGATCTGCAGCTCGCGGAAATGGACGATCACGATTATGGCACGCCCCAGTTTCCTCATAACTGGATGCATACAGCCGGATCGGGAGAGGGCCATTTTACAATGACCATCAGGAGCAAGCGTCTCATTCTCGTATTTAAAGACTCGGGAAGCAGCGACTTTGGATCCGCGGAGATTCGGGTGGACGGAAAGCACAAGCTGACCGCTGATCCGCATGAAGTGAACTGGACGCACTGCAGTGCGGTTATTTTGTACGACGAGCCGGAATCAGGGCAACATACCGTCGAGATCAGTATGGCGGCGGGCAGCGAGCATAAACGGTTTACTATTCTGGGGTTTGGTTACGTACTGTAAAGCTTGTTTATACTTGGTACAGTTCTATTTAATCATGTGAGTCCATAACAGGGGAGGAAACGAAATTGATAGAAACAGCGCCAACGGGCTTTGACCAATATAGGGAACATATCAGCCGCGGACAATTCGAACTTGTGGAATATGATTCAGAAACTGTCGGCTGTGACCGCAAAACGTTCATATACACCCCACCTGGATACTCAGAACAACACAAGTATAACGTGCTCTTTCTCCTGCACGGAATAGGCGGGGATGAAGCTGAATGGAAGAATCACGGCAATATACAGGTCGTGCTCGATAATCTTTACGCCGTCGGCAAGCTCGAGCCCATGATCGTCGTACTCCCTAATGGCCGTGCGATGCCGAACGACAGGGCGGAAGGAGACATATTCGATCCCGACAAGGTGAAAGCCTTCGAGACCTTCGAGTTCGATTTGCTTCATGATCTGATTCCTTTTATTGAATCGAAATACCCGGTATTCACAGGCAGAGAGAATTATAGTATCGCCGGCTTGTCCATGGGCGGAGGGCAGGCGCTGAATATCGGATTGAATCATCTCGACCGCTTTGCCTGGGTAGGAGCTTTTTCTCCGGCCCCTAATACCAAGGTCCCGGAATTGCTCGTACCGAATCCCGAAGAGGCAGCAAATCTGCTTAGACTGCTCTGGCTATCTTGCGGAGACCAGGATGACCTGAAGCATATCAGTGACCGGACGCACTCGTTTTTGTCAAAGCACGGAGTTCCTCATGTCTGGTACGAGGAAAGCGGCGGTCACGATTGGCCGGTTTGGAAAAACGATCTGTACCATTTCTCGCAGCTGCTGTTTCGAGTTTAGCATCATGGATCAGGAAGAAACCTTTCCTTACGGATAGGTTTCTTTTTTTTTGAGCTCATATTCCGTTAGTTAAAGCAGGTCAGGTTCAGGAAGGCTGCTAATGCGGGAATCGGAAGGATGCCTGGATTTTTGAAAATCCGAAATGATGTTTAAAACTTACAAATGCCATTTAGATTATCTATGGTTGTTTGCCGGAAATCCATTTAACATGATCCGTGTGCTTGCAGTTCATCAGGAACCACCGGCATTTGGAACCGATTCTTTCGGTCATCACGGAGGCATACGCGTGCAAGCTCATGTTTTGAAAGCGCTGTCCTATGGAGACAGCGAAATCCAAAGGGGGGTATTTTATGAGGAAGCGTAAGTCAATGGTGCTGGTTTGGTGTTTGATTCTGATCCTGATGGCCTCTTGCAGCAGCGGTTCCGGAGGAGGCGCAACCAACACGGGTTCAAGCGGCGGAAATGCCGCTGAAGAAAGCACGAATGCACCCGCGAAGCCGGACGAAAAAGAAGAGAGCGGTACTTCGGAAATGAATTTCGACATGGGCGGCCGGACGATCAAATGGGTATCTTGGTACGACGAATCGATCAAGGAAGATAATCCGGACAATATTAAAAAGAAGCAGAACCTGGACGAACTCATGAAGAAGCATAACTTTAAAATGGAATACGTCACGATCGACTATGGCGAGTACGTGAATAAAGTGACGTCATCCCTGTTAGCGGGAGAGCCGCTCGGCGACATGATCCGGATGGCCAGACCTTGGATGATTCCAACGCTCGTGAAGCAGGATTTATTCTCCCCGGTTGATGAATTCACCAAAAATCAGAACGTATTTATTCAGCAGTACACGAACGATTATTCCCAGTTTGAGGGTAGGGGCTACGGGTTCAGGGCAGGCATCAACGGTGCTTCATCAGGTATTTTTTATAATCGAACCTTGATGGAGAAACTGGGCCTCAAGCCGCTGCAGGAATACGTCAACGAAGACGACTGGAATTGGGAGACCTTCATCCAGGCTGCCAAAGAGGCGAACAAAGATACGAATAATGACGGTAAGCTGGACACCTGGGGGCTCGCTTCCGCTTCCATTTTAGTTCAGGCTCTGGCGGCCAACGACGCAAATATCGTTTCGGGAGATAAGCAAAATCTGGAGGATCCGAAAACGAAAGAAACCTTAAACTTCATATCCAAGCTCGCAACGGAAAACATCGCCAGACCGACCGAAGGCGGCGATTGGACCGAACCCGGCCAATTTTTCCGTCAAGGGAACACGCTGATGTATGCCGGGAGCGATTATGAGATGGATGGATTCAAAAAGGATATGCCTGATTTGGATATAGGCTTCCTGCCGTTCCCTAAAGGGCCCAGCGCTACAGAGTACCACTCCCATCTTACGATTCCGAATTACTTGACGATCCCGAAGGCGGTCGAACATCCCGAGCAATTGGTTTACATTTATGAAAAAATCAACGATATCGAGTCCATCTACGACTACCCGAAACAAGCTTCGCTCGAAACGTTATTCAAGAACGAAGACGACATCAACAATGCAAAAATGGCAGGGGAAAGCATCAACGTCGTCGACGGCAAAGACGGGTATCCTTCCATGCCTTACTACGAGCTAGTCGGAGACATTATTGACGGAAATTCCGTTTCCACGGTCATTGGAAAATACAAAGAGCCGTTCCAGGCTTCGATTGATGAGGTTTGGAAAAAGTAGCGGTGATATGTACCGTCCCCACGAAGAAAACATCCGAAGTGGGGACTCCTTATTCAAGGAGGTGCTTCTGCCCTGACTGCTTCCTAGCAGCAGATGGAGGATAGCCCTTCATTTCCTTGAACAGCTTGCTGAAATAGTAAATATCGTCAATCCCGCACATTTCCGCCGCGTTCTTCACGGTAAAGTCACCGGATGACAGCATCATTTCGGCATTGTTGATGCGAATGCGTTTGATATACTCCTTGAGTGTCGTACCGGTATTCTGCTTAAATAACCTTCCCAAATAGACGGGGCTCAGATGCAGCCATTCCGCCAATTCGGCGATCGAGAGATTTTCCGAGTAATGCTCTGAAATGTATTCGGTTAATTTCTTGATCCGCGGATCGATCGGCATGGGCGCTTTCCGGTAATAGTTGGTGAGCAGACGGTGGAGGATAAGCTCGAACAAAGCGCGTGCCTGGATGTGGTAAAACGGCTGCTTGCTCATCCATACATGGTTGAATTCACGAATATACCCCAGAATCTCCTTGGTGATCACTTTCTTGGTGACGCCTTTAAACGGGAGATGGATATGATTATGCGGTTCGGCCCAAAAAAAGTTGAACGGATACGAATGCATGAGGGACTCCTTGAACGTATGGGCTTCCCTGATGCTTCCCCCGGGGACGTAGATCATGTCGCCTGCTTCTACTGTGAATTTCTCTCCATTAATATAGTAATTCGCCATGCCTTCAACCACAAACGTTAGATCGTGGAAGCCGATTTTTGCTTTTTGGATCGTCCACTCGGGAAAGCATCTACGGTCGATGAACAGAAAGATATTCGGAACAAGATGAGGATGATGCTCAATTTCCAAGTACACCGCCTCCTTTAAGCTAATCATAGATTTCGCTCCAGAAATTTCAAGAGAAAATCGAGATTGTATGACTCATCCATGATGAAGTATTTCAGTTCAGCAAATGAAGGGGGATTTATCATGATTACATTAACTGGATTCGCAGATGAGATTTCATCGGATTTGGAAGAACAGCTGGATGTCCTCGAATCGGAAAATATTCGTTATCTGGAGCTGCGGGGAGTCTGGGGGGAAAATGTATTGAACTTAACCGAAGAGGAAACGGTGAAGATTAAAGAACGGCTGACCCGGCGGGGATTCGGCGTCTCCGCGATCGGCTCTCCTCTGGGAAAAATCAAGATCACCGATGACTTTGATCCACATTTTGCAAAGGCCGAGCACGCCATACGTTTGGCAGCGTTTTTTCAAGCCAAGTTTGTCCGCATATTTTCGTTTTATATTCCGGAGGGAGAACATGAAAAATTCCGAGAGGAAGTTTTCCGTCGCATGAATCGGCTCGTTCAGCTGGCGAATGATGCCGGAATCGTACTGCTGCATGAGAATGAAAGCCACATTTACGGCGATACCGGAGAACGCTGCAAGGACATTTTGGAGGCCGTTTCGTCGCCCGGCATGAGAGCGGCCTTTGATCCCGCAAATTTCGTGCAATGCAGGGTACACCCCATGTCTGAGGCATACCCGCTGCTCGCCGGCTACATCTCTTATATTCATGTGAAGGACGCACGGATGGACAATGGTTCAGTGGTTCCTGCCGGCGAGGGGGACGGGCAGCTGCGTCTGCTTCTCCAGCAATTGAAACAGACGGGATATTCCGGATTTATGTCTTTGGAACCGCATCTGCAAGCAACCGGAAAGCTTGCGGGGCTCAGCCAACCTGAACTATTCGTAGTAGCCGCGAAAGCAATTAAGAAACTGCTGGCCGAGCAGGAAATGAAGTGGAATTGACTGACGCAAAGTCCTGCATTTATTGGGGGTATTTCTTTAGTTTATGAATAGGAGGGATCATAAAAACTGATTTAAAATAAATAGAGAAAATGTTTGCGCTTACATTAAAAAGTAAAAAACGGGTGAGCAAGTAAAAAGATGCGGGTTGTGTGTGTGCGTACGCCATCAAGATAATAGTCTTGATACGCTTTAATGAATCTAATCGAAATGGGGTTGGCGCATTGCGTATTCCCAAATGGAGTGTAGTTGGTCTAGTCCTGACGGTCACGATGCCCTTGTCCATGCTGGCGTCGTGCGACCGGGTCGGGGTGTCTGACGGTGAGGAGGTAACAGGGAAGACCGATGGTCAGTACATCTATTCGGAACCCGGCCTGGAGAAGTATGATCCCCCGATTGAGCTCACTTTCGTGCGGGAGACGAGCGATGATTTGGACAACCTGATCAAAACGTTTCCGGGAGAAACGCTGGAAGATAACCGGTGGACCCGGCTGTATGAGCAAGTTCTGGGCGTCCGGATCAAATATGATTGGACAGCCAAAGGCACCCTCTATAACCAGAAGCTGGGCGTTGCGCTTGCCTCGGGAAACCTGCCTGATGTCGTGAGAGTCGATGCAGATCAGCTGCGTCAGCTGAGCAATGCAGGCCTGATTCAGGATTTGACCGAAGCCTATGAGAAATATGCTGCGCCGTTCACGAAGGAAATTTTGGGCCAGGAGGGGACCGGACCGTTTGAAGCGGCCACGGTAGACGGCAAACTGATGGGAATTCCCGAGACAAGCGCATCGATCGAGGGAGCACAGTATATTTGGATCCGGACTGATTGGCTGGACCGTCTCGGATTACAGCCGCCACAAACGATGAATGACGTCCTGAACATTTCGAAAGCGTTTACAGAAAATGACCCCGACCGAAACGGAAAAAAGGATACATTGGGGCTCCCGGTAACCCAATATTTGTGGGATCCCGTGATGGGCTTGTCGGCATTTATGGCCGGTTACGACGCCTTCCCCAATATATGGATACGCGATCCATCCGGCAAGCTCGTATACGGAGCTGTTCAACCTGAAGTCAAGACTGCGCTGAAAGTCCTTCAGGACATGTATCGGAACGGAGAAATTGACGAGGAATTTATGTTTAAAGACGGCATCAAGGCCAAAGCAGAGCTTACCGCAGGTAAATACGGGATGATGTACGGCGAACAGTGGGGATCGTTTGTCGTGCAGGGCAATCATGAGCAGGATCCGGAAGCCAGATGGCAGGCTTTTCCCATTGTTTCGGCCACAGGGAAACCGGCGAAAGTGCCGCTCCGCTTCGCTACCCATCAATTTCTTGCCGTCCGTAAGGGAGTCCAGCATCCCGAGGCCATCGTAAAGCTGTTCAATTTGCATCTGGAAAAGAACTGGGGAGCGACGGCCGAGTACGAAATCTATTACAGCACCCCTTATCCGGCTTGGCAGCTTTCTCCGGTTACTCCGTACCCTGCACTGAAGAATCTGGACGCCTACTACCAAATTGAAGAGGCACGCCGAACCGGAAACCCTAATGTGCTTAAGGATGAGGCAAGGTCGATTCAAAAGAACATCGAGGCTTATCTGACCCGTGGCAATCCGTCCGGCTGGGGCTGGGAACGAACCTATGGCCCGTCGGGAGCGTTTTCCATCCTTGACCGGTATAAAAGGAACAACCAGTTATTGTATGAGAGCTTTGTGGGCGCGCCAACCGATACGATGATCGAAAAACAATCGATACTCGACTCTCTGACGATGGATACGTTCACCAACATTATTCTTGGTCATCCCATCGATGAATTTGATCGTTTCGCCCAGGAATGGCATCGTCTGGGCGGTGATAAAATGACAGCCGAAGTCAATGAATGGTACTCGAACAAACAGAAAGATTAGTGCATCGGAGGCGTTGTTTTGATTAGGATTCCTGTGAATTCATTGCGTCATACCATCCTGGCCAGGCTCGTTCTGATGTATCTGGTGGTGATCCTCCCGATTATTCTGCTCGGCGTATACCTGTACAATTGGAGCTATACCAACGCAAGCGAAGAAATATCAAGAAATTCACTGGCGCAGTTATCGTCCTATCTCGAGGGGCTGAATCGGGAAATCGAATGGCTTGAAATTCAGCAGTTCGACATTTTGCAGGAAAGCGAGCTCCATAAAATTGCAGTGACCTGGGGGATGATGGACAGCGCCGAGAAAAGGTACAGCGTAAATTACTTGCTCCACCGTCTGACTTCCATAAAAAACAGCAGCCCGTACATTAAAGATATATATGTCCATATTCATTCGATTGGCAAAACGATTTCGGCCAGCAATGCCGTCCGTACGCTGGACCAGCAAAGATATGATGAAATACGCTCCATCGGAGAACGAAGCGGCGCCCGGCTGATGCGGCAGGGGGACTCGCTTCAGCTTACCGCCTCGAAGTTTGGCGGGAACAATGTGAAGGATCCGCTGTATCTCGTTCAAATCGAATTGGATAACGACAAGCTGAAGGACTCATTGAAACCGCTCGGCGTGTATCCCGGAAGCGGCTCGATTCTGATCGCGAGGGAAGCTGGATTCACATTGTCCAGCACCGGCACGCCGCCAGAGCTGCTGGAGGATTTTATAAAGGCGGCCAAGGGCTTGGACGACAGTACGATGCTGCTCGATATCGGGAGAAGGGAGTACCATTTCAATATCGCCAATTCCGACAAGCTGGCCCTTTCGCTCGTTTCGTACTTACCGGAGGGAACGGTCAAGAGACCGCTGATCAAATTCAACCTGTGGGCATGGGTATTTGCGGTAACTTCGGTTTTTGCCATCATTGTGTATGCCTATTCCACTTATCGTTACGTTCATCGTCCGCTGCTCTCGCTCGTTCAAAGCTTTCGCAGGATGGAAGGCGGGACCCTCGATACTCCGATCCAGCATGAGCAAAAGGATGAGTTCGGCTATTTGTATGACCGGTTTAATCAGATGCTCGTCAAGCTGCAGAATTTAATCGATCAAGATTTTAAACAGAAATTGATGATGCAGAAGGCGGAATTGAAGCAGCTGCAGTCGCAAATCAAACCACATTTCCTTTATAACAGCTTCTTTATTCTGAACTCGCTGGCCAAGACGGGCGATACGGATCGGATCGAGCTGTTCACGATCATGCTCGGCGAGTATTACCGGTTCATCGCCCGCAACGGCGAGGACCATGCCACGCTGTCGGAAGAAATCAAGCATGCGAGAATGTACACGGAAATCCAGCAGCTTCGCTTCTCCCGGCGCATTCGGGTCCAATTCGACGAATTGCCTGTGGACATGCAGCGCATCAAGGTGCCGAGGTTGATCGTCCAACCGATGATCGAGAACGCCTATGAGCACAGTCTGGAGAGCATGCCGAACGAAGGGTTTCTCCGCGTCACGTTTGAGCGTACCGGCTCCGAATGCGTCATCAAGGTGGAGGATAACGGGAACAGCATCGACGATGCCGGGCTCGAAGCCCTCCAGCATCGGGTAACTGGTCCTGCCGAATCCCACGAAATGACCGGGATGATCAACATCCATCGGCGGATCCTGCTTACTTACGGCGAAGGCAGCGGACTGTTCTTGTCCAGAAGCAGCCTGGGCGGGCTTCAGGCCGCCATTCGTATCAAGATCAGGGAGGAGAACGGGGATGTACAGACTGCTGATCGTTGACGATGAAGATATCATTACGGACGGACTGTATGAAGTGTTCAACCGCTATCAACCGGAGCGGCTCGATGTGTGCAAAGCCTATTCCGCCAAGGAAGCGCTGGATTGGATGTCGCGCACGAGAATCGACATCGTCTTGACCGATATAGCCATGCCCGGCATGAGCGGGCTGGAATTATCCGAGGAAATCCGGAAGTACTGGCCCAGATGCAGAGTCGTGTTCTTGACCGGCCACAGTGAATTCGAATATGCGTACCGCGCGATCCAAATGACAAATGCCCGATATGTGCTGAAGACGGAAGGGTACGCCAAGGTGACCGACACCGTGCAGGATGTCTTGGACGATATAGAACGCGCGCATCACGACAGTCTGCTGCTGGAACAGTCCCGTGAGCAGAGGCTGGCGTTCCAATTCATGGCGCAGGGCGACTATATGAGGCACCTTCTTCAGAACAGCCGTGTATTGGATGAGGATACAGACATATTGGCTCGCGAATTCAGCAAGCTGGACATCGGCCTCGATCCCGCCCAGCCTGTCGTGCTGGTCCTTGGCCGCATCTCGTATCCGGAGGGCAGGACGTATACGGAAAGATGCGAGATCCTGTCGTCCGTCAGAAGGATATGGGATACCTATTTTTCGGGCAGGGCCCGGAGTATGGGGATCACCGACAAGCATGGCGACGCCTTTTGGTTTCTGCAACCGTCTGAACCGGCCGAGGGCGGGACCGACAGCCATTTCATCCGTTTCGTGGAAGGGACCTTGGAGCTGGTTCAGGAATCCTGCATCGGTTCTCTTGGATTGAGCATCGGATTGGCGCTGAGCTGCGAAGCATGCAGGTGGGAAAGCTTGACGCGCCAATACGAAAGGCTGCGGGAGCTGCAGCAGTTAAGGAGCGGCAGCGGGGGAGCCATCATTGTACGCGACGGCTTCGAGCCGCTCGATGGATTGGACTGCAAAGCGAGCTTTGCGGACAGTCAGACAGCAGAGGTGCTGAGGGCTTATCTGGAGTCGGGGAGACACGATGAATTTATCCAAGCGCTTGAGGAGGTAACGACCAGTGCACTGCAGATGAGCTGTAAGGTTCAGTTAACGATCGAGACGTATTATACGATTGCGCTGATGCTGCATTCCTGCATAGGCCGTATGGGAATGCACGGGCATATCGGCGATACCGGAAAATTGATGCGGCTGAACGATCATCCCTCAATGGAGGAGGCCTTCGGCTATTTGAAACGCGTCGCGGAATCCATTTTCCTAAGCAAACAAACGCAGGAGAGGGACAGGGCCTCGCTGATTGTCGACCGGATCTGCCAGTACATCGAAGAGCACTTGAGTGAGGATTTGTCCCTGGTGCGCCTAGCGGAAATCCATTATTTCAATCCCTCGTATTTGTCGCGGTTCTTCAAGCAGGAGAAAGGAATCAACTTATCCGATTTTATCGACAAATGCCGGGTGAAGAAAGCCAAGGAGATGCTGCGGGACAACGATTTGAAAGTGCGCGAGGTGGGGTTATCCGTCGGTTACGAGGCGGCCCATTCGTTCACCCGTTTTTTCAAAAAAGCAGCAGGGCTCACGCCGCAGGAATACCGGGATACACTTTCTTTGAATTGAACCTCTGGAAACTAGAGTTTGGCGGGTGATCCGGACGGATCAGACAGGTTGTTCCCGCTGAACGCAAGCCTTACTCTTTTTAAGAGAGTTTGGTTATACAAAAAATGCTGAAAACAGGAGTTGACACAAAAATGAATGAACTCGTTCATGCACCGATCGGCAAGCTGCCGCGAAACGGAAATCCGCTTGTCGCCCATAAATTTGGAGCAGACCCCTATGTACTGGTGTTCGACGGACGCGTATACCTCTACAATACAGACGATGTATTAGAGTATGACGAGCAAGGAGCGGTCAAGGACAACAGCTATAGCACCATCAACCGCATATCGGTAATTTCATCGGATGATCTGGCGAACTGGACGGACCATGGCGCCATTCAAGTGGCAGGTCCGGATGGAGCAGCCAAATGGGCGACGCAATCCTGGGCACCTGCGGCGGCTCACAAAAGAATAGACGGCAAAGACCGCTTCTTCCTGTACTTTGCCAACAACGCCAGCGGCATCGGTGTGCTGACAAGCGACAGTCCGACTGGCCCATGGATCGATCCGATCGGCAGGCCGCTTATCGCAAGGGACACGCCGGGCGTTCAAGGCGTCGTATGGCTCTTCGATCCGGCCGTGCTGGTGGACGATGACGGCAAAGGCTATATTTACTTTGGCGGGGGCGTGCCGGAAGGCCTGGATGAGAATCCCGGGACCGCTCGGATGATGCGGCTGGGTGACGATATGATCAGCGTGATCGGCGAAGCCGAGCCGATCCCGGCTCCGTTTATGTTCGAGGATGCCGGCATTCATAAGGAAGGCGGCCAATATTACTATTCGTATTGCTCCAACTTCTACAATGGCGTTCGGCCGGAGGGAAGTCCTCCGGCAGGGGAGATTGCCTATATGACCAGCACCGGCCCAATGGGGCCATGGACGTACCAGGGATCGATCCTTAAAAATCCCGGTCATTTTTTCGGTGTCAGCGGCAACAACCACCATGCCATGTTCCAGTTGCATGGTGATTGGTATATCGCGTATCACGCCCAGACATTGTCGAAGGCTATGGGCGTGGTGAAGGGGTATCGGTCGACTCACCTTAATCGGGTGATCTTGGACGAAGATGGTGCGATTCAATCCATTGAAGCGGACATGACCGGCGCTAAGCAGATCAAGCCGCTGAATCCATATGACCGCGTTGGAGCGGAGACGATCGCTTGGTGCGCAGGCGTGAATGTGCGTAAGCTTCAGACGGATGGACTGGAACAGGCCGAAGACCTCATGGTTTTAACAGACATTCATCATGGGGACTGGACCGCCGTGTCCGGCGTTGATTTCGGCGCCGGGGCTTCAGCGTTTTCAGCGTCTGTATCGTGCGCGAATGATGGGGGAGTCATCGAGCTCCGCCTGGACAGCCCTGAAGGCAAATCGATCGGTACGCTTCAAGTGTCTTCGACCGGCGGACTGTGGAGCGAAATAGCGGTGCCCGTCAGCGGTGCGGAGGGCGTGCATGATTTGTTCCTGATCTTCAAAGGGAAGCCGGATATCGAGCTGTTCCAGATCGACTATTGGCAATTTCGATAATGTGCCGGTAATGAATATGTGAGAGGTAAGGTCGTTGTAAGAAATGCCGTCCGTTTCAGCGGGCGGCATTTTTTTAGATATCAGAAAGTATAAAATTCGAAGCGAGACCTTCCTGATATCGCAAGAAAAACAACATCTAAACGCGGTCTGTCTCCTTTGAGAGTACGTCGATAGACGTTTTTCTTATTGCAAACTCGCAGCCGCACAATTTGCAGCCTGCACATATCTACATTTTCTCAGGTAAACGAACCGGAACTGGCGGGTACTTCCCCCTGAATGGAAGCGCTACAATGAGGTTGGTGAAGGCGAATCGGGTCAGAACAAAGGGGCGAGTGCAATGACCGGTAAGGAAACGGAGACGAAGGATACGGGCGGCGGACCGATTCTGCAGGCAAGCGGGATCACACGGATTTTTGGCAGGGGGAATACAGCCGTTACCGCTTTGGAAAATATCCATCTGAACATTCCGCCTGGAACGATCGTGGCTCTGAGAGGGCGCTCGGGTTCCGGAAAGACCACGCTATTGAACATTCTCAGCGCATTAGACGATCCGACGGAGGGGCAGGTGTATTTCAAAGGGAGGGAAATCACCGGTTTATCCGGCTCCGAACGCAGCCAGATCCGGCGCAAGGAGATCGGCCTCGTGTTCCAGTCGCATGGCTTGATTCCGCTGATGTCGGCTTACGAAAATGTTGAATTCGGGCTGCGTATCGCGGGACTGAAGGGTAACCGGGAGGTGGTGGAGCATGCGCTTGACCGCGTCGGCATGCGGGAACGGATGAAGCATCGGCCGTCCGAACTGTCGGGCGGCGAGCAGCAGCGCGTAGCCATTGCCCGTGCCATCGTACACCGGCCTGAGCTGTTGATTGCGGATGAGCCGACCGCCGAACTGGACAGCCGGATGGGGCTGCAGGTCGTCCGCATTTTTCGCGAGCTGGTAAAAGAATCGGGGATGACGGTCGTTCTCACGACGCATGACCCCGGGATGATGGAGCTTGTCGATCACGTTATCGCATTGGAGGATGGAAATATTGTATCGCAGACAACGAACGAATCTCCCCTTATCTAAAATAGACCGGCGTCTACGGCGAATAGCCGCGCTTCTAACGGCGCTGATGCTGCTCTCGGGCTGTTCGCTCCTTCCGGTCGAACCGGAAACGCTGCAGCCGCCCTTGGTCGAGCCGGCCAAAGAACAGTTTAACCTCGTGCAGGCCAGCCGCGGGAAGATTCAGACCTTTCTGAAGGGGACGGCTTATTTTGTGTCGGCCCAATCCGAAGCGCTGTCTTTCAAGGATATGGGCGGAAGGCTCAAATCGATTCCGGTGACGGTGGACCAGGAAGTGAAGGCGGGCGATCTGCTGGCCGAGCTGGAGACGGGCGACCTCGATTTTCAGGTGCGTCTGCAGCAGCTGAATGTAGAGCGCGCACAGCTGCTGTACAAACAGGCACGCGATGCCGGCGCAGGCGCCGTCGACCTGCGGCTTAAGGAAATCGACCTGGAGCGCGAGCGGATGTCGCTGCAGGAGATGAAGGCCAAGCTTGGCCAATCACGCTTGTACGCTCCCGTCTCGGGAACGGTGACGTTCGTCGAGAAGCTGAATGCGGGAGACAACGTGAACGCTTATCAAGCGATCGTCACCGTCTCCGACCCGTCCAAAGTGCAGCTGACTTATGTTGCAGCGGACAGCAAGGATCTGAACCCGGTCAAAGCCGGCATGCCTGTCAGCCTCAAGTATAAAGGCAAGGACTATAAGGGAAAGGTCCTTCAAGCCCCTTCGGATTTACCGGCAGCAGCCGACAGTTCGAAGGCCGAGAAGAACGGGGTAACGATCTTCATGAGCATGGACAACGCTCCGGGAGCCGTCAAGGTCGGCGACAGCGCCGAGCTGACGATCGAGCTTCAGAAGCGGGATAACGCCATCATTGTACCCCGCTCGGCAATCCGCTCCTATATGGGGCGTTCCTATGTTCAGATCGCCGAAGGAGAACGCCGCAAGGAAGTTGACATCGAGATCGGATTGACGACGCCGACGGAAGTCGAGATTGTCAAAGGACTTGAGGAAGGCCAGAAGGTCATTCTGAACAATTAACCGAAGAGGTATGGCCCGGGCCGACCGGGCATTTAGGGATGGGGTGTATGTATTGGCTTTGTGGACGATGATCCTGCGCAAGATGGCCAACAACAAGTGGCTGCAGCTGAATTTGTGGATCGGCCTTACCGTATGCGTGGCCCTGTTCAGCTCCATGCCGCTCTACTCGCAGGCCATTTTGCAGCGGACATTACTGAAGGAGCTGCAGTCCGTGCAGACCGGGAACGGCGTGTATCCGGGCTTTCTCCGAATAAGCACGACGGTCTCGGCATCATCCATGGACGCAAAGACGAAGGAAGCCATCGGAAGCGCCGACCGGTTCGTGAAGACGATTCCGGAGCGCATGGGGCTGGAAGCACTGTCGTTCTATCAGCAGCGGTTCACGCCGAAGATGAAGGTATACGGCGCCGATGCTTCGGCTCAAGAGAAGCAATCGCAAAAGACGTTAGGAAGTTTTATGTCGCTGTCTGATCTGGAGAAACGGGTCCGGCTGATCGAGGGGCGGATGCCTGCGGATCGTTCGGACGGGATCATCGAGGCGCTGGTCACGCAGAAGTTTCAGCTGGCGACCAAGCGGAAGCTTGGTGAAGAACTGACCGTAGAGCCGCAGGATGGCGGAAGTACCCGCTTTCGGGTCATCCCGGTCGGCATCGTAGAGACGAATCCGGAGGCGGACCGGTATTTGCCGTTTCTGACCACGGAGAACGAGGACGGATTCCTGATCCCATTCCAGCAGTTCGAGCGAGAATTTACTCAGGGCGGCAAAGCCAGGGTCTCCAGCATGGAATGGCGGCTCGCGCTCAATTACGAACAGCTGTCGCTGGGCAAGGTCGATGCGTTCACCCAGGCGGACCGGGAGGTCCGGCGTTATTTTAAAGGCAAGCTTGGGGTAGCCGAAATCAAAATTCCGGCGAGCCCGACCATCGCATCGTACCAGGGCAAACAGGAGAAGCTCGATACGGTGACGCTTTCGCTGTATACCCCTGTCATGCTGATGCTGGCATTCTATTTATATATGACCGCCAATCTGATCATTGACCGGCAGAAGACGGAAATTTCCGTGCTCCGCAGCCGGGGAGCAAGCCGACTGCAGATCATGGCTGCCTACCTGCTGGAGAGCCTGCTGCTCGGGCTGAGCGCGCTGGCCGCCGGGCCTTTTCTCGGCGTATGGTTCACCAAACTGCTTGGCGCTTCCAATGGGTTTCTGGAGTTCGTGCAGCGCTCCGCGCTGAAGGTCAGCATGACGAGCAGCGCCTATCAAGTGGCTGCAGCCGCTGTGGCGGGAGCGGTCATCCTGATCCTCATTCCGGCCTTCCTCGCAACGCGGGTCAGCATCGTAAGCCACAAGCAGCAGACGGCGCGCCTCACCCGGCTGTCGATCTGGCACAGGACAGGTTTGGATCTTGTTCTTATCTGCCTAGCAGCTTACCTGCTGTACAATTTCAACCAGCGCCAGGAGGATCTGCGGAGGCTTGCACTGGGATCTGCCGACCTGCAGGTCGATCCGCTCCTGTTCCTGACCCCGGCTCTTTTCGCGCTTGGAGGCGGCCTGCTGGTGCTGCGGGTATACCCCTGGTTCGTCCGGCTCGTTTATTGGCTGGGCCGAAACGGATGGCCGCCTGCGTTGTATCATACGCTCGTTCAGATCAGCCGCTCGTCCGGGCAGTATTTGACCATTCAGGTGTTCCTGATCATGACGGTGGCGACGGGCCTGTTCAGCGCGAACGCGGCCAGGACGATCAACGACAACATGGACAGCAAGGTTCGGTATGCGGTCGGCACGGACATTGCGCTGACGACGAAGTGGGAAAGCGATGCGCCTCCACCCGTATCCCCGGGGGCGGGAGGGCAGCCTCCGTCTGAGCCGGCAACGACAACCGTGCAGAAACGGGTTCAGTATACAGAGCCGCCCTTCGAGCCCTTTGAGGAACTGGACGGCGTGCAAGCGACAGCAAAGGTGTTCAAGAAGCAGGAGGCCAGGTTCAGTGCCGTCGGCAATGAAAAGTCCGGCAAAACGGCTCTCTTTGGCATCGACACGAAGGATTTCGGCAGTACCGCTTGGATGAAGGAGGGGCTGCTGCAGTATCCGATCAACAGCTACCTGAATCTGATCGCCCCGAATCCGGAGGCCGTGCTCATTTCGCGGTCGCTCGCGGAGGATGCGAAGTTGAAGCCCGGCGATCCGATCCGGGTTTACTGGGACAGCCTGGACGGGGCGACGTTCACCGTGTACGGTATCATCGATTATTGGCCCAGCTGGAGCCCGCTGCCGTCCGATCAGGGAAGCGGAAAACCCGAGCAGCCGCATCTCGTTGTCGGACATCTGGGCACGATTCAGAACAGGCTGGCCGTCGAGCCATATGAGGTGTGGCTGAAGCTGGCGGACGGTACGAACAGCGAACAAATCTACAGGGAGCTGCAGGAGAAGAAGCTGCAGGTGACGAGCCTGCGGGACGCGACGCAGGAGTTGGTCCAGTCCAGAAATGATCCTTTCCGGTTGGCGATGAACGGCGTGATGACGCTCGGTTTTTCCATTTCAATGCTGGTCAGCTTCATCGGGTTCCTGCTGTTCTGGGTGCTGACCTTATCCGGCCGGACGCTTCAATACGGGGTTCTGCGGGCCATGGGCATCTCTTTCCCGCAAATGATCGGCATGCTCGTCAGCGAACAGCTGCTCACGTCGGGGGCCGCGGTCCTCATCGGCGTGTTCATCGGCAACGTCACGAGCATGAAATTCGTGCCGCTGTTCGAAATGTCGTTTGCGTCCAAAGAACAAGTCCCTCCATTCACGATTACCTATCAACTCAGCGATTATTTGCAGCTGTACGGCATTATCGGATTCACGCTGGCGACCGGGCTGCTCATTCTGGGGTACCAGCTGACACGAATCCGCATCGCGCAGGCGCTGAAGCTCGGGGAGGAATAACTCATGATTCAATGCGAAGGGCTCGTCAAAATTTATAAAACGGCGGATTTGGAAGTCGTCGCCCTTCAGGGCCTGGACCTTCAGGTGGAGAACGGTGAATTCATGGCGATCATCGGCAATTCCGGCAGCGGCAAATCGACGCTGCTCAACATGCTGGGCGGCCTCGACAAACCATCGGCCGGCAAGCTGTTCGTAGACGGCAAGGACCTGCTCGCGTTCAGCGAGCACGACCTGGTGCAATATAAACGGGAGTCGGTCGGGTTCGTCTGGCAAAATAACGCGCGCAACCTGATCCCCTATTTGACCGCGATCGAAAATGTCGAGCTGCCGATTCTCCTGCGGGGCCGAAGACGCCGGGCCCGCGCGCTCGAGCTCCTAGAAGCGGTCGGCCTGAGCCACAGGGTGAAGAACAAGCTCAGCGAATTGTCCGGCGGTGAGCAGCAGCGGGTGGCTATCGCCATCGCGCTGGCGAACGAACCGCGGCTGCTGCTGGCCGACGAGCCAACCGGATCGCTCGATACAGGCACATCGAATCAGGTTCTCGATTTGTTCCGGACGTTGAATCGGGCCATCGGCATCACGATTGTAATCGTGACCCATGATCCGGAGTTGGCCCGCAAGGTGGACCGGGTTGTTCAGATCCGCGACGGAAAGACGTCGGCCGAGATGATCCGCAGGATCTCTTATTCCGATGTGCTGACGCAAATGGACGCCGACACCGCCCGGCGGGAAGCCGAGAGCCATATCGAGTATGCAGTGCTCGACAAGGCTGGCCGGCTGCAAATTCCTGCCGGTTACCTCGACACGGGGAGCTTCAAGGACAGCAACAAGGTGCGTGTCGAACTTGAAGACGGGCGTATCGTTCTGTACCCGGCAAACGAAAGACAGACGATCTGAACTTAACCTGGTTTTATTTATGGAATGAAGTGATCCATAACATGACCATAGAACGCCGTTAAGCGGCGTTTTAATGGAATAGATGACATGAGGAGAGGTGGATTCATGAAAAAGCATCGAATCAAACGTTCCATACTGCTGATGCTTGCGCTTGTGCTCTTATTGGCCCCTTTATCGCTCGGCACACGCCCGGGTCTGGCCAGTGCTGAGCAGGAGTCGGCCGGCCCGCTATCTGAAGGCCGCATGGGAACAGCCGGAACGAGCGATGCGGCAGCAAGCGTTCCGGTAAGCATCTCAAAAGATTTTGAGGACGGGACGCTTCAAGGCTGGTACGGTCGGGGCGGCAACGAGGTCCTGACGGTTTCCCCGAATGCAGCCCATACGGGATCTTACGGCATGCAGGTCACCGGTAGAACCCAGGGCTGGAACGGCCCGCAGCTCGACGTGACCCCAATCATGGAAACGGGAAAGACGTACCACTTATCGGCTTGGGTCAAGCTGCCTGCCGGAACGGCAAGCTCGCCGGTATCGATTGTGGTGCAACGCACGACGGATGGCGCCAATGCCTATGAACTCGTCAAATCGGTCCAGGCGAGCGACAGCGGATGGGTCAAGCTTAGCGGAGAATATACCTTGCAACACCAGATTGAAAGCCTAGCCGTTTATATCGAGTCCTTCGATGTTCCAACGCTTGATTTTTACGTGGACGATGTCGTGATTGAGCGCGCTCCGGATCCGGTTCCGATCGAGATTCAGAAGGACATTCCGAGCCTGAAGGACGTGTTTGCCGGCCAATTCAAGCTGGGGACGGCTGTGCTGGTCAATGAAATCCAGAATCCGAACAGCCCTGATGCGGAGCTGGTCCGGAAGCATTTCAACAGTCTGACGGCCGGCAACGAGCTGAAATGGGACGCCACCGAGCCCGCGGAGGGTCAATTCGATTTTACGGCAGCCGATAAAATTGTAAGCTTTGCTATGGATAACGGGATCGCCATGCGGGGCCACACGCTCATCTGGCATTCCCAGACGCCGAAATGGGTGTTTTACGACAGCAACGGCAACCTCGCCAGCAAGGAGCTTCTATATGCGCGGATGAAAAAGCATATCGATACCGTCGTTGGCCGGTACAAGGGAAAAATTTACGCTTGGGACGTTGTAAACGAGGTCATTGAGCCCGGCGATCAGAAACCGGGGGGCCTCCGCAACAGCTTATGGTATCAAATTGCAGGCGAGGAATTCATTGAAAAGGCGTTCATTTATGCACATGAGGCTGATCCGGACGCCAAGCTGTTCATCAACGATTACAACACGAATGATCCCGTGAAACGGCAGTTTCTGCATGATCTGATTAAGCGTTTGAAGGCCAAGGGGATTCCGGTTGACGGCGTCGGCCACCAGACGCATATCGGGATCGAATATCCCCGGGTGCAGGAATTAGATGATATGATTCAGGCGTTCCGGGATCTTGACATCGATCAGCAAATCACCGAACTGGACATGAGCATCTATACGAATGACACGGAGGCCTATGAGACGTTCCCAACCGAGCTGCAAATCAAGCAGGCCAACCGCTACAGGGAGATCTTCGACGTATTCAGGAAGCATTCGGATCAGCTCAGCGCCGTCATATTCTGGGGCAAGGATGACCTGAACACCTGGCTGCGCACGTTCCCGGTCGTTCGCAACAATTGGCCGCTGCTGTTCGATGAACGGCTGCAAGCCAAATACGCATACTGGGCGCTCGTCGATCCGGCGAAGGTTCCGGTTGAAACGAAGCGCACGAAAGCCCTGGAGGCCAGCGTGAAGATTGACGGCCAGGCGGAAGCGGTATGGAATGTGGCGCAGGCGGTACCGATCCAGACAGGCGGCAAAGCGGCAGCGACATATAAGACATTATGGGACGCAGGACATCTGTACGTATGGGTCGATGTCGATGATGCCACAGTCAACGGCAATGATTCCGTCGAAGTGTACATTGACGGCAATAACGGCAAAACGAATGCTTATGAAGCGGACGACAAAAAGTATACGTTTCGGCGCAGCGGCGCGAATCCGCATAAACCGGCCGAGTATAACGTGGTGAAAACGGAGAAGGGATACCGGATCGAAGCCTCGATCCCGGTCGACGGTGCGCAAACCGGAAAGGAAATCGGCTTTGACGTCCGCATTCGCGACCGGTCCGGTTCAGCGGAAGAGCTGGCGTCCTGGAACGATATTCATCACAGGCAGGATACGGATACGTCCGGGTTTGGCGTATTGACGATGGTGGAAGGTCCGCGAACCGCCAAGGCTGTAAAAGGAACAGCGGCCATCGACGGAGACATCGAAGACATTTGGAGCAAGGCCGAGCAGATCGTAACCGACCGCTGGGTCAGCGGATCTTCGGGCTCAACGGCCAAGGTCCGGACGCTCTGGGACGATCACCGTCTGTACGTGCTGGCCGAGGTGACCGACTCTCTGGTGACCAAGCGGAGCGCCAATGCGTGGGAGCAGGATTCGGTCGAAATCTTCATCGATCAGAACAACGCACGAGCCGCTTCTTATGACAGCGACGACGGGCAGTATCGTGTGAACTTCGATAACGAGCCGTCGGTCAACCCCGGATCGCTCGGCGCCAATTTGACATCCGCCGCGAAGCGGACCCCGACCGGCTACATCATTGAGGCCGCTGTTGATTGGGTCGGAACACCTCCTAAGGCGGGCAGCCTCATCGGGTTTGACGTACAGGTCAATAATGACGAGAACGACGACGGGGTTCGCGACAGCGTGGCGATCTGGAATGATACGTCGGACAGAACGTGGCAAAACCTGTCTAACATCGGACTGTTAACATTGGAATAACCCCAGCGAGTGGGGGAACGAATAAAGGCCGCTCCCGGATAAACAACCGGGAAGCGGCCTTTGGTTTTAGGGATCAGGTGGTCAGGCTTCATCGAATGTATGCCATGTACGCCGAAATATGCTTAAAATCACGCCGTTATGATCAGGGTCTTTCTATATTTGTTAGCGCTTACACCGGTATACGTTTTGAACTTTTTATAGAACCAGTCCATCTCGGTATAACCGACTTCATTAGCGATTTCATACACCTTCATGTCGGTATTCTCCAGCAGGAATTTTGCCTTCTCCATGCGCTGCTGAAGCAGATATTCCTTGAAGGTCATCTTCTCTTCAACTTTGAATTTCTGGCCGAGGTAAGAATAGTTGAAGTGAAAAATATGGGAGATTTCCTTCAGCGTGATGTTCTGATGCAGTGCCTCTTCCACATACGCCTTCACCTTATCGATGATACCGGCCGAAGAGATGGCGGAGGCAGCTCCCTGAACGGTTCCTGCCCATGGGACCGATTGATGTCCGGAATACGGCGCTTCGTCCATCTCCCGCTTCACGGTCTTCAGGCTAGCCGCGAATTCCTCCGGCGATACGGGGTCGGGCAGGTAGTCGTTCACCTGATAATACAAAGCCTTCCGGGCAAGCTGAAACTCATTGCGCCCGCCGATCAGAACGATCGGGACACGGCTTTTCTCCCGGATACGGCCGCAGAGCTGAAGTCCTTCTTCCTCCGAGGCTCTCATGCTGATCAGCACCAGCTGATGATCCTTGGCGGATAGCATCGACATCGCCTCGGCAGCTGCAGCGGCATGGCACTCCAATTCAAATTCCGCTTGGTGTCTGTCCAGCATACGCTTTATCCATTCCTTCGCATGATGATCGGGATCAACAAGCAGCACCTTATACACGATATTCCCCCCTGTTTCTTTTTCGTAAATCATTGGCTCCGGTGAAGCTGCTTATCTCTCATTATGAAAAAAAACCCGATACCCAAACAATGTGCTTTTCTTTATATTGCTATCCATTGTTTACTTATTGGCCATTTGTAATGTAAGGGGTTACAAGCAATCTATATTTTGACGGGTAGAATATCTAACTTACCACAGGTTGTTGCTCTTTCAATGTAAGCGCTACACTTTGAATGTAATTGGGATGCAAATCACTTTAACGGGGGGATTAGAGGAATGCGTATGGGAAAAATGATGCTGCTGCTCTGCACACTGTTACTTGTGCTTTCGGCGTGCAGCAGCGGCGGCTCCAAAAGCGGGTCAAGCGCCGGTACGTCAGAGACGAGTACCGAGACCAGTACCGAGACTGCGGCAACCAACACCGAAAATAAAGGTGCGGAAGAGAAGGATGCGGAGCAAACGTACAAGACGCCTGACATGGATTTCGACATGGGCGGAAGAACGATCAAAGTCGTATCGTGGTGGGATATGACGATTCCGGAGGATAACCCGGATAACATCCAGCGCAAAAAAAATCTGGAGGAGCTGGAGAAGAAGCATAATTTCAAAATGGAATACGTCGCGATCGATTACGGCGAATACCAGCAAAAAGTGACGGCTTCCCTGTTGGCCGGCGAACCGCTTGGCGACATCGTCAGATTGGGCAAAACCTACACGATTCCAGCACTTGTGAAACAGGACTTGTTGTGGCCAATCGATGAGTATACGAAAAATCCGGTAGCCTTTAACCAAAGTGTGACCAATCAATACATGCAATATAACGGTAGGGGTTACGGTTTCTCGGAAGGACAGGGCAACAATGTCATGGGCATTTTTTACAACCGGACGCTCATGAGCAAGCTTGGCTTGAAGTCACTTCAAGATTATGTCAATGAAGACAGCTGGAATTGGGATACGTTTTTGCAAGTGGCCAAAGAAGCCAACAAGGATACGAACAATGACGGCAAGCTTGACTCCTGGGGGCTCGCTAACCCGGCGCCGCTCGAATTTGCGCTTGCTTCCAACGAAACGAGCTTGACGAAGGACAACAAGCAAAACCTGGAAGATCCGAAAACGACCGAAGCGCTTAATTTTATTTCCAAGATTGCGACCGAAAAAGTGGCCAGACCAACGGAAGGCGGCGACTGGACGGAGCCGGGCCAATTTTTCCGCCAAGGCAACACATTGATGTACACGGGAGCGCTCTACGAACTTAGCGGTTTCAAGAAGGATATGCCTGACGCGGATATCGGATTTGTACCATTCCCTAAAGGGCCAAGTGCAAGCTCGTACCACTCTTACGAAGGCCTCTATCAATCCTTGTTCATTCCTAAGGCTGTAAAGGATCCGGATAAGCTGCTCTATATTTGGGAGAAAATCAACGACATCGATTCGATGTATGACTATCCGGATCAGGCTTCCTATGAAACCTCGTTCACGGACGAAAACGACATTAACAATGCGAAGGAAGTCGCAGCGAATTTGATTGTCCTCGACCACTTCACATTCCCGAACTTGAAGTTCTATGATTTCCTCGGCGAAATCACCAGTGGAACCTCGGTGTCTACTGTGGTGGAAAAGTACAAAGCGCCGTTCCAGGCAGCCATTAATGAGGTCTACGGATCGAAATAATTTCACATGTTGAAGCAGCAGTCCCTATTAGAAATTTTTTTCTAACGGGGACTGTTATTGACATGACATGTCTCTTGCTTCAGGAGGGAGAAGCGTGAACAACCGAAAGAAGAGCTACGTCGCTGTCCTGCTCGTCCTTGCCATACTGGTGTCCATTTGGGCATTCTACCCTTCCGGTTCATCCGAAGTGCGGAGCGTTCAAGCCATGGCCGATTTTGCGGCTGTTACGGGATCGGGCGGGGATGACGGCGGCTACGATGCATATGTGAAAGCCCATTCGGATGCTAAGCGCCCGGATCAGGTTATCCGGATCGAGGGCGAGAGCTTTACCCAAACCGACGGGCCGGGATTCGAGGTTGTCCATCCGTCAGGGGAAACCGCCGTCCTCACGCCGGAGTCGGGTTCCATCAGCTGGAACGTGCCCATCGAACAAGCGGGCCTGTACAACATCCGAATCCGGTATTTGCCGGTAGAAGGCAAAAGTTCCGCGATCGAACGCGGATTGACGATCAATCAACAGCTGCCCTTTAAGGGCGCCGACCTGGTTACGTTTGACCGGGTCTGGGGCAATCGGGACGACAAGATCGGTCGCGATGACAGAGGGAACGATCTGCGTCCGAGTCAGGTAGAGAAGCCGATCTGGCAGGTCGAATCCGTCACCGACCGCAGCGGTTATTATGACGAACCCTATTTGTTCTATTTTGACAAAGGCAATCAAAGCGTGACCTTGACGGCATTGCGTGAGCCTATGGCCATCGATTATATCGAGCTGTACCAGGAAGAAGCATTAAAGACGTACGCAGAAATCAAGAGCGATTATTCAACCAAAGGGCTGCAGCCGGTCAAAGACCAATACACCCTGATTCAGGCAGAGGATGCGGTGTATAAGTCCTCTCCGACCTTGTACCCGGTTTCTGACAGATCGAGCCCGACGGTTATTCCATACGATGTGTCCAAAATTCGGATCAACACGATCGGAGGGCTGAACTGGAAGCTGCCCGGACAATGGATCGAGTGGGAATTCGAAGCGCCGGAGGACGGCTTGTACCAGATCGCTTTAAAAGAGAAGCAGGATCAGCTGCGCGGCGTCTTCGCCACGCGAAGCCTGACGATTGACGGAAAGGTTCCGTTCAAGGAGATGAAGCGGATCCCTTTTGAATTCAGCAGGGATTGGAGCATGTACGTCTTGGGAGAGGATGAGCCGTACCTGTTTCATTTGACCCAAGGCAAGCACCGGATTCGCATGACGGTTTCCCTTGGCGAGCTGGCCCCGCTGATCCAGACGATCGAGTCAAGCGTGCTGCAGCTGAACGAAATGTACCGCAAAATTTTGATGATCACGTCCAATTCGCCCGATCCGTACCGGGACTACCAATTGGAGAAGCGGATCCCGGAAATGGCGGAGGTATTCCGCAAACAAGCCGAAACGATCCAAAGCGTGGCCGATTACCTGGAACAAACGACAGGCGAGCAGAGCGACAAGGTGGCCATTTTGCACACGATGGTCAAGCAGCTCCAAGAGATGGCCAAACGGCCGGATACGGTTGCGAACCGTTTGGAGGCCTTCAAGACCAACGTCGGCGGCTTGGGTACATGGATTCTGACCGTCCGGGAACAGCCGCTTACGCTGGATTATCTGGTCGTTTCCTCGCCGGATCATAAGCTGCCGAGAGCGGACGCGTCGTTTCTGCAAGTGGTGAAGCATGAAGCCGGGTCGCTCACCGCTTCTTATACCGAAGATTACGACAGCATCGGCAATACCGGCAAGCAGAAGCGGTCGACGACGGTTTGGATTACGACGGGACGGGATCAGGCGCAGGTGTTGAAAAACCTGATCGATGATTCGTTTACCCCGAAATCGGACATTTCGGTCAATCTGAAGCTCGTACCCGCCAACATCCTTCTGCCCGCGACGCTCGCCGGGGAAGGGCCGGACGTGGCCATGCAGATCGGCGAAGACGTGCCCGTGAACTATGCCATGCGGGGGGCGGCTGCCGATTTGTCGAAATTTGCAGATTATAACGAAGTCGCATCCCGCTTTCGCGACAGCGGATTGGTGCCTTACGAATATGACGGGGGCGTCTACGCGCTGCCGGAGCAGCAGTCGTTCCCGATGCTCTTTTACCGCAAGGATATCCTGAAGGAGCTTAACCTGGAGCCGCCCCAAACGTGGCAGGATATTTACAACATGATTTCGGTTTTGCAGAAGCACAACATGGAATTTTATCTGCCGATCGAGGCCGCCAACGCGAGCCTAGTGCCGAACCCGACGTTCTCCATGCTGCTGTATCAGAACGGCGGCGAATTCTACCGGGACGGCGGCAGGAAGAGCGCGCTGGATTCCGAGATCTCCATGGATGCCTTCAAAAAATGGACGCAGTTCTATACGAGCTACAAGTTCCCGCTGCTGGCCGACTTCCCGAACCGGTTCCGGACCGGCGAAATGCCGATCGGCATCGCGGATTATACGACATACAACATGCTGACCGTCCTGGCGCCGGAAATCAAGGGGCTCTGGGAATTTACCATGGTGCCCGGCACGGAGAAGAACGGCACGATCCACCATGAGGTAGCCAGCCACACGACCGGCGTGATGATGCTCGAGGGCGCACGGGATCAAGAGGCGGCTTGGGAATTTATGAAATGGTGGACGGATAAGGATACCCAAATCGCTTACGGCCGCGAGATGGAAGGGCTGATGGGCGAGGCGGCCCGTTATCCGACAGCCAACGTCGAGGCGCTTGAGGAGCTGCCTTGGCCGGTCAAAGACTATCGCAATTTGGAGAACCAGTGGAAATGGGTTCGGGGAATCCCGCAGGTTCCGGGCGGCTATTTTACCGGCCGACACCTTGACAACGCATTCCGCAAAGTCGTCAACGCCAGCGAGAATCCCCGCGAGGCTTTGTCAGATTACCTCTTATACATCAATGACGAAATTGCGGTCAAGCGGAAGGAATTCAATTTACCTGAACAGTAAGGGGGGAATCGGATGCAAGCCGAAACAACCAGCAAGGCTGCCGTTTCGAGCCTCGTGCAGCCGAAAAAGCAGTCGCGGCTGGCCAACGTTTGGAGAGAACTGAAGAAAAACAAGCATTATTACATCCTGATGAGTCCGTACATGCTGATCTTTTTTGCCTTCACGGTGGTTCCGGTCATTTTCTCGATCGTTCTCAGCTTCTTTTATTTCAATATGCTGGAATTCCCCCGGTTTGTAGGGTGGCAGAACTACTCCAGATTGTTTTTGAATGATGACGTCTTTATGATCGCTTTGAAAAATACGCTGCTGTTTGCGGTCATTTGCGGACCGATCAGCTACATTGCCTGCTTTCTGTTTGCATGGATTATCAATGAGCTGTCCCCGAAGGTCCGCGCGTTGATGACGCTTGTTTTCTATGCGCCGTCGATTTCCGGCAACGTTTTCTTTATTTGGCTCATTATTTTTTCAGGCGACAGATACGGCTATTTGAACGGCTTTTTAATAAAATTCGGCTTTATGCTGGAACCAATTCAATGGCTGACGAACGAGAAGTACATTTTGCCGATCATCATGATTGTCCAGCTGTGGCTCAGCCTTGGTACCAGCTTCCTGGCTTTTATTGCGGGCCTGCAGACGATCGACAAGTCCCTGATTGAAGCAGGAGCGATCGACGGCATCCGCAACCGCTGGCAGGAGCTATGGTTCATTACGCTGCCGTCCATGAGGCCGCAGTTGATGTTCGGCGCGGTTATGCAGATCACCAGCTCGTTTGCGGTGGCCGATATCTCGGTGGCGCTCGCCGGTTTTCCCAGCGTCAACTACGCGGGACATACGATCGTCACGCACTTGATGGATTACGGAACGATCCGCTTTGAAATGGGGTATGCGTCCGCGATTGCGACGGTGCTGTTCGCCATGATGCTCGGTGCCAACAAATTGACGCAGCGATTGCTCAGAAAGGTAGGGGAGTGATTTGGTGACGAGAATGATGGCCGCCTTTCGCATGCCGAGAAGGCTGAACCGCTCTTTTACCGTCAGCTTTATGCTGTTTGCGTTCCTGGCCGTATTCGGCGCATTCATGGCGCTGCCGCTGATCTACGCCGTTAATAATGCTTTTAAACCGCTGAACGAACTGTTCCTGTTTCCGCCGCGTTTCTTCGTGAACAATCCGACGATGGACAACTTTTACGATCTGGTGGCGTTAATGGGAAATTCCTGGGTTCCGCTGTCCCGGTATATCGTGAACACGCTCTTCATTACGATTGTAGGGACCATCGGCCATATCCTGCTGTCGTCCGCCGCGGCCTATCCGCTGGCAAAATACCGTTTTCCCGGGTCCAAGATCCTGTTCTCGATCGTCGTCATGTCCTTGATGTTTTCCGGGCATGTTACGGCGATCCCCAACTATATGGTGATGTCGTGGCTCGGCTGGATCAATACGCACGCATCGATTATCGTCCCGTCGCTTGCGTTTCCGTTAGGCTTATTTCTGATGAAGCAGTTCATGGAGCAGATTCCGGATGCCCTGCTGGAAGCGGCCAAAATCGACGGGGCGAACGAATACCGGATTTATTGGACGATCGTCATGCCCAACGTGAAGCCTGCTTGGCTAACGCTGATGATTTTGCAGTTTCCGATGCTGTGGGGCTCGGACGGGGGCAATTTCATTTACAGTGAGAACCTCAAGACGCTTCACTATGCCTTAGGCCAAATCACCGCGGGCGGGATTGCCCGGGCCGGCGTGGGAGCTGCCGTCGCGCTGATTCTGATGGTCGTGCCGATTACACTCTTTATCATTTCGCAGAGCAACGTCCTTCAGACGATGGCGACCTCCGGAATGAAAGAATAGAGGGGAGACTAGCACGATGCGAATGAGCATACCGAAAGTGAAAAAGTACCTCCTGGCGGCTGCCCTCTGCTGCTTGCTGGGGACGAGTATAGGCGTAAATGCGGCTCACGCCGAAGGCAGCGCCTCCTACAACTATTCCTTCTGGAATGACACGACGCCGGCTCCTGCCGCGTATGAGGCCACGTCCTTGCTGAACGGCACGCAGCTTGGCGTCGGTCCCTTCAAAAACCCGAGCGACGTCCACGTAACGGCCGACAAAGAGATTTATGTGCTCGATTCCGGCAACAACCGCATCGTCGTCCTCGACGAGCATTTTAAGCCGGTTAAGGTGGTGGATTCCTTTGACCACAAGGGGAAAAAAGATACGTTCAATAACCCGCAAGGGATCTTCGTGACCGACCGGAAAGAGCTGTTTATCGCCGATACGGGCAATAAACGGGTGGTGCATCTGGATTCAAACTTAAGGGTGGCGGGGGTGCTTGAAGCGCCGAAGTCAGACCTGCTGCAGGCCAATTTCGATTTCCAGCCGGTTCGGGTGGTCGTCGACAAGGCGCAGCGGATCTACGTGATGTCGACCGGCGTATTTGACGGTTTTATGGAATTCAATTCGGACGGGGCGTTCACCTCGTTCATCGGCGCGAACCGGGTGACGGTCGATCCGGTGGAACTGTTCTGGAAAAAGATGTCCACGCAGGCGCAGCGGAGCCAGATGGTGATGTTCACGCCTACCGAATTCACGAACCTGGATATGGATGACGAAGGCTTCATTTACGCAACGAGCGGTGACTATTCGAATAACCCGATCAAAAAATTGAACGCTCAAGGCAATGATATTCTCCGGCGGACGGGATATCTCAGCCTGGTGGGGGATATCCGGTATTCAAAAGACATCGGTCCTTCGCGGCTCATCGATATCGATGTCACCGACAGCGAGATGTATTCGGTCCTCGACTCCAAGCGGGGCAGGATCTTCACTTACAGCGGGGATGGACATCTGATGTACATATTCGGCGGATTGGGCAACCAAATGGGCCAATTTAACACCCCCGCGGCGATTGAACGGGTCGGGGACAATTTTCTTGTGCTGGATAAGGCATTCGGCGAGATAACGGTGTTTCAGACAACAGCGTACGGCCGGATGTTGAACGAAGCGGTCCGGAGCTACTACAGGGGCGATGAGGAAAAGGCGTTTGATCTCTATCAACAGGGGATCAATACGAATGCCAACCTGGAATTTGCTTATTCCGGCGTAGGCAAGGCCCTTCTTCGGAAAGGGGACTACAAAGGGGCAATGCACTATTTCAAGGAAAGCTACGATTATGCCAATTATTCAAAGGCTTACTTGCTTTACCGCAAACAGGTGCTGAAAGAATACTTCCCGGCAGTCATGACCGGATTGATCGTGCTCGCCGCAGCGCTCCTGCTCTTCAAAAAGCTCCGTAAGCGGATGAGGAGACAAGGAGGTGTAACGATTGAATCGTGATCTCGTAAAATATCCGCTTTATCTCATTGTGCATCCTTTTAACGCCTACTGGGACCTGAAATACGAACGAAACAAGCGGCACACCCTGATCGCTTCTTTGATCATCCTGTTTCTGATGATTATCACGAATGTCCTGAGCAACCAGTACAGCGGGTTCCTGGTCAACCTGTCCAATCCGGACGATATGAACAGCCTGATGGAAGTGGTGTACATCGTTGTCCCGGTTTTGTTCTGGTGCGTGGCCAACTGGTCGCTGACGACGCTCATGGACGGAGAAGGGAAGTTCGTTGAAATTTTTACTTCGACGTGTTTTGCCCTCGTTCCGATGATGATCATCAACTTCCCGTGGATTTGGCTCAGCAATGTCATATCGCTGCAGGAGACGGCGTTTTATAACTTCTGCAGCACCGCGGCCGTCCTCTGGTCGGCGTATCTCTTGTTCGTCGGCAACATGACCGTGCATCAATACTCACCGTCGAAGACCATCGGGACGATCCTGATGACGATCGTGGCGATGGGTTTCATGGCTTTTATCTGCCTGCTGTTTTTCGGACTGATTCAGCAGATGATTTCGTTCGTTCACGTCATTTATCAGGAAATCATGCTGAGAAACTAAAGAAAGGAGGAGAAACCATGCGCAAAACCAGAATCGCCCTGTGGCTCCCGGTGCTGCTCGCGGGGATCGCGCTGGCCGGCTGTGCCGATTCGAACGCCGCCCATTCCGGGGCCAATGATGCACCGGCTGCAGCAGAATTTACCAAAGGCCAGCCTTTGAAGGCGGCTTTCACCGACGCCCGCGCAGCCGGCATGAAGGGCGTAGCCGAAAATGAACGACTGCGGCTGTTCGTGGATGAGAGTACGGGCGCCATCGCCGTACTAAACAAGGAATCCGGAGAGACGTGGTACAGCAACCCGCCGGAACAAGGCAAGGACCCGCTCGCCTCCGGGGTGAACAAAGCCAACCTGTCATCCCAGCTCAAGATCGATTATTACAACAATTTTGGCCAGGTGAATTCTATCAACACGTTCACGGATAGCGTTTCGCATAAGCAGATCAAATTCGAACCGATCCCAAGCGGGGTAAGGGTCACGTACCAGTTCGGAACGGCCGTGAAATCGGCGGCGGATTTGCCGATGATGCTCAGCAGTGAGCGAGTCGAGGCGATGCTGGGCAAGCTGGACAAAACGGGCCAGCGGGCTTTGAAAATCGCCTATAAAGAAGATCCGGATAAAAAGGTGTATGTCCGTAACGACAGCGCCTTAAATGGACTGCAGCTCGATCGCGCCTTCAAGGCATTCGACGATGCCGCATATACCGAAGAGGACCTGATGAAGGACATGGAGGAGCTACATTTTACACAGGAGAAGCCGGAACCGCGGATATTCCTCGCATCGATCGAATACGCCCTGGACGGCGGCAGCCTAGTCGCCAAGATCCCTGCATCCGGTATTCAATATCCGAGCGCATATCCGATCGGGAATATTTCCTTCCTCAGCTTTTTTGGCGCCGGCAGCTCCAAGGAGCAGGGGGCGATCTTCGTGCCGGACGGCTCCGGTGCGCTTATCCATTTCAACAACGGGAAGAAGCAGTATCCCGCTTACCAGCAGCCGGTGTACGGGGAAGACCTCACGATGAAGACGACCGAGGATGCCAAGACCGAGCAGGCGGTCCGGCTGCCGGTTTTCGGCATCATCCGGGAAAGCGGCGCGATCCTCGGCATCATCGAGGAAGGTGCAGCGGCTGCGGCCATCCATGCCGATATCAGCGGAAAGCTGAACAGCTATAACTATGTATATCCCAGCTTCAATGTCATGAACAAAGGAGAAGTGACGCTGCAAGCGAACGGCCAGGAGCGTACGCTGCCCAGGTTCCAGGAACAGGCGATGAAAACGGACTTTACGGTCCGGTACGCGTTCCTGAACAAAGAGGAGGCTTCTTACCAAGGCTTGGCCCGCTACTACCAGCGTTATTTGGAGCAGCATGGCGGTCTCCCTAAGCCAGAGGCGGCCGCAGGTGCGACAGATACGCCGTTCTACCTGCAGCTGGTCGGCGGCATCGCCAAAGAAAAGCATTTTGCCGGCATTCCTTACCGGACAATTGAGCCCCTCACGACGTTCGAACAGTCGGAGGATATCATCAACCAGATGAAGAGCCGCGACATATCCAACATCAAACTGAAATTTTCGGGCTGGTTTAATGGCGGGATGGATCATGAGGTTCCGGATCACATTTCGGTCGACAAGGCGGTCGGCGGCAGCAATGGATTGCGGGGCTTCCTGTCGTTCACGCGGGATCAAGGGGTTTCTTTCTTTCCGGATGTAGCAGTTTTGACCGCGAATACGGGAAAGGGATTCAACGAGAATGCGAATGCTGCGAGAACGCTGAGAGGCATTCCTGCTGCTCTCTATCCACTGGATCAGGCACTCAATCGAAGGGACCGGGATAAGCCGCCGTCTTATGTTGTATCCCCGCGGCTTACCGTTTCCTATACCAAGTCGGTGCTGGAGGGCTTGAAAGGGTATCAGACAGGCGGCATTTCACTCCGGGATCTCGCCGATCAGCTCAACAGCGATTACCGCAAGCACGATCAACTGGATCGCACGCAGTCCGAGAAACTATCAATTCAAGCGCTGGGCAGCATCTCGCAGGAAAAATTGAAGGTCATGGCCGACGGCGGCAATGCTTATGCGCTTCCATTCTTGTCGGATATTACGAGCGCGCCGATGTCCGGCAGCCGCTTCAAGATCGAGGACGAAGAAATCCCATTCTATCAAATGGTCATTCGGGGGTACGTCGACTACACGGGAAGCCCGTTTAACCTGTCAACCTATACGGATGAACGGCAGTATATCCTGAAATGCCTCGAATACGGAGCGGGCGTGTACTTCGAATGGATCCATGAACCGAATGACAAGGTGAAGGACACGGAATACAACGACCTGTATGCCGTCCATCACAAGCAGTGGATCGAACAGGCCGCGGAAATGTACCGCGAGGTGAACGATGTGCTGAAGAACGTCCGGAATGAGCCGATCACGGGCCATGAGAAGCTTGGCGAAGGCGTGTTCAAGACTGTGTACGGGAACGGCATTTACGTCATCGTGAACTATAACCGTACGGATGTGACGGTGGACGGCCAAACGGTGAAAGCCGAGAGCTATTTGACGGGTGGTGTGCAATCTTGAAGTCGATCATGAAATTCGGCACGAAGCGGCGGACATACGCCGAACAGAAGGCGCTTTGGGGCTTTATCTACGTTTTGCCGTGGCTGCTTGGATTCCTTCTCTTTTTCCTGATACCGTTAATCTCTTCATTAAGATACAGCTTCAGCTCCATCGAAGCCAATGCTAACGGCATGAACATCAGCTTTATCGGCATCTCCAATTACGTGGAAGCCCTTACGGTCAATACAAGCTTTAACCGTACGCTGACGACCTCGATCGTCAACATGGTCATCAACGTACCACTCATTGTGATCTTCAGCCTGTTTTTGGCTGTACTGCTGAACCAAAGGTTTGTCGGCAGATCCATTGCCAGATCGATATTTTTCCTTCCGGTCATCCTGGCCTCCGGAGTCATTGCGAATTTGGAGACGTCCAGCCTCGTTCAGGCCATCAATGAGCAGAACGCCGGCGGTGCCGTGAGCGGCCTGGGGACCAGCGAGCTGACGCGGATCATGGTCAATTCCGGTGTTAGCGATAACATCGTCACGTACCTGACGAGCGCCGTGGATCGCATCTACCAGATCGTCAGCCAGTCGGGCGTGCAAATTCTGATCTTCCTGGCAGGGATCCAGTCGGTATCCCCCCAGCTGTATGAGGCATCCAAGATCGAGGGAGCGACCGGTTACGAAGCATTTTGGAAAATCACGCTGCCCATGGTCAGCCCGCTCATCCTGGTCAACGTGATTTATACGGTGATCGACTCGTTCTCCCGGAGCGAAATGACGACGCTGATCAGGGAAACGGGATTTACGAATTTCAATTTCGGCCTCAGCTCGGCGATGGCCTGGATTTACTTCCTGGCGATCATGGTTATTTTGCTAATCATTACGTTTTTCATTTCCAAAAGAATTTTCTATCAAGAGTAGAAGGAGCGTGAGCAGCGTTGATCATCGCCCGTTTGTTGTCGCTCGAAAGCTGGAAGCGCTGGCTGTGGACCGTCGTGCGGCTGGTCCTGATGGCAGGACTGTCGTTTGTCATTCTGTACCCCATTCTTCAAAAGATTTCGACGGCCATCAAGGACAAGAGCGATCTGTATTCGCCGATCGTCGTCTTTATCCCGGAGCATTATTCGCTGGACAATTTCAAAAAAGCCATCTCGATCATGGACTATTGGCACACGCTGTTCAATACGTTTACGTTATCGGCCATGACGACGATCCTGACGGCCGTGTCCTGCGCGTTTGCAGGCTACGCCTTCGCCCGGCTTAAATTCAAAGGCAGCAATTTGCTCTTTGGAGGCGTCATCCTGACCATTCTGGTGCCGCCAACGACCATTCTGATACCGATCTACATGAATTTGAAGGATTTCAGCCTCATGGGGCTGATTCCGCTGCTGACCGGGAAGTCGGTGAACCTGCTGGATTCGTACTGGCCTTTCTTTCTAACCTCAGTCACCGCAAACTCGCTGAAGGCGGGTCTGTACATTTTTATTTTCAGGCAGTTTTTCCGGGGCATCCCGAAAGAAGTGGAGGAAGCGGCTTATATCGATGGGGCGGGCGTAAGCAAAACTTTTATGCGCATCATGCTCCCGAATGCCGTTCCGGCCATCGTTACCGTGCTGTTGTTTTCGTTCGTATGGCAGTGGAATGACAGCTTCTTTACGACAACGTATTTAACGTCGGGCAAAGTGATGTCCACCCAACTGGCGTCGCTGCCGCACAACCTCTCCATCATGCTCGAGGGCGGGGTTGCGACCAACAAGGATCCTTTCTATATGAGCATGGTCCAGGATACCGGCATCTTGCTGGCCATCCTGCCGCTGATCATTATTTATTTGTTCGTGCAGCGTTACTTTGTGGAAAGCATCGAACGGACCGGCATCGTCGGGTAAGGTTGGGTTATGGTATTAACGAAAAAGCAGCATGCGGGACCGCATGCTGCTGCTCTATTTTATTTATCTATAAGGAGAAGGTTTCTATTGGAAACGGATAGAAAGCTGATTGATTTAATCTCAAGACCGTAAATCACCCGATTGCCGGTATTCACGAGGCGTGCAGCCCACGATACGCCGAAATTGTCTGGAGAAATGCTCGACATTTTTGTAACCGCACAGCTCGCTGATATCGGCGATCCGGAGCGATCCGTGGATCAGCCTTTCCTTGGCGAGGCGGATCCTGCACTGGATAACGTCGTCCATGCAGGAAATCCCGAAAGTCGCCTTATACAGCGTTTGCAGGTACCCGGGGCTCAAGTGAACATTATCGGCCATGGAAGGGACACTCCATTCAGCGCCGGGACGGTTGTGGATCGCCTTGCGCAGATTCAGCAGTTTCTGGTAATGCGGCGAATTTTCCTTGGATTGAAAAGCTTCGAGCAGCTTGTTGAACAAGATCCGAAACAGGTAGTCGATGGAAAGCTCCCGGTAATCGCAGCTGAAAAAATTTTCGGTGGCGAGAAGCTGAAACAGCTGGCGGCAGTAACCGGGATCCGGCACCGGAATCGGAACGCCCCGCGGAAGCTTCGTCTCCAGAACGTAGGATTCGTCCGTTTCGAAACGGACCCAGTCATTCACAAATTTCCCTGAGCAGGCGCGGTACATAATCTTTTGGCGAGGGGGAAAGAGGACGGCACAGTTTGCCGGGTATTCCCTGATTTCTCCCTGAACCCAGAACTCGGCCGGCGTTTGCGTAAGAATCAGCAGCCAAAAATCATGCCCTTCCGGAATGTCATAAATAAAGTCTTCGGGATGGGCGGCATCATATCCGACATAGTAAATGGATGTCGTCATCGCGTTCTCCAATCTTAGAAAAGATCAAGTTTCTGTCAGCATAGATCATTCATTGATGAGATGTCCTATTTTATAATTTCATAGTAAACGCAATATAAAGTCAATAGAACAACCGGAAATTGCGAGACTCCGTTTAAGCAACCGTATTTGAAATGATCAATAAAAGTGAGGTCCATGCCATGATTTCAATAATGAAAAGCGAATATATCGAAGTATTATGCTACACGCGCACCCCGCAGGAGGACAGGATCTATGCGCCCAGGCTGGCGTACAGCATGCATCTTGCCTATAGCCAGGACGGCAATCATTTTCAAGCCTTGAACCATAATTCAGGCGTCCTGTTCGCCAAGGCCACGAATCATGATAACGGGACGCTCCGTGCCAAAAGCCTGAAAAATCCGTACCTCTTCCGCATGGCCGACGGAAAATTCGGTGTCGTTGCCGTACGGACGGAGGCGGATGGACAGCAGGATGAAGAGAGCCGAGGGGCGGTGCTGTTCTTTACTTCCAGCGATTTGCTGCAGTATCAAGAAATCGGGCTTGTCGATTTGAAGAGCAATGCTAACGTCCAGGATGTCGCTTGCGAGTACGATGAATCAAGCCAGGCATACGTCATCCGCTGGAGCGACGGGAAGGGCGGCAGCTACCAAAATAAGATTCAGGACCTTTATGATTTGGCTGGCGCCGGGACTCCGGAAAAAGCGGAGGCGTTTACTCTGGAAGCCGTATCGGCCGACATTGAAGGTATCCAGCCCCGTAACGTGATCCGCATTCCGCGGGAAACCGCACATCGCCTCGTATGCCGGCTTACGGTCCCGCAGAATGTCGCCATTGAAGTTCCGGATGGCATCACGGCGGCTTCAGCCGAGGATTTGAAAGCGCTCCAAGCGACAGCGGTATACAGCGACGGCACCACGGCTCCCAAGGCCGTGGACTGGGATACGGCAACGGTTCGCTGGGATCAGGCTGGAACTTATCGGGTGAAGGGAAGGGTTCGCCAGGAGCATTATGCGTTTCCGATCGCGGCGAACCGGGCGGACCCTTGCATCGCAAAATGGAACGGCAAGTATTATTTCATTGCGACCAATGACGCCGACGGCAACCGAACCTTGTATATCCGGGAAGCAGAGACGATATCCGGTCTTGTTCAGGCCGACGAGTCTTTAATTTTGGATACACAAACCTATGATCACATTAAAGGGCTGTTATGGGCGCCCGAGTTCCATATTATCGGGGGCGGGCTGTACATTTTTCATGCGGCAACGACAGGCGAATTTTTCTATGAAGAGTGCCACGTGATGAAGCTGCGCGAGGGTGGGGACCCCACTTGCGCAGCTGACTGGTCGATGCCCCGGCGCGTCGTCAGGAAAGACGGTACCGAGTTATGCGAGGCGGGCAAGGTGATCTCTCTGGACATGACCGTCATCCAGGTGAACGGGGATTGTTACGCGGCTTGGTCGGAGCGGCAATTCGTGCCTGTAGATCTTGGCGCCTGGGTTTATATCGCGAAATTAGATCCGAAGGAGCCGTGGAGGCTGGCGAGCGATCCGGTGCTGCTGACCAAGCCGGACTTTGGCTGGGCCAATAACCATACCTTTGTCGATGAAGGGCCGTTTGCTTTGATCCGGGACGGCAGGATTTTTCTAACCTTCTCGAGCGCGGCGGTAGACGCTACTTATTGCGTAGGCCTGCTGACCGCCGACGCGAATGCGGACCTGCTGGATCCCGGCAGCTGGACGAAGGGCAATTATCCGCTGCTGACGTCGAGAAGCGTCCCGGGCGAATACGGTCCGGGCCATAATTGTTATATTACCGATGACGATGGCGTCACTTGGAACGTATACCATGCCCGACCTGGAGTAGAGGGGCCAAGAGGGTCCGGAATCCGCCGCGTTCATTTCGGCATGGACGGATATCCGGTGCTTGATTTAACGGAAGAAAGGGATTTGAACCCGGCTTTGTCCGAGGTGTCGATCGAAATCATTGTACAACGCGATTAGGAAGGGGCAGAGAGAACATGTATCCAAATCCGATTATATGGGCCGATTATCCGGATCTTGATGTGATCCGGGTAGAGGATACCTACTATATGGCGAGCACGACGATGCACATGATGCCAGGCTGCGTCATTCTGCGATCATACGACCTGATTCAATGGGAGGTGGCTTCACATGTGTACGACGTATTGGACAATACGCCCGCACAGCGACTGGAAGACGGCCAACATATTTACGGCCAGGGCATGTGGGCGCCATCTTTTCGTTACCACAAGGGAAAATTCTACGTCATCTTCGTGGCGAACGATACCCGCCGGACTTACCTGTACACGGCAGATAGCGTAACCGGTCCATGGACGAAGCAGTACATCGAGGGTTTTTATCACGACTGCTCCCTGCTGTTTGACGATGATGGCCGGACGTATCTGATATACGGCAACGCCGAGATTCACCTGATCGAATTGAAGGAGGATCTTTCCGGTCCCAAACCCGGCGGGCTGAACCGCGTTATCGTGAAAGAACGGGAGCCGTATCATCTCGGGTACGAGGGTGCCCACTTTTATAAGATCGATGGCAGGTATTATGCTTTCTTTATCCATATTTCGAAGGCTTCGGGGCGCCGAACGCAGGCCTGCTTTGCGGCGGATTCCCTGGAGGGCGAATTTACGGGCGGAGAGGTCTTTAATGACGATATGGGGTATTTCAATTCAGGCGTAGCGCAGGGCGGCATCGTGGATACGCCGGACGGGAAATGGGTGGCTGTGCTGTTTCAGGATCACGGCGCCGTCGGCCGGATTCCGGTGCTTGTTCCGCTGCGCTTTGAGAACGGTTTTCCGGTATTCGCCAAAGCAGCACCCCCAATGATCGAGCTGCCAAGCACAAGACCTGGGTATACCTACCAGCCTTTGGTTGGAAGCGACGACTTTGATTACACGCCGGACGAAGACGGCAAAGTACGCCTGAAGGATGTTTGGCAGTGGAATCATACTCCTGACGATGCATTGTGGTCCGTAACGGACAAACCGGGAGTCTACCGGGTCACATCCGGCAAGATCAGCCCCAATTTGACGTTCGCGGTCAATACGCTGACGCAGCGCGCCATGGGACCGGCATGCGAAGTAACGGTCACGCTGGACGGCAGCGGGCTGAAGGATGGCGATTATGCAGGCTTATGCTTTTTGATCGGTACGTACGGCTTGATCGCCTTGACCAAGGAGGCAGGCCGATCCTACCTGGTGATGCTGGCCAGAGAGGCCAAAGACCGCTCCATATTCGGCAAACTGGTCGACGAAGAGCCCGGGACCGAACTAGCCAGAATTCCCGTTTCCGGAAACGTCGTCACACTCAAGACGATCGGCAATTTCGTGAACAATGCGGATGAGTGCATGTTTTATTACCGGGATGGTGCGGATTGGAGGCAGCTCGGGATTACGCACAAGATGGTATACAAGCTGGACCATTTTATGGGATGCCGCATCGGTCTGTTTTTGTTTTCCACCCGGGAGGTCGGAGGGACGGCGGATTTTTCCGATTTTCAATACCAGGTTCTGAAGTAATCCGACTTCCGTTCGCTCCTTATGCAAAGGGGGTATTCCTCTGGGAATGTCCTCGTTTGCGCTGGATGTTATTTTGAAAGTCGCAAGGTGTGGTCAAAGACAACCATACTTTGCCGGGTGAGGACACGGTCAACGGCAGGTTGTTGCGTGATCATGAGGAGGCTTACACTTTGGGATGAAAGTGTCTTTCATGAAGCATTAGCGTGTAGAACTTCTCTAGGAGGGGATAGGTATGATGAGGTTGCGCGAAGCGTTTAAAGAACAGTTTTTGATCGGGGCCGCCGTCAATCCGGTGACGTTGGACTCGCAGCGTGAATTGCTTATCGAGCATTTCAACAGCGTAACTGCCGAAAATGAAATGAAATTCGAAAGGTTGCATCCTGCGGAGGACCGGTATACGTTTGAGGCGGCAGACCGTATGGTGGCCCTGGCTAAAGCCAACGGCATGGGAGTAAGGGGCCATACGCTGGTGTGGCACAATCAGACGCCGGCATGGGTGTTTGAAAATGAAGACGGCAGCCAAACGGATCGGGTGACGCTGCTGGCCCGCATGAAATCTCATATCAACACGGTCGTATCCCGTTACCGGGGAGAACTCTATGCCTGGGACGTGGTGAACGAAGCGGTATCCGACAGCGGCAGCGAGCTGCTGCGGCCTTCGAAGTGGCTCGATATCATCGGCGAGGATTTCATCGCCAAGGCGTTTGAGTACGCCCATGAAGCCGACCCGGAGGCGCTGCTGTTCTACAATGATTACAACGAGGCCGATCCGGTGAAAAGCGAGAAAATCTACTCGCTCGTCAAATCGCTGCTCGAGCAGGGGGTGCCGATCCATGGCATCGGGCTTCAGGCGCACTGGAGCCTATATCACCCGTCGCTGGATGAGATCCGCCGGGCGATCGAGAGATACGCCAGTCTGGGCGTGAAGCTGCATATTACGGAGCTGGATGTCTCGATGTTTGCGTTCGATGACCGGCGGACCGACCTCACGGCTCCGACCGAAGAGATGCTCGCCCTTCAAGCGGAACGTTACGGGCAATTTTTCCGTTTGTTCCAGGAATACAGCGAATATATCACCTCCGTCACTTTTTGGGGCGCTGCCGACGATTATACCTGGCTGGACCATTTCCCCGTACGGGGCCGGAAGAACTGGCCTTTCTTATTCGATGCGAAGCATCAGCCCAAACCGTCTTATTGGGAAGTACTGAAGACAGTGGAAACGAGTACGAATTCCGGCGTCAAAAACGAGAATAGCGAATGAGTCGATTTTGTTAATGGGGGGCGGTTATGGAAGAATTGAGAGGGAAACATGTTAAACTCCACGATAACGAGCTAAGACGCAGAGAAGCAGCAAACAGAACCTATCTGATGAAACTAACCAGTAACCATCTTCTATTTAATTTTAACCTGGAAGCAGGGAGATACACGGGAAGAGACGTTCCGCCAGGAGCGCATGGGGGGTGGGAGTCCCCGGTATGCCAGCTTCGAGGCCATTTTCTGGGGCATTGGCTGTCTGCTGCGGCAATCTGTTATGACGCGACCGGGGATGCGGAACTGAAGGTGAAATCGGACCTGATCATAGACGAGTTGGCCGAATGTCAGAAGGATAATGGAGGGCAGTGGGTAGGTTCCATTCCGGAGAAATATCTGCATTGGATAGCCAATGGAAAAAATATTTGGGCGCCTCAGTACAACCTTCATAAGACTTTTATGGGGCTCGTCGACATGTATCTGAATGCGGGCAATCAGAAAGCCTTGGACATGGCGGACCGATTTGCAGATTGGTTTGTGCAATGGAGCAGTACATTTTCAAGAGAAAGGTTCGATGACATTCTGGACGCGGAAACGGGGGGGATGCTTGAAATTTGGGCTGAACTGCTTGAAATTACGGGGAAAGATAAATACAGGACTCTGCTGGAACGGTATTACCGCAGCCGACTCTTTCAACCGCTATTGGAAGGTAAAGATCCTCTTACCAATATGCATGCCAATACGACGATCCCTGAGGTTTTGGGCTGTGCAAAGGCCTATGAAGTAACGGGGGAAAAGCGGTGGATGGATATTGTTAGGGCCTATTGGAAGTGCGCCGTGACGGTAAGAGGTTTCCTTGTTACTGGTGGTCAAACTGCCGGAGAAGTCTGGATGCCAAAAATGAAGATGAAGTCCAGGCTGGGGGACAAAAATCAGGAACACTGTACGGTGTATAACATGATGCGTCTGGCGGAATTTTTGTTCAGACACACAGGTGATCCAGCTTATGCGCAATATATCGAATACAATTTGTATAACGGTATTATGGCGCAGGCTTACTATCAAGAATATGGATTAACAGGCAATAAGCATAATAACCCGTCAACCGGACTGCTGACGTATTTCCTTCCCATGAAGGCAGGCTTGCGCAAGGATTGGAGTACGGAGACCGAAAGCTTCTTCTGCTGCCATGGCACCATGGTTCAGGCAAATGCTGCTTTAAATCGAAACTTTTATTACAGGGACGATAACGAGTTCTATGTATGCCAGTATTTTGACTCGGAACTGAAAACGACAGTCGATGGCGAAGAAATTCGTATCAACCAAAAACAAGACCATATGACCGGAAGCCTGTTAACTTCTTCGGATATTACAGGATTTCAAAAACTTAACAAAAAAACAGAGCTTTATGAAAATATGCCTTCTTACAAAAAGTATGATTTTATAGTAAATACGTTCAACCCTATGGATTTCTCGATCCGTTTTCGGATTCCGGAGTGGATTACATCGGAAGCGGTCATTTACGTAAATTCCGAACTTCACGGTAAAACCAAAGATAGCAAAGTTTTTTATAAAATTGAACGGCAATGGATGGATGGCGACAAGGTCAGCATGATCTTGCCTATAGGAGTCCGGTTTATACCGCTTCCGGATGATGAGAGCATGGGTGCCTTCCGCTATGGACCCGAAGCCCTGGCAGGTATTTGTGATGCAGAGAGAATACTGTTTGCTGACATCCAAGACGCTGCATCCGAATTGACGATGGAAAATGAACGGGAGTGGGGGAGTTGGCGATATTTCTTTAAAACCGTCAACCAGGACCCGGCCATCCAATTTAGGAGAATCCGGGATATTGGATATGAACCATACCAGGTTTACTTTAAAGTAAAATCAAAATAAAGAGGATTAGAAAGTAAGGTCAGGGGAAACGGGATTTGGGTGAAAACCCGAAATCATGTAAATGGTGCTTTTACAGCACCATTTTTTTATTTGGTATAGGCGGCCGCAGTTCTTTTAGGTTACCGTTTGATGAGAGTTGAAAGTCATCCGGTATGCGGTCGGTGAGAAGCCGGTCGATTCCTTGAAAATTCTTGACAAGTAGGAGATATCGGATATTCCGACTCGATCGCCGATATCAGATAACAGGAGGTTCGTCGTCACAAGCAGCAGTTTTGCTTCCTCCAGCCTTCTTTTCTTGATGTATTGGATCGGGGAAATGCCGAACTGCCGTTTAAATACACGGATGAAATAGTTGGGATGCAAGTGAGCCTTTTCTGCCAAGTCCGTAATGGTCAGGTTGTGATGGTAGCTGCTCTGAATATACGAAATCACCTGTTCAAGAGGTTCGGGCTCCGTCGAACGTTGGAGGATGACCTCGGAGGAAACCGCATGCTCTATATAATAAGAAACCAATCTTAGCATGGCTGATTTCACAAGCAGCGGACCGCTAATGGAAGCCGCCGAATCGCTTTCGAGCAATTCGCGGAACAGCCGGATCGCTTCGCTGTCATTTTTGATGTCGACATACAGGGGAGTTTGAATCAGGTCAAATAGATTGCGATCTCCAATCCGTGCCGTAAAATGGCACCAATATTTGGTGTACCTGGGGCCAGAAGTATAGGAATATGACTGCTTAACGCCATGAGGCATAAGAAACCATTGTCCGGGTTTTGGACTGAATTCCGAATCGCCGATTTTCAGCCATCCCTCCCCGTCACAGATCAAATAAAACTTGTTAAAGTCCGGCGTATAGTCGAGCTCCCGCCAATCCGTCCATACCTGGTTGTATCCCATCGATGTGACCCGTACGTCAAGATTTTCCATATACAACCTTGCTAATGATTGGTTGCCCATAACTGTATTCCCCGTTCTATATAGAGTAGATAATTTTATCCAACAGAAGGTTAGGATTCTGTATTCATTCATGGCAAGAGGATTGCTAGGATAAAATCAATTCCTGATTCGAGCAAAGGAGGCGATATCGATGAACTGGAACGAAATCGCCACGGGCCCCTACCAACCTACCTTTGAGTCGCTCCGCCAATTCGAATGTCCGGAGTGGTTCCGGGACGCCAAGTTCGGGATTTGGTCGCACTGGGGCGCCCAGTCCGTACCGATGTACGGAGACTGGTATGCACGGAACATCTACATCGAAGGTTCGGAACAATACCGATACCATGTCCGTCACTACGGGCACCCATCGAAATTTGGCTATAAAGATCTTGTGCAGCTGTGGAAAGCGGAGGCGTTTGACCCGGATGCCTTAATGGACTTATACACGGCAGCCGGGGCCAAATATTTTGTGGCGCAGGCGATGCACCATGATAACTTCTTCAATTACGATTCTAGCATCCATCGCTGGAACTCGGTCAATATGGGACCCAAAAAAGATATTGTCGCTCTGTGGAAGGATGCCGCCGCACGGCGTGGGCTGCCTTTTGGCTTAACGGAGCATCTCGGTGCCACATTCAGCTGGTTCCACTGGAATAAAGGCAGCGATAAGGAGGGGCCAAATGCCGGCATCCCTTACGATGGGAACGATCCGGCGAATGAGGATTTGTATCTGCCCAATAAGGAACACCATCAAGGCAGGATGCAGGTTGATTCGATTGCGCCCTGGTATACATCCAATCCATGGTGGCATCGTCACTGGTTTGCCGTGATCAAGGAAATCATTGATAAGTATCAGCCGGATCTGCTGTACTCGGACGGCGGGCTGCCGTTCGCACCAGGTTACTGGGAAAAGCCGGAGCTGTCCCTGGATAACCTCGCTTATGAGGCTGGACTCCGTGCTGTCGCACACCTGTATAATACGAGCGCGGCGATCCATGGCGGCGTGAACCGTGCGGTCTATAACCAGAAAGATCGACGCAAGGAAATATACGCGATAGGTGTGTTGGATATCGAGAGGAGCCAAGAGCCGGACATCAAGCCCGAGCCGTGGCAGACCGACACATGCGTAGGGGACTGGTTCTATAATGTGAGGTCTGTGTATAAAAAGCCGGGGCACGTCATCGAAATCCTGGTCGATATCGTTTCTAAAAACGGCAATCTTCTCTTGAATATTCCGCAGAAGCCGGATGGTACGATCGACGACGAGTGCACGCATATCCTTAGGGAGATGGCCGAGTGGATTCGAGTCTGCGGCGAAGGAATATTTGGCACCCGACCATTCCGCGTGTCAGGCGAAGGCCCTTCACAGGTGGTCATTGACCATTTCACCGAAAACAAAGTGGAATGGACAGCGGCAGATTACCGATTTACGCAGAAGGGGAATATTCTCTACGCCTTCCAAATGCGCTGGCCGGAGGATCGTCTGGCCGTCATTCGTACGTTGACCCCGGCTGACAAAGTAAAGTCCGTGCGGCTGCTGGGTGTGGGCGATGTACCGTTCGAACAGCCTTACGGAGCGCTGGTGGTTTCCCTCCCGGAGCAAAGGCCGACAAATGATGCCCACTGCCTGGCTATTGAGCTTGGGTCTTAAGTACAAATTGATTTAGCTGCTTTGTATCGTTAACTGAGTAATGATGTTTGTAACTTCACATACAATTCAAAAAAGAGCTGAGCTTAGTAAGCTGAGCTCTTTTTATATTTAGGGAAATCAGGGAGGTTGGGATTCCTATTTATTTGCTAATTATACCAAAGCGAGCTCTATAATTGTTCCTTGTGGAAAGAAAGAGCTCTTATATATCTTCAATGACAAAAAGGAAGTTCGTTTCTAATACTGATTGCGCTCCCGCTGCTGCCCTAGGGGGGTTGTAGCCTACTGATCCGGCTCGAAGGCTAAGGGTTGATGCTGGACCCGGTTTCGGTACTCGCTGGGCGCAATTCCCGTCCATCGCTTGAACTGGCGGCTGAAATGCGAATTGGTCTTATATCCGAGGATCATGGCGATATGGTCGATCCCCAAGTCTGTTTGCAGAAGCAGACGCTGGGCTTCATTCAGCAGCGTTTCGGACATAAACTTGCGCGGGGCTTTCCCGTATATTTGCTTAAAGATGCGGTTCACTTGCGAAGGGCTCATATGGATCGACTTGGCAATGTCCTGAATCCAGGTTCGTTCGTTTTCCCGAATCTCTCCATGAAGGAGAATGTATTTTACGGAATCTTCTATTTGCTCGGCGATCTGCTGGGCAATCGATTCCTTTTTGGATCGGGTGATGGTTGCAGTCTCTGACAGTTGGCCAACCAGGGATCCGAGCAGCTCGAAGACAGCCGCATGGACCTTCATCTGTTTGGATGTTGAGAGCGGGCTGCGCAAGTGCTCTGCGGCAAGACGATACAGCGTCGACAGAGACGGGGACAGCCCTTGGACCAACGGCGAGTCTGCCGGATAATAAAACTCCTTGCAGCGGTTGAGCTCTTTGCAAAAGGATGTATCGTCAACGCTGAAGTGAACGGAAAAGTAGGTGAAACCCTGGGAGCCGGCACGAGTGCAGGAATGCGTCATGCCCGGATGGATGAACAGCAGGTCCCCCCGGGACTGCCGGTATTTTCGCCCATTGATCACCATGTCCATTTCTCCCTCCACGACCCAGTGGATCTCGTACATGGAATGCTCGTGGGAAGGATAGGTCCAGCGGGAATCAACTTTTCGGGCATGCAGGCCCAACAGCTGAAAAGACAGGCGGACATCGGGAAGACGGCCAACATAGACTCCGGGAAGATCGGTCACGGCTATACCCTCCTCAGTATGGTACAACATATCAATTTGTTACGATTATAGCTTGATCCTTCCGGAAAAGAAATGCGTGAAAAGGGTAAATCGAAGTGAAGATTAGCGCATCGTCAAGGGTCATGGGCGATGATATGGTAGTATTATCAACCCTTATAGGGAGAAATGGAGGCAGCATTGAATGAGAATTATTCGTTATTTGGACAGACGGCAGACGAGACTTGCGGCGGTTACGGATGACGAGAGGGCTTATCCATTGCCTCACTCTGATTTTATGTCGTTGATCGATGAGGCCAGGGAGAAGGGCGTTTCACCTGTCCGAATTGTTGAAAGCGCTGTTACACCGCAAAATGAGCTGACAGCCGCATGGCCGTCATTGCAGCTGCTTACTCCAGTAGATGCTCCGGAGGTCTGGGCAGCCGGCGTCACCTATCAGCGCAGCCGGGAGGCGAGGAATTATGAAGCAACAGGCGGGAGGTTGGATGCGGAGACGTTCTACGACAAAGTCTATGACGCCGTGCGACCTGAAATTTTTTTGAAATCCACGGCAGCACGCACGGTCGGACCGAATCAGGATGTAACGCTGCGCAGCGATTCTGTATGGCAAATCCCCGAGCCGGAGCTCGGCTTGGTGCTTGCCGGCGACGGGGTCATCGTGGGATACACGGCTGGCAATGACATGAGCTGCCGCGATATCGAGGGGGAGAACCCGCTATATCTGCCGCAGGCAAAAATATGGCGGAAGTCCTGCTCGATCGGGCCGGCGATACGGCTCGCGGATACCGTGGAGGACCCTTACGATTTCAAAATCAACTGCCAGATTTACCGCGAAGGCCTCATTGTGGTGGAAAGTGATGCCAACACAAATCAATTAAACCGCAAGCTGGATGAGCTGGTCCGCTTCCTGGCGGCGGACAACGATTTGTTTGACGGTACCGTTCTGTTGACGGGCACAGCTATTGTGCCGCCGGCTGACTTCACGCTTGCCCCCGGCGACCGCATCGAGATTTCGATAAGCGGGATTGGGACGTTGGTGAACCACGTCATATCAAACTAGGTGTTTGGGGAGGAGATTATCATGGCAACATTTCAGGGAGAACAGGTATATCGCAATTTCATTAATGGAGAATGGACGGCGGCTTCCACCGGAGAAACGGAACCCAGCATCAACCCCGCCAATCGCCATGAAGTGGTCGGATATGTACCGGTTTCCACGATAGAGGATGTAAACCGTGCCGTCACAGCAGCCACAGCAGCTCGTCAGGCTTGGCGCAGTCTGCCCGGGTCGGAACGCGGCAATATCCTGTTTCGTGCGGCCAGCGCATTGGAACGGCGGGTAGATGAGGTTGCCGAAGCAATGACAAGGGAAATGGGCAAGACGCTGGCGGAAGCCAAGGGAGAGACGCTGCGCGGGGTCGCTATCCTGCGGTACTACGCCGGTGAGGGGATGCGCAAGTCCGGTGACGTGATTCCTTCGACGGACAGCGAGGCACTGATGTTCACGACCCGGGTGCCACTCGGGGTTGTCGGCGTGATTGCCCCGTGGAATTTCCCGGTGGCCATTCCCCTCTGGAAGACCGCACCTGCCCTGATATATGGGAACACGGTCGTGTTGAAACCGGCCCAGGAAACGGCGGTGACCGCAGCCAAATTGACCGAATGCTTCGAGGAGGCGGGAATTCCGGCGGGTGTCCTCAATCTTGTATGCGGCAGCGGTTCGGTGGTCGGTTCGGCGCTTGTGGAGCATCCGGACGTGGGCGGAATCACTTTCACGGGCTCAAACGAAGTCGGCAAGCGCGTCGGCGCGGCCGCACTGGCGAGAGGAGCCAAGTACCAGCTCGAGATGGGCGGCAAAAATCCGATTATTGTTGCGAAGGATGCCAATCTGGATTTGGCGGTCGAGGCGACGATCAGCGGCGGTTTGAAATCCACCGGCCAAAAATGCACGGCGACCAGTCGGGTTATCGTTGTGCGCGAAGTATATGAAGCCTTCAAAACGAAGCTGCTGTCCCAAATCGAGGGCATTCGGCTTGGTGACGGCATGTTACCCGAGACTTGGATGGGGCCCTGCGCTAATGAAAGGCAGCTTGAAACCGTGCTGCACTACATTCAAAAAGGGCTGGATGAAGGAGCCGTATTGCTGACCGGCGGGGCAAGGGCGGGCGGACCGAAACTTGAGGACGGGTTCTATGTCCAGCCGACCGTATTTGACGGGGTAACTCCTCATATGGCCATTGCCCGGGAGGAGATTTTTGGTCCGGTGCTTACCCTGATTGCCGTGAACAGTCTTGAAGAAGCGATAAAGGCGGCCAATGATAGCGATTATGGCTTGAGCGCCTCCATCTATACGCAAAATATAGGCGCCATGCTTTCCTTTATCCAGGACATGGATGCCGGGCTGGTCCGGGTCAATGCGGAAACAGCGGGCGTTGAGCTGCAAGCCCCGTTCGGTGGGATGAAAATGTCGAGCTCGCACTCCAGGGAACAGGGGCAGGCGGCCATCGAATTTTTTACTTCCATCAAAACGGTTTTCGTGAAGCCATAATCTTGGGGAGGGTGTCATGCACAATTCGATCAAGTCGATCATGGGGAAGGATGACCTGGTTAGCGGTGAGGTTACAACGCATGCCCCCGGAGTGCAGGGAAGGCTGCCTTTAACGGATGACTTGCTGAGAAATGCTCCAAGCGGAGACCTGTTCGGGATGTCCCAAAACGTCGGAATGGGCTGGAAGCCAGGAGAACTGAACGGAAAGCAGTTTCTGATTTTGAGCACGCAGGGTGGGATTCGTCAAGAGGACGGCAGTCCCGTGGCCTTGGGTTATCACACTGGACACTGGGAGGTAGGCTTGCTGATGAAGGCTGCAGCGGAGGAGCTCTCGGCCCGCGGTGGAATCCCTTTCGCCGGATACGTGAGTGATCCATGCGATGGCAGGTCCCAGGGAACGTCGGGCATGTTCGATTCGCTCCCGTACCGGAACGATGCAGCCCTCGTATTCCGTCGGCTCATCCGCTCGCTGCCTACAAGAAGAGGCGTCATCGGCGTTGCCACCTGTGACAAGGGTTTGCCTGCGATGATGCTGGCGCTCGCGGGCATGCCGCAGCTTCCAGGAGTGATCGTTCCCGGAGGAGTGACGCTTCCACCGACCGAAGGGGAGGATGCCGGCAAAATACAAACGATCGGCGCCAGGTACTCGAGCGGCGAAATCACGCTGGAGGCAGCGGCGGAGCTTGGCTGCCGGGCCTGCGCGACTCCTGGAGGGGGGTGCCAGTTTCTCGGTACGGCAGCAACGGCCCAAGTCGTCGCCGAGGCGCTGGGCATGACGGTTCCTCATGCTGCGCTTGCGCCTTCGGGTCAGCCAATCTGGGAAGAAATGGCCCGTCAATCCTCCCGTGCGCTGATGGCGATGGAGTCTAAAGGAATGCGGATGGGAGACATCCTGACGGATGCGGCGGTACGTAATGCCATGGTTGTTCATGCTGCGTTCGGCGGTTCGACCAATCTGCTGCTTCACATTCCTGCGATCGCCCACGCAGCCGGATTAAAGGTACCGGCGGTGCAGGACTGGATCCGCGTCAACCGGGATGTACCGCGCATCGTCAGCGTACTTCCGAATGGTCCGGTGTTCCACCCGACCATTCGGGTATTTCTGGCCGGAGGCGTGCCTGAAGTGATGCTGCACCTCAGACGTCTCGGCGTGTTGGATGAATCGGTGCTTACGGTTACGGGCGCCGCACTAGGGGAAGTTCTTGATTGGTGGGAATCGTCGGAACGACGTCATCTGCTGCGTAAGCAGCTTAAGGAAAAGGAAGGAATCGATCCGGACAGTGTGATTATGAGCCCGGAACAATCACGACACCTTGGAATCACTTCTACAGTCACATTTCCAACCGGGAATATTGCTCCAGAAGGCTCTGTGATCAAATCCACATCGATTGACCCTTCCGTCCTGAATGAGGAAGGTATATATCACCATAAAGGCAAGGCGAAGGTGTTTACAACCGAACGCGATGCGATCCGAGCGATTAAAAACGGTGGCGTTCAGGCAGGCGATATCATGGTTCTTATTGGCAGGGGACCGTCGGGGACGGGCATGGAGGAAACGTATCAGCTCACGGCCGCGCTTAAGCACCTGTCTTTCGGTAAATATGTGTCGCTTATAACCGATGCCCGTTTTTCCGGCGTTTCAACCGGAGCATGCATCGGTCATGTTGGCCCAGAAGCACTGGCAGGCGGACCCATCGGCAAGCTCAAGGATGGTGACCTGATCGAAATTGTCATTGACCGCAACCGGCTGGAAGGGCGGGTTGATTTTATCGGAGAAGGGGATCAGGAAGTAACGCCAGATGAGGGGGCCCGGTTATTGTCCCTGAGGCAATTCCACCCAGGGATGCGTCCTGATGATGACCTCCCGGACGACACGAAATTATGGGCTGCTCTCCAAGCCGTCAGCGGAGGGACATGGAAAGGCAATGTTTATGATGTAGAGCGGATCGTCACTGCCATCGAAGCCGGAAAAAAAGCGCTTGGTTGGAACTAAAACCTAGTAAGCCTGATCTAATCTATTTAAAGGGAATTTACAGGATTTTTTTATCATTGCTTTGAAATCATTATAAAGACCGCCGATTCGTGGAGTGACCCCAAAAAGTTAAACCGTATAAGGTTAGGCTGCCTTGACGGCATGAAACCTGGAGACTAAAGATTCGGGAGGGAAATAATTAAAAACCGAACTTCCTGAGAGGTTCTGTCATCATTAAATTTTAAACAGCATGCATCAAACACATGAACACATTACCGTTTCCCGAATTTTTGAAGAGCTTATCATTGTGATTTTTCAATGGTAAGCTTTTTTGTGTTCTTTCTCAGGGAATTGATGTAAATTATTCTCCGATTTATGCAATTGCGCTTTTGCGGATATTCTCACGAATTCTGAAATAGTTCCATATTCGGAACTTTCTAAAGGAGATTGTCTCATTAAATATGAAAACGCCCCTTTATAAATCAGCACTGTAGTTTGGAACATCCCTGTTTCGTATCAGTGGTGACATTAATAGGCAATGATTCAACATAATCGGGCTACCGGCTTTGAAATGAATTCATACATAATAAAGGGGCAATCATACTTATGGAGCAGCAGTAGAATGCAGTGTCGGCCAGCTGGATTTTCTGCTGGGATGGCGCTGAGAAGGACTTACCTGCTTGCGCTCTGAAATGCAAGATGACAAAGTGCGGACTGTCATAGAACGTATGGATAGGCCAAATCTATTGATAAATAAAATTCTAAAAGTGGAGGAGATTATATGCAAAAAGTAACTTTGAACAATGGTGTTGAGATGCCTATTCTCGGTTTTGGTGTATTTCAGATTGCAGATCAAAGTGAGTGTGAACAAAGTGTTTATGACGCTATCATGGCAGGCTATCGGCTGATTGATACAGCTGCCTCGTATCTAAATGAAGAAGCTGTGGGCAGAGGAATCAAACGGAGTGGTGTGGCAAGAGAGGAATTATTTATCACGACTAAACTTTGGGTTCAGGATACTGGTTATGAGCGCACAAAAAGAGCATTTGAAAAATCGCTGGAAAGATTGCAATTGGATTATTTGGACTTGTATTTAATTCATCAGCCATTTGGAGATGTGTATGGCTCTTGGCGTGCTATGGAGGAATTATACCGTGAAGGAAAGGTCCGTTCCATTGGAGTCAGTAACTTCCAGATGGATCGTCTGATCGATTTGATTATTCATAATGTAGTAGTCCCTGCCGTAAATCAAGTTGAAACGCATCCTTTCAATCAGCAAATCGAAAGTGCAAAATTCATGAAAGAGAACCATGTTCAAATCGAATCCTGGGGGCCTTTTGCCGAAGGGAAAAATAACTTGTTCCAGAATGAGGTACTGGTATCCATAGCTGAAAAGTACAGTAAATCCGTTGCCCAGGTCGTTTTGCGTTGGCTAACACAAAGAGAAATTGTTGTGATTCCAAAGTCTGTTCGTAAAGAAAGAATTACCGAAAACTTTAATATCTTTGATTTTGAACTAAGACAAGAAGATATGGAGTTAATTACAACGTTAGACACGAAGCAAAGCTTATTCTTTTCACATAACGATCCTGAAATGGTTAAATGGATCGGTACCCGTACACTGGATATTTAACAATCGCTATTTCGAAAGACCACCGGAAAGTCATATAACAAATAAATTGACCAAACAAAGGAAGATGTCAGGATGTCAAATATTCAAGACAAGGTAGTCATTATTACTGGCGCCTCAAGTGGAATTGGGGAAGCAACAGCTAAAGAACTCTCATCCAAAGGTGCAAAGTTAGTATTAGCTGCTCGCCGTGAAGAACGATTACAGAAATTGCAACAAGATATTCAAAGTCATGGTGGGCAAGCGATTTACAAAGTAACCGATGTAACATCTGTCGAACAGATGGAAGAACTCGCAGGCTATACGCTTAAGGAATTTGGGAAAATTGACGTTCTGATCAATAATGCCGGATTAATGCCAAATTCGTTTCTTTATAAAAGACGAGTGGATGATTGGAACCAAATGGTTGACGTGAACATCAAAGGCGTTCTTTATGGCATCGCAGCTGTTCTTCCTTCCATGAGAGAGCGTAAATCAGGTCACATTATTAATCTATCTTCCGTAGCCGGGCACGTTGTTGGCGCTGGGAGCGCAGTCTATGCTGGAACCAAGTTCGCTGTACGCGCGATTTCAGAAGGACTGCGTAAGGAAGAAGCTGATAACAATATCCGGTCGACCATCATTTCGCCAGGAATGGTTAAGTCCGAATTACCGGAATCCATTACTGATATGGAATTTAAACCTGTAGTAGAAAAAATGTATGAACGTGCAATTGAAGCCGAAAGCATCGCTCGAGCCATCGCTTTTGCCATTGAACAACCATCTAATGTAGCGATCAATGAAATGCTCATCCGTCCCACTAGTCAAGAGCGGTAATCACCATTGCTTTAAGGAGGCTTAAGTTGAACACACGACTTCAAAATTTGTTTGCTATCAAAGGATACCGCTTATTTGTCATCTGTGTTCTATTGGTAGGCATTGGAATTTCGATTACGCTGCCGTACTTAGCTCTCTATTGTACAGAGAATTTGGGAATGAGCGCGGGAACCTTCGGTGTTTTCACGGCCGTGAGCTCATTAAGCGGCGTAGTGGCAAACTCGTTCATTGGTAAACATTCGGATCGCATGCGGGACCGAAAATTCATAATTATTATAGCCACGTCTTCATCTGCACTAGGCTATATCTCATATTTACTGTTCGATAACTTCTTGATTTTGCTTATTATCGTTAGTTTTTTTACTGGATTAGGGGCTGCCGCCATGCCGCAAATTTATGCTTACGCCCAGGAATCGGCAAATGAAAGTAACTCTGATGACAAGACATTTGCAATGTCTATATTACGAACCGTAGTGTCTCTTGGGTTCCTAATAGGGCCTTTAGTTGGAACAATCATTTTAGGAGCTGTTGGATACAAAGGGCTCTTTATGGGGACTTCGGCCATTTTTCTTACAATCGCATCACTCGTGTTTCTATTTCTACCTAAGAAAATTACAGTCCAAAAGAAACGATCGGGTCCAGGCACAGCTTCACCCAACAGTAAGCAAATCTGGTATCCTGTGATTGCTTTTATCTGTCTATTTGCGGTCAATGCTGTAAACGGAATTGTCACGCCATTGTTCATTGTAGCCGAGCTTCAAGGTTCGCATACCGATGTTGGATTGGTTGTTAGTATATGTGCCGGCCTGGAGATCCCTAGTATGTTTGTGCTAGGCGCCTTGAGTAAAAAGATTTCGAACCATTTTTTGATGATCAGCGCCTGCTTTATTGCAGTACTATACAACCTCATATTAAGTGTTTCGACCGCTTCCTGGCAGCTGATCGCAGCACAACTTTTGCAAGCTGCGTTTGTTGCTATTGTAATGGGCAATGGATTAAGTTACTTCACAGAGCTACTTCCGAATTCCCCTGGCATGTCTACAACGATCTATTATAACGGATCCATTATAGGACGGTTACTAGGAAATTTGGGCGGCGGTATCATTGCTCAATTTGCAGGGTTCCGGGATGTATATTGGGTGTGTCTGGCGATTGTCATGATCTCGTTTTTTATCCTATGGAGTATAAAACCCCAAAAGAATACAAAAGCAGCTACTTAAAGAAATCTATACCCATTGAAAGCCACCATCAGAATCTGTGATGAGAATGCAGCAATTTAAAATAAGACAGACACGAAAAAACGGCACACGCATCCAGGCTGCCGTTTTTTCGTGGAACGATATTACAATGATAACAGCACATCCCTAAGGGACTCACGCGTTTATCGTTTCGTCATAGTTCTCCCGCAATCGCTTTATATCTTCCTTGGGCGGAAAACCAAACATGCGGGAATATTCGCGACTGAATTGCGAAGGACTTTCATAACCAACCCGGAATGCGACATCAGCTGCATCGGTTGGCTCAGACAATAACATTTGCCGTGCTTTTTGTAATCTCAATTGTTTTTGGTATTGAATTGGAGTCATTGCGGTTACCTCTTTAAAGTGCCGATGAAGTGAAGAAATACTCATATTAGCTATTTCCGCAAGTTCCTCAATCCGAAGAGAGTGATCATAGTTATTCACGATCTGTTCGATAACGTCTCTGATAAGACGAGTAGAACTTTTATCGATTGCGATTTGTTCCAATGAACCTCCATGTGGACCTTGCAAAACTCTATAGAGAATTTCCTTCGTATAAAGAGGAGCAAGTGCCGGAATATCACTCGGACTTTCCAGCAAACGAGCTAACCTGATTACCGCATCTAACATCGATGACTCGGTTGGGCTCACAAACATACCCCGGTTAGCATTTTCATTTTTTCCGACTTGGATTTTGAAATCACGAATAACATCCAAAATTTGACTTGGTGTGAAATCAAGATGGAGGGCCAAGTACGGAACGTTGCGAGAAGCTTCCGTCACTTGCCCGGAAACGGGCAGATCAACCGAAACAACCAGGTAATCACTAGGACCGTACCTAAAGCGTTCCGTTGCCAGAAATACCTCTTTCGCCCCCTGAACGATAATGCATATGCGTGGCTTGTATATGCTGTGACTTAGTTCGGTAACTGTGGAGCGGCGAAGAAAAAATAAAGACGGGATCGCAGTAGCGTGAGCACCATCCTGTTCCGAAAATTTCTCTATGATTTTGACGAGCTCCATCTGATTTTTTTGGATTGAATCAGTCATGGCATCCTCCTTGGATCGTTATCCTTACCAATTGTATTCTAAAGCATACTCGAAGTCGTGGGAATGGCGGTGATATGATTAGGCAATCATTTGATAAGAATTTGATACCCGTCGCTTTTTAAATTGTCACATAATTATATAGAACACAATTAATGATCAACACTCGAAATTTAAGTGAAATAATAAAAAAGAAAGGAAGATAAGTAGTGCAAAAACGTAAATTGGGGAAAAATGGATCGAAGTTTCCGTAATCGGGCTCGGTTGTATGGGGATGAGCTCCGGTTTTGGCCCAGCATCAGACACGAAAGAAATGATATCGTTGATCCATTCGGCGATTAACCGTGGAATGACCTTCTTTGACACAGCCGAAGTGTACGGACCTTATGCGAACGAAGAACTCGTAGGGAAAGCACTCCTTCCTTATCGGGACCAGGTAATCATTGCGACCAAGTTCGGCTTTGACCTTCAAGGTAACAGAAAATCGAAGTTGGATAGTCGACCCGAGCATATCAAGAAGGCCGTTGAAGGCTCACTTAAACGACTTCATGTCGAAGCCATTGATCTATATTATCAGCATCGGGTTGATCCCGATGTACCAATCGAGGAGGTAGCTGGAGCCGTCAAAGATCTAATCCAGGAGGGTAAGGTTAAACATTGGGGGCTTTCAGAAGCAGGAGTCAAAACGATCTGTCGTGCACACGAAGTTCAGCCGCTCACAGCAGTCCAGAGTGAGTACTCCATGATGTGGAGAAATCCCGAAGAAGAACTGCTGTCTACGCTTGAGGAACTCGGAATCGGCTTCGTTACGTTTAGTCCATTGGGTAGAGGTTTCCTTACCGGCAAAATTGATAAGAATGCTACATTCGTTAACTCCGACTTCCGCAGTATTGTACCTCGGTTTCAACCGGAGAATCTCACAGCAAACCAAGTTTTGGTCGATCTGATCAAGAAGATTGCTGCAGGGAAGGACGCAACGCCAGCTCAAATCGCACTCGCATGGGTACTTGCCCAGAAACCATGGATTGTTCCAATTCCAGGAACAACTAAATTAGAACGTCTGGAAGAAAATCTTGGTGCAGTGGACGTTGAACTGACTACTGAGGAACTACGAGATTTAAATGAATCGCTATCTAAGATCGAAATTATGGGAGATCGCTATCCAGCAGAATACGCAAGTTTTATCGACAAATAGAGGGTAGTACAATACGTGCAATTAGTGAATCTTTACGAGAAGAGATGGCACAGGATGAAACCATTGTACGTGTCACTATTATATCTCCAAGGAACTATTAATACTGAACTTTTAGAATCCAGCTGATAGAGTGGCTTTGACAATTAAGCATGCAATTGACTTACCAGATGACGCTGCGTGGAATGAAGTAATTATTCGTCCAACGAAACAGCTTATGTAAAAATCAATTCCCCGTTATTCCTAAGCTAATGGCATGTGAGAATATAAAAACGAAAGGTATGATAAAAATGGCAGAAAAACAAACAGCAGGAAGAGACTTCTTAGGGGAATTTGCACCAAAATTTGCTGAAATGAATGATGATGTCTTATTCGGTGAAGTTTGGTCAAGGGAGAAAGAACTTTCTCCACGCGATCGCAGTATGATTACAGTTTCTGCGCTAATTGCTGGTGGAAACTTTGAACAATTAACTGCACATCTAAAGAAAGCAAAAATAAACGGAGTAACGAAAGATGAAATTTCGGAAATCATCACTCATTTATCGTTCTATGCAGGCTGGCCAAAAGCTTGGTCAGCATTTAGAATTGCCAAAGAAATTTATAATGAATAAATGAAAGTAGAATTAAATATGGCACACGAAGAATTAAGTAGTATCGAAGCGATGATCCATCTTGCTTTCTATGCAGGCTGGCCGAAGGCCATGACAGCTATGATGGTTGCAAAAGAAGTATTTGCGAAAGACAAATCATAAAAAGATGTCATTCAGTATGTTAAGAGAGGTGATCCGATGGATATTCGTTCGCTCGGAAATACGGGATTGAAGGTAACCGGATTATGCCTGGGAACCATGACTTTTGGGAATCAGGCGGACAAAAAGGATTCGTTTCAAATCCTGGATAAAGCCTATGCAGCCGGCGTTTATTTCATTGACACGGCCGATGTGTATCCGATCGGAAGGGAATCGCATGCCGTCGCGGGTGCAACCGAGTCGATCATCGGGGAGTGGCTGCAGGGTAAACGAGATAAAGTGGTGCTTGCGACAAAGTGTTTCGGCTCTATGGGACCTGGCCCCAACGAACGAGGATTAAGCCGGAAGCACATCATGACCTCGGTCGAGGACAGTTTACGCCGCTTAAAGACGGATTATCTTGACCTCTACCAGGCTCACCAATTCGACCCGGAAACACCAATGGATGAAACACTTCGTGCATTCGATGACCTTGTTCAGCAAGGCAAAGTTCGTTACATCGGGATCTCGAATTGGCTTGCATGGCAGGTGGCAAAGGCAAATGGCATTGCAGACCGGAAAAATTACTCCAGGATTGTAAGTGTTCAGCCGCGCTATAATCTTCTGATTCGGATGATTGAGGACGACATGGTTCCCATGGCGCTTGACGAGGGGATCAGCATAATCAGCTACAACCCACTTGCAGGGGGCATGCTGACAGGCCGATATGGAAAAAACGCCCGCATCGAAGAAGGAACCCGGTTTGGACTCCGGAACAATGCGGGTGCTTTATACCAGGAGCGCTACTGGAAAGAAGCGACGTTCGACGCAGTTGAACGATATCGGACCTGGTGCGAAGAGTACAGCCTGGATCCGGTGACAACGGCCGTGAAATGGGTAATGCAGCAGCCGGGCATCACCTCTGCCATCATTGGTGCCAGTCGTTCGGAGCAGTTGGACGCGAGCCTGCAAGCTGCCGAAATGAATGCGCTGACGGAACAGCAGCTGGACTGGCTCGACGGACTGTGGTACTCACTGCCCCGCCGCCGCGAATTTAGCTAGAATGGGAAATGATACGTAAAGCTTGGGGATAACGGGCCATGTTCGTTATTCGGTTTGTCATCGATACATCTACATTGTTCGGTAACATTGTTGAAGAATGGTTCGTCGTGGGATTGGAAATAAACGGAGGAGAGGGGAATTCAAATGGAGTATGTAAAACTTGGGAACACTGGTTTGGATGTATCTAGGCTTTGCCTGTGACTATGCAAAATCATCTAAACCTCATTTACCGAGAAGAGGAGCGAGAAATGCTCCCGCTTTGTAGGGAGGAAAAGATTGGGGTGACCCCATATAGCCCACTCGCATCAGGTAGATTGACACGTGATTGTTCAGAAACCACTCTGCGTTCCGAAACCGACCAAATTCAAAAGTTTAAATACGATGGGACTTTGAATGCTGATCGGTTAGTAGCAGAGCGAGTTGCATCAGTCGCTGCAAATCATGGCGTCCCCCGTACTCATATCGCACTTGCTTGGTTGCTGCAGAAAGATCCTGTAACAGCTCCTATTATTGGTGCTACGAAAACATCTCACCTTGAAGTTGCCGTAGGAGCTCTATCGTTTAAATTAACTCCTGAAGAAGTCTCGTTTCTAGAAGAGCCATATGTGCCCCACCCGATCGTGGGTCATGATTGATTCTAAGTTTATGGTTGAATTGATCTGCTTATATAAGATCCATCCTAGATTGATAGGGTGGATCTTTTTATGGATCTTTTTGATAATCGTCGTATAAAGATAGTTAATTGACAGCTGTCGCTAGTTACAAGACTGAAATCGGGAGGATCGACATCGACAATGATGGGACAGAATGCGGAATTACGGCGGACTCTTTCGTTTTCATGCAAAATAGCGTCAGGATGATTATCTAGGAAACGCTTCAAGGAAGGAGGAGAGCGCTGGCTAGCAGGTGAAGATTCTGCAGCGCTTACCTGCATATGTATAATATTGAAATAAACCAGAGGAAGAATCTGAAACCTGGTTGTACGGACTATGGGATCGAAAAACCATTGACTGGTTGTGGGGAGATTTGTTCTGTGGACACCGTAACTTTTTCTTTAGGATCCTCCTTAGCCTGGATTCAACAGGGGGGCGCAATACTGCTAACTTGCGAAATAGCGACCAAATTGGTTCTAGTCGAGCTAATCGATGTATATAGTTGAATAAATATGCAAATCCGATTTTGCGGCAATTCTCACTAATACTGAAAATGGTCTCTTAACCGGTGTTTACTAAAGGAACTCTTCTCATTAAATATGAAAATACGTCTTGATGCATCAACATTTTTCCGTTGATTTTTCTCACCAATTATGACAACACACAGCGGAGATGTGTGGTGTCATATTTGTTGATGATTTTTTCATAATTGACGAGAAATATTTTCGCAATTAATGAGAAAATGAATAAATATACGAAAACTTGCGTGTAAAGGTTATCAAAAACCCGCCGTTAGGCGGCCTTACTTAATCAATTCAGCTTTATTAAGCGCTCAACAAATTCAATTTCCTCATAGGGGATCCACAATGGACCATCATCAGTGCGCACTTTTGTCCGATTCGGATCCCCTGATAATTGGGCCTTACCTTCGATTACTTCTCCTGTCTGTAATTTAATTCTAACTTTTTGAGCATAGGCAGCGGCAATTCTTAATTCTTCTATCAACTTTGGTTTTTTGTGAAACCGTACCATTACCCATATATCTTGAACTTATTGCCTATTTATAATCCCAAATCTAAGGAGTTAAATAACGACCTCGATATTATTATCAATGAGCAGTCGAATGAGCATTTGCTAGGAGTGCTTTCCCTACGAGTTCTTCGTTCGCTAATAATCACTGCTTGAGTCCAATATCCAGTTAACCATCAAGACAATAAAAACATCAGACTACGTTGTATTAGGGGTCCCGCCAACATTTTAACGAAAATATACGCTAAGCCCTGAATTGCATCCGGTTTAGCGTTTTTTCTTACTCTAAAGATGAAAACGACAGTCACGGATGAAAGTCCAAGACTGCCGCTATTTATTACGCTATCGTCACCCGTATACAGCTCCCCAGCCTCTGCCTCCATCAGCCCTGCGGAAAATATTATCGCTAGCTTCAGGACATTCGTTTTTCCCTCATCGGGTAAAGCCTCAATACAAGAGGTATGGTAACATTTCTTGATATGTACTTGACAATTCGAAATAGGTTATCTAACATAAACGTATGAACAATATTGTATAAATGTTCATACGTATAATATGGGAGGTGCAATAGTATGTCTAAGAGCTTTACAGAACATGAACGACAATTAATCAAACAAAATCTAATCAATGCTTGTAAGGAATGCTGGAAGCAGTATGGTTACTCAAAAACTGGTATCCGAGATATTGTACAGAGAGCAAACATTTCTACCGGAGCGTTCTATCAATTTTTCTCAAGCAAAGAATTACTGTTTGTGAAAACCGCTGATGAATATCAAAAAGAACTAGATCAAATTTTATACGATAAAATGAAAAATGATTCAAGTAAACATGGCCTTGCAGAGGGTCTCAAAGCTTTGGCAATAGAATTGTCTACTATGTCATGGTTAACATCAATGTGGGATGAGTGGGCATTGATTATCCAAAAGCTACCACCCGATTATATGGAGCAGGATTTCAATAACGATAAAATAAGAATGGAAAACTTAATCTCGGAATATGGACTTATCCCAAAGAAGAGTTTGGATATGGCAACACAAGTTGTAGATTGTTTATTATCTTCAATGTTCCAATTTGATTTTACTGTTAGTGGTACCAAAGAAGCCGTAGATTTTATTATTGATACTACGATAAATGAGTTGTTTGAATAAGTAGGAGATGTTTTCCCTTGATGGAGTGTTCTTTACTCTAACCAGCAAATCGAACAAAGACGACAGGAGAAATAACTAATGGAAAATATTAATCAAAAAATATTGCAAGCAGGTTCTTTTCTTTTTATTTTAGCAGGGGTTGTTTATCTTTTGTGCGAAGCTATAACGGCATATGCCTGGAGCAATCCATCGTATCAATATGCCATAAACTATATTAGTGATTTGGGTATACCAGTGGTAACACAGTACATGGGGCGTACGATTAATTCCCCATTATATTTTGTGATGAATTTCGGATTTTTTGCTAATGGAATTTTATTCGCTATAGCGTATTTTATGATAATGAACACACTGCCATCAAAAAGAAAAATCATAGGTCTGGCACTTACTGCAATTTATGCAATTGGTATAACCATGGTTGGTATGTTTCCTGGGTATGATTGGTGGGGCGAACCGTTTCATGGTATTGGAGCTATGTTAGCTATAGTAGGAGGTAACTTATCTATATTATGCGGTGGCTTGATGTCTCATCGAATATTTCCACAAAAATGGGTTTCAACGTTGAGTGTCATTTTTTGCATTATAGGAATCATAAGTTTCGCATTATTTATTGGGATAAATAATAATATGTATGCTGCGGTTTTTGAAAGAATGTCTGTATATACAATAATGGTTTGGTGTATCATTTTTGGACTTTTCGTACAAGTAAAAAGTCGCAATATGAATGTGTCGGACTACGAAATGAACTTAAAAGTCTGAAGGTTATGGTTGTGCTATAACAATACAGGATTTGCTCATCGCGATCTTGTCCTCGGGCGACAGTGTCACCGGCCTCATCTGCACAGGAACGTCGATTTAGAATCGCCGGACCCTGGACATGCTAGGCAACCACAATACAATGTGAAAGGATAATGTAGATATGAAACAAGAAATTTTTATCTGCGGTAAGGCGAAATCTGAAATGGTTAAGGAGATACTTGCAAATTTTCCTCCTGAATTTTTGGAAGATGTAAATGCTAATATATCAGATATTAAAACAAAATACCTTGACTTACCATTTTGTGATTTACCAGATTCAAAAACTCTGGATATTTATCTGCCAGACCAAGGTGAAAAGCCATTTCCTGTGTTGGTTTTCTTTTTCGGAGGCGGATTTCTGTTTGGAGACAAAAGGGGAACTCAATTAGAGATACCTCTTTTAGCCAGAGAATTAGGATTTGCTGTAGTAAGTGTTAATTACACTTTAAGCAGCGAAGGAGAGTACCCACGACTTGTATATGATACAAAAGCATCAATTAGATATCTGCGTGCTAATGCAGAACAATATGGGCTTAATCCGGAGAAAATTGTTGCAATTGGAATTTCTGCTGGAGGTACTCTAGCATCTTTATTGGGAACTTCCTCAGGTGTAAAAGAGTTGGAGGGATTATCCTATGGAAACTCCGACTATTCAAGCGATGTTCAGGGAGTTATAGATTTCTGTGGTCCATCAAATATTCTTGCCATGAAGGAACAAATGAGTGAGCATATATTAAAAACTGGTGTCTCACCGTCGTTGTCGTATGGTAATCCTGATTCGGTAGAATCATTAGTTTTTGGTGCGCTGGCAAGTGAGGTTCCTGAAAAGGCTCAAGCCCTTTCACCAATAACACATGTTAATTCAGATATTCCACAATTTCTTATAGTTCATGGAGCACAAGACGATACTGTTCCTCCCCAGCAGTCAATTGAACTTGCTCAATTAATAGAAGAAAAAGCAGGAAAGGATAAAGCAGAACTTCACGTCCTGGATAAGGCTGGACACGGTGATGAAGCCTTTTTTGAGGATGCTGTTCCACTAATGTTAAATTTTTTAAGGAGATATACTTAAGCATTAGCGTTGCATAAACTTTGAGATTATTTTGTGTCTGAAAATTCAGATCCCGGAATTTCAGTCTTTCCCTTTATGAGCTGCTACCACGAATCAAGATAACGGATCTGCTCATGGAAGTAGCCAACTGGACGAATTTTCATGAGCAGTTTATTCACGCTTCCAGTAACCGCGCTCCGAGCGAGGAAGAAACAAAAGTAAGGGAGATTAATAGAATAAGTGGTAGTTGGCATTGAGGCTACAAATGGGATCTATTAAGCTAAAACCAGCTAATATCTTGTCAACATTTTTCTCTTAAATAAAGTACGGGATGACGGTATACTGAAAAATAGGCGCACTAAATAACCTTCTCTGTACATGCTGGAAGGCTGTTCTTGCGGATGAAAAATGCGTTAACTAATCTAAATCGACAAACCTTTCTTGCTTCACTAGAAGGGCATAAATCCAGTGAAGGAGCTTGTTGACGCAGGCAATGAGGGCAACCCGGTAAGGCTTTCCGGCTTCGCGTTTCTTATCGTAATATTCACGTAACCTCTTGCTTCCGGTCTTTTTTAGACCGCATAGTACAGCGAGATATAGGGCATGACGCAGCTTTTTAGACCCGCGTTTGGTAATGCGATTGATTGTCGCTGTGAACTTACCAGAAGAGTAGACGCTAGGGTCAATTCCTGCGAAAGCTACCAGCTTTTTGGCGTGATTAAACCGATGGATTTCCCCGATCTCGGACAAAATCGTTGCAGCGATTTTGCTACCTATTCCGGGAATCGATTGGATAATCTGATAAGATTCAACTTCTTCAGCGAGGGCATCGATCTGACTTTGCAGGTGGGAAAGATGCTCTTGATATTGAAGAAGTAAGTCAATGAATAGTGCTAAGCTTATTAGATGGCTATGCTACTATAACTCACTTTTGGAAATGGATTATTTGCTGCAGCAACCATGATACAGCTTGCTTTGTCACTAGCCCAATGATCAGATCGCCTAGGGCAGAGGCAGGTAATTGTGTGTGTTACGGTTGATACGCCAGCTGTTTGAAATGCCCCAGGATTCATGAACTGTTTTAGAAGCAGCAACGAAACTTTTGAATAAAGGTCACCGAAAATACCTCTATAATCCGGAAAGACTTGATCTAGAACGGCCTGAAACTGAAGCTTCACCTGTACATACATTTGTGTGAGCGAGTCAAACTGACGCGTTAGATGCCTAAGATTTAGTAGTTGAACCCCTCGTTGCATATGGTCTTCAAATTCCTCTTTGTAGTACAGCTCGCAGAGCCGATAGGCATCGACTGCATCTGTTTTCACTTTCCGTAGACTTGACTTTTTGGCTTGATGTGAAATGAGAGGATTCACAACTAAGAATAGGATACCGTGTTCTTCTAGAAACTGAATTACAGCCTGATGGTAATGTCCTGTCGATTCCAGAATCACAACTGGGGCTTTGCCTGCTGTATCCTGTACAGTTGAAACGACATCTAGCAGTTGGCTAAGACCTACTTGGTTATGCTGAAAACAAAAAGGGTGTCCCATGGGCTTGCCTTTGTCTAAGAAAACTTGTCCATCACTTTTACCTTTTGAAATATCCAGACCAATGACTGGATTCATGAAATACTCCCTCCCTTAAAAGTGAAAATGTCGGTACCCCTAAAACACCTCATAGTTCCACAACATCGCTTGTTATGCGAGATCTAGGTCGTCTCAACCAACTTAAACATGGTTTCTACAAGTAGGGGGCGATCAGTTTTAGCGACGGGTTACAGACCCAGGGGAACGTCCGATCTGCCCGACTACTGAGAAATACACCACCATAACAAAAGTGGTCAACCAGTAAAAACCGGCTGACCTCATAATACGACGGGAAACGTTAGTTTAAATAAGATTACAGCCGCGTAAAAACCTTCAAACTCTTGCTGAGAGAGAATGAAGGTTTTTTCTTAGATGCTTCTTTCGTAACAGAATATAGATTCTGTTACGAATGGGATTATTTTGGAACAAGAAAGAGAGGGGAAGTTTGTTCTGTGGACACCGTAATTTTTTCTTTAGGATCCTCCTTAGCCTGGGATTCAACAGGGAGCGGACTACTGTCGACCTGAAACCAAACCACTAATTTCTTCCGATGCCAAAACAACGCGAGGACTTCCATATTTGCGAAATAGCGCCCGAAGTGACTTGGTCCATAATCGATGTATGTAGGTGAATAAATATGCAAGTCCAGGTTTGCGGTAATTCTCACTAATACTGAAAATGGTCTCTTATCCGGTGTTTACTAAAGGAACTCTTCATTAAATATGAAAATACGCCTTGATGCATCAACATTTTTCCGTTGATTTTTCTCACCAATTATGACAACACAAACACACAGGGCCGTTTTATGACAGGATATAGAACCAAAGTGTTTGTCAAGCGGAAGCTTCATTTAGTTGAGCCACCCTCGTGCAAATCTTTATCATTGCTCAGTACAATAACATCCCCTCGTTTTTCACTGATCCATCGATTTGTAGATAAAAGAGGTCGACGGAAAAACAGGTAGCTGATGTTGTTACCAAAGCAGCTGCCGGCCAGTTATCAGTATTTCATCTACGTAAGTACCTGCATTTTTGAGGTTAACTGTGTTTTCATATATTGGAGTCCAGTTTTCATCCATGCCTGAATCATTTCAATAGTTGCGTATGCGCCAAGGGTAGAGCTAGGAGCTGCCTGGCAGCTCCTCATGGTTGGAATTTTCTTGCCGGCGGATTCTTGGATGCTTTGTCTAATGGGTTTACCGCATCGATTGCAAACTTGAGTGGTGCTAGGAGTGCTCTCAATAATGATTTGTTTAGGCTTGGGTACTGCGGCCGGATTCATTTTGAGGATCACTTCGATGAGTTCATCACGTCCAATAATCGGACCCCGTTGGTTTTGGCCAGATTGCGGCAGCCTCTGTATATTCCCGATTTGATAGCACCCAGGCTTCATGGCTCCATAGTGGGGTAGCGTCAGGAAAGTGCGGATTTCTAATGTTAAGGAAATACAAATATAAAAAAGCCTAATTTCTCGGTATTATAAGTGAGAAATTAAGCTTAATAGTGTTCTCGAACTACGAAACAGTGAGACTTCAAGTAAAAATATGAAAGCCTTCCAAAAAAGTTACAAACTTCTGTTTAGGCTAGTTATTGTTTGATAAATGTTTAACTAAAACATTGAACATGGTCGTCCATCCCTGTTCGGAACCATCTCTAAATTCGTGATGTGCATTTTCAATGTCTTCTGTGGTCCATCCTTCTTCATGAGGAACGACTATTTCTTGCGTGAAAGACATCTCACATCCATCATCTAAGCGATCCAATATTATTGTAATTCGGTCAATCGTTTCGCTATATTGTGGGATTTGAAACGTAAATACCAATTTGAATGGTCTGTCAATCTCAAGATATTCACCTGTGGCTTCTCCTCCTTTAGGGTCTATGATCGAATAGGATCCTCCGACGCGAAAGTTGTTCTTCACAGTATTTGCATTTTCATCTGGATTAAATAACCATTTACCCATCATTTCTGGGTTTACCCATGCGTCAAACACTCTTTCTACAGTTGAATCAAAACGACGTTTCATTGTTAGTGTAGTTGTTGATGTATTAACCATTAAAATCATCCTTTACTGAATAATTCAATCATAATAAGTTTGTTGCAATTGCGTTAATGTTCCTCCTTTTTTGCTATATTTAGTTCTCGTTCGAGAGCGTCAAACTGCCTGTTCCAAAAATGCTCGTAAAAACGAAGCCATTCTGTAGCCATAGATAACGATTCGGAATTAAGACGGCAAGTGTGAGTTCTTCCTTTTACAATCCTTTCAATCATGCCTGCCCTTTCTAAGACCTTAATATGCTTAGAAATAGCTGCTAAAGACATATCAAAAGGTGCTGCCAATTCTGATATAGTACGATCTTGAGAAGCAATTAGACGAACAATTTCTCTTCGGGTTGGGTCAGCCAAGGCGTGGAAAATACTATCTAAGTTATTATTTTGTTCAACCATATGGTTAAATATAATGAATAAATAATAATAAGTCAACCATTCAGTTGAATATATATTTAAAACAAATTCTCTTCCTTAGTACCATTATAATTCGGATAAAGTAGTAACATTAGATTCTTTAAGACCACTAAAACTCTCTTAACGTTGTTAAAAACGTGGGAATCGTCTTGAAAATGGGATTAGCGTTGTAAATCATTTTCCTGACGGTACCCCATAGTAGACTTTAGAGCTATGTACCTGCTGAACGGCATCAATCCCTACACTCTTACTGTACCTTTTAGCTTGGACCACTATTTTGCTGGCTAAACTAATGGACTTAGGACTGGAAAAGTACACATCAAGAAGGACGGAGTTATTACCAAGGTCCCTTTTATGGATATCATGGAGATTAACTATCCTAGAGATTAGAATTAATGGAATGGAGTTTTTGTAGATGAATATTCTCAAGTGTATCCTGGGGGGATAAAATGACCGAAGTAGGGCGGGAAACGAATTCCTTTTATCTTATTTTCCAATTAACGGAAACTGGATTTGAATTCATAAGTATCTTATTAATTGTGACAATTATAGTTGGACTTATTATTGCAGTTTTATTTTTTCGGCATAATTTAACTGGAAAAAAGATCATGTTAATTGGTGGGGAACTTATATTACTTGGCTTAGTTTTTAATTAAATTGTAGATTTTAAATTTAGATTTCCAAGCTTAAGCTTCATAGTCATTTTGTTAGGTACCATTACTTGTTTCATTGGTTTATGCAGAAAAGATTAACATAGCAGAGAAGATGCCCATAAGTTATATCTAAAAAGTAAGTGGAGGCACCTTTGTGGTGTCTTTTTTGTTGAATTTTTTCCTCCGGCTGTACGTACAGTTGTAAAGTTCTTATAATCGATAAAACCGTTGCCTCCTTTGACCTTTGACTTTATAGTGTTGCGAAATAGCGCCCGAATTGACCCGGTTCATAATCGATGTATGTATGTGAATAAATGTGCAAATTTAGGTTTGCGGGAATTCTCACTAACAGTGAAAATACGCATTATATCCGGCGTTTACTAAAGGAACTCTTCTCATTAAATATTTCCGGATTTGCGACATTATAGATCGCTTCGATTTTATGATCTCGATAAGCAAAAGAATAAACATATTGATTTCCTTCATCCAAACGAATGTTTTCCCCAGCCTTACATAAGTCAATCCATTCGGATAATGGATTGAAAAAATACTCAACTCAAAGGAGTTGGTTATTTTTTGTTTCAGGCTTCATAGGAAGGGCGGCCAACTCCGCGATACTTAGTCCGCATTAGTGCTTTCTTAGTATAGTACTCAGCCTAACGATCGATAAAAGTAATATTTCTTATTACGAGACGTGATCATTTTGTACATTCAAATCATCGTGAAAGGCTAACTGTAGAGCTGCTTCGCGCCCGAACATCCAGATCAAATGATTTTGTTTTTTTGTGTTGACATTAAAAGGATAATCGGATATATTTGTTACATACCAACCGAATGTATGAAAGGAGCAGGCAAATGGCAAGGAATAAATATCCTGAAGAAACAATCAACCAAATTCTAACCGTGGCTCTTAACCTGTTCATACAAAAAGGATACGAGCAGACCTCCATTCAGGATATCATTAATGAGCTGGGCGGCCTGACAAAAGGGGCAATTTACCATCACTTCAAGTCGAAGGAGGAGATCCTGCAGGCTGTCACCGACCATTTGTTCCAAGGTGTTGATGATATGCTGTCCGGTGTCCGGGACGACAAGGAGCTGAACGGACTGGAAAAGCTTCGCAAAATTTCCCACGTCTCTCTCGACAATCCCGCTCAAGACGAATTGGCATCGGTGGCACCGAACCTCTTGCGCAATCCGAAGATGCTGGCGGCACAAATCGAGAACATCATCGATAAAGCCGTACCCATCTATATCCAGCCCATCATCGAACAGGGTATGCGAGACGGATCGATCCGAACCGACTATCCTAGGGAGCTTAGCGAAGTGCTGATGATTCTCACCAACATATGGCTAAACCCGGCGGTCATCCAAGCTTCGCCCGAGATGATGTTGCGCAAGTTAAAGTTTTTCGATGAAATATTGAAAGGCCTGGGGCTTGATCTGTTCGATGAACAAATGTTTCTGCGACTCGAGGAATTGTCTCGTTTGTCAGCTAGAGAAGTCAGCAAAGAAAACTAAACTGCCGAAAGGCAGCTTATTTTTAAGCCTATACATACCATCGGTTGGTATGAATAGGTGATCAAGGTTCAAACGTGTGTTAGAAAACTTATTATAAGGAGATGTGAATGTAATGAATCAGAAATTGACAATGACCACCCGCTCGTTGGAACAGCAAGTCGTGACCAACTTTAGCGCAAGCAACCTGGCGAAGAGTGACTTAGCGGGCGTTACGGCCCATAAAGGACAATTTAAGGGCAGCGCGCTCTCCGGTTCCGACTTTTCGGGCGCGGATTTGGCCGGAAGTACGTTTAAGAGAAGCGACGTACGCGAAGCCAGCTTTGACGGCGCGAATCTGACGGACTGCAACCTGTCTGCGCTTGACCTGACAAATGCAAGCTTCAATAAGTCGATTCTTGTACGAACCAACTTCAGCAGCGCGAATCTTAACGGAGCCAAATTCACGGGCGTAAGGCTGACCAACGTCACGTTAACGACGACGGATCTTAAAACAACGATATTTGAAGGCTGTTTATTTGACGGGGTTGACTTCAAGTACTCCGATCTGAGCGGGCAGCGTTTCGACGGACAGACGTTTATCGGCGTGAAGTTTGACAGAGCGGGATTAAGCAACGCTTCGTTCAAGGGCGCTACATTAAATAATGTTTCCTTCCACCCGGGGTTTACCTTTACTAAGAAGTACTATCGAATGATCAAAACGATCTGCTTTGACGGCGCGACGATGGATAAACTGACATTTGCTGCTCTCAAAGGCATGGGAGCCAATTTGTCAAAAGTCACAGTCAAGTAAAAGGACTGCAAAAATCCAACAAGCAGCTCCAAGTGCTGAAAGGTGACGTTTCGGAGCCTTCTATAGTGAAAGAACACAAGCGGATTCTTTGATAAAGTAAAACGCCAAACCGAGTTTAAAACAATAGGACTGATAAAAAAGTAAAGTGAGGGAAACTAAATGGAAAAGAAAACAACAGAAGATTTTAGTTCGTCAGAAAATATGAAGGAAAAAAGATTCGCTGCCGGGCAGGATCGCCCGGAGCTGCAGAAGGCCATCCAGGAGATCGTCGATTCCGGTTTCCTCGGAGTGCAGCTGCGCGTGCACGATGAGCAGGGCGAGTGGGTCGGCAGCGCCGGGGTGAGCAGGCTGGGCGAGGCGGCGAAGCCGCCTACAAACGGGCACTTCCGGATAGGCAGCAACACCAAGACCTTCACCGCGACCGTGGTGCTGCAATTGGTTGCCGAGGGCAGGATCGGGCTGGACGACCCGGTGGTAGACTACCTGCCCGAGTTCGGGCTGGACCGGCGGATCACGGTGCGGATGCTGCTGCAACACACCAGCGGGGTGTTCAACTTCACCGGCGAGTACTACGAAGACGGGACGGTCGTGCCGGGGATCCCCTGGCAGGGCCAGGAGTGGGTAGACAACCGGTTCAAGACCTACCGGCCGGAGGAGCTGGTACGGCTGGCATTGTCCAAACCGGTGCGATTCGAGCCGGGAACGGACTGGAGCTATTCCAACACCAACTACGTGCTGGCCAGGCTGCTGATCGAGAAGGTCACCGGCAGCTCGCTCGCCGAGGAGATGCAGCGGCTGATTCTGGGGCCGCTTGGGCTGTCGGGTACCTTGGTACCAGACACCCAGCCGGAGATCCCCGGACCGCACGCCCACGCCTACTACCGGTACGAGGACGCCGGCGAGCAGAAGACGGTCGACGTCACCCGCCAGAACCCCTCCTGGATCTCCACCGGCGGTGACATGATCTCGACCACCCAGGATCTCCACACGTTCATCTCCGCGCTGATGGGCGGCAAGCTCCTCCCGGCCCCGCTGCTGGCCGAGATGTGCAAGCCGTATCCCAAAATCGGCTATGGCTTGGGGGTGTTCGTGCAGGACGCCGGCCCGAACGGCGACGGTACCATCATTACCCACAACGGCGGCATTTCGGGCTACGCGGCACTGATGTACAGCACGCCCGACGGCAGCAAGACCCTGACCGCCTCCTTGAACTATGTGGACGACGTCGCAATGTCACTGGCAGTGGCGTTCCAGAAGGCGACGCAGAGGCTCGTCGAGGAGGTGTTCGGCGGCGGGCTGGCCGGGGCGGCTGACGCGGCCGAGCCGGCCAGTAAACAGGGCTGAGCACCGTGGCCTCGTACGCCTTGAGGCTGGACTCCTTCCGGTTGTGCATGGGGTAGAGCGGTCGCCGGGCTGACCAAGTTGAGTAAAAAAACCGCGAATCCAGTGAATGACTCGGATCGGCGGTACGGATGCTCTACAATTTTACTTTTCTTAGCAGCATTTTTTGTCCCGCCTTTAGTCGTATAGCGTATTATGTTATTCGTTCAACTAACGGGAAACGATAGTTTAAGTTAGCATGGAGTAGTTTGCCGTTGGCAACTGCTCCATTTTTCTTTGCTAATGCGATAAACAAAAGGGCTAATGAAGACAGTGAGGATTAGAATTCCCCTGTTGTCTCGAATCGCCGTCGAACGGGAGATGTTAAACTCATGCGTGATTTCCGAAAAGGTAAAAATGTACGGTTGTTGATGTACCGCATGATGATGTTAATCCGTTCTACTTTTTTGATTGGCTCCTCTAAACAGTATCATTTTTTGACATGATTTATCGTTATGATTAACCCATCAAGAAAAAACAAATGATTTGATCAAAAAAAAAGGAGCTGGGATGATGGCAGCATATACCCTTGAGGAGAAAGACGGCTTAATCGTTGTAGGTATTGGAACGGAACTGAAGAGCGAATACACGGACTATGCGGGCATGGACAAGGAGAAGGAAAACTTCTGGCGAACCGTGGAGCAGGATGGAAGGCTTGACGCATTAAAGGCTGTCGCTGCGAACGACTACATCTTTGCTGTGAACGAACTAGTAAACCGCAAGAGGATGTATTATGTCGGCGTCATGACAGAGGCACCGGTACCTGAAGAACACAGAGAGATCCAATTCCCTAAAGGACAATACCTCGTCATTAAAGGCGAAGGCAAGACGTCCGATGATTTGAGTCGGATGCTTACCGGCATTGCCTTTGGTCAAATCTTGCCGGAAGCCGATAACTTCGCCTATGTCGGCGGGCCCAATGCAACGGTTGAGATGGGGCAGCGTGACAACCTTGTATATGGAGAAATGTGGATTCCGGTTGTGAAGAATTAAATAAACGAAACCAGAGGAGGAATAGAAATGAGTACAATTACCAGTAATGAAAAGATCGCGAAGGTTGGATCCCGTCATATCGGAAGGACGGCCGCTTATTGGACCGTCACCATCATTCTCGCATTCTCTATTGCATTAAGCGGGATCGGGCAATTGATGCGATATGGTGGCAATGTCGATTTAGTGACCCATATTGGTTTCCCGTTATATATCACAAACATTCTCGGGACTTGGAAATTGCTTGGAATCCTTGCGATCGTCATACCAGGATTCCCCCGCCTTAAGGAATGGGCTTATAGCGGTATCTTTTTTCTAATGACGGGTGCGGCCTTATCTCATGTGTTCGCTCATGATTACGGGGTTGGTGGATTCAATGTAATTCTTCCGCTTTTCTATGCCGCGCTTGGCATGGCCTCCTGGGCGCTGCGTCCGAAAAGCCGCAGACTCTAATAAGGCGTGACATTAAGCTAACCCACTCGTGGTTCCAATAGACTTCAACTAACAACTGGATAACAAACGTTTTCCCTCTAGAGAGTATCATGTTTTGAATTGATTTATGGTTAGGATAAACCTTTCAAGTGAATAAACAAATCGATGGATCCATTCATAATAAAGGAGCTGAAATCATGGCAACGTATACCTTTGAGGAAAAAGACAGCTTTAGCGTTCTTGGAATTGGAACGGAGCTGAAGAGCGATTACACGGATTATGCCGGCATGAACAAGGAGAAGGAAAACTTTTGGCGGTCAGTGGAGCAGGATGGAAGGCTTGACACATTAAAGACTATTGCTGCGAACGAATATATTTTTGCCGTAAACGAAGCGGTCAATCACAAGATGATGTATTATGCTGGCGTCATGACAGATTCATCAGTACCGGAAGAACACAGAGTAATCCAATTCCCTAAGGGACAATACCTCGTCGTTAAAGGCAAAGGGAATTCGGCCGATGAGTTGAGTAATATGCTTACTGGCATTGCATTTGGTCAAGTCTTGCCAGCAGCCGATCATTACGCCTATGTTGGCGGGCCCAATGCAACGGTTGAGATGGGGCAGCGAGACGGCTTCGTATATGGTGAATTGTGGATTCCGGTTGTGGAAAAGTAAACGAGATCAGCAGGAGTTATAGCCTTTAGGGCGGGATATTTTAAAAGACGACAAGAACATATACGCTTAAAGTCCGCGTTGTTGCGGGCTTTTTTATTTTCTCTTTAGGATTTTTCATGATACGTTTCCCCTGATATTTACGGAACATAACGGGACACGATAGTTTAACCATAAAACGAAGGCAGTCGGTCTGATGATAGGCTGTCTTCTTTGCGCTAAAGGGCAGGATAGAGTGATGACTTTCGCGAAATACCTCAATATAAAATTTATGCAACTTTCGACATAAATGAAGCCCTTTTATTAGATCATGAATTTTCCACTCAATTTCCATGGTATAAACACGGTGGGTATTTCATCAGATGCTTAGAGGAGAATCGTGAAGGTAAACGTTTAACTATAATGGATTTTTACGGAAATTCATTAGCTGGTTGTTGTCACCTGATCTTCAACTCACATTATCCTTATTTCATCAGAAATAATATACCTGAAGTAAACGATTTGAATGTATTTCAAGAATTTCGAAGGAAGAAGATAGCAAGCAAAATACTAGATGAACTTGAAAGAAGAGCCTCGAAAACGTCTAAGTATATTGGGTTGGGTGTTGGACTGTATAAAGATTACGGGAACGCCCAACGAATGTATGGTAAGCGAGGGTATATAATGGATGGAAATGGTGTGAATTATAATAATGTGCAAGATCTAAGCCGCTCTGGACTTGAAATACAAGGATTACGTGACGTGCCTGACCGTTTTGATCAAATTGCCGGTATTTTTCGGAGAGTGATGCGGGAAGTGTTATAGCAGGATTGGGATGGAGCTAAATATCAAGGAAACAAATCGCAACGGAACAAGCAAAGGGATGATTCCCTATCCTCATCAGGTGAAATCTCTGTAAACGAGTCGGTACGAATCATTAAAGAAGCCTGCCTCCCACGGTAGGTTTTAAGATGAAATATTATGAAAGGCAGCATACTATGAACGAATTTATCGAAATTAAGGGTGCACGGGTTCATAATTTGAAAAATATCGATCTTCGAATTCCGCGAGGTAAATTGACCGTGATAACCGGAGTATCCGGCAGCGGGAAATCCAGTCTCGCGTTCGACACATTGTATGAGGAGGGCAAACGCCGATACCTCATGTTTTCCGGTACGCAGTTTATGGTGGATGCCGCACCGACCTTTGATCAAATCACAGGTCTAGCCCCTACCGTCGCAGTGGAACAAAGAATTATTCGCCAATCCAATCCACGTAGCACGGTTGGAACGCGGACAAAGATTGGCAATATGCTCGCCGTTTTATTTGCTACATATGGCAAGAGAGATCCCAATTACGACGATGGGCTTTCCCTAAGCATGGACATGTTCCTGAGGAACTCACCGAAAGGAATGTGCGTAAAGTGCTTAGGTAATGGAAACGCGTATTCCATTGATGAAGATAAGATCTTCTCAGATGGAAGAACACAGTTAAAAGATCTATTAGTCGAACGGTTGCTATATCGGGGAGGGGCCAGAAAGAGGTTGGACGAATTTTGTTCATATCATGGGCTGACTGTAACGCAACCGATTCATACATTGAGCAATGAACAACTGTTAGTTTTAAAATATGGAGACCATGGAAAGACAAGTTTTCAAGGTGTCATTCCATGGCTGTTGAATGGATTTAAATATGGCGAAATTAGCGGTAGGCAAAATGGAATCTTATCTGAAGCGTACGGCAGGAAGGAACAGTGCAACAAGTGTGGAGGAGCCGGCTTGGGTGAACAGGCAATGCATACAACAATAGCCGGAAAAACCATAACAGATCTGGAGAATATGTATATTAAAGATTTGAATGATTTTTTAACAAAGGATAAATCTGAGTTATTCGGTATGACACTTATCAACGAGATTATTCTTAAGCTGGATTGTATCATTGATGTGGGCCTTCACCATCTTTCATTGTCGCGACCTGTCCCAACCTTGTCGGGCGGTGAAATACAACGGTTGTTTCTCGCTTCCTCTATCATTGCTCAGATGGATTCGATCATCTTTATATTCGATGAGCCGACCATTGGATTGCATGAAATTGAGAAAGCAAAGCTCATTCAAATCATTCAAAATCTGGTTAATCGAGGGAATACGGTAATTGCTGTTGAGCACGATGAAAATTTTATGCGTGCTGCAGATTATATCATTGATCTAGGACCTGATGCTGGAATTTACGGAGGTCATCGTATCTTTCAAGGCAGCTTCGACGATTTTACGACCTGTGAATTATCGAGAACCGCTCCATATCTAGCCGATCAAAAAAAGCTGCAAGTAAAGAAGACATATTCTAAGATAAACCCGAAAAAAATGCTGACGATTGAAAATGCATACCTGCATAATCTCCGCCACTTAACTGTACAAATCCCCCTCGGTGTAATGGTAGGGATCGCAGGGGTATCAGGCAGTGGAAAATCGAGTTTTATCTCAGGCACCTTGGTCCCTAAATTAAAAGAGTTTCTTACAATTACAGATGAAGACGAAGAAATGGTGCTTTTATCCGATGTAAGCGTAAGTGGAATCGAACATATCAAGAAATGCTTGGTCATTGATCAAAAACCCATAGGAAGAAGCAGAACCTCTTGTCCGGCTACCTACACGGGGATTTTCGATCGGATCCGAAAGATGTTTGCAAGCACGTCTGATTCGATAGAGAGAGGATATGGAGTAGGATTATTTTCACTGAACTCCGAAGGTGGATGTCGTCAATGCAAAGGTGATCGAGTGATCAAATATCATGTGGGTTTTGGAAACTATATCGAACAAAATTGTGACGCTTGCGGAGGAACAGGCTTTATAGAAGAAGCCATGGAAATAACGATTGAAGGCAAGAATATACGTCAAATCCTCGAAATGAGCGTATCGGAAGCGATAGATTTTTTCGGAAATGAGGAAAGTGCTGCATATGATAAGAATATCTGCCATATACTTTTTACTCTTGAACGAGTAGGACTTGGGTATATTAAGTTGGGGCAGCAAACACCGACCATTTCCGGCGGAGAGTCTCAAAGGATTAAACTCGCTAAAGAACTTGGCAAGCAGTCTGGTAAGGATCGTTTGTATATTCTCGATGAGCCTACAACCGGCTTATCATTTTCAGATAGTGAAAAACTAATCAAGCTGATGCTCGAATTAACTGAGAACGGGAATTCGGTAATTGTGACTGAGCATGACCCCGCCGTGTTAAGCAATTGCGATTATATTATAGAGTTGGGTCCAGGAGGCGGCAGTGATGGTGGGTTTATTATTGCGTTCGGATCTCCAGAGCAGTTGAAAAGAAACGAAAAATCGATTATCGGCAGGTATTTGAGATGAATTTAGAGTGGCAATATTCCACGCCCCAGGCGGAAGGCATGGATGCGGAGATGTTAGGCGACCTTGATGATTTTATTAAAAAAAGGCGATATCGGCTTGTCAACAGCGTCCTTGTTGTAAAAAACGGGAAAATTGTATTTGAAAGATATTACAACAAATATAATGAAAATAGCAGAAATAATATTAAATCGATATGGAAAAGCATTCTTTCTTTACTAACGGGGATATGTCTTGATAAAGGCATGATTCGAAGCCTGGACGACCCAATCAGCGATTACTTGCCTGCGTTTCAAACAGGCGTCCATCCTTATCATAAGGCCATAACGATTCGACATCTTCTCACCATGTCATCAGGGATTTTCTGGAACGGCGGCGTTCATTATCATTGTCCAATGGTCGAGCAAATGAAGCGGACGAGGGATTGGATCGCGCATGTCGCAGATGTTGCGATGAAAGACTATCCTGGAAGCAGCTACGTATATAAAGAATGGGATGTGCTATTGCTATCTGCTGTTATTGGAAATGCTTTCGGAAATACATCTTATGAACTGTGTGAGGAGCTTTTATATAAGCCTTTAGGAATAACGAGTGGAAGATGGGCTGAAAGCCCTTGTGGTGTTTCGTATACCGTAATGAAAGGAGAGGAACACTCTAATTTATCTGCCAGAGATCTTGCGAAGATAGGATTTCTAGTTCTAAACAACGGCATTGTAGAAGGCGAACGGATTGTTTCTGAACATTATATTAAGGAAATGCTAAGGCCAAACGACAACAACAGCTCATATGGATATTTGTGGTGGATACTGGAAAATGGTTACGCATGTAGGGGATTCGGCGGTCAAGAGATAAATATTCTGCCTAAACAAAACATGATAACAGTTATCCAGGCTACCCCAACTCCATCAAGCAAAACTTATGGAGATATCCATAAGGAGATTCTTGAGAAATCTGTTGTTTGATTTAGCATAAATGGCATGATCGATCAAAAACCCATAGAGATAGGCGACATTGAGTACATTGGGCTCTAGAGAGGAGACCAAGATAATTTTCCTCTGATGTCAACAATCTGAACCCCATGAATGAATGGGGCTTTTTTTATGCTTAAACGGATTAGCGTTCGCGTCCATCTACCAGAGGAGATGCTTAGCTTGAATTTAAGTACCCAGTTTAGAATTTGCGCTTCACTCTTAATCCCAAACGTTTGCATGAACATCGAATAACTCCAGCCTACTTCAATCATTTCCAGATTATGAATAAAAACTTGCTTGTGGCGATAAAGCAATCTTGTTATACTGCTGAAAGATATTATCCCCCTATAAATGAAAAGGTCGTTGATTCGAATGTTATCATTTTCCCGATTATGCAAGTGCAAGCCCCCCATCCCATAATCTCAACAAATAAAATCATTTGATTGGGATTTTGCAAGTATAGGGGGAAGCAAAAGTGTTAAGAAAAATCTCATCACCATCATTATTGTTATTTATCGTATTAGTAGGATTTCCGCAAATAAGTGAAACGATCTATACACCGTCACTTCCTGATATTACGGAGCAGCTGCAAGCAAGCGGGAATTTAATTCAATTGACATTAAGTATCTACTTTCTCGGCTTTGCTGTGGGTGTATTTTGCTGGGGCAGATTATCCGATTTAATTGGCCGTAGACCTTCCCTGTTGTGGGGTATAGCTGTTTATGGAATTGGAAGCCTTGGCTGTTATTTCTCCCCGTCTGCAGAGGGGTTGCTTATTAGCCGTTTTATTCAAGCGTTCGGAGCAAGTACAGGTTCTGTTGTGACACAGACTATTTTGCGGGAGAGCATTCCGGATGACAAGCGCCACGGCATGTTTGCCCAAATTTCTGCAGCACTCGCTTTTTCTCCGGCCATCGGACCATTGCTGGGCGGTTGGATAGATCAATGGCTCGGCTTCCGTGCTGTCTTTATGACCTTAATTGTAATCAGCGTCGCCATTTTTGCCTATACGTACAGCTCTTTGCCGGAAACGCGAGATGCAGATTCGATTACAAAGACTAGCTCCTTTGCGGTCGCTCGCAGAATGCTTAATGATAGGAACATCTGGGCATTCGGATTTTTGATTGGCGCAACGAACGGGATTCTATTTAGCTACTATGCCGAAGCCCCTTTTATTTTTATTGACTTCTTCGGGCTGAAGCCGGGTTGGTTTGGATTACTTGGCATATGTACGGCCTTGTCATCTATTATCGGTGCCATGCTGTCCAAAAAGCTTTTAAGCCGGTTTGCCGTTGAAAGCATTATTGCCTGGGGCTGCATTACGGCTGCAGCCGGAGCTTTGATATTAGCGGTCCTTGCTTTCGTTGGATTACAATCCAACGCAATCTCGATGGCCTCTATCATTGTCTGCATCTTTATTCTGCTACTCGGTGTCGGTATGGCGATTCCGAATTGCCTAAGTCTGGCTCTTATTCAGTATAAGGATGTGGTCGGCACAGCAGGGGCGGTATTCGGGCTGGGTTACTATTTGCTCGTAAGCCTGATTACTAGCGGTATGAGCTATTTGCATAACGACTCTTTGCTTACTATGCCTCTTTATTTTCTCATTTTGACCATTGTAATGGTCTTAGTCAGCAAAGCTCTGGTTAGCAATAGCATGGTAAGAAAAAGGATTTAGGTAAAGCGATAATTAAGGAGCTGACCCAACTGGGCCAGCTCCTTTTTTTTGTATATTGCGAGACACCGCATTCTAAGCAGCGGTAGGGCAATTTAGTGCTAGGTGAACGAAAGGGTGAAAACGACGTGGCCGAACAGGAGCGAAAGAAGAACCGCCAACGACAGGCGGAAGGTATTGAGGTTGCACGAACAGAAGGGGTTACATTTGGAGGATATCGGAAGGAAATAGATGATCGTTTTCTTCGGGTGTACCAGGAGTGGAAGGACGGACTGATAACTGCAACCGAGGCTATGCGACAGATCGATATGAAGAGGACGACTTTTTACCGAAGGGTCAGTGAGGTTGAAGAGCAGGGAAATCAGGAAGCACAAGAAGCAGAAACTGAAGTTTAATAAAAGTTAAGGGCAAGGCATTAATATTTATGGCATCATCGCTTTTAAGCTAACGGGCAGATTACATCAATGGTATTGGAACTTTATGGGGCATCTGGTCGTTATAATGTAATGAGATGAGAGGAATGATTATTGTGAAATTTCTTTGTACTAGCATATTAATCGTTGGATTGCTAATTTTATTTGGTTGTTCAAATACTTCCGAAAAAGATGCAGAAGTCAGCCCAAAGTTTGTAAGTGAAGGAATCGAAATGCAAGGCATAGAAGGGAAAATCGGTATCTTGGGACCGGATTTCGTGGCGAATCAAGCTAATAAACATATGTGGCACTTATGGGGAAGTAAAGCTGATTTGGACGGGGAATTTAAAGTCGATGCCATTAATATAAAATCCGGTGAGAAGATAAATCCGTTTACTGTTGATATTCCTACATCATTGGGCGGTCCAAATAACGGTGCAGATGCTCATTTACCATCCTCAATGAAGCTACCGAAACCTGGCATTTGGCAGCTTAACGCTTATATTGATGAAAAGTTTTCGGCAGTATTAATGTCGAAGCCAAATGATTATTGAACTAACGGAGAACGATAGTTTAATATGCAACAGCAAGGGCAACGATCACTTTAATCAGCTGCCTTTGCTCTACTTACGGGGCAGCATAGCTCAAAGTAACTAATACATTGGATTTGTTGGGATCGACTTCAGGTGATGTGGCCAATTGATGTTTTATAGAGCAATCATGGCGATATAATAATTCTTTTCTGCGATGAACATACCAATAGAGGGAGAATTATATTATCTTCGACATGCTGACTTTTTCGTGCAGAAAATGCAAGGTATTCATTTTGTATTTGTCATAAAATTCATCTAGAAAGGAGGGAAAACGATGGATTGGTTGGACAGGATGAATTGCGCCATGGAATATATCGAAACAAACCTAGCGGACAATATCTTATATGATGAAATAGCGCAGAGAGCCTGTTGTTCTACTTATCATTTTCAACGAATGTTTCCGTTTATTACTGGAGTATCGTTATCTGAGTACATTCGGCGTCGACGGTTGACATTGGCAGCATTTGAACTGCAAACAACAGATGCAAAGGTTATTGATGTAGCTATGAAATATGGATATGATTCGCCAGAAGCGTTTGCACGGGCGTTTAAGAATCTACATGGGATCATGCCGATATCTGCGCGCGATAAAGGCGTTTCTCTAAAAGCCTATCCTCGAATGTCCTTTCATATTTCAATTAAAGGAGATATCGAAATGAATTACCGCATCGAATCAAAAGGACCTTTTGAGATGTTTGGAGCTTATGATCTGGTCAATTCCGATCCCCAAAAAGTATATGCTGAAGTTGCTCAATTCCGTCAACAATGTGATATAGATGGCAGCGTTGAAGGGATGAATGGATTACTGGGACGCTTTAGTAACACCATCTTGCACGCTGCCTTATTTGATCATACTGGAACATCTTTTAAATACATGGTGAGTTATTTTTTGCCAAAAGGACTTGAAATTCCGGAGAGATTTACAAAACTTTCTGTCCCAGCACTAACGTGGGCGATTTTCCCGGAACCGCAATGTGATTTAATAAAGTTATGGGGACGGATTTATTCCGAATGGTTCCCGACATCGGAATACGAACAGGTTGAAGGCCCAAGTTTCGAGATGTATTATGGAACGGCAGAGTATGTTACTGGGGAGATTTGGATTCCAGTGAAGAAAAAGTAACTTGTTACTTCATGCGGCACGTATTTGCTCGAACGGAAATGTAGGTATTACGCTAACGGGAAACGATAGCTCAGTAAAGACAAGAAGCCAGCCGATCACTTTACCGGCTGGCTTTATTCAGCTAACGGGCAGTATAGTTTTAACCCAAGGTACGGAATTGGAAACAAATGTTCTTTACATTGGTGTTGTTATTGGAGAAAATTTACTTATTCTCATATCAGAAATGAGGTTAATAAATGAATAATAAAGCAGCTTTGAAATATGGTCAGACAGCAGAAGAAATACATAAGTATAAAGAATTCGACGAACAACGCCTTCTTGAGCCAATAAGTGAAGGTAAGTGGTCAGTCAAGGAAATCATAGGACATTTATATTACTGGGATAAGTTCATTTTAGGGAATCATGTCCCATATATGAATGAGGGTGCAAACTTGAACGCTTTCCCTAATCATGATTTACATAATAGAGAAGCCATCGAATACATAAGTGTTTTTACAACAACAGGTTCTTTAATAGATGAGTTTGTCCTGAATAGAAGATTATTAATAGAAGCGATATCTGGAATCGACAGTAACGTTAAGTTCACTATTGGTTCTGGAAAACGTCAATTTACAGTTGATAGATATTTGAAGATATTCATTGACCACGATATCCATCACCTTAAACAAATGAATGAACGACTAGGCTAATGGGAAACGTTAGCGTGGAGTAGCGTGCTGCGGCAGCTGCTCCTTTTTTATTGGCTATGTTTAATTCTAATGTCAATTGTCGATTAGAGAATGCTCTAGGCATTAAAAGAGATAAGACAACTATCATATCAATAGTTGTCTTATCTCTTTCGTTTTAATTTTCACCAAGAATTTTAGTTGGATCAAGCCCTGGAGGGAATATTTCTTCAAAATGGTCCTTTTTCTCATATAAGTTATACCAAGCTTCAGCAATAACATCTGGGTCCCCTGCTGTTCCGGGTTGTATCATGGCTCCGATTGAAAGATGTCCGACAAACACACCTTTTTCTTTCAACTCATTGTGCAGGTTTGCGGCATAATTACGAATACCAGCCCCAACGATTCCGGCATTCCCGGCATAAGGTACAGGGAACATAGTAGATACGCCTGTTGTAAATAAAATTGCACCAGAACCGTTATTTATCATATCCGGTAGAACCTCATTAACGGACAGAACGCCAGCTAGTAAATAGCTTTTCATTATATCTAATACACTTTGAGGCGTAGTTTCTAGTACGTTTGTGAACTTATCCTCCCTGGCATAGGGGCTGAATTCTAGTACATCAATCGAACCAAACTCTTTTTTAGCTGCTTGAATGGCTTGTTTTAAAGCAGCTAAGTCCGTGATATCCGCTACAAAAGATTGCGTTTCAATATTTAATTCTCTAAGTTCACGTTCGATCATTGCTAATTTCTCAGGGTTACGTGCAATCACTGCTACCCTATATCCATTCTTTCCGAATTTTTTGGCTAGAGACAAACCTAATCCAAGACCTGCACCAACTATGACAATAGTTTTCATTTTTCGTTAGCTCCTTATCTATGATATATTAAAAGAAACATGCGTTGCTTTAATGAAAACTATACAGCCAAAGGTTTCATGCAACAATCAACAACCCTGTGCGAATGTTGCTATAGCCACAAGAATAATAAATTGTTGGGTTAGAGGGTGAAGGAAATGGCCACAAAAGCAAGGAATATACGAATGACACAAACGAAACAATCATTGATTAATGCTTTTTTCATTTTGGCTTCTAAAAAGGATTTTGAAAAAATTACAATAGCGGATATAACAAGGGTAGCGCAGGTTAATCGGGCTACATTCTATGCACACTTTAATGATAAATACGATTTAATCGATTTTATTATGGGGGATTTCGCCTCAGAATCTATCCAAAACCATACTTCAGGTGTTGTGAAATTCGATCTGGATAGCATAAATCAACTCATTTTAGCGGTATCTGATTTCTATCAAAAACCGAACATTCAATGTCGCAGCAGCTATGCTAGCTTGGTCTTACCTCAAATGCAAGAAAAAATACTAAATGAATTGAAGGCTTTTTTGTCGAAAAGTTTGGAACAAAAATATACCGGTAACGAAAAGAACATGTTTGTGCCTATTTTTGCACAAATCATTCATGAAGGTGCTTTGCAATTGGCCACAAGTAGCGTCACCACGAATAAAGAGGAAGTCACCAAGAAGATTGCTTTATTTGTAGTAGCTGGATTTCAGTCTTTCGAAGGAGCATTACGCTAACGGGAAGCGTAGTTCTATATATAGTCGTCTTATTTTTCTTTATTAATGGTCCAATTTGCTGTACCTACAAATTCTCCGGCTGATAGCTACGAATTGTTTGGAATGGAAGGGTATTCAAATTGAACGTAAGGATACGGGATGCTATCGAGAGGGGTCGTGCATATTGGAAACTGATGGGCAGGGAGAGCCCGTCTGTAGTGAACATCATGCAATGCCGTACGGAGCGGGAGAGATTGACTTGAATAAGCGAGTGGGACGTGCGGTTGCACACATCCGAATATAAGGAGAGGACGAGCGGAACATGAATGTGGAAGTGTATACGTTAAATGCGTTTGCGAAAGGGAAGCGTGGCGGTAATCCAGCAGGCGTTGTCTTGGAGGATGACCTTTCGCTGAATGCTGCGGATATGCAGCTCATAGCGAAAGAAGTGGGCCTTTCGGAAACGGCCTTTATGGAAAAATCCCTGCTTGCGGATTACAAAATCCGCTACTTCACCCCCGCCAGCGAAGTTGATCTGTGCGGACATGCCACGATTGCTGCATTTGGACTAATGCATTCGCTGGGTTTGGCAAAGGAAGGGACCTCCTATACGATAGAAACCAAGGCAGGGATTTTGGATGTCGATATTAGCTCCGAGGGTCTTGTTTATTTGTCACAGGCTTTACCACAATTTCTTGAAAGGATATCCTGTGAGGAAATCGCCCCATCTTTGGGGATGGATGCCGAGGATCTGGAAACCGGGTTGCCCATCCAGATTGTTTCGACGGGGCTGCGGGACATTTTGATCCCGATCCGCAGCAGGAAGCTCTTGAATGAGGTTCAGCCAAATTTTGACGCCATAACCGTCATCAGCGAAAAATATGATGTAGTTGGATATCATCTGTTCACGATGGATACGCCAGACGATGCTGCTGCGGAATGCCGGAATTTCGCGCCGCTGTACGATATTCCCGAGGAGAGCGCGACAGGAACATCCAACGGTGCCCTGCTCAGCTATTTGTACCAACATGGCCAACGCTCTATGCGGGAAGTGGAGAATGTCATGTTCAGGCAAGGGTATTCGATGGATTGTCCTTCTGAAATCAAGGCAGGATTGCGCCTGAGCGAGAGCGGTGAAATCAACCAGGTTCGGGTCGGCGGTGAAGTAGGTGGCATTGAACGAAGACATTTCATGATATAAACCGAATCATGATTATGATGGTTTTTTTGCATTCCTGGGGGCCATCGAACAAGCCCTCAATTGCGGGGAGGTGATGGAGGATCAATTCTAAACCTCTTTCCAACGTGGCTGTAAAGGAACGAAAGAATAACCGACGGCGATAATCTCATGCCCGTATAGCTATAGCTGGCTGTAGGCGTTAAGCTAACGTGCAGATTAGATACAACGGTTATCGGGGAGAATGGGAAGCAAAAAAACGCAGCCGTGAGATAATATCCAATGGAGGTTAACCCCTTGAAGCGAATAGGACTTAGATTCTTAGCCTTGTTTTCGGTCTTCTTTATCGGAAACCTTATTCTAAACGTGATATTTAAACCGGATGTGGATGTCGGTACTGCATTTTTAGTCTCATTTGGTGCCTCAACTGGCGTGGCTTTAGTTGAATATTACTTATTGAGAAAGAAACGCAAAGGCGATGAATAAGCTAACGAGAAACGTTAGTTCAAATAAGATTACAGCCGCGTAAAAAACCTTCAAACTCTTGCTGAGAGAGAATGAAGGTTTTTTCTTAGATACTTCTTTCGTAACAGAATATAAATTCTGTTACGAATGGGATTATTTTGGAACAAGAAAGAGAGGGGAAGTTTGTTCTGTGGACACCGTAATTTTTTCTTTAGGATCCTCCTTAGCCTGGGATTCAACAGGGAGCGGATTACTGTCAACCTGATACCATTTCCTCCGTTGCCAAAAACAACGCGAGGGCTTCCATATTTGCGAAATAGCGATGCCTTGATGCATCAACATTTTTCCGTTGGTTTTTCTCGCCAATTATGACAACACACAGGGGGGCATTAGGCTGTGTTATTATTCAATATATTGTAGATATGTGTAACTCTGTTCTTAAGTAACTTTGTAATGTAAAATTATACGAGTTATTAATGTCTTGGAGCGCTCCTATACGGACTGCTCATTTTACAACGAGGAGGAGAGACTGATGGTCAAATCAAAGACTCCCAAGAGACCGACAAGGGATGAATTTGTATTAGAGGAGATAGGTAATCAGCTTACAGAGGCTTATCAAGAAGGATCAGATATTCTACTTACTGTGTGGGGTTGGGAAGAGCCGGTAAGAGGTCAGATAGATCAAATGGACTCTCGGACTGGAAAAGTACACATCAAGAAGGATGGAGTTATTACCAAGGTCCCTTTTATGGATATCATGGAGATTAACTATCCTAGAGATTAGAATTAATGGAATGGAGTTTTTATAGATGAGTATTCTGATGTGTATCTTGGAGGGATAAAATGTCCGAAGTAGGGCGGGAAACGGATTCCTTTTATCGAATTTTCCAATTAACGGAAACTGGATTTGAATTCATAAGTATCTTATTAATTGTGACAATTATAGTTGGACTTATTATTGCAGTTTTATTTTTTCGGCATAATTTAACTGGAAAAAAGATCATGTTAATTGGTGGGGAACTTATATTACTTGGCTTAGTTTTTAATTTAATTGTAGATTTTAAATTTAGATTTCCAAGCTTAAGCTTCATAGTCATTTTGTTAGGTACCATTAGTTGTTTCATTGGATTATGCAGAAGAGATTAACATAGCGGAAAAGATAAATACAAAGACAAGAGGATGCGGTCCACATGAAAAGGTTAAATGTTACTTTTAGAGTGAACGGTGAAAAATCGGATAGAGTCGATGAAATGTCAGTACCAACCAGCTAAAGGGTTCAATAGAACAAATGGTGAGAGTCGAATTATCCGAAAAGTATGGTCTACATCCTGATCAGTACACGCTCATTAGTTACATCTAAAAAGTAAGTGTAGGCACCTTTGCGGTGTCTTTTTTGTTGGATTTTTTCCTCCGGCTGCACGTACAGCTGTACAGTTCTTATAATCGATAAAACCGTTGCCTCCTTTGACTTTATTGGGCTGTTAGAAGAGAATGCAGAGATAGATATGTATAAACGGATCGCTAACGAAGTAGATGAAGCATTGGAGTATGCTAGCTGTGCGCCAGATGCGGCTCCAGAGGATAAAAGTGTTTGTCCTTGGTGAGGACATCGGAGTACGCGGAGGTTTATTTCTATCTGGTTCTACAAAACGGATATAAAAATTTGAGTGCTGTAACGCCGTCTCCAATAGATGTTGAAATTCCATAACTTGCTGTTATGTCAAAGCAATTGCTTTTTTTTAACCCATTTGTTGCTAGCACCAGCTTTAAGAGCAGCTGATATTCATAATGCTAAAAAGGATATAGACTATACCAATCATGATAATCCTAAAGAACATCCAAAAGTGCCACATACTCATGTATGGGATTGGACGAAAAAACCTCCAGGAAGCGGATGGAAATAAAGAAAAGGGAGTGTTAGTTTTGGAATATACCTATCAAGAGTTTATTGAAGATTTAAATATGGGGCATGAAATAGAATTCCTTTTGGATGGAGGAAGATATTCTATTAGCTACAATAATACTGGATGGCACGTAACTAAATTTGGAAATGAAGAGTATTCTACTTATGGCAATGTTAATGAGTTGTTGGAAAATGCAAAATTCAACGATAATTCCTTACAAGAAATATGGCATAAAATTAAAATTGATAGTATTTTTTAGTAAATAAAATCAACAATATAAGAAGCTGTTAGCATTAACTAACGGCTTCTTATATTTTTAACTTTCTTTTAAGTTAAAGGTGAGTTTAATAGGTAGGCTTAATATGAATACTGACTCCAAGAGGCCTTCGGCAGCATCGCCTTTTTTTAGCTAACGAAAGGATAGCTGAACGAAAAAGCAGTCAGCTAAATTACGACTGCTTTTTCGTCTGGCTAAAAGGCGCTGGCAGAGTTACAGAAGGTTGAATGAGAACCACATAGATCAGTCTTTTATTTCCTGTTCCAACGTACATTCTTTCTCCATGCCGCTTCTGAAATTCCGAAAACCTTTAGGTGTTTTATTCCGAGATGTCCGTTAGAAGCGACTTAGAAAATGTCTTATTGAAGGAAATTCGGGCAGGTCCTAGAGTGAGTGTATGTTCGACAGACCGTATTTGAATGGAGGTATCACAAACATGCAAGGAAAACCGTTGCTGTCAGCATTGCGTCGTGATCGGCAGCTCTATTTACTTGCCCTGCCCGGAATTATGTTCTTTTTGATTTTTAAGTATGTACCCATGTGGGGGATCATCATTTCCTTTCAGAACTACTCTCCCTTTCTTGGTTTTTGGAACAGTGAGTGGGTCGGATTGGAGCATTTTCAACGTTTTTTCTCCAATCCAGATTTCTGGTTATTGTTTCGCAATACAATGGCGATCAATCTGCTTAATTTACTGTTCTTCTTCCCGCTGCCGATCATACTGGCACTGCTTCTTAATGAGGTAAGAAACCAGTTCTTCAAAAAGTCGCTGCAATCCATCGTTTATTTGCCGCACTTTTTGTCGTGGGTGATTATCGCCGGAATTACGATCCTTATTTTATCGCCTCGAAATGGCGTGATGAATCAAATTTTGCTGGGATTGGGATATGAGAAGGAGAGGGTCGGGTATCAACCATCCTATTTCATCCGGATATTCAAAAAGGCTGAAGGTTTGACACCAGGTCAGTATCGAGATGGTGCTGAATCCTTTTCAACGATCGACTCATTTTAAGGAATAAGAATAAAGAAAAATGGAAGGCATTCATGGTATGAACGAAGAAATACCTATAGGTCATTTGTTTTACAAGAGGAGGAGCATGCATTTTGAATAAGAAGGATGATAAGAAGGTTCATATTTACCATATTACATTAACAAACGGTGAACTGCTCAAAACATTCGAATTGAAGGTTCGCTTGAATGGCGCCTTTCAGGTGTCGCCGTAAATCTTATTGCCGTGGAAGATGCCGACGGAAAGAAAATTGTATTGAGCAAGTATCACATTGTCAAAGGGGAACTGGTAAGCATCGAAGATTAATAGGATGGGTATGCTTTATCTGTAAACGGGCGCATGAATATCACTATAGCTCAATAAAGACATTTGAAGGCAGCCGACCCCAAAGCCGGCTGCCTTCGATGAGTCTGGTTATTTCGCAGTGGAAAACGGTTGTTTACCGATGGCACGATCCCGGCTGCGTTCAAGGTATGGGGGGGATTTTATAATTTTCAAATACATCCACTTATTAGGTCGAATTACGATAGGCTTCTCTATTTTAGTTGTTGCCCTTAAATTAGGAAGTATTAGAACGGCGGTAATTGTGTTTGCTGCAGGGATAATGATCCATTTATTGGGATTATTGTATAGGAAATATATACAAAAATAGTAGTACCAAAGTGCTTTATTTAGGCAGCGGCAGACTCAAGCCCGGCAGCGCGCCAGGAAATGACCATGCTTGTCTTTTAGCGAGGCGAAGGCATGCCCACATGTTCCTGGACTTTCCTTATACACTGGTGTCAACAACTCACCTTAATCAGCTAATTGCTGAATATTCTCGCTGGACAAATCATCACATTCATGGAATGCAAATTGTTTGCATCCAATACATTGAGCATGATCAAGCTTTGTTAATGCAAAGCTAAGCGCATCACCTGTGTTTTTAAAAAAATGTTCCATTCCAATGTATTCGTCTAATTTTGTTTTGCGAAGCATTCGGCGCGGTTGATCTTGTATTTCCGAAATAATTATCATGCCACCATGCATTCTAAAATGCTTGATAACACTTGATAAATTGGATTCTCCTGTGGAGTCCAAATAGGAGACATTACCCATTTTCAGTATTAACAATTTTGGTTTGTACTTCATTTCGTCCATAATAGACTTTTCAAACATCGTGGCTACTCCAAAGAACAATGCTCCTTCGACGGTGTAGATACTCATTTGGGGACAATTATTTTGTTCATTAACGATATGAGCCGATACTTTTTTATTTTTATCTGCAGGATCAGGCAAAACCTTTTTGGTAATAAGGAGGTTACTCATATGTACTACAAAAACGATACCAGACAAAACTAAACCGACTTCAACAGCAGTCGTTAGATCTGTAAAAATAGTAAGAATGAATGTAATAAGTAACACGATTGATTCTGCTGTTCTGGTTTTTAAAACATGAGCAAATACTTTGCGTTCGCTCATATTCCAAGCAACAACCATTAAAATGGGCGCCATACTGGCTAGAGGAATGTTCGATGCAAATGGAGCAAATAAAAATAAAACCAATAGTACAATAAGACCGTGAATGATCCCTGAGAGAGGAGACTTGGCACCACTTTTAATATTTGTTGCAGTTCGAGCAATAGCTCCTGTTGCAGGGATACCTCCGAATAATGGCGTTATCATATTTGCAATACCTTGACCAATTAATTCACGATTGCTGTTATGTCTAGTTCCTGACATTCCATCAGCGACTACGGCAGAAAGTAAGGATTCAATTCCACCTAGCATGGCTATTACAAATGCCGGTTTAATTAAAGATTGAATGTGTTCTATGGAAAGTGCAGGAAAATGAATGTTAGGCATACTATTTGGAATAGAACCGTAGGTAGAACCTATCGTTGCTACTTTGTCCGGATAGAAAATGGTTGCTGCAATAGTGGAAACCAATATTCCCACTAATGAGCCAGGAACTTTAGGAAAAAACTTGGGTGTTAAAAGGATGAACACCAAACAAATGACAGCAGTTAAAATGCTGTAAATATTGATTGTTGAAATATGGAGGCCTAATTCCTTCATATTGGACAGAAAATCTTGATGTTTTTGAAGATTGCTTAATCCAAGGAAATTGGCAATTTGCCCCGTGAAAATCGTGACAGCAATTCCTGTCGTAAATCCGATGGTTACAGGACGAGGAATATATTTAATGACACCCCCAAATTTGAATAGTCCCATGAAAAGCAAAATAACTCCTGCCAGAAAACCTGCAATGAGCAAATCTTCGTAACCATACTGCATAACAATAGCAAATAGAATCGGAATAAATGCTCCTGTTGGTCCGCCAATCTGGAATTTTGAACCCCCGAGCAAAGAGATGATTATTCCTGCTACGATTGTTGTATACAATCCATATTCAGGTTTTACCCCTGAAGCAATTGCAAATGCCATCCCTAATGGAATAGCGACAATTCCCACAATTAAACCTGAAACCAAGTCGTTTTGAAAGTGTTTTCGATTGTAGCCTTGGAATCTTCCGTTAAAAATGAATTTCAAATCAATTCCCACCATTTCAAATATCTGATTATTTGAAAACAAATAAAATCATATATCTAAAATATTGAAGTGTCAATTGCCTTGTTGCATTAGAAAGATTCATACGGAATAAAAAAAGAGGAAGTAAATCAAGAATTCGATTTACTTCCTCTTTTTGGGGAATCACTGTTTCTTTATGTTTTCTAACATGGAAATAGCATTTACAAGATGATTGTCAAAAATTTGTTTGGCAACAACGAGGAGATCTTTGATCAATGGGTCTGTTAGCGTGTATATTACTGAGGTTCCGTCTTTAATGCCACGGACAACGTTTTTACTTCTCAATATCGCTAATTGCTGTGAAACGGCTGAACCCTCGCTACCTAGAATAGTCTGTATCTCATTAACGTTTTTGTCTCCCTTAACTAATACCTCAAGAATACTTATGCGCAGTGGGTGGGCTAATGCCTTGAAAAAATCGGCCTTGAAATCCTGTATTTCGTGATACATATTGTTCTCCCCTAAAATTCAGAAATTTGAATAATATATATTATTACATATTCAAAAGAAATGATACAAGCTAAACACTCCCGGCCTGTCAACTCTGTAAAGGTACAAACCTTAAATAACCAGATTTATTGGATATCCATATTGGGATGAAAATTTATGGGTCATACGATTGAACTAACGGGTACCAATAGTTCAATCATCACAGGACGGCAGCAGCAAACGGCTATTGACAATCCGACTACTGCGTGATACTTTATAGCGGTAGTAAGTATTACTTTATACCAGTCATACAGAATAGCAAGGAGTGATTGTGCTGGAAAACCTAACGGAAATGCTGAAAGGCGTGCTTGAGGGCTGCGTCCTGGAAATTATAAGCCGCAAAGAAACTTACGGCTACGAAATCACGCGGCGGCTGAACGCCCTCGGCTTCACAGATGTTGTGGAGGGAACGGTATACACCATCCTGATCCGGCTTGAAAAAAACAAGTTGGTGGAGATCACCAAAAAGCCCTCCGACATGGGACCGCCGCGAAAGTTTTTCGCGATCAACGATGCGGGACGCGAGGAGCTGCGGAAGTTCTGGGAAAAATGGGAGTTCGTATCATCAAAAATCAACGAGTTGAAGGAGGAAAAGTAATGAATTTTTGGGAAAAGATCACCGGAAGCGACATGACTAAGGAATTGAAAACTTTTGAATCGCGAGCTAAAAAGCTGCCAGCTGATTATCAAGCGGCATGGGAAAAAATTAATGCCCATCTTTGGCCTCACTCCGATTTCACCGGTCGCAACCTCATGCCAATTCTTGACGGTGTGCTTGGCCTGCTCGAAGAAACGGCAGCGGACGGTCAGAGTGTCCAAGAGGTTTTGGGTGACGATATCAAAGGCTTCTGTTCAGCGCTGGCCGGTGAAGAAGGGGCAAAGTCCTTTCGCGACAAGTGGCGCGATCAACTCAACCACAATATCGCTAAAAAATTAGGCAAATAGAATGAGCTAAGGTTTTGATATGAGCTCCCTGTTACTACGGCTCCAAACGGCCTTAAAACATTATTTTCTTCAGTTCATTCTATATAAATAGGAGGAGGATCATCATGAGAATACGAGATATCATCGAGGGCAAAAAAGAGTGGCGAGCGCACGTGGCGCGTGTCAAAGCGCTCCCGCGGGATTATCAAATGGTGTATAAAGAGATTCAAAAATATCTCTTTAAGGTCGGCCCTGTTGAGCTAACCGAAGGGACGGGTTTGCTATCGGGAATTATCGATCTTTTTGAAGAGGGCGCGGCGTTGGGGAAAGGCGTGCTCGACGTGACGGGCAGTGACGTAGCGGCTTTCTGCGACGATCTAATCAAAGATTCGAAAACTTACGCTGACATCTATCAAGAATCTGTTGGCCAAGAAGGTAACAAGGCCAAGAAAAAAGTTGCGGATAAAAAAAAGTAAGGGGGGACCGGGATGGAAAAAGCCATTGAAGTGAATGGTCTGCGAAAATCATTCAAGGACACAGAAGTCCTGAAGGGCGTCGACTTTGAAGTGAAGCGAGGTGAGATTTTCGCCCTGCTTGGCTCCAACGGCGCGGGCAAGACGACGATTGTCAGAATCCTCACCACGCTGCTTAAGCAGGACGGAGGTACCGCCACCGTCAACGGATTCGACGTCGCGTCAAAACCCGAGAATGTGCGGCACTCGATCAGTCTGACCGGGCAATTTGCCGCCGTGGACGAGATTTTGACCGGGCGGGAGAATCTTATCATGATCGCCAAGCTGCGTCACCTGAAAAATCCGCGTCAGGTTGCGGATCACATGCTTAAACGCTTCGGCTTGACAGATGCTGCGGATCGAAAGGCATCTACTTATTCGGGTGGTATGCGCCGCAGGCTCGATATCGCCTTGAGCCTTGTGGGAGAAGCGCAAATCATTTTCCTCGACGAGCCGACTACCGGGCTTGACCCCGAGGCTCGCATCGAGGTTTGGAAGACCGTCAAGGAACTGGCGGGCGGCGGCACGACGATATTTCTAACCACTCAGTATCTGGATGAGGCTGAGCAACTTGCCGACCGAATCGCCATTCTCCACGAAGGTAGGATTATTGCTAATGGCACGCTCCCGGAGCTAAAAAAGCTGTTCCCGCAAGCGAAGGTCGAGTATGTGGAAAAACAGCCGTCGTTAGAGGAAATATTCCTCGCAATCGTCGGAAAGAAGGAGGCAATGTAAATGGAGACAGTGAAGAATCACTTTTTTAGCGATATGGGCGTTATGCTTGGGCGCTCCATGCGCCATATTTTTCGCAGCATGGACACCATCATCACAGTCTGCATTACACCGATTGCGATGATGCTGCTGTTTGTCTATGTGTTTGGCGGCGCAATCCAAACCGGTACGGATAATTATGTGAATTACCTGCTGCCTGGCATCCTGCTGATTGCGATTGCAAGCGGTATATCCTATACAGCTTACCGCCTGTTTATGGATAAGCAGCGGGGCATCATTGAGCGGTTCCACTCCATGCCGATTGCGCGCTCCGCCGTGCTGTGGGGGCACGTTCTGACCTCGCTGGTATCCAACGTCATCTCTCTTGTCGTCATCATTCTCGTAGCGCTCATTATGGGCTTTCGCTCGTCGGCAGGAATCCTGCCTTGGCTCGCTGTAACCGGAATACTCATGCTATTTACGCTGGCATTGACTTGGGTCGCGGCGATTGCCGGATTGTCCGGAAAATCGGTGGAAGGTGCAAGCGCATTTTCCTATCCGCTGATCTTCCTGCCGTTTATCAGCTCGGCCTTTGTGCCGACCGATTCGATGCCGAAGGTAGTTCGCGCTTTTGCCGAAAACCAGCCGGTCACTTCAATCGTGGAATCCATCCGTGCGCTGCTGTCAGGTCAGCCCGTGGGCCATGATCTATGGATCGCGCTTGCGTGGTGCGTCGGAATTATGCTGGTAGCTTATTACTTTGCGATGCGGGCGTACAAAAAGCGGGCGTGAAATAGTAAAACAAGGAAAGCAACAGGCAATCGAAGACTAAATTGCACTCTAAAAAAAGAAGCCAAAAGTATGAAAATACTCTTGGCTTCTGCCTTAGCAGCTATCCGCATCTTTGTAAAACCTATGCTTTTTACATTATGCTAAATCATTTCACCTTACAGCTTCATCCATTTATCTTTGAAAAATAGAGAGAAGACGCGAACCGCAATGATTTTCAGCATCATATAAACGGGAATGATAATAATCATCGCAATGATTCCCCCGATATTGCCGGCAGCCAGAACAAGTATGACGGTTGTAAGAGGGTGAATATCCAGCTTTTTCCCGAATACATAGGGAGCAATCAAGTTATCTTGGACTTGCTGAGCAACAAGAATAATGACAAGCGACCATATAGCTGTCGCCGGCGACTGTGTCAGCCCTACGATGACAATCGGGATCGCAGACAGGATTGCTCCGATAAAGGGAATAAAGTTTGCAATAACCGATATGACCGTAAGCAAGAAAGCATAGGGTAAGCCAATAATTAGGAAGCCGATATACATTAAGACGCCCAACGAAAGATTGACGATCACTCTTCCGACAATAAATCCGCTTAACATGTGGTCAATTCCTGTGACAATCTCACGGGAATCGTTTTGATAACGAGTTGGCGTTGCGCGTACAAGTAAATTTCCAAACCTCTCTCCTTCTTTTAGCATGAAAAACAGGAGAATGGGGAAGGTGAAAAGGATAATCGTAAAATTAGATACAAAAGAAAACAAACCGCCTAAATAATTCGACAAGAAAGAAAAGCCTTTATTTAAGTAATTGGTGATCGAGGAGAGTCCATTGTTCTCAGTTGCCGGAAATAAGGATGAGAGGAATTCGTTCTTCTCAAGCTCATTGATTTGATCCCCCACTGCACTCAAGAGACTTGGGACATTATCAAGAAAGCTTATAAACTGCCCGTATAGTAAAGGCCATTTGCTAAAAATAAACCAAACGATGGCAATGGCGAAAATGACATAAATAATCAAAATAGCCATAGTCCGGTTTACTTTATATTTTTCCATTAACTTAACCAGCGGCCTGAGCAAATAGTAGAAAAATACCGAGAGAAGCAGTGGAATTGCTACTACCTGAATTAATGCAATGATCGGACGAAATACAAAACTCACCTTGGATCCTAAGAAAATAATTAAAAATAGTAATACGATAAGCATGCCAAAGCGCAATGCTTTGTTTGTGGTGAACAAATGATTTTCCCTCCATTTTGTAAAAAACTCCCCGTCTTGATGCGCTAATCGGGCATCCTGCGTTCGGTCTGTTTCCTACCTATTTTTAAAGATTCATACTCTGGGTTTTACGTCTGGTTTGGGTTGTCGTTTCAGATTAAAGTCTAAAAAATATACGTGTATCAATACATAAGTCCAGTAGCGATTATGGATTCCGCTCGCCTATAATGAATGCAAACAACCGAAGGAGTGAGTGAGAATGTCATGTATTCGTTCCGAGGCTATTTATTATCCGAACTTGGCTGGATCCAAAGCATATCGCATTCCATCTCTGATGACGACAGTGAGGGGGACGGTTATTGCGGGAATCGATGCAAGAATCATGGATCAAACCGATAATCCCAATCAAATCGACACGACCATTAGACGAAGCGTCGATCATGGCAAGACGTGGGGAGCAGTTCAGAAGCTGGTTTCATTTCCAGGCGAAGGGCTTGATGGGGCCGCGGCGATCGATACTTCATTGCTTCAAGATAAACAAACGGGAACGATATTTATGCTTTATTGTCACACTCCTGGGGGAATCGGATTATGGAGCAGCGAACCGGGGAGCGGTTTCGATTCGGAAGGTCGTAGAGAGCTTTTTGACCGAGACGGAAAAGGATTTGCGCTCGCGCACGATGGGCTAGTGTTCGATGTGGAGGGGAATGTAACCGATTATCAAGTGGATGAACAAGGCTATCTGTTCAAAAACGGTCAACCCCAAGGAAATATCTATTATAAAAAAGGGATTGATCCTAACGAAAGCATGCTTGAAGCAAGGACTTCGTTTCTGCAAATCATTCAAAGTGAGGACGACGGGTTAACGTGGTCTGCGCCAAGAGATTTGAACCCGATGGTGAAGGAAGAATGGATGCGTTTTATTGGTGCCGGACCCGGGCGTGGGGTTCAAATGGCGCATGAGGAGTTTGCGGGACGTTTGGTTTTCCCTATCTATTTTTCTAACAAAGATGGGCAAATGTCATGTGCATGTATATATAGCGATGATCACGGCGTTACTTGGCAGCGTGGGGAGTCACCTAATGACGGCAGGGTACTGGAAGGCATGGTTCTGTCTGCAAAAACGCTTTCCGACAATAAGCATAATTTAACCGAATCCCAGGTGATCGAGTTACCTTCAGGGGAACTGAAGTGTTTTATGAGAAATCATTCGGGGATGCAGCGAACGGCCGTTGCTACGAGTCAGGATGGCGGACAAACATGGGGCGAAGTTTACTTTGATAGGGCTCTAACGGATCCGACCTGTCAATCCAGCGTCATTCTATATCCTGATCTAGGGGATGGTAAAGTTCGCGTATTATTCTCCAATCCGAACGATGAAACGACGAGAGTCAAGGGAACTGTTCGCTTGAGCGAAGATGGAGGGAAGACTTGGCCTTACAGCAGGGTGCTGGACGACGGTTTTTTTGGCTATTCCTGTCTAACCATCCTGGCAAACGGAGAGATCGGGATCCTCTATGAGCGGGTGTTCGATTATGACGATTGGAATAACATGGATATATCTTTTAAAGCTTTTACGTTGGACTGGGTCCTCAAATCTAATATTTAATCAAACTATGATATGAACAGTAGATGATCGAAGCATTCCGTAAATCATGGGGGTAACGATTAGAATGTTCCTTAAACGAAAAGAAGTGAAATTCGTTTTTCATAAACATCTGCTCCTATTCCTTATTACGATCTTAATTCCAACGTTGATATTGCTCTCGTTTCAGGTATACCGCATCAAACATGACGCGCGCGGACAGTTGGAGAGCTCCTCCCGAACTTATTTGGATCGCTCTTCGCGCAACTTGGACATTCTCTTGGATCAAATGAATCAAATGGTTTTGCAAATTTCCCTCTCGCCGAGCGTGCTGGATCTGTTGAAGCATCCGTTCGATCAATCGGCTTACGATTATGCTCAGACGAAGGAGCAGTTGCGGAGCTGGACGGTGATTAATCCGTTGTTCCATTCGCTGTACCTTGATATTTTGCAAAACAGGAAGGTGCTGACGACGAACGAAGGCATTTATGACGAGGCTGATTTCTATGATAACGCCTTTCTTCGGGGGCTGAATACGGTTAGTACGAACAAGTCCTCTTCCTGGATCGGTTTGCGTTCCTTACCAAGTGAGGACGGTCGTAACATACTGACATTCGCCCGGTCCATTCCGCCAGTTCAGTCTACTCCGCTGGGGATTCTGGTGCTTAATGTCCAGCAAGACGTCTTTTATAATACCTGGATGAACCTTCATAAAGATCAGGTAGGGCCGATGGTTTTACTCGATCCGGAAGGACGCATGATATCCGAGCCGATCCAAGGATTGGATGCCGAAAAAATAGCGGATTCACTGCAGGCCGGGACCGTACAATCGGAAAGGAGAACAATAGGAGGCGCAGATTTTTTTGTATCGGCATATAAGCTGCCGTCCAGCGGATTTGTCATCATCCAGTTGTCTCCTTTTGCAGCATATGACAAACAGGTAACGGATGCCTATAAACAGGCGGCAATGATCCTTCTCATCGTCGCGGCTGCGGGGGTTGGGGTATCGTATTACCTTGCATCGATGATGTACATGCCATGGAGACGCTTAGCCGAAAGGCTTAAGGGTTTTGTATTCACGGGCGAGAGCCGGGATCCTTACGCGTTTGTGAACTACGCGATCCATGATCTATTGGCGGTCATCCGCAAAAATGAGCCGATCGTACGTTATCAATTGGTTCATGAGCTGCTCCATGATCATCGCGTGGAATCCTCCGATATCACTGTGAGGTTTCGCGAAGCAGGAATTCAATTTGTGTATCCTTACTTTGCCGTGCTCGTCATGATCGATGAATCGATGGACCATCAAGGGAAAATCGCGAACCAGCTGTTATATTTGTACAGCCTGGCTGAGGATGCGCTCGGAGTGGGTATTCCTTCTGCCGGCACCATATTGGATCGGCAAAAGATCGGATTTATTGTCAATTTGGAACATGAAGAAATGGATGCATTTCAGATGGCAAGGCTTGAAGACGTTTGCCGAAGCATACAAAATCTCGCCCGAAATCGCATTGATGCCACCGTATCCTTCTGTATCAGTTCCGTTTACCCCTTGGAACAGCTTCATGAAGGCTTCGAGCAAGTGAAACGAATGATTGTCTATAAAGCTTTCATGGAAACCGATATCTATTTTTCCAAGCCGATGGAGGAGAATGTTCATTACCAGTATCCGGCTGCATATCAAAAACTGATTATGAATGCTATTTTGTCCACGGACCGTGATGCGGCCGAAAGCTATATTACTGAAATGTTCGACCGGTATTTAGAAAATAGCGTCTACCCCTATCCCAAACTGCTGCAAACGATCCTTGTATTAATGAGTCATGTCATCAGTTCTCTGGTTCAGGAAGGATTTGATATTGGGCCGTTGATGAACGAAGTTGACTTGCTTCAGCTGCAGCATTGCCAGAACAGAGACGAGCTGCGCCAATTACTGGTCAGCCAAACGGATCAGGTCATTTTGTATTTGGAAACCCTGCGCAGGAAAGATGAAGAGTATGGGGCGATCGTCCATCAGGCGATCACGTATATTGAGAATCATTACGCCGAAAACATTTCCATTTCTGACGTGGCTGCCTCGCTTGGGATTAGTCCGTCTTATTTGAGCCGCATTTTCAAAGCTGAGGTCGGTAAACGGCCGCAGGAGTATTTGACGGAATACCGTTTGAATATCAGTAAAACTCTCCTCAAAGATCATCGTAAAACACTGCAGCAAATCATCGAACAAGTCGGTTACAACGATGTTCATACCTATATCCGTTCATTCAAAAAGTTCGAAGGCACAACGCCGGGCGAATACCGTAAAAGATCGATGGATCATTCTTGAAATGGATGTGCATTTTTTGAACGAATCTTGAAGGATGCGGGTTTTCAGCCATCGATATCAAATAATGATGATGTTCCTCCACTACCTGCGACGGTTAAGATGTAAGCGCAATCAAATTATCCGTTGAAAGGAGGAACTGCATTTGGGCTTATCCGTCAACCCGGCCGCAAAGGCCGCACGCAAACCGTCTGCCTTGTCGAATTGGTTCAAACGTGTCAGAAAGCATAAACATTATTTGATCCTGTTGGCCCCCGGAATTATTTACTTGCTCTTATTTAACTACTGGCCAATGTTCGGCATCACGATCGCATTCAAGGATTTCAAGCTATCGGAAGGAATCTTTGGCAGCGACTGGACCGGTCTGAAGTGGTTTCGTATTCTGTTTGATTCTCCTGACTTTTGGGTGGCATTGAGGAACACGCTGATCATCAGTTTGTACAAATTGGTTTTCAACTTTCCTGCACCCATTATTTTGGCTTTGCTATTGAACGAAGTGTTCCATTCCGGCTTCAAGCGAATTATACAAACGATCGTATATTTTCCGCACTTTGTATCATGGGTGATTTTGGGGGGGATTTTGTTTTCTTTGTTTTCAACCGGCGGCGGATTACTTGAATTTTTGGGCATATCCACGTCTCCGCTCATGGATCCCGGAAGCTTCCGCAGCCTCCTTGTAGCATCGGACTTGTGGAAAGAAGTCGGGTGGGGGACGATTATCTATCTAGCCGCAATCACGGGAATCAGCCCTGATTTATACGATGCCGGGCGAATCGATGGGGCGAATCGTATTCAGCTGGTTTGGCACATTACTCTTCCCTCCATCGCGGGTACCATCGTGGTTTTGCTTATTCTGCGCACCGGTCATATTCTGAATGTTGGCTTCGACCAAATTTTCGTATTGTACAATCCGCTTGTTTACAGCGTGGCGGACGTACTCGAAACGTATGTATACCGCGTTGGAATATCGATGGGGCGGTTCTCCTTTGCTACGGCAGCGGGAATGTTTCAATCCGTTATTGGACTGGTCATGCTGCTGATTACAAACCGGATTTCCAAACGGCTGACCGGCCATGGGATTTGGTGAGGTGAATCCAATATGAAGAATAAATCATTTTCTTCGCGCCTATTCGACTCCGTCAATATTCTATTTCTGGCCTTGCTGGCTGCCATCATGCTGTACCCGCTATGGAGGGAGATCTCGCTGTCCCTTAGTTCCAAGGAGGAGGCGATTCGCGGAGGGCTGTTTTTGTGGCCGCGCGAATTTACGTTCAGTGCGTATAAGACGATCCTCCATACCGACTATATCTGGAACGCTTATGGCAACTCGATCTTTATTACCGTTGTCGGCGTCTTCCTAAGCCTTTTGTTCACGTCTACTACGGCATACCCCCTCACGAAACGGACGCTTCCTTGGAAAAATGCGTTTATGTCGTTAGTTCTGTTTACGATGATTTTCAGCGGTGGTTTGATTCCGACCTATTTGGTCATGCGGGAGTTGCACTTGGTCAATACGATTTGGGTCGTCATCGCGCTGAATTTGATTTCGGCCTTTAACGTGATTATCATGATCAGCTTTATGCGCTCCTTGCCGGAAGAACTGGAAGAGTCAGCGATGATCGATGGAGCCAATCCGTACCGGGTATTTTTTGCGATCATTTTACCGCTTTGCAAGCCGGTATTGGCTACGCTCGCTCTTTGGATGGCGGTAGGGCTATGGAACAACTTCTTCCAATCATTCATTTATATGAGCGACAAGGAATTGACGACGCTCCCCGTGCTGCTTCGGCAAATCATCATGGGGCAAAATGAAGCGCAGCAGCTTGGACAATTGACGGAGACCTCAAGCGAATCGGTCATTGCCGCCACCATTTTCGTCTCATTGATACCGATCCTGGCTGTATATCCGTTTTTACAGCGTTATTTCATCAAGGGAGCTCTTCTCGGTTCTGTAAAAGCTTAATGACCTATGGAAACGAAAAACTGAAGGGGGCAATATTCAATGAGCATAAAAAAACGGTTATCCATCATGGTTTGCGCGATCACGATGACTTCCGCCATAACGGCTTGCAGCAAAGGGGAAAGCGCTGCTCCATCGGGTTCCCTTGATGCAAAGGCGGGCCAAGGGAAGACCATTACCTATCAATTTTTGCGGAATTCTTCGACTCCCGAGTACCCGGCCGACGGGGGAGAGGGCAGGCAGGAAATTTTAAAGGGACTTGAAAAAGCCGGCATCACGGGGTTCGACTATAAACTGTCCTTGTCCAGCGGGGACGACTACAACACCAAGCTGAATCTTCTGGCCACATCGGGCGAGCTTCCCGATTACTTTGACATCGATTCCAAAACGCTCTCGCGGTTTGTCGAACAAGGCTTGGTTCAGCCGATCGACGATTATTTAAAAAGTGCTCCTCATCTAATGAAGGCGATTCCGGAACCATATTGGAAGCAGGTAACATTTGACGGGAAAATTTACGCCATTCCGAACGGCACCCGGCCCGAATCTTTTAATTTCCCAACGGTTGGAGGCCTTGACGTTCGCCAGGATTGGCTCGACGCTCTTGGCCTGAAACAGCCGACCACGCTGGATGAGCTTCATGATGTGCTGAAGGCATTCGTTTCGCAGGATCCCGACAAAGATGGCAAGAAGGATACCGCCGGATTAGGCGCTTCGAAAACGACTGATTTTGGTGCGATATTTGGTGCATTCGGCATTATTCCAGGGTACTGGACCGAAGTCGACGGCCAGATCAAGAAGGGACTGGTCCTGCCTGAAATGAAGGAGGCGCTGGCTGTTCTGCAGCAGTGGTACAAAGAAGGCCTCATTGATAAAGATTTTCCGATCATGGAAAGCAAGCAAATGGACGAAAAGATCACCAACTCGGAAATCGGATTATGGTTTGGCGATGGGTATTACGTGGATAAGAGCGGCAGCTCGGTCGCAGAATCGATATTCAAAGCAAATCCGAATGCAAAAATCGAAATGCTGACTGCCCCGAAAGGGCCGTCAGGCAAGCAAGGCTACCCTGAGGTCAACGGCTTAAGCTCTTCGCCACTGCGTGCAGTATCTGCCAAAGCCCAAGACCCTGCGAAGCTATTTCAGTTCCTTGACTGGATTGCGAACGACGAAGCGGGTGGTGGATTTAACCTGCTACTGTACGGTGTGGAAGGGAAGGATTTTACCTACGACCAGGCCACCAACTCCATTAAGCAGATTACGCCTTATTCCGAGCTGTACAAAAGGGGGTACTCCAATCCGATCCGGATGATATATATCATAGACCGCCGCTGGGCTGCAGAACCGGTCAGAAACGCTATTGAGAGCGTAAACCAGAATTTGATTAAAAATGCCATGTGGAATACCGTCCAAGCCGAGATTGATTACCCGGATCTGGAGCAAAAGCTGTACCAGGAGTATTTGATCAAAATCATTACAGGCATCTGGCCCGTCGAAAAATACGATGAGTTTATTCAAAAATATTATGATCAAGGCGGGAGTGAAATCGAAAAGCAGGCCAATGAGTTATACAAGCAATTGCAATCGGAATCCAAATGACGCGTCCGCCGATGGTAGGTTGCAGTGGCTCGTTTGATCATGAAGATGGGTATTCTATGCTTTAATCGGAATGGAGGAGTTTATTCATGACGGCAACACAGCCGAATGTGATCGTATTTTTTACGGATCAGCAGCGCTTTGACACGACGGGTGCCCATGGCAACCCGCTGGGGCTGACGCCGAACTTTGATCGGCTCGCTTCCCGATGGACCCATGTCTATCATTCGTTTACGTGCCAGCCGGTTTGCGGACCGGCCCGATCTTGCCTGCAGACCGGTGAATATGCCACCTCAACCGGCTGCTTCACAAACGGAATCCCTCTACCGGAGCAGAAGAAAACATTAGCTCATTATTTCCGGGAAGCCGGCTATATCACCGGTTATATCGGGAAGTGGCATCTTGCTTCGCGGGAGCCGGTTCCACAGGAGGAACGAGGGGGGTACGAATATTGGCTTGGAGCCAACATTCTGGAATACGCTTCCGATGCATACGATACGGTGTTGTACGACAATGACAACCGGGAAGTCAAGCTTCCGGGTTACAGGGTCGATGCACAGACGGACGCGGCCATCCGTTACATTGATGCGCATCAGCGGGAACCATTCTTTCTGTTTTTATCGTTTTTGGAACCTCACCATCAAAACCATGCGGATAACTACCCGGCGCCGGACGGATATGAGGAAAGATACGCCGGCCGGTGGACTCCGCCGGATTTAGCGGCGCTCGGCGGCTCTTCCGCCCAGCATCTAGGCGGTTATTATGGAATGGTCAAGCGTCTGGATGAGGCGCTCGGCCGATTGATGGATACACTGAAGAGCCTGGATCTTCTCGAAAATACGATCGTTCTATTCACTTCGGATCACGGCTGCCACTTTAAGACGAGAAATGGCGAATACAAGCGCTCCTGCCATGAGAGCTCCATCCGGGTACCGACGGCGCTAGCGGGGCATTGTTTTGAATCCGGGGGACAGATTCGTGAACTGGTGAGCTTAATCGATCTGCCTCCTACGCTGCTCGATGCCGCAGGCATTCCGGTTCCAGAACATATGCAAGGTCGTTCCATCCTTTCACTGCTTAAGGGAGAAAAGGAGGAGTGGCCGCAGGAAGTGTTCGTACAAATCAGCGAATCTCACACGGGCCGCGCCATCCGCACCCAACGCTGGAAATACAGCATACGGGCGATGGAACCGCAAGCGGTTCATGGGGGCGCCGCAGATTGCTATACCGAAGACTTTTTATATGATTTGCAGGCCGACCCGCATGAATTAACCAATTTGGCAGGCTTGGCATCTTATCGCGAGGTGAGCGATGAGCTCCGGGGCCGTCTCCTTAGCCGCATGGCGGAAGCCGGCGAGACAGTGCCACGGATTGAGAACGCTCCAGTGAGATCTGACGGCCAGCGGCGCGTGTCGGTCAGCGAGCTTCGAATCAAAGTGTGATGGGGGTTGCGAAAAAACGACTGGATGAATTCTACTGATGAATGATGATGTGTTCAGGCTGTCGAGCTCGTGCCCGACAGCTATTTTTATTGGTTTTTTACTGATGAATTAAAAAATATGGTATATCTAATATTTACAAAATGAGGCATTTTAATTATAATTCACTCAAGGAATCCGAATATGGTATATGCACTTTGGTTATAATCTTTGTTTTTCACCAATAAAGGTATATCATATTTAATGAATTCCATTGAATTTGGCAAGATCATTTGTTCGGCTTGCGCAGGAATGACTTTAAGTGAAGGGAGGTTCATCGATCTAGTTCTACATCGGCAGTTTTTTATCTGCCATTTTTCCATCGTATTTATACCCTCATAACTTACCAGCTGAAATGGTATTCGATCTAACTACGTAACGAAACTTTTATTCACTTTCAACCTTCCCTCACACCTAGATAGATTGAACTAAAGTTTTGCATTGAACTTCCTGCTATAACGGCCCAAATACGGCCTATAACGTTCATTTCTTTAGTTCATTCTATAAAGATGGTCTTAACTTTCATCACCGAATATTTCAATCCATCTCACCTAAGTCTAACCCTATGAGAACATTATAGAAATTCAATGCAAGCACAAATCATTTTGGACGGAGGAATAAAATGAAAGCGCTTAAATTGCTGATAACTATAATGATTATTGGGGTGTTTGTTGTGGGCTGCAGCACCAACAACAGTCCCGGCACCACTTCCAGCCAAGAGGTAAAGCAAGAGGAAGCCAAGCCGTCAACCACAACGGAGACGGCTTCTGAAACCCCAACCCCTGAACCTACATATGATCTGAAAGGCCAAACGGTCAAGCTTGGCGTGTGGTGGGATGGAGCGGACCCAAGAACGGTAGCAGAGAAAGACAGAACTCCCGGAACCGAGGAGCTTATCAAGCTGATTGAAGAAGCAGAGAAAAAATATAACTGCAAAATTGAATACGTGAAATTCGGTGATTACGGCAAATATGTTGAGAACTTTACAACGACATCGCTGGCCGGGGAACCCTTTGCAGATGCCGTCGTACTCGAATTGTTTTGGGCGTTCCCGCAGCTCGTGAATAAAGGGTTTATTACTCCGATCGATCAATGGTTGGATATGAGTGATGATAAATATATTGCCTGGATGAAGGATGGAGGAAGCTACAACGGTAAGCAATACGGTTTTATTGACGCACCGCCTTCTCCTTACGGAATTTTTTATAACAAAACGCTGGTCGAGCAGATGGGCCTGGAAGATCCCTATACTTTGCAGCAATCCGGCGAATGGACATGGGATAAATTCCGTGAACTGATGAAAAAAGCGACGAAAGATACAAACGGAGATGGAAAAACCGATGTATACGGCATGACAGGCGCTTATGAAAAAACGCAAATGCTCGCGAAGCAATTCATTTACACGAACAAAGGAACGGTAGCTGACACCGTCGATGGTCAGATGAAATTTACGATGGACCAGGAAAACGCTGTCTCCGGACTACAGTTCCTCTCGGATTTGTACAATGTCGATAAGTCCATCATGCAGCCGGTTCCTGAGGACGCCAGCAAGGAGTTTGTCGCCGGGAAAGGCGTGATGTATGCCGGCTTTAGCTGGGAGTTCAGCGGACTGAAAGACAACATGAAGGATAAAGAACTCGGCTACGTCTTTTTCCCGAAGGGACCCAAAGCGGATAAATACACTTCGTTTACGGCTTACGGCAATATGTACATGATTTCTAAATATTCGAAAAACGCCGAAGCGACGGCTCATATTCTTAGCGACATCAGTCTTGGCCAGAAGGATAAGGAGTTCTCCGTGCAAAGCTGGCAAACGAACTATCCAACCCCTGAGTTGGTCGATACACGTACGCAAATGTATGACAACATTAGCTACATGGGTGGATATTATGCCGTTCCGGATTCCGGAAAGCTGTTTGAAGACGCTGTGAATGACATTACGGAACGTAAAGTGGCTCCGGCTACAGCCGTTGAGAAAATCAAAAATCCGTTTGAAGCTGGCATCAGCAAGCTGATGAGCGAAACGAAATAAGCGCTGTCAACATCAATTACTCTTGATACGTTACCCCTAAATTCGGCTTAGTGTTTGTCCAAACGAAAGTGAGAATTTAGGGGTATTTTCAGGAGGAGGAGGGTTTCATGCGGCGATCCTATTTGAAAGTGGTCATCATCCTTGCGGCTTTATCGGTCGTTGTGTACGCTGCTGCATCGCTCCTTGGCGATCGCACGGACATTTCTGTGTCTGCGGACCGTCTTCTGGACAGCAGCCGGCTGATAAATATCGCGGCGACCAGCTATCAAGAAGGCAGTTATGACGGTTACCTGGCGAAACATAAGGATGCCAAACGTCCGGAGACAGAAGTCATGGTTAAGGCGGAAAATTACAGCAAAGTACAGGGGATGAACATTACAGTCCTGGACCCCTTTGAAGGGACAACGGGAAAAGTAATCCAAACCGGTGATTCCGGAACCGTTGAATGGGAGCTTCAAGTCGACCAGGACGGCCTCTACAACATCGCGTTAAGATATTTCACCGTGAAAGGCAAAGATTCGGATGTTGAAAGGGAATTGAAGATCGACGGCAGTTATCCTTTTGCCGAGTCGAAAAGCCTGGTGTTTTCAAGGGTATGGAAAAACGAAAAAAATGAGTTTGACCGTGACGGTTCTGGAAACGATCTCACTCCTGTTCAAGTCGAAGTTCCCCAGTGGCAGGAATCGCTGCTAAAAGACGCCACGGGTTACTACGAGGATCCGTACCTTTTTTATTTCTCCAAGGGAAAGCATGTGCTTTCCTTAACTTCGGTCAAAGAGCCTCTGGTGATAGATGAAATCAAGCTGACGAACCCACCCGAAGCGATGGACTATGACGACTTGGCGAATCTTCATGAGCAAAAAGGTTACAAACCAGCCAAGGATGTCATGGTGAAGGTTCAAGGTGAAGCCGCTGCAGCCAAATCTTCACCTACCCTGCTTCCTTATAACGACCGGTCCAATCCGGCCATTGAACCGTTCAGCGTAACTAAACTTCGCAATAATGCGATCGGTGGCGCGGCATGGAAGTTACCTGGACAATGGATCGAATGGGAAGTCGATGTGCCTGAAGATGGGCTGTACCAGATTGCCATCAAGAGCCGGCAAAATTATCTGAACGGCATGTCGGTGATCCGCACCCTTTATATCGATGACGAGATCCCTTTCAAAGAAGCGAAGCGGATCGGATTTGGTTATGACAGTTCGTGGCAGATGAAAGTGCTGGGCAAAGATCATGAGCATCCGTATATGTTTTATCTTACGAAAGGCAAGCACCGGGTGAAATTAGAGGCTACGCTCGGCGATCTTGCACCCATTATTCGGCAGGTTCAATCAAGCATTTTGGAATTGAATGCGATGTACCGCCAGATCATCAGCTTTACGGGAACCGTTCCCGATACCTACCGCGATTATAATCTCGAGCAGCGCATTCCGGAAATGGTAGAAGTATTTCGCAAACAGAGCAGCCTGTTGTACGAGATTGCCGGTATCATCGAAGGCCCCGGAGGGAAAAGAACCGAAAACTCTGCCATGCTGAACACACTTGCTTATCAGCTGCAGGATATGGCCGACAGGCCGGATACCGTTCCATCCCGCCTCGATCAATTCAAGAGCAATGTAGGCGGACTGGGTACATGGCTGCTCGGCATGAACGAACAGCCGCTTGCCATTGACTTTTTAACCGTATCATCCCCGGACGTGAAGCTCCCTGCAGCGGAAGCGGGCAGCTGGCGCAAGCTTGAAGCCGGCGTAGCTTCATTCGCCGCTTCTTTTTATGAGAACTATGACAGTTATGACAGTGAGAAGGCCGGAACCCGGGAAATTACGGTCTGGATGACGCCCGCCCGTGACCAAGCACAGGTCATCAAACGGCTGATCAACGATAAGTTCACACCGCAGACCGGTATTAAAGTCAATTTGCGGCTGGTGTCTCAGGATATTCTGCTCCCTTCCACGCTGACGGGTGAGGGTCCGGATGTTGCCCTGCAGGTGGACGGCACGCTGCCGGTCAACTACGCAAGCAGGGGCGCACTGCAGGATTTGAGCGTCTTCCCGGACTTCAGCCAAGTCGTGCAGCGCTTTAATGAGAGCGCCATGGTTCCATATGAATATAATGATGGCTACTATGCCCTTCCCGAAACACAGACGTTTCCGGTTCTGTTCTACCGCAAAGATATCATTGAGGACGAGTTGAAGCTTAAAGTTCCGCAGACGTGGGATGAGGTATTCGAGATGATTCCGGCACTGCAGAAGCATAATCTGGAATTTGGTCTTCCGCAAAAGTCGCTGGATACGAATGGCAACGATTCGACGACTTCCGATATTAGCCGGGCGTATACGATGTTCCTGTACCAGCATGACGGACAGCTCTACAAGGACGGCGGCAAGGCAAGCGCTTTGGACACCGAGACGGCAATCCGGGAATTCAAGAGATGGACGGACCTGTACGTCAACTATAAGCTGCCGATACAGCTTGACTTCTCCAACCGGTTTCGGACCGGCGAGATGCCCATCGGCATCATCGATTATACGATGTTCAACAAGCTGAGCGTATTTGCGCCGGAAATTAAGGGCTTGTGGAGTTTCACTTCGGTTCCGGGCGTGAAGATGCAGGATGGAACGATTCGCCGCGAAGTGGGTGGCAGCGGTGTAGGAACGGTCATGTTCCAACATACGAAGGATAAGGATGCCGCCTGGGAATTCATGAAATGGTGGACGAGCCAAGATACACAGGCTACCTACGGCAGGGAAATGGAAGTCCGCCTGGGGTCATCTGCACGCTACCCTACGGCAAACATGGACGCTTTGGCCCAACTTCCGTGGCAGACGAAAGATTTTCAGAAGCTGGCAGGGCAGATGCAATGGGTACAAGGCATTCCCGAAGTCCCCGGCGGGTATTTGACGGGGCGCAACTTGGATAATGCGTTCCGGGCCGTGGTCGTTCAGGGTGAGGATCCGCGCGAAACGATAGAGTATTACACACGGTACATCAATGAAGAAATTACGAGCAAACGGAAAGAGTTCAAGCTTCCGTACGAGAACTGAGGTGATTCCCATCATAGTCTTACGCGGCAAACTGGTGAACTTGGCGTCGGAAATAAAAAAACATAAGCATGCCTATGTGCTTTTGGCGCCATTTTTTCTCATCTTCGTTACGTTTACGGTTCTTCCCGTAATCATGTCCTTCGTTCTCAGCTTTTCCAGTTTTAATATGCTGGAGCCGCCAAGCTGGGTAGGGTGGCAGAATTACGCCAAGCTGTTCGTGCAGGACGATGTATTTTTGATTGCCCTCAAAAATACATTCCTGTTTGCATTCATTACAGGACCCGTCAGCTATGCAGCCTGTTTCTTTTTCGCATGGCTGATCAATGAGCTTCCCCCGAAGCTTAGGGCGCTATTAACGCTGATTTTGTACGCGCCTTCGATTGCAGGCAACACCTATCTCATCTGGCAAACGCTATTTTCCAGCGATACCTACGGATTTATGAATGCGTTTCTGATGAAATGGGGGTTCATTCTCGAACCGATTCAGTGGCTTCAGGATACGAACTACATGCTGGGGATTCTCATGATTGTTCAGCTGTGGCTGAGTCTGGGAACGGCGTTCCTGTCATTTATTGCAGGGCTGCAAAATGTGGACCGGACGCTGTATGAGGCAGGGTCAATCGACGGCGTTCGAAACCGGTGGCAGGAACTTTGGTTTATTACACTGCCGGCCATGCGGCCGCAGTTGATGTTCGGCGCAGTCATCCAGATCACCTCGGCATTTGCGGTTGCGGAGATTTCCATTAATCTTCTGGGCTTCCCGAGCGTGGATTACGCGGGGCATACGATTGTAACCCATCTGATCGATTACGGCTCGGTCCGTTTTGAAATGGGCTATGCTTCCGCGATAGCTACCGTTCTGTTCGCGATCATGCTCGGAGCAAATATGATCACGCAAAAGCTTCTTCGAAAAGTGGGTGAATAGCTGACATGATCATGAACAAGGTCATTAAAAAACGGATAAACCGCTCATGGGCCGTCGATATCGTTTTGTTCTTGATGATCGGTCTCGTTGCTGCTTTTATGGCAATCCCGCTAATTTATACGATCAACAGGGCATTTATGCCGATTGATGAAATCTTTGCGTTTCCGCCCCGGTTCTTCTTTCGGAATCCGACATTGAAAAACTTTACGGATCTCAGCGGTATTTTAGCCGATTCATGGGTTCCGTTCTCTCGTTATGTGTTTAACACGTTTTTTATTGCAGCGGTTGGAACGTTCGGCCATGTGATCATTGCTTCTGCAGCCGCCTACCCGCTGGCAAAGCTGAAATTTCCGGGGCACCGGTTTTTGTTCCATATTGTCGTCTTGTCCCTGATGTTTACGGCATACGTAACCCAGGTGCCGAATTATATGACGATGTCCTGGCTCGGCCTGATCAATACGTATTGGGCGGTTCTTCTCCCCACGTTCGGCTCGACGCTCGGGCTCTATCTAATGAAGCAGTTCATGGAGCAAATACCGGATGCATTAATCGAAGCCGGAAAGATCGACGGTGCGAGCGAATACCGGATATTCTGGAGAATCGTGATGCCGATCGTCAAGCCGGCGTGGTTGACTCTGATTATTTTCTCGATTCAAAGCCTATGGAACGGAACGGCAACCAGCCATATTTATATCTACAGTGAGCAGCTTCGAACCGTGGATGCCGTATTTGCGCAAATTGCCAGCGGGGGAATCGTGAGAACAGGCCCCGTCGCTGCAGTTGGCCTCATGATGATGGTCGTACCGATCACCGTGTTTATCATCACGCAAAGCAACGTGATTCAGACGATGTCAACATCGGGTTTGAAAGAGTGACAGGGGGGAGCCAATTGATTGTCAAAAGAACGATTCTTACACTGTTGGTACTGGTCATCTCGATCGGCTTCGCCATTCCTGCCGCCGCATCGGGCGCTGACGGATATACATACGATTTCACGGGTAAAGCGGTTCCGGCGCCTCCTCCATATTCGTTGGAGAGAGTTGTGTATGGGAACGATGCTCAGGCAGGGGCATTCCATTCGCCGGAGGACTTGTATGTATCCAAGCAAGGCGGCATTTATATCGCGGATACCGGCAATAACCGGATTGTTGTGCTTAACCGGGAGTTTCAGACGGAGCTCATGATTGACGAATTTGAGCACGATGGGAAAAAGGATACGTTTAATCAGCCTTCAGGCGTGATTGCCGATGCGGACGGGAATATCTTTGTGGCTGATACGCAAAACCGCAGGCTCGTAGAGTTTAATGCCAAAGGCGAATTCATACGCGTGATCGGCGAACCTAAGTCCTCGCTGATCCGCCAAGGCTTTCAATATGCGCCTGTCAAAGTAGCTGTCGATCAAGCGAAACGAATTTATGTCGTCAGCCGGGGTTCCTATGAAGGAATCATGGAATTTGATCCTGACGGCGCCTTTAACGGTTTCGTCGGTTCGAACAAGGTCAGGTTCAATCCCATCGACCTTTTCTGGAAGCGGATATCGACCAAAAAGCAGCGCGATCAGATGCAGCAGTTCATTCCGATTGAATTTAACAATATAAGCCCCGACGAAGAAGGATTTCTGTATACCACGACGTCAGAGGAAAATTCGGACCGTCCGATCAAAAGGCTGAACCCTTCCGGAGAAGATATTTTAAGGGATAAGGGGTACTTTCCGCCCCAAGGGGATATTCATACGCTGAAGGTAGGCAGCGCACCCGGCAGCTCTATCTTCATCGACGTGGCAGCAGATGTCGGCGGCATGTACAGCGCGCTCGACTCGAAACGCGGACGGATTTTCACCTATGACAAAGACGGCAATCTATTGTATATGTTCGGCGGACTGGGAAGCCGGCAGGATACGTTTCGTACCCCATCGGCCATCGCAATGTTTGAAGACCAGATGCTGGTCCTGGACAAGGATAACAACCGGATAGCCGTGTTTGAGCCTACAACTTACGGCAGCCTGATTCGCGAAGCCGTAACGGCGCTCTATAACGGGCAAGCGGATCGGTCGACGGAAGCGTGGCAAAGCGTGCTGAAGCTGAACTCCAATTTCGATGTCGCTTATATCGGGATCGGCAAATCGCTGCTGAAGCAGGGCGATAACCGCGAAGCTATGCATTATTTCAAGCTTGGAAGCGACAGGGGGAACTATTCCGAAGCGTTTAAAAGATACCGTAAAGATGTGGTAACCGACCATTTCGGGACGATCGTTTTTGGCATCTTGGCCGCTATCCTGCTCATCTATGCAGCGATCAAGCTTGGCAGGCGAAATATCGCCGGCAGCCACTACGAGGAAATCGGCGTGATCAAAAACCCTTTTTACACGATGGTCCATCCGTTTAACGGTTTTTGGGAAATGAAATTCGAGAGGAAAGGCCGCGTCTCGATTGCCGCCATCATCCTGCTCCTCGTCGTGCTTGTCACGATTATCAAACGGCAGTACAGCGGATTTGTCGTTAACTATAACAATCCGGCTGAACTGAACAGCATTAATGAATTTAAGTTTATCGTGCTGCCATTTGTGCTTTGGTGTGTGGCAAACTGGTCGCTGACCACCTTGATGGACGGTGAAGGGAAATTTAAAGAAATCATCATGGCCACCGGATATGCACTCATGCCCTTACTGATCATTTACATACCGCAAACTCTCTACAGCAGCGTGATTACGGAAAGCGAAAGCGCGTTCTATTACTTGCTGGATACGATCGCCTACATTTGGTTCGTATGGCTGCTGTTTATCGGAACCATGACGGTTCATCAATATTCGGCCGGGAAGACGGTCGTGACTATGCTGCTCACACTTGTCGTCATTGGGATCATTCTTTTCCTCGGCGTGCTGTTCTTTAGCATGATCCAGCAAATGTACAGTTTCGTGATGTCCTTATATCAAGAAATTTCGTTCAGGTTCTAAAGGAGGGAAGCGCTGTGCCAGCTGCAAGGAAGTTTACCATCGGGATTGTCATTGCCTTGGCCATCGGCGGTACTGCAGTTTTTAGCAGCAGCGGACATCTGCACCCTGTTGAAGCTGCTGTAAGCCCTGCTCCGGCAGGAAATGGGGGAACTGCTGTACTACAGCAATCGTCCAGCTTGCTGTCGTCCCTCCGCGTTTCCGCAAGGGATGAAAAGACGACGGTAAATACACCAGAAGAATTAACGGCTTTGTCAGCAATGAAGCGGTATGCCGAAAATAACGAACTCGAACTGTACATGAATCAGGAGACAACGGAAATAGCCGTCAAAAATAAGCAGGATGGATACGTATGGTTCTCCAATCCGATAGGCCGCGGGAACGATCCTATCGCATCGCCGCTGTATAAATCCGAAATGTCGTCGCAGGTTCAGCTTACGTATTACAACGATAAGGGACAGATCAACCAACTCAACAGTTTTGACGACAGCGTCAGCAAGAAGCAGTTCGAGATTCAGGATTTGGAGAAGGGCGTTAAGGTCGTTTACCAGATCGGAACGATACACAAATCGGCGGAGGCGATCCCGCAGGCGATTAGTAAGGAACGGTTCGAGGAGCTTATTCTCGGTAAGCTTAAGGACGAGCAGACCCGAACCAATGTGGCCTATAAATTCAAATTCAATGAGGAGAAACAAATATACGAGGTCAGGCAGCTGCAGGATTACGTAGCGGAGGAGCTGGCCAAGACACTGGCATCTGTCGGATATACGAAAGAAGATGCGTTGGAAGACAATAAGGCCAATGGCGTAAGCGAACAAGAAGGTCCCGAGCAGCCGCTGTTTACCATTCCGGTGGAATACAAGCTCGAGGGAGATCATTTGGGAGTTACCGTCAAGACCAGCGAAGTTACGTACCCTAAGACGTATCCGCTTAAGTCCCTTCAAATTTTGAAATATTTTGGAGCGGCTGACGGCAGCAAGTCAGGGTACATGTTTGTTCCGGATGGATCCGGCGCTTTAATCAGGCTGAACAATAACAAGCTGAATGCTGAGCCATACCAGCTTCCTGTTTATGGGGAAGACGGAACGTTTGACGTCAAAGAAAAAATTCAGACCAATCAGCCGACGCGGCTTCCTGTATTCGGCATGAAGCAGAATGATCACGCTTTTGTCGGCATCATCGAAAGCGGGGACGCACTCGCGGAGATTTCAGCGGACATCAGCGGCAGGTTCGTTTCTTACAACAACATAAGCAGTATGTTTAACATCGTAGCTATGGATTTCTACACGCTCACTTCAGGAACGAAAACGAGCTCGGTTCCGATGTTCCAAACGAAAGCGTACCAGGGGGATATTCAAATACGCTATGCTTTCCTGACCGGAGCAAACGCGGATTATACCGGAATGGCGGCTCGTTATCGGGATGATTTGGCCGGTAAATACAAGCTCAAAAAGATTGCGCAGACGGACCACACCCCTTTTGTGCTGGAGCTTGCGGGCGCTTTCCAGAAACAAGCATCCTTTTTGGGCATTCCTTATGAAAAGACGGAATCGTTAACGAGTTACAGTGAGGCCGTGAAGCTCTTGAAAATGCTGAAAGATCAAGGCGTGGACAGCTTAGCCCTGCGCTATGTCGGCTGGTTTAACAACGGCATCCGGCATCGATCTCCATCCAGCATCAGCCTGGAAAGCGCTTTGGGCGGGAAACGAAAGTTCCGGGAATTGATTGATTACACGCAGCAGAACGGTATCGGCTTTTACCCGGATGCAGCGTTCCTTGAGAAATACTCGGGATCCAGGAACAGTGCCCTATTTTTGGATCGGAGCAAGGCCAAAATTTACGACTATGATCCTGTCATGTATGTGAAAGATACGTCATCATTCTCTCATTATGTTCTGGCACCTGCGAAACTTCCCGGCGTTGTCGACGGATTTATCAAAGATTACAAAAAATTCGGAATAACGGGCCTTTCGCTCAGAGATTTGGCAAGTGAAGTCAATTCCGACTTTAACCAAGACCATCCGGTTAACCGTCAGGATGCACGCGAGCGGAGCGTACAGGAAACAAGCAAGCTAAAGAAAAATGTTTCATCCCTTATGGTAAACGGCGGTAATGCCTACGCCCTGCCTGCTGCCTCGATCATCGTCGGTGCCCCGACGGAGAGCAGCCGGATGAATATTACCGACGAAGTCGTGCCTTTCTATCAAATCGCCCTTCACGGCTATTTTGATATTGCGGGATCCCCATTCAATATGGATGAACAACGGGATCCGCGAAACTCGATGCTGAAGGCGCTCGAGACGGGCTCGGATATATATTACGAATGGTTTTACAGCAAACCTTCCGCCGTTAAGGAGACGCCCTATGATGATCTGAATGCACTGTATTACGAAGATTGGCTGAGCGAAGCGGTTGCGCTGTACAAGGAAGCCGATCCGATCCTTGCCAAAGTTCGCGGCCAGCTGATCATCGGCCACCGGAAGCTCGCCGACCAAGTGGTACGAACGGATTTTGAGAACGGGGTAACCATCTATGTCAATTACAACAAGACTGCGGTAGATGTGGACGGTTTACGTATCGCAGCGCAAAGCTACCGGATAGGCGGTGAGTAAGATGTTCAAAAAACAACTGACTCTGGAACAAAAAAAGGCATGGACCGGCGTTCTTTTCGCGACGCCGCTTATGATCGGGTTACTATTATTGTTTATTTTCCCGCTTATTCAATCCTTTCGTTATAGCTTAAGCTCGATCAACCTGGTGGAAGGCGGATTTGCTGTCGATTCCAAAGGTTTTGTCAATTACACGAGCTTGTTTACGACCAATGCGGAGTTTCCTCGCAAACTGGTTGAATCATTTATCAACATGATCGTGAATGTACCGATCATTATTATTTTCAGCTTGTTCGTCGCCGTCCTCCTGAACCAGAAGTTTAAGGGGCGGGCGATCGCCAGGGCCATTTTCTTTCTCCCGGTCATTCTGGCTTCAAGCGCAGTCGCCAATATGGATGTGAGCAGCATTGTCGGCGGAGGAGCCATCACGGCCGGAGGCGGGGGAGGCGAAGACGGATCCGGACTCTTGCAAAGCATCGAACTTAAGAAAATGATGATTGAATCCGGTCTGTCCCCGATTTTCGTTTCCTACATTACTGGTGCTGTTGATCGGATCTATGAAATTATCAGTTCTTCCGGCGTGCAGATTTTAATCTTTTTGGCCGGGCTACAGTCGATATCGCCATCTTTGTACGAGGCTTCCAAAATCGAGGGGGCTACCGGTTACGAAACGTTCTGGAAAATAACGTTCCCGATGGTCACGCCGCTCATTCTGACCAATCTCGTGTATTCGATTATTGATTCGTTCAGCCGTAACGAGCTGAATACGTTGATTTCGCAAACGGCGTTCCAGACCATCGACTTCGGGCTGAGTGCCGCCATGTCCTGGGTCTATTTTGCCGCAGTGGCTGCATTCCTGGCTATTTCCGTCGGTATCGTCTCACGGAAAGTGTTTTATTACGACTAAGGGAAGTTAGAAAAGGAGGCGTACACCATGCAATCCCTATCTGTGATCGCAAGCCGATGGGTGGACAGGGTCAATCCGGTTGAGAAGGGGAAAAGCTGGCTCTGGAGGATCATCCGGACCGTATTGGTCATTGGCTTTTGCTTCATTATTTTGTTTCCGTTATTTCTTCGGCTCTCCGTCGCTTTCCGCAGTAAAGCGGATGTTTATGATCCAACGGTGCTTTGGATCCCCCGTCATTTTACGTTCGATAATTTATGGATTGCGATCCAAACGACCGATTATTTCGAAGCGCTGCGAAATACCGTATTTATTTCCGCAAGCACAACCGTCATTCAGCTGGTATCCTGCTCGCTTGCCGCTTACGCGTTTGCACGGCTCAAGTTCAGGGGCAGCGGGCTCTTGTTCGCCATCGTCATCTTTACGATTATCGTTCCACCGCAGACGATCATGATCCCGCTGTATCTAACCTACCGTTATTTTGATTTATTTGGACTCGTAGGCTTGTTTTCGAAGAAATCCAGTTTTAATCTCATTGATACCTTTTGGCCGTTCATGATCTCTTCCATGACGGCGATGGGACTTAAAAACGGACTGTATATTTATATTTTGAGACAGTTTTTCCGTGGCATTCCCAAAGAAATTGAAGAAGCGGCTTTTGTGGATGGGGCAGGCATATTTAAAACGTTTTTCAAGATCATGATTCCCAATGCGGTTCCAGCCTTTGTTACCGTGATGCTGTTTTCTTTCGTGTGGCAATGGAATGACAGCTATTACGTCAGCTTGTTCCTGAAAAAAATCAAAGTACTGTCCACGGCCCTAATGGATATGGGCATGGGATTGAGCGAGCCGGACCCCATTTATCAAGGGATTTTGCTGAGTACCGGAGTACTGCTGGCTATGGGACCTCTGATTATTCTCTATCTGTTTGTTCAGCGTCACTTCGTGGAAAGTGTAGAACGTACTGGGCTGGTAGGCTGACTCGGTGTAATTGGAGCTATGCGCTGAACTGTCCTGAACTTTGTACTGTCTACTAAACGATAATATAATGAGGATAATGCATGCGCTTATCAAGGACCCCTTGTGAGTTCATCAAATCTTGTTCGATGTGAGGTTGGCATGGAAAACAGCAATAAACCGCTATACACGAAGCTTTATCAGTATCTGAAGGAAAAAATTGAAAGCAGCGAATATTTACCCGAGCAGCAGCTGCCTACGGAAGTGGAGCTTGCTGAGCAGTTTGGTGTCAGCCGGATTACTTCGAAACGTGCGCTCAGCGAGCTTGAACGTGAGGGGTATATATACCGTAAACGGGGAAGCGGAAGCTACGTCAAACTAAGAAACGTGGAGGATGCGCGACAAGATAATCTGCCCGGCGCCCCGAATTCCATGATTTCGATGATATTTCCTTTTGAAGAGGGTGGCCAGATCTTCGGATACATTCAGGGAGCTTCGGATTATTTGAATGCGAAAGGCTACTTTCTCAGTATTCATAACACCAATTACAGCGCGCAAAAAGAGTGGGAATTACTCAACACACTTCCGCAAAGAGGGATTAAGGGGATCATCCTTTATCCGAATCAAAAATGCAATCTGCAAGTTTTGTATACGCTATATATGAACGAGTATCCTGTGGTGACGATCGATAAGCATTATGACAGCCTGCCTGTCAGCAGCGTTGTTGCCGATAATTTCAATGGGGGATATGTCGCCGCAGAACGACTTATTCGTCTTGGACACAAACGGATATCCTTCGTTTCTTTTGTCGACATGGAAACCACCAGCTCCGTCCTGCAGCGTTTCTTCGGTTACTGCCAGGCGCTGAAGGATCATGGACTGCCTTTGGATAATGATATCGTCATCAATGAATTTTTTGTTGGCCCTATTCACAGCATTCCGCGCGAGCATTATCGAAATTTATTAACGCAGCTGTTAGCGAAGGGGGTTACCGCTATTCAGGTGGAGAATGACCTGCTGGCCAGCGACTTTTTGAAAATATGCGCGGAAATGGACATCAAGGTCCCTGAACAAATGTCGATCATCGGTTTTGACAATAGCGATTTTCTGGAATGGATGGGCATCCCCTTGGCCTCTGTAGCACAAGATTTGTACGAGATCGGTAGAAGAGCCGCAGAAATCATCGTGAATATGCTGGAGTCGAGTCATTATCTGCAGGAAAAGGTGACCATTCCCGTAAAGCTGGTGGAGCGGGATTCTATTGGGCCTTGTATCGTTAGTGAAGTGAAATAGAAGCCAAAGCTTAGTCAGGACAGGATCAGAACTGAAAGCATTGGAATACAGAAATGATCGCTCCGTTTGAAGTTGAACCTTGACTGGTGATATTCTGCAAATACAAAATCAAATAGCCGCCGGCTCTAAAGCCAGGCGGCTGGATCTGTATTTCCTTACTTGATCTCGCTCAGACGAGCCTCCAGACGATCCCAAGTTTCGCTGATGCCTTGCAGCATGCCCATGTCCATAACCGTTTTGAGCGCCTCTGCGGAAGCATACACCGCACGGTTGACCAGCTTCGTCTTGCCTCCTAAATCGATGAATTCCAACGTGATTTCGGTCGATGGCAGCGTGTCATTTACATTGCCTTCGGCATCTGAGAAGTAATCGGTGTAGATGATTTTCTCCGGCTCGGCTATTTCCTTGTAGACGCCTTTACCCCAGGATTCCATACCGTAAAATTCGCCTTGATTCCGATCGACGCATTTCATGCAGTAGTGCCAAACGCCACCCGGCCGGAAATCGACGTTGCAAACTGGAATTTCCCATCCTTTTGGCCCCCACCAATGCTTGAGATGTTCAGCCTCCTTAAACATTTGGAACACGAGATCGCGCGGTGCCTCGAATACACGTTCCAGTACCAACACCCGGTCGTTTTCTACTTTCGAAACGATTGCATTGTTTGACATTTTATAATTCCTCCTCAACCCATTTAATTGCAATTCTCATTTTTCCTTGTTTTGCAGTTCACGCAAGTATTCTTCCAGATTATCGAATCTGCCTTCCATGACGTTCCGGAAGGAGTCCACCCAAGACACCAACGTCAGGAAGGGCTTGGGCCGCAGCTTGTAGATTCGGCGATTGGCTTCGGCCTTTACTTCTACAATCCCGTTGTCGCTAAGCACCTTTAAATGCTTCGAGGCTTGGGGCTGGCGAAGACCCAAACGGTCGGCGATTTCACCAACAGTCAGAGGACCATCGCGCAAAAGTTCAACGATACTCATACGATTCGGTTCGGCCAAAGCGCTCAGCGTTGTCATATCCATAACCGGATTCTGCCTTGGCATGTGTGCTTCACCTCATTACGGGATGGCTCTTTTTAAAATCTCATCTCCTTCATCATGATGTCGTTTTGTTGATTTAAATATACCTTAAAGGGAATATTCCTGTCAAGGAATATTATGATTGGTTATTATGTTTTTTTACCGGTTCAATACATCACCGTCAGGAAGCGGCTAGTTCATCCAGCATGGAGTTACTTTTAGGCAGACCATCGAGAGAGGGGAGGTTCGTTTTGTGAAACCGTAATTTTTTTCTGTAAAAGTAGCTTTTTACCCTTCTCACAAAAAATGGATCAATAATAAATGTAGTAATCCACATAAAAAAGAGAGCCTTAAACCAGCTCTCATTACTTTTTTACTTGCTATTCATGGTAATAGATCGCATCATATGGAAACTCGAGCTTTTTCATTCGATATTCCTTTGGTGTCATGGACATATATTCACGAAACACCTTGCCGAAGTAGCTGGGGCTTTCGAAGCCGCATTGTTTGCCAAGATCTTGGATCGGCATGTCGGTGGTTCGAAGTAAGGTGACTGCAGCTTCAACCCTTCGGTCTCGTAAATAAGAAAGGGGTGAGGATTGCTCCGATTTCTGAAACAGCCTGCATAAGTGATGCTTGTTCATTTCGCAGTGTTCGGAGAGCATGTCTAACGTTACTGGAGAAGCATAATGCTCCTTCATGAACCGCTTGGCCTTTAGGATGATGGAGTTCGAGTTCTCGTTGATGTCCTTGTTAGATTCTCTGCTTGTCTTGACTAAAGTAAGCATCCACTCATAGACACTACTGGACAATTGGTATTTATCAATGACGTTCTCCTCGGCTATCATGCTTAAAAGCTTCCACAGACCTAGAATTAAGGGAGAGCCAGCATCTTTGTAAATGACAGGCCCCTCTTGCCCAATAATAAGATCCCAAATCCGATTTGCTTCTTCCCCCCTTAAGTTAAGCCAAAGGATCTCCCAAGGCGTCCCGTTATCCGCGTAATAGTATCGGTGTCTGCTTGGAACTTTGACCAGAAATCCAGTCCCCCGGTGCAAAGTGAAGCGCTGTTGATCATATTCCAAGATGCCTTGACCGCTAAGCGTATATTGAAAAATCACATGCCCGCAATCCGGACGTTCTTCGCCTGCAAAGCTGTACTCAGAGCTGTCGATGATCTGCCAACCGATGGAGTCTAAAGTCAATATTGATTTATCGTCGCTGCGAAAAGCATAGGATGAAGGTGATACCATGTAGTGACCTCCACGACCAATGAAGTCAATTTTGTTATAGTATAGCGCAATACTTTAAGATTGTCTTCGTCATTGATCACGCATAAGATCGAGGTATAAAGAACAAAGTGGGTGAAGATATGGAGGAAACTATGTATACCGAGACGCTGAGGATAGATCTAAAGGAAGATGAGTATTGGTGGGGTGGAGCCGTCCAAGACGGAACATTCATGCCGTTCGGCAGCCAAAACTATTCGCGCGATCTATTCGGGGATGCAGCCTATAACCAAGCAGCGCCGCTGCTGCTCTCCAATAAGGGGAGACTTGTTTGGTCGGAGGAACCGTACCGATTTTCTTTTGATGGACGAGAACTCGTCATTGAAGGCAAGAAAGCAATAATGAAAGTTGAGGAAGGCGGGAGTACCCTTCGTGATGCTTACCGCTTTGCCTCACAGAAGTATTTTCCTCCCACAGGCAGTTCCCCGGATTTGCAGTTTTTTACCGTGCCTCAATACAATACCTGGATGGAGATGAGCTATCATCCAACGCAGGACAAGGTGATCGCCTACGCTGAAGCCATTTTGTCCCATGGTTTGCCGCCAGGCATCCTCATGATTGACGACAATTGGCATGAAGACTACGGGACGTTCAAGTTTCATGCGGGACGCTTTCCCGATCCCAAGGCGATGGTGAACCGGCTTCATGAGCTTGGGTTCCACGTGCTCCTGTGGGTATGTCCATTTTTCAGTCCGGACGGCGAGGTGTACCGGGACTTGAAGGAACGAGGATATTTGCTGAAAAATGCGGATGGGAAGCCGGTTGTACGTGAATGGTGGAACGGATTCAGCGCCGTTCTCGACGGGACGAATGCGGAGGCGGTTAGCTGGTTTGCGGGCGAGCTGGACCAATTGGTTGAAACGTACGGAATCGATGGATTTAAGCTGGATGCAGGAGATCCTCAGTATTACAATCTCGAGGATATCAGCTTTCGGCCGGCGACGCCGAATGAGCAGTCAGAAGCTTGGGCGCGTCTCGGACTCCGATATGCCTTTAACGAATACCGGGCATGCTGGAAGCTGGCCGGTCAGCCGCTTGTTCAGCGCTTGAGCGATAAGAACCACAGCTGGGGCAAGGACGGATTAGGCAGCCTGATTCCCAATGGTCTTGCTCAAGGACTGGTCGGGTATGCTTTCAACTGTCCCGATATGGTCGGTGGCGGCCAATACGGGGATTTAATTCGCCCGGATTTCAAGGTGGATGCGGAGCTTTTTGTCCGTTACGCGCAGTGCTCCGCTTTGTTTCCAATGATGCAATTTTCTACTGCACCATGGCGGGTGCTGGATGAAGCGCATTTGAACTTATGTATTGAAGCCGCGCGGCTGCACTGCCGGATGGGCGCTGAAATCGCCGCGTTAGCCCGTCACGCCGCCAAAACGGGTGAGCCAATCATGCGTCATATGGCTTACGTGTTCCCGGAAGGGGGCTTCGAGCAAGTGACCGATCAATTTATGCTTGGCGATGATGTCCTGGCCGCTCCGGTATTGCAGAAAGGGGCGACGACCAGAACCGTCGTGTTTCCTCCAGGAACTTGGTACGGGGATGACGGGACACGCGTGACCGGGCCATGTGAAATAGAAGTCGAGGCTCCGCTGTCCAGGCTTCCGTGGTACCGCCGGCAGGAGCGGACTTCCAACTAGATATGGCAATCTGTAATTGAGAAGGTATTTTTCTCCGATCCGCCTGCGACTTGTCGTCCAGTCAGCGTTCTGGAAGGGACCCTGGACCGTACAGTTTTCGGTAAGTCTCTGGTGTCATGCCTTCCTTCTGCCTGAACGTAGCCACGAAGTGACTCGCGTCACGGAAACCGACCGCTTCTCCGATGCGGCGTACGGTCCAATCGGGCCGGTAAGGGAGCCATTCCTTCGCCTTGCGGAGCCTCAGCTGAATCAAGTAAGCATATGCCGTCATTCCAAACAAATCACGAAATCTTTCGTTCAACTGCCGTTCACCGATGCCGAGCCGCGAAGCCATCTCCGCCAATCCGATTTCCGGGTTGGCGAATTCGTGTTCAAGCCAGTTCAGCAGACCTTGAACCCGGTCCAGCCGCTTTGAGATGGATGGCCGCTTGTCCGTGCGGGCGTCGGTGCGAAGCAGCGTAAGAAATCGATATAAATCCGCGGAATATCGCCATCCCGACGGATCGCCGCCCGATTCGGCGAACGCCAGCATGCCTTTTAGCTGGTCCGTGATCTGATCAGGGCCTGCTTCCCATTGAAACCATTCGGCGGCACTCCAACCGAGGGAACGAACGAGACTGGCGGCAATACTTCCATGAAAGGTGATATAACCGGTCTGCCAGCTGTCGCCTTTGGGCTCATACCGATGAGGCGTCCCCGGGGCGAGCAGAACACCCGATCGTTCCGTCATTTTCCAGGTGTGCCCGTTCATCGATAGTTCTCCCTCTCCACGCAGCGTCTGAATCCAATGATAATAGGGGTAGCCGGAGGGCCGTGCTATGGTTTCTTGGTCGGGTTTGATCCCAATCGTCTCCAGCTGAAGGGGCAGCAGCTCCGAAGGGAATGAGGGAACGACTCGGCGCATTTTATAAAACCTCCATATTCTTATATGAAAAATCCCGAATTTTATATTTTTTACAGATATCATAAGCCATTAAGATAGGGTTATCAAATGCAGTTTTATCATATACATTGAGGTGTGACAAGTTGATTAACAAGAAAAAAACGAAAATTTGGTATGGCGGAGATTACAATCCGGATCAATGGGAGAAGCCGGTCTGGGACGAGGATTTACGTATGTTCAAGTTAGCCGGTATAGACGTCGTGACGCTCAACGTGTTTGCCTGGGCGAAAAACCAACACGACGAAGACACGTACCATTTCGAATGGCTTGACGAGATGATGGACAAGCTTCACGCAGATGGAATTGGAGTCTGTCTCGCGACAAGTACGGCAGCCCATCCCGCATGGATGGCGCGCAAATACCCCGACGTTCTTCAAGTCGATTTTTATGGCCGTAAACGGAAGTTCGGCGGAAGACACAATTCCTGCCCGAACAGCCCGACTTACCGCAAGTTTGCAGCTCGTATGGCGGAGAAACTGGCGGAGCGTTACAAGGACCACCCGGCTTTGCTTATTTGGCATATTAACAACGAATACGGTGGTGCCGGGAACTGCTACTGTGACAACTGCGAAGCAGCTTTCCGGGAATGGCTCAAAGCGCGTTATGGCACGCTTGATGAGGTGAATCGAGCCTGGAATACCGGGTTCTGGGGCCATACGTTCTACGATTGGGAAGATATCGTCCTGCCGAGCGGACTCAGCGAGGAGTGGGCTGGGGCGAACGGGCGGACGGAGACGAACTTCCAGGGCATTTCGCTCGACTATATCCGTTTTCATTCCGACAGTCTGCTGGAGTGTTACAAGCTTGAATATGAAGCCGTCAAAGAGCACACACCGGACGTTCCTGTGACAACGAACCTGATGGGTGCCTTCAAAAAGCTCGACTACCATAAATGGGCTCGGCACATGGACGTTGTGTCATGGGACAACTATCCCCGTTTCGATACGCCGCACAGTTACACGGGCATGATGCACGATCTGATGCGCGGTTTAAAGGATGGTCAACCGTTTATGCTCATGGAGCAGACGCCGAGCCAGCAAAATTGGCAGCCTTACAACTCGCTTAAGCGTCCTGGCGTTATGCGGCTATGGAGCTACCAGGCAGCAGCCAGGGGAGCAGATACGATCTTGTTCTTCCAGCTCCGCCGATCGCTCGGCGCCTGTGAGAAATATCACGGGGCCGTGATCGAGCATGTCGGCCACGAGCACACACGCGTATTTCGCGAATGTGCTAAGCTTGGCGGCGAGCTCGCACAGCTGGGTGATACGCTTCTTGATGCTCGTGTTCAAGCCAAAGTCGCTATTTTGTTCGATTGGGAGAACTGGTGGGCGCTCGAAATGTCCAGCGGTCCGTCGATCGCTCTACGTTATGTAGACGAAGTCCATAAGTTCTATGATGCGCTGTATCGTTCGGGCATTGCGGCGGACGTCGTCAGTGTAGAAGCAGACCTAAGCGGCTACAACCTAGTCATTGCGCCCGTGATGTATATGGTGAAGCAGGGCGTTGCGGACAAGCTGGAGAAATACGTACAAGCGGGCGGTACGTTTATTACGACTTTCTTCAGTGGGATTGTCGATGAAAATGATCTTGTACAGACGGGCGGATATCCCGGCGAGCTGCGCAAGCTTCTCGGCATATGGGCGGAAGAAATCGATGCCTTGCTTCCGGACCAGCGCAACCGTATTGTTCTGTCTGAAGACACTCCCGGTATGAAACCGGAATACGAGTGCGGCATGCTCTGTGATTTAATTCATCCGGAAGGCGCCGAAGTGAAGGCGGTATATGGCGAAGAGTTCTACCGCGGCATGCCGGCGCTCACCGTTAACAAGTTCGGCTCGGGTGAAGCCTGGTACTTGGCGACAAGCCCAGAGGCTTCATTCCTTCAGGATTGGCTGTCGCCGTTGTGCGCCTCCCATGGGATTAAGCCCCACATTCTCTCCGCACCGGACGGCGTGGAGACGACGCTCCGTTCCAAGGAGGGCGAGCAATACTTATTTGTGCTCAACCATAACGCAGATGCCGTAACCGTCGAACTGGGCGATCGGACAGGCGTTGACTTGCTAACCGGCCGTACGTTAAATGGCGAAGAAACGGAACTGATGGGACATGATGTTTGGATTGTAAAACTTGATCGGTAGAGGATCGTCTCACGGGAAAGAACTCATTAGGTTAGTAGAAGTACACCTCAACAATTCCTGGTTACGGCGTGGCTCTAACATGAGAATAGGGGATGAACCGAAATGAAATTGAACGCAAACATAAGCGACTTGGAGCAAATCGTCGGACGTGTGGCGTCCTACACGTTCGACATGGACCTCACTTGGGATTGGCCGGGAGGCGTCGCTTACTATGGCGTCAGCAGGGCATTCGAAGTCACGGGCGAGCAAGCGTACCTTGAGCGGATGAAGGATTGGGTGGATGAATATATCGAAGCAGGCTTGCCGGGCTGGACGGTGAATACGTGCGCAATGGGTCATATGCTGCTCACGTTATATGAGCAGACAGAAGACGAGAAGTATGCGGAGATCATTCATAGCAAAATCGATTATCTGGAGAATCATGCGCTGCGTTTCGGCGATCGGGTGCTTCAGCATACGGTATCGTCGGGTAACGATTTTCCGGAGCAGTGCTGGGCGGATACGCTGTTCATGGCGGCTTATTTCATGCTGCGGGCAGGCATCATATTCGATAAAAAACATCTCATTAACGACGCCCTGCATCAATTTTTCTGGCATATCAACTACTTGCAGGACGACAACGACGCCCTTTGGTATCACGGCTACAACCATATGAAGCAGGATCATATGTCAGGCATTTACTGGGCGCGCGCGAACGCTTGGGCAGCCTATACGATGGCTCGCGCGGCGCACATCCTGCCGGAAGGGTATCTTTATCCCCCAATGATGCATATATGGAGTTCATTGCGCGATCAACTTGCCGCGATTAAGAAGCTCCAGAAGGAAGACGGCCTGTGGGGAACCGTTCTAGATGTTCCGGAAGCTTATGGCGAGGTATCGGCTACGGCGGGCATTGGGGCGGCAATGGTTACTCAAGGCAATCCGCTGCACGCGAAATACGTGCAGAAGGCGCTTGACGGCCTGCTAGCGAATATTGCCGACAACGGCCGCGTGCTGAACGTATCGGGAGGAACCGCTGTCATGAACGACATCTCCGGTTACCTCGGCATCGACAGGAAATGGGCTCAGGGCTGGGGGCAAGGACTGGCGCTCGCGTTTCTAACTTCGGTGATCGAAGAGCTCAAGAAAGATCATGCGAAATTGGATCAACAGTCGGTGGATGCTTTGTGATAATGAATGGGATGATTTCCTTGTAACATTGGGGAAGCTCAAGAGCAACTAATCAGAATGATTAGTTGCTCTTTTATTGTCGAGCCGGGTAACTATAGTACTTTATCTAAGTGAACACCTAAATATCCAAAAAGTGTCGGCTTTTCATCAAGATCAAACCAGTGGTAATTATAAATCCAACCATTATCCTCATCATTGCTTTGGACTATGTGGGTGAACTGGTCTGGGCATGCAGCGTTCATTTGAAAGTAGTATCGCTTAACGTTACTCTTGAGCTTTTCTAAGTAGTAAGTGTACTCGCCAAGTAAAATAATATTTGCTGCATCGTTAATACCTGCCTCTTCATGGATCTCTCTTTGAACAGCACTGAGCAAATCTTCATTTTCCTCAACGGTTCCCCCAGGTACCTGAAGTCCAAGATGCTCATACCCTTGTTCCTTAAACACAAGCAACTGTCGTTTATTATTATGAAGACGAGTTATATACGCTGTAACTTTACTTACAGTTTTAATCTCCATAAACATCCATTCCTCCATAAAGCAAGCCGATCTTGTTGGCCGGCTGCCAGAGATATCTATATTGTACGGTATAGTCGGAAGATTGTATTCATTTCATAGTTAGAACAATAAAGCCGGCAATCCGTTGACAACTATTTTATTGAGAACGATTAGCCGTTTTTTGGGCTGCAAATGTCACAATCCATAACTTCACAATCGCAAACTTTCGCAAAAAACGCAGAGAATTGCTTGAATAAAGGGAATTTTGTCTTGGGGATCGAAACGGATAGGCCTGAAGCATTATTTAAGTATACATTTCAAATTAATCATTGTATTAAGAATACTTAAAATATAAAATACATACCGAATATATTGATAAAGGAGGTTCACAAAGTGCGTCTGCGACTGTTATCAGGTATTTTGTCTGTGGTCATGCTTATTCAGCTTATTCCGGTATTCAAGGTGCACGCAGGTCCGTATGTACCGGATCTACCGCAATCCGATCATGTCCTGACGGGCCAGGATTTGATTCCGGCCCTCGTTCTCCACGATTTCAACACGCCCGAAGATGTAGCGTCATGGAAAGCGGGGACGAACACCAAAGGGGTCCAGTATGTGACAAGTATGCTAAACGGCCCGAACTCGCCGTATGAAGGTAGCGGTGTCCTGGAACAAATCCCGGACCCGGTCAAAGTGTATGAATGGCGCACGATCTATACGGAATACGAGCAGCCGAAGGACCTGTCCGCCTACCGTTTTCTGGCGTTTGCGGCAGACAGCTATGGGTGGCAGGCATCTGCAGACTATGTGCTGAAGGTGAAGCTGTTTAGTGGAGACGACGAATTTGAGAGCATCGCCCGTATCCGCCCGGACCAATGGAAGCGGGTCTTTATCCGGCTGGGGGAGTGGGAAGGCAAACATGCCGTCACCAAGATGGAAATTTCCTTTATGCAAAATTTCGATTTGGAAAATGTACAGCCGGGCCAGCCGGGGTATGACTCCTGGGATGGACGCTTTCAGATCGATTATATCTGCGCGACGAACGTGATTGATCTCGGGTTTAATCAGGAGGGGGAAACCGAAGGCTTCACCGCCATGAACGGCTCGCTCCAGGCGCAGAACGGGGCATTGGCATACACCATGGAGGCCGAAGGCGGGTACATCGAATCACCGGAGATCAAGATAGATACTTCTAAGCGAAACGGCATGACGATGGACATGACGAACGACACGGGGGCTCAGGAGCTGAAAATCCAGTGGCGGACCGAGGGGCGAGATTGGTCTGACGATCAGGTGAAATCGTTCACCGTTCCGGCCAGCGGCACCTTCTCGCAAGATTTTAACTTCTCGGATCATCCCGGATGGCAGGGCATCGTAACTGCATTCCGCATCATTCCGGCAGCATCAGCCGGCACGATCAAGCTGGATCAGATTCGCTTCAGGCAGCTGCCGGAAATGGAGCAGCCTTATGCAGGCAAGGCGGAAGCCAGAATAGATCATGACGGAAAGATCATCATTGAAGGAACGGTTGATCCAGACTTTGTGTCTGCTCATCCTGAAGGCCAGCTGGAGCTGTTTGAATTGGCGACTTACGAGGATGCGAAGGAGGTGCTTTCGGCCAAGACACCTCTAGCAAAGGCCGCTCTGAGCGAGTCGTTCCGGTACGAAACGGCTGTGAATGACGGGCAGCGGAGCCGTCTTTACTCCAAATTCTCCGTTGCGTTCCGTGCGGAAGACGGCACATACACTCTAATGGACGCTCCGCAGTATATCACCAATCCGGAAGCCAACGCTCGCAACACCGAGCCCTATCCAGAGGCGCAAAGCATCAAGGGGCTTCAGGTACAAATGACGGGTGACGCCCAGGAGCTCGGGATCAGCCATGCGGCACTGAATGTGAGCTACAACGAACTCATGTACAAAGCCGATAACCATCCGGATAATACGATATCTTACGACCTTGAAGGGGAAACCTTCTATTTCCGCAAAGACCGGATCGAACGTATGGATAACGCCATCAAAAGTTTGTCCGACAACGGCATTATCGTCTCCCTGATCTTAATCATGTATGATATCAAGGATCCCGATTCACCCAATGAGTTCCTGATCCATCCGGACTCCGAGCCTGGAGGAACCGTATATGCGCTCAATACGAGTAATGAAATGGGCGTAAAGTACGTGAAGGCGGCAACCAAGTTCATGGCGCAGCGTTATTCGATGCCAAGCGAACAATACGGGAGAGCCGTCAATTATATCGTCGGCAATGAAGTCGGTCAGAACAAAGTTTGGAACAATATGGGGCCCAAAAAGGTGGATGCCTACGTCCGGGAGTATGTCCAGACCTTCCGGCTGATCGACACGATCGTCAAAGGTGAATACGCCAACGCCAGAACGTATGTATCTTTGGATCATTTCTGGAATGAAAAGCTTGACGATGCTTCCCTCTGGAAATACGACAACAAGGTCATTGTCGATAAAATGGCGGAATTATCGCGTAAAGAAGGCGATTTCGCCTGGAACATTGCCGCGCATCCTTACCCGGAAGATTTGTTCAACCCGCGGTTCTGGAATGATGCCACGGCAACGGATTCGTTTGACACCCAGCGGATCACATTTAAAAACCTGGAAGTTCTCGTGAATTATATGAAGCAGCCGGAGTTTCTCCATAACGGGGAGATGCGGCGGATCATCCTGTCGGAACAAGGCTTCCACAGCTTAACCAATTCGGAAGAGCATCAGAAACTTCAGGCCGCCGCTTATGCTTATGCTTATTATAAAGTGAAGTTTTTGGATGGAATTGACGCTTTCATCCTCCACCGGCATGTTGACCATGGACAAGAGGGCGGACTTAATCTCGGCTTGTGGACCCATACACCGGACAGTGTCGTGACGCCGGATCAACCGAAATATATATACGATGTCTTTAAATATATCGACACGGCCCGCTCGCTGGAAGTAACGGATTTCGCCAAGCCGATCATCGGGATCTCAGATTGGCGGGAAGTGATTCCGAACTTTGATCCCGGCAAGCTTCAGGACCGGACCCTTCCTTCGATCCGTGGCCTCGATTACATTCGTGACGTGCAGAAGCCAGGGGAAGGAAGCGGTTTTGAAACTGGTACCGACGGCTATATTGCATCGGATGAGGTGCAACAAGTGCGGAGAGATTCCGGTCACGCCTTCAACGGAACGGGCTACCTGGCAGCCCGATTCAACAGCCCGTACGCGAAAAATTGGGCTGGCGTGCAGAAAGAATTCGCGGGTCCGGTCGATGCCAGAAAAACACCATACTTCACGACAGCGCTTCAGCTGGCAGATGTGAATCGAGAAAAAGCATATGAGGCGAAAATCATTCTGTACAGCGGATTTGAACAGATCGAAGGGACTGCCAAGCTGGATCCGTCGAAGGAATGGCAGCAAGTCTCGCTTCCGCTTGGGGATTGGAAGGGAGCGAAAGCCGTTGACCGAGTGAAGATCTGGGTGCGCTCCGAGGGAGGGGATCCTTTTTCAGGAGAGCTTCGTGTCGATGAGGCCCGATTTGCCGAAAAAGTGAAATATGATCCTCATTCGCCCAACCTGGAGATCTCGGTACAGCAGCTGCCGCCCAAGCTTGAGGTTGGGGCGAAGCTTACCGTCACGGTCACAAATCTCGGATCCCAGAAGCTGAACAAGAAACTGAGGGTAGAGTTACCCCAAGGAATTCAAGCATCCCCTAGAAGCATTGATCTTGGCGACGTTGGAACCGGGATGAGCAAGAAAATCACCTTACAGATTACCCAATATGCTCCGTTGAATGAAAAGGATCTGACATTGACGTTGGACTATGACTCCCGCAGATTTACCTTTCCTTTGGCGTAGGGACATTTTACGTACTTGCGCCCATCATCCATTCAAACTTCTCAACTTCTATAGAAATGACTGTGGTGCTCGATAGTGAGTGCCGCAGTCTTTTTTTATATCAGAGCTGTTGTCCTTTGGGGGATCGGTCCACTCAATGTATATATAGTTGTAAACAACATCAATAAAGTATATTATAATCTTAATAAGAATACTTAAATGAAACTTCTATTGCTTTCAATATTCGTTAATGGAGGTCGAGCCGCTAATGTCGGACACGGATCCGTTGGAAGGAGCAGAAAGGATGCGGGGTAAAGTCGGTCGAACGTTCGCCGATCAATGGGGAGGGATTGACGGGCTCGGAAGGGAGCTTCCCACGCAAGCTGAGACGGGACCCAGGCGCGAAGGCAGGTATGTCGGTTTATTTTATTTTCTCTGGCTGGGTCAGCACGGAACGTCAGGTCCCTTTGATAACAGCGAAATTCTCGCACAATCTCCTGAAGCGGTACGGGATCCAGCCCATCCGGCCTGGGGACCGGAAAATTCATTTCACTTCTGGGGTGAGCCTCTGTACGGCTACTATTTGAATGACGATGCCTGGGTGCTGCGCAAACACGTGCAGCTTCTGACGAGTGCAGGCGTGGATTTTATCGTGTTTGACACGACCAATGCGGCTACATACAAGAAAGTATACGACGAATTATTTCACGTGCTGGACGAGATATGCGGCCAAGGCTTTACCGTACCGCAGTTTGCCTTTTATACGAATACGGATTCAGGAAAAACGATTGCGGAATTGTACGAAGATATATACAAACCGGGGCGCTATAAGCATTTATGGTTTCATTGGAAAGACAAACCTTTGATGATTGGTGATCCGGCGGAATGCACGGAGGAACAACGGGCGTTTTTCACCTTTCGCCGAAATCAATGGCCGAATGAAGAAGCGAAGGTGAACGGTTTTCCATGGATCGAATTTCAGCGGCCGCAGCGGGTGTTTTTTAATGATGAAGGGGAGAAGGAAATTATTAGCGTTTCCGTTGCACAGCATCCCAGCGTGGCCATGAGCGATACGCCTTTTTACGGATACGGGAACAATTGGGGCAGAGGTTATCACGAAGGTATGGAGGAATCGGAAGCTGAACGATCCGAATCCATTCATCGGGGTAAGAATATCGCCGAACAATGGGAGTTTGCTATTGCAGAGGATCCGCAGATCATTTTCGTTACCGGCTGGAATGAGTGGATCGCCATGCGCCTGCAAGGAACGCCCGATCGGCCTGTTTTGTTCGTCGATCAGGCTACGCTTTCATTCAGCCGGGATATCGAGCCGATGAAGGGCGGGTATCAAGATCATTATTATATGCAGCTGATCGGTTATATCCGCCGCTACAAGGGCATGTCCGAGTCAGTGGACAGTGGAACCTTCCTGACTGCAGAGCCGGATTTTTCGACATGGCAGTCTGTACCGGCGCTGTACAGGGATTTTGAAGGGGATACCATGCGCAGGAACCATGCCGGATATGGGAGTTTTCATTATTTTCAAGATACGGGAAGAAATGATTTGGTTACCTTGAAAGCCGCTCATACGGAACACTGTCTTTATTTTTACGCTAATACCAAAGATCCCATCACACCGTATACGGACCGCCACTGGATGATGCTTCTCATCCGTAACCGGAGGAGCGACAACGCGGGATGGGAGGGGTACCACTACATTGTGAACAGAACAGTTATAGATCGTTCAACGACGCTATTGGAACACAGCACAGGGGATTGGAACTGGGAAGCGTCGGCAGAGGTCCGTTATTTCGTTTCGGGGAACGAAATGTATGTTGAAATCCCGCTTGCCTTGCTTCGGGGCGAAGAGGCTCCGAAGGACGGGGCGGAAGGAATATGGATGGAATTCAAGTGGGTAGACAATATGCAGAACGAAGGGGATATCTCAGATTTTTATCGGCACGGCGACACGGCGCCGGAAGGACGATTGAACTTTGTATACAAATCGGCTGACGAATCATAGATTCACAATGATATTCACTCATTCTTGATACTCGAGATCAGCACAAGCTGGAGGTAAAACGATGAATAGAGAAAGCTGGAAAGCGGAATGGATTTGGGCCGAGGGAACCGGGAATGAGAATAACGTATATGTGGAAGCACGCAAATCTTTTGAACTGACGGCGCCCATTACAAAAGCATTCGTACGGATTTCCGCCAACCAATCCTACAAGCTGTACATTAACGGCATCGAAGCGGGCAGAGGCCCCGCGCCATCCGACTTGTTATGGATGTCATTCGATACGTACGACGTTGCCGCATTGCTCCGAAACGGCCGGAACTGCATTGCGGTGGCCGCACACAATTTCGGTAAAGACAGGATTGTCACCGAACAGCTGCAGGGGCCCGGTGGATTGATATGCCAGCTCGACCTATACGACGCTGATGACCAAGGGGCAAGCCTTCTGACGGTTGCCAGCAGCTCTAAATGGAAATGCAGGCGATCTCTCCGGTGGAAAACGGGAGTAAGCCGCCTTCATATGTGGGGTGGATACCGGGAGTTGATGGATGTGTCCCGGGAAGACGGCTGGGAATGCGAAGATTATGATGATTCATCCTGGCAGCCCGCCGAAGCGATCGCGGCTGCGGAGCAGGGGAACTCCCCCTGGCCCCGCTTGATCGCGCGCGATATCCCGCACTTGCAGGAGAACCTGGTATCCCCGGCTAGACTCGTTTCGGCTGAATCGTTTCTTGGGTCTATCCAAGCCCCGGAAGCGCCATTAGCTGCTGATCCGGCGGAAGAAAGGGGACCGGTGATGATGGACGCTTCGATTCCCGGCTCTTTTCCCCAGATGACCTATGACTTCGGAGCTGAGATCGTCGGCTATCCGGAGCTTGAAGTCATCGCCGAGGAAGGGGGAGTTCTGCAGCTGTTTTATGGTGAATCGCTGGAATTGGATTTGAGGGATACGTACCTCCTCCGCAAAGGGGTAAACCGGATCACTCCGTTCGGAAGACGTGCGTTTCGCTATCTTAAGGTGGGTGTCATGGCGACGCCCGTCCCGCTGCGTATTACTGATCTCCGAGTCCGTTTTGTTCATTATCCTTACAAGGACGGGGGTCATTTCCGCAGCAGCGATGATAAGCTGAACCGGATTTGGGAAATCGGACGGTATACGACCATGGTGAACAGCCAGAACCATTTTGAGGACTGCCCTTATCGCGAAGGTGCGCTGTGGGTGGCCGATTCGGTAGTGATGGCCAAAGTGGTCTATCAAACGTTCGACGATCCGCTGCTCGTCCGGAAATCATTGCTGCAGGCTGCGAAAATACAAAACGACGACGGTTCCATTCCAGGCACCGGGCCGCAGCGGAACGCCTTTTTGCTGCCCGATTTTTGCGCACATTGGCTGTTTGGCGTAGCTGAATATTACGATTATACGAAGGATCGGGCTTTTTTAGAGGAATTATGGCCGCATATCATGAAGCTTGCCCAGTGGTTTACGAATCAGGAAGATGACGCCGGATTGTTTGCCAAGGCGGATCGGGACGGCATGTGGTGCTTTATCGACTGGTCGGATGATATCCACCGGGAGGATCGCGTAACCGCCATCTCTTGTTTCTATTATAAATTTTTGCATACGGCCGCCGAACTAGCGTTTGAGCTGGGCGAAGAGGAGGGCGGGAATTTATTTACGGATAAAGCAGCGAAGCTTCGCAAGTCCATCCGGGATCTGCTCCGGATACCGAATACAGCGATCTACGCGGACTGTTTGACCGGAGAGGGTCTTTCCTCCAGTGTTACAGCCCAGACCAATTTTGCGGCTGCCTGGTCCGGTATGATGAATGAAGAAGAAATCTCCTTGTTCTTGCAGGAGTATTACTTGAACGGACGGCTCCCGCAAATTCGCGGAGCGTTTTTCTATCATATCGTGCTCGAAACCTTGTTCCGTTTCGGTTATGCTGCGGATGCGGTACGCATCATCCGAAATTATTGGGGTGAAATGCTGGATCGGGGGGCCACAACCTGGTGGGAAACCTTTGATCCGAACCTCCCCTTTTCGACTACGCCAAGCCCCTATCTTGGGCATACGCCAACCTATTTGGAGGATGCCGTTCCAGTGAGTCTATGCCATGGCTGGGGAGCATCACCTACGTATTTGTTGAATAGGGAGCTGATTGGGATTGATATTTCAAAGGCGGGTCATGGGCAAGTTTCGCTCTGTCCCAGCGCAGTAATGGGAGTCGAGTGGGTAGAAGGATCGGTGGTAACCCGTTACGGGAAAATCAGTGCGCAGTGGAAAAGGGATGAGGACGGCATTTGCCGCTTTGAGGCTCGCATACCCGTGCAAATGACATGGGAGGCGCCAGGGTTGCTCGACATCACGGCGTCTATGGGTCAGGATGATGTTCATGTTCGAGGAACGATTCCGGTTCTTGTGCCAGGACCCAATCAGACACCATTGGTCGACTGTAGCGGATAACCCCGGATATAGAATTTGGAATGTAAAAGGCAGTCTCTCTTTCCGCCAGGATCAGAGACTGCCCTTTTTGCTTGCACGAATGACAGGGTATAAAGTATACTTAACTCAATTTGGTAAGGAGTGATGGTTTGATGGATATGGAAAAATCGGACAAGACACCGATGTATCAATATATAATGAACGATATTAAACGAAAGATTGCTTCCGGAGAACTCAAGCCGCATGATCCGCTTCCCACTCAGATTGAGCTGGCGAAAGAGTATAACACCAGTGAAATTACGTCCAGGCGGGCTCTATCGGATCTGGTTCAGGAAGGATTCGTTTACAGAATCCGAGGGAAGGGGAGCTTCGTCCATGAGAACCCGGCTCAAGCTGAATCCAAAGGGCTCCGCACCCTATATTTTGCCCATCAAAATCATGAAGTGAGCATACTGAACCACCCGTTCTTTACGGATATGTTTGAAGGAATTAAAGAAGTATGTGAGGAAAACGGCGTCGCCTTCCACATTTGGGATATCGGGGAACACTATGAGCTGCCCGAGGATCCTGGCGCCGGCATCATCCTCCTGACGGTTAAAGGGCATTTTGATTTTTCTCGCTTAACGGCTTGGCAGGAAGAGAACCGGCGCATTGTCACGGTGCATTTCTATTATCCGCATTTGGGTATTCCTTATGTCATCGCGGATAATCTTACAGGAGGATATCTAGCCACCCAGCATCTGATTTCTCAGGGGCATCAGCGGATAGGTGTTATACTGACAGGCAGCTCGCTTTTGGACTTAAATCAGGATTTTTCCCTTCGACTCCAAGGCTACAGGCTGGCGCTTACCCAGCATAATATTCCTTTCAATCCGGATCTGATCACCGTCATAGACGGTGAAGACGAACGGGCGGAGATGGGGGAGGAAGGATTCAAAAAGCTGATGAAGCTGCCGGAGCCGCCAACTGCGATATTCGCTACAAGCGATTATAAAGCTTTCGGTGCGATGAACGCGGCAAGAGAGTCCGGGATGATAATCCCCGAAGATATGAGCATTATCGGTTACGATGATGTGAAACTCGGCGAGTATTCCTATCCAAGGCTCACCACGGTGAATCAGAATACACGCAAGATGGGGCAAAGGGCAGCGGAGATTTTGCTGTTTGAACTGGAGGAGGATGATACGTCCTTGGTTAAAGACGAGATCGTCCCGACGCTGATATTGCGCGACAGCACCGCTCCATTATCGACGAAGCAGCGTATCAGAAATAACTAGTTTTCAGGGCTCCCGGTTAACGGGAGCTTTTTTGATAATATCAGAAAGTATAAACTCCAGAGCCATGGCTTCCTGATATTGCAAGAAAAATTACCTTTAAACGCGGTCTGTCTTCTTTGAAGGTACGTCGATAGACGTTTTTCTTAAAAAAGAAGAAAGTGTTCCGCAGTCATTTATTGTCCTTAACTCACAAACAAACTTCAGCTTAACGCACTCTCCCTCAGCGTGTTTCGAAATAAAAACTATTGCAATAGGCAAATTACTACAGTATACTTTGTTTATCAAAGTATACAAAAATTTTAACGTATACTTACAGCTGAAGTGTATTCATTCAAGTTTATTCTAATTGAAAGCGCTTCAGATTATGACCATTCGAAAATAGGGGAGATCAATGTGAACAAAAGGAAGGGATTCATCGTTCTCTTGAGTATTGTGATGCTCTTGGCTTTATTGTCGGCATGCACCAAAGCAGCTCCCACATCACCAGATAATCCAGGCACCGCAGAGACCAATCAAACGGGTGAGGATCAGGGGAAAGAAGACACTGGGAAGGATCCGGCCACTTCGCAGTTGACAGGAAATATTCATATTTCCTTGCCGAATGCATCCGCGTCTGTTTGGAATGCGGTTGCCGAAGCGTATATGAAGAAAAATCCGGGAGTGAAGGTAAAAGTCGACAACAAGCCGGCGGAAGGCTACAAGGAGTGGCTGACGGCTCAGTTTGCAGCAGGTGTGCCGGACGTTGACCTGGTTACGAATAACGAAGTCGGCGGATTAGTAAACAGTAAGAAATTTATGGACTTTTACCCTTATTTCGATAAAGCCAATCCTTATACGAACCAGCCTTGGCAAGACACTCTGGATCTGAAAGCGATGGGCATTAACCTCGAAGGCATTGGAGCCGAAGACCATTTGTACAATCTGAACTTTGAATCCGTGCAGATCGTATGGGTGTATAACAAGGAAATTTTCCAGAAAGTCGGCATTAATGAAGCTCCCAAAACGTTCAACGAGATGATCGACGCTTTCAATAAAATAAAAAAGGCCGGATATACACCGCTGGCCCTTGGTGGAGACTCCAAATCGATGTGGAGCGGCCAGGCGGGATGGCTGGTGCGAATCTATGCCGATCAGTACATGCGTGATTACATTAACATTATCCGGTCCCAAGAGCAGGACTATACTTACGTTCCCGAGCTCGACGAACAATGGAAATATGATCTGACGGATCCTTATAACGATTCCAACAGTAAAGTGACCAAAAACGAAATGCGGCTGTGGAAAGCCGTTAAAGACAAAGAAGGTCCCTTCAAAATTGCCGGCAATCCCCAGTGGAAGGCTTACTCGGAAAATCTGAAAAAACTGTTCGATTATGTGCCGGACGGATTTTTCGGAGTGAAAGAGGACCAGGCTTACAATCTGTTCCTGACAGGAAAGGCGGCAACGATGTTAGGTACTCCGGCCTCCTACTGGCAGCTTCCTAAAGATTTTGCGGATGTGGAAAAAACGGGTGCCACGGGTGGCGTGAAGCCTTTCGAATATGGATTCTTCAACATGCCTTCCATGGAAGGACCTGAGGTGATGGCACCGGCCCGTACGATTCAGATTCCGATCGGGTTCTATGGTTTCGTAAATAAAGATGCTACGCAAAATGAACTGAATGTTGATTTCATGATGTACCTGACAAGTCCGGAAGGATATGCCGTATATTTGGATGCGATTCAGAAGAGCGATGACGCTTCCCTCTCAGGCGCACCGGCCATTAAAGGCATTACGCTCCCGGATGATATGGCGGCGGCATTCGCCGACTTCAAACCGATTGGAAATACCGAAGGCTATACCAGTGCCGCGAACAACCTGGCTCGCGGAATGTGGGATTACCAGCCGTCCGTGCAGGATTGGGTAGGGCTCGTACAGCGGTACTTTAGCGGTAAGCTGACGACGGATCAATATTTGGAGCAGCTGCAGGCGAATATCGATAAATATATGGAACCTGCTATGAAAGAAGCTAAAAAACAACTCTCCGATTTGGATCACCCCGAGCAGCGACCACCGCAGCGTTAATCACTTTTCCACTCGGGTCTGCACATGCATTTGCATGTGCAGACCACGTATGATTACCCGAGGGAAGCGAGCAATTCGTAAAGATGACGGATAAAAAGGGAGGTTCATCATGAGGAAAGCCCCATGGATGTTTCTTGCACTGATCCTGCTTCTAGGGCTTGCCCCGGTCGCAGCACTTGCCAAAGACAATTGGTCTATTGAAGGAGCAGGGAATATCACCTCCCTCTCCGTATCGGACGATGGGAGCCGTGTGGCCGTCGGGGGTCATAATGCGAAGGCGTTTCTTTACGATTCCGAAGGCAATCCCATCTATCAGGTTGAAGCTGGAAATGTCGTTACAGGGGTAGCGCTTCTGAGTAATGGCGCGCTGCTGGTTTCATCGGATGACAGGCATCTGTATGCGTATGACGAGCAGGGAGGAAAGCTATGGGATTCGGATCTGAAGCGGCAGGTCAAGAGCTTGGCCGCATCGCAAGACGGATCCACCATCGTTCTCGTTACCCAGCGCAGCAAAGATCTCATCGTTGTGGATCAAAATAGCGGAGAACAGACAGGCAGTATACCCATCGGTTCCCTGTTGAAGGAAGTGAGCGTATCGGGGAGCGGGCAGTGGATCGTTGCAGCGACAAGCGATCAATTCGCCTATCTCCTGGACAAGGATGGCAGCCTGCTGTATAAATTCAGCGCGGATAATCAAATTCAGGCGGTGGCCGTTTCAGAGAATGGCTTGGCTGCTGTGGGTACGGCTTCCAATAAGGTGGAACTGTTTGATCAGAAAGGGAATACTCACGGCTCGATTAACACGCGGGACATCGTGACCGATGTCACCTTTTCAAGCGATGGCGAACGGCTCGGCGTCTCGGATTTATCCGGTAATTACTATATTTTCGACGGGCGCGGAAAGCAGCTGTGGGAGTCAAAGATCACTGGGGAAGGCCGGGGTGTCCAGTTCGACCGGGAGGGAAAGACGCTGTATTCGGGCACCAACGACGGAAGGATTTTTAAGTACGATGTAGGCAGTGTCATCGATAAAGCGGCAAGCAAGGCACGCTTAAACTATATGTTATGGACCGCAGCCGGAGTTCTCGCTGTCGTTCTCATTTTGCTTTACTTGAATTACCTGAAGAAGCGCAACCGGCTGGCTATTTTCCGCCAGATATGGAGAAGCAAATATATTTACCTAGGTTTGGCACCGACCTTTATTCTCGTGTTCGTATTTCTCTATTACCCGGCTTTTTCGGGCTTATTCCATTCTTTATATGACTGGCAGCCGGGCGGCAGGACCACATTTGTCGGACTGGCCAATTTTGAACGAATGATTCATGATCCTTATGTGATTAAAGGAATGGGCAACCTGGTCATTCTGATCATCACCGGGCTGATCAAAGCGATCATCCCTGCACTGATCACCGCCGAATTGATATTCCATTTGCGCAGTAAACGTCTGCAATACGGTTTTCGGACGGCATTTACCGCATCCATGGTTATTCCGGGTGTTGCCCTGCTTTTGATTTGGCAAAACTTGTATGATCCCAACGTGGGACTCATTAATAACGTATTGGAACTGATCGGGCTTGGTTCCTGGGCCCATGGTTGGCTTGGTGACCCCAATACCGCATTGTGGGCTCTTATTTTCATCGGGTTCCCGTTTATAGGCATCCTGCAGCTGCTGGTATTCTACGCAGGGCTGCTGTCCATTCCTAATGAGCTGATCGAGTCCGCGAAAATCGATGGAGCCAATCTTTGGCGGATTATCCGATCCATTCATTTGCCGCTGCTGAGCGGCCAGTTCAAGTTCTTGATCATTTTAACCCTCATTGGCATTATCCAGGATTTTAACGGCATCATGATCGTTACGGGCGGCGGTCCCATGGACTCGACTTATGTACCTGCACTGCAGATGTATTATGCCGCCACCAAGTTCAACGATCTCGGTTATGCATCGGCGCTCGGTGTAAGCATGTTCCTTGTGATCCTTGCCATTACGGTCGTGAACATGAAGCTTATTAAAACAGAAGATTAAGGGAGGAGGAAAGGGATCCATGTATACCGAAACGGATACAGCCGCTGAAAGTGTTGGCCCCGTGAGGAAGCTCAGAAAAAACGAAGGCTGGCTCATCAAATTTCTCAGTTTCCCTCAAATCACCATCATCGTACTGCTGTGCGTGCTGGTCATCCTGATGCTGGTGCCCATTCTGTTCATGATCGTCAGCTCCTTAAAAAGCAATGCGCAAATTCTCGGCAATTTCTGGGGGCTGCCTTCTCCGGCAAAATGGAATAATTATGGCGCTGCTTTCACGAGTATTTGGCGATATATGGTGAATTCCATCTTGTATGCGGTCGGAGCCAGTGTATGTGTCATTCTGCTCTCTTCCATTTCAGGATATATATTCGCGAAAAAAAGCTTTCCCGGCAAGGAACTGCTGTTCATGATGATGCTGGCCATGATGATGATTCCGGGTGTGCTGACGCTGATTCCCTCGTACGTCCTGTACAATAACCTGGGACTTACGAATACACCTTGGGTGATCATTATTGCCGGTGCAGCCGGCGGGCAAATATTCGGAACCTTCTTGTGCAGGAGCTTCATGTCCGGCATACCCAGCGAGCTGTTTGAAGCAGCCCGGATGGATGGAGCCTCGGAAATCCGTGTATTTTTTCAAATCGTCATTCCGCTTTCGCTTCCGATCTTGGCGACTTTGTTCATTATGCAGGCCGTTGGTGTATACAATGATTACATTTGGCCGCTGCTGACGATCAGGGACAGCAGTCTTCAGGTCGTTGCCGTGGGCCTAACCGTCTTTACGAAGCAATTCGGCATTACGGATATGGGGACTCAGTTTTCGGCATACGCCATTTCCTCTGTACCGTTAATTCTGATTTTCTCGTTTGGCATGAAATATTACATTCAGGGCATGACGCAAGGGGCTTTAAAAATGTAGAATTTGAGATGAATCACATTTTGTCAAAGATCTGGACGCAAAAGAGCTCAGCATTTGCTGAGCTCTTTTGGTATTTTCTCATATATGATGAAAGATGCCAGTTCCGTATTGGGAATCGGCAGCCGTAGAATAACAAAACCGCTCCCGCGCAAACGGGAGGCGGTTCGAGTGCCCGGATATGAGATATTTGATTGTTCTGCATACGTATTGTTCAATCCACAAAAAACATGGCACCTAAATAACTGATGATTACGAATATTATGCTTACTGCTAACGCCGCATAGGCAGATTTTTGCTTGCGAAAAAGCAGGAACATGAAGCCCAGACAAGTCATGGCGAGAACAAGTGCAAGGACTACAGACGGTTTCCATGTCAGATGAAGCCCGGAAGTAACTTGATTGTGAAACCACAAAAACAGTTTGGATGGAGGAGTTTCATTGATCGTTTCAGATACGTTATGCGGAGCGGATTGCTGGTTCATAAATCCGGTAACCGTATAGATGAGGAGGATCATAACGGATTCTGCCTTTGCCCATGGTCTTGGATTAAAGGATGCATTCTTTTTTAATATTCTTTTGATGAGGAAACCATTGAAAAGTGCGAAAACGAACAATGGAATCATGAATAAATGTTTCAATAATAATGCTTGCCCATAGGGAAGAATCCAGGAATTAATATATTCTGGAGCAACGGAAACGGTAAGGAAAAATCCTGACGCAATGATGATGACCATCGCTAATACTGCCGTAAGATGGAACCACGATAAAAACTTCAGCCAAGACGAGGCCTTCGGTTTGAACCAGCCGACTAGAATTAAAGAACCGGCCCACACAGTAACCGAAAAAAAGTGTAGAAATTGCGATACGGTACCTATAGATCCATATAAAGCGTTGATGTGGCTGGATAGTGCCATCATAATCATGGCTAGCACAGTTAGGATGAAACATAATAACCAGACGGTTTTGTTGTATCTAGGGTCTGCAAATATAATTAGCAGCAGAAGTGCCGACATCAGTACTAATGTCCACCAATAATCCTTTCCTTCGGAGAAAGAAAACATGACACTCTTAAGGGTGAGGAGAAATCCGAGATCATCCGAAAAGAACATGACGATCCTTAAAACAGGCAGAAAAGAAAATACAGCAGCTCCAACCACAGAAGCTATGATTAGCCATTTTGGAACACGGGCGATGACATCGGATTCACCGGTTCGAATCATGATAAGCCAGCCTACAACCAGGGCATAACTTAAGTATAAAAAAGGTTCTCCTAACCAGTACATTATCCCCGTCTTCTCCGTTTCATGAACAAGAATATGAGAATAACAACAATAATAATACCTGCTCCAATTCCATAATTAACGATATGTTGATTATAAACAGGCTTAGATGCCGGAGCGTCCTGATGTTCCTGATCATTATTTTCTTGCTGAACGGTTACGGGACTACTATTTTGTTCAACAGCAGTCTTTTTAACTTGAAAAACATAAGATCCCGTAATGGGATGCCCGTCTTTACCGACAATTTTCCAATCTACAGTGTAGTCCCCATCTTCCAAGGGTTTATCTAAGGTACCCGTCATTTCCATATCGTTTACTTTCAAATGGTTTATCGGAAATTTCTCATTTGATGAATTTTTAACCGTGAACGAGCTGAGTACTTCGATATTTGTGTTGAAAGTCAGTTCAATCTGTTTAACATCGGTTTTTACGAGTTCATTAGCACTTGGCTTTGATGCCTCCAATTTACTATGTGCCGATGCCATAGAGGGGATCGTAAGCATAAAGGCGAGTATCCCAAAAACGATGTAACTCATGAATCTTCGCAAAATTCACTTCTCCTTTCATTCATAAAAGTTATATGAATCCTTAATTCAATAACAGTTTAAAATAGTTTCCGTGCTATTGAGTAACTTAATGACAACAAATTCATGAACATTTGAATATGTGATCATATAAATGAGAGTAAATGATGCTGATGAATGGCTTATCTAAACCATTTTCTCATTCTATAAACTATTATTTATGTATTGAGCGATGTGTCTGGCATCATGATGAACCCATCCCAATAGAGCGGATCCTCTGCAAGACAGCCACGGTAAACCAACGAAATATAGACCGGGTATAAATATTGATTGTCCGCAAAAAATACGGTACGTGACTCCGCTTGGATTGTCCTTGGAAGCAATTTGATTTTCCCTTCTAGAATGATGCTGAGTGACATCATTTGAAATGGATTGGGTTATTGCTGGAATATATAATCCAGCAGATGTCCAATGAATTTCGCATGGTCAGCCATGATTTTTAAAAAGAAAACATTCTCATCAATAATTGCATCATGAACTGGTTCCAATCTCCCGGAGTTAAGTTCGTCTAATCGGTTTCTAAAATAATTGGCCTCTCTGCTGATGTGATCCACTAACAAAGGGAAGTTGTTTTGGCCGGGAAGCTTACAAGGGATTGAAAGTGGTTTGCTTCATTTATTAATTGTGTCATCTTCGCATCTAAAGCCTAACCGGAGAAATAATGAATGTTCCTTCATAATACGTGACCATCATAATACGTGACCAGAAACGGATTTCGTCTAAAGACCGGACTACAAACGGATCAGACAAGTGATGATTGATTCCAGACCGACTAACAAAAGTACAAATCTGAACACAATATATGGTGTTAGCTTGTTCCAATATGCACAAAAAATTGAATAAATCAGTTTTATGGTGGGTTACACAAGTCTTTCTCACTTCTCAAAGGTTTTTAAAGATAGGAGAAGCATGTCTCCCTCTGGTTATCGCAAGAATACCCCTTTTTATTGAAACTCAAAGTCATTTCTCTCATACCGTAAAGAAACTGAACGATAAAAGGACAGAAGTAGCATGTATTAGGTAACCGCGTCAATGAAAAAGGACCTCCGATCATTTCGGAAGTCCTTTTTTACTGAATACAGTCCTAAGAAAGCTTAAAGCAAGAAATGACTTCACTTCATCAAAAATTATGAGGAGGAATCAACATGAAGATGGCCATCGGTGCGGAATCAACCGCGAAAGTACAAACTCAGCCTAGAGGAAAGGTGATCTCTTCAAGGAATGGGCGTATGCCGGCATTTGCTTTGGAATGACGGGAGCGGCTGCATCTCATACATTCGTGGGTGACTACGTTGCGTATCACATTCTTAGTCCGCTTAGTTTAGCCATTCTCGCACTTGCCTCGTGGGCGCTGCGCCCGAAGAGCCGCAGACTGTAAGCAGGTGAGGAATATATCAACAAGTGCCGGGAGATGGCACGTCACATAAGTTTATAGACAGTTCATTGGACCCTGCCGAATCTTGGCAGGGTCCAATATCCTTAAAAGAAGAACGATTTCGTGATGATAACGAGCAAAATGAAAAGAACTAATATAGCTGCCGTGCTTGTTCCAAAACCGCCATAACCTACTCCTCCGACAACCTCGCTCATGTTCTTTACCTCCTTAGTTTAAAGGTACATTGATATCATATGAAATCATCATGATTGCGTAAGGGCAATCTGGTAAAGATATTTTGTGACGGTGATCATAGTCTATAAATACGATACAAGAACACAGATGACATAGTTTCGGAAAAGGAACGCAACGAAGGTGTTCGCCGATCATCGACCAGTGAATATGATAATGGAAAAGAAGACTGCATATGAAAATGGCAGTCTTCTTGCTCCCAAAGCGGATATGGCTTCAAAGTGGGGCGAGGTTATATACACCAAACTCATAAAAGGAATACCCGTAATCTGTGGCTCTTTCAATCCCCTGGAATTTAACGTATCTGGCTGTAACGGGTTGGAAACGAACCGTTTCTTTGCCGTCATGGGCCGTAATGATTCCGTTATTGTCCTTGATGACGCTGGTCCAGTTCTGCTTGTCGTCGGAAACGAGAATCTTGTAGGTTTTGGCGCGGGCGAATTCCCATTCGATTCGGATCGTATCAAATGGCTTTGCCTCACCTAGATCGACCTGGAACCAGCTGTCATTGACATAGTTGCTCGCCCATCTTGTCGAAGAGAATCCATCCACGGCATATTTCGGTGCCAATGTCGAAACGGAACCTTCAACGGAAGAAGCGGCTGCGTCTTTATTTTCCGCCAGGTTACCGACAAGGTAATACACCTCTTCTTTTAGTGCAGCATAAGCCGTATCCGAAATGATACGATCCGCAGCCAATTGATCCAGTTTCGCATTGAATTCCTTGAGGAATTTACCAAACTGCGCCGCATTTTTTCCTTCAAAACGTTTCATTTGGTCCAGTAGTGCGTTCAACGAACGAGGGGCTCCGGGTGTCGTGAACTGCTTTTGTTCGGCGAAGTGGTTAACATGAGCTTTCATGGTGTCTGCGGTCGACGCCGCTTGGATGGTATAAGTCGTCGTCTTGGATTTGGCAGCCGCCACGGTAATGGCCAGTTGATGCTTACCCGGCATCCCCATCAGGTCAATCGCCGTACCGGGGGTGTAGGGCTTGCCGTCGAAAGTGGCTGTTACCACCGTCAATCCGCTTTCGTCATCGTCTTTGACTTCCCATGTGAATTTTACGGTTTCAGTATCCGGTACGACTACATCGCCATCCAACGTTTGTCCGTTGATAAATACGTCTGCTTCAGGCGGCGGACTATTATGGATAACGTATGTACCGTTCAAATACTGATACAGCCAGTCATACATGAGACGCAAGCCGGGATTTTTGCTCACCGCCAAGTTGTATACCGCATTATTTCCCTGGTAATAAGCTCTGAATCCCTTTTGCATCAAGCCAGTTGCGGCTCCGCTGTTCAAGTAATCGATATAACGTTCGCGGAATACGCCGTCTTCCAGCATCCGGTCATCAAACTCGACTTCGTTCGACATCCCGTACAGCTTTGCAGTCTCCGCGGCATCTTCCAGACGGTCTTGGTCCATGCCGCCAAAGAAATAGTTTGGTTGAAGCGCGGCGGCATCAAAACCTACGTCTTTCCACAAATAGCTTTTGTAGGCCAAAGAGTGGGGGATCCAGAAAAACTTCAGATCCATGTCGTGGATTTTTCCGCTCACGGCTTTAACCAATTCGGGCCCCGCATCGCTTGTGCTGATTTGTTCTTCCAGCCAGTACATGCCGACAAGCTCCAGGTTGGAATAATTCGCGGCCTGCCATCTTTGCCGAACCTGATCCAGCCACCATTGAACCGCTTTTTCCCTGTTTTCGAGGGCTTTCTCGTTACCGACAACGGAGGCATTGAAGCTTAACGATTCCCCTGAACCATTCACATCGCCAAAATCGTTTAAAGATTCCCCTGGATTCGGAATCATGAGCACTACCTTTTCTTTATGATCAGGTTGGTTCAACTTGACTCCGATTTCTTTGGTCGCCTCATTCAACTGCTGCATATCTCCTGCGGCCGCAAATGTTTTATCCAAATACCATGTCCAGTCCTCCAGATTCGTCTGCCCAAGACCGAAATCCCGGCCGGCAGGGGAAGACAGTCCGAGATATAGAACACCGTCAAAAAGCCAGTCGACAGGCTCACCGACCTGATTCACGTAACTGATGTTCGGGATAATCCGTTCCTTCGTCCAATCCCCCAAGCCATCGGCATATTGTCCGTTATATAGCAGATTCAGATTTCTGATCCCACCTGTAGCTTCACCCGGCTCCAAAAAATGAGGGTGCTCGGCAGGAACCTTTACAGCTCCGTCCGCCTTACCGTCCGTACCCATGATTTCGATTTCGTCAATGTATTCCCATAGCGTAGGATGCATCGTAAAAATGACTTTTACATAACGGGCATAAGCCAGCTTGCCGTCCACATTCCCGCCTTGGATCCCGTCCTGGCTGCCGCTCCATTCGAAGGTTTCCTGTCTAGGCGGTCCTTCTCCCCAGAGCAGTTGGGTAGCGTTATGAGATAGCAGTCCCCAATTCTCCTTATCGTCCGAAACGTACATCGATACGGTAAGAGGCACGAGGATCGAGTTGGTCGGATAATCCTGAAGAAAATGGGCTGTAATCTTTTCGATCGACTTTTCCTCACCCAAATCGAACACGACTTCGCGTGCTTTGCCGCGAAGATGTCCTACCCATGCCGGGTCATTCATATCCAGTTGGCCATACTTTCCATCCGTGAGCTTGTGCCCGTCGTCGGGATGCGACGCTTCCGGCGCTTCGGACCATTCATAGGGAAGCCCCAGGCCAAGATTACGAAGCTTCGGCTGTTCCCCTCCCGATGGTACCGTGGAGTCATCCGCTGCGGAAACTTCTTTGGCTTGCTCAGTCGGAAGCAGCTCGCTCGCTTGGACTGCCGGAACCAGTGATAACATCATGACCGCAGCCATTGCGATAGCTGCCCATTTTTTATTCCAACTCATCAAGTTCAGCTCCTTTTCTATTCTTGAATAAAGAAACCGCATCGAAATTTGATTGGCACCTTCTTCGAATCAAGCTTATATCGTCACCTCACCCCCTTTCCGCCATCAATCTGAAAGGTATAGTACATAGGAAGCCTTTCCGTATAATTGATGGTAAATGGGGCTTTACATTCGAGGCAAGCAACATTTTTTGATTGATTCGCAATATTTTCATAACCCCGAAGGGGCGGGCAGTTCAAGGAGAATGGATTTCGGTGGTTCTCGTTTATATACACGACGGGTTGTCCCAGAAAGGATATTGGTCCAGGGCGACGAACTATCAATAACCAAGACTTTAATTAGAAGAACTCATGATTAGAAGGAGGGGGTTTGGGAGATGAAAACGATCCGCAGCATGTTCGATCAGCTTTATTGGGCCGACAGGCGCATACTGGATGCGCTGGAAGGCGTCGGGGACGCCGAGGCCGAAGCAGTCCGGCTGCTTAGTCATATCCTTCGCGCGGAGCAGGTCTGGTTCACCCGGCTGCAGGGACTGGACAGCAACCACCTGCCGCTCTGGCCAAACGACAGTCTGGATTATTGTAAGCGTCTTGCGGAAGAGACGAGGGAAGCCTTTGCCGCGTACTTCGCTGAGCTAACCCATGAACGTCTGGACGACGTGATTACCTATACCAACCAGTTCGGGCGGTCGTATCGGACATCCGTTCGAGACATTTTGACTCATCTCGCGCTGCATGGCCAATATCACAGGGGGCAAATCAACTTGAGGCTCCGCAATGCCGGCGCCGAGCCGATCAATGTGGATTATATAACATTCGTACGCGAGCAAGGACAGTAACATCCTTTGCTCACACCAAAAAAGCCATAACCACAAATCGGTGGTTATGGCTTTTTTGATTTCCGATGCTTTCCTTTCCCTCGCTAGAAAATATGCCCAAGCTTGTCGGGGTTTCGAACGATATATATGTTGCGGATCTTCCCTTCTTCGAAGTGAAAGAGCACCACTCCATGAACTGTGTTGCCTTCCGAACGTAGAAGTATGGCAGGTTCTCCATTGACTTGCCCCATTTCGACGAACATCCCTTCTCCGACCATGGATGCTTTACGCATACCACCGAGAAGATAGCGCCCAACCCGTTCATGCGAGACAACCGGATTGGCCGTAGCAAGCACTTTACCGCCACCGTCGGCAACCAGAACGACATCCTGATCCAGCAGCGATAAAAGCTGATTCATGTTCCCTTTCTTGAGCGCTCCCAAAAATCCATGGATCCATTCCTGGCTCTCAGGATGGATCTGAGGGGGTTCATCGGATATGCGTCCCATCTTTGCGTTCGCGCGGCTGAACATTTTGCGGCAGCTCACTTCGCTTTTTTCCATCAGCTCGGCGATCTCGTTGTAATTGAAGCCAAGCGCCTCGCGAAGGACGAATACGGCACGCTCGGAGGTCGTCAGATTCTCAAGCAGTACAAGCATTCCGTAAGATAGAAGATCATCCCTTTCCAATGCTTCCATCGGATCGTCGTTTAACGTGAGAAAAGGCTCTGGAAGCCATTCACCGTAATATTCCTCCCTTTGTTGTCGTGCTGATTTCATCATATCCTTGCAGTGATTGGTGACCATTTTGCACAGAAAGGCCTTGGGCTGCGTTAATCGCTCCAGCGGGACACGATGCACCTTAACGAAAACATCCTGTACGGCGTCTTCTGCATCGGAAACTGATCCTGTCAATTGATAAGCAAGCTTGAATAACAGCTTCTTGTACTGCTTGTAAAGATCCTGCATCCGACTTGCTCCTTCCGTAACTGATTTTCTATCCCCACCTTAGAGGAATTTGGGCCATTAAACAAGGTACGGCAGGAGCAGGGGAAGCCACCTGCTGTTAGAAACCCCATTCTAAGCCCCAGCCCCTCAATGATGAAACATGTCGTCTGAACCTTAGAACGATCCGGTTACCGCCACTCAACGATCTCATCGAGACGTTGCCTTGCTTTTGGACGTTTGGGATCCTCTTGCCGGTATCCGAAAGCGACCATACAGGATACGCCGAAATTGCTGGCGTTCATGATTCCCTCGTTTTGTAAAATAGAGGTCACCTGCTTTTTATCAAAACCTTCGATCGGACTGGAATCAATGCCAATTTGAGCCGCGGCTGTCATCATGTTTGCCAGTGCGATATAGGTTTGTTTGCTTGCCCATTCAAACAGGAGCCGATCACTATCTTCGAGTTCTGTTTCGACGAAGGTTTTATAGAACCCGGAAAGACGCTGTATCACCTCGTCAGGCATATGATGGATGTCTTTCAGCATTTTGATCACGTGAGCCGAATTATGCCTTAAGCCTTGTCTGGCCAATATCACAACAAAATGGCTGGCCGTAGGCAGTTGTCCCTGGGCACCGCCTGTTACAGGTAGTAATTTTTCGCGAAGCGCTGCATCCTGGATCACGACAAACTTCCATGGCTCGAGGCCAACTGAACTTGGAGACAATCTTCCTGCCTCCAAAATAAAGCGAAAGTCTTCATTCGAAATTTTTTTGTTGATGTCAAATACGTGGCAAGCATGTCTGAATTGGAATGCTTGTAATATCTCTTCTTTCTTACTCTCCGTTGTGATCATGTGGGATCAACCTTCCTTTGCCGTTTTTTTGTAAACCAATATGTTTGCACATATAACGATGAAAGGTTCAGATATGTGACCTTCTCGAAATGAATGAAGGGGGATAAACTGCCCGTGAGCTAAACGGGGAAGTTTACGACAAGCCGGAGGCATGGAGTGGTGCACGGAAGAATGGTCTTTAACCGACGGATCAGAGAAGTTGAAAGGGGAGGGGAGTCTGGTCTACAAAAAGCAGAAACGGAAATGAAAAAGGTCACAACCACCGATTGTGGCTATGACCTTTTCTGTTAAGAATTCCACTATGGCTTGGATATCCTTACAAGTCTGGGGTCTTGGACGATTCGATTATCGACAATTGCATGAGCTTGAGAGGGCGCTGAGGTAAGTTGTTCATAGAGTTCGTGCGCGGGAATCCAAAATCGCCGATATCTCTCTTCAACGACCCGGGGCGATCCAACCCAAGCCACATCTCTTTGCAGAGCTCGATGGACCATGGTTTCGTTATCGATATCAAGCCATATGACGTAATCCCAGTGACCGGCAAGCTCCGGGTGGAACAGAAATACACCATCGATAATGGCAATATCTCTTTCTCCTGCCTGATACCACTGCTCCGGAATCACATTATCGTGGAATGAATCCCAAAGAGCCGTTCGGCATCTTCGGTTTCCACCTGGACCAAGCGGCTGCAAGACGAATTGGGCAAACGATTGATAGTCAAATCCTTGATCATAATAAGAACGCGGAGTCCACTCCCCACGCTGCGAACGATATTTATGCCCCGGGTAATGAAAGTCGTCGATGGAAGCCCTGAGAACTCCGCGAGAAAGTTCGCGGACGGCTTCAGCCAGCTCATCGGATAATGTAGTCTTTCCTGCAGCAGATCGACCGTCTACTGCAACTCTGGTCGGATGGTCTAAGCGTAATGAGGCGATCTCATTGGCAAGGGCAGTGATCACCGCACTTCTCGACCCACCGGGTATGATAGACATGATCTCCCTCCTTGAATCATATGTAATGCATATGCGAGCAGCCAGTTGCTATGTTGCAGTCGTTGGCTCCTCAGTTGCAAAACTAACATACAATGTTTCTAAAAAAAGGAATAGACTTATGTTGAATTTTTTTATAGACTAGTATTTATCTACGGCCTTTTAAGGAAATGCACTTTAATGGGTATGATTGCAAAACCGGCACATGAATCGTGCCGGTTTTATTTTATTTATGACGTAAATCAGGGACTGTTCGGTTATTCGCTATTCGCCGCCACCTGCTTGGGCTTTGATCGTAAAATGCGTCTGATTCGGATCCCGGCAATCAGAGCCAGTAGGATTAGCCACTGAGCGGGTAATAAAGCTCCCAAACCTTGACCGGCCATGATTTCGGAAGAAACTGCACCGACCATGAGAACGGCAAGCAATCCTGCTGCATAGTGAGTCCATCTCGGGAAAACTAACAGGACCGCGCCCGCCATTTCAAGCAAACCAACCGCATACCTCGACCAATCCGGAAAGCCTAATTCCTGAAACATATCGGCCATTTCCTCCGTACCTGCCAGCTTTTGAAACCCGCTTTGAATAAAAAACAATGAAGTTGCCGCTACAACGATCCACCCGATCACAGGAATCCATTTTTTCATTTCGTTATCTCCCTTTTTGTCTCAAGTGATTAGAATTCAAACTATATAGGTAAAAAAAGGTTTTCCGAAATATAATTAGAATTCTAATTAAATTATATGCAAAAAATGAAAACTGTAAAGGGTTCGATTCCTGCGGCAGATTGGCCGGGCCGTTATTAACCCTAATTTACAATGAGGGGGAACTATGATAAATTAAATCTCGTACCAACAAGTGATATGTTGTTTCACTATGTGAAACCTGTGAATGGCTATCCAAACCATTCGATTCGGATGCTGATTATGATTTAAGGGGGAGAGTCTATGATGGATGAGTCGATGAAGAACCAGGTAAAGCAGCAGTTTTCCCGGAATGCGGAAAAGTACGTGACGAGCGCAATACATGCCAAAGGCGAAGATCTGGCCTGGCTGGTGTCATGCGCCAAAGCCAACGCGAATATGAATGTGCTTGATATCGCAACAGGGGGAGGGCATGTAGCCAATGCGCTTGCGCCGCTGGTTCGGCATGTAACGGCCTGTGACTTGACCCGTGAAATGCTGGAGGCCGCAGAACGCTTTATCAACGGGAATGGACATACGAACGTAAGCTACATCACGGGAGATGCGGAGCAGCTGCCTTTTAAAGATGAATCCTTCGATCTGGTGGCCTGCCGAATCGCAGCGCATCATTTCACGGATATTCCGGCATTTGCCGCGGAGGCATTGCGGGTTGCCAGCCCAGGAGGGAAACTGCTGCTCATAGACAATGTGGCTCCTGAGCAGGACTATTTGGATCAATTTTATAATGATATCGAAAAGCTGCGGGACGGAAGCCATGTCCGGGCATGGAAGAAGTCGGAGTGGATTCATTTACTCGAAAGCACCGGCTTCCGCATCGAGATGGCCGTCTGTTTTCCAAAACGGTTCCGGTTCCAGGATTGGTGCGAGCGGGCGGGGCTTCCGCAAGCGGAGAGAGATGCCTTGGAGAACAAGATGCTGCAGTCTGAAGAAGACGTACGCCGGTTTTTCTCGATTTATACCGATGAAGAGGGCAGGTTATCAAGCTTTTCAGGCGAATCCGTCTATATTCAGGCCATCCGGCCGGAGTAAGCAGGCGGGCACCCGCAACTGTATAGCTGTCAACATGTCGCCGTATCGTAAACGGATTGGTCGGGCCGTCACGTCCGCTTCCCGCTAGAAACCGGGAACCCGGTGACGGCCGAAAACTTGATGCGGAACTTTAAGGCGGGGATTCCGAGGAGGTCGTTGATCTGAAAGAAGTCTTTCAAAATGTTCTGCTTGGAGCAACAGTGTTTGTTGTGGGACTGATCGTTATTTTACTTCTTACAAGCTCTGATATTGATGCTGAACTGACCTATTATGCGGCTGTTGCATACGCTCTTTTGTACTTAGCAAGTGTCTTATCCGTTTGTACCGCAGTTATCGTTAGAAAGATTAATTTAATAAGGAAAAAAGAATCTGATTCATCTAAGGGGTAACGATGGTACATCGGCAATATCTTCGCATGCAGGAATACTCATTGTACCGTTTGGATGTTGGGTACAGATTTGTCGGCAGATTCCGTGATCCGTCATCGTTCGAATGAAGACATTTTCCCCCACAGGCAGGAAATGGGGAAAAAACGGATAAATGATTTAATAGAGCACATAAAATGAATCAGATCGTTATTACCGCTGACAACGCAGCGTTAATTGGTTTCAGAAGAATACGCCGCAGCACGGAAGGGTCATGCAAAAAGGCTGGCGGAATTGCCGTTTGTTTATGTATGCGCTTGCAGAAAGCCGACTACGTTAAGGAGGTTGAGGAAGTAATGGAGCAGCAGGTACAAACCGAAACGAAAAAGGCGAGAGGCGGCAGGACGTATGGCATTATCGACTGCGACGTTCATCCGTCGCCCAGAAACACGGACGAAATCCGGTCTTACATGTCCCAGCCATGGAAGGACCGTTATCACGGAGGATCGCGCGGTTTCTTCGGCAATCCGGTTCACGGCGCGCGTCTGGACGCCACGCCCCCAGGGGGCGGCCCAACGGGCTCCGATCCTGATTTTCTGAGGGAGCAGCTTATCGATAAATACGGCCACGCGTATGCGATTTTGCTGCCGCGCGCCTTCTGCAATTTGCAGCCCGACCCCGATTTCGGAACCGCGATCGCTGCCGCGTTCAACGATTGGCTGGCCGATACCTGGCTCGGCAAGTACAACCATGACGGCGTGTTCAAAGGGTCGATTACGGTCAACCATCAGGACCCTCAGGCCGCCGCCCGGGAAATCGAGCGATGGGCCGGACACCCGCATTTCGTCCAGGTCATGACCGATTCCGGTGCTAGGGCCCCATTCGGACAGCGGCAGTACTACCCCATCTACGAGGCATGCGAACGCCACGGCCTCCCCTTCGCCATCCACCCGGGCACGGACGGAATGGGCATCAACATCCAGCCTTCTCCCGGTTATCCCACGCACTACATCGAATGGCACACTTGTCTATCCCTTGGCTTTCAAGCCCATCTCGTAAGCTTCCTCACGGAAGGCGTGTTTGAGCGCTTCCCGAATTTTAAGATCGTGCTGACCGAGGGCGGCGTCGCTTGGCTGCCCGGGTTGATGTGGCGCCTCAACGCAGAATACAAGGCGCTGCGGTACGAGGTACCGTGGATGAAACGCCGTCCGAGCGATTACCTGCGGGATCACGTCCGGATCTCTTCCCAACCGCTGGAGCGGCCCGATGATGACCGCGAGCTGCTTCAGATGCTGGACATGATGGACGCGAAGCACATTCTGATGTTCGCAAGCGATTATCCGCACTGGGATTTCGATTCGCCTACGCAGACCTTTCCGAAGCTGCCTGAAGAGATGCACCGGCGGATTTTCTTCGAAAATGCCCGCGAATTGTATAATCTATAGGGGGGAAGCGTGAGAGATGGGAAGACATGTGATCGGAGCCGCGGCGGATCTGCCTCCAGGCAACAACAAGATCGTGACGGTCGAAGGGCGCTCCGTCGGCGTGTTTAACGTAAATGGCAGTTATTATGCCTTAAAGAACGCCTGCCCGCATCAAGGCGCTCCGCTGTGTATGGGCCGGGTGACCGGGATGACCCTGCCGTCCGCGCCCGGACAATATCTATACGGACGGGACGGCGAGATTTTACGGTGTCCGTGGCACGGCTGGGAGTTCGACATTACGAACGGCAAGTCGATCTTTGATCCGCATAAATGTCTGGTGAAGACCTACAAGGTCGCCGTCGAAGAGGAGGACGCCGAGGAAGAGAGCCCTTCCGTTGAAACCTACGAGGTTAAGATCGAGGATGCGAAGGTCGTCGTCTATATTTAATGGGGATGAATGCTTCGAACCCGGGCCGAATGTCGTGGACGCAGCGGTGGTCCATTCCGACGGGTTCGTCCGCCGGGAAGCTTGGCAAACCAACGGCCGTATGCGATGATGGGTCCATATTTGCTCGGGAAGGGGAAATGACGGAAATGAAATGCGCAGTACTGGACGATTATCAACAGATCGCCTTATCGATGGCGGATTGGTCGGCCGTGGCGGAGCGCATCGAGCTCCGCGTATTCGATAATCATTTCGATGACGAGGAGAAGCTGGCCGCCGCGATCGAAGATTGTGAGATCGTCGTCATTATGAGGGAGCGGACGCCATTCCGGGAATCGCTGTTTCGGCGTTTGCCGAGCCTGAAGCTGCTGGTCACGACGGGCATGCGCAACGCCTCGGTCGATCTGGCCGCGGCTGCGGAACGAGGCGTCGTCGTATGCGGAACACGGGGAGGCGGCGAAGGAACGACGGAGCTGACCTGGGCGCTCATTCTTGGGCTCGCGAGAAGGCTGGTGCAGGAGAACGAAGCGCTGCGCAGCGGCGGATCTTGGCAGAGCACAATCGGCGTCGACCTGATCGGCAAGCGGTTAGGCCTGCTCGGCCTCGGACATATCGGGAGCAACGTCGCGCGTATCGGGCAAGCCTTCGGCATGGAAGTCGCGGCCTGGAGCCAAAACTTGACCGCCGACAAAGCCGCCGCCGCCGGCGTGAAGCTCGCATCGTCGAAGGAAGAGCTGCTGGAGAGCAGCGACTTCGTCTCCATTCATCTCGTTCTCGGGGACCGGACGAGAGGACTGATCGGCGCGCGGGAACTCGGGCTCATGCGTCCGTCCGCATACCTCATCAACACCTCGCGGGCGCCTATCGTCGACCGGGATGCGCTGATCGAGGCTTTGCGCAGCGGCAGAATCGCAGGAGCCGGCTTAGACGTCTTCGAGCAGGAGCCGCTGCCTGCGGACGACCCGCTCCGCACGTTGCCGAACGTGCTGGCCACGCCGCATATCGGTTACGTAACGCAGGCGTCCTACCGCGCCTTCTTCCGCGGCATCGTCGAGGCGATCGATGCGTTCCTGAAAGGCTCGCCCGTGAATGTGCTCGGGTAGAAGGAGCAGGGACATAGGGCCAGAGAGATAAGCGCTTTCGCCCGCACTGCGGCCAAGCATGTTCAGCCGCTGTCTCGAACTGGGAGCATACGCGGCCGTCGTGGGCGGTGCCATTACGAGACCAAAGGAAATTACATCGAGATTTGTACAGGCATCCGTGAAATGATCGCTTATTGATCAGCAGCACCAGCAGCCAGGCGGAGAACCGCCTGGCTGTTTTTTTTCTTCTATTGCCTACCGCAAGAACATTGGATCAGCTGCGCCTGGTTTTACTTCCCGGTCTGGTCTTTGGTATATGTCTGAACGAAAATGCCGTCGCCTTCCAGCCATTCGGCAATCAGAACGGCTTTATAATCGGTTACGTGATGCGATTCCAACTGCTTTCTCAACCAGGATTCGTCAAATCCAAGATCCTTGATCTCATCCCATAGTACCTTTCCGTCGCGGATGAGCGTTACAGGAATGTACACGGCATGGTCCGGAAGCTTAAAATCTTCCCGGATCGTTTTCTGATACCGGGGCTTTTTTAAAATGCTGAGGGAGCCGTCTGCTTCCAAGTAGCAGAATGCGACTTCCCGGATCGAAAAGGTTTCGCTTTGGCGGAGCAAGCTTTGCAGCTGGTTTAAATTCATCCGGTTGTTCTTCAACGCCTTGAGATCCACGACGCCGTTTTTGATCAAGGCGGACGGTTTGCCTTCAAACACCCCCCGGAAAAACAGCGATTTTTGCCCCAGATATTCGATGACGACAAGCAGCACTCCCCATAAGCAGATGGCATAAGCGATATAAGCCAGCCCGATGTCCGATTCATACAAGGCATTTCCGAGCAGCTCCCCAAACACGATGGAGGCGATAAAGGTGAAAGGCGTAATTTGCTTAATGATTTTTCTTCCGGCAAATCTTACGGTCAGGAACAATAAAAAGAATCCGACGATCAGTTTGAGGGTTACGAGCCCCAAATGGACTTCCTGCATGTCATCAACCTCATTGCGCTTTTCTATTTTTGGTTACATTCTATGTATGCCCATATTGGGCTCGAGATCTACTTGTTCGGATATTTAAAGAGGGAACGTCAGCACGAAAGAACCGGCTTTCGCCGGTTCTTTGATATACGCCGTCCATTATGGATGTAGTTATAGTCTGCTCATCATCAGCAATCTTTTTCCCATGAACCATACTGCTGTGCCGGTTCCCCACAAGATCAGGGCGGATCCAAGGCCGACAACAGACATATAGGTATTGATGTGATGCGCACCTAAGCTGGCCTCCACGGGCAGGAACAGCAGCGTTGCGAGCGCGAGCAAGCAGAGTAATGTACCTGTAAGATGATAAAATTTGACCCGGAACAAAGAGGCCAACGGATAAAAGTGAATCCCGACAATAAGAGCGATGACGATAGGGATCAATGCCGTGTGGCCGGTGGCATTGCAAACGGCAATCGCAACGGCTATCGCGGCTGCCTCCGCCGCAAAGACGATATTAAACCGGACCGCGATCCGTTTTCCCTTCCTTGCCGTACTTGCATCAATGATCTCATTTTGTTCCTTGATCCCTCGCGACGCACGGACCAGCGAGGCTCCGCCGATGATGAGTACAACCCCGATGGCAACGGCTGAGGCTAACCACAAAGGAGCTGCGAATTCCTGCAATCCCATGATTCCGGTATATGCCCATAACGTCCCGAAAAAGGCCATAAAGAAAACGCCGCTTGCGGTTCCCCGGATGGCGGAACCAGGAATGGTGTTAGAATGTTGTTTCATAAATAACTCCTCCGAATTTTTATTATTTTTCTGATTTCATCTTATCAAAAGGACCTAATCCTCGAAATTCACGGTTGTCATGACTTTGACGTGACAGTTGTCATTATTTTTCCGGCATCATAACGTTGGCATATTCGGTAGATGCCATTCTGTAGATCGTATTATTTTGTCCGCAAATACCGCTTGTCCTTTAAAAATAGCCACCAGAACAGAATAAACACCGGCAGCAGGATCACGGTGCCGAAGCCGTACCCCCAGAGGAGCGAAACGAACATCGAGTGGTTCGTAAAACCGGCCTCCACGGTCAGGTCGGGATGGACGATGTAGGGGAGATGCGCCCTCCCGTATGCGTAGCTGGCCAGGGCGAACTGCAGAATCACGGCGACGACGGCCAGACGCAACCGGCCTTTCCTGCCGTTTTTCCTGCGGATCCACAGTGCACCATAACCGATGGCGAAAGCGACGACCGACAGCATGAACCACACCGACTGCTTCTGCATTCGGGCGACGATCCATAACGCCTCCGGAACCATCGTGAACGTCGCCAGGACAGCCATCGCCAGGGCCAGCGGACCCAGAACGACCGCGATCGAGCGGTATTGCTGCGAGACCTGTTCGTCACCGGCTTCCCGGCCGTAATCGGACAGGAACAAAGCGGACAGGAACAGCTCGGTCAGAATGCCGAAGCCGACGTGGGCGTACAGCGTCGCGCTGAGCAGCAGCTTACCGAACTCGAGCTGGGGGAAGCCCTGCTTCATGTGAATAAATCCGCCGAGCGAAATCGGCAGCACGCTGACGAGCAGCCCGGGGATCAGCAGTCCAGTGACGCCCGACACGATCCGAAGCGCCAGTTCATGCTTCTGCACGGAATACGAATAGACGATGAACGCGCTCCGAAACAGCAGCAGAACGAGTACCAGGCTCACCGGCACGAGCAGAAGCGTGCCCAGGACAAAGGCGGCCCGGGGAAAAAAGCCGACAAGCGCGACCACGAGCAGCACGAGGAAGACGTTGGTCACTTCCCAGGATGGAGACAGGAAACGATTCGCGATGTCGGCCGCTTGCGGATTCCGTCTGCTGAACACCATGGACCAGAAGCCGGCGCCGAAGTCGATGGAACCCGCGATCGAATAAATGAAAATAAAGCACCAGAGAATGGTAATCGCAAGCTGCGTGTCGCTCATAGGCTTCTCCCTTCTCCGTTTACGCCTTCCAACCCGTCGAAGGTGACCGGATGCCGCTTGAAGTAGTAGTACATGACCACCGCCGTGACGATGAGCAGAAAGGCATACAGTCCAAGGAATAGCACAAACAGCGAGCCCAGATGCTGCGCTTTCGTTGCGGCCGACGCCGTCGTCTGCAGATGATAGATCGTCCATGGCTGACGCCCCGTACAGCTGAACACCCAGCCTGTTTCAATGCCGATCATGGACAGCGGACCGGCCAGCAGCAGGGCGGACAGCAGCCACCTTGGATAGGGGCGCTTGGTAAGCAGACGCAGCCCGACCGTAAAGGCCGATACGAGAATGAGCAGCGTGCCGATGCCGACCATGACGTTGAACAGCGTATGAATAATCAGCGGCGGCCACTGGTCCTCCGGAAAATCATTCAGCCCCTTCACGACCGTATCGAACCGGTTGCCCGCCAGGAAGCTGAGCGCCCATGGAATTTCGATGGCGCCCTTAATGCTGCGGGTTTCTTTATCGGTCACGCCGCCGATCGCGAGCGGGGCATGGCTTTGGGTTTCGAACAGCCCCTCGGCGGCCGCCAGCTTCTCTGGCTGATGCGCATGCAGCATTTGCGCGGTTTCGTGGCCGCTTAGCGCCGTCATCAGCGAAATGATGCCGCCGATGAGCAATCCTAGAAACAAGCTCTTTTGGTGATAGGCCCGCTCACGTTCCGGCGATCCGCGCTTTAGCAGTTTATAGGCGGCTACCGAAGCGACCGCAAAGGCGCCGGTCATATAAGCCGAGAGCAGAACATGCATCGCCGTAGTCGGCAGGCTCGGGTTGAACACGGCCGTCCATGGATGGACGTCAAACACCCGGCCGTTTTCCATCCGGAAGCCGCTGGGCGTATTCATCCAGGCGTGGGCGTCGGTAATGAGCACGGCCGACATGCTCGATCCGATCGCAACGAAGATGACGCTGAGAATCCGCAGGGATGCCGGAAGCCTGTCTGCCGCGTAGACATAGATGGACATGAACAGCGCCTCGAGGAAAAAGGCCCAGATCTCGATCTGAAAGGGGAGTGCGATGACTTGGCCGACAATTTCCATAAAGCCGGGCCACAAGAGCGACAGCATCACGCCGACCAGGGTCCCGGACGGGATGGCGACGCCAAGGAGAATGGCGAGTCCCTTCGTCCAGCGTTTGGCGAGCGTGGCGTAATCCTTGTCCTTTTTTACCTGGTACAAAATTTCCGCGATCACAATCATGAAGGGGATGCCTACCCCGAGTGTCGCGAAGATGATATGAAACGCCATGGACGATCCGAACAGCGATCGTGCCAGCGTAACGTTATCCATAAGATGCCTCCGTTCTGAGCGTAAAGTCGCATCTTATTGTGATCCAACAATATCCAAAGTATTCCTGTGCAGAGAAATAGCTCCAGGCAGGATGAAGCGGCCGGAACTGGGATTTGGGCGGAGAGCATGAGATTGTAGCTTCATGAACCCAGACTGTATAATCAGGTTAAGATGATTAGGGAAGGGGCGAGCCAGGGGTGAAAATCAGTGAATTGTCGCGAATTACCCATGTCAGTGTCCGATCAATCCGTCATTATGAAAATCAAGGTCTCTTATCCGCCCACAGGCTGGACAACGATTACCGCGATTTCGATGAAACGGCTGTCGGTCGAGTCAAGGCGATTCAGCTGTACCTGAAGCTGGGATTGACGGTCGAAGAGATCAGAGCATTGTTCAGAACGGAAGTGGCGGATCCTGACGAGTATGAATATTGCGAGGAGATGCTGGCCACGTATGAGGGGAAGCTGCAGCAGGTCAACGAGCAGATCGAAGCCCTGCACGGGTTAAGAGCATTACTGGAAAGACAAATCTCCTTCACCAACGGGAAAAGGAATATCGTGTAGCCATGACAGGACTGGAGCGCCGGGAACAGGCTCCAGTTTTTTTGTGTTGACATTGACACTAGTGTAAACCTTTATGATGGGCTTAATCTCATTGATGAAGGGAGTTTTACCATTGAATACTGGCATTCCGGATGAAAATCGTCATACTGTTGAATCGCATGCTGCCGGCCGTTCCAAATCAGTAACCCTCATCGGGCTCGGCCCGATGGGACAAGCGATGGGACGCGTTTTGCTTGACCGCGGCTACGCCGTGACCTTGTGGAACCGGACCCCCGGCAAGGTGGAAGAGCTTGTCTTGCAAGGAGCCGTCCGGGCCGATACGGTGGGCGGCGCTTTAGATGCGAATGAGCTTACGATACTCAGTCTTACCGATTACGATGTGATGTACGCCATTCTCGAACCCGTCTCGGAGCATTTGGCAGGGAAAACGATCGTCAATCTAAGCTCGGACACACCGGAGAACGCCCGAAAGGCGGCGAATTGGCTTGCGGACCGCGGCGCCCGGCTTGTCACAGGCGGCGTGCAGGTTCCTCCATCAGGGATCGGCAAATCCGATTCCTACACGTATTACAGCGGACCAAGGGAGGCCTTTGAGGCTTACAAGGAAACGCTGGAGGTGTTGACCGGCGCCGATTACCGGGGAGAAGATCCCGGACTTGCCATGCTGTACTACCAGATCCAAATGGACATGTTCTGGACGTCCATGATCGGTTACCTGCATGCGCTTGCGCTGGCCAACGCAAACGGCATTTCGGCCTCGCAGCTTCTGCCTTATGCTTCAGCGACCCTGTCGTCGCTCCCGGGATTCATCGCGTTCTACACGCCTCGCCTCGACGAAGGACTGCATCCCGGCGACGTGGATAGACTGGCCATGGGCGTGGCGAGCGTCCAGCATGTCGTGCATGCAGCCGAAGATGCAGGAATCAATGCGGATTTACCGGCTGCCGTGCTCCAAATTTTCAAGCGGGGAATGGAAATGGGATATGCCGGGGACAGCTTTACCAGCCTGATTGAAACGTTCAAAGCATCCGCCCTGCGGAACACGTGACCTATTCGCGATTGCCGAAGCCTGACTCCATTTGGAGTTCAGGCTTTTGTACTGTATCCCAGAACCCGATTGACCTCCATGGAGATCAAAGGGTATACTTTACTCAATTTTTCAGATCACGTTTTCGTCCGTTCTGCTGGCCGGAAAACGAGGTTTGTCTTACATAAAACTATATAAGTTGAACTAAAGAATAGGATGCAAGCAAGGGAGTAAAATGATTCCGAAGAAGCGAAGCGGTCTAAAAGCTTTCCAAAGGAAAGCTGACATCGAAAGCATATACTTTGGCTTTCGGATTTCTGCCTCACGTGGATTTCATAAAACCAAGACATCCGAAAACAAGAGAGATCGTAGGGACATTATACGTACTTGCCCCTATCGGCTATTTCAAATTCAACTTATTTAGCTTCTGTTTCTATGTATGCGCTGCATGCAGCCTAACCAATTTGAGGAGGTTATCATTTGCTTACTACATTAAATCTAGCCGGAATTTGGGAGCTTCAGCTGGACGAAGAGAAGACCGGTCTGCAAACGCCGTTCACCGATACGATGGCGCTCCCGGGTACGACATCCCATGCCCGAAAAGGGGAGCGGAACAAAGCCGCGGAGATCGGATCGCTTACGGACGAGTACCGTTTTGAAGGTTTTGCCTGGTTTTCACGGACGTTTGAAGTGGACGCTACACTCGCTGGATCACCCTGTTTTCTTTACCTGGAGCGAACGCGCATGACAACCGTTTGGATCGACGGTCAGGAACTGGGCAAACGCAACAGTCTGAGCAATCCCCATGTGTATGAGATCGCCGGGGGATTGACCGCAGGAACGCATTCGATCCTTATTCGCGTCGATAACACGGACTATCCGACAAAAGGCGGCCATCTCACATCACCGGATACGCAGACGAACTGGAACGGCATCACCGGACGGATTGAGCTGCAATTTACGGGCAAGCGCTACCTGCAAAATGTCCAGGTCTACCCGGATGCTGCAAGCCGGTCGGTAACCGTCAAAGCGCGCCGCGCAGGTATCTCCGCGGACAAGCTGGTCGTCACAGCAACCGGGTTCAACGGCGATTCCGAGCATCGGCCAGCGGCGCAAACGTTCGTTCTTTCCGATGATAGCGAGGTCGTTGTCAATTACCCGCTCGGTGAAGATGCCAAGCTGTGGAGCGAGTCGGAGCCCTATCTGTACAAGCTGAACCTTCGTCTCGAGGATGAGGAAGGGACGCTGCTGGATGTGAACGAAAACGTATTCGGGTTGCGGACATTCCAGGCCGACGGAGATAAATTTACGATTAACGGGATCCCGACCTTTCTGCGCGGAAAGCATGACGGCCTCATTTTCCCGCTGACAGGTTATGCGCCTACGACGGTTGAAGAATGGCTGCAGGTGCTTACCGTTGCCAAATCGTATGGCATCAACCACTATCGCTTCCATACGTGCTGTCCACCGGAAGCCGCCTTTACCGCAGCCGATCTGCTGGGGATCTATATGGAGCCGGAACTTCCTTTCTGGGGAACCGTCACCGATGAATCCGATCCGAATCACAACGCCGCCGAACAGGAATACCTGATTCAGGAAGGGTTCTCCATGCTGGATAGCTTCGGCAATCATCCGTCTTTTGTGATGATGTCGCTCGGAAACGAGCTGTGGGGCAGCAAGGCTCGCCTCAGTGAGATTCTGGCCGCTTACAAGGCGTTCGATGACCGTCACTTGTATACGCAAGGCTCAAACAACTTCCAGTTCGTGCCGGACATTCTTCCTGAGGAGGATTTCTTCTGCGGCGTCCGCTTTTCGCGGGAACGTCTCTTCCGCGGATCTTACGCCATGTGTGACGCCCCGCAAGGCCACATACAGACGGACATGCCAAGCACCCGTAAAGACTACGACGAGCAGATCAAACCGTCCGTCTTCGGTAAAGGAGCGGAGGAAGGGTCAGGGAACAGCATCCAGATCCAGTACGGCACCGGGACGAAGACCGTGCAGGCGTCGGCCGTAGAGGAAGAATTGATCCCCCGCATCCCGGTCGTTTCGCACGAGATCGGGCAGTATGCGACCTTCCCGAATTTTGCCGAGATCGAGAAATACACGGGCTCCCTCAAAGCCCGGAATTTCGAAACCTTCCGGAAACGGCTGGAGGACAAAGGGCTCGGCCATTTGGCGGAGGCATACTTTTGGAACTCCGGGCAGCTGGCGGTGGACTGCTATAAGGAGGAGTTAGAAGCTGTTTTCCGGTCCCGCCGGCTTGCAGGGTTCCAGCTTTTGGATCTGCAGGATTTCAGCGGCCAAGGGACGGCGCTAGTAGGCGTGCTGGATGCTTTTATGGACAGCAAAGGCTTGGTGACTCCGGAGGAGTGGCGGACGTTCTGCTCCGATGCCGTACTGCTGGCGCGTTTTGACAAGTATAATTTTACAGCCGGCGAGCGTTTCGACGCGCACGTCGAACTGGCGTATTTCCGCGGCGTACCGCTAAATGCTGCTGAGGTGGTCTGGGCCGTAGCGGAAGGCGGGACGATCCTGGCAGAAGGAATGCTGACTGCAGAAATATCGGAAGGCGACAACTACGTCGATTTCGGGGATATCTCCTTCGTGGTTCCGGATACTGCGCGCATGACGCAGGTCACCATAACGCTCGCCATCACCGGGACGGACATCCGTAAAACCTATCCGCTCTGGCTCTATCCGTCCGGAGTGACTGTCGAAGAATCTGCCGTGCAATGGGTCAAAGCGCTGGACCCAGGCGTCCTGGCGCGTCTTGAGCAGGGGGAGTCCCTGCTGCTTACGCCGGACCCGGCCCGCTTGAAATCCGCCGTAGACGGCACGTACTGCACCGATTTTTGGTGCTACCCGATGTTCCGGTCGATATCGGAGAGTATGAACAAGCCTGTGCCTGTCGGTACGATGGGACTGCTGATCGATCACTCGCATCCGGCACTGCGGCATTTTCCAAGCGCATCGCATTCGACGTATCCTTGGTGGAGCATCGCCACCTACTCGCGCCCGGTCATTCTGGACGAACTGCCCCGGGCCGTGTCGCCGATCGTACAGACGATCGACAATTTTGAGCGCAACCATAAGCTTGGCCTCTTGTTTGAGTGCCGGGTCGGTGCCGGCAAGCTTCTCGTTTGTCCGCTGAATACGGAAGCGGTGACCGGTACGCCGGAAGGCAAGCAGTTCCTGCACAGCCTGATCGACTATGTGCGATCCGATGACTTTGATCCGCAGGTAGAGCTTGCGCCTTCCGAGCTTCAGACCATACTATAAGTTCTCGCTCTCCCGGATTATTTAATCAAACGGTGCGGGGACTAGCGCTTGAGTCAAGCTTTCGCCGACGTTGCAGCTCCCCGATATTTGCCCTATGATTAAAGAGAAAAGGGGCGCTGAAAGTGGCAAGAACAAAAGCATTTGATACGAATGAAGTTCTGCATAAAGCGATGAAAGTTTTCGGGAGCCGGGGCTATGAAGGCACTTCGCTGCCGGACTTGTTAACCGGGCTGGGCATCGCCCGCCAGAGTTTGTATGACACGTACGGAACGAAGCGTGACCTGTTCGTTACGGCCGTCAAATATTATATGGATCGCAAAAATCGCGATTTGCTGGAATCGATGGACCAGCCAGGTGCGGTTATTGATAAAGTAAAGCTGGCTTTCACGGCGATGATCAGCGCTCTTGCGGACCCGGAGCTGCGCCGGGAGTGCTTTATCATCAGCAGCGCGATTGAGCAAGCGCCTCATGACGAGGAGCTGGCCGCCTATATCCGTTCTAACACCGAACAGGTGGAACAGGCTTTCTATAGCATGCTGGAGAACGGGCGGGAGCGGGGCGAGATCGGTCCGGAAACCAATATCCGCGACCTGTCCCGGTTTCTGGCGCATGAACGGATATCCTTGGTCGTTGCGGCAAAGATGGGGATGGACGAACAGAACCTGTACGGTATTATGCGGATGGTACTGTCTGTCCTCAAGTCAAATGAAAGCAGTAATGAATAAAACAGGCTGGTATATTAAAAGGGCTGTCCCGTGTCATCAATCATGACCATGGGCAGCCCCTTTCTGTGTGCTGATAACGTCTTAGACCATTTCTCCAGCCGGTAAGCCTTGTTCAAACCAGCTCCGGTGGCTCCGGATAAAATCTTCCAGGGAACGCGGATCCCGCCCGGTTACTCGCACTACCGTGTCCGTAACTTGGTCTTCCACTCCTTCCGTCCGAATACGGCGATCCAGATCAGCCAGGAGTTCGGCATACTTGTTCGGAATACCGGCAGCTGCAAGCGACTGTGCCAGCTGCTCTTCCGTAATACGGCTGTGCTTGACGGCCAGGCCGGTATGCCGGTTGATTACCGCTGCGGCTTCATCATAGCTGAGCGATTCGGGCCCCGTAATGATATGCTCCGTATTGTGCGGTTCCTTATCCGTCAGCGCATGGAAGGCAACGGCTGAAATATCATCCGCATCGACGAAGCCGACTTTGCCGTCTCCGGCAGCCGTGAAGATTTGACCTTGCTGGCGCATCGTATGTCCGTGTCCGCCTTCCGTAAAATTTTGCATGAAATAGGAAGGCCGCAGCACGGCCCACTCGGGGGCGTGCTCTTTCAGGTACTGATGGACGGGGCCGAAGACGGGGTCATGCTCCGTTACCGATGCACTGGACAGCAGAACGAACCGGGAGGCGGATGCGTCCAACGCTTTGCGGATAAAGGGAATCATGACATCTTCGGGATGCATGCCCGTCGGCGCGACGAGATAAACCGCACCGATGCTTTGTAGAGCCGCATCGTGGGTGGAATCGTCGTACCAATCGAAGCGGACATGGTCTGCCAGCGCATTCTCTATCTTGGACGGGCCGCGGCCCGCACTTCGGATGGGGTTGCCTTGATGGATTAATAGTTGTGCAAGCCGGGAGGATGTTTTTCCTTGTCCCCCCGTGATCAGAATGCGAGTAGACGGATCGGTATGCATAAGAACAGCTCCTCTTGTATCGATTGGGTGATGATCAAAGTGCTGACGGGTTCCAGTAGTCCTGAAACCGGACAATTTTATCGTCCTTGACCTCGATGACGGAAATATACTTCTGCGCATACGGTTTGCCATCCGCGAGGATCGTTCCGCTTCCTTCGTACTGGGCAATAAATACCGGGGAGTCATCCGACGTATGAACAAGCGGTTTGGTAAAAGAATGAAGCTCAAGCAGTGTATCCAGCATATCCAGATGCTGCTGTAACGCCGCTTTGCCGTCCAGCCGTGCTGCGAACGCTTCAGGGGCATAAGGGAATTCAAAAATGACATGCTCATCAAATAAATCGAGAACAGCCTCATAATCTTTATGAATAATACGGTCTGTAAATAATCGCATGATCGTTTCAGCCTGTGCGGAAGAACTCGTGCTCATTTCAGATGCCTCGCTTTCTGTGGTGGATTGGACCTGTTTAGCAATTAGCCAAAGGTATGGACTTAATATAACAATTCCGGACCGAACGGTCAATAATATTTTGACTAAATAGTCCGGAAAAGAGAAATTTGGTGGAAGGAGTCCCTGTTAACAGGCTGCCGATTTCGCTCTGCATTTGACTAAAGTGCCCTTCATTGGCATCCGGACGAAGGGAAGTATAAAATATGAATTGGAAAGAATCGCTACTAAATGACGGAAAATCAGTCTGAAGGAGGAAACCATGCCGCAGGAACACGTAATCAAAACCGCGATGAAACAGTACATTGACTGCTTCAATCAAGATGATTTGGAAGGTGTGCTTTCCCTTTTCGGGGAAGAAGCCACCGTGGAAGATCCGGTCGGATCACCGCCTGTAGAAGGCAAATCCGCGATCGCTGAGTTTTACAAAAAGGTGGTTAACGGGAATACCCGAATCCGGCTTGAGGGTCCTATACGGGGATCACACAGCAATTCAGGTGCGATGGCGCTGAATATAACGACCGCCGCCGAAGGAAAAACCATTTCCATTCCGGTTATAGAAGTCATGACTTTCGACGAAAATGGCAGCATCATATCGATGAAGGCGTACTGGGGGCCGGGGGACATGGTCATCAAGTGATACGGCATTGGCATGAGTGCCGCCGTACTGGGAGCAAATGCTGCCCGGTGCGGCGGCTTTATGTCTTTTTGGGGAGATGAAGTACTGGGATACTCAACATACCGGATAATCATAAAATTTGATTATGTTCACGTCCGGCACCAGGTGATATTCTGGGGAGGCACAGCCCTAAAGCAATATTATTATATGATTCCGCACAATTTTAATATTGTCCTTTCCATTGCATGACGATAAGATCGATGTAGTTTGAATTGAAACCGCTTCCTTAAAAAAGGATCCATATGCGTATATCTACAGGTAAGGATTGTTGATCAACGTGAAATGAGGTGCCGATCATGACGGAAATCGAAAATCTTAAACAGCAGTTTGCCGACCCGCCTGCTGAATTCAGCCCCATCCCCTTTTGGTTCTGGAACGATGCATTATCCGAGGAGGAAATCATCCGCCAGATCCGTGATTTTCATGCCAAAGAGGTGGCGGGCTTTGTCATTCACCCGCGGATGGGAATGCCTCGAGAGATCCCTTATTTATCGGAGAAGTACATGGATTTGGTCGAAACCGCCGTATCAGAAGCCGCCGATCTGGGGATGCGGGTCATTCTGTATGACGAAGGGATGTATCCTTCCGGATCCGCCTGCGGACTCGTCGTACAGCAGAATCCCGGATTTGCAAGCCTGGGGCTGCGGCTTCAGGAGATCCCGTGCGATAAAGGATCCAGCCCCGTACGGGTTCCTTTCGCACTGTCGCCGGGGGAGACGCTGGTATCGGTACAAGCCGTCGCCAAGCAGCCCACGGGTGAAGTCCGAGGTGGAACGACACTCGTGCTCGAGTATGTGAACGACGGTGTGTCGTTCACGCCGCCGGATGAAGGAAATTGGTCGCTCTTATGTTTCGTCGAGACTCCATCACAGGGAACCATCCGCGGCGTTCATCCCGGACAGGACGATGGCGAGCCCGATGCCCCGTTAGCGGCTGATTTGCTAAATCCGGATGCGGTGAAGTCCTTTATTACGATAACGCATGAAAGATACTATCAAAGGCTGCATCGCTATTTTGGAACGACCGTGTTCGCCTTTTTCACCGACGAACCGGATCTGCTCGGCCGCGGACATACCCGGGGCCTGAAGCCATGGACGAACGGCTTCCTGAATGAGCTTATCGCCGGCGGCTTTCGCGAGCAGGATTTGCCGGCGCTGTGGCTCGAGATGGGGGACTCGACCGTTTCGGTTCGGGAAGCCTACGAAACCGCGGTTCGGAACCGGCTGGCGCGCACGTATTATAAGCAAATCGCCGATTGGTGCGAGGCCCACGGCATTAGCCTCACCGGTCATCCGGCAGGTAGCGACGACATCGGTTTGCTGGAGCATTTTCATATCCCTGGGCAGGATGTCGTTTGGAGGTATATTGCCCCTGAAGACGGCAAGTCGCTCATAGGCGTGCACAGTACCATGGGCAAGTGTTCGTCGGATGCCGCGCGTCACCGGGGGAGACGGAGAAACCTGAACGAATGCTTCGGCGTCTGCGGAATCGAGGGCGGATGGTCGCTGAGCGCTGACAATATGAAATGGTACCTGGACTGGCTGTTCGTCCGGGGCGTCAATCTGATCAGCCCGCATGCCTTTTATTACTCCATCCGCGGGGAGCGCAGGGACGAGCGTCCGCCGGATGTTGGGCCTCACAACATTTGGTGGCCTGAGTACGGCCGGTTCGCAAGGTACATCAAGCGGATGAGCTGGATGATGACGGGCGGCGTGAACGGGGCGGAGATCGCTGTACTGGCGGGGCCAAAGTACCTGCCTTGGCAAATCGTCAAGCCGCTGTATGAGCAGCAGATCGAGTTCAATTACTTGGAGGAATCGCTGCTGAACACCTCCTGCCAGATAGAGGACGGGACGATTGCGATTGCCGGTTACCGTTATAAAGCGATCTTGATTGAGGATTCTCTTCGGATGACGCCAGCCAGCCGGCAAAATCTGAGGACGTTTGCCAATCAGGGCGGCGTGATCCTCGAATGGGATCCTGTAGGCGAGCAGAGCGCGAATATCGGCCAGGTCGCGGTAAGCCGAGTCGAAGAGATTCCGGAAGAGCTGGGGCGCAGGCTGGGCGGAACGCATAGGCTCGAACCCGCCGCGGAAGCCATTCGGATCAGCCGGGTTACGAAGAACGGTATCTGCTTCAGTGTCATCGTCAATGAAGGCGAAGAAGGATACGAAGGTGCTCTATGGATGAACCACGCCGGTACGACCGAATATTGGCGGCCTTGGACGGGAGAATGCGAAGCGGCGGGGACGGTGCGAACGAAGGATGGACAGATCGTCGACATACGCTTGGAGCGCAGGGAATGCATCATCATTGCCGTGAATCCGTCCTTGGACGACCAGGGGTCAAGCGTGACAGCGCAGCCGGTTCAGAGCATAAGGGCCGGGAATGTTTCGGTCGAGGACTTGTCGGAAGGCTGGCAGGTGGTGGTTGGGCCATGGACCGGCGAGCTCCCTTCGCTGTCGTCTTGGACTTGTTGGGAAGGGATGAACCACTTCTCGGGAACGGTTATTTACGAGAGGAGTCTTGAGGTGGCGGATCCGTCCGAGTGGGCGGAGCTCATGCTTGATCTCGGCGATGCCCATGAATTCGTTCGGCTGCATGTGAACGGCCGGGAGGCGGGGGTCCGGATGTGGAAGCCTTACGTTTTTGACATTGCAGAAGCGGGGCTGCTCCCTGGAACGAATTGCCTGCGCGTGTCTGTTACCAATAGCCTGGCCAACCGGTTTGACGGCAAGTCCTTCCCGTCCGGTCTGTTGGGCCCGGTACAGCTGATAAAGGTGTCGACTAATTGAGTTTTTTTGTCAGGTAAATCATCATTTTATCGGATTATTGATCATATGAGACGTTCTGTGAGAAGAATCATCCCGGCGAGAGGGTGATTCTTCCTCATTTTGAGACCGGTGAGGGGGGAGATCAATGATGAGAAAACCGTGGACTTACTTTGCATCGACATCCGGGCCGGAATTCAAAAAAGTGCTGGTTGCCGCTTCGCTGCTCGCAACGATTCCCGTATTGATTATGGGCTTGATTGCGTATATCGTGGCCAGCGACAAAATCGTCGACGAAATTTCAGTGGCCAACAGACAAACGATTCTGCAAATTCAGCAGCGGATCGATGAGAAGCTGGTTACTTTGGAGAAGGTCACGCTTCAGAACGCCTTGAACCCGACCTTGTCGCGGTTTCTGTCCATGCCTGAACCCCAGAAGGATATCGAAAATTTCGGATTGACCCTGTCCCTGCTCAATTCGATGCAGGTATTAATCGAGGATGTGGATTCCGTCAATTTGAGTTTGAACCGGGACATAACTCCGATTGAGATGCACTGAAAAAACGGCAGGATCTGCTCCTCTTCCTGCGGCTGCACAGCCCTTGTGCAGCCGTCTCGAAGAGGAGCTTTTCGCATATGGCCGTCCTTCGCGCATACAATCGTGGACAACGATTCTCAAGTATATGGGCTCCGCGAAATGGCGAAAATGATGAGAAAGATTCATAAACCGTGATGCAAGGGGACCGACAAATGTCATTTTTCAAGCAAGTATGGAAGGCCATGCTCAAGGATGAATCTAATCCGCAAGAAGCGATCGTCACGTCATACCCTGAAATCAACGAACAACCAACCCTTAAACATACGCTGGACCAATTTGACGATTGTGCGGATCTGGTGCACCGAACCTATCCGAACATTCACGTTGATATCGTTTATTTTAGTCTCATGATGGACATGGACAAACTGACCCGGGACGTATTGAACCCGTTGCTGCAAGCTGGTGAAGATGAAGTGTCCGACTTGTTGGAGCAAAGCCAGTTTTCAAAAAATGAAGACAGTAAGCAAATCATTAAAGGGATTCTTTCCGGGCAGGTAGCAGTCTTCTACGGGCAATCCGCCTATTTAGTGGATGTATTTGGCCCAGAATCGCGCGCCGTTACCCAATCGGAAACGGAGACCGTCATTACCGGTCCCCATGATGCTTTTACCGAACGTGCGGGAACCAACCTGGCGCTGATTCGCAGCCGGATTCGAAGCTCACATTTGAAAGTGATCCGGTTATCCGCTGGGGAAATCACCAAAACGGACGTCTTTATCCTTTACATCGAGGGAATCGCAAACATGGATTACGTCCATGAGGCGATCCGCAGAATTAAAGCCATTGAAATGGATGCGATGTATGACACCTCGATGCTCATTCAATGCATAGAAGATAGTCCGAAATCCGTGTTTCCCCAATTCATGACTTCGGAACGTCCGGACGCGATTGCATCCAAATTGGTTGCTGGAAAGGTCGTCGGTATTTGCGACGGAAGCCCCTCGGCTTTTAGTGCACCTACATCCGTGTTCGAATTTTTTTCTTCCTCGGATGATTACTATCAAAGATGGATGGTCGGCACAGGGATTCGCTTTCTCCGATTTATTGCCTTTATCATCACGGTGGCCTTCACCGCCCTATACGTTTCCGTTACGACGTATCATTATGAGATGATTCCTGAAAATCTGCTGATCCCGTTAACGGAATCCAGAAGCAGAGTACCCTTTCCTCCTTTATACGAAGCCCTGCTCATGGAAACCACGATCGAGCTGCTGAGAGAAGCCGGCGCCCGGTTACCAACGAAAATTGGACAAACCATCGGTATCGTCGGGGGGATCGTCATTGGACAGGCAGCCGTTCAGGCCGGTCTCACGAGCAATATTTTAATCATCGCCGTGGCGATCTCTGCGATTTCCTCTTTTGTTATTCCCAGTTATGCCATGAGCGGATCGATACGAATCATTCGTTTCGGGATCATTGTTTTGGCGGGGATTTGGGGGAATTTTGGAATTGCGGTCGGATTCACGGCGATCATTATCCATCTGGGGGGAGTATTGAGCCTCGGCTCGTCATATTTAACCCCGGTTAGTCCTTTTAAGTTCAGGGATTGGAAAGATACGTTTATTCGGGCTCCATTTTCCGTCCTTGACGAAAGACCTTCGCAAACCAAGACTCCAAACCGGGTAAGACAAAAGCCCAGAAAGTAGGTGACGGCTCATGAAGGAGAAGTTATCTGCGTTTCATGTCACTATATTAATTTATATGACGCAAGTAGGTGTATACAGTTTTAGTCTTCCCCGATTGCTGGCCCAGCATTTTGGAACGAACGGCTGGCTCGCGATACTCATCTTGGCGCCGGTTGTGTTTTTAAATACAGCTATTATCGCTGTCGTTTACCGGCTTGCCAAAGGGAAATCCGTGCTCGAAATGATGGAACGGTCGATTTCCAAAGTCCTTCTGTTCCCGATATACCTTTTTTTATGTTGTTTCTGGGTAACGATCGGCTGTTTAGCTGCGAAGGAGTACATTCTTATCTTTCAAATTATCGCATTTTCCTCCACCAACCCGATGGTCTTTATGTTTACTTTTTGTGCGCTCGCCTACTTGTTAATTAATAAAGAAATATACAATATTGCCAAAGTTTCGACTATTTTTTATATCATCACGGTGTGGATCCTCTTTTTATTTCTTTTTTTCTACCATGACGTGAGGTTGACCAGGCTAACCCCTTTCATCTTTCAAGGCGGAAATCCGGATAAGATCAAAGGGTTTTTCGATGCGTACCCTGCATTTCTCGGATATGAGCTGACGATACTGCTATTTCCATACTCGGATAAAAAAACGCACTTAATGCGGTCGGCATTTGTAAGCAGCGGGATGGTGACGATCTCTTATGTATTCATCTCATTCATATCCTTCGGTTTTTTCAGTTTAGGCCAATTGAAGGTATTGCAGTACCCTATTTTAAACTTGTTTGCTTATGTTCACCTACCGCTTATTGAACGCATCGAGAATCTGCTCTACGGTTTTCTTTTATTTACGACCATGATCACGACGGCGATGAATAGCTGGGCTGCCGTTGAGGTCGGAAAAAGGATGTTCCCTAAATTAAAAAATGCGGTATTAAGTTTTGTGATTATTTTGTTCGGCTATATGATCTCCTTTATCCCGAAAGTGCTGATGGAAGCCCAAAGGTGGCTGCAATACGCAGGATACATCGAAATCGGTTTTGCTTTCGGCTTCCCGATTGCCCTAATCCTGTTGTTGCTTATTCAACGAAGCAGAGGTGAGTTACAACCATGAACAAAAGATGGTCCGGATTATTGTTGACCCTTGCCGTGCTTACGGGATGCGGCGATCAGCACATATTGGAGAGAACGGGATTTTGCCATACGATCAGCTACGATCTTTTGCCGGACCACAATTTTAAAATCGGGCTGAGCGTCCCGAAGGCAGACCCGAACTCAAAGACGGACCGGGAAGTGCTGCAAGCCATTGCGCACAGCAGTAAAGACTCTCAACCCAAATTGGTCAGACAAACCAGTCTCCTATTGGTTAACGGCCAATTGCGCAACCTTCTCTTTAGCCTGCCCTTAGCCGAAAACGGCCTTTTGAACCAAATGGATACGCTGAGCCGGGACCCGTCGATTCCACCTAAAGTCAAGATTACTCTGGCTGATGGGGATGCCTATGAATTACTTAAAAAAAATTACAAGGAGCACCCCAGAACCGACCGGTACATATACACTTTACTGGATAAGGAAGCTTCGTATCAGACGGTGCCTGAGGCTACGCTGTACGAATTCATACGGGATTATTACGATGACGGAATTGATCCGATCGCGCCCATCATCAAAGACGCGGGAGATACGATTGCGGTCTCCGGCGTGGGTCTGTTTCGAGGGGACAGATACATTACCAGGATCAAACCGGATGATTTGCATATATTGGCGTTGTTACGGCATAATCTGCGGCATGCAGATATGACGATCCATCTGGTCGCGGAAGGAAAGCATAAAGAGCTGCTCACGTTTACTTCTCTGAAAAGCAACCGAACGGTCGATATTGTTCACGACAAACAGGGTAAACCTGTGGTCATGATTAACATCAAGGCGTCCGGATCTGTACTGGAGTATATCGGAAAGTTGAAGCTGCACAATGATGAGGACCGAAATCGATTATTGCAGCAGGCTGCCAGACATGTAGAGAGAAGAGCCGAAGAGATGATCAAGTTTATGCAGGATAACAAGGTGGACAGTATCGGGATAGGCGCTTATGTGCGCAACAGTATGAGTTATCCGGCATGGAAGAAACTTGACTGGTACGAAGAGTATTCTCACCTTACCGTAAAATGCAATGTCGATTTAAAAATAATCAATTCCGGACAAACCCTCTAGAACCGTGAAATAAGGAACGGAAGAGATGGTGCAGAATAGCGAAAAAAAGGGGTTGACACCGATCCGTTTTAGGCATAGAATTGTCTCATAATCAAATATCTCAAATTAAAGACAAATAATTTTAAGGTTTTTGAAGGGAGGAGATCCGATGCAAACCACTTGCAAAAATAAGGCGTACCTGGCGTTAATGCAGACTTCTAAAGAAATCCAGGAATGCATAAGAGCCGAACTCGCGAAAACCGACCTTCATGTTACGGAATTTTCAGTACTGGAAGTCCTCTACTTCCATGGCAAACAGACGATCCACGAAGTCGCGCAGCGCATTTTGGTGTCAAGCGGATCCATGACTTATGTGATCGATAAGCTGGAGCGCAAGAACATGCTCAAACGGATGCCGTGTCCGGACGATCGCCGGGTCATCCACCTGGTTCTTACCCGCGAAGGGGAGGAGTTCATGCAATCCATCATGCCGAGACACCGGGAACGGGTTGAGCACCTGTTCGGATCACTGTCGGAAGAGGAGACGGACACATTCATACAGCTGCTCGGAAAAGTCAAGCATCAGCTTCACGCACAAATTTAAAATCAATACATCCAAAAAACGGGAGGAATTAAAATGAATAAAAAAACGATGGGAATTCACCATATTACGGCCATTGTGGGTCATCCGCAGGAGAATGTCGATTTTTACGCCGGCGTATTGGGGCTTCGCCTGGTGAAGAAAACGGTCAATTTCGACGATCCGGGTACATATCATCTGTACTTTGGCAATGAAGGCGGCAAACCGGGGACGATCATTACGTTTTTCCCTTGGGCCAACGCGTACCAGGGCAAGATTGGTGACGGCCAAGTTGGAGTGACTTCTTATGTTGTGCCTGCGGGTGCGATGCCCTTCTGGGAAAAACGGCTGGAGCAGTTGCAGGTTCCTTTTACAAAAACGCAGCGCTTTGGCGAAACGTACTTGACGTTTGACGATCCGCACGGACTCCATTTGGAAATCGTCGAACGGGAGGAAGGAGAGCCTAATTCCTGGAGCTTTGGCGGCGTGACTGCGGACGTAGCGATCAAAGGATTTGGCGGCGCGACCTTGTATTCTGCCCATTCGGAGCAGACGGCGGAATTGCTGGAGAAGGTAATGGGCTTGGAACTCATCGGCAAAGAAGGAGATTTGGCCCGGTACCGTTCTTCCGCGGATATCGGCAACGTCATCGATCTGAAGCTGACATCGTCAGGCCGCGGCCAAATGGGCGTCGGGACGGTTCACCATATCGCCTGGCGGGCCAAAGATGACCAGGATCAGTTGGACTGGCAGAGCTATGTCGCCGACAACGGCTATCACGTGACGCATGTGCGCGACCGCAACTATTTCAATGCCGTTTATTTTAAAGAACACGGGGAAATCTTGTTTGAAATCGCCACGGATCCTCCAGGATTTGCCCATGACGAGTCTTTGGAAACGATGGGACAGCGGTTGATGCTGCCGGCGCAATACGAACCTCATCGGGCCGAGCTTGAACGGGTTCTGCTTCCGTTTGAAGTCAGAACGCTGGACTAATTTAGGAAGGGGCGATTCGCATGATTTCCATTGATCCTCTGGCCCAGAAGGAGAGGGATAATTACAAACTGCTGATTGGGAGCATCATTCCCAGACCCATTGCGTTTGTGACGACGAAGTCCCTGGATGGCGTATTGAACGGAGCGCCGTTCAGCTATTTTAATATCGTATCCAGCAATCCGCCGATGATATCACTGTCCATTCAGCGGACGGGCGGAGAGCTCAAGGATACGGCCAGAAACATTCGCGATCTCAAAGAGTTTGTTGTTCATATCGTGGATGAGCAGAATGTCCGGCAAGTGAATGAAACCGCCGCAAAGCTGCCTCCGGACCAAAGCGAAATTGAAAAGGCCGGACTGACGACGATCGAAAGTACGAAAGTGTCCGTTCCGGGCGTCGCCGAAGCCAAAATCCGGATGGAATGCGTGCTCGAACATGCGCTTGAGCTCGGCGGAACGGGTTCTGACGGATGCGACTTCATTATCGGCAAAATCGTTCAGTTTCATATCCAGGAGGATCTGTACGAGAACGGCAGGATCGACGCCCGGCGTCTGGCAGCGGTAAGCCGGCTGGCCGGCAACCATTACGCGCAAATCGGCGACATTTTCACGATTGAGCGTCCGCAGTAAAGATAAAAAACCAGCTTCTTATAGAAGCTGGTTTTTTGTTTTGCTAATATTCAGCCTTATTCACTTACGTGTCATATTATATTACATGTAAGTGATGAGTTTAATAATTCTCAAAATACTATATGAACGGCTAATATGGTTGACTTGATGGGGAATTTGGCTTTTAACTGCATTGTTTTCCGCTGATATTGTAAACAATTCACACCATAGAAGAAAATCTATTATGAAATGTTTACAGTGACTTTCTTATTTTCATGTAATATAATATAACAAATAATGTAGTTAAAGTAACATTACATGTTAGTTATTGGATGTATTTCATTATTGCGAGGAGTGGAACATCATGCATCTGGAATCGAGACCGTATTCCTATCCGTTTGACGGAGACTTGAGAGCCGAAAATACGGCGCTGATCATTATTGACATGCAGATTGATTTTTGCGGAAAAGGCGGTTACGTGGACCAAATGGGCTATGACCTGTCTTTGACACGGCGGGCGATTGGGCCAATTCAGCGGCTGCTTGTCTGTGCCCGCAGCATTGACGGCCTTACTGTGATCCATACGAGAGAAGGGCACCGCGAGGATCTGTCCGACCTTCCGGCTAACAAAAGATGGCGCAGCAAGCAAATCGGTGCCGAAATCGGCTCCGAAGGGCCCGCGGGACGGATTCTCGTCCGCAATCAGCCGGGATGGAACATTATCGAAGAATTGGCCCCACTTCCGGGCGAAATCGTACTAGACAAACCTGGCAAAGGCTGCTTCTACGCCACGGACCTCGATATGATTTTGCGGACCAAGGGCATTCGCAACCTCATTCTGACGGGAATTACGACGGACGTTTGCGTGCATACGACGATGCGGGAAGCGAATGACCGCGGGTATGAATGCGTCATTCTTGAGGACTGCACCGGAGCGACGGACCCGGGCAATCACCTGGCGGCACTGCATATGGTCACGATGCAGGGCGGCGTCTTCGGCGCCGTCTCCGACTCCGAAGCGGTGATCGCCGTCCTCAGACAGCTTCACAAGAAGACCGCAGTATAAATTTGCGAATTCCACTCAGGGGGATGATTTCGATGAGAGAACAAGAGCATCAGATATTAGAAGAAGAGTACGAAAACTCTGCGGTTCCTGTCGAGGCGCGCAAAAGCGTTTTTTCCGTGTCCTTGGTCTGGGTCGGATTTCCGATGATCATGACCAGCGCGGTTACGGGGGCGGCCATCGTCGGCGGACTCGGATTCTGGAGCGGCATGCTGTCCATTCTGATCGGGAATCTTATTTTGTTTGGTTACGTGGGCGTCCTCGCTATGCTATCGGCGAATAAAGGATACAACTTCTCGCTTCAATCGGCCATTACTTTTGGCAGTAAAGGTGCCCGCGTCGTATCGGGCCTGCTGTCCACGCTGGTCATCGGCTGGTTTGCGGTCCAAACCGGCCTGACGGGCAGCAGCATGCATGATGCTTTCGGCAGCAGCGCTCTCCTCATCACGTTAATCGCCGGCGTGCTGTATATCGTCCTGACCCTCTTCGGCGTAAAAGCACTCACCTATATCGGGGCAGTTTCGGCGCCGTTTTTCTTCCTCATCGGACTGTGGGCCGTCTACGACGCTACCTCGAACAGCGGATTCTCCTCCATCACCGGCTTCAAAGGGACGGGCACGATCAGCATGGGCATAGCCGTGACGATGGTCATCTCATTGTTTGCCGATTCCGGAACGATGGCCGCCGACTTCAACCGCTGGTCCAGAAATAAGAAACAGGCACTGGCCGCTACGTTTACGGCGTTCCCGCTCGCCTGCATGATCGCCATGGTTTTCGGCGGGCTGATTGCAGCCGCGGCAAGCCGGAATTCGGACCTGTTCCAGTATATCGCCGGCAAAGGTGGGGCGGTCGCCTTCGTTTCGGTACTCCTCTTGTTTCTTAATTTGGGCAGCGTCTGTGCCCACTGCCTCTATAACGCGTCTGTCGGCTGGTCCAGCCTGACAGGACGAAAAATGCGGGGAACGGCCGTCGTCCTTGGCGTGATCGGCACGATCCTCGCCGTATCCGGGGCGTGGAACCATTTTACCGACTGGCTTAATTTACTGGGCATCATCGTGCCTCCGATCGGTGCGGTCATCCTTTGCGACCAGCTCTTCCTTCGCAGGGAAGCCGATATTAGCCGAACGGTGCGGATTTCCGCTTTTGCCGCTTGGGTGGTCGGCGCTTTGGTCGGCCTGATCGTCGACCGGTTTGCGCCGTTCCTGTCCACGGCCGTGATGTCCATGCTTGCCGGCGGCTTATCGTATGTGATCGTTACTCTGACGACCGCAAACTCCTCCGCGGCCGCGGAGCCGGGGAGTAAGCTCATCATGGATCCCGCGCAAAAACAAAGTTAAGGAAAAGGGAAATGCGATATGAACAATCATGGACGGTCCCAATCCGCATACACCGAATTTACTTGCGCTGATATCCTCGAGCTTCCCCATCTGGCCGGCGTTCGCCTTCGGGCAGGGGAGGCCGGGCTTCACCATCCGGTAACTCATGCCAATGTTATGGAGGTTCCCGATATTAGCGATTGGGCTCAAGCGGGCGAGTTTTTGATGACGACGGGATATCCTTTTCGGGATGATCCTGCGATGCTGGCCGGCATGATCCCCAAGCTGGTAAAAAAGGGCGTAGCGGCGCTTGGAATAAAGACCAAACGCTTTATGGCTGAAATCCCCGAAGACGCGATCGAGCTGGCGGAAAAGCACGGCTTTCCGATTTTCGAGCTGCCTCCCCATACCGTGTTCTCGGAAGTGCAGCGGGAAACGATGGAAAGAGTGCTTGCGCAGGAGACCGGAATGCTAACGGTGCTGAACCATCATGTACAGCAATTGTCGCAGCTGATGCTGGAAGGGAAACCGCTGGATGAATTCATCGCGCGTCTAGAAGACATCATGCAGCGGCCGGTGGCGCTTTTCGATGACGGCGGGCGTCTGTATGCCTCTGAAATGACGGCTGGCTTGGAGAACATTTACGGGGTGAAGCCGTCTGGCCAATGGCAGGAGATTCAACGTGGAAAGCTTGCGGGGACTACGGTGGTTCACGGGGATCTATCCATTCGGGCAACGCCTATCTATGCAAACGGAATGGAACATTTCGCCGTGCTGATCACGGCAGATTCCCCTGCACCGCACACGAAGCTGGATATCCTTCTCCTGGAGAGGGTCGGCGTTCTGATCGGAATGGAGCTTGCGGCCATACGGATGCGCGAGGAAATCGAATCTAAATATTTGGATCAGTTTCTTCTGGATTGGCTTCTTGGCCGTGTTCCCACGGAAAAGGACATACGCATGAGGGCAGAGGCCTGCGGCTTGTCCTTGCCGGATCCAGAGCCTCTTTTCGTCATATTGGCTAGGCCGCTCGGATCCCGTCCAAGCCGGGGCAGGTTCAAGCAGGCTGTGATGCATCTGCGTTCCTTGGACGGCTCGAAGAACGCCCGGGTACATCATGGCGATATTCAGGGAGTTGTCATCCGTGACGAGCTCGTGTTCATCGCGGCCGGATCGGACGCCGAATCAGCTGTTCGCCGCGTGTGGGAAGAGCTTGCCTTGTTATTTGCGAATCCGGATGATCCTTCCTTTTCTTTATGCACCGGGAGCGGGGCTCCATCGTTGGAGCAGGTTCAGGACAGTTACCAGGAAGCGGTGAAGGTGGCTATGATATCCGAAATCACGGGGATGGGGCAGACATACGTTACCATGGAACAGCTCGGCATCTACCGCCTGCTGTATTTGCTCTCCGACGAGGAGGAGGCTTACCGATTTCGGGACCTATATATCATGCCTCTCACCGTTTACGATGACAGGCACGGGGCTTCCTTGCTGCTGACTGCCAGAACCTATCTGGAGCACAATCTGAATGCGAAGAAAACCGCGGCTGCGTTATTTACGCATTACAACACGATCATGCACCGGCTGGAACGGATCGAGGAGCTGCTTCAGATCAGCTTTGATCGCGCAGACGACCGCCTGCAGCTGGAGCTTGCGATGAAGCTGTACGCCATGCAGGCCAAATTCAACGAAAACGATGCGTTATGAGCATGGAGTGAACAGTGAAACATGCACACAAGAGAGGGGCAGAGGCGTCATGAATACCATACGTACCATCGCGCGAAAAACAAGCTTACCCGAGTCGTTGACCATCACCCGTTTAATGGACCTTTATCAAGAACGGAGAATCACCCCAAGGCAGGTCATCGAGGAGATTATAGAACGTGCGGAAGCGGACAGGGAGATGAATATATGGATTGAAGCTCCCACCATGGAGCGGATTGCACCTTATCTTGAGCAGCTTGAAGCCTTGGACCCCGCGAATTGTCCGCTATGGGGTATTCCCTTCGCGGTCAAAGATAACGTGGACGTAGCCGGTTATCCAACAACCGCAGCCTGCCCGGATTTTCAATACGAACCGGGCGAGCACGCTTTCGTCGTCCAGAAACTGATTGACGCGGGGGCCATCCCCGTTGGCAAAACCAATCTGGATCAATTTGCAACGGGTCTGGTCGGAACCCGGAGTCCCTATGGCGAAACGCATAACGCCTTGAAACCGGAGCTGATCAGCGGTGGTTCCAGTTCCGGCTCCTCCGTTGCCGTGGCCCGGGGCCAAGCAGCCTTCTCCCTGGGGACGGACACGGCCGGTTCGGGAAGAGTGCCTGCCGCCTTGAACCGGCTGGTCGGCTGGAAGCCAAGCCTCGGAGCCTGGTCGGTGGGCGGGGTTGTTCCCGCTTCGGCCAGTCTGGATTGCGTCACGGTATTTACGAACCAGCTTCAGGATGCCCTGACCGTGGACCGGATCGTCCGTTCTGTCGATGACGGGGACTGCTGGTCTAAGGCACTTCCGATGAACCCTGCGCAGGCGCCGCTAAAACTGCTGATTCCCGAACAAACCGATCTGTTCTTCGGACCGTTTGCGGCGGAGTACGAGCAGGCTTGGGGGCGGGCGTTACGGCGGATCGAGTCTTTGGGTATTCCGATCGAACGTATCGATATTTCCTTGTTTAGGGAAGCGGCGAAACTTTTATACGATGGCGCCTGGGTGGCGGAACGTTGGGCTAGCCTGGGGGATTTTGTCCAGAATCGTCCAGGCAGTGTTCTTCCGGTAACGGAGCAAATATTGCGGTCGGGTGCCGATAAGGACTATGACGCAAGTTCAGTATTTCAGGCGATACACCTCCTGCAGCAATACAAGCGGAAGACTGCCGCCATGCTGGCCTGCGCCGTTTTGGTCCTGCCAACCTGCGGTGGTACTTGGCGCAGGGAGGATGTGGCCCGTGATCCGCTGAACACGAACCGCGAACTGGGACGTTACACCAATCATTGCAATCTGCTGGACCTGTGCGCTGCTGCGATGCCTGGGGGTGATGCAGCGGAGGATCTTCCTTTCGGAGTTACGTTCTTCGCCCTTTCCGGAAATGAACATCTGATTGAGTATACAGCGGGGAAATTCGAGGATCGGAACCGCCCGGCCCTGGAGCCGGAGGTTTCCGTGAAATCCGATACTACGCAGGTTGCCGTATGCGGCCTGCACATGCGGGGATTCCCGCTCGAGAAGCAAATGTGCGCTTCGGGTGCGCGCTTTGTGAGGGAGACATTAACCGCCCCGAAGTATCGCATGGTCAAGCTGGACACGGTTCCTGCCAAGCCGGGGCTGATCAAAGTTCCCGCGGGAGGAGCGAAGCTTCGACTGGAAGTATGGGAAATGCCTCTGTCGGCCTTCGGCGAATTCACAGCCTCCATTCCTGCCCCGCTTGGAATCGGAAAAGTCGAGCTGGAGGACGGGCGGGAGATTCCCGGATTCCTGTGCGAAGCCTATGCCGCCGAAGGATTATGTGACATTACTGCATCCGGGGGTTGGAAAAATGCAGTGTCCGTGACCGGTCAATAGAGGGTACAGCGGACAAGCGCATTCGATATGATGGAGTTCAGATGCTGAAGAGTTACTGCCGGTTGAGGTCCCGAAACAACACAGCAAGCCCTATCAGGAATTATACTTGATAGGGCTTGTACCTTTGCAGTTCATACAACAACGACGATTTAGTAATGATCCGGTCCTGTCCATTTTTCTCCCCAATCATGCATCGCTGAGTATACACGCAGGAAATCCGTTCCCTTGTCGGTTAAAGAGTACTCGACGGTGACGGGCACGGTTGGAAATACCTCGCGATGGACGATTCGTGCCTGTTCTAAACGGCGTAGTACGTCTGATAACGATTTGGTACTGATGCCTTTCAGGTTTCTCCGAAGTTCATTGAATCTCAAAGGGGCGTTTGCAAGCTCGCCGATGACCCAGAACGACCATTTGACTCCCAGGATCTGCATGGCTTCCCCCATGGAAACCAAACATTCCTTTTTTTCTTCATCCGTATACATGGACACCCTCCATACAGTTACATTATGAAAGTAGATTCACTCAAACAAACTAGATATAAAAGAAGTGCCTTCTTCAACGGAATCGTTCATTCCATTATACTTCGAACTGAAATAAACAGGAAATGGAACATGGGAGGTACAGGCAATCATGCGAACGATTGTAATTACAGGTGGAACGGATGGTCTGGGAAGGCAGTTGGCTTTACGCAGCTTATTGAATGGAGAACGTGTTCTGGTCATTGGCCGCAGTACGAAGAAAGGCGAGGATTTGCGGAACGAAGCGATAAAACTAGATGCTGAAGAACGGTTTTCGTTCCTTTCAGCCGATTTAAGCCTCGTTTCGGAAAATATTCGTATCGCAGAAGAAGTGAGCCAAAGAGTGAGCCGGATCGATGTGCTCATTTTTAGTGCCCAATCTCAAAAATTCAGCAAAGTATACCTAGAGACGAAAGAGGGAATTGAAGCCCATTTTGCACTCTATTATATGAGCCGATTTGTATTAGGCTTAAAATTCAGGAATTTATTAATCAAGAGTGCTGCTCCCCTCATTATTAACATCTGTGCTCCCGGCGTTAAAGGGGATATTCACTGGGACGATTTGCAGTTAACAACACAAAAGACGTTCAATACGATCAAAGCGATTATGCATGGAAGCCGGCTCAACAACCTGCTCGGGGCAGCATTTGCTCACAACGAGGGGGATACGAATATTAAATATGTTTTGTACAATCCTGGAGCCGTGCAAACCAAAGGTGCTACAGAAGCATTCGATCATCGATTCGTGCAGCGAATGGTCAAGTTCATGTATGGAATTATCGGACAGCCCGTTGAGAAAGCGGTCGAGCCTATTCTTCATTTAATCGACCAGCCGCCTGAAGAATCGTTAACAGCCTACAAACAATACCGTAAATTAAACAGGGCTAAAGTTATCGCAGACATGGATCAATCAGGCAAACTGGTTCACATGACGTTGGATATCATGAACCGCGCCCAAAACGGCATATTTGTCGGATCAACGGATCAAACGCACGGGAAAGATGTGTAGGGACATAAGAACGTCAGACCGCCCCTACCTGGAGAGGTCGACAACGGCCCGGCCCCGCATGCGGCCCTGAAGAATTTGAGCGAACGCATCCGGGAGATCGGATAGCGCAATCTCGTGCGCGACGGAATCCAGCATTTCTTCTTCCGGCAGCCACTCAGCGTCAATCCATCCGCGAGAAATACCCCTTGGGTCAACGGGAGTCATGCTGTATCATTTCATCTCATTTTGGAGATCCCGCCGCTGATCAGATTGACTTTGACGGTAATGATGCCAATGCTGCCCCGATCCAGCTTTAATTGCCCTTTGGTGCTGAGTTCCTGCCATTGCTTGGGCATGCTGTGGTACAGCTTTGCCGACAGGCCATACGCGTCGATGTCCCGCTCTAACCCCTTTACATACGTGTCCATGATCTGGTTTTTGACTTCTTGGGCAGCCTGCAGCTCAAGCTGTTGCCGATGGAGGCTTGTGCTCAGCTGCGGAAGCGTTGCCTGCATGGAAACCTTGATATCGAAGACAGGTTTCCCGTTGACGATACGCGGCCGGATCGACGATTTGATGTTGTTCATGACCATGACCGCTTGGATTTTCTTTTCTCCCTTGATGATCAGGGGGGTTCTTATTGTTTTTTTCTCCGTCCAGCGGAGTCCCAAAATGTCTTGGGTCGGAAGGCAGCTCCGGAACTTCTGTTGATCCAGGAAGCATACGCCGGCCATACTGATGTTCGGGGACGGCTTCTGGTTGTCGGTCCAACCCGATACGGTTACCAGGTAAGGCAGATGAACCGTTTCACCTTTTTCTTTCCATTTCCAAATGAATTTGTACATATACAGCGGGGCGATAATGGAGCTTTGTTCATAAGACCGCATCGGGCTGTTCAGCTGCGAGTATACTGCGGACAGCTCGCTGATTGACGTCGCATTGAGCAGCCGCTCCAAGGGTTCCCTGGTGGCCATCGCCCACACGGTATAACGAAACTCGTAATACCGGTCCCATACGTCAAAAACCTGATCGATCAGTCCGTGCTTTAATGCATTTTCGGTAAAGACAACTGTTTTTACGTTGCTCCAAATAATTCGCTGCGGACTCGATTCGTACAGATTGAATACCGCAGTGTCGAACGCATCGCCTTCAGCTTTCCCAACATAGGTTTTCTGCTGTTGGGATTGTCCCGATTCTTTTTTCGCGATGCCGCCGAAATTGACCATTTGGATGTACACGACGACTTTATTTTTGACATAATCTACGCCTAGTGTATTTACATAGATGTTATGCTCGATTTCCCTGGTTCCCCAGCAGCCGGTCAGCAGCGCGGAGATCAGGATGACAACAGCGATGCAGCGGATCGTTTTCATGCCTTAGCTCATCCTTTGTTTCCGGAATGGTCGGTGAATTTTCCCTTGCCCCAAGGCATGCGGAAAAGGACCTTAAACCATTCCTTAAATTGCGGCGGAGATAGTGGGGCCAAATAAGGGGTGCCGAAGGATCGGAGATTGACCAGGAACAGTACGAGCGCCATCAGACTCGACAGCGTGCCGAACAGCCCCAGAAACCCGCTGATCAGCAGAATCACCATTCTTAGCAAGCTTACTACCGTAACTAAGGATTGATTCACCAGCGTAAAGGTGGAGACGACCGATATCGCCGTAACGACGATGGTCCCCGGCGCCGCAATCCCGGCGCTGATGGCCGCCTGGCCAATAATCAACCCGCCGACGACCGACAGGGTCTGTCCGAAGGATGAAGGCAATCTCATCCCTGCCTCCCTGAAAATCTCGAAGAGCAGCAGGCTCACCACGGCCTCCAGTGGGGCCGGGAGCGGCACGCCTTGCCTGGAGTTGACGATGGTCGCCAGCAGGGTGAAGGGGATCTGATCTTGGTGGTATGTCGTAATCGCCGTCCAAAAGCCCGGCAAAAAAAGCGACAGCAGGACCCCGCTTATCCTTAGCAACCTGGTGAAGGCTACGAAGACATTGACATAATGGGCGTCTTCCGACGTGTTAAGCAGAAGATTAAAGGTCACGGGGGCAAAGACCACCGTCGGTGAACCGTCCATCACCAGTACGAATTTGCCATGAAGCAGCGCATTGACCGCGTAGTCCGGCCGGCCCGTATAGGACAGCAGCGGAAAAAACGAAAAACTCGTCAATGTTTCTTCCAACTGCGTGTTGCTGATTAGGCCCTTGGTACGTACGTGCGCAAGCCTGGAACGGATTTCATCGAGCACCTTCTTCTCAATTTCACCCTTATGGTACATCAGAAATACCTCGGTTGACGTTTCGGATCCGATCGTGAACGCTTCGACCGCCAGCAGCTCAGTTTTGAGCCTTCTTCGAATCAAGGCCAGATTGGTGTATGCATCTTCGACAAATCCGTCCCGCGGTCCGCGGGTCGATACTTCCGTACTAGGCTCCTCCGGCTGCCGTAAGGGCGGATCGGACACCGTCACCGAGTAAACCTGATACGTAGGTTTGAATAGGAGCAGAAGATCTCCGTTCAGCACGGTATTCTTGATAGCTTCTTCCAAGCCTTTTTCAGGCAGGGAGATCATATGAAACGGTACCTTCTGCTGCAGTTTCATTTGGTCCGATTGAAAAATATCTTCAGGGATGCCCTTCAGTTCAGGGATAATATCCTGCTCCACTTTGTTGACGTCGCACAACCCTTGGCAGTACAGCAGCTGAACGCTGTAATCTGTGTTGGAAAGGGGTAGGGTCACGTTCTTAATATCCGCGCTCGAATCAAATAGCCTGGAGACCAAGGCATCGATTGCTGTGCCGTTCCGGCTGCTTTTTTTCATCATGACGCTGCTTTCCCCCTTCGCCGGGCCAACAGGATCAGCCCAGCCATAATCACCGAAAATGCCAGTACTCCCCACAATGTTAACGGGAGCAAATAGTTTGCCATTATTTTCATAAATACCTGATCGCTGATCGGCATGGTCGAGAGGAAGATGATGACCGCGTAAAGGCAGCCCAGCATCCAGAATTTCCCCTTTTTACTGTGAATCCGGAATGCATCCAGAATGAGAAACATGGAGAGCGATATCCGGATGAACGCACCGCTGAACCATTGGTACACGCTAAAAAAGTCCAGATGCTCGATGTAGCGGCCGATCGTCAGCAGCCTCCATTCTTCGTAAGCCGGAAACCTCAGCTTGGCCGCTTCGTCTGTCCCGAATTCCGTGATGGCACCGATAAGCGGCCCCATAGTGAGACCCGCCAGCAGAAGTATGATGATCATAAAGGATAGATACGACAGGCGGGTTTTGATGTGATGATGCATGAAGAACAGCATGATCACTTCCGCGAAGCCGGCTCCCACATAGATCACGCCGCTCCAGACGGGCTGCATGCCATGGGCGAGAAGCGGTTTAAGCAAGGAATAATCTTTATGCGGAGTGTTCGAAAACATGACGAAAAAGCCGAGCAGGACGACAATGGGCAGCAGGACGCTGGACGTATTGGCGATCGATTGGATACCAAGGTACGCGTTGACCACCGAAATGAAAAGAAAGATCAAGGCAAACACCAGAATCGGCGTTTCAGGGGAAAAGGTCTGGTGGATCCAGTAGACGGTGTCCCGGGTCGTGATGGTACATATCGCGAAGAGGTAGATCGCTGCCGCTCCGGCCAGCAGGCGCCCTACGATAGGGTGGTAAGCTTTCGAGATGATCTCGAATACCGGACGCTTGCCGATGTTGCTAATTCCAAAGTGCAGGATGACAATCCACGCCAGCGAGCATGCCGCAGCAAGAATTACAGACATCCAGGCGTCCCGATCGGCCGCATCCAGCAGAACTGGAATGATGATGACATGGTTCAGCAGCCCCGTACTGAGCATCAAGATCATGACCGATTGAACGAACGAAATTTGGGGTTTCATGATCCTCATCCTCCTCGCTTGGCAATCTTTCCTTCTTATAGTGGGATATTTTAGAAGAATTATACGGAGTGCCTTGTTTATGACGTGACACTGCGACCGCTTTGCCTTAGGATATGATTAGCGAATTTATCCTAAGGCGGATCTTGCGATGTTATGTATCCTGGAATTGTTGAGCATGGCGGCGAACCTGATCATGGGATGTATGTTGTTCGAGATATAGCTTCAAGCAAAAAACAGCCAATTGCCCGTTACATACGGGCAATTGGCTGTTTTTGTGGTTGGGCGAACCTCCGCTAAGAGTTGGGCTCCGCAGCCAGGTTCGCTAACCGCTTTGGCTGGTGTTCTGAAGCCAATGCCTTTTGCGGTAGGTACCCGGCGTGATGCCGGTCACCTTTTTAAAGGTCCGGTTGAATGAGGTGATATTGAGGTAACCGACCTGCTGGCTGATTTCATTGACGGTCAGGCTGGTGCAGGCGAGCAGCTCGCGTGCCTTTTCCATCCGGATACCCTGCAGATGGTCGCTGAAATTCAAGCCGGTCTTGTCTTTGATATAAGCGGATAAATAGGTGCTCGTCAGATTAAATTTGGCCGATAGATAATCCAGGGATAATTCCTCGGCGTATTGGGTCTGCATCACCTTCAGAAGCCTGGAGATCAGAGGCTCTTCCCGCGCATCCCACTTGGAACGCAGCAGGGAGCAGGCTGCTTCAAGCAGCTGCCGGAAGACTTGGCGGTAATCCATGACGCACTGGCAGTCCTGCAGCCGGCGGGTCCACTGCTTCAGCGATTGAAGCGTAGATGGATCCACCTGGGCGGCTTCCACGAAGTAGATCACCCGCGAGGCGATGGAATCGGCGAAGAAGCGGAATTGGCCGATGCCGGCTTCCTTGCGCAGCATGAAATCCAGCGCTTGATCGATCAACTGCAAGCAGCGGGTTTCCTGGCCCGATTGCAGGGAGGCGGTGAATTCCCGCTCCTGAGCCGGACTTAGCGAAACGGAGGCGGGAAGGGAACGGCTGCCGGTAATCAGCTGGGCTTCTTCGACCATTTTGGCCTGGGCCGTCCACGTCCTCAGTTCATGATAAGCCCGGCTGAACTCCGATACTTGATGGATATCGCCGCTGACGGCGATGCTGACCAGAATCTGGTCCTTCTCCGCCTCCAATATGCTGCGGATCTCCTCCAGGAAGGTATGAGTCGAAGTCGAGGATGCACCTTTTATAATGGATATGATTTCATTCTTCTCAAGCTGGAACGTATGGGAGCCTTCGAACTGCCCGGTCGTCAGGATGTGAATATGGTCAAGCAGGTGCCGTACGGCCGCATCGGCGTGCACCGGCAGATCTACCGCATGAGACAAGCGGAACCGGATGTGATACAGCACCACGACATAGCGCTCGTCCGCCGTCAGGAAGTCCTTCCATTCGTTGATATCCGTGTTGATGTTTTTGAGGCGGCTGATATAGGAATAGCTGGTCAGCACGGACCGCTGCTGATGCAGCTTGGCCCGGATCTCGTCTTTGTCCCGCTGCAGCTCGTTAATCCTTGCCGCGATCAGATCATACTCCACCGCGCCCTTCCGCAATGGTGCAGGGGCCGAATCAAAAGGCTTATTGTCCAGCATGGCGGACAGCATGCGCTTGACGGGAGTGTGCAGCTTGCGGCTGAGGATGATGGAAACGGCTACAGAAACGGCAAGTGTCAGCATGAAAATGACCAGGACGGTCCCCGTCACCCGGCTGAACTGTGAGGAGACATGCGTGTAGGGGACTGCGGTGATATAGGTCAGCCCATGGTCCGACGATGTTTTGAAATAATAGATATCGTCCGAGAGTATTTGCAGCTGCCCCGGCTTGAATTCAGGCAGCACATCCACGTTGATTTCCCCATGCTTATACAGCAGGTTTCCTTCCGGATCCATAATCCCCACCGTGCGGTTCTGGGCGTTGCCGAAGAACGAATTGGCCGCTTTCTCAATATCAATCAGTGCAATCACCTGATATCGTCCGGCCCGCGGCTGATACACATAAGGCAGCAGCTGTTTGGCATCCGGTACCGTGACATTGACGTGGAACTGCGACGCGGGAAGCAGCCGGAACGTCTGCGGATCAGTCTGCTCGGAAGCAGGCCGCCAGAACGGGTGCGGATACGCGGAGCTGGCATACAGATGGCTGAACAAGTAGGAAGCGCTGCTGCTTCCGGATTTGCTGAGGGCAAAGTCTTTTCCGTCAAAATAGATAATGACATCTTCCAGGTAAAACAGAGGGTTGTAAACATCCCTTCTCATTTGAAGAATCACGCTGCGCGCTTTGAGATAATCGACATTTTGGCTCTCGGCGCTGTGAAGCTGGCTGTTAAAACCGATCAGGTCCTCCTGGTTGTAAAGATCATACAGCAGAACCTGCAGACGCTGAAGCTGATTGGTGAAGCGGACCGCCGCATCGTGCAGATCGTTTTGGTTTGATTGGATGATTTCTTCCTGAAGCGTTCCTTTAAACATATGGTAAATGGCCGTATAGACCCCGCCAAACAGCAGGATCAGCGCAAGAAAACTAATGAAGATCTGAACGAACAGTGAGCGTCTGCGTTCCTTGATCCAGCTAATCATCACCGCTTAAGCTCCCTTCAAACCATTTTGGCATGGATGCCTATCCCCTTAATGTAACCGCTCACTATTAAGTCGATTGGACGCGGATGTTAAGGGAACGTAAAAATTGTATATGCAAATTTTATGATTTAGTTTGATTATTCATGATTTCCAGCCTGCAAGTTCGAAGAGTTGAGAGATGGGTAAGCATCTTGAAAATTGTCCATAGCGGCGCTCGGCAATGCTGTGTCATGATGCATTCGTGTCAGGCGGCGGCCAGCATGGGGCATAAACCTTGCACAGAAGATCGAGGGGGAGGGAAATTCGGTATGGATAGCCAAACGGCAGTGAACAACATGCCCGGCAAGGGCAGAAGCACTTATAAAAAAAACGGACGAGTGGGCAGCCGGGCGGCAGCATGGCTCCGGAATTGGCAGCTGTATCTCTTGATTGCACCGGTTCTGGGTTACTTTATAGTTTTCCACTATATCCCCATGTACGGCGTGCAGATCGCATTCAAGGATTATATCGCTTCAAAGGGCATCACGGGGAGCCCTTGGGTCGGACTCAAGCATGTCGAACGCTTTTTTGACAGCTTTTATTTTGCGCGTATCCTGTGGAACACGCTCGGCATCGGGGTGTATGAATTGATCGCGGGTTTTCCCATTCCGATCGTGCTGGCGCTTCTGCTTCATGAGGTGCGTTCATCCAAATTCCGGCGATTCGTCCAGACGGTGACCTATGCCCCGCATTTTTTATCGACCGTGGTCGTAGTCGGCATGCTGATGATGTTCCTGTCTCCGGTCAGCGGGCTCGTCAATGCGGTCATCGTATGGCTTGGCGGACAGCCGGTTTCTTTTCTGACCGAACCGTCATGGTTCAAGAGCATCTATGTCTGGTCAGGCGTGTGGCAGAGCATGGGATGGAGCTCGATCATTTATTTGGCTGCCTTGTCCGGGATTGACCCGCAGCTTCATGAAGCCGCCAAGGTGGACGGTGCAGGCAGGCTCAAGCGGATTTGGCATATCAATTTACCAGGCATTGCACCGACGATCGTCGTTCTGCTCATTCTGAACATCGGATCGATTTTGGGTGTAGGTTTCGAGAAGGTGTTCCTGATGCAAAATTCGCTCAATATGGAAGCGTCGGACGTCATTGCCACCAACGTATACCGCAGCGGCATTTTGGGGGCGCAGTACAGCTATTCCGCGGCCGTGGGTCTGTTCAACGCCGTCGTCAATTTCGTCCTGCTCCTGACCGTAAACCGGATCGCGCGCAAAATGGGCGGCAGCAGCCTATGGTAATCTTGACTAGACAACAGAAGGAGGCGCATCCATGCTGGAAACCAGGTCCGAGCGGATCACGGGAATAGGCATCTATATTCTTTTAGGGGTCGTCACCCTGATTGTTCTGTATCCGCTGTTCTTCGTGCTGATCGCATCGGTCAGCAATCCCGGGTCGGTCATTCGGGGAGAGGTGTGGCTGTGGCCCAAAGGGTTCTCGCTCGTTGGCTATGAACGGCTGTTCGGGAACAAGGAGCTGCTCCGGGGATTTATGAACACGGTCATGTATACGGTTGCGGGAACCGCGCTCAATGTGATGATGACCGTTGCCGGGGCTTATCCGCTGTCCCGCGCGGATTTCAAAGGCAGGCACGTCTTTACGTTCCTGATCGTGTTTACGATGTTTTTCGGCGGCGGCATGATTCCGACGTACCTGCTGATCAAAAGCCTTGGACTGCTCAATACGTTCTGGGCCATGATTATCCCGTCCGCCGTCTCGGTATGGAACATTCTGATCATGCGTACGTTTTTTCAGTCCTCCATACCCAAAGAAATTCAAGAAGCGGCTTTTATGGATGGATGCTCCAATATTAAAATTCTGCTCAAAGTCGTGCTGCCCCTGTCGGGACCCGTATTGGCAGTCATGGTGCTGTTCTACGCGGTGGGACATTGGAATGCTTACTTCAGCGCGCTGCTTTATTTGTCGGACCGGGATTTGTATCCGATGCAGCTGTTTCTGCGCGAGATCCTGGTACAGAACCAGATGCAGGAGATGGTCGATATCAGCGATGACACGCTGGCCCGCAGCCTGATGGATGCGGAGGCGATCAAATATGCGGCGGTTATTGTCACGAATCTGCCGATGCTCATTCTTTACCCTTTTCTGCAAAAGTATTTCGTCAAAGGCGTCATGGTCGGTGCGATTAAAGGCTGATCAGGGTCCAATCTAACGTTAACGGAGGAGATGGAGTATGGGAAAACAAAGACTGCTTCATAAGATGCGGGGCAAATGGGGACCGCTCACGCTGACGCTCGTGATGGCCGCGGGCTTGCTTGGCGGATGCAGCGGCAGCGCATCGGAAGGCGAAGCGGAGAACAAGACCGATAAGCAGGCGAATCTGAATGAAACGGGCATGCCCATCGTGAAGGAACCCATTGAGCTGACGTTTTTCACAGGCAAGTCGCCGACCAACGGCAGCAAATTTGAAGATACGCTGATTTGGAAAACGTACTGCCAAATGTCGAATATCCAGGTGAAGTTCAATCTGGTGCCGTTTGAAACGCTGACCGAGAAAAGGAACTTGGCGCTGGCGGGGGGCGACTATCCGGACGTCTTCTACTCAGCACGCGTCGGATCGGCCGAGCTCGCCCGGTATGGGCAGCAGGGCGTCTTCATCCCGTTAAATGACCTGATCGACAAATACGCGCCCAACTTCAAGAAGCTGATGGAGAAATATCCGGACATCCGCAAAGGGCTGACGATGCCGGACGGCAATATTTATTCGCTTCCGTCCTTCTACGATCCGGACCTTCTCTCCATGCTGATCGGCACGCCGCTGTGGATCAACCAGGATTGGCTGAAGAAGCTGGGGATGGAGGAGCCGAAGACGACCGAGGAATTTTACAAGTACCTGCAGGCGGTTAAAACAACGGACCTGAACGGGAACGGCAAGCATGACGAGATTCCGTTCAGTGCGGGCGGCATCACGGTCCTGATCGACCACATGAAGGGGGCTTGGGGGCTCGGCACCAGCGGCCTGGGACATAAACTGGTGGATGTGGACCCGGATACAGGCAAGCTTCGCTTTATCAAAACACTGCCGCAGTACAAAGAAGTGCTGCAGTTTATAAGCAAGCTCTACAAGGAGGGTTTGATCGATCCCGAAATATTTACGATCGAGGGCAGCGCCTTGAACGCCAAAGGTCAAGCCGGTCTGCTCGGCTCGACGGTAGTGCCGAACCCTGAAACGGTGATGGGACGTAAGGAATTCGTGGGACTCGGGGCGCTGAAGGGGCCGCACGGCGACCAGCTGTATGCCCATGTCAAAGTTCCGATGGTGCATGTCGGCGCGTTTGCCATTACAAATAAAGATGCATACCCGGAAGCCACGATCCGCTGGATGGATTACTTCTACAGCGATGAAGGCGCCAAGCTGTATTTCATGGGCAAGGAAGGGGAGACGTATACCAGTGACGCGAGCGGCAATTTGAAATACGTGGATGAAATAACGAACAATCCGGACGGGCTGACGCAGGACCAGGCATTGGCCAAATACTTCACCTGGCTGGGTGGAAGCTATCCGGGCTTCGTGACAGAGAAGTATTTCAAAGGATCGGAGACGCTCCCGAATTCCATGGCCGCGGCTGAAAAAGCCAAACCATACGCGGTGAAGAACATTCTGTATAACTTCAACTATACACCGGAGGAGACGGAAGTCATGTCTTCCATCGGAAAGGACATCGAGGACTATACGGCGGAAATGGAAGCGAAATTCATTAACGGCTCCGCGTCTTTCGATCAGTGGGACGGGTATGTGAACAACCTGAACAAAATGGGACTGGATCAGTACATGTCGGTGTATCAGGCGGCATACGAACGGTATGAGGCGGAATAAATCATCATTATGCTCGGAATGCTCCCGGGAACAACGATGACAGGTACAGGAGAAAATAGTTCCATCTTCATCGAGAAAGAACCGGCCAGCGGCCGGCTCTTTCTTTTGACGTATCAGCGGATTGTCAATGATCAGGGTCGGTGCTATGGTAGTATTATCCAAGAAGGAATGCGGACGAGATCCGCGAATCGTCCATGGTGTTATCGTTCATGGTACTGTGGCCTTCGGGCTGCTTACAATAAAAAGGAGGTGTAGTTATGGGAAGGCCTGCAACTTTCGGCATCATCGGTGGCGGTGGCTTTCGGGCCCAATATTTTTTGAGAATTGCGCAAGCGCTTCCAAAGGAATTCCGGGTCACGGGAATGGTGGTTCGGGACGCAGACAAAGGCCAGGCGATGGAGCGCCAGTGGCAGGTGGCCACATACAGGACGCTTGAACAGCTGTTGGCCGGCCCGCAACCGGATTTCATGGTCGTGTCGGTCAGCGCATCGGCTTGTGCGGAGTATTTGCTTCAGCTGGCGGATCACGGAATTCCCGCATTGGCGGAAACGCCTCCTGCACCTGACTTGGACGGGCTGATCATGCTGCATGACCAGCTGACACGCCGCGGTGCGCGGGTGCAGGTCGCCGAGCAGTATCCGTTCCATCCGATGAACCAAGCTAGAATGGCGGTGATTCGGGAAGGGTTGCTCGGGAACGTAACCCAAGCAACCGTATCGATTTCACACTTTTACCACGGAGTCGGCCTGCTTCGGAAGATGCTCGGTATTGGATTCGAAGACGTCCGCGTTCGTGCAATGCGGTTTGAATCCGACTGGGTGGCAGGACCTACCCGCAGCGGACCGCCGTCGGAAGAACAGATCGTGACGTCCCGGCGTGATTTGGCCTGGCTGGATTTCGGCGGAAAGCTCGGGATCTACGATTTCACCGCGGACCAGCACCGTTCCTGGATCCGTTCGAACCACCTGTCGGTTCGAGGCGTGCGGGGCGAGATATTCGATGACCGGCTGACGGTACTAAAGGATTTCCGTACGCCGCTTCATTTGAACTTCAAGCGTATTAATAAGGGAGAGCTCGAGAATCAGGAAGGGTACTTTCTGCAGGGGATCATGGCAGGAGAACGGTGGGTGTACGACAATCCGTTTGTCCCTGCAAGGCTGTACGACGATGAAATCGCCATCGCCTGCTGCCTGCAGCAAATGGCTGCCTACGCTGCTGGCGGGCCCAGTTTCTACAGTCTCTCCGATGCTTCGCAGGATCATTATTTGGGGATGCTCATGCAGCAGGCGATTCAGTCTGGAGAAACCGTCGTTTCTTCACGTCAGGTTTGGTCAGGCGATGAGTAGATGGCGATGCCCGAGCTCGGATCATTTAGCAGATAACCAAAAAGAACCGCGAGAGGATCGCGGTTCTTTTTGGTTATCTGATTTTCATTTCAACGACGGGGAGCTCCTCGAGCGGTTTAGGGGCACCCGGGTCATCCGACTCAAGGTACATTTTCAGCACAAGCGAGCGGGGCTTGTCGAGCATGCTGCTGCTGAATATTTGCTGAAAGCCCACGTCGGTCCCGTTCCCGGCTACCGGACTCAGCTGCACAACCCTTCCATTCCAATTGGTGGAGACGATGTTCATGTAACGGAACTTGTCCCGGATGGATCGCCTGGTCTCAAGATCCGTTCTGCTGCCGGGATCGACCGTGAAGGTAGCGCGGGTCATCAGCGGAGATACTTCCATTTTGGAGAGAACAACCTTACGGCCGTCGATGCTTATGGACCGGTCGGGCTGCATAACAACGGTCTGCGTCTGTTCAAATTTTGGTTCTAAATCAACGTTAATTTTCATACGGTCGGAATAAAGGAAGTCCGCAGCGGCCGCCCCGGTTTTCGGGTCGCCCAGCTTCCCGGGATTTACGGAGGTCACCTGAAAATCGACCTCGATGCGGCTCGGAAAAGGCTGGCTGCGGTCAAGCATCACCGTGCTCAGAGCGGAGAAGCTGTGTACGTCTCCGTTGCTGATCTGCAGCTCAGCATTCAGAGGCCTGCCTGAATTCAAATCGGTCAATTTGACACTGTTCACCGCTTTGATTTCATGGCCAGACTCTGCCGTGGCCGTGTAAAGCAGCAGCATCTTGTTCTCGTCTGCCGTGACGGCATCGAGGGTAATTCGGTAAGGACCGGAGGAAACCGACTTGTTGACGAGTTGGATGTAATCGTTGCGCACTGCGGATTCCAGTGTTGCATGGTCCACGCCGGATAGGGGCTCATATTTCGCCAGCACACCCCAGTCCAAATCCTTCGCCGTATGCAGGGCAGGCAGCCCGCCGATCGGGCCGCCCTGCCACCATCCGGCTCCCAGCAGCACTGCAAGAGCCACTGCCGCGACGGCATAGGGCAGGAAACGACGCTTTCGTGAAGCCGATCTACTCGCGAACCCGCGCCGTATCGCCTCAGAAGCTTCCGAGGCGCCGATTTGCATCCGTTCCCGCCGGAGCTGCGCCGCATCGGCAAGCATGGCTTGTTCTTCAGGGCTTGTGTTCATTCCCATTCCCTCCGATTCTTCATCAATTTGCGGAGCTGGCCAAGCCCCTTATGCTGCCACGTTTTGACCGTGCCTTCCGGATTGCCGAGAACCGCGGCGATTTCCGCGAGCGTCAGGTCGTTGTAGTATTTCAGGATCAGCACATGGCGGTATTTCGGCTTCACTTTTTCCAGCAGGGGACCCATGGCGACCTTGTCGTGGTTGAACGCAAGGAATGCATCATGAGGCTGGCTAATCCCCTCAAGCTGCTCGTCTGTCGTAGGAACGGCCCGCTTCCGGCGCCGCTGCTCATCGATGCAGACATAAATGAGAATGCGGATGAGCCAAGCCTTAAGCGCCCTGTCGTCTTTCAGCGTCGACCGTTTGACCCATGCCCTACACGTCATTTCCTGCAGCGCCTCCAAGGCATCGTGGCGATTGCGCAAATAGCTGTAAGCGATGTTCAGAAGTGTCTCTCTGTGCTCCATAATGGCGTCATAAACATCGGTTTCTTTTTCGGCTTGTCCAATGCTAACCTTTTTCATTTCTGCGTGAGAGCCCAAGCAGGCAGCCCTCCTTTCTTTGTCTCTGTGGTACAGACGGACCAATGACCCAAACGGTTTTAAAAATCTTATTTATAATTATTCTAAATAAATATTGACTTTAAATTGATAAGTGTTATCATTTGTTTATGAGGTTTTTGATTATCATTTTACGAAGAAGGTGGAGAGCTAATGAGTTCAAATCATTCCGATTCCAATAAACTGACAACAAGCTGGGGAGCCCCGGTCGGGGACAACCAGAATTCCATTACGGCCGGACATCGCGGTCCTACCTTGATTCAAGATGTTCACCTGTTGGAGAAATTAGCCCACTTTAATCGCGAGAGAGTGCCGGAGCGCGTCGTTCATGCGAAAGGTGCCGGAGCGCACGGTTATTTCGAAGTAACCAACGACATGTCTAAATATACCAGAGCGAAGCTGTTCCATGACGCTGGCAAGCGGACCGACCTCTTTATCCGGTTCTCGACCGTTGCGGGAGAGCTGGGATCCGCAGATACCGTTCGCGATCCGCGCGGATTTGCCGTGAAGTTCTACACTGAGGAAGGCAATTACGATATCGTCGGTAATAACACGCCTATATTTTTTATCCGCGACGCGATCAAATTCCCGGACTTTATCCATACCCAAAAGCGCGATCCGAGAACGCACCTGAAAAATCCGAACGCTGTATGGGATTTCTGGTCCTTATCTCCTGAGTCGCTGCACCAAGTAACCTATCTGATGGGAGACCGCGGCATACCGGCGACGCTGCGGCATATGCACGGTTTCGGCAGCCATACATTCAAATGGGTTAATGAGCAGGGAGAAGGCGTGTGGGTCAAATATCACTTTAAGACAGACCAGGGCGTGAAAAACCTGGATCCTGACCTGGCGGCAAAGCTGGCCGGCGAAAATCCCGACTACCATATTCAGGATTTGCAGCAGGCGATAGAGGCAGGAGACTATCCTTCCTGGACGTTGTATGTCCAGATTATGCCTTTGGACGATGCGAATACGTACCGGTTCGATCCGTTTGACGTTACGAAGACGTGGTCCCAGAAGGATTATCCGCTAATCGAGGTTGGCAAAATGGTACTCGACCGGAATCCGGAAAACTATTTCGCCGAAGTGGAGCAGGCCACGTTCTCCCCGGGCAACCTGGTTCCCGGCGTTGAACCGTCTCCGGACAAAATGCTGCAGGGCCGCCTGTTCGCTTATGCCGATGCGCACCGTTACCGCGTAGGAGCGAATCACAACCATCTGCCGATCAACCGTCCGAAAGTGCCGGTCAACAACTATCAGCGCGACGGATTTATGAACCCGGGTACGAACGGCGGAGGATCGGTCTATTACGAACCTAACAGTTACAACGGACCGAAGGAAGATCCGCATGCCCGGATCACTCCGTTCGAGGTTTACGGTTCTGCGGCGCAAACGTCTTACGATCATGACGATCACTATGCGCAAGCCGGGGACCTGTACCGCTTGATGAGCGAAGAAGAGAAGGCCCGCCTCATCCAAACCATCGTGGAAGCGATGAAGCCGGTGGAACTGGAAGAAATTAAACAGCGCCAGATATCCCATTTCTACAAAGCGGATCCGGATTACGGAACCCGCGTTGCCGAAGGATTGGGCTTAACCGTCCAAGCGTAAAGAGGCAGCAGCGGTTTTGCACCGAAAATACGGCAGCCGCATGGATCGAGGCGTGCAAACAAATGAAAGGAAGGGTGATCAGGCATGTTGTCTCAGAAAAGTGTATGTCCCATGTGCCACCAGCCGATCAAAAATTTGAAGCATACGATCATTTGCGGCTGCGGGAGCAAAATCAAAACCAAAATCAAGTTCAAGTAACGCTTCATGAACTTTCATTAGAAGCTCACCCGGATCTTCAAGGGTGAGCTTTTTTATTTGAGGAGCCGTGGCCCTATAAAGCGTTTTCATGTAAAATTAGGGTAAATGTTCGCAAAGCAACAATTTGGAGGCAATATGCGATTTCGATCCCCGTCCTATTTGCGGAAGCTGCTGGTATTTTCCATATTCATCGGTACCATTCCGGTCATTCTGTTAGGCACCTTCGCCTATTATAATTCTTCCCGGACCGTACAAGAGAAAGTAAACGAAGGAAATAAACAGCTGCTGCAGCAGGTGCAGATGCGTGTTGAGCAGACGCTGCGAACGATTGACAACTCGGCAACGCAGTTTCTGCAGTCCCCGACGGCTATGGCAGCCTTCGATACCAACATCTCCAATCACGATTTTCAAATGGTTCATGAACTGTATAAAGGGATATCGACGATCCAGACGTACGAGCTCGGCATTAAAGACATTTTTTTATTCAGCCTGAGCAAGGACTGGATGGTATCAAGTGCCGGAGTTAATGAGTACAGCTCCCCAGATTTCAAGGCACAGCTGGAGTCCTTTTCCCGGATGAAAGGAGGCTCTTTTTGGTCGAGTGGACCTCCTGATCTTCCGAATTCCTTTCAATCCATCTATTTTGTGAAGAAGTATCCCTTTAACGCCGTCAGTCCAAAAGGGATCATTTGCGTTGTGCTTTCGCCCAATGTGATGAAGGAGCTTGATCCGAAACAGAACGGGAAGCTCGGCAGCACCTTTATTTTGGATGCCAATGATCGGGTCGTGGATCATCAGGATCGCACGCTGCTGGGCCGCAGCATGTCGGAACAGCCATACTTAGGTCCGCTTCTGGGTACGGAGAATGCCTTGGGCCAATATACCGCCAAGCAGGATGGAGAAATCGTGACCGTCACGTATCGCAAGTCCGCTTACAACGGCTGGACTTATGTCTCCGTCGCTTCCAATGCACAAATCAACGAACAAAATAAAGTCATCGGTTGGATCACGCTTCTCGTATGTATATCGATGTTGTTCGTGACTCTGATCCTCGCATGGTTTGGTTCGAAAAGGATGTACAGCCCCATTCGGTCCATCTACTCGGTCCTCAACAACATTCATTCTGCGGCGGATGAGGAAAGGCCCAGCGGCGAGCTGCAGGTCATTGGGGAACGGGTTGATTATCTAATCAGGAATCAATCCCTGATTATGGAGGAGCTCAAGGGGCAGCAGTCGCAGCTCAAAGAGTTTTTTATGCAGAAACTGTTGAACGGGTCACTGCATGAAGGGGATTTTGAGGAGAAATTAGGCTTGTACGGGCTGGATCGGCCTTGGCCTTCCATGTGCGTGCTTGCCGTTCAGATCGATACTCTAATGGATACGAGGTACGATGAGCATAACCGGGATTTGCTCATGTTCGCCATCAGCAATATGGTAGGAGAGCTCATTCCTGCGGAGCAGCGGCTCGTACCGGTGGTCACCTCGGATTTCCAAGTGACCGTGATAGGTTCATCGAAGGAAGGCGTCGATTTTAAGGAAGAGGTCTTTGCCATTTCGGCCGACATCCAAAAGATCATCTATCAGTATTTGGAGATCAAAGTCAGTATAGGCATCAGCCGCCCATTCAGCGCATTCGCCGAAACCCGGCAGGCCATGCACGAGGCTGTCACCTCATTGAAGTACAGTGTGGGGCTTGGGCAGGAATCGATTCTGTTCACCCAGGACGTGCAGCCGCAAAAGAGCCGGTTGTTTGTGTTCCCGCACGAGAGGGAGCAGGCTTTGTTCGATGCGATTCGGGCAGGAAATCTGGAGCAATCGGAACAGGAATTGAAGCAATTTATCGGGGAATTGTTTCCATCCCAGGCACAGCACCAGGACTATCAGCTGTCATTACTGCGGCTGCTGGTGGACTTTCTTAAATTCGGACAGGAATTGTCGATCCCGATGGACCGGGTTGCCGAGGATGAGGCATCCTTGATCCAATCTTTGTTTAAGCTCCGGAATGTCAAGGAGATGGAGGATTGGTTCCGCTCCATGTTCGTCCAATATTATGTCCAGGAATTGGGCAACCGCCGCGATTCCCAATTCAAGCACATATCCGATGCCGTCTTGGACATCATTGTTCGGGAATTCGACTCGGACCTGACGCTCGAGAAGTGCGCCTCCAGGATCAACTATCACCCTCACTATGTGAGCCGCGTATTCCGCCAGGAGACGGGAGCCAATTTCGGGGAGTATTTAACGCAATACCGAATGGATATGGCCAAGAAATGGTTAAAGGAGTCCGATATGAAGATTGTTGAAATCGCCGAGCGTCTGCAGTATAACAATTCCGCCAACTTTATTCGCTCTTTTAGAAAAGCGGAGGGGATGACGCCCGGTCAATATCGTGAGAGATACCGGGGAATGGTGAACGGCCCGAAGTAAGTTTTGACGGAAAAATAAGCTCCCATCCGTTAGCAGATGCCAGGTCCGCGTAACGGGTCGGGAGCTTTATCATGTAGATCTCTTAACAAATTCTTACCGCACGGTTAACAGTTCCTTTAAAGGAGAAATACTTATTGCTTGGCTGACTCCGCATATTGGGCGTTGAACTCTTCAATGATTTTGCTTCCGCCCCCCTGCAGCCATTGATCCACTGCTTTCTTCCAGTCGTCCTCGGTAGCCGCGCCCATGATGAACTTCACGGTGGCGTCCTGAATGATCTTCGAAAGCTCCTTGCCTTTTTCGATTTCCGTATTAGAGATGAACGCTGCGGCAGGATTCGCTATAGCAATCTTCACATTATCCTGGAATAGCTTGGAGCTCAGTTTCTCCAGCTCGGTTCCGTAGTTCACGACTTGGTCCTGCAAAATCATAAACTGGCTGCCGTCCGTAATTTCCGCTTTGACTTTCGGGTCCTCGTTCGGCTTGTAACTGCCGTTCTCGATCGTGTAGTGCTTGCCTTCCATGCCGTACTTCATCAGGTTCTGAATATCCTTATCGGACACTCTGTCAAAATAAGCGAGGATCTGCTTGAGTTCATCCTCCGTCTTTACGTTCGTTTTCGGAATCATGTACATGCCCAGGTAGCCGGAGCCCGCCCGGGTCCGCTCGCCCTGAGGGCCGGCAATGCGATTGATTAAGTTGATTTTCGCGTTAGGGTCAACCTTTTTGATGTTATCCTCGATGTTTTTCCCGTCCAGCATATTGTCGATCCACAGACCGGCGTTCCCCTTATACATCACGGCACGGCCGTCCTGCACGAGTGCAAAGTCCTGGTTGATGATTTTTTCATCATACAATTTTTTGTAGAACTTCATCGTTTCCATGTAGGCTTCGGTCATATGTGCCGGGATCAGCTTGCCATCCTTTACCTCCCACTCATTGGGACCACCCAGATAGGCCAAGATGTCTTTAAAACCTGCGATATTGTTGCCCTGCATGCCGACAGCGAGGCCAATGGAATCCTGCTTGCCGTTTTGATCGGGGTCCCCCGTTGCGAACGCTTTCAGCACGGTATACAGTTCATCCATGTTTTTCGGCGGCTGCAAGCCCAGGTTGGTTAACCAATCCTGACGGATCATCAACCCAAAGCGGGCCAAATCACGTTCGCGGTACAAGCCGTAAATTTTACCGTCGATCGATACGTTCTTCAGCACGATATCCGACATCTTGCTTAAGTTCGGATAATCTTTCAGGTAGGGGCCGACCTCCCAGAACATCCCGGAGCGGGCTGCATTCACAATGAAGGAAGCTTTGGGCTCAAGCGCAACAAAAACTTTCGGAAGCTCGCCGGATGCGACCGTAGCGCTTAACTTATCCGTGTACGATGAGGAGGGCACCCAGGAAACGGTCAGCTTGGTGCTCGTCTTTTCTTCAAGCGATTGGAGAACAGAGCTGGTTGCAGGCATTTGCTCCGCACTGTAAGTCGGCAGCATCATCGTGAGCTGAAGCGGTCCTTGTTTGGAGCCAGCCTCCCCGTTGCCGGAGGTAGCACCTTGATCCTTCCCTCCGCAAGCCGTTACAACGAGTGTTAATGCGGTGATCAACGTTCCGGTTTGGAATAGTACCTTTAGTCTTTTTCTTCTCATGTCATAATCCTCCCTTTTCAAATTGCGAATTTGTATCCTCAACCCTTAACCGAGCCCAGCAGTACCCCTTTGGCGAAGTGCTTCTGCAAAAATGGATATACCAGAAGGATCGGCAGTGTAGATACTACGATGACCGCCATTTTTACCGCTTGCTCAGGCGGCGCCACATAATCCGCGTCCATCGCGGTGGAATCCCCGACACCGCCCGAAGCCAAAATAACGATCTGCCTTAACAGGACTTGAATCGGCCATTTGGTATTGTCATTGATGTACAGAATCGCGTTAAAGTACGTATTCCAGTGGCCTACCGCGTAAAACAGCGAAAAGGTGGCGATGGCCGGCATGGATAACGGAAGCACGATGCGAAAAAAGATTCCGAGGTCATTGCAGCCGTCCATTTTGGCCGACTCTTCCAGCCCCTCCGGCAGTTGTTGAAAGAAGTTGCGCATAATGATCAAATTGAAGGCGCTGATGGCTCCAGGGATGAGCAGTGACCAGTAAGTGTTGATCATCCCGAGCTGTTTGACCACGAGAAAGGTTGGGATCATTCCGCCGCCGAACAGCATGGTGAATACGACCAACATCAGGATCGGCTTGCGGAAATCCATATCCTTTCGGGCCAGGGGATAGGCCATTAAGGAGGTGAACAAGATGTTGATCAGCGTGCCCGCCACCGTTATGTAAATGGTAACAAGCAAGCTCCTGACAAGGGTTTGTGTGGAGAAAATGTATCGATACGCGTCCAGAGAGAACTCCGTCGGAAATAAAATGAATCCGCGCATCAGCAGCTCCTTCTGCGTAGTGAATGAACCGGCAATGACATAAATAAAAGGGACGACGGTCAGTAAAGCAAAGGCAATCAGCAGCGCGACGTTAACGTTGTCGAATATGCGGCTTCCCCAGCTTGGCTTAAGCGGCATGGTGTCTCATTCCTCCTTATCTATATAGATTGAACTAAAGTTTTGCATGGAACTTCCTGTAATAACGGCCCCAATACGGCCTATAACATTCATTTCTTTAGTTCATTCAATCTAATAAATTCCTTCTTCCCCGAACTTTTTGGCCAGGTAGTTGGCGACCACGACGAGAACCAAACCAATAACCGATTTAAACAGGCCTACGGCTGTACTGAAGCTGTATTGTCCTTGACTGATCCCGACGGAGTAGACGTAAGTATCGAATACCTCGCCGACTTCGCGATTCATCGCGTTCAGCATCAGAAAGATCTGCTCGAAGCCGGTATCGAGAAAATTACCGAGGCGAAGGATCAGCAGGATGACAATGGTGCTGCGAATCGCCGGCAGGGTAATGTGCCACAGCTGGCGGAGCCGGTTTGCGCCGTCCATGCGTGCCGCTTCGTACAGCTGCGGATCGACGCCGGCCAGCGCCGCAAGGAAAATGATCGTGCCCCAGCCTGTCTCTTTCCATATGACCTCTCCGGTCACAATCGTCCTGAACCAGTCATTGCTCACCAGGAAATTGATCTTCTCTCCTCCGAAGTGCACGAGCAAATCGTTCACAATGCCGCCCTCGGTCGTCAAAAAGATATAGGCTATACCGACAACGACCACCCATGACATGAAATGAGGAATGTAAACGAGAGTTTGGACGACACGCTTCATGAAGTGATGCTTCAGCTCATTCAGCATCAGCGCCACCAGGATCGGCAGCGGGAAAAAAAACAAAATGTTCAGCAGCGCGAGCACAAGCGTATTACGGAAAAGCAGAAAAAAATTGGAATCGCTAAAAAGGCGTTCGAAATGCTTGAATCCCACAAACGGACTATCCCAAAATCCAAGGAACGGCTGATAGTCCTTAAATGCGATAAAGATTCCATACATGGGCCAATACTTGAAAATGAGAAAATACAATAAGCCGGGGAGAACCATGAAATAAAGCCACCGATTCCGCAGCAGTCTGCTCCTCAGCCTGGACGACCTTGGAGCGGGCGTTACGGACCATCGAGTGTTCAAACTTCTTTGCATCCTGTTACCTTCCTTTCGCATCAACTGACAGCCTGGTTAGGACCGTGAACTGTAGTTGAATCATAAAGGGAGGCAGAGATTTCCGTCGATAGTCCCTGGTTGCTCTAATCTGCTGTTTTATGCCGTGATCGAGGGAATCTGCAAGGAATAGTCATTCGTTGCGCTCATTGTCTCGGGTTGCGATTTTGCTCCGAAAACGAAAAAGTCCCGTACAGTCGAATGACTGCACAGGACAGTTGTGTTTCTCCGCTAGGATGTTTACAGGGCACGGGTTTGTGTTTTCCCCGACTCCTCCCGCCGTATTCGCAGCTGCGTGCGCCGGCCGAGCAATAGGCCGACCAGAGATGCCATCATTTGCTGGAAGACCATGCCGAGAACGACAGGAACGGCGACGGGCGCGGGGAAATAGGCGACGGCCAGGACGGCGCCTGCGCTGATGTTGCGCATCCCGCCGTTGAAGACGAGGGCGACCTGCTCCGGCTCGCTCCAGCCCATCAGGGCGGAGATCGCGAAGCTCAGCAGGTACCCGGCCGCGGCCAAAAAGACAATGACCGCGGCCATGCCGACCAGCCGGGGGCTGATGTCGGACAGGTAGGGAGCGACAACGGAGCCGTTGATCATGATGACCAGTGCCATGGCCAGTTTGGAGAACGGGTTGAGGCGCGGTCCCCAGACCGGAACGACGGCGCCTTTGCTCCATTCGTTCAAGGCCATGCCGAGCAGGGAAGGGACCACGATCATGCCGAACAGGCTGCTGATCATCGGCAGGATGTCCATATGAACGCTCGTTCCGATCAGCAGCGACAGAATGCCCGGAACGGCAAAAGGGGCAATCAGCGTGTCGACCAGGATGATGGATAAGGTCAGCGCGATGTGGCCCCGGTACAGGCTTACCCAAACGAAGCTGCTGACTCCCGTCGGGATGGCAGCGGCAAGCACAAACCCGGTTATCGTATAAGCATCGAGCGGGAATAGAATCTTGCCCGTGCCGAGGGCGACCAGCGGCATGATGACATGCAAAATCAGCAGGCAGGCCACGAGCGGCAGCGGCCTTTTCATGACGCTGAGAAAATCCTTAAAGCTCAAGCTGATGCTCCCGGCAAACGTCATGAAAGCAAACAGCCAAGGAGACATGAACGTATACGGAGAAAGCAGTCCTCCGCATAATACGCCGATGACGATACTAACCGGCGTAATCAAAGGCATGATTCGGTTGAGTCGGGCATTCAGCGATTGCAGCATAAGCAGTCCGTCCTTATATTTTCGTATTTATACATTATACATGGCATGGCAGCATTGAAAAAGGCTGATTCTGCCAGATGGGCTCATGCGGGCTGTTGGATTTCGGCGTCGACTTGCTGCTGAAGGGCATGCCAAGGGCAGCGTTCTCTATGAAAATATGGAGCCTTCAGCCATCCAAGAAATTGGAATCGGCCTTGGAGTCTATGATAGAATAAAAGTTAAACTCATTGTACGGAGTAAAGGAGCGGCCTATTTTATGAGACCAATACAGTTCGTGGCCAAGACGGCCGGCGTGTCCGTAGCGACCGTGTCCAGAGTGCTGAACAACAGCCCCCTTGTCAAGGAATCGACGCGCAAAAAAGTGATGGAAACGATCAAAGCGTTGGATTATGAGCCCAATTCCCTCGGCAGGGAACTAAGAAGAGCGGAAACGCGCCGCGTTATGGTGCTGACTCCGAGCCTTGTCTTTCCAATCATGGCGGATGTGTATAAGGGCATACAAGATATAGCTCAGCAGAACGGATATCAGGTGCTGGTTTGCGCCTCCGAGGATAACCATGACAAGGAAGAGGAACTGCTGCAAATGCTCAAGAAGAAAATCGTCGACGGCGTCATCGTCGTGGCTTCCACCTTAAGCGCCGAAGAGTTGGACCAGCTGGCCAAAGATTACAGCATCGTGCAGTGCTCGGAGTACGAGCAGGTGCAGAACGCTTACAGCGTTTCGGTCGACAATGAGCAGGCAGCCTATGATGCGGTAGCGCATCTCTTGTCCCTGGGTCATCGAAGAATTGCCATGGTTAAAGGGGGAAGCGCCAAGAGCTCTTCCGCCGCCCGGGAGCAGGGGTACCGGCGAGCGCTGGAAACGGCAGGGATCACGGTGCGCCAGGAGTGGATCAGGGAGAGTGACTACGAATACCAAAACGGGTTTGATCTTGCCGTCGAATGGCTCCAAACCGCAGAGCATCCGACCGCCATTTTCTGCTCCAGCGACGCCACAGCCATCGGCTGCGTCAACGGGGCCATATCGATGGGCAAATCGGTGCCGGGTGATGTCGCTGTCGTCGGATTTGACGATACAGTGGAAGCGCTGATGAGCCGTCCGCCGATTACGACGGTAAGACAGCCTAAATATGATCTCGGCCGTGCCGCCATGGAAGCGCTGCTTCAAAGCCTGCGCGGAGAAGCGGACGAGAACAAGACGATCCTGCTGCCCCATGAAATCGTCATTCGGGAGTCGACGGCTATGCAATCCAGCTAACAGGTGAAAAATGGGGGTTGCGCTCCTCTTAGAAATCGCTTACAATATCGCTTAAAGAAACGGTTACCAAGCAAGCCGTTTTTTTAAACCGCTGAAATGTAATGCGTTACATTTCTAGTCCGGATTCGCGCGAATCAAGGGTACCGCTTAGCAAAACCAACCTGCAAGACCAATATTTCTTTTTCATGCCTTAAAATGTAACGCATTACATTTTTCCGGAGGAAAGATCATTTTCCGGATTCAAACGGGGGAAGAGAAGCAAGCATGTTCATCAGGATAGGAAACCGAGAAACCGCATTGTAAAACACAAAAAGTGGTGATGAGACATGGCTCAAGCGGCGGGAAAGCTTTCCTTAAGCGAAAAAATCAGTTATGGCTTTGGAGACTTGGCATCCAATTTCGTTTGGGGGATGACGACAAGCTATCTGCTCTATTTTTACACGAATGTATACGGCCTGGCCGCCACGGCCATCGGCACCTTGTTTCTGATTACAAGAATTCTCGACGCGGTGATCGACCCGGTGATCGGGGTCATGATCGACAAGACCAACAGCCGGTTCGGCAAAGCGCGGCCGTTCATTCTCTTTTTGACGATCCCGTTTGCCATCTTCAGCGTCCTTACGTTCATTACGCCGGATTGGTCGGAAGGCGGGAAACTGATTTACGCCTATTTGACCTACCTGATTCTTGGGATTCTGTATTCCGGCGTCAACCTTCCTTACGGCGCACTGATGCCGATGATGACCAAAGATCCGGAGGAGAAAAACCAGCTCAGCAGCTTCCGGATCATGGGGATGGCCATTGGGGCCATCGCGGTATCGGCGCTCACCAACCCGCTGGTGAAATGGATCGGCGGCGGGAACGACCGCTTGGGGTTCCCGGTTACGATGGGCATTTTCACGGTCGTCGCCGTCGTGATGTTTTATGTGGTGTTTCTCAAGTGCAAGGAACGGTTCTCGGAGAGCGCCGAGAAAACCAAAGAGTTTAACACGGTCACCTCGGCTAAGCATATGATTGGCAATCAGCCTTGGGTGATGATCGCTTTGAACTCCCTCTTCATGTTTCTGCGGATCGGCGTCGTATTCGGTGTGCTGGTGTATTTCGTGCAGTACGTTCTGGGCCAGCCTGAAATGATCCCGCTGTACTTAACGCTCGCGAATGTCGCCAACTTTGCCGGAGGCGCGCTCGCCCCGTTCGTACTCAGAAGACTCGGAAAGCGGAACGGGAGCATCGTGGCTTTGACCGGCGCCGTGCTGCTGTACGGATTGCTGTTTTTGCTGGAAAGCAGTCCGCCTTTCCTGTATCTCGTCATTTTCTTTATCGCCAACATCGGCATCGGCATTAACAGTCCGGCCAACTTCTCCATGCTCGCCGATACGGTGGATTACCACGAATGGAAATTCGGTCACCGGTCCGAAGGGATGCTGTATTCGGCCTACAGCTTCGCCACCAAGTTCGGCATTGCCGTCGGCGGTTCCATTGTCGCTTATGCGCTTGGTTTCGCCGGATATCATCCCGATGCGGTTACGTCGCAGGCGACCGATATGATCCGCATCCTGTTCTACCTGGGACCGATCCTTCTGACCATTCTACAAATTGGTTGTCTGGTGCTGTATAAGCTGGACAAGGAGCATAAGCAGATTGTTCAGGATTTGGACCTGCGCGCATCGTCGGTTAAAGCCTAAATTTTAATGAGGAGTGATTTCACATGATTCAAATTCCAGTCGGTCTGCAGCTGTTTTCGGTACGGGAAGCGCTGGCCAAAGATTTCGCCGGGACGCTGCAAAGCATAGCGGATATCGGATATAAAAACATCGAGTTCGCGTTTCATAACATCCGGGAAGACGGCACGTTCGAGGTCGACTACACGGCGGCGGAGCTGAAGGCCATGATGGACAAGCTGGGCCTGCAGGTCGTCACAAGCCACGTGGCTTTTCATCCAAACCTGGACCTGGATGCGGTCATCCGTTATAACGCCGAGATCGGAAGCAAAGGCATCGTGATGCCGTGCGCCTTTTTCCGTGGCCGTGAGGATGCGATAGAGTTGGCCAAGTGGCTCGATGCGTCCGGGCGCAAGTCCAAGGAAGCCGGCATCCAGTTCTACTTCCATAACCATTTTCACGAGTTTCAGGAGTTTGACGGCCAGACGATTATGGACATTCTGCTGGAGCATACCGATCCGGAGCTGGTTCAGGTGGAATTCGATACGTTCTGGGCGCTGCGCGGCGGCGTGGATCCGCTCGCCTTCATGGACAAGTACGGCAGCCGGATCGGGCTTCTTCACCAGAAGGACCTGGCCCCGTCGGCCAATCCGGTGAATCTGCTGGAGAAGGTATCTGGGCATCTAACCGATGAAGTCGTGTTCTCGGCCGCTAACCAGGAGGATTTCACCGAGATCGGCGCAGGCGTCATGGACATTCCGTCGATTCTGAAAAAGGCGGAGGAGCTCGGAACGGTTCAATACATCATCGTAGAACAGGATCAGACTGTGAAAGGCGAGCTGGCCAGCGTCAAGGAAAGCTTCGACAACATCCAGCGACTGTTGGCGCAGTAAGGCAGTGCTTCAGAAATACAACCAACCGGGAGGGAACCACATGAGTACATTGAAAATAGGCATTATCGGTTGCGGCGGCATCGCCAAGGGCAAGCATTTGCCCGCGCTGGCCAAGCAGCGGCACAAAGCGGAAATGACGGCATTCTGCGACATCGAGCTGGACCGTGCGGAGCTTGCGGCTAAGGAGTATGGAACAGAAGATGCCAAGGTATATACGGATTATAAGGAGCTGCTCAAGGACCCTTCGATCGACGTAGTGCATGTGCTCACCCCGAACAGCACGCATGCCGTGATTACGGTTGCAGCGCTCGAAGCAGGCAAGCATGTCATGTGCGAAAAACCGATGGCGATGAACGCCGTCGAGGCGCAGCAAATGCTGGATGCGGCGAAGCGCACGGGCAAAAAGCTGACGATCGGCTACCAGAACCGGTTCCGTTCGGATTCGAGAGCGCTGTATGCGGCATGTGAACAAGGGGATCTAGGCGAAGTCTATTTTGCGAAGGCCCATGCCATCCGCAGACGCGGCGTCCCGACATGGGGCGTATTTATGGATGTCGAAAAGCAGGGCGGCGGCCCGCTGATCGACATCGGCACGCATGCCTTGGATCTGGCCTTGTGGACGATGGACAATTACAAGCCGAAGCTCGTCGTCGGGTCTGCGTTCCATAAGCTGAAGGATAAGATGGACGGCAACATGTTCGGCCCATGGAATCCGGAAGAGTTCAAGGTGGAGGATTCGGCCTTCGGCTTCATTAAGATGGAAAATGGAGCGACGATTACGCTGGAAGCCTCGTGGGCGCTGAACATGATCAATGCGAAAGAAGCTCAGGTTACCCTGTGCGGTACCGAAGGCGGGGCCGAAATGTTCGGCGACGCCTGGGATAACAAAGGCACGGTGACGTTTAACCATACGCGGTATGGGCAGCTGGTCGAAACGAGCACTTCCGTTGGCGGCGGCATCGCCTTCTACGAAGGGGAATCGCTGAACGCCGGCGAACTGGAGGCGAAGCAGTGGATCGAAGCCATACTGGAAGATCGGGAGCCGCTGGTTAAGCCGGAACAGGCGCTTGTGGTGACGCAAATCCTTGAGGCGATCTACAAATCGTCGGAAACCGGCAATGCGATCACGTTGTAAATAGCTTTATATATGAAAATAACTGCCTGTCCATATCATGTGGACGGGCAGTTATTCGTTTAGGGCAGGGACGTCAGATTAACATGCCACCCGAAACCTCGATCCGCTGCGCGTTTACCCAGCGGTTGTCTTCGGAGAGGAGGGAAGCAATCATCGGCCCGACGTCATCCGGAAGCCCGGCGCGTCCAAGCGCCGTCATGCCGGCGATCTGCTGATTCAGCTCGGCGTTGTCGCGCACCATGCCGCCGCTGAAGTCGGTCGCGATCGCCCCGGGTGCCACCGTATTGACGGCGATGCGGCGCTCGCCCAGCTCCTTGGCCAAATACCGGGTAAGTACCTCGACCGCACCTTTTATCGATGCATACGCCGCGCTTCCCGGGATGCTCATGCGCGTCAGCCCCGAGGATATATTGACGATCCGCCCGCCATCGTTGATGAGAGGGAGGAGTTTTTGCGTCAGGAAAAAGACACCCTTGAAGTGGACGTTGTACAACTGATCCAGCTCTTCTTCAGTCGTCTGCTCGATGGAGTTATGATGCGAGATTCCGGCATTGTTAACCAGGTAATCGAAACGTTCGGCCCCAAGCTGTTCCAAGACTTGGCGGAGGCTCTGGGCGAAGTCGTCAAAGGAAGAGGCGTCTCCTGTGTTCAGCTGCAGGGCGACGGCCTCGCGCCCTAACTCCCGAACGAGCTGGACGACTTGCTGCGCTTCGGCTTCATTGGTGTTATAGGTAAAGATCGAATCGACGCCGCGCTCGGCAAGATGGAGAATCGTATTGCGGCCCAAGCCACGGCTTCCGCCGGTCACTAGGGCAATTTTTCTATCAGTGGATTGTAATGTCATTCGGATGACCTTCTTTCAATGAATGTACCAGCCAACAGGTTTACTAACTAACTGGTTAGTTCATAATATATAACTAACTAACCGGTTTGTCAATGGCTTGAAAATCGTGATATAGTAAATCCTATGCAAAAACACGGGAGGAACCTCTATGCGTAACGCCGAAGCTACGAAAGAAAAAATATTGGAGGCGGCCATGGCCGAGTTTTCCGCCTACGGCATTGCCGGAGCCCGGGTGGACCGGATCGCCAAGATGGCGAAGTGCAACAAGAATATGATCTATATTTATTTTGAAAATAAAGAGCAGCTTTTCTTGACCGTGCTGGAAATGCATCTGACGAGAGTGTACGAGGAGTTCGACTTTACGCCGGAAGATCTTCCGGGGTATGCCGCGCAGGTTTTTGATTTTATGATGGCCAATCCCGATCTAATGCGGCTGATGACATGGTTCTCGCTGGAGCAGAAGACAGGACACCTGGATCAGAGGAAAGAAGCTCATAACCGAAAAATTGCAGAGCTGGCGAAAGCACAGGCGGCCGGGCACATCGGAACAGATTTTTCCCCGGCTTTTCTTCTGACCAGCATCATGGTTCTGGCAACGGCCTGGATGCCGACCAACCCGTTTGGTCCATCGATCGATCCGGCCAGCGCAGGTAAAACCGATGAGCTGCGGGAGGCCATTAAGAGTGCGGTCGGACGGTTGGCGGGCGGAACCGCAACTCAGGAAAATCGCTGATCACGGGTCAAAGGGAAAAACCCCATTTTATAGGTCCGAAAGGGTGATGGATTGGATGAATATCCATGGAGATTACGTGCAAGGCTATAAAGACAGGAAAATATCTTATACCGTATTGTCCAAAACAGAAAGTAAAGCCAAAGGCTTGGCCATCATTTTTCCAGGGCAGGGCTACACCGCCCAGGCACCGCTGCTGTATTACTCCACGGGTATTTATCTGAACCAAAACTATGACGTGCTTCAGGTGAACTATCAGTATAACGATCCGTTCTACCGGGAGTTCGGCTTTGAAGAGATCGCTGAAGCGATCCGCACCGATGTCGGGGCCGTGATCGACCATGCACTGCAGAACGCATCCTACGACGACTACGCTCTGATCGGCAAGTCGATTGGAACGATTGCGCTTGGGTTTGAGGTGCAGCGTGAGTTGTTCCGAAATGCCAAGGTCATCTGGTTCACGCCCCTGCTGGGAAGAGACTTCGTCTGGAACGCGATGATGCGCAGCAAGCAAAGAGGCCTGTGCTTCATTGGCGACAATGACAGCTGCTATATCGAGGAAAGATTCCAGCAGCTGCGGGAGAATCCGAAACTGACGCTGCGCTTGATCCCCGGCGTGAATCACGGTCTGGAATACGAGACCGATCTCTTTCCGTCGCTGGATGTGTTAAAACAAGTGATGAAGGAAGTCGAAGCATTTTAGATCGGTATTTCGTTCAAACCCGCTCTTAGAGCGGTTTTTTTATAATATCAGAAAGTATAAGCTCCAGAGCCATTGCTTCCTGATATTGCAAGAAAAATTACCTTTAAAAGCGGTCTGTCTTCTTTGAAGGTACGTCGATAGACGTTTTTCTTATAATATCAGAAAGTATAAGCTCCAGAGCCATTGCTTCCTGATATTGCAAGAAAAATTACCTTTAAAAGCGGTCTGTCTTCTTTGAAGGTACGTCGATATACGTTTTTCTTATTTGTGTCGCAATAAATGCTTGCACCTGACGCGGCGTAACCTTTTATAATGTGCCTACCGGTAAAAACAGGCGCCTAAAAAACTTAACCAGTAAGGAGGTTATTGGCATGACGAATGGAAAGAACGAAATTATTTCCACACGGGAATTCGACGCACCGCGGCACCTCGTGTATCAGGCCTGGACGACTCCGGATTTATTGGCTCGCTGGTGGGGGCCGCACGGGTTCACGAATACTTTTCATCAAATCGACATCACGCCGGGCGGAGCCTGGAAATTCACCATGCACGGACCGGATGGCCGGGATTATCCGAACGAGAGCGTTTTTGTAGAGATCGTTCCTATGGAACGGGTTGTGCTGGATCATCTCTCCGAGCCCCAATTCCGCGTTACGGCTACGTTTGAAGAAGAGCAGGGACGAACCAAAGTTACTTTTCGCCAGACGTTCAAAAAGGATAAGCAGTTCGAGCCTATCAAACAAATCTGCATCAACGGCAATGAGGAGAATTTCGACCGGTTTGGTCAACTGCTGGAAGAAATGAAGTCGAATACCGCGGGGTAGGCCCTGTCTGGAGGAGCAGGATGTGACCGCTAGAGCATTGGGACACGATTCAGCCGCAATGAAAAAAGGCCCAGGGGCATGATCCCTTGGGCCTATGTACTTTGAAATCAAATGGCAAATACATGACGTCCGATATTAACGGTACGGGCACGCGTCCAAATCCACTTATTCGTTGCCGTTTTCGGATTATAGTAGTAGAGGGAGTTATGGGTCGGGTCCCATCCGCGCACGGCATCGATGGCGGCAAGGTAGGCGGTCCGGTTCGGCTTCATGCCATACTGGCCGTCGCTGACGGCGGTGAATGCGTTTTTCTGAAAAACGACGCCTTGAATCGTGTCCGGGAACTCGTCCGACTGGATCCGGTTCATGACGACGGCACCGACGGCTACCTGTCCTTTATAGGACTCGCCGCGGGCTTCGCTGTAGATGATTTTAGCCATAATCTCCATATCGTTTTTACTTAAGGTGTACATTCGGAGCTTCCTCCATGTGGCAGGACCGACCGTACCATCTGCCACCGCGCCGTACTCCTTCTGGAACTGTTTGACGCTGGCCTCCGTGCCGGGGCCGTAATTTCCGTCAAGCGTGCCGGCATAAAGACCGAGCACCTGCAGCCGGTACTGTAAATCAGAAACTTTGGGATCCTCGCTCCCTAATTTAAGGACGGGAGCCGCTTCGGCATGATCAGCCTTCCATGCGAAGCTTTGAATGACTAAGAGGACGACGAGGATCGAGGTAACTGCCCATTTTTTGGTTGTCATCGAAATCATCTCCTTCACGAGGCATTATAACGGGAGGAGGACGGACTAGGCAAAGCCATAAACTGGAAAATAAGTGGTAAAACCTTGCGGCTCTAAGCGAAAATTTGGAAAGCCGGCACTTTAAAATGATGGATATAGATCGTTTTTTACAACAAATAGGATCGTTTCATTCAACAAACCGGACCTCGACCGGGATTAAAATAAAGAGGCATCAACATGCACCGCTCAGGGGCTTTTTTTCGTTATGCGTATTGAACTAATGAATTCGGGGCCGCGGGATGCTATAATTGGAACAAAATATGAAAGCGTTTTATTTTAGCAGTAGATCAGGAGCCCTACATAAGGAGTGCAGGAACGGATGGGAAAACGGAATTGGTTTTACCGCCAGCTTTTATCATATATGCCGGCTTTTTTAATCGTCATTTCGTTTATTTTTTTCGTCTTCTTTCAAATGCTTGGCGATCAGAGCCGCAAGGAAGCCGTTAAAGCCAATGAAACGCTGATGCTGCAGGCGATGAGCTCCATTGACTCTTCCCTTAAAACGATCGAGCAGATGCTGATGACGGAGCTGCTTAATAATCCGGATCTGTCCACCTTTTATAAAAGCGGAACCGAAAACGACTACTACCTCAACATGCGGATCGTTAAGTTTATGAATAATTTTAGAAATTCCTATCCCTTGGTGGATTCTATTTATCTCGTGCGATCCAGAGACGGTTTTGTCCTGAGCAATGCGACCAGCTCGAGCCTGGAAGATTATCCGGATTCCCCTTTTATCAAGCCGTATATTGAGCAGGCCAAAAAGGATGAGGGCTGGAGCGGCATCCGGAATTTTGAAGAGTTCAGCATCAAAGGGCCGAAGCGGGTCGTGAGCCTTGCGCTGAAGGCGCCTTTCCTGAAGACCGGGCAGGGATTCCTGGTCGTGAACGTACCGGCGGATGGGCTGAACCGATTAATCGAAAGCATGTACAGCCGGAATGTCAGCTACATCCACATTATCGATAAGGCCGGTGGAGACGTCCTGCCGATCGGTAAATCGGAGCAGGAGCGGAGCATCGTGTCGAGCGCCATTTCGCCGGTGACCGGCTGGGATTACCAGAGCGGACTGATTAACGGAAAATGGGTGGACGTGGCAAGCCAGCTCTATAACGTCTGGTTCATCCTCGGTATCGTCATGATCGCCGCGGGCGGCTTATGGATCGTCTATGCCGCACGGAAAAATTACAAGCCGATCGAAAGGATCGTCACCCAGGTGCAGAAATTATCCCAGACGAAGGCGGCGACCCTGATGCAGGGCAGCGGGCAGGACGAGTTTACATTTCTGCAGTCCGCTATTAACCAGATGCTGGAGCAGTCCAACACCTACCAGCGCCAGTTCCGCGAGGATCTGCACGTCAAGAAGGCGTATTTGTTCCAGCAGCTGGTCGAGGGACAGCATCTTCCAAAATCCGAGGAGTGGGAGGTGCTGCGGGACACGATGCAGCTCAACGATCTCGATATGCCGCAGGTCGTGTGCGTCGTGGAGATCGACAAGTTTGGTTCGTTCTGCAGCCAATTTACCCAAGAAGACCAGTATTTGATGAAGTTCGCCTTGAAGAGCGTGATCCAGGAAACCGCCCAGGAGCACGGGGGGATCGTGTGGACGGAATGGATATCAGGCGACGGGCTCGGGGTGCTTGTGCAAATCGAGGAGTCGGACGAACCCCGCGGCCGGGTCACGGGTATGCTGGATCATGCGAGAAAATGGGTGCAGGAGCATTTGAAGCTTACCGTAACGATCGGTGCGGGAGCAGCGGCCGGTTGCCCGGCCGAGATCCCGGAATCTTACGCCCAGGCCCAACAGGCTCTGAAATATAAAATGGTTCTCGGCAGCAACCGGATCATATTCTATGATTCGCTAGCCAAAGAGGACCAGGTCGCCATGTTCGATTATTTTCAGCTGGTCCACGCGATCGCCCAATCGTTCCGGCTGGGCAAGCCGGACTGGAAGGATAAATACGACCAATTGATTCAGGGTATCGGGCAGCATCTGCTGAGCCGCGACCATATCGTCAGTCTGGCGGATTATTTGATCTATTCCATCGGGCGGGAAATGGGCAAGATGACGAAGGAGTATCAGGAGCTGTGGGATGAGGCCGGACACCGTCCCCTGCAGCTGGCGCTGCATGCATCCGATACCTTCGAGCAGGTGGAGGAGAGCTTCATGCGGACGCTGGAACGGTGTTATGAACAGCTTCTGCAAATCCAGGTTACCCGGAATCATTCGGATACGATCCGCAAGGTCCGCGAAACGATGGAACGGGAATTTACCAATCCGGATTTGTCGCTCGACTTCCTCAGCGACCGGTTTGACCTCCCGTCCAAAACGCTCAGCAAATTGTTCAAGGAGGAAACCGGGCAGAAGTTCGTGGATTATTTAATCGAGCTTAGGGTCGGCCGCGCCCGGACACTCCTGGAGAATACGGATCATGCCGTTCTGGAAATCGCCGAAGAGGTCGGATATTTGAATGTCATTTCGTTCGGTCGGATGTTTAAAAAAATCGTTGGCCTGTCTCCAGGGGAATACCGTGATCACTTTACCCGGGATGAGCGGGACTCTGCCGCTCTCTGACAGGCCATGTGCACCGGTTCCTCAAGGTTCCGAATCCCGCCGGGAAAGATCCCTGCGGGATTTTTGCGGTCTGGACCAGGCTGAACAGAAAAAAGTTGTATGGAGAAAAAGGTTTACCCCGCCAGCCTTATCCTATCGGATCGCCGATTCAGCAGGGCCGCGGAAATAAGTTGACCGGGCGAAAGTTGTATATTGAACGCTGCCGTGCCGTGCCGATAACATGAAGGCAACTCAAGCGCAAAGGAGAGTCGGCAGGTATGGAAGCAACTAGCAGCAAGGCGGCTTCGCCGCATCCCCCCGGATTGGCCGCCCGCCGGAAGAGGGCGGGGTCACAGGCCGGCCGGAAAATCAGGAAGCACTGGCAGTTTTATTTGCTCGTCTTTCTCCCTCTGCTTTATATTATCATTTTCAAGTACGTGCCCATGTTCGGCGTCATCATCGCATTTAAGGAGTATAACGTCGTACAGGGTATCCTCGGCAGCCCCTGGGCCGGGCTGAAGTACTTCAAGCAGCTGTTCGATACCCCGTTTTTCTGGCAGTACTTTAAGAACACGCTTGAAATCTCGCTGTACGGCATGGCCATCGGATTTCCCGCGCCGATCATACTGGCGCTGGCGCTGAATGAAATTCGCAACGGCTTATTCAAAAAATCGGTCCAAATGATTACTTATGCCCCTTACTTCATATCGACGGTCGTGATCGTCTCGATCCTGATCGTCAATTTATCTCCGAACGTCGGGCTCTTGAGCAATATCTTCAGATCGCTCGGGATAGAACCGATCGATTTTATGGGCAAGGCGGGATACTTTAAATCGATTTACGTTCTCTCGGATGTGTGGCAGTTCACCGGTTACGGGGCCATTATTTATATCGCCGCGCTGTCCGGGGTCAATCCCGATTTATACGAAGCTGCCAAGGTGGACGGAGCTTCCCGGTTTCAGAAAATTGTCCATATCGACCTTCCCAGCCTCGTTCCGGTCATCGTCATCATGCTGATTCTGAACCTGGGACAGATTATGGGACTGGGCTTCGAGAAGATCTATTTGATGCAAAATCCGCTGAATTTGAACACCTCGGAGGTCATTTCGACTTACGTTTACAAGATCGGCTTGCTGGGTGCCAATTTCAGCTTCTCGGCCGCGATCGGGCTGTTCAACTCGGTCATTAACTTTGTGCTGCTGATCCTTGTCAATTTCGTCGCCAAAAAAATCTCGTCCAACAGTTTATGGTAGGAGGTGCGAAAAGCGTGCATTCAACGAAAATACGCGAAGCGGTAGCGGACCGGATGTTTCTGGGCATCGTCTACCTGTTTCTATCGCTGGTGCTGATCGTCATTTTATTTCCTTTGCTGCATGTGCTGAGCGCATCCTTCAGCTCGCCGGCGGCGGTTACGTCTGGAAAAGTGTGGCTCTGGCCCGTGGATTTCAGCCTGGTTGGCTACAAGGCGGTCTTCCAAAATTCCGATATTTTGATCGGATTCGGCAATTCGCTCTTTTATTCGGTCGTGGGTACGCTCATTAACGTTTCGTTCACCGTGATGCTGGCCTATCCGCTGGCCCGCAAAACGTTTTACGGCCGCGGACTGATTATGATCCTGATCGTGTTTACGATGTTTTTCGACGGCGGACTGATTCCGAACTATTTGCTCGTCAAATCTTTGGGAATGGTCAATACGAGATGGGCCATGATCATTCCCGGCGCGCTGGCCGTATTTCAGGTCATCATTGCCAGAACGTTCTTCCAGTCGCTTCCCGACGAGCTGGCCGAAGCCGCTGAGATGGACGGGTGCAGCGACATGAGATTTTTTATGCAGGTCGTGCTGCCGTTATCGAAGCCCATCCTCGCGGTATTGTTCCTGATGTATGCCATCGGGCACTGGAATGCTTACTTTAATGCACTCATTTACCTAAAAGACAACAGCATGTTCCCCCTGCAAATCTTCCTGCGGAACATTCTCATCCTAAGCTCGGAAAATTCCGACATGATGACCAATGTGAACAGCCTGCTCGTGCAGCAGGGACTGAAGGATCTGCTGAAATATTCGCTCATTGTCGTCTCCAGCGCGCCGGTGCTGATCATTTATCCGTTTGTCCAGAAGCACTTTGTTAAAGGGGTCATGATCGGATCGCTGAAGGGATGAAGGCCGTGGACGGAATTATGTAAGGGGGGTGTGGGCCGGATTATCGCTGCAGGATACTTTTGAAGTTGTCATTTACAAGGGGGCAATGATATGAGCCATTTAAGCAAAGGAGGAGTTTCTTTGAAAAAACGGGCATTTATTGGCTTGAGCGTGTTACTGGTATTATCCCTTCTATTGTCGGCATGCGGCGGTTCCAAGCAGGAGCAGAATGACGCAGGGGCTGCTGCCTCGGATCCTAGTAAACCGGTGGAGCTGTCGGTATTCGCACCGCAGCAGGCGGGGATCGAAAACATGGACGTCAACAAATTCTCCAAGTACATTGAGGACAAGCTCGGCATCAAGTTTAATTGGAGTACGGTGCCGGACGCGGGCTTCAGCGACAAGAAGCTGCTGCTACTGGCGAGCGGCGATTACCCGGCCGTCATTATGAATGCGGGCATATCCAAGGCGGACCAGATCAAATATGGCCAGCAGGGAGCCTTTATCCCGCTGAACGATCTGATCGATCAGTACGCCCCCAATATTAAAAAGGCGATGGAGGACGTATCTTACCTCAAGCAGGGCATGGTCGCTCCGGACGGAAAAATTTACGCACTGCCGAAGCTGAACGAATGTCTGCACTGCACCTATGGGCAGCGGATGTGGATCAATACCGCCTGGCTGGAGAAGCTGGGCCTGTCGATGCCGACGACGACCGATGAGTTTTACAACGTGCTGAAGGCCTTTAAAGAGAAAGACCCGAACGGCAACGGCAAAGCCGACGAAATCCCGTTCACGACCTCTTCCGACGGCGTATGGGGAGGCGGCGTGGATTCGTTCCTGATGAACGCCTTTATCTATGACAACACCTCGGATTACTTAAGCGTCAAGGATGGCCAGGTCATTTATTCGCCGGCGCAGCCCGAATGGAAAGAAGGACTGAAGTATTTACGTAAGCTGTTTGCCGAAGGCTTGATGGATAAAGCGGTTTTTACACAGAACAACGATGCGGTGAAGCAGCTGGCCAACAAGCAGGACGCTGCCGTGGGCACCGTCGGATACGCGCTGCTCAGCAGCGCCTTCAGCGTGGATGGCTCGAATCCCAGACATAAGGATTACGACGTCGTTCCTCCGCTGAAAGGACCAGACGGAGTCCAGCTGACAGGCTACAGCATCGGCGCGGGCGGCGGAGAGTTCGTGATTACGAACAAGGCGACGAAGGAGGAGCAGGTGGCTGCCATCAAACTGGCGGATTATCTCTGGTCCGAGGAAGGAACGGTTATGACCTCCTGGGGCTTTGACGGCGAAGGCTGGAAAAAAGCGGACAGCGGCAAGCTGGACTACAACGGCAAACCGGCGAAGTACGAAGTCGTTCCGAAAGCTCCATCCGCGAACGGAGAAACGACGCTGGATAATTACTGGTGGCAGCTCGGCACGATGCAAATGCTCAATTCCATCCGCGAATCTTTTGCCGCCCCGAGCGATCCGCTGGGGAACGGAGCCTACGAATACCGCTTGTGGCTGGCCGCCAAAAAATACGAGCCTTTCGCCAAGCCGGAAGTTGTGTATCCTGCAGATACGTTCATTGATCCCGCGGACGCCATGACGGTTGCGCAAATGCAGAAGTCGCTGACCGATTATGTGAAGTCGAGCCTGGCGCAGTTCGTGACGGGCAACAAAGACATCGACAAAGATTGGGACAGCTACGTCGCCGGCTTCAAGGGACTGCAGCTGGATCAATACCTGGCGATCTACCAAAAAGCGTTAAAGAAATAATGGACGGGAGCCGGATATCTGAGATCCATAGCAGGTATCCGGCTTTTGCAGGGAGAACAAAGTATTCATACTTGTAATCAAAACCAAGATGGAGGGCATTTCATGATGGTAACGACCGAAAGGATCCGATACGCCTCACAGGTTAAGCCGACCGAACGGCAGCTGGCCGTGCAGGAGATGGAGTTCTACGCTTTCATTCATTTTACGGTCAACACGTTTACGGACCGGGAGTGGGGGGACGGGAAGGAGGACCCGGCTATCTTTAATCCTGCGGAGCTGGATGCCGGCCAATGGGTGGCAGCAATCAAGTCAGCCGGGATGAAGGGGCTGATTCTGACCTGCAAGCATCACGACGGCTTCTGCCTCTGGCCGAGCCGGTATACGGAGCACTCGGTCAAGAACAGCCCGTGGAAGGACGGGCAGGGCGATGTGGTCCGGGAAGTGTCGGAGGCCTGCCGGAGAGAAGGCATACGCTTTGGCATTTACCTGTCTCCCTGGGACCGGCATGAACCTACATACGGCGATTCGCCGGCGTATAACGAATATTTCATCAATCAGCTGAGGGAACTGCTGACCGGTTACGGCGACGTGTTCTGCGTCTGGTTCGACGGTGCCTGCGGCGAGGGGCCGAACGGCAAGCGCCAGGTGTACGACTGGGACGCTTATTACGCGCTGATTCGCGAGCTGCAGCCGGAGGCGGCGATCTCGGTCTGCGGCCCGGATATCCGCTGGTGCGGCAACGAAGCCGGCCACTGCCGGGAGTCGGAGTGGAGCGTCGTGCCTGCGTCGCTGCGGGATAACGAGAAGATCCAGGCGAAATCGCAGCAGGAGGACGATCCCGGGTTTGCCCGGAGCTACCGTTCGGAGGATGAGGACTTGGGCAGCCGGGCGGTCATTGAACAGGAGCAGGAGCTGGTCTGGTACCCGGCGGAGGTCAACACGTCGATCCGTCCGGGCTGGTTCTACCACGCCTCCGAAGATGATAAGGTCAAATCGCTGGATGAGCTGATGAACGTATATTATGGATCCGTCGGCGGGAACGCGACTTTCCTTCTTAACCTTCCGCCGGACCGGCGCGGTCTCATTCACGAGCGGGACGTCCAGCGCCTGCAGGAGCTGGGGGACCGGATCCGCAGCACGTTCAGCGCCGACTTGGCGGCAGGGGCCGCGGCGGAGGCATCCGCCCAAGCAGAAGGCCACCAGGCGGATCATGTCCTTGACGGACAGCAGGGGACGTACTGGGCACCGCCTGAAGGGACGGAGCAGGCGTCGCTGACGCTGGATCTGCAGAGGGAGACCGCCTTTGATCACGTCGTGCTGCAGGAATACCGGTACAGCCAGCGGATTGAGCGCTTTGAGCTCGAATATTTCGACGGAGATACATGGAAAACAGCTTACACGGGTACGGTCATCGGTCACAAACGGATCTGCCGTTTCCCCGCCGTTAAGAGCCGTTATATGCGTCTTCAAATCCAGGAATCCCGGTGGTGTCCGCAGGTTTCCTCCCTCCAGATCTATCTGCAGCCATAGAACAGCATCGTCATAGCGTTCAATCATATACAACGAACTGATTAAACTCCCCGATGAGGAGAGGCCCGGATAGGGTCTGCCCGCGGGGAGTTTTTTTGCGGTTTTCCGACATTTGGTCCTCAGTATAATGTTAATGAACTTCGAACAAAAAATTACAAATCATGGAAGGTGGGATATTCGTATTGGACAGATCTTCACTTTACACAGATCACGTAACGTACCCTTCCGGATGGAAAATGGGCACGCATGTGCATCCCCATTTCGAAATCTGTGTGGTCACTTTCGGACGAGGTGTATTCTATGCTGAAGACCAGATTTTTTCGATTCAGGAGGGGGACGTTATTCTGATCACCCCCGGCGTGCCCCATGATTACAGCTCCGTTACACCGATCCGCTTCGCCGTCCTGCAGGTTGACCATTTGTCGCATGAGCTCGAACGGTTATTTTTTCAAATGACGAATGAAGAATCACTGCACCTGTTTCCCCTGGCCCAGTATGCGCTGGAACGTTTTGAGAAGTTGTTCAGCGTGTGGCTCCACATTACGTCCGTTCGTCCGAATCAGCTATTTAACCGGTTTTTAAAAACGTGGGTCGAATTATTTCTGTTGTTTTTAATGGAGCGCATCGACCAGCGGGATTCCAGAATTACCTTGGACGGCGTTGCCGAGTACATCCGCACCAACCTGGACAAAGAAATGAGGGTGACCGATTTGGCCCGGATGATCCGCATGTCGGAGAGCGGGCTGCGCTCCTGTTTCAAAAAAACTTTCGGTCTCTCGCCCAAGCAATATTTACAGCAATACCGGATGTCCGAGGCCAAAATGCTGCTTACCTTCTCCGACAAGACGGTCCAGCAAATCGCGAGCCAGGTCGGATTCCCCAATATTCATGCTTTTTCCGCTTGGTTTCAAAAGCAGACGGGGATGTCTCCCACCGCTTGGAGGAAAGAGCAGCCAAGGAGTGGCGGGTGAGAGACTGCGTTCTGTCTTCCGGGAAATTTCATCGAAAAGCGTTTTTTGTAAAACTTGTGAAGTTATTTATAAATACAGCAAAGGCGGCTCTTTATAAAATAGGCTTGCACGTTTAAGAAAACGCTGTCAAAGGAGGGAGGATTCGCTAAATCCGCAAAAATCAGCTAGGAGGTGTCTGCTTGTCCCGTTCAAGTGCAGAGGTTCGGCCGTCTGTTCAGGTCCGTTCGTCCAAGAGAACCATGAGCAAAATCACAAAGGTGAATCTTCGGAACGGCCTGCTGTTCGTTTCACCCTGGCTGGCAGGGTTTGCCGCCTTTTCGCTGCTGCCGTTTCTGTTATCCCTGTACTACAGCTTTACAACCTACGATGTGGTCAGTTCGCCCGTATGGGTAGGGGGGGATAATTTTGTGCAGTTATTCAAAGACCCGTTATTCTGGAAATCGATTACCAACACGATGTACTATACATTATTTTCGGTTCCGCTCGGCATCGTCTTCGGCGTAGCTCTGGCGCTGCTGCTGAACATGAAGGTCAAAGGAATGGCTTTGTACCGGACGATTTTTTACCTGCCGAGCATTGTTCCGGTTGTCGCATCTTCCGTGCTGTGGCTGTGGCTGTTCGATCCGCAGTTCGGACTGATCAACGGCCTGCTGGATGCCATCGGCATTGCGGGTCCCGGGTGGCTGGTCGACCCGGCCTGGTCCAAACCGGCCCTGATCGTGATGGGGCTGTGGGGCGTCGGCGGCGCGATGATCATCTACCTCGCAGGGCTCCAGGATATTCCGCAGGAAATGTACGAGTCAGCGCAGATTGACGGAGCGGTCTGGTGGCAAAAAATCGTCTATATTACGCTGCCGATGCTGAGTCCGGTCATTTTCTTCAATTTAATCATGGGCCTGATCGGTTCCTTCCAGTATTTTACGCAGGCATACATTATTACGTCCGGCGGCCCCAACGATTCTACGCTGTTCTATTCGCTGTATCTGTACAAGAACGCCTTTTCTTACTTCCATATGGGGTATGCTTCGGCTATGGCATGGATTTTGTTCCTGCTCATTATGGCCGTTACGCTGCTGGTATTTAAGAGCTCGGCGCGCTGGGTTTTCTACGGCGGGGAAAGGTAAAACGATATCGGAGGTGCAATGATGAAGTCAACGCTCAAACCGTTCTTATCGATGGTGCTTATTATGCTGATGCTTGCCGGCTTAATAGCTTGTTCCTCACCGGGTTCTCCGGCGGCCGGGCAGGACGGCAAGAAGGAAGATACTTCCGCTCCGACTTCCGATTCCGGGAAGAAAGGCGACGGAAAAGCCGTAGAAGTTACATATTGGCATATGTGGACGAGTGACTGGAAGAAGCTGATCGACAGCCTGGTCGATGAGTTCAATCAGACGCATCCCGGCATTCATGTGACCGCGCTCTCCATTACCGGCGATGCCAACGCCAAATTTTTGACGGCACAGGCCGGCGGGGATCCGCCTGACGTCATGACCCAATGGAACCAGATCATTCCCTCGTGGGCGGAAAAAGGAGCCATCGCTTCACTGGATCCGTACATCCAGGCCGACGCGCCGGATTTGGGCGAGTGGATGTATCCCACGGTAAAGGAGATCGGCACCTATAAGGGAAAAATGTATGCGATTCCATTTTCGATGAATACGCTGGCGATGTATTACAACAAGGATATTTTGAAAGAGGAAGGATTCGATCCGGAAAAACCGCCTGCCACGATCCAGGAGCTGGATGCGATGCAGGATAAATTGTGGAAACTGGATAAACGCGGATTCATCCAGCGGGTCGGCTATATGCCGAGCGGGCTTACCCAGTGGAGCACCGCATTCGGCGGGAAATGGGCGGATGAGGACGGCAAGCCGACGGCAACCGATCCGAACAACCTGGCCACATTGGAATGGTTCCAGTCTTATGCGAAAAAATACGATCCGACCAAAGTCGCCGCTTTTAACAAAAGCATGTCGTCCAACGTGAACTCGGCTTGGTCTTTCCTCAGCGGCAAGCAGGTATTCGCCATGGACGGCATGTGGAGGCTCGAGGATTTGAAAAATTATGCCCCGGACCTTCAGTACGGCGTTATGACGCTGCCTTACCCGGAAGGAACCGGGAAACCGGATGCAACCTGGGTCAACGGGAACTTTAACATTATTCCTGAAAAAGCCAAGCATCCGAAAGAGGCATGGGAATTCATCCTGTGGCTGACCGGCTACCATAACGAAGACTGGGCAGCAGAAATGCTGACCAAGGGAGGGTGGATCCCGCCATCGCCAAAAATTACGGAGAAACAGGCTTACCAGGACTTCATGAATGAAATTCCGGCCAGAAAAACGTTCGTCAATCTGCTCGGTAGCCCCAACGCGAAGATAACACCTGTTATTCCGGTGCAGCAGTATTATTGGGACCGGGCGGCAAAAGCCGAAGAGTCCGTCATGACGGGAAACAAAGATCCCAAGCAGGCGCTGGAGACCTTGCAGAAGGAAGTCGAGGAGGAAATCGCCAAAGCCGGCGGCAAATAACGGATAAGGGTATGGAGGAAAGGGAGCGGTTTTAGGATTGCCCTTCCTCCATGCTGCTGGCACCGTGAAAGGAGAGGCGCAAGATGCTTGAAATCAACGCACAGCAAACCACGAAATTAAGCAGAACAAAGAAAGGCGTATTTAAACAGCTGATCGCCCATGTTTGCTTGATCGTACTTGGAATCACTTTTCTTTTTCCTTTTGTGTGGATGCTGTCCACTGCGCTCAAACCGGAAGCTCAAATTTTTAAATGGCCGCCTGAATGGATTCCGGATCAGTTCCTATGGTCGAATTTTCCGGAGGCGCTGACGTTTGTCCCGTTCGGGACCTACGTCCTCAATACGTTAACCATTTGCATCTGGGCGATGGTCGGCACCTGCGTTTCCTCAGCCCTGGTCGCTTACGGCTTTGCCAAAATTCAATGGCCGGGACGGAATGTACTGTTCATGATCATGCTCAGCACGATGATGCTGCCCTCGCAGGTCACGATGATTCCGATTTTCGTCATTTTTAAAAAGATCGGTTGGGTGGGAAGCTATAAACCTCTCATTATTCCAGCATTTTTAGGCGGTGCGTTTTTTATCTTTCTGCTGAGGCAGTTTTTCCTGACGATTCCGCAGGAATTATCCGAGGCGGCCAAGATCGACGGCTGTTCGGAATTTCGGACCTTCTGGCAGATCATTCTCCCGCTCGCCCGTCCGGCGTTCGCCACGGTAGCGTTGTTTACGTTCATGAACAACTGGAACGACTTCATGGGGCCGTTAATTTATTTGAGCGATGAGAAAATGTACACCGTATCGCTTGGTTTGCAGCAGTTTATCGGTCAATACGGCACGCGCTGGGGAATGCTGATGGCGGCTTCCACCGTTGCGACGCTGCCCATTATCATTTTGTTCTTTTTTGCCCAAAAGACCTTTATCCAAGGGATTTCGACGACAGGCATCAAAGGCTGAAAGCTGACAGGCCGGGTTCCGGCCGCGTGCAGCTTGATCAAAGGGAGGAATTCGGTAGTGAAGAAGATCGTTTTTATCGGGGCAGGCAGTCTCGTGTTCACGAAAAACCTGGTTCGCGACCTGCTTACATTCCCTGCACTCACTGACAGCGTCATCGCTTTGGTTGACATTGACGAAGAGCGCCTCGGATTTGCGAAGAAGACGGTGGAGAAAATCATTGCGGCCGGACGCTATTCCGCCAAAGTCGAAGCGCATACCGACAGATCCAAGGCGCTCGATGGGGCGGACGGGGTCGTCTGCACCATCTTGGCAGGAAGCTTGGACGTTTGGCGGAAAGACATCGAAATCCCGAAAAAATACGGCGTGGACATTAATGTGGGAGATACGCGCGGGCCATCCGGCATATTCAGGGCACTCCGTACGATTCCGGTGATGCTGGACATTTGCCGCGATATCGAGCGGTACTGTCCGCAGGCGGTATTTCTGAATTATACGAATCCGATGGCCATGCTGTGCAGGGCGATGCAGAGCGAAACGAATGTGACCGTTACGGGCCTGTGCCACAGCGTTCAGGGAACGGCATCGATGCTGGCCAGGTGGATCGGCGCGCCTAAAGAGGAGATCACGTATCTCTGCGCAGGCATCAATCATCAGGCATTTTACCTGGATTTTCGCTGGAACGGCCAAGACGCGTATCCTCTCATCCGGGAGGCGATGAACCATCAGGACATTTACAACGAGGAGCAGGTCCGAAACGAAATGTTCCTTCACCTGGATTATTACGTCACGGAATCCAGCGGCCATAACTCCGAATACAATGCCTGGTTCAGAAAGCGGCCGGATTTGATCGAAAAGTACTGCACGAACGGCACGGGCTGGAATCCCGGTGAATACGCGTATATTATCAAAGGCTACGAGCAGAGGCAGGGCAGCTGGAAGGAACAGATGCAGCGCTGGATGGATGAGCCCGTCGATTTGAAGAGGGGCGAAGAGTATGCCGCTTATATTTTTAACGCCACGATCGGGGACGGCACCCTGTTTAAATTCAACGGCAACGTCCGTAATCATGGCTTGATCGATAATTTGCCGGACGGATGCTGCGTTGAGGTGCCGGTATTGGCGTCAAAGCGTGGGCTGGAGCCGATTCATGTGGGAGCCCTGCCGGATCAGCTGGCGGCCTTGACCAATATAAGCGCCCGCTGCGAAGAGATGGCCGTGGAAGGCGCGCTTACAGGCGATCCGCGGAAAGTGTTCCATGCGGTATGCTTCGATCCGCTGACTTCCGCGGTCCTCAGCCTGGATGAGATCAAATCGATGGTTGATGAGATGTTCGAAGCCAATCGCGAATATTTGCCGCAGTTTAAACATTTCAAATCATAACTTATCAGCGGGACATTGAATGAAACTTTTTCCATCTTGGTTTCGTTTAACAGGGTGGAGGCGATAATACAAGATGAAACTTAATCGTAAAATTGGATTTACACTAGCAACCGGTTTGATGGGAGCAAGCCTGATGGCCACAGCGGCTGGAGCAGCTCCGGCAGGGAGCGCGGCTGCGCCGGCGCAGGTCCCGGTACAAGCGGTGAAGAAAGTCGTCGTGACCGACGCGACCAAGATCAGCAAGCTGAACCATACCAGCGTCACGCCATTAATCATAGAAGCCGAGAAGCGGTATTTTTATGCTTTAAGCGGCGGCAAGGGATTAGGGGATACTTTTGAGGTCGATGGCCGGCAATACCGGTATTTGTCCGATGACATCGGAACCCGGGAGAAGCTGATGGATTATTTGAAGTCCGTATATACGGAAAAGGCAGCGGCCTATTTTGTGGACAAATATTTCATTTCTCAGGACGGGCGTTTGGCTCAGCTGAACGCCGATGGCGGCAACATTCTGGAGTTCGACAAGGCGACGGCCAAATTGCTCAGTATGACGGATACGCAGCGTGTGTATAAGCTGAGCGTTCCTTATCCGGAACATCTTCAGGGCCCGGCATACGTGACGGTCAAGTTTGAGAAAGTCGGGCAATTTTGGAGAGTGGGGACCGCCCCGCACGCGATTTTCTAGTACAATCTTGTGCTCTTACGGCTCTGTCTAAATTCAGCGGTGAACAAAACAGACGAAAGACCCTGCCGGGTGCCGGCAGGGTCTTTTAATATCAACGGTCAAACGGATGACAGGAGGCTCAAGAGTGGACCGGCTTCAGCAGGCATTCAAAGCGGCGTGCAGCGGAAGGTTGACTGTATGCAGCTTAACAGCTGACTGAAAGAGAGGCGGAGTTTTTGCTTCCAAGGAGCAAAAAACAGCCTGGACAATAGGTCCAGGCTGTTTTTCAAACTTACGTGAATCATTTTTCATGGGAACTTCGTTCGAGCATTCTGTTTCCCGATGTCTGTGGAGAATCATGCGTTTCTCAAGCCGTGTACCGCAGGATCCGTGCCGGACTCTCAAATGACTGATCGAACTTTGGACGGTTTTATGTACCTCCAGTTACCCGAATGAAGTGTGGACGCTTCGTTCGACGACTTCCCTAAGTTCAGCCTTGTGTGCCGCATATTGGTCTGTGCTAATGCTTCCATTGCGCAGGCGCTCATCCAGCTGACGGGTAAGCTGCGATACTTGCAGATCGATGATTCGCTGAATGTCGGCTCCTTGGTTATCCGCGATGTCATGCAGGGATTTTCCCTCATACAGCGCTTCATACAGTTCCTCGTCGGAGTCCTGATGGAGAGCTTCAAGCAATTCGTCTTTATCCTTTACGCCGGTGGTAAACCATTTGGCGGCCGGACTTGCGCTTGTGATGGAGCCGCTTAACGCAGTGCTTCCAAAGGACATGATCACGACCATCGTTCCGACAATCATCACTCGCTTTATGTTCATGGTTAAAAATCCTCTTTTCATGTATTTTGTTACTGGTCATCTGCGTGAATGGGTATGTGAGATCTTCAGCCTAAGGTCATTATAGACATCAAACCTGAGGAAAACCTTAAAGGTTCTATAACCGTACCTAAAGATTTACGAAATTCCGCCGGAACAAGTTTCACTTTTGGATAAAAATAACGGAAAGCTCATGAGTTTTCCCCAATATCAATCGGCCATTCCGATGAAATCAGGGATTCGATCTACGCCGGGCTGCCGAACATTCTGATTCTGCTGCTGGTGCTCATTATCATCTACTCGTTCGTTATGAACAAAACCATCATGGGACGCCATATTTACGCTCTCGGCGGCAACGAAAAAGCTGCAGACCTGTCCGGCGTGAATACCAAAAAGGTGGCGTTCTGGGTATTCGTCAACATGGGCGTGCTCAACAACGGGATATCGCTCATCGGTCTGGGCGTCGACTGGCAGCAGGGGATTAAAGGCCTTGTCCTGTTGGCGGCGGTAGCCTTCGATATATATAATAAGAAGAAAGTCACGTTTCTGAAGTAATAGTTTTGAAGCAGTTTTCGCAAGTAAAAGGCTGGCATCCGGTGGATGCCAGCCTTTTTTGGGATGATAGAAGAGGTTTTTCTTATAGCGGTTCGTTTACTTCAATGCAGAATAAATGTTTTCCGTATACTTTGAAATGGCTTCGTCGTAATCCGGATACGGATATCCGAGACGGCTTGACACCGCTTTGGAGTATTTTCTAAACAGCTGATAACAACTGAATAAGGACTCCCACATGTGCTTATACCCGTTCTCCGCATAGGTTGACAGGAGAGTTTCCCAATCTTCATCGGGAAGGTAACGGTCGATTAACTTAAAGTTTTTTCCTACGCTAAACGTAAACCCCCGCTCTGAGCCGATTTGCCAAGCCATCATTCTCAACAAGTTCGGCCGCGCAATCTCGTTTAAATGGTCGATGGCAAAAAGGATTTCTTTTCTCGCCAACCCCTTGACCACGTAAGTTGAAACCATCCAAAACTCATTGCAGCAATCATCAAACTCCCGGGCCGTAGGTTTTTTAATCCAATACTTTCGATCATTGGCGATCACTTCATTTTTGATGAGAGCATCCTTATCCAGCAGGACCTCAACCAAACCGTCGCTGTGGGTGAAATAATCCTCGACTTCGTTCACTGGGATCAAGGTTAGGTCTACTTTATTGCCGTCTTCCAAGTGGATTAGATAGGAGAACCAATTGCCTAGTTCCGGTGGAAAAAGCTCCATATCTTCAGGTTTTTGCATCATGACGCGATTTCCCAAAACATCGAGCCACCCGTCATGCTCCTTGAACGAATCCATCTCGGTTACAAAATAAGAAATGTCGTAATCCTGGAATGCATCCGGAGGGATATTTTTGTTGGTACGCGATCCTTCCAGAGTCACCAGCCGAATCCGGTCATTGTGTTTTGCATAATCCAAAAGCAGTTTCATCATTTCTTGCTCACTTCGCATGTTGCATTCAACCTCCCATGTTATTTAGAATTGCACTGCCATTAATAAAGGAAGGCGGTCCGCGAATCCGAAGGAAACGACGCTTTCGGCTTGTTGCACGTTATAACTTATCCAGCCGTTTTTCCATAAGCAGGGTCCTCCATTTCTTTGAACGATGATGTTTTATTTTACCATATATAAAAATCAATCCCCAGGATGTCTGATCTTGATTTGCGTGTGAGCCGAAAAAAAACATAACGTTTGCACCGTGGAGGCGTTTATAAAGATAGACGAGTCTAAGGAGGCGTGAGATATGGCCTTATTAAGAGACAGTTCGCAGCAAGACGAGCTAAAAGAGCAATACGATCGTCTTTGGATCGATTTTCAACATATGGAGGATCGAAAAGTACAGAACCTATTAAACGAAGTGGAGTATAAACTGCTATCAAGGAAAGAGAAGCTGTTTGAAATGCTGCAGCCTTTTAGAACGCACACGATCTGGGTGATCCCGGTCAGCGTCATTTTCGTTTTGGTTACGCTGTATACCTTGTTTATCTGGGTTGCATTGTGGGTTGAATAATCTGGAAGGAAGTGAACGGATGTTTTACCGTAGAAAATTTTACATTGTGAAAAATGAGTTTGTAAATGTTTTTAACCGCCATTTTAATGAAACTAATCTGCCGAATCAGTTGAAGCACGGTACCCGCCTGATCGGAAGATGGATGGTGCCTCGTGATGAAGCCACAACCGAAATTTTTGCAATTTGGGAATATGACAGCCGCGGCCAGTACGAGGAAATAGAGGCTAAGATAAGAAGCGACAAGGAACACGTACGGCGGATACAGAACTGGTACGACCAGCATGGCGGAAGGGACCGCGTGTATAAGGAGTATCTATTAGAGGTCAGAAACGAAGAGCTGATATCGACGGCAGATCAAAGCGAGTCGACAGTGGCCGACGAGAAAAAATAACTATAAGCATGCATTACATTGCCGCCCGCATCCCTGGGGTGATACGCTTTTAACATGTGAAATTCAGGAAGGCGGTGTTTCCATTGGTAAGGATACGAATTTGCTGACAACAGAAAAAAATATTCGAACCATGGAGGCCTTTAGGATGCAAAACTTGGAGCAAATAACGAAGCGGCTGGATGAGCTGCTGAATGATTATATTACGAAGGACGGAGCGGCGGCTGGCATGGCTGTAGGAATCGTGTACAATCGCGAACCGGTCTATGCCAAAGGATTTGGCGTGAAAAATAAAGAGACTGGAGCCCCGGTGGATGGAAACACGCTGTTTCACATGGCGTCGATTTCCAAAACCTATGTGGCTACGGCGGTGATGCAGCTGGTGGAACGCGGACAGATCAATCTGGATGAGAAAGTGACGGCGTACCTGCCGTATTTCAGGCTGGAGGATCCGCGATATCAACAGATCACGATCAGGCATTTGCTCACCCATACATCCGGCATGCCGGATGAGGACGATTATGAATGGGACCGGCCTCAGCTGGACGAGGGAGCGCTGGAGCGTTACGTTCGCAGCGTATGGAACCGGGAGTTGTTATGGCATCCCGGTCAGGGAACATAAGCTTACAGCAACATGGCCTTTGAGGTTCTCGGTGATGTAATCGCGAAAGTCTCGGGGGTTTCCTTCGAGCAGTACATGCAGGAGCATATTTTGGATGCGCTTGGCATGGAGACCAGTACGTACACGATGCCTGATGCGGACCAGGAGCTGCTCGCAACTCCGCACATTATGGGAATGGGCTCGTCCTTCGGAGCCAAGGTTAGCCGCATTTATCCGTATAACCGGGCTCATGGCCCCAGCTCCACCTTGCTGACGAATGCGGCGGAATCGTGCAGCTATGCGGTGGCTTACTTAAACGGGGGAAAATGGGAATCCAAGGCCATCGTGCAGACATCCAGCATTCAGGAGCTTTGGCAAAGCGAGGCACCGGCGGACGACTTCGGATATTACCGCCACATTGGACTGGGCTGGTTTATGGGGCAGTATAAAGGTCTCGAAGCGAAAGCGCACGGCGGGTCGGATACAGGATTTCGTTCCAACCTGGTCGTCTTGCCCGAACCGGGAATCGCGGTAACCCTCATGTTCAATACCGATTACCTTGGGCTCCATCAGGTCAACAATGCGATCCTGGATGTGCTGCTTGGGGAGCGGGTCGAAGTGATTCCGCGTTCGCTGACGATGCATGCGGCCGGAGTATTGGCCGCGGAGGGAATAGAGTCAGCCTTGAGCGCATACAAGTCAGGCAGCGAGCACCGGTCAAAGCCTGGTTATGTACCGTACGAGTCCGATTTCAGCTTCCTGAGCATTGCTGGCAGTCTGCTCCGGCACGGGGAACCGGGCAGCGCCGCATCCATCGTTGATTTGGCATTAGCCCTTGATCCGGATGATGAAGAGCTTCGACTGATGAAGGATCAGCTTGCCGATTCGAGTGCGCGATCCTGATCATCATTCGTGCCGGCGTCCGTCGTCATGTTTTGAAAACGAACCGGTGAAACAGGTATGCAATGGCGGCTGAAATCACGAGAGAAATCAACCATACCGTTATTTTTTGGGGCGTGATCCGCGGCCGGTCGGAACCGAATTCAACTTTGGACGGCAAGGATTCCGCACTTGCAGGGTCATATTCGACCATCATGTTCGTCGTATGTTTTTGGGTCATATACATGCCGAGGCCCATCTGAATCCCGGTTTGGATGAGAACAAAACAAACGGCAAAGATCAAAGGTAAAGCGATGTACTTTAGCATAAATGGATGAGATCCTCCGATTCTTATTTTTGTTAAATGTTACCACAATTAAATTGGAGTTGTCTCTATTTCGGTAAGCTTTTCACAAGCAGAAATCTATTAACTAGCAATGCCTTCCAAAACAGGACCTCAGGGGTCCTGTTTTTTGCTCATAAACAGCGGATGCCTCGGGGGATCGTCTACTTAACCTATCGTAAATGGAGAGTAGTCATGATCAAAAAAATGCTTGTCTTGATGCTGATTTGCGCCTTTTGGCTGCCGGCAAACCTGGGGAGGGTTCAAGCTTCGGGGTTATCGCCATCGGAAGAAACCCTGTGGGCGAAACACAACCCTTTATCCATGGTCAGGAATTCCGAAAATTCAGCAAAGCTGCCAGATAATGAAGCAAATCGGTTAAGGGATGCCTATGGCCTCGACAAGCCCGAAACTGTGCCGCGGCAGAGTTTCGGCGATTTCGGCGCCAGCTTCCGTATTCAAGAGATGTTGGTATGGGCATGTGCTTTATTCCTGTCCTGGGCGTGGCTGTGATGCAGATTACAGAACCTTATCGAGCTGTGTGCTATGATGGGTTCGGATTTATAAAGTGATTATTTTCACAAATGGGATGGGGGAGATCGGAAATGGCTCATATATCGCTGATAGGCATTCTGCTGCGGTTCGTTCTCGGGGGCGGAGCCGTAGTGGTGGCATCGCTTATTGCCAAACGGACGGGAGGGGCCATCGGCGGCATTTTTGCTGCGTTTCCCGCCGTTTTTCTGGCGGCGCTGCTGACGATGAGGTTCGATTACGGCGCCCAAGAGCTGGTCGCCCATTCCATCGATTTGTCCCAAGGGGCTTTGATCGGAATGGCGATTAACGTGGCGTGCGCCGCGGCGGTAGGTTATTTGTGCACCAGCAGGGGTTGGAAGAAAGGACTGACCATTTCCGTAGGCGGCTGGCTGCTTGTCTCGTTCACGATATCCTATATGCTGTTCAGCTTGTGAAGGGGGAAAATGAAATGAAATTTCGGGAGCTGCTGCTTCGGTTCGTTTTGGGCGGGCTGGCGGTCGTATTGAGCTATATGGCATCGGTCCTGCTGCCGTGGAAGGCGCTTGGCGGCATTTTCGCGGCGTTTCCCGCCGTGATGGTCGTCGCTGTGCTGATGGTCGGCATCAGTCAGGGGTCAGAAAAGGCGGCCGCGGTTGCCCGGGGATCGGTATACGGGATGACCGGCTGCGCCGTTTGCGTCGTTACGGTCTGGTATGCCCTGAAAATAACGGATGCCTGGTGGCCCAGCTTGCTGCTGGGACTTATGGGCTGGTTTGCGGGCTCGTTTGCGCTGCTGAAGCTGAAAGGGAAAATGCAGAAATTGCACCGGCTGCCGCGAAAACAGACGAAGCATGTTTAAGGGGTCTACTCTTCGTCAAGGAGGCAGTCATGCGCAGGACCGAGCCGTTTTTGTTCAAGGGTGTGATATTTTTCACAGCGCAGTGTGGCAGGCCGCTTTACAATAGAGTCATGCAAGAGTCCTTTCCCGTTGAAGGAGGCAGATCCCATGGCTACACACATTCATGGCAAACATTTTGAAGTGACACCGGCACTGCAGGCGTATGCCGAGCAGAAGATCGGCTCGGCCCAATCCTGGTTTGACGAGACGGTTCCTATCCACGTTACGCTGCTGCTGCAGGCCCGGAAACAGGAGCATGTCGTTGAAGCTACCGTTCCCTATCACGGCATGGTCTTTCGGGTCGAAGTGAAGGATGCGGACATGTATGCCGCCATCGATCAAGCCGCGGATAAGCTGGACCGCAAGCTTCGGAAATACAAGGAGCGGGCGCGCCGCAAGCTGCGCAGCCAAGGCCGCGTGGTCGGCGGCGGCACGCCGGACGGCGGATGGCCGGAGCCGGAAGCACCGGAGGAAGCCTTTGTCATTGCAAAAGAAAAGCGGCTTGTGATGAAGCCGGTGGATCTGCAGGAGGCCGTGCTGCAGATGAACATGCTGGACCACAACTTCCATCTTTTCTTGAATCGGGATACCAACCGTGAGGAGGTCGTTTACCGCAGGGCGGACGGCACTTACGGGCACCTCTTTGCTGATTAAGCCAGGTTTGTTGTCTTCAATGTCTTGATGACTCCTAACTGCTATTCCTTTGCGCCGAATGGAGAGCCATAGCTCCATTCGGTATTTTTTTTAGATGATAGAATTTCGCAGAACTGAAGAGTACGTCGATAGATCGGTATGTTCCCCACTGTATGGACGGTCCTGAAAAAGCGCCTTAGCGCCGCATTTTTCGGACCTATAAAATTTTTAGATCGATGTGAGTAATCTCATAGTTAGCCTCCCCGGTGTTCCAGTAGGATGAACTCATCAAGGTGATGAGGGACCGGCAAAGGTCTCCAAGGAGGAGAAAACGATGGCTGTTAAAGAAAGCAAGCTGGAAACAAAGAACTCCGCCCAAGAAGAAGTGAACCGATTGGTCACCCGCGCCAGGAAGGCGCAGGAAGCTTACCTGAACATGAATCAAGAGGAAATCGACGCAATCGTGCAGACGATGGCGCTGGCCGGTTTGGATCGGCACATGCCGCTCGCGAAGATGGCGGTCGAAGAGACCGGCCGGGGCGTATATGAGGACAAAATCACCAAGAATATATTCGCGACGGAATACATCTATCACAGCATCAAGCATGACAAGACGGTCGGCGTTATCGAGGAGAACGCGTTCGAGAGCTACAAGAAGGTCGCAGAGCCGGTAGGTATCATCGCCGGTGTTACGCCGGTCACGAACCCGACGTCCACGACCATGTTCAAGACGCTGATCGCAACGAAGACGCGCAATCCGGTCATTTTCGCCTTCCACCCTTCCGCCCAGAAGTGCAGCGCGGAAGCGGCCCGCACGCTGCGTGACGCCGGAATTGCGGCCGGCGCGCCGGAGCACTGCGTGCAGTGGATTGAGACGCCATCCCTCGAAGCGACGCAGCTGCTGATGAACCATCCCGACGTGGCGCTGGTGCTGGCAACCGGAGGATCGGCGATGGTGAAATCCGCATACAGCACAGGCAAACCCGCACTTGGCGTCGGTCCGGGCAACGTTCCCTGCTTCATTGAGCAGTCTGCGGATTTGAAGCAGGCCGTTACGGATCTGATCCTCTCGAAGACGTTCGACAACGGCATGATCTGCGCTTCCGAGCAGGCGGTCATTATCGAGGAGCCGGTATACGACCAGGTCCGGAAGCTGATGAAGGACAGCGGCTGCTACTTCCTGAACAAGGCCGAGACTGAGGCTGTGTCCAAGCTGGTCATTAACAGCGAGAAGTGCGCGGTGAACGGGGTCATCGTCGGCCAGCCGGCGGTAAAAATCGCCGAAATGGCCGGCATCCAGGTCCCGCAGGACACCAAAATCCTCGTGGCCGAGCTGGCGGGCGTAGGTCCGGCTTACCCGCTGTCCGCAGAGAAGCTGAGCCCGGTTCTTGCCTGCTATAAGGTCAAAACGGCGGCGCAGGGCATCGAGCGCGCGGCCGAAGTGGTCCAATTCGGCGGCATGGGACACTCCTCCGTGATCCATTCGAACGATGACGCCGTCATCCAGGCGTTCGCCAACCGCCTGCAGACCGGGCGCGTGATCGTCAACTCGCCTTCGACGCACGGGGCGATCGGCGACATCTACAACACGAACCTGCCGTCGCTGACGCTCGGCTGCGGTTCGTACGGGCACAACTCGACGACGTCCAACGTCACGTCGGTGAACTTGATCAACGTCAAGCGCGTGGCCTACCGGACGGTGAACATGCAGTGGTTCAAGGTTCCGCCGAAGGTTTACTTCGAGAAGGGCGCGACGCAGTACCTCGAGAAAATGCCGAACATTTCCCGCGTGCTGGTCGTCACCGACGCCATGATGGTCAAGCTGGGCTATGTCGAGAAGGTGGAATACTACCTGCGCAAACGCGTCAACCCGGTAGCGGTCGAAGTGTTCTCCGACGTGGAGCCGGATCCGTCCGTCGAGACGGTAGAGCGCGGCAAGAAGCTGATGGAGAGCTTTAAGCCCGACTGTATTATCGCGCTCGGTGGCGGTTCCCCGATGGATGCGGCCAAGGCGATGTGGCTCTTCTACGAATATCCGGATACCAGCTTCCATTCGCTGAAGCAGAAGTTCATGGATATCCGCAAGCGGGTCTATAAGTATCCGCGGCTTGGCGAAAAGGCCCAGTTTGTAGCCATTCCGACCACTTCGGGCACCGGTTCGGAAGTGACCTCCTTTGCGGTCATCACGGACAAGAAGGAGGGGAACACGAAGTATCCACTCGCGGACTACGAGCTGACGCCGGACGTGGCGATCATCGATCCGGAATTCGTGTACAGCCTGCCGAAAACGGCGGTGGCCGACACCGGGATGGACGTCCTCACGCATGCCATCGAAGCGTACGTATCCGTTATGGCGAGCGATTACACCGACGGGCTGGCTCTTCATGCGATCCGGCTGGTGTTCGAAAATCTGGAGAAGTCCTTCCACACGGCGGATCCGCTGGCAAGGGAGAAGATGCACAACGCGTCGACGATCGCCGGCATGGCATTTGCCAATGCATTCCTTGGCATCAACCACAGCCTGGCCCACAAGTGGGGCGGCCAGTACCATACGGCCCACGGACGGACGAATGCGATCCTGATGCCGCATGTCATCCGGTACAACGCGCAGAAACCGACGAAGTTCGCTTCGTTCCCGAAATACAACCATTTCGTGGCCGATCTGCGCTATGCGGAAATCGCCCGCATGCTCGGCCTGCCGGCCCGGAATACGGAGGAAGGCGTCAACAGCTTGATTGACGCGGTGCGCAAGCTGAACCAGTCACTCGGCATTCCGGAGAAATTCCAGGATCTCGGTTTTGATCCGGCCGATTTCGAATCCAACGTGGATTATTTGGCAGACCGTGCGTTTGAAGACCAGTGCACGACGGCCAACCCGAGGATGCCGCTGGTCAGCGAACTGGCAGACGTTTACCGGAACGCCTTCTACGGCAAATTCTAAGAGCTGCAACGAGCTATCCAAACGGCTGCCGACCGTAAAGCGTTGGCAGCCTTCTTTTCTCGGATTCGTGCTGTGCGTTTGATTTGTTTGCTGTTTCTTTTCGGGATGTAACGTAAGCAGGCGCGCTGTAATGAAAAATTAAAGAAGTGGAAAGGAGTGATTCATATGCTGTCCGGCGTTATTTTGGCAGGAGGGGACCATGGATCTGCGAAAGGCGAACCTTCCGTATTTCAGATGTTCCAAGGAGAAACGCTGCTGCAGCGGCAGATTCGCGAAATGCGGAAATGCTGCGGCGAAATTACGATCGTGACGGACGATCCCCGGCCTTTTCTTCGCCAGGTTGACCGGGATATACGGATCATTACGGATTATTATATCGGGAAAGGAATGCTTGGCGGCATGCATTCGGGCCTCTCCTTGTCAAAACACCGGATCGTGTGGATCATCGGCTGCCACATGCCGTATCCCTCCGCCGACGCCGCGGAGCTGATGGCGCTGAGGCTGGAGGACGGGCTCGACGCCGTCCTGCCGCGGATCGGCGGCAGACTCCATCCGCTGCACGGCATTTATGACCGCTCCTGCTCCGGGTATCTCGGGCAATTCCTGGACAGCGGCCACTCGGATGCTGATGGGCTGGTTCACCAGCTTCGTTATTTGGAGATCGGCGAAGCGGACTTCAGATACCTCGGCATCGACGGCGGCTTTGTCCGTACACTCGGAGGGTCAGAGGAAGAGGCGCTGCCTGAGTTCTTGGTGGACGATGGAAAAGCATCGAAAACCTACAAATAAAAAGGTGTGCCGGGAGCGGGAAAAGTGAGAAAAGTCACTGTCATTAACCTGTGAAAAAAGTAACATGAAGGCATAGAAAACGGAGGTGCTTGATCATGGCGATGAAAGAAAGCGAAGTAAAGGACCGGGCTGGATTTGAGGAGGCATGGCGCGGTTTTGCGGGAGGCAGCTGGCAGAAGAACATTGACGTCAATTCATTTATCGGGCGCAATCTTACGCCGTATGAGGGAGATGAACGGTTCCTCGCGGCGCCAACGGAGAACACGCTGGAGCTGTGGAAGCAGGTCAGCCAGCTGCTGAAGGAAGAGCGGGAACGGGACGGTGTTCACGACGTGGACGTGAACACGGTCTCCACCATTACCTCTCATGCACCGGGATACATCGACCAAGACAAGGAGACCATCGTCGGATTGCAGACCGACGCGCCGCTGAAGCGTGCCGTTCAGCCATTCGGCGGCATCCGGATGGTCGTTGATGCCTGCAATGCATACGGCTACCAGTTGAACCCCGAGCTTGAGCGCATTTTTACCGATCTGCGCAAGACGCATAACCAAGGCGTATTCGATGCTTACACCACTGAAATGCGCGCAGCCCGCAAGGCCGGCATCATTACGGGACTTCCGGATGCTTACGGGCGGGGACGGATTATCGGCGACTACCGCCGCGTGGCGCTGTATGGCGTCGACCGCCTCATTCAAGGCAAGAAGGAAGAGCTGCTCCAGCTCGAAGTCGACGCGATGAGTGAAGATGTGATCCGGCTGCGCGAAGAGCTGTCCGAACAGATCCGAAGCCTCGGCGAGCTGAAGGCGATGGCCGCATCCTACGGACACGACATTTCAAGACCCGCAATGAACGCCAAAGAGGCGGTGCAGTGGCTTTACTTCGCTTATCTGGCAGCCATCAAGGAACAGAACGGAGCGGCCATGAGCCTTGGCCGGGTATCCAGCTTCCTGGACATTTATATCGAGCGCGACCTTGCGGAAGGCATGCTGTCGGAGAGCCTGGCGCAGGAGATTATCGACCATTTCGTCATGAAGCTGCGGATCGTCAAATTTTTGCGCACGCCGGACTACAACGAGCTGTTCAGCGGCGATCCGACATGGGTGACCGAGTCGGTCGGCGGCATGGGGCTTGACGGCAGAACGCGCGTGACGCGGAACTCCTTCCGCTTCCTTCATACCCTCTACAACCTGGGACCTGCGCCTGAACCGAACCTGACGGTGCTGTGGTCGGCGCAGCTGCCGGAGAACTTCAAGAAATTCTGCGCCAAGGTATCTGCGGAGACCAGTTCGATCCAGTATGAGAACGACGACCTGATGCGGCCGCACTTCGGCGACGATTACGGCATCGCCTGCTGCGTATCCGCCATGCGGATCGGCAAGCAGATGCAGTTCTTCGGAGCCCGGGCCAATCTGGCCAAGGCGCTCTTGTACGCCGTCAACGGCGGCGTGGACGAGAAGAGCGGCGCCCAGGTCGGACCGGCCATCGCGCCGATCACATCCGAGGTGCTGGACTATGAGGAAGTGAAAGCGAAGTTCGACGTCATCCAGGATTGGCTGGCGAAATTGTATATCAACACGCTGAACGTCATCCACTACATGCATGATAAATACAGCTACGAGCGCATTGAAATGGCCCTTCATGACCGGGACATCGTCCGGACGATGGCCTGCGGGATCGCCGGCCTGTCGGTTGTAGCCGACAGCTTGAGCGCCATTCGTTACGCAAAGGTTCGCCCGATCCGCAACGAAAAAGGGATCGCGGTCGATTTCGAAATCGAAGGCGAATATCCGCAGTACGGCAACAATGACGACCGGGTCGACCAGCTCGCCGTAGAGCTGGCGGAAGGGTTCATGAACCGGCTGCGCAAGCACGAGGCTTACCGCGGCGCCATTCCGACCATGTCGGTTCTGACGATTACGTCGAACGTCGTATACGGCAAGAAGACGGGCAGCACGCCGGACGGTCGGAAAGCCGGACAGCCGTTTGCGCCGGGGGCCAACCCGATGCACGGCCGCGACCGCAAAGGCGCGCTCGCTTCGCTGGCTTCGGTCGCCAAAATACCTTATGAGCACAGCCTGGACGGCATTTCCAATACGTTCTCGATCATTCCGAAGGCGCTTGGCAAGGAGGATGCGGCCAGACACAGCAACCTGGCGGCACTGCTGGACGGCTATACCACAAGCGGCGGACATCATTTGAACGTCAACGTCTTTAACCGTGAGCAGCTGCTGGATGCGATGGAGCATCCGGAGAACTATCCTCAGCTGACCATCCGGGTATCCGGGTATGCGGTCAACTTCATCAAGCTGACCCGGGAGCAGCAGATGGATGTGATCAGCCGCACGTTCCACGGTGAAATCTGACCATTTGATTTACAGAGCAGAGAGCTTGCCATCAAGAGAGGAGCGTGGCCCGCATGAAAGGCAGAATACATTCCATGGACACCTTCGGTACGGTGGACGGACCGGGCATCCGCTTTGTCCTGTTCATGCAGGGCTGCGCGCTGCAGTGCCAGTTTTGCCATAACCCCGATACGTGGGATACGAAGGGAGGCCGCCAAGTTACCGTCGAGGAGATTCTCCGGGAAATCGAACCTTATGTACCTTATTACAAAAGCTCGGGTGGAGGCATCACGGTGACGGGGGGCGAACCAACGCTTCAGGCGCCCTTTGTAGCCCAACTGTTCAAGGCTTGCAAGGAGCGGTTTGGCCTGCATACGGCGCTCGACAGCTCGGGGTTCTGCGAACCGTCCCATGCAGGCGAGTTGATGCAGTATACGGATCTGGTCCTGCTCGATCTGAAGCAGCTGAACAACGAGAAGCATGAGCGCCTGACTTCCCAGCCGAATGACCGGATTCTGAAATTTGCCGCATGGCTGTCCGCTATCGGGAAGCCGGTATGGATCAGGCACGTACTGATTCCAGGAATCACCGATCAGGCGGGTGATCTGACGCTGCTGGGGGAATTCATCGGGCACCTTCGCAACGTGGAGAAAATCGAGCTGCTGCCCTATCACCGGATGGGCGTATACAAATGGCAGCAGCTTGGCCGCCTGTACCCGCTGGACGGCGTGCCTACGCCAACCGACCGCGAGGTGGAGCGCGCAAGAGAGCTGATCGAGGCCGCGCGAAGGGTCGCGGTATCCCAGCCATAATAACGAATAAAAAGTATTGGTAAACGGACACGGCAGCCCTTAGGCCCAGCCCTATTTCCGGATCGTCACCCGGAATCCTTCCAGCCATTCGTTTCCATCCGAATCCGTCCGGGTATCTTCCCGAGCGCTGCATCGATCCGTTGACGGAGATGCCCTAAGGGATTTACGGCGTCAGGGTGTGATTTTTCTCATAGGGCAGGGGGAGTTCCCCCAGAAAAAATCAGTGCATCCCCCGATAGGTAAATTCATCCCGAAGGGTTATGATAAAGGCAAAGATGTGCGGAAGGGGAAATGAATGATGGGGCAGACCGTGCCGGGGACACAGGTGAAGCAGCGCCGGGAAGGCTTGGAGCCGCTGTTGTCGAAAGAGAGCTTTGAGAAGCTGGAGAGCATCATGTATAAGCGCAGCGCGGAAAAAGGCAGCTGCCTGTTCTGGGAAGGCGATCCGGCCGATAAGCTGTATTTCATCATCGAGGGCCGGGTCAGAACGACAAAGACCTCGGACAGCGGTCGCGCCCTGACGTTGTACCTGCATCATGAAGGGGATCTGGTCGGACAGATGGATCCGTTTCAGGATTCGGTGCACAGCTTCAGCGCTGAGGTCATGGAGGATTCCAAGGTCGGGGTCATTCAGCGGAAGGACCTGGAGGTTCTGCTCTGGCAGCACGGCGATCTGGCCGTCGAGTTCATGAAATGGATGGGTCTGATGCATCGTTTGACGCAGACCAAATTCCGCGACCTGATGATGTTCGGCAAGACGGGAGCGCTCTGCTCGCTGTTGATCCGGCTCGGGAACTCGTACGGAACGGAGCGGGAAGAAGGCATCTATATCGATTTGAAAATCAACAATTCCGAAATGGCCGACATGATCGGAGCCACGCGAGAAAGTGTGAACCGGATGCTGAGCGATTTGAAAAAGGAAGATGTGATCGAAACCGTGGACGGCCATGTCATCATCAAGGACCTTCATTACCTGCGCGATATTTGCCACTGCGAGAACTGTCCGAAAGAAATATGCCGTATGTAAACCGGACCGATGAGGGGAAGACCGGGCAGCTGCTGCCGGGTCTTTCTTTTTTTGCGCCGCAGGCATTCCGAAATGAGAGTAGCACAAATCCGGAACGAAACTGGCCAGCCGTATGTAAAGGGGCAACTCCCTGAGGGAGGAATCGGGGGATCCCCTTACATACAAGCGGGCGGGCTTTTTTTACAATAGAGCTATAGGGAATTAGGGATAGATCGATGTTCATGAAGCGCAGGACTCGTTAAAGGGGGATAAGCATGGAAGAGGCACGGACAGGCGACGATTTCGACCGCCGGCTCGAATGGATTCGCGAAAGAAGCGGAAGCGATTTCATCGCCTATGCGCAGCCGGCCGGCAGCTCGCGCAGAATGGGATGGGACCGCGTCCTGGGCGGCAGCAATGTCCGGGTTCAGCAGATGGTGATCAAGCCCGGCATTGGTTTGGGCGGTATGGTGATGCGCCATGGCACGGTATATACGGTTCACGAGGGGGAGAAGCCGTTCATGCGTGAAGAATGTCCGGTCATGCTCGCCGAAAAGCTGCTCTCCGGCATGGCATTTCCGGTAACGGCTGGCAATTCCACCTCGAGCAGCGGTATTCTATTGTTAGGAAGACGGGACGGCAGGGCATACGCCAAGCCGGAAGCGGCATGGATACAATCCGCTTTTTCTGGACGAAGCGCCTGTGAACCCGGCATGAAATGAAGATTAGATGATAGAAGCAAAAGGAGGACGCCATGATCAACATTATCATTGTAGACGACCACGCCATGGTCCGGTCCGGACTGCGGATGCTGCTGAGCGCGGCGCCCGATATCGAGGTTGCGGCCGAAGCGTCCGAGGGGGACGAAGGCATCCGGATGGCGCTCGAGCATCAGCCTGACGTTGTTCTGATGGACTTAAGCATGCCTCACGGGAAGGATGGATTAACGGCGGCGACCGAGCTGAAGGAACAGCTGCCGGGCGTGGCGGTCCTGATTCTGACCATGCATGACGACGACGAATATTTGTTCCGGGCGATCCACGCAGGCGCAGCGGGTTATGTACTCAAAAGTGCGCCCCATGAAGAATTGCTTACCGCAATCCGCACGGTTGCCGGGGGCGACGCCTATTTGTATCCGACGGCGACGAAGCGGCTGATGAACGAATATGTGGAGCAGATGCGCAGGGGCGAGAGCACGGATCTGTTCGACAGCCTTTCGGAACGCGAGAAGGAGGTTTTGTCGCTGACCGCCATGGGTTATGCCAACAAGGAAATCGCCGAACAGCTCGTGATCAGCGTCAAGACCGTCGAAACGCATAAGAGCAACCTGATGGAGAAGCTGGGGCTGAAAACCCGGCCGGAGCTGATCAAATACGCTATGAAGAAGGGGCTGCTGCAATTTGAGTAAAAGTCAACCCGAACCCGGTAAGAAGATCATTGCCGAGCATGTCGAGTCACTCCTGTCGCAACTCGACGAGCAGCTCCCGGATTCCCGGTTCCGCACGGATTTGCGGGAATCGCTCAAACAGCTGGCTGACGTCAAATTCGCCTTGGACGAGTCTTCGATCGTAGCGGTAACCGACCGCCGGGGGAAGATCCAATACGTCAACGATAAATTTTGCAAAATCTCGAAATACGACCGCTCCGAGCTCTTGGGCCAAGACCACCGGATCATCAACTCGGGAACGCATTCCAAATCATTTATGCGCGACTTGTGGAGCACCATTTCCTCCGGGCGGATCTGGACCGGGGATATCCGAAACCGGGCCAAGGACGGCACCTATTATTGGGTGAACACGACGATCGTCCCGTTCGTCGGGGAGGATGGCAAGCCCTATCAATATTTGGCCATCCGCAACGAAGTCACCCGCCTGAAAAGGGTGGAGGAAGAACTGCAGGAGACGCTGGCCAAGGTCATGTCCATTCAGGAAGAGGAGCGGCGCAAATTTTCGCGCGAACTTCATGACGGCATTGGGCAAAGCTTATTCTCCCTGCTGATCCAGCTGGACCGTGCCATTGCCGCCCCCGAGCCCGAGAAGGAAGAGCTTCGCGGCATCCGCGAGCATGTCGCGGGGGTCATCGAGGAAGTCCGGGGTCTCGCATGGGAGCTGCGGCCGTCGGTTTTGGATGACCTTGGCATCGTCCCCGCCATCCGGACCTATATCGAGAACTATGCTTCCCATTATGGGATCAAGGTGGCGTTCGAGTGCAATTTGCGGAAGCGTCTGGATATCCAGAGGGAAACCGTGATCTACCGGGTGATCCAGGAGGCGCTGACCAATATCGCCAAGTATGCGGACGTTTCCGAGGCGGAAGTGGAGATCCGGGAGCAGGAAGAGGAGGTTGTCGCGCGCATCCGCGACCAGGGGGCTGGTTTTGAGCCTTCCCTGCCAACCCAAGGGGTAGGGCGCTTCAGCATGGCGGAGCGGGCCCGGATTGCCGGCGGCCGTCTCCGGATCGACTCCGCGCCGGGAAGCGGAACATCGGTGACGTTGACGCTGCCGAAATCAACGGCGAAACTGTGAGAAAGCTCACTTCTTTTTTCTGGCTTAACCCGTAAGATGGGGGCAAGAAGAGGAGATGACAACGATGAGCGAAAAAGCATTCGTCATGATTAAACCCGACGGCGTTCGGCGGGGGCTGGTCGGCGAAATCGTCAGCCGTTTTGAGAAAAAGGGACTCCGCCTGCTGCGTGGCGAGCGGATGGAAATTTCCCCGGAAACGGCGCGCGTGCATTACGGCCATCTTCAGGACAAGCCGTTCTTTGAAGAACTGATCCGTTACATTACGTCCGGACCGGTCTTTGCCATGATCGTGGAGGGGAAGGAAGCGGTGGCCAACGCGCGGTCCCTCATCGGCCCCACCAATCCGGCAGAGGCGCCTCCCGGAACGATCCGCGGCGATTACGGGCTGGAAGTGGAAGAGAACGTCATCCACGGATCCGATTCGCCGGAGCATGCGCGCAGGGAAATCCGGTTATTTTTCGAATAAAAGGAGCTCGCAGCCAAAAGTGTAATATAGGTCACAGTTTCGGCGTACCTTCGGATTTATAATGAAGTTGCAGGGAAAGCCAATGAATAGTCCGGAAGCGTAGGTTTAAAAGTGACAAACCGCCGGGGTGGCGGCTTCTCCCGCCCAATGATGTGAACTGTTTCACAACATGGCATCATGACCTGCATTAGTAGTTCTATAACGAGAAGAGGTGAACGGTGATGAACGAGAACAATCGACTCCGCGACCTGACGACGTTTATGATCCATTACTGCTATACCTGTCCGGAAGCCTACGAGTGCACGACCGAAGAGAAGTGCCTGGCCTGCTGGAAGGCGAAGCAAGCCGATATTGAGGAGAAGCTGGAAACCAAGACGACGGAAAAACTGTTAAGGGAATATGCGCTTTAGGCTGAGCAGGGCGGGTGAACGACTAAGAGGAATTTATTTTTTCGATTAAGCTTTTTTCCATTAGGTTGAATATGTGTTTTAGGTCGTCGTCTTCGGCGGCCTTTTTTAGTTTTATTCAAATATTGCATTCCCGTATTGGATTTTTCTATTACACAAGCCGCCAAGGTTCCCCTATATTTATAATTACTACTTTTCTTATAGGATTTATTGAAAATTTCGCTGATGGCATGGCGGAAAAAACCTGTGGGAGGCGAAGACCAATATGGCTGACCTGAATGAATATTTGAAGCAAAAAAGAAATGCGCTGCTGCTCCGGCGGGCGAAGGCTGAAGCGGAGCCGACACAGGCCGTCAACACGCTGCGCGCCAAAGTGTCGGCCCAAGGAAGAAGCGGGGTGCGGGAAATCCGGATCCGGGATTACCGGGTGATCAGCGACAGTCCGCCGGATTTCGCCGGCTATGATCTGGGGCCCTCGTCGCCTGAGCTTCAGCTAGGGGTGCTCGGCAGCTGCTTGACGCATATTACGCTCATTCAAGCAGCGGAACGCGAAGTTTCCCTGCACAGCCTGGAAGTCGAAGTGGAGGCGCAGATGCATCCACTGGCGGGACGGCCCGGATACGAGCATATTCCCATCTACCCGCATGACATCCGCTACCGGCTGCTGATTGAATCGGACGAAAGCGAAGAGACGCTGCAGGCTCTGCACGAAGCCGTCGAACGGGTCTGCCCGATCTTCAATCTGCTTCGCGATCCCCAGGCGATTGAGGGCGAGCTGGTCCTCAGCCGGCCGGAGGAGGCTGTACGATGACCAGAAGGCAATTAAAGCTGGGTGCGAATCTCAATGGTGTCGGGAACAGCATTTCGTTTTGGAGGCATCCCGCCATTCCTAACGATGCGAGCGTAAGCCTGGAGTTTTACAAGCAGCAGGCACTGAAGGCGCAAGAGGGGAAGTTTGATTTGCTGTTTATCGCGGACGGTTTGTACATTAACGAGAAGTCCAACCCTCATTTTCTGAACCGGTTCGAGCCGCTCACCCTGCTGTCCGCCCTGTCTGCCGTCACGACGAACATCGGCCTCGTGGCCACGCTGTCCACTTCCTACAGCGAGCCGTTTACCGTGGCCAGGCAGTTCGCTTCCATCGATAAATTAAGCGGGGGCAGATCGGGATGGAACGTGGTCACCTCGCCGCTGGAAGGTTCCGCGCTCAATTTCGGCAAGGGAGAGCACCCTCACCATTCCCTGCGGTACGAAATCGCCGAGGAACATGTGGAGATCGTCAAAGGGCTGTGGGATTCGTGGGAAGACGATGCGTTTGTCGGGGATAAAGAAGCAGGGGTATTTTTCGACCCGTCCAAGCTGCATACGCTGCACCATCAAGGCAAGCACTTCTCTGTGCAGGGGCCGCTCAACATCGCGCGGTCGAAGCAGGGGCATCCGGTCATCTTTCAAGCCGGAGCTTCCGAATCCGGCAGGGATTTGGCGGCCCGCACCGCGGACGCGATTTATACCGCGCACGAGACGCTGGAGGAGGCAAGAGCCTTCTACCAGGACGTCAAAGCGCGAGCCGCTTCGTACGGCCGAAAGCCGGATGAGCTGCTGATCTTCCCGGGAATCGGCCCCATCGTCGGCCGCACCGAGGAGGAAGCGGAGCGGAAATACCGCGAGATTGCGGAGCTCGTTTCGATCGATCAGGCGCTGAATTATTTGGGGCGCTATTTCGACCATTTCGACTTTTCGTCATTCCCCCTGGACGAGCCGTTCCCGGACATCGGCGATTTGGGCAGCAACAGCTTCCGCAGCACGACGGATAAAATCAAGCAGGAAGCCAGGAAGCAGGGGCTCACGCTGCGGGAAGTGGCGCTGCGGGCTTCGACCCCGCGCACCTCGTTTATCGGAACGCCGGAAAAGGTCGCCGACCTGATCCAGGAATGGTTTGAAGAGGGCGCGGCCGACGGCTTCAATGTCCGGACCGTGGTGCCGAACGGTTTGGCGGATTTCGTGGATCTCGTGGTGCCGATCCTTCAAGCGAGGGGCTTGTACCGGACAGAATACGAAAGCGACACGCTGCGCGGGAACCTTGGGCTTCCGGTTCCGGCAAACCGATACACGGATCAAGGCCGGGCCCAGGCCGTCCATGAAGCTTAGGCGTCATTGGCATCGGCTGGCATCGTACTGCATCTGAACAGACATAGTACGATCAGACGAGCGCAGCTGCGATCAGGAGAAGAAGATCATTTCTTCTCCTTTTTTGCCGTTCCTTCAAATCCATAACAAAACACCTGTATCGTCCTTTGAAGCGGGTTTATGCTTTATACAAACACATCAATCGATGGAGGGGGATGCATATGGATCCGATTCACCAGCAATTCATGAGCCGGCAGATGGCCCAGCTGCGCGTTCAGCTGCTCCTTGCCAAGAGGTCCGTCTGCCATGACGGGTGGCGGCGGCACCGTTTTACCCCCGCCTACGACAAGCTGTATTACATATGCGACGGGGAAGGATGGCTGCAGGTCGGCCGCAAGCAGCTTCGGCCCAAGCCGGGAGAGCTGGTGCTGATTCCGGGAGGATTGGAACAATCGTATTCCGTGACCGCCGGGCCGCCATACACAAAGTATTGGTGCCATTTTCGGTCCAATGTCCCTTTAAGGCGTCTGTTCTATTTGTATGGCCTTCCGCATGTCGTTTGGGCAGGGGATTCCGCCGACCTGGGCAGCCGATTTCAAGAGCTGGTGGAGCACCGGGCGAATTCGGGACCCGCAGGCCCACTCCGAATTCAATCCGCTCTGCTGTCGATCATCGCCCTTTTTATCGAACGCGCCATGCGGTTTCCGCGGGCGAAACCCGTTCCCGTCTCACCCAAGGAACTGATGGAGACGCTCCATTTCATCGACCTGCATCTGTCCGGGGATCTTACGATCGACGAGCTGTCCCGACAGGCGCATTTCCACCCCAACTATTTTATCCGGATGTTTAAACGGCACCTGGGCATGACCCCGATGCGTTATATTCAGGAGCGCAGGCTGGAGCATGCGCAGCAGCTGCTGGGCACGCCGGACTTGGCGATTACCGAAATCGCCGGTCTAAGCGGCTTTAAGGATTTGTCCCATTTCTCCGCTGCCTTTAAGAAAAAGTACGGCGCGTCCCCTACCGAATACCGGAACCTGCAGATGAACGGCCCGCTTGACGTACCGCTCGATGAACCGATCGACGCTGTTCATACCAACTCGTTTGTTTGAGAACAATTCAGGTTAGGATGATCCCTTTCGGGCCGCTTCGCAAGCGCTGTATGATGGGGGAACCGCCGGTCTTCGGCGGAACCTGAGCGAATGTGAGGTGGAATTCATGAGAATGGTCGCCGGTTTGAAAGTGATGATGGCGATTGGGGTGATGCTCGGCAGCGGTTTGTCTGTGCCTGCTGTACATACGGCGGCTGCGCCTGCTCCTTCGAATCCCCCGGCCACGCTGTATGTGGCCAAGAACGGCAGCGATGCCAATGACGGATCAAAGCAGAGGCCGTTTGCGACATTGGAAAAAGCCAGGGACGGCATCCGCGGGATGATCCGGGATCATACGCTCCCCGATGGCGGGGCTTCCGTCCTGATCCGCGGCGGCGAATATCGTCTCAACCGGACGTTCGAGCTGAACGAACAAGATTCGGGCACGGTGGAGGGACCGATTACGTACCAGGCCTACAATGGCGAGAAGGTGAGCCTCGTCGGCGGAGATACGCTGAAACCGTCGCAGTTCCGCACGGTATCCGATCCCGAGGTGCTGGGACGGATTCCATTGGAGGGCCGGGGCAAAGTCGTACAGCTGGACCTGAGGTCCCTTGGCATTACGGACTACGGCGAACTGGGCAACAATTTGGCCGTCGCCCCGGAATTATGGGTGGACGGCAACGCCATGACGCTGGCGCGGTGGCCGAATGCGGGCTTTACCACGGTGGATCAGGTCGTGGACAAAGCGGATGAAGCGGCCGGCAAAGGCTACACCTTTACGTTCAAGGATGAGATGCCGCATGCCTGGCAGTCGTTCCGGGATGCCTGGATGCTCGGTTATTGGGGGAACGACTGGTTCACCAATGACCTGCAGATCAAGTCGATCGACCAGGCTCAGAAGCGAATCGAAACCTTCAAGGGCAGCAGCTATGCGATGAAAGCCGGGCAGCGTTTCTATTTCTACAACGTCCTCGAAGAGCTCGACCGTCCGGGCGAATGGTACTTGAACCGGGAGAACGGTATGCTGTATCTGTATCCGCCAGCCCCGCTGCAGAGCACCACAATCCAGCTGTCCGCGTTCACGCAGGACATGATCCGGATGGATCATGTATCGAACGTAACGTTTAGCGGCATGGCCATGGAAGTGAGCCGGGGCAATGCGGTCACGATGACCGGAGGCGACAACAACCTCATCTCCCATATGGAGATCAGCAAAATGGGCGGCTATGCGGTCAAAATCGACGGCGGACAAAACAACGGCGTATCCGGCTGCAGTATTTACAGCATGGGGAACGGGGGCGTGTCCCTGAACGGGGGAGACGCCGCCACGTTGACGGCCGCTGGAAATTACGCGGACAACAATGACATCAGCAACTATGCGCGGATCAAATTGACGTACGCTTCGGCCGTGGAAATCAACGGCGTCGGCAACCGCGCGACGCATAACAAGATGCACAATGCGCCCCATTTTGCCATTCAGTTCAGGGGGAACGATCATACGATTGCGTACAACGATATTTACGACGTGGTCAAAGAAACGGCCGATGCCTCAGCCATCTACTCGGGCAGAAGCTTTGTGTGGCGCGGCAATGTCATCAATTACAATTACATTCACGACATCAAGGCAAGCAATCTGCGGGTGTCCACCGCGGCCATTTATCTGGACGACTATTTGAGCGGGGTGGAGATGCGCGGCAACGTCATCGCCGATATCGGCAAACAGGCGTTCAAGCTGGCCAATGGGCGGGAAAACGTCGTTGAAAACAACCTTGTCGTCAATGCCGGAAATGCGATTGCATTTATGGCGCGGAACTATAAGCCGGGAGAAAAGAATTACGACTCGCTGATGGGCAAATTCGATCAAGTTCCTTATCAGGGCGAGATTTGGAGCAAACGCTACCCGACGCTTCCGGACATCCTGAATGACGAGCCGCTCCTTCCGAAGCGGAACGTGGTCAAGGATAACCTATTCGTGAACAGCGGGCCGATCACGGGTGAGGTTGAGCAGAACATGGAATTGGGAACGTTCGAAAACAACATCACTGTCGGCAAACTGAGCGACCTGGTTCGTGTTGATGGGACGTCAGACGGGCTGCAGCTGAGCCGGAATGCCGAGGTGCTCAGCCGGATCCCGGAGCTTAAAGGCATTCCATTCGGCGAGATGGGGCTTCAGGCATCCGGCCTGCCTCCGGCCCAGTCAGCCGTATCGGCAGCGACGGCGGCTTACGTTCGGGGCGGCGACCAGGTTGGGATACAGCTGAGCCTGAACGGCAACCAGCTGGTATCGGTCCGGGATGAATCCGGTGAGCTGCGAGAAGGAACAGATTATACGCTTGAAGGATCGGCAGTCGTGCTGCACAAGGCTTATCTGTCGCGGCTTCCTGACGGGCCGCAGCCGCTCAGGCTGACCTTCAGCGCAGGAAACGATGCGTTTGTGACGGTGGACGTCCACCCGCAGCCTTGAGTCGTTCCAAGGAATGCAGGAAATACCTGCTGACTTTTATGTACATCCCTATACAATTTAAAAACGCTGCGAAAGCCCTCCACACGGAGGGCTTTCGGCATGTTATAGCAGGATAGACTTCCCGGAAAGGGATCCGGAACGTCTGCGCCGGCGCTTAGGGTTTGCGTGTCTGCCGGTTCGCGTAATGGAAGAACGCGATCTCCCCTTCTTAAAGGAACGAGTGCGCGTGGCGGCAGGTTTGAATAACGGGCCAGGGGGCGGGATTCCGCTTTCGGATGGAACAGGAAGTTCTTTCAGCGCGTTAAAGTTTACCGGTTCGATCAAACATGCTTGCATCGTCCGGGTAATTTCGGGATTCGTAAAAACCCGCAGCTCGCGCTCCCGGATCTCTGTCCATTCGGACATGCCCCGGAGCACGTCATCCACGTAACCGGGATGGCACATTATCTCGGTAATTCCATCAGGAGCGGAGCGTACATAGTGCAGCAGCCGCTGCAGGCCATCGCTGTCGCCGTAGGTGTCAAGGAGGACCCAGTCCGTCATTTTCAGGGTAGGATTGGGAGGAAGGGAATGTTCAATCTGTGATCTTCGGAGCGGGATCCGGTGCCTGCAAGCCAGCTCGGCCATCACTTGATAGATTACGGGGTCGTCTTGGTGCAGCAGCTGATGCGAATCCAGGTGTGTGGGGACCAGGGACGTCTCCAAAAACCGGTTCCACTGGGCATCCAGCTCGGCAGCAACATCGGAGGCATTTCGGATACGCCTGATTTTTCCATCGAGGAATATCCCGTCTTCTCTTACCAGCGAAGGGACGGCAGCCGGATCCGACAAAGGACGTCCGTAAGTCAGGTTAAAATGCAGACCAACGCCGAGACCGGGCAGCGATCGCGCTGCATTCACGGTGTCTGCTAAACCGGGCATATTGACCATCATTGAGGTGCTGGTGATCCCACCGGCCAAGTATGCCTCAATAATGCCGCGGTTAACGGCAGGCGACAGGCCAAAATCGTCCGCATTGATAATGACTTGCCGGTTCATCGCAGCGCATTCCCTCCATCGTTTCATAGGATCCGGTCATAGAAAACCGATGGTATAGTTTATTGCCGCACCAAGGGGATTGGAAACGTACGGATGCCCAGCCGGGAACGGTTTTCCCGGATCGTGATGGACCGGACAGCCGTTGATCGTACATTTTTATACTTTTTTTAGAATTGGTTTAGAGGCGTTTTAGAGACGGGGGATAAGATGGTGATTAGAGGGCCAGGGCGAGTCCGCTGCGAAGGCGGACGGCAGCTGCCATCCCGGGACCCGGGCTTTCAAATTCACGAAACAATGGAGGATACGATGAGAAAAAAATGGTTGTCTGCAGGAGCGGTTGTCGGGTTGGGTGCGGTCATGCTGTTCGCGAGCGGGTATTCCGTCATGGCGAACACATCCGGATACGAGGCGTACAAATCAGCGTTTACACATACGCAGGGCGCTGACAGCGTGGCTTCCCATGTCGTTTGGAGTTTAAGCGACAACGGAACGAAGGTATTGTCCGGTACGGCGGACATGAAGGTCAATCAGGCCAAGCAGGCGATGAGCATGACGGCGGCGGTGGACGACGGTACGCAGAGTCATACCGTGCAGAGCTATAGTCAGGACGGCAAGATGATATGGAAAAGCGGTGATTCGGCCGTATACCAGGTCATGGACCAAGCACCCCAGTGGCAGCATGACGGTAAAGCGGCCCGCATGCCGCAGGCCGCAGAGCAGGTGATCGAAGCGCTGATGGGGAACATCAAGGACTTGGCGACGGTGGAAACAGGCAGTGACGGTACGCAGGAGGCGGAGCTCCATTTGTCAGGCAGCCAGATTCCGGCTGTGGTGAATGCCGTAGGCTCGCTTATCGCTTCCAAGGCCGGGAACGCGGATGGGTGGAATCACGGTGCAGAGTTTCAGGGACATCTGCCGGCCGGAAAAGCGGACTGGAAGGTGAATCTGCCGAAGCTGACAGATGAGATCAAGGTGGAGCAGGTCGATTTGGATGCCAAAATCGGCAAAAACGCCGCCCTTGAAAATCAATCGGCGGAAATCCGGTTTACGGGCAAAGATGCGGCAGGAGCAGCGCATGTGCTCACCTTCCAACTGAACGCCGGGTTCTCGGGATATAACGCAACGACGCCGGACCGGGTCGATCTCGCGGGGAAACAGACCGAGCAGGTCGAAAACCAATGGGAAAGAAACGGCTGGAAACATCACTAAGCACGAAGGCGGCCGGGCTGGACGAGGTCCGGCTGCCCTCTTTTTTAGAAGGAGGGTTTGAACGCATGAACAGCGTACTTGAAGTGGAAGGAATCACCAAGCTGTATCGTAACAACCGCGGGGTCAAGGACGTGTCGTTTACCGCCATGGAGGGCGAAGTCTTCGGATTCATCGGGCCCAACGGCGCGGGCAAGACGACGGTGCTCAAAATCATAACGGGTTTAATCCGGCCCGATCGGGGAAAGGCCCGCATCATGGGGCAAGATATCGCGGAGCACTTTGAACAGGCCATCAGCCATATCGGATGTATCATTGAAACCCCGGAAGCCTATGAATATATGAGCGCCCGGGATAATTTGAAGTTGTCGGCACGGTTCTACAAGGATCTGCCTGCGGACCGGATTGACGAAGTATTGGAGCAAGTCGGTCTCATGCCATACCGCCACGAACGGGTGCGCGGCTTCTCGCTGGGAATGAAGCAGCGGCTGGGCCTGGCGTCAGCGCTGCTGTCGGCTCCGCGGCTGGTGCTGCTGGACGAACCGACAAACGGTCTGGATATCGAGGGGATGGCCGATTTTCGCGCCACGGTCCGGCAGCTGGCAGACCAAGGGATCACCTTCCTCATTTCCAGCCATCTGATCCACGATCTGAGCTTGATCGCGGACCGTGTCGGCGTGATGCGGGACGGCCATCTGATCAGCCTGGGAAGCGAGGACGAATGGACCGGGGCAGGTCTGACGCTGGAACAATACGTAACCTTTAAAATTGCAGAGGATAAGGAGGGGGAGCGGGATGCACAGCTTATACGCTAATCTGCTGAATGAATCGGAGAAGCTCTGGCGTCAGCGCCGGACGAAGGGATTCCTGCTGTTGGCTTTGATCCTTCCAGTCGTTACCGTGTTGCTGTCCAGTCTTCTGAAGATGAGGGCAGGCATGCTGTTTGGACTGGAGGGAAGCCTACCGGTGACCATGCTTCACTTGTTCACCTTTGCGATCATTCCGCTCTATATGGCGGCCACGGCGGCCCACTCGTTCTCCGGAGAGGTGGCGGCCCGCACGATGAAGCTGGTTCTGCTGCGGCCCATTACGCGTGCCCGGGCGTATGCATCCAAAGTGATCGCCATCGCGGTGTTTGTTGCCCTATGCCTTGGCGTGCTTTGGATCGCTTCAACCGTATCGGCTTGGGCGGTCGGGGGACCCGCGGTCGGCACGGCGGACAGCTTTAAGGCATACGCCGCTTCCTTTGTGCCGATGCTCGCCATCGGCCTGGTGTGCGTATTCATTGCGCAGCTGTTCTCATCCGGAACCAGCGCTTTAATGACCATCGTGCTGATCTATGCCGCTGCCAAAGCACTGCCGCTGCTGCTGCCGCAGTTGTCCGTCTGGTCTGTCTTTTCCTATACGCGTTGGGATGTGCTGTGGACCGGCAGCGGGGCACCGGCAGGAACGCTGCTCAATACGTTTCTCCTGCTGCTGTCTTATATTATAATGGCTTATGCGGCGGGACTTATAATGTTCGCTAGAAAACAGCTCTAAGGAGATTGGCCCATGTCCATCAAAACAAGACTTCTGCTTTCTTATATTGCGATGACCTTCATCCCCGTCGTGTTATTTGCTGTTATTGCCGGAGGGCTGTATACCGTATTGTTCAAAAACATCGGGGAGGGCCGGGGAACCCCCGCCATCTGGGAGACGGCGAGCCGCCGCGGCGAAATGACCGCGGGTCTCAAATTTATGATCCAGACCGAACCCGAACGGTTCGCCGATCCCGCTTTTGTGGCCAAAACGGACGAACAGCTGACCCGATTGGACGCGGGGATCGTCGTAACGGAAGATGGCCGAATCACGTATTCTTCGGATCTGCTCCGCGGCGTCGATGTGGAGAAGGAAATCCAGAAGTGGCAGCCGGCGATGTCCTGGCATCGCTGGGGAGCGAAAGGAAGCGGCCGGTTCTCCGTAGAGAAATTCGATGTGTCCTTCAGCGGCCAGCATACGGGAGCGGTCTACGTCTTGACGGATATGAGTGCATTTTTCGCGGAAGCCAAAAAATTTTTCCCGCTCATGATGTTATCCCTGCTTCTGGTCATCGGGTTGACCAATGGGATTCTGACATTTCTGGTCTCCCGCAGCCTGATTAAGCCGCTGTATGCATTAAAGCATGCCGCAGAGCAGATCAAAGACGGGGATCTGAGCCACGAAATCGCGCTGAAGCGCAAGGATGAGATCGGGGAGCTGGGGGAAGCGTTTGAAGAAATGCGGAGCCGCCTGAACGAATCGATCCGCCTTCAGCTGCAGTACGAGGATAACCGCAAGGAGCTCATCGCGAGCATATCCCATGACTTGAAGACGCCGATTACAGGCATTAAGGCTTGCGTGGAGGGCATTCAGGACGGCATTGCCGATTCCGACGCGATGAGGGAGAAGTATATGGGCATGATTGCGAAAAAAACGGAAGATATGGACCGTCTGATTGAAGAGCTGTTGCTGTTCTCGAAGCTGGATCTGAAGAAGCTGCCTTTTCATATGGAGCCTACCGATCTGAAAGGGTATGTCACGGACTGCGTTCAGGAGCTGCAGCTCGATCCCCGGATGTCCGGCGTGAAGATCGCGTGTGAACTTCCAGAAAGCGGATCCGTTCAGGTGATGGCGGACCGGGAGAAGCTGCGGAGAGTGATCATGAATATTGTCGATAACAGCCTGAAGTATTTGGATAAGGCGGACAAGGAATTGTCTGTGGAACTGATCGACGGGCCGGATGAGGCCGTGATCGGGATGAAGGATAACGGCTCCGGGATAGAAGAAGCAGCGCTGCCGCATATTTTTGACCGGTTCTACCGCGCCGAGCCGTCGCGAAATACGGATACCGGAGGAAGCGGCCTCGGGCTTGCGATCGTCAAGCAAATGATCGAGGAACAAGGAGGCAGGGTCTGGGCGGATAGCCGGACCGGCGAAGGAACCACCATTTATTTTGCGTTGCCAAAGACAAGGGATGGCGGTGAGCGGGCATGAAGCGCATTTTGATCATTGAAGATGAACAGGTCATTGCGGAAGTGGAAAAGGATTACTTGGAGGCGGGCGGCTATGCCGTCGACATCGCGGTAAGCGGGGATACCGGCATGAAGATGGCGCTGGAAGAGGAGTACGATTTGATCATCCTCGATCTGATGCTGCCGAAAGTGGACGGATTCGAAATCTGCCGCCAGGTCCGCGAAGCAAGGAACATTCCGATCCTGATGGTGACCGCCCGCAAGGAGGACATCGATAAAATCCGGGGACTCGGCCTCGGCGCGGACGATTATATCACCAAGCCCTTCAGCGTCGGCGAGCTTGTGGCGCGCGTTAAAGCGCATTTGTCCCGCTATGACCGGTTAACGTCGGATCACCGGAGAGAGCCGAAAAGCGAGCTGCGCCTGCGGGGAATCCGCATTGACCAACTGTCCCGCAAAGTGTTCGTGAATGAACAGGAGGTGCTCCTGACCTCCAAAGAGTATGACCTGCTGCTGTTCATGTGCACGCATCCGAACCGGGTGTTCAGCAAAGACGAGCTGTTCGAACGGATCTGGGGGCTGGATTCTTTGGGGGATAACGCGACCGTCACGGTGTATATCAGCAAATTAAGGGAGAAAATCGAAGCGAACCCCTCCAAGCCGCAGTATATCGAGACGATTTGGGGTGTAGGTTACCGCTTTAATGTATAGATGAAGACGCGGTCATCATGGAGCGTTTGGGTAGGCCTTTACTGTCGGTAAAGGTCTTTTTGCGGTTCTGTCGCTTTGAGGCCGGAGCGTGTTTTTTATACTTTTTTAAGATTCGTTTTAGAGCCGGTTTAGAAACGGGCTTTATGCTGAAGAAGGAGGTGAATCGGATGAAAAAAATGACGGTGAAGCAGCGGAAATGGCTGCTGATCCTCCATTTGCTGTTCTCGGCAATCATGCTGGGCACGGCTGTCATTTTCCTGTTTCTGAGTATCACGGCAGCCGTCACGGAAGATGAAGGCGTATTTCGCGCCTGTTACATCATCATGCACATGCTGTCCGAAAAGACGGTCCGCGTGTCCACGATCGCAACGCTGGTGACCGGCATCCTACTGTCGGTGTGGACGCCATGGGGATTGTTCGAATATTACTGGATCATCGTCAAGGAAATCCTGACGCTGCTACTGGTCATCCTCGGACCCGTCGGCATGTATTACTGGACGCTGCAAGCGGTCCATTACGTTTCTGTGCCGGGGGTGCAGGGCGTCCTCAGCTCGGAATTCACGGTGAACAATGTACAACTGTGGGTCGGGATCATTCTCCAGATCGTTTCGCTGGCAGGGGTATTTGTCATTTCGGTCTTCAAACCGTGGGGAGCTAAGCGGGGCAAAGCACGGCCCAACACTAAATAACGGAAGGGAGCGTTAAACATGGGCAGCAGTAACGAAAAGCAGGGGAAAAATAAAGCAATAGGAATCGGCTCTGAATCGAAGCCTGGGCGAAAGTTCAGCTCAGGGGCTACGGGAGGTGCGCCAGTGTCAATCCGTACACGAACCGTGAGGTGGATCTACGGATTGTTGGCCGCAGGTTATCTCGTGTGCATTGTTCTGCAGGTGTTTTTCGCCGGCCTCGGCATTTTGGTGGATCCCGACGATTTGCGGCTGCATCGTGTCTTCGCGAACGTCTTCGAGTTCGTCCCGGTCGTGATGTTTCTGCTGTCTTTTGCAGGACCAATCCGGGGCAGTCTAAGATGGTGGCCGCTCGCACTGTTCGCCTTGACTGCGATGCAGCACATCACCATTCAAAATGTGACGGGTTCGCTGCGTGCGCTTCATGCGGTGGATGCGCTGCTGTTGTTCGGGTTATCGGTGCATTTGACGAGACGTTCCTGGCCTTGGCTGCTGGGCACGAACCGAGCCGGGAAGACCAGTGCGTCAGAGTCCGGAGATATGAAGGGTTAGTTTATGTTATGTTTTCTAACGTGAAGAAAAATATTAAGCGCTTGCATGAACTTTGTATTTACAAAATCGCAGACCCCTTGTTAGAATAAATAACAAATAGGCTTGTCCTTTCGGCTTATAGGTCGTCCGATGCCGCCCATCGAACATCCCTATGGGTTCATCAGGAGAAGCGAGGAGACAGGGGATGCGGAATTGTACGACAAAGACACGATCTACATCGTCGGCGACGCACAGACCTCGGTGAATAATCCGATTACCCAGCAGTACAGCGCTTTTTTTATCGGACTGGTCGTGGACACCGTCAGCCACAAAATCGTGGATGCCGCTTGTTCTTCCACGATTCCTCTCACATCGCAATTTGTGCGCTCCATCTTTCTCGGGAAGAGCATGCTCTCCCTAGAGCCGGTGGCGGAAGAGATCCGGACAAGGTATTACGGCTCTTCGCAGAAGGCGATCATCGTGGCGTTCAAGGATGCGCAGAAAAAGTACAAATCGGCGCTTTCGTCGCGGGAAACTATCGCATGATTCATGAGCAGCCATCATACGGCACCGTTTAAAGCCGTTTTTTCGTGATCCACCAAATGCATACCGCTGCTTTGTTTATCAGTATGGCGACATACGCGTAAATAAAACCCAGCAAATGACATATGCACGCCCGGGCAGCGCAGGCATATGACGTTTGCCGGGTTTTTTTTATAATATCAGAAAGTATAAACTCCAGAGCCATAGCTTCCTGATATTGCAAGAAAAATTACCTTTAAACGCGGTCTGTCTTCTTTGAAGGTACGTCGATAGACGTTTTTCTTATACCCAAATATCGCAAATCGGAGGGACTTGAGCATGAAATTGTACATATCCATTGATATGGAGGGCATTACCGGCCTGGTGGACGCGACATTCGTCGATTCCAGCCGCTACAACTATACCCGGGGCCAGCATATCATGACGGCTGAGGCGAATCACGTCATCGAAACCGCTTTTGAAGAAGGCTTCAGCGAGGTGATCGTCAACGACAGCCACTCCAAAATGAACAACCTGATCATCGAAAATCTCCACCCGGACAGCAAACTGATTTCCGGCGACGTCAAACCGTTCTCGATGGTGCAGGGGCTCGATGGAAGCTTTGCTGGAGCTGTCTTTCTCGGCTATCATGCGATGGCGGCCCGAAAGGGCGTCCTCAGCCATACGATGATTTTCGGCGTCCGGAACATGTATATCAACGATGTCTCCGTCGGTGAATTGGGATTTAACGCATACGTGGCGGGATATTACGGCGTGCCGATTCTGATGGTGGCCGGGGACGATGAAACGGCCATCGAGGCCGAAAGTCTGCTGCCCGGCGTGACGACGGCGATCGTCAAGGAGCGTATTTCCCGCACGTCGGCGCTGTGCCTGTCTCCGGAGAAGAGCGGACGGCTGCTCCGGCAGAAGATGGCCGAAGCCATTGCCGGACGCGACCGCGTCAAGCCGCTTGTTCCCCCGGAACGCCCGCAACTTACGATCGAGTTCGCGAATTACGGGCAGGCGGAATGGGCCCATTTGATGCCGGGCACCACGATCGAACAGGGATCGCCTGTCGTGTCGTTCCAGGCCAAAGATATTCTTGAAGCGTACCAGGCTATGCTGGTCATGACGGAACTGGCCATGCGAACATCCTTCTGCTGACGGGAGGCTGCCTGTTTTCCGGAAATTTGCTGCCACGTTTATTCGAGGAAGAAGTGTCCAAAAGAATGCACCATATGCCGAGTATGAGAGGGTGAGATTTATGGCGCAATACATTTTGAAGCGTTTCTTATCCATGCTGGTCACGCTGTGGCTGATCGTCACGGTCACCTTTTTCCTGATGCATTCGATTCCCGGCTCTCCTTTTGACCGCGATGGGAAGGAAGCGAGCGCCGCGGTCGTGCAGAACATGATGTCGTTCTACCATCTGGACAAGCCGCTGGGCGTCCAGTATTTGCTGTATCTCAAGTCGCTGCTGACCTTCGATCTCGGGCCATCGATATCCCATTACCCGACAACGGTGAACACGATGATCGACCGCGGCTTCCCGGTATCCTTCCAGCTTGGCGCAGCGGCCATTCTGCTGGCTATTGCAGCCGGCATTGCACTCGGTACGGTGGCCGCCCTGAAGCAGAACGGCATCATCGACTATATTGCCATGGTGCTGGCCGTCATCGGCATCGCGGTGCCGAGCTTCGTTATCGCTCCGCTCCTGATCAAATACGTCGCCGTCAAATGGGGACTGCTGCCGGTCGCTTCATGGGGAACGTGGAAGCATGTGGTTCTTCCGGCCTTCGCTCTGTCGGTCGGCCCCATCGCGACGATTGCACGCCTCACCCGGGCCAATCTGATTGAGGTGCTAACCCAGGACTACATGGAGACGGCACGCTCGAAAGGGCTGTCGCCGGCGAGGATGATCGTCAAGCATGCGCTGCGCAATGCGGTGCTGCCCGTGGTGACGCTGCTCGGCGCGCTGCTGGCCAACGTGCTGACGGGAAGCTTCGTCATCGAGAAAATCTTCGCGATCCCCGGCATGGGGAAATACTTCGTGGACGGCATCAACAACCGGGATTACGCCGTCATTATGGGCACGACGGTCTTTTACAGCGCGCTCCTCATCTTCATGATGTTTATCGTGGATATCGTGTACGGGTTCATCGATCCCCGCATCAAGCTGCACAGAAAGGGGGCCTGACGCATGCAGGTACCGGACCATTTGTTTACCCCGATGTACAGAACCGCCGGAGAACAGGAGCGGATCGTCCGGCCGCGCCAGTCGTTATGGCAGCAGGCCGTCCGCAGCCTGCTCCGCAACAAGCTGGCCTGCTGCGGGCTCGTGCTGATTGTGCTGCTGGCGCTGCTGGCCGTGTTTGGCCCGCTTGTAACGGATCAGAGCTATTCCGGCCAGAATCTGCTCAGCGCGAACCAGCCTCCGTCCGGCGGCCACTGGTTCGGAACGGATGACCTGGGGCGGGATGTCTTCGCCCGGATTTTGTACGGTTCGCGCATCTCGCTTACGGTCGGTTTGGCCGCCGCTTTGATCGATTTTTTCATCGGTATCATTTACGGCGGCATCGCTGGATATTTCGGCGGACGCGTCGATAACGCGATGATGCGTTTCGTCGATATGCTGTACGGCATTCCTTATTTGCTTGTGGTCATTCTGCTCATGGTCGTGATGGGCCCCGGGCTGCTGACCATTATATTGGCTTTGACGGCGACGGGGTGGATCGGGATGGCGCGGATTGTCCGCGGGCAGGTGCTTCAGCTGAAATCGTCGGAGTACGTCTTGGCCGCCCGGACCTTGGGAGCCGGGTCGTGGTACATCATCCGCAGGCATATGCTTCCCAACGCCGTCGGGGTCATTATCGTGCAGGTGACGTTTTCCGTGCCGTCGGCCATTTTCGCCGAAGCCTTTCTCAGCTTCCTTGGTCTCGGCATCCAGCCGCCGCTGGCGAGCTGGGGAACGATGGCGAACGATGCCCTGCCGACCATTCTGTCCGGCAACTGGTGGCGGCTGTTCTTCCCGGCCTTTTTCATTTCGGTGACGATGCTCGCCTTCAACCTGCTGGGGGACGGACTTTTGAACGCTTTTAATCCGAAGCAAAGGAGGTAATGGAAGATGAAAAGCGACGCGCTGCTTGAAGTGGACAATTTGCATGTTTCGTTCTCTACCTACGGCGGGGAGGTGAAAGCCGTCAGGGGCGTGAGCCTCCGTCTGCACCGGGGAGAGACGCTGGCGATCGTCGGCGAATCCGGCTGCGGCAAAAGCGTCACCGCCCGCAGCATCATGCGCCTCTTGCCCAAGAACAATTCACGGATCACTGATGGCAGCATCCGGTTTAACGGGCGCGAGCTGACGCGTTTAAGCGAAAAGCAGATGCGCGAACTGCGCGGCTCGGACATTGCGATCATCTTTCAGGACGCGATGACCGCGCTGAACCCGACGATGACGATCGGGGAGCAGCTGATGGAAGGCGTTATCCGCCACCAGCGGCTGTCCCGGACGGAGGCGAGGAAGCGGGCGGTCGAGATGCTGCAGTTCGTGGGCATCCGTGATCCGGAGCTTCGGCTGAAGCAGCATTTGCACCAATTCAGCGGAGGCATGAGGCAGCGGATCATGATCGCGATGGCGGCGATCTGCAGTCCCGCTGTCCTGATCGCGGACGAACCGACGACCGCGCTGGACGTCACGATCCAGGCGCAAATTCTGGATCTGTTCCGCATGCTGCAGCGCACGACCCAGGCTTCGCTGATCATGATTACGCACGACCTCGGTGTCGTGGCCAGCATCGCTGACCGCGTCAATGTCATGTATGCGGGGCAGGTCGTGGAATCCGCGCCGGTCAAGGAGCTGTTCTGGAATCCGCAGCATCCGTATACGCGGGGGCTGCTCGATTCCATCCCGCGCCTGGACCGGCCGAAAGGGGCGAAGCTCGAGGCGATCCCGGGCACGCCGCCGGACCTGTTCGCGCCTCCGAAGGGCTGCGCATTCGCCGCCCGGTGCCCCCGCGCGATGGAGGTATGCGGCCTGTTCCCGCCGGACAACGTGGAGCTGGACGGGGAGCACACCGTGGCTTGCTGGCTGCAGGATGCCCGGGCCAGGAGAATGCCGCCTTCAGGGCCGGCGGAGGTCGAAACCGCATCAGCCAGCCAGGGATAAGGTGTGCGGGAAGCATGGTGATATCATTGTGCGGGATAGGTTCCTTCGTCAGGTTTGCTCTGCAGACCCTGGGACTTCACCATAGATCAGCATCTTGATTAGCGCAAGCTCATGAATAACGGAATAGCTTGTATTTGTCGCAACCAACCAATTCGTGATTAAGGGAGAGGGTCTCATGGAAAAGGCTGTCGTGAACAAAGCTATGAAGAGAAGGTTTATGCTGGCGCTGCTGACGTGCATGCTGCTCAGCCTGCTGCTGGCCGCATGCGGAGGCGGAACCGAGGGAGCAAGCGGCGGAGGAGATACCGGAAGTAAAGTTCTCCTGTACAACAACGTCCGCGAGCCCACTTCACTCGATCCGCCGATCGGCTTCGATCAGGTCTCCTATGACATTTTGAACAATGCGATGGAGGGAATGACACGGCTTGGCAAGGACCAGTCTCCGGAGCCGGCCATGGCGTCCGAGTGGAAGGTGTCGGATGACGGACTCAAGTACACGTTTACGCTGCGCGACGGCGTGCAGTGGAGCAATGGCGAGCCGTTAAAGGCGAGCGATTTCGAGTTTGCCTGGAAAAGAATGCTCGATCCGAAAACGGCCTCTTCGGCCGCGACGTTGGCCTATGTGTTCAAAGGAGCGGAGGCCTTCAACTCGGACAAAGGGACGGCCGATGACGTGCAGGTCAAAGCCACAGACGACAAAACACTGGAAGTGACGCTGGCCCAGCCGGCCCCCTGGCTGCTGAGCATGCTGGCGAATCCGGCCTTTTTCCCGGTGCCGCAAAAGACCGTAGAGTCCAATCCGAACTGGACGGCGGAAGCCGATACGTTCGTTAGCAACGGCCCGTTCCGCATCTCCCAGTGGAATCACGATTCCGAACTGAAAATGGTGAAGAACGATAAGTATTGGGACGCGGCGAACGTAAAGCTGGACGGCGTCACGTTCAAAATGATCAACGATTCCAACACGGAATATCAGCTGTACCAAAGCGGTGAGCTGCATATTGCCGGCGTCCCCGCCGATATGAGCGACCAGCTGTTTTCGGAGGGCAAGGTGAACGTTCAGGATTCGGCCGGCACGTATTTTTACCGGTTCAACACGACCATGAAGCCGTTTGACAACGCCAAAATCCGCAAAGCTTTCGCACTAGCAGTGGACCGCCAGAAGATCGTGGACTTGGTGGTCAAGCAGAAGCAAAAACCGGCCGGCGGTCTCGTATCCTATGGACTCAAGGAGCCGGACGGACGCGATTTCCGCGAGGTGGGCGGCGACCTGATTACGTTTGACGCGGCGCAGGCCAAGAGCCTTCTTGCGGAAGGTATGAAGGAAGCGGGATACAGCACGCTGCCGGAAGTGACGCTGACCTACAATACGAATGATCTGCATCAGAAAATCGCCGAAACGCTGCAAGCGATGTTCAAGGACAACCTGGGCGTCGACGTCAAGCTCGCGGGCAAAGAAGGCAAAGTCCTCACCGCGGAGCAGAAGCAGCTTCAGCTGCAGTTTTCCCGGTCGTCCTGGCTTCCGGATTTCGCCGATCCGATCAACTTCCTGGACATTTTCCAGAGCAAAAGTCCGAACAACCGTACGGGCTGGAGCAACGCCGAGTACGACAAGCTGATTCAGTCCGCTTACCAAGAGACGGACGATGCGAAGCGCTTTGACCTGATGCACCAGGCCGAAAAAATCCTGATGGACGAAGCTCCGATCATGCCGATGTACTTCTACGATTCAGCCTTCCTGCAAAGCGACAAGCTCGTCGATGTGGTCCGCCATCCATACGGCTACATGGACTTCAAGTGGGCTGATCTGAAATGAGAGAGCTGAAGCCGTTCATGCGTGCGGGGTCGGGCGCCGAGGCGCTGAAGGCTGGTGCCGGGAGAAGACCGATCCGGCCGTCCCGGTTGAAGCCGGGGGACACGGTGGGCATTACCGCCCCGGCCAGCCGCGGGGATGCGGAGGCGATCCGCCGGTCAGCCGAAGTGTTTGAAGAGCTTGGCCTGAAGGTCCGGTTTGGCGATTCGCTGAACCGCGGCCACGGCTACCTCGCCGGAACCGATGCAGAGCGTGCCGCCGAGCTGAACGCCATGTTTGCGGATCCCGGCATCCAGGCCATCGTTTGCGCCCGGGGTGGGTATGGCACCGCCAGGATTGCGGAGAAGCTCGATTACGATCAGATTCGCCGGCATCCCAAGATTTTGTGGGGTTACAGTGATATCACCTTCCTGCATGCCGCCATCTGGAAGCAAACCGGATTGATCACAGTGCATGGGCCGATGATGATCTGCCTTGGGGAGAAGGAAGTGCATCCGTTGACCCGGCAGAGCTTCGCTCAGCTGGTCCAGCCCGAGCCGTTCCGTTATACCGAGGACATTACTCCGCTGCATACCTTGGTAGAGGGCAAGGCCAAAGGCCCGCTCGTGGGTGGTAATCTGACCTTGCTGACGAGTACGCTCGGAACACCGTTTGAGATCGATACCGAGGGCTGCCTCCTGTTTATCGAGGATATCGGGGAGGAGCCGTACCGGATCGACCGCATGCTGAATCAGCTGCGGATGGCGGGTAAGCTGGAGCAGGCGGCCGGGATCCTGGTGGGCGACTTCCGCGATTGCGAGCCGGTCAAGCGCCCGGTCTCCTTCAGCCTGGAGGAGGTCATCCGGCATTACGTGACCGAAGCGGGCAGACCTTCCCTGATGGGATTCGGGATCGGGCACGGCTCGCCCAACGTTGCGGTTCCGCACGGGATGGAAGCTGAGTTGAGCACGGTTGACAAAAAGGTGGAAGCGCTGGAGTCAGCCATTATATAGAGGAGGCAACCGGCAATGCGAATACATGATATCGAAGTGCTGCGCAAGTACACGCCGCTGACCAAACCGTTCAAGACGGCGCTGCGCACAGTTCATCAGGCCGAATCCATCGTGGTGAAAATGACGGCGGACGACGGGAAAGTAGGCTGGGGCGAAGCGCCGGCGACCGTCGTCATCACGGGCGACAGCCTTGAGGCGATCCAATCCTCCATTGAGCATACCTTCAAGCCGCTCCTGATCGGCCAAAACCTGCTCGCCTACGAGCAGATCCTTCAGTCGGTCCATCAGGCCATGATAGGCTGCACCAGTGCCAAGGCGGCAGTGGACATGGCCGTGTACGACCTAGTGGCCCAGCACGGGGGGATGCCGCTGTACCAGTTCCTCGGTGGGTACCGCGACCGGATCGAAACGGATTTTACGGTCAGCGTCAACTCGCCGGAGGAAATGGGCGAGGACGCGGCTCAATACGTTCAGGCGGGATTTACCGTGCTGAAGATCAAGGTCGGCAAGGATGACATCGAGCATGACATCCGCCGCATCCGGGAAATCCGGCAGCGCATCGGCAGCGATGTCAAGATCCGGCTGGACGCCAACCAGGGCTGGCAGGCGAAGGAGGCGATCCGCTCCATCCGGAAGATGGAGGACATGGGTCTGAACATCGAGCTGGTGGAGCAGCCGGTCCGGGCCGGGGATATTTACGGGTTGCAGCAGGTGACCGCCGCGGTGGATACCTTGATCATGGCCGACGAAAGCGTCTTTTCTCCGGTGCAGGCGCTGGAGGTGCTGCAGCGGCATGCGGCCGACCTGATCAACATTAAGCTGATGAAGGCGGGCGGAATTTACAAGGCGCAGCTGATCAACCAGCTGGCCGAGGAGTACGGCGTCGAATGCATGGTGGGCAGCATGATCGAATCCCGCCTGGCGGTGACCGCCGCCGCCCACTTCGCCGCCAGCAAAAAGAACGTCACCCGCTACGACTTCGACGCGCCGCTGATGCTGCACCAGGATGACGTCGTCGGCGGCGTCATGTACGACGGCCGGGTGATGAGCTTCTCGGACGCGCCGGGTCTGGGCATAACCGACGTGCGCACGACGGACGAAGTGGGGGTATGGTGATGGTGGATCGAGAAGATCAGGCTGTATACCCCGCTTGGCGGGTAGTCAGCGTTCCCGTGGCCACCGTCTGGACCAGCCCGTCCTCGCCGCGGTCGCTGGACGCGCCGGCGCTGGCCGGGTTCGCCCTCGGCAGACCCGGGTCAGGCCCGGGAGAGCGAGGAGAGGATAAATCTGATTCGGGAAATTCTGTGAAGAAGCAAACCGATTCGGGCTTTTTGACGCAGAAGAGAACCGGTCCGGGAGAGCGGTGGGAGCAGGGCATCGAAGCTTGGTTAGGCGCCATGACGGTACCGGATAAGCTCGACCTGTGCGAGGCCAACCGCGTGCAGACTCAAGCGTTGTATGGCACGCCGGTCCTCACTTATGAAGAGCAGGACGGCTGGAGCCGGATCGCCATCCCGAGCCAGTCGTCACCCAAGGATGAGAATGGGTACCCCGGATGGATTCCGACGGAGCAGTTACTCCCAATAAGCGCTCAGGAAGCTCATCGCCTGTCAGGCCAAGAAGGCGGCGCCTCCGACGGCGCCGCGGTTCCAAATGCGATCGTTACGGCTTCCACGACGGATTTGGAGTTCTTGTCCTATTCCGGGAAGATGCGCATCAGTTTCCTGACACGGCTGCCGCTCGCGACCGAGGAGGAGCAGGGAACGGTGCTTGGGGCTGAATCTGTCATCGTGCAGACGCCGCACGGTCTTGCCCGGATGAAACGGGCAGATGTGCAGGTGGCGGCTGGAGACGGAGGCTCCCCTGCGGATGATGTGGGGGGGCGAAATAAGGGCCAGGTGATCGTGGCGCAGGCCAAGCGCTTCTTGGGGCTGCATTACCTGTGGGGAGGCATGTCCGCCTGGGGCTACGACTGCTCCGGGTTTGCCCACTCCATGCATCTCGCCTGCGGCATCGTCATCCCAAGGGACGCTTCCGTCCAGGCGCTGCATGGAGCCGGCATCCCGCCGGAGGAGCTGCAGCCGGGGGACCTGCTGTTCTTTGCCCATGAGCAGGGCCAGGGGCGCGTTCACCATGTCGGCATTTACGCCGGGGACGGGCACATGATCCACTCGCCCGACTCGGCCAGCTCGGTGGAGCTGATTTCGCTGGAAGGATATAAGCTTGCTGACGAGCACTGCGTCTCCCGCCGTTATTGGACTTAGCGAGGCAAGGTTTTGCCAGGGCATACTATTCAGATCGGAGCGTTCTGAAAGCTGCTTCCAGATTACAGATTCCAGAGAATCACAAAGAACACTTCACAGCGGCAACAAACTCTCGGCCGGTTCTATGACGCCGGGAGTTTTTGCTGATATCCCCCGAATAAAGCACAGATCGTCAGGCTTATTCAGGTATATTTTAACGGAAACCACCCATATTAAGGGAATCAAGCGCACAAGCTGCTCGCAGGGTGGGGGAATGATGACTGTGGAAAGGCATGAGGAAAAGCATTTTAACGCACCGGTTTTGATTAGGGATATCGTGATCGGAATGTCGGATGGTTTAACGGTTCCGTTTGCCCTTGCCGCCGGCTTGTCCGGGACAGTACCGAATACGAGCCTGGTCGTTGTGGCGGGAATGGCTGAAATCGCTGCAGGTGCCATCGCGATGGGGCTCGGCGGATATCTTGCCGCCCGGACAGACCGGGAGCATTATGCATCCGAACTCGTGCGGGAGCAGGAGGAAATCAGGGAAATACCAGATCAGGAAAGGGAGGAAGTGGCCGATATCCTGAGAGAGTGGCATTTTCCCGAAGAAATCGTGGATTCGGCGGTTGATGCCATCTGCCAGGACTCGGACCGCTGGGTTCAATTTATGATGAAATATGAGCTGGGGCTTGAAGAACCCGAGCCTAAAAGGGCGCGCAACAGCTCGCTAACGATCGGACTGTCTTACATTATAGGGGGGGTGATTCCGCTGTCCCCTTATATGCTGATCAGGCATCCGGGCACAGCTTTATCCGTTTCGGTGATCGTCACGCTGATTGCCTTATTCGTGTTTGGCTACGTTAAAGGAAGGTTCACCGGAACCCGTCCGTTCCGGAGCGCCTGGCAAACAACCATTGTAGGCGGAGCGGCTGCCGGAATCGCATTTTTAATTGCGAGACTCATTTCTTGAAGGTTTGCTCGTCAATTACTGTCACAGAACTCCGCCAACGGGCGGATGTTTGCTCTTTGAAAAGTCCATATGCCTCATTAATATTGATCCTGCCATTTTAGAAAGACAGCCATAGCTTGGTCCAGCATGTCCATCAAGTATCACCTCCCTAAATCTATCAGTAAAAATCAAAGTAGCCGCGCCAGGTGCCGTCCTTTTTATGCTTGGCAAAATAAAAATTTCCGTCATGCACAATGTTGAGTCCGGCTTTGGCGTCTGAGGCGATTTGGAGGACAAAAACGTATCCATCTCCAAAATCGATTCCAGGCTGGGTGAAGGCGGCATATCCGCCAAGCTTGTGAACACGATATATTTCCCCGGCAATATCCTCGAAATAATTCAGCCCTCCCAGCTCTTCCAGGCGGAGGATCTCCTGTCTGTATGCTTCGGGCATATCACCGCTGTCCCATTGCGGGAGGTCATCTTGACGAAGCTCCGGGAACAAGGGGAAGGGTTTGATCGACATAAAGGCAGGCCCGAAGTTTTGCAAGACCAAATTCCCGGTATCAACGTACTCTCGGATGCACATATATTCACTCATGTTCTCATGATCCAGGACGTTAGGTGACAAAAATACGGTCAGCAGTTCGGTTCCCTACAATTCGTCCGGAACATAGGGCAGCGCGGGCAGATATAGCTGAAGGATAGGAGCCATTGCCACTCCGTCCGCATCGACAGGCAGTTCCTCATCGGGCAGTGCCAGGTTGACTTGTCCGATCCAGCACTGCTCCACCGGTGGGGCTAGGCCTGCTTCCACCTGTTTGAAAAAGGATCGTCGTGCGCTGCAAGGCGCTTCGAAGCTCTACTATCCGTTCGTTACTCATTCTGCATCCTCCTTTAAGTGACCACGCGCAGGTCACCTTTGCGTCCATCTTAAAAAACGAAGATTATCCATATACCATCATGTATGTACCGTACGTAAACATCCTTGCTGCTTCTTTGCGGAACTCTCCCCGAGTAAGTCATAGTTCGACCCCCTCTGCTTAACCCTCGGCAAAGTAACCCATGTTGTTGGCAATATGGCGGAGCTGCGGCTGCACGGCACGGTGAGTCCTCGCTTGGCCGTTAACCGGTGAGAGGAAAGCCTTGGAGCGGTTAGGGACGCTCTGAGTGAGGAGTTCTGAGCTTGGAACCCAGCAATGGTATCCACGAATGAGGTTGACCCGCTGCCCGACGGACAAGAAGCATGTCCGCGGGGCAGCGTTTTTTTGTTGGAAGTTGTGCTGCGAAACACGGATATAGGGACAATGTATCCCCATATAAATAAGCTATGGAAGTGTGTGCATCTATCACAACCATCTGGATGAAAGGAGGGAGCCGCAATCGCCTCGTCAATCGGAAGAGATGTCCTGAGAAAGGAATCCTGGCAGAAAGTGACCGGAACGGCCCGTTACACGGGAGATGATTCGAAGCCGGGCCTGCTGCACGCCGCCTTGGCTGTCAGTCCGCATGCCCATGCCCGTATTCTGTCGATCGATACCTCGTCGGCCCGGGGCATTCCGGGCGTTCGTGCCGTCATCACGGGGAAGGATTTCCCGGTGCTGACCGGCTCACCGCTCGAGGATCGGCCGCCGCTGGCTATGGGCAAGGTGAGATATTACGGCGAACCTGTTGCGGTCGTCGTGGCGGATGCGGAATATATCGCCGAGATGGCTGCGCTGCAGGTCCGCGTGGAATACGAGCCGCTGCCGCTTGTTCGGTCCCCGCTGGAAGCCTATCAGCCGGGCGCCCCGCTCATTCATGAACGTCTGGCCGAGTATAAGCATTATGAGGAGGTGTATCCGGAACCCGGCACCAATGTTGCGAGCCGCAACCGGATCCGCAAAGGGAACATGGAGGAAGGATGGAGCCGCAGCATACACACGGTCGAGGTCCGGGTGACCATGCCGCAATCCGACCATGCCGCGATGGAGCCGCGGTGCAGTACCGCAGAGCTGCTGCCGGACGGCAAAGCCGTCATTCATTCCGCCTCACAGTCCCCCTACATCATTCGCAGTCAAATCAACAGATACTTTAACATCCCACTGCAGAATGTCATCGTTCACACCCCGCTTGTTGGCGGAGGGTTTGGCGGGAAAGCGGCCGTTCAGCTGGAATTTCTCGCTTTTCTGGCCGCAAATGCCGTAGGGGGAAAAGCGGTCAAGCTGGTCAATTCCAGGGAGCATGATATGGTTACTTCCCCCGTGCATATCGGACTTGAGTCGAGAGTGAGGCTGGGCTGTACCGCCGATGGAAAAATCGCCGCCGCGGAAATTACGCACTGGTTTGACGGGGGAGCCTACTCGGACCGGGGACCGATCATGAGCAAGGCGGGAGCCAGCGACTGCTCGGGGCCATACCGGATCGACAATCTGCAGTGCGATTCGCTCTGCATGTATACGAACCACCCGTATTCCACTTCGTTTCGCGGGTTCGGACATCCCGAGCTGACGTTTGCCATAGAGCGGACAATGGATGTCATGGCCGCACGCTTGAACATGGATCCCCTGGAGTTCCGCTTTCTGAATGCCATTGTGCCCGGGGACACGACGCCGACGCAAACGCTGCTGGACCGGAGTACGGTAGGCAATCTCCCGATGTGCATCGCCAATCTGAAGGATATGATCCGGTGGGATGAGCAGCCCTTGATTGAAGCGAAAGGCCGCCTTGTCAGAGCCAGGGGCGTAAGCTGTTTTTGGAAAAACTCCAATACCCCCGCCAATGCCGGTGCGGGTGCGGTCATCTTGTTCCATGCGGACGGCAGCGTGAATTTGCTCTGCGGCGCGGTGGAGATCGGGCAGGGCACGCGGACGTCCCTCACCCAAATGGTGGCTGAACGGCTCCGAATGGATGTGCACAAAGTCTCGATCAGTACCGACGTTAATACGGAGACCGAGCCGCAGCTCTGGAAAACCGTCGCGAGCCGCAGCACCTTTCTTGTCGGCAATGCGATCCTGGCGGCGGCGGACGATGCCATCGTCCAGCTGAAGAACACGGCTTCCCGGGTGCTTCAGCTCCCGCCGGCCGAGCTCGAAGTCGGAGGCGGAAGAGTTTACCGCAAGCGAGACCCGGGGGCTGGCATCGATATCGCCAAAATTGCCCTTGGTTATACGCTTCCGGACGGGAAAACGATCGGAAGCCAAGTTATCGGCCGCGGCAGCTACGCGATGCGGGATATTAAGGAGCTGGACCCGAAGACCGGCAAAGGGAAACCGGGTCCGGAGTGGACGGTCGGCGCGCAGATGGTGGAAGTGGAGCTGGATACGAGGGATTTTAGCTACCGGATCCTGCAGGCGGCAACCGTTATTGATGCAGGCAGGGTCATCAACCCGGTTTTAGCGCGCGGCCAAATTACCGGAGGTATGAGCATGGGATTGGGCCTGGCCAGCAGGGAGGCCTTTGAGTTCAATGAAGAGGCCCGGGTGCTCAATTCGCAGTTCCGGACATATAAGATGATGCGTTACGGAGAACAGCCGGCGTATTTCGTCGATTTCGTCGAAACGCCGAACGTGGAAGCTCCCTTCGGGTTGCGGGGCATCGGCGAGCACGGAATCATTGGCATGCCGGCCGCTCTGGCGAATGCCTTGTCGAACGCCGTTGGCCGGAGCCTGAACGAGCTTCCGCTTACCCCGGAACGGATCTGGAGGAGGGTCCATGATACCCTTTGACTTTGAATATTACCGGCCGTCTTCGGTGAAGGAGGCGGTCGACGCCTTCCAGGCGCTGCAAACCCAGGGCAAGCACCCGATGTATTGGTCCGGAGGGACGGAGATCATTACGATGGCCAGGTTGAATCGCGTTCGGCCGGGAGCGGTCGTCGATTTAAAAGCGATCCCCGAATGCAATGTCATGGAATTCCGCGGAAATGACCTGATCATCGGGGGCTGCGTCACGTTGTCCGCCGTAACCGGAGCAAACCTCTTCCCGCTGCTCGGGAGGGCGGCCCAGGGCGTCGCCGACCAGACGTCCCGCAACAAAATTACGCTCGGCGGCAATCTTTGCGGCCGAATCCGCTATAGAGAGGCGGTTCTTCCGCTGCTTGTTGCCGACAGCCGCCTGGTCATCGCAGGGAAAGGCGGAATCAGAGAGGCCGCGATTCACGAAGTCTTTCACGGGCAGATCCGGCTGGAACCCGGTGAATTTCTGCTGCAGACGGTGACGGACCGTGAATTCGTATCTCTTCCGTCCGTCCATGTGAAGAAGCGGCAGATCGGTCATGTCGGTTATCCCTTGGTTACCTTGGTTGCTTTGAAGAAGGGAAGCCGCATCCACGCGGCATTCAGCGGGATCTGCGGATTTCCGTTCCGTTCGGCCGCCATCGAGCAGGTGCTGAACACCCCGGGGCTTTCGGCAGAGGAGCGGGCACGACAGGTAGCCGGACATCTCCCGGCACCGCCGCTGACGAATACGGAAGGCAAGGCCGATTACCGGCTCTTTTTATTCGAGCAAACGGTCAAAGATGCCGTCAATGCCTTGGAAGGAAGGTGAACGTTCTGGGAAACGCAAGCTCGAACTCGAATGCGATATACCCGCTGGAGATGGAGGTCAACGGAGAGCAGAGGTGGCTCTGGGTTCGGGCGGCGGAGACGCTGCTGTACGCCCTTCGCGACCACCTTGGGCTTACCGGATGCAAGCCCGGCTGCGAGAACGGGGACTGCGGCGCCTGCACGGTCTTGCTGAACGGGGTGCCGATGAAGTCCTGCCTGATGCTCGCCGTGGAAGCGGACGAACAGCGCATCATCACCATTGAAGGGCTGAAGAATTCGCCGGTACAGGAAGCGTTTGTCTTGAAGCAAGCGTTCCAATGCGGCTACTGCACGTCCGGATTTATCGTGAACGGTCACGGGCTGCTGAGCGCGCATTCGGACGCAGATCCAGAGACCATTCGGTTATGGCTGGAATCGAACATATGCCGGTGCACGTCATATGAGGAAATTCACAAGGCGATCATGACGGCCCAGGCAGCGAAAAAGGAAGGCGGCCCGGCAAACGAAGGCGTCTAAAAGGGGAAAGGAGGAGTGCGGTTGGAAGACATTCATCGGATTCTGGAAGCTCTTCAGCAGCGCAAACAACGCAGCGTGCTGGCGACCATTACCCGGGTGGAGGGCAGCGCCTACCGCAAAGAGGGCGCTTCTATGCTGCTGTTTGAGGACGGTACGCAGGTCGGCGTGCTGAGCACGGGCTGTCTGGAAGCGGATATCGCTGCCCGTGTCCCGGAATTGCTGGCGGCCGGGGTGCCGCAGACCTATGTCTTTGACTTGGATTCTACCGATCCGCTGTCCTGGGGGGAAGGGCCGGGCTGCGGTGGAGTAATTCAAGTCACGGCTCTCCCCGTCGATGGCTCTCTGCGAAGGCACCTGCTGACGCTGAAGGAATATTTGGACGATCAGATCGAAGTCATGCTTATTCTGAAAATGGACTCGGATCCCTCAGCTTACGGATACAGCTTTGTCGCCGGCTCCAGGCACCGGTTCGGGGAGTGGCCGGGGGTGTTTCCGGAGGCTATGCTGGATTGGGCCGCCGCAGGAAGGCTGCGCCGGAGCGGGATGCAGGTTGTGCCGGGAGCGGCGGAGGAAGTGTTTGCACATACGTATTGCCCCAAACCCCGGCTTACCCTATTTGGTGCCGGGCTGGACGCAAGGCCCCTGGCCGCTTTTGCGGCCGCGGCCGGATTTTCGGTCACCGTCTCCGATTGGAGGGCCGCCTTGTGCGAGCGAAGTTATTTTCCGGATGTGCATATGCTGCTTGACGGCTTCCCGGAGGAAATGGCCGGGCGGATCCGGTGGACGCCAAACGATTACGCCGTCATCATGACGCATCATTTCCGGAGGGACCGGGAGCTCATCCGCATCCTCTCCGGCCATAACCTGGCCTATGTCGGACTCCTGGGTTCGAAGCGGAGAACGCAGCGGCTTCTCGAAGGCGGATCCTTGCCTGAGCATTGGCACGCTCCCGTAGGTTTGCCGATCGGAGCCGATGGTCCGGAAGAAATCGCCTTCAGCATCGTGGCCGAATTAATCCAGGTGTACCGATTTTCCCGAAAGAGGCGGCTATCCTATGAAGCGACATAGCGTCCATGGCATCTATTTGGCGGCGGGGCAGAGCACCCGGATGGGAACGAACAAGCTCAGTCTGAAACTGGGAGGAATGGCGCTGGGCAATCACGCTCTACTAGCCGCCCTGCAAGCCGGGTTGGCACATGTATGGATCGTGACCGTTGACGCTAAAGCCGATTGGATGGACGCGGCCCTTGCTAGCGATCGCTTCCGAACGCAATGGACACTTGTTCGTTGTCCGGATGCGCATTCTGGACAGGCGCATTCGATCCGGTGCGGGGTGAAGGCGGCGATGTCCGCAGGGGCCGAATCGGTCATGATCCTGCTGGCGGACCAGCCTGGAGTCACGGCTGCAATGATCAATGCACTGCTCTGCCGTTATGGGCAGGCATCCGAACGGGAAGAGATTCATTTCGCCGCCGCCGAGTTCGGCGGCCTGGCGAGACCACCGGTCATTTGCCACCGGCGGATGTTTCCGGAGCTGCTCCGGCTGCAGGGGGACCAGGGAGCTCGACAGTTGATCCGTCACGGCAGGCCGGGTATCCGCATTCCTTTCGGATCGCCGGATCTGTTCCTGGATGTGGATACGCCGGAGGACTACGGACTGCTGCGGGACAAGGAGAACGCGGATTCCCCTCCAAAATCCTGAAGCAGCTGCCCGGCATTCATGTACAGTGCTAGCGGATATTGCTCCTGTTCCAAGTGTGCCGGGGCCTGGAGACTCAAGCTGACTGCACCGGGGCTGCCGGCGGGGATGCCGGGACCCGTATGCCATCGCTTGACCACCTGGGCGAGTTCTTGCAGGTGGGCGGCCCACTGCTGCTGGTGTTCCTGGGTAAAATGGCCGGTCCGGGACCACTGCCCCAGCACCCGTATCATATCGGACAGATTGGCGTAGCCCGAGCGCAGCTGATCCATCTGCCGGGTCAAGCGGTTCAGCATATCGCGCTTTTTGGCGGCAAAAGGGTGGTATTTCAAGCTCTGGGCCGCCTTGTCCAGTTCGGTCGTAGCTTGGTGCAGCTCCTGAAAAAGGGCCTGCCACGTCCATTTCAGCGTTTGCGCTTCACTTGGAGGGCAGCCATGTTCCACCCATTGCCCGGCTTTGATAAAATGGCTTGCCAAATGATCCGCGAAGCGGGTCATTTTTTGCTTGGCGGATTGGATGGAATCCGGCGGGAACAGCAGCGCCTGCACCAGCACCGCTAACACGGCGCCGATGATCGTATCGCGGATACGGTCAAGCGAATAGCTAGGAAATTTCTCCTGAAAGAAAAGGACGAGCAAAATGCTCAGTGCCACCTGCGTGACCATTACGTGGTCCAGCTTCATAAGCTGGATGGCAAAAACCGCGACCAACAGGCATAGCCCGATGCTCCACCCGTTCAGGGGGAGCCAGGGGGTTACGCAGAGCGTCAGCAGGACGCCGGCAACCGTTCCCAGGACACGCTGCCAGGCAAACTGCATCGATTGGCTGACGGAAGCCTGGACGGACAAGATCGCGGTCAGCGGGGCAAGGTAGGGATGGGAAGAGCCCGCCCACTCGGCGGCCTCCCATGATAGTGCTGCTGCTAGCGGCATTTTCCAGACGACACCGCTGTTTTTGATCGCATTCCATAGATTGTGGCTCATTCGTTGTGCAACCCCATTTACGTGTTGTTGCTGCTATTGTTCCCACGGAATTTAGGGAGTAAACGCGCCGAGCAGGGGGCTACTTTCTTTTTCGATAACCGCTTGGCGTGGCCGACACGAATTTTTTGAACTGCCGCATAAAGTGTGTTTCGTTCTCGTACCCGCACATTTTGGCGATGCTGGCGACAGACAGGGAGCTGTTATCCAGCAAATATTTCGCGTACTCCAGCCTGCCGTTAATCATGTCGGACGAGACGGAGCAGCCGAACAAATCCTTATACAGGTGCTGAAAATAAGATTTGCTCAAATTGACGCTGGTGGCCAGCTCGTCCAGCGAATAGGAGGTCTGCGGCGAACGGTACAGCTCGCTGCGGATTTCCGACAGCTGGTGCAAATACCGGCCGGCATTTCCCTGTGTTGGGGGCAGATGCCGCCAGTTCGCAAGCTTCATCAAAAGGCTGCGCAGGTCCAGGTCGATAATTTGCGGGCGGTGCGGCCCGCCCAGCCAGTGCACGGTCTGAAGCTCCATGATGCTACGGGACACGGACGTCGGGTAGGCCGCCTCCGCCGGGCGGTCAAGGGGAAGCTGAAGCTGCTGCAAATATGCGGCAAGATCCGTTCCTTCGCAGTGGAACCAGTCGTTGACGAAGGGCTTCTCCAAGTCCCGGTACATGTACGGGGTGCTGGGCTGCATCAGGATGTATACATTCTTGTCTACGTTATAGACAGTGCCGTCAATCACGACTTCCGCCTTGCTTCGAAAGAGGACGAAGGCGTAATTCCCGGCCCCGTTGTTCCTGTCGATCGGATTCCGTCCGAGTGAACGAAGTTGTGGCCGCAGCTGACTAAATGAAACATGAAAGACTCCTCCATAAAAAGCACGATAGGTCAGTTTTTGGCCAGTATAAATCATTGTGGCATATCGCACAAGCTACTATACTGTGTGGGAGAAAACCGGGAAAGAGGAGGCTTCTGCATGAGCAGCGTATTAAACGCGGATACGATTAAGGGCAAAATCAACAAAAACATTTACGGACACTTCTCGGAGCATTTGGGGCGGTGCATTTACGAAGGCATCTGGGTCGGGGAAGATTCGCCGATTCCGAACACAAACGGCATCCGCAATGACGTCGTGGAGGCGCTAAAGCAGATCCGGGTACCGGTGCTGCGCTGGCCGGGCGGCTGCTTTGCGGACGAGTATCACTGGAAGGACGGCATCGGACCGCGGGAGAACCGCAAACGGATGATCAACACCCACTGGGGCGGCGTGGTGGAGAACAACCACTTCGGTACGCATGAATTCATGGAATTATGTGCCCAAATCGGCTGCGAGCCATATATCAACGGAAATGTTGGAAGCGGTACCGTACAGGAAATGTCGGAATGGGTGGAGTACCTGACCTTCGGAGGCGTATCGCCGATGGCTGAGCTGCGGGCGGAGAACGGGCGTGAGCAGCCTTGGTCGGTCACCTATTTTGGCGTAGGTAATGAAAACTGGGGTTGCGGCGGGAACATGCGGCCGGAATACTATGCGGATTTGTACCGCCGGTACCAGACGTACGTCCGCAATTACGGGGACAACCGGATTCACCGTATCGCATGCGGTCCGAACTCGGACGATTACAACTGGATGGACGTGCTGATGCGCGAAGCCGGACGATATATGGATTCCATTACGGTGCATTATTATACCGTTCCGGGAACGTGGGGGAACAAGGGGCCGGCAACCGGATTCAGCCGCGAAGAATGGTTCACCACGCTGGAAAAGGCGCTGTATATGGACGAACTTATCACCAAGCATAGCACGATTATGGACAAATATGACCCTGATCAACGGATCGGCCTGATCGTCGACGAATGGGGAACCTGGTATGATGTGGAACCGGGAACCAACCCGGGATTCCTGTATCAGCAAAACTCGCTGCGCGACGCGCTCGTGGCGGGATTAACGCTGAACATTTTCCATAAGCACTGCAACCGGGTTCGGATGGCCAACATCGCCCAGACGATCAATGTGCTGCAGGCGGTCATTTTGACGGAAGGCGAAAAAACGGCCCTGACCCCGACGTACCATGTGTTCGATATGTATAAAGTGCATCAGGATGCGGAGCTGCTGGATTTGAATCTGGAGAGCGGTACATACAGCGCCTTTGGCCGGGCAATTCCGGAAGTGACGGGAACCGCTTCGCGGGACGCCGAAGGAAAGATCCATATCAGCCTGTGCAATTTGAACGACGAGAGCGCATCGACCGTCACGATCGACCTGCGCGGCATTTCGGCGGCATCGCTGACCGTGACCGGAACGACGCTGACCGCGGAGGAGCTGGATGCGCATAACACGTTTGAGCAGCCCGGCCGGATCGCACCGAAGCCGTTTGACGCATTCAAAACGGACGGCACGCGCCTGGTCATCGAACTGCCTTCCAAATCGGTGACTGTGCTTCAGCTGGTCTAAGTTGGCTTGGAAACTGCTATCGGGATGAGAGGAAAATACCCACGCCTCGCCTTGCGAGGGGCTTGCACCAACGAATCCAACCTTGGGCCGCAGGACAACCGCTGATTGGCGGAAGTTTCTCTTGCGAGATCTGGACGCTTAAGCTAAAAAAGCAATCTCCGTAGGTGCTGTCATGAACAGCCGCGGAGATTGCTTTTTATTGTTTCGTGCTTATTTCAGCTTAAGAATGCCGGTCGTGTCCAGTAATACGAGTAGCACCAAAATCGGCGCAACGTACCGGAGCATGAACAGCCATACCCGGAACCATCCGGATTTGAGGCCGGCCGCTTCGGCAGCTCCCTTCCAGAAGTATCCGGCGAAGATGGTGGTGATCAGCCCGCCGACCGGCAGCAAAATGTTGGATGTGATGAAATCGAGCCAGTCAAAGAAATTTTTGCTGCCCATTGCCGACAAACCCGGTACGATGCCGAAGGACAGCGCGGATGGAAGGCCAATCAGCAGGACGAACACGCTGATGACGACCACTGATTTCGTGCGGCCCCATTTCCAGCGGTCCATCAGGTATGTTACCGGCACTTCCAGCAGCGACACCGCCGACGTCAAAGCGGCGATTGCCAGCAGCACAAAGAACAGCCCGCCGAAGAACGCGCCGAAAGGCATAGCCGAGAATGCTGCCGGCAGGGCGATGAACACCAGGCTTGGCCCGGAGTCGGGCTCAATGCCGAAGGAAGCGGTCGTCGGGAAAATAATCAGTCCGGCCACGAACGCATAGATCAGGTCACCGGCCCCGATGGCAATCGTGGCGGTTCCGAGTGGCTGGCGCTTGTCCACATAGGCGCCATACGTCAGCAGGATGCCCATCCCGAGTGAGAGGGAGAAGAAGGCATGTCCCAAAGCGACAAGCGCCGACTCCGGCGTCAGCTTGGAGAAGTCGGGTTTCAAGAAAAACGCAACCCCTTCGCCCGCACCGGGCAGCGATACTGCACGGATCATCATGACGATAAGCAGAATGATCATTCCCGGGATGAGCACTTTGTTGAACTTTTCGATGCCGCCGGAAATCCCTTTGACCACGACAATGCCGGTAATCAGAATCGCGATGGCCTGCCAGACGATCGGCATATAGCCGCCGATAAACGTATTGAATTGCCCTTTAAAATCCGGATTGCTGAATAGATGCCCGCTGAAAGACTGCACGGCGTAATGCAGCGTCCAGCCCGCGACGATGACGTAGAAGGTCAGGATCAGAAAAGGCGCGATGACCTGCAGCAGGCCGAGACGACCGAACATTTTGCTGCCGCCCGCCTTGACGAACGAAGTTGCCGCACTGCCTCTACCAGCACGGCCGATGGCGAGTTCAGCCAGCAAAACAGGTAAACCAATGACGATCAAGCAAACGATAAAGAGCAGAAAGAAGGCTGCGCCGCCGTTTTGTCCGGTGATGTACGGAAATTTCCACATGTTCCCGAGACCTACGGAGCTCCCGATGGCGGCAAGTATAAAGCCTGCAGATGAAAACTGATCTTTTTTTCCTGATGCCGCTGGGTTTTTAGGTGGTGTAGTCATAGAAGTTCCCCCAGTTTATTTTTGAAAGTTCATTCTATTACAATTTATTGTCCCCGTAAAGGCATAGGAAATTTAATTTCATCCAATTAAAACAGCACGATTCCCGCTACGCCCGAGCATACGATGACGGTTACCGGATGCAGTTTGTATTTGGTGATCGCGACAAAAGCCAGCACTCCGATCAGCAGCGTGGCAAAGGTCGTCCAGTGATAGATGGCTTCCGAAGGATTGGGAAAACCAAAATGGATGGCCGCATACACGATCAGCCCTGTAATAATCGGCCGGAGGCCGTAAAAGGAGGATTTGACCCAGGGGTTTGCATTCATTCTATAAAAAAAAGCCGCAATCAGGATGACAATGAGCAGGGAAGGCAGGACGATGCCGGCGGTAGCGGTAACGGCTCCGGCCAAGCCGGCGGTCTGATAACCGATCAACGTCGCGCTGTTGGTGGCGATCGGGCCGGGCGACATGCCTGCGATCGATACGGTCCGTTGAAATTCCACGGTGCTCAGCCACCCATGCTGCTGAACCTCGTACTGAATCATCGGAATGACCGCATAACCTCCACCGAAGGAGAGAAACCCGATTTTTAAAAATGAGAGAAATAACTGCCAGAACAGCATGGGACGCCTCCTAGATGTAATATTCGATAACCGGTTCGTTCTCCTCTCGCACCCTTTCGGTATGAACGGGAAGACCCAGCCGTTTCTTCAACCGAATAACAGTAATGCCGAGCACCAACCCGACCGCAATGAGAACCATGGGGTTGAGTCCGGTCAGCAGAAGCAGGGCCAGGGAGCATGCGGCGGTGATGACGGTCGTCCGGTCAAACAGCGCATTTTTGCCCATTTTGAACGCGGCTACCGCGATCAGTCCGATCACCGCGCCGTGGATGCCTTTGAATGCAGCCTGGACTTTGGGCTCTTCGCGGAACATCGAGTAGAATACGCTCAGCAGAAAAACGATGATGAACGTAGGGAGCGTAATGCCCAGCGTAGCCGCCAGGGCGCCGGGAATTTTGCCCATCCGGTATCCCAGGAAAGCCGATGCGTTCACTCCGACGCCTCCGGGAGCCGAACCCGCGAGGGACATTAAATCGCTCATTTCCTGGCGGTCCATCCATTTGCGTTTATCAACGAACTCCTTCTCGATCATGGGCATCATGGCGTATCCGCCGCCAAACGTCGCCGGACCGATCTTGAAAAAAATCCAAAATAATTGAAGCAGCAGGTACGTTTTCGATGTCTTGTCGGTTTGCACACACGTCACCTCGAGTTAAATTCTGTCTGTATTATAACATCTTTTATCCAAAATGAAATTAACTTATTTGAAAATAGGCCTGGAGATTTCGGCAGGGAAGTGTTGTTTGGTAGTAACCGAGAAAGCGGAGTATCCGGTGTAAAATGTTTTATAGGCTTTTTAATGTATAGAAGAATACTGGGTTTTCGCTGATTCATACGAAGTTCGGGGAATGGTTATGTGCATGGTGGATTTAAGAATCCAGAGATAGATGATAGCAGCCAAAAAAAGGATTTAAACCAAGCAAACCGCTCGACTTTATTCCATAATAGAATTAACTTCGGGGACGATTGCGATTGTTTGCGCCAATGAGGCTTTAATCTACAATTGAAACGCTAAATAAGTGCACTATGGACTTGCGGCTGCCGATGGAGACTTTTGTGTCAGGTGCCCCAAATAACCAGTTTGGCTTATACGCGAAAAAACCTTAAAGGGCACAGCCGCTCAAGGTTTCTTGGGAACATGTTTGTTTTTTACATAAAACACTTCGGGAGAGGTCAGCATAAGCTCGACGATTTGCTTGGCCATATATTCCGGGGACTCCGGAAAATCTTCCTCGATCCAGCGGATGACAAGCCCGGCAATACCGTGGGCCCGAAAAATATACAGCCATTTGGGATCCAGCTCCGTTGGGCTGCTGAATTCGTAATCGTATTCGGCGATGAACAGCTGCTCGATCGCTTTGGCCATCCGGAACCTGAAATCGGCGCGGATATGGCCGCTTAGCAGCAGTTTGTACAAATGCGCCTGTTCCTGAAAATAGGAAAACAGCGTGATTTCCTCCGTATTTAAGTCTTTCATATTTACCTTGTGGATCGACTGGTACGGATGACGGATTTGCCGGATCATTTCCTCCAGCGTGTCGTCGATAATTTCATCCAGCAGCTCTTCCTTGGTATGAAAATGGGCATAAAACGTTCCGCGGTTGTAATTCGCCTTCCGGACCATTTCCGAAATGGTGATTTCCTCAAAAGGCTTTTCGGCCAGCAGTTCCAGACAGGTCTGCTTTAATGCCGCCTTTGATCGTTGTATTCGTTTATCCAAAAAGTCGCTCATGTACGCAAACACCTCCCCTAAAGTATGAAAGAAATCGAGGCATTCTGCAAATTTTACTGTACAAAATGCAGCGAATTGTATGTTAACACACAGTCGGGAAAGCGCTGTCGATTGATCGATTTCCGGTTTGGGTTATAGTGAAATATGCAGGGTATATTAAACATCTTGATATGGAGGTAATGAACATGACATTTCCGGCATTGGAAGGAAAAGTGGCCATTGTGACCGGTGGGGCGATGGGTATGGGGGAAGCGACAGCGCGTCTGTTTGCCGAAGCCAAAGCCAAAGTCGTGATCGCCGATTTTAACGAAGAAAAAGGAAAGGCCGTTGTGGATTCCATCAACGCTGCCGGTGGAGAGGCCGCTTTTGTCAAGGTGGACATTTCGAAATCGGAAGACGTGCAGGCGATGGTTCAATTTACAGTGGATACGTTCGGTAAACTGGACGCGGCCGTCAACAATGCGGCGCTGACGCCGGACGACAAGCCTGCGGCCGAATTCGACGAGTCCTATTGGAACCGGCTGATCTCGGTAGACTTGACGGGCACAGCCTTGTGCTTGAAGTACGAGCTTCAGCAGATGCTCAAACAAGGGAACGGCGGCTCGATCATCAACATTTCTTCCGTCAGCGGCTTCCGTCCGCAGCCGAACAATATCGCTTACGTGGCTGCCAAGCATGGCGTGGTTGGCATGACCAAGGTCGCGGCGATGGAGAACGGACCGCATAATATCCGTGTAAACTCCGTGGCACCGGGCGCAATCGATACGCCGATGCTGCGCGGAGCTCTGGAGCAATTCGGATTCACGGAAGAAGAGTATGCTCCGCAGCTCAGCCTGCTGAACCGCTTTGGACAACCTCGCGAGATTGCCCAGGCAAGCCTATGGCTGGCATCCGATGCTTCTTCCTATGTGACTGGCACGACGATTCACGTCGACGCTGGATATACTTCTCGCTAATCCAGAATATCACTAGGCGATAATCGCAAGTAACATGAAAAGCGGGGAGAATTCTCCGGTTTTTTTGGTTTGAGGCAGCCGTTACTCCGTATAGAAGGGGAGAGCGGCTGTTTTTTTGTGACCGGCCACGGCTGGAAAATCCCTGGATATTCGGACAAAACACCCGTTTTTTGGGAAAAGTGTACGCCGGGACACCCAGATGTACCTGTTCAGAAAATGCGGAAATCCCTATGATCAGCTGTATAGAAAGCGCTGTCATTCAGCGGGGGGTGACCGTCCGTCTATGGCGTAAGCATCCTGGAGGCCAGCATCCGTCAAGCGGTCCGAATACGGTCATCCGTAAACGCGAAGGCGCTTCTAAAAATTTTAAGTACGGAAGGAGATGATGGGGTAATGATGAAGAGGTTGGGAAGGAAGATGGGGCTCGTCCTGCTGGTGTTGCTGATCCTGGTGCAGACCGGATGGGCTGGACAGAAGCTGAACGTGGCCGAAGCGGCCAACAAGGAGATGGTCCAGAAGCCGTACATGGGCTGGAGCAGCTACAGCTTGCAGGTGTATGACAACACAGGCAACTGGACGTCGGCCGAGAGTATTAAAAAGCAGTCCGATGCGATGCGTGACAAGCTGCAGTCCCACGGATACGACTACATCAATATTGATGCGGGCTGGAACGGAGGCATGGATGAATACGGCAGACCGATTCCGAGTGCGACGCTGTATCCGAACGGGTTTCAGGAAGTCATCGATTACGTGCACCATAACGGGCAAAAAATCGGCATTTATCTGATTCCGGGCCTGTCGATCGAGGCTTACGAGAAGGATCTCAAAATCTACGGAACAGACGGCGCCTGCCGGGTTCGCGACATTGCGGCACAACCGCTCAAGGTCGTCGATGCGTGGAACTCGTACACATACAAAATCGACTTCAGCAACCCGTGTGCGCAAAAGTATGTCGACTCCATTGCCGACATGCTCGGAGATTGGGGGATCGATTTCGTCAAATTTGACAGTGTCACGCCGGGATCGGGCAACAACAACCTGAACCTGGACTCCCGCGGTGACGTGAAAGCCTGGTCTGAAGCGCTTGCGCGCCATGACATTTGGTTCGAGATCTCGTGGGCGCTGGATCACAACTATGTGGATTTTTGGAAAAAGTATGCCAACGGCTGGCGCATTCAATGGGACGTGGAAGCCTATGACAGCAATATTGGGCTAACGCAATGGTCGAGTATCTCCCGCCTGTTTCCGGATGCGGCCGTATGGTGGAGGGATGCCGGACCGGACAGCGGCTGGAACGACTTTGATTCCCTGAACGTCGGCAACGGCTCGATGGACGGCCTCACCAAGGATGAGCGCCAGACAGCCATGACCTTCTGGGCGATATCGGCGGCGCCGCTCTATATCGGCAACGATATGACCCGGCTTGATGACTACGGCCTCAAGCTGTTGACCAACGACGAGGTCATTGCCGTCAATCAGGCGGGACGCCCGGCCCACCCGGTGTCGATGGACACCCAGCAGCAGGTATGGTACGCCAACAACGGTGACGGGACCTATAGCGTCGCTTTGTTTAATCTGGGCAGCCGCAGCACCGAAGTCAAGGTCAACTGGAAAAATATCGGTCTCACCGGTTCGGCTGGCGTAAGGGATCTGTGGAGCCATACGGAGCTAGGGACCTTTAATGACGGATATGCAGCGGTATTGGAGCCGCATGCTTCCAGAATGTTTAAGGTGACGGCTGTCCAAGGAACGTCGGCGGTCAATGACGACGATACCGGCATCCGGTATACCGGCGACTGGCAGCGCAACGGAGGCTACGAGCAGACGCCTGCCGTGCAAAATTTGGCTGTGACGATTCAGGACTCCGCATCCGTACAGGGGGCAGAGCCGCAGCAAAAAACGGGTGACGTTCAGGCGGAAGAAGCAGGCGGCGTTCAGCCGGAGGAGCAAGGTGATGTTCAACCGGATGGCGCCGGGCAGTCCGCGGCGGAGCAGCCTGGTGCCGCTGCAGACAGCCAGACGCCGGACTCTGGTGACGCCCATTCCAGCCCGACGGAGAAGAGCGCAGCAGATGTTACTTCGTCCGAAGCAACGACGGTCACCCATTCGGTGTACATCAACGATAATGATCCAGGAATTACATACAACGGCAGCTGGTCGCCACAGGGGGACCGGCCGGCAGGGGACTACAAGGGAGATGTTCATTTTACCGAAACGGACGGAGACTCCTTCGAGTATACCTTTAACGGCACCGGTATTGACCTGATTACGGAGAAGGATCCGGAACAAGGGGATATGGACGTCTACTTGGATGGAGCAGACGTTCCGGAAACGGTCAGCACGTATACGGAAGGCGACAAGCAGGCGCAGCAGGTGGTGTACACCAGATCGGGGCTGGCGGAAGGTCCGCATACGATCAAAGCGGTCAAAAAGTCGGGCCAATATATGCTGCTGGACGCGCTGAAGGTGGCGACCAGCCATCTGATCGACCCGGTATCCGCCAGCTATGACAGGGAGAGCGCCACTCCGTCGGGCCTAACTGCGACTCTTACGACGGGAAGCGGTTCGCTCACGGACATTCAAAACGGCGGCGACCCGCTGAAGAAAGGCAGCGATTATACAGTAAGCGGCAGCGCGGTAACCATTAATACAGCTTATCTTGCGAAACTGCCGGAGGGTCCGGCAGCGCTGACCTTCACGTTTGAAGGCGGCGACAGCGAGGTGCTGAGCGTGGAAATCAGCGGTAAAGCGATGCAGAACAGCTCGATCGACCCGAAGGAGGCAAGCTTCGACAAAACCGCCGGCCAGCAGCAGGATCTGACCGTGAAGCTGGAGCTGAACGGCAACGCCTTGACCGCCGTTGAATACGACGGCCAGCCTTTGACGGAGAGCGAGTATGTCGTTGACCAGGACACGGTGACGATTAAGAAGGAATTTTTGGCGGGTCTGCCGGGTAGCGATGTCGCGTTGAAATTTATATTCAGCTCGGGCGAACCCCAGACACTGACTGTTCATATCACCGAAGTGGAGACGGTGCGCTATACGACTCTGAACGATGACGATCCGAGTATCGTCTATCATGGGAGCTGGAACCGCAGCAGCGGAAGGGATTTCGGCGACTACAAGGACGATGTGCACTACACGGAAACGAACGGCGATTCTTTTGAGCATACGTTCCGGGGAACGGGCATTCAGTTCTTTACCGAGATCGACCCGTCGCAGGGGGATATGGATATTTACCTGGACGGCGAGTTTAAGAAAACGGTCAGCTCATACAGTGAGCATCGCCAGCCGCAGCAGAAGCTGTACAACGTGAGTGGGCTGAAGGAAGGGTTCCATACGCTGAAAGTCGTGAAGAAATCCGGCCGCTTCATGCTTGTGGATATGCTCAAGGTCGAAATCCCCGATTTGATCAGCCCGGTATCCGTCGTTTTCGACAAGTCCGCGGCAAACCAGGGGGATGTGGCGGTCACCTTGCTGCAGCACCCGCAGTTGTTCAGCGGCATTACAAGCGGGAAGGACCGGCTCATTGAAGGAACCGATTATAGGCTGGATGGCGACCGGGTAATTTTGAGCAAGGCCTATCTGGCCGCCCAGCCGGCCGGGACGCTGCAGCTGGCGTTCGCTTTCGGCGGCGATTATCACAACGACGTCCATTATACGGCAGAGAACGGCGGCGAGTTTGCCTATACGTTTAAAGGGACGGGCGTGGAGCTGGTGGGTCCAGTTGGACCGGCGCTGGGAGACATCGACGTTTACGTGGACGGGGTGCTGAAAAAGACCGTCAGTGCCCACAGCGATCAGCGCCTGGTATCGCAGCCGTTATACAGCATTTCCGGTTTGCCTGACGGAACGCACACGGTTAAGGCGGTGAAGAAGTCGGGAGACCTGATGCTCGTGGACCAACTGAAATTCACCGTTCCTGCAGCGGGCACTGGCCCGGTAGATCCCGGCACGCCGAACCCGCCGACGGGACCTTCAGGCCCATCCTCCCCAGGCACAGGCTCAAGTTCCGGGGGATCGCCGTCAGGAGCGGCAACCCCTCCATCCACGCCTGAACCCGGGGGTCAGGGCGATTCCCCGAATGAGCTGCATACCGCATATATTCAGGGATATCCGGACGGCACATTCCGGCCGGATCGGCCAGTTACTCGCGCCGAGATGGCGGCCATTCTCTCGAAAGCAGCTCCGCAGGCAGCGGGTGATACGACTGGTGCGGCGCCCGGCGCGGCGTTCCGCGACGTGAAGGACGGCTTCTGGGCCGGGCAGGCGATCGCGGCCGTGACGGCGGCGGGCCTGATGAAGGGCTATGAAGACGGCACGTTCAAGCCGGAGCAGGCCATCACGCGCGCCGAAATGGCCACGCTGGTCAGCCGGCTGAAGTCCGATGCTTCCGCAGCGGGCAGCGGCTTCCGCGATACCGCGGGCCACTGGGCAGAAAGCGCCATTGCGAAGACGCAAGGAGCCGGCATTCTGAACGGCTACCCGGACGGCACCTTCCGTCCGTCCAAGGCGCTGACGCGCGCGGAAGCGGTAACCGCTCTGAACCGCGCGCTCGGCCGAGGGCCGCTCTATGGAACGGCCGCGCTGCCTTGGAGCGATGTGCCTGTTACTTATTGGGCTTATACAGATATCGCCGAAGCCGCGCTGGATCATCCGGTGACGGCAAGGAAAGCGGGCGGGGAAGAGTGGACTGCGGAGCCGGTTAAGCAGCCGTAAAGATACATCATGCGAGGTATTCGAGCGAATCCCTGATCTTTAAGAAAAAAGCCCGTAGAATGCAGCAGGCCGCCGGAGCACCGGCGGCCCCTGCATGTTTTTTGGACACGGATAAAAAATACTGGACTACTCGTTCCAGTTCGTATATACTTGTGCTCAAAGGGAGGTGGCGCCGATGGGCCGTACCAAAGAATTTGACCGGGATCAGGTGCTCCGCAAAGCTATGATGGTGTTCTGGGAGAAAGGTTACGAAGCGACGAGCATACCGGATTTGCTGGAAGCGATGGGCCTTAGCCGTTCCAGTTTGTACGAAACGTTCCAGGATAAGCGGTCCCTGTACTACGAGGCGATCCAGCACTACAAAAAGTTGTCGCAAAGAAAGCGGGATCTGTTAATCGCCGCTCCTACCGCCATTGAGGGCATCCGGCAGTATTTCGACATTCATATCACGAGTGCTTTTGCCGCGCAGGACGAATTCCTTCCCAATGGGTGCTTGATTACGAACGCAGCCCTGAGTATCGACGCCATGGACGAACCGCTGCAGAACATGGTCAAGAAGAGCTTTGAGGAACTGGAACAGCTGTTTTACGAAAAATTAAAGAGAGGACAGGAGACCGGAGAAATTTCTCCCGACAAAGACATTCGTCTCTTATCGTTCATGCTGCTCAATCTCAACCACAGCGTTAATGTGATGGCGAAAATTCAGCAGGACAGCGCCAAGGCGCGGGAGATGATGGAGATGGTGCTGGGCATGCTATAACGGAGCCTCCGCTTCCTGATCTCGCAAGAAAAACCTCCGCTAAATGCGGTCTGTCTTCTGCGAAAGATACGTCGGTAGGGATACGTCGGTAGGCATTTTTTTTAGCCATACTGGAACGATTGTTCCGAAAAGAGTTTTCTCTGAAAAAGGCTATTTTATGTTAAAGAACAATAGGCGGACTGTTCCCAAACTGGAACGATTGTTCCGATAAAGGGATGCCTGATAAACAAAGGAGAAATGTTATGAATACCATCGCAAAAGGAAAACCTCACGCCGCTGCCGTTTCAACCTGGATCAACCTGATCCTCGCCGTCGCTTGCGGCATCATCGCTGCCAACCTGTATTATGCCCAGCCTCTCGTAGGATCGATCAGCTCAGCACTGGGATTATCCTCCGGAGCGGCGGGACTGATCGTCACCCTGACTCAAATCGGTTACGGAATCGGCCTGTTATTGATCGTGCCCTTGGGGGATTTGCTCGAAAATCGCAAGCTGGTGGTCACGCTGCTGTTCCTTAACGTGATCGTTCTCGTCGTCGCCGCTGAAGTCCGTAGCGCGGCCTTGTTCCTTGCGGCATCGCTGTTTATCGGCGTAGGTTCCGTTGCCGCCCAGATCCTGGTTCCTTATGCAGCCCATCTGTCTCCTGAGGAAACGCGGGGCCGCAACGTGGGGAATGTCATGAGCGGCCTGCTCCTCGGGATCATGCTCGCCCGTCCGGCTGCCAGCTTAGTGGAAGACTTCCTGGGATGGCACGCCATCTTTATTCTGTCCGCCGTTCTGATTCTGGTGCTTGCGCTGGTGCTGGCAAAGGCGCTTCCGGCAAGACGTCCGCAGACATCCATCAGCTACCCAGCGATCCTGTCGTCGATGCTGAAGCTGCTGAAGACGACGCCGATTTTGCGGCGCAGAGCTCTTTATCATGCTTTCCTGTTTGCTTCCTTCAGCCTGTTTTGGACGACGGTCCCCATGCTGCTGGTCAGCCCGGCATTTCATTTTTCGCAAACAGAAGTTGCCCTGTTCGCTCTGGTAGGGGTAGCCGGAGCGGCGGCTGCGCCGGTTGCCGGCCGCCTTGCCGATAAGGGATGGATCCGTCCCGGTACAGGGATCGCCCTTGGGCTCGCGGTCATTTCCATGCTCCTGCCCCTTGTGATCCATGGCGGTTCCCTGCTTTCGATCATCAGCCTGGTCGTGGCCGCCATTGTGCTGGACATGGCGGTGTCCGCCAATCTGGTGCTCGGGCAGCGCTCCATTTTCGCTCTGGGCGCAGAGCTTCGCAGCCGGCTGAACGGCTTGTTCATGGCTATCTTTTTCGCCGGCGGGGCCATCGGTTCCGCAGTAGGGGGATGGGCGTATGCACAAGGTGGATGGGAAGCGGCGATATGGCTCGGCGTTCTGTTTCCGGTGCTGGCCGTACTCTATTTCTTTACGGAGAAAAGGGAAGCGAGATAACAAGTTATGTCATCAAGAAGATCGCTGTGAATTCCCCAAAAAAGCAACCGCACACGCGAATTTTGCGTGCGGTTGCTTTTTTTATAATATCAGAAAGTATAAACTCCAGAGCCATCACTTCCTGATATTGCAAGAAAAATTACCTTTAAACGCGGTCTGTCTTCTTTGAAGGTACGTCGATAGACGTTTTTCTTATAATATCAGAAAGTATGAACTCCAGAGGCATTGCTTCCTGATATTGCAAGAAAAATTACCTTTAACGGTCTGTCATCTTTGAAGGTACGTCGATAGACGTTTTTCTTATAATATCAGAAAGTATAAACTCCAGAGGCATTGCTTCCTGATATTGCAAGAAAAATTACCTTTAAACGCGGTCTGTCTTCTTTGAA
>NZ_NQMO01000008.1 GCF_002257645.1 Paenibacillus sp. XY044 | reverse complement strand
CGGCAACAGGAGAATGAACAGCTCAAGACTAAAATCATGGCCTGCTGGAAACAAAGCCGTGGCATCTACGGTTACTTACGCATCGTTGTGTACCTTCGGAAAAAATACAGAATTCACGTCACAAGCGCGTGTATCGACTGATGAAGGAGCTCGGCATACGTTCGGTGATTCGCAAGAGGAAACCGTATTTCGGCAAGAAGGAAGCTTACGTCATCTCAGAAAACATACTAAATCGCGAGTTTCATGCGGCACGGCCGTTAGAGAAATGGGTAACAGATATTACGTATCTCCCCTTTGGTCAAAGCTTTCTATATCTCTCAACCATTTATGATCTATATAACAACGAGGTGATCGCCTACAAGATCAGTCCCCGTAATGACATTCGCCTGGTACTTGATACCGTAAAGAAAGCCATTCGAAAGCGAAAAACAGGTGGAATACTTTTGCATAGTGATCGCGGTTTCCAGTACACATCCAAACCGTATCACCGGCTTCTAAAGCGCCATGGTATTAAGGTGAGCATGTCGCGCAAGGGTAATTGTCATGATAATGCATGTATGGAAATCTTTTTCAGCCATTTCAAGAGCGAATCCTTGCGACTACACCACTACACTGACCGAAAGCAACTCGTAGATGAAGTTCATCGTTATATTCGATTTTATAACCACTACCGATTCCAGAAAAAATTAAACAACCTTAGCCCGGTTGAGTACCGAACTAAGGTTGCCTAGGTCCTTTTTATAACTGTCTATTTGACGGGGGTAACTCCATCTATGGGAACGGCTTTTTTAAGATTATAGAATTTATAATTTTTCAGCGGGACCGCACTATTCAATCATCGCAAGAAAAACTTCCGCTAAAAAGCGCTCTGGCTTCTTTGAAGTACGTCGATAGCCGTTTTTCCAGCGTAACCTAGCGGCGCTCTTGTGGTCCTCCCACGAACACCTGTGCATCAGTATCGAGGTTGTAAGCGGTATGAAGCGCTCTGACCACCTGCTCGAGATTGCCGCCTTCGATCACGCACGACGTTTTAATCTCGGACGTGCTGACCATTTTGATGCTTACGCCCTGCTTCGAAATGACATCAAACATTTCGGCGGCGACGCCCGGATGGCTGATCATGCCCGCACCTACGATCGATACCTTGACCAGATTGTCTTCTGAGGTTACTTCACGGTATGGAAGCGTGGATCTCAGATCCTTGATGACCTGAAGCGCCTGGCCGCTTTCCGATAGAGAGGTGGTAAAGGAAAAGTCCGCCTTGCCGTCCTGAACGCCGCTCTGCACGATGATGTCCACGTTGACTCCGGCGCCGGCGAGCGCTCCGAACACGGTGGCAAGAACGCCGGGAACGTCTTCCACTCCCAAAATACTGATTCTGGCCACATTTTTATCATAAGCGATGCCGCTGACCACTACTCCCTGCTCCATGCTTGTTTCCTCCTTCACAACCGTGCCTTCATTATAGTTAAAACTGGATCTGACCACGAGCTTCACTTGATGATGCTTCGCGTACTCCACCGCGCGCGGATGAAGCACCGCCGCTCCCAGATTCGCCAGCTCCAGCATTTCATCATACGATATTTCTTTCAGCTTCCGGGCGCATTTGACGATTCGCGGATCCGTCGAATAAATGCCGTCCACGTCGGTATAAATCTCGCACACGTCAGCGTTAATAGCCGCAGCCAGCGCAACGGCCGTCGTATCGGATCCGCCGCGGCCGAACGTCGTGATTTCCCCTTCTTCGGTCATGCCTTGGAATCCGGCCACGATCACGATGTTACCTTGCTGCAGGGCTCCCTGCACCCGTTCCGGAACGATGTCCATGATTCTCGCTTTGCCGTGTACCGGCTCTGTCCGGAATCCCGCCTGCCAACCTGTCAGCGAAACGGCGCTGCGGCCGAGCTGGTGAATGGCCATCGACAGAAGCGACATGGAAATCTGCTCCCCGGTGGTCATCAGCATATCCATCTCGCGTGCAGGCGGATTCGGATTGAGCAGCATCGCCTGATCGATCAAATCATCCGTCGTATCCCCCATCGCGGAAACGACTACCACACATTGATGTCCTTCGTCTTGCTTCTCGACGATACGCCGGGCCACGCGTTGCATGCGCTCGATATCTCCGACGGAACTGCCTCCGAATTTCATGACGTACAGTGACAACTTCGATTCACTCCCCACTCATTGTACAACTGGGCATTATGCAATCATTTCCATGCCGGTAAAACCGCCCGATCCTATTTCTATATGCGATCAGCACCTTTTTCGCCAATAGACTGGCCATAGAGAAAAAAGCAGGATTTCATGTTGCAAAATGCTGACAACTGTCTAATTTTACGCTTTAAACTAGTATAATACGAAAGTACGCCCGATTGTTAATGTTTTTTCATGGCATTATACAAAAATCCTCCTTTCGGAAGGAAAGGAGGATCCGCATAGCCCTGACGGGCGTTAAGCGATTCTATCGCCGGCTTTACGCGCGGGAGATATATTTGCCTTCACGGGTGTCGATCAGCAGCACGTCGTCTTCATTGATGAACAAAGGCACCTGAACGTTCAGGCCGGTTTCCAGCTTCGCGTTCTTCGTCGCCCCCGTAGCCGTGTTTCCTTTAATGCCCGGCTCGGTTTCCACAACCTTCAGCTCGACGCTTGTCGGCAGGTTGATTCCGAGAATCTCGCCCTGGTAGCTAACGATGTTCACGTTCATGTTCTCTTTAAGGAAGTTCAGTTCCCACTCCAGCTGATTGCTGTCCAGCGAGAACTGATCGTAGGTTTCGTTGTCCATGAACGTATGCTCTTGACCACTTGCATACAGATAAGAAACGCCGCGGTTTTCGATAATGGCACGGCCGATCGTTTCACCTGCACGGAATGTGCGCTCAACGGTGTTGCCGTTACGGAGGTTTTTCAGCTTCGAACGTACGAAAGCTGCCCCTTTACCCGGTTTAACATGCTGAAAATCGAGAACGGTAAAGATGTCGCCATCGACTTCCACCGTTAGACCTGTTTTAAAATCGTTAACTGAAATCACTGAAATGCCCTCCTAAAGGTTAAGTATATATTGCATTTATCACGCCGGTAATACGATGAAATCTTTTGACGAATGCGTCAAGATCACAATTCCCGTCTCCGTGATCACAATATCGTCTTCAATACGCACGCCGCCGAGGCCCGGAAGGTAAATTCCCGGTTCCACAGTCACGACCATGCCCGGCTTCAGCACATCATCGCTAAGCTTGGACAGGCGAGGCATTTCATGGACCTCCATACCGAGACCGTGCCCCGTGCTGTGGCCGAATTTGTCGCCGTAGCCGTATTTCGTAATGATATCGCGGGCAAGCGCGTCTGCTTCGCGTCCGGTCATCCCCGGCTTGATGTTCTGAAGTGTGTGGAGCTGGGCTTCCAGCACAATGTCATAAATTTCCTTAAGCTTCGGATCCGGATCCCCGATCGCGATCGTCCGCGTCAAATCGGAGCAGTACCCGTCAAGCAATGCGCCGAAGTCGAACGTGATGAGCTCGTTTCCGGCAATCACCCGTTCGCTGGCAACGCCGTGCGGCATGGCGGAACGTTCTCCGGAAGCGACGATCGTATCGAAGGAGGATGAAGTGGCACCGTGGCGGCGCATATAAAACTCCATTTCCAGATCGACCTCCCGCTCCGTCATTCCCGTCTTGATAAACCCGAGAATATGCTTGAACGTGTCGTCGGCCAGGTCCGCCGCTCTCTGCATGACCTTCAGCTCTTCATCATCCTTGAAGATACGCAGCTTCTCCACGAGGCCGGAAACCGGCACCAGCTGGATCGGCTTAAGCTGCTCCGCGTAAGCGGTGTATCCGGAAAAAGATACGTCATCCTGCTCGAAGCCAAGCTTGCCGATGTTTGCGGAAGTGAGCAGTTCTTTTACCGTATCCGCTACCTTCGGCCCGTGCTCGACGATCGTAAATCCTTTCGCCTGCTGCGGTGCCTGGGTCATGTACCGAAAATCGGTCAACAGATACGCATCATGCAAAGTGATGAGGACATACCCCGATGAACCGGTAAATCCCGTTAAATACCGGCGGTTAATGGAACTGGTTACAAACATGGCTTCCACGTTGGATTGCTGCATCGCTTCACGCAGCTTGTTCACTCGATTGATGCTCATCGTTACACTCCTCTCTCATGTACAGCTTTCCCCGGGGAAAGAGGCAGCGCTACTGTCCCTGGCTTTCCAAATGGCGCAGTAGTGCCATCATGCCGAGTTCATAGCTGACAGCGCCGAATCCGGCAATTTGACCTACGGCTTCGGGAGCAATCACGGAAGTATGGCGGAAGGTCTCCCTTGCGTGAATGTTCGACAAATGGACTTCCACCGTCGGAATTTTAACGGAACTGATGGCGTCCCGGACGGCATAGCTGTAATGAGTCAGCGCGCCCGGATTCAGAACGATGCCGTCGGCATGACCCAACGCGGCATGGATCCTGTCAATGATATCTCCCTCATGGTTGGACTGATAAAATGTGACGGACACGCCCAGGGCTTCCGCTTTCTCAAGCAGGCCTTCTTCAATCGACGCAAGACTTTGAGAGCCGTAAACGCCTGGCTCCCGGAGTCCGAGCAGATTCAGGTTCGGTCCGTTGATCACCCAAATGGTTCTCAAAATGGTATTCCCACCCTTTGTCGTCAAATAACCATCTGCTATTTTAACATAGGGGATGTCTTCTTGAGAAGTTTTTTTGCTCTAGTGCGCCTTAGCTCTCCCAGGTTCGCGTTTACGCTCATCCGTAAATTCGAAGGCCACCGTATATCCGATGAACAGTCCCCACAGCAGGTACAAGCAAAATTCGCAGAAGATCGTATTCCACGTCAGATGGTTGAGACGGTTCATCATCCCGAGCGCCGGACCCGCCACAAACAGAACCGCCCACCAGCAAATGCCGTACACGATGCCCGGCCATGGCCCGGGGATCTTCCGGAACAGCAGCGTATAAATTACCGCCGCGGCCATGGAAAACGCAATAAAAAAGAGCCAGCCGAGCAGATCTCCAGCCCCGCTTGTCAGAAAAGAATGCTTGAAGAAAGGTTCGGCCAGAAAGGCCGGGATGACGATCGTGAAATGCATCCAGTGGAAAGCCCAATGGACCGCCCCCCAGAACAGACCGGCAAAAAAGCCGAGCTCGAGCGAGAAGCTCAGCGGATTGGTACGGCCTGTATTCGTATGCTGCCGAATCGCAGCTCCTTGTGAACTCATCTTTGAATATCACCCTTTTTGTTTTTCTTAGTATGTTCATTTGCGGCCGGGCCTAATCCAACTAGAAATCGCACGGGAAATTCGTTACAATAAAGGCATCACAACTAATTATTCGGGGAAGGTGAATGGTTTGTCGGAGCAATCCAAAACGGTCAGTTACGGTGGCCAAGCCGTCATTGAAGGCGTTATGTTTGGCGGTAAGCACGTCAATGTCACCGCTGTGCGGCGGAAGAATCAGGAGATTACATTTTTGGAGGTGCCGCGCGAGGATAAGCCTTGGGTCGGCAAATTGCGCAAAATCCCTTTCCTTCGCGGTATTGTCAGTATTATAGATGCAAGCGCCAAAGGCACGAAGCACTTGAATTATTCGGCGGAATCCTATGCGGATGACGAAGTGGAGCCGGAGGAGCGCGCCAAGCAGAAACAGAAGGAAGAATCCGGCTGGAGCCTAGGGATGATTATCGGCGTTGCCGCGGTCGGTGTGCTGTCTTTCCTGGTAGGCAAGCTGGTGTTGACGCTGGTGCCTGTATTTTTGGAGAATTTCATTTTCGGCAAGATGTTTGACAACTATATCCTGCATAACCTTATAGAAGGCGGCATTAAATTGCTGCTGCTGCTCGTTTACCTATGGGGCATTTCACAGACCCCGGTCATCAAGCGGTTGTTCCAGTATCATGGAGCGGAGCATAAGGTGATCAGCACCTATGAAGCGGGTGAAGAGCTGACGGTCGCCAATGTGCAGAAGCACACCCGTCTGCATTACCGCTGCGGCAGCAGTTTCATGATGCTGACGATTGTGCTGGGCGTACTGATTTATTCGCTCGTTCCGTGGGATAATATGACGCAGCGGGTTCTGCAGCGGATCATCCTGCTGCCGGTCGTCATCGCCATTTCGTTTGAATTTCTGAAAATGACCAACGCGCTGCGCGACGTACCGGTGCTGCGGTATCTCGGTTACCCGGGCCTGTGGCTTCAGTTGTTGACCACGAAGGAACCTAAGGATGACCAGGTTGAGGTGTCCATCGCCTCCTTCAACCGCATGCTTGAGCTTGACGCCCAAGTGGAGAAGGCTCCCGGGGCGGAACAACCTTTGAGAAACGGAGTCTTGGATCCCCTGAAAGGATGAGATGACATGAAAAGGCAGGCTGTAATTTTCTGGATTGCCATTGTACTAGCAGCCATCGGACTGCTCGGCAACATTCTGTTTGGCGGTGCAGGATCGCTTTTGAATTTGCTTGTGCCCTTGATCGTGTTCGGTGTGGTTTTCCTGCTGTACAAATTCCCGCCTGCCCGTTACAACAAGCGGCCCAAGGTTAAGCCGTCCCAGCGGACGATGGAGAAGTACAATGCGTCGAAGCGCGGTCAGTCGTCAGGTAAGCGCAAAAATTACCCTTTCCAGGTGATTGAAGGCTCAAAGGGTAAGAACGACGATCAACAACCGAAATACCACTAAGACCCATTAAAAACAAGGCATTCGCCGCTCCTTTCCGATGGAGTACCGGCGAATGCCTTTTGTTTTATCCCTATGTTACGGTTTCCAGCCCGCAAAAAATTTGTTCCCTGCCTGCATCCCGGACTCGTACAGCTGCTGGCTCTCATCCGGCGTAATGTGGAACTGCGTCGTTCCGACACCGAGGGTCGGAATTTTGATCGTCCGGAAACGGTTCTCCTGCTCGATATACCGCTCATCATGAGCGGACAGCATCGTTTCGAACATTGCCTGCAGCATGCTGATCGGCCCGCGGATCATATGAGGCTTGTTCGTCGTCCGGCCAACCATTTGAAATCCAATCGTCGGAACCGGCTTCTGCCCGGCCCCTTCACCGGCATCGTCAAAAAGCCACAGCGGGAAATTGCTGAGCAGCCCCCCGTCCACGATATAGACAAACTGGTCGACAAATGACTTTCCCCTGGCGGCCTCCCCGGTCATTCTCAGCATGACCGGGTCAAAAAAGTACGGAATGCTCGTACTCATCCGGATGGCCTTGGAGACCGCAAACCTGGACGGATTGGCGCCCAGCTTGCCCAGGTCCTCCGGAAGCACGAGAATGCGTCCGTTCGTAATATCCGAGGCGATGATCATCAGCTTGCCTTGAGGAATATCCGCAAACGTCTTGACCCTTTTGGCCGCTAAAATATTGTGAATCCATACTTCAAGCGCCTCCCCGGAATAAAGTCCTTTCTTGAGCAGCAGGCGTGCGGCGGGTCCGATGACTTTCGTATTGAATATGGGTGCACGATGAAGAAATGATTCAAAGGGGGTCAGCTTTACAATTTCGCTCATTTCGTCCGCCGAAAAGCCCGCCGCCAGCAGTGCCGCCACAATGGAACCGGACGAGGTACCCGCCACCCGGTTGAACACAACGCCGGCTTGTTCCGCCGCCTTGACGGCCCCTGCCAGCGATATTCCCTTCACTCCGCCGCCCTCGAACACCGCATTGACGATCATAATAAAACCCCCGTCCTCTCAATATCCCACAGTAAGATATGAGCACGGGGGTTCATTCATGACAATATGCTATGAATTTATTATTGCTGGTAATAAGCGGTCAGCGCCTGAACGATGCCAAGCGGATTTTTGAGCAAATCTTTGGCGCTGTAGAAGATGCTGCCTTTAACTGCATCGTATTTGGTATTGTATTGAAGCTGGTTGATAATCTCCTGCGCCGACTGCCATCCGGCTTCGGCGGTACCCAGCTTATACGGAGAATGGCCGATATACAAGTCAACCCCGGTGCCCTGCACTTCCTGTGCCCACCAGTCGACGAGCTTGTCATATTGGGCGCTCTTGAAAGACATGCTCCAATAAATTTGCGGCGCCACGTAATCGATCCAGTGCCGCTTCACCCAGGTTCTCACATCCGCGGACATGGAGTCGTACGCCGTAACGCCCGCTTTGGTATCGGAGCCCGTCGGATCGGTGGACTGGTTGCGCCACACGCCGAACGGGCTAATGCCAAACTGGACGGCAGGCTTGGACGCGTGAATCGACTGACCCAGCTGCTGCACGAACTGGTTAATATTATCGCGGCGCCAATCCGCTTTGCTCAAACCTTGCGAATTATAAGCTTTGAATGCCGCATCATCGTTGAATGTTCCGCTTGACGGATAGAAATAATCATCCAGATGGACGCCGTCGATATCGTACTTGCTCACAACTTCCATCACGACGTCGATGATATGCTGTCTCGCTTCCGGCAAGCCCGGGTTAATGATCAGCTGGTTATTAACGGATACGACCCAGTCGGGATGCTGAACCGCCACATGATTGGCCGCCAGCTTGCTCGTGGTAGTGTCCAGATTGGCCCGGAACGGGTTGAACCAGGCGTGGAACTGCATCCCCCGCTTGTGGGTTTCCTCAATCATATACTGAAGCGGATCATATCCCGGATCCTTGCCTTGCGTGCCGGTCAGGACCTTGGACCATGGAACCAGATTCGACGGGTACAGCGCATCCCCGGCCGTCCGAACCTGAACGAACACCGCGTTCAGCCCCATGGCCTGCAGCTTGTCGAGAAGAGCGGAATATTCCTGCTTCTGCTGCTCGACTTTACCGTAGGAGGACGTTGTCGGCCAATCCAGGTTGTACACCGTCGAGATCCAGGCTCCCCGGAGCTGGCCGGAGCTGCTTCCCCCGCTTTCACCAGGCGGCTCGGTAGGTATGTAAGCACTAGATGTTAAGGTAATCGTTCTTGTCACCTGATCCCAGTCTACCTGCAGACCAAGCTGTTCACCGACAAAACGGAGCGGAACCAGCACGCGGCCGCCCCGAAGCTGAACGGAGGCATCGAGCGCGACGGAGGAACCATCCACCATAGCCGTCTTTTTGCCGCTGGTCAACTTAATTGTATGGCCTCCTCCTGAAATATCGGCGATTTTCGCGCTTTGGTTCCATGCGACGTATGCCCCCAGGCCTTCGCTGATCACGCGGATCGGAACCATCGTCACGTCCACTTTAGGCATGATGTACGGAGGAATATCGCTGACCAGCTGTTTTCCGTCCAGGACCATCGTGATGTTGTTCGCAGCCTTCGCCTGCTGCCCCGTAAACGGAATCAGCAGCACCAACAGCAGCGATGCCACGATCCACCTATGAAACTTCCGAAACGCCATTCTACTAATCCTCCACTAATGATAGATTTGCGGGTAAAAAAATCGGTCATTTGCGCTCTACCTAGAGATCACTTACCGGCATCATACAACCTTGAAATCATGATCTGCTGAATAAAGCGCAAACGACCGATCGGGCAGAAAAGCTATAGCCGCTGCTATGTGTGCAATCCGGTTACGCTAATCTTTGCTGGAATTCACCGGATTGCGTGCTGGGAATGAAAGAGGCACCTGTCGTTTGAGGGTGCGGACAGATGCCTTGTTTACGAATCGCTGACCAATTCATTATGAATGTTCCGCAGTTCCTCCAGACGCTGTCCATCCCGGCGGAAATACTCCACCAGCGTCTCGATACGCGTTATGGAATCCCAGCTTAAGTGATGCTCAATGCCTTCGACATCCGCATAAATATTTTCCTGCTGAACCCCGATCATCGTCAGGAATTCTTCCAGAAGCTGATGCCGGTCAACCAGGCGTTTGCCCATTTTCTTACCTTTGCTAGTTAGAACAAGGCCGCGATATTTTTCATAAATCAAATACTCGTCCTTATCCAATTTCTGGATCATTTTGGTAACGGATGAGGGATGAACCTCCAAGCCTTCGGCGATGTCCGAAACACGCGCGTATCCTTTCTCGTCAATCAGTTTATAGATACGCTCCAAATAATCCTCCATGCTGGGCGTTGGCATTATATTCCCTCTTTTCTTTAATAAACATCAATCATCTGGCCCGATTACCTGCTCTTGTAATGATACATGTTCTCAACTGGACTTGGCAAGTCCTGCCGCCTGCTGCGTCCCTCCCAACCTGCTCAGTTATTGCCACGGGTGGCTTTTGCCCCCCGCACACATACTAAAATGAAACCTCATAAATCCCTGGAGAGGAGTCTTTTTATGGGTACTGGCGTAAAAGAAAAGCCTAGGCGGACGCTGCGGCCGACAAAGCCGTTTATCCCCGATCTCGTTTATTTTGAACCGGATGCGTTGAACTATCCCAAAGGCCAGCACATTATGGAATGGGTAAAATCCAAAGACATCCCTTACCGCATGACCAGCTCTCATAACCGCATCACCAATTTACCCGGCGAAACCGATCAGGAAAAATACAGGAACGCCAAGCGAACCCTCGTCGTCGGGGTGCGGAAAACGCTGGAGTTCGACCAGTCCAAGCCTTCAGCCGAATACGCCATCCCGATCTCAACCGGATGCATGGGGCACTGCCACTACTGCTATCTGCAAACGACACTCGGTGCCAAGCCCTATGTCCGTGTCTATGTCAACACGCCCGATATTATTGGCGCCGCCAAGCGATATATCGAGGAACGCGCACCTGAGATCACCCGGTTTGAAGCGGCATGTACATCCGATCCGGTAGGCCTGGAGCATATTACGGGCTCCCTGGCGGAACTGATTACTTTTATGGCGAACGAAGAGTTCGGCAGACTCCGGTTCGTCACCAAGTATCATCATGTCGATCCGCTGCTTTCGCTTAAACACAACGGCCATACCCGCATCCGGTTCAGCATCAATTCAGACTACGTCATCCGCAATTTCGAGCCGTCCACTTCCCATTTCGAGGAACGGATCGAGGCGGCCGGAAAGGTCGCCAGGGCCGGCTATCCGCTTGGTTTCATCATCGCCCCGATCATTTGGCATGACGGCTGGCAGGACGGCTATGCCGAGCTTCTGGAGCGTCTGGCGGCCACGCTGCCGGCCGATGCGGCGAAGGATTTGACGTTCGAAATGATTCAGCACCGCTTCACGAAAACCGCCAAAAACATCATTGAGCAGCGCTATCCCAAAACCAAGCTGGAGATGGATATCGCCAAGCGCAAGCAAAAATGGGGCCGCTGGGGACAATTCAAATACGTTTACCCCGACGAACAGCAAAACGCCCTGCGCGAATATATCACAGAGCGGATTTTCGAGCATTTTCCGGAAGCTTCCATCGACTACTTCACCTAAAATTTAAGCCATTCGGGCGTGATGGCCTGCAGCCAAATCGTAATTTTGGTCATTTGGTTCGTGAACAGCAAAATGCCCATAAACAGCATGAGCGCCCCGCCGATCTTCATCATGAGCCCCGAGTACTTTACGATCCACTTCGTGGACCCGATGAAGAAAGCCAGTACAAAAAAAGGAATGGCAAATCCAACAGTATAAGCAGTAATGAGCGGAAACCATGCGCCGGGTTCGGACGCCGCCAAAGCGATGATCGCCGCCAGAATCGGGCCGACGCAAGGAGACCATCCTGCGGAAAAGCCGATCCCGAAAATAAAAGAACCTATGTATCCGGCGGGCTTGAACTTCAGATCCATCTTAAATTCGCGCATCAAAAAGCGCGGCTGAAAGATACCGATCAGAAACAGCCCCATCAAAATGATTAACAGCGCCGACAACTGCCGGATCAGATCCCGGTTGTCGTTAAAGAAGCTGCCGAACAAGCCGGCTCCGACTCCCAGCGTGTAGAAGACGGCGGAAAAACCTAAAATAAAGGCCAGCGTATGACTCATCGTCCGGTAACGGACTTCTTTTTTGTTCTGTTCTGTCTTCAGCGTCTGTACCGACATCCCGGTAATATACGAAATGTAGGACGGATACAGCGGCAAACAGCACGGAGAAATAAAGGAAGCCAGTCCGGCGAAGAAGGCGATCCAAATATTCAAGTTTGACAAAGGACAAGTACCTCCTACGTTGATAATCCCTTCTTGCCCGCCATCGTCAAAATTAGCAGTGCAATCAGCAGCAGCACGATGGTTGCTCCCGGAGCCAGGTTCCAAACGCCAGCGATCACGAGTCCCCCCACAACGGCAATCTCCGAAATGACCACCGACAGGATGACGGAAGTTTTGAAGCTTCTGGCGATCAGCAGGCTGATGGCGACCGGAATGGTCAGCAGTGCCGATACGAGCAGGGCGCCGACGATTTTGATGGCCGTGCTGATGACGAGCGCCGTCAGGACGGTGATCAGCATGTTCATCATGCGCACAGGCAGACCGCTCACGCTCGCGGCATCTTCTTCAAAGCTGAGCAGGAAAAACTCTTTGAAAAAGAGCGAAATGACGACCACGACGACCAGCGTCACGGCGCCCACCACGTATAGATCCTGGGTATCCAGCGTATAAATGCTGCCGAACAAATAGCTCATCACATCTGTATTGTAACCCATCCCGAGTGTGAAAAACAAAGAAGCCAGCGCAACGCCGCCGGACATAATGATCGCAATCGACAGCTCGGCATAGCTTTTATACGCTTTTCTGAGCTTTTCTATCGCAAAGGAAGCCAGGACCGCAAATACTAGCCCCGCTCCTAGGGGGTACAGCTCAATCAGAAAGCCGAGCGCCACACCGGCGATCGTGACATGCGCGAGCGTGTCGCCGATCATGGACAGACGCCGCAGCACGAGGAAAATACCGATCAGCGGCGCGGTGATCCCGATGAGCAGACCGCCGGCAAGCGCCCTTTGAAAAAAATCACTGAGGATAATTTCTATAGCCAACAATAACGACTCCTTCGGATGCTTTTAATAGTTTGAACTAGTGTGCTTTTATGACAACGAATGCTGCAGGTCCTGAACCTCGCAGTCCTGAATTTCATGGGAATGTCTGACGAAAAAATCAATTTTGCCGTTCTTCTGCTTCGGCTTCTCGCCCAAATACCCCTCGATCATGTCCATATCGTGCGACACCATAAGCAGCGTCATATGATGATGCCGGTGCATGTGGGTAATCAGTTCGAAAAATCCGGCCTGGGTCTCCGCGTCAATGCCGACCGTAGGCTCGTCCAGAATAAGCAGATCGGGATGGTTGATCAAGGCCCGCGCCAGGAAAGCGCGCTGCTGCTGACCGCCTGACAGCTCGCCGATCCGTTTGCCGGCGATATCCTGGATCCGCATCACTTCAAGCGCATCGTCGCACTGCTGCTGCATCCGTCTATTAACCCGGCGGAACAGGTTCTTGTTATTGTACAGGCCGGAAAGGACCACCTCGCGAACGGTAGCCGGAAACAGCGGGTTAAACGAATTTTTCTGCGGGACATAGCCGACCCGTTCCCAGTCCTTGAACCTGCGGATCGGCTGGCCGAACAACCGGATGCTGCCCTGGCCGCTGGGCAGGAGGCCAACGATCATCCGCAGCAGCGTCGTCTTGCCCGCCCCGTTGGAGCCGATAATGCCGACAAAATCGCGCTCCTTCACGGTAAAGTTCAGATCAGAAATTACCTTTTGGTCCCTGTATGAAAATGAGATATTCTCCATCTCGATAATCGGTTGATGACAATCGTCAATCATCGGCGTAAACATGCGAAATCCGCCTTTCTGTAGTTGCTTCATTTATTGTAATGCGAGTACGAGATGATGCAAATTTTTGTCCATCAAGGTAAAATAGTCGTCGCCCCGCTCCTGCTCCTCCTTCGTCAGACCTTCCAGGGGGTTCAGGACGGACACGGTCGCTCCGGTTTCGGACGCCAGCGTTTTGGCCAGCCGGTCGGAGACCAGCTCTTCGAAAAAGATATATTTGATTCCTTCCGACTTTACCAGGTTCGACAGCTCCACCAAATCGCGGGCCCGGGGCTCGGCATCCGGAGACAAGCCCATGATGGGATGCTGCTCCAAGCCGTAATCGCGGCACAGGTAGCCGAAAGCCTGATGGGATACGACGATTTTATGGTGCGGAACCTGTGACAGCTCCGTCTCGAACTTGCGGTCGAGCTCCTGCAGCTTCCGGCTGAGCTCCGCGTACCGCGCTTCGTAAGCCTGCGCATGCTGCGGGTCGGCCTCCACATAGCTGTTCTTGATGTTCTCGGCCATAATGATGGCCGATTTCGGGCTGACCCAGGTGTGGGGGTCGATATGATGCTTGTGCCCGGTCCCCATCCCCTCGCCTTCAAGATCATGCCCGCCGTCTTCCTCGCCTTCGATCAGCTGGATACCCTGGCTGACCTCAACGGCCTTCACCTTGGAGTCCCGGTTCAGCCCCTTCAGAAAATTCGGCACCCAGCCTTCGAGCCCGGCACCGTTATATAAAAACAATTGCGACTTGGACGTGTTAACGATATCCTGGCTCCGCGGCGTCCAATCATGCGGTTCGACGCCGGCCGGCAGCAAATTGATGACGTTGGCGTCCTCGCCGCCGATTTCCTTGGCAAATTCATAAATCGGATAAAACGTCGTAATGACATTCATTTTGTCCGGATCCAGCTGTGCGTTCCCTGAATTATCGCAGCCGGCAAATACCAGCATGGCCAGCAGAAGGAACGAAGGCGCCAGAATCCGCTTGATCACATTTCTCATATTCACAGATGAACTCTCCCACTAATCGTAACTTTTACTAATAAGATTATGAATGGGCTTTTTTTATTTGTCAACCTTGGCGGCAAAATCTCGAGGCCAAGTGATTGCTATCTACTGTTGCTCTGATTCTGAAAAATGGCGGGTCACTCATGAGAATCATATGCTGGACAACAAAAGACGGAAGCCCTCTGCTTACGGGATTCCGCCTTCTGAATGATAATGCTTGCCTATCGACGCTCTATATTTCGCGTTCCTACTTCACGACCGCTCCGTTCGGCATGCTGTCCGGCACCGTCGCCAGCGTCAGCTGCTCGCCATGGGATGCCGCCAGAATCATGCCCTGCGACAACTCGCCGCGCAGCTTCACCGGCTTCAGGTTGGTGACGCAGATGACCTTGCGGCCGACCAGCTCTTCCGGCGTATAGAACTTCGCGATGCCCGACACGACCTGCCGCTGCTCGAAGCCAAGATCCAGCTGCAGCTTGAGCAGCTTGTCGGCTTTCTTGACAGGCTCACAGGCGATAACCTGAGCCACGCGCAGTTCGACCTTGGCAAAATCCTCAATGCCGATTTCTTCCTTCAGCTCAGGCGCTTCCTGCGGCGCAGCCGTTTCGGCCGCTTTGCCCGTTTCTGCTTCCTTCGCAGGAGCTTCGGATCCGGTCATCGCCTGCTTGATGTAGGCTATCTCTTCTTCCGCATCCAGGCGCGGGAAGATCGGGTTGCCCTTCACCAGCTGCGTTCCTTCCGGAATCAAGCCGAACGTTTTGCCGCTGTCCCACTCGGTCAGCTCACCCTGCTGGATGCCCAGCTGCTCCCAAATCTTCATCGGAGCTTGGGTCAGGAACGGCTGCAGCAGAATCGAACCGATCCGCAGGCTTTCCACGAGGTGGGTCATGACGGACGCCAGCTCTTCGCGTTTGGACTCGTCTTTTGCCAGCGCCCATGGCTGCGTCTCGTCGATATACTTGTTGCTGCGGCTGATAAACTGGCCGATGGCCGTCAGCGCGACGGAGAACTCCATATTTTCCATGGCTTCTTCGACTTTCTCGTAAACGTCCTTTGCCGCTTCCTCCAGCGCTGCGTCAAACGCGGTCACGCCGGAGCGGTACGCCGGAACCCGGCCCTCGAAATATTTATCCACCATCGCTACGGTACGGTTCAGAAGGTTGCCAAGATCATTGGCCAAATCGGAATTGACGCGCTCCACGAAACTCTCCGGCGTAAACGTTCCGTCCGCGCCGAACGGTACTTCGCGCAGCAGATAATAGCGGAGGGCGTCCAGACCGTAACGGTCGATGAGCGTAACCGGGTCCACGACGTTGCCCTTCGATTTGGACATCTTGCCGTCCTTCATCAGCAGCCAGCCATGCGCAAACACTTTCTTCGGCAGCGGCAGGTCAAGCGCCATCAGGATGATCGGCCAATAAATCGTATGGAAACGGACGATTTCCTTACTCATGAGATGAACGTCAGCCGGCCAGTATTTGTCGAATAGGCTCGTATCTTCCGAGCCGTAGCCCAGCGCGGTGATGTAGTTCAGAAGCGCGTCGATCCAGACGTAAATAACGTGCTTCGGATCGCTCTTCACCTTGACGCCCCATTCGTAGGTCGTGCGGGACACCGCCAGGTCTTCCAATCCCGGCTTGATAAAGTTGTTGATCATTTCGTTCTTGCGGGACACCGGCTGAATAAAATCCGGATGATCCTCATAGTACTGGAGAAGCCGGTCCACATATTTGCTCATCCGGAAGAAATAGCTTTCTTCCTTCACGCGTTCCACCGGCCGCCCGCAATCCGGACAGTTGCCGTTCACCAGCTGCCGTTCCAGGAAAAACGACTCGTCCGGCGTACAGTACCAACCTTCGTACTCGCCCTTGTAGATATCGCCCTGCGCCAGCAGGCGTTCAAACACTTCCTGGACAACCTTCGTATGACGCGGTTCCGTCGTGCGGATAAAGTCGTCGTTGGAGATGTCGAGCTTCTTCCACAGCTCCTTGATCCCTGCCACGATGTCGTCGACGAACTGCTGCGGCGTTTTGCCCGCTTCAGCGGCTTTGCGTTCGATCTTTTGACCGTGCTCGTCGGTTCCCGTCAAATAACGCACATCGTATCCGCGCAGCTTCTTATAACGGACCATCGCATCGCCGGCCACGGTCGTGTATGCATGACCGATGTGCAGCTTGTCGCTGGGATAATAGATCGGCGTCGTCAAATAAAATGTTTTCTTGTCAGCCATTGTTCATCTTCCTTTCCAAAATCGGCGTTTCTGTATCTTCTGTGCGAACACAAAATAACCCCACGAAGTGGGGCTTTTGCTGTGATACCCTATTCAGGTACTTTGCGGGGGCCCCGAGGATACAAAAAAACTCCCGCCCCTTTATGGGACGAGAGATTCCTCACGTGTTACCACCCAAATTCCCTGCGCCTTCACAGGCGGCAGGCTCCATCAGTACCGGCCTGTTTCAGCCGCGCACTGTCCATTATCGCTGGATCACGCCTCTCCCTTACGCATCCCTAACGAGGGCTGCTGCTCGAAAGTGGTTCCTCCCGGACCATCTTCGGAGATTTCGCTTATACCGGTTTTCAGCTGCCCCGGCTCTCTGAAATAAGCTACCGTTCTCTTACTCATCCGTTCCTCGGAAATGTCATATATTCCATAATATACTGAACCCGCATGCCGCGTGTCAAGTCAGGCGACCCTCGCCTTCGGAAGGATGGGCGGCGTTAGGGCCTCCTTTCTCCTTCCGCGGGGGAACAAGATCCACACCGCCCGGGTGAAACGGATGGCACTTAGCGATCCGCTTCATGGCCAGCCACGAACCCTTGGCGGCCCCGTGCACTTCGATCGCCTCCATCGCATAGGCCGAGCATGTCGGGTAGAAGCGGCAGGTCGGTGGTTTTAACGGCGAAATGTATTTGCGGTAAATGACGATCGGACCTTGGACGATTCTTCGGGATATGCCCATGGCATCAATGCTCCCTGCTTCGCCCGGACGCCGGATTCGCATTCAGCCCCGCATCCGCAGGCTGCCGGCAGTCTTTACAATATCCGAATACTTCAAATTTATGCTTCACAACCTGAAATTCATCAGGCGTATCCGTCATCGATACCGGGCAGAAACTGATCGGATACGTCTTCTCGCATTGCAGGCAGATCATGTGATGATGGTGATGGTCCTCGCTGCAGCTGGCTTTAAATTTGACCCCGTCCTCAAACACGATCTGTTCAAGAACCCCCAGCTCCTGCATGACCCGAAGATTGCGATATACGGTATCGAAACTGAGTCCGCTATATTTTTTGCCCATAAACTCATAGACATCCTTGGCTGACAAATAACCTGAATGTTCACCAAATAATTTGGCGAGCGTCTTGCGCTGGTCGGTTATGCGCAGTCCCTGCTCGGACATGGCGTCAATAATCTTCTCCGTCGAAAGCATACGCTCATCCTCCCATTCTATGCTTAGAGCCGTAAGCCACTCTTGTTTACAACATTTGTCTACTATTAATAATGCATCAAATCCCAGCGCCCGTCAATGAAGCAGGGGACCCCTGACGGAGCCCCCTGCGCGCGGTTCGATTTTATTTAAAATAGGATACCAGCTGGTCGAGCATCAGATTGGCGGCAATGACCCCGCCGGCGGTATTCCAGATGGCATCGTCCACACGATGGGCGTTGCCTTTCTTGACCACCTCAAGATTTTGCCAGAGTTTGTCTTCGGTCCATTCCTTCTCCATCTTGCTGCCTTCGCCGTCACCGGTTTCATAGGTAAAGTAGAACAAAATGTCGCCGTTCATATCCGGAATACGCTCTTTGCCAACATCGTCGGAGAACCCGGGATTATCCTGCACCGCTGGACGGGCGAGGCCCACTTCCTTCAAAATGATGCCGGAGAACGTGTCGTTATAGTAAATCCGTGCCTTGCCCGGCATAAAACGGACCATCGACACTTTCGTGCTCAATTTGTCGCCGATCTGCGTTTTGACGTCAGCCACATGCTTGTCGTAGTCGGCGAGTACCTGATTGCCTTTCTCTTTCTCATCGACCGCATCCGCCCACAGCTTGAAGTTATCCTTCCACTCGCCGCGAAGCGTTTCGGAAAATACGGTTGGAGCAATAGCGGACAGCTGCTCGTAAATTTTCTCCTGTCGCATTTTCGTGCCCAGAATGAGATCGGGTTCAAGCGCAGCGATCGCTTCCACGTTCGGCTGGCCTTCGTCACCCACATTCTCTACGCCTTGCATTTTATCCTTAATATGGGGATACCATGGATCGCCCGTCCAAGATTTAACGGCACCCACCGGTGTGATTCCCATCGACAGCAACGCTTCGGTTCCTTCATTGGTCAAAACGACGATTTTCTTCGGATGTGCCGGTACTTTGACCTGGCCCATGACCGTATCAATCGTGCGATCTGCATCATTTGTGGCCGCTGCTTCCGTGCCGCTCTCTCCTGTACTGCCGGAAGCGTTGCTGCCGCTGCCGCTGTCTTTGCCGCATGCGGACAGTACCAGCACCGCAGCCAACAGCATAAGTATAAGTCCGTTCCATTTTCTCATAAGTAAAAGCTCTCCCCTTCTAATCTCCTGATAATGATTCTCAGTGTCGTCCTAATCCTAATTCATAGCGCCTGTATTGTCAATAAACTTCCCGTATTGAAGTCCAAAAGACGGCGACTGAAATTGAGAATCAGCCTCATTGACAAGCCTATGCACTCCACTTAAACTTTAATATGTTACATAGAATGAACTAAAGAAATGAATGATATAGGCCGTATTAGGCCCTTATAACAGGAACTTCAATGCAAAACTTTAGTTCAATCTATTTATTTAAAGATTGATTGAAAAGAGGGGTATGCCGTGCAGCCGGAATGGTTACATAGATCATCTGCCAAATGGACCGGTTTGATCGCAGGGCTCGTCCTCCTGCTCTTATGTGTTGCTGCGAGCATCCTATTTGGCGTGCACAGTACCAGTTGGAGGGAAGTTATCGAAGCCTTCACTTCGTTTAATGGAAGCAATGAGCACATTATCGTCCGCGACGTCCGCGTGCCTCGCGCGCTCATCGCCGCCTTCGTCGGGGGAAGCCTCGGAATTTGCGGCGTACTGCTGCAGTCCCTGACCAAAAATCCGCTTGCGGATGCAGGGATATTCGGCATTAATGCGGGTGCCTCCCTGCTTGTCGTGGCTTCATTCGTCCTGCTGGGCGTCAGCTCGCTTGCTTCCTTCACCTGGATCGCTTTCCTCGGGGCGGCTGTCAGCTGTTTGTTCGTATTTATTCTCGGCTCCGCCGGGCGGCAAGGCTTAACGCCGTTGAAAATTACACTTGCCGGGGCGGCCATTACCGCCTTCTGCAGCTCGCTGACCAACGGCATGCTCATTATTAGCGGCCGGGCGATGGAAGAAGTGCTGTTCTGGATGTCCGGCTCCGTTGAAGGCCGGAGCCTGAACATTCTGCTGGGGCTTCTGCCTTACATGCTTGCAGCCTGGATCGTCGCCCTCCTCATTGCCTCGTCGGTCAACACGCTCATGCTCGGCGAGGATGTGGCGCGAAGCCTGGGGCAGAAAACCGTGCTCCTCAAGCTGACCATGGGCCTGCTCATCGTCGTGCTGGCAGGCAGCTCGGTCGCGGTCGCCGGTCCGATCGGATTTGTCGGGCTGGTCATCCCGCATATCGCCAAGGCACTTGTCGGCAGGGACACCCGTTGGCAGATCGCCTACAGCGCTCTGCTGGGGGGAATCCTGCTCCTGCTTGCGGATATCGCGTCCCGCTTTATCGCCATGCCCCGGGAGATCCCGATCGGCGTCATGACCGCGATCATCGGGGTACCGTTCTTCATCCACGCTGCCAGAAAGGGGTTGCTTCGCCAATGAGCCGTTCATCCAGACCGAAAGGCCCCATCAGCGTCCGCGTGGGCGGGGACACGGTTTCTTTTCTCACTTCAAGACGCCAGATCGTCATCCTGTGCGTTCTGGTCATTGTGCTACTGCTTGCGGTCATCATCAGCATCGGCTTTGGCACCAAATACGTGAATCCCTGGGATGTCACGCAGGCGATCTTCGGCCAAGGGGACAAGCTGGACGTCGTGGTCGTGCAGAAGCTCAGGCTCCCTCGGATCATCGTCGGAGCATTAGTCGGCGCTTGTCTCGCTATGTCCGGAGCGATCACACAGGGACTGATTCGCAATCCGCTGGCTTCCCCGGACATCATGGGGGTTACGAGCGGCGCCTCTGTCGCGACGACAGCCATCATTACTCTGATTCCGTCGGCCAGCGTGTTCTGGCTGCCGCCGGCCGCCTTTGTAGGCGCAGCACTGACCACGCTGCTGATTTATGTACTCTCGTGGAAAAAGGGCGTTAACCCGCTCATGCTGGTCCTGATCGGCGTCGGCATCGGGGCGGTGGCTTCAGCCATTTCTACGATGCTGCTCGTCACAGGCCCGACGGACGTCGCTCAGAAAGCCTTTAACTGGCTGCTCGGCAGCGTGTACGGCAGCTCTTGGAAGCATGTCAACATGATGCTGCCCTGGTTTATCGTGCTCGGCGTGCTCAGCCTGATCTTCGCCCGGCGCATCAACATGCTGCAGCTCGGCGACGATCTGGCCGCCGGGGCCGGCAGCCGGGTGGAGCGCGACCGGACGATTCTGCTCTTCACGGCCGTCGGGCTCGCCGGAGCCGGTATTTCCGTGGGCGGAGCAATCGGTTTTGTCGCCCTGCTCGCCCCCCATATCGCCCGGAAGCTGATCGGACCCTCTTACGGCTCCCTGCTTCCGGCCAGTGCCTTAAGCGGGGCCATCATCGTCGTCGTGGCGGATGTCCTCGCCCGCAATCTGTTCACACCACTCGATATTCCGGTCGGCGTGTTTACATCGGCCGTCGGAGCGCCGTTCTTCATTTTCCTGTTATGGAAAAGCCGCAGCTCTTCCTAATCGGATATTTTGGGCGCAGCCGTAAATGCAAAATGATACACAAAGAAGAACCCCATCCACCGCAGCCCGCGGTAGATGGGGTTCTTTTCATTGACTATAAGAAAGAATAATAGCTGTATTCCGTTTTGCTCATCCGATTACTGCTTCGTTTGCGGCAATGGCATGAGCAAAAGGTTAATCGGGAGGTTGCTGCCAGGTGCCGCCGTGTACCAAATTTCTACGCTTTGCTCATAGTTTCCGGTACGGTATAACACGCTCGTTTCGTTCGGCGCGTTGACTTCCTGGCTGTTGTTCGCTGCCTGCACCTGCTGGCCGTTCACCATAAAAATGCCGTTGTATACGCCGCCGCGCGGGTTAAGCGTAATCAGCGTATTCGGAGCGACGCGGTTCAGCTTGATTTTGTACAATACACCAAAGTTGCCTGCATTCGAAGCCTCGGTTCCATAAATTCCGTCCAGTCCCCTCAGGTTCGGATCGATGTTGTTGTCACCGAGAACGATACGTGTTTCGCTGCTGCCAAGCACCTCGTCGGTCGACATATTGACGACGGAATTCGGATACGTACCCCGGTTATGAACGTCACGGTCAAGGGCCGGGAGGAATGGCAGCGACTGAAGCGGATCCTTCGTGGCGTCGAGCATAATGACGCTGTATTTTACCGGATAGTTACTGAATGCATCCGCCAAAACGGAAATGCCTTCGCCCGGTTTAATTTTAATGTTGTTGATATTGGTCATAATGACCTTGCTCTCTCCTGGGGCGAGGTTGATATCCTGACGGCCCGAACCGCTCGTCATGGAATCGAAGTAGCGCATCACGGATGCCCTGCCGTGGCCAGTCGCATACTGGCTAGGTCCGCCCATGCCGAAGTTCTGGATGTTGATCGTGTTGTTCATATCCAGCATCGTGTTGGTGGCAATGACATAGACCTGCATATTTTTGTTGGTCGCATTAACATGGTGGAGCATGAACCGGGTGCTTCCGAGTGCCGTTTCCTGATACAGGAGGCCTTCGGAATATACTGTCTCCGGACTGTTGCTGCGGATCAGCGTGGCTGGATCGGATGTTGTCGTGAAGGTCGCTGTTTTCCAGCTTGGCACCGATCCGCCGTTGAACGTGAATTTGTCTCCCACCGGCGTAAAGAGCTTATTGAATTCATCTTCGGTGTACAACGTTTCATTCGTAATGACGACGGTCTTCTGGAACTCGCTTACCGCGCCGTGTTTGTCCGTTACTTTGAGCCGGATCGTTTGCGGTCCAGGCTGGAAGAATGCCTTGCGGTCATTCAGCCATTCGCGGCTGACGATCGCATCTTCATCATCCGTACTCTGGTCGGTAATGGTGATCAGTTCACCCATTTTGTATTGTTCTTTATCGGTTGTAAAGCTGGCGACCGGCGGCTCGTTCGGCTTGAGCACGTTCACCGTGATGCTGTATGGATCACTCCACTGTCCGCTGGAATCCTGAACATAGTGTGTCACCGTATGCGGTCCGGCTTCTTGGAAAATGTCCTCTTTCCCTTCCCAACGCTCGTCAACGATTGGCAATCCGCTGGGAGAGGTCGCTTGGGAAATGTAGTTCACCGTCGTTTCGCCTGCAAAAATGTCAGTTGGACCCACGCTAAACGTGGCCACCGGCTTCGTCGACAGGTTCAAAATGACACGCTTCCCGGGCTGGTCGACCGTATAAGGAATGCCGAGCGCCTGCGTAATCGACGTGAGCGGAACCATGAACGTATTTTTGTACTGATAAGCAGGGCCCTTCATCGGTTTAGACTCTCCGTTGACCCGATAGCTGCTGCTGTTGGTTTTGAACCGGAGCTCGTTGTTATCCTTGATGATGATCGTTTCTTTCGTCTTGGCGTCATACGTCAGTTTCAGTCCAACGCGTTCCACCATGGCGCGGATCGCCACGTAAGATACTCCATTCTTAACGGCCATCGGCTGCCCAGCCAGATACAGCTTGCCGTCCTGGTACATCTTGTTGCTGTTCATCATGAGGATCAGCTGGCCGGCCTGACCGGTTGTCGTGATTCCCGTCGCCGTGATTCCCTGCGGATCGGTGGTTACTGCGGTGCCGCCTGTCGTGCCTTCGGCCTGGCCATCATTTCCTTGCGTTCCGGCGTTCTGGTCATCCGCCGCTTGGCCACCGTCATTAGTAGTCCCGGTGCTGCCATCGGTCTGATTTGAAGTGCCTGTTCCGTCCGTCGTGCCGCTGTTATCGGCGTTTCCGGTCGTTCCCGCGGTTCCTGAACCTGTGGAGTCTTGGCCAGAAGTTGTCGTAGTTGTGCTTGTACCGCTTTCATCCCCCGTCGTGCCGGTCGTTCCCCCTGCATTACCGGTTGTATCTGTCGTACTTGCAGTTCCTGTTGTACCGTTAGTGCTTGCATTGCCAGTAGTGGTCGAGCTGCTGCTCATGATGTTATTGGTGACTGCGTTTGCCGCTGCATTGTCTACACCTTGGACCGTTCCCGCATTTTGCTGGACCTGTACCGCAGTTTCCGCGCCGGCCGGCAAGACCAGAGCGGTTTGTGATGCAGCTAACACTGCAATCATGGTCAATTTCTTGAAATTCATCTCCAGACTCCTTCTGCTCCCATTTTTGAATCACGTTCCACTCTAACGAGCCTCTCTGACCCCATACAAAAAAAAAGAGGCTAACGCTAGTTTCCCCCCGATATCAGATCCATCAAAGCGTATTTTATTTCTGATATCATTGAAAAGACATAGTATTAGACGCTCCATCCCCCGAAAAGTTGCTCTCGATTTATCAGAAGTCGAAAAGAAAAAAGGAAGGATATCCCAAACGGGCATCCAACCTTTGGCAAATCTATCCGGTGTGCTTCCTCTCCCTGCCTTCATCGTGCGCTAGGAAGCCGTGGTTTGACCACCAAGGCGTACTGGCAGCGAGCCTTCCGCCTTAGCATATCCCGTTAGAATGGAGGCCAGCCCTTCCATAAAATAAGGCGTATTTTCGTAGCAGCACAGGTAGGCCGGCGTGGCCGGCACCGCCGCAAGATCGTAAGGATTGCGCGTGGAGGCTACCACGAGCCGCTGCGGCTGAAGCGCGATCAGCCCTTCGACGAGCCTCCGCTGACCTGCAGGAAGCTCGCCTCCCGCCGTGTATGTGGCCACGACGACCTGACGATATCCTCCTGCGACTGCGAGCACCTGATCGATCTCGCGCTCTGTAGGTTCCGCACTGATCGTTAGCTCATTTACGTCCTGTATGTAATCCGACAACGCCTGTCCGAGCGTCTTTGCTTCCGTCCAAGGCTCATCCACTTGCGTTTCCGAGCGGAGCTCCGGCCAAACGACAAGGACCGGTTGGTCCGTCTGAAGCGGAAGCTGACCATCGTCTTTGACGAGCGTAATGCTGTGCACAGCCACTTCCTTCAGCAGCCGGTCTGCTTCCGGCTTTTCATGCCTTTCCAGGAAGGCGGGCACGTCTCCTTGGGCTCCCGAAAGATGAATCCGCTTCTCCTTCAGCTTCAGGATCCGGTTCACGGCCGCGTCAATGATGCTCTCCGGAATTCTTCCGCTGCGCACGGCTGCCGTGACCGCTTCAATGGCTTCGATTTGATCCTGAAGCGTATGGCTGACCAGGACGATGTCCGCTCCCGCTTCCACCGCGCGGACCGCACCTTCGCCCACGCCGTAATGCTTGGCAATCGCGCGCATTTCCAGGCAGTCGGTCACGATAACGCCCTCATAACCAAGTTGATCGCGAAGCAGGCCGGTGAGCACGGCTGTGGACAGCGTCGCGGGTACCGCTTCCTTCTCGATGGCCGGGAAGATGACATGTGCCGTCATGATGACGTCCACCCCGTCACGGATGGCCCGGACGAATGGCTTAAGCTCCACCTCGCGCAGCCGCTCCATGCCGTGCTCCACCGACGCCAGCCCCAGATGGCTGTCGACGCTGGTATCGCCATGCCCCGGAAAATGCTTCGCTGCCGCCGATACGCCGCGCTCCTGGAAGGCCCGAATCGCGGCCGAGCCATGCTCAGCCACCTGCTCCGGATCTTCGCCGAACGACCGGACGCCGATTACCGGATTCTTCGGGTTGTTGTTTACGTCAAGCACAGGTGCGAAATTCATGTTGATCCCAAGCGCATGCAGCTCTTGAGCGCTAATCGCGGACACCTCGTAGGTATAATCCGGATTTCCCGTCGCCCCTAGTGACATATTTCCCGGAATGCGGCTCACCCTCCGGTGGTCGATTCGGGCTACCATCCCGCCTTCCTGGTCGATGGCGATCCATAACGGCAGCTCCCCCTGCTTCGCCGCCAGCTCCTGAAGAGAGGATGACAGCGCGGCCACCTGCTCCGGCTCGCCGATGTTCCGGCGGAAATAGATGACACCGCCCAAATGGTACTCTTCGATCAGGCGGCGGATTTGCTCATCCGGCTTCTGCGCGTGGAACCCGCAGATGAACATTTGCCCGATTTTTTGCTCAAGCGTTAGTTCCGATACAACCATGACATGCCCACTCCCTATTCATATATTGCTCCATCCATACGTCTGTCAGCTACCCTGCCGATCTGCCCTTGGTTTGATCACGGAATTCGGACGGCGTCAGCCCGGTGTGGCGCTGGAACACCTTGGTAAAGTACCTCCGCTCCTGGTAGCCGATGCTGCTGCCGATTTGTGTGATGCTTTTGTCGCTGTGGGTAAGCAGATATTTAGCGGTTTCGATCCGTTTGCCGGTCAAATATTCGACGAAGGTGACCCCGAGATGATTTTTGAACAACAGGCAAAAATAGCTGCAGCTGATGCCCAGGTGTCCTGCCAGTTCCTCAATGCCCAAATCGTTGCCCAGCCGCTCGCCGATATATAGGATGGCTTCGGACATTAGCTGCTGCGGGCTCTTTCTGGACGCGCTTTCCCTGCTGTCCTCCTCAATCCGGGCAACGGTCACCTGGAACGGGTCACTTCGCCGCTTCAAGAGAATATCTTCACGGGCGGATCGAATCGTGTTCTCCAGCTCTTTGTAGTGGATTGGCTTGCAAATGTACTCCCTGACATTATACTTGATCGCCTTCCGCGCATACTCGAATTCCTGATATCCTGTCAGCAGAATGATTTCGGCGGCGGAACCGCCTTTGCGGAGCTCCCCGATCAAGGTCAGTCCGTCCATCACCGGCATACGGATATCGCACAGCACAATATCGGGAGTGTGAAGACCGCAAATGTCCAGCGCCTCCTGCCCGCTCCGGGCGGTGTACACCTGCATTTGCATGTCGTTCCACGGAATGACGCTCTTCAGATTGTTCAGAATCGGGGCTTCATCATCAACCAGCAGCACGTTCAGAATCATCCAAGTCCCTCCACTCGTTGTCTGGTATGATACATTGAATTATCGTTCCGGTGGTGCCTGACGAACAAATGAACAACCCGTATACCTCGCCGTAGTGAATCCTTATGCGGTCGGCCACGCTGCGCACGCCGAGTCCCCTCCGCTCCTGGTTCACCTGCATATCCTTCTCGTCCTGGTGTTCCGTATTATCGCTCTTCATGTACTCAAAAGCAGACAATTGACGCGGGCTGATGCCGATGCCGTTGTCCTGCACCTGCAGGACGATCCGGCCGCGCTCTTTCCAGCAGGACACATAAATCATGCCTTTATAGCCGATTCCTTCAAAACCGTGCTGAATGCAGTTTTCGACGAGCGGCTGCAGGGTCAGCTTCAGCACGCTGCGGCTCCGCAGCTCCGCCGGGATGTCGATCTCGTATTCAAACAAATCCTGAAACCTGAATTTCTGGATTTCCAAATAGCTCTGCAAATGCTCGATTTCCTGGCCAAGCGTAATCTCCTCGTTGTCCTGAATGCTGATCCGCAGAATGTTCCCGAGCCGGTGCACCATTTCGCTGACCTTTTCCCCTTCGTTCTGAACGGCAAGGACGTTGATCGACTCGAGCGTATTGAACAGAAAATGCGGTTTGATCTGGGCCTGAAGCACCCGCAGCTCCGCTTTCGCCTTCTGCTTCTGCTCCTTCTGGATTTGTTGGAACAAGCCGTTGACCCGTTCAACCAGATCGTTAAAGCCCTTCGCCAGAATATGCAGCTCGTCTTTGCCCCGGTGATGAACCTGGACGTTGAAATCCCCGCCTTCCACTTTCCGCATGAAGCGGACGATGACCGCAATCGATCCGGTAATTCGGTTCATGAAGACCATGTTGAAGGTCACAGCCGCCAGAAGGCAGACAAGCGTAATGCCGATAAACCATTTGGCAAAAACCAGCGTTTCCTGCGACAGGGAGCTCCACGAGGTGACGGACACCAGGCTCCAATTGAAATCATTCATATGATAAATCGAAACGATGCTTTTTTCCCCGTTAAACGCCGCCTTGAAGCTCTGAAAGTCTCCGCCGAACTCGACATCCTTCTTCATCACGGACTGGATTTGCTGGCCGTCCAGCACTTTATTCGGATCATACAGAATAAGTCCTTTGTCGTTCACGAGCATAAAATCGGTAGACTGCATACCGCGGTTTAGGGACAGGTTGCGGAAGATCAGCTCGATATCCCAGTTTTTAATTTGGGTTACCAATATCCCGATATTTTTAAAATAGCTCAGCTCCTTGATGAGCCGAATTTGCGTAAACACCGGTTCGGATCCGGTAATTTCCGGGTATTCATGTGGCCCGAGCCATTTGGGAACCCCGTTCAGAGACATGACTTCTTGATATAACGGGTGGGCCTTAAACTCTTCGAATGACAGCGTATTAAAATCTTCTTTCGTAAAAATGGAGACCGTACTCGACGGCCCGCTGCCCTGCAGGTTGTACAGATAGGCATAACTGATGGCAGGATGGTTATACAGCAGGCTCCGGAAATTCCGCTGGCTGTTGTTCAGGTTCAGCTGCTCGGCATCGTTCAAATCCTGTTTGGTCGGGTCCTTGGCGATGAGCGCCATATGAAACACCGAGGTCGCGATGCCGTTATCCGTCACGTTGTCCATCTGTTTCAGCACGCTGTTGATGCTGTAGCTGATGGCTTTAAGGGAATATTCCGTCTGCCGGCTGTATTTAGTCTCAATCGAATGAGAGGTCACCATAAAGGTGACAACTCCCAGCACGCACAGCGGAACGATGATCAGTGTAACAAATGCCGTAAACAATTTTACTCGCAAATTCATTGGCATTCATCCGTTTCTTCGCATGTTATCCCTTAACACTGCCTGCTGTAACGCCTTCAATGATTTTCTCCTGAAGGATCGCGTAAATCACGATGACCGGTACGACACTGTAGACAATGCCGGCCGACATCTGCGCATAATTCATCTGATATTGATCCCGGAACTGCACCATCCCGACCGGGAGGGTTCGCAGCGAATCATTGGAGAGGAAGTAGTTGGCTAGCAAAAACTCGTTCCAGTTGCCGAGGAAGTTCACGATAAACACCGTAACCATGGCCGGAACCGTCAGGGGTACGACAATTCTAGCAAATATACCCTGGGCTTTCAACCCGTCCATGACGGCAGCTTCCTCGATTTCACCGGGAAGGGATCTCATGAACGCCGCCAGAATGATGACCGAGAACGGAAGCGCGTTGGCGATGTACGGAATGATAAGCGCCAGATGCGTATCCAAAATGCCAAGCTTCCGCACGAGCAGATAGATGGGAAGCATAAGCGCGTTGTTCGGAATGAGCATGCCGACCAGAATCAAGCCGGACAGCAGCGCGCTGATTTTGAAATGCCGCATGCGGGTGATCGCAAACGCAAACATCGCGGCGATCAGGATGGATACGACAGCCGACAGAATCGAGATATAAAGGCTGTTGAAAAAATAGGTGCTGATCTTGGCGTTTACCCAAGCCTCCACGTAGTTGCCCAACGCAAACTGCTTCGGAATGCCGAACGGGTTCAGCGCGATCGCGTTGTTATCCTTTTTGACCGAGGAGAACAGCACGAACAGGAACGGGAAAAGAATAACCAATAAGTAGGCCATCAGGACGATATGGGGCAGCAGTTTTTTGATCAGCCTGGTCATTAGTATTCAATCCTTTCGCTGCGCCTTGCAATCAACAGCTGGTACAGGGCGGTCAGTATTAATGTAAACACGAAGATGAGAACGGAAATGCTGTTGCCGTATCCGTACTTGAAGTTGGTAATGGCATATTTGATCATGTAGGTAGCCATCACGTCGGTCGATCCCGCCGGTCCGCCCTTCGTCATGACGATGACGATGTCTGCGGCTTTCATCGCTCCGGCGATGGACAGCATAATGACGACGGAGATGATCGGCTTAATGAGCGGCAGCGTAATGGAGAACGCCCGCTGCACAGCCGATGCGCCGTCGATGGCGGCGGCTTCGTCCAGCTCGCGGGGAATGGAAATAATGGCGGCGAGCACCATGACGATATAAAAGCCGGTCCACTGCCATGCATTGGTGATCAAGACGGACAGCATCGCGTATTTTTCGTCGGACAGCCAGTACAGCGGTTCGATGCCGAACACTTTCAAAATATTGTTCAGCAGCCCGATGTTCGGCTCATAAATAAATCCCCAGAGGATGCCGATTACGGCGGTGGACATGATCGACGGTAAAAATACCGCCGTCTTGTACAGCCCTTTCAGTTTTTTGACATGGGCGATCAGGAGCGAAAAAAATACGATCAGCGGCACCTGAATTCCGCAGGAGAACAAAATAAAATAGCCGTTGTTTCTAGCCGCGGTCCAAAACCGCTTCTCCGTCAGCGCCTTCGCGAAGTTGTCGAAGCCGATGAATTTCGGATCGCTGGACACGCCGTTCCAGCTCGTCAGGCTGTAACGGATCGAGCTTACAATCGGATACAGAAAAAACATGGCAAACAAAATCAAGCAGGGAAGAATAAACAGGACGTAGAGCGCAGGATTCTTCATTGCTTTGTTCATGGAGTTCCTCCCAACGCGGGCGCTTGTAGTCGTCCGCCCGAAAAAATGTCATGCTCCCTCAGGTTGAGGGGATCTGCGAAAAAAACAGGTGCCCCGGTTTTACCCGAGGCACACCGCATCATTTTGACCGTTATTCTTCCAAGGAGTTCGCTTCCTCTTGTGCCTTCTGAAGCGCTTCGCCCATCTTCTCGGGCGTCGTCTGGTTGCCGATCAGCTTTTGAATTTGAATGTTGCTGATTTCCGTCGTCACGTCGGCTTGCACGAGCGAGTCGAATGCCGGGAAGGAGGATTGTGCCGTGTTCAGCACGTCGACGATTTGCTTCATCAGATCGTCAGTAATGCTTGATTCCAGCACGGATGCGTCAAGCTTCATGGCAGGCAGGACCCCGTCTTCCACCAAGCCGCGGATCTGCATTTCCTCATTGAACATGTTTTTGATAAAGGCCTTCACTGCTTCCAACTTGCGCGGATCCTTGGCGACCGCGGACGAGAAGCCGTAGCCGTTGTTGACGTCGCGCATCAGGGCCGTCTGATCGCCTACGCCGCCATCCACTGGCGGAAGGTTGAAGAAGCCGACTTTGCCGATCATGCCTTCACCGGATTCGCCCTGCTTGAACACCGATGACTTCCAGGTTCCGTCATACATCAGAATGGCTTCCCCGCTCGTAAACTGGGTCGTGTACTCGGCATATTCAAAGCCCAGCTCGCCCTTCTTGAAATAGCCCTTGTCGACCCATTCCTTATGCTTCGCAAACGCCTTGACCATGTTTGGATCATTCCATTTGGCTTCGCCCGTGGCGAATTTGTTCGTAATGTCCGGTCCGGCGTAGCGCGACCACAAATGGTTGGTCAGCATCAGCGGTACCCAGCCTGCCTTGGAGGCTGCCGCCATAGGAACTTTGCCGTCCGCCTTGATCGCGGCCAGCTGCTCTTCCAGCTCGGCGAACGTTTTAGGCGGCGCCCAGCCCTTTTTATCGTAATACTCTTTGTTGTAGAAGAAGCCTTCGCCGGATCCGCCGATCGGCAGCCCGTAAACCTTGCCTTCGTACGTGAACGGCTCGAGGGAGCTGAATTTGTCTTTAATCCCCAGTTCCTCGATGATTGGCGTCAAATCGAGCAGCTTGCCCTCTTTGGCGTATACTTTGGAATCAGGACTGCCGAACAGGTCGAAAATATCCGGCGGGTTGCCTGCTGCCATCTCACCGCGCAGCTTTTCTTTCCGGTTCACGTCGGACTCCACCCCGTCCAGCTTGAACGTTAACCCTTCGATTTCGCCCTCCGTCTTTTTCACGACGTCCTGAAGGATGGCAAAACGCTTCTCCTTGTCCTGGCCAACCTGCGTATGGCGCAGCGTCAGCTCGAACGGTTCGGCCTTCTGCGCTTCCTCCGTCTTCGGCTCCGTTCCCGATGATCCGCCGCCCGACTCTCCGGCCGATTTGTTATCGCTTCCACAACCGGATAACGCAAGCGACGCTGCAAAGCATAACGAGATTAGCAGCATCAAACTTCTCTTCATCTTCATCTGGTTAAACCCCCTTAGCATTCTGGTTTACATGCTTAATTATAAGAAGCCGCCGCCGCATCCGTAAGGAGAATATTCCGCTAATGGAGGGGGAAAATCCTCTACAACAAGTGAAAATAATCACATTGTTAGAAATTTGACACTTTTCGGCTGTCCGGAACACGCTCAGACGCTCGTAATCTCGCTATAATAAAGGAAAAGGCAACCACATTACAGCAAGCTAAAAAGGGGAAATGAACGATGAGCACACTGCCTGCACTCCAGGAAACGGCCCGAAATACATGCTGCTTCTCGGACGCCAACTTCACACGGATGCTTTCCATGATGACGGAAATGAAGATGCCTGCGGGTTCCCACCTGTTCTGGGAAGGGGATTCGGCGGACAAATTCTACTATATCTACAGCGGATGCGTAAAATTGAGCAAATCCTCGGTCGAAGGGAAAGAGCTTATCGTCTATATGTATACAGGCGGAGATATCGTCGGCCAGGCCGACCCGATCGGCAGCCGCGCGCACAGCTATACCGCCGAAGTGCTTGAGGACAGCGTCATCGGAGTCATTGACCAGCAGGACATGGAATTTCTCATCTGCCAGGACGGCGGTTTTGCCATGGACTTCATGAAATGGATGGGAAACCATCACCGCCTCACGCAGACCAAGTTCCGGGATTTAATGATGTACGGCAAGCCTGGCGCGCTCTGCTCGACGCTGATTCGGCTCGGCAATACCTACGGAGAACATACAGGAGGACGTATCGTCATCCACAAAAAGCTCACCAACACGGATCTGTCGAACCTGATCGGAGCTACCCGCGAAAGCGTCAACCGGATGCTGGGCGATCTCCGCAGATGCGGTGCCGTGGACATCGAGGACGGCCTGATTGTCATTAACAACATTTCTCATCTGCAGGGCATCTGCCACTGTGAGCATTGTCCGAAGGAAATATGCCGGATTTAAGAGAATGCATCCCTTCCCTCTGTGCGCCAGCGCAGAGGTTTTTTCTTGCGCAAAAAGGCTCAGACCGGCTTCCATTCCCTCCTCTACCTTCCTCTAACTTTTCTCTCTTCACCCTCCCAAATACCTATATTCATTAAAGCGCTTTCTTCATATATTATTAAATGATTCTTTAGACCTATATATTATGCGGAATAAAGAACCGATTAATTGGATATCACCCATTTCCAAGGACTCATCTACTACGCAGATCTACCTATCATGACGTGGGCCTGCTATCAGACTACTGATCCTTGTAAGGAGGACTGAGATCCGCCAAAACCAGGAACATCATAAGCTTTCAACACTGCCAGATCTGGTCTTAAGGAATCGTTTTTTTGTCGTGATAGAGGGTCCATTGAATCAGGTAGTACCGCATATCATATAAAGGAGTGTATCGATTGTCATGTCAAGTAAATTTTCATTACGTTCAGGATGGATTGCTGCCGTCGTTTTGTTATGGTTTGCCGCGGGGTTTTATCCCGCAAACGAGGCTAAGGCGGAAGGCTACACCAAAGCCACATGGCTGTGGAACACGGAATTGATCAAGACGGAAGCCCAGGAGATGCTGCAATTTTCGGCCGATCACGGCATCAATACGATTTATCTCCAGACCAACAGCGATATTCCTGCGTCCTACTATAAGAGCTTCATTAAACAGGCCGGAGCGATGGATATCCGTGTCGATGCGCTCAGTGGCGCCCCTTCCTGGGGACTTACGTCGAATCGCTACAAAATCACAAGCTTCCTCGACTGGGTACAGGCTTACCAGAGCGGCGCTTCAGAGGGCGAGAAGTTCCAGGGCGTTCATGTCGACATTGAACCCCATGTGCTGCCTCAATGGAAGACGGATCAGACCTCTGTCATCCGCCAGTGGCAGGAGAACGTCGAGTATCTCACTGAATATGTGCATGAGATGAAGCTTCCTGTTGCCGCCGATATTCCGTTCTGGCTCTGTAACTATACGACGGCGGACGGAAATAGCACGCTGAGCCGCTTCATGATCAGCCAATATGACTCGGTTGCGATCATGTCCTACCGGGATACCGCGGACGGCATCTACAGCACCGCCAAACGCGAACTGGAAGAAGCGAGCTATCTCGGCAAGCCGGCCTTTGCTTCCGTCGAAACGAAGCCGAGCAGCGAAGGCGGATTCATTACCTTCTATGAGGAAGGCAAAGCCTATATGGACTCCCAGCTGGTCGAGCTGCAGAAGCTGGCCCAGGTCAACGCCTCATTTGCGGGGATATCCGTTCATGACCTCGACGGCTGGAGATCGCTTAAAGACTGACCCGAACCGCAGAATAGCCCCTGAGTGCCTGAATAAAGGCGCCAGGGGCTTTTGTTCTTCGAACGGATGTCCATCAGCTAATACTCCCTTATTTTCCTTGGGGAAAGCTGTACCCAATATGTACTCATTATGCGACCGGATCGATCTGGACGGCAACCTGCTTGCCGCTCACCTGAATGCCTGTTTTGGCACGGCCCCATTCCTTCAATTCTCGCACCAGGCCCTCCAGCAATACTTTGGCGGCGGCGCCTTCTTTGCTTTGAACCCGGACCACCAGCATGACCGCATTTCCCGCTTTTAATATCCGCGATGCCTGCTGCTTCTTCGTGTCCAGGTCATGGTCCTCGATGTTTGGGGTCAACCGGATTTCCTTCACTTTTACGACCCGGTCCGATGATTTGGCTTTCGTTTCCTGGGCTTCCTTCTTGGCGTCGGCAGCAGCCACGAGCCGGCACGGCGGCGGACTGCTCATCAGCGACGTGCAAACGAGGTCCACTTTCAGCTTGCGGGCCAGGGCCAAAGCTTCCCCTGTCTTGACAATTCCTAAATCCTCACCGTTCAAACCGGTTAATTCCACTTCTGACGCCTTGATCTTCTCGTTCATCCACATAGGTTTTACCCTTCCTTCCAAACATGACATGTATCCCTTGCCTACACGTTTCTTTCATTTCCGCTGTCAGCCGGGTTCGGGCTTGTCCATCATACGCTTGCCCGCTCCAGCCTGATTTCCACTTCATCCTGCGGCGTCAGCTTCATTTCCAAACCGCTGTCTACCAGTTCCTTTCCGTTCACCTTGACGACCCATTTCTCCACCGATTTGGGGCTGTATCCCTGGACGGTGTCCACGTACATTTTATTGTCCGTCATCTTCACGAAACCGCTGTATGCCATGACGTCCCGAACGCTTTGATTGGCGGAGTACGGATACACATAGGAATGCGTCATATCGGGTTTCATCGACCCGCCGTTCAGTTTCAGCACCGTAAACTCGGGAGCCTTCGTATCTTTTCCGCCTTTTTTGGGATCGGCGTACTGAATGTTGATGGAAATTTCGTCGTGCTCCTGCAGCACGGTGTCGAGATTATCCTTGCCCAGCTTCTTGCCATTAATTTCAAATGCCCACTCAAATAAAGGATCCAGGGACACCTGGCTGATCGTCAGGACACTGCCGTTGTCACTGAAACTGACAATGCCGCTTCTTTTCAGCCCTTCCCGGACCGTCACGCCCTGATGCAAATATTGTTGTAAATTTTGGATGACCGCCGATGAGAAGAAGCCGTCCTTTTCCGAGAGAGAAACCTCCCCATTGACGTCATTCGAATAAACGTTGGCCGATGCCTCGTCCTGGTCGGCTTTTTTGCAGCCTGTCAGCAGCAGCGTTGCTATGATCAACATCATGAATGCAGTGTGTACAACTGGCTTCCTCATCGTAATAACCACCTTTGTTTCCGCAAATCTCGCAGGACTCTTCCAAACGCAAATAGAGCCCTCCCCTGAGGACTCTATTTTACCATATTCGAGCCGAACCGTATAATCCGCGCATTCCGGCAGATCCTTCCTGTCAGTCGATGAGAGGCTCCATAAACGTGCGGGAACCGTCGGTATTTTTCAAATAAGGACCCAAACCGAGAAAATTCGCCTGATCCACGTATACGCCGGTCATCCACGTGCCTTCCAGCACCTCTCCCCCAAACTGCAGCATCAGCGGCGGGGCTGATATATATTCCTGGTAAATCGGAAATTTCATATTGTGCTTCTTGTAACTTTTGCCAAGTTGAATAAGGGGGGCTTCATGAACATAGGTAGGCACAAAATAAGTGGAGATGACCCCCAGCTCTTCTTCTGTGAAAAAAGGAGTGTCGCCAAGAAAGGGGTGGAACATCGTGATTTCTTCATACTGGGACCAGATGATGACCTGCAGCAGTATGCTCTGCAGCCGGCCGTTGTAAAAGATGTATTCATGCTTGGACGTTCCGGCCGAGGCATGGTTCGCACCAAGGCTCTCGACGTTATGCCGCTCACAGCCGATGCATTTCCAGCCCGTAGGACCTTGAATCCATTTCTGAAAAATCGTACTGCTCTTGTCTTTGTCTTCGTCGGCAGGTGACACCTGAGCAGGCCTGTCTATGGTCCAGCGCTTCCAAATCGATTCCGGCCAATACCGGCACAGCATGCTGAGCGTCTTGTCGTAAATGCCCCGAACCTTGACCGAAGCGCTTTCAAGCTCATGTACATCGTCTTTGCCGTACCCGATTCCCTGGGAGAATAAGATCTTCCTCATCGTCATCCGCCTCCTTATACGCCGAAAAGGCAGTTTTTTACCAATTATACTACAGACTCCGCCATTTGGTGCAAGTCTTTTCCTATAATTAACAAAAACCCTCCTTAATGGAAGGAAGGTTTGTCGTTAGACGGGTATCGCTGTACCGTCCTATTCGGACGGTTTTACAGCTCAACCCACTGCTCTGCCCACTCTTGAACCTGCTCCATAACAGGACGCAGCGCTCTGCCTTTATCCGTCAGCTCATATTCGATACGGACAGGCGTTTCCGGATAAACGTTGCGAACCAGAATTCCTTCCGTTTCCAAGTCTTTCATGCGTTCGGACAGCATCTTATCGCTCATCGAAGGGATTAAATTCGATATATCCTTGAACCGTTTCGGACCATCCATCAGGGAAAAGACGATCAAGCCGTTCCAGCGTTTTCCTAATATGGAGAAAGCATTTTCGAATCGCGGACACATGTTTAATTGTTGATGATTCATGATCTTCACCTCTTTACAGAATCCATGTAAACAGTTACGCCTCATGAACGCTTACATTAAGTTAGTACATTTCATTTTACCACATTTCTGCGCAAAATGAAACAAGACAACCGCTGGAAAGCTCCGCAAATGAAAATTCCCTTACAAAGGGAGACTCTTCCTTCATTACCCATTCAATGATTTGCAGACGCCCGGAAATAATGCATTCTCCGCCAATCAAAAAAAAAGCGGCGGTTTGGACCGCCGCTTTTGCTTGGTGCGTCTTGCGAAAACCTACAGTACCGCCGCCGATTTCAATTCTCTGACCGGCTGCATGTTGCCGAATACCGGTGCCGTTGTCTTGAGCGGATACGCCCAATTGATCGCGTTCGCGATAACTTTCAGGATTTCCGGCTGGTAATAGGTCGGGAACGTCTCGTGACCTGGACGGAAATAGAAGATCTTCCCTTGGCCTCTGCGGAAGGTGCATCCGCTTCTGAACACTTCGCCGCCCTCGAAATTACTGATAAACACGAGCTCATCCGGAGCCGGAATATCGAAAAATTCGCCGTACATTTCTTCATGCTCAAGAATGATTTTGGCGTCGATGCCCATGGAAATCGGATGCGAAGGATTCACGTTCCAAATAATTTCCTGCTCCCCTGCTTCTCTCCATTTGAGGTCGCAGGAGGTACCCATCAATGCTTTAAACGGTTTGGAGAAATGGCCGGAATGCAGCACGATGAGTCCCATCCCGTCAAGCACGCGTTTTACGACGCGCGCCACCACTTCGTCTTCGACGCGGTCGTGGGCCATATGTCCCCACCATACGAGCACGTCCGTGGCATTCAGCACTTCTTCGGTCAATCCGTGCTCGGGCTGGTCCAGCGTCGCCGTTGTAATCGCAAAGCCGTTGCCGTCCAGTCCCGCCGCCAGCGCGGCATGAATGCCATCCGGATAGACTGCCTTCACTTCGTCGTGGATATTTTCATGAACGAATTCGTTCCAAATGGTTACATTAATCAATGGTTTATCCTCCTAAACCCACCACATCTCGCCGAGTGGCTCTTCGATAAGTACTTGCTGCAGGTTTTGAACGGCTTTGGAGAAGCCTTCTTCAACGGACATCAGGCCGTCTTCATGCTCGATGCTGACGACATAATCATAGCCGACGAGGCGCAGTGCGCTGATAATGTCAGCCCATGTCTTCACGTCATGGCCGTAGCCTACGCTGCGGAACTGCCAAGCGCGGTCCAGCATGTTCGTGTAGGACTGCATATCGGTCAGGCCGTATTTGTTAACGTTGATCGGATCGATGACGGTATCCTTGGCGTGGAAGTGATGGATCGCGCCAGCACGGCCCAGAATATGGATGGCCTGCACCGGATCGATGCCCTGCCACCACATGTGGCTCGGATCGAGGTTGGCGCCGATCGTATCGCCGGCAGCTTCACGCAGGCGGAGCAATGTCGCAGGCGTGTGCACCGAAAATCCGCCGTGGAGTTCCAGCGCGATTTTTACATTATGCTCTTTGGCAAACTTCGCTTGTTCAGTCCAGTAAGGAATGACTTTGTTCTCCCACTGCCATGCGAGCACTTCCTGGAAATCGTTTGGCCAAGGCGCAACCGGCCAGTTCGGATATTTGGCATCCTCATGGTCGCCAGGGCATCCGGAGAACGTGGTTACGACTTCAACGCCTAATTTCTCGGCCAGCAGCACCGAGTTCACGAAATCCTCGTGGTCGGCTTGAGCCAGATGCTTCTGCGGATGCAGCGGGTTGCCGTGGCAGCTCAGCGAGCTGATCGTGAGACCGCGGGAATCGATCGCATCCTTGAACTGTTTCAATGCGGCTTCGTCCTTCAGCAGCTCCGCCGGTTTGCAGTGCGCATTGCCGGGATTGCCCCCTGTTCCGATTTCAACGGCCTTCAATCCTTTGGAGACGACATAGTCCAAAGCGTCCTCCAGTTTGCGTCCACCAAACAATACCATAAATACTCCCAGTTTCAAGTGTACTCCTCCTCATTCTTGGTTATTGTAGCTATTCATGATTGCATCTTTGCAAAGGTTGGCTATTCCTCAAAATAAACGGCTTTGCCCGTTTTGGCAGACTCGTAAATGGCTTCCAGAATCTGCGTGACCACATAGGCCTGCTCCGGTTTGACCACCGGCTCTTTATCTTCCAGGATGGCATCGAGCCACAGGCGCTGCTCCTTGTCGGCATCGGTCTCGGCCGATCCGGAGTAGAAAGCTACGCCGCCGGCGTTCAGATCCACCGTGGTTTCGTAGAGACGGCTCATTCTCTCGCCGTTGATGCGAAGGCCGTCCTTCATGTCTGCGCCGCCTTCCGTGCCGGCGAGAACCGTTTTGGCTTCCCCGGTTTCCACGACGTTCAGCGCCCAGCTGGACTCCAGCACGATCGTTGCGCCGTTCTGCATCGTAATAAAACCGAACGCGGAATCCTCTACCTTGAATTCTTCCGGATTCCACGGGCCGAACGCGTTGGCCGCATTCTCTTTATGCCCCAGCTTGTGGAAGGTGCTGCCAAGCACGCTCTTCGGCTTGTAGTTGTCCATCAGCCAGAGCGTCAGGTCGAGCGCGTGGGTGCCGATATCGATCAGCGGTCCCCCTCCTTGCTTCTCTTCGTCAAGGAACACGCCCCATGTCGGAACGGCGCGACGGCGGATGGCCAGCGCTTTGCCGTAATAAATGTCGCCGAGTTCCCCGTTCTCGCACAGCTCCTTCAAGTATTGGCTGTCGTTGCGGAACCGGTTCTGGTAGCCGATCGTCAGCTTTTTGCCGGTACGCTTGGCGGCTTCCACCATCTCTTTGGCCTCAGCGGCCGTCTTGGCCATCGGTTTCTCGCACATGACATGCTTACCGGCCTCCAGCGCCGCCACCGAAATGACGGAGTGGGAATCATTCGGCGTACAAACATGAATGACGTCGATGCTGCCGTCCTTCAGCAGCTCATGGTAGTCAGTATACACTTTGGCGCCTTCAGCGCCGAAATCGGCAGCGGCCTTCTCGGCGCGCTCCTCCACGATATCGCAGAACGCAACCATTTCTGCATTAGGCTGCTTCTTGAGACTCGGCATATGCTTACCGTTTGCGATTCCTCCGCAGCCGATAATGCCGATTTTCAGGGTTTTGCTTGAGCTAGACATTCACGGGTCCTCCGTTTCTGGCATAAGATTTAATCCATTCCATGCTGGCTGCAATGCTTTCGAGCGGTGGTCTTTCACAGAAATCCTGCTCCACAACGATCCATTCCACGCCGGCTTGATCCGCGGCTTCAGCCACGGCTTCCAGATTGACCTCGCCTGCGCCGAGTTCGACCGTTTGCGGCGTACCGTCCTCTTTGCGCTTCACGTCTTTCCAGTGCACAATCGGAAGGCGTCCAGCATACTTCTCGATGTATTCCACCGGATCGTAGCCGGCATAATACACCCAGCACGTATCCAGCTCCACCTTCAGCAGGTCGGCGGGCACCGCTTCGTACATCGCGTCGAACACCGTTTCCTCGCCGCGCGTTTCCGTAAATTCAAAATCGTGGTTATGGTACAGCAATGTTGCCCCCTGCGCGGCGCATTTCTCGCCGATGCGCTTCAGGTTATCAAATACATCGTCCCACTTGCGCTGTTCCTCGCCCAGGTAAGGTACGATCAGGCTGCTGTTGCCGATCTCCTTGTTATAGGCGATTTCCTCGTCCAGTGCGTTTTGCATCCGGTCGTACGGCGTATGGGTACCGATGGCGACCAGACCGTTCTCGTCCAGCAGCTTCTTGACCTCGGCGCTGGAGCGTCCGAAGAAGGTGTGGAATTCCACGCCCAGATAACCCAGCTCTGCTACTTTCTTCAACGTACCCTCAAAATCCTTTTCCATTTCTTCACGAACCGTATATAACTGCAGTCCAAGCTTCAACATATTGGTTCACCCCTGTATTCGCTTATAGGTCATCTCATGGGAATGACGGTTATTCATGGCTGCTCGCGAGCACGACATGGCTGCCGCTGATGGAAGACTCTTCAAAGGCATACATGGCTTCCAGCACGTGGTAAGCCAGATTGCCGTTGGCCCGGTGCTTTCGTCCCGAGCGGATCGCTTCGACCATATCGTTTACACCGCGGCCGCGTTCGTTCTGGGTGCTCTCAAAAACGGGCGTCAGCACTTCCCAGTCGCTGGAACCGCTGCGGCGAAGCTTGACGTCTCCGTTAAAAAAGTTGGGATCCGGCAGGCTGAGCGTTCCTTCGGTACCGTAAATTTCAATCCACGGCAGATTGGCCCCGGCTTTAATATCAAAGCTGGTAATCATCGTGGCGATGGCGCCTTGTTTAAAATCGATGGTTCCGGCCAGATGGGTCGGTGTCTGCACCTGAATCTGCTGGCCGCTCTTCGGTCCGGAGCCGATCGTCCGTACCGGGATTTGGGCTCCCACTGAGGCGCTGATCCGGCGGATCGAGCCCAGCAGCTCAACGAGCGCCGTCAAGTAATAGGGACCCATGTCCAACATCGGACCGCCGCCCGGCGTGTAGAAAAATTCAGGATCCGGATGCCAGCCTTCAGGGCCGCCGCCCATCATAAACGCCGTTGCCGCCACCGGCACGCCGATCATCCCGGCTTCAATCGCCGCTTTGGCGGTCTGCACGCCTGATCCAAGGAACGTATCCGGTGCACTTCCGGCGCGCAGGCCTTTCTGCTCCGCCAGTTCAATGACGCGCTTGCCGTCCTGCAGCGAGGTTGCCAGCGGCTTCTCCGCGTATACATGCTTGCCGGCTTCAAGCGCCGCCAAATCGATAGAAGCATGGCTGCCGGGAATCGTCAGATTGATGACGAGCTCAATCTCTTCGTTGCCCAGCAGCTCATCCACGGTGTATGCGTTTGCAATCCCAAACTCTTCAGCCCGCGCCTGGGCGCGTTCAATCACCAGGTCGGCAACCGCCACGACCTCAACGACCGGACTTTTCTTTAAATTCTCCAGGTAAATGGCACTGATGTTGCCGCAGCCGATAATGCCGGCTTTCATTTTGTTCTCCACGAAAGTCACTCCTTACGATGCTGAATGCGTATTCAACAATCTAGTAACATGGTATTCCGAATTTATTTATATTAAAATGAATTATATGATCGAAACATGAACAATCTGGTCATTATTTTTTTGATTGCAAAGGGAGTCTTATCATGTCCACCCAAGATTCAGTCCATATTTATACAGCAGGATTTTCATTTCATCATAAGCCGTTCTATATGAGCGAGATGGACGGAGTTAAAAATTACCTAATGCGTCTGCAGACCGACGGAAGATGCCGCGCACTGGTGGGCGGGGAGCTCGTTCCGGTAGAGTCGGGCGATCTGCTGATCTATTCTCCGGATGAGCCGTACGAGCTGTTGATCGGTGAGGAACTGAACGCCCAGGGCGAGCTTGCCGTGGAAAGCGGCGACTATCATATTTTTTTCGGCGGGCCGTGGATTGATCAGTGGTGGGACAAGCAGAAACGGCCGACGCGCATCCGCGTCCCTCTGAACGAGAGCCTTCTCAGCCTGTTCCGCCAAATCGTGCTGGAGCAGCGGAGAATGTCCAACCCGTACCCCGAAATATCCGGATACTATATGCGGATTTTATGCCTCGAAACGGACCGCCTTCTGAGCGAGCATCCCTCCACGACGCCGAGGACGTACCTGGCATACCGCATGAAGCATTATATCGAAGAACATGCCTCGTTATCCTTTAAGCTGGAGGACGTCGCGTCGCATGTAGGCATCAGCGTCTCCAGGGCGGTCCACCTGTTTAAGGAGGCCTTCGGGACGAGCATTATGCAGTATACGCTGGATGTTCGCCTGGACATGGCCCGCGAGCGGATCGTGTTCAGTCCGATGTCGCTCGAAGACATTGCGGAAACTTCGGGATTCGGCAGCTATACGTATTTCCACCGGGTATTCCGGTCCCGGTTCGGCAAGTCGCCCAAGGAATACCGCATGGAGAACAGGGAGCAGATCCAGACCGGGATCGGCGTCCGTTCGCCGAACTAAAATATCGGATAGGACAGGCTGAAGCCGGCGCGGAGAAGCGCCGGTTTTTTTGTACCTGCCGCAGCATCCGCCCTTTTTTCCCATTTCAGGTCAGTTGTCCAAGGCCATCGTTCATGATACAACCATACACTGATATGACCCAATACCAAGGCGATGAGGAGGGAAAACAAACGCCATGAATAAAAAAAGGAGCCACGCGCGGCCCCGCCGTACCCAGATCCGTTTGCATCCCGTCACCGAGAAGCACATCGCCAAAATGGTGGTTCGCGTGCTGAGAAAAAGCGGCGGAAGAACACGGAAGGAACCGTCTCCCCTTCCCGGTACGGTACCAAGTCTGCCAGGCTCCCCCGTTTCAGCCGAAACGATGACCGTCCCCTCCGAACAACCGGTCGCGGCGCCAAACTCTTTCGCCGTATCGGACGGAGGTCGCGAAGCTGCGGGCCCGGTGGATACCAAACAAATGAACGTGCTTGTGCGGTCGTTACTTTTAGAGGATAGCCATTGGCATACGGAACAGTCCATTCTTGACGGGCTCAGGCTGGTCACGAAGGTGGCGGCGCCCGTAAAGCACCTCTATAACCTGCCCGCAGGGCTGACTGGCATTCCGTTCGATCTCCTGCTTGTGCTGGGCAATCCCGATGCGAACTTTTTTGACGAATGGCAGGATCCGCCCCTGCCCGGATCTCCCGTAAAAGCCGTCTGGTTAGCGGATGCCGCCGCGCCTGCCGATCAGCTGTCTTCGATTGCGGATGCTTTCGACCTCGTATTCACGCAAAATATCAACCATATTCCTTTGTACCGTTATATGGGCTGCAGACATGTCTTTTATTTGCCGTTTGCCGCAGATCATTCCGTGTATCTCCCCAAAACCGTGAACAGCGCTTATCAATCCGACATTCTGTTCATCGGCAATGCGGATCCGCGGATCCGGGAAATGTTCGCTGAACTTGAACCACTGCTCTCGGATAAAAAGGTGTTTGCCATGGGTTTGGGATGGCAGCCCGAAGATGGCGTAACCTGCGTTAGACCGCTCGCGGATCTCCAGGATTATTATAACGGGGCCTCCGTGATTATTTATGCGCAGCCGGAACCGGGGCAGGTTTTGGCCATTGCCGCGTGCGGGGGCTTCCTCCTGGCGGAGAACGAACCCAACCTGTACGATTATATGCGGCCGGATGAAGATGTCGTCATTTTCCGCTCCGCCGGCGACCTGCAGGAGAAGCTCCAGTATTATATGGAACGGCCGGAGCTCATGAGATATGTGTCGACCAACGCTCTGTACGGCAGCAAATACCGTAATTCGTGCCTGCAAATGGTGCTGAAGCTGCTCCATCTCGCCGCCCGGCGCTAGGACTGTGCCGAACCCGGACACTCCCCCGCCGGGATCAGGAGAGAACCGCCGCCGAAGTTCTATGGGAGGTTAGTCAACTTGAAGCTTATCGCATTTTTACTGCCGCAGTTTCATCCGATACCTGAAAATGATTTGTGGTGGGGTGAGGGCTTTACAGAGTGGACAAATACCCGGAAGGCCGTCCCCTTGTACCCAGGGCACAAGCAGCCCAGCGAGCCTCTCGATCAGTACTACTACGATTTGACCGACCCCGCCGTGCGGTCATGGCAGGCGGACACGGCCCAATCCTACGGAATTTACGGCTTTTGTTATTACCACTACTGGTTCAAAGGAAAACGCCTGCTCGAAAAGCCTTTTAACGAGGTGCTGCGGCTGGGCGAACCCCGGATCCCGTTCTGCCTGTCCTGGGCCAACGAGCCGTGGACCCGGAGATGGGACGGCGGTGATCATCACCTGTTGATGCCGCAGGATTACGGGGATGAAAGCGACTGGGAAGAGCATTTTAACGCCCTGCTGGACGCCTTCCGGGATGAGAGATACATCCGCGTTCAGGACAAACCGATGTTTATCATCTATCGGCCTGGAAACATTCCCCGCTGCGAAGAGATGATCCGGTTGTGGAACGATTTGGCCCGGCGTAACGGGCTCAGCGGCATCTATTTCGTGCGGACGCTGGGCGGGTTTCCCCTCCCCAATCAGGCTGGCTTCGAAGCGAGCCTGGAATTCGAGCCGCACTATACGTTCGGGCATAGCCGTTCGCAGCAGATCTGGAGCTATGTCAATACGTACAGCGGCGACCCGCACATCGTCGTGGATTATGACCACATCTGGGAAAACATATTGAACCGCTCGCATCATCGTGCCGGGGAAACGATTTTCCCGGGCGCCTTCGTCAACTGGGATAACACGCCGCGCCGCGGGGCAAACGGGCAAAGCAGCATGGGAGCTTCCCCGCACAAGTTCGGCTGGTATTTGGCGAGACAAATTGAAAGGGCAAGCCGGCTGTACCGCAGCGAGTTTCTGTTCATCAACGCTTGGAACGAGTGGGCGGAAGGTGCTTACCTTGAACCGGACCAGCATCACGGCTTCCAATATTTGAATGCGGTGAAAAACGCGCTTGAAGCATCCGCGAGCAATACCGGCCGGCAGTGAATGCTCTCTCGCCTGATGAACAAAGAAGCCATGCCCGGGATATGGGGCATGGCTTTCTGACCTGCTTTAAAAAATTCGTTGCCGCAGTTAATCGCTTATTTTTTGGCTCTCGCCGCGATCGCTTCGGATACGACAAACGCCAAGTCCTCGTTGCCGAACATGGACAGTACGCCAAGCACGGTGTCGTCCGGAATCGGCCCGGCTTCCTCTTTGGGGACGGTCAGGTCCAGCACCCGCTGCAGGCGCTCGTTGACACCCTGCTGCGGGTAGGCCTGCCGGTATAGTTCCAAGGGGTCCAATCCGTGATTGAGACACCACTGCGCAAAAACAAGGATCATCATATCCTCATCCTGCCGGTAGCTTTCCACGATACCTTCTTCCAGCGATTTCTGCCGTTCATCCATTGTCAGTCCCCCCCTTCTGCTGTTCCGCCAGGCTCGATGCCAGCTCATGGCTGGTCATTACCCGCTCGGCGCGAATGGTGCAATCCTCCGGAGAAGAGAGATGCTCCAGAAAATGGTCCACCGCTCCGCTGAAGCCGCGCCTTTGCAGGATCGTGTCCCAGCTTCCGAATCCCGAAGTCTCGGGCGGCTCTCCACGCTCGCACAGAACCGCATGCTCCAGATTGACGATTTCTGCCGATCGGCCGCTTCCGTGCAGCTCCAGCTTCTCCAGATCCGCGCCGGCTTGGCGGATCATGCTGTACCTTGCCGTGCGGTCCCCGCCGAGGCCGAGCTCGCCGGATGTGTGCAGCAGCCGGCCTTGTTCATCCCCTTTTAGATGGTGATGAAGCAAATCGTAATCCGTTCCGCCCAGCCAGAGCAGCAGGTCCAGCATATGGATCAGATCATCGTAAATCGTGTCGCTGCTGCTTCCCTTCTGCTGGGTGGTCCGGTGCTTGGATGCAGCGGCCTGGACAAATCCGCCGGTCTCCTCGACCCAAGCCTTCGCCCGCATATACAAGGGGGCAAACCGGCGGTTAAAGCCTACCGCGAGCAGCAGCCCCTTCGATGAAGCCAGGGAAGCCAGCTCCCTGGACTTGGCGAGATCCGTGGTCAGCGGCTTGTCCACATAGACAGAAACCCCGTGTTCCAAACAGGCTCTGACCACGTCATAATGGGTTTCTGTCGGACTGTGGACAAAAACGGCATCCAGGTCCCATGACAGCAGTTTTTCCAGATCGGTCGTCCCCCGGGGAAACCGGTAAGTCTGCGTTACGCGCTGCACCGTAGCTTCGGAGCGGCTCATCACCCCGGCAACCTCCACCTTCTCGTGGTGGGCCAGCAGCGGAAGATATACCTTGTGGGCGATATCGCCCAATCCTGCCAGCGCAATCCTCCGCTTACGGTTCATCATATTCATGCCTAGGGTCCACCTTTCTCCAGTCAAACGAACCTTCCGGTCAAACCGGACAGATACCCATTATACCGCGTTTGTCCGGTAAAATTAAGCCGTTACAGCGACTCTACCGCAGTGTTTTCTTTTTGCTTTTTCTTTTTGGCGAGCAGTCCCAAAGCAACGACGGCGGCAATGACCACCACTTCAAAACCGTACTTCAGAAGCGGGCTGGCAAACCAGCCGTGAATCAGCGGCTCCTCCACCAGCATTTTGGATGCCGTCCAGGCCAGCACAGCTGCGCCGATCGTAATAATTACCGGGAAGCGCTCCGTCAGCTTCAGAATGAGCGTGCTGCCCCACACCATGATCGGCACCGATATCGCCAGACCGACAATGACGAGCAGGAAGTCTCCATGGGCCGCTCCGGCTACCGCCAGCACGTTATCGAGACCCATCATGGCATCGGCGATAATGATCGTACGGATAGCCGCCCACATCTGGTTACCTGCCGATATGTCGTGCTTTTTCTCGTCAATCATCAGCTTATACGCGATCCATATGAGTGCGATTCCCCCGACAAGACGCAGTCCCGGGATCAGCAGCAGCTGCACGACCAGCAGCGTGGCGATGACCCGGATGACGACGGCGCCCACGGTTCCCCAAATAATGACTTTTTTCTGGTCTTCTTTTTTGACGTTGCGTGCGGCGAGCCCGATCACAATGGCGTTATCACCGGCAAGAACCAGGTCAATGATGACGATGGACATAAGCGCTGCCCAAAATGCCATAGTAAACAATTCCATACGATTTCCACCTTTCTGTTTTTATGATGAAAAAATGATTAGTCGCCGCACTAAAAAAGCGCCCCTTACCTTCATCAGGTAAAACGGCGCTTTTTTGCCCATCAAAAAAGACCTTTACCTAATGAAAAATCAGGCAAAGGTCTCGCAAAACAACATTAATGTTGCCAATAAAGCCGGGGATACCGATCCCGTAATGACGACTTTATTGCATGAGCTACTCCCCTTTGGGAACTATTCACTTGTTGGGACCATTATAGCAAAACTCTGAGGCAATTACTATGATTTTTATTCATTAATTTTGGTATGATGGAGAGAATAGGCCAAGTGGAAAGGAAATCATGATGAAAAAATGGCTGCTCCCCCTCCTGTACATCCTTCTTCTCGTTTGGGCCTTCCTGTACCGGGACGCGATTATGGGGGCGCTGAGCGGGAACCCCCCCTTCCTCCTGCTGGTCGGAATTGCCGCTCTGGTTGCGCTGTTCCCCGTCGTCCCCTATAAGCTGGTCATCGCGGCGCTTGGCTATGCCTACGGTACCCTGTGGGCGGCGGTCGTCTCCTGGCTCGGAACGATGCTGGCGGCCACGATTTTGTACGGGCTCGTCCGCTACTTGTTTCGAGACCGGGGCAGGCAGTATCTGGAACGCATCAAGGCGCTGCAGACCTTTACCGCATTCATTGAAACGCATCCTTTTGTCAGTATCGCCGCCGCGCGAGTCATCCCGATCGTTCCACAGATGGCGGTTAATATATTCGCCGGGGCCGCCGCGCTTCCCTTTTGGAGCTACACCGCCGCTTCCGGGATCGGCAAAGTGCCGGGAATCCTGCTGTATGCCTACCTGGGCGGCAATCTTGCCGAACATCCGTGGATTTCCGCCGCCGCGGCCGCCGTTTATGTCCTGTTGCTCGGGCTGATCGCGGTGATGTACCGCCGCCTCTCCCGCACGGGACCGAAATAACCGGGTTTCTTGGTTCCCTTGCGCGGATGGATTATAATGAAGTTGTACCCTTTACTTACGATTTGAAAGAAACGGAGTGATATCATGAGCGACGTACAACCAGTTGAACATAAAGCCACTTTTGCGGGTGGATGCTTTTGGTGCATGGTAACCCCGTTTGAGGAGCTACCGGGCATTATCAGCGTCGTGTCCGGGTACACCGGCGGCGACAAGCCGAACCCGACCTATGAAGAGGTATGCTCTGAAACGACGGGGCATGTGGAAGCGGTGCAGATTACGTTCAATCCGGACATTTTTCCTTATGAAAAGCTGTTGGAGCTGTTCTGGCAGCAGATCGATCCGACCGATGCGGGCGGGCAGTTCTATGATCGCGGTTCCTCCTACCAGACCGCCATTTTCTATCACAGCGAGGAGCAGCGGGAGAAGGCCGAAGCGTCCAAGCAGGCGCTGGAGAGAAGCGGGCGTTTTGACAAGCCGATCGTTACGCCGATTCTGCCTGCCGGCCCGTTCTATGAAGCGGAAGAGTACCACCAGGATTATCATAAGAAAAACCAGGGACATTACAAACGGTATCGGAAAGGATCAGGCCGCGATGACTTCCTGGAGAAGCACTGGGCTCCCGAGAAAAACAAGGAAGAACTGAAGCAGCGCCTGACGCCGATTCAATACGAAGTCACCCAGAACAACGCCACGGAGCGGCCGTTCCAAAACGAGTTCTGGGATCATCACGGCGACGGCATTTATGTGGATATCGTGTCCGGCGAGCCGCTGTTCAGTTCCACGGACAAGTATGATTCCGACTGCGGCTGGCCGAGCTTTACCCGACCGATCCGGGACTACTCCATCAAGGAGAAAATGGACCTGAGCCATATGATGGTACGGACCGAAGTGCGCAGCAAAGGCTCGGACTCGCATCTGGGCCATGTATTCGACGACGGACCGGGACCCGATGGCCTTCGTTACTGCATCAACTCCGCGGCGCTCCGCTTTATTGCGAAGGAAGACCTGGATAAGGAAGGATATTCCGAATATAAAGTGCTGTTTGGATAAGCACGACAATGCCGTTCAGTGCGAGGGCAGCGTCCGGTAGGCGCTGTGGTTCATTTATACGAAAAAGAGGGTAAGGCCTGCTGCCTTACCCTCTTTTTTATTGCCGTTTTCATCTCCCACCGCGCAAGGTCAGCCGGAGATGAGCCAGCCGATCCAGAACGCGCAGGGCACGAGCAGCAGCTGGGCCGCGATGGTCCCGGCGCAGCGGGATACGAGCATCAGGCCGAGTACCTGGTTCATCCGTCCGAGACGCGACTCTCCCCGCAACGTCCGATCCGACAACAGGGCGATCCGCGGATCGACGAGCAGCGTCAGCAGAATCGTCGCCACCCCGTTGATCAGTCCGGATGAGGTCGATGCCGTCAGCCGGGAATCCGGCCACAGATAAGCGGCATACAGCGCGGACAGTACGCCGACGGTATAAATGGCCGTCACCGCCATATTGATCGCCATCAGGCGCCTGGGCATGCGCCCTTTAAACAGGCTGCGCAGCATCTGAAAATTCGGCAGCTTGACATACGCCGCCCCGTTCTTCCATTTTCGCCCGGCGGTCAGCTGCTTCACCATTTGGGGTATGGAACCGGCAGCCTCCAAATGAACGACCAGCCGCGAGCAAATCCGCACCACACTTGGAAACAGCAGCATGGCTGCGGCTGTACCGGCCGTCGCTGCGGCGATGATTAAATGCAGCCTGGATTCCAAATGAAAGGAGGCCGATGCCAGCGCCTTGTCCACCATGCTGCCGACCATCGGTCCCTGCGCCATGTTGGAAGTCCTCGACACGATCACAAGCAGCCCTGACAAGGACAGGGCGAGCGTAATCCTCCGGCTCCGCAGCCCGCCAAGCCGCAAAGCGTAAGAGAGGCTGTCCACGGTATGGATGATGCCCGTCAGGAGCAGTACCAGCAGCATCTGCACCACCACGATTCCTCACTCCTTTATTCTCAATATTTCCCATTATAATGCATATCGGGCGGATTACCATCGTTTGATTCGCGTGACGCCGGGTAATATAGGGGTAACCGAGAACTTGTTTAGGAGGGATTCACAATGCCGTGGAATAAGCATGATTATCCTGTGTCCATGAAAAATTTGGAGCCTCGTGTGCGGAATAAAGCAGTCGAAATCGCCAATGCCCTGCTTGAAGAAGGCTACGAAGAAGGGCGCGCCATTGCCATCGGCACCGCCCAGGCGGAAAAGTGGGATGAGGACCATCCGACCGGTGAAGGAGAGCATTCGAAGCATAGGTCTGCCCATTCGGATGACGAACGGGACGAGCACTCCGGCAAGTCTTCCCGATCCCACAGCGGCCGTGGCGGCGACGCCGATGTCCATGTCGTCACCCACGAGGACGGATGGGCGCTCAAGGTGGAAGGCAGAGACAAGCCGATGTCGACTTTTGCATCGAAAAAGGAAGCCTTGGATGAAGCGAAAGACTACGCCGCGAAACATGATGTCCATGCCATCGTTCACGGCAAAGACGGCAAAATCGAGAGTAATCAAAGTTATTCTTGATCCTGCCCAAAGATGGCACGAATCGAAGAGCAATCGAAGTTATTCCTGATCCGTCTCCGGGGGAAGGCTTCTTACGATGTCCCCCGCCCGGCCGCAAACAGCAAACCGCCTGATTCCCTTAGGAACCAGGCGGTTATCTATCAGTGGACACTCCGAACTTTGTGAACGGGTTTGGCTGCAGGCTGTTTCTGACCGGCGGTCATTGTAGGTGCGGCATCTCCCGCTGCGGGCGAGGTGCGATGCGCACGAAACGAGACCGTATAGGTAATCATTTTCCCTGCAATGCTTACGGCCAAAATCGTAAACAACGTTTCCTGCAAAGGCAGGTAGAACAGGGAAAGCAGCAGGACGGCCGCATCGAGCAGAATAAAAACGGTGCCGACTTTAAGGCCGGTCAAGCGGCTGATCAGCAGGGACACGATGTCATCGCCGCCCGTTGCTCCTCCGAACCGCAGGACCAGTCCGGTGGCAAAGCCGGACAAGACTCCGGACAGCAGCGCTGCCAGCAGCAGGTTGCCGCGAAGATCGATGACAAGCGCAGAGTAACGTTCCATCAGATCGTAAAAAACGGAAAACGAAACGGTCGCAACAAGCGTGTTCACAATAAATTTGCGTCCATTCAGCAGCAGCGCAACCAGGATCACCGGAATGTCCAGGATCAGCACGGTTACTGCCGGGTTAAATCCGAATACGTATTTGCCGAGCAGCGACAGGCCAACGAAGCCGCCCTCGGACAGATGATTCTGAAAATTAATGTGATAATACGTAAAAGCCAGCAAAAAAGTACCTAACATCATAATAGCGATTGGTCGAAGCGTTGAAATTACATGGTCTTTCTTCCTCATACAGGTTACCCCTCATCGTAGTTAGTTGGTCAGGGACGCGACTAACTTCCGCGGGAAGAAACCTGTAGGACCGAGTCCTTCGCATCTTAAGCTTCCTTCTTTCGCGAGAAGTTTGTCACAACCCAATATCCGGGCGCTTGTTCTCTACGATGGAAGCTAAGTGTAAGAGAGATCATAACGTTTCCAAATCGTCCTTTGGGGAATGTTCCTTCGGGGACACATGGTATCCTGATCCTTTCATTAGTTGATAACTTCTATACTTATTATACCACAGCTGCACTGCCTGCTAAACAGCTTGCTGCGGATAATGCATTAAAAAAGGCTCGTGTGCCGCAGGCGCTGTCGTTCAGATTTCAGGAATGACACCGTGATACCGTGACATATCCTATGCTCTTTTCGTTCGGATCATGTGTCAGGCTCGCAAATTCGAATTCACACAATGTCAATTATTTATGTGACTGAAATCACAATAAAGGGTGAACGGCTTTCCTATACTTAACTTATGAAATCGTTAAATATAAACGTTGAAAGAAGGAATCCTTTATGCTGAGCCAACAAACCATTGATACGATCAAATCGACCGTTCCGGTACTGGAAGTACACGGACAGTCCATTACATCCGTTTTTTATAACAGTCTCTTCAAGGATCATCCGGAGCTGCTGAACATATTCAACCATGCCAATCAGCGCCAAGGACGGCAGTCGGCCGCCCTGGCAGGTGCCGTCTATGCCGCCGCTGCCCATATCGATCACCTTGAGGATATCATTCCGGCCGTCAAGCAAATCGGGCAGAAACACCGGGCGCTGCAAATCAAGCCTGAACATTATCCAATCGTCGGACAATATTTGCTCGGCGCCATCAAGGAAGTGCTTGGCGATGCAGCCACGCCGGAAATCCTCGAAGCCTGGAAAGAGGCTTACGGCGTCATCGCTGACGCATTTATCAGCGTGGAAGCGGAAATGTACCAAGAAGCCGCAGACGCGCCAGGAGGCTGGTCAGGTTTCCGCCCATTCGTCGTGGAGCGAAGAGTGAAAGAAAGTGAAGTAATTACTTCCTTCTATTTAAAACCGCAGGACGGCGGAGCGATCGCCTCTTATTTGCCAGGACAATACATCACGGTCCGCGTCCAGCCTGAAGGCCAGCCGTATACGCAGATCCGCCACTACAGCTTGTCCGCCATGCCGGGCGGTTCTTCCTACCGGATTTCGGTGCGCCGCGAGGATGCCGCGCCAGGCAAACCGGCAGGCGTCGTCTCCAATTATTTGCATGAGCACGCACAAGAGGGCAGCGTTCTTGAAATCAGCGCACCGGCGGGCACGTTTACGCTGGATCAGAGCCAAGACATTCCTGTCGTCCTGATCAGCGGTGGAGTCGGCCTCACGCCGATGGTCAGCATGCTGGAGACGCTGCTGAAAGAACAGCCATCCCGTAAAGTGACTTATGTTCATGCCGCCGTGAACGGAAGCCATCATGCTATGAAGGAGCATATCACCGAGCTTGCCGCGACCCATCCGCAAATGTCCTCCTACCTCTGCTATGAGTCGCCGCTTGAGGGGGACAGCTGCCATAAAACCGGGTATATCGACACCGCTTGGCTGCAGCAGATCGTCGATACAAACGCCGATTTTTACTTCTGCGGCCCGGTACCGTTCATGCGCACGGTCTACGGCGCACTTAAAGAGCTGGGAATCCCTGCGGAGCGGATTCATTACGAGTTTTTCGGTCCGGCTGGTCAGCTCGACTAATTGATCTGGCCGGCGGGTTAACTCGGATGATAGGCCAATGCCTTCGCTGACCAATTAATTTGCTTAAAGTACAAAGGGGCTGCCCCTTCAGGTTCTCTGGACCTGGGGGCTGCCCCTTTTTCTCATTATCGGACGGTCTGACGGTTTGGCAGTTTTATACCCATTCCGCCGATTTAGTGTCCCCGCAGCAGCCGGTTGATCGTTTCCCTGCGCACTCCGATCAATTGGCCGATCTCCTCCTGGGTCAGCAGCTCGGTAAAGTGGATGCCGTGGGCGTAGCTGTTCAGCCAATCGGTCAGCAGCGCCAGCCGTTCCGCCGGGGTCCCAACCGTAAGGTGATCGATCCGCTGCTGCATAAAGCGCACTTTCTCCTGCAGCAGAAGGGCGATTTCGAGCGCTTTTTCCGGATGCTCGCGCAGCTCGCGATACCACTCCTCCGCCGGAATTTTTTCGACCTCGCCGCGCATCAGCGCCGTTGCCGTTCCGTGAATGTCCTTCGGGGTGATCAAGGAATGGTGAGGCACCGTTTCCCCCGGATAAAGCACGTTAAATAGCACGCTGTTCCCATTTTTGTGAAGCCTCGTTACCTTGAACAAGCCGCTCTTGATATGGTACAGAAATTCCCCGCTGTCCCCCTGTCTGAATAATATTTCTCCTTTGTTCAAAAACATGTTTCTTTCCTCCAACCCAAAGTTCCGCTATTCCATCTTCTGTTTGTTCAGTGCCGTTTTCACCCAACATAACTTAGGCGTCTTCGCATAATAAAATTCCGCCGGCTGCGGTGTCTCTTATGAGTACGTCGATAGACGTTTCTCTTTGTATTATACCAAAATCGTCCGTTCAGGCCGAAGTCCTGCACGCTTCCATAAATTCGTTATTGCCTTCCCGAATACTTTTGCCTTAACATGAGTATAATTAGAACATATGTTCCTATACTGTCTGCAAGGAAGTGCCATGCCTCATGAAAGCATCCCTCTCTCCTCCGGTCCCCTCGGAAGAAGACAGCCGTCTGGTCAAAGCCTATCTGCTGCACGTGGTTTTGCTGGATGCGCTGGAGCAGGACGTCCGCCTGATGGGCACCGTCCCGCTGAAGATGTCAAAGCTGTATATCCAGGCCTTGTCATCCATCCAGGACCAGGTCATGGTGAACTTGACGTCGATCCGCCGCGAGATGAAGGCCAGCGGCATTCGGGTCTACGAGGAGACCCGGACCGTCAAGGGCATTGAGGCGTCATACCTGTGCCGCGGATACCAGCGGCGGTTCGCCATGCTCTGGACGTACGTACAGGCGGAATCGGGCCTGGTCCTCAGCCGTTATCTCGGCATCCGGCTGCCGGATGCCTGACAGCAAATCCCCCGCAGCGCGGGGCTTTTGCTTCGATGCGCATTCATCTGCTAAGCGCGAACCCCGGAAGCTATAAATTTCATCCAAGCGAAAAAAGGCGTGCGAATGGTTCCCCACTTCGCACGCCTGATTTAATATTCAACTTACTGATCGGACTTCTCGGGCTTCTGGTCCGAGGCCGCCGAAGCGACTTTGTCCTGCCAGATTTCATAATGGTGTACCGCCAGGCCGGCAAAGGAAGGATGGCTGTCGCCCAGACTGTTCACAGACTTCATCTCTTCCTCCATCACGGGCACGGCCTTGCCAAAAAACGTGATGTGCGAGCCTTCTTCGGTGTCGCCCAGCTCCATGCCGATCCATACCGATTTACCGAGCTGGTCCGCTTCATCCAACTGCTCGCGGGCCAAATCGTAAATCTTCCGTCCACTGTCCCGGTACGACATGACGGCGACGGCATCAAACTGGCTGATCATCCACCGGCTCAGGTTCCCGCTGCCGTCCGCAGCTTGAACGTTGCCCAACCAGAAGGGAACGGCCGCACTCATGTACAGGCCATTCTCCTTGCCCTGGTCTACCCATTTCTCCACATTGCTGCTCCATTCGCGGACTACGCCGTCCTGATCCCTCTCCCAGCGTCTTAACTGATAGGGCTCCACATCCAGCTGGATGCCGGCAAATTTCTCGCTTGGGGCTGCCTTGGCATTATAGTCAACCACCCACTGCAGAAATTGATCCGCCTGCCTGCGCTGGCGCTCATAGGCCCAATCAGGCTGCCCGTCCAGCGCGTGCACGGCAATGCCTTCCTCATAGGCTGCCGCAATAAAGCGGCGGTAGTCCTCATCGCTTACTTTTTTCTGAACCTGAAGGAAGATCGTGCCTACGTTTTGCTCCCTGCAGAATGCTATAATTTTGCCGGGATCCTTGATCAGTTCGGTATCCCACAGCCAGGTCGCTTTTTGATCTTCCATAGTTGACGATTTTAGCAGGAGAGGCAGGAGCAGCAAGCCGCAGATGACTAGGATCGCCGGGATTTTCGCTTTTTTGAGCAGCTCTCCCAAACCATCCCCTCCTTTATTATACGATTAAGGCCACATCCGGCTCTTCCACGTGCTGCACCGAATGTCCGATTTTATAAATATGAGGCAGGTTGTAGTTTTTGAACGCATTGCGCGTATCGATGATCGGCACGCCCATCGCAGCGATTTCACCGTAGTCGAGTCCGCTGTGGTTGGTGATCAGCACCATGCAGTCGTATTTTTTAAACTGCGCCGAATCGTAGGCTACGCTGTGAACGGTCTCGCCGTTTTTGTCGCGGAAGTTGACAGCGTACGGATCGTAGTATTCCACGTTCGCGCCGTTCTCTTTGAAAAGCTCGTAGACTTCAAGCCCCGGAGATTCACGCAGGTCGCTGATGTCCGGCTTGTAAGCCATGCCGAGGATGAGAATCGACGATTTCTTGATGGACTTCGCGTATTCGTTCAGAATCGTCGACGTCTTGCCGATGACGTAATATGGCATGTTGTCGTTGGTCGACTGTGCCAACTCGATAAACTTGCTGTAGAAGCGGAAGCCTTTCGCTTTCCACGACAGGTACATCGGATCGAGCGGAATGCAGTGTCCGCCGATGCCAGGACCCGGATAGAACGGCATGAAGCCGAACGGCTTGGTCGCCGCCGCGTCGATGACCTCCCAAATGTCGATGCCCATGCGGTCGCACATCATGGCCATTTCGTTGATAAAGGCGATGTTTACGCTGCGGAACGTGTTTTCCAGCAGTTTGGACATTTCGGCAACTTTCGGCGAAGTGACAGGCACCACAGTCTGCACATACTGGGAGTATAGCGCCGTTCCCAGCTCCAGGCACGCCTCGGTCGTACCGCCGATGACTTTTGGCGTATTGAAGGTATTAAAACGCACATTGGAAGGGTCAACCCGCTCTGGAGAAAAGCAGAGGAAGAAGTCCTCGCCCACCTTGTAGCCAAGCGCTTCGATTTCCGTCTGGATGAGCTCTTCGGTCGTCCCCGGGTAAGTGGTGCTTTCCAGGGTAATCAGCATGCCTTTTTTCATGTGCAGCTTGATTTGATCCACGACGCTCGTAATGTAGGACGTATCCGGATCCTGGTTCTCGCTGAGCGGCGTCGGCACGCAAATGCTAAGCGCGTCGATGACAGCAATCATACTGTAGTCCGTCGTCGGCTTGAAGCGTCCGCTCGCCACGACCGCGGCCAGATCTTCCGAAGAGATGTCGGTAATATAGGATTCGCCTTGATAGATTTTATCGATTTTCCCAGGATCCACGTCGACGCCGATAACGGTAAAGCCCTGCTTGACCATTTCTACGGCCAGCGGAAGTCCTACGTATCCTAATCCTACTACGCCCAGTACGGCTTTTTTGTTTTTAATGCCTTCCAATAATTGCTGATATTCGTGATTCACAAGCACTCAACCTCCATTAGATGTAAGTTTTGGTCTGCTGCTAAGTAACGCTCAAGAAAAGCGGATGATTTAGTGAAAGCAACGATGTATACGGGCATCCAGCTCTACCGGAGAGAAAGGCTTGGTCACATAGTCATCTACTCCGTGTTTAAAGCACTGGCTGATTGTCTGCTCTACACGCTGTTCGGTCAGCACGACGATTTTCGGCGTGTTGTCGACCGGCAGCTGCTGAATTTGGTGAATGAACGGCAGTCCGTCAATCCCGTAAAGGTTGAGCTCCGTCAGCACCAGATCCGGCTCCCATTTCTCGATGAGCTCTAGGGCGGACGTGCCGTCATGGGCGGCCAGCGTCTCGTACCCCTGCATTTTCAGTCGAATTTCGAGAAACTCGCGGACGGTAGCGTCATTGTCGACGATCAGAATTCTTCCGGCCTCTTCCGCGGCCTCCTCTTTCGTAAATATATGGATATCGGACGATGTGCTGAGCTTCGTGGACTCAGCCATCTGTTTGAGAACGCCAGGTGTAGGTTCGACCTGTCCCGGGAATACGGCCAGCGTAATCCGCGGGTCAGCATCCTTCACCGTCTCCTGCAGCTGCTGCTTCAGCAGCAGCGCCTGGTAATGGGCCGCATCCAGCGTAAGACCCGGCAGCAGAATCGCCAGCGTCCGGGTTTGCGCATCCTTCAGCACCTCATAGTCGTCGAGCCCGGAACCATGCTGCAAAATCTCCCGAACCCGTTCTTCCAGCTGCGGAGGGTTCGCATTGCTGTACAGGAACATCATTCCGCAGATGTCCAGCGACGTTTCCTTCAAACGCTCTCCCAGATGGTGGTACACATCGGTCGTCTGTTCTCTCTGTAAAGTTACGGTTTGCGGCATAATCCACTCCCACCTCTCTCAAATGGTATAAATCTTTCGAATCGGGGCCCATCAGGCGGTTTTGCTTTCTTCGCTCCAGCTCTGCCGGGTCATCGTTCCCCAGGAGTTATTGTTCTGGAGATACTGGATATGTCCTTGGACGCGCCACAGCACGCCGAGCTGATGGTATCCGAAAAACTTCAGCGCGGAGAACAGCAGCATTTTCCAAAGGTCGGACAATTTCTTGTATCGCCGGAAGGCAATTTCCTCCAGGATGATGGCACCAACACTGAGCAGATAGCCGCTCAGGAAATTCAGCAGAAAGAAAGTCAACAGAATGCGCCAGTGAGTCATGTCCAGCAGCGTATATCCTACCAGAGCCAATAGGCCCGTGATTCTAAAATAAGGGTTTAACGTTTCAAACAGGACGTTGTAAGGCATCGTGATCATACCCATGACCTTGTACTTCGGATTGAACAGCATTCCGCGGTTCTCGATCATGTTCTTCAGATTCCCCCGCCCCCAGCGCTTACGCTGGTTGGAGATGATCTTGTAAGTATCCGGTGCCTGCGTCCAGCAGACCGCTTCGGGGCAAAAGGCCACCTTGTACGGAATTTTATGGCTGAGCATATACCGGTGAAGCTTGATGATGATGTTCATGTCTTCTCCCGGATAACCGCCGCGGTAACCGCCGACGGCAATGACATAGTCCTTGCGGAACAGTCCGAATGCGCCCGAGACGATGATCAGACCGTTCATTTGGCTCCAGCCGATCCGTCCGCCCAGGAAGGCTTTCATATACTCGATGGACTGGAACATCGGCCAGATCTTCCGCGGCAGCGATACTTTTTGCACCGCGCCGTTCTCGATCAGACAGCCGTTGGCAATGCGCACGTCGCCGCCGATCGCCACCATTTCCTCCGGGTTCTCCATGTACATGCGGGCCATGCGGATCAGGGCGTCCTTCTCCAGCAGCGAGTCCGCGTCGATGGAAGAGATCAGCGGATAGTGCGATAGGTTGATGCCGGCATTCAGCGAGTCGGCTTTGCCGCCGTTTTCCTTATCTATTACAAACAGAGAGGGATAATCGGGATTATGGTAAACACCGCGCACTTCCTGCGTGTCGATCGTCCCCCGGAACTCCGGATTCGTCATTTTTTTCAGCCGGAATTCCTTGATGAGCACATCCACCGTATTGTCGTTGGATCCGTCGTTAATGACGATGACCTCATAGGTCGGATAGTTGAGCGTCAGCAAGCAGTTGACGTTCTCGCTGATGGTCAGTTCCTCATTGAAGGCCGGCACCAGCAGCGATACCGGCGGCACCAGCTCCGAACCGGACAGCGTATTGTAATTGGAATATTTGGACCTTCGGGAGATTGTCCCGATGTTGCGGTACGATAAAGCCATAATGGTAAAGTACAAAACGTTGACGATCATAACGTAATACACGGCCACCATGCCGTAATACAAAAGTATGTCTCTAAGCAGAGTAATCCCCTCCTACTGCGGCTACCCCGCCAACCCGTTTGGTCGGCTGCTTCACGCCGAAATACCGGTCGTACAAAAGCCGTTTTTTGTTGTAAGCCACCATTTGTTCGATCGCACTGTGCTCGCGCTCTTTTTCCATCACCAGCTCGATCCGGTGCAGCGCAGCCTCGCGCTGGATGCCGGCGCCGGTCAGCGCAGCCTGGCATAGTGCCTCAAAGCCGGCTTCTCCCAGCTGTGCCAAGCTCTCGGCGCTGTTATAGCGCACCTTCCAGCTGGAATCGCGGAGCGCATCGGTCAGCAGCGGAATGCTGCCTGCGGCGTGCAGCTGGCCGAGCGCTTTGGCCGCTTCGGCCCGAACCTCCCAGCTGCGGTCGCTCATAAGCTGGGCGATCGTATCGTCCTTGAGCGCCGGATTCGTGGTGAGGTACAGCTTGACCGCTTCGGCGCGGACATCCTTCTCTTCCGCACCGACCAAGCGTCCCAGAACCGGCATGACTTCCGGCACGGCTTGCCCCCACATGGCCACCAATCCCACCTTGACCAGCGCGGAATCGGAGTCGTTCAGCAGCTTCAGCAGAATCGCACTCGAATCCAGGCCCGTCTCCAGCATAATGTCCGCCGCCAGGTTATGGATCGGCTTGCCATGGGACAAGAGGGTACGCAGCATGTGGAGCAGATCCTCGCTGCTATCCGCCGCTTTTGCAATAGAGCGGGCAAGAACGATCGACAGCGAGCTGTATTTGCGTTTTTGCAGAGTGTTCTGCAGCAGCGGCACCGCCTCTGGCGCGCGCATGCCTCCCAAGTGGTAGGCTGCCTCCAGCCTCCGGCCGTACCGGATGCTGCGGAGAGCTTTCAGGTCCTCCTCCACAAAGCCAGCCTCCCGGCACAGCTCGATCAGCTTGAGGCGGTAGTCCCCTTTAAACTGCTCGATCCACTCGATGAATTTATCCTGAATCACTCTCTTCTCAAGCTTCTTCAGCTTGCCGGGCGGAAGCCTCAATTCGACATCATCCTGCAGATGGGCCTGAACATACACAAAGTAGTCATGGTGCTTCTTCGCATACGTTTCACGGTTCCGCAGTTCCCGGTTATGCGATATTTTCATCTGGAACAACATCAGGATCCCAAGGGCAATCAAGCCGAGGCATACGTAGATGAAAATATAGGCAACGGTTAAATGAAACATGTTAGCAGGTTCCTCCTTTTTAGAAAGTTAATTCTCCTACTCCTTTTTCTCTTTAGGGCCAGACATTTTCGTATAAGCATCCTTCATGATGTAATAGCTCTGCTTCAGTTGTTCGCTGTACTGCACCGTGTCCCACTGCTTCCAGGTATAAAGCGGCAGGCTCTGCACATTCAGCGTCTTCTGGTCTCCTCCAGGCCAGGACACGCCGCTTCCGTCACGCTGGACGATCCACGGAATAAGCCGAATCCCGTCGGTTGTGGTCGTGCCGAAGGACTTCCGTTCCTTTAGCGGACCGTAGTCGATGACTTGTAAGGAGCTCGGATCCGAAAAGCCCAGCAGCATCCACGGAATTCGCATCTCTATCGAATCACCGCTGTACTGCCAAGAAGTCAGCGAGTCGAACGTCTCCTTGCTGCGGTCCGTCGTCCCCCTCTTCAGCGTGCCTATCGTCTTGTCGACGAACGGATGCGAGTAGCGCGTATCCGGCGGATTCATGAGCAGGCTGATTGCCAGCTTCCACGGATGGAACGGCGACGTGTTTTTGGCCTCGGCTTCGGGCAGCATCCAATAGCCCTCTTTGCCGTACAGCCGCTGGTGAAAATCATAATCCGCCGCGATTTCCACCTGGGACTCGTCGTCCTTGCCGATTTCGATCAGCGCCTCGGGCGCTCCGCCCTCCAGCTTCCTGCCGGGAAGCTGCGTCGCGGACGGCTGGTTGCCGCCAGTGATCGTGTCGGCGCCGATGTAAAGCTTCGACTTCGCCGGATCAAATGGATGATCGAGCTTCAAGCCGATGTACAGATAGCCCTCATCATGCGTAATTTTCATATCCTGGACACCCGGAATTTTGCCCTGCCAGTGCTGTACTTCCCCTTCCGGGAGCCTGTCCCAGTCGGTGAGATTGCCGTCAATCGTAATCAGCTTCTCTTTGCCCGGCAGCATGCTGAGCAGGCCGAACATCTTTTCATTGGTCAGGACGTTGATCCAAGAGGCCCTCCTGTCTTCGGGAAGCTCCATCGGCATTGTGTTCCAAGTCTTCTTGAACCATTCGTCCTGCCACATGAACAGGATGGCGCCAGAGTAGCCTTCGTCGTAAATGTCCTTGGTCAGGGAAGCATCGATCTCTCCCTGCTCCTTCTCGTTGTGACCGCCCTGGTCGCGCCCACCGGCGCCAAAATGAGACACGCCGACAGAGGAAGGAACACCGTACTCTGTGACCATCAGCGGCATGTCCTTATACTTGGCCTTTAGCTGATGGAGATAAGCTTTGTAGGTATTATAGTTCCCTTGGTCGTCCTTGACCGTCTGAAGCGTCGAATCCGTCCGGAAAAAGTCCGGATAATACGGATAGGCGTGATAGGCGGCGAAATAACCGCCCTTCCAGCCTGTAGGCTGAACATGCCGGGCATCAACGCTGACCATGTCTTCCTCAAACAGCGGTTCGCCAGGGTGGCTGAGCACATCGGTCGTGACCCAGTTGGTGAAAGTCACGGGATGCTCCCAACCGTAATGCTCCTCCTGCTCGGCCGTATAGTCAAGTAAGCTGGCCAGCCAGTTTTCGAACGGAGCCGCGTCCTCCGTGCCCGAAAAATATTTGCCCTGATAGGCTTTCACGTCGCTGTGCACCTTGTTCGTATTTTTGACCATGCCTGGATCCCATTCGGTTCCAAGATGCCATCCCATCAGGTACTTGCCGGCATTCGCTTTGTACACCCCGCTGGCCGAGCCCTGCTTCTGCGGAATCGTGACGTCGCCATATACCGCGGCCACCGCATTCTTGATTTCCTCTTTGAACTGCTTCGTAATATCCTCCGAATAGGCGTCCTGCTGCTCAATCAGCTGCTCTTCGGGCGACCAGATCCCCTGCATAAAATACAGAGGGTCGTCCCCCTTGTCTTTGTTGTACTTGACGAGAGCCTGATAGAACACGGGCTGATGAATCGTATAGACCCGTATGACGTTGGCGCCCATGTCGTCAATCTCTTTAAACCAGCGCAGATAATCCTCCTCGGTCGCCGGAAGTTCTCCCGGAAAATGTCCCGGTACCGTGGCGCCTAGGTTAACGCCTTTAACGAATATTTCTTTCCATGTCCCGTCCTTCTCGTACTTCAGGAAACGGTCCCCCTGGGTTTTAAACGTGAATCTTGTACCATCCTGATCCTTGTAGGCCGCGGCCGTCGGGTTCTTAAACATCAGTCCCGCCGCCCCGCCTCCGGCTATGAGAACCGCAGCCGCCGTGATCCAAATGAATAGTGTTTTACGTCTGATCATCGCCTCTTCGTTCCCACCTCGTTTTCGATTTCTGCCTCATCGGTCCGGGGCTTTGCCTTCGCCTAAATCTAATTTTTAACTATTCGCCACCGTTCTGTAAACTAGGCTAGTAGTTGGAAATTTCCCACCCCGTCGACCTAGCCCCCCACTCCCTTGTGCGGACCACCGAGACCCGCCAACCCCTGTCAGCTGACCCCTATGCAAATGACAAAGAAACGTAAACCAGGCCTTGAGCGGAAAGGTTGACTGGACATTTATACGCCTTGAAATTGCTAAAGTTGTGGTCCTTTTAACAGCTTTATCCATAAAGATTACAAAATTGATACCATAGTCCGATAAAGCGACAGCGAAAAACCGCGCCACATCAACGTTTACCAATTTATGTAATAATCAAAAAATAAGAACGTGGTCCTGGATGGGACCTCCCGTCTTTTTTCGCCAAATCATTCCATTTACTGGATTTCGATTACCAGACTTTTCGTCCATTTTTGTGGTCCTTCCTCCCTGTGCCCCCGCTCCTTTTTAACTAGGATCATCGGGCAGGTTTTTCAAAAATCAATCGCCGGGGGGGCTTTTTTTGAAATCGTAATTTGTTGAAATTTACCATTGTCGGCCTTTTCCCCGTCGAATCGCAAAACATATGATCCCCCCGATTTCCAAAATAAGAAATGAGTCCCATCCCATTCTTGAGCGTTCCACTACCATACCTACCCCACTTCTCTGCAGCTGAACCTGGTAATTTCTGCTGAGGGCGCTTTGCCCCGCTTCGCATACGGTGTCACGGCCCAGCGGCCTGTATGTCCGCCGGACCTGACTTCGCCTTGGATCGACACGGCCAAAAAACCCGTTGTCCCCCAGGCAAGACAACGGGCTTACTTAAGTTATTTCTGCTTATGATCCTGCAAACGGGCATACAACGCCGTAATCAGCCGGTCCGAGTACCGCCCGATTCTTACGCTGACCTCGGTGCGCATATAATCCCGCGTGATCGTGAAGGTATCCTCGTATCCATGAAACGTATACCGGTACCAAATCATCTGGGTGTCCTTTCCCTCCTGGGTCAAACCGATGCGCTGGTCGAGCATCGTTTGCTCCACCTTGGACAACTCCTTCTGGATGTCCTGCAGCAGGACCTGAGCCACCTTGGAATAGAGGTGTTTCAAGGCTTCGCCCGACGCTTCGATCGCCTGGATCCGTTTCTTCACAATCGATATCATGACCGGAAGCAGGATCGAATCCCGCATCAGCTCCAAATCCTCCCTGCGGGGCGGCCGGTGCTCCTCCGGCTGCTGCGAGCGCCGCTTCAGCAGTTCTTCCCGGTGCTGGGGCAGCATCATGCGGCTGGATTCCCAAATTCCGTTATTCTCAAGCTTCTTGCTCATTTATAATGCCCCCCGATTTTCATGGACCGCTCCTCCGCCTGGCCGGCGCCCGTAAGGGATGAGGCTCTTACGATCGCCATACTTCCGTACCGCTGCTTGATATGGTCCGTCGCCTTTTCCAGAGCCCGCAGCCGCTCCTGGTCTTCAAACAGCGTCAGCTGATAATTCCGGTCATCGCTCAGCTCGCTCAGCATGACTCCGGCACGCCTGACGGGCATGCGGTCCCAATGCTTATAAAAAATCGATTTTACGGTTTCATACACCTTGTTCGTGTTGTTCGTGGGATCGGGCATCTTCATCTGCCGGGAAAAGCCTGTCGGCGCGTCATAAGGGCTGCACATGCAGCTGACCGTGACGACGGAGCCCATGTATCCCTTCCGGCGGCAGTCGCGGCATACTTCTTCCGTAAGCTCCAGCAGGATCGTGTCGACCTCCTTGGGGATCGCATAGTCCCGGGGCAGCGTCATCATATGCCCGACCGATTTGGGCGGCTTGTCAAACGTTTCCGGAGTCACCTTGCTGTCGTCCATGCCGTTGGCCGTGCGCCACATCACTTCGGCCTGGATATCCGACTGCTTCCCGAAGCGCGCGCGGAATTTATCCTTCAGCTGGGGAAGAGGCGTCCTCGCCACATCCCCGATGGTCGTCATGCCCAGTTTGGCAAAATGGGCCGTCATGCGCGAGCCCACCCCAAACATTTTATGGACCGGCTGCGGCCAAAGCTTCTCCCCGATTTCGGACTTGGGCAGTATAAAAATGCCCTCTTTGTTCTTCTTCGCCCAAATGTCGGTGGCGATTTTTGCCAAAATTTTGTTCGAGCTGATGCCGACCCGCACCCATACTCCCGTCTCTTCCAACACCTTCTGCTGGATCGACTTCGCAATGCTCTCAGGATCGCCGAAGAGGGCCAGGCTGCCGGTAACGTCCAGAAACTGCTCGTCGATGCTGAATATTTCGACCAGATCGGTATATTCCTCGTAAATCCGGGTAATCTGGAGCGAAACATCGATATAATGCTGCATCCTTGGGCGCATAATAACGAGATCCGGGCATTTCTGGAGTGCCTCCCCCAGCCGCTCCGCAGTGGATACCCCAAAGCTCTTGGCGATCGGGCAGGCGGCCAGAATGATGCCCGATCTGCGCATCGGATCTCCGGCAACGGCGAGCGGCCTGTCTTTGTACTCCGGATGATCCGCCTTCTCTACGCTTGCATAAAAGCTCTGACAATCGGCCAAAAATATAATTCTCTCCTTTGATCTGCTCAAGCGCACACACCCTCCACATCCACTTTGGCATTTCGTTAAACCGGTTTGGGCCGGGCAGCTCCAGGCAGCTCCGTGAAGCTCCCTAAAGGCCGCTTGTCGGAAAAAAGATCCGGGGCCGCTTCCCTTTCGCGAAGCATGACCATCCGGTAAGCGAACGTATATTCGTATTATATACCAAACACATGTTCGTTATGCAAATGTATTTTTTTACAGCCCTCCCGTGTCTGCTGGCAAGCAGGGTGGCGTAAACCGGCATCCCGCGGTACACTGGTTACATCACGATCATTCCAAAAGGGGGGTATGCATGATGTGCGGCCGTTATACACTGACCGTGTCGATGGAGGAATTGATGCTGCGCTATGAGCTGGAGCTTGCGCTTAACTTTCATCCCCGTTACAATATCGCTCCAACGCAGAACGTACTGGCCGTCATACATGACGGAAACAGCCTTCGCGCCGGGCAGCTCAAATGGGGGCTGGTCCCGTCCTGGGCCAAGGACAGCAGCATCGGGAGCAAGATGATCAACGCCAGAAGCGAAACGTTGGCGGACAAGCCGGCCTACAAGCTGCCTTTTGCGAGGAAGCGGTGCCTGATCCCGGCCGACGGATTTTATGAATGGATGAAGACCGACAGCGGAAAAATCCCTTACCGGATGACCCTCCGGGGCGGGGGAATCTTCAGCATGGCCGGCTTGTACGACACCTGGCTGCAGGAAGACGGCAGCAAGCTGAGCACCTGCACGGTCATCACTTCCGGACCCAATGCGCTGATGGCGCCGATTCATGACCGGATGCCCGTCATTTTGCGTCCGGAGGATGAAATGGCCTGGCTGGACCGCGGGCAGAAGGACTTAAGCGCCCTGCAGAAGCTGCTCGTACCTTTTCCTGCCGAGGAAATGGAGGCCTATCCGGTCACAAAGACGGTCAATTCGGTTAAAAACGATACGCCCGAGTGCGTAGAGCGGGTGCCGAGCGGCGCGTAACCGCTGCGGTAACGATTTTTGTATCGAGGGATGGCAAAACGGTTTTGCTTCGAGTACATTCCAATCCTTTGCGGGACTTTCGCAAATCCCAAAATTTTTATATACAAAAAAAGCGCCGCCTGCGCGAACCTTTACGGTCCGGCTGGGCGGCGCTTTCTTGATCTGCCTCCCTTTGGTCATTCAGGCGGCAGTCCGGCGGTTTATCCGCTATGCATATTTATTCAACAATCAGGGTACCCTTCATATCGCTGTGGCCGGCGCCGCACATGACGGAGCAGTGGAATTCATGCTCACCTGCCTGATCGGCGGTAAATTCGGCCGAGCTCGGCTTCTGCAGGTCAACGTTGAAATCGGGAATGGCCAGACCGTGGTTTCCATCTTTGTTCTCCAGCGTAATTTTGACTTTCTCGCCCTTTTTGACCTTGATCTCGGATGGCTCGAACTTAAAGTTTGACGCCGTCACCTTGATTTCTTTCACGCCGCCCGAGCCGTCGGAAGACGCAGACTCGTCCGAAGAGCCGCCACCGCTTCCGCAGGCGCCAAGCACAAAAACCAGCAGCAGTGTAAGTCCCATCAGCATCCATTTTTTCATCATAAATCCCTCCAGTTAAAATGAATAAGTTATCGTCGTTCTATTGACCTTCCTGGCGGCGCACCGTCTCTTGCTTCTCTTCATCTTCTTCCGTCAGATGCCGTGCGGAGCTGCGGAATTCGTGAAGCGTCGTTCCTACCGCTTTGCCGAGCTGTGGCAGCTTGGACGGCCCGAACAGCAGCAGGACGAGCAGCAGCAACAGCAGCAGCCCCGGTATTCCGATCGCCGAAAGCATGGCCGTTCCCTCCTTTTTACATGAATTCGCATGCCTTCACGTGAGCCCGAAAGCACTGCCCGTTCAGACAAGCATGCCTCCCTGCTTCAAATATTTCTGGATTCCTTCCGCCGCCCTGTAGGCGAGCGCGCCGACAGTATCGGTCGGATTGTATCCGCTATTATGCGGGAAGGCCGAAGCGCCCACGACAAACACGTTCTCCGCATCCCACATCTGCAGGTAACTGTTCACCGCCGACGTTTCCGGGTCCGAGCCCATAATGACCCCTCCGGTATTGTGGGTCGATTGGTAAGGGACGATATTGTACGGATCCAGCTTGTCCTTGATCTCCAAATGGGAAGGCCCCATCTCTTTCATGACCTTGCCCGCCTTGTCCGCCAGAAACTTCGTCAGCTCGCGGTCCTGCTCTTCGAAATCAAACGTAATCCGCAGCAGCGGCTGGCCGTAAACGTCCTTATAGGTCGGATCGAGATCCAGGTAATGGTGTTTCCAGGGCAGGCTGGCACCCTGCGTCGCTACGGTCAGCACCCGGTTGGCGTACTTCAGCGTGGTCTCCTTCCATTCCTTCCCCCAGGTCGGCGTACCCTGCGGCGCCGGATTGTTCTCGATCGGGCGCAGGCCGTTCTGGCTGATCCGGATGCCTGCCCCGTGCAAAAACTTCAAATCGGAGTGATCGAAGTTGTCCCCGTTGAAGTCGTCGAGCTCCATCCCGAGCGCCCCGGCACCCATAAACGTGCTGAACTCTTCGTCATCGTAAAAGCCGACCGCTCGCCCGGAGTTGACCTGATACGCATAATTCCGGCCGATGCTACCCCGTCCGGTTTTCCGGTCATAGGGCGTCCCAAGCTTGGAGCTCAACAGCAGGCGCACGTTGTTCAGCACGAAGCTGCCGAGAATGACCACGTCCGCCGGCTGGGTCACCTCTTCTCCGGTCACCGTATTGACGTACACCACACCGGTCGCTTTTTTGCCGTCATGCAAAATCTCCGTCACGTTCGAGAAGGTGCGCACCTCCAGCTTGCCGGTTGCCATCGCCGTCGGGATGACGGTAACGACAGGATCCGCCTTGGCTCCGTATTCGCAGCCGAACCGCTCGCAAAATCCGCAGTACTGGCACGCTGCCCGGGATACGCCGTCTGGATTTTTGTAGTTCTCGCTCAGGTTCGCCGAAGGGATCATGTACGGATGGTATCCGAGCTTCTTCGACGCCTCATCGAACTTTTGCAGAATCGGCGTTTTTTTCATCGGCGGAGTCGGAAACGGATTGGACCGTTTGCCAAGCATCGGGTTCGCCTCCGATTCCCCGGAAATGCCGGCCATCTGCTCAAACTTGTCGTAGTACGGTTCGATTTCGTCATACGTGATTCCCCAGTCCTGCAGCTGCATGCCCTCGGGAATTTTGCCTTTTCCATACCGATCGACGGTCTTGCTGTAGATCTCAAAGTCATACGGCAGGAAGCGGTGCGTCTGCCCGTTCCAATGCGATCCGGCACCGCCGAGCCCATCCCCCAGCAGGAAGGAGCCGTAGCTGCGCATCGGCAGCGCCCTCATCGCTTCCGTATTGCGGAATGAGATCGTTTCCTTGGATAAGTCCTGCATCAGTTCAAAACGCCGCGCATACCGCAGCTCATCATGATCCATAAAATAATCTTCCGTACTCCGGCTTTTTCCGCGCTCCAGTCCGACGACCTGGATGCCCGCTTTGGTCAGCTCCGCCGCAATGATGCCGCCGACCCAGCCCATTCCAACAATAACCACTGGTACTTTAGGTAATTTGGCCACGTCTGATGTCCCCTTATATCCGTGAAATTTATTCGCTCATGTGAGCCTGCAGGCTTTTCGGCTGGATCTGGACCAGCCCTTCCTTCGTAATCTGCTGGGCATAGCTCATCTGGTTGCCCGGAAAATTCCGCATCTTCCATCCGTTCATATTCCGGTTGCCGCCATAGAGCGGATCCGCGTATACGCCCTCGATCGTCAAATTTTTCAGCATGTTGAAAAAGCTGCTGCTCGTCACCCCGCGCATAGGGAATTTGTCCCCTTTTTCCATGGCGGTCAGCACTTCATCCTGCTGCTGGGCCTCAAGCTCCGTAAAGCCCTTTTGGTGCTTCTGCTGGCAATAGCTCTTCAGTCCCTCCAGGCCCAGCGTGAACATCTCGTTGCGTTTCAGCCGCGATTGTTCTCCCTGCGTTGTCTGGGCCTGGACAAAAGGACCCATCATATAGTCCCGCGCATTATACCCCCAAGGGCCAGCAAGCTGATGATCAATAAAAAAGGCCACGCCCAGCGCTTTGGCCCCGGGACCGTTCTCATCTTCGGGATAAATCCTTTCGACCGCCGCATCGGTCATTTTAAACTGGTCCTGGTTAAAGAACATCAGCGCATCCTGCAGCGAAGCCTCCGGTTCGCTGCTGGCCGGTGCCGTCTCGGGGGCCTGATTTTTCTCCAGACTGTCCGTCAGAACGCCCCCAAACACGCCGCCGACGACAAGACCTCCCAACGTCATTCCCGAGGCTTTCAAAAATTTCCGCCGGGATTCATCCGGTTCTTTCGACCGGGCCGGCTTGCTGCTCTTTCCCAATTTCAGTCCTGGCAATATGATCCCTCCAATTATGAATATTGTGGAAGCAATAAAAAAGGCCACTTCGAATCAGTTACCCAATATTTCTCTGTTTCAAACGCAATATCTGACACCGTGCGTCATAATACGTCCAAATGACTAGAACGGACCGGCGGGCTTCCAATAAGAATTGCCGTGTTATCTTCAATGGAATAGAGCCCGCCGCGCCTGACAAACGATTACGTCAACAGGTCCGGATAGATCACGTTGCTCCCCGCTTTTTGAACACAAAAAAAAGAGCCCCCCGGGCTCTCCCGAGGGGCTGCATCCTAACTGTTTGTTTGCTTCTCAGCGGAACATTCCCCACAACTTGATCAGGTGGAACGTATTATTAGGATCGATCTTTTGAGCGAGGACAAACCGGACGATTTGTCCTTCCTCGGCGCCGGTCAGCTTCTCGTTCAGAATGGACGATGCCGACTTGACCATCCGCTGCACCCTGGCCGGATCCTGCAGGTCCTGTTTGTTGACGCCATCGATCAACTTTTTAATACGCTCCTTGGTGGCCGGATTTTTCATCTTCAGCTTGATCCGTGCGACCAATTGGGGGCTGATTCCGTACTGCTGATAACCCATATTGGCACCTCCCGTCTAATGCAGTCCAACTAAGTATATGACGGGAAGGGTTGTCCACTGACCTAATCGACCAAATCTCCTTGAAAAATCTGCTCCTGCTGCAGGTAATCCCGCAGCGGTCCGTACCCCGGGGAGGTCCAAAACACCGGATCCGCTACCATCCGGGCGGCGTCATCCCTCGCCTGCTCCAGCACGGCAAAGTCGCTGACCATGTCCGCCAGGCGGAACTCCGGCAGCCCGCTCTGCTTCGTGCCGAAGAAATCGCCCGGTCCGCGAAGGTCCAGGTCGCGCCGGGATACCTCAAAGCCGTCGTCGGTCTCAGTCATGACGTTCATGCGCTCCTGCCCGACCTCCGACTTCGGATCGGCGATCAGCACGCAGTAGGAAGCGTGCTCGCCGCGGCCGACGCGGCCCCGAAGCTGATGCAGCTGCGACAGGCCGAAACGGTCCGCGTCCATAATGATCATCAGCGTCGCATTCGGCACGTCCACCCCGACCTCGACGACGGTCGTCGAGACGAGCAGCTGCACTTCGTTATCGTAGAAGGCCCGCATGACTTCCTCCTTCTCGGCCGGCGTCATGCGGCCGTGCAGCAGACCCACTTTGTAGGAAGGGAACGCCTGCTGCATCTGGACATGCAGATCGATGGCGTTCTGCACGTCCAGCTTGTCCGACTCCTCGATCAGCGGGCAGATCAGGTACGCTTGGCGCCCCTGGTCCACCTCGCGGGCGATGAAGCCCAGCACCCGGTCGAGCATATTGTGCTTGACCCAGTACGTCGTGATCGGGATCCGACCCTTCGGGCGCTCCGACAGCGTGGATACGTCCATGTCCCCGAACGCCGTAATCGCCAGCGTCCGCGGAATCGGCGTCGCGGTCATCGTCAGCACGTCCGGATTATATCCCTTGCGCCGCAGGATGCCGCGCTGGTTAACGCCGAACCGGTGCTGCTCGTCGGTAACGACCAGCCCCAGCTTACGGAAAAATACGTCCTCCTGAATCAGGGCATGCGTCCCGACGACGATATCGATTAAGCCCATCTGCAGCGAGGCGAGCAGATCCTTGCGCTTCCGCCCCGTGACGCTGCCGGTCAGCAGGCCGACGGTGATGCCGAACGGCTCAAACAGCTTCTGCAGCGAACGCGTATGCTGCTCGGCCAAAATTTCGGTCGGCACCATCAGCGAGCCTTGATAGCCCGAACGCACCGACGCGTACAAGCCGATGGCCGCCAGCACCGTTTTGCCGGAGCCGACATCTCCCTGCAGCAGCCGGTTCATGCAGTGCGGTGAGCGCATGTCCTGCAGGATTTCGAGCTCGACCTTCTTCTGCGCATCGGTCAGCTCGAACGGCAGGCTGCGCACGAACTCGCGCATCGTTTTGTTGTCCACCGTATGGACGACGCCGTCCCTCCGCCCCCGGTTCAGGGCGCGGAACGCCTGCATTTTTAGCTGAAACAGAAACAGCTCCTCATACACCATCCGCTCGCGCCCCTGCTGTCCTTCCCCGGTATCCTGGGGCTGGTGGATCGTAGCGATCGCCTTTTTCCGCGGCATCAGATGGTATTTCCGCAGCAGTTCCTCCGGCAAAATTTCCGGAATCATTTCCCCGTACTGCTCAAGCGCCTGGGTCATCGTTTTGCGCATCCAGGTCTGCGTGATTTTGCCCCCGACCGAATAGACCGGCTGAACCGTACCGCTGCGCCATGCCCCCTGGTCCGGAAACTCCGATTCCGACACGGTCAGCTGCATGCGTCGCTGATCCCATTTGCCGACGAGCACGATTTCCCGCCCGGATGTCAGCTGATCCTTCAGAAAATGCCGATTGAACCAGGTGGCGGTGAACATCCACTCCTCAGCCATCATTTTGCAGCTGAGGCGGGACTTCCGCCCGTACCGCTGCAGCACGGGAACGCCCATCACCTTTGCCTGGATCGTAATTTTGTCCCCGTCCTTCACATCCTGCAGCGAACGGAGCCGGTAATCCTCGTACCGGAACGGATAATATTCCAGCAAATCCTTCACCGTAAAGATGCCAAAGGCGTGAAGCTCCCCTTCCTTGAGGGCGCTCACGCCGCGGACCTGCCGTATCGATATTTGTTCAAGACTCAGACTCATTTGTTATCCCTCATTTAAGCGGGCCATATAAACACGGCCAGTGTCCCGGGCCCGACATGGCTTCCGACGACTGGTCCGATGTTCGTCAGAACGACCTCCTGCAGCCGGAAGTCCCGCGACAGATCCTCAAGCACGGGCTCGGCTGAAGCCGGGTCGGCCGTATGGCCCACTGCCACATTGATGTTTTGAACGCCGCCCAAATCCTCCCGAAAACGCTCCAGGATCCGGGCCATCGCCTTCTTGCGGCCTCTGACCTTTTCCACCGCATAAATAATGCCTTCTTCGTCGATGGACAGAATCGGCTTGATGTTCAGCAGGTTGCCGATCATGGCCGCCGCCTTGCCGATCCGCCCACCCTTTTGCAAATATTCCAGCGTGTCCACGAGGAAATACAGCTTGCGCTGCCGCCGCACTTCCTCGACGGAGCGCACGATCTCCTCCGCCGTTTTTCCTTCGGCCGCCAGTCTGGCCGCATGCACGACCAGCAGGCCGAATCCGTAGGAAGCCGATTTGGAATCGACGATCGTAATATCCGGATCGCCCTCCAGCATGGACTTGGCAATCATGGCCGATTGATAGGTACCGCTAAGTCCAGAGGAAATATGAAGGGAAATAATCGGCGAACCCGGATATTCATTCATAATGTCTTGATAGACTTGCATATAATCTGCTGGAGAAGCCTGCGACGTGGTCGGAAGCTGCTCGGACTGGACAAGCCGTTTGTAGAACACCTCGGCGGAAATATCCACGCCGTCTTCAAAGGTATCCTCACCAAACATCAGCCGGAGCGGAACGACATGGATGTCGTGCTGCTTCGCGATATCCTCGGGTATATCGGCCGTACTGTCCGTTACGATTACCGGTTGGGTCATCGGGTGGGGCCTCCTTCATTTTCATTCAAACTTTGATACTCGGTCCCAAGGCTGCTCTTTAAGATTCCACTGAAAAAATATAATAGTACAGCGGCTGTCCGCCTTGATGCACTTCAATTTCGGCATCCGGATAATGCTCTGCGAGCCATGCGGCCAATTCGCCCGTCATTTCCGGGTTCGCCTCTTCTCCGGCGAGAATGGTCACAATTTCGTCCCCGTTCTCCAGCATCTTGCTCAAAAGCTCCTGGCATGCAGGCAGAAGCCCTTCGGCAGCCGTCACAATCTTCGAATTTTCGATGCCGATAAACTGGCCGGCCTTAATATCCAGCTGATCAATTTGCGAGTCGCGTACGGCGTAGGTTACCTGACCCGACTTGATCCGGCTGATGGCTTCCAGCATGCTGCTCGTATTCGTCTCCTCGGAATCTTCCTCTGAGAAGGCAAATGCCGCAGCAATGCCTTGAGGCACCGTTTTGCTTGGAATGACCTTCACGCTGCGTTCGCCCTCAAGCAGTTCTCCCGCCTGCTGAGCGGCCAGCACAATGTTGGAGTTGTTCGGCAAAATGTAAATGTGGTGCGCGGAAATGGACGCGATCGCGTTCACAAAATCCTCCGTGCTCGGATTCATCGTCTGGCCGCCAGAGAGAACGACATCGACGCCCAGGCTCTTGAAAATGTCCGCAATGCCCTGTCCGGAGGCAACGGCGATAAACCCGTAAGGAGCCAGTTCATCGGCAGGCGGCTCGGCGGGCGCCTCTTCCGGCGCGTGGTCCATCGATTCGACCGGAATGTCGGCAAAGACTTCCGGCATCGGTGCGATGTCCATCCCGGCCGACAAAAGGTCACGGTGCTGCTCGCGCATATTCAGAATATGAATCTGGGTAATTTCGCCGTAACGAAGCGCCAAATTGAGCACCTCGCCCGGAGCTTTGGAATGCACGTGGACCTTGATGATCTCGTCATCGGCGATGACGATAATCGAATCTCCGTTCGTTGACAACGCTTTCCTGAATTGATCCTCGTCGAAATGCGTACCTGCCGCATCCCCTAACTTCCGGTTGATGAAAAATTCCATGTCGTATAAAAATTCGATGTCTTCCGTTTCCAGGCGGGACTGCGCGATATCCGGAGCTTCCGCCACCATCGGCGCAGACTTGGTCTGAATTCTTGCTGCCGCTGGTTGATCAGAGACCGGCTGTCCCGCATTCGGAGCAGCAAACGGCTGATAATCATAGCCGCCTTCGCCGACGCTGTGCAAATATTGCAGAAATCCCTCGTAAATATATACCAGACCTTGTCCCCCCGAATCGACAACCCCCACTTGCTTCAGCACGGGGAGCATCTCCGGAGTCTGGGCTAATGTTTCTTTTGCTTTGGCGAGCACCTGCTCCATGAGCTCCGTAATATCCGGCGTGCGCCGCGCCAAAAATACCGCATGCTTCGCGGCTTCCTTCGCAACCGTCAGGATCGTGCCCTCCACCGGCTTGACCACCGCTTTGTAAGCCGCGTCAACCCCGGTCTGCAGCGCCTGCGCAAACTGAACCGCATTCAGCTCGTCATAGGTTGCAGCGTAACGTCCAAAACCACGGAACAATTGGGAGGTAATCACGCCGGAGTTTCCCCGAGCGCCCATGAGCAGTCCCTTGGACAGCACGCCAGCGCTGTGCCCGATCGAATTCGAATTGTTTCTCTTCAGTTCAGCGACACCGGCACCCATCGTCAGATTCATGTTCGTTCCCGTATCCCCGTCAGGAACCGGAAACACATTCAATGAATTGACATGCTCGGCATGCTGCTGCAATTGTTCCGCCCCGGCCAGAACCATAGCGGTAAAGTCAGTTCCATTCAAAGAACGCTTACTCAATGATAAATCCCCTTCCTAGCTTGATCCCTAAGCCATTGGCGTCCTTATAAGTACGAATCAATGCACGTTTTCGTTTCGCCATTCGTCAATTTTGGATAATCATATTCAAAAAAAATAAAATGTTAATTGATCCCATCTCAAAATAGTATGGGCTAATCAACATTGTACTATAAGACACCCCAGAAATAAATGTTTTTGCAGGCGGTTGACGAAGCATTTTTTGCTATGATAAAATATATAAGTATTGTTTCATGCAGGTGTTTGGAGCTAAGGAGGTGTAATCTATGTCTCGCAAATGTTATGTGACTGGCAAAAAACCAGGCAGCGGTAACCACGTATCCCACGCTAACAACCGTAACCGTCGTTCTTGGGGTGTAAACGTTCAGAAGGTTCGTATCCTCGTTGACGGCAAACCGAAGCGCGTTTATGTAAGCACTCGCGCGTTGAAAGCAGGTAAAGTTACCCGCGTTTAAGTAATGACATATAAGCAAAAAGCACCTAGTTCCAGCAGGTGCTTTTTTAATGCCTTTGGCCGGTATCAGTAGGCAGCCATGCCGCTGGCATCTGTCAAAGGTTTTTTTGAAATATAAGGGTCAATTCGCCTGTGCTCTTATACCGGCCTTATATTTCATCCGCGAAACGTAAGCTCCGCCTGTAAGAAAAACGTCTTTGGATGTCCTTTTAATCGAAGACAGATCGCGTTTTAGCAGAAGTTTTTCTTACGATCATAGAATGATTCAGCTTCACTGAAAACTTATTAAATTCTATGATCTTCGATAAGGCGAAGCCGTTTACGGTTGTGCAAGCGGCATACCAAAGGGTATCAAGATCAGCTTTTGTGAAACGTGTTTAAAAGAGCCTTCACGAATCCTCCCAAAAACTTTGGCAGCTTAAACGTGTAAAATTTCATATCTCACCCTCCCCATCATTCTCATGTCATCACGGTATGGTATGCCCTGAACCAGATCAATGTTAAGACGGAACAAAAAAAAGGTTACATGAGAACCTTGACTCATGTAACCATATGTATGCTCAAAGAGCACGCCCTATGCCTCAAGCCGAAGCCGGAGACAATTGATAAAATTGGTAGACCGACAGCATGAAGATAAACAGCAGGTAGTACAGGATCGAAAAGATGACGTAGCCGACCCTCAATCCCTTGCGTTCATTTTTCCGGAAATAATAGATGGCCAGCACCACGGCGATCAGCGAGGCGATGGCATTAAACGGCGATTTCAGAATGGAAAATATACCGAGTAACAGACCTGTTCCGATACTGGCTAAAGTCAGATAAAGCGCGTCTTTGAATTTCATGAAATTATTTTCCCCCGACGCTGCGGCGGATGGCGGTTATGGCAGCGGCCCGGTCAGGCTGTGCGTACACGGCGCTTCCCGCCACCAGCACGTCGGCACCAGCTTCAGTTACCAAAGGCGCCGTCTCGGCCGTAATGCCGCCGTCCACTTCGATATGGACGTTAAACAGCGACAGTTCGTTCAGCCGCTGGCGAATTTGGCGGATTTTGTGAACGGTGCGCGGAATGAACGCCTGTCCGCCGAAGCCCGGGTTGACCGTCATGACCAGCACCAAGTCCACATCCTCCAGCACTTCGCTGATCACGGCCGCCGGAGTGCCCGGATTCAGGGCAACCCCCGCCTTTACGCCCAGCTCTTTAATCATATGCACGACGCGGTGCAGATGCGTGCAGGCTTCCGCATGAACCGTAATGAAAGCCGCTCCCGCCTTGGCGAAATCCGGGATATACCGCTCCGGATTCTCGATCATCAGATGAACATCCAGCGGCAAGGTTGTGTGAGGAGCTATGGCGCTTACGATCGGCGCTCCCAGCGTAATATTCGGCACAAAATGCCCGTCCATGACGTCCACATGAATCCAATCGGCTCCGGACGCCTCCGCTTCGGCAACCTCCTGTCCCAGTTTGGCGAAGTCCGCCGACAATATCGATGGTGCGATTTTAATCATCGTGTTAATACCTCCGCTTTTTTTCTTTCATTTCCGTATAGAACTGCACATAATGCTCATAGCGGCTTAATGCGATTTCCCCGCTCTCCTTCACCTCAATGACCTTGCAGCCGGGTTCGTGCGTATGGCTGCAGCCGCGGAATTTACAGAGCTCCGCATAAAGCGCGAATTCCCGGAAGCAGGTAGACAATTCCTCGACGCCCAGCTCCAGGAAATCAAGCTGGCTGAATCCCGGCGTATCGGCAACGAAGCCACCGTTATCGAGCTCGATCAGCTCCACATGGCGGGTCGTATGCTTCCCGCGCCCCAGTCTCATGCTGATGGCGCTGGTCTCAAGCGAAAGTCCGGGAACGAGGCGGTTCAATAGCGAGGACTTGCCGACACCCGATTGGCCTGAAAACACGCTGATGACGCCGGTGAGGCGTTCCTTCAGCTCACTGCTTCCGAGGCCTGAACGTGAACTCGTAACCAGCACCTCATAACCGATCCGCTCATAGAGCTCCTTGACGGCAGTGACCGGGTCATTAGCATCCGTATCCGCGGTAAGCAGATCCTGTTTAGTGAGACAAATGATCGTCTCCAGGCCGGAATGCTCAATATGGACCAGAAATTTGTCAAGCAGGGACAGGTTGAGATCCGGCTCACGAGCGGAAAACAGCAGAACCGCAAGCTCAGCATTGGCCACGGGCGGGCGGACCAGCTCGGAGTGGCGGGGCTTGATCTCATCCACCATCCCCTCACCGTTCTCGGTAAGGGAGTACACCACATGATCCCCGACAAGCGGAGAGGTGCCTCTCTTCTTGAAGATCCCCCGTGCGCGGCACTGTACGGCTTCGGCGCTTCCTACGGCTTTTCCGTTCTCCAGCGGTTTGACATAATAGTATCCGCTCAGAGCTTTCACGATTACTCCATCAGGCATACATTGCAAGGCCTCTCTTTCTTTCCGGCTTCAGCTGGTATAGCAGAAGCCGGAGATATCATGATTCGTCATCCTTAAGGTTAACTGATTTGGCTTTGGTATCCATTTGAAATATCCGCATGACACGGCGATTATCTGTAAATGACGGTTTCGGTGTCGGGTCCCTTACCCTTGTTCTTACCTTTCCCTTTGCCCGGGTGATCGTTCAGAGTCGTGTCCGTTCCCTGATCATCCCCGTTGCCGGAATCTCCCGAATCGCCATGATCCACTTCATGGCCCGGATCGCCGGGATCATCGCCTCCCATGGCCGGGAGCTCGATCTGCGGAACGGTACCGTTCTGTACATCGGTGTACCGTACCGAATACGTATCGAACACCTGCCCGTCGCGAAGCACCGTTACGACCGCATCCCTGTTCGGATCGACCACCAGATCGATCGGCAGCACCTGCGTCGTTTGGATCGTCTTCGTCCCCCAATCGACCGTTTTGCCTTCGGTATGCGCGTCGGAGTATTTGATCTGGACTTTCGTATTTTTGCCTTCCTCGACCGGAGCTACCGGCAGATTGAGCGTATAGTTCAGGGCATCCGCCGGGTAGCCTTTACTTACCGTCAGCGTAATTTCGGCGTTTGGCGTCGCCTGGGTATTCGGATCAAACGGGAACTGCTTGATGACTTTCCCCTTTTCCACCGTATAGCTGTCTTCCTCGACGACACGCAGCAGCTTCAGGCCGTTTTTCTCGATCAGGTCCGTAGCTTCCTGCTGCGTTTTGCCGATCAAATCCGGCATTTTTATCGTTTCCCGGCCTTTGCTGACCGTTAGCGTAATCTCCTGATTATCAGCATCCACTTCAGAATTGGCTCCCGGATCCGAACTGATAATCAGTCCCTTTTCAACATCGTCGCTGAATTCCTCTTTCTTCTTGATGTTATCGTCTTTGACGCCCTTGGCAAGCAACGCTTTTCTCGCATCGTCAAACGTCAAGCCCTTCACGTCAGGCATCGGCACCTTCGGTTTCTCTGTACTCACCGTCAGCTGAATCGCCGCGCCTTTTTTTACGACCGTGCCTTCCGGCCTGCTCTGCTCATAGACGATGCCATCGTCGAAGTCCTTGTTGTACTTCCGGATCACCGGATCTTCCACGAGCAGCCCCTTGTCGCTGAGCGACTTGCGCGCCTGCTCCTCGGTCATGTTAATGACGCTCGGCACGGTTACATCCGGCACGACCAGCTTCTGGTTGACGTACCATACCACGCCAGCCAATGCCAACAGAACAACCAGGGTCAGGCTGATCCACAGCGCCGCCCTGCCCGACTTTTTCTTCTTCGGCTTCTTGCCTTTGCCGTCTCTAGGTTCGTCCTCCTCGTCATCGTCATCCACGGCCTGTGCTTTCGCTCTGGAAACGGAGCGAGGCTCCGGCTTGATGGCTGGAATGACGCGGGTCCGATCCTCATCGTCCATGTCGGCAAACTCGATCTTCGGCTCATTCCGGCGCTCCGGCAGAAGGCAGGTCTCCAGGTCCTGGAGCATCTCCTTGGCCGACTGGTAACGCTCCTGCGGATTTTTGCGCATGGACTTCAGAATGATGTTCTCAACACTCTGCGGAATGAGAGGATTTACCTCGCGCGGCTCCTCAAACTCCTCCTGAAGATGCTTCAGCGCCACGCTGATCGGGCTCTCCCCCAAAAACGGCAGACGTGCGGTCAGCATCTGGTACAATACGATACCAAGAGAATATAAATCCGACTTTTCCCCGGTAACCACGCCCTTGGCATGCTCCGGAGAAAAATAGTGTACCGATCCGACCACCGAACCCGTCTGCGTAATCGTCGTCGACGTAACGGCACGGGCGATCCCGAAATCCGTCACCTTCACCCGGCCGTTGCGGCCGATCATGATGTTATGCGGCTTAATATCCCGGTGGATGATTTGATTCTGGTGCGCGTGATCCAGCGCGTCGCAAATCTGCGAGGCGATTCTCACCGCTTCGTCCACCTGCAGGGGAGCCCGCTCCTTAATAATCTCGTCGAGATTATGCCCCTCGACGTATTCCATAACGATATAATGAATGTCGTCTTCCTGGCCCACATCATAAATGCTGACCACGTTTGAATGCGATAGCGAAGCTGCCGACTGTGCCTCCCGGCGGAAACGGCGAATAAATTCCTCATCGTGCACAAACTGTTGGCGCAGCACCTTAATGGCCACGTTCCTGCCCAATAAAATATCATGGGCTTTGTAAACAAGAGCCATTCCGCCGCCACCAATCCGCTCGATCACTTCATAACGACCGCCCAATTCGTGTCCGATCATGAATCCCACTCCTTTATGCTTTGCCCGGCGACTTCGTCTTGAAGTTCGAACAGGGCGACGGTAATGTTGTCATCGCCTCCGGCGAGAAGTGCCAGTTGAAGTAAACGGTCCGCTCTTTCTTCCAGCGGCAGCTCACGGTTTCCGGATATTTGCCCGATATGCTCGGAGCTGACCAGATCGCTTAAGCCGTCGCTGCACAAGAGCAGCACCTCTCCGTGGGAGAGGCTGATGGGATACAGGTCCACGGACACGTCGGCGTCCGTACCAAGCGCGCGCGTAATCGCATTGCGCATCGGATGGACTTTCATGTTCTCCAGGCTGATTTGTCCGCGTTTGTACAATTCATACACCAGTTTATGGTCTTCCGTTAATTGGACGACCTCGCCGCCGGCAACCTTATAGGCCCGGCTGTCGCCGATATGTCCGATGTAGCCGGATTCCCCGCTCAGGAGCAGGGCCACGACCGTCGTTCCCATGTTATAAAATTCCTCGTGTTTGGAGGCCTCGGTATAAATTACATCATTGGCATGAAGGATGGCATCGCTTAGCGCCGCCTTCAGGCCTTCCGTCGAAATACCGGATTCGAGCGAGGTCAGGTCGCCCGTCATGGTTTCAACGGCCAGCCGGCTGGCCGTGTCGCCCGCCTGATGTCCCCCCATGCCGTCAGCGACGATCCCGAGGGTATAGCCCTGCGGCAGCTGGCCGACCCATACCGAGTCTTCATTGACCGAACGTACCCGGCCAACGTTACTGACATGAACAGTTTTGATCAAATTCCTCTCACCTCAACTCCATGTGCTTGGCCCGCAGCTGTCCACAGGCGGCCGCGATATCGTGGCCCTGCTCGCGGCGGATCGTCACGTTCACGCCGCTATCGGCGAGAACCCGCTGAAACTGGAATATATCGTTACGGGACGTTCTGACATACTTCCGCTCCGGCACGTGATTGACCGGAATCAGGTTGACATGGCACAGCATATCCTTGAGCACGTTCGCCAGCTCCTGGGCATGCTCCGGACGGTCGTTAACGCCGCCGATCAGCGCGTACTCAAACGTAATCCGCCGGCCCGTCTTGGCCAGGTAATAGCGAAGGGACTCCATGACATCCTCGAACGGATAACGGCGGTTTACGGGCATCAGCTTCGAGCGGAGCACGTCGTTCGGCGCGTGGATGGAAATCGCCAGATTGATCTGGGTGTCCTCGTTCGCGAATTTATATATGTTCGGCACGATTCCGCTCGTGGAGACGGTAATATGCCGCTGCCCGATGTTCAGTCCTTTTTCATGAATCATGATGCGCAGGAACTTCATCGTCGCCTCATAGTTTTCAAAAGGCTCGCCAGAGCCCATGATGACGATGCTGCTGACGCGTTCCCCTTTCTCGTCCAGAATCTTCTGGGCCTGAACGACCTGGGCCACGATTTCCCCGGCCGTCAGGTTCCGCTTCAGACCGCCCAGCGTCGAGGCGCAGAAGGTGCAGCCGATGCGGCAGCCGACCTGGGTCGTTACGCAGATGCTGTTGCCGTAGCTATGCTTCATGATGACCGTTTCTATCGCATGGTCGTCATGCAGGCCGAACAGAAACTTGACGGTTCCGTCCTTGGATTCCAGCTTCGTAATTTCCTGCAGCGTCACAAACTGGAACTGATCGTCCAGCTTTTTGCGGAGCTCCTTGGAGAGGTTCGTCATTTCGTCAAAGCTGTTGACCCGTTTGACATAGAGCCAGTCAAAAATCTGGCCGGCGCGGAATGCGGGCTCGCTGTTTTCCTTCACCCATTCTTGCAGGTCTTCCAAATTCAAATCATATATAAAAGGTTTCATCTTCACCACACCTGTCTTTTTCATTCATATGCTTATTGTTTCTCATTCTTCCTATTTTAACACAAATAAAAGTAGCGGTAAAAGAGAAAACCCGCCAAGCTCGCGCCCGGCGGGTTACAGGAAGCAGCAGCTGCCCGTGCGGGCGATCCGCTAGTTTAGGAGAATCTCTGAATCCGTGCAATGTAAAATCCGTCGCTATGAAAATGCTGGGGCAAAATCTGTACGCCGCCGCCCCGCGGCAGTGCCGTTTCAAGCAGCCGTTCCCAGGCGGGAGACGTATCCGGGGCTATGCCGAACTCCGGATGGTTCCGCAGGAACCGCTCTACGTTCTCTTCGTTTTCCCTCGGCTCGATCGTACAGGTGCTGTATACGAGAATGCCGCCGGGCCGGAGCAGGGCCGACGCCGATTCCAGAAGCCGGTACTGCAGGGCGGCGATCTCCTCGATGTCTCCCGGGGTCTTGGCCCATTTCAGGTCCGGCTTCCGCCGGATGACGCCAAGGCCGGAGCATGGGGCATCCAGCAGGATGCGGTCGAAGGACGCCGCCGGATACCGCCCGGCCAGCTCCAGCGCATCGCCGGTCACCGGCTCGATCGCACCCAGCCCGAGCCGCTCCGCCTGCTCGCGGATCAGTTTCTGCTTGTGCTCGTGCAGATCGTTGGCGATGATCCGCCCCTCATCCCGCATCAGCTCGGCCATATGCGCCGTCTTGCCCCCGGGCGCGGCGCAGCAGTCGAGCACCCTCATGCCGGGCTCAGGGCCTACCGCATCCCCGACAAGCATCGAACTCTCGTCCTGCACGGACAGCTGTCCGTCCCGGTACCAGCCGGTCAGGGCCATGTTGCCCCCGCTGCGGACGAGAATACCTTCCGGCGTCAGCGGCGACGGCACGGCGTCCATGCCTTTCGCCTCCATCTCCCGGAGCAGGCCGTCGCGGCTGATCATCGTCGTGTTCACCCGAACGCTGACGGCGGGCGGCTCGTTGTTCGCCCGGCAAATCGCCTCGGCCGCCTCTTCCCCGTACTGCGCAATCCAGCGCTGAACCAGCCATTCGGGATGGGAGTGCTCCAGCCCGATCCGTTCGGCCGGTCCGAGGCTTTCCGGCAGGACAAGCTTGTCGGGGCTGCGCAGCACGCTGCGAAGCACGCCGTTCACCATGCCTGAAATGCCCTGGTGGCCGCGGCGCTTGGCCAAGTTCACGGCTTCATTAACGACGGCATGGGAAGGAATGCGGTCCAGATACATGATCTGGTACAGGCTGAGCCGCAGCAGGCTGCGAACCCACGGCTGCAGCTTGTTTACGCCTTTGCTGACAAAACGGTCCAGAAAATAGTCCAGCGTATTCATCCGGGAGATCGGACCGTACACGAGCTCGGTTGCAAGGCCGGCATCCTCCCTGGACAAGTTCGCGCGCTGCAGCGCAGCGTTCAGCTGCAGGTTGCTGTAGGCGCCTTCCTGCTCCACGCGCGTAAGAATATCCATCGCCAGCTCGCGCGCCGAGGGCTGACGGCTCTGCCGTTCATGGGTTCCGCGGCCGCTCACTTCAGCACCGTCCCGGGCGTCATGCTGGTTCCCCGGATAAACTGCCCGGCATCCATCGCCTTCTTGCCGCTCGGCTGGATTTCGGTCAGCCACAAGGCACCGTCCCCGGTTTTCACCTCAATGCCTTCCTGGGCAAGCTGAAGCACCGTTCCCGGAGCCGCTTCCTTGGAAGCCTTCTCTCCTTTGCGGGAAGCCCAAACCTTGAACACATCGTCGTTCCAGAACGTAAACGCCCCGGAGAAAGGCACCAGTCCGCGAATTTGATTGTAAATTTCGCGTGTGGACTTGCTCCAGTCGATTTTCTCGTCCTCACGCTTCAGATTCGGAGCATATGTAGCCTGCGAGTCATCCTGCACCGTCACCGGGACGCCGCCTTCCAGCAGCCTCGGCATCTGCTCCTTCAAGAGCACCGCCCCAGCGGCGCTCAGCTTCTCGAACAGCGTTCCCGAGGTATCCTCCTCGGTGATAGGAACCTCCGATTGGGCGATCATATCGCCTGTGTCCAAACCTTCGGCCATGTACATCAGCGTAATGCCCGTCACGGTCTCGCCATTGATGATGCAGCGCTGAATTGGCGCGCCGCCTCTGTATTTAGGCAGCAGCGAGCCATGAACATTGACGCAGCCCTTGGCCGGCAAATCCAGCACCGCTTTCGGCAAAATCTGCCCGTAAGCGGCCGTAACGATCAGGTCGGGCTTGTAGGCCGCAAGCTCGCTTACGGCCTCGGGATTGCGCATGCGCTGCGGCTGCAGCACCGGCAGACCGTGCTCAAGCGCCACTTCCTTGACCGGCGTCGGCATCAGCACCTTCTTCCGCCCCTGCGGACGGTCCGGCTGGGTGACGACGGCCACGACGTTGTAGCCCTCCTCAAGCAGCATGCGGAGACTGGGAACGGCAAACGCGGGCGTCCCCATAAAAACGATATTCATCAGGCATTACTCCTTTCCGGCGCGTTCCGGCGTATACTCATACACTCTTTCTGCAATGTCGGTAAACAGCACGCCGTCCAAATGATCGATTTCATGCTGAAAGCAGCGGGCAAGCAAACCAGTGCCCGTAATCGTCAATTCCTTGCCGTTCTCGTCCAGCCCTTTCACCGTAACCTGCTCGGCACGGCGCACGTCCCCGTTTAATCCAGGTATGCTCAGGCAGCCCTCAGGGCCGAACTGTTCGCCTTCCTTGGCTACGATTTCCGGATTGGCCATCTTGATCAAGCCGTGCTCATCGCCGACATCGACAACGATCAGCCTCTTCAAAATGCCGACCTGCGGCGCAGCAAGGCCGACGCCCTCCGCGTCGTACATCGTGTCCGCCATGTCATTCAGCAGCTTTTTGACGTTGGGGGTGATTTCTTTAACTTCTTTTGCGGTTTTATGCAAAACCTCATCCGGTTCTTTCACAATAATTCGGATCGCCATGCTGACACCTTCCTTATCGGGTTCAAATATTCATTGTTGGTTATTCATCCATGATTTCATATGATGCCGGTACGACGCTTGGAGCCGCTACATCAGCATTTGCGGGTCCACATCGATACTGATTTGAAGCTTCGGATTCTGGGCGGTATCCTCGAGTTGCTCGGCCGCTTCCCTGACCAGGCCGACAGCGTCGATGGCCCCACGCCATTTTATCATACATTGAAATCTGTATCTATTTTTTATCCGGGGCACAGGGGATGCCACGGGTCCCAGTACGTCAAAAGCGTCCGAGGTCAGCCGGTCCAGACTGCCGTACCAGCCCTTCTGCCGGGCTTTGCCCTGGAGGACGGACACCATGTTCTCCGCCATCCGGACGAGAAACGGCAGCTGCTCATGCGACAGCGTGACCAGAATAAGCCGGCAGTATGGCGGATAATGCAGGTTCCGCCGGTGCTTCAGCTCCTCCCGAACGAACGAATCGTAATCATGCCCGCTGGCGTGAATGATCGAATAATGATCCGGCGTATAAGACTGGATCATCACCTCGCCGGGCAGCTGATGGCGGCCGGCGCGGCCGGCGACCTGGGTCAGCAGCTGAAATGTCTTCTCGGCTGCGCGAAAATCCGGCAGGTTGAGTGCCGAATCGGCCGTAATGACGCCGACCAGCGTCACGTCTGGAAAATCGAGCCCTTTGGCCACCATCTGAGTGCCCAGCAGCACGTCCGCCTTCTTGTCCCGGAACTGCTTCAGCAGTTTTTCGTGCGATCCCTTCTCCGTCGTGGTATCCACGTCCATCCGGATCACCCGGATCCCGGGGAACAGCTTCGCGAGTTCCTCCTCGACGCGCTGCGTACCGGTGCCGAAATAGCGGATATGCTCGCTTCCGCAATCCGGGCACACGGACGGTGCCGGCTCGGCATAGCCGCAGTAATGGCAGCGGAGATTGTTCGATTTCTGATGATAGGTCAGCGAAATGTCGCATTCGGGACAGCCCGCCACGTAGCCGCAGCTGCGGCACATGACGAACGTGGAGTAGCCGCGCCGGTTGAGCAGCAGCACTGTCTGCTCCTTGCGTTCCAGCCGGGCTTGTAACGCTTGATGCAGCGCACGGCTGAACATGGAGCGGTTGCCTTCTTTTAATTCCTCCCGCATATCGATGATTTGTACTCCCGGCAGCTCGTTGCCAAGCGCCCGGGCTTTCATCTCAAGGAGCATCGGGGCGAACTCGTCGTTCGCCTGCGCTCTCGCGGCGTGGTAGCTTTCGAGCGAAGGCGTCGCCGAGCCCAGAATAACCGCAGCGCCGTGCTGCATCGCCCGCCGGACCGCCACGTCCCGGGCATGGTATTTCGGGCTTTCCTCCTGCTTGTACGAAGTCTCGTGCTCCTCGTCCATAATGATAAGCCCGATCTTGGCAAACGGCGCGAATACCGCCGATCTGGCGCCGATGGCAACGGCGGCCCTGCCTTCACGGATTTTGCGCCATTCGTCGTAGCGCTCCCCGCCCGAAAGGCGGCTGTGCATCACGGCGACCTGATCGCCAAAGCGCCCCTTGAACCGTTCCACCATCTGCGGCGTCAGCGAAATTTCCGGCACGAGCACGATCGCCTGCCGGCCCTGCGCGATGCAGCGCTGGATACTCTGCAGGTAGATTTCGGTCTTTCCGCTGCCCGTAACGCCATGCAGCAGGAACACCCCATGCTGCTTCAAATCAAGCACCGAGGTAATACGGTCATAAGCGTTCTGCTGCTCCGTGGTCAGCGGCAGCGGATCGCTTGGCTTAAACCAGCGTCCCCGGTAAGGATCCCTGAACGCTTCTTTATCCTCGATCGTAATGTAACCTTTATCCGCCAGACCTTTCACCGTTGCCGCGGACACCTGCAGCGTCGTCAGGACATCCTTCAGCGCAAGCGGAAGCATCTCTTTCATTTCCAAAATAAACTGCAGCACCTCACGCTGACGCTGCGCTTTCGGCGCAAACGATTCCAGGGCGGCGGCCGCTTCGTCGGGCGTAACCGCCAGATCCACCGCTTTCAGCGTTTTGATCTGCAGCTTGTCCTTAATCGACTGGTTTTCCTGCAGCACGCCCCGGCGCAGCAGCGATTTGATCACCGGCGCGCTGCCTTGAAACTGCCGGCTCAGCTGCTTAGAGGTTATTTCGCCCTTTTTTCCGACGAAATCGAGAATCGTCCGCTCGTCGCCGGAAGACTCGGGCTCCAGTTCGAACAAGCCGCCGGAATACAAGTCTTCAGACTCCCTCGGCTCCGAAGTTCCCAATGAGATGAACCGTTCGGCCTTGCCCTTAAGGGCTGTAGGCACCATCACCTGAAGCGCCGTAATCATCCGGCAGGCATACCTGCGGCTCATCCATCCGGCCAATTCCACCAGCTCTTCGGACAGCGGCGGAATGACGTCCAGCACTTCCTGGATGGCCTTAAGCTTCATGCCGGCAGCAGCCTGCTCCGGCTCAAGCCCGACAACGAATCCCTGGACCGTCCGGTGGCCGAACGGCACGCCGACCCGGCTTCCCACCTCGATCCATGCCCGCATGGATTCGGGAATGAGATAGTCAAAGGGACGGTCGGTATCACGCACCGGGACGTCGACGATCACCTTTGCCACACGCATTTCCATCAGGACAGAACCCCGTTCATCCGCGCCGCAGCGATCGTCAGCAGGCGCCGGGCGACTTCGTCTTTGGTCATTACGGGCATTTGTTCGACCAGTCCGCCGGCATCGTAAACCTGAACGATATTGGTATCCGATCTGAAGCCGGCTCCCTCCGCCGTCACGTCATTGGCCACGATCAGGTCGGCATTTTTCCGTTTTAGCTTATCCTTGGCGTACTTCTCCACATCATTCGTTTCGGCCGCGAAGCCGATCAAAAACTGCTTCGTTTTCACTTTGCCGAGCTCCTCCAGAATGTCCACCGTTTTGACGAGCTCGAGCGTCATCGTATCTCCGGACTTTTTCATTTTGCTGACGGCCGTTACCTTCGGACGGTAATCCGCGACGGCTGCCGCCTTGATGACCAGGTCGCTGTCCTCCCAATGCTCCAGCACCGCCCGGTACATATCCTCGGCTGACTGAACCTTCACCGCGTCTACGCCTGCTGGAGGCTCGACGTCAGTGTGGCCGTAGATGACATGCACGTCCGCGCCCATGTCTTTGGCGGCTTTGGCGATGGCAAATCCCATTTTTCCGGAAGAATCATTGGTGATATAACGTACCGGGTCGATCCGCTCGACCGTTCCGCCCGAGGTCACGATGACCTTTTTTCCGCGAAGCAGTCCCTGCCCCTGCACGGATTGTTTTTCAGCCGCAAAAAAGCGTTCCACCACCTGGACGATCGTTTCGGGTTCTTCCAGCCGTCCCTTGCCTACATAGCCGCAGGCAAGAAGCCCTTCGCCGGGCTCAATCATCATGACGCCCCTGGATTCGAGCAGACGCATGTTGGCTTGAACCGCCGGATGAGCATACATATGCACGTTCATGGCCGGTGCGAGCATGACAGGCGCTTCGGTGGCCAGCAGCGTCGTCGACAGCATGTCGTCCGCCAGGCCATGGGCCATTTTAGCGATCATATTGGCTGTAGCCGGGGCGATGAGCACCAGGTCGGCCTCGTCCGCCAAATGAATATGGGAAACGACGGATGGATCGCGTTCATCGAACGTGTCACTGTAAACCGGATTTTTGGACAGATTCTGAAAGGTCAGCTCCGTAATAAACTGCTTCGCCGATTCCGTCATGATCACGTGGACATCTGCGCCCTTTTGCACCAGCTTGCTGCACAGGCTGGCCGCCTTGAATGCCGCGATTCCCCCTGTAACGCCGAGCACGATGGTTTTGCCGGTTAACATACGATTTCCCCGCTTTCCGTTTATTTTATAGAGAAAAAAATACAACCTTGCGGTTGTATCTGGAAGACGTCTATACGTTCTTGCTGCAAACGAAATCAATGAGTTCTTGTTAAGACCTGCCGCATAACAGCAGAAAAAGCCCCGTCCCGGGAGGAACAGGCTTTACGCCTTTTCCTCATCCCGCTCGGCGACCGGTTCTGGAATGACGCGGATTATATCCCCGTAAATTTCCTCAAGCGCCACGCCCACGTATTTGTGGGATCTTGGATGTTTCAGTTCGGTCTTTGCGCCCTCGCGCAGCTGTCTCGCACGGCGGGAGGCCGCGACGACCAGCGAATATTTACTGTCGACTTTATTCATCATTTCATCGATCGATGGGTACAACACTTGGCGACACCTCTTTTTTTATTCTCATATGGCTGCTGTCTTCTTCGTTTATTTCCTGATTTTACAATGTTCGGCGATAATGATCGATTCTATTCGTTCGCAGGCGCAATCAATCTGATCGTTGACCACGGCATAGTCATAATGCTGCATCAAATTGATTTCGTCAACCGCCACCGTCATGCGGTGGTCGATCGTTGCCTGGTTCTCCGTACCGCGCCCGATAATCCGGTCCTTAAGTTCGTCCAGGGATGGCGGCAGCAGGAAAATAAATACCCCCTCGGGGAACTTCTGTTTGACCTGCAGGGCACCTTGTACTTCAATTTCCAAAATAATATCGTTTCCGCTCTCCAGCGTCTTCTCCACGAAATCACGCGGCGTTCCGTAATAGTTCCCCACGTACTCCGCATACTCCAGAAGCTGGTCATTCTGCATCATATCCAGAAACTGCTCACGGGTTTTGAAAAAATAATTGACCCCGTTCACTTCTCCCTGGCGCGGACTCCGTGTCGTCGCCGATACCGAATAGACCAAATCGGGAAGCTTTCCGCGCAGCGCGCTGCATACGGTCCCTTTTCCGACACCGGAAGGTCCTGACAATACAAACAATATTCCTTTTGACATATTACTCTCCATCTTGTTATTCGTCATTATCGTCATCTTTGCTGGACAGACGATGAGCCACGGTCTCCGGCTGCACCGCCGACAAGATGACATGGTCGCTATCCGTAATGATTACGGCGCGTGTCCTGCGTCCATAGGTAGCATCGATCAGCATGTGGCGATCTCTTGCTTCCTGAATAATTCGCTTAATAGGCGCCGATTCGGGGCTTACAATCGAAATGATACGGTTAGCCGATACGATGTTCCCGAAGCCGATGTTAATGAGTTTGATTGCCATAATCAGGTTCTTCCCCCTATTCATTTGACTCTTGCCTGTTTTCTGTCGAAATTGCCTTACTCTATATTGGCCAGTTGCTCTCTAATTTTTTCCAGCTCCGCTTTCATTTCGACAACACGGTTTACCAGAGTCAGATGATTGGCCTTGGATCCAATCGTATTGACTTCCCTGTTCATTTCCTGAATCAGAAAATCCAGTTTTCTTCCGACCGGTTCATCCGCACGAAGTAATCCTTTGCATTGCTCAAAATGGCTGTGCAGACGTATCAATTCCTCATCGATATTGCAGCGGTCTGCAAAAATAGCAATCTCCATGCCAAATTTATGTTCATCAAAGGCAAACGAACCGTCATTCAGTTCAGACAGCCTTTGTCTGAGCTTGTTGCGGTATTCTTCGACTACGCTGGGTGCCAGCTGTACCATTTCACCGTGGAGCTTCTCCAGTCGGTTCAGGCGCTGCTCCACATCACGGGCAAGGAAGCTTCCTTCGGAAGACCTCATCAGGGTGAGTCCTTCCATGGCCCGGACAAGACCCTCTTCAAGCACGCGTCCCCATTCTTCAGGGTCAGGCTCCTGAACCGTCCCGACTTCCTCGGGAGACAGAAACACGCCCGGCAGGGACAGCAGATCTCTTACCGTCAATTCGCCGTTCAGGCCGTGTCTCTCGGAAACCTCCCGCGCCGCCTCCATATAAGTATTGACGGCTTTATGATTTAACAAAACAGACGGAGCGTTATTCTCTTCCGCCTCCTTGTTAATAAAGACATCGATCCGGCCGCGCTTGACAAACCGCTGTACCGTTCTTCTCAAAGGGTCCTCAAAGCGTGTCCATTCACGCGGCAGGCGTATGACCACTTCGCAATATCGGTGGTTCACGGATTTCACTTCAATTTCCACTTTATACCCTCCGAAATGAAGGGCGGATTGACCGTAACCGGTCATGCTGAAAGACATCGGCACCACATCCATTACACTATTGTAATTGATAACTATCTGTGAAACAAGGGGGGCTGCTGGCGTCCGGATTTCTCCCATACATGGCTAATGAGCTGGGCGCTCATTTCATACAACATAAACGGTGTCATTAAGTAAATTCCGTTAAAATGCTCCATCGCCACATCGAGCAGCTCTTTGGCAATGGCAACCCCCATGGCTCTTCCTTCTTCGCCTTCCAGGCCGCTCATCCGGCTGCGAACTTCGTCCGAGAGCTGGATTCCCGGCACCTCATTGTGCAGGTACTCCGCATTTCGTCCGCTTGCCAGCGGCATGATGCCGAGGAAGATCGGAATATCGAGGTGGCTCGTCGCTTCCTTCAGCGCGCGGATCAGCTCAGGATCGTACACCGGCTGGGTCATGATATAGTCGGCGCCGGCAGCGATTTTACGCTCAAGCCGCAGCACGGCTTTGTCGAGATGCTTCCCGTGCGGGTTGAACGCCGCGCCGACGACGAAGTTCGCCGTTTGCTTGAGCGGCTTGCCGGAGAAGGCGATTCCCTCATTTAACTGCTTGATCATTCGTATAATTTCAAAAGAAGTCAAATCGTATACGGAGCTTGATCCCGGCAAATCTCCGAAGCGTGCGGGATCGCCCGTTACGGCCAGCACGTGGTCGATGCCAAGGGCGTCAAAGCCCATCAGGTGCGACTGTGTTCCGATCAGGTTGCGGTCCCGGCAGGCGATGTGCACGAGCGGGCGCAATCCGGTCTGCGCCTGCACCAAATGGCCCAGGGCCATGTTGCTCATCCGCGTGACCGCAAGCGAGTTGTCGGCGAGTGTCAGCGCGTCTGCCCCGGCATCCTTCAGCGCCTGCGCACCCTTCATAAATTTCGCAATATCCAAATCACGCGGAGGGTCCAGCTCCACGATCACGGTGTGGCGTTCTTTGACCAGGTCGACCAGGTTCGGTTTGCTGCCTTCGCCCTCTCCTTCACCTAAAGCGAGATGCTCATGGATTTCGATCGGGGCAGGTGCGATCGCAATCGGCTCGTACGTAATCGGCTGCGGCTTGTAATTCTGAAGCGCGGACGAAATAGCCTCGATATGGGCCGGCGTCGTCCCGCAGCAGCCGCCGATGATCCGGGCGCCGAGATCGGCAAATTTCACCGCCATCTGGCCGAAATAGTCCGGTTTGGCTCCGTATTGATATTCCCCATCCACATAATCGGCGACACCGGCATTCGGATACACCGACATCGGCACGGACAAATGGCCGCCGAGGGTCTTCATTGCGCTCATGATGCCGTTAGGACCCGTGCGGCAGTTAAAACCGATCACGTCCGCACCCTGCTGCTGCATCATCCGGAACGCTTCCGGCATCGTATAGCCGTCCAAGGTCCGCGCCACATCCTCAACCGCGAACTGGCAGATGACCGGCAGCGGACTGAGCTTGCGCACAATGGATAAGGCCAGATACATTTCTTCCACATCGTAGAAAGTTTCGAGCAGGATGCCGTCCACTCCTTCTTGAAGAAGGGCCTGGATCTGCTGCTCAAAATACTTTTTAAGCTCGGTCGTCGAGACGTTGGTCCGCTTGCCGCCGCGGATGGAACCGATGGCGCCGACCACATAGCCGGTAGGACCCGCTACTTCCCGCGCAATCCGGACACCCGCCCGGTTGATATCTTCTACCTTCGACTCCAGGCCGTATTTGGACAACTTGTCAAAGTTGGCCGAAAACGTATTGGTCTCAATGAGCTGAGCCCCCGCTTCTACATAACGCCGGTGAACATCTTTGATGACCTCCGGTGAGGTCAGGTTCAGTTCTTCATAGGAAATCCCCACGGGAAAGCCCATTTGATATAGAAAAGTGCCCATCGCTCCATCGCCGACCAGCACCTGTTGATCCCACGCTTGACGCAAATCCGGTTTCATTTTGGCTCCTCCACCCCGAAAAAGTAGTTTCACATTAATGTATCATAAATCGGCGCTTAAGATAAGTCATAGATTCCTCCAGTTATTTAACTAGAGTCGATCATAGCCCGCCGCTCCTTCCGGAACAGCAAAGCCCGGCAGATCCATATCAACCGATACGGTCCCCGGGCTATTGCGGTGTAAACGCAAGTTTTTCAAATCCTGGCGATTAGACGCCCTGGATGCTTCCCGTATACACGACAGCCGCCGGGCCAGTCATATATACATGGTTATCTTCCTCGCTCCACTCAATGAACAGGTCTCCGCCCTTCAGCCGGATCGACGCCGCCCGGTCGGTCAAACCGTTCAGCACGGAGGACACCAGCGTCGCGCAGGCCCCGGTTCCGCATGCCAGCGTCGGACCGGCGCCGCGCTCCCAGACGCGCATGTCCACGGTTCCGCGGTCCTTCACGGTCGCGAATTCGACGTTCACCTTTTTCGGGAATACCGGATGCACTTCCAGCTTCGGTCCCCAGGTGGCAAGGTCAAAGCTCACCGCATCGTCCACATAGATGACGCAGTGCGGGTTGCCCATCGATACCGCCGTAAACTGGAACTGCCGGCCGTCAGCCTCGATCGGTGCGTCCACAACCGGGTTCGCATCCATCGTCGTCGGTACGCTCAATCCGTCAAGCACGGGCTCGCCCATATCCACCGTAACGGTGGCGGCCAGGCCGTTTTCCACATGGATCGTTACCGGCTGCACGCCGGCTCCAAGCGTTTCGATCGTAATTTGCTCCCGGCTGACATAGCCATGGTCAAACACGTATTTTGCTACGCAGCGAATCGCGTTGCCGCACTGCTCCGCTTCCGAGCCGTCCGAGTTGATAATCCGCATGCGGAAATCCGCCTTCTCCGACGGCAAAATATATACCAGTCCGTCCGCCCCGATGCCGAAATAGCGGTCGCACCATTTCAAGGCGAGCTCTGCCGCGTTGTCCGGCAGAGCCTTCTCGCCGTAAATGACGATAAAATCGTTCCCGAGTCCGTGCATTTTCGTAAATTCCATGGATGGTGCCACTCCTTTGATATGCTAGCTTTTACTGTCCACTAGCATACCGCAAAAGACCGGGGCGTTCTATTGACTTTATGCAGAAATGTTTGTACTTTTCGCCACGAGGCGGCCGCTTCCCCGCCGCTTGTTGCGTCTTCCGCCCCATACGCTGCCGATGCCCATCAGGAAGGTCGGCACGCCGGCGCCGACGATCGCAATACACCATTCGCGGAAACCGAGCGGCATAGTTTTGAAGATCGGCTGCATCGGCTCGATGTACATGACGCCGAGCATGAGGATAACCGAGGACAGCACCGCCAGCACCAGGTACTTGTTTTGCAACGGATTGCGGTGGAAAATCGAACGGGAGCTTCGGCAGTCGAATACGTGAATAAGCTGGGCCAAGACGAGCGTGGCGAATGCCACGGATTGGGCTTTGGTGATCTGGGCGGCATTGTGCGGATCCACGCGCAGGGTGAGCCAGAACGCGCCGAGCGTGCACAAGCCGATCAAGAAGCCGCGGCTGATAATCTTCCATCCCAGTCGGCGGGCGAATATATTTTCCTTGGCGCCGCGCGGCTTGTGCTCCATGAGATCTTTCTCCGGCTGATCCACGCCCAGAGCCATCGCCGGCAGACCGTCGGTCACGAGGTTGACCCACAGAATCTGGATCGGCAGCAGCGGAAGCGGCAGGGCGAGCATCATCGCAAAGAACATCGTCAAAATTTCGCCGACATTGGAGGCAAGCAAGTACCGGATGAATTTGCGGATATTTTCATAGATGCTCCGGCCTTCCTCGATCGCCGCTACGATCGTCGAGAAGTTGTCGTCGCTGAGGACGAGCGCCGATGCTTCCTTGGTGACGTCGGTGCCGGTAATGCCCATGGCTATACCGATATCGGACGCCTTGATGGCCGGCGCATCGTTGACGCCGTCGCCGGTCATGGCGACGACATGGCCTTTGCGCTGCAGCGATTTGACGATCCGGAGCTTATGCTCAGGCGACACGCGCGAGTACACGTACACGTTGTCCACCTTCGTATCGAGCTCCTGGTCGTCGATCCGCGACAGCTCCTGGCCGGTCATGGCCACGCCTCCGCGCGGCATAATGCCGAGCTGCTGGGCGATCGCCTCGGCGGTCGTACCGTGGTCGCCGGTGATCATCACCGTCTTGATGCCCGCGCGGCGGCAGGTGCTGATCGCATCACGCACTTCGCGGCGAGGCGGATCGATCATGCCGGCCAGACCGACGAAGACGAGCTGGCTCTCGGCGTCCGCTTCACTGTCCATGGAATCATGCGGACGCAGGTCGCGGTATGCCGTCCCCAGCACGCGAAGCGCGGAGGTGGCCATCTCCTCGTTGGCGGCAAGCACCTTCTGCCGGAGCGTGCCAGTAAATGGAACCACATTGCCTTCCCACATAATATAAGTGCACTGGTTCAACAGCACGTCGGGCGCACCCTTGGTGCACAGTATTTTGCCGCCCTGGTGGTTCACCACGACCGACATCAGCTTGCGCTCGGAATCAAACGGGAATTCCTTATCCCGCTGGTATAGCGCCGACAAGGACTGCGTCGTCATCCCCATCTTGGAAGCGAGGGTGATAAGCGCCCCTTCGGTCGGATCTCCCTTCAGCTCCCACACCGGGCCCTGGGGCTCCTCCTTGCCTTTGCGCTTGCCGCGGGAATCCGGAGCGTTCGTCTCGTAAATTTCCGCATTGTTGCACAACGCGCTGATCTGGAGCAGCCTGCGCAGCCCCTGATCGTTCTTCAAGTCGACCGGCTTCTTCTCCTCGAGGATTTGTCCGGTCGGCGCGTATCCGTCCCCGGTGACCTCCAGGCTTCTCCCCCCGACCCATACGCGGGTTACGGTCATTTTGTTCTGTGTCAGCGTTCCGGTTTTGTCGGAGCAGATGACGGAAGCGCAGCCCAGCGTTTCGACCGACGGCAGTTTGCGTACAATCGCCTTCCGCTTGATCATCCGCTGCACACCGAGCGCCAGCGCGACGGTGACGATCGCAGGCAGTCCTTCAGGGATGGCCGCTACTGCCAGGCTCACACCGGCCAGGAACATGCCGACGGCAGGCTGTCCATGCAAAATTCCGGCAACGACGACCATAACCGTAAGTGCCAACGACAGTAAAATGAGCATTTTGCCAAGCTGTTCAAGGCGGTGCTGCAGCGGCGTTTCCTGCGAGTCCGTATTTTGGATCAGATCGGCGATTTTGCCCATTTCCGTTTCCATTCCGGTGCGGACGACGATGCCTTTGGCGGTTCCCCGCGTCATCATGGTCCCCATGAAACCCGTGTTCTTCTGGTCGCCTAGGGGCACGTCCGCTTCTTGAATAGCCTGTGCATGCTTGCCTACCGGCACCGATTCCCCGGTCAGCGCGGATTCTTCAATGTAACAGCTGCTCGTTTCCAGCCATCGGACATCCGCAGGCACCCGGTCTCCGCTTTCCAGCTGGACGACGTCCCCGGGGACGAGCATTTTGGCCGGCAATTGAACTACCTTGCCTCCCCGAATGACCTTCGCTCCTGGAGCGGACAGCTGCTTCAGCGCGCGCAGGGAGCGTTCCGCCTTGAACTCCTGAATGAAGCCGAGGACTCCGTTCAGCAGAATGATGGCGATAATGGTGATGGCGTCCAGGTATTCGCCGAGGAGGCCCGAGACCAGCGTCGCCCCCATCAGCACCAGCACCATGAAATCTTTAAATTGGTTCAAAAATAACACCAAAGGAGAAATACGCTTTCCTTCCGAAAGCTCGTTCCATCCGTTCTTCTTCCGTCTTTCCTCCGCCTCTTCTTCCGAAAGACCCTGATGCGGGTGAACGCCAAGGACTTGCTGCAGTTCGTCCACGTTCATCTGATGCCATTTTTTTTGTTCCATAGCTTCCCTTTCCCTCCCGGTCTTTATGCGCTGCGGGTATTCAACAGCTTTTCCACCTGCTCTATCGTAAATGTATTCGGACAGGGCCTAAAATATCACAAGCCCGGCCTCTTAAGTTTTTGGCCAAACTATGGCATCATAGAATGGAGGCAATCGTAACCAAGTACAGCGTAAAGATGGGAGATACACTATGGCATTAGACGGAATCGTAACGCGGGCCCTTGTCCATGAGCTGCAGAGCCTTCAGGGCGCCCGCATCAGTAAAATATACCAGCCCAATGATCACGACCTGCTCTTTCATCTTCGAACCCGGGAGGGCAACGCCAAGCTGCTGCTGTCGGCCAATCCGACGTATCCGCGGGCGCACTTCACCGAGCGCAGCTTTCTGAATCCGCAGGAGGCGCCCATGTTCTGCATGCTGATGCGCAAGCACTGCGAAGGGGGCATTATCGAAGACATCCGGCAGGTGGGGATGGAGCGGATCATTTATATCGCGGTCAGGCAGCGGGATGAGCTGGGGGACGTTTCCTCGAAGCAGCTCATTATCGAACTGATGGGCCGGCACAGCAACATTATTTTGTCAGACCCGGCGAGCGGGACCATGCTGGACGGCATCCATCATGTCACTCCGAGCATCAGCAGCTACCGGGTCGTCATGCCGGGCTTTTCCTATACGGAGCCTCCGCAGCAGCACAAGCTCAATCCCCTTGAGGTTTCAAGTGAGCAATTCGCGAAGAAATATACGGAGTCGGCGGATGCCGAACCGATTTCGTGGATCGTGGATACGTTCAGCGGCGTGAGCCCGCTGGTTGCGCAGGAAATCGTCCATCGAGCCGGCCTGCAGGCTCACTCGGAAGGAGAACCCGATCTTGGTGAAGCACGGCGCATCGCATTGTGGTCCGCCTTTTCCGGACTGATGGACAATGTCAGGCAGCAGGCGTTCCAACCGATGTCAGGCGCGAATGCCAAAGGAAAAATGGTGTTCTCCGCCATCGATCTGACGATGATCCAGGAAGAGGTCAAGCGCTATGAATCCATCAGCACCTGCATGGAGGATTATTACGGCGAAAAAGCCGAGCGCGACACCGTCAAGCAAAAGACGAGCGATCTGCTTCGTTTCCTGCACAATGAACGCGCCAAAAACATTAAAAAGCTGGACCACCTGCACGCCGACCTGGAGGAAGCAGCCGATGCAGACCAGTACCGGATTTACGGCGAGCTGCTGTTTGCCTCCCTGCATACGATTGCGAAAGGGGACAAAGAGGCGGTCCTGACCAACTTCTACGACGAAGACCAGAAGGACGTGGCGATTCCACTGGACCCTCTGCTTGGCCCTAGCGATAACGCCCAGCGGTATTTCAAGAAATATAATAAGTACAAAAACAGTCTGGCCGTCATCGATGAGCAGCTAGCCAAAACGCAAGAAGAAATCCGCTACATGGACGATCTGCTTCAGCAGCTTGCCCATGCATCCCTGAACGATATCGATGAAATCCGCGAGGAGCTTGTTCAGCAGGGATATCTCCGCGACCGCAGCAAAAAAACGCGCAAGAAGAAGAAAAACGACCGTCCGACACTCCATGTGTTCACATCGTCTGAGGGCGTCGAGATTTACGTCGGCAAAAACAACCTGCAAAACGAGTACGTGACCAACAAATTGGCCAGCGGAAGCGATACGTGGCTGCACACTAAAGATATTCCCGGTTCCCACGTCGTCATTCGCAGCAGCCAGTTCGGGGACCAGACCCTGGAGGAAGCCGCCCAACTGGCCGCTTACTTCAGCCAGGCTAAGGAATCCAGCAGCGTACCGGTCGACTGTACCCTGATCCGTCACGTGCACAAACCGAACGGCGCCAAACCGGGCTTTGTCATTTATGATCACCAGCGGACCCTAATCGTTACGCCCGACGCGGAACTGATCAAGTCGCTTCCTAGCGTCATTAAATAGAGCGTCTATTCAATAAAAAAAGCTGTATCCTCCGTTCTTATGAACGGGTGGGATACAGCCTTCTTTTTGCTGTCAGCCTGCCTTATTTTCCTGTATATTTATCCCGGATTTCCCGGTTTAAGCGCTCGATGATGTCCGGCAGCTGCTGCATGCCCAGATCCCCTTCGCCACGCTTGCGGACTGCGGCTGCACCCGCCTCCTGCTCGCTCTTGCCGACGACGAGCACGTACGGTACTTTTTCCAGCTCGGCTTCGCGGATTTTATAGCCCAGCTTCTCGTTTTTGGCACTGACCTCAACCCGAATGCCCGCTTTCGCAAGGGACTGCTTAACCTGATAAGCATAATCCAGATCGTTTTCGGAAACCGGGACGACCTTGGCCTGGACCGACGCCAGCCACAACGGAAAAGCTCCCGAGTAGTGCTCCGTTATAATGCCGATAAAACGGTCGATGGAGCCGTATACGGCGCGATGAATGACGACCGGGCGATGCTTCTGGTTGTATTCACCGACATAGCTGAGACCGAACTTCTCCGGCATTTGAAAATCGAGCTGGATCGTCCCGCACTGCCAGCTGCGCTTCAGGGCATCGAGAATATGAAAATCGATTTTCGGTCCGTAGAAAGCTCCGTCCCCCTCGTTCAGGCGGTATTCGATCCCACGCCGTTCCAGCACGCTGCGCAGCGACTGCTCCGCCTGCTCCCACAGCTCATCCGAGCCCATGGAATCCTCCGGCCGCGTCGACAGTTCAATCCGGTACGAGAAGCCGAATATGGCGTACATGTGGTCGATCAGATCGATGACGCCGGCGATTTCCTCCTCGATTTGGTCAGGTCTGACAAACAGGTGAGCGTCATCCTGGCAAAACGTCCGCACGCGCATCATGCCGCTCAGCGCTCCCGAATACTCGTGGCGGTGAACTTGTCCGAACTCGGCCAGCCGGATCGGAAGCTCGCGGTATGAGCGAAGGTCGCTTTTGAAAATCAGCATATGTCCTGGGCAGTTCATCGGCTTCAGCGCATATTCCGTCTCGTCCACCTGGGTAAAGTACATGTTGTCCTTGTAGTGATCCCAGTGCCCGGATTCCTCCCACATCCGCTTGTTCATCATAAGCGGGGTGCGCACCTCTTCATATCCTCTTGTGGCATGCAGCTCGCGCTCCAGCTTCTCCAGCTCGTTCCGGATGATCATGCCTTTAGGAAGGTAAAACGGCATGCCCGGCGCTTCCTCCGAGAACATGAACAGTCCCTGTTCCTTGCCCAGCTTGCGATGGTCGCGCTTCTTCGCTTCCTCGAGCATGTGAAGATGCTCGTCAAGCTGCGCCTTCTTGGGGAAGGCGGTGCCGTAAATCCGCTGCAGCATTTTGTTGTCCGAGTTTCCGCGCCAATAGGCTCCGGCCACGCTCAGCAGCTTGAACGCCTTGATTTTCCCCGTGGAAGGAAGATGCGGCCCTCTGCACAAGTCCACAAACTCTCCCTGCTCGTAAATCGAAATTTCGGCATCTTCGGGCAGGTCCCGAATAAGCTCGAGCTTTAGCGGCTCCTGCAGCTGCGCGAACAGATCCAGCGCTTCCTTCCGGCTGACCGCCTTCCGCCGAATCGGCAGATCCTCCTCCGCGATCCGCTTCATTTCCCGTTCGATCCGGGACAAATCATCGCTCGTCAGCGGGCTTGGAAGGTCCATATCGTAATAAAAGCCGTCCTCGATAACCGGGCCGATCCCCAGCTTGACGGATGATGCTCCGAATAAACGCTTCACGGCCTGCGCCAATAGATGCGCCGTGCTGTGCCGGTACACCTCGATCCCCTCCGGACTGTCCACCGTCACGATTTCAATGCTGCAGTCCTGTTCGACCGGCGTACTGAGATCCACCAGGATCCCGTCGATTTTACCTGCTGCGGCATTTTTCCCGAGGCTGCTGCTGATCGCTTCGGCGATTCTCTCCAACCGGACGCCTTGCTCGAATGCTCTTACCGAGCCGTCCGGCAGCTTGACTTGTATTTCCTTGTTCATGTTCTTCCCTCCGTCAATTTCGGTCTACTTGGTGAACGCAAAAAAACGCATCTCATCCCAAGGGACGAGTGCGTTCAGCTCGTGGTTCCACCCTAATTCGACCTGCATCCGACGGTTCGATCCGAACACGTACATCTGCAAAGCCCTTATTAAGAATCCGCTATCGGGGATTAACCGGTTCCTTCTACTGCCGAGACTTGGGGCCGCAGGTTCGAAGGGACGGCTGCAAAGGGGTAATTTCTGAACCGGTGTCAGGAGAAGCTTGCACCACTCACCTCTCTCTCTGGGCAGTCCTGGATCGAAATCATGTCTTTGGTCATCGCCTGATTAATTTATGCTTGTTGCTTGGTTCAACATTGTAGCACGGCCAGAAAGCACGGCGCAAGCCCAATCTTCCAATTTTTCAAAAAAAGGATGGGAATGATCAAGACTTGGATCTCTTTCGAACCATTCGATTGAAGTCTACATGTGGATTGCAGCTTTAATCAATAAATGTAGCCTGGATCAGCGGCCAGCCTGTTTTATTTTGTTCCTTGCCGGAGCTGTTCCAATACGGTAACCGGGATCGTACGGCTGCCGATATCCCCATGGAATATGACGCCCTGCCGTTCCCCGTGAAAATCGGATCCCGCCGTGACGATCAGCCCATGCTGCCTAGCCATCTTCTGGTACCGTTCCTCGTCGGCCGGGCCGTGATCGGAATGGTATACTTCGATTCCGGCAGGTTTCGCTTCCTGCAAAATCCGCTCCACCAGCGCATCATCACCGTAGATCCCCGGATGGGCCAGCACCGGCGTCCCGCCGGCTTCCCGGACCCATGCGCAGGCATCCGCCGGCGTAATCCGCGGAACAGATACATAGGCAGGCGCATCCTCGCCCAAATAGCGGTTAAAGGCGTCCCGCATGTCCGAGGCATATCCCTTCTTGACCAATACGTCGGCCATATGCGGCCGCCCGATGCTCTCATCCGGCTTCAGTTCGCGCCCCAGCCCGGCAATGACTTCCTCAAGCGTAATGGAAATTCCAAGCTCCTGCAGCTTGGTGATCATCTGATCGTTGCGCCGTTCCCGGGTTTGTCTCAGCTCGGCCAGATGGTTCAAAAACGGATCATTCGTAATGTCGATATAATATCCTAGTACATGAATATCTTTGCCGCCGGCACGCGTGCTGATCTCAACGCCGGGAACGACCGTAATGCCGAGCCGCTGCCCGGCTTCCAATGCTTCCGGAATGCCCCCCACGGTATCATGGTCGGTTATCGCCACGGCCGCGAGTCCCTTCTCATGAGCAATTCGAACGTTCTCCGCCGGCGGCTGCATACCGTCGGAAGCCGTCGTATGCGTATGCAGGTCGCAGCTATTCTGATCTTTGGACATGTCCATTCCTCCTCTAATTGGTTCAGCGTTCTTCGCAGCAGCTTATTCTTTATAACTGGCTGGCTAACCTTATCCCTCCTGCCGTTCCTGCTGCTGTTTGAGAAAGTTCAGAAAGGTCACGGCAGACAGCGGGAGCAGGGTGGACTTCAAATGAATGGCATAAAACTGCCGCTTAAATTCGGCGTCCCGGATCGGAATGATTCTAACCAAATTCAATGCGGTTTCATGCTTGACCGAAGCCGGCGACAGCATCGTGATGCCGAATCCGGCCTCGACGGCGGATTTCACCGCCCCCGTGCTCCCCAGCTCCATCGCGGTCTGCAGGGTTTGTGGATCGATCCCCTTATGGATCAGAACGCTTTCCATGACCTGGCGCGTGCCCGAACCTTTTTCCCGTAGCACGAACGGATAGGCAAGCACTTCCTCCAGCTCGACCGAATCCCGTTCCGCCAGCGGATGGCCGATGGGCACGATCAGCTTCAGCTCGTCCTGCATGACAGGATCAATGACCATATCCGGATGATGGATCGTCGCCTCGATCAGACCGAAATTCAGCTGATGCTTCGTAATCTCTTCGATGATCTGCGTGGTGTTCATCACTTTCATCATGATGCTGATGTGCGGATACTGCTGCCCAAACGGTCCGAGCAGCCGCGGCAGGAAGTATTCACCGATCGTGAGGCTGGAACCGAGCTGAAGCCGGTCCTGCAGCATATGGGTATGCGATGCCATCGCATTGTCCGTTTCCTTGACCAGGGCGATGCTTTTTGCCGCATACGGCAAAAGGGTGATTCCCGCTTCGGTCAGCTCGATCTTCTTGGTGGAGCGGATCAGCAGGCGTGTCCCGAAATATTCCTCCAGGGACTGAATTTGCATCGTAACGGCCGGCTGGGTCATATGCAGAGCGCTGGCCGCCGCCGAGAAGCTCCCGCGATCCGCCACGGTATAAAAAATGTGGAGCTGGTGAAAATTCATGGCATGCTCTCCCCCTCGTCGTTCTTATATTGTATCCGATTCGGCCGTGAACCACCAACGCGGAGCAACATTTCCGCTGCGGGATAAGTCTGTTGCAGCCGGAACATGATTCAACAAAAATGAGCATGGCTTCCCGGAGAGGGAATCCATGCTCACGCTTACAAAACGCGGTTATTTCCGCTTGCGAGTATTTTTAATCAACGTCATTCTCCGTGAATGGCGCAGCCATGAATAATAGGACTTCAAGTCCCTCAGCTCAATCGTCTCCGACATCTTGCCCAGGAACGTCACGATAATCATCTTGTGCAGCGGATTTCCGCTGATGTCGGTTTCCCCTTCGATTTCCGCAAATTCCGCGACGACGACAAGATCCTCGTCAATCAGGTAAACGTCCTTCTCATTCCGGTAGTAGGGAGCGATCCGGCCCTGCTTCAGGCACTCCCACATCCATGCGGCTATATCATCAATACTATGGATATCACTATGAATCCGGTCGTTGTACCTTGTCTTCGCATGATGGGTAATGACGATGTCGGCCACCCGCTTATCCCCTAAGGTCACAAAAAAAGGTTCATAGGTGCTCCATCTTTCCATTCCTTTGTCGCGCATGGACTATCACTCTCCACTACATAGGACTTTGTATCTATGTATTTATGCCTATTATATTACATCATTACCACGTTCTTCACAAGCTCCAAACTACGTATTCCCGGCATATTTTCATATATATAAAGGATAATCGACGCATCTGCCTCACAACGTCCTATGCCAGCCGGTTTTTTCTGGCGGATTTACAAGCTCCGTCGGCACTGATGCCGTATCCTCTGATCTAAAAAAAGAAGCAGCCAAATCCGGCTGCTTCCTGACTATACGATGACCTTCCAGGTGGGATTAAAACTTATGACAGGCAGATGAACCTCCTACTACAAGCCATAAAATCTGGTCTTATCCGGTACGTCGCTCGAATATTCCGTTTTGATCTCGTTTCGGTAGGAGCGTTCAATTTTACGCACATAGGAAAGGCGCCGGATATTTTTGGCTACTTCCTCGGCCCGGTCCGCATTCACATACATGACGACATAGTGCATCCGGCGAGATATATAGTGAACGGTCCCGTACTTCTCCAAATTCCGCGCTGCCTTAATATCGCTTACCCAAATGATATACCCCGTCCGCTCTGCAAACATCATTTTCCCACCTCACTTATACTTGAGCCTTCTATATTTTTATCCGCCGCAGGAGCATTTACCCCCGCCGCCGCAACCCCTCGGATGCGGATCGTTGCTCGGTACCTTGATCGTTTCCGAAACGGAAAAAGCGATCATTTCTGACATTTGGTGCAGCATGTCATCCAGATTCTGCTCGGCCAGCTTGAAGCGTCTCACTTCCTCGAACTGTTCCAGCTGGTTCTCCACGCCCTTGACCTCATCCTTCGCACTGTGGTAGTTCGGATGAAAATGGCCGAAACGCTGGGTCTCTTCAAAGAGGTCCTTCTTCTTCGCCAGAAGCCGGACAAGCTCCTGTATGGCCGGATTATTGTTAACCTGCTGCTTCCAATATAAATAATCGGACACCTCAACCGACTGATTGATCAAATCGCCTAATTCATAGGCGTTCATCAGTACGGCTGCCATGTCGACCGTGTTGATCTCTGATACGCTCATGAACTTCATCCCAATTCTATAAGAATGTTCCCTCCAAACTGGAGTAGACTCTTTTATCATATCATAACCTTTGGCCCATAAGAAGAGGTTTGAATGCACTTCCTGCTGCGATCATCAGGTGAAAGAAGGCACAATCAGCCGGATTTGCTCCCAATCCCCCGGCGAGAGTAGGGTCTCTTCAACACCGTCCCGTTCCGAATTCATGAGGGTTCCTTCCACGGCCCAGGGGTGGTTCCGAACCGCCCGCGGTATGAATTCCAAACGGTTTCCATCGCGGGAAATCAGCACTCTGGTTTGCCATTCTACCGCCTGCTCCATAATGTGCTGTGACGTCGTACCGTGGTAATTCCGGAAGTCCTGGGTCCACATCTTCGGGACCTGCCCATATCCGGGGAACAAGGACTCCGGCTCCGGAATATCCGGATCCGGCTCGAAATAATAGATATTCCGGCCGCTGTACACCAGACCGCCGGCAGCGTTTATCTCGGTTTGGCGTAACCTTTCTTCATGGCGCCGATGTTCCGCGCGGTCCGAAGCGGAATGATGGATCAGCGGATATGCGGAAACCGCCCCGCCGGATCCGGCGACGGCCTTTAAGGGTGAGAGGCCTGACGACTCCAATATTTTCCGGACTTCCGCTACCGCGTCCCGGTTCATGAGAAAATGCTTCGGTCCAATGCGCTGCAAATGGGATTTCAGCTTCGGATGCGCTTCGATCCGATCCCCATCCTCTTCGGCCGAACACGACAGCAGCATGGCTTCCTCAAAACGGGTCCGGCCGATTTCCCGGCCCCATTGCTCCAAAGCGAGCCTAACGTTCTCCGGAACGCCGCCGCTTGAGAATGTGTCCAGCAGCTCCGTCATTTCGGCCACACCCATGCCGTTCTCCACCGCACGGGCCGTGCTGCCGCGGGTCAAACGATATACCGACATCCTTTCGCTCTGCACCCGTTCCGAGCAGGCCAGCAGCTTCCATCGGATGCGGTACGACACATCCGGCGGGACGATCACGTCAAAATCCGGCTGAACATAGAAGCGCCCGTCTTCCACCTCCTCGGGATCTTCTCCGCCCGAAACCAGCACGGTGGCCGGATCCACGGTCCACCGGAAACAGCAGCGCCCGCTGCCGTCCTCACCGGCTTCGCCCCAGCCAAATCCCGCCATCGCTGTCATCCATGCCCGGGCGCCGGTTTCCGAAGCGGGTCGGGTGAGCATGTCTTCCCGCTCCATCCAATCCAGCATGTCCGCCATGTCGTACCAAACGCCTTGTTGGAAGGAAGGATGGCAAAGAAGGTGCCGGAAATGCTGCAGCGCCGGGCTGTTCAGGCCGTATCGCTCCAATGCCGCCGGGAGCAGCACCCCGTTCATCTCCCGCTCAGACAGGCTCAGCCACTCGCCGAGCCTATCCTCTTCGAGGAGAATGCCCTGGCTCTCTTTCACCGCAAGGCCGAGGCACAGCATCAAGTCGAGCAGCACAGCAGCCGCAATCGAATAGGTTTCGGCATGCGCGTACTGGAGCTGGAGTGCTGCGAGGTCGGAATCTTTCAGGTGCACAGCCTCCAGCAGCTTCTGCGTATTTTTTTTATGGACCGTTCCTTTCGCCGTAAGAGGAAGCCCGTGCTCGGCGGCAGCCGCAAGCGCATGCAGCAGGTCCAGGGCGAGGCCCGGCTTGGCTTCGCTAATCATAAGCACATTCGAATCCGGAACGGCTTCCGCTTCGGGTGTAAAGAACTGACGGTACAGCAGGCCCAGACTTTCCAGTGGAATATAGTAGAGTTTTTCTCCCCAAGCTTTTTTCACCGCTTGGATGAGGCCTGCTCTTCTCAAACGGATAAAAGACAGCTGGAGCTCCGCACCGCTTCGGCTGCTGCTCGTCACCGCGGTCCGGACGTCATCACTGAACGGCTGGCCGGCAAACCGGACGATCAGCCGCCTAAGCAGCTCGGCATCCTCCGGAGCCAATGTCCGCAGGATAGACCGGAAGGCTGACTCCTGCGGCAGGTCTTCGTTCATTTCTGTACTCATGATCAGGATGAAGCCTCCTTTTTGGCTGGAATGGCCCGGTCCCCGTCCGGGCGGGAAGTTAACTCATGACCGGACTCACGGCTAAACAGCCCGGGATCCGAATCATACCGCACGGAATATTCGTAACCCTGTTCGACCAGGAAAAGTTGGCGCCGGATGGCAAACTCCTCTTCTTTGCTATCCTGGGACACCAAGGCGTAAAAATACGCCCGGTTGTTTCCGGCTTTAGGCCGCAAAATCCGCCCCAAACGCTGGGCCTCCTCCTGCCTGGATCCGAAACTGCCCGAAATTTCAATTGCCACGGAAGCGTCCGGCAGGTCGACGGCGAAGTTGGCTACCTTGGAAACGGCCAGCACTCTTGTTTCTCCCCGTCTAAAAGACTCATAGAGCCTTCCCCTGTCCTTGTGCGCCATTCGCCCCGAAATCAGCGGAACGCCCAGCGACTCGGATAGTTGCTTCAGCTGATCAATATATTGGCCAATAATGAGGACGCTCTCTTCCGGATGCTTGTCCAGCAGCCTTCGGACGACCTCCAGCTTGCCGGGATTTTCGGCGGCGATCCGGAATTTCTCCTTCCCTTCCGCGTATGCGTAGGCTTCGCGCAGTTCGGACGCCATCGCCACCCGGACCTCGGTGCATTCGACGCGCGCAATCCACCCCATCGACTCTAGCTCTTTCCAGGGCATTTCGTAGCGCTTCGGACCGATCAGCGAAAAAACATCCTGCTCGCAGCCGTCCTCCCGCACCAGCGTAGCGGTCAGCCCGAGGCGGCGGGTCGCCTGGATATCGGCCGTCGCCCGGAACACCGGAGCCGGCAGCAGATGCACCTCATCATAAATGATGAGTCCCCAGTTGCGCTCGTTAAACAGGCGCATATGCTCAAACTCATCCTCTTTGGACCGGCGATGCGTCAGGATTTGATAGGTGGCAACCGTGACCGGGCGCACCTCCTTCTTTTGCCCCGTATACTCCCCGATCTGGGAAGAATCCAGCGTCGTCTTGTCCGTCAGCTCCGCAATCCACTGCCCGACGGAGGTTGCATTCGAAGTCAGAATCAGACACTCGCACTCATGCTTTTCCAGCACGCCGAGCCCGATGACGGTTTTCCCGGCGCCGCAGGGGAGAACCAGCACCCCGCTGCCCCCGCTGCCGGCCACCCCTTCAAAAGCGTCTGCCGCCGCCTGCTGGTAGTCCCTGAGTGCAAAAGAGCCGCCCTGCGTTCTCCAGCCGATCTGCAGCGGCTGCCCCTCATGGTAGCCGGCCAAGTCCAGGATGGGATATCCCAGCCGCGTCAGCTCCTGCTTGATCCGTCCGCGGCGCAGGGCATCAAGCTCCGCCTGGCCCGGAGTCACGCGCCGCAGCCCGCTGGCCTGAACGGCGGGTATCGCCAGCACTTCATCCAGCAGCTGCGGATCGGAGGAGGTCAGGCTGAGCTTCCCGGCTTCCGCCTTCCCGGCCTCGATCCGGAGCTTCCCGTATCTGCCCACCAGGCTGCGGATGTCCCGGGTCAGCGAGGAGGGAACCTCCCATCTGGAGACCGACGCCAGCGCGTCGACGATCTCTCCGGCGGTCCATCCCAACGAGGCGGCATTCCACAGCGATAACGGAGTAATCCGGTACGTATGAAACGCAGAAGGACTCTTGACCAGCTCTGCAAAATGGGCCAGCTTCCCGCGGGCTTCCTCAAACCCCGGGTGTCCGCATTCCAGCAGGATGGTCCGGTCCCGCTGCACGATGCACGCTTTTGTATCGCTCATCAAATCCCCTTCTTTCTGTTCGAGTTCTTCTTCCAGGCTGCAAACATATGAAAAAGTTCATCTCCTAGAGCGGAAATGAACTTTTCCTCTGCCATTTCAAGTTTTTCCCACCGTCCGCCAAAACATTCGTGCAACTAAACCTTCCGGCCGATGAATCGGGAGACTCATCCTATCAAGCCTGCCTATTCCCAGTCCTGATACGATTGAGTCATCGTCACCAGCAGCTTGGCTGCGCTCAGCATGGCCGACTCGTCAAAGTCAAACCTTGGGTGATGATGCGGATAGACGGCCTGAAGCTCTTCATTACCTGCTCCCACGAACATAAAGCACCCGGGAATTTCCTGCAAATAATAAGCGAAATCCTCGGCAGGCATAATCTTCTCGCAGCGCTGCACCTTGGAGTCACCGAACACCTTCGGCGCTTCGGAGAAAAATCTCTCCGTCTCCGCCTCATCGTTCACAAGCGGCGGGTACCCCATCAAATATTGAATTTTCGACTCGGCTCCGTACGTCTGCGCCGTAAGCCGGGTCATTTCTTCGATCCGTCCGCGGATATATTGGCGCGTCTCGTCGTCAAACGTCCGTACGGTTCCGGTAATCCGGCACGATTCGGCGATGACGTTCTGCGCGCTTCCCCCCTGGATCGTTCCGATCGTAACGACCGCCGGCCGTAGTGGGTTCACCGAGCGGCTGACGATGCTCTGCAGCTGCATGACCAGCGCCGATCCGGCCACTACGCTGTCCACCGTCACATGCGGCATGCCCCCGTGACCGCCCTTGCCGATGATATCGATAAAGAACTCATCCGCCGCGGCCATCATCGGCCCCGGTGTGCTGGCCGCGGTTCCTGCCGGGAACGGCGTCCATAAGTGCACGCCATATACCACGTCGGCCCCATCCAGAACGCCCGCCTCAATCATCCCCTTGGCACCGCCCGGGCATACCTCCTCAGCCGGCTGGAATACGAACCGGATCTCTCCGGGCAGATCCTCCTTCCGGGCGCTGAAATACGAAGCAACTGCCAGCAGGATCGACGTATGACCGTCGTGACCGCAAGCATGCATGACACCAGGCACTTCGGAAGAATAGTCACACGACTTTTCATCCTGAATCGGAAGCGCGTCCATGTCCGCCCGCAGAACGACCGTCTTCCCCGGCTTGCTTCCTTTTAATACGCCGACCACTCCATATCCGCCGCCGAACCGCGTCCGCACGTCGATCCCCAGCTCCCGCAGCCTGTCAGCCACGAACGCGGACGTCTGCTCCTCATGGTAAGACAGCTCCGGATGCCGGTGCAGATACCGCCTCCACTCCACCATTTGCGGCTCCAGCTTGCTCAGCAATGCCTCTTCTCTCATATGTATCCGTCCTCTCGCCATAGAATGGAAGTTAAGTTGCTGATATGTCATCCCACATCGCGGTGGTTGAACCCTTTTTTCTATTGTAGCAGAAACGCCTCGGATGGGGTATCGCCCCAATATTGCCAAGGCTTGCACAAGTGTTTAAAACATAATATCATGAGTAAAGAACTTTACAGGCAACCAATAGAGGAGGATTTAGTAACCATGATTTTTGAAAATACAGGACTCGACGGCATCAAAGCCGACTTGGCATTTATGGACGAAGTAGCCGATAAAGTAGGCTTTGTCCGTTGGCAGTGGGAATACTATCGCGCTACATATGACTATAAAATCGAAGATAATAACACCAAATCGGAATACTTCGTACGGATCAACACGCGTGCGGTAGAAGGAAAGCTGGAAAAGCCGGACACTGTGCTGCAAATTGAAGCCGTGTATATGGGCAAGGCAACCTTCCCTCACGGGCTGGAATACGAATCTCCGGTTCCGTCGTCCATCTTAGGGATTGCAACCAAGAAGCTCCAGCAGTTTAAAGCCGCTCTGGAAGCCTAAGCAGGTCTCTTATGAGAGAAGAAAAACCCCAACAATCCAAGAGAGGGACGCCGGATTTCCAACTGCTCATCCTCACCTTGCTGTTGGTTGGTTTTGGGCTGGTCATGGTATTCAGCGCCAGTTCGAGCTTGGCCATCGCTAGCAAGGATTTTCACTATGACTCGCTGTATTTTACGAAAAGACAGTTCATGTGGGCCGCGCTGGGCACGATCGCAATGTTCGTCGCGATGAACATTCCTTACACCAAGTACAAAAAGCTGTTTGCCCCGCTGTTTATCGTGACAGTCATCATGCTAGTGCTGGTTCTTCTGGTCGGATCAGTCAGAAACGGCGCCCGAAGCTGGTTCGGCGTCGGATCTCTCGGCATCCAGCCGACGGAAATCGCGAAGATCGCGATCATTCTGTACCTATCTGCTTTGATCAGTAAAAAAGGGGAGCGCTTCCGCGACCTGCGGACAGGCTATATCCCGGTTATGGTCATCGTCGGCTTTGTCGCCGGGCTCATCATGATGCAGCCGGACCTCGGCTCCTGCCTCATTCTGGTGGCCACGAGCGCCCTGATCATCTATGCCGGCGGCGCGAGCCTCAAGCATATGATAGGGTCAGCCCTGCTGCTGATCCTGGGTGCGAGCCTCGTGCTCGGAGCCAACGCCCTGATCAAGTCGGTATCCCATAGCGGGGATCAGACGGTACAATCGAGCAACTATAAGCTCGGCCGGATTAACGCCTTCTTGGACCCGTTCAAGGATCCGCAGGGGGAGGGCTACAATCTGCTGCAGTCGCTGACTGCCATCGGTGAAGGGCAAATGACCGGAGCCGGCTTCGGTAAAAGCGTTCAGAAGCTTCATTATTTGCCCAACCCCTATAACGACTTCATCTTCTCCGTCATCGGCGAAGAGTTCGGGTTTATCGGAACGTCGATCTTCCTGATCGTCTATATCTACTTCATCTGGCGCGGCATTATTATCGCGCTGAGGTGCCCCGACCCGTTCGGAACGCTTGTCGGCATCGGAATCATGGGCTTGATCGCCATCCAGGCGTTCATCAATATCGGGGGCGTCACCCAGACGATTCCGCTTACCGGGGTAACCCTGCCGTTTATCAGTTACGGCGGCACTTCCCTTCTGATTATGATGGCCAGCATGGGCATCATGCTCAGCATCTCGCGGATCAGCAGCCTTCCAGCGAAGCATGAGCAGGTGAAGTCGGTAACCGTCAAGAAACCGTCGGTCGCCGTCTCCACCCGCAATCAGACACGCCGCTTTAACTGACCCTTCGAGGGTACTAAAAAAGACTAGAGGACGTTTACGTCCACTAGTCTTTTTTTCTTCTAGTCATGCGGCTTTATTTGGTGCGCATTGGCACCTCTTCGATCATGTCATCCTTGAAGGCGACGCCTTCCACTTTTACGTTAACTTCGACCACACGCAGACCGGTCATGCTTTCGACGGCTTCGCGCACGTTTTGTTGAAGCATGCGGGATACTTCGTGAATCGGGGTTTCATACAGCACGATGATCCGCAGGTCGATGGCCGCTTCAAGCTGCCCAACCTCCACCGTGACACCCTTCTGCACGTTTTTTCCGCTCAGGCGCTTGGCCCATCCTTCCGACAAACCACCCGACATGGCTGCGATCCCTGGTGTTTCAAGTGCTGCCAATCCGGCGATTTTCGCTACGACATCATCTGCAATCCGTATGGTTCCATTCTCTAGTTGGAGTTGTTCCGACATGCTCCATCCTCCTTTACATCCATTATCCGTTATTGTAAATCCTAACAGGCCCAAAAAGCAAATTCCGGGCCCCGCCGATTTGTTTACAACGATATGCAATTTGGGTATATTGAATAAGAATCGAACTTACATATGGCAAGAGGTGTCAAAAATTGAAAAAATGGATCAGCCCCATCCTGCTTATCGCCTTCTTTATTCTTAGTGCTGTGGGACATTTCGCAGGCTGGGATGCAACGCTGCAGTTCATTCTGTCCGCGATATCCGTCGTCTTTGTCGCCGGATTTTTGGGCAAAGCGACGGAGAGCGTATCGCATTATGCCGGGCAGCGTCTTGGCGGCTTTTTGAACGCCACCTTCGGTAACGCGGCGGAGCTGATTATCGCAATCTTTCTGGTCAAGGAAGGCCTGTTCGACATGGTCAAAGCCAGTTTGACCGGTTCGGTGATCGGGAACTTGCTTCTGGTCCTGGGACTCAGCATTTTTGCCGGAGGACTGAAGTTTAAAGTTCAGAGCTTTAACGTATCGCTGGCCGGAATGAACGGCTCGCTGATGCTGGTTGCGGTGATCGCTTTGATTGTGCCTGCGGTATTTCTGCGCAGTCATTCTATTACCGGGAGCGATACCCAGCTGCTGAGCCTGATTGTGGCTTGTATCCTGATCGTGGCTTACCTCGCTTGGCTTGTCTTCTCGATGATTACGCACAAGAAATATTTGGCGGATGTCACCGACGATGAGGACGAAGAACTGCCGCATGAACGCGAGCCTGAATGGTCCAAAGGGAAATCGGTCCTGTATCTCCTTCTGGCGACCGTTATGGTAGCTTTCGTGAGTGAATGGCTGGTAGATACGCTGGAGACCTTCACGACGCGATTCGGGCTTAGTGAGCTGTTTGTAGGTGCATTCCTCGTGGCCATTATCGGCAACGCGGCGGAGCACAGTGCGGCCGTCATGCTGGCCATGAAGAACAAGATCGGCGCAGCGGTTGAAATCGCCGTAGGCAGCAGCCTGCAGATCGCCTTGTTCGTCGCTCCTGTGCTCATTTTGGTCAGTTATTTCTTCGGGCCCACCACGATGGACCTGGTGTTTACGACCATTGAGCTGCTCGCGATCGGCGTGTCGGTATTTATCGCCAAATCCATCATCCAGGATGGTAAAACGAACTGGTATGAAGGTCTGCTGCTGCTTGTCGTTTACGTCATTCTCGGCGTATCGTTTTTCTTGGTATAGACAGCAGACAGCGAGACAAAGTTCCTTGTGTTCCAGAGCAGGCAGGGTAACGACAAAAAAGGCATGTTCTCCAGCGGAGAGCATGCCTTTTTATACGTATAAATTTATAAATCTCGGGACCTCCGAAGTGAAGGCCAAGCTGCAACTGCTCATCATCGATTGACACGGGATCCGGTCGCCTGAACCCTGCATCTTATGTAAGCCTGCTTGCGACAGGCTGATGATTTATGCTTCCCTGTTGTTCAGGGCTTCATAGAGGTTGGCCAGATTCTTCTCCAGCTCACTGACCAGCTGTTTGCCTGTAAGTTCGGGCACAAGACCGGCGCGTACGGCAAAATCAACCTCACGTGAAAATCCGTACATCTGGGTGTCCAGCACTTCCTCATAGAGAGGGCAATAGCGTGTGGCCAGATTCTCCATTTGTACTTCAATAAGCTTCTCTATTTTCTCTGCATCATCTTTCAGCAGATTAATCGCCTTAATATTCAACTGCTCCTGCAGCTCAGATGAAGTCATGCATCTTCCCCCCTATGTCCAAAATCCTACATTTACACCCTTGTATTCTATTCTTAATATTAGACGAAATTGAACACCAATACAAGAACCTGGCCCAGAAAAACGTCCCTGGGAAGCCTAGGGAGGGGGAAATTCCGGTCCATCGTCCGCAAAGACCCCGGTTTTATGCCAAGCTCAGCAGTAGGAGACTCTAAGGGGAAGGCTGACGGCGGTGAAGGTTCTAAAATAACCCCACAAAGTGAGGGTTGGGCTTCGATGCTATCTCAGATGCGGGGACCCCGGAAAATATAAATTTTAAGCTTTAAAAAAAGCGCCCTTACTGTTGCCAGCAGGAGCGCTCTTCTTCATCCATTACTCAGAGACCACGTTGACGTTCAGGCCGTGTTTGGCAAACACTTCCTTCATCGCCGCTTTAGCCTCGTCCGCATCCGGTCCATGAACATGAAGCTCATAGCTTTGGCTGCTTACAAGCGTCGTAAACAAACCGAGGATACTTTTGACATCGATGTACTTGTTCTCCGCTTGAAGTACGATCGAAGAGGTAAATTGGCTTGCCGTTTGGGCGATTTCCACAACAGCTGCGTTGTTACTGGACATAGGATCCCTCCGTAGCTTTTGATATCAAGTATACTATGATTTTACCACTTTTATGATACATTGAATCCGCTTTCTCGCGCAAGGAATTTCTGAAAGGCGCTTGGCCGAGATATAACAGATCCGGTTTCTAATGCAGTTATTCCTACTTCAAATTCTCTGGGTTCAACCCCTGCAGTTCCGGAATGACGAAAATGCCGTCTTTGCGGATCAGCACGTCGTCGAAGTAAATTTCCCCGCCGCCGTAGTCTTCACGCTGAATCAGCACGATGTCCCAGTGGATGGATGAACGGTTGCCGTTATCCGTTACTTCATAGGCTTGACCCGGGGTAAAGTGGATGCTTCCGGCAATTTTTTCGTCGAACAGAATGTCCTTCATCGGGTGTAAAATGTACGGGTTAAACCCGATCGCGAATTCGCCGATATAGCGCGCCCCTTCATCCGAGTCCAAAATGTTGTTCAGGCGCTTGGTATCGTTGCTCGTCGCTTCCACGATTTTTCCATCCTTGAAGGTAAACTTGATATTTTCGAACGAGATGCCGTTATATACCGTGCCGGTGTTGTAGCTGATCGTGCCGTTGACGGAATCGCGCACCGGTGCGCTGTAAACCTCGCCGTCCGGAATGTTTTTCTCGCCAGCGCATTTTTCGGCGCCGATCCCCTTAATAGAAAAGCTGAGGTCGGTGCCCGGACCGACGATGCGGACCTTGTCCGTCTTTCTCATCAGCTCGGCAAGTGGATCCTGCGCCTTGTCCATCTTGGCGTAATCGAGGTTGCATACGTCAAAATAGAAGTCCTCAAAAGCTTCCGTGCTCATATTGGCCAACTGGGCCATGCTTGGGTTCGGATAACGCAGTACCACCCATTTGGTGTGGTTTACGCGCTGTCCGCTATGTACCGGATGATTGTAAAGCGAATTGAACAGTTTCACCTTTTCGTCAGGGACGTCGGCCAGATCATTGACGTTCTCTCCGGCGCGGATGCCGATATAGCAGTCCATCTGCTTCATCCGGTTCAAGTCGATGTCCGCCCAAGTCTTGAGCATTTCTTCCGTCGCGTTCATCAGCATCGTACGCTGCACGGATTTGTCGGTAATTTGCACGAACGGGCGTCCTCCCCGCTTGCCGACTTCATCAATGACGGCCTTCAGCAGGTTGCGCTCCGAGCCGATCATCTCGACAAGGACGTTCTCCCCCGGCTGTACGTTCACGGAATAACCGACCAGGTTTTCCGCCAGTTTTTGGATTCTAGGATCACGCATTACTTATTTCCTCCCCTTGACATAACCTCTATGCTATTTATTTGAACAAAGGTTAATTCATTCAGACTTATTGTAGCACGCATGGCAAGTCCCGTCAGCATGGAGCTGCGGGAGCAGGCGTAAAAACCGATGCCCACCGGTATGATGGGGCTACGGCTGGAATGAAACATCGTTCACCATCGACTCCCGTGTCTTTGCGCCGTTCAGGTTGATATAGTCGATTGCGCTCTCCGAGGTCAAACGAACCGGAAATCCCGACTTGCGGTTAATCGTCAAATGATAGACCGTGCTTACCTGGGCGTCGTTCAGCATTTGCCGCAGCTGCTTGTCCCCTTGACTCCAGAGACTCTGCAGCTTCTGCTTTTCCCGGGACTGTGCACGGGTATATCCGGGCTGCTTGCGGAGACCCTCCATCTCTGACTCGAGCTGCTTCGCCAAAAAACTTTTCGCGCTCGAGCTTTCCAATTCGATCCGCAGCACTTTGGTCCCCCGGGCGCCACTGGACTCTACTTTGATGTTTTTGGGAAGATCATGTATGCCGTCCAGCTGCTGCAGAGGGTTAAACCGGGTTAACGAAGGAGAGGTATCCTCGGGATCCGCTTCGCTCGACAGCCTCACCCATCCCCCGTCCTGCCTGCGGAAATTCGTCACCTTCACGGTTTTCCCGGTGATTCCCCTTGCCTGGAGTCCCTTGGCGTTAACCGCCTCTTGGGTAGGGATCACGCTCTCCATGGTGAGCTGGTCGTGGCCCGTGAGCCTGCCGGTGTAAGCAAAATTCTGCGCCTGCCCCTGATCCTGCGCACGCACCGCAGCCTGACCAATAAATGAGAACGAGTCTTTGCCGGCCAGTCCGGTAATCGTCTGGGAAAACCATTCCTCCGGCGATTTCGAGTCCTGAAACATGCCGCAGCCTGTCAAACCGCCGCATAGGCTAAGCAGCAGCAAGGCGGGAAGTACCATTTTTTTTATCATGGAATACTGCCTTTCCGGACGGAATGAACCAAGGTTCATTCTCCTGACATAGGTCCTTTTTGCTTATAGGCTGTCCCCCGCCTGACCAGTTCATGCAAAAATAAGGCGCCCCCACTCGAAAGTGAGGCCGCCCTTTACATATCGTTCACGTCTTCCATTTGAATCTGGTTGCGTCCGCTGTTCTTTGCCCTGTAGAGGGCCATATCCGCTCTGTAGAACAAGCTGTCTACACTCACCTGTGGATCCGTCCAGCACCATTCAGCGATTCCGCTTGAAATTGTAACGGGGGGGCTCGTCTCCCGGGCGACCCGGCTTCGGATCACTTCAGCGACTTTGACCGCCTGGTGCACCCCCAGCTGCGGCAGATACACGGCCAGCTCCTCCCCGCCCCAGCGTGCAGGCACATCTTCCTCCCGAATGGAGGATTTCACGATATCGCTGACCTGCCGAAGGATATCGTCACCTTTCTGATGACCGTATGTATCGTTAACCTGTTTGAATTCATCAATGTCCACCACGATCAGGGACCCGCAAAAATCGCTCACTTGATACTGCTGAATCATCTTGTCGAGGTAGTGGCGGGCGTACATGTCGGTCAGCATGTCCCGGTTGGCCATCCGTCTCAGCTCAGCGTGAAGCAGCGCATTGCTCACTGAAAGGCCGATGTGGCTGGACAAGGTTTGCAGAAGCCGATAATTATCATAGGAAAAATAATGAGGATTGCGGTGCGTCAGCAGAATGGCCCCCATCACCTTGCCGTTTACCGTCAGCGGTGAAGCGATGAGGGATTGCGAATGCGTGACATCCATCAGCTTCGAGGGGACCTTGCCGCTCAGCGAATAGTCCGAAAGAATGACAGGTTCCTTTTTATGAAATACATGTCCGCCAAAGCCGTACTCCGCATCAAAGGACGGGGCAAGACCAGGAACGTTGGACGCCATCACCTCCAGAACGCCTCGTTCCTCATTGTACTGCAAGAAGCAGCAGTAATCCGCCTGGAAAATATCCAGCATCTCCTCGCTGGCAAACTTGTAAATATCCCCAAGCTTGAGGCTCTGGTTCAGCCGCTGGGTCAATTCGTTAATGAGGCGCAGCTCATGAATCAGCAGGTTCGACTGCTCGTAGAGCTTCGCATTTTCAAAAGCATTCCCCGCCGTGTCGACCACCATGCCGATCAGCTGCAGGTCCAGATCTTCCTGAAGCTCCCTGGACATCACCAGATGAAGCACCCCATAGACGCCCTGCTTGCCGCCGAGCGGTATGGCGATTTCGACCTGGTTCTCCATCCCCCCGTCCCTGCAGTCCTGCATCATGAGCCTTCCATCCATAAAAGACCTGACGCAGATATCCTCGCCCCAGGGATGAAAGACGAGCGGCTTCACCCGCGGATTGCGGCTCTGATGGTCCTGGGACATAAGCAGTCTCGCGCGGATGGTGGGGTACAGAACTTCGAGGCTGTCCAATACCTCTGTCAGCACGGTATCCACATCGATCTGGTCATGCATCCGCTGCATGATTTGAAACAGAATGGACCGGCGGTTAGCCTCCCGTTCCGTACTTTCCTGCGCCTTCAGAATGTCCGACACAAGGGCGAACTTAAAACTTTTGTACAGGCAAGAACGATAGTGGAGCGCCATGGCGGCAACGGTGTCCCGGGCTCCTTCACCAAAAAGGTGCGCGGGAATTCCACAGACCAGAAGGCAGACCAGCGCGTGCTCCCGGCGAGTAAACACCGGAATAACCGTAGTAACCCAGGAGCTATGGCGATCCGCCGGATCATCGGGAAGGATCCAGAACTGTTCCCCGGACTCCAGGCAACGGCCGATCTCTCCCGCCAAACCGTTGAAAGGCTCCGCAAGAAGAGCTTCATCGCCATCGATCCACCGCCCCTGAAAATTCGTTACAGCCCACAAGGCTTGTCCACTCAGCGGCAGTGTCTGCGCTTCGGCCCGCCAATTAAAAAAAGCTCCTTGGATCACGTGATCCACATAGGGCAAATCATGAACGGACAAGTCGATCTCCTGCAGCCAGGAAGTAGCCGACTCCGAAGGAAACGCCAGATCGGCATTCGTCTGAAAAAGGCTTTGATGCTTCGTTGTTTCTCGTTGGTGTTCTGACATAGACAGGCGCTCCTTTACACCGTGCCAAAGGGTGTCTTTCACGGCACCATAAAATCGCAATCAATATACATTGTCACCCTTGCAATATGAAAAAGTCCGCTATAAAGTCGGGTCATGTCGGATGTGTTATAATAAACATTCTACTCTGTTCCAAGCAATTTTGCACTCATATTTCAGATATTCGTCCTACTTTTTTAGGACTATAGCCCTATCGACAAAATTAGACTTTTCCAGCACATTGTCAGGCCTTGACTTTTACCTACTCTATAATATAAAATCTATTGTTGAAAAAGACTGCAATATAGTCTTGATTTGGGCGTAACGTTGTGTCACCCTCACGTCATTTGTTGCTGATAGGACAGCGGCTGAACTTTCCCGTCAGTTGTGCGGTTCGCTATAGAACGCACAGGTAAACAAATACGGCGCAAATAGAGCCCTACTGTAAATTATTCGAACAATAAAGGAGTCTACTATAACATGGCACGTTACACAGGTCCAAAGTTTAAATTGAGCCGTCGTCTGGGAATTTCCCTGAGCGGTACTGGTAAAGAATTGAAACGCCCTTTTCCTCCGGGACAACACGGTCCTAACCAACGGAGAAAAATGAGCAACTACGGTATGCAGCTCCAAGAAAAACAAAAATTGCGCCACATGTACGGTTTGGGTGAAAAGCAATTCCGCACGCTGTTCGACAGAGCGCAAAAAATGCAGGGTATTGCCGGTGAAAACTTCATGTTCTTGCTGGAAAGCCGCTTGGACAACCTCGTTTACCGTCTTGGTTTCGCTAACTCCCGTGCAGGAGCGCGCCAATTGGTCGCTCACGGTCACGTGACTGTTAACGGCAAGAAAGTAAACGTTGCTTCCTACCAAGTTATCACAGGCGACGTAATCAGTCTTCGCGAAAGAAGCCGCAGCCTCTCTTCTATTAAAGAAGCGCTGGAGAACCGTTCGCATCTGCCAGGCTACCTGGAATACAACGATGGAGCTTTGGAAGGTAAATACATCCGTTTCCCAGAGCGCGCCGAACTTTCCCAAGACATCGACGAAAGACAAATCGTCGAATTCTACAACCGTTAATATTTCGCTGCAACCAAGCCTGGAACGTTATGTTCCGGGCTTTTTTGTTATTATGAAAAAATAGGACTGACTGGCAGCCCTATTTTTTGCGGTCATGCACATGGCTTCATTAATCCATGCAATCTTCTTAAACACATCAAGCTTCTATAGAATATCCACGGCTTCTATACGATCCGGAGCTTGGCGAATTTGCGTTTCCCCGCTTGAACGATATCGCCGTCCCGGACCGTGACATCCGCATTCGGGTCTTCGATTTTAACTTCATTCAGCTTGACCGCCCCCTGCTGTATGCTCCTTCTGGCCTCGCTGTTGGAAACCGCAAATCCCAGGAGGGTCAGCAGCCGGACCAACCGAATAGCCCCTCCCTGCAGCTCGTCTTCGGGAATATCGCGCAGCTCAATTTCCTCGGGAAGCGCACGCTGCTGAAAGACGGTAACGAAATGCCGCCGGGCCGCCTCGGCTGCCTCCCGCCCATGGTACATCCGGACAAAGGCAGCCGCCAAGCTCATTTTGGCATCCCGCGGGTGGAGGCTCCCGCCGCTCAAATCTTCACTCAGAACCTCAAGCTCCTCATTCGTCATATCCGTGGCCAGCTCATAGTATTTCACCATCAGCTCATCCGGCACCGACATCGTTTTGCCGAACATTTCGTTCGGGGTGTCATCGATCCCGATATAGTTGCCGAGGCTTTTGCTCATCTTCTGTATCCCATCCAGCCCTTCCAAGAGCGGAAGCGTGATCGCCACCTGTGGTTCTGCCCCGTATTCCTTTTGCAGGGTGCGGCCCATCATGAGGTTAAATGTCTGATCCGTACCGCCGAGCTCGATGTCGGTCTCCAGCGACACTGAATCCATCCCTTGCATCAGCGGATAGAAAAACTCGTGAATACTGATCGGGAGTCCGCCGGCGTAGCGTTTGGAGAAGTCGTCGCGCTCCAGCATCCGGGCCACCGTCACTTTGGAACCCAGCCCGATCACATCGGCAAAGGTCATCGGACCGAGCCATTCGGAGTTGTAATATACCTTCGTCTTGTCTGGGCTTAATATTTTGAACACCTGCTTCTGGTACGTTTCCGCATTCCGCTTCACGTCCTCTTCCGTCAGCTGCCTGCGGGTTTCCGACTTCCCCGTCGGGTCGCCGATCCGGCCCGTGAAATCCCCGATGATCAGCTGCACCTCATGTCCCAGCTCCTGGAACTGCCGCAGCTTGTGCAGGACGACGGTGTGGCCCACATGAATGTCCGGAGCCGACGGATCAAGACCCAGCTTCACCTTGAGCGGCCGTCCTTGCACAACCGACCGGATTACTTTTCGCTCCAGCTCCTCTTCAGGTAAAATATCGACCGTTCCCCGCTTGATGACGGCCAGTTGGCGTTCAACCTCTTCCTTCTGGTCCGGCATGAGCTTTTCCCAATTCATCGTCATCAACCTTTCCACCATCCGTTTAGTAAGTACAGCAAAAAGGCTCCTTCATGTCCCAAGGGACGAGAAGGAGCCTGCTCGCGTTACCACCCTAATTAAAGCAGCGTTTTAGGGACAATGCCCTTCCATCCACTGCTTTCACTTCATTACGGATAACGGACTGTCAGTCCGGTGCCAGACTACTGGCGCGTCCTGGTGACGCGCGTTCCTCGGGACGGCTCAAGACGGTAATTCAAAGGGGCAGGCTGCCGGTTCGCACCATCCACCGGCTCTCTGATCAGCGCATGCACCCTTCTACTGATGTCTTTCTTTGCCTTTTCACGATATGTGCTTTTTGGATTAACCATATTTATACCACACAACCGAAAAAAGTCAATCGTTTCCACCCTTTCAGCCACGATTCGATCTCTGCATTCAAAATACGCAATTTATGCTATAATAGTTCCGTTAAAAGGAGGATAGCCACGAATGGTTGAAGATAACAAACAAAAGCCGGAAGGGCAGACCGCTCCGAAAAAACGGTCCTACGGCCGCATTATCGGCCTTACCGCGATGTGGATGCTGGTCGTTATCGTAATGGGAGTGCTGTTCGCCGGCGGCACGGCAGCCGGATACCTCACTTCCATCGTGAAGGATGATCCGGTCCGTTCCAGGGCATTGATTGACCAGAAGATGAGCGAGAACTCCATTACGGGATTCGCCTACTTCCGTGACGGCACCCCCATCGGGCAGCTTCGGACCGATGAGGACAGACGCCCCGTGGAGTATAAACAGATTCCGTCCATCGTCATCGACGCCGTCGTATCGATTGAGGACAACAACTTTTTTACACATAAGGGTGTGGACGTCAATGGCACGCTCCGTGCCGTCAAGCAGAAGCTTCTGCACGAATCCGTGCAGACCGGCGGAAGCACGCTCACCCAGCAGCTGGCCAGACGCGTATTCCTGAATCTGGACAAAACGGAAGACCGGAAGTTCAAGGAAATTCTGCTCTCCCTCCGGCTGGAACGATTTATGACCAAAGAAGAAATTATAACGGCATATTTAAACAAGGTTCCTTTCGGGAACGGATCCAGCGGCTATAACCTGTACGGTATTCAGGCCGCAGCCAAAGGCATTTTTAATATTAGTGATCTCAGCAAATTGAACATCGCCGAGGCGGCTTATTTGGCCGGTCTGCCTCAGCTGCCTTCCAGATATTCGGCATTTAACGGCAAAGGCGAATTTAACGAAGCCAACTTTAATCGCGCCATCGACCGGCAGCATCTGGTGCTCCGGCGGATGCTGGAGGAGAACAAAATCACGGAAGCGCAGTACAAGGAAGCGCTGGCTTTCGACATCCACAAGCAGCTGGCTCCCCATGTGGAGAAGGCTTACGCCACCTTCCCTTATCTGATGATGGAAACGGAGCGCCAAGGCGCCCAGATCATCATGCAGCTCAATGAGCAGGCGGAAGGCAAGACTCCAGGAGACGATGCGAAGCAGGACAGCGACCTGCTTGAAGAAGCCCGGCAGCAGCTCAGCACGGGCGGGTATCGAATCTACACCACGATCGATAAGAAGGTGTACAATTCGATGCATAAAATCGCTGAGGATGACAGCAATTTCTCCCCTGACAGCACAACCAAGGGGGCCGAGCAAACGGCGGCCATGATGATCGACAACAAGACCGGCGCCATTCTCGGCATGATTGAAGGCCGTGATTTCAACAAAGAACAAATGAACTATGCCACCCAGATGATCCGCCAGCCGGGATCGACGATGAAGCCCATCGCGGCATACCTGCCGGCGATTGAATCCGGGGCCGTTCAGCCGGCAAGCGTGGTTGACGATTCGCCGATCATTTTGCCGGACGGACAGAAAGGGTATCATATTCCCAAAAACTCAACTACGGGATATAAAGGATTGATGACGGCGCGCTCCGCGCTCAACAATTCCGTGAATACAGTCGCGCTGAAACTGTACAATAACGTTGTCGGAATCCAGAACGCCTGGAGCTTTGCCAAGAAGCTCGGGATCACCACCCTGGAACCGCGGGACTATACCGCGAGGACCGGCGTGTTGGGCGGTCTCATTCGCGGCGTGACGGTTGAAGAGCTGACCAATGCCTACAGCTCCATTGCCAACAACGGCCAGTTTAACGATGCCTACATGATCGAGAAAATTACCGATTCCAAGGGCAACATCGTCTATCAGCACGAAGCCAAGCCGGTGCAGGCTTATTCCAAGCAAACGGCTTATCTGATGACCGACATGCTGCGGACCGTCATCACTGAAGGAACCGGCGATGTCGTCCGTAAAAATTACAAGCATTTTAAGAACGTGCCGATCGTCGGCAAGACGGGAACAACCCAGAATTACGGCGACGTCTGGTTTATGGGCTACTCCCCTGACGTGACGCTTGGGGTCTGGGCAGGCTACAAGGAACAAAAGAACACGCTGACCACCAAGGCGGCGAAGAAACGCGCTCAGTCGATCTGGACCCTCGTCATGAACGAGGTCATCGACCGGGAGCCCGAGCTGTTCAAGACTTCGAAGTTTGATAAACCGGACGGCATCGTGACCAAGACGGTGTCCGCCTACAGCGGCAAGCTGCCGACATCGCTGACGGACCGGTTCGTGACCGACATTTTCAACAGCAAGTTCGTTCCGACGGAAAGCGACGATGGCATCGCCAAAGAGAAGTACATTACCTACAATGGCGTAAACTATATCCCGCAGGATGGTACGCCGGACGACATGCTCAAAGAGAAGGTCGTCGTCAAACGGGAACAACCGATTTCCGAGCTGATCAAGGAGCTGGAAAACGCGTTCGCCAAAATGAAAGGCGGCCACAATGCGCTGTCTTACTACATCCCTAAAGATGCCAGCACCGACATGCCGACCAAGATCGATCCGCGCGTAGATGACGGCGCCGCACCGGCTGCCCCTTCAAACGCTTCGATCTCGTGGAACGGCAGCAAGGCGGTGATCTCCTTCAGTCCTACCGGACAATCCGATGTCGTCGGATACCGGCTGTACCGTTCGGATAATGGAGGTTCACACCGCAGGCAGGCCAGCCTCATCGTCGGAGACGGGTCATCCTTTACCAGCGCCGCGAGCGGCGGATCCAGCTTCTATGTCACGGCCGTAGACGTGGCCGGCAAAGAATCCGCACCGAGCATGACGGTCGGTCTGGGCGGCGGATTGACCAATATTATCGGAGGTACGGACGATCCGACTGGGGAACAAGGACAAAATGGCGGGCAGGACAATCCGGACGGTTCCGTAACGCCTGGAGATACGTCAGGTACGGAACAAGCGCCACAGGCCGCTCCAGCCGCTCCTAGCGGGCTTACGATGGCCGCTACGGAGACCGGGATCCAATTCCAATGGGCCGCGGCAGGAGCCCAGGAGATGGTCACGGAGTACGATGTTTACTACAGCGCGAATCCAAATGGGCCGTATGTCAAATTAGGCACCAGCTCGGAGCCTGCCTTATCGTACTCAACTTCGACACCGATCAAAGGTTACTTCTTCGTATCTGCGGTAAACAGCGCAGGCGAATCGCCTAAATCGCCTGGCGCCTATTTTGAGAAAAAGTAATCGACCTGGCAGCAGCTAAACATCAAGAGAGGCAATCCCGAGCATGGGATTGCCTCTCTAATTGTATAGAGATAGTTTTGCTCAGAGAACCGAACAAATAAAAAACAGCCGGCCTCAGGGGTGACCTGATGCCGGCTGTTCCTTGTTCAGTATTCTACGCTTAGTCTTCAATCGTGGACAAATCGCCCGTTGGGAGGTTTAACTCCCATGCTTTCAATACGCGCCGCATAATTTTGCCGGAACGTGTCTTCGGCAGTTTATCCTTGAACTCAATCTCGCGCGGTGCGGCATGAGCCGACAATCCCTCTTTGACAAAGCGGTAGATTTCGTCCTTAAGCTCCTGCGACTCGGTGTAGCCTTCGCGAAGCGAAATAAACGCCTTGATGATTTCGCCTCTCGTCGCATCCGGCTTGCCGATGACACCGGCTTCCGCAACCGCCGGATGCTCGACGAGCTTGCTCTCGACCTCAAACGGTCCGATCCGCTCGCCGGACGAGTTGATCACATCGTCGATCCGGCCTTGGAACCAGAAGTAACCTTCTTCGTCCATGTATGCCGAGTCCCCGGAAATATACCAGCCCGAAATTCTGAAATACTCCTGATACTTCGTCGGATTGTTCCAAATCTGGTTCATCATCGACGGCCAAGGGGCCTTGATGGCCAGGTTACCCATCGTATAAGGCGCCACTTCCTTGCCGTTATCATCCAGGATAGCGGCCTCGATACCCGGAAGCGGACGTCCCATGGAGCCCGGCTTGATGTCCATAGAAGGATAGTTACAGATCAGCTGCCCGCCCGTTTCGGTCATCCACCATGTGTCGTGGATGCGCTGTCCGTAGACCTTCTCGCCCCAACGAACGACTTCGGGGTTCAACGGCTCGCCCACAGACAGAACGTGGCGGAGGCTGCTGAGGTTAAATTGGGAGATCACATCGCCCCCGGCCCCCATCAGCATCCGGAAAGCGGTCGGCGCGCTGTACCACACCGTTACTTTGTATTTATCAATCGTGCCATACCAATCCTGCGGGCTAAATCGTCCGCCGCGGATTACATTGGTCACCCCGTTCAGCCATGGGGCAAAAATGCCGTACGACGTTCCCGTGACCCAGCCCGGGTCAGCCGTACACCAGTATATATCGTCTTCCCGAAGATCGAGGACGATCCGGCCTGTGTAGTAATGCTGAATCATCGCATTCTGAACATGGTATACGCCTTTCGGCTTGCCGGTGGAACCGGAAGTATAATGAATGATCAATCCGTCGCTGCGGTCCAGCCATTCGATCTGCAGATCCGCCGACGCTTCGCTCATTTCCTGTTTATAATCAATAATGCTGTCGTCCGTTTGCACATTGTCGCCAACGACGAAAATATGTTTCAAATCGGGAAGCTCATCCTTCTTGACGCGTCCAAGCAATTGCGGCGTCGTAATCAGGGCGACTGCTCCGCTGTCTTCGAGACGGTCCTTAACGGCCGTTTCCATAAATGCTTCAAAGAGCGGTCCGACGACAGCCCCCACTTTTAGAATCCCCATGAGGGAGAAATACAGCTCCGGACTCCGCGGCATAAAAATAAACACCCGGTCCCCTTTGCCGACTCCGTATTTGCGCAGCACGTTGCCGAATTTGTCGGATTGCTCCTTCATCTCTGCAAAGGTATAAGACTCGTCGCGGGAAGCATCGCTGTACAGGAGCGCCGTCTTCGATCCGCGTCCTTCCGCCACATGGCGGTCAATTGCCTCGTAAGCCATATTTACCTTGCCTGTGTCATACCAGGTGAAATGTTTCTCCACATCTTCCCATTGAAACTCGGAACGAGCCTGTTCATAATCGCCCATATTGGATGATGAAACCACGCTCGGCAAGATTTCGTTGTGAATTTGATCCATACTTTCATCCTCCCTCTGTTCTCCCATGTTAGGGCAGCGCTTACAATCTTGTATGAGTTCATGCCAATAGATTGACACCATACACTTCATGACTTGATTACGAGAGTTTTGAATGATTGCTGAAAGGGTATAGCATACAGGTTAAGCAGTTGCGAACACAGCAAAAAAATGTGACTAATTTATGTCAGAAATATTATAGCACAGGATGTATGCCCCTGCCATTCCCTTTTCATTTATTTGTTTTTTTGCTATAAGTAGGTTAGAAGCAGAAAGGAGCGTCCAGATGGAACACCTCAAACTGTATCATGTCCATCCGCTGTCCCGCGAGGACCGCTGCCTGATTGTCGAAGGTCCCGTTCCCCCGGAAAGGCTCGCTGAGCTTACGATGCATCCGGATCTTGACGCTTTCCGCCGGCCGGCCGAGCAGCACAAGGCGTTAATAGAAATCGCCGGCCTTACGGAAGGGAGAATCATCATTACCCGGGAAGAAAACATGATCGTGGGCTACGTCACCTTCCACTACCCGGACGAGCAGGAACGCTGGTCACAGGGCCATATGGCCGATCTGATCGAGCTGGGGGCGATTGAGGTGGCCAATAGCTACCGTTCCCTGGGGCTCGGCCAGAGAATGATCACAACCGCCTTTGAAGGCGGACAGATGGAGCCCTATATCGTTTTTACGACCGAATACTATTGGCATTGGGACCTCAAATCCAGCGGCCTCAGCGTATGGGACTATCGCAAAATGATGGAGCGGCTGATGAAAGTCGTGGACATGGTATGGTACGCCACTGACGATCCGGAGATCTGTTCCCATCCGGCCAACTGCCTCATGGTCCGGATCGGCCGGGACGTTCCGCTGTCCTCCAAGGAACAGTTTGACCGGATCCGGTTCCAGCAGCGATTTATGTATTGAGAATATAACGAAAGTTCAGGCGATTGCCTGTCGATTTGACGGACGAGCCGAAAAAATCCCCAGTCTCTAGAAAGGGCGCCGAATCGAGCCACTTATCGCGCGGTTCCATTCTCCCTACCCGAGACCGGGGATTTTCAAGTACGTATCATTCCTATCGGTGCGACCCGAGCCGCTGACTATAAGCGCTGCACCATGTAATCCAGAATCGCATGAGAGCGGCGGGACGACGCTACCGTAAACTCGGCAAAATTGGCATGAGCCGACCCGTCGGCCTTGTCGGACATCGACCGGATCACGACAAACGGCACTCCGTTCATATAGCAGGCCTGGGCTACGGCGGAACCTTCCATTTCGACGCATGCCCCGTCCATATGTTCATAGAACCAGGACACCTGATCGACGCTTGCGATAAACTGGTCCCCCGAAAGAACCCGGCCCACTTTGCAGTTCACCTCTCCGAGCGTCTGGCAAGCATCCTGCGCCAAAGCAATGAGGCCCGTATCGGCCTTGAACTCCGATACTTCCTGATAAGGAATGACGCCCCGTGCGTATCCGAGCGGGCTGACATCCATATCATGCTGCACGCAGTCCGACGAAATAACGATGTCGCCGATGTTCAGATCCGGATGAACGGCCCCGGCCACGCCGGTAAACAGCACTTTGCCGACGCCAAACTGGTCGATCAAAATTTGTGTCGTTACCGCTGCATTGACTTTCCCCACTCCGGATTTGCAGACGATAACCGGCTTGCCCCTGTATGTACCCCGAACATATTTGACGCCCGCTTTGGTGACTGTCTCTGCTTCTTCCATCCCTGCAAGAAGCAGTTCCACTTCCTCATCCATGGCTCCAATGATTCCTATCATTTCTGGCATGTCATCTCCAATCCTTTCAAGCGGTCCATTCTCGTTGATGCTTTTTGTAAAAATAGGATTCCGGACAATAAGCTCTTTTCGCTATGAAAACAACAAACGCATGGCTGCAACAAACACTTAGTAGCTGTACATCCCAAAAAAAGCTCCCGAAAGGAGCTTTTTTCACGAATATTCAACCTTTTTCATATTTGGGTATGTCTATTTATTCCTCGTTCACATGACTTACGGAGAGCCGCAAAATCGTTTCATGAGGAAGAATGACCCGAGGGTTGTCCACATTTTCTTTCTTCATCAGCTTCGTCAAGAGACGCATAGCTACAGCGCCCAAGTCATACATCGGCTGCGCCACGGTCGTCAGCAGCGGACGAACCATCGAGGCCATGCGGATGTTATCCACACTGATGATCGAGAAATCATCGGGAACTTTCAGCCCTTCGTCTTGGATACTGTGAATGGCGCCGATCGCCATTTCGTCGGTGGCCGCAAAGATCGCCGTTGGCTTCTTCTTGAGCCCGAGGAAATACTTCATCGCTTCCACGCCAGACTCGTAACGATAATTACCGATGCGAACCAGGTCTTCCTGGTATTCGATGCCGGCTGCTTCCAGTGCTCTCTTGTAACCTTGGAAACGGGCATAGCCGTTCGCCGGATCCTGGAGCGTTCCGCTGATCATCGCAATGTCACGGTGGCCGTGACGAATCAGGGTATTCACCGCGTCAAAGGCAGCCGCCTCATGATCGATATCCACGGAAGGATAAATTCCATTCTCGTCGCGCGTCGCGCAGAGCACGATCGGCACGGCCGAAGTCTGGAAGGCTTGAATATGCTCGTCCGTTACGGTTCCGCCCATGAAGAGCAGCCCGTCCACCTGCTTCTCAAGCAGCGTGTTGATGACGCGAATTTCCTTGTCTTTTCTCTTGTCAGCGTTACACAAAATGATATTGTAGTGGTACATGTTGGCGATATCTTCAATACCCCGGGCGATCTCCGCAAAAATGGAGTTGGATATGTCCGGAATCACGACACCCACGGTTGTCGTTTTCTTGCTGGCAAGTCCTCTTGCCACCGCGTTCGGACGATATCCTAAACGTTCAATTGCTTCATATACTTTCTTCCGGGTCTGAGGCTTCACGTTGGGATTGTTGTTGACAACCCGCGATACCGTGGCCATCGATACGCCTGCTTCACGCGCCACATCGTAAATGGTTACCGTCAAATTCCTTCTCTCCATTGCAAATAAATTTTCATTCGTCAACCCATTAAACTCAATGATACGACAAAATTTTGCATTGTGCAATGATAACACTTACAGCTGTTGCAAATGCTCCTTGATCACTTCAGAGGTAATATGATAATGAGACGTATGCCAGATGGGCGCCTGATTTTGCACCAGAATAACTTGAGGCGATTCATGCTGCACCCCAAGACGATCCGCAGCTTCCATCGATACCGGACGGTCTTCGACAACATGGATCAGACCATACTGTACGGCTTCATTCGGCTGATCTTCCAAGTAAGACATCATTTCCCGATACGCACCGGCACTGATCGGGCATCGTGTACTGTGCTTAAACAGCAGCAGAGGCTTATCTGTGGAGGCTTCCAATGCGGATTGCAGCTGATCGCTAGTAGTCAGTTTAGTCATTGTCGCCATTTGATATACATCCCCTTCATTCGATTCAAATCCTTATTCTATCGTATCAAAAAGCTCGTGAAAAATCCAACATACCTAGCGAAAAACCCGAAAAAATGCAGTAAAACGTAAATTAGGCGTAAAATTGGTTCAATTCAGGCAGCATCGCCGACAGCTGGGACAGACGCTGCCGGATATCTTCGACCCATTCGTGATCCTCTGTTTGTTCGGCAAAGCCGTATAAGTCCAGAAGCAGGTTGATGCGATCCCTCACCTCGGATTCGATCTGTACCTCCAGGTCGTCACGGGACAGACTGTCGGGACGCAGGAATACCTCGCGAACCATCCCTGCCAGTTCGTGATGGTCTGCCAAAGAAAAGCTTCGACGGGAAGGACGCTCTCCGAGCATCTCGACGCAATTCTTCAGCACCGGTCTCATGCAGGGCAGCAGCTCATAATTCGAACAATCGTCACAAGCTAGAACCGGAACATGCCGTATGATTACATTACGGGTATACATCACTGTGCGAAGGTCAAGTCTCAGGACTTGCCCGCATTTACATTTTGATCCCATATTTCCACCCCATATATCTTTCACATCTTTATATAGTCATTGTAAAAATAGTTGTTCCCCAATCGTATTCGCCTCTCCAGCGCTTGATTCCTTCCTCTAACCCCCACCTGTTTTATTTACCAAACGGCCCATCCCTTTCTTGTAAAGCATGATTGTTCTATTCATTTTTGTTACACTGGAAACATAGGGACATTTACTCAGGAGGGAGCATGCTGAACATGAGATTAACGGGTAAAAAGGTCATCGCGCTTGTCGATGATCAGTTTGAAGACTTGGAGCTGTGGTATCCCGTGTACCGGGTAAGGGAAGAAGGCGCCGAGGTGCACTTGGTGGGGGACAAAAAGGGACATACCTACATCGGCAAATATGGTGTCCCCGCCGTTTCGGACTATTCGTTTGATGAAGTGGACAGCCGGGATTACGCCGGCATTTTGGTGCCGGGAGGCTGGGCGCCCGACAAGCTGCGCCGCTATGGGAAGGTGCTGCAGCTGGTGCGGGAAATGCACGAGGACCGCAAGCCGATCGGCCAAATCTGCCATGCGGGCTGGGTGCTGGTCTCGGCTAAAATATTGCAAGGGGTCACCGTGACCTCCACACCCGGCATCCGGGACGACATGGAGAACGCCGGCGCGATCTGGAAAGACGAGGCGGTCGTCACGGACGGACATATCGTGTCCGCCCGCCGTCCGCCGGATCTTCCGCCTTATGGCAAAGCCTTCTGCGATGCGCTTGCAGGCCAATAGGCAGCAGGGCAAAGAAAAGAGCCTGACCGTCCACTTGGTGGATCGGCCGGCTCCTTTTTTGTATCTTTGCGCTATGGCAGGCAATCAGGAAGCGTTGCTGCCCTTTTCGCCCCGAGGCTGATTCACGCTCTCGTTTTTCGCACAGGCAGGCTCGGCAAAATCGGTCAGCAGGCGTTCGATTTCAACGCTGCTCTTCATCTGGTAGCATGTCTGGGCAATCCGTTTCGCTTCGGAAGCCGTCGTATTTAATACCCGGTGCTTCAGCTTCAGCAGCGACTGGATCGACATGCTCAGGTGGTCCACGCCCAGCTCCAGCCAGATCGGAACCGAGCGTTCATCGCCGGCCATTTCGCCGCACACGCTGACGGGAATGCCCGCCCGATGCGCCGCTTCCACCGTCGTGCGCAGCATCCGCAGGATCGCCGGATGGAAGGGATGATACATATGGGCGATCTGCTCGTTCATCCGGTCTACGGCCAGCACGTACTGCACGAGATCGTTGGTGCCGATGCTGAAGAAGTTGCATTCTTCCGCGAGCAGATCCGCGATAATGACCGCGGCGGGAATCTCGATCATGATGCCGACCGGAATGTCCTTATCATAAGCGATACCTCTCTCGTCCAGATCGGCCATCGCCCGGCGCAGCACCTCGTTGGCTTGTCTGATTTCGTCGACTGATGAAATCATCGGGTACATAATTTTCACACTGCCGAACGCGCTCGCCCGAAGAATTGCGGTCAGCTGCGTCTGAAAAAGCTCCTGGCGGTCGAGGCTGATTCGAATTGCCCGGTAACCTAGAACAGGGTTATCCTCATCCGGCAGCGCAAAATAATCCAGCTGCTTGTCGCCGCCGATGTCGAGCGTGCGGATCACGGCGCCAAGCTCACCCACCTGCTGGGCTACCTGGCGGTACACCTCAAACTGTTCCTCTTCACTAGGAAACGTGCTGCGGTCCATGTACAGAAATTCCGTCCGGAACAGCCCTACGCCATTGGCGCCGTATTTCATGGCCGTTTCCACTTCTTTGGCCGAGCTGATGTTCGCGGCAAGGTGAAGCTCGCAGCCATCCTTCGTAATTGCCTCGACGGCGGCCAGCAGCTCCAGCTGCTCTTTTTTCGCCAGCTGGCGCTCCCGGACCCGTACATATTCTTCCACGAGCTGTTCGTCCGGGTTGAGATGCAGCGCCCCGGCGTCCCCGTCGATGACCAGCAAATCTCCGGTCTGGATCGGATCCTTCAGCTTGTTCTCCAGCCCTGCGACGAGCGGAATACCGAGGGCCCGCGCCATAATGGCCGAATGGGATGTCTTCCCGCCGACCATCGTCACGATGCCGAGCACGTGGGAAGGATTCAAATGCGCCAGCTGGGACGGAGACAGCTCCTTGGCCACGAGGATATACGGCTGGGTATCCGCGGGCAGCGTAATTTCCGGCGCGCCGAGCAGATGCTTGAGCAGGCGGTTGCCGACATCCTTAATGTCCATCGCCCGCTCTTTCATGTATTCGTCGTCCAGCAGGTCGAACATCGTGACGAAATGATCGATCGCCTCTTTTACCGCGACCTCGGCCGCTTTATACTGACGCTCGATGACGCCCTGGATTTCATTCATAAACACCGGATCGTCCAGGATGGCCAAATGAGCGTCAAAGATGCTCGATTCCTCTTCCCCCACCATATCCCTGAATTCGTTTTTTATAAACTCGATCTCATTTTTGGAGGTGCGTATCCCCTCATACAGCCGTTCAAATTCGTTGGCCAGATCTACTGCGTCGATCCCGGTCTCGGGCAGGTCCCATTCCCAGTTCGGCAGTACAAATGCTTTTCCAATCGCTACCCCGGCAGATGCACCGATGCCTTGTATCATGATTCCAAACCTCCAACATTTCTGTCGTGTAATACTACGGACATAACCGACGTCTGTCCCTTCTTGACGGCTTTGAACGGAGCGAAGCTCCATGACTTAACGCGGTCCGGGTTGGTGATCACCATCGGCGTGGCAAGCGATGAAGCATGACTTCGGATATAGTTGATATCAAATTTAACCAGCAGCTGGCCGGGCTCGACCGTGTCTCCCTCCTGAACGACCGCGGTAAAATGCCCGCCCTTGAGCTGGGACGTATCGATGCCGATATGAAGCAGCACCTCGAGCCCTTCCGGCGTCGAAATCCCGATGGCATGCATCGTCGGGTACAAGTGCATGATTGTCCCAAATACCGGAGACACCAATTCCCCTTTATCCGGCATGAACGCCACACCATCTCCCACCAGCTTGGCGGCGAAAATATGATCGGGCACCTCTTCGATCGGGATCATTTTCCCTTGGACCGGCGCACTGAACAGCACCTGCGGCAAGTCCCGGTGGAGCAGTTTGTTCACTTCCTCGCGGATCAGCTCCGAATAGGTGCCGAACACCACTTGGACGTTGCCTCCGCCGAGCTTGATCAGACCCGCGGAGCCAAGCAGCTTCAGCGCGTTGCTGTCGATCATGCGATCGTTCTTGACCGTCAGCCGAAGCCGGGTAATGCAGGATTCCACCTGCACGATATTGTCCTTGCCTCCGAGCGCTTCCAGAATGAGCGGCGCCTGATAAGGGATGTTGCCTGCCCAGTCTTCCAGCGTCGAGCCTTCCTCGCGGCCCGGCGTCGGAATCTGAAACCGCCGAATGGCCCAGCGGAACAAAAAATAGTACACGAGGCCGTATCCGAGGCCGATCGGAATGAGCAGAAGCGCATTATGCGACAGATGGAAGTTCAGCAGGTAATCGATCGCACCTGCGGAATAGGAAAAGCCGTGATGAATATCGAGCGCATACGTAATCCACATTGCGATCCCCGACAGAATCGAATGCAGGATGAACAAATAAGGCGCTGCAAACAAAAAGGCAAACTCGATCTGTTCCGACACCCCTGTCAAAAAGCAGACCAGCGCTGCCGTCAAAAACGTCTTTTTAACCTTCGGCTTCAGGTCTTCCCGCGCCTCCTGGATGATCGCCAAGGCGATGCCCGGCAGTGCGAACATCATAATGGGGAACAGTCCGGCCATGAACGTGCCGGCGGTCGGATCCCCTGCAAAATAACGCGGCAGATCCCCCTGCACAATGCTGCCTGACGGGGTTTTGTAGGTTCCCAGCTGGAACCAGAAAATATTGTTGAGCAAATGGTGCAGGCCGAAAGCCGTCAGGATCCGGTACAAAATGCCGTATAAAAACAGACCGAATCCGCCCATGTGGGCCATGATCATGGTGAGCTCGTTCAGCACCTTCTGCAGCAGCGGAGCGATAAAAACCATCACCCAGGAAAACAGGGCGGAGAACAGCCCCATAAACAAAAGCACGAAGCGCGAGCCGCCAAAAAACTGGACTACCTCCGGCAGCTTGATATGTTTATAACGGTTATAGGCAGAACCCGCGATCATGCCGAAAATGATGCCGATCAGCGTGGAAGGCTGAATGCCTCCATTGCCCATATGCCTCGTAATCTGATCATAGATAAACATCCCGGCCAGAGCCCCAAGGCCAGCTGGTCCCGCCTGGTTCGCCAGTCCCCAGGCAACGCCTACCGCAAACAAATACGGGAGGAAATAAAAAATACCCTGTCCTGCCCAAGTGCACACCTCTGCGACGCCCGGCAGCCCCCAGGCTGCCCATGGCAGACTGCCGACACACAGCAGTATGGCGGCCGACGGCAGAACCATCGTAGGCAGCATCACTGCTCTGCCGAGCTGCTGCAGCGATCCAAGCCAGTTCAAGACATGCACTCTCCTCTCAACACACACATATTTAAAATGGTACGCGTTGTTCAACTTTTTGTCAAAAAGAAAAAAGGACCTGCAGATCGCTCTGCACGGCCCTTTCTTAAACTCCTATTCGCTGACGGCATTATCCGTTCTTTTGGCCGGAACGGTCCGGCCGGGTTACGGAGTCCTCCACCTTGATGCAGCGGTCCATAATGACCCTCATGCCGTTCTCTTCGCCGATGCTGGCGGCTTCATCATTGACGATGCCGAGCTGCAGCCACAGCACCCGCGCGCCGATGTCGGCAGCCTCTCTGGCGACGTCCGCACAGTATTCGCTGCGCCGGAACACGTTGACGATATCGACTGGTTCGGGAATGTCTTTCAGCGATGCGTAGACGGTTTCGCCAAGGATGGTCCCCTGAACGGTCGGGTTCACGGGAATGATCCGGTAGCCGCGCAGCTGCATTGCTTCCGCAATCATGTAAGAAGTGCGGTCCGGCTTGTCGGACAGGCCGACTACCGCAATGTTGCCGGCCTGCTCCAAAATTTTCTTGATTTCTTCCCGGGTCGGATTTTCGAATGACATCGTTCATCCCGCCTTTGCTCTTTTTTCCTAAAGATCGGATTACCTGCACTTATGAGTTACTTTACCCATTCCACCTGGGCGCCAAGCGCCTTCATATGGTCGAAGAATTGTGGATAGGATTTGGCGACATGGTGCGCGTCCTTGATCCGCAGCGGCTGCTTGGAACGCAAACCGACGATGGTCAGCGCCATAATGACCCGATGGTCGTAATGGGCGTTGATCTCTACGCCTCCCTCGACCCCTTCCGGCCGCCCGTGCACGATGATCTCCGCCTGGCGTTCCTCCACGTTCGCCCCGGCTTTGCGAAGCTCAGCCAAGTAATCGGTGATGCGGTCGCACTCCTTGTAGCGAAGGTTCTCCACGTTATAGAAACGGGAGGTGCCTTCCGCAAACACGGCGGCAGCCACCATGGCCAGCACGGCATCCGTGGCGGCGTCCCCGTCGAACTCGACGGCCTTGAGCTTGCCGTTGCCGCGGACATGGACTTCGTCGTTCTCATGCGTCAGGGGAGCCTGCATCATCTGAAGCACGTCGACGACGGCGCGCTCACCCTGCTTGCTCTGTACCGGCAGGCGCTTGACCAGCACGTCCGATTCCGTGACCGCCGCCGCAGCCAGCACTGCCGCCGATCCGGGATAGTCTCCCTGCACGGTGTAGGTTTTCGCCAGATAGGACTGGTTGCCGGGAACGCGGAAATGCGTATAGTCGTCGCTGGCGTGAATGACGATCCCCGCCTGCTCCAGCACTTCCAGCGTCTGCCCGATGACGACTTTGGATTTCAGATCACCCGTCACTTCAATCTCGCTGTCTTCCGCCAGCAGCGGCGTCAGGAACAGCAGAGAGCTCAGGTACTGCGAGCTAACCTCGCCCGATACCGTAATTCGGCCGCCTTTCGCCTGCCCGCCGCGGATGGTGATCGGCAGGCGTCCGTTGTTGTGCTCGACCTGCACGCCGATTTGCGTAAGCGCGGTGATCAGGTCGTCATGCGGGCGCTTGCCCAGCGAGTCCGGATACGTGTTGACGAACGTCACGTCCTCGCAGAGGGCTGCGGTTCCCATCAGGAAGCGCAGCACCGCGCCGGCATTGCCGACGTTCAGCTCCTTCACCTCACGCGGATGCTTGCCAAAGCCTGTGATGACGGCCTTTTCATCGTCTTCGACGAGCGTGGCGCCGAGGTCCTGGATGCAGCGGCGCATCGCGTCGCTGTCCTCACTGTGAGCCGGGAAGTATACCGTGCTCGTTCCTTCGGCCAGCGCTGCCACGAGCAGGTAGCGGGTAGTATAGTTTTTGGATGAGAGAGCTCCGATTTCCCCGCTCAGCCGGGGAGTCGGATGTACGATCATGTCCATGTGTAATCTCCTTTGCAACTAGTCGGTAGTATGGCTCTTCCCGCGGATCTGTCCTGATTGACAGCCGATTTACTGCTTGGTTATCATAAGGTGATGAACCAGTATGATTACAGTCGAAAAGAGGTTTTAATATTGTCAACGATTCGTGAAATAGAGCCGTCCGAGCTGAGACGCCGCCTGCTTGCCGGCGAATCCCTGCAAATGATCGACGTCCGCGAAGACGAGGAAGTGGCCCAGGGCATGATCAGCGGCGCCAAGCATATCCCGCTGGGCGAAATTCCCGCCCGTCTGGACGAAATCCCGAAAGACGGCGAAGTCATCATGATCTGCCGCAGCGGAGGCCGCAGCATGCGCGCCTGTCAGTACCTGTCGCAGCACGGCATCGACTGCGTCAACATGGTCGGCGGCATGCTTCAATGGAACGAAGAAGAAGTGTAAAATATCCCCACAAAGTGGAGCCATGACTTGGATGTTTATCCAGATACTTTGCGGGGACCCCGAATCACATCCCCACGAAGTGGAGCTATGGCTCCGGCGCCCGTCCGGTTACTTGACCGGACCGCGACATAAGCTACTGAACAGCAGCTTGACCCCGGTCAGGCTGCTGTTGTTTTTCACAGAGATAAGCTTAGACGCGGTAATGCGCTAAAATTGCACGCGCGACTTCTTCCGCCGAAAGGCCCGACGTGTTTACCGTGCAATGGGCAAAGCGATACGCGTCTCTCCGCTCCTCAAGCAGCTTCTTCACCCGCTCCTCCGCATTGCCCGCGAGCAGCGGCCGGTTTTGGTCCCCCTGGACCCTAGCGATAATATGCTCCGCTTCCGCCGTGAGCGCCACGACCAAGCCGCCCTGCAGCATAAGCTCGCAGTTGTCCGGGCGAAGCACCGCGCCGCCTCCCGTGGCGACGATCACTCCCTCCCCGGAGGCTAGCACCTGCCGCAGCGTCTCGTTCTCAAGCTCGCGGAAATGCGGCTCGCCATGCCGTTCGAAAATCTCCGGAATCGGCAGGCCGGCCATCTCCACGACGGCGGCATCCAGATCGATCAGCCTGTACCCGAGCTCCGCGGCCAGCAGATCGCCGACGGTAGACTTCCCCGTGCCCATCATACCGATCAGGATAATATTTTGTTTAGTCCGGTTCAATAGAACACCCCTTTTTTGCACTTGCTGCTGCCCATGCCGTTACTTGCTTCATATCATAACACAGGCCAAAAACTTTCGACAATGCCGTCCTTCTCCCGCTTCTTCCGAGTCTATTTACAGGAACTCTATCATATAGATAGATCGACTTGATAACCAGTAGAATATGAGGAGTGGTTGGAAGGAGCCATGCATGAATCCCACGGTCCTTTGCTAGGAAGCCCCAAACGGTTGGATCAAATCTTCGATCCCAAGCACATTTTGTGCCGGGACGATCTGCTCTGGGTGCTTCATTACGTCCAAAAAAAAGTGGCCCAGAAAGATCCAGCCCTGCTGGAGCTTCCCACGCCACGTCTGATGCGCAATTTTCAATATTTCGGCGAGGCCGCCGTCCTGCTTCTCAGCAGATCATCCGCCCAGGGGCTCGACAACGAAAGGATTCGCGTCTGCCTCCTGGAGGCCATGCACGGTCTTGTCCAAGACAGCGAAACCGAGGCGGCGCCCCGCAGGAACGATTACTCCTGAATCCAGTTGTGGTGGAAGACGCCTTCCTTGTCCACGCGCTTGAACGTGTGGGCCCCGAAGTAATCGCGCTGCGCCTGAAGCAGGTTCGCCGGCAGCCGCTCCGTGCGGTAGCTGTCGAAATATGCCAGGGCGCTGGCAAAGCCGGGAACCGGAACGCCATGAGCCACGGCCGTGGCTACCGTCGTGCGCCAAGCCTCCTGGTAGTTCTCGATGATGTCCTTGAAGAACGGATCCAGAAGCAGGTTTTTGAGGCCTGGATCTTTTTCGTAGGCATCGGTGATGTTCTGCAGGAAGCGGGAGCGGATGATGCAGCCGCCGCGCCAAATTTTCGCCAGGTTGCCGTACTGCAGATCCCAGCCGTACTCGTCGGAAGCGACGCGCAGCTGCGCGAAGCCTTGGGCGTAGGATACGATTTTACTTGCAAACAGCGCCTTGCGGACGTTCTCGATAAACTCGGCTTTATCCCCTTGGAACGGCGCTTTTTTCGGGCCGCTCAAAATTTTGCTCGCTTCTACGCGTTCTTCCTTCATGGCTGACAGGAAGCGGGAGAACACGGACTCCGTAATCATGGACAGCGGAACGCCCAAATCCAGCGAGCTCTGGCTTGTCCATTTACCCGTACCTTTTTGCCCGGCGGCGTCCAAAATAACGTCCACCATCGGTTTGCCCGTCTCCGGATCCTTTTGCGCGAAAATATCGGCCGTGATCTCGATCAGGTAGCTGTCGAGCTCGCCTTTGTTCCAGTCGGAGAAAATTTCATGCAGCTCTTCTGCGCTCAAATCCAGCGTGTCCTTCAGAAGCTGGTAAGCCTCGCAGATCAGCTGCATGTCGCCGTATTCGATGCCGTTATGCACCATTTTTACGTAATGTCCGGCACCGTCCGGTCCGATATATGTACAGCAAGGCTCCCCGTTCACTTTGGCGGAAATCGCCGTCAGAATCGGTTCTACCAGTTCGTAGGCGCTTCTTTGTCCCCCTGGCATAATGGAAGGTCCCTTCAGAGCCCCCTCTTCCCCGCCGGATACGCCTGTCCCGATAAAGCGCAGCCCTTTGGCTTCCAGCTCAGCACTGCGGCGCTGTGTATCCGGGAAGTAAGCGTTGCCCCCGTCGATGATGATGTCCCCTTCGTCTAAATGAGGCACCAGCTGCTCGATCGTGGCGTCGGTCGCCTTGCCGGCTTGTACCATAATTAAAATTTTTCGCGGTGTTTCCAGCGAGTTCACAAATTCTTCAATCGAGAAAGCCCCCGTCAGATTCTTTCCTTCGGCTTCCTTCAAAAGATCATGCGTTTTTTCTGGAGAGCGGTTAAACACGGAAACGGTGAAGCCTCTGCTCTCAATGTTGAGTGCCAAATTTTTGCCCATGACAGCAAGGCCGATGACACCAATTTGTTGTTTCGACATATGTTTTTTCTCCATTCTTTGCGATTTTTTGATGAAAATTTTAGAACAAGCCTATTTTAACGTGTTTACGCGTGAAAGTGAAGTCCGGGTTCGGCAGGCAGCTGCCCGTGATAAAACACCCCGCAGCGCATCCGAGGTGTTTATGAACGATCTTCCATTCTATTGTAGTACAAAAGGTAAGTTACCATTCAAGCATCATTAAATCCTTTGACAGGGCGGCGAGCTTCTCCTTGCACTTCTCCGCTTTTTCGGCATCTCCGGCCCGCATCGCCTCGTACAGGCGCTCCAGCTCGTCGTCCAGCTCAAGCCTCAGGAGCTGCAGCCGCAAGTCACCTTCCTTGGAGAAATACATCTTGGAAATTTCCTGCTCCGTCATATAAGGACCCTTCTGATACAATACTTTTTGCTGATAGCCTGAAATTTCGACAAGCCGGATCACCTCGCCGAACAGAATGCTCTCGATCAGAATCTGGCGGTCCTTGAACCGCTTGACGATCGCGTGACCGCGCGTATCCTCGATCAGCTTCTCCATCCATTCCGCCAGCTTGGCGTCCCGGATCGTGTAATCCCCAACCATCTTATAACCGTTTTTCGTCCGGTTAAACCGCAGCTTGACGAGTTTGCGTCCCGTTCGGACGGAGATGATGAACAGGGTTTCGTTTTCGCTCCAGTACAACGAATAGCCGTCTTGAATCAAATCCTTGATCAGGTCCTGAATATGCCGCCGGTTAAACCGAAGCTCCAAATTGCAGTATTCCACTTCATAGCTCTTGTTCACGGCACTCCCTCCTTCAAAATTGGACCGCCTTTGGCTTTTTCCTTGTTCCGCTTCTTGAAACCGGCGGGCCGGAATCGGCCGGTGATTCTTCAGCTTCGTTATCAAGCTGATGGCTAAACAGCTTTGCTATATTTTATACTTTATCCTATGTAACGGTAACTTGGTTTATTGACTATTTTTACCCGGCAGGGTGCAGCATCAAACTGGAATACCCGGCCCGAAGCCCCGCCATTTAAAGATCCGCCGCGGATTATGGTATAATGGGACAAAAATTCAACACGCATTTGGATAGAGGAGGCAGCAAGGATGCCGTTTGCAGGATTTAACGCGCAGGATTTTGAAGTGTTTGACGTGGAGGGACTGGAGCCCAGAATGGAAGCGCTTATTGAACGGGTTCGTCCCAAACTTGAAATATTAGGCAGTGAAATCGTTCCGTTCTTGTCCGCGCTCTGCGGAGAGGAAATGTTCGTTCACGTGGCCAAGCATGCCCGCCGTACCGTGAACCCGCCGAACGATACCTGGGTGGCTTGGGCAGCGAACAAACGCGGCTATAAGGCACTCCCCCATTTTCAGGTGGGTATGTTCGGCACGCATCTGTTTATCATTTTTGCGATCATCTACGAGAGCACGAACAAGACGGTATTCGCCGAGCATTTGGAAGCTAAGAAGGGAAGCGCCGCCGTCAAGAAGCTCCCGAAAACGTTCTATTGGTCGATGGACCATATGGACCCTGGCTTCACCCCGCAGTTTGAGATGACGGCCGCAGACTTTGCCAAGATAGCGGACAAGCTGAAGAACGTCAAAAAATCCGAGGTGCTGTGCGGACTCCGGATTGAAAAAGGGGACCCTGTGCTCCGGGACGGAGACAAGCTGGTTTCCGTCATTCACTCCACCTTTGAACAGCTGCTTCCGCTGTATAAAATGGCGTTTTAATCGCCGCCCCCGGTACAGACAACATAAAAGGATAGAGCAGCCGGCACGCATGTGCGCTGACGCTCTATCCTTTTTGTTTGTCACAGCTCCTCGGCCCGCTTCTTGCGCGACAAAACGAGGTGAATCACAAACAGCAGGGCCATGACGATGCTGCTGGCGACAAAAGGCACCGAGTGGCCGAGCCGGTCCCACAGCTGCCCCGAGACGATCGGCCCGACAACCATGCCCGAGCCTTGGAGCGTGAGGAAGAAACCCCAAACCGCTCCCCGCTCGCCCTTCGGCACATGGGTCGACACGAAGGTATTCCAGGCCGGCAGGATCATGGCGTAGCTGATGCCGACCACGCCTACGATGGCGAACACGACCGGAAGCGAACGCGCCGCCGAGAAAATGCAGAGGGAAACCGCGGCCAGCAGAAACCCGGCATTTAAAAAGGGGGTGGTTCCGAACCGGTCGACCAGCTTCCCGCACGGAATAATCGCCAGCACCGTAATGCCCCCGCCTGCGATCAGCAGCATGCTGTACAAATTCGGCGAAAAGTGCAGCTCATTCTGAACGTACAGCGTGATCACCGGGCTCAGCAGTCCGATGACGAAGGATTGAAGAAAAAGCGCCGGAAATACCATCCAGCTAACCTTCAGGTTATGCCTGATTTCGTACAGCGTCTTCCGGATGCTGGCGAATAGATGCTTCACTTTGCCCAGCAGCTGGGGAAAGATTCCGCTCTGGCCCTCCGCCCTTCCTGCCGTACCCTGCCCGACAGCCTTAACCCTTCCCGGGAGGAGCAGCGCAACCAGAACCACGATGATGCAGCAGCCGATAAGTATGAAAAATAACGTCTGATAGTTTCTATTCGTACGGTCCATCAAAAAGTTCATAATGACCGGTCCTGAGCCGGTTCCGCCAAGCGAAGCGATTTCGAGCATGCCGATCATCTGTCCGCTGCTGCCCCTCGGACCTGAAATGGCCGTGGTCCCGGTCATGGCGCAGGGCCACAGCGGCGAGGTGCCGACCCCAAGAATAAAGCAGGCCAGCGACAGCCAGCCCGCGCCGGAGGAGAAGGCAATCATCCCGACCGCGATGATAGTCAACGCCAGCGCCCCTGTCAGCGTTCTGCGGTACCCCAGCCGTTCAGCGATCCAGCCCGCCGGGCTCCGGAACAGATTATCCCCGATATATTGAAGCGAAAAGGCGAGACCGATCGTATGGGCGCCAAGACCGAGCGAATTTTTCATATAAACCGGTAAAATGGCCACCAGAAGCGACCCTTTCATAAACTCCACAAGAAATAGAATTGTAAGCAGCCCGATGAAAAAAGGCGAAATCAGCCGGCGGGCTGCCGCCGCTCCCGTCATTTGCGACACGCGTTTCACCACTTCCCTATTTTGGTATGGGGCGAATCCTTCCAACAGTATGGTCTATACTAATAGTGTACCCCATATGGGGGTGAGATTTTCACAGGGTTAAAAAGCTGCTTGCATTCGCCCCCCGATTTGCTATACTGAGCTTTGTAATTTTAACAGATGAAAGGTTGTGACAGCATACATGGACCATAGCCGTACCCCTTTATTTACAGCACTCAGACAGCACGCGGCAAAAAATCCCGTTCAGTTCCATATTCCCGGCCACAAAAAGGGAATGGGGACCGATACCGAATTCAGAGAATTTATCGGCGATAACGCCCTCTCTATAGATCTGATCAATATTGCCCCGTTGGACGACCTTCACCAGCCGACCGGCGTCATCGAGGAAGCCCAGACGCTGGCCGCGGACGCCTTCGGCGCCGATTACACGTATTTCAGCGTACAGGGAACCAGCGGCGCGATCATGACCATGATTCTGACGATGTGCTCTCCCGGCGACAAAATCATCGTTCCCCGGAACGTACATAAGTCGATCATGTCCGCGATTATTTTTTCCGGCGCCAAGCCCGTCTTCGTCTCGCCGGCACGCGATGAGAATTTGGGGATCGACCACGGCATTACCGTGCGCTCCGTGCAGCGCGCCCTGGACCGTCATCCGGATGCCAAAGCGGTTCTCGTCATTAATCCGACGTACTTCGGTGTCTCCGCCAATCTGAAGGAAATCGTGGACCTCGCCCACAGCCGGCATGTGCCCGTCCTCGTGGACGAAGCCCACGGCGTACTGACCCATTTCCATCCGGAGCTGCCGATGTCGGCCATGGATGCCGGAGCGGATATGGCCGCGACGAGCGTGCATAAGCTGGGCGGCTCCATGACGCAGAGCTCCGTGCTGAACCTGAACACGAAGAACGGCTATGTCAATCCGCAGCGCGTGCAGACGATCATCAGTATGCTGACCACGACGTCAACTTCGTATATTTTGCTCGCCTCGCTGGATACTTCCAGACGGAACCTGGCGCTGAACGGATATGCCATGGCCCAAAGCGCCATCGACATGGCGCAGTCCGCCCGGAAGCAAATCAACGAAATCGAAGGTCTCTACTGCTTCGGCAAGGAAATCCTTGGCGGGGAAGCGACTTACGATTATGATCCGACCAAGCTGACCATCCATGTCCGTCACCTGGGCATCACCGGTTACGAGACCGAAAACTGGCTCCGCGAGAAGTATAATATCGAAGTGGAGCTCAGCGACATGTACAACATCCTGTGCCTTATTACGCCGGGCGACAACGAGGAGACCATCTCCATCCTGGTGAACGCGCTCCGCGAGCTGGCGCAGACCTACTATAATGTAAACACGGCCAACGAGCTCGTCGTTAAAATTCCGGAAATTCCGCAGCTGTCCCTCATTCCGAGAGACGCCTTTTACGGGGATACGGAAGTCATTCCGTTCAAGGAATCGGCCGGACGCATCATTGCCGAGTTCATTTATGTGTATCCGCCGGGCATCCCCATTCTTCTTCCGGGCGAGGTCATCTCTCAGGATAATATCGACTACATCGTCGACCATGTGGACGTCGGGCTGCCGGTAAAAGGACCGGAAGACCGGTATATCCAAAACGTCAAGGTCATTGTGGAAACCGATCCGATTTTCTAATACGTGCGGCTGCTTGCCGCCTGCACCAAAAAAACCCCCGATGCCGCTTCGCTGCGGTTCGGGGGTTTCTTGCTTAGGGCTTTCGCCTTGACGGATTACTCTTGGTCCAACTGGGCAACCAGCTCGTTATAAGCGGCTTCCACCTTGTTCCATTCTTCTTCGTCTTCAATATTGTAAAGCATCATTTCTTCGTCTTCTTCCTCGACGCGAAGGATGATGCCGTCCGCTTCAGGATTTTCACGTTCCAGCAGCAGTGCATAGACGTTCTCGCCCACATCGAATGTTTCGACAAGAACCATTTCCACGTCTTTGCCGTTCTCGTCTGTCAGCGTCAGAACAAATTCCTCATGCTCGTGATCATGGTCATGATCATGATTGCAGGCTTCACCGTGTTCATGCTTGTGATCGCTCATTTTTACAAAAACCTCACTTATGGTTGGAATGGATCATACCACCGTATCGTATCACGTCCGCATGATCTGGTCAATTTATCCTCCCGCTTGAAATCAGTTCAGCGCGGTAATCACTTTTTGCGACACGAGGACGTAATCGCTGCTCTTGGTGGCTTTAATATAGAACCCCACTTTATATTTGCCTGCACTGCTGAAATCATACGTAAAATCGTAGGTACGGAACCAGAAATTATCCTTCTGGCTGCCGCTCACGTCCTGGGACTGGATATCCTTGACCTTCCCCGAAGGGTCCGTAATGGCCACTTTTACGCTCGCCACATCGTCCGATAGACTGTCCACCTGGCAGAATACGTTGAACTTGAGTTTTCCTTTATTGACATTGCCGAAAACGGTATCTCCATTAAACAGAAATATATGTACGTTTGGCTTAATGAATTCAACCTTGTTCGTATCTGAATTAAATTTTACAACCCCGTCAAACTCCCGGATGGGGACATAGGTTTTACCGTCGATAATATAACCGCCGTCCTGGATTTCTTTGCCGTTCATCCACACTCTGACCTTCTGGGTAATTGAATCCGCAAACACCGAGCCTCCCATCAGGGAAAAGGCGAACACGCATACCATGACTTTCTTCCAATTCATCTTCTTCATTTCCCTCCATTTCCATCGTGATGTTGTATGTATATACGAAAAGTACAAACGCAAGTTGCGCTGTCAACGCGGGCAAAACTCACATTTTTTCCCCAAGGCAATGGAAATCTATTCCAGGAGTGCAAAAAAAAGCCCCACATGGTGGGACTCGGGCTCGATTCATAAATCAGTTCCTTGTTTCGGTCATTATTTCTTGGTTAAAATGCAGGGCACCCCTTTGCCGACCGCACCCGGTACTCTCATCCGTGCAGCATACGCCATTCCCCGGGCACAGGGTGTTTTACAGGCCTCACATACGTCGGAGGTAACGAGCCTCATGCCGCGGATGACCTTTTCTCCTTTGGGTGCCGGTTTTTTGCTTTTTCCCTTCGCCATGACAAAACCCCATTTCGCGCGTTTACAGCATACTATGGGGGTAGATGGAAATTGGGAACTGTGGTGTATAATGAAAGAAGAAAAAACGAACGGCATGCTCGGCGTGCCGGTTTTCACAGGAGGATAAACCGATGAGCTTGCAGCTTCAAATGCTGGGGACAGGCAGCGCCTTTGCCAAAAAGTATTTCAACAATAATGCTCTGCTCGGGGACGGGTCTTTCACCTTGCTGATCGACTGCGGAATTACGGCGCCCCTCGCCCTTCACCAACTGGGCAAAACGTTTAACGACTTGGATGCCGTGCTAATCACCCATATCCATGGCGATCATGTCGGCGGTCTGGAGGAGCTTGCCTTCCAAATGAAATATGCGTTTCACCGCAAAATGAAGCTTTATATCGCGGAGTCTTTGCGTGAGGTGCTGTGGGAGCACACACTCAAAGGCGGTCTGTCCCAGCCCGGCGAGATCACCTGCCTTGAGGACGCCTTTGACGTACATACGCTTCAGCCGGGGGTTCCCTGCCGCTTGTCGGAGCATATCGAGCTGGAGCTGATACCGAACCGCCACATTCCGGGCAAGGACAGTTTCTCCCTCTATATTAACGGCCGGATTTTCTACAGCGCGGACATGACGTTCGACCCCAGGCTGCTGGACAAGCTCGTGCGGGATCGCGGCTGTGATACGATCTTCCATGAGTGCCAGCTGGAAGGGCCGGGAGAGGTGCATACGACGCTCAGCGAGCTGCTCTCGCTGCCGGAGCCTGTCCGGCGCATGACCCGCTTGATGCACTATGCCGATAACAAAGACGAATTTGTAGGAAAAACCGGAGAAATGTCCTTCCTGGAGCAAGGACAGGTATATTCGCTATAGCCCTTGCGGATGAATCCGAACATAAGCAAAAAAAGAAAACAGCCGGCTGCAGAAAGAATAAACTTTACTGCAGCCGGCTGTTTATTATGAAAACACCAAGCGCGCCTCTTATTCGAAGATCGGCAGATTATCGAGATTATTCGATGGATCGCCGTCGGCGTCCCCGCGGATGTACATCTCCCCGTCACGGCCTTTAAAGACGTTTACGCCCGCAATAGCGCCAGCCTTCACTTCCTGCAGCGCCTGCTCGTAATCAAGCACCCGGCCCGACGACGTTTGAAAAGCCGTTAAGTCGCCGTCACCGTTCTTTTGCACTGCGATAAATTGTTCCCTTCCCGGGTTTCCCATCGATATCCACTCCTTAAGTTGTGATGATACACCAAGGTGACATATGGATACCATTCCCTAGAAACAGGGATTTATGCGAAAATGAAGCCTACAGCGTTTTCTTCATGCGGACATGCGGGATGCCGGCGTCATCGAACGGCTCCTTGGAAATAACCTCGTAGCCCTGTTTGGCATAGAACTGTTCAGCCTGGCACTGCGCGTCCAAAATGGAATAGGCCAGCCCGAGTTCCCTCGCCCGCTCTTCCATTGCCATCAGCAGGATGCGGCCAAACCCATGGCTGCGAAGCTCGAGGCGAACGGCGATTCTCTGCATCTTCGCGGTGTCGCTGTTATAAAAAATGATCCGGCCGGTGGCCACATACTGATCCTTGTCCTGAATGAGAATATGATGAACATTCTCGCTGATCACATCGTATTCGTCGATCTCCAGATCGGCGGGTACGTTTTGTTCTTTGACGAATACCTCCTGGCGGATGTCCAGCGCATGCTTCAGCAGCTCGGGGGTCGTCACGTATACTATTTCTGCAGGCATCGGTTACCCTCTCTTTCACGCGATCATGATAAAAGACATAGCTGAATCATTATACAAAAAAATGATTTTCCTGTATAGTTGACTCATGAGAGCTCTATGGAAGGGAGACCATGGATTGTTATGGGCATGACCATCGCGCTGATCGTCATTCTATCGGCCATCTTGATCTATTCATTCATTTATGTCATCCAAAAAGGATACTCGCGCAAATGGGATGATGAATAAAAACATAGGGCCAGTGCAGTCGGAGCACGGGCCCTATGTTTTTTAGGGGAATCAGGGCGGCGTAATGGGGCCCTTGGAATACATATCCTCGCTGACCGATTTGCCGTACACATCCACCATAATCGGCGAATCAGCCATCGTGGAGTCAGACTCGATCGGCTCCCGCGCATCCGAAAGCTCACCCACGGTGGAGCATCCGGCAAGCAGCAGGCACAACCCTGCCGCGAGCACTTTACTCGGCATACCGCGAACACTCCTTCTGTATCGATATACTTTAGTTTTCGCCCGATTGAAGTGCTCCTAATCATGGGACGGCAAAGAAATTGTTCAGACCATTTACGTGAATAAAAAAAGATTGACAGCTAACTACTTCACTGTTAATATATTAGATATCTGATTTATACGATCTGCTAGCTCAGCTGGGAGAGCACCATCTTGACAGGGTGGGGGTCAGTGGTTCGAGCCCACTGCAGATCATCTATAGAAAACCCTTGAAGCCTTATGCTTCAAGGGTTTTCTTTTTGTTCACCAGCAAATACATTTTTACTTAGTTGGGGGCCATTTGGGGTCCACTTAAAAAGTCACTGAAAACTGGCATATACTCTGTCCGATTTAATTATGTAATCCAACGACTCATATGCAGCCTTCCTTTTCCCATCCTCCCAGACTTTCCATTAACGTATATTCTTAGCTCATAAACGCCAATATCCGCATCATTAAAATTAGTTGTAACTAGGATGTTCTCCTTTAACCGCTTTTCTTCAATAACAATGAAAACTTCGGAATTAGGAAACACGACCCTGACCGCCCCATTCGGCATTATTAGACCAGATCGAAGCGCCCAGCTTCGACAGCGTGATGACCAAACTCAATTTACCACCATTATCCCTTTTTATGAAAATAACTTTCTTCTATATGAAAGAATTTACGGCTTGCTCGATATCAAATCGTATTTTTCATAATGTTCACTCCCAAATGGTGTAATGTGTACATATATAAAGTATAAAACAAACATTTGTCGCCGGTCGGACGCATGGCAAAAGGTTATTAACTGGTCGTATGCTGAGGTATTTATCACTGGATATCGTAAAGAGGAATTTGGCTGGCTTACTGCTGTTCTAGATTGGTCCGGCAAGCTCCGGCCAACTGGAATCATTGAGCACGGTCCTGGTCCGAAGGAAAAATTATATGGGTCAAAAAAATCTCCTCGTAGTGAGGAGATCGTCACATTAGATTAGAGCAATCGCGAGCAGCGTGAACAGGCTTAACGTCAAAATGGTGTTGCGTGCCCTGAATCCGAAGGGGAAGAAAGCGGAGGTCGTTACAGGTCCGTCTCTTCGATCTGTCTCCAAGTACACGTTATCACGATCCACTCTTACGATTCTTCCTTCGTGAACACAACCGTCTCTTGTAACAATGCGGACTCTCCGGTTCATGTATCGCGTGCAGCTATAATAGGCTTCCATCTCATCGCCCTTTCTTTGACAAACCATCATATGAACGCGTTGGACAACAGGTCACGGCAGTTATACCATCTACAATGAACTAGATCGAAGTTTACCGATAGTAATGATAGATTCCGCTAGTTTACGAAATTTTGAGAAAAGGACTTTAAAGAGCACTTTAAAACCCTTAAAAAAGATTCAGGAATAAAATTAAACCTTTCATGTTATTTGTTTAGAAAAAGAAAGATCCAGTTATGATAACCAGCAATATGAAAAGAACTAAGATAGCTGCAGTACTGGTACCAAGACCACCATGACCATAACCTGTTCCGCCTACAACTTCACTCATCTCATTCTACCTCCTTTGATTTAGAGTACATTGTATTTTATGTATTAGGTAGGATTAGGTAAGGGCAAAGAGGTATACACGGAACCCCAATTTATGAAAGTGCATAAATTCCCAACCACAGATGTAGGTAGGATTCTAAACGAATTGATGAGCGAACCCTACCTTAAAAACAAAGTAAAAGGCTCCCCGCAAAATGCAGGCGAGCCTTTTTCCGATACTTTCGGATCACAATGGCGCGTCCGTATATGTTGTAATGATATTACAACAGTCATGTTGATTAACCACTAAATGGTAGCAAAAGAGTCGTCAACTCGGTAAAATGTTTGTACCCCTAGAAACCAACTGTCCAAAGAAAATAAATGTTGGACTAAAAAGACTGCCACATCCCATTAAGCTAAACGGGAAGTCCATTTCCGTTAATATAACAAAGGGGTGAAACACGGTATAGCTCGGGAATTGCTCTTTGTCCATCGCCATAATGACTTGACTAGGATAGAGGAATATTTTATGCTTGGTTGGTCAACCAAATATGTTAGAAGGGAGAAAGTATGATTACAGAGCCGCTAAATAATCGGGATCTCATTATCGCCAAGACGCATGATCTGTTGATTGAGTGTGGTATTAAAAATACTTCGATGAAACGTGTTGCACAAGCTGCTGGTGTCGCACCAGGCTTGATTCATTATTATTTCAAAAGCAAGGAAGAGCTTATTTTGGCTGTGCTGGAGGAAGCTAAGGGCCAATGCCTTCAGGATTGGGATGAAATTCTCCAGCAAGCAAAGGACAACCGGCAAATCGAACACGTTTTAAAGTTGGGTAAGGAACGGTTATTTGCGGATTTAGAGCTTTACCGGCTACGGTTCGAACTTTATTCCAACGGTCTAAATAATTCGAACCTCAAGTCGCATGTGAATGCACTATTACAGGAAGAACAACGAAAAATTGCCGAACTCTCCACTCATCTTGTCAGAAAAGAAGGCGTTAATCACGAAGCTATCGCAGCTACTTTGACCGCCGCGTTTGATGGGCTGGCTCTGCGCAAACTGACTGACGAGAGCTTCGATTTGGATGCGGCGTATGAAACATTAAGTGAAATGTATCTTTCGTTCACTTAATGCTTCATTTTTTATAATTATTGGTTGGTCGACCAAACACTATGGAGGAATAATAAATGGATACACTACATGAAAAAAAAGTCGTGATTGTTGGAGGTAGTTCAGGTATTGGATTGGCAACTGCCGGTCACTTACTTGAAGCAGGGGCTAGGGTTGTTATTGCTGGACGATCTCAGACAAAGCTAGACCTTGCGCGAGAACGCTTCGCTCATTATGGTGAGAATGTAGAGGATTATGTTCTGGATATGATGGATGAACAGCAGGTAAAACAATTTTTCAAACAGCGGATCAAGCAGTTCGATCATCTCGTGATTAGCGCTTCAGAAACTTCCTTGGTCGATTTTAAAGAGTCCCAGATGCAAACCGTGAAGGAATTATTCGCCAGCAAATTTTTCGGTCCCTACCAGTTGGTTAAACATGCAGCGCCTTGGCTATCGAACGAAGGCTCGGTTACGCTGTTTTCGGGAGCGGCAGCATTCAAGCCGGCCAAAGAAACGGTGGTTCTCGGCTCGGTGAATGCGGCGGTTACCTTTTTGGGTCAAGCTCTGGCACTCGAGCTCTCTCCTATTCGGGTCAACGTGGTTTCTCCAGGCACTATCGACACACCAGCTCACAGCAGTATGGACGTTACTACCCGCAATCAGTTTTTCCAACATGTGGCCTCTGGTCTCCCTATAAATCGGATCGGGACCGCTGAGGATGTCGCCGAAAGTGTGCTCTATCTCATCCGTAACGGATTTAGCACGGGCAGCGTTTTGCATGTGGATGGAGGGCAATCCATTGTGTAGTTAAGGATAAAAGAGAATAGCGAAGTAATCGACTTTGAACTGATCGAGGAGGCAACGAATCCGGCGATTGGACACTGGCAAGAGATATTCCGTATGCCCGACAGGATTCATAGTTTTCCCGATTTACGTGACGGGAATGAAGCTATTCATACATCCGTACAATGTATCATATGAATTAATCAGGATTGGGTATGAGCAAAGCGGTATATAGATAATGGCTCATTCCACGTTTGTAGGATGAGCCATAATTGAAGTTCTACGAATGAGCGGAGTGCTAAACCCTCTACATATTTATGATTACAGGATAATTAGAATATCCCATCCTACAGATACGGGATGGGATATTTCGGACGGATGTAAATAGAGAAGTGCAAGTAATCGCGGCGGCAAATCAATATATGCAGAGGTTATTCAAAATGCTCCAAAAACAATTAAACCCTGCCAGCACAAGCTGACAGGGTTTAATGATGTTCACTTAGAAAAAGAAAGATTTAGTTATGATAACCAGCAAGATGAATAGGACTAAGATAGCTGCAGTGCTGGTACCAAGACCACCATAACCATAACCTGCTCCGCCTACAACTTCACTCATGAGTAAGCCCTCCTTTAGTTAAGAGTACATCATATCTTATGGATAAATGAGCATTTGGGAAGGGCAAACTTCTCAAGGGCAAACACTCATTTTTTACGTTTCGGACTATAAATTAGAATGAATCAAAAAAACAACCCTGCCAGCTGATAGCCAACAGGGTTTTCGTCACTACTCGTTCCCATTCTTTATCTCCAACAAAATGCCGACAAGATAATTACCAACAGAATAAAAAGCACAAGGATAGCACCAACATTGTTATGCAAGCCGTATCCGTAACCTACGCCACCAACAACACCATCGCTCATACATGTACCTCCTTTGCCAGAAGTTAATAACACAATATGTATGTTCCATTATTTGGTATAGGTAAACACACCTGATATGTGATTTTTTTTCTTCTTGGAGTTCTTTTTATTAACTCTAAGGGTGCCCCTTGTTTTGTTTTCAAACAGAACAAAATGCTTTCAAAATAATTACTAACAGAATAAAGAGCACCAAGATACCACCTATATTATTAGGGCAGCACCCATATCCAATACTTCTGACGAAGCTCATGATAGCCCCCCCACTTAGGCGCTTGTGTATTTTAAAATTTTTCCCTAATGAAAATGCCCGCTTCGAAAGCGGGCTGCACCTTAATTCATCAAAGAGATTTCATGAGCTACTATACTATATGCCCCTATAGATAATTGGTTCTTACATACAACAAAAAACATAATCAACAGGGTCTTCATCATTCCTGACTCTTGTCCTTATCAGGAAGACTATGCTCGCCTCCGGATTGCTCACGAGACACCTAGAGTCCGTAGTTCTACTTGCTATTCATTGGCATTCGCCCACCTGGTTCAAATCAATCCGTTTTTTACGCTACGATCGAACAGGCCCAGGTTGTTAAGGATTTGAATGCACAACAGCTCTGCCTGTGATTTGTCGTTAGAAGTCTTGATAGCGCCTACGGCCATGGCCGCCTCAAGCGCCTTGTGAGCCCATACTGGCGGCGTTTGATTGCCGCTCATATTTATGCGTTTCTCCAGCTCCTCGATCCGTTTCTCAAGATCCTCAATCCTTGCGTCACAGTATGAGGTCCCTCCTTTAGAAGATGAAACAGATAACAACTTTGATTCTATCCTTATTGCTATCCAACGACGAATCGGGCATGCCCACCTTTGGGATCAGTGGTCCGAGCCCACTGCAGATCATCGATTAAAGAACCTTGAGTTCTTATGGATCAAGGTTTTTTTGTTATTTTCACAGTATACTGGAGAGTTGTTGGCCCCCGAGCACCGTTAAGATGATCATCTATTTTGTTCCCATCTGGACCTTCGCCGTGTTTGCGAAAGAAACCGTTACATACGATATCTCAGGTTTCACATTTTCCAACAAAGGTGGGGTAACCAAATGGGTAAATTTTTCCATGACCATGATCACCGTCGTAACTGTCATGTACGCAGACCAAAACCGGTCGTCCTTAAAAAAGAGATCAAGAAAACCATTTTCATCAAAGTCGACTGGGAGCCTGTAATCAAAAAGGTCCACAAAGAAAAACATGTGTCCTGCCATAAGATTCACAAGAATCGCCACCACTTCAAAAAGCGCCACCATAGAGACTGCCACTGTCGCGACCACTTCCGTGGAGACATGATGTATTAATTCCGGATCTTTCGGATGACATCAAGCATGTTCCCCCTGATCACCGCCCAGGAACCTCGGTTCCTGGGCGGCATTATTTTATAAAACACACCGAAAATCCGATAACATAGATGTTACCCATTTTACATAGAGGAGGCATATGATGGATATCCCTGCTTTATCGATGGCCATGAGCCAGTCCCGGCTTGCCCAAAATGTGAGCATCCAGGTGCTCAAAATCGCAAAGGATCAAGCCTCACAGGACGGTCAGTCCCTGGTCAAAATGCTGGACAGCAGCGCCGTACCCCATTTAGGAAATCGTCTAGATGTCCGGATTTAGAACATGCTTTCTTTTCTGCCCCTCCAGACGGAGGGCTTTTTTTCTTTTTCAGCGGAAAAGTTCAAATGAAATTCAAATTTTAGGTCCATATCCCCACCAATCAAACACCTGTTCTCTATCCATTAAACGAAAATTATCTTATGATAAAGATAGTTATTGATACAAAAGTCTTACCCGTTTGTGGAGACAGGAGAATAGTCTCATGGAAAAGGAAATCGAAATGGCGATCCGCCGCGGCCACCATTTATTCGTTCAAAATTTGGAAGGTGAATCTATTACCGGGATCCCCGAGAAATCAGAAGATCCGGGCACATTAAAAATGCGGACTGTATACGGTTCCATGTGGATTCCGCTGGACGAAGTCGGCCACTTGTCATGTCTCATTCATATCCGTTAGTATTCGCTGCCCTTCCGGGGCAGCTTTATTTTTTATATAAAGATGAACGATCCGGATCGTACGGCGCAGGAAAAGTGGTTCATCGCCTCTCAGAACGGTTTATCCTTACATATAAGGAACACACTATGGAAGTACCGACGATTTTACGGGAAGGACGTGTCGCGATGAATAAGCCGAACGAAGAAGATCGTTTCCCCGGGGTTGACCCCATTCCGGATCCCGATCATGAAACGCCGTCATCTACGGACATGATTGAAGATGTCCTGGAAGAAGGATCCCGGGAAGTAAAGGAAGGTAAGCATAAATCGAGCGGGGATTCGCCAGACCACCAGGGTTGACGCGTTCCCCCATCGTTCTCGAGACGATTACGGGCACAAAATAACCCGATGCCGCCCTGGCATCGGGTTATCTGTGTTTTAAGAGCGCACCGAAGCGCTCAGCAGCGCAGCCAGCTTATCCGGGTAGTCGGTGATGATACCGGCTGCCCCGGCATCGATGAGCCGCTGCATCTCCTTCTCTTCGTTGACCGTCCATGGATGGTATACCTTTCCTGCCGCCTTTGCTCCCACTACAAATTCAGGCAGGACCGCAAAATGGTAGGCATGCAGGGCATCTGCCTGAACGCTGCGGGCGTACTCCCACGGCTCATACAGTCCCTCCATGTATAGAATGCCGGTACGAATTTCAGGCGCGAGCTGCTTGCAAAGCAGCAGGGAATAATGATTGAAGCTTGAGATGACGATCCGTTCGCTCATGTTATAGCGTCTTACCATGTCGATGACCTTCTCTTCAAGCCCTGCATACGGTACCTTGGTATTTTTCAACTCGATGTTGATGACGGTCCCGGTGTTCTGAACCAGTTCCAGCAGCTCTTCCAGCAGCGGAAGGCGCTCCTCAGCAAAATCAGGATGGAACCAGCTTCCGGCATCCAGCTTGCGCAGCTCTTCTAAGTCATGATCTTGGACCCACCCACTCCCGTTTGTGGTCCGTGACAGTGTTTCGTCGTGAATCAGGATGAGCCGGCCGTCCCTGGACAACTGAACATCGGTTTCAATCCCCGTGGCTCCCAGCTCCAAACTGCGGGCAAAAGCGGCTATCGTATTTTCAGGACATACCGCTGATGCGCCCCGGTGGGCGAAATTAATAATAGAATCCAACTCTTTCAACCTCCCGACTGGTTTTCTCACAAACCTTGCCAACCTATCGTACCCGTCTTATGTAATGCGAGTATAAACCGTAGAGTTTACAAACCGCTCCATCCAAATTGATTCCTCTCTGATGGTTGTATTTTATCATGGATTTATCACGCATATAAGGAGGTATTCATGGATGATCGTATTTGACGTCATCGTTCACGGAGAAGTCAAAGAAACCATCTGGCCGGTCAGCCAGCGGCTGCAGCATATCCTCGCCTACGTCACCGAAGAAGCCAAGATCCTCAGCAAGAAATACGGAACAGCCGTCAACTTAAGCCGCAGAATCATTTATTGACCGAAAGGGGATCGGTACTCGATCGCCTTTTTTTATTAGATATTAGTCAGTATAAGCTTCAGAGACTCGGGCTTCCTTATATCGCAAGAAAAACTACCGTTAAATACGTTCCGGCTTCTTTGAAATTACGTCATCGATTATTTCGTCTCGACGCATTTATGGTCCTCAAGAACATGCTGCGCCTCGATGCTTCGCTCCTTGCTGCACTCTACGATGACCATAAAGTTCCCCTGAATAAGCAGCTTCTCATAGTTCTCTGCATCCTGTACAGGGACCCCGATCCCCACCAGGCTGACCACCAGTCCGTCATTCTTCCCTCCGACTTCCGCTCCCCCGAGTTTGGCCGCTGCCGGTCCCGATGCCCAGGTGATTTGATCCCGCATCGTCAGGCTGGAGGTTAGATCCCGGATTTCGCCGAATAATCCGCTGGTGCCATGCCTGGATACAGGTTCTTTCAAGCCGGTATCCCGGCATATGATAGATAGCTGTCTCTTGTCAAGGGCAAGCAGCGAAACATCCTTTTTGTCAAAACGACGCTCCCAAAGCGCGCTGATCGCCAGCGCCGCATCCTGCCTCGTCCGGAACAATGCGATCACGAGTTGTTTCATACCCAATCCCTCCCAGGTTAAATATCTGTATGTAAATAGGTAAACTTCCGCACGCGCAAAAAAACATCCCGGCCAGATATAACGCCAGGATGTTCAAACTAAACTGTGAAGTCTTCTGGGGCAATGGCAGCAGCTCCCTGAATCATTCTCCTCACATTTGGTTAATGGGTTGTAAAAGAGGAAACGGGCCGTTTCATAGGCTGGTTCATGAGAGCTGGGGGGATTTGGTTGCTGCAGAGCAAATATTTTCGTACATGTCTGGGAATTATCGCGGCGCTTTTGATTATCTATTTAGGCGCCAAAGTAAAATTTATTTTCAATCCGATCGTGCTGCTGTTCCGGCTGCTCCTGGTCCCGGTCATGCTGGCCGGTTTTATGTATTATTTGCTGAGGCCCATTGTGAATTACTTGGAGAAGCACCGCTGGAAAAGATCGCTATCGATCCTGTTGATCTATCTCGTGTTTGTAGGCCTGATCGCCCTGTTCTCGGTGCTGGTATGGCCAACCCTGCGCGAGCAGCTGATCACTTTTGCGGACAACGCGCCTTATTTCGTGGAAGATTTGCAGAAGCAGTTTGATGCTCTTCAGAAAAACAGTTTTTTCGGCAAAGCGCTGCCAAGCGAGTCGGAAATCTATGCCCGAGTGAGTGAATACCTTAATGGGCTGATTATGGCCGTTACGAATTCGATTTCCAATTTTATATCCGTCGTATCGAACGTCGTGGTCATTATCGCTACCGTTCCGATCGTGCTGTACTACATGCTGAAAGAGAGCAGCAAGCTTCCGCCTAAAATTTTGCATATGCTGCCGCGGAAATACCGGAAGGATGGTAAGGAAGTACTGCGTGAAATCGATACGGCGCTCAGCAATTTCATCGTCGGCAGGGTTGTGCTGAACCTCATTCTCGGCGTCTTGATGTACATCGGCTTTCTCATTATCGGGCTACCGTACTCTCTCCTGCTCGCGCTGATATCGATCGTGCTGAACCTGATTCCTTATGTCGGAGCGATCATCGCCGCCATTCCGGTGGTCATCATCGGTTTCATCGACTCGCCGTCCGTTGCCATATGGTCCCTCGTCGTCATCATCATCTCCCAACAAATTCAGGATAATTTGTTGACCCCGATTATCTACGGCAAGCAGCTGGATATTCACCCGATGACGGCGATCGTCCTGCTGCTGATCGGCGGGGACGTATCCGGGATTGTCGGTGTTATTCTGGCCATCCCCGTCTATATGATCGCCAAGATCATTATCGTCCGGGTGTATGCGCTGTTTTTGGCGGAAAAGGTAGATGAAATGAAAGAATAAACATGCTATGAAGCAAAACCGCGTTTAGCGGATGACTCAAAGGATGCCCCGCAATGACCGGACGACGCACGTGCACTCCGCTTTCCGAAATGTGCGGCCGTCCGACAGGGTCAGCGTCTCCACATTATGCGAGCTCAGGGTGGCCCTGTATGCTTCCAGGCGGTCATTCCGCCAGATCATGACCTCAGATCCGAACAACACGGCGTTATCATACTGCCGCTTATGCTTTAGGGTATATCCAACCGAATGAGGCGCGGCGTCAGGGGCATTTTTCCCATCGGGAAGGAGCCGGATTGTACAAACCTCGCCAAACGGCAGCTTCATGTCGTGTGGACCGAGCACGAGATATTCGTTATGTTCATCCCACTTGCGAAGCGTCCCTTTGACCCGGGAATGCAGCTTGTCATTACACATAATGGTGACCCGCCTGCCGATCCATTCCTTCATGGCCCCTTCGCCTCCTTTCGCATTTAAAATGACTATCTGTCAGGAATCGCCCAATCGACCGGTTCGATCCCATGGGATATCAGAAACGCGTTGGCCTTGGAAAACGGCCTGCTTCCAAAAAATCCACGGTGCACCGACAGCGGACTCGGGTGAACCGACTGGATCACCAGATGCTTTTTCCGGTTGATAAAAGCTCCTTTTTTCTGCGCATGGCTTCCCCACAGAATGAAAACAACCGGCTTGTCCCGCTCATTCAGCTTCTCAATGACAGCATCGGTAAATCGCTCCCATCCTAATCCTTTATGCGAGTTTGCCTCTCCATCCCGGACGGTCAGGACTGTATTGAGCAGCAGCACTCCTTGCTCGGCCCAATGCACCAGCGTCCCATGGTTTGGAATCGGCACTCCCAGATCGCTGTGCAGCTCTTTGTAAATGTTTACCAGGGACGGCGGAATCCGCACGCCGGGTTCGACCGAAAAGCTGAGTCCGTGGGCCTGCCCGGGTCCGTGATAAGGGTCCTGTCCCAAAATCACCACTTTGGTATCTTGGTATGGGGTCAGCTTGAGCGCTTTGAAAAGGTCCTCTTTCGGCGGGTACACTTTGTGAAGCTTGTATTCTCTAGCCAGCTTATAGCGAAGTTCCTGAAAATAGTCCTTATCGGTCTCTTCCTTCAGCTGCTCGTCCCAATCATTATTAAATATCATGAAGCATTTCTCCTCTCTCGTAAATATATAAACCTATTTTAAAAGAAAAACATCTATCCACGCACAACCATCTTCTTTTAGCTAAAAAAATAAGCCGGCCCCGATCCGGACCAGCTTACCCTGTTCAACTTGTTTCAACCAAATGCCGAGAACCGGGCTCGAACCGGTACGGTAGTCACCTACCGCAGGATTTTAAGTCCTGTGCGTCTGCCAATTCCGCCATCCCGGCTTGTCCATCACTTTTGTGACGACAAAAATTAATATAGCATGTTTTGCCTATACCGGCAATCCTTTTATTCCCATTGCTCTTACCGGCCATGGATTAAAAAAGCCGGCTCAGTCAAAGACTGAACCGGCTTCCTGCGATTGTTCGCCTGTATGCCGAGGACCGGGCTCGAACCGGTACGGTAGTCACCTACCGCAGGATTTTAAGTCCTGTGCGTCTGCCTATTCCGCCACCCCGGCATGCTGCTTACGATTGCTTATATGGTGGGCCCTGAGGGACTCGAACCCCCGACCAGTCGGTTATGAGCCGACCGCTCTAACCAACTGAGCTAAGGGCCCTGATCAAGTATATACCGTACAGATAATGGCTGTTAAATTGGTTGCGGGGGCAGGATTTGAACCTGCGGCCTTCGGGTTATGAGCCCGACGAGCTACCGGACTGCTCCACCCCGCGTCATTAACCATATCAAATAGCGACAAGAATTAATATACAGCATATGTACCCACTGCGTCAAGTATTTATTTATGGAATTGTCGTTAGGACACGCTGAAAGCCTGCCACGTCACGGCAAGAAGCGGACGCCGTATCTGCCTCTCCGTGAACGGAATATTTCAACGATCCGCGGCTCTTCATAGCCGTAAATCCAGCTGTCCTGCTCCAGTCGTTTGGCCAGGCACCCTGCCTGAAATTTTGTCCGGTAAAGCTTACTGAAATACACCCATCGCATTGCCGCTGCCTTCCTTTCATAGATGAGCTGTTTTGATGCCTATTGTTACCGCAAACGCCAGGGTTCATTCATGAGCAGCAGAAATATCAGCTAGCAAAATGTCGAAAACGTTCGAAAAAAAGCGAGATTGCTTTGTGCTCAGCGAAAAAATCGTTTATACTGATAACTAAGTTGTTTAACATTTTAATTTTCAAGAAAGTGGGAATGTCCATGGCAAAAGCGCATAAAAAACTGTCTTTTATGGATCTGCTCAAAAAATTTGTTTTCATCACGGTGGGGGCCGTTCTCATGGCCGTCGCGCTCGAAGTATTTCTCGTTCCCAATGAAATAATCGACGGAGGCATCACCGGGATTTCGATCGTCCTATCCAAAGTTACGGCTTTCCCGCTCGGTATTTTCCTGTTCATTATCAACCTTCCGTTTTTATTTCTGGGCTATAAGCAAATCGGAAAAACGTTTGCTTTCTCCACCCTTTACGGCATCGCCGTCATGTCTGTGACTACACAGCTTCTGCATCACGTAAGCCCTTTTACCAATGAGAAAATATTGGCGGTCCTGTTCGGCGGGCTTATTCTGGGCCTCGGGGTCGGACTCGTCATCCGTTACGGCGGATCGCTGGACGGAACCGAAATTGTCGCGATTTTGTTATCCAAAAAGCTGCGCATGCCGGTCGGCCAGATCATCATGATCATGAACGTGTTCATTTTCATTGTCGCCGGATTCGTTTTCGGTTGGGACTCCGCGATGTATTCCATATTTACATACTATATGGCCTCCAAAGTGATGGATATCGTGGTCGAGGGCTTGAACGAATCCAAGTCGGTTACCATCATTTCGAACGAATACGAGGAAATTTCCCAAACGATCCAGGATCGCCTGGGACGCAGCACGACCTTCATGTACGCCAGAGGCGGTTACTCGAAGGAAGACACTCAAGTGATCTATTGCGTCGTCACCCGGCTCGAGCTGGCGAAGCTGAAGGCGCTCGTGCAGGAGATCGATCCCAAAGCCTTTATTGCCATTGAGCATGTGTCCGATGTTCTCGGCGGCAATTTTGAGAAAAACGCCATCCACTAATCACGAATGAATCGAAAGCTGAAGACGGGATGGTCCATAACCAATGTAAACAACTTAAAAAGGCAGCCCTGGGGGCTGCCTTTGCTGTATCATGATAAAACCATTTCAGAAAAGTTCACTTAAGCGTCGCTCAACTTAGTTGCCAAAGGAAGACGGGTCTTCTCTCCACGCTTTGAGCGCTTCGACATCCTCCTGCTGAATGGCTCCCTTCTCCAGGGCAACCTCCATCAGTGCGGTGTAGTTGGACAACGTTTGCAGCGGAATACCTGCTTCGGCAAAAGCTTGTACCCCTTTATCGAGCTGATAGCTGAAAATGGCGAGCACGGATAGCGGCTCGGCACCCGCTTCTTTCACGGCCACTGCCGCTTTGAGCGAGCTGCCGCCGGTCGAGATCAAGTCTTCGATGACGACGACTTTTTGCCCCGGCTTAATGATGCCCTCGATCAGGTTCTCCTTGCCATGCCCCTTCGCCTTATCGCGGATATAGGCCATCGGCAGATTCAGCTTCTGGGCTACCCATGCCGCATGAGGGATACCGGCTGTCGCCGTTCCCGCAATGACTTCCGCGTCCGGATACTGCGCCCGGATGATCGCGGCGAACGATTCAGCGATAAGCTCCCGGATTTCCGGATAGGACATCGTCAGACGGTTATCGCAGTAGATGGGCGACTTGATGCCCGAGGTCCAAGTAAACGGTTGTTTCGGCCGGAGCGCGACCGCTCCGATCTCAAGCAAGTGGGATGCGATACGTGCTGGAATTTCTGCTAGGGTAGTCAAGCTTCGATCATCTCCTTGATAATGTGTTCGGCAGCTTCACACGGGTTTTCCACCGCTGTAATCGGGCGTCCAACGACGATGTAATGGCTGCCTTGGCGAATGGCCTCGCCCGGCGTCAGGACACGGGATTGGTCCCCGATTGCGGAGCCCGCAGGCCGGATACCCGGCGTAACGGTAATAAACTTGTGGCCGCAAGCCTCGCGGATCAGCGCCGATTCTTGGGCTGAGGCGACGACGCCGCCCAGTCCAGCCGCCTGCGTCAGCTTGGCGTAGTGGATCACCGCTTCTTGGACACTGCCTTGAATTCCGATCTCGCTGTTGAGCGTCTCCTGGCTGGTGCTGGTCAGTTGGGTAACCGCGATGATCACCGGCTTGCGCAGCCCCGGATCGGCCGCAAGGGCGGATTCGGCTCCATCAAGCGCCGCCTTCATCATCGCCGAGCCCCCGGCGGCATGGACGTTAAACATGTCCACACCAAGGCGGGTGATGCTCTCTGCGCCACCCCTTACCGTGTTGGGTATGTCATGCATCTTCAAATCAAGAAATACGCTATAGCCTTTCGACTTCAATTCCCGCACAAAGGCAGGCCCTGCAGCATAATACAGCTGCATGCCCACCTTCAAGTAGCAGGGAATTCCTTCGAGCTCGCGGACCAGCGCGGATGCCGCCTCGGCATCCGGGTAGTCCAGGGCCACGATCAAGCGGCCCGCCATTTCTTTAAACTTGTCACTCATGCTTCGAATCGCCCCCTTCTCAGTTCGCAAAAGCCGGCATAGCCTGCGAAGAGAAGTTCAGCGTATCCAGCATATTCATCAGCGCTCTGACCGTATCCAGCGAGGTCATGCAGACCACGCCGTTCTCCACCGCTTCCCGGCGGATGCGGAATCCGTCACGCTGCGGCGTTTTCCCTTTGGTCAGGGTGTTGAACACGAACTGTGCTTCGCCATTGCGGATCAAATCCAGGATGTTCGGTGTGCCGTCGCTGAGCTTTTGCACGGTCGTAACGTTTAATCCAGCTTCGTTCAATGCCTGAGCCGTGCCTCCGGTTGCATAGATCTTGTAACCAAGGCGCTTGTAGCCCTTCATGAGCTCCACGGCTTCTTCCTTATCCTTGTCGGCCACTGTGACGATGATCGCTCCCGATGCAGGAATCTTCATGCCTGCGCCGATCAAGCCTTTGTACAGTGCCTTTGCGTACTGCAGGTCGCGCCCCATGACTTCGCCGGTCGATTTCATTTCCGGTCCGAGCGTCGGCTCGACTCTGCGCAGCTTCGCGAAGGAGAATACCGGCACTTTCACCGAAACATAGTCGCTTTCCGGCCAGAGGCCATCCTGGTATCCAGCATCCTTCAGCTTGCGGCCGAGGATCGCCTGCGTTGCCAGGTTCGCCATCGGAATCGTCGTTACTTTGCTCAGGAACGGTACCGTCCGGGAAGAGCGCGGGTTCACCTCGATGACATACACTTCGTCGTTGTAGATGACGAACTGGATGTTCACCAGGCCGATCGTTTTCAGTTCCTTCGCGATCCGCGTTGTGATAGACACGATCTTCTCCTTGAGGTGCTCTTCCAAGTGCTGCGGAGGATATACCGCGATGGAGTCGCCGGAGTGCACGCCCGCGCGCTCGATATGCTCCATGATGCCCGGGATGACCACGGTTTCGCCGTCGCAGATCGCGTCGACCTCCACCTCTTTGCCGAGCATGTAGCGGTCGATCAGGACCGGATGCTCCGGATTGATCTTCACAGCCTGCTCCATGTAGCTCAACAGCTCGTCATCGGAGTAGACGATTTCCATCGCGCGTCCGCCAAGGACGTAGGATGGACGGACCAGCACCGGATAGCCGAGCGATTGGGCCGTTTCAACGGCTTCGTCGACCGATGTGACCGTGCTGCCCTTCGGCTGGGCGATTTGAAGTCTCGAGAGCAGCGCCTCGAACTTCTTGCGGTCCTCCGCTTCGTCGATGCTTTCGAGGCTGGTGCCGAGAATGTTCACGCCGGCTCTGCTCAGCGGTCCGGCCAGGTTGATGGCTGTTTGGCCGCCGAACTGCACGATGACGCCGATCGGCTTCTCCTGCTCGATAACATTCATGACATCCTCGAAGAACAGAGGCTCAAAGTACAAGCGATCCGACGTGTTAAAGTCCGTGGATACCGTTTCCGGGTTGTTGTTGATGATGACCGCTTCGTATCCGGCCTTCTGAATGGCCCACACGGCGTGTACGGTCGAGTAGTCGAACTCGATGCCTTGGCCGATCCGGATCGGTCCGGAGCCCAGCACGACCACTTTCTCCTTATTGGACGGCGTGACTTCGTTCTCCGTCTCGTAGGTCGAGTAGTAGTAAGGCGTTGTCGCTTCAAATTCAGCCGCGCAGGTGTCGACCATTTTATAGACCGGACGCAGTCCGTTCGAGAGGCGGAATTCGCGTACTTCTGCCTCGGTGGTCAGGCTTCCGGCCGTGCTCTGGCTGCGGATCTCGGCAATCGACCGGTCGGTAAAGCCGCGGCGTTTCGCTTGGTACAACATATCATAAGACAGCGTTTCTTCCTGAAGCTGCGCTTCGAATGCGATCAGCCCCTGGATTTTATCGAGGAACCACCAGTCGATCTTGGTCAGGTCCTGAATGTCCTGCAGCTCGTAACCGCGGCGGAACGCTTCCGCGATCAGGAAGAGCCGCTCGTCGTCTGCCTTGACGAGACGCTCGCGGAGTACTTCCTCGCTCAGCTCCTCGGTGCCTTTCAGATAGAAGCGGTGCACTCCGATTTCCAGGGAGCGGATCGCTTTATGGATCGATTCTTCGAACGTGCGGCCGATGGCCATCACTTCGCCGGTCGCTTTCATTTGCGTGCCCAGCTTGCGGTTCGCCTGCACGAATTTATCGAACGGCCAGCGCGGGATTTTGCTGACGATGTAATCCAGCGTCGGCTCGAAGCAGGCGTAAGTCTGCCCGGTAACCGGGTTCACGATTTCGTCCAGGGTGTAGCCGAGGGCGATCTTCGCGGCCATCTTGGCGATCGGGTACCCGGTCGCTTTGGAGGCGAGCGCCGACGAGCGGCTGACGCGAGGGTTTACCTCGATGACATAGTACTGGTAGCTGTGCGGATCCAGGGCGAACTGCACGTTGCATCCGCCTTCGATGTTCAGCGCGCGGATAATTTTCAGCGACGCCGATCTCAGCATTTGGTATTCACGGTCCGAGAGCGTCTGGGACGGAGCCACGACGATGCTGTCCCCGGTGTGTACGCCGACCGGATCAAAGTTCTCCATGTTACATACGACGATGCAGTTGTCGTTGGCATCGCGCATCACTTCGTATTCGACTTCCTTCATGCCGGCGATGCTCTTCTCGATCAGACACTGGCCGATCGGGCTGTAGCGGATGCCGGAGCTCACCGTCTCGCGCAGCTCTTCTTCGGTCGCGCAGATGCCGCCGCCCGTACCGCCAAGCGTGTACGCCGGACGGACGATCAGCGGGTAGCCGATCTCCGCGGCGAAGTCGAGCGCTTCTTGCAGTGAAGTGACGATCGTGCTTTCCGGCACCGGCTGTTCCAACTCGCGCATCAGTTCGCGGAACAGGTCGCGGTCTTCGGCTTTTTCGATCGAATGGAGCTGGGTTCCAAGCAATTTGACGTTTTCCTGCTCAAGCACGCCGGCTCTCGCCAGTTCCACCGCCATGTTGAGGCCGGTCTGGCCGCCGAGCGTCGGCAGCAGTCCGTCCGGACGCTCCTGGCGGATGACCTGTGTTACAAAGTCCAGGGTGATCGGCTCGATGTATACTTTGTCCGCCGTGTTGGTATCGGTCATGATGGTCGCCGGGTTGCTGTTGATCAGGACAACCTCGACGCCTTCCTCTTTCAGTGCTTCGCATGCCTGCGTGCCTGCGTAGTCGAACTCAGCCGCCTGGCCGATGACGATCGGTCCAGAACCGATAACGAGGATTTTCTTAAGCTGTTTATTGATAGGCATATTATCGTGCTCCTTTCACGGCTGCAGCCAGTTCCGCTTGGCGCGGTTTTGCGGGTTTTTGCTGTTTATGGTCGGCTATCATTTTTAAGAACTGGTCAAACAAATAGCTGTTGTCGTAAGGGCCAGGGGCCGCTTCCGGATGGTACTGTACGGTAAAGGCCGGGTACTTCTTGTGCTTGAGTCCTTCAACCGTCTTGTCGTTGTTGTTGATATGTGTAACCTCGAGCTCCGTGCCGGCAACGGAGTCATCCTTTACCGTATAGCCATGGTTCTGCGAGGTAATATAGCAGCGGTTGGTCGCGAGATCCTTCACCGGATGGTTGCCGCCGCGATGGCCGAATTTCAGCTTCTCCGTATCGGCGCCGCAAGCCAGGGCGAACAGCTGGTGACCCAGGCAGATGCCGAAGATCGGATATTCGCCAAGCAGATCTTTGATCGTCTGGATCGCATGCGGTACATCTTTAGGATCCCCCGGCCCGTTGGACAGCTGGATGCCGTCCGGATTCAGCCGGCGGATTTCCTCAGCCGTCGTGTCATGCGGAACGACTACCACGTCGCAGCCGCGGGAAGTCAGCTCGCGCAAAATACCGCTCTTGGCGCCGTAGTCGATGAGCACGATCCGCTCTCTCGCACCCGGGCTGTTGTAAGTATGCTTCGTGGACACGCGCGCTACCTGATCGGTCATCAGCGTGCTCGCGGCAAGACGCTCTCTCAGTTCCTCGACGGACTGAGCGGAAGTCGTCAGAATCCCCTTCATCGTGCCGTGGCTGCGAATGAGACGGGTCAGCATGCGTGTATCGATGTCACTGATGCCGACGATGCCGTATTCCTTCAGCAGCGTATCCACGCTGTATTCGGCGCGCCAGTTGCTCGGCACCGTTTCGTGGCGTCGTACGACAAAACCGTGCACATACGGCGCAACCGACTCAAAATCGTCGCGCGTAATGCCGTAGTTGCCGATCAGCGGGAACGTCATCGTTACGATTTGCCCGCAGTACGACGGGTCCGACAGCACCTCCTGGTATCCCGTAATCCCTGTATTAAACACGACTTCGCCCGTCGTTTCACCTTCTGCTCCGAAAGCACTGCCTGTAAACAGCGTTCCGTCCTCCAACAGCAATCTTGCCTGCATCCCACTCACTCCTCTGTCAAATTACGTAAAGTTAGTATTCTGTATTGATTGAACTAAAGATTTACGCCCTATAAAATTTCATTTCTTTAGTTCATTCTATCTATATCTGTTTCTTCTTTTATTAAAGCGATCCGGACCGGCATATCCGGTCTTAGGCTTCAAACACCACTTTGCCGTCCACCCAGGTTTTTACCGGCCAGCCCTTCAGCTTCCACCCGGTAAACGGCGTATTCCGTCCCTTCGAGGCAAACTCTTCCGGATTCACTGCTTTTTCGGTCTCCAGATCAATCATCGCCAGGTCGGCGGGAGCGCCTTCCTCAAGCCGTCCGGTGTTCAAACCGAACACCCGGGCCGGTTCGGAGGTCATTCGCTCGACCAGCATGCCCAGATCCCATTTGCCTGTCGCCACGAATTTGGTATACAAGAGCGGGAAGGCCGTCTCGAAGCCTACGATGCCAAACGGTGCCATTTCCATGCCTTTGGCTTTCTCTTCAGCCGCATGCGGCGCATGGTCGGTCACGATGATGTCGAGCGTTCCGTCCAGCAGCCCATCGATGCAGGCTTCCACGTCCCGCGGCGAGCGCAGCGGCGGATTCATTTTCCAGTTGGCGTCAAGCCCCGGAATGTCTTCATCCGACAGCAGCAGATGGTGCGGGCACACCTCAGCGGTGACATGAATGCCGACTTCTTTGGCCTGGCGGATCAGCCGAACCGACTGCTCCGTGCTGACATGGCACACATGGTAGTGCACGCCCGTCGCTTCCGCCAGCAGGATGTCGCGCCCCACATGAATCGCTTCCGACTCGTTCGGGATGCCGATCAGTCCGTGCTGCTCGGCAAACTTGCCTTCCGTCACGGATCCCCCCTCGACCAGGGAATTCTCTTCACAGTGCGCGATCACCGGCATGTTCAGCTCTTTTGCCCGGTACATGGCGTCTTTCATCATCTTAGCGTTCTGTACGCCGACGCCGTCGTCGGTGAAGCCGACCGCTCCCGCCTCTTTGAGCGCCGCAAAATCCGTCAGCTCCCGTCCGAGCTCCCGCACTGTAATCGCGGCATAAGGCAGCACCTTCACGATTCCAGCCTCACGGGCTTTCTCCAGCACCAGCCGGACCGTGTCCGGATTGTCGGTTACCGGCTTCGTGTTCGGCATGCAGGCGATGGTCGTAAAGCCGCCATTGGCTGCCGAGCGGCTGCCAGTCTCGATCGTTTCCTTATGTTCAAATCCGGGTTCACGCAGATGGACATGCATATCGATCAAGCCCGGCGTAACCAGTTTGCCGGCAGCGTCCGTCACTTCCGCCCCTTCGGGAGCGCTCCAGCCGGCATCCGGTTCCACCAAAGTTTTAATGATGCCGTCCTCGATGACGATATGCTTGCTTACCTGTTTCCCTTGTTCGTTCAGTACGCTTGCGTTCGTTATGATTTGTATCATGAGTACCTCCGGTCGTTGATTGGCACAGTGGCTTCCAATCTATTGTATAATATTAATTCACTTTTGTGTATATTTATTAATAAAATTCGTTCAAGCCTATATAGACCTTGATTATTTCATCGCCCGTTCCATGACAGCCATGCGGATCGGAACGCCGTTGCTCATTTGCGGGAAGATCGCCGACTGTTCGCTCTCGACGACCGCATCGTCGATCTCCACGTTCCGGTTAACCGGAGCAGGGTGCATAATCAATGTATGCTTGGACAATTTGGAAGCCCGCTCCTCCGTCAAACCGTACTGCGCTCTGTATTCCTCCGCCGATTTCAGCATGCCGGTCGCATGGCGCTCAAGCTGAACCCTCAGCATCATGACCACGTCCGAGCGGAGCGCCTCTTCCATCGTAACGAATTTGGCAAACGGCTCAAGCTCCGGTGCCGTCATGTTGTGCGGCGCGCAGAATTTGACTTCGGCCCCGAACTTGCGCAGCGCCCATAGGTCCGACCGGGCCACCCTGCTGTGCAGAATGTCCCCGATGATCGACACCGTCAGGCCCTGAAGGCTGCCGAACCGTTTCTTCATCGTGTACAGGTCGAGCAGCGCCTGCGTCGGATGCTCATTATTACCGTCCCCTGCATTGATGAGCGGAACCGAGATTTTGCTGGACAGCTCCTGCAGCACCCCAGCCGGCTTCAGCCGGATGACACCTGCGTCGATCCCCATCGATTCCAGCGTTCTTACGGTGTCGTATATCGATTCGCCCTTTTCCACGCTTGAGGCTGCCGCCGTAAAGTTGAGCACCTGTGCGCCTAAGCGTTTCTCGGCCATTTCGAAGGAAAAGCGCGTCCGCGTGCTGTTTTCAAAGAACATGTTGGCCACGAACTTGGAGGCCAGAACCGGTACCAGCTTTTCTTGCTGGGCTTCCCAATACGCGGCCCGGTTCAGGATCGATTCGATCTCGTCGCGGCCCAGATCCTTCAGTCCGAGCAAGCTCCGGTCCTTCAGCTGCGTCATCGTCAGCATGTTATTTCTCCTCCCGGTTTTGAATAATCGTCACTTCGTCCTTGCCGTCTGTTTCCGTGAGGGCGACTTCAATTTGCTCGGACCTTGCCGTCGGAACGTTCTTGCCGATATAATCCGGCCGGATCGGCAGCTCCCGGTGTCCCCGGTCCGCCAGTACTGCCAGCTGAATCATCTGCGGCCGTCCGCAGTCCATCAGGGCGTCCATTGCGGCGCGGATCGTCCGGCCCGTATACAGCACGTCGTCGAACAAAATCACTTTTTTATCATGAATATCGAATTTATCCAAGCCGATGTTGGCTTCTGTCAGGGAAGCTTCACTGTCTTTCTGGTCGTCCCGGTACCGGGTGACGTCAACGGCGCCCCATTGAACCGGGGTACCTTCGATTTCGAGAATTTTGCCGGCGATGCGCTGGGCCAGAAATTCTCCCCGGGTTTTGATCCCGATGAACACACAATTTTCAATCCCCTTGTTCCTCTCCAGTATTTCGTGTGCAATCCTTGTCAGTGCACGGCGGATCGCCGTTTCATCCATAATGACATGCACCTCGTTGCTCATGCTCCACACTCCTTCTTCCGTCTTAAAGGGATTTGTTTGCCAGACCCGTGGATTCCCCATAAAATGAGGTTTTGTTGCAATGCCTACTCAGGTACTTTGAGAGAGCAAGATAACAAAAAACTCCTTGCCCGTAGGCAAGGAGTTAGAAGCCATCAGCATTTGCTGATAGACATAGAGATTCTCTGGGCGGCTTGAAGCAGACAGTATGCTGCCGCGAAGTGAACCTCAGTTCACGTTACCTTGCCAGTCTCACGGGACTGATTTAAAGGTGCTTATTCAGATGGAATGAACGGAAGTTACGTTGCTTCAGGATCAATCCATTCAACTACAAAAGATTATGACAGACTGATCGTCTGTTGTCAACCGAGCTTAGCCTTCCCGATCCGTGGAATTTTATTCCGGCAAACGCTGGGATGCGGCAGATTCCGTCCGAACGGCTTGAGGCTGCTGCTCCGGCTCTATCTCAGACACCTGCTCCGGTCTGCGCTTCTGTCGCGGCGAGTCCCCCATAATGTCGCTCATTTCGTTTTTAAATTCCCGCAGCATACGTCCGGCTGACCGGCCCAATCCGGGCAGCTTGTTCGGTCCGAATAACAGCAGCGCAAGCACGGCCAGCAGAATGAATCCCGGCAAACCAATATCGCTTAACATAATGTAGATTGCCCTCCTTTAAACCATTTTATAAACCAGCCGATCCATATGATTTCAGCATATGTAAGTGCCGGGTCGAACCCGCTTATGCTGAACCGTAATTCATCCGATCCTTGGTACCCGCATCCAGCTTTACTTGCTTGCGGTGCACCAGCTTGGACATCAGAACGCTGATTTCGTACAGCAGAATAAACGGCACCGACACCGAAATATGCGAAAAAAACTCAGGCGGAGAAATCATGCATGCGATGAAGACCAGCACCATGTACGAGACCTTGCGCATTTTTCCCAGCAGTCCCGGGTTGATGACACGCAGCCTTGTCAGCAGCATAACGAGCACCGGCAGCTCAAAAGCGAGCGACACCGGAACCACGATATTGGTCAAAAATGTAAAGTACTGCGAAATGCCGTACGTCTCTACCAATCCCAGGTTTTTGGTCATGTTCGTCGTAAAGCGGAACGCCATCGGGAACACGACAAAATAGGCAAACGCAAACCCGACAAGCAGCAGCACGAACGCAGCAGGAACATACTTTAGCGCCGCTCTTTGCTCGCTTTTACGCAGTCCCTTTTTGGCAAATGCCCAAATTTGCAGCATCGTAAAAGGAACCGCTACGACCAGCGACAGGGCGGCGGCAATGTACATATACATGCGTACGCCTTCCCACGGGCTGAACGCGTTCCATTCGACCAGCGAGGCCGGCGGCCTGCCCTTCAAGAAGTGAAGCACGTCTCCCACCACGAACATCGCCGCGATCATTGAAACCAAAAACGCGCCCAAAATCCAAAAAAGGCGCTTGCGCAATTCGCCTAAATGTTCGACATACGAATCCCATTTCCAATGTTTAAACAGAGCTGCTCAACTCCCACTTTGGGCATTTGTTGTCAAATACAATCGCCCTTATTGCTATGTCCACTTTACCATGTTTGGCCGCAAAAATCATGGACTTGTTTCCATTTCCTTCAGCCGTTCCAGTACCAGCCGCACTGCCAGCGCATCGTCTATATACCCAAGCGGAAAACTGTAATCCGGGATAATGTCGGCGGATAATACAAAATAGAGCAGGCCGCTCCCGATCACCGTCTTCATATTGGCGGGAACATCCGGTTCATGATAGCGGGCGTACAAATCATTCAGCTGCTGGATATAAAATCCGGCGCTCTGCAGCTGTTCAAGCTTCTCCGGAAACCGATCGGTAATCAGCTCGCTGCCTTCCCGGGTCTCCGCATATTCTTCGTACTTCGCCAGCTCCTGCCGGACCCGTTCCGTGATGTCCCGCATATCCAGGCCCAGCCTGTCAAACACGCGCAGCAGTTCCTGCTCCATAGTGCCTGCGCTGCCTGTACCTGTATCTGCCTGTTCTGCAACCTTCTGCTGCATACTGCCGTCAATCGGATACCCCGCGGCTGATAACAGTACCTCCATCGGTATGCCCAGGTGGAGTGCGAAATGCTGCAGATGCTCCAGCCGTGCCTGCTGTTTTCCGTTGACAATTCTTGATATCGTTGCGGTATCCATTCCCGTCAACGCGCTAAGGCCGCGCATGGAAAGCGACTGCTGTTTAAGTGCCGCCTTTATGATATTTGCCAATTTCGCATGGGACGCCGGATTCTGCCCTGAGACCATAAGCCTCACTCCCTTCCTGCCTTGAAAATGGATTCGTTTCGCTTAAGTCAACAACGCACACTCGCTGCCGAACCCTTGTTGACAATATCTCAACAAATTGGCCCATCCCCGTCACTTTTTCTCAACAGCCCCATATGATGTATTACCTCAATTAAAGGAGCTGACATCATGGATCTGGCTGTTTGGATTCCGGCGATTTCCATCGCGCTTGCCGCCAATCTCGATAATGCGGGCGTCGGCGTGGCCTATGGTGTAAGAAATATAAAAATACCGGCATTGGCGGGTATCGTCATCGCGTTTATCGGATTTTTGCTGACCTGGATCGGCGGGATCTCCGGAAAAGTGCTGTCCGCCTGGCTGCCGCCCTCCGTGTGCAATATCGTCGGCATGGTCATCCTCGTGACGATCGGAACCTGGGTCATCATTCAGCCGCTGCTGCAGGAGCAATTGGCCCGGCATTCAGACCGGCGGAACTGGCTCACCCGGATCCTGCAAAATCCCGAAACCGCCGACATTAACGCGTCCAAATCGGTCGATTTCAAGGAATCGATCGTGCTCGGCATCGCGCTGTCGGTCAATAACCTGGCGGGCGGCTTCGACGCCGGGATTACCCATATCGGCATTTGGGAAACGTCGATTTTGTCAGGCATCTTCAGCTTTGCCAGCGTGGGCCTCTGCTCTCTCATCGGCCGAAAAATCGCCGGGGAACGCCTAGGCAAAAGCGCCAGCCTCCTTGCCGGCCTTATTCTCATCTTTATCGGACTTCATCAGGTGATATAACGCTGCGGCGAAAAAAAAAGATCCGCCCTGCATGTCAGGGCGGATCTTGCTGTACATTCCATTAAAATTCGAATTCCACGTCGCTCAGGCGGTTTTTAATTTCAGCGATGACACGCTTCTCGTCTTCTTGTCCTTTGGATTCGAAAGTGACGGAGAAACGGACAAAGCTTCCGGCATCATCCCAAGGCACGGTAGAGATCAGCTTCTCACGGATCAAGTATTGGGAGAAGTCCTCGCCGGAATTGAAGCGGACTCCGCCTTTGATGCCCTTAGGCGCTTCCACATAGAGGAAGAAAGAGCCTTTCGGTTTCTCGGCTTGGAAGCCCAGCTCGTTCAGCGCGGCTACCAGCATATCGTGGCGGCGGGAATATTTCTCCGCAATCTTCTCCGTAATTTCCGGATGGGCCAAACCGTAAGCGGCCGCTTTCTGAATAGCGATAAACTGGCCGGAATCGTTGTTGTCCTTCACGTCGCCGAAGGCTTTCACGACGAGCGGGTTACCGGCAACAAAGCCGATCCGCCAGCCGGTCATGTTGTAGGATTTGGACAACGAGTGCAGCTCGACGCCAACGTCCTTCGCGCCTGGAATCGACAGGAAGCTCAGCGGCTTCAATCCGTCATAAGTCAGGGCTGCATAAGGTGCGTCATGTACGACGACGATGTTGTACTTCTTCGCCCATTCCACCACTTCGGTGAAAAACTCGACCGTGGCACTTGCACCCGTCGGGTTATTCGGATAGTTGAGGTAAAGCAGTTTGGCGCGGCGCGCAATGTCTTCCGGAATGCTCTTCAGATCCGGCAGGAAGTTGTTTTCCTTCTTCAGCTCAACAGTGTACACTTCCCCGCCGAGGTATTTCGTGTGGGTTCCCAGAACCGGATAACCCGGCACGGTGATGATGGTCACGTCGCCCGGATTGATGAACACCGACGGAAGCATCGCCAGGGCCGGCTTTGAGCCGATGGAGTGCAGCACTTCCGTCTGCGGGTCGATGCCGTCTACGTTAAAGACTTCCTTCAAGTATTGGGCTGCCGCTTCCTTAAATTCAGGAATCCCGTTATCCGCATAGCCGCGGTTCTCCGGCTTGGCCGCTTCTTCCGCAAGCTTGGCCACAATGCCGGCGTCGGCCATCTCGTCCGGCTCGCCTACGCCAAGGTCGATCAGCTCCACATCCGGGAAGTCCTTTTTGGCTTGGGCTTTGGCCCGCTTAATTTTTTCAAATTTATAGATGGCTGTGTCTTTACCATAATTGGAACCGCCGATCCGGTTCGCAAAGCTGTTCTGAATGTACGTTTGCTGGTAATGTTCGATACTCATGTATTCTATTCATCTCCTACTTCAATTTCTACACCCCTAAATATGAAGGAATCCATGGCAGAATGCCATGGATTAATTATCGTATGATTTGTACTTTCAACGGCTGCGCAGCGATGTCAGCAGGTCTTCCATATCGCCTGGAATGGGCGCTGAGAACTCCATGTATTCGCCGCTTGCCGGATGGATGAACCCCAGCACGCCGGCGTGCAGTGCCTGTCCGTTCATTTTGATGCCTTTGCTTCGGCCATATACCGGATCCCCCACAAGCGGGTGGCCGATAAACTTCATGTGCACCCGGATTTGGTGAGTCCGCCCGGTTTCGAGTTGAAGCTCCAGCAAGGTGTAATCGCCAAAGCGCTCCTTGACCGTAAAATGGGTAACGGCGTGCTTGCTGTTCCTCTCCGTCACGGTGTACATTTTGCGATCGACCGCATCGCGCCCGATGGGAGCGTCTATCGTTCCTTGATCATGGCTGACATTGCCGTGGACAAGGGCATAATAACGCCGGTTCACGCTGTGGGCTTTCAGTTGGGCGGCCAATGAGGCGTGGGCCATATCGTTCTTTGCGGCCATGATCAAGCCGGATGTGTCCTTATCGATCCGGTGAACGATACCCGGACGCAGCTCCCCGTTAATGCCGGACAAATCCTTACAGTGATACATCAGCGCATTAACCAACGTTCCCGAGGCGTGCCCAGGAGCCGGATGAACGACCAATCCACGCGGTTTGTTCACCACGATGACATCCTTGTCCTCGAAGGCGACATTCAGAGGAATATCCTCCGGGGCGATCTCGACGACGGCCGGTTCCGGGACGGTCACTTCCAGGCGGTCGCCTGCCGACAGCTTATAGTTGGCTTTGACCGGTTGACCGTTCACAAGTACATGGCCTGCGCCAATCCAGAGCTGGACCTGGGATCGGGAAATTTCCTCTTCCCACGATTCCGTAATATATTTATCGATGCGTTCTTTGGCATGGACAGGATCTACGATCCATTCCCTGATATCCGCACTCTCCGGGTACTCCCCCGCTCCGGATGTTTGTTCTTCGATCAAACCGGTTCATTCCCTTCATTGCTCTTGTTGTTCGATTCGGTTCGGTTCATATCCATCAGCGAATCCAGTATAATGAGCGCCACCCCGATTACGATGCAGGAGTCGGCCACATTAAAAATCGGAAACGTATAGCTGCCGAAATTGAATTGTAAAAAGTCCACCACTTCGCCGTTCAGCGCCCGGTCGAGAAAGTTGCCGATCGCCCCTCCGAGGACGAGGCTCAGCGCTACCGGGAGCAGCTTGCGAGAAGACGATTTTCTTACCCGGTTCATATACCAGATAATCGCAACGACCACGACGATGGTTATGACGATAAAAAACCAGCGCTGGTTGGGAAGAATACCGAAGGCTGCACCCGTGTTCCGATGGGAGGTAATCAGAAAAAAGTTGCCAATCACCGGAATTTCCTCTGCCAATTCCAATCGGGTGGCAATTAAATACTTGGCGCCCTGATCCACCAAAAACACGATTAAAGCGATTAAGTAGTACACCACAGCCATTTGTCACTCCGTTCTTATTCATTAGGCCTGTCCGCGCGACCCGCGTACAGCCTTTCACGTCATGTAAAGACTTGTTTATTGTAGCATAGGGCGCCGGAAACCGTCCATAAACGGGGAATGGCGAAAACAATTTCCTTCTGTAAAACAGGCTTATTCCGCACATTCTAGATATGAAAAGAAATCGTCTTTATCGTTTTGTTGATCCAAAGCGGAAAGGGGCTTGATCATGCAGCATCTCACACAATCACAGCTGGATCATTTGCACAATATGCTCAAGGAACAGCAGGAATCCATCCGCCGAAAGGATGACAGCAACGAGCATTACGGCCTGGAAGATTCCATGCGCGACCAGACCGGCGAGCTGTCGAACATCGACAACCATCCCGGCGATGTGGCTACCGAGCTTTACTCCAGGGAAGTCGATTTAACGCTGCAGGACCATGACGATCATCACATGGACCGCATTGAAATGGCGCTGGACCGATTCCAGCAGGGAACCTATGGCATCTGCGAGGAATGTGGGAAGCCGATCCCGTACGAGCGGCTGGAAGCCGTTCCGACGACGTCCTTTTGCAAAGAGCATTCGCCCAAGCAGCATGTTTCGGATTACCGCCCGGTCGAAGAGGAATTTCTGTTGCCTCCTTTTGGCCGGACGAGCTTGGACGAACGCGATGACCAGAACGGTTTCGATGGCGAGGACGCATGGCAGATCGTTGAAAATTTTGGTACTTCCACCAGCCCGGCCTTTGCCGAGGACCGGGAAGTCCACAGCTACAACGAGCTCGAAATCGAAGCTTCCGACGAGTTGGAGGGCTGCGTAGAGCCATATGAAGCTTTTGTCGCCACCGACATTTACGGGAATCAGATCGAGTTTGTACGCAACCAGGAGTACCGGAAGTATATGGACCATGGCGAAGGCGTCAGCATGGACCAACTCGGCGAAGAGGACGAAGGGTTCATTTAATACGTCTTCAGCTCAAGCTGGCGCTGGACGATCCGGACGATATCGGCAATATAATCTCCGATAATCGGAAGATTGAGTGCTCCCAGCACCTGCAGCACATAAATAATCGTTGCGGCAAAAAAGGTGAACCCGATGGCGACCCCAACGCCGCGCGCCGCACCGGACAGCAGGTTCAACAAAATCAACCGGATGGGTCTGTGCAGAAGCTGTGTATATTCCGCTATCCGGGCCTGCTCCAATTCCTCGGCAATCCGCACAGTCAAGCGGTACACGACGTTCAGCTTCTCCTCTTCCGATTCGGGAAGCATGCTCTTCTTATTCGCCATCTCTGCAATCTCCTCTCGGATCAGCGCGGTATCCATAAGTTCCAATGAACAACAAACGAGCCGAAGCCGGCGCGAAAATGGTCTTCCATTTTCGCACGGGCCAGAAGGCTCGTTTGTTCGTTTGTTGTGCTATTATGTGCCAAAGCAGCGACTGCCATTCAATGGCGATGAAAAGGCAGGTTATCCGGTGATGCGGATGCCCAGCGTTTTGCCGGCGAGATCAACGCGCTCCATGTCGGCTTCACTGTCGAACCCAAGCTCGTTTACCAGCACGTTTTCCCGGAGTACATGCTCAAACGCCCGGATGGCTGCCGTCAATTCCTCATCTGCATCAAGAACCAGCGTGACGCGTTTTTCGATCGGCAGGTCAAGCTTCTTGCGGTAGTCCTGAACGGCACGCACCACTTCGCGGACCCAGCCTTCCTGTTCCAGTTCAGGCGTGATTTCCGTATTGAGGGCGACGGTGATGCCATAGCCCGATGCCGATGCGAATCCGGATTTGGCCTGCTTCTCGACGAGCAGTTCTTCTGCAGTAACCTGCAGCTCTTCCCCATCCGGCGATGTGACGTTCAGGCTGCCGGTATTGACGACGTTCCGGGTATCTTCCGGACTCATTGCTTTCAGGAAGCCCTGCAGGAACCCAATATTTTTACCGTATTTCTTGCCGGCGACCTTCAGGTTCATCTTCAGCGTAAAGTCGACGAATCCGCTGTCGCTCGTCTCTACGACGATGTTCTTCACATTGATTTCTTCCTTGATGATATCCTCGTAACCGGCCACATCAAAATCACGGTCTAGAGACACAATCAGCTCGGACAAAGGCTGGCGGGTTTTGATTCCCGTTTCGTTCCGCACGTTGCGGGCGAGCTCGACGACCTGGCGGGCGGTTTCCATATCTTCCTCAAGCGCCTTATCGATCAGAGCTTCATCGGCAGCCGGATAATCGGTCAGATGAACGCTTTCTCCGCCGGTCAGGTTCGTGTAGATATCCTCCGATAGCAGCGGCGTATACGGCGCCATCAGTTGGGCCAGCGTAACCAGCACGTGTGTAAGCGTGCCGTAAGCGGCCAGTTTGTCTTCTCCAAGTCCGCTGCCCCAGAAGCGGTCGCGCGAACGGCGGATGTACCAGTTGCTCAGCTCGTCGACGAATCCTTCGATGGCCTTGGCCGAGTTCAGGAAGTCGTTGCTTTCCAGCGCTTTGTCCACCAGCAGGATCAGGCTGTTCAGGCGGGACAGGATCCAGCGGTCCAGCTTGTTTTCCGATGGCTGGTACGGATGCTCGGCCGGGTTGTATCCGTCGATGTTCGCATACAGCGTCAGGAACGCATGCGTATTGACCAGCGTGTCGATCACTTTGGATTTGGCTTCGCCGACAATGCCTTTGGAGAAGCGTTTGCTGTTCCAAGGCGCGCTGTCCGAAAGAAGCGCCCAGCGGAACGCGTCGGTGCCGTATTCGTTGATGATATCCCAAGGGTCGATGACGTTGCCTTTGGATTTAGACATTTTCTGGCCGTTTTCGTCCAGGATATGTCCCGTGGCGATGACCGATTTGTAAGGCGCAACGCCTTTAAACAGGGTCGATACGGCCAGCAAGCTGTAGAACCAGCCGCGGGTCTGGTCGATCCCTTCGCAGATCATGTCCGCAGGGAACTGCTCTTCGAAAGTTTCCACGTTCTCAAACGGATAGTGATGCTGCGCGAACGGCATCGAGCCGCTGTCGAACCAGACGTCGATCACTTCAGACGTCCGCTCCATTACACCGCCTTCGCAGTGCGGACAGCGCACTTTGACTTCATCGACGTAAGGCTTATGCAGCTCCAGATCGTCGCTGATTTCGCCGACCGCCTGCGCCTTCAGCTCCGCAAAGCTGTGCGGCGAAAATTCTCCCTTACAGGAATCGCAGACCCAAACGTTCAGCGGCGTTCCCCAATAGCGGTTACGGCTGATATTCCAGTCCACCAGCTCTTCCAGGAACTTGCCGAAGCGTCCGTCGCGGACATGTCCCGGATACCAGGTAACGCCATTGTTGTTGGCGATCAGCTGATCCTTGACAGCTGTCGTTTCGATAAACCAGCTCTCCATTGCATAATAGAGAAGCGGAGACTTACAGCGCCAGCAGAACGGATAACTGTGCTCATATTTTTCCTTGCTGTACAGCGTTCCTTTTTCCGACAGCATCTTCACGATGTCCAGATCGCAATCTTTTACGAAGCGTCCGGCGAAGTCGGTAACCTCATCGGTGTAGCGTCCCTGGGCGTTCACCACGCTCACAAAGCTAATGCCGTTTTCCCGGCAGGTTTTGTAGTCGTCTTCCCCGTGGGCTGGCGCCATGTGCACGATCCCCGTACCGCTCGAATCGGTGACAAAGGATGCGCCGACGATGATGTTGCCTTTTTCCGGCTTGAAGTAAGTAAACGGCGGCGTGTAGCTCTGTCCGACAAATTCGGAACCTTTGTGCGTGGACAAAACCGTATAGTCGCCTTTCATCACGTCTTCAACCAGGTTTTTGGCGACGATGTAGACGCCGTCTTCCTGCTGGACGCGGGCATATTCCATATCCGGATTCATGGCCAGCGCCACGTGGGACGGGAGCGTCCAAGGCGTGGTCGTCCAAGCCAATACGTAATCGCCGCTGTCATGCAGTTTGAATTTGGCCGTGGCGCTCAAATCCTTGACGTCCTCGTAGCCCTGCGCCACTTCGTGGGAGCTGAGCGTCGTCTGGCAGCAAGGGCAGTACGGGCTGACGCGGTGTCCGCGGTACAGTAGCCCTTTGCCGTGAATCGTGGACAGGATGTTCCACACGCTTTCGATGTAGTTGTTCTCCAGCGTGATATACGGATGATCCAGATCCGTCCAGTACCCGATCGCTTCGGTCAGCTCTCTCCACTGCTTCTCATATTCAAACACGCTGTCCTTACATTTCTTCACAAACTCTTCTATGCCGTATTTCTCGATATCCTGCTTGCCGGAAATACCGAGCTGCTTCTCCACGCCGAGCTCCACCGGCAGACCGTGGGTGTCCCAGCCGGCTTTGCGCACGACACGGTAGCCCTTCATCGTTTTGTAACGCGGCACAAAATCCTTGATGACCCGTCCCAGCACGTGCCCGATATGCGGAGCCCCGTTAGCTGTCGGCGGTCCTTCGAAGAAAACGAAGTTCGGCTTGCCCGAACGGTTATCGATGGATTTCTTGAAGGTGCCTTCTTCATTCCATTTTTTTAGGATGCGCTGATCTCTCGTGCGCGCTTTTTCTTTGACATCGACCTTATGCATGATTATCCAACCTTTCGTAATCTTTAAAAGATTTCCCATCTCCCTAAATCCCAGAACCTTCCCATCTCCCTAAATCCCTCTTCGTAAGAGGGACCCCGAGGGCCCCGCCCTCTGGACACCCGGAAACCTCCGTGGCGCATCATTTGGAGCGGGCTTATTTCTGCTTGAGCGTATCCACGCTTGCCGCCCTTCTTCCTTTGCTCCGCAAAGTGAAGATGGGCACGCTTGACGTTGGTGTTACCTTGCTGCGGGCTTAATTAGATATTCTACATACTTCCCATCATTCCCAGTCCACAAATGCCCCTATCGCCAAATTGTCCTCACAATCCCTGCACACAGCCTGCGCATGTGCCCCGGGGTCGAGCGGGTGCGAAGCCTCGTAAGACCCGTCTCGCATGAGAGGTTCCGAAGGCGGTCCCCCAAAGGGGCAGACGGAGAAGAACCGGGCATCTCGCCCACCATCGCATCAAAACTCCAAACTAGCTCCGTCCTCGGAGACTTTCGGGTGTCCAGAGGGTAGAACCCTCTGGGGTCCCCCTTAGGATAAGGGGGATTTAGGGGGATCCGAAAAAAACAAATAAGCCTCATCCCCAAAGGGACGAGGCTTCTGCTCGCGTGACCACCCTAATTCCATTCTTTCAAAAATCGTCCTTGAACCGCAAGGTGCAAGCACATTCCTCAAAGAATGACTCCTCAGTCCATGCCAAGCTTCCGGCATGGAGCCGATATAACGTTCGGCGGCCCGGTTCGGCTTACACACGCAAACTTGCGTTTCAGCCTCACTTCTCAGGGAGGATCTTCGGCTTCGGTCTGAACATTGGCTTTCAGCAAACGCCAACTCTCTGGGGAACAAATCCCAAGCTTACTTATCCCGTCATCGAATTCATATTTCGTATCAGGTCTAGAACCCAACCAATTGCAAAAAACCGATATGAATATATTTATATTCCTTTTTCACGCAAAAGTCAACCAAGCAGAAGCCTAGTATACTTCGTTCGCTTCGCGTGTCTCCCGGGTTTCCAGCGCTTCCCATCCATCCTGGCTGAGCAGCTCGAGCTGGGCTTCCACCAGCGTCCGGAAACGGGTACGGTAAATCGAGGCTTGTTTCTTCAGCTCTTCGACTTCCATGGCGATCTTGCGGGCCTTGGACAAGGATTCATTAATGATGCGGTCAGCATTCTTCTCCGATTCCTTGATGATGAGCTGAGCTTCCTTCTTCGCATTGTTCTTCACTTCATCCGCAGCTTCCTGCGCAACAATGATCGTCTTGGACAGCGTCTCCTCGATGTTCACGAAATGATCGAGTCTTTCCTGCAATGAGGCCAGCTGACCCTGAAGTTCCTTGTTCTCACGGATCACGCTCTCGTAATCCTTAATGACTTGGTCGAGAAACTCGTTCACTTCATCTTCGTCGTAACCCCGGATTCGGCGGGCAAACTCCTTGTTATGTATATCCAGTGGTGTTAATGGCATTGATGCGCACCTCCTAAAATGTACAGGTTTCCCTGTCAACGAGCGGTCCTGATGGGCCTCACCCAAATGTATCGGTCAAAAGTTACGATATCTTTAATATTCTTGGATAAATCATTTCGACAGGAAAAGGACAATTCCTGCTGTAGGTCTACACAAATTTCCCTATTTTTACGCGCTGGCGTCCTTTTTTCGTCATCGTACCCGCCTCGATCACTTTAAACCGCCCGAACCCCTGCACCGAGACGAGGTCCCCTTCTTTCAACAGATAGGAAGGATCCTCGACCACTTTCCAGTTGACGCGGCACCGGCCGGCCCGGATAGGGAGCACCACTTTGGTCCGGCTGATGCGGTAGGCATCTGAAGCAATACCATCCAAACGCAAAGAAGCGACCGTAAAATCCTGCAGCTCCAGCTCTACCTGGCTTGTCCGCAGTTGTTCGATCGGCAAAATTTCGCGCAGCACGTGGATCCGGTGCACCTGTGTTAAGTTCATGTCGAGAAACGTACTGATCTCTTCGCAAACCACGGTATGGCATCCATCCTCAAGCACATGGATATCTCCGATTTTGCTTCGTTTTACACCGAGTCCCAGAATGGAGCCCATGTAATCGCCATGCTCCAGCGACAAAAATTTTTGATCCCCGGAGTAGATGCTGAGCACCTTGAGTCCCATGTCCTCTTGGCTTAAATCCCGGTAATCGGGAGCCACCAGCGCCCGGCAGCGCTCCGCTCCCTCATATCCGCCGTCCAGGCGCACCTGAACGTCGGGATGGCGGTTCACCAGCGACTGCAAAATAAAAGCCTGCCGCGGGTCCAAAAAATCGGTAAGCTTGACTTCGTGATATTCCCCGGCGTGAACGACCCATTCCCATGCCCGATCCACAAACTCGCGTTCATCCGGGTGAAAGTGTTCATAGATGTCCATTTTCATCTCAGTCACCTAAAACAATAGTGAAAAAATAATGAACCGCAATCCCTGCATAGCGAACTGGAGCACGAACAGAGCGACGATCGGGGAAATATCCAGCATGCCGAAAATCGGCGGGATAATTTTGCGGAAAGGGGACAGGTATGGCTCCACGAGCTTGCCAAGCAGCTCGCCGATAAAGCTCTCACGAATGTTCGGAAGCCATGACATAAGAACATAGATGATGATCATGTAGAAGTAGATGTTAAAGAGCAGCGTTAAAATCGTATCAATGTTTTGGGCCAAACTTGGCTCACCTCATTCTGTTGTAATCATGTTCCTCGGATAACAACTCCGAAATGGCACCCTGAATCTCGACCGTATCAGGTGTGCACAAAAAGATGTTATGGCCGATCTTGGAAATACCGCCGTTTAGGGCATAAACCGTCCCACTGAGAAAATCGATAATGCGGAGCGCCTGGTCCGAACGGACCCGCTGCAGATTGACAACCACCGTGCGGTGCGCGCGCAGATGGTCGGCAATGGCCTGAGCTTCGTCATACGAATGCGGCTCATGCAAAATGACTTTTACATTTTTCTGGGAGTGAATGCTGACCACATTGTTGGTTCTAGTATTTCTACGTGTTTCAATGCTCGGGGTTTCAACTTCTTCTTCCTCCACCGGCAGCTGCTCTCGTTCTACGACTTCCTCCTGCTCTTGTAATCCCAAAAAAGACATAAACTTGTTCATCACGCTCATCATTCCCCTTCCTGTTTACCTACTAGAATCGAGCCCAAACGAATCCAGGTGGCTCCTTCTTCAATGGCCACTTCGAAATCGTTGGACATTCCCATGGAAAGATCGATTAATGGCTCTCGCGTAATTGCCTGCCGGTTTATGTCGTCTCTCAGCTCCCGAAGCCCGCGAAAGACGGGCCGGGTATCCTCCGCATCCCCTTCAAAGGGGGCCATGGTCATCAAGCCGGCGACCTTGATATGAGGAAATTGATGAAGTTCTTTCAAAAAAGGGACGGCCTGCTCCGGTTTCAAACCGTATTTGGTATCTTCTCCAGAAATGTTAACCTGAACAAAGGTTTTAATTTCCAGATTACGGGCTGACGCCACCTTCTCAAGCTCTTTGGCTAATGATAGCCGGTCCAGCGAATGTATATATTCGAATTTGCCTGCCACGTCTTTGACTTTGTTGGTCTGCAGATGTCCAATAAAATGCCAGATTCCACGGGAACCAAGCGCATTCCATTTCTCCTCGGCGTTCTGCCAGCGATTTTCGCCGATATGTGTCAAACCGCTGTCCAGCACTCTTCCCGTCATGGCTGTCGACACGTATTTGGTGACAGCAATCACATTGACGTCTTCCGTGGATCTACCGCTGCGAAGGCAGGCTTCCTCGATGCGCATGTTGACTTCTCTAATCCGTTCTTCCAATGTCAAGGAAGATTCACCCCTTCTCTAAAAGCCCGATCCAACTCGCCATGCGTCCTGTCGTTCCGCCGTCTTTTCTGTAGGAAAAGAACAAATCGTTGCGACAGCTCGTACACCATGATGTACATTCGATATGAGTCGGCAATATTCCTGCTTTCATCATAATCTGTCGATTTAATTCTTTCAAGTTCAGCATGGATTTGCCTTCAGGTTTGGCGATGTAAAAATCGGCAGGGGAGTACTGTTCATTACCCAGGAAATTCCTGGCCAAATCGTGCACTTGACTCATCACTTTGTCATCTACCTCGTAACAGCAGGAGCCTATAGACGGACCGATCGCGGCGCGTATCTCCTCAGGCTGGCTGCCATATACCTCCCCCATCTTCTCCACCATGGCCGAGGCAATCCGGGCCACGGTCCCTTTCCAGCCGGCATGAGCCAGTCCGACAGCCTGATGGACAGGATCGTAAAAATAAAGCGGCACGCAGTCCGCATAAAACGACGTCAACAGTACCCCAGGCACGTTCGTCAGAAGCCCGTCCGTATCCTGGAATCCCGATTCCCTGTTCCGACTGCCCCGTCCGCGGCCCTCGGCCGTTACCACTGCGATGTCCGCCCGGTGGACTTGTTCCCCGCACGTCCAGTCATCCAGTGTAAAACCCAGCTCTTCCGCGACCATCAAGCGGTTGGACACCACCGTCTCCGGCCGGTCGCCCACATGAAAGGCGGTGTTAAGCGTATCGTAAGGCGCGCTTCCCGCGCCGCCATGCCGTCCGGTAAATCCGGCGCTGATGCCGTTCCATTCACGAACCCACGGCTCCAGCATAAATAACGAGGGGCGCGAATCGCCCTCTTTTAACTTGAACGGTTCCAATTTCAATCACCTCAACCTCCAGTGTACCACATGGACACGGCTTGCATAAAACCCAAATGGGGTCTTTGACAAGGATGGCCCCTTCCCTTATATATCGCGGTAGCCGCGGCGGTCGGCCTGCTCCGTTCTTTCTCTGTAGGCAGCGGAATCCTTCTCGTCCTGGAGCGTTCGCAGTTCCTCCATCTTGACGAGGACTACATCCGATCCGATTTTGACAATGTTGCTCCATGGAATGATCAGGTCGCTGCCGCCCCCGAACAGCCCCCTGAATTTACTGTAGCTTGGAACGACGATCGCTTCGATCCGGCCCTGGCGAAGGTCGAGCTCCAGATCGCTGATTTGCCCCAGCCTTTTGCCGTCCACGATATTAATGACATCCTTTGTTTGAAAATCGGATATCTTCATGTTCCTATCCACCGCCCAACGTTCTGGATTCACGTGTTCCTCTCCTTTAGCAGTCTATTCATCAGACTCGTTCAATATATATGATTAATATATGCCGGCGCCGGGCAAAATGCCCATGTTTTGAAGCGAAATCCCCACGCAAAGTCAGCCTTATCATGATGATTTGGAAGTACTTTGGAGGTGGGCGGCATTTCAAATCCAAAACCAGACAAAAAAAAGACGGCCCGTAACGCCGGACCGTCTTGCTTCACTTCATCTATTCACGATTTCACGTGCTTTTGCATTTGCTGGATAGCCGATTTTTCAAGACGTGATACTTGGGCTTGGGAAATGCCGATTTCGTCGGCGACTTCCATTTGGGTTTTGCCTTCGAAGAAACGCATCGACAAAATCATTTTCTCTCGCTGTCCCAGTCTTTGCATCGCTTCACGCAGCGCGATCTCCTCAATCCAGGAGACGTCCTTGTTCTTGTCGTCGCTGATCTGGTCCATCACGTAAATCGGGTCGCCGCCGTCATGATAGATCGGCTCGAACAGGGACACCGGGTCCTGGATGGCATCCAGCGCGAAGACGACGTCCTCTTTGGGGACGTTCAGCACTTCCGAAATTTCGAAAATCGTCGGTTCCCTTGAGTTTTGATTCGTTAAGGAATCACGAACCTGCAGCGCTTTGTACGCAATATCCCGCAGCGACCGGGATACGCGGATCGGGTTGTTGTCCCGCAGATACCTGCGAATCTCCCCGATGATCATTGGCACCGCATAGGTTGAGAATTTCACATTTTGTGACAAATCAAAATTATCAATGGCCTTCATTAGTCCGATACAGCCCACCTGAAACAAATCGTCGACAAACTCCCCCCGATTGTTGAATCGCTGGATGACGCTGAGCACCAGTCTCAGGTTGCCGTTCACCAGCTTTTCTCTGGCTGTACGTTCGTTGTTTTGCTGTAAGTCATGGAACAGCTCCCGCATTTCCACATTGGTCAGCACGGGCAGCTTCGAAGTATCCACACCGCAGATTTCGACTTTGTTTCGGGTCATGATGATATACCTCCCAAGGAGAAACTAATGTACATTATCTCCCTGGTGGGTCATTTTATTCCTGATAAAAATTTTGCCTAAACCATTTTGTTGAACTCTTTGCGCAGCCGCTTGATGATACGCTTTTCAAGTCTGGAAATGTAGGATTGGGAAATGCCGAGCATATCCGCCACATCCTTTTGCGTCTTTTCCTCGCCGTCTTGAAGACCAAAGCGCAGCTCCATAATGGTTCTTTCCCGGTCTGTCAGCTTGTCGAGCGCCTTGTGCAGAAGCTTGCGGTCGACTTGCTCTTCAATGTTCCGGTATATCGTATCATTCTCGGTTCCGAGCACATCGGAAAGCAGCAGCTCGTTCCCATCCCAGTCGATATTGAGCGGTTCGTCAAAGGAGACCTCGCTCCGTATTTTGCTGTTCCGCCGCAGATACATCAAAATTTCGTTCTCGATACAGCGGGAGGCATACGTGGCCAGCTTAATTTTTTTCTCTGGGTCAAACGTGTTGACCGCCTTGATCAGACCGATCGCCCCGATGGACACCAGGTCTTCGATGTTGATGCCCGTGTTCTCGAACTTGCGTGCGATGTACACGACGAGGCGCAAATTGCGCTCGATCAGCATCGCCCGTATAGCCGCATCTCCGGTGGACAGCCGCTGAAGCAAATATTCTTCCTCTTCGCGTGTCAGGGGAGGAGGGAGAGCCTCGCTGCCGCCTATGTAATAGATTTCTTCGCTTTTGAGTCCCAAGAGAAACAGGAATCTGTAATACTGCAGCTGCGCCACCAATCTCCATTTCACACGCATAATTGATCCTCCTATACGTTTTCCAAAGGAAAACGATCTTCGTAAGCATAGGCTTTAGTTTTCCGAAGGAAAACGATCTTCGTAAGCATAAGCTTTAGTCTTCCGCAGGAAAACGATCTTCGTAAACTTCGGATGTTTCCCTGTGGTCAAAGGTTACCCGCCGTTTCCAATGGCTCCGCATTGGGATTCTGGGCATCATTCTCAACCAGCTTCGGATGAATAATGGTCCGGTATGAACGGTCGCCAGACAGCTGTCCGCCGTCCAGGCCGATGAGCACCTTTCTGGAATGATAGACGCCGTCGCCGATTCGGATCTCCACCGCGTCGGGCTTGATCGCCAGCATGAACGAGGCGCTCCGGTTTACCCCCCGGTAGGGGACGAGACGAAGCCGGTCCTGCCACGCATAATCTTTGGTCTCCAGCTCCATCACCAGTTTGTCCGGTTCTCCATCGGCCAGCCTTTCGCTCCATCCCGGAGGCAGACGGTCCTCCCATAGGGAAGCTTCCATGACCATCACCGGCGTCCTCGTCAGCGGATCGCTCAGCTGATTGCCCGTATCCAGCAGTCCCCTGCAGGTTACCCGGTGGCCGCCGATCTCGACGGTAACCTCGCCCATAAATACAGAACGGCTTTCCAGCTGCTTCCGGGTCGAGTGAACCATTTTGAACCACAACAGCATGCCAAACACCCCAATGAAGGTAAACCAGAACCCGATCTTCAGCTCAAACGACATGCCGCCGGAAGCCGTGAACCAAATCCCGTTAAAAATCTCTCCCGAATTTTGCAGCAAATAATGTATTCCGATGATCCCCCCGGCCGCCGCAAAATTGATAATATAAAAGGCCCCCATATTCCGGATATAGTTTTGAAGACTTCCAAATCCGAAAGTTATCCATAACATCAGCAGGGATAAACCCAGCTTGACCATAAAGGTATACATAAACGAGAGCTGCGGCACAAACATCATGACGACGTACAGGGCACCGATCACTGCCGCCACAATCAATCTCCACCACGGGGGTTTCAGCTTCCGCATCCAGGCCGTAAGCCAGAGCAGCGCACCGTCGATCAGCAGATTCGTGATGAATATCAAATCAATATACACAACCAGTGCTTATCACCTGCCTGACGCCTTGACATGTTTATGGAATATTGAATCCATAACGCATAAACGAACCGCCGATATTCTCTTAAGCATTTTTTGGGAGATGTGATTAGTATAAAAACAATACCGTTCAAAGTCTGTCTAAAATTGGAGGGGGTTCCTCAACTTTTTTTGTCGAGTTCCGTTCTTTTATAGAGGAAGATTCGGAGGAAAAGAAGCCAAACCCGCAGTCGGCATGGGATTCGACACTCGCATTCTATCATCGATTTCTTATACGGATTCGATTGGTTCGGGTTTACTGCCAGATTATAAATTCTGTCAAAGAGGAACGTTCGGACGGGGTATATTACACAGATGGAAGAACACGTTCAAGCCGAGGTTTTCAGGAACGATGTGCAATTTCAAATGAACTCCCCTTTTACTCAAAAAAACACCCGCATTTCCGAAGAAATGCGGGTGTTTGACGAATGGCCTAGCCATCCTTAGTCGTTATTGTTCTGACGGGAACGATTCCGCAGGAACGTTGGAATGTCCAGTTGATCGCTGCTTGTCTGCTGATTCCCGAACGGACGCAGGTTGTTCGTGGTGTTGCTGCGCGATTCCGCCGGTTCCGAAGGCGCTGGTGTTCCTTGCTTGCGCAGCTGAGGCTGCTGCACAGGACGGTTCTCAAATCCGGTCGCAATGACCGTTACCTTGATTTCATCCTTCATGCTCTCTTCAATAATTGCGCCGAAGATCATATTGACTTCCGGATCGGATGCCGAGGTGACGATCTCTGCCGCTTCGTTGACTTCATACAGCGACAAATTGGTTCCCCCGGTAATATTCATAATAACGCCGAGCGCTCCCTCAATCGAAGTCTCAAGGAGCGGACTCATAATCGCTTTGCGTGCCGCTTCAGACGCGCGGTTCTCGCCTGTCGCCAGGCCAATACCCATCAGCGCTGATCCGCGCTCGGTCATAATGGTCTTCACGTCTGCAAAGTCGAGGTTGATCAGACCCGGAACCTTGATCAAGTCGGAAATGCCCTGAACGGCTTGGCGAAGCACGTTATCCGCTTCGCGGAACGCTTCCAGCATCGGGGTCTTCTTGTCCACGATTTCCAACAGGCGGTCATTTGGAATGACGATCAGGGTATCGACCTTTTCTTTCAACGCTTCGATGCCGAGCTCCGCCTGGGTGGAACGCTTGCGCCCTTCGAACGTAAACGGCCGTGTCACCACACCGACTGTCAGCGCGCCGCATTCCTTGGCGATTTCCGCGATGACGGGTGCTGCACCGGTTCCGGTCCCTCCGCCCATCCCCGCAGTAACGAAGACCATGTCTGCTCCCTTCAGCGTATTCATGATCAAATCGCGGGATTCTTCGGCTGCTTTCTTGCCGACTTCTGGATTTGCGCCTGCACCCAATCCACGGGTCAACTTGTCCCCGACTTGCAGTTTATGTTCCGATTTGGCCATATGCAATGCTTGGGCGTCTGTGTTCACCGTAATGAATTCCACGCCCTGCACGCCATTCTCGATCATCCGGTTTACAGCGTTGCTGCCGCCGCCGCCCACACCGATTACTTTAATCTGAGCCATGCTCTCCATTTCAAAATCAAATTCCAACATATTTCCCCATCTCCCCCTCATTGTGCATGGATGGCCCGTCCACGTTATATGGAAAACCTGCTTAGATGAATTCGCTGAACATTTTCTTCAACCGTTCAATGATACCCGGATTCTGTGCTGATTCCGAGTTGGTAGCAGGATTCGCTTTCGGTCGGTTCACTGTTTTCTTCACATTGCTGGTAGTGGCACTCGCCGTGTTGTTGGTGCTGCGTACGCGAATGTTGCGGATCACGTTGTGCAGTACCCCCACGCCGCTCGTATAGCCGGGATCTCTGACCCCGATATAATCAGGCACGGCGATTCGGACCGAAGCCGCCAGCTCGCCCTGTGCCACCTGAAGCACACCAGGCATGGAAACAGTTCCGCCTGTAAGAATATAACCTCCAGGCAGCTCGCTGTAACCAAGCCGCTTCACTTCTTCGCGGATCAGGTGAAAAATTTCCTGTACCCGGGGCTCGACAATGGACGCCAAATCCTCCTGGGTAAACTCCTTCTCCACATTGCTTCCGATGCGGACCACCTTGAAGGTTACGTCCGGAGCGGCGTCGGCCATTAAAGCACAGCCGTATTTCAGTTTTACTTTCTCGGCCTGGTCGGTCAGCGTCCGTAATCCGTAAGCGATATCGTTGGTTACGAATTCCCCGCCGATCGGCAGAGAGGATGTTGCTGCGATACTTCCCGCCTCAAACACGGCAATGGTCGTTGAGCCCGCTCCGATGTCAACCAGAACGGATCCCATCGTCTTCTCATCCTTGGACAGAGCCAACTGGCCCGCTCCCAAAGACATCAGGACCAAATCCTTGATCTTGAGTCCTGCCTTCTCCACACAGCGCAAAAGATTATGTATGGCTGTCTTAGCGCCGGTAATAATGATGGCTTCCACTTCCAAGCGGACACCGATCATGCCGCGCGGGTCATGAATTCCCTCCAGCCCGTCTACAACGTATTGTTTGGCAACTACATCAATAATTTCCCGGTCCGGCGGAAGAGCGACAACTTCAGCGGCCTTGAGCACGCGTTCGATGTCTTCCTCGCCGATTTCCCGATCCTCATTCGATACCGCCACAACACCGTGGCTTGATTGAAGTCCGATAGTATTCCCCGAAATGCCGACATAGACCTCCGATATTTGAATACCGACCATACGCTCCGCGTGGTCAACGGCACTGCGGATGGATTGTACAGTCTGGTCAATATCTACGATTGCACCCTTACGAATTCCTTCCGAGTCGGCAGATCCAACTCCAATAATATTAAAGGTTCCATTATTAACTTCCCCAATAATAGCACGAACTTTGGATGTACCGATGTCCAAACTAACAATGATGTCATTGTTGCTCAACCGTGGCACCTCCTGTTTTTATAAAATAACTGCGTAAAAAGACACTCAACTTTACATATTCAACATACATGATTCTTTCCCTCTTTTTTCTACAAATTTTTCAATTGCCAATCTTTGTTACGAATCTCTTCAAAATCAGAAGAAAAAAGAGGGAGATTTCATACTTGTCCGTAATTATTATTGTAGCATTTTTTACTATTCATGAGTAGTGGCATTTTGGCTGGCGTTTTCATCACCGGATGGTTGGAAAGGAACGTACGAATCAGCCTCTAGCATCGTGATGACTCCCGGCTCTTCCGTTTCAATGACCTGGTTAAGATACTCGACCTTGTCTTTTAATAGTGAGATGGCCGTAACGACCTCAAAACGCGAGCGGGTATACAGCTTGATCCGGTCCGGGAAAGATTCGGTCGGCGACGGGATGATCTCCGAGATGTCCGAAGTCAGCTCATTCGGAATTTGGCCCAGCACCTTGCACAGCGCGGCTTTGTTCGGATCGGACGCATTCCACTTCGTCAGGATCGGCTTCTCCACCGCGATTCCGGTATTATTTACCGAGACCGTCGCGCCGCTGGAGAGGATTGCCTGCAAATCCCCCTCCGCCGCAAGCTCGTAAGCCACGGTAGGATACTCTTCGATCGCAACGTTAATTACGCCCGGAAATTGCTTGTCCACCGTCGCCTTTTGGATCGATTTCACCTTGAGCAGGCTGCTCTCCACCTTGGATGGCGATACGCCGAAGAACTGGCTGCCGATCTGCAGGCCGCTGGCCTTCAGCAGCTCGTTCTTGTTCGTAAACGTATTGCCCTTGAAATGAACCTCCGTGACCTGACTCATCGTCGAACGAAAGAACAGAACGGTTAGGATTACGATAAATAGCAGCAGCAGGATCCAAATAATTCTTTTGCTGGCTTTTCTTTTGGGCTTGTCCTCTTTTAAAACAGGAATTTGAGCGTTAGGCATAGGATACTCTCCATAAAATGCCTCTTATCCCCTTCAACTGGCGAAGGGGATAAGCATGGCGTTAATTAGCTAAATCAAGCGGTTTGGGTACCGGCGTAAACCGGTGTATGTCCGCTCCGAGTTTTTGGAACAGCATTTCGATATGATCATAGCCGCGGTCGATATGATGTACCTGCTCCACCACCGTTTTCCCCTGCGCGGCAAGACCGGCAATAACCAGCGCCGCACCAGCCCGCAGGTCAGTAGCTTCAACAGTCGCTCCGTATAGGCGCTGAACTCCGCGGATAAAAGCGCTATTCAGGTCGATCGTAATATCCGCGCCCATACGGGTCAGCTCGTCAACATGCTTGAACCTGCCTTCAAATACCGTCTCTTTCATGACGCTGAAACCGTCGGCTAACGACAGCAGCACCATGACCTGGGACTGCAAGTCGGTGGGAAAGGACGGATACGGTGATGTTACGATCCGTTCCACCGCTTTGGGGCGGCTCATGCAGCTTACGCTCATTATATCATTGAGAATACTGATTTGAACACCAGCGCGCTTCAGTACGTGGATAAGCGAAGACAAGTGCGCGGGATTGCAGTGCGTCAAGGTTACATTCCCCCGCGTTGCCGCCGCGGCAATCATGACGGTTCCGGCCACGATCCGGTCTGGGATGATATCATAAGTGCATGGGGTCAGCTCCTGAACCCCTTGAATCGTGATCGTATCCGTACCCGCTCCGATAATGCTGGCTCCCATCCTGTTTAAGAAGTTGGCCAAATCCTGAATTTCCGGTTCACGCGCAGCGTTCGAGATCGTGGTCGTTCCACTGGCGGTGGCCGCGGCCATCATAATGTTTTCGGTTGCCCCGACGCTTGGGAAATCCAAATGGATGTCGGCACCGGTTAATTTGCGCGCCCTGCAAATAATCTGCTGATCCCTCTCCTCGATTTCCGCGCCAAGCTCCTGAAGTCCCCGCAGATGAAGGTCGATTTTCCGTTCGCCAATCGCACATCCGCCCGGCTGATAAACGGCAACCTCGCCGAACCTGGCCAGAAGGGGACCCATCAGAAATATGGAGGAACGCATTTGCCCCATTAAATCTTCCGGCACATGAAACGAATTGGCGGACGATGTATCCACGGTGACCGTCTCCTGCTCATGCAGCGTCTTGCAGCCGATCCTTTCGAGAATGCCCAGCATCACATCAATGTCCAGCAGCCGGGGGACATTATTCAGCCGAACTTCGCCTGCGGCCAGCAAGCTTGCTGCCAAAATCGGCAATGCGGCATTTTTTGCTCCATGGATACGTATGGTTCCTGATAGGGCTTTGCCACCCTCAATCACCAATTTGTCCAATGTATCACCTCCGAGTTTACCGCTCACCAACCGCATACACTTCCGGCATCAGTTCAATGCCGTATTCAGTTTGAATCGTCTCCTGAATGTGATGCATTAATGTGAGCACGTCCTCTGCTGTCGCTTGACCGGTGTTTACAATGAAATTGGCGTGCTGCATGGACACTTCTGCCCCTCCTATCCGTTTGCCCTTCAAACCGGCGTGTTCCACCAGCCTTGCGGCATGATCGCCTGGAGGATTTCGGAATACGCTCCCCGCACAGGCCATCTGCAGCGGTTGGGTGCAGCGCCGGTATTCTTTGAAGGCGGCCATCGCTTCCGCAATTTGCTTGCGGTCTCCCGGCCGCAGTTCAAACACGGCTTTCGCTACTATCCCTTTACGCTCATGAAGGATGGAGTGACGGTAGGCAAAGGCCATCTCTTTTGCAGTGTAAGTCACCAATTCTCCTGTATCCAGTACAATCTCAGCGGACTTGAATATGCGTGACACATCAGACCCGTGGGCCCCGGCGTTCATGAACACGGCACCGCCTACGCTTCCGGGTATCCCTCCCGCAAACTCGAGGCCCGTTAAACCCTCTTTTCCGGCCAGGACACTAAGCTTTACGAGGGAGAAGCCTCCTCCGGCGGTAACCAGGTTTCCCTGAAAACGGGCGCGATCGAGCTCCCCGCCCAGTTTGATCACGACGCCGCGAAAGCCTTTGTCCGCAATGAGCAGGTTGGAGCCGCGGCCGATCTGCAGCCAGGGGATGTGATTCGTATGAAGCAGGGAAATCAGCTGTACCAGCTGCTCCACGCTGCCCGGAATGATAAGCGCGTCGGCAGGACCGCCGATTTTCCAGGTAGTGTAGCACTCCAGGGGTTCATTCCAGCGAATCGTTCCGACATGGGCTTCGGACAGTAGGGACTTCCACTGCTGCATCGCAAAGCATCCTCCTTTATTCGTAAGCGGGAAAGAAGCGGTTTTCTTGACCGGTACATTTCGGCCGATCACAGAACCCTGCCGGTATTCCATGGGTGATTGTCACGATTATAGAGTATCTTATGTAGTACATAACGCGTGTGTGACAATCGCCCACGTCTTTCACCGGCCCCTCGACAGACGCTGCATTTCCTCCACGATGACCTTAGCCGAATCCGGTTTGCCCAAGCTCTGGGAACTTGCGGACATTTCCTGCTGCAAATTGTAATTCATCATAATATCCTCAATGGACTCATAGAGCCGCTTGCCCGTCAGTTCCTTCTCCAGAATGACTTTGGCCGCGCCAGCCTTCTCCAGCTGTCTTGCGTTGGCGACCTGATGGTTATTGGTCACATTCGGGGAAGGAATGAGAATAGAAGGAATCCCGAGCGATGTGATCTCCGCCAGGAACGAGGCCCCGGCCCGGTTGACGATCAGGGAAGTCGCCGCAAGCACTTCCGGCATGTTGTGAATATACGGCAAAACGTGAAGATGGTTAGGAAGGCTTCCGAGCCGGCTCCTGATATCCTCACGAGTTTGGTCAAAATAAGCTTCTCCGGTAACGTAAACGAACTGGATATGCTTCAGCTTCTCAAGTCGCGGCGCCATTTCGATCATGGCGTCGTTGATGGCCTTGGCTCCTCTGCTGCCGCCCACGATCAGGACGACGGAGCTGTTCATAGGAATGCCCAGCGTGGCAAAACCTCTCTCCCGGTTCGCCGTCTGAACCGTCGTCGCGCGTGGATTCCCGGTGTAAATGACCCGCTTGGCTTTGGGAAAAGCGCCCTCGGAACCTTCAAAGCTCACAGCGACCGTGCTGACGTACCGGCTCAGAAACTGATTCGTCAGTCCAGGTATGGCGTTCTGTTCGTGAATGATACTCGGAATGCCGAGTTTGGCAGCCGCGTACACCACGGGACCGCAGACATAGCCGCCGGTGCCGATGACGACGTCCGGCTTAAATTCCTTCAGCATCTTCTTCGACGTTTGGACGCCCTTCAGAAAACGCATAACTGTTCTCACATTGTCCATCGATAGCTTACGGCGAAACCCCGTAATGTCGATGGCCTCAAACGGGAGGTTCTCCTGGGGAACGAGCTTGCTCTCCAGCCCCCGGGTACCGCCAATATATAAAAATTCGGAATCAGGATCTTCCGCTTCACATTGTCTCGCAACGGCGACGGCCGGGTAGATATGCCCACCCGTGCCGCCGCCGGATAATACGACGCGCAATGTATATTCACCTCGCATAACGTGATAGATTAAGTAAAATGCCGAGTGCAGTCAGCATCAGGGTTAACGATGAGCCTCCGTAACTGATCAGCGGGAGCGTGATTCCGGTGACCGGCATCATGCCGATGACGACGCCGATGTTAATGACGACCTGGACGGCGACCATCCCGATGATGCCCACGGCCAGTAGGCTACCGAACCGGTCCGGGATCGTCATGGCCACCCGCATCCCCCGCCATACGAGCACCAGGAACAGCAGCAGCACGATCAGACCGCCGATAAATCCAAGCTCCTCCGCCAGAATGGAGAAAATAAAATCGGTCTGGGGCTCCGGTACGTAGCTGTATTTCTGCCGGCTCATGCCCAGTCCGAGCCCCCCGAGTCCGCCGGGTCCGATCGCATACAGCGACTGGATGATCTGGTAACCGGCACCGAGCGGATCCGACCACGGATCAAGAAAAGCGGTGATGCGCTTCAGCCGGTATGGCGCGGCGATGATCAGCCCCGCAAAGCCCGCTATCCCGCCAAGTCCGAGAAAACCCAGATGGCTGAGCTTGGCCCCTGCCGTAAAAACGATCATCATCGAGGCGCCCAGCATGACCGTGCCAGTCCCCAAATCCGGCTGCATCATGATCAGCCCGAAGGCCAGTCCAATCAGACCGAGGGGCGGCAGCAGCCCTTTGCCGAACGACGTAATGTTAAAGTTCTCGTTGCTCAGCCACTTCGACAGGAACAGAATCATCCCGAGCTTCATAAATTCGGAGGGCTGAATGCCGAAGGAGCTGATTCCGAGCCAGCTTCGAGCACCTCCGCGTACAACGCCGATGCCCGGTATCAGGACGATGACAAGCAGCCCAAAGCAGATGATCAGTCCCGCCTTGGCGTATTTTTTCCATACATGGTAGTCCAAATTTGCGGTAAAAAACATCGCGACCAGTCCGAGTCCGGCAAACAGCATCTGTCGCTTGACGAAATAGAATGAATCGCCGTAATCGTGAAAGCCCAGTACGGAGCCTGCGCTGTATACCATGATCATGCCGATCGTCAGCAGGCCCAAGATACACAGAAGGAGCCACAGATCCGGCGCCGGTCGTGTCTTGTTCATGAGGAGGCCACCTTTTGCCAGGAAGTAGGGGCTTATCCACCCCCCTACTTAAAGATTATGCACCGCCTCTTTAAAAATGCTTCCGCGCTCTTCATATGAGGCAAACATGTCCCAGCTCGCACAGGCCGGCGAGAGCAAAACGATGTCTCCTTCTTCGGCGAGAGCTGCGGCCTCTTGTACCGCGGAGCGCAGCACAGAGGCGGCGTCCTCACCAGTATCGACCTTGCGGATGTGCTTTAATCCAGCCATTTCGGCTACCTTCGCGATTTTGTCCGCCGTTTCGCCAAGCACCACGACTGCCTTAACGTGCTCGCTGAGCAGCGGCATCAGCTCCATGTAATCCGATCCGCGGTCAAGACCGCCGGCAATCAGCACGACCGGCTGATGGAACGAGGCGAGCGCCATGCCTGTCGCTTTGGCGTTCGTCGCTTTGGAATTGTTGTAATAAGCAGCTCCGCCGACGTCCATTACATACTCCAAGCGGTGTTCCACCCCATGGAAAGAAGCCAAAGGTTCGGCCAATTTGTCTGCTGCAGCGCCGGCTGCGATCGCGATCGCGCAGGCCGCTGCGGCGTTTGCGACGTTAAACCGGCCGGGAATACCGATTTCCTTTACTGGGATGATTACCTGGGACCGCCCGTCCGAATCGCGGTATACAATGCTGCGCTGAAGATCGTCTTCCGTATCCGGAATATATGGCGGGCTCACATACACGCCGACTTGCAGTTCCTCCGTCGTCGAGAACGGAAGCAGCTTGGCCTTAATATAAGGCACCAGGCTGCGGCAGTAAGAATCATCCCAATTGAGGACCGCGGTATCTTCCTCTTTCTGGTTTGCGAACATTTTCGCTTTGGAAGAAGCATAGTCTTCCAAGCTGCCATGATAGTCGAGATGGGTTTCCGTCAGGTTCAGCAGACAGCCGATGCGCGGACGGAAATCCGTCGTTCCTTTCAGCTGGAAGCTGCTGAGCTCGGTCACCATCCAGTTGCCGGCATCGGCATCCTGAGCCGCTTCGCAAAGCGGCGTGCCGATATTGCCGGCCACGATCGGGCGCATGCCGGCCGCTTCCAGCATTTGGCCCACCCACGTCGTGGTGGTCGTTTTGCCGTTGGAGCCGGTAATCCCGATAATCGGCGCCTCGCAAATATGATAGGCAACCTCCACTTCGGTCACCACTTCGATCCCTAGGCTCAGCGCCTCCTGTACCGGTGAAGCGGTATATGGAATCCCCGGATTTTTGACAAGAAGAGAAATACCGGGATGAACCAGCCCCTCAGGATGACCGCCGCAAATGACGGTGATTCCCAAGGTCTCCAGTTCCCCGGCTTCGGGACATTGATCCTTTTCCTTGCGATCATTCACGGTGACAATCGCACCGGCTTGATGCAGCACTTTGGCGACTTGCACGCCGCTCCGGGCAAGCCCGAGCACAACGATCTCCTTACCCCTGTACGAATCTGGATGCTTCATCTTCTACAACCCCTTGTTCAAGTAAAGTCCAAGTCCCGCGAGCACGATGCCTACCGCCCAGAAGGTGATGACAACCCGCCATTCGGACCATCCGGTCAGCTCAAAGTGATGGTGAATCGGACTCATTTTAAAGATGCGTTTGCCCCGGGTCTTGAATGATGCGACCTGAAGAACGACGGACAGCATTTCGATGACGAACACGCCGCCGATTACGATAAACAACAGCTCGGTTTTGGTGACGATGGCGATGCCGCCGATGGCTCCGCCGATGCCGAGCGACCCCATATCTCCCATGAATACTTTGGCTGGATGGGCGTTAAATACAAGAAAACCGAGCACCGCCCCGATCATTGCAGCGGCACAAACGGCGGCCGACAGCGAAGTCGCCTGCATGGCGACGATGGCGAATGCGGCAAAAGCGATGGCGCTGACGCCGGACAGCAGGCCGTCGACCCCGTCCGTGAAATTGACCGCGTTGGTTACGGCCATCATCATAATGACGATGAACGGATAATAGAACCATCCGCCCCAGTCAAACGACCACGACGTTCCCGGCACGCTGATCGCCGTGCTGTGGCCGTTCTGGATGAGCAGATAACACATGATCGCTGCGAAGAGCAGCTGCCCGACGAGCTTCTGTTTCGCCGTCAGTCCGAGCGAACGCTTGAACACGATTTTAATATAATCGTCAAGAAATCCGATGAGGCCGAAGCCAAGCGTAGCTACCAGCAGTACGTAAAAGTCCGTATTAATGACGGAAAATTTCAGAAAAGCAAGCGTAAAGGCCAAAATAATGACGATCCCGCCCATCGTTGGCGTTCCGGCCTTCTTCAAGTGGCTCTGCGGCCCGTCGTCGCGGACCTGTTGGCCGAACTTCAGCCGCCTGAGCAGCGGAATGAGCAGCGGAGCGGCAATCACTGCGAGAATAAAAGATACGCCGATCGTTAACAGCAATAGTTGATAGTCCATGGATTCACCTCCTCTGTGCGCTATTTCTGCAAGTTTTCCTTAACTAGAGCATCCACAATTTCTTCGAGCTTCATACCCCGCGATGCCTTTACGAGCACCACATCTCTGGCATGAACGCGTTTGATGAGATGAGGAATCAGTTCGGCTTTATCCGTAAAAGAAAACACGCCCAGATCCGGACGGAGCTTCCGGGCCGCTTCGGCCGTTTCCTGCGAGAGAGGTCCGTACGTGTACAGCACATCCACACGGTCCGCCGCGGCGTACTGTCCGATCTCGGCATGGAACTCCTTCTCCTGCGGCCCAAGCTCCAGCATGTCCCCCAGCACGGCCACCTTGTGATGATAGCCTTTGAGACTATGAAGCGCATCGATCGCCGCTTTCATGGAAGTCGGGCTTGCATTGTAGGCGTCGTTCAGAATGGTCAGTCCGCTCGGCGCCTCGATTTGCTCGATCCGCATCCCGGTTAGATGCAGTCCGGCCAGACCGGTTCGGATGTTCTCCTCCGTAATCCCGAAATGGCGGGCTACAGCCAAAGCCGCAAGGCAGTTAATGACGTTATGCTGGCCGAGCAGCGGCAGATCCAGCCCCTCCTCCGGATGCAGCAATGACGTAAAAATAATCCCCTTGCTGTGGAACATCATGCCTGTCGGGTAATCGTCGTTGCTGTGGTCCAATCCAAACGTAAAGGTCTGCAGACCATCGGGCTTCACCGTTTCGGCTTCGCCCAGCACCGTCGGGATCAGCGGTTCGTCTCCATGGTAAATCAACAGGCCGCCGGGCTTCATGCCGCTGATGATTTCCAGCTTGGCCCGGGCGATTTCATGTCTTGAGCCGAGCTGAAGCAGATGCGCTTCCCCGATATTCGTAATGACCGCCACGTCAGGACGGGCGATCTCGGAGAGGCGTTCGATCTCGTGCCGGCCGCTCATTCCCATTTCCAGCACGGCGATTTCCGTATCCGTCGGCATCTCCAGAATGGTTAAGGGCAGTCCAATATGATTATTGAAATTGCCCCCTGTTTTATGAACTTTATAGGTCGTTGACAGAAGGGTATACACCATATCCTTCGTCGTCGTTTTACCGTTGCTGCCCGTAATGCCGACTACGCGGCAGCCTACTTCCGCTAAGTAGGCCTCGGCCAGAGTCTGCAGCGCCGCAAGCGTGTCATCGACAAGGATGACCGGTCCCTCAGGCGTCTCGCCCCGATCACGCTGCCACAGCGTCGCCTCCGCCCCATCCTTCAGCACGGATGCGGCGTACGCGTGTCCGTCGAAACGTTCGCCGACGAGCGGAACGAACAGGCTTCCTTGCTTTATTTTTCGGGAATCGGTAAACACGCCTTGAATCGGCAGATCCCGGTGTTGTTCTTGCGAGAGTGTTCCTCCGCACATGGCGGCCATTTGGCCTAAAGTCGTCGTAATCACTTATCCAATCCCCTTATCGCTTCCTTGGCAACTTCACGATCGTCGAAGTCGTAATTCGTCGTACCAATGGTTTGATAGGTCTCATGACCTTTCCCCGCAATCAATACTACATCCTCAGGGCTTGCCATTTCAATAGCCTTTTGTATAGCCGTCCGCCGGTCCACGACCATCTCGTACCGCTCCTGCGGAACGCTGTCATCCTTCAATCCCTGCTCGATGTCCTTCAGAATCAGCTCCGGGTCTTCGGTTCTCGGGTTGTCGGATGTGACAAAAATGAAGTCGCTGTACTTGGCCGCAATTTTGCCCATAATCGGACGTTTGGTCCGGTCCCGGTCTCCGCCGCAGCCAAACACGGTGATGACCCGGCCCTCGGCGAATTCGTTGACCGTCTTCAGCACGTTCTCCAGACCGTCAGGCGTATGCGCGTAGTCGACGATGACGGCAAAAGGCTGTCCGGCATCCACCGATTCGACCCGTCCGGCCACGCCCGGTACCGATTCAAGGCTGCGCTTGATATTTTCCAGCTCAATGCCTTCCAGCAGGCCTGCGGTGATGGCGGCAAGCGCATTGTAGACGTTGAACTTGCCGACCATTCTCAGCTGGATATCGGCGCTGCCCCGGAAGGTGTCCACATGGAAGGAAGTTCCCTGCGCCGTCACCTTCACTCCGGTTGCCCGGACGTCCGCACTGTTCTCAACACCGTATGTAATGACTTCGGCTGCCGTAATTTTGGCGAAGTAGGAGGATGCTTCATCATCCGCATTCAGAACGGCAAATTTGCGCTGCTCCGGCTGGTGAGCGAATTTGTTGCCCAGGCGAGCGAAGAACAAGCCTTTGGCCGCGCGGTATTCCTCCATCGTTTTATGATAATCGAGGTGGTCCTGCGTCAGGTTGGTGAAAATGGCGGTACGGAAGTCGGTCCCCTTCACCCTTCCTTGCTCCAAGGCATGGGAGGAAACTTCCATCACGCAGCACTCCACGCCGTTTGCCGTCATGTCATCCAGCGAACGCTGAAGCTCCAGCGCTTCCGGCGTCGTACCCGACATCTCGAAGGTCCGCCCGCCGTAGCGCATCTGGATCGTGCCGATCAGGCCGGTGTTCACGCCTTGGTCACTCATCATTTTTTCAATGAGGTAGGTCGTGGTCGTCTTGCCGTTGGTTCCCGTCACGCCGATCATTTTCATATGGGAGCTTGGCGAACCGAAAAACACATCGGCCAGAACGGCCATGGCAAACCGGCAGTCCTTGACCACGATCTGAGGGAGGTCGATGTCCAGCTTCCGCTCGACAACGAGCGCCGCCGCCCCTTTCTCCGCGGCCTGACCGGCATAGTCATGACCGTCGACCGTGTGGCCCGGGAGGCAGATAAACAGGTCCCCCGGTGCCACTTTACGCGAATCCACCTGGATGTTTGTGATCGTGATGTCGCCGTCTCCGGTAATTTTTGCCGTCGTTAATGCTGATGCCAGTTCATTTAGTTTCATCTCTTGATCCCTCGCTCTAGTTCTATTAGTCTCGAATATCGCCGCATTCAATTATGGGGTGAGGCATCATTCTGCTGTTGAGCCGGTTCCGTCCTGCGGGTCGTCCGCATCGTCTTGCTCATCCTTCACGTCCGCCGCCGTCCCCATATAAATCCGGATCGTCGATCCACGCTCCACACGGCTGCCCGGTTTGGGCGCCTGGCTGATGACCGTGTTCCCGGTCCCGGATTTGGCCAGCATAAAGTTCATGTTCAGATCTTCGTATAAATCTTCAACCGTCGCTCCGACCAGGTCAGGAACGGTGTCGATCGGCGTATCACCGTATTTATAAGTTTTCGGCAGCTGATCCTTGCGCTCCGGCACTTTCAGTACATGCAGAGAATCTTCGAGAATGTGCTGGACGATCGGCGCCGCCACGACGCCGCCGAATTGAATGCCGGCTGGATTATCCACTGCGGTGTAAACAACGATTTGCGGATCGTCTGCCGGTGCAAAGCCGATGAAAGAAACGATATGCTCCGAGGAGGAGTAGCGGCCATTGACAACGATCTGGGCGGTACCCGTCTTGCCGCCGACACGATAGCCGTCGATGAAAGCGGGTCTGCCCGTCCCTTTGGCCACTACGCTCTCCAGCGCCTCGCGCACCTGCTTGGACGTATCCTCCGAAATGACCTGTCTGACCAGCGTCGGCTTCGTTTCGCTCACCGTTTCACCGGTCTCTGGATTAATCCACGCCTTGGCAACGTAGGGCTTAAACAGCTTGCCCCCATTGACGGCAGCCGACACGGCTGCCACCTGCTGGATCGGCGTCACGGACACCCCTTGTCCGAAAGCTGTCGTAGCCAATTCGACGGGGCCCACCCGCGACGGCTTGAACAGAATGCCGTTCTCTTCCCCGTTCAGATCGATGCCCGTTTTGGACCCGAATCCGAAATTGCGGATATAGTTAAACAGCGAATCTTTGCCTAAACGCTGGCCCAGGACGACAAAGCCCGGGTTACAGGAGTTCTCCACGACCTGCAGGAACGTTTCGCTGCCGTGGCCGCCCCGCTTCCAGCATCTGAGGGTGGCTCCCCCGACCTTAATATATCCCGGATCGAAAAACTGCTCATTCTTGAGATCAACCTTCTTCTCCTGAAGGGCAGCCGCCAGTGTGATGATCTTGAAGGTCGAACCGGGCTCGTACGTCATCCAGATCGGCAGGTTCCGGTTATACACCTCGGAAGGGTATTGCTGATAATTCGCCGGTTCAAATCCAGGTCGGCTCGCCATTCCCAGAATCTCCCCTGTTTTCGGATTCATCGCGATCGACCAGGCGCCGCGGGCCTGATACTGTACCATAGCCTGGTCCAGCTCCCTCTCCATAATCGATTGAATCGATTTATCGATCGTGAGCTGGAGATTGAGGCCGTCTCTAGGCTCCTCGTATTTCTCGGATGATCCCGGCATCAACCTGCCGCCCGCATCGGACAAATAGGAGATGCTGCCGTTGATGCCCTGCAGCTTGCTGTCATACCTTTGCTCGATCCCGGTCAGGCCCTGGTTGTCGATACCCGTAAAGCCCAGGATGTGCCCGGCCAAGTCGCCGTAAGGGTAAAACCGCTTATTGTCCTCAGCAACGACGATACCCGGCAGCTCTAAATCACGAATTTTCTGAGCAAGCTCCATCGTAATTTTGCGTCCACCGGGTTGCAGTCGTTCAATCCTTGATTTCTTGGTAATAGACTTCATAATTTTGTCTTCGCTCATACCCAGCAGAGGAGCCAGCGTCTTCGCCGTCTTCTCGGGCTCCTTGATCTGAACAGGGATCGCCATGATCGTCGGCGTGCTTATATTATAAGCCAAGGCTGTCCCATTGCGGTCCTGAATCTCGCCCCTCTTGGCCGTGGACGGAATTTCCCGGCGCCAATTCTCCTCGGCCTTGGCGGATAATTCACCGCTCTTCCCAAGCTGGACATAGGCAAGCCTCCCGACCAGAGCGGCAAACAACAGGCTCAGGATCAGCAAGCTCCACAGCAGCCTTCGCCTCATGGTGACGTTAGAAACCTTCATTTGTTATCCCTCCCCGCTTCCCTACAGCATCATGACTGTTCATATCATGAATATTCGGGACAACCAGGGGATAGAACAAGCTGTTTGCCGCTCGTCAGTTATCGCCGGCTTCTTCACCGGACTTGCCGCCGGCCGAATCGTCCGCTGACGTATCCTTCGAACCGGACTGATCCTCCGTGGAGGAGGAAGTGGTATCCTGCGATGTCTTATCGTCCTTGACCGGCTTCAGCGTCAGCTGGACGGAACGCTTGCCGTTCTTGTCCGTGACCAGCTGCTCGGTGACGTATCCTTCGCCATCGACGGTAACCGAGCATTTCAGGAGCGTCAAAATATCGAGCGCGTCGCGCAGCGATTCGCCTTTCAGGTCCGGTACGGTCATTTTGTCAGCTTCTTCCGTGAGCAGATAGATCCGCTGCCCCGGACTCATCGCCGTTCCCGCGGCCGGGAACTGCCGGATGACCGAGGCGCCCTTGCCGATCGTTTCGAAGTCGATGCCTGCGTTCAGCAACTTCTGTTTCGCGTCCTTCACGGCCAGCTTCGTCAGCGTCGGAGCCGCTGAGCGTTCCACCGTCGTTTTGCCGTCCGACGTCTTCTTGGTATACGTCTTCGGCACGCCCATATACGGCAGGGCCTGGGACATGATTTTCTTGAATATCGGAGCCGCCACCTTGCCGCCGCCGGCTTCCGGATCGTTCGGCTGGTCCACGATGACGATGAGGGCGATTTTCGGATCGTTCACCGGCGCAAAGCCGATAAAGGAAACGACGGATTTCGTATAATCCGGCTTGCCGTCGGACCCGTATTTCACCGCGGTACCGGTTTTACCTGCAACCCGGTATCCGTCGATGTAGGCGTTACGCCCGGTACCTTTTACCTGGTCCGCCACGACTTGCTCCAGGTAGCTGCTCGTTTCCTTGGAAGCTTCCGGAGTGATGACCTGGCGGACGACCTTGCTCGTATCTGGAGAGTCAATGACTTTTCCAGTATCCGGATCGGTAATCTCTTTGATGATGTGCGGCGTCTTCAATTTACCGCCGTTCGCCACCGCACTGATCGCCGCCAACTGCTGGATCGGCGTCACGGATACGCCGTGGCCGTAAGAAGCGGTAGCCACTTCAACCGGACCCGGCAGATTGATCGTGGTGGAGACTTCGCCAGGCAGCTCAATGCCTGTCTTCTGACCGAAACCAAAATCCTTGATATATTTCAGCAGGCGCTCTTTTCCGAGCATTTCCGAACCCAGCTTGACGAAGGCGACGTTACTTGACCGCTTCACGCCCTCCAGGAACGTGATCGGCCCCCAACCCGAACGGTTGATATCATGAAGGTACGTATGAGTCCCTTTAACCTGGATTTGTCCGGACTGGTACATGGCGTTCGGGTTAAACAGCTTCTCCTGCACCGCCCCCGCGAGTGTCACGATCTTGAACGTCGATCCCGGTTCATACGTGGCCTTGACGGCATAGTTGAAAAAGTCCTTCTGATTATCCGTGTTCCAATACGTATTCGGATTAAAGGTTGGCAGGTTGGCCATCCCGAGAATCTCCATCGTCTTCGGATCGGCCGCGATGACGGTCATGCTGATCGGCTTGTATTCTTCATACGTCTCTTTCATCGCGTCTTCGATATAATACTGGATCGTATCATCGATCGTCAGCTTTAAATTTTTACCATTGACAGCCGGCTTGTACACCATATTGGGTTCAGGAAGCTGGTCCCCCTGCCGGTCGCTTTCGTATTTCATCTCCCCGGAGGTGCCTTTAAGAACATCATCTTTGTATGCCTCAAGACCGGCGATGGCCTGTCCGTCACGGTCTGTCCATCCCAATATATGAGCCGCCAGCGTTCCTTTCGGATAATACCGTTTTTGCTCCTTGATCATGCCTAGCCCAGTTTCAAGAACCTTTTTCTCTTTCTTGAGCTCCGCCTTCAGCTGTTTGTTGAATTCATCGATCTGGCCCTTCTTCTTTTCGTCAATTTTCCACCCTTCGTTCCGGACCTCCCGGTTGGTGCGATATTTTCCATCTTTGTCTTTGGCTGTCACAAGTGCCTTAAGTTCGCTTTCATCCTTGCCCAAAATCTTGTGCAGACCTTCGATAATTTCGTTCTCCAACCCGTTTTCGTGGATGACGGCCGGATTGACGATAACGGTATAGGCCGGAACGTCAGATGCGAGAATATCGCCATTCCGATCCGTGATCGTGCCGCGGGATGCCGGAATCGGGACTGTTTTCGTCCATTGGGCCACCGCACGCTCATGCCAATCATCACCATTGACAACCTGCAGTGCAAATACCCGAATCAACAGAACAACAAAAAGGAGGGTGATGAATCCTCCTAGGAGCAGTGTGCGAAGTTTTATTCTTTTAATCATACTCAACCCTCACAAGCTCTATTTTTTTGCGGTTTCCGACCCCGTTCCGGCGTTGTCTTTGCCCGTCGTATTAGAACGCGGAACGGTAAGCGCATCCTTGCCCGGCTCTTGGAAACCAAGCTGGATCGCCTTGTCGCGGATTCCGACTTCAAGGCGCTGCTTCTCGGCCTTAAGCTCTTTAATGGTCACGTTCATTTGTTTAACATTCTTGTCGACCTTCTGCCCTTGCTTGTTCAGGTCGTAAATGTTGGCGTTTTGCCAGATGATCAGGCTTGCCACCATGACGCAGATTCCAACCGTCAGCAAATAGAGCAGCTTTTCCTTGATCGGCAGATATGTACGGCGAGTAACGACTTTCGTCTTCTCCCGGTACCCGGGAGACGTTCGTTCAGCGGCTTTCTCCTTTACTGCCAGGTTACCACGCGTATAGGCCATGTCTGATTCCCCTTTGTCTTAGTCTTTACGCCCTGAACATGAATCCTTGCCTTCAAAAATATGAATCGAGGGTCAGAAGCGTTAGTTTATATTTTCTCAGCAACTCTCAGCTTGGCTGAACGCGCACGCGGGTTCTGTGCAAGTTCCTCTTCACCCGGCACGATCGGCTTGCGGTTGACTAGTTTCATTTCACCCTTCCCGCCGCACACACACATCGGAAAGTCCGGTGGGCAGGTGCATTTGCCTACGTAGCTGTTCAAAATTTGCTTGCAAATCCGGTCCTCCAGCGAATGAAACGTGATCACCGATACTCTTCCGCCTGGAGCAAGACAGCGAACCGCCTGATGCAGCGCTTCTTCAAATGCGCCGAGCTCATCGTTCACAGCGATCCGAAGGGCCTGAAAGCTTCGTTTCGCCGGATGGCCGCCCGTTCTCCGTGCTGCCGCCGGAATGCCTTCTTTAATTATATCGACCAATTCGCCCGTAGTTTGAATGGTCTTCTGCGTTCTGCGCTCGGCGATAACTCTGGCAATCCGCCTAGAGAACTTCTCTTCGCCGTATTGGAACAAAATCCGGGCAATTTCCTGCTCAGGCCATTCGTTCACAATTTCGGCGGCCGTCAAGGACGCCGACTGATCCATCCGCATATCGAGCGGTGCATCGTAATTGTAACTGAATCCTCGGTCCCCTTCGTCAAACTGAGGAGATGACACGCCCAGATCGAACAAAATGCCGTCCACCTGCGGAATGCCGTCCTTGCTCGGAACGGCCAGCTCCCGAAGGGTTTCCTCCAGATGCCTGAAATTCGTCTTGACCAGGGATACGCGGTCTGCGTATGGGGCCAGTCTTTCCTTCGCGTTATCGAGTGCCCAGTCATCCTGGTCCAATGCGATCAGCCTTCCGTATTCCCCCAGCTTGGACGCGATCAGGGAACTGTGGCCCGCACCCCCAAGCGTGCAATCGACATAAATGCCGTCCCTCTTCACGCGCAGCCCTTCTGTCGCTTCTTCTTTAAGCACCGTGATGTGATGAAACAAGCTGCAGCCCTCCAAACTCTCTACAAATCAAAATTCAAATCAACCAGCTTCTCAGCAATATCGTTAAACGTCTCTTCGGATTGCTGGAAGTATTCCTCCCAAGTATCCTTGCTCCAAATCTCCACGCGGCTCGATACACCGAGCACCACGCATTCTTTCTCCAACTTTGCGTATTGGCGGAGATTGCCCGGTAAATTTACCCTTCCCTGTTTATCCCACTCGCATTCCGTCGCACCCGAGAAAAAAAACCGGGTGAACGCACGGGCATCGGATTTCATCAGGGACAGTGATTTCAGCTTTTGTTCCAAAATTTGCCATTCATTCATAGGATATACAAATAGGCATTGGTCCAAGCCTCGGGTGATCACAAAGGAGGAGCCAAGCAGCTCGCGGAATTTGGCAGGTATGGTGACTCGGCCCTTATCGTCTAAGCTGTGTTGATATTCCCCCATAAACACCGGTCACTCACCCCTTTAACCCCAAATCCCCACTTTGCACCACTTTCCACCACTTAAGGATACTAGATTCGCCGGATAAAATCAAAATCCTGCCTTATCCACATGTTTTTTTGTGGATAATTCCAACCCCGCCCGGCGGGCAAACACAGCAAAAACCCCCTGATTCGCGAAGAATCAAGGGGTTTTCCACATGTGGATAACCACAATTTACCGATTATTCGTGGGTGGACCAGCTGTCCAAATACCGGATTTGCTCCTGGCTCAACCGGTCGATCTGAATCCCCAGGCTTGCCAATTTATGGCGCGCCACCTGCTCGTCGATTTCGAGGGGCACGTTCAGCACCTGAGCGTCCAGGTTTTGATAATTATCGTTCACATATTTAAGCGACATCGCCTGCAGGGCGAACGTCATATCCATAATTTCCGCCGGATGCCCGTCTCCCGCTCCAAGATTAACAAGGCGGCCTTCGGCGAGGAGATAGATTTTGCGGCCATCCGTCAGCTTGTATTCTTCGATGTTGCGGCGCACGGTGCGAACCGTTTCCGCCCTTGCGGACAGTTCCGGCTTGTTGACTTCCACATCGAAGTGGCCGGCGTTCGACAGAATCGCCCCGTCTTTCATGACGTCGTAATGCTCACCGGTAATAACGTCCCGGTTGCCCGTCACGGTCACGAAGAAATCACCGTGCTTCGCGGCTTCCAGCATTGGCATCACTTCAAAGCCGTCCATGTGCGCTTCCACCGCGCGGATCGCATCGACTTCCGTGACGATGACTTTGGCACCGAGTCCTTTGGCCCGCATCGCCACTCCTTTGCCGCACCAGCCGTAGCCCACGACGACAACGGTTTTGCCGGCTACGACCAGGTTCGTCGTGCGGTTGACCGCATCAAAGACCGATTGGCCTGTACCGTAGCGGTTATCGAACAAATACTTGCAGTATGCGTCATTGACCGCCACCATCGGAAACTTCAGCAGCCCGTCTTTTTCCAAAGCTTTCAGGCGAATGATGCCTGTCGTCGTCTCTTCCGCACCCCCGCGGATCGTCTCCATCAGGTCCGGCCGCTCCGAATGAAGAATCGTAACCAGGTCTCCGCCGTCATCAATGATGAGGTCGGGTTTGGTCTCCAGCGCCCGGATCAGGAATTCTTTATACTCCACCGGATCCGGATTGTATTTGGCCAGCACGGTCACGCCGTCTTCCACGAGCGCCGCACATACATCATCTTGTGTGGACAGCGGGTTGCTGCCTGTAATCGTGACATCCGCTCCCCCGGCCTTTACCACCTTAGCCAGGTATGCCGTCTTCGCTTCCAAATGCAGCGAAATGGTGACCTTCAGCCCTTTAAACGGCTGCTCCGCTTCAAACTGCTTGCGGATTTCGTTTAACACCGGCATGTGGGCTTCTACCCAATCGATTTTCAAATGGCCTTCCGGTGCCAGCGCCATATCCTTGACGACGCTGTTTTGCAGTGAAGATGAACTCATCTCATTGCCTCCCTATCCCTCTAATTGATTAACACTCGATAATGCGGTGCTCCGCCGTAAAATGGTCCGAGGTGCGGATCAAATCGTGAATCCATTCGAGGCCGTAGCGGTTTAAATAGTAGAAAATATTAAACACCCGCTCCTGCGGCTTGCCCAGCGGAAACAGGGAAACGCCGATCCGGTCCCACTGCCGCAGCGCGGCTTCGTGCTTCTTCTCCACCGCCTCGCGGGTTTTACGCTCCAGATAGGAAATTTGCTCCAAAATTTTGCCTTTATTCTTCTCGCTTAGCGGGATCAAACCAGACTGAATCGTGCCGAGCTCCCGGATCAGCGGTTCGTACAGCTGTTCAAAGGCTTGGCGCGTCTCGTTGAATTTCGGCCCGATATGGAACTCCTCTTGGCTGGAAAGCCACTGCTGACGGGCTTCTTCAAAACGGTGTTGAACGTCCTGGAACGTCACGCCGAATTTATCCATGTATTTCTGGAGGGCGCCTTCGACCAAGGTGAAAGACATCCGCGGAAGGAGTATCGGCATTCGGAGGCCCAGGATGTCGAAAGCCTGCTTCGTAATGGCCCAATAGGAAATTTCCCCCTGCCCCAGCACGGTACAGAGTACCGGGAACAATGACTCCTGCATCATCGGACGCGTCAGCACATTGTTGCTGAACCGTTCCGGATGGGTGCGAAGCTGCTCTAAGAGCTCGCTCTTACTTAGGTTGACGATTCCCTTACGATCGGTGAACCGGTCATCCTGTTTGTACAGCAGCAGACGGTTTCCTTCATATATATAAAACAAATTGGCGCCGCCGGCCGCAACTTCCGCCTGAAGTGAGTAGCCTTTGCCGGTAATACACGCCGCCGCCTGCTGATATGCCTGCTCCAGCTTGTCATTGCGCTCGATTATTTTTTCAAACACCGGAACCTCTAGGTTGCGCAGCTCAGGGTCTGCCGAATCGAGCAAAATCAAACCGTACTGGCCAAACAACCGGCCGAGCAGCTTGGCAAATGCGTCGCTGAGGTTATCCGACTGTTCTGAAGCCTCATGGATCCATTTCAAAATATCCGGCTTGTTATCGCTGTCCGGGAGCCATCGGCCCAGCTGATCCAAGGACTGCTTCCATTCGTTCGATCCGACCGGAATCGCGCTCACGGACGAGCGGGGGCCCGGCTTCGCTTCCATCTTGATTTTGGCGACCTTCAGCTCCGGCGTCATGACGTAAGTATGGTTCACCTCATCGAAGTCATGGTCCTCGCCAGCGATCCAGAATACGGGCACCACCGGCCGGTTGAATTTCGCTTCCGCTTCTTGCGCCGACTGAATAATGGTGATGGCTTTATAGATCACCAGCAGCGAACCGGTAAACAGTCCGCTTTGCTGTCCCCCCACCACGGCCAGCGTCCCTTCCTTCGCCAATAAATCCAGTGAATTATGTACCGCCTGATGGTTATTGTGCCGGCTGTTATAACGCCGCAAAACTTCAACCAGTTCGCCCCGGTTAACCCGGCTGGACTCCGATTGGTCAAGCCATTCCACACGTTTCAGCCAGCTTGCTTCTTCGCGAAAATCTTCACCGTATAAATGCTCCACTTCGCTAAAACGGTTTATATAATCATCTGCAAGAGCCGAACCGCTCTTGAGTGAGTCGGAAACCACATTCATGGGTATGCCTCCTATTCTGTGCCCATCCACTTCCACGCTTACTTTATACTACCGCAATCTTTCTTGATTGTAACCAATGTTGTTGTATCCGTCAAAGCAAACAAAAAACCGCCGGGATCACCCGGCGGTAAAGCTGACAAGCTTAGGCATATGGGGCAGCGACCCAATGGCCTTTGGAGACTTCCACAAGTCTCGTGTCTTCCTCATCCGCTGCATTTCCGCCTTTGGCGGAGTGAATCGGACCTGATTTTTCATCGTTCATCAAGATCCGTTTCTTGTTTTCTTCCACTTCGGGATCCGGGATCGGAATCGCCGAGAGGAGCGTTTTCGTATACGGGTGAATCGGATTGGCATACAGTTCCTCACTGTCGGCCAGCTCTACCATTTTGCCCAGGTACATCACCGCTACGCGGTCACTGATATGCTTGACCATCGACAGGTCATGGGCAATGAACAGGTAGGTCAGCCCAAGGCGGTCCTGCAGATCCTTAAGCAGGTTGACGACCTGTGCCTGAATGGACACGTCCAGCGCCGAGATCGGCTCGTCGCAAATAATGAACTTCGGATTGACGGCAAGCGCACGGGCAATCCCGATCCGCTGCCGCTGACCGCCGGAGAACTCGTGTGGATAACGGGTGGCATGGTCCGGATTCAGACCGACCATATCCAGCAACTCCTCCACACGCTTCTTCCGCTCTTTGCGGCTGCCGGCCAGATTGTGGATATCCAGCGCTTCGCCGATAATGTCCGAAACAGTAAACCGCGGGTTCAAGGACGCGTACGGATCCTGGAAAATCATCTGCATATCGCGACGCATCGCTTTCATCTTGGAAGGCGACAGCTTGTAAATATCCGTGCCGTTGAATTTCACGCTGCCGGCGGTCGGCTCGTACAAGCGGAGAATCGTGCGTCCCGCGGTTGATTTGCCGCAGCCCGATTCGCCCACCATGCCGAGCGTTTCGCCTTCACGGATGAAAAAGTTAATGTTGTCCACGGCTTTGACGACCTTGCCGCCGCCGACGTTAAAGTATTTCTTGAGGCCCTCAACTTCGATCAAATGGTTCTCTTTCATGACGATTGAACCTCCTTGGCCATCGGATGAAGATTCCAGCAGCGCGCCATTTGTGTGTCGCTGAATACCGTTTCTCCCGGATTGATCCGTTCGCATACTTTCATCGCTTCATCGCAGCGGGCGCAGAACGCGCAGCCAACCGGCGGTTTGATGAGGTCCGGCGGCGTACCGATAATCGGAATGAGCGGCTCGCCCTTCTTCTGGTCAAGTCGCGGCATCGAACGCAGCAGACCTTTCGTGTACGGGTGCTGTGGGTTTTTGAAAATCTCCCACTTCGTCCCCGTCTCCACCACCTCACCGGCGTACATAACGATAACGCGGTCACACATGCCGGCAACGACGCCAAGGTCATGCGTAATCAGGATAATGGAAGTTCCGAGCTTCTGCTGCATATCCTTCATGACGTCCATGATTTGCGCCTGGATCGTCACGTCCAGCGCCGTCGTCGGTTCGTCGGCGATCAGGAGCGCCGGGCGGCAGGCCAAGGCGATGGCGATCATGACGCGCTGGCGCATACCGCCGGAGAACTCGTGAGGATACTGATTAAAGCGTTCTTCCGGGTTCTTAATGCCGACAAGTTTCAGCATTTCCAGACCGCGCTCCTTCGCTTCGGCGGAAGACAGTTTCTGGTGCTTGATCAGAACCTCGGTAATTTGTTTGCCGACCTTAATCGTCGGATTCAGGGAAGTCATCGGATCCTGGAAAATCATGCCGATGTCTTTCCCGCGAATCGCTTCCATCTCTTTATTCGTTTTCTTCAGAATATCTTCGCCCTGGAAAATAATCTGACCGCTCTTGATGTCTGACGGAGGGGACGGGATCAAGCGCATGATCGTCTGGGCGGTCACACTCTTACCACTACCGGACTCACCGACGATCGCAACCGTTTCTCCTCTGCCTATTTCAAAATTCATGCCGCGGACGGCTTTGACTTCGCCGCCTTTGACGTGAAAGGATACGTGCAGGTCTTTTACTTGTAAAATCGGCTCCATGATCTCACCTCCTGTTATTTCAATTTCGGATCGAGCGCGTCGCGGAGGCCATCACCGAAAATGTTAAATGCGAGCATTGTCAAACTGATCAGAATGGCAGGGAACAGCATCCGCCAAGGATAATACATCCAGCCGGTCAATGCGTCGTTGACCATCGAACCGAGCGAAGCGATCGGTGCCCGAACACCCAGACCGAGGAAGCTAAGGAATGCTTCCGAGAAAATCGCGTTTGGTACGGACAGCGTCAAAGTGACGATGATCGGACCAACCGCATTCGGCAGCAGGTGGCGGAACAACAGCCGGCCGGAGCCTGCGCCCATGGAACGGGATGCGAGAACGTACTCCCTGTTCTTCAGCTGCATGATTTCACCGCGGACGATCCACGACATGTTAATCCAGCCGGTAATCGTCAGCGCCAGTATAATCGTTCCGATACTCGGCTCAAATACGACGAGCAGCAAAATCGTGACCAGCATATAAGGAATGGAATACAAAATTTCGGAAAACTTGTTCATGATGGCGTCGACGCGTCCACCGAAGTAACCCATGATGCCGCCATAAATGACACCGATCAAGAGGTCAATGAGCGCGGCAGCCAGGCCGACGATCAGGGAAATACGCGCGCCCATCCACGTCCGGACGAACATGTCGCGGCCCAAGTCGTCAGTGCCGAACCAGTGCTCCTTGGAAGGAGGCTGATTCGTGGCCAGCAAATCGTTGGTTGCCGAATCGAATTTCGAAATGATCGGACCGATAATAGCAGCCAGAATAATCAAGATTAGAACGACCAAGCTCGCCATGGCGAGTTTATTTTTACGCAGACGCTGCCAAGCATCCCTCCACGCCGAAATACTTTCCCGCTGAATGATTTCAGCCTGTTTCTCATCGGTACCGATTTTCCGGAAGTCTTCGGGCGTCAGCTCTACGTTGTTATTCATCAAAGTTGGATCCTGTGCAGCCATCGTTAGCCCTCCTTCCCGCCGGTTAATTTAATGCGCGGATCAACCAGCACGTAAACGATATCGGTGATGAAACGGGCCAGCATCAGCAGAACGCCGTAGAAAATCGTCACGCCCATAATCATCGTGTAGTCCCGGTTGGTGATGCAATCGACGAACACTTTACCGATGCCGCCGATGCCGAAGATCTGCTCGATGACGACGGAACCCGTGATGACGTTGGCGGTCATAGGTCCGATATAAGTAACCACCGGCAAAATGCCGTTACGGATGACATGCTTGAACATGATCGTCATCCAGTTGAGGCCTTTGGCCTTGGCTGTCTTGATATAATCCGCATGCAGCACTTCGAGCATGCTCGAACGCGTCAAGCGGGCGATAAAGGCAATCGGCTGCGCCGACAACGCGGCAACCGGCAGAACGTAGTCGAGCGGGCCGTCAAAGCCCATGACGTTAAACCAGCCCAGCTTCTGTGCGAACAGATACTGGATCAACGATGCCAACACGAAGCTCGGAACGGCGATGCCCAGCACCGCCAGTACCATGGCGATATTATCAATAAGCTTTCGGTGGTACAGCGCGGCGAGCATGCCGAGAAGCACACCGACAATTACAGAAATAATGATGGCAAAGATACCAAGTTTCAGGGATGCAGAGAAGGTCTGCAAAATGATGCCCCCTACCTCCTGGTTCTGATGCTTCATGGAAATCCCCAGGTCACCTGTTGCAATATCCCCCAAGTATTTGAAGTATTGCTGATATACCGGCTTGTCCAATCCATACTGTTCCATCAGCCGGGCTTGGATTTCAGGCGGTACATTTTTCTCGGACATAAAAGGGTTACCAGGAATGGCCTTCATCAGAAAAAATGTAGCCGATATCAAAATAAAGAGCGACACCAGCATATAGAAAAACTTGCTCAGTACGTAACGTACCATGTCCGATTTACCCTCCCCGCTAAACTCTTCATACAACATGACCACCAACCACTTCGGGGTCATAGTTTAATTTTAAAGAATACCGAATCTATTTGTCCATGCTATATATTTCAATTTAAAGAAACCCTTGGTAAAGATATATACTAAGCAAAAAAAACGGGATATATATGGAAGTTCCACATATATATCCCGAACAGTATTTATCAAGCTAAGCTGCTTTTGTTAGACCATTCGAAAATTATTCGAAATAAGCTCTTGTAAAGTCTACTTGACCGGCATAGTCAATGACAACGCCTTTAAGATTCGGTTTGATCAAGGCAACGTTTGTATAGTAGTAAATCGGAAGGACGACCTGCTGATCTTTAATGATCATCGTTTCAGCCTTTTTGAAGTCTTCCATACGTTTTGCTGTGTCAGGTGTAGAGAATGCGTCTTTGATCAAAGAATCATACTCTTTGTTTTTGAAGCCGGAATCGTTGTTGCCGCTGGTCGAAGTCCACAGATCGAAGAAAGTCATCGGATCGTTGTAGTCCGGGCTCCAGCCGGCACGTGCGATTTGGTAGTTCAGATTTTGACGGTTCTTGAGGAACACGCCCCACTCTTGGTTTTCGGTTTTCACTTCAACACCAAGATTTTTCTTCCACATATCCGCAATGGCAAGCGCAATTTTCTTATGCTTGTCATCGGAGTTGTAGATCAATGTGATCGGAGGAAGTGTCGTGTATCCTTCTTCCTGCATTCCTTCAGCAAGCAGTTTCTTGGCTTCTTCCATATCCTCGGTGAAGAAATCGTCCTTGAACTCAGTACGGTATTCGCCCTTGTCACCGGAAATGCCTGGTGGCACGAATCCGAACGCAGGTGTCTCTTCACTCATCGTTACTTTATCGACGATATCCTGACGGCTGATCGCCATCGAGAACGCTTTACGGATTTTCACGTTGTCAAACGGTTTTGCTGTTGTGTTGAACACGTAGTAGTAGATGCTACCGATCGGTTTCAAATCGAGCTCGTCCTTCAGCTCGTTCTTCACGGCAGGCATTTGGTCCGTAGGGATCGTTCCGTTCGGGTTACCTGCATAGTCAAGCTGGCCTGCTTTGTAGCTGGACAGTTCCGTTGCGCTGCTGTTGGACAACGACATCGTAACCTTGCTCAACTTGATGTTTTGGTTATCCCAGTAGTTTGCGTTTTTGGTCACTTCGATCTTCTGACCGGTTGTCCAAGTTGTGAGCGAGAACGGTCCGTTCGTGACCATCAACTTAGGATCGGTTGCCCATTTGGCGTTGTCTTTCACCGATTGATGCACCGGATAGAACGTGTAGAACGAGGTCAGACCCAAGAAATAAGGAGTCGGATTGTTCAGTGTAACTTCCAGCGTGTTGTCATCCGTCGCTTTGACGCCAACTTGGTTGAAGTCGGTAATTTTCTTGTTGTTGTAATCTTCTGCGCCTTTAATGTAATAAAGCTGGTATGCATACGGCGGTGCTGGGCTTGTAGCCGGATTCAAAACCCGTTCCCAAGCGAAGACGAAGTCTTTTGCCGTTACAGGATCGCCGTTGCTCCACTTCGCGTCTTTACGGAGATGGAACACGTACTTCAGACCGTCAGAGGAAACGTCCCACTTCTCGGCCACACCCGGAACCGGGTTGTTATCCTTGTCAATACGAACAAGGCCTTCGTACATCATTTTCAGTACGGTGTTAGCTTGAGTATCCTGGGCTTGCGCCGGGTCAAACGTTGGCGGCTCAGCGCTCAGGTTAATGTGAAGTACTTGTTCTTTAGCAGCTGACGAACTTCCTTTGTCGCCGCCGCTTGCTGTGCTGCCGCCGTTGTCATTCTTGGAACCGCACCCAGCTAGTACAGTGCCAACAACGAGGATCAGCGTCACAAGCATGAGCAGGCTTTTCCTTTTCATTAACTGTTCCCCCTAAAGGTAGATTAATTATGTGTATGGTTAAAAATTATACAACCAGTGGTCAAAAAAATCTATATAGAAAAACATGAAAATTTTACTTTCTTGTGACAAACGGCTAAATATACGGGTTTTTGCTGTTTTTCTGTTGATTAATTTTGTAAAATATTAGGCGTCTGTCTGCATTATGTACTTAAAAATACCGATTAATGTAAATATAATGTAGCTTGCACTCATGAGCATAAAGGACATTCTCCAAACCACTTTGGCGATTTTCCTGACATCGATCCTTCCCTTGAGCCGGTTCTGAGCCCCGCCGATCAACCCGACCGCAATAAGCAAAAACAAAAGGATCAAATAAAAGCCGAACCTGGAATGAAACGTATTGTTGAACAGCGCCGCGACCGAAAAGATCAAAAACAGGGTGGTGACGTCCATGGCCAGCAGGAGCGCGCGGTTTCTGCTGTTTTTCCTCCAATAGTATCCCCCTAAATAAACGAGTAAAAACGGAAAAAACGGAAGGATGCTCAAAAAAATAAATGAATTTCTCAAGAAATCCACGATTCCTCACTCCTCCTCTGCAATTATTCCTTCGATGAGCCGGGTCATCAGTTCGTTGGCAGGAGCCTGAACGCCCGCCTTCTGTGCCATAGCCGCAATGCTCCCGTTAATCCAGCCGATTTCCGTCGGCGAACCGGCAAGCACGTCCTTCAGCATGGACGAGGTATTCCCGGAGGTCGCCCTGCACACATTCAAAATTTGATCCCACATGTCATCCTCATGCCGGATTCCACACGCGTCGTAAACCGAAATGGTCTCGTTATACAATTCCTTCATCAGCTTTATTCTAGCCGGGCTAATCAGCAGATCTCCGTTCGGGATCCGCCAAAGTGCGGTCAGCGGATTAATCACCGCATTGATCAGCAATTTACGAAACATCATGTTATCGATCTCATTCGACAATACCGGGTAAAATCCTGCTTTTTCAAAGGCATGAACAAGATTTAACCACCTGCTGCTATCCTCCCTTGCTACACCCCCCGTTCCGCTCTCACCGATCCACGTATCCCCAGATCCCGCATGAAAAACTTCGTGAAAAGACGTTCTCTTCGCACCTTCCGTCGTAACCGCGGCCAGCATGTCCCATTCGGGCAGTATGGCCTTCAGCCTGTCCATATGCCCATAGCCGTTTTGAAAACAAACCAGCACCGGTGGACTTGCCCCTTGCGGAAGCCTGAATTCCGACAAATAGCGGCATACCGCTTCAGCATCCTTTTGTTTGGTCATCACAAGCACATAATTTCCCGGCTCCATCTCCCAAGCTTGTCCCAGCTGTCCGATCGTACCGGATTGAAACTGCGTGGGGTTCGCCCTTATACCGCTCTCGCCGTCTTTGGCTATATGAATGCCAAAATGGCGAAGCTCATCCGCCTGACCGGCGCTGCGGCTCCAGATCCGCACCCGGCTGCCGGACCTGGCCAATTTTCCGCCAAACAGCAGACCGAGCGATCCTGCGCCCACAATATCGATCAACATTCGCGTATCCTCCGTGTCAAATGATTTCTTCTGAATCCTATTATAGCGCATCCGTGACCAATAAGGCTTGCTGACACAAAAAAACCCCGCGATGCGGGGGGATTACTTCGGTACGGATTCCTTTTCTTTGCCAGGACCCTCGGGAAAATAAATTCCCTATATGCGAAAAAACCCGTTCGGTGTGCGCAAATTTCACGCATCCGCACGGGGTATGCAATACACAGCGTTCTGTACTGACTTTACTCGATCCGCTCCAAATTGCCATTCGCATCCATCTTGAACCGCGACTTCAGTTCCTCATCCTCTTCGTTCAAAAAGGCAAGCCTGCGTGCCCGGTCCATAATTTGAATAAGCGCTTTGTAGTCGTCATTAACAACCCTGTAATCGGTTTGAACTTCGCTGACTTCCCGGGAGAGCCGTTCGTTGACCCTTCTCAAATTGTTCAGCTCTTCTTCTTTTTCGCGGAGCTCCTTTTCCAGCATTTTCAGCTGCCGTCCGTTTTCCTGAAGACTCCCTTTCCACTGCTTCAAAAATCGGATAACGGCATCGATGGAGAGCGTTTCTTCACTGGCTCCGTCCACTTTGTAGTAACCAACCTCTGACTCGGATAGACCTAAACCGGCCACCTGAATCCCCGAATTTGCCGGCTGCTTCTTATAATAGCTCCGTTTCTGGCGCTGCGTTTTGGCCAGGCTGATCGCTTCCTCATACTTCTTGCGGACACAGCTGTTCCAGCGGAATCCGCAGGCTGCCGCCGTCCTTCCGATTTTTTCGCCCACTTCCTCAAAAGCGGCCAGCTGAGTGCTTCCTTCCCGGATATGCCTTAAAGTGACTTCCGCCAAAATAAGGTCATCCTCGCTGCTCCATGCATCTTGTCTAACTGCTGTCATGCAACAAAACCCTCCTAACAACATCCTAAAATAACCCGTCTCCATAACCGGATTGTTTACCGGGTACTGAATAAGGTATAACAGCTGCTTATTTTCATTTCTATGCTTCTCATAGAGTTCATAGAATCTATTTGATACTAAATTGTATTGCCAATTTGCAAAGTGCTCATACCCTCATATTGGAAATTTGCCGATACAAGGCGATGTATACTTTGTCTCTACGGGACCACAATAATAAAAACAACTTTTTCGTTTACACAATTTTGGGTTAACGATATAATGATACGTAGCTTAGCTATGACCGTACATAAGGAGAGGGGGATATAACGTGGCACGCATGTTTCGAGTACTCGGGTTCTTTACGCTCGCAATCGGGCTTATGGCATATGCCGGCAACATGGTCGAGATGGCTCTGTTGTTCTTCGTACAGACCGCATTTTTCGTCATCTTGGGGTATCTGAAATTTACGGAGAGAACTTACATTCTTCTCTTCTGGGGCTATATGATCGTGACGTTTACCGGTTTCAGCTATTGGACAGTATTCAAAATGGGCTTACCGCTTTAATCCGATCATTAGAGAACCCCAAAAAAAGCGATCCGACATCCAATGCCGGGTCGCTTTTTTCGCTTATGCGGATTTTTTTGGAGTCGCCGCAACGGATCTGAATTCGTGTGCTGCGGTTATTTGGCTTGTCTAATCTGACAGGCTCCAAGAGAGATGATATTTTTTACGGTTGAATCATATATTTACAATGGACAACCATGGGGAGGGATCAAATCCATTGAAGCCGTACAATCGACGCCTGCGAATCCTCTGCCTGCTTCTGCCGATGCTGTTCCTGTCGCTGCTCCGCCCCGTTCACGATCTTCGTGCGGATCCGTCCGCCGGCGCCAGCAGCGATGACCGCGAAATATTGCAGAACAGCCTGTCTGTAGTGGAAATCGACCGGGAGATCGAGCGGATCACCGCGCAGCAGGAGACAGTCCAGCAGGAGCTGAACAAGCTGTCCGGGCAGCTCGAAGACAAGCTGCTGCAGATCCAGGATCAGCAGAGCCGCGCGGGAGCCGTGATTCGCTCTTATTACATGGGGGAAAGGGAAGGTCTGCTCGTTGCCGTGCTGTCCGCCAAAGATTTGGGCAGCCTCATTCATATGTATGACGTCTACGAAATGATCATGGAGCATGACCGCTCGGTTCTTAACGCGTATCAATCGGAGTACAAGGAGATTAAAAACACGAAGCTGGCCATGGAAAAAAAGACGGCCGATCTGGAACAAATGAAGTCCAATCTGCTTGAACAGCGGGCGCGGGTATCGGCCCTGCAGCAGAAAGTGGATCAGGGAATCGCCACCAGCAGCGATCCGGAAGCGCTCAAAAAAATGATTGAGGAATTTACGCTCTATTGGGAAAATGTCGGACTTAACGAGGTGAAAACCTATTTCGATGCGCTCGCCTCGGCCATGAACGACCTCCCGGAATTCATCCAGAATCAAGAAGGAGCCATCCGAACCAACGGGACGACCTATAATATCGATATCAAGGAAGATGATCTGAACGCTTTCCTAAGGTCCAAAAACGATCTCTTCAAGCAGTTTGCCTTCCACTTTGGCGAAGACGAAATCACGGCCTCCGGTCAAAGCGACACGCTGTCCCTTGAGGTTCAGGGACACTACAGCGTGGAGGTGCAGCCGCAGAACGCCATTATGTTCCATGTGGATAAACTCGTATTTAACGACTATGAGCTGCCGGATACGACATGCCGCCAGATGGAGGAAGAGTTCGATTTGGGATTTTATCCGCAGCAGATCGTCTCCTTCGTGAAGGCGACCGAGGTGAAAAGTACGGATAAAAACCTCCATGTCACGCTTAAGCTGTCCATGTAACAGCAAAAAGCCGGAGCTGAGGCTGCCCGCGAATAACGGATCAGCTTCCTCCGGCTTCCCCTCCTACAGCCTCAGCATATTCCCCGGCCGTGGATTTGCCGGCAATATATTCGCCCGAAGCTTTGATAAACAGATCCCACTTCGCCTGCAGCCTGCCCGCATCCTTATCAGTACCCGCTGTTTGAAGCAGGGAGGTGAGATGGAACGGCAGTCCGGCCGGATTGAATACCGTATCGTCGTACAGGCTCTTCAGCGCCGGAAGTTTACCTGTGGCCTGGTACCATTTCTGCTGAACGACTGCCGAGCTCATATACGCAATCCATTCGGCCGCTTCCTTGGCATGCTGTGATCCCGCCGATACGGCGTAGCTTCGACTGCGCAGGAGTGATGGGTAGACGGCATACAGCTGTTCGGGCATGCGCAGTACCATATCTGCAGTCTGAGTCCCCGCCGCTTCCGAGACGGCGGAAAAGGTTAGCGGAAGCTGGGTTCCACTAGCATCTTGAGGGTCATGATCGATTTGCATGAATGCACGGGCTTTATCTATCCACTCCAAGGATATTTGGCTTGGGTTTAGCGGGTCGGTGCCCAGTGCTCCCAATAAAGCCGCAGCATCGTAGCCGTCTCCGGATGATATCTCCAGCAGCTTTTGATGTCCACGATTCTTCGCCTTGCTCAGGAGGTCCTTCCAACTGCTGATATCGCCTGGAATATCCGTCATTCCAAGCGAATTTAGCGCTTTTTTGTTCCATACCAGCACATATGGATTCATATCGGCGGGCGTCCCCCACTGGTAGCCGTTCCATTCCACCTCTTGCAACAGCGGGTTTATGGTGTCGCTCTCCGCACGATTGCTTGTGTAGGATTCGACTGGCAGCAGGTAACCACGGGATGCCATCGGGCGGACCCACGAACTGTTGATGAGCATGACATCCGGGCCTTCCCCTACGGACAAGGCGGATTTCAGCTGAAGGTACGCATCGGCATCCGGGATGTTGTTCAATTCCACCGTAGCTCCGGTGTCGCTGACGTATGTATGATTCAGCTCAACGAGCTGCTTAAAATCCTCATTGCTCAGGTGCACGATAACCCGGATGGGGGATTGGGACGTTCGTTCTTGCGTGGAAGGCTGAGGAAATAGAGACGCATCGTCTTCCTCTTCATGACCCGATGGTGTCTGTGATAACTCTTGACCCTGGGATAAAGTGGTTAAAGAGAGCAGCAAAATGGCAAACAGGAGCCAGTAATTTTTCCGCCTCAAGTCTCTAGGCCTCCCCTCACAATACTTATACAACATTTTAGCAAATTCATAGGGCGCTTGTCCTATTTTTTTTAGATATAATAAAGTATAAGCTTCACCGGCTTCCTTATATGGCAAGAAAAATTACCGCTAAATGCGGTCTAAATTCTTAGATTGTATGTTGATGGACATTTTTATGTAAATACTTATATTAATTACTATTAATTACAATATAAGGTAAATAAGTCTAGATCCAAGGGGCGAACCCGCCTATGAATGTCTTTATTGTAATTCAAATGTATTCGACTTGCTGGCCAAAATTGTTAAATTTCAAAAAATCCCCCTGCCGATTCCATTGAACCGGACGAGGGGGACTTCTTTATTGGTTGCCTCTCCACATCATTTCTCGGGAAATAGTGACGGCCAATGAGATCACAGCAAATCGGCTGCCAGCTGGGCCAGCTTGGAGCGCTCACCCTTTTCCAAGGTAATGTGTCCGCTGATTCCTTCCTGCTTGAATTTCTCCACGATATAGGTCAGCCCGTTGCTGGAGGCATCCAGGTACGGATGATCGATCTGCTCGGGATCGCCCATCAGAATGATCTTGCTTCCCTCTCCTACCCTGGATACGATCGTTTTCACTTCGTGGCGGGATAAGTTCTGGGCTTCGTCCACGATAATAAACTGGCCGGGGATGGACCGTCCGCGGATATAAGTCAGCGCCTCGACCTGGATGCTGCCCAGACCCATTAAAATTTTATCGATATCGCCCGACTTTTTCGTATCGAACAAAAACTCCAGGTTGTCGTATATCGGCTGCATCCACGGACGAAGCTTTTCATCCTTTTCTCCGGGGAGATAACCGATATCCTTGCCCATCGGAACGACTGGCCTTGCGATCAGCAGTTTTTTGTATTTATGTTCGTCTTCGACCTTCATCAGGCCGGCTGCCAAGGCTAGCAGCGTTTTACCCGTACCGGCCTTTCCGGTAATCGTTACGATCGGAATATCGTCGTTAAGCAGCAGCTCCAGCGCCATTCGCTGCTGCGCGTTGCGGGCGCTGATCCCCCACACCGAATCATTGCTCAAGTAGAGCGGCTCCAAACGGAGCGCATCCGCATTCACCTTCAGCAAGGCCGATTTGGTGCTCCCCATTTCGTCTTTTAGAATGACGAATTCATGCGGATACAGCGAATATGGCAGCTGCAGCGGTTTGATGGACAAGAAGCGGTACGAATAAAACTCGTCGATGATGGAAGGATGCACCTTCAGTGTAGAATATCCGGTATACAGATCTCCAGGACCTACGGTCCGGTCGGATAAATAATCCTGGGTCACGAGGCCGAGCACGTCCGCCTTGATGCGAACGAGCACGTCCTTGCTTACCAGCACCACCGACGTAGGCTCCTCCTTGCCTTGCTCTTCCAGATGATAATTTAAGGCGACTGCCAAAATGCGGTTATCGTTGGACATTTCGCCGAACATCTCTTGTACTTTGACAAAACTGCGGTGATTCAGCTCCACTTTTAGGCTGCCCCCGTTTTCCAGAAGCACCCCGCTGTGCAAATGACCGCCGTTTTCCCTCAATCCGTCCAGCAGGCGGGACACCGTCCGCGCATTTCTCCCGATTTCGTCGGCATTTCGTTTTTTGGAGTCTATTTCTTCCAGCACAACGGCCGGAATGACGACTTCGTGTTCATCAAAAGCATATATGGCCCCGGGATCATGCAGCAGCACATTGGTATCCAGTACAAATATCTTTCTCATACTTTCTCCCTCCACTGAACTCATAATAAACACATAAATTATTACGTCATGGACATCCTAAGTTACAACCCGTCATGCCAATTTATGACCTGGAAAGGACGATCACATATGAGAATGTTTTTGCTCGTTGTGTTAACTATGGCTCTACTGAGCGGTTGTAATCATCGGAACACTGCATCACCCTCTCCTCAAAGTCAACAAGGGCCGACAGCCGCCTCTACCGGAGACCATCACCGCCTTTCACTCCGGTCTGCAGGAAACACGGCCGTGCGTTCTGCAGAAGATACAACGGACCTTGCTTTAAAGGATCATTTGGAGAACATCGCCGAAAAGGTTAACGGTGTGAAAAAAGCGCATGCTGTCGTATTTGGCAATACTGCCGTTGTGGGCATCGATGTAGACGGCAGTTTGACGCGTTCGCGCGTCGGTACCATTAAGTATACGGTCGCCGAAGCACTCAAAAAGGATCCTCGGGGCAAAAACGCCCTTGTGACGGCCGACATGGATTTGTCCAGCCGAATTGCCGAAATCGGCCAGCACATCCAGAAGGGGGAACCCGTATCGGGATTCGCCTCCGAACTGGCGGATATTGTCGGCCGGATTGTGCCGCAGCTTCCGCGCGATGTCAAATCGCGTCAGAACAGCCCTTCTTCGCCAAGCCCAACCCGCTAAGCGCAGGATAGGCGAAATTCCAGCCGAATCAACAAATTTTGCGAAAAAGAAAAAGCCCAGTGATCAGATCACTAGGCTTTTTTGCATGGCGCATCAAAACATACACCGGATTCAGCAGAAGTCGGCACAGACGGATATACGGCTGGTTGACGTTGCATTTCATATATAGGAGTCCACTTCGTAACCGTCTCGGACATCGCACTGACCTCCTGTACAGGTTCCATTGTACTCTATTATATTATATGTCGTCCCAAAACTTGCACCCAACTTTACGGATTTGAAGTTTCATCCGCAGAAGTACCGGCTTCCACGGCAGTCTTGCCGGCAAGCTCGTCCTTCAATGCCTGCTTTGCTTTATCCAGCTCGTCACCGTCTACATACACGTAAGGACTTTTCCAGTTGCCGGTAATCGGCATGAATTTGACGTCTTCTTTTTTAATTTTCCAATATGTCGCAATGATATTCTTCAATTGATCCTTCTCGATGTCGGTTTCCATGTTGTTATCCATGGCATCCAGCACTCCGCCCAGGCTGGTTACGCCCTTGAACGTCTGCATCTTATCGATCAGGGAGTGAAGAACTTCGTTCTGTCTGCGGTTGCGGTCAAAATCGTCGGAAGCGTCTGTTTTCGGACGGCAGTTGGACTTCCGGTAGCGCACGAAATCGAGAGCCTGCTTACCGTTCAGTTCCTGCTCGCCCTTCTTCAGGTTGATGTCCGTTCCGTCCGCTTTATCCCGATAACACATGTTCTTGTCGACGGTAACGTCAACACCGCCCAGCGCATCTACCGCATCGCGGAAGGCCTGGAAGTTCAGAACCGTCACATAATCGATATCGATGTCCAAATACTTGGAAAACATCGTCTTCATCTCATCGGTTGCCTTGATTCCGGACTCTTTCTCATCTGCCAGGAAATTCGGATAGTAGGCGTTAGCCTTGTTCTCCCGGTAACCTTTGAGCTCGATCTTCGTATCGCGCGGAATCGATACCAGCGTCGCCGATTTCGTATCCGGGTTAAAGGCGGCGATCATCATGACGTCCGATAGGTGGGTCTTCGTCTCCGGACGGTAGTCCGTTCCGAGCAGCAGCATCGTAATCGGCTTGACCTTGGCGGATTTGGAAGGAGCCACAGGTGCATCCACACCCGTGTCCAGCACGCCATGATCCGCTTTGTAATACAGATATCCCGCGTAACCCGCTACAGCGAGCACCGCCAATATGATAAGAATCAACACGAATTTCAAAAACGTTTTGAACCCGCTCTTCTTCTTCTTTTTCTTTGGTGGCACTTTCCCTTTCGGAGTGCCGCCCTGAGATCTTGGAGGTAGATTGGTATTGCTGGAACTCATTTCAAACACCTTTTTCATTTATTTTGAGTCAATCTCTCTATAAACGATGACAACCTTCAATATGTTGTAAAGAGCCGGGCCATAGGCGGGCCGTCAAACCCGCTTGGCAGCCGCTTCGGCTTTCTTCTTCTGCCGTGCTTCCATGAAGTAACGAATACGCACCGTAAACATTAAGGCTACCGCGACAAGCAGGCATTGAATGATCGGAAGCTTGTCGTGCTGAAAAATCAGCAGCATTCCGGAACCGATGGCCATCAGGACATACAGCAGAATTTCTTTGAGAAGCGGAAGCTTCTGTTTGACCCGAAACACCTTGTTGTACACGTAGGTGATCAGCACAAAGATGATGATATAGGAGATAATCGGATGCGCTGCAAACCAGGCTTGCACGGACAGTTCACTCCTTCCAGAAATGAGGTGAGGACCTTACCCGGATTACATATTGGCTTCGGCCATCTTGCGGTGCTTCTCGGCACGTTCGCGCTCGCTCTTGTTCAAGAGCTTCTTGCGCAGACGTACGGACTTCGGCGTGATTTCGCAATACTCGTCGTCATTCAAATATTCAAGCGCCTGTTCAAGTGAGAATAGACGAGGCGTCTTCATTTTTACTGTATCATCTTTCGTCGCGGAACGCACGTTTGTCAGCTGCTTCTCTTTGCAAATGTTAACGACGATGTCGTTATCGCGTGTATGCTCGCCGACGATCATGCCTTCATAAATTTCGGTTCCGGGCTCCAGGAACAGGATACCCCGGTCTTCGACGCCCATCATGCCGTAGAAAGTGCTCGTTCCGGTCTCGCTGGAAACCAGCACGCCCTGATGGCGTCCGCCGACTTGGCCGCTGTGCAGCGGACCGTAGCTGTCAAACGCATGGTTCATGACGCCATAACCACGGGTCAGCGTCAGGAAGTGCGTACGATAACCGATCAGACCGCGTGCCGGAATAAGGAATTCCAGACGCACCTGTCCGTTGCCGGTGTTGACCATGTTCACCATTTCAGCCTTGCGGGAACCGAGGCTTTCCATGACCGCGCCCATGCTCTCTTCAGGCACATCGATCAGAAGGCGCTCGATCGGTTCCATCTTGGCTCCGTCGATTTCCTTGACGATAACTTCAGGCTTCGAAACCTGCATTTCGTACCCCTCGCGGCGCATATTCTCGATCAGGATGCCGAGGTGAAGCTCGCCGCGTCCCGATACGATAAATGCATCAGGGCTGTCCGTCTCCTCAACGCGCAAGCTGACGTCTGTCTCCAGTTCCTTCATCAGACGCTCACGCAGCTTGCGGGACGTTACCCACTTGCCCTCGCGTCCGGCAAACGGGCTGTTGTTGACCAGGAAGGTCATCTGTAGGGTCGGCTCGTCAATCTTAAGCACCGGCAGTGCCTCAGGATGGTTCGGATCGGCGATCGTTTCCCCGATATTGATGTCCTTGATTCCGGCGATGGCGATAATATCGCCCGCTCCGGCTTCTTCCTGCTCCACGCGCTTCAATCCCTGGAAGCCGAACAGCTTCTCGATCCGGGCGGATTTGCTCTTGCCGTCGCGCATGATGACCGTAACGGCTTGGCCTTGCTTGATCACGCCGCGGTTGACCCGGCCGATCGCAATCCGTCCAAGATATTCATTGTAGTCCATCAGTGTAACAAGGAACTGGAGCGGCTCATCAACATTCTCCGTCGGAGAAGGAATATGCTCGGTAATCGTTTCATACAGGGCCAGCATGTTGTCGTCCTGCTTGTCCGGATCAAGGCTCGAGGTTCCGTTCAAAGCCGAAGCGTAAACGACCGGGAAGTTCAACTGGTCGTCATTCGCTTCAAGCTCGATGAAGAGGTCGAGCACTTCGTCGATAACTTCGGCCGGGCGAGCGGCCGGACGGTCGATCTTGTTGACGACGACGATCGGCGTCAAATTTGCCTCAAGCGCTTTGCGCAGCACAAATTTGGTCTGAGGCATGCAGCCTTCATAAGCGTCAACGACGAGAAGTACGCCGTCGACCATCTTCATGATCCGTTCCACCTCGCCGCCGAAGTCGGCGTGGCCAGGAGTGTCCACAATGTTGATTAAAAAATCTTTATACGTAATGGCCGTGTTCTTGGCCAGAATGGTAATGCCGCGTTCGCGCTCCAAATCGTTGGAGTCCATGGCGCGTTCCTGCAGATGTTCGTGCTTGGCGAATATCCCCGATTGCTGCAGCAACTGGTCAACCAGGGTCGTCTTGCCGTGGTCAACGTGCGCAATAATCGCAATGTTGCGAATTTGATCTCTTGAATGCATGGCTTTTATCCAGATCCTTTCCCTTTCAAATCGTAACGAAGTCTTTCAACAAATGAAGCGTCAGGCGGTAGCGCCGACGCTTCTACATCCCTTATATTATAATGAAGTTTCAGAAAAAAACAAGTGTTTTACAGAAAATAGAAGGTCTGAATCACCATCCGTTCTTCCACTTTCTGTCTCTGGGTTTCCCCCTCCCGGCAATGAGCCATATTCCCCCCACGATGAGCAGTACGGCGAGGATATAGATCACCGCAGTATGAAGAAGGCTGAAGAAGAAAAGCACCAGCGAGGCCAGTCCCAAAATGATGGAGGCAGGAAGCAAGGCGGACGGACGCGGCTTTTCAAACAAGTAATACTCATACATCCCGACCGCGATCCCGAGCAGAAGGGCGGGCCACAAGTAGGACATCAGCTTCCAGTTGATCGTGCTGCACAGTAAAAAGAGCAGCCCGTACACCGTCAAAATACCGCCGGGTACAAGCACCGTGGCACGCGCCCGGTTGCCGAAAAACAGCATATGCAGAACCAGCCCCGGAATCAAAAGGACCAGCGGCCACAGCGTGCGGCCCAAAAAACCGAAAACCCCAAGCTTGCCAAGCAAAATGACAATTCCAGCAATCACAATGAACAGGCCCAGCTTCAAGTCGTTTCTTGAGGACATTCTCCCACCCTCTTCTCTATAATCGCTCCTTACGCCATGCGCAAAAAACGACATATTTTCATCTTTAGTTTATCTGAAACCCGTGAAAAAAACCAGATTCCGCCTGTAATTTTTTAGGCTCTGCGGCCCACAGCAAACCCGCAGTAACGGGTTCTTGCTGCAGACTCGTTTCATTAAAATTGCGCCGCAGAGATCTTCGGTTCTTTATTAGTTCCAACCACGAAAAAAAGCCGGGAAACTCCCGGCTCTCGACAAAACTGTTCTGCTTATGAACGAGGCCGCAGCAGCAGCTGCTTGATTCCGCCTGCGGCGATCACCAGTCCGGCCAAAACACCGGGTATGAGATGGTGGAATTCCGCCAGAGATGCGGAAAGGAGCGCGCCAAGCCTGTGGTCCTGAAGCAGCATCTCCCCTGCCGTGTAGGCTAGAATGCCCGCCCCGAAGTACACGAGCACCGGGAACCGGTGAAGCCATGTAACGATCAAATTGCTGCCCCAGACGACGATCGGTATGCTGATCGCAATGCCGATCACGATCAGTGCAAGATCCCCATTGGCCAGTCCGGCAATGGCCAGTACATTGTCAAGACTCATAATAAAATCAGCCGCAAGAATAGTTCTGACCGCTTTCCAGATGGTGGACGATTCCTGCAGACGGATATCATCCTTGTTTTCGATCAGCAGATTCAGGGCGATCCAGATGAGCATAAATCCGCCGACCGCCTGAACATAAGGAACTTTCAGCAGAATGACCGCAATAAAGGTCAGCAGACACCTTAGGATAACCGCGCCGAGCGCTCCCCACCATACCGCCTGTTTACGCTGCTTCTCCGGCAGGTCCTTGCTCGCCAGGGCTATCACAACGGCGTTGTCGCCACTTAGGACCAAATTGATCATAAGGATCTGAATGAGCAGCCAAATCGATTCCAAAGGTCAACACCCCCACTCTACTTCTATGTGAAAGTGGGCCAGGCTATGCTTGACTTCATATGAAAATTTAGCCTATAATGAAGCGATTTGCAATTGGACTCCGTATACAGTCATAACAAGGAGTGACCGACTTGGACAGTGTAATAGAATTTTTAGTCAATCTGGTTAAGATCGTCTTTTTAGATTTAATACTGGCTGGCGATAACGCCATCGTAATTGGCCTTGCTGCGAGGAATCTTCCCCCCTCGACTCAGAAAAAGGCTATTTTTTATGGAACTGGCGGCGCGGTTCTGCTCCGGATCATTGCGACCATCGTCGTCGTCTGGCTGCTGAAAGTGCCGTGGCTGCTGGCGCTGGGCGGTATCCTGCTCGTATGGATTGCCTACAAGTTGCTGGCCGATAACGACGATCATACGGACATCAAGGCCGGCCAAACCCTGTGGGGGGCCGTCCGGACCATCATTGTAGCGGATGCCGCGATGGGTCTGGATAATGTGATCGCCGTAGCCGGCGCAGCCGGGCAGAATATCATCCTGGTTATTCTCGGATTGCTCATCAGCGTTCCGATCGTCGTTTGGGGAAGCACCCTGTTTATTAAGCTCATTAACAAGTTTCCATGGATTATTTACCTTGGTTCGGCCGTTCTCGGTTACACGGCATCCAACATGATTACGGAAGAGAAGAGGTTTGCCCCGTTTTTTGAAGAATATCACGTCCTAAGGGTGCTGTTTATCGTGATCGTGGTCATTGGTATTCTTGCCCTCGGATACCTGAAGCGCGTTTCGATGAAGAAACGGAAGGACGAACACTCGTATAGTTAGAACGTAAGGACGGCATGTTGTCAAAAGAAAAAGCGAAAGGAGGCTCTTCCATGAAGAGACCTCCTTTGTTTGTTTTCGATGCATGCTCTTTAGAACCAATCCTCGTTGACGCCTGCTTCTTCTTCATCCCCAATCACATAATCCTTGGTCAGTACCAGGGTCTCGGTCCGCTCTAAAGCGTCTTGGATCAGTTCGGAGAGCTTCTCGATCGACGCTTCCACGTTCTCGACGACCCGCAAATTCGGATTCGTCGTCGGTGATTTGGGCACGAACAGGGTGCAGCAGTCTTCATAAGGAAGAATCGAGGTATCGTACGTGCCGATATCTTTGGAAATACGAATGATCTCATTCTTGTCCATCATGATCAGCGGCCGCAGTAGCGGCAGCTCAGTCGCCCTGCCGATCACGTTCATGCTCGGCAGGGTTTGGCTGGCCACCTGGCCGAGGCTGTCTCCGGTAACGATCGCAAGCGCCCCTTCGCGCTCGGCCAGCAGCTCGGCAATCCGCAGCATGGAACGCCGCATCAGCGTGATGATCAAATTGTCCTGCCCAATGCCGGTAAAGGACGTTTGCACTTCGGTAAACGGTACCAGATGAAGCTTGATCTCCCCTGCATATCCCGACAGCACCTTCGCCAGATCGATCACCTTCTCCTTGGCGAGACGGCTTGTAAACGGATAGCTGTAGAAGTGAACGCACTCCACTTCCAGCCCTCTGCGCATGGATGACCATCCTGCGACCGGGCTGTCGATTCCACCCGACAGGAGCAGCATGGCCTTGCCGTTGCTTCCCCGTGGAAATCCTCCGACGGCGGGAATGGTTTGACAGAATATATAGGTTCCCTGATCGCGGATCTCAACATGCAGGGTGAGCTCGGGATCCTTCATGCTCACTTTTAACAGAGGATATTTCTTCAGCAGCGGTGCACCCACCAGATGGTTCATTTCATGAGACGAATGCGGGAATGCTTTCCATACCCTGCGGGCATGGACCTTAAAGGTGATCTCTTCCTCCATGTTCATCTGTGCGAGAAAGGCGGAAGAGGCTTCCAATATGGAATCCAGCTCCGTGGGACTCACCACGACCGGGCTGATCGACGTCAATCCAAATATTTTTTGGAGCGAGGAAATCAGCGGCTCCACCTCTTCCCCGTTCAGTTCAACGTACAGTCTTCCGTAATCCTTGCGAATCTTAGCTTTGGGAAAATCCTTAAGAATGGACCGGATATGTGAGATAACCGCATTCTCAAAACGTCCCCGGTTTTTTCCTTTGAGTGTAATTTCTCCGTAACGGAGCAGCAGCATATCATATTTCAATGGATTTCATTCCTTCCTGTCATTAAAGGCCTCAGCCGGTTGACCGCATCCTGGAGCGCGTCCTTCAGCCGTTGCAATTCATTGTTGGTGTTGGTAAGCCCCATGCTGATTCGGATCGCGCTGGAAGCCTCATCGTCGCTCCGTCCCATGGCAAGCAGGACTCGGCTTGGCTCCGACGTCTTGGATGAGCAGGCCGATTTCGTGGACACCAGCATGCCGTGCTCCTCGAGCGTATGAAGCAGCACCTCGGCTTTCATCCCCGGAAATGACACGTTGACGATATGCGGCGCCCCGCCTTCGTCACTGTTCAGCGCAAGCTCCGGCAAGCTGCGGATAAATCCAAGCAAATCGTCACGAAGTGCCCCAACCTGCTCACCGAAATCCCCCAGTTGCTCTTTTGCCATCCGCATGGCTTTGGCCATGGCGACCATCCCGGGATAGTTCTCCGTCCCCGAGCGCATGCCGGATTCCTGTTTGCCTCCCGACAGGAGCGGATGAAGCTGAACGCTTTCCCTTTTGAATAAAACGCCGGTGCCTTTAGGACCGCGGATTTTGTGTGCGGATAACGTATATAAATCTGCCTGCCAAGCCTGCAGATCGACATGCAGCTTACCAAAGCCCTGAACACCGTCCACATGGAAAAGGGTGCGCGGGTTGCATTGTTTGATCATGCGTCCCGCAGCCTCCAGTGGCTGTAATGCGCCTGTCTCGTTGTTTACATGCATGATACTGACCAAGATGGTGTCCTTCCGAATCTGGCTGCGCAGCTGGTCCGGATCAATCCGGCCTTTCCGGTCCACGTCAAGAAAGGTCACCTCGAATCCATGTTCCTGAAGATACAAGCAGCTGTCGTATACGGATGGGTGTTCCGTTGCCGTCGTTATGATGTGCTTGCCCCTGCCGGCGTACTGAAAGGCCGCGCCCTTGATGGCCAGATTGTTGCCTTCCGTTGCGCCTGAGGTCAAGATGATCTCGGCTGGCTTAACGCCAAGGGCGATGGCGCAAACTTCCCGGGAACGCTTGATTAGTTTGGCGGCATCCTCGCCCATCCGGTGAATGGATGAAGGATTGCCGTAATGCTGTCTCATCACTTCAGCCATCGTCTGGATGACTTCTTCGTAGGGTGGCGTACTTGCCGCATGGTCCCAATAGATCATCACGTTTCCTCCTTTACACGGATCACCCGAAGCAATATAAAGAGATCAAACATCGGAAGAAGCGCTTATCGAGCCGCTTCCCGTCCTCCCGAGTTTGATCCCGTAACTTAAAACGCTATTCGATTGGTATCAACCTTCATATTTTGCCCTGGCATCCGCAATTTTACGGATATAGTTTCTTGTTTCTGCAGGAAGCTGGTCCAAATGCTGCATCAATTCGGCATCGGTCGATACGCCAAGCTTGAGCACCCGGTTAGGGCCCGCATTGTATGCCGCCAGCGCCATGTTCTCCTGCCCCCCGAAGCGGCTCAGCTGATACGAAAGGTATTTCGTACCGGCATCGATGTTCTGTGCCGGGTCGAACGGATCGCTGACCCCTAGTCCCTGGGCCGTGCCGTCCATGAGCTGCATCAGGCCTTTAGCACCCGCAGAGGATACGACATTCGGATTAAAGGTAGACTCCGTCTCGATGACGGCCTTGATCAGCGAATCGGACACCCCGTACTTACGGCTTGCCTGTTCAATCAGATCATTGTAAGCGGTCGATCTGCCGGTACCGGAATGCACCGGTTGGGATACGCCATCCGCTTGCGTCGCCAGCGAGGTGTTCACCTCTCCTAGCTGCTGCCACAGGAGGCCGTCACTCCATGATACGCCGGGTACCGTCGGTTGTACGGAAGCATCTATTTCTGCAGCCGCCGCGCTGGAATCATCCAGCAGTTGATTCAGGATGACACCAAAATCAGAGGTGCTCCCATTCTCGATAATGTCCTGAATAAGCTCGTCTCTATTTTGAATACGGCTGTTATCCTGCATCGCCAACAACTGTTGCACTGCAGCCGGATCGATTTGCATAGTCTCAAACCTCTTTTTCCCTCAAAATCTTGTCCATGCGGATCGGGTTTATTTTACCATGATTCCGCGGGTTCGCGCCAGACCTCAATCAAGAAAAAAAGCGCCTCAGCCGCTTCAATAGCGGCCAAAGGCGCCTTTTACTTGAATGAATTAGCGTGCGAACGGAACCAGCACGAAGTAGCTGATCGTAGCCAAAATGCCGAGTCCCATCGCCCATCCTCCCCAAACCTTGCTTCCTTGGCTGTACGCATAAAAGCCGATGACCGCAGCCAGGGGGCCCAGGATGATGGACCACATAAACAGGGACAAGACGCCGAAGCCTACACCGACATAGCCGGCCGTACGTCCGTAGTTCTGGACGGTATCCCGGTCATCGGCATCTTCCGATGCATGGACCTCATCTCTGCGGACCGATGGCGACGGAGCCACTTCTGCGGCATACTCCTCACGGTCATTTTTGAACAAATCGGCCCTCTTCTTGGCATCTTCCTCCCGGTCGTCCCGGATCGAATAACCGGCAGCACGGCTCGTTACTTCTGGGCTGGTTACCTCTGAAGCGTATTCTTCCTTGTGCCCGTCTCTGCGCGGAAAATCGGTACGAATGCGTGTTACGGCAGCCGGATGGTCGTCGTGTTCACGATTTCCCGTGGAAGTACCCGTCTCGGCTGCATATTCCTCACGATGATCGTTACGGAAATGGGCATCCGTAGGAACGGGAGTGATTCCTTTTCCTGCAAACGGGCTGCCCTTCTTGTGTTCCTGCTCACCTTTGTTGAATTCATCCATGATTAGAAGCCTCCTCATGACAGATGGATAAGTGCAAATTGGATGCGGACGCTTGAGTTAGGAAGTTTTGGGTTTGAAGGTCAGACAGCAGGTGGCCGAAGAGCTTTCCGCCCGGTCCTTGTGCTCTCCAAGCTCGCTTCCGTACTCCTCGCTGTACTTGGCGGAGGCGTGCTTGTCGATTTCGATCAGGATTTGCTCGGCTTTGCATACGTTCTCTTCTCCCCAGTAGGAGCAGTTGCTGACGCTGCACTTTACATAGGTTCTTGGATCCTTCATTTTTTATCACCTCAAACTTCATTCTCCCCTGCTCCATATCGGCATATCCCTGCGGCTTCTTGTCAGTTGATGGACACGGTGAGGAAAATAAAAAAAGATGCCATCATCAGGCATCTTTGGTTTGAATCGTTATAAGGTTAAGCGTGCGAACGCTGATTGTGCATCCGGCGCTCTGTCAAATAATCGCTTTCGTAGTAAGTCAGGTCGTCTCTAAGGTCTTCATATACCTTGGTGATATCCAAAATAATGTCTCTTACAGGGCGAACCGGTTTAACCCGGAAACGGATGGCATCCTGGCCCGTATAAGCGTAACGGCCATCTTCGGAATAACTTTCGTTTTTCGGATAAAAGAAATTGTTGACGCAATGATGATACACATTATAGAGAGCTTTTTCAGCAAAATCAGTGTCAAAATTGGCACGGCGCAATGCAATTCCCAGTTTCTCGGCTGATACTTCGGAGAAGACCAGAAGATGCCGCAGATCCGACAAAAATCCTTTGTAAAATTGCAGCGTTTCCTCATTACTGTCTGGTGCAAGCTGCGGAATCGAATTCTCGTTGAGGAATTGTTCCAGTTTCTCGATTGCGGATTTCAGCTTCTCTTTCGTGGTTTCACACAATTTTTGAACATTACCTGCTGACATAGCTAATTAGCTCCCCCTTAATTTGTTCCTTTCGGTCCCGGAGAGGATCCGAAATTTCATCACCATCGTTTGAAGCAAGCATCAATTTTCATGTACTATCCTAACATAAAACAAACTGGAACGGTATCCCTTTCTGGTCACGTTTTGGACGAATTGAGCAGGTTTTTGCCTGAGTTAGCTGCTGGGGTATAAAATAGCTTCCCTTTTCTCACGCTAAAGGTACTTATCATTCTCAAGGAGGTACTTTTTATGTCGAAAGGAAAATGGGTAGGCATCGGTACGGCGACCGTCTGCGGCGTGCTCGCGTTGTTTCTGCTGCTCCCGCGCTCGGACAGCCGGCAGCAGGTGGCTGAATCTGAATCCCCGCCAGTCCCGACTCCAAAGCAGGAGCATCATTTAAAGAAAAGCATGATGTCGCAGGACATCGCTTCAACCGATCATTTGACCCGGCTGGATGCGAGGCAGCATCTGACGGCCATGCTGAACAATCTGAGCAGCGCAAAGCCGAAGCAGATTAACGATTATGTGCGCGATTTGCAAAAAAGCCATGACCATTTTTCCATGCTGGTGTGGCAGGACCCCAAGCTGGACCAACCGCTTCAATATGCCAAAAAGGATGACTCTTGGACCTCACAGGACCGGAAAAAGCTGGATCACTATTTAAGCACAGCCAAACGGCAGGTGAAAAGTCACCAGGCGTACCAGTCACCTGCCTTCAAGATGGCCGGCAAGCAGTATTTCGTCATCGCCGAACCTTCGGCCAAAAGCAGCCAAAGCGTCATTGCCTTAATGAATCAAAAGATACTGCTCGACGTGGAAAATCATCAGAAGAAAAACCTGCGGCTGATCCCTTATCCGAAAGAGGGCAAATTTAAAGTCGAATCGGTTCACGCCGATACCCTGCGCGATTTGACGGTTAAAACCGGACACGATAACGAAAACGCCAGCCATTATTACGAGAACGAAATCGTCGTCCGCTTCCGTCAGGATCCGTCCCCGGAAGATATGAAACGGATTAAGGGTGACGTCAAGGCGGAATCTTCCCGGAAGCTCGGTTATGCTTACGTCTTTCGGTCCAGCTCGATGGATTACACCCAGCTGAAAGTATATTTTCTGAACCACTGGAATCCACATTATGTAGAACCGCATTATTTATACTTAACCAATGATACCGTTACAGAAACAGGCGGCCTTCCGAACGTTCCAAATGACCTGCTGTTTGCGAAGTATCAGTGGAACTTGCCTGCGATCGAAACGAACCAGGGCTGGGATTTATCCAAGGGGAGCAACGATGTCATTGTCGGTATCGTGGACACCGGTGCGGACATTAACCACCCGGATCTTCAAGGCCAGCTGCTGACCGGATACAACGTTGTGGATCCCGGTAGCGATCCGCTGGACGATGTGGGTCACGGAACGCATGTGGCCGGCATCATCGGGGCCGTCGTCAACAATAATGAAGGTGTGGCGGGCATCAGTTGGTACAATAAGATGTTACCGGTGAAGGCGCTTGATAAATCGGGATCGGGTACGACCTATTCGGTGTCGGAAGGCATCATCTGGGCTGCGGATCATGGTGCCAAAGTCATTAATCTGAGCTTGGGCAACTACGCTGATTCCCAGTTCCTCCACGACGCGGTGAGATACGCGTATGATAAGGACGTCGTGCTGGTTTCCGCGGCAGGAAACGACAACACCGAGCGACCAGGCTTCCCGGCGGCCTATCCCGAAGTTCTCGCCGTCGCTGCGACCGATGCAAACATGAAGAAAGCCTCCTATTCCAATTTCGGGGATTATATCGATGTGGCCGCACCTGGGACGAGCATTGCCAGCACCTATCCAGGCAACCAGTACGCCGCCCTGTCCGGGACTTCGATGGCCAGTCCGCACGTCGCCGCCATGGCCGCACTGATCCGCTCGCGAAATCCGGACTTGACCAATAAACAAGTGATGGACATTATGTGCAAAAGCACGATTGACCTCGGGCCGAAAGGACATGACAAATATTACGGCAACGGTCAAATCGATATTTACAAGGCGTTGCAAACAGCCGGGGGCGGCAATTCACCGCTTCAGCTGTGGCCGCAGCATGTACAGAACCAGATGAACTCGATCATGGGCAGCGAAAGCGTGAAGACCAAATAAGTTCCATTAGAAAAAGGCAATCCGCTCTGAAATTGGCGGATTGCCTTTTTTAGAGGAATACAAGTTACCGCGTGCGTTTGGCTCGCGACGTGCGGGCGGCGCGTCTCGAACCTCTGTAAGCGGAAACTGTACCTACAATGGCTTCGTCGCGAACGACATAGTTATAGCAGTGTTTAGGAACGGGGACACAGTGATGTCTTTTTACGATTTCAACCGTGTGGACAATCGGAACGACCTGCGGATAGTAATAGTCTTGGTACACCACGGTCGGATCAGTGAAAACCGGATCTGCAGGAGGACAATTAAAGCAATGGCTCATTCGATAAGCATCTCCCTTCATAAATTTAATATAGTCTATTATGGAGATCCCAATCGGGATTGTACGTTTGTCCTTAGCTAAAAGGTATACGTCTAAAACAGGCTTGGCCCGAGCCCAAGCAGCAAAAAGGCGGTATCCCGTAAAATTACGGGATACCGCCTTGATTACATCATCCTAATAAGAACTGTTGGCAGTTAGGAAAGTTTTACGTAAGCCGGGTTCTGTGCTCGTCGTGGTTCATACGGGAACTACCCTCCCACGGATGAGCGACAATCATCTATCTAGGCCAACCATTACTGATTGGCTCCAGCGACCAACCCAAACGCGCCTCGGGCAAAGGCTGCTTCTCAGGGAAGCTGCGTTCCATTAGGTCTTGCTCCAGGTGGGGTTTACCAGGAACGAAGTCACCAACGCTCCTCGGGGTCTCTTACACCTCGGTTCCATCCTTGCCTGTGCCGCTGCATGCAGCAGCCATCGGCGGTCCATTTCTGTGGCACTATCCTTCAACTCGCGCTGACTGGACGTTATCCAGCACCCTGCCCTATGGAGCCCGGACTTTCCTCTCGCGGCGCCTTACGCGCCGCCAGCGATTGTCTGTCAAACTTTCCGGACAACAAAAAATATTATACAGGGAATCTGCGCCGGACACAATGGCAAATGCCTAATAATTTAACGAAAATCTCCATTTTTACATAAAACGGAACGGCTCGGTGTTGACTTTAGACGCTGCGACTTTCGTGTCATAGCGGCTGTCCGACAGTTTGGCCTGCAGCCATTCCGCCGTTTTGGCCTTCATGATTTTCTCGGCATTGTGACCCGGATCGATCACAGCGATCCCGGCCATCAGCGCATCCTGCGCGGTATGATAATCGATGTCTCCGGTCACGAGCACATCAGCCCCACGGAATATCGCGGAATTAACGTAGCGGCTGCCCGATCCGCCAAGAACGGCCGCCTTGCCGATCTTGCGGTCCAGATCGCCCACAACCCGGACATGCGGCACATCCAGCTTCTCCTTGACCACGTCGACGAATTGTGCCAGCGTCATCGGCTCCTGAAGCTTGCCCACCCGGCCAAGCCCGTAGCTGCGTCCTTTCAGGTCAAGCGGATAAAGATCGTAAGCTACTTCTTCGTAAGGATGCGCCTTGATCATCGCCTGAACGACCTTATTACGGATTCCTTGGGGGAGGATGGTCTCGATCCGGACCTCTTCCACGTGCTCCAGCTTCCCGGACTTGCCGATATAAGGTTCCGTTCCTTCCTGCGGCAAAAAGGTACCCGTGCCCTGCACGTTAAAGCTGCAGTGGCTGTAGTTTCCGATCGCCCCCGCTCCTGCGTCCAGCATGGCGTTCCGGACCTTCTCCTCATGCGTAGACGGAACAAACACGACCAACTTGAACAGCTTCTCGGCATCTACCTCATCCAGCGGCACCCCGCCTGTTATGCCAATCGCCTCGGCCATCCAGTCGTTCATTCCTCCCTCGGCAATATCGAGATTGGTGTGGCTAATATAGACGGCGATGCCATGCTTGATCAGCTTCTCGTAGATTTTCCCCATCGGAGTGTCCGTCTGGAGCTGCTTGAGCGGCCGGAAAATGATGGCGTGATGCGCCACAATCAAATCGGCGTTCATCGCTATCGCCTCCTCGACCACCTCGTCATTGACGTCAAGCGCGACCAGCACGCTCCGGACCTCCTTCTGGAGGCTGCCGAGCTGCAGCCCGATCCGGTCGTCCGGTACCGCCAAATGCTTGGGAGCGAGCTGCTCCATATATTGAATTACCGTTTGTCCTTTTGCAAACATGCAAGCACCTCCCTAATTTGTTTCATTTCTTCATTCAGTTCTCTGGCTTTGGCTTCAGCGGAAGCCAGCTGGGAGGACGAAACGGACTTCAAAATTCCTTCCATCTTCGCCAGTTCGCCCTCCCATTTGGCAATAAACACTTCACTCGGCTGCTCAAGCAGCCAAGGTCCCATACGGATTAGAAGATCCTTGGATAAGGACACGACGTCACCAGCTTCTCCCGTTTGCCATGTCCGTTCCAGGTACAATTCCTCATTCGACCGGACAGGAGATGAATTCTCCGGTACTGCTGTCAAAATCTCATAAATTTTGCCGTCTTCCTCGATAATCAGCTCGGACACCAGCACCCAGGCATGATCGATCAGCCACCGGCGCAGCAAATCCTCTCCGACGTTCGGCTGCAAGATGAGCCGCTTCACCTCGGACAGTTTGTCTTGACCTTCATTCAAAATGCTCGCGATCAGGCTTCCACCCATGCCAGCGATTGTAATGACATCCACTTCCCCTGGCGAGATGACCGCCAGCCCGTCTCCCAGCCGGACCGAAATGTCATCGCCACGTCCGGCTTCAGCCACCTGCTTGGCCGCCGCTTGAAGCGGACCCTGGTTAACTTCTCCCGCTACGGCCTTTACCACCAGGCCGGCCTGGACGGCAGCTACCGGCAGCAGCGCGTGATCCGAGCCAATGTCCGCGAGCCGGCTTCCAGGGGGAATCTGCTCCATAATGAGCTGTAATCTTCTTGATAATTTCATATGTCCACCGTCACCATCGCTTATTTTTTACCCTTCCATTACCCTACCAAACGGCAGGGCCTCTCTGCAAATCAGCAGCCGCAGAAGCGGGACCTCTTTAACCTTCGAACCGATTCCAATCTTTGGGCAAATGCCCAGATCATTTGCATTGGCTCGATAAAAGCGCTAAAATAAAAACAAATTAAGGAAATAATTCTAAAAGAAAACAGAACTTACAAGCTTCACGCTGAAGCTTACGGATATATAGTAATAAAAAAGGACCTCGCTGACGGCATGCCGCAGAAGGTCCAAGTTGGTTTCGTTTATTCGAGAAAATCCTTCAGCCGTTTGCTGCGGCTCGGATGGCGAAGCTTCCGGAGCGCTTTGGCTTCGATTTGGCGAATCCGTTCACGGGTAACGCCAAACACTTTGCCTACTTCCTCGAGCGTCCGAGTCCGGCCGTCATCCAGACCAAAACGCAGCCGGAGCACATTCTCCTCACGTTCGGTCAGCGTATCGAGCACGTCTTCCAGTTGTTCCTTCAGCAGCTCATAGGCCGCCGCATCCGCAGGAGCAAGCGCCTCCTGATCCTCGATAAAATCTCCCAGGTGGGAATCATCCTCTTCCCCGATCGGCGTCTCAAGCGACACCGGCTCCTGGGCAATCTTCATGATTTCCCGGACCTTCTCCACACTGAGTTCCATCTCGGCCGCAATTTCCTCCGGTGTTGGTTCGCGCCCCAATTCCTGCAGCAGCTGACGGGATACCCGGATCAGCTTGTTGATCGTTTCCACCATATGAACCGGAATCCGGATTGTTCTTGCTTGGTCAGCGATTGCACGCGTAATGGCCTGGCGAATCCACCAAGTGGCATACGTACTGAATTTGAAACCTTTGTTATGGTCAAATTTCTCAACCGCCTTGATCAGACCCATGTTGCCTTCCTGAATCAAATCAAGGAAGAGCATGCCGCGGCCGACGTACCGCTTGGCGATACTGACGACGAGACGCAGGTTCGCTTCGGCCAGCCGCCGCTTCGCTTCCTCGTCCCCGTTCATGATCCGTTTGGCCAGTTCCACCTCATCGTCAGCGGACAAGAGGGGCACACGGCCGATTTCCTTAAGATACATCCGTACAGGGTCGTTGATCTTAATGCCCGGCGGCAAAGACAGATCATCGTCAAAATTAAAGTCATCGTTATCGTTTCCTTCATGGTCGTCGCCTTGACGCATATTGCTGACTTCCTCGTCATTCTCATTGACCACTTCAATACCCAAATCGCCCAGATGCTCATAGAACTCATCCATCTGTTCAGGGTCTTGGTCGAACGGCGATAGTTTTTCCATAATATCTTTGTAATTCAGTGACGATCTCTTTTTACCCTGCTCAATCAGCTGATCCTTAACCTGATCAAGCGTAAATTCTGTCTCTAGTTCAGTATGCTGATCATTCGCCATATTTCGACTCCCTCCTCCCTAGAAACCATCGAAGCCAACGATTACTGTCTCTCTAGGGCTATAATCTCACTTGCAATTTGTGCAGCACGCAAAAAGTCTCCGGACCGTTCGGCAGATATCATTTCTTCTTTCTTCTGCTCTATTTTCCGTTGTTGCGGGACTTTTTGTACCTCCCGAATGCAATCATCCAGCTCTTGCACGCTCCACTCCCGCGGCATATCCATCATGGAGATGGAACTGACGGTTTTCTCGAGGCGATCGTCGTGGAGCGATGACATAAACCGGCTGATATCCGGTGATTTGCCCTGTGCATAATAGGCATATAGATAAGCAGCAATCGCTGCATGATCATCAATGTTAAACGCGTCCCCAAGCCGTTCTTCCACGTAGCGGGCAGCCTCGGCATCCTGCAGCATCATGGCTAAAAGGCGACGTTCTCCGGTATGATATGCCGGCAGTAATGTCGGGGCGGGAACATGCCCTTTTTTATGCCTACCATTATTCCACCTTTTGTCGTTATTATCCCCATCCGGCATGTTTTTTTGCATCGACTGCCGAATCTCATTGCAATCCTGCTTCAAGCTCTCAAAGGAAAGCTGCAATTCTGAAGATAATTCCCTTAAATATACTTCCCGTTCGGTCGAAGAAGGCAGCACCGCGATGATGGGCAGGACTTCCTTCATGTAGGCGATTTTCCCATCTTCTTCTAGGAGTATATGGTTTTTTTTCAGATATATAAGCTTAAATTTTGTGGTTGAAACGGCGCCCTCGATAATCTGCCGCACGAACCGTTCCGCCCCGTATTTCCGGATGAACTCGTCAGGATCCAGCCCCTCGTTCAGGACCGCGATTTTGATGTTCAGCCCCACGTTTTCAAGCAGGGGAATCACCTTCATCGCCGCGGCTTGTCCGGCCCGGTCCCCGTCGTAGCACACCAGCACTTCATCCGCCATCGTCTTCACCAGGGAGGCGTGATTCTCCGTTAAGGACGTACCCATCGTAGCTACACCGTTCTGAACCCCTGCTTCCCATGCCGAGATCACGTCCCCGTATCCTTCAAAAAGAACGATCTGCCGCGATTTGCGTATTGACGGTCTGGCTTGATGCAGATTGTACAGCGTTCGGCTTTTGTTAAAGAGCTTGCTCTCGGGCGAATTCAAATACTTCGGCTGCCCTTCGCCGAGGATCCTGCCGGCAAAAGCGATCACCTTGCCGTTGCGGTCATGGATCGGAAACATGATCCGGTCCCGGAAACGGTCCAAGTAATCCCCGCCGTCACTGCGTTTGGTCAGCAATCCGCCCTTCTCCATCTCTTCGAGATCAAAGGAGCGTTTGGACAGAAACTGAACCAGCGTATTCCACGTATCCGGAGCGTAACCGATTTGGAATAAATCGATCATCTTGTCGGTGATGCCCCGCTGCCGCAAATAATCCATGGCTGACTTGCCATGCTCCGTATTTTTCAGTAAAAAGTGATAAAACTTTGCTGTCCATTCGTAGGCCTGAAGCAGGCGGTCTCTCTCGGGATTCGGCTGATGCGCCGGTCCCCCCAGCCCTTCCGGAACCGCGATGTGGCTCTCTTCCGCCATGACTTTAACGGCTTCGGGAAAAGATAATCCTTCGATTTCCATCCTGAATTTGATGGCATTTCCACCCTTGCCGCAGCCGTAGCAGTAAAAGATTTGCCTTTCAGGCGTGACCGTGAAAGACGGTGTTTTCTCCGAATGAAACGGGCAGAGGCCTTTCATGTATTTCCCCTGCTTGGTCAGATGAACGTACCTGCTTACCGTATCGACGATATCGTGCTGCTCCAGCACCGCATCGATGACTTTTTCCGGAATGCTGCCATGTCCGGCACTCATCACAACCACCTTCATCTCTTTTTGCACGTAAAATATAATTCGCTATCGTTATACGTTCTCCTGCAAATCATGCAAAAGTTTTGTCAGTTTCTGTTGAAAAATTCTTTTATCCTCCGCGGTGATCGGTTTCGGGCCTTTGGAATGCTTGCCGCTCCTTCGCGCTTTGGCCTGATGGTGCCTGCGGTCGAGCATAAACTCGATGTCATCGTTATGAAACCGCATGCCCCGAAAGGAGAGCACATGGCAATGTTTCGACAAGGCCAAGGCGGCAAGTCCGTAGTCCTGGGTAATCACAACGTCCCCCCGGCGGATATGATTGGCGATATACAGATCGGCGCTCTGATCGCTCCGGTCCACCTGAACGGTCCGTACGCCTTCTTCGGCTTGGATCAAATGGTCGAACGAAGAAACCATCAGCACGGAAATGCCCGCAGCCCTGGCCGCTGCGGCGATCTCCTGTTTCACCGGACAGGCGTCGCCGTCCACAACGATTTGTCTGTCATCCATAGCCGATTCAAGCCCACCTGTCATTCTTGGTTTTCCGTACTATTATATACGAGCCTGGCCTATAAAAATCCTCCTGGGGAGGACATTACAACTTCTGACAATGCTGCAGGTGCCGGAAAACTTATCCTTACGTAGAATGAACTAAAGAAATGAATGTTAGAGGCCGTATTTGGGCCGTTATAACAGGAAGTTCAATGAAAAACTTTAGTTCAATCTATATACATGAAAAAGATACGAAAACGGGACCGTTTTGTTTCGTCCCGCTTCCGTATTCTTTTACCCGAAACCTTTAAAGGTTTACCATACCAGCTTGTTGAAGTCAGCGAACTGCTTCAAATCGCGGTCAATCGATGCCAAAAGACCCAGTCGGTTAGCCCGGACCTGCTCATCATCAGCCATGACCATGACGGAATCAAAAAATTTCGTAACGGCTTCCTTGATGCCGGCAAGAAGGTCAAGGGCTTTGGCGCCATCCCGCTCCGACAGCGCTGCATGGTAATCGGCAGTGATGGATTGCCATGAACGGAACAGATTGGACTCGGCCTCTTCACCAAATAGCGATTCTTGAACCTCCACCTTTTCCGCTTTGCCTGCCAGATTGCTGACGCGGTTAAAGGATTCTACGGTCGTCTTGAAATCGTCTCCGCTGTTAACTGCCTTCATCAGCGCTTCCCCGCGGGATACGACCGACATTACATCGTCGAAGCCAGCGGAAATGACGGCGTCGACCACGTCGTAGCGGAGCGTCTCGGAGAGCAGCTTCTTCACGCGGAGGCCGAAGAACTCTGCCAGATCCTTGCGGATGTCGTCCGGTTGGCGGTCCAGGCTGCGAAGCTCTGCATGTACGTCGAGCGCGATGTTGAACAGTTGGGACAGGGTGAGCGGCATTTGCTTGGCGAGCAAAATTTGCACGATGCCCTGAGACTGTCGTCTCAGCGCATAAGGGTCCTGAGAGCCGGTCGGAATGATGCCGATCGAGAAGCAGCCGACAATTGTGTCGATTTTATCCGCGATGCTTACGATGGAACCCACCAGGCTGGACGGAACGTCGTCCGATGCCGAACGCGGCTGGTAATGCTCGAATACCGCCTTGGCCACATCTTCCCTTTCGCCGGCTTTGCGGGCATAGTCTTCGCCCATGACCCCTTGCAATTCAGGGAATTCATACACCATTTGCGTAACGAGGTCGAATTTGCAAATGTCCGCAGCGCGGCTTACCGATTCGCTGTCCGTGCCCGAGATTTGCAGCGCTTCTCCGATCAGGTCGGCAATGCGGCGGATCCGGCGGACCTTGTCGCCTACGGTGCCGATTTCCTCGTGGAAGACGATGCTTTCCAGTTTGGAGAGAGCGTCCTTGATCTCGAGTTTCTGATCTTCCTCATAGAAGAACTTAGCGTCCGACAGGCGGGCGCGAAGCACCTTTTCGTTCCCTTTGGCGATCACGTCCAGCGACCGCTTGTCGCCGTTGCGCACCGTTACGAAGAACGGCAGCAGCTGTCCTTGGCCATCCAGAACAGGGAAATAACGCTGATGCTCCCGCATGGAAGTGATCAGCACTTCCTGCGGAATGTTCAGGAAGGACGGATCGAACGTTCCGAAGAGCACCGTCGGCGTTTCCACCAGGAACAGCACTTCCTCCAGCAAGTCGTCCTTGACCGCGATCGTCCAGTTCTTCTCCGCGGCGAGCGATTCGATCTGCTTCAGAATCATGCTCTCGCGTTCCTTCACGTCAACGATGACGTGCTGGCCGAGCAGCACTTGCTTGTAAGCGCCAGCTTCCGGCACGACCGCTTCCGTTCCGAGGAAACGGTGGCCGCGGGTCACGTTGCCTGACTTCACGCCAGTCACTTCCAGATCAATAATATCCGTGCCGAACAGGGCCGTGATCCAGCGGATCGGACGGATGAATTTATATTCGTAGCTGCCCCAGCGCATGTGCTTAGGGAACGTCATCGAAGAGAGAATGCCAAGCAGCGCCTCAGGCAGCAGCGCGGCGGTCTCCACGCCATTGCTGCTTTTCGTAACGTAAATGTATTCCACGCCGTTCAGCTCTTTGAACGTAAACTGTTCGGGATCCACGCCTTGTCCGCGGGCGAAGCCAAGCGCGGCCTTGCTCCAGCCGCCGCTCTCGTCGAGGGCGATTTTGCGGGAAGGACCCTTCACTTCCTCCTGCACGTCCTCCTGCTTCTCCGCAACCGATTTGACAAGTACGGCCAAGCGGCGGGGCGTCGCATAGGAGCGAACTTCACCGTGAGCGATCCGGGACTGTTCCAGCCATTTCACCAAGCGTTCTTCCAATTGTTCCATCGCCGCGCGTAAAAACCGGGCCGGCACTTCCTCCAGGCCGATTTCAAACAACAGGTCCTTAGACATTCAGGTCGCCTCCTTTCTTCAGCAGCGGGAAGCCGAGCTTCTCGCGCTCCTCCATGTAGGTTGCCGCCACTTGGCGGGCCAGATTGCGCACCCGGGTAATGTAGCCGGTACGCTCCGTAACGCTGATGGCTCCCCTTGCGTCAAGAAGGTTGAACGTGTGCGAGCATTTCAGGACATAGTCGTACGCCGGGAATACCAGGTTCCGCTCCATCGCCTCGCCTGCTTCCTGTTCATACATGTTGAACAGCGTAAACAGCATTTTCACGTCCGATACTTCAAAGGTGTACGTGGAGTGTTCTACTTCCGCTTGATGGAAAACGTCCCCGTAAGAAATGCCGTCGACCCATTCCAGGTCAAACACGTTTTCTTTCTCCTGAATGTAGGAAGCCAAGCGCTCCATGCCGTAGGTAATTTCCACGGCGACCGGATTCGTTTCGATACCGCCCACCTGCTGGAAGTAAGTGAACTGGGTGATTTCCATCCCGTCCAGCCATACTTCCCATCCTAAGCCTGCGCATCCGAGCGAAGGATTCTCCCAGTTGTCCTCAACAAAACGGATATCATGGTCGAGAGCGTCCACCCCGAGCGCCTTCAGGCTGTCGAGGTACAGCTCCTGAATATTGTCCGGGCTCGGCTTGATGATTACCTGGAACTGGTGATGCTGATAGAGCCGGTTCGGATTTTCGCCGTAACGTCCGTCCGATGGGCGGCGGGAAGGCTCCACATAAGCTACCTTCCAGGGTTCCGGTCCGAGAGAACGCAAAAAGGTCATCGGGTTCATCGTGCCGGCCCCTTTTTCCGTGTCATAGGGATTCACGATAATGCAATTCTGATTGGCCCAGAACTGCTGCAGCGTCAAAATCATCTGCTGAAAGTTCATATACGACTCTCCTTCATTGAAAAATTGGGGGGAATGGACGGCTGGTATCCGTCAGAAATGATCACATTTTCTGTACAACAAAAAGCTCCCGCCCTATGCCTGTTGTACAGACATAGGGACGAGAGCTGATCCCGCGGTTCCACCCTACTTGGCTGCCCCTTGCTTCAAGACGGGGAACAACCCACTTTTCCGATTTCATTTCACGCTCCCGAAGCGCCGGTTCATGGATTCCTTCCGCCAGGCTTACACCCTCCCCGGCTCGCTAACAGGAATGGAATACCCACTACTTCTTCGATCATTGCGTGTCAGACAATTTAAAAGTAACTTAACATATATTACAGGATATCATTCCGATAGTCAATATCTCCCGAAACTATTACAGCCCGTACTTCTCCATTTGATCGAGGAAGCCCCGCGATTTCAAATTCAGCCCCAGCTGCATATCCATAAACGCCCGCATCACTGCCTTCAGCTCTGCCTTGGTCTCCTCTTTCACATCGACGTGGCCGAGCCGGCGCAAATCGAGCTGGGCGAACAGCCGCAGCAGCTTCATCGTCCGGGGCGATATCCCCATCGCCTGGGAATCCAGGTGCTTGCAAGCCCGGCACAGCACGCCTCCTAGCCGCGGACTCACCCAGTAACGTTCCTCTTGCGGCGCAATATCCCTTCCACAAGAAATGCAGGATGACAGTTCGGGACCGTATCCTGCAGTCTGCAATATTTTCATTTCGTACAAGTTGATAATGACGGCGGGATCTTTGCCCTCTTCCAGCGCTTCTAGACACGCCTTGAGCTGCTGGTACCAGAAGCTTCCCGTCTCCTCATCCTGCAGCACGCGGTCAAGCAGTTCGCAGGCGTAAGAGGCATAAGCGGCAAGAACGATGTCCTCGCGCAGCACGTGATGCGATTGATAAATTTCCCCCGCGTTCAGCGTGCCGAGCCCCGTGCCGTTTCTGAAAAATACGTATTCCGCTGTCGTAAACAGCTGTGTCAATGCAGCATGACGGCTCTTTACCTTTTTTGCTCCCCGGACAAGTACGCCTACTTTACCCGCGTTTTCGGTGCAAATCGTAATGATTTTGTTCCCCTCGCCGTAGTCCATGCTGCGGATGACGATCCCTTCCACCCTGTAAAGCATGCTTCATCCCCCAGCCATTCCCGGAGCAGCCAAAGATCATTCGTTTTCTTCATAGGTATCCGTCTCATCCAGCAGCTGCGCCGCAGCTGCCGTCTCCGCTTCATCCGCCGTCATGCCGGCGGCCTGTTTATAGAGCAAGTAAGCATCCACATCTCCAGTCATCGCAAAATACTTCCACGAAAAATCTCGCATTCGTATTCATCCTTTCTTCGGAAATGACGTCTGCATCTTCAAAAAATAGGATGTTACGAAAGCCGTGAAACTATGTGTTGCAATTCATGCCAGCCGGGATTTTCCAGCCGGGAAAACGGGACCTGCCTAGTCGCGGTTAAAGCCCAGATCACGAAGAATCCGCTCTTGGTTGCGCCAGTCTTTTTTCACTTTTACCCACAGCTCTAGGAAAATTTTCGAGCCGAGCAGGTTTTGAATGTCCTGCCGCGCCTGCTTGCCGACTTCCTTCAGCAGCGAGCCCTGCTTGCCGATAATGATGCCCTTCTGAGAATCCCGCTCGACGAAGATCACCGCCGAGATATATACGACGCCGTTGTCCTGCACGCGCATATCTTCGATCGTGACCGCGATGGAATGCGGAACTTCTTCGCGGGTCATATGCAAAATTTTCTCGCGGATCAGCTCCGCGCAGACGAACTGCTCCGGATGGTCTGTGACCTGATCTTCCGGATAATACTGCGGCCCTTCGGGCAAATACTTTTCCACCTGCTCGAGCAGGGTGTTCACGTTGTTGCCCAGCATGGCCGAAATCGGCACAACCTCGGCGAAATCGTGCAGCTTGCGGTACTCCTCGATGATCGGAAGCAGCGCCTGAGGCTCGATTTTGTCAATCTTGTTGAGCACGAGAATGACCGGCGTCTTCACCTTCTTCAGCTGTTCGATGATATAGCGGTCGCCGCCCCCGAATCCCTCGGAAGTATCGGCCAGGAACAGGACGGCCTCCACCTCCTGCAGCGTGTTCAGTGCGGTATTGTTCATGAAATCGCCAAGCTTGGACTGGCGTTTATGAATCCCCGGCGTATCCAGAAACACGATTTGGGAGTGATCCGTAGTATATACGCCGTGAATTTTGTTGCGCGTCGTTTGCGGCTTGTCCGACATGATGGCGATTTTCTGGCCGATGACTTGATTCATCAGCGTCGATTTCCCCACGTTCGGTCTGCCTATAATGGCCACAAAGCCTGATTTGAATGACGGTTTCGCCATGTAAGTCATTACCCTCCTATAATGCTTCCTTAAGCAGGAAGACCATCAGGGCCCGCATCCTTCGTAAGAACGGTTAAGCATTGATGCTCACCGGCTGCTGAAGATGGGGCCCCAAGTTCATATGTGTATTCAATATATCGCAAAGCTTATTCGCTGTCACTGTGTTTCAGGTCGGACGGTCCAAACGCACCCGGCAGCAGATCCCTCACCGTGGTTTCCTGGATGTCCCCCTTCAAATTGCCCATAATGACTTTCATGTCGGGAGCGCACAGCTCCAACAGAACCTGGCGGCATACGCCGCACGGCGAGATCGGACCTTCGGTATCTCCCACAACCGCGATCGCCTGAAAGCTGCCGGGCTGATGGCCGTCGGCAACAGCCCGGAACAGTGCGGTCCGCTCCGCACAGTTGGTCGGCCCGTATGCCGCATTCTCCACGTTGCAGCCATGATGGACATGACCCTCGGCATCCAGCAGGGCCGCACCCACGCCAAAGTGGGAATAAGGGGTATAGGCCTTGGTTCTTGCCTTGATAGCTTCTTGCATTAATTGAGCTGTGTCCATTGTTTAATTCCTCCTGTAACCTCTAATGTAGTCATCCAAGCCATGCTGCGACAGGCTGATAGAACACGATGATGGCGACGACGACGGCAAAGATGGCGGTCAGCAGTACTGCGCCGGCCGCGGTATCTTTCGCCGCCTTGGCCATAGGATGCACTTCCGGCGAAACCATATCCACAACGGCCTCAACAGCGGTATTCAGCAGCTCGGCCGCCATCACCATCGTGATCGCGACGAGCAGGAACAGCCACCGCTGCCAAGACAGGTGCAGCAGGGCGGCAGCGGCAATGACCACGACCGCCGCCGCGGCATGAATTCGCATGTTGCGCTGGGTTTTCAAAGCATATCCGATTCCTTCCGCGGCGTAACCGAATGAAGCAAGGAAGGAGCGCTTGGCCATTACCGGGTCAACCCCACCTGGGCCAGAACAGCCTCCTGCTTGCCCATCATTTCCGCTTCGCTTTCCGCATCCTGATGGTCATAACCGAGCAGGTGCAGAAATCCGTGGACGAACAGGAAGCCGATTTCACGCTCCAGGGAGTGTCCGTAATCTTCGCTTTGAGCTTTGGCGCGATCGACGGAGATGATAATATCGCCGAGCACCTCCGGCATATCCTGCAATTCCTCGTCTTCTTCCAGCTCGTACACGATGTCCAGCTCTTCGTCCAGGGTCTCGTTCATCGCGAAGGACAAGACGTCCGTCGGACGGTCGATGCCGCGGTACTCAAGGTTCAGCTCATGAATCTGCTTATCGTCGACGAATGTAAGCGCCACTTCGCCGTCCTCCACGCCTTCCGATTCCCCTGCTTTCTGCAGGATGACCTCCAGCGTGGCGATCAGCTCATCGCTGACCGGATGCTCATTTTGTTCATTGTTCCAAGCCAGATGCAGACCCATCTTTCAACCGCTCCTTCTATTCTCTTCATCCATCTTCGTTTTCTTCATTTCTTCCGGATACTCGATCCGGGAGTGGAAAATCCCCATTACGCTTTCTTTCAGCGTCTTTGCAACAATGTCCAGTTCCTTCATCGTCAGATCGCACTCGTTAAACTGATGATCGTCCAGCCGGCTTTTGATGATTTTTTCGATCACCGATTCCACCTGGGTGACGGTCGGATTGCGTAAGGACCGTACGGCAGCTTCGACGCTGTCCGCGATACCGATAACCGCCGACTCTTTGGACTGGGCCTTCGGACCCGGATAACGGAAATCCTCTTCCGTGAAATCCGGCTCCTTGCCCTGCTCCTCCGCCAGGCGAAGCGCCTTGTGGTAGAAGAAATGCAGGAAGGTCGTGCCGTGATGCTGCTCGGCGATATCGCGAATCGGTTTCGGCAGCTTGTAATCCTTGAGCATCTCGACCCCGTCCCTCGCATGCGCGATAATAATCGACTTGCTCAGCTTCGGATCGATCGAGTCATGGGGGTTCTCCATGTTGTTCTGGTTTTCTATAAAATAGCTTGGCCGTTTCGTCTTTCCGATATCATGGTAATACGATCCGACCCGGCACAGCAATCCGTTCGCCCCGATCGCTTCGGCCGCCGCCTCCGACAAATTGCCGACCATAACGCTGTGGTGATAGGTTCCCGGCGTTTCGGTAAGCAGCTTGCGCAGCAGCGGGTGGTTCGGGTTCGACAGCTCCACCAGCTTCAGGGCCGATAGAATGCCGAAGGTGACCTCAAAAAACGGCATTAGACCGATGACCAGAATCGCGGTCAGCAATCCGCCCGCAAAGGCAAACCCCAGCGCGTACAGCGTAGACATTTGCTGCCAGTCGTCGTTATCGATCAGGTTAATCAAAAATACGGTCAACGAGCCGAACAAGCAAACCATGATCCCGCCCTTCAGCAGGGTCGACCGCTGGCTTGCCTTATGGATCGTAAAGATAGCCACGTAAGACACGATCAGCGAGAACAAGCCGAACTTAAAATCAAACATCTGTCCCTGGTGCACATTCAGAATGACGCTGGACAGAATGCTGAAGATCATGGCGCAGAAAAATGCGAGCGACATGTCCAGCAGCAGCGTGACCAGCATCGAGCCGATGGCCACCGGCGCCAAATAGCCGAGATAGGGACGCTCGCTGCTCTGCAAAATGCCGGCGACATGCATGGAAACGATCGTAATAATAAAAATAAGGACAAGCATCAGCAGCTGGGAATTGTTATACCCAAACTTGCCCCCGTGAAGCTGGCGGATAAACATCATCAATCCGAGCGCCAGCAGGAGAGACAAAAGCAGCAGCCCAAACTGCGGCCAATAGTTGACGTCATTTTTGAGCAGGCCGTTATCATCCAGCAGGTTGTACAGTTCTTCCGTGATCAGCTCGCCCTTCGCGACAAGCACACCGCCCTGCTTGATGTATACCGTCGGGGTATTTTCCCTGGCCTGAACTTTGGCTTCCTTCGTCGCCTCTTCGTCATAGAACTTGTTGGCCGTGATGGCGATCTTGGACAGCTCCTGCACCACTTCGCGCGCCGTGCGCTGGCTCAGAGAGCTCGTGCTGACCAGCTCGGCTACCTTGGCCCTTGCGGTCTGGGCGTCCGCGATCTGGTCGTTAGTCAGCCGTGATACGATTTCACGCGCCACCGGCTTCATCTCGGTAATATCGGCAGAGGTCAGGCGCGGAATTTTGATAAAGGTCTCTTCCGGAATTTTGTAGACCTGCTGGCTGGTCACCTTCAGCATCTCATTCAACAGTGCGTCGGAATAGGTGCCCAAACTCCGCGTATTATTGACGTAGTTCTGCACGAAATCCTGGGCACGCTGCGGAATCTCCTGACGGTAAATCGCCACCTTGTCCTCGCGGGAAACCTGGTCGTCCTGATTGAGCTTATCGATCCGGTCGAGCAGCGAGGCGATCAGGTTATCGTTCCGGATGGGAACGATGGTGTAAATCGGCTGCACGCGTTCGGCCGCTTCCTCCTGCGCCTTGAGGGTGGCTTTGTTGTTCGGAATCTGCATCGGCGCCGTGATTTCCTTCTCGCTGTGCGTGCCGACCTGGATGTTGTATTTTTCCGGAAGCAGATCCGGCGCCAGGCTTACGTAGAACAGAATGGCCAGACATAAAAAGAGAACATAGCGGGTTGCCGCGCTATGTTTCCATCCGATATTTTTAGTTGAGAAAGATTTGCCTGATGACGCTTCTTTCGAAGTCATAAAGATAATCCCCTCTAATCTTGGTTTTCTGCAGCTTTGTCGTAAGCAACAATGATTTTCTGCACTAGGGAGTGACGCACGACATCCTGTTCGGCGAACTGCACAAACCCGATCTCTTCAATGCCGCTTAAGATCGATTTGGCTTCAACCAGACCAGACTTCTTGCCTCTCGGCAGGTCAATCTGGGTAACGTCGCCTGTGATGACCATTTTCGAGCCGAACCCAAGACGGGTAAGAAACATTTTCATTTGTTCAGGTGTCGTGTTTTGGGCCTCGTCCAATATAATAAAAGAATCGTCCAGCGTCCGTCCCCGCATATAAGCGAGCGGAGCGATCTCAATCAATCCCCGTTCCAGCGACTTTGCAGTCTGTTCGGGTCCCATGACGTCATAGAGCGCATCGTACAGCGGACGTAAATACGGGTCAACCTTCTCCTGAAGATCTCCCGGCAAAAAGCCGAGACTTTCACCCGCTTCGACAGCCGGACGCGTCAGCACGATTCGTTTGACGGAGCCCTCCTTCAAGGCGGCAACGGCCAAAACGACCGCCAAATAGGTCTTTCCTGTTCCTGCTGGCCCGATGCCGAACACGACGTCACGCTTGCGGATGGTAGTGACATAATGCTTCTGGCCGATCGTCTTGACGCGGATCGGTTTGCCCCGGAACGTGGTCGTGATTTCACCTTTGAACAGGTCGAGCAGCTGATCCGCCCGGAAGTCTTTCGCCAAGTCGATCGCATAGGAAACATCACGTTCGGTCAGAATGTAACCATTGCGGACAAGCTGGAGGAGCACTTCGAACAGCTCGGTCAGCACCTGCACGTCACGGTCGCTGCCGCGGACGGTAATTTCCGCTTCCCTCGACACGATCTGGGCGGGAATTTCCGCTTCGATCATCTTAAGAAAGGTGTCCTGCGGTCCAAAAATGGACATCCCTTCGCTTGCACTTTGAAGTAAGATTTGTGCGCTGTGAGTTTTTTCAGACAAATAGCCTCATTCTCCTTGGTTATGAACTATGGGAAGCTCTACGGCAATCTTCTCTTCCACCTCGAAAAGCACTTTCATATAAACTTTACCATTCTCTTTCTTCTCATGCAAAATTTTTTGGCTGATGATCTGCGAATCCGTTCCATATTTCGCCAAAATATCCCGCACTGCTCCGTCCAATCCTTGTTTCTTGGCCTCTTCTACGGTCAGCGTCTCCTGGTTCTCCCGCACTTCCATCACCTTTTCCGTCATCCATCCGACGGGGAGCTTGAAGGAACGCCAGGTCAGAGGGTCATGCTCCGTCAGCGTTTCGGAAGCTTCATAGGGATCCTTTCCGTAGCCCCACAGCTGCACCGCGCGATTGCCGATCACAAAATAAGACTTCGTCTTTCTCTCCCCGGTATATACTTTATGCTTCTGGACCAGCGGGACCTCCAAACTGTATTCGTGCCAAACCAGCCCTTTGACTTCCCCTTTGGCCACGACAATCTGCGTGTTTCCTCCTTGAACGCCAAGTATGCCTGATATGAGCACCTGCCCCTTTTTCACCCGGGTGTTTTTTTCGACGAGCGGACGCCCCTGCTCCGCGTAAATGCTCGTAACCACCGCATCCGTCCGGCTAACCAGATGGCGCGGATCGGTCAACGGCTGTTTCGCAGGTTCGGCCGCCTCCACGATCTGGATCGTAATCGTGGTGCCTTTGCGCTCGACCCCGATCCAGGACGTGCCCGGAAGCCGGATGCTCAGCTCACGCGACAGCTTGTCCGGCGACTCTAAGCGGAATATCCATTGGAACGGGCGGACTCCCTCCTTTTTCGCCGCTTCAAGCACGTCTTCGGTCGCAATTTTTTCATTGCCGGTGACCCTGACGTTCCACACCATGGATGACAGCAGGAACAGCAGAACAAAAAACAGCACGATGCCCACCATAAAGAACTTGCGCTTATACAGCTTGACCAGCGTAAAGGGCAGGCCGATCCGACCCTGTACATGGACCCGGCAGCCTGTCCGTTTTAACAGAGGACGAAGAGCATGGAAATCCCTTAGAAGCACCTTCATCTCTGCCAATTGTCCGTTTTTGGGTTCGATGTCCCATAACGGAATACCGCTCTCCGCCAATGCATTGATGAAATACTCCACATGATCCCCCCGGACAGCAATAAGCAAGCAGCCGCGAACCCGGGTTAACGTCGGGATTTTCATGGACTCTCCTCCGTTCCTGTATATTTTATGTTCGTTACCAATCCTTCGATCATCACTTCTTCCGGCAGAATCGACCGGATCATAAGCCCGGAGCCTTCGATCTCGAGCAGTCCCTGGGACAGGGAAAGGATCATTTTATCGGAAGAAAAATGCCGTACGCCCCGATGATTCTCGATATAGAGTTCTTTGTTTCCCACCATAGTGATTCGCGGCAGATCGAACAGAACGTCCTGCGGAATATCCAGCATTTCGTTTGTCCACTTCCGCAGCCTGCGGCTGATCCCGGCCATACGAAGGTCTTCCCCCTTCCTGTACTCTACACCTTATGCATGGAAAGCCCGGTTTATGAAGCTTTTCAGGGGGAGAACAAGCCCTTAGATCACACGCCTGACGCATCATAAAATAAAAAACGCCTCTTCGGCGTAAGGTCACAGCAGACAGGCTGCTCATGATGTATGTTTCAATCGGCGAGAACGGAGGATATGTTTGCTGGGGAGATCCCTCCATATCTTGAAAAAGCCTCTTCCGCTGCCCGGAAAGATGCCATGATCTTTCCAGGCCGAAAGAGGCCTCAGTTCTAGATTATCGTTATTTCCGCGGATTCAACGGGCGTTTGGAGCGGGGCGGCCCCAGAATTTCGGCCCAGATGATCCCTTGCCTGGCCTGCTCGGCCAAAGGAGATACCGGAGCAGGTGCTTCCCGGTCAGACGCCACGTTCGAAGCCATATCCATCTTCGTCGATATTTTGTCCAGAGAAGCGTTCACCCTGTTAATCTCCTGTTGCATCGTACGGGTTCGATCCTCCAGCGTAACCTCCAACGGGGACTTCTTCTCCTCCGTCCACATGGAGGATACCCCTTCACCGGTATCGTAGTCTGGAGCCGGACGATAGTCTCGAGGACCGGCTGAGGGTTCAGGGGCAGACGATGGGTACGAACTGAACGGGGAGCTTCTTCTGCCCGCAGTATCCTGCGGCCGGGAGCCGTACGCCGGCTCTCTCCGCTCCTCGCCGTATTCGTATTCCTCATCCTCGTCTTCCTCATCGTACTCGTCCTCTTCGTCCCGCTTCTGATACGAGCGGCCTTCGCCCCCAAACGTGGGCATGCCCCGGGGCTGCTGCCTCTGCTTCGATTTCTTTCCGTTTTTGCTCAGCGCAGAGATGACCGCAAATCCAATGATCAGGATCCAGTAAAAGTGTTCAATGATCCACATGGATGCCTCATTCCCTACTTGTTATTTTTCGGACTATTGCTGCCATCTCCGCCTTCTCCCATTTTGCCCAGCGAGCCGCGCATTTGGGTATCGGCTTCAATGTTTTTCAGGTTCATGTAATCCATGACGCCCAGTTTGCCTGAACGCAGAGCTTCAGCCATCGCGAGCGGCACTTCGGACTCGGATTCCACGACCCGTGCTCTCATCTCAACGACGCGCGCCTTCATTTCCTGCTCCTGGGCCACAGCCATTGCACGGCGTTCTTCGGCTTTCGCCTGGGCGATCCGCTTATCAGCTTCGGCCTGCTCGGTCTGCAGGTAGGCCCCGATGTTCTTGCCTACATCCACGTCGGCGATATCGATCGACAGAATTTCAAAAGCGGTTCCCGCATCCAGCCCCTTGGCCAGTACGGTACGGGAAATGGAGTCCGGGTTTTCCAGAACGTCCTTGTGCATGTCACTGGAGCCGACGGTCGTAACGATCCCTTCGCCTACGCGGGCAATAATCGTTTCTTCCCCCGCACCGCCGACGAGACGGTCGATATTGGCACGTACCGTTACCCGGGCCTTAACTTTGACTTCAATCCCGTTCTTCGCCACGGCGGCGACCACCGGAGTCTCAATGACTCTCGGGTTAACGCTCATTTGAACGGCCTGCAGCACATCGCGACCGGCCAGGTCGATGGCGGCGGCACGTGTAAATTCGAGCGGAATGTTGGCGCGTTGGGCCGCAATGAGGGCGTTAACCACCCGGTCTACATTACCACCGGCCAAATAGTGACTTTCCAGCTGATTGATGTTGAGACCAAGACCCGCCTTCGTCGCCTTAATCAGCGGATTGACGATCCGGCTCGGCGTTACGCGCCGCAGTCTCATGGCCACCAGCGTAATAATTCCGATCCGGACGCCGGACGCTAAGGCCGAAATCCAGAGCATGACCGGGAAGAAACTGAAAAATACGCTGAGCACAATAATGATGACAACCGCAATCAGTAATACCGTGATAAGAGAAGTACCATCCATACTGCTTATCAACCTCCAAGTAATCAATTGGTTTCATGTGACATTCTTTCCAGGTTCTTTACAACATGTTACACGAATCTCGCCAAAAAGCCAGCATTATTCCGGCTTTACGACAATTCTCGCCCCTTCTACGTGAACGACCTTGACCGGTGTGCCCGCCGGGACAAACTCCCCATCCGTCACGACGTCGATCCGTTCTCCTTCCACGTTCACGGTTCCGGCCGGACGAAGCGGCGTCACGCTGACCCCCGCTTTTCCAAGCAAGTCCTCCTTGGCAATGGTCGGAACGAAGCCCTGCTCCTTGGTCAGTGCTTCTTTCAGGATGAAGCGGTTCCAGACACCCTTCTCCTTAAATATAATCGCTACGATCACCACGACCACGACCGCAGCCGCAAACGCGATCCCGAGCGAGAACAGGGCGTGCGTCGTGTCATAAGCCGCCCTGACAACGCCAGCGATCAGGCTGATCGCCCCCAAAATACCAAGGATGCCAAAGCTTGGGACAAACATTTCAAGAATCATAAGGATGAGCCCGACAATAAAGAGCAGCCACGTCTCGGATCCTGCGAAGCCCGCTACATAGTTACCGAAGAAATACAGTACGAAGGCCACCACGCCCACGATCCCCGGTACGCCAAACCCGGGAATCATCAGCTCGATGACCACCCCCGCAATCCCCAGGAACAGCAGGATGACCATGACGGCCGGATGCGTCAAAAAGGCGGCTACCTTCTCGGCACCGGTATGCTCGACATGGAAAACATCATCCGTCGAGTACCCCATCCATTGAATCGCCTCCTCGGGCGTTGAAGCGATATGATCGGCATATCCGACCTTTAATGCCTGTTCGCTCGACAGAGCGATGATATCGCCTTTCTCCTTCTTCTCCCCGATCGTTGGCATATCGACGACCATGTTGACGTCGGCCATTCCTTCGGCGATTTTGCCGTCGCGTCCGCTGGACTCGGCCGCTGCGCTCATCTTCGATTTCCAATAAGCGACCAGCTTGGCATCATCCACGCGTTTTCCCGTACGGTCTACCATAGCAGCAGCGCCGATCATACTCCCCGGCTTCATGACGATTTTATCGGCATTCAGCGCGATGTAGCTGCCGGCCGAAGCGGCATTGCCTTGGATGTAAGCAAGCGTCGGAATCTTGCTGTCACGGATCATCTGTCCGATTTTGTCGGCGGTATCGACGAGCCCGCCCGGTGTATTGATCTCTAGCACAACCAGACCGGCATTCATCTTGGACGCTTCCTTAAAACCGCGGCGCATGAATTTTTCAAGCCCCGTCTCGATTTCCTGGTCCACCGGTATGATATAGACCGGGCCGCCCTTCTCTCCATTTTCCGCGGATACACGCCCGGGAAGCCAGCTGCCGGCAACCAAGAACGCGAGCATCAGCATTACCACAACGGATTTAAGCCCTTTTTTGGCCAAATACACCTTACCCCTCCTTTCCACATTCCCGTTATAATGTCCATCATATGGTAGTTATTACGCATCATAGAAGGGAATCGTTTCATAAAATGAAAAAACACCCCTGAAATCAGGGGTGTTTCATTATGTTTATTGCAGAAATTGTTGAACCACTTGGTTCACAAGTTTGCCGTCTGAGCGTCCCTTTACCTTCGGCATGAGCGCGCCCATCACTTTCCCCATGTCGGCTTTCGAAGAAGCACCGGTTTCCTGGATGGTCTGCTGTACAATAACTTTAATTTCTTCTTCGGAAAGCTGTGCGGGAAGATACTGACCGATAATCTCGATTTCTGCTTTTGCATGTTCCGCAAGATCTTCGCGGTCTGCTTTTTGAAATTCTTGGAGGGCATCTTTGCGCTGTTTGATTTCACGACTTAGGATATCAAGCACTTCGTTGTCATCCAAAGTTCTTTTCAAATCTATTTCAAGATTCTTGATCGTCGAACGAACCATTCGAATCGTGGAGAGTTTGAACTTGTCTTTACTCTTCATCGCCTGCTTCATATCTTCGTTCAATCGTTCGCTAAGATTCATGCTAGTTCAAATCCTCCTAAAACTTTCTCTTACGAGCAGCCTCGGACTTTTTCTTGCGCTTTACGCTTGGCTTTTCATAATGCTTACGTTTCTTCACCTCAGCCAATACGCCATCCTTAGCGATGGAGCGCTTAAAGCGGCGAAGTGCAGCATCAATAGTCTCGTTTTTGCGAACTTTAGTTTCAGACACCAGTTTTCCCTCCCTCCGACCAGACCGTCCAAGAGCAATAACACGGTTCATCAAACTTAATTATAGGTGAAAGAGAAATAGGGTGTCAACCTCAGGGCCTATTTTTTCATCAAAGACCGGACTAGCCGGGGTACAAGCTTAGGCGTGGGAGTCGGAAATCCCGGTCAGGGCGCCCAGTTTGGCCCCTCCGAGCAGGTGATAGTGGATATGATGCACCGCTTGTCCGCTATCCGGCCCACAGTTGTTGATGAGCCGGTATCCCGATTCATCGACGCCCAGATCCTTGGCGACCTGCTGGGCCACCTGATGCATTTCGGCGATCAGCGGGAGATCCTCGCCCTGAACCTCGTTCATCGAGGCGATATGCTTTTTGGGGATGATGAGCGCGTGCACCGGTGCGGCTGGTTGAATGTCACGGAAAACCAGGATCCGTTCGTTTTCGAAGACCTTTTGGGAAGGGATACTCCCCTCAACGATTTTGCAAAACAGGCAATCCATCGATTGTTGCCTCCTTCAATATGTAAGAGAATTCTTTCCTATATCATAACGGATATAAAAAGACCCGTCCAATATTCCCCATCAGGCCTTAAGAGATTCTTCGGCAATAGGTTGATCCAAAAAAAAAGATACCGGTTCTCCCGGTATCCCGCATCGTCTTCATAAGTAATTTCTATAATCAATAAAATGGCAGCAGCGACAGCGCCGTCAATCCGACCAAAGGAAGGATGAGACGGTTAAAGCGGGGTCCATAGAACGGATATCCAAAGCCGTAGCCATATCCAAACGGAGGATAGAAACCAGGAAAAAATGCACGATAGTCATATCCCGGGTAACCTCCGCAAGGGTGGAAGCAGTCATGATGAAACTCAGGCATTACAGCCGGAGCCACGTTCGGTGACATGTTAGCAGGAGACATAAACATCGGAGATACGTTCGCGTTCGGCGACACGCTTGCAGGTGACACATATGTCGGAGCTACGTTCGCGTTCGGCGACACGCTCGCTGGTGATACATATGTCGGTGCTACATTCGCGTTCGGCGACATGCTCGCTGGTGATACATATGTCGGTGCTACGTTCGCGTTCACGCTTGCAGGTGATACATACGTCGGAGCTACGTTCGCGTTCGGTGACATACTTACAGGCGACACGTTTTCATGGCCTACCGGTACCGCCAGGTACAGCTTCTCCTCATCTACACTTTCCACAAATCCGTCGTATACGCTTCCGTCCGACATAGTCGCGCGGACGTAACGGTGCATATGTTTTTTGCATAACTCTATGGCCTCAAACTTTTCCATTGCCCTTCACAGCCTCCCAATTTCAGAAGATTTACATGAACATCGTATTCAAGGCTGGGCGAATGGCTACTGTTTTTTCAAAAAAATATGGATCATGGCCTATAGCGTTTCACGAACGATCCGCGAGCCGCCTCCGGCCTGCTCGGCAGGCATCACGACCAGCTTGCGCGGTAGGCGCGCCCGCAGCTCGGGCACATGGCTGATGATTCCGACCGACAGATGGTCGTTATGCAGCTTCTCCAACGAAGTGATCACCGTGTCAAGCAGCTCCGGATCCAATGTCCCGAACCCTTCGTCAAGGAAGAAAAACTGCAGCGGGTATTGCCCCCGAAGCTGAATTTGCGCCGACAGGGCCAGCGCAAGGGAAAGGGAGGTCAGGAATGTCTCGCCTCCGGACAAGGTAGACACCGGGCGCCGTACTCCGCCGTTGGCGTCATCCCGAATGAGGAAGCCTCCCCCTGAATCAACCTCGAGCGCGTAACGCTGCTTAGTCAAGAAGCGCAGACGCTGCGAGGCGGCCTGGCTGACCTGCATCAGCTGCTCCTCGGCAATGTATTCGACAAAGGCATTGCCCCGCAGACAGGACTGCAGCTTGGAGAGCTTCTCCGCTTCCTGCTGCCGCTGCTTGCGGATAAGCTCCAGCTGCGACCAGCGGACATGACGCTTCTCGACGTCGTCCAAATCACGCTCCGCCCTTGCCCGGTGCTGAAGCGCCGCCTCATCCCGCTCCCGGCAGGCTGCCAGCTCCGCGGCAATCCGCTGCCACTCTTCTTCGGTCACGCCGCGGCCGTCCAGCTGCTCTGCCAAATGGCGGAGCTGGACCTTGATCTCCTGCTCCCGTTCGCGGTGCTGCCGAACCCGCTCCGCGCTGTGCGTCTCTTCGTCAGGCAGCATGCAGGCTTCAGCCATTTCCTGCGAGGTCGCGAACGGAGAAGCCGTCAGCTGCTCGTCCCAGCGGGCCTGTGCCTTGAGGCAGTGCTCCTTCGCGGATTCCGCCGCCTGGGCTGCCATCGCCGCCGCTTTGGCGGTCTCATGCTTATGCTGCTCGGCGGCCTGGCGCTTCTGCTTGGAGCGCGCCGCAGCTTCCCGAAGCGAGAGCAGGCGCTGCTCGCAGCCTTCCAGCAGGCCGTCGGCGGATTCGCTGCCGACCCAGGCCTGAAGACGCCGCTCTTTCTCGGCAAGCAAATCCTGCTTGCCCTGCAGCTGAGCGTCCCATTGAATGAGCGACTTGTCGAGATCGTTGATCTGCCGCTCAAGCGATTGGACCGATGCCGTCTTCTCCTCGATAAACGGGATGCTAATTTGCAGCCGTTCTCGGATCTCCTCGGCCTGCGCGTCCTTCTGCTGGATTTCCGCAGACAGACGGTCCGCCTGCTCCGGCTGAAGGTCAGGTAGCTCCCGGCTCCATTCCTCCTGGAGCCTTAAGTATTCCTGCTTCTCCGTTTCAAAGCGTTCGCCCAGCTTCGCGTACGTTTCCCGAAGCGACTCGATTTCAGCCGTTCGTTTCACCTGCAGGGCGCGCAGTTCTTCCCCCCGCGCCTTCAGGGCGGCATGCTCACGTTGAAGCTGTCTCGTCGAGGATGCCAACGCCTCGGCGTCCGCCTCCATTTTCCGAATACGGGATTCCCATGCGGACTTGGAGGGCGCCTCCCCTCCTTCCGGATTCGCAACCAGTTCCAGGGTGGCGGCTGCTTCGTCTACGCCGTCTAACGGCCCCCTGGCGGCAAAAGGACCCTCTGTCTCTCCTTGGCCCGATTCGTATGGTTCCAGCAAGCTGCGCGTCTCATGAACCAGCTGACGCCCGTTCAGCCGCAGCTCCTGTACCCGCTGGCGGAAAACGCGCAGCAGTTCCAGCAGACCATCATCGGCTTCGGGCGCGCCGCGATCAGGCGATACCGGTGCCGGATGATGGGATGAACCGCATACCGGGCAAGGTTCTCCCGGGCGCAGCTCGGCGGCCAGCGCCAGCGAGAGCGCATGCAGCTCCCGCTCTTTGGAGGAAGAGCGGATCAGCGCCTCCTCTTGGTCAAGGCGGGACAAAGCCGCCTCCATCCGGCTGTCATGCCCCAGAACCTGCTCCATGTGGTTCGAAACCGTCAATACGAACTGCTTCTGCTCGTGAAGATGCTGCTCCCTCTCCTGCTCATCCTGCTTCAGGAGCGATTCCGTTCTGCTCTGCTTCAATTCATGCTCTTTATATTCGGTCTCCGCGGTCCGAAGCCGCTGCTCGCTGGCTCCCAGCTGCTGAACGTGACGCATCGCCAGATGCAGCCGTTCGCGGTCCTTCGCCTTCACTTCCAGCCCCTTCAGGCTTTCCTGCAGCTCGGACTGCCTCTTGAGCCCTTTGGCGAGCAGCTCCTGTTCCTTGGCCAGAGCTTCACTCCGTTCTTTACTTTCGCTGGCCGTCTTAGAACGCTGCTCCGCCAACTGCTGCAGCACAGTCTTCAGCTCGTCCCGCTCCCGCTGCAGCAGTACCGCCTGCTCCAGCTGTTCCTGGCGCTGCAGCAGCTTGGGTTCTTCGGCGGCAAGCTCCTGATGCGCCGCATCGTCGGTGGCAGCGGACTCCCGTGCCGCCGCATCCGCGGTCTCCGCCTTCGTCTGAAGCTGCTCCGCCTCCCGGACCCGTTTATCCCATTCCTGCCTGCTGTCTGTCCACTGCGTATACAAAGGCATGATCGCCCGGGCCGCAGCGGATTGGCCCAGCCGCTGCTCAAGCCGGACAATCGCCGCATCGTCGGCGGAAAGCCGGCGAAGCACCTGTTCGCGGCGCTCCTTCTCCAGCTGCAGCTCCCTGAATTTCCCGGCCCTCTCGGCCTCCTCGGTCATTTGCCGCAGCTTCAAGCGGGAGGCCTCCGCTTCGCTGACGGCCTCCTTGAGCTTGTTCTTTGCTTCTTCCACCGCTTCCACGCCTGCGCTGCCGAGACCTTGCTGCTCCGCCTCCACTTCCTTGAGCGCAGCGTCGTTTTCCTTCACCCGCCGGCTGAGCTTCTGTGCGAGCAAATCGCCGTATTTTTCCAAATGGAACAAGCGCTGCAGCATCTGCCTGCGATCACTGCCCTTCAGCGACAGAAACTCGGCGAATTTCCCTTGGGGAAGGACGACGGCACGCGTAAAGTCCTCCATTTTCAGCCCGATTTTGTCTTCTACGCAGCGGGTAACCTCGGCCAGCTTGTCCGCCATGACCAATTCGCCTTCCGCCGTGACCTCGATAAACCGGCTAACCGTATTGCTGACCGATAACTCGTTGGTTCTTTTAAAACGGCGCTCAACCCTGTACCGCTTTGGTCCGTCCGCGGAACTGAGTTCAAACGTAAAGGAGACGTACAGAGCATCTTCCGAGTGGTTCATGATGCCCTGCGTCCCGTTGACCGCACGTTCGACTTTGCCGTACAGAGCCAGGGTCATCGCGTCCAGAAGCGTCGATTTGCCGCTGCCCGTCGGTCCAAAAATGCCGAACAGCCCCATCTGGCACAGCTCGTCAAAATCGATCTGCTGCATCTCGCGATAGCTCTGCAGGCCCGACAATTTCAGTGTGATCGGCTTCATGTCACGCCTCCTCCTTTACCTCTGCATCGCCCGAAGTGAGCTCTAGGAACAATTCGACGAGCGCGTCATCCGGCTCGGCTCCTCCGGTCTGGCGCTGGTAGAACTTCCGGAACAGTTCCGGCACCGGCAGGCTCGACCGGCTGTATTCCGCTTCGATCTGTTCCATCTCGGGGTAGACGGGACGGATATGTACGAACCCTTCATGACTCTTGCGCAGCCTGTGAATATCCCCGAGAGACATGGCTTCGGTCAGCGAAATTTCCAGATCGATAAAGCCGTTCGCATCCCTGCCTTCATCCAACCAGCGATGAACCTCTTCCAGTCCGCCCTTCGCTTTCCAGCGGATCAAAGGCCGGCCGCAGGACAAATAAACCTCATCCATGACGGGCTGCCGACCCGGAGCCGCATCGATGATAGCAACGGACTTCGCTTGACCGGCTTCGGAAAAGCTGTAGGCGAGCGGAGACCCGCTGTAGCGGATCATTCCCTCGCCCTTGACCGCCTGCGGCCGATGCAGGTGACCAAGGGCCGTATACTGCGCTCCGACCGCAAGCGCGGAAGGATCCACCGTATACGCGCCTCCGACCTGAATCGGCCGTTCCGAGTCGCTTTCCACGCCGCCAAGCACGTAAATGTGGCTCATCGCCAAATTGACGGTCTCGGGGGTGAAGCTTGACGCCAATTTCCGCATCAGCATGCCTACGCGGGCGCTGTATGCCCGGCGCAGCTCCTCTTCGTCGCCTTCGGCGGCGAGCAGCTCATTCAAGCGTGCTTCAGACGGATAAGGGAGCGCCGCAATTTTGGCGATCTCCCCGGTCCGGGCCGCTTGAACCGTGACCGCTTCAGCCACGGGAAGCCCGACCAGGGTGATTCCCTGCCGGGCGACCAGCGGCGTCACCGATGAAACCCGCTCGGGCTGGTCATGGTTGCCCGCGATAACCACGAGCGGCGTCCCTCCTTCCGTCAGCCGGGCCGACGCCTCATAGAACAGCTGCTCCGCTGCCGCGGGCGGATTGACCGAATCATACACATCCCCGGCCATCATGACCAGATCAACCTTCTGTTCATGTACGATCCGGACCAGTTCCTCAACGAAATCTTCCTGCTCTTTCATCCGGCTCCGGCCCTCGAGCGTCCGTCCAAAGTGCCAGTCCCCCGTATGAAGTATGCGCATACTGCTTCTCCCTCCTGGACTTGCTCTCGCGCAAGCCGTGAACCCAGACAGATCACTATCTTGTATGGGTCACACCTAAAAATGAAAACACTCAGACAATAATCCATTCCTAAATCCACAATTGAATCTAAAAAACTATCGATTCCAAAAAAAGATAAATCGAAAAAAACACATTTTATCTCTATTTCAAAAATAAGAGCTTTAACATTCCATTATAGCAATACGGGCTGCTTTGCATCCACAAAGTATAGCCATTTCTCCTGCACGGCCTCGCCCAATATATCTTCCAGCGCGCGGGCGTACAGTTCCAGCTGGAACCGGTAGCTTTCCGCCAGAGCAGGCACCCCGCCGCGGTGTTCCAGCACCCGGTCGGTTTTATAATCAACGATGACATATTTACCGTCCTCGAAGAAGAGGCAGTCGACGATCCCTTGAATGAGAACTACTTCGTCCGAATCTCGGGTCCCTGCATCCGATGCATGCATCGGTATGATGTTCCCCTCGTTAAAACGCTCGGTCAGCAGCAGCGCTTGATGCGCCTGGTGAGCTGGAAGACCATAACTGAAAGGCATCTCCCTCGATACCCACTCGGCCGACTGCAGCCTCTTTCCGATTTCGCTGTCAAAAAAGGAGGCGATTTGCTCAGGCTCCACGATCTCCGCCTGCGAACCTGTAAGGATCGCCATGTCGACCAGGCGCTGCAGCGTCGCTTCCACGACTTGTTCATCCACTGCACCCGCATCCAAAGGGATATGCTGCATGACGGTATGGTACACTGTACCCCGTTCCGTAGGGCTCAACCGGCTCTGCTCCATAAATTTGGGCCGGCGCAGGGCAAGCGTTCCCGTCTGCTGGGTGGAGGGCAGGCTGTTTTCCCGCTGGACCCGCGTCTCCTCGACCCAGTCCAGCGACGGCTCGTCCTGCAGGGCCAGCAGCTTTTTCATTTCCGTCACGGACGTCTTGGCCGAGAGCCGACTGGCGGCAGCATGCGGATATTGCCAGGCAAGCCGGGCGGATATTTGGTCAGGGGATAACGAAGAACCTGCATCCGGCTCTTCGCTGCCCGGGAGTACCGTCTCTCTGCGAAGAAGGGAGAGCAGCTTCCGCCGGCGTTCCGGCGTTGATTCTTCCGCTTCCTCCCATCCCCCAAGCGCCGCCAGCGAGAGATCCTCCATGGAGAGGATCGAAATGCGCCAATCCGCCGGATCGTTCTCCAGCGCAGGGGCCGTCTCGCCTTCCAAGCCGCCGAGCTCGCGCAGCTTGGCTGCCGCCGGGTGGCGGATCAGCGCCGGCCCGACCCAGTCCAGATAGCTCCGGCCCCGGGCCAGAACATAATCCGGAAGCATCAGCTCCGGCCGGCTCTGCACCTGGGCCCAGGAGGACACCTTTTTCTCCAGATCCTTTACCGTCCCGATCAAGTACATCTTTTCCTTGGGCCGGGTCAGACCGACGTAGAGCACCCGCATCTCCTCGGCCAGCAGCTCCAGCTGTGACCGGCGGCGGATGGCCAAATTCGGTAGCGTAGGATAGCTGACCCGCTTCTCCGTATCTACAAACTTCGGTCCGAAGCCGAGCTCCTTATGCATCAGGAACGAAGCGTTCAAATCCTGCTGGTTAAACATTTTGGACATACCCGCCAAAAATACGACCGGAAATTCGAGGCCCTTACTTTTGTGGATCGTCATAATCCGGACCGCATTGTCCCGGCTTTCGGCCGAGCCCGGTCCACCCAAATCCGAACCGTTGTCGCGCAATCTCGAAATAAACGTCAGAAAGCGGAACAGTCCGCGGGATGACGTCGTCTGCTCAAACTGAACAGCACGGTCGTGCAGCGCCTTCAGATTGTCCTGCCGCTGCATTCCGCCGGGGAGACCGCCTACCCAATCCAAATAGCCCGTTTCCCTGTACAGCAGCCAGATCAGATCTCCCAGTCCGCCTTGCCTTGCCGTATTCCGCCACCGTTCCAGCGAAGCCAGGAACGCAGCCAGCTTCCGCTGCAGTTCCGGGGAGAGGCTGAATTCCTCGTCCACTGTATCCGTTCGTTCCGCCCATTCCAGAGCCGCGGCACTTTCGGCATAGGCGGGCAGCACTTCCTCTCCACCCGGAATCGGGATAGGATCCCCAGACTCCGTCGGCACCGGCACTGCCCCTGCAGCCCCCATGACGGCTTCATAGAATGTCCCCTTGCCGCATAAGCGGACTTGGGCCAGATCTTCCTCGGTCAGGCCGACGATCGGCGAGCGCAGCACGCCTGCAAGCGGGATGTCCTGCCGGGGATTATCGATGATCTGGAGCAGGGACAGCATAATTTCCACTTCGGTCGCCTGGAAATATCCCTGATTCTGCTCTCCGTCGGCAGGGATGCCGAGCTGGCGCAGCTCCTCCATGATCAGCGGTCCCCAGATATAGGCGGACCGAAGCAGGATGACCATGTCGCCGTAACGGACGGGCCGCATCGACTTGGTCTCCTTGTCGAACACTTCCAGCGGCTTAGGCGATGTGTCTCCCATGAGAGCGCGTATTTTTTTGGCAATCGCCCTGGCCTCAAGCTGGGCCGTCTCCATTTCGGCGGCTTCAGTCTCCTGGATCAGGCCACCGCTTTCGCTGCTGTCCTGAGACTCTTCCTCGAACGCCTCTCCGTTTTTGGCCTTGTCAATCAGCACCAGCTCCGGCACATACGGGGAAGGTGCAGACGATCCTTCAGCCAGAGCCGAAGGGTAAGAAGCGCCGTAAACGAGCTCCGCCCGCTCATCGTAGCTGATCTCCGCCACCGTCTCATTCATCAGCTGGCGGAAAACCATGTTCACCGCATGCACCACTTCCAGCCGGCTGCGGAAATTGCGGGCCAGGTCGATACGGATGCCGCCGCCCCCTTCGGAAGCATACCTGCGATATTTGTCCAGGAACAGACTCGGCTCCGCCAGACGGAAGCGGTAGATGCTCTGCTTGACATCGCCGACCATGAACCGGTTCCCCGGCAGCTCGCGCGAAATCAGCTTAACGATATCCTCTTGCACGCTGTTGGTGTCCTGATACTCATCCAGAAGCACTTCGTCGAACTGCTCCTGATATTCCATCGCCGCATCCGAAGGAAGCGGCCGACCCGGAACCGAATCCGGGTGGCGCAAAATTTGCAGGCAGTAGTGCTCCAAATCGCTGAAATCCACCGCGTTTCTTCTCTGCTTCTCGCGAAGATAGCGGTCTCCGAACTCGATGACGAGCTCCGACAGTTCCTTCATGAGCGGCGCCGCCCGGTGCAGTTCGGCCAGAAAGGCGTCGGCCGGACGGCCGAACAGCGCCCCCTTCAGATCCTGCACGGTCTTCTTGACCGCTTCCCGCAGCTCCTTGACCCTCTCCTGCAGCGCCGGGTCGGTCTCCTCCTTGCGGCAGCTCTTCAGCTTGCCGAACGAAACCGTCTGAAAGCGTTCGAACAGCTCGTCCCACGGACGGTTGTCGAGCGCATCCCTCAGCGACTGTACCACCTCTAAATCCGAGTTCAGATTATCCAGATAGGGTCCTGGCCCCCCAGGCAGCAGCGTCAGGCGCCGGGCCTGTTCCAGCAGTCCTTCGGCACCGGCAAGCGCCAGCCGCGCATCCTGAAGGATGCTCTTGACCCACTGGCTTTCGCCCAGACTTGCCGTATCCGGCAGCAAAAAAGATTCGGCCATATCCCGCAGCCACTGATCCGGCCAGGAATGGCTCCGCGAGAAATCATAGAGTCTCTGCACCAAATGGTAAACGGCATCGTCCGTCCGCTCACCGCTGAACCAGTCCACCAGTGCGATAAAATCGCTGTCCTCCGGCTGTTCTCCGTATTTCTCCTCGAACAGCTCCTCCAGGATCTCCTGCCGCATCAGCTCGGCTTCGTTCTCGTTCAGGATCCGGAATCCCGGATCGATCGGGATCATCTGATAATACCTGCGGATCACTTCAAGGCAGAAGGAGTGCAGCGTCGTGATGGAGGCGCGGCCGAGCAACGACAGCTGCCGCCGGAGGTGAATGTTCTCCGGATCCTGCTCCAGCTGCCGGTCCAGCGCGTCGCGGATCCGCTCCCGCATCTCGGCCGCGGCCGCCTTGGTGAACGTGGCGACCAGCAGCCGGTCTACACTGAAGCCCTGCTCCTCGTTCAAAATTTTTCGGATGATCCGTTCCACCAGAACGGCCGTTTTTCCCGAGCCCGCCGCCGCTGCGACCAGAATGTGGTCACCATGAAGCGAAATCGCCTTCCATTGATCGTCGCTCCATATGCTGCCTGCCGGCTTTTCAATTTCGATCATGCGCTTCTCCTCCTTGGCGGCTGGACATCATTTCCCATACCTGCGATTTATTCGGCTTGCCGAGCAGATGATAATGGTTGCCTTCGACATTTTCGTCAAACTGGCACACCGGCTTGAACGGACAGAACGTGCATGCCGTCTCCTGCTGGATGCGGTAAGGCTCGATATCCACGTCCCCTTCGGTGATTCTCGTTCCGATCCGGGTAATATTGTCCCTGACGGAAGACAGCAACGTGTCCCACTGATCCGGCGTAGCGACCGATGCGGAACTGTAGAAGCTCCCGTCCGACTTGACGGCAACCGGGAGAATGGAAGAATGGCCTTTGTCCAGGGATGCGTCCATTTTGGATATGACGTCGCGATCGGCCAGCAGCAGCCCCTTCATTTTAAACCGTTTGAGCAGCTCTTCCGCCGCCTGCTCCATCGTCAGCCCGTTGCTCGACTGCAGGATCGGGTCATGCACGTGAAAATACAGCGTTCCCGCAGGAAGCGCGCTGCTGCCCAGCCAGTGCTCCGCATAGGTCAACAGCACGTCAAGATAGGTCAGCATCTGCAGCGACAAACCGTAGTACACCTCGTGAAGCCGCAGATCCTTCTGTCCGGACTTGTAATCGATCACGCGCAGCAGCAATCCGTTCTCGCCTTGGGCCATATCCACCCGGTCGATTCGCCCGACGACCTCCATCACCGTGCCGTTCTCGAGAGCGAAGGTCAGCGGAGGCAGCGGCTTCCCGGGGCCAAAATCCAGCTCCAGGCCGATCGGCTCAAAGCTTCCCCGACGTGCTTGTTCGCCCAGAATGACGGAAGCGCGGCTTACGATATTTTTGAGTTTTCGCGAAATATAACCGTACCGCTTGCTGCTCATCAGAATTTCCCCTTGCAGCATCGGGGCGAGACGCTCCACGGTCATCTCCGCTTCGCGCCGGCACTCTTCGGCGGTCAGGCTTCCCCAGCTCCGTTTCTGTTCCTGCAGCCGCAGCGCCATTTGGGTCAGCGCCGCGTGAAACAGCTGGCCGATATCCGGCGCCTGCAGGCGGTACAGCTGCCGTTCACGCAGCTTCAAGCCATGTGAGGCGAAGTGCGAAAACGGGCAGGCAACGAACCTCTCCATCCGGGATACGCTCGTTCGGATCTTGGCTCCGTACAGCCTGCGGCTTGTCCGCGGCTCCAGCTGAAGGGTATCGTTGCGGTAAAACAGCGACCGCAGCAGCATATCCAGCGGCTCCGTCCACTCCCTGTCCTGGATGTACCAGTTATACACATCCCACCACAACTGCGGGATTTCCGTCCCCTGCTTCCATCTGCGCAGCTGAACGATCAAATGGCTGAGGCTTTGGCGGGGATGGGACAAGTACGCAAGCAGCTCCTCCTCGGTCTGTTCCGCCGATGGCTGCGCCGACAGGCGGCGAACCGGAAGACCGGGAAACATTTTACGCACGTGGCGCACCACTTCGGACGGAAGCAGCTCTTTTCCCTCATCGTCTGCGGCTGGATAGCTTACCCACACATGCCGGCTGGCCGAGGTCAGAGCGTTGTATATCAGGAACCGTTCGTCGAGCAATTTGCGCGAAATTCCCGGTGCCAGCTCCATCCCGCTTTGCGACAGCAGGGAGCGTTCCTGTTCGGTCAGCACTCCGTCATCCTGAAATACAGCCGGCAAGACCCCGTCGTTGACGCCGAGCAGGAATGCGTACTTAACGCCTCCCGTCCGCGTCCGGTCCATATTTCCGACCAGCACCTGATCGAGCGCAGGCGGAACCAGTCCCAGCTTCAGTTCGCTCAGCCCCGTTTCCAGAATGCCGGCAAACAGCTCGAAGGCCATCTTCTCCGTTCCCATCATCTCCACGATCTGATCCAGCAGTTCCAGGACAGCATCCCACAGCTGGCGGTGTTCCCTGGCCGCTTCCGGGCGGCCCGACTCCAGCGCTTCGCGGCTCCACAGGTCCAGCTTCTCGGGAATGTCGGCGTCCTCCAGCAGCCGAAAGACCGCTGTGCTAAAATCCTGAGCGCTGCCCGCCTTCTTCACCCGTTTGCCGAACGCCAGCAGCGGTTCGCTGACCACCCTCCGGCAGTGCTCCATCAGGCCGAGAAATTTCTCGCCGGTTCTGCGCCCTTCTCCTCCTCCTTCTTCCAGTGAGAGGCTTGGAATACCTTTCCACGGGCGGCCGTCCGTCCAGCGGTATCCCTGGATTCCGCAGGCGAGAGCGTAGTTTTCAAGCACGTCCATATCCTCCCGCCCAAGCGATCCGTCCAGCGGAAGCAGCAGGTCGCTCTTGACGCAGCGGAATACGTCCTCATGCCTCCAGTTCCGCCGCATGACATCCAGCGCGGAGCGAATAAACTCCACCAGCGGATGGTGCAGCTCGCTTCGCTTCTGGTCGAGGAAGAACGGAATGCCGTAGTCGCGGAACAAGGGCTCCACCAGATGCTCGTAATCGCCCAAATTACGGACAAACACGGCCATGTCGCGGTATCTCGCCCCTTCCTCCCTTGCCAGGCGCAGCATCTCCCTTAGTGCTCCTTCCACTTCCGTGCGCCGGTTCTCGGCCGCATAGAGAGAAATCCCTTCCGTCTCCTGAACCGGACTCGGTCTCTGCTCCCTCCAGGGAATCCGCCGGTCATAGCCGCGCTCCAGATGAGCCAGACGAGGGCTGTTATGAAACTTGGGCAGATCCGATGAAGGAAGGATAGAATCGTCTGTTTCGACGCCCAGCTCCTCGGCCATCCCCCTCAGCTTGATATAAGTCGTGGCGGTCGGATGGAACAAATCCAGCTCATGCGGCTGCATGCTTCCGTGGTACGGCTTGTCCAGCGTGAGCGCAATCGTGACCGATGACGCGTGGGCCATCAGCTCACGTATAACCCCGTATTCCTGGGGTGTCATCCCGTGAAAGCCGTCGATCCATACGTCCGCGCCCTTGACATAAGACGAGTGCCGGATCCCCTCCGCCAAAGTGACGAGCGTATCTTCATCATCTATATAGAGCGGTGACATTTCCTGTTCAAAGTCACGGTATACCGTCCATAAGTCCTCCAGCTTATAACGGAGGATCGGTGCGCCCGCCTTCTGCTCCGTCAGCTGCGTCAAATGCTCTTCCAGCACGGCGGAATCTACGCAGTACCGCTTCAGCTCGGTATACAGTTCATTCAGCTTGCCGATAAAACCCAACTGGTCACCGGAGGCACCAAACAGCTTCAGCTCCTCTTTGCGGCGCTGGATGATTTTGTACAGCAGCATTTTTTTTCCTTCTTCGCTGATGCCGACTCTCGCCGATCCGCCGGTCTCCTGCATCACCCGGTACGCCAGGCGCCGGAAGCTGAGAACCTGCGCGCGGACGCTGCCTTTGACGGCGCCCGACGACACCAGGCTGTGCTCCGCCTGGAATGAGCCCTGCTCAGGAACGAGCAGGATCAGCGGGCTGCCCTTGGGCTGCGTTCTCAACCGGGAGGTAATGTCCCGCAGGATCGCCGTCGTCTTGCCGCTACCGGATCGCCCGATCAGAAAATGAACCGACATGGTGTTGCCTCCTTCGTAAGTAAACCTCGTAAACTATTAAATATCAGTATAACACAACCCTTTTTGAAAAGAACGTATGTTTGCAGAACTGTAAAAAGGAGGATATACCCGCCGGTTTGGCGTGATCACTGGATACGCTGACCCAAGGGCACCGCCTTCCGGCATGCAAAACAGCGGTACAGGAGGACGTTATCCTCGTGCACCGCTGTCTCTAGTTTCGCTTTCGCTTATTTTACTTATTTGCTAGTTTCCAGACTCGGATCATCATGAACGGATCACGGTTCAGATTCCGAGCGTTTGGATGACCGGCTAATCCTGCCCCTTCTCCTTCTCCACAATGGTCAGCGGGGCCGGGAAGCGTTCGGAAGCATCCGACTCCACATAGTGTTGAAGGGCAGCCATCTTGTTCTCCCAAAAGCGCTCAAAATAGGAGTACCAATCTTTGAGCTCCTGCAAGGGCCCCGGATCCAGCCGGTACCTCGTCTCGCGGCCGACCTTTCTTTCCTTTACGAGCCCTGCCTCGGACAGGATCCGCAGATGCTTGGAAACCGCCGTCCGGCTCATCGGAAAATGGCCGCTAAGAACCGTCACGGGCATCTCCTGATCGGACAGCAGCTTCAGCAGCTGGCGCCGGGTCGGGTCGGCCACGGCCTGGAATACATCGTGCTTGGACGCGGTCCCCTCCATCGCTTAAGCCTCGACGTATCTGCCCAGCTTCTGATGGAGTCCGGCCCAGCCTTGATCCATCGTCTGGCGCACGACCGTGTGCGGCTGGTTGAATTCGGTCACCTGGTCCGCGCTCCAGCCGGAGTGGATGATCGTCACTTCCGTTTTGCCGTCCAGCTCCTTCAGCTCGAAAGCAAGCGTCCAGTCTTTGCCCCAGCGGAACGCCAGCCGGTGCGGCGGATCCACTTCGGTCATCTTGCAGGGCGACATGCCGAACGGGCCGGCGTTAATGTGAAACTCATGTCCCACAACCGGCTTCATGTCATTGGGCATGAACCAGGCGGACAGCCCCTCGGGAGTCGCTACCGCCTCCCACACTTTCTGAATCGGAGCCTGGAACACGCCGGTGTGGCGAATATCAGGCAAAGCATTGTTTGTTGAGTTTTCCATGAATAAGTACCTCCGTATGCAGTAAATAAACCCGTTTAACATCGTAATGCGAAACCATTTGGTTTCACATGGATTATACGAAACCTTTTGGTTTCGTGTCAACCCCTCATCATTCAATGCCTGCTAACAGGGGAACCAACGAAAAAAGGAGCCTTTCGGCTCCTTATATTGCTATTATAGCTCATATATCCAAAAACAAACAGTCTACCATTTTTCACCTGACATTCTATAATGGAAGACGTTCCCACTTTAAGGCTAAGGGAGGAATTATGGTGGATACAAAAGATTCTTCGCGCTCGTCTGAAAAGCACCTTGGAACGGTCGGTTCGGCAAGAGCCGCTGCAGTAGACTGGGTGATGCGCTGCGCTTCTAAGGAAAACGGTTTTATGGGCGCCTATTTTACAGGCTCCACGATCGGCATGCCGGAAAATGCCCCCATGTCTCCAAGCTCCGATATCGACGTGATGGTCGTGTCCGAACTGGCTGATCCGCCGTTAAAACCGGGAAAGTTCATCTATCGGGATACCCTGATCGAAGGGTCTTACATCTCCATAGCTGAGCTGTCCTCGGTGCAACAGGTGCTCGTCTCGCACCATCTGGCAGGCCCGTTTCGGGTAAATACGATCATCTCCGATCCCCAGGGGCATTTGCATCGCCTGTATGCGGAAGTATCCCGGCATTTTGCCGATCAGGTCTGGGTACGGCGCCGGTGCGAAAACATCCTGCAGAAAATCAAACATTCTCTGCTCGGCCTCGACCTGTCCCTGCCGCTGCATGACTTGTTCACATCATGGCTCTTCCCTACGGGCATTACCACCCATGTGCTGCTGCTCGCCGCCCTGAAAAATCCGACGGTGAGGCTCCGTTACGCGGCTGCCCGTGACGTCGTGGAGGAATACGGCCTGAGCTCCCTGTACCCCGAGCTGCTTCGTCATCTCGGCTGTGCCGATTTGGAGCCGGAACGGGCGATGCAGCACGTCAGGGCGCTGGAGCGGACCTTCGACAAGGCGGCTGCCGTCGCCAAAACACCCTTTTTCTTCAGCAGCGACATTTCCCCGGTTTCCCGCCCGATCGCTATCGACGGGAGCATAACGTTAATCGAAAAAGGCCTTCACCGCGAAGCGGTGTTTTGGATGGGCGCCACTTTCGCGCGTTGCCACAAAATTCTTGCGGCAGACAGCGATCTGCAGGTGCAAAAAGAGCATGCGCCCGGTCTGGAAGCGTTCCTGGCCGATCTCGGCTTTCACTCCGTCGAAGACTTCAGCACGCGTGCCGCTGAGGTGATCGACTTTTTGCCGGAGCTGTGGCGCGCGGCGGAAGCCATAATGGAATCCAATCCTGATATCACCGGCCGCTCGACGTAATTTCCAGGGCAGCTCCCGTTACTTTTTACAGTAAGCAGTTGCCCGTTCACCGCTAACCAGCCGCAGCAACCAACCGCTTCCTAACGTATCCCGGCCTATTTCCTGATTTTATACCAATAATGCTTGTGGCCGTCGATGTCGACCGTCCCGTTCTGATCAAATCCGCACTTTTGGATGACGCGATTGGAGGCAATGTTGTCCTTTCTGGCCAAGCCATTCAGCTCGGCAGCATCGGTATGATCGAACAGAAATTTGACAAGCCCCTGAACCGCTTGGGTCGTGTATCCTTTACGGGTATGTTGGTTGGACAGCGCATACATGATTTCACGGCTCGGATACGGCAGCTCCTCTTTGGGGCCGGTGCAGCACCAGCCGATGCATTCTTCCGTATTTTTGTCCAAAATAGCCAGCCGCAGCCGGATGTCGCCAACAGCGCCTCCTTCCGCAACCGCTCTTAAAAATTGCTCGTTTTCCTTGATTTCGTAATGAACCATCCAGTCGTACCGGACTTCCCGGGGTACATCCCAATCGGGCAAGTAACGCCGGATCTCCCCCTGCCTTGCCAGCTCGCAGATGGCATCGAGGTCTTCCAGCTGGTACTCCCGTAGAATGATATTGCCGCAATCGATGATAAAGGGGCGCTCCAAGTGAACATTTTGCTGTTTACGATCCATGAATATTAGTTCTCCTCTGTTGTTGATTGCACTTCTATGCTTGATCGCAGGTCCCCTGCCAATATAGGCAACGGGCGCCTGTCAACAATTATAAAGTTACTGGCATAACGTTCGGATTCCCCTTTCTGTCATCGTTTTTTCAGTCTATAGGATCGGTTCTAAAATGTACATCATGGGGTTTCCTCCAAGTCCAACCATTGATTTGCTTTCCAGCCTCTTGCCTCCATCCCTTATACTTAAAAAGGTGCCTATCACTTGAACATTACATTGTATTAGGAGGCGGAGACTGTGGATGTGAACGCATTTCAACAGTGGGTTAAGGAGTATTACGAACAGCGGGGCTGGTCCGAGCTGGATATCTTTATCCGGATCGGCTTTTTGGCGGAGGAGACCGGCGAAGTGGCACGGGCCATTCGGGCGCTCGAAATCGGCCGGGACCGACCGGATGAAACTGCAGGTACGTATGACCAGAATAAGCAGGAGCTAGTCGAAGAGCTTGGGGACGTGCTTGGGAATTTAATCGTGATCGCGAACAAATACGACATCGGGCTCGAGGATATTTTTGCTTCCCACCGGAACAAGCTGATCGATCGCTATAAGCAGGATTGATACGTACTTATACGTACCAAGAGTTCAGCCACTGAATTCAAGGAGCGGCTGTCTTGATACCTTGGATAAAATTCGAAAATCCCTTTTCGCATTTGGCGAGAAGGGATTTTCATTACCAGCCATTGTAATAAACCGGCAGCTCCGGCCGATTGGCCGCCAGCCACAGCCGGGCATCCTTCGTCCAGTGCAGCGGATAGCCGACTCCGGCTTTGAACGCCGTCCCCTTCAGGATATCGACCAGCCATACGTCATGATTAAACAGTTGGACCGCGTACAAACTGGAGGGACTGCCGGATGCGGCTGCAAAATGGGCGATGTCCGTTTCATTTGCGATATGAGCGTGCTGAGCCAGTATTCGCCTGGCCACGGCCGGTAGCGATGGATCGGGCTCGTAGGACGCCTCCATCCGGTCCAAGCGGATATGAAGGACGCCACGGGTCCGCCCCTCCTTGTATCCGTCCACAGGGACAGTTACGGTCTCATTATCGTTCCAGGCCAAAGGATAAATAAACAGGAGCCCGTCGCTGTGGGACAAATAGCTCACCCTCGGACGGTGGAGCAGCTTGTTCCCGCTGCGGTCCAGCACAATCAAGTCGGCATCCGGGCCAAGCGTGTCGTCCGAAGCAACCAGCAGCGCTACGCGGCTATTATCGGGAGACGCGGCTACACCATAGACCGGGCGCGCGAACTCGTACAGTTTATAGGCAGCTCCGGACTGGGTATTCACCCGGTATAGCTCCAGATGTCCATGAACGGCATAAATCTCATGGCGGACAATCCGGTCGGCATATTGAACGATCTGCCCGAAATCGTTCGCGAAGTCCACCTTAGGCGGTGTCCACTTCGGTTGCGGCAGTACGCTGATTGAACCGTTTTGCTGCAAGTTCGAAGGCAGCCTTCCATCCGAGCTGTACACCAGCATTCCGGGCCCTGGGTCCTCATCATCGTCCCAGACGGGTTGATACGCCGTTAAGGAATCAAGCGGCCACTCCTGAACGAGAGTCCCGTCCCGATCCAGAAGGCGCACGCCATGGAACGGCTCCTGGACATCGATTGGATTGACAGCTTTCTGGTCAGAATCTGAAGCGCCGGCAGCGTCCCGATGTTGCCCCGGCGCCGTATAGCCTCCCATGTCTCCGAAGGGTCTTTCCGAATGGTTTGCGGCAGGAGAGGTACAGCCTGAAGCGATGCTTGTTAACACCATCAGAAGGGTTAGTGCTATGGCCGATTTTTTCATTTATGACACCTCGCCCATCATGGGTTCCTTTTTTTGGAATGACTATACATTCCTAGACGCTGAATACCTTTCAAAGGTTACGTACGCTGCTCCCCAGATGAACGATTGCGGATGAGTATAGATATGGGGTACGATGCAAGACGCACGGGATTGATAGTCAGTATCCACGCCCATCCGGATCGTTCCCTGCCCAACAAAAAAACCTTTCCGTTCATCACGGAAAGGTTTGGTTCAAAAGGGGATTTATGCCCTGCTGCGGACTTCGAATACGGCGAATTTAAGGTAATGGCCTTCATCGACGCCGAGAATTTGCGGATGGTCCTTGCCGGCCGCACGCCATTCAATCAAGCGCAGAATTTTGCCCGCATCGGCCGCCGCTTCCTGGATCGTTGCCAGGAACAGGTCCGGGCGCATATGGTACGAGCAGCTGGCGGTGACGAGATATCCTCCCTCGTTCACCAGCTTCATGCCGTGCAGGTTGATATCTTTATAGCCGCGGCAGGCGCCCTTCACCGCGCTTTTCGTCTTGGCAAAAGCCGGCGGGTCCAAAATGACGACGTCCCATGTCCGACCGCCCCCTGCGGTCATTTTCTTCGAGGTATCGACCTTCTCCTCTCCGCCAGTGGCGCGCTGCCGTCGTTCTTCCACGCCTTTGACCTGATCGCGCAGGTATTGAAACGCGTCGGCCACCACAAACTCCACGCGGTCCTCAAAGCCGTTCAGTACCACGTTTTCTCTGGCGCTCTCAATGGCGTGCTGTGAAATATCTAGGCAGGTGACTTTCTTGGCCCCGTATTTGCAGGCGTTCAGCGTGAAGCTCCCCGTATGCGAAAAGCATTCCAGCACCGTGGCCCCGTCCCAGTAAGGGAAGGTGACGACATTACCGCTTTTGTTCACCGGAAGGCTGACGGGCTGCCCGTCCTGCTCTACTTCCTGCAGCGTAATACCGCTGCGGCTTCCCCAACCGGTCATCAGCGGAGCGATCGAAGCCCGGTTTTCCCGCTGATCGAAGAAGTAGCCTGTTTTCTGGCCTTCTTCGATGTCGACCTTTACGAACAGACCGTTCTCCGTAACGGTCACGTGGCGCGGGCATTCCCCGTACAGCGGTCCCTTGGTCTGTCCGAGCCCTTCCAGCTCACGCACGGGAACGTCGCTGCGTTCATAGATTCCCTGAGGGCTCAGCACATCGACCAGCGCGTCGACGATATCCTTACGGTGGACGTCCATGCCCAGCGTCAGCAGCTGCACCACCAGCACATCGCCGAAGCGGTCCACGATCAGCCCGGGAAGGAAATCCGCTTCCCCGTATACGAGCCGGTAAGCATTGTCTCCTTTCAGGAATCGCTCCCGGTGCTCAAGGCAGCCGCGGAAGCGTTCGGCAAAGAAGGCACGGTCCATCGCTAGGGCGGGATGGTACGAGATGACCCGGACCGTAATTTGCGAGGCCGGATTGTAATAGCCTGTGGCCAGGTACCGCCCTTGATGATTGACTACATTCACGAGATCGCCCGGCTCCGGGCTGCCCTCCACCGAGGCAATTTCATTGTTGTAAATCCAGGGATGTCCCTGTTCCAGCCGCTTCTTCCGGCTGCGCTCTAATACGACCGATGCCAATCGATTCACTCCTTCAACGTTTCAAAAATGGATGTATGGATTTCGGCAAGCCCCCTAGCGAGCCGCGTCCTTGTAGTCATGGTTGTCCCAGGCCGGACATATACGTAACTATGGTTGACTCCGTATGGCGTGGAGAACCCTGCGCTTAGGTATGCCCAGAACCGCCTTATCGCAGTCCCGTCTGCTCCTGCACGGAGCATATATCATAAAGAACCCCAAGGAGGACTTGCCGCGTGTTTCAAACCGTCGTGTTTCCCGTCGTGTACGGGTTTGTTATTTTTATGGCCGGCATGAAGGTGATGGAGGCCGCCCTCGGCAAATGGGCGGGGCCGCTCCTCTCCTCCTTCCTTCAAAAGGCAACCGCTTCGCCGCTGAAGGGGCTGCTCTTCAGCACCGGCATCACAGCCGTCCTGCAGAGCAGCACGGCCGTAACCGTCATTACGATGGGCCTGGTCAACGCCGGGCTGCTGACGTACGAGCGGACCCTCGGCATTATCCTCGGCAGCAACATCGGCACCTGCCTGACCACCGAACTGATCGGCCTGCAGATCGGCCGGATCGCTCTACCGCTTTTGACAGTTTCCCTGATTGTGTGGGCCGCCGCCGTCATATTCAGCGAAAGCCCCCCGCCGGGAGTCCGCCGCATTCAGCACCTGATGATACCCGTCCAGTTTCTGGCGCTGGCCATCGCCGGATTTGCCATGGTGATGCTGGGCATCCGCGTCATGCAAAAGATTGGACCTGCCCTGGAGCAGTCCGGACTGTTCGGCTGGTTCCTGGAACGCGCGGCCGACAGCGTATGGTGGGGCGTCGCCGCTGGCGCGGTGCTGACCGCCCTCATGCACAGCAGCGCCGCCGTCATCGGGCTCGCCATCGCGCTGGCCTCTTCGGGAACGCTGCCGGTCGATGTCGGCATCGCCATCGTGCTCGGCGCGAACGTCGGCACCTGCGTGACCGCGGTGCTCGCCTCCATCGGCAGCTCTGCCTCGGGCCGGTTCGTCGCCTGGACCCATGTGGTCCTGAACGTCGGCGGAGCCCTCATCTTCATGCCCTTGATTCCGCAGCTGCACTGGGCCGTGGCCGCCATCACCGGCAGCGAAGGCGCCCAAATCGCCCACGCGCAGACGCTGTTTAATGTGATCAGCTCATTGGCGGCGCTGCCCCTATGTTATCTGCCGATCTGGAAGAAAGCCGCGCACGCCTGAACGCAAACGAAGACAGGACAGTTCCTTCGTCCATCCCACAATGAGACTACACCTCTATGCCGAGCAAGGACAGCCCTTTCCGGACGATCCGATCGTTGTTATCATACCCGTTTTGATCCTGCCGGTGCCACGCCTCATGCGGCTCATACCAGGCCACGCCGCTGATCTCCTCCACCTGGGGCCGGTGCGATCCGCCGACCGCCTCCACCAGGTAATAATGAACTTCTTTTTGAACCTGGCCATGACTCGGATGGTTGTACGTATACTTAATGATGTCCACGGGGGAAATGATGCTGCCGATAATACCCGTCTCTTCCTCGATTTCGCGCAGCGCGGTCTGCTCAATGGTTTCGCCCGGCTCCATTTTGCCTTTGGCCATCGAAATTTTGCCGTAGCGGTCCAGAATCAGCTGGACCTCCAGCCGGCCGCCGATGCTGCGGAACACGACGCCACCTGCCGATATTTCCTTCCTCATCACCCGCTCCTCCTCCTCATGCCATAGTACAAACAAGGATTTCACCTCCGGTTCTGCCGGAAATGAAATCCTTGCCATTCGCCCAAGATCCTGCAATGCCGAAGGACCTTGCTATATACAGATTAAACCGCCTGCCCCGGTCTTTCGTCCAGCACACGAACCAGCTGGCCTTCGCACTCGTGAACGCCGGCTTTGGTCAGCTTGACGCGGCACAACTTGCCTTGAAGGTCTTCCGGACCGTCAAAGATCAGCTGCAGATAGTTGTCGCTGAAGCCGTGCATTTTACCCGGACCATGGGTTCCTTTGGAAGTGCCTTCCGGAATAACGTCCAGCACCTGGCCGACGAATTTCTGAGCATACGCCAGCTGCATCTGCTCGGACAGCGCGATCAATTCGCGCACCCGTGCATGCTTCACTTCTTCGCTCACCTGGTCGGTCATCCGCGCGGCCGGCGTGCCGTTCCTCTGGGAATACGGGAAGACGTGCATTTCCGAAAACCCGATCGCCTTCATCAAATCGTAGCCGTTCCGGAACATTTCGTCCGTCTCGCCCGGGAACCCGACGATAACGTCGGTCGTGATGCCGACATCCGGCATCGCCTGGCGGATCAGCTGCATTTTGTTGTAGAACTCTTCGGTCGTATACTTCCGGCGCATCCGTTTCAGCACCGTGTCATCCCCCGCCTGCAGCGGAATATGCAGATGACGGCACATCTTGGAGGAGCGGTTCAGCACTTCGAGCATCCGCTCGTCGATCTGGCTGGCCTCGATGGAGCTGATACGGACGCGTTCCAGCCCGTCCACCTTGTCGAGATCCCACAGCAGGTCCGACAGGCGGTAGCTGTCCAGGTCGTCGCCGTAGCCGCCGGTATGGATACCGGTCAGGACGATTTCCTTGTACCCCGCTTCCACCAGCTGGTGTGCCTGATTAACGATGCTTTTCGGATCCCGGCTGCGCGAGAGCCCGCGGGACCATGGAATGATACAGAACGTGCAAAAGTTGTTGCAGCCGTCCTGAATTTTTAGAAACGCCCGGGTTCTGTCGGCAAAATCAGGTACGTCCATCTCTTCAAACACGCGCGTCTTCATAATGTTGCGGACCGCATTGATCGGCTCGCGGGATTGGCGGATTTGATCGACGTACGGAATAATCTTGTCCCGGTCCTGGTTCCCGATGACCAGGTCAACCCCGGGAATGTCCAAAATTTCGGCCGGCGAAGTCTGCGCATAGCAACCCGTTACGGCAACGATCGCTTCCGGATTTTTGCGCACGGCCCGGCGGATGATCTGCCGGCTCTTCTTATCGCCTGTATTGGTTACGGTGCAGGTATTAATTAAATAAACGTCTGCGTTTTCTTCGAAATCCACCTGTTCGTAGCCTTCATTTTTAAACAGCTGCCAAATGGCCTCTGTATCGTAAAAATTCACTTTACAGCCCAACGTATAAAATGCAACGGATGGCATGTTCAAGCTCCCCCCATTTCTCCGGATTCATAAAGTATGCAGGCCAGGGCAACCATACCCGCCGTCTCGCAGCGCAGGATTCTCCGTCCCAGGCCGATGCTGGCCGCTCCGGCTTCCTCCGCCGCCTGGCACTCATCCTCGCTGAAGCCGCCTTCCGGCCCTACGATCAGAAGCACGCGCAGGTCCGCGGCAGCTCCCGCCTTCTCTATCCAAGGCTTCACTGCGTCCCGCAGCTGAAGGCCGTGTTCTTTCTCATAGCAGAAATATACCGCATCATACGCCGAAAACGAAGCCAGCAGGTTTTTCCAGCTGATCGGATAACCGACCTCGGGCACCCGGTTGCGGTGGCTCTGTTCGGCTGCCTCTTTGGCGATTTTGCTCCAGCGACCAATGCGCTTCTCTTCCTTCTTCGCATCGTACTGGACAATCGTTCGCTCCGACAGGAAAGGGACAAAGGCCGCCGCGCCGATCTCGGTGCATTTCTGGATCACCGTCTCCATCTTGTCTCCCTTAGGGAGGCTCTGGGCAATGGTGACCTTGACCCGCGGCTCCTGGGTCATGCCCATCGTCTCAACGATGGCCGCGGTGACAACCCCCTGGTCGATCGACCGGATTTCCACCAGCGCTTCCCGCTCGCGGCCGTCGCTGACGATGAAAGTGTCCCCTTCTTTGCCGCGCATCACCTTGGCGATATGCCGCGCGTCCTCGCCGGTAATCTCGACGGTATCGCCTTTAAACTGCTCCTGTGTCACAAAATACCTCTGCATCTTTATCAACATCCTATTTCCAAAATCACAAACTTCATCATACAACTTTTAAGTTCGCATGACCAGACCCTATTGAACAAGCGAATCCGGCCCCATGGTCACGTTTCCTTCCGGATTAAATCGACACGCCGAACAATTTCAGGAAGGAGAACACGAACTGGTAATTAATGCTGTTGGCCCACATATAGAGCGGACTGATCGTATACATCTGCAGCACCGGGATGAACAGAATCAGCAGGAAAATAAAAATAGACCACTGCTCAAACTGCTGCAGCTTGATCCGGACCCGCGGCGAGACGACATCTTCGAGGATGCGGTATCCGTCCAGCGGCGGAAGCGGGATGAGGTTGAATAAAAACAGGAAAAAGTTCATGAAACAGAAATAGCGCAAAAACGTCGTCACCGCGATCAGCAGCTTTGCGTTCGTAATCGCATCCAGTGCGCCCGTGGCGATCAACAGAGCGTAAACGAACGCCCCGATGATTCCGAGAACGAAGTTGCTCAGCGGCCCAGCCGCCGACACCACCACGCCCATAAGACGCGGGTTTTTGAAGTTATCCCGGTTGACGGGGACCGGTCTCGCCCAGCCAAACCCTGCGATCACCAGCAGCAGTACGCCGAGGAAATCAAAGTGAACCGCAGGATTCAGCGTAACCCTGCCAAGCAGTTTGGCTGTAGGATCTCCAAATTTATTGGCAAAATACGCATGCGAGAACTCATGCACCGTAAAGGCGATGACCAGCACGATCAAGACAAACGGAAGCTCTTCCAGCGGAAATCTGAGAATATTGTTCAGAAAATCCATTACGACCTCTTTCTCGCGACAAAGGCTACCCAGTCCTCATCACGGCAAATGTCCTCGATTTCAAAGCCGGAATCCTTCAGCGCCTGCTGTACGACATCTTCCTTATTTTTGTAAATGCCCGAAGCGATGTAGACGCCTCCCGGCTCGAGTGCACGATAAACGTCGTCGATAAAGAGCAGAATGATCTCGGCCAGAATGTTGGCGACGATCACTTTTACCGGCAGGGTAACGCCCAAATCTTCGCGCTGATCGCCGTTTAGCAGGGACAGCAGATCGCTTTCCTTCACCGTAATGTGGCGGTCCAGCATGCCGTTCAATTGGCTGTTCTCCTTTGCGCTCGACACGGCCACCGGATCCAGGTCCAGCGCAAGCACATGCTTCGCTCCGAGCAGGACGGCGCCAATGGCCAGGATGCCCGAGCCCGTTCCGACGTCGATGACTTCCTCCCCGCCCTGGATGACCTTCTCCAGCGTGCGCAGGCAGAGCGCCGTTGTCGGATGGGTTCCTGTGCCGAACGCCATCCCGGGATCGAGCTCGATAATTTTCTCTGACTCGCTCGCCGGCGTGTAATCTTCCCAGGTCGGCTTGATGGTCAGCCGCTCCGATACCTTCAGCGGTTTAAAGTAAGCTTTCCAGGCGGTAGCCCAGTCGTCCTCATTGACCGTCTTCAGCTCATAGCGCAGCTCCCCCGCGTCTATTCCGTACTCTTGCAGCTGCCCGATCCGTTCCTTGACCTCGGCAATGATTTGCTCCACAGGGGACTCTTCGGAAAAATAACCTTTGATTTCCGCCTGTCCTTCGGGAATATCGTTCAGAGGCATCTCATACCATTGCCCGTACGACGTATCCCGTTTCTTGTTCAGGGTTCCCGATTCTTCGATGGATACGCCGCCGGCGCCGGCCTCATGCAAAAAATTTGAAATCATTTCCACGGCTTCTTCCGTGGTATGTATCGTAAATTCATGCCATAACATAATTCGTTATATTCCTCCTCGACCTATGCATAAGTACCATTGTACTATACATCGGTGGCCGAGTACAAAATTTAGGGCTCCCCGCAAACAAAAAAAACCGCGGGTCTGCCTTACGCTTACCCACGGTTTCGTTCCTCTTTAATTTTCATCCGTCCAGCCGGTATCCATTTTCCGGAGCTGACGCTCGTCAGCCTCCTCGCTGCGGCGGAGCGCTTCCACATCGTCCGCGTCAGCCAGGGTGCCCGAGAACTCGACATCCTCGTTCTTCATCGACATCAGTTCCTTGATTTTTTCCGTCTTGGTCATGATTTTGCCTTTTTTATCGCGGCTAGCCATCAAGCTCCCATCCTTTCCTTGAAGGGTCCATTCTACTTTCGAAAATATAAAGGTCACCGCTCGAGCGGCTAGACAAAGCCGCCGGCTTCCTCCACAATTCTCCTTGCCTTTTCGAACGATTCTTCCTCGACTACAACGCTCAAAATGATATCCCGGCCGGTCGGTCCTCCCTGTCCGCCGTCACTCATTCCGCTTGCGGACGGATCGGCTGCAGCCAAGATGGACACATCCTTATCGCTGTAAGTCGTGCCATAAGTCACTAACGTCAGGCTGGGCATACCTCCCGTAAAGGGGCCGGAGCTGTACATCGAAGCACCCGGAAACCGGCTGAAGCGGTCAATGGACAGGTCGATCACCCGCAGAGCCCGCAGCTTTTTGGCCACGCCCTCGGCCTCTTCCGGACTTTTGAAATAGGCCAGAATGCTCTTTTCAGACATTATTATCACCTGCTTTTTATGTGGACTAAGCGTTTGCGGCTTCTCACGTGCGGTTTTAGGCTTTGCCACCGCAGCCCCTTTTATGCGCAGACAGCACATGACACCGGGAACTGGAAAAATCGAAAAAGGGTGCAAAATGGCGTTTAACCAAGTGCTTCCCTGGAAACAGAAAGGTATACATCCCGAATCTATCAAAACAAAAAAGCCCGGCCGTCATGGCCGGACTTTTTTTAGATATAAGATCGTATAAGCTTCGGAGACTCAGCATCCTGATACCGCAAGAAAAACTTCGCTAATTGCGGTCTGTCTTCTGTGAAAGTAAGTCGAAAAACGTTTTTCGTATGCTCGGTTACTCTCCACGGAACGCTTTTTTCATGCGGTCGAAGAAAGACTGTTCTTGCTCATGCGTCTGTTCGCCGTCCAGGGAGGCGAACTGGCGGAGCAGGTCCTTCTGCTCGTCGCTGAGCTTGCTTGGCGTGACGATGACGACTTTCACGTGCTGGTCGCCCTGTCCGATGCCGCGCAAACGCGGAACGCCTTTGCCTTTAAGCCGGAAGAACGTACCCGTCTGCGTACCGGCCGGAATTTTCAGCTTGACCTTCTCGGACAGCGTCGGGATCTCAATCTCGTCGCCAAGTGCTGCTTGGGCAAAGGTAAGCGGAACCTCGCAGTAAATATCGTCGCCTTCCCGCTCGAAGAAGTCGTGCGGCTTCACGCGGATGACGATGTACAGATCGCCCGACGGGCCGCCGCGCAGACCGCCTTCACCTTCGCCAGTCATGCGCAGCTGGGCGCCGTCGTCCACGCCTGCAGGAATGCGTACGTGAATTTTACGCTGCTTCTTCACCTTGCCGCTGCCGTGGCAGGTCGTACATTTGTCCTTGATGATCTGGCCCGTACCGTTACAGTTGGAGCAGGTACGGCGGTTGACCATCCGTCCGAACGGCGTGTTCTGGACAACTTCCTGCTGCCCGCTACCGTGGCAGACGGAACAAGTTTGCGGCTTCGTACCCGGCTTGGCTCCCGAGCCATGGCATGTGTCACAGTTCTCGGTTCGTGGAATGGTAATATCCGATTCCTTGCCGAATACCGCTTCCTTGAACTCGATCGTCATCGTGTACTGCAGATCGTTCCCCCTCTGCGGCGCGTTCGGGTCGCGGCGTCCTCCGCCCCCGAAGAACATATCGAAGATGTCGCCGATGCCGCCGAAATCCGCACCGGAGAAACCTCCGCCCATGCCCTGATTCGGATCGATATGGCCGTACTGGTCGTAAGTCGAACGCTTCTGGTCGTCGCTGAGCACATCATAGGCTTCCTTCACCTCTTTGAACTTGGCCTCGGCGTCATCCGCCTTGTTCACGTCCGGGTGATACTGCCTTGCCAGCTTCCGGTAAGCCTTTTTGATATCATCATCCGAAGCGTCCTTGCCGACGCCCAGGACTTCATAATAGTCACGCTTTTCAGCCACTCTTCCACCCCCAATATTTCAGTCATGCTCCGGTTCATGGACAAAAGGAAAGCCAAAGCAGCGGGATGCCCCGGCTTTGACTTCCCTATTCCTGAACATAACTTTCTATAGGTTAACCTTGATTTTTATCCTCGTCAACAACCTCGTAGTCCGCGTCGACGACATTGTCCTTCTTCGCGGAACCTGCCGCGCCGTCGGCATTGCCTTCTCCGCCTTGAGCTTGCTGCGCTTGAGCGGCCTGCTCATACAGCTTCACAGACAGCTGCTGCACGATTTCGGTCAGCTCTTCGGTCGCGGATTTGATCTGCTCCAGATCGTCGGAGTCGATCGCCGCTTTGACTTTGTCCTTCGCCGCATTGGCCTTTTCGACTTCGGAAGCATCCACCTTGTCGCCAAGGTCCTTGATCGTTTTTTCCGTGGAATACACAAGTTGGTCGGCGTTGTTCTTCGCTTCGATCAGTTCTTTACGCTGACGGTCTTCCTCGGCATGCGCCTCGGCGTCCTTCATCATGCGGTCCACTTCATCGTCGCTGAGACCGCTCGAGGAAGTGATCGTGATCTTCTGCGTTTTGTTTGTTCCTTTATCGGTAGCCGATACGTTCACGATACCGTTGGCATCGATGTCAAAAGTAACTTCGATTTGCGGTACGCCGCGAGGTGCCGGTGGAATGTCGCCCAGAATAAAGCGTCCGAGCGTTTTGTTGCCCGCCGCCATTTGGCGTTCGCCCTGCAGCACGTGGATTTCAACGCTTGGCTGATTATCCGCATACGTCGAGAAAACTTGCGATTTGCTGGTTGGGATCGTCGTGTTGCGCTCAATCATTTTCGTAAATACGCCGCCTGCGGTTTCGATACCGAGGGAGAGCGGAGTTACGTCGAGAAGCACGACGTCTTTGACGTCGCCTGTCAGCACGCCGGCTTGCACTGCAGCACCGAGGGCAACCACTTCGTCCGGGTTAACGCCTTTGTGCGGTTCTTTGCCAGTCAGACGCTTGATCGCTTCCTGAACGGCCGGAATCCGCGTGGAACCGCCGACCAGGACGATCTTGTCGATGTCGCTGGAGCTCATGCCCGAATCGCTCAGCGCTTGACGGGTTGGTCCAAGAGTACGTTCTACCAGGTCGGCAGACAGCTCTTCGAATTTGGCGCGGGTCAGGTTAACCTCCAAGTGCTGAGGCACGCCGTCCACAACCGTAATGAACGGAAGGGAGATCGTCGTGGTCAGAACCCCGGACAGTTCCTTTTTCGCTTTTTCCGCAGCGTCTTTCAGACGTTGAACCGCTGCTTTGTCCTTGCTCAGGTCGATGCCTTGGTCCTTCTTAAACTCGCTTACGAGGTAATCGATAACCACTTGGTCGAAGTCGTCGCCGCCGAGGTGATTGTCCCCGCTCGTCGCTTTAACTTCGAAGAAGCCGTCGCCCAGCTCGAGAATCGAAACGTCGAACGTACCGCCCCCAAGGTCATATACGAGGATCGTTTGATCTTCCGCTTTTTCCAGACCGTAAGCGAGCGCCGCAGCCGTCGGCTCGTTGACGATCCGCAGCACTTCCAGACCGGCGATTTTACCGGCGTCTTTGGTCGCTTGGCGCTGGCTGTCATTAAAGTATGCCGGTACCGTAATAACCGCTTGGGTTACCGTTTGGCCCAAATAAGCCTCTGCGTCGGATTTCAGCTTCTGCAAAATCATCGCGGAAATTTCCTGCGGCGTAAATTCTTTGCCGTCAATCGTTTCCTTATGGTTCGTACCCATGTGGCGTTTGATCGAAATGATCGTACGGTCCGGGTTCGTGATCGCCTGGCGCTTTGCCGTTTCGCCGACAGTGCGCTCTCCGTCTTTCTTGAAGCCGACAACCGAAGGGGTTGTGCGAGCGCCTTCCGGATTCGGGATAACTACTGCCTCGCCGCCTTCCATAACGGCTACGCAGGAGTTTGTCGTACCAAGGTCAATACCGATAACTTTACTCATGTATGGTTTCCTCCTTTGGGATAAAAGAAATGTAGGATCGATACTTATATGTTAAACAGCAGGGAATTACATGCTGACTTTAACCATGGCTGGACGAAGCACTTTATCTTTCAGCATATAGCCTTTTTGCACTTCCTCAACGACGATGCCTTCCTCGTATTCATCGCTCTCCACCTGCATGATGGCTTGATGATACTCCGGATTAAACGGCTCGCCGACGGTGACCATGGCCAGCAGCCCTTCCGATTGCAGCACGCCTTCCAATTGGCGGAAAATCATGCTTACGCCTTTCGTAAAAGACTCCATTTCACTGCCTTCGCCGGCAGCGGCGAGAGCCCGTTCGAAATTGTCCACGACAGGCAGCAGCTCGGCCACCAGCTTCGAGGAAGCATACTTAGCCAGGTCCTCTTTCTCCTTCTGGGTCCGTTTGCGGAAATTATCGAAGTCGGCTTGCGTCCGGATGGCACGCTGCTGATAATCGTCAGCCAGTCCCTTCAGACGTTCCACTTCGCTCTTCAGAGCAGCCGGGTCAAACCCTTCCTTCTCCGCAGCCGCCCCCTCGGAAGCATCTTCCGAAGCCGTCTCGCCAGCTTGGCCAGCCTCGGCTGTATGTTCATTTACTTCTTCATTCGTTTGTTGGTTCAATTCGTTTTCGTTTTCTTGAAATTCTTGATTTTCATTCAAGATGTCTTCACCTCCTTGATAGACTAATCATGCTTTGTTCATCGGCCCATGCGGTCCCGAAAAACTCAATCTTCGTCTTGACCGCCATAGCCTCTCATTTTGATGACATTATGAATGCGCAGCACGGCGGCCGCCACTTCGCCCGCGGCCTGCAGCCCGTAAATTTTAACCAGGGCCGGATCGACGATCCCCCGCTCCTCATAGCGAATGACGAGCCCGGTATCGCAGTCGATGCCCATGGAATCGGAATCTTCCGCAAGCTGGGCCGCACGCGCCTCTTCCATCTTCTCCAGCGGGTTGTAACCGGCGTTCAACAATATTTGCGCCATGGGCTTGCGCAGCGCAGCTGCCACGGCCGCAATGCCGAAGGCCTCCATGCCCTTCACCGCTTCCCGCTGATGTTCCAGCTCGTAGGAGACGGCCAGCTCGGCCGTTCCTCCTCCAGGAAGCACCCCGCCGGAGACGGCGGCTTGTACAGCTGAGGCCGCATCGGCGGCAATTCGGGCGGATTCCCCGACGACTTCCGCGGTGCTCGCCCCGACGATCAGCGTGACAAACGGCTCGCGCTCCTGCCCCCCGCTGCTGACTCTGACGCGCTCCAGCCTTTCGTCATATGCCACGTAAGGGGAATTCCCCAGAAGCTTGGCAAGCGAATCGCGCTCCTTTTGTAAGGCGGTGCGCCGCACGGGCACCGCCCCTGTCATCTCACTGACGCGCACCAGATCACTGCGGCTCACCCGGGGTACGACCATGATGCCGTGGTCCATGCAGAACTGCTCGGCATCGGGATGGATCCCCCGTTCCAGCAGAACAAGTCCCACCCCAAGCTCGGCCAACACATGAAGCTCGCTGCTAAAGCGGTCGCGAAGCTCCATATACCGGGCAAAGCCGGCTTCCGTGGTCAGAACCTCTTCATCCAGCGTCTCCGGTTCCAGCGCATCGTGCAGGATCAGGATCCGTGTGCCCTTCAGGACAGGTTTATCATGCGAATGAAGCGGCTTCTGCTTCAGCAGGATGCCTTCATACACTTCATTATCGCCTTTCTCGTGGGCGGTAACCGCATCGGCTAGCAAATAGCCGGGTTCCCTCAGCTTCCGGGTCCCCACCTTCGAGGCGGCTTCCATGACAAGGCGGACGATATCTTCGCGCTCGCGTCCGGCGACATAGGCCGCCTTGGCAAGCAGCGGATCGTCCAGCCCTTCAATGATCCGGGTCCGGCGCCGCAGGGCATCCACCGCGAGGCGAATGCCCAGCTGCATGCCGGCGACCACTTTGGAAGCGGGAACGCCCCTGACGATTTGCGCGACGCCCTCCTGCACCAGCGCTCCCGCGAGCACCGTTGCCGTCGTCGTTCCGTCGCCGACCTGCTTCTGCTGGGAGCGGGCCACCTGGATCAGCAGCCTGGCGGCAGGATGCGTTACGTCCATTTTATCGAGGATCGTCACGCCGTCATTGGTAATGATCACTTCCCCGCGGGAACCAACCAGCATGACGTCCAGCCCCTTGGGGCCGAGTGTCCCTTCCACCGCAGAGGTGATGGCACGGACCGCATTGCTGTTGTTAAGCAGGGCCGCGTAGCGTTCTTCACCCTCGCGAACCGGCTGCTGGCCTTGACTCATCCGTCCTCTCCCCCTTATTTATACCAATGTGACAGCATGGCAGTCAGATCCTTGGACAATATGTTCAAAATGCTCATCACCCTTGCATATTCCATACGAGTCGGCCCCAAAATGCCGATGGTGCCGAGCGCTTCCCCTTCGAGCGAGTAAGTCGCCGTAATCAAGCTGCAGTTGGCGAACGCTTCATGATCGTTCTCCGTGCCGATCCGCACCTGAATGCCGCCTCCATCCTGGGGCGCCATCATCTTCGTAAGCGTCGGCGTCTCTTCGAGCAGATCCAGGATCGTCTTGACTTTATCGACGTCCTTGAACTCAGGCTGGGTCAGCATGTTGGTCGTTCCGCTCAAATACAGGCGCTGATGGTCGGCCTCGCCGTCCAGGAATATGTTGTCCAGCACCTTCATGATTTCTTCATAGTTGGAAATATGGCGTTCCATCTCCTGGCCAAGTTCCGTGTACAACCTTGTCTTCAGCTTATAGATAGGTACATTCATCAGCTTGCTGTTCAGCAAATTGACGACTTTCTCAAGCTCGGAGACCGGCACGTCCGGCGGAAGTTGAACCGTCTTGTTCTCCACCTGTCCCGTGCTCGTCACGATAATTGCAACGGCGGTGTCTTCATTTAGTGGAAGCAGCTGAAAATGCCGCAGTGAAGTATGAAAAACTTCCGGTCCTAGCAGGATGGAAGTGTAATTCGTCATATGGGATAGAATCATGGCTGAATGCTGGATCACCTGCTCCATCGCGCTGAGCTTCTCGGCAAAAAACTTGCGGAGCAACCGGATTTCCCCCGGAGGCGCCGAATAGGCCGGATCCAGATGATCGACATAATACCGGTAACCTTTATGAGATGGAATGCGGCCGGCCGAAGTATGGGGTTGTTCCAAAAAGCCGAGCTCCTCCAGGTCAGCCATTTCGTTACGGATGGTCGCCGGACTGTAGCCGACATCGCCGCGTTTCGAAATGCTGCGGGAGCCTACGGGTTCAGCGGAGCGAATATAATCGTCCACAATGGCATTCAGTATCATTCTTTGACGTTCAGTAAGCATACCATTCCCCCCTTTGGTGACCTTCCTATCTAGTCGTTAGCACTCTAAAGAGATGAGTGCTAAGCGTTAATACAAAAATACCAAACTGACCTGAGCATTGTCAAGTCAGTTCAGCATCTTAAGAACAGCTATTTCATCGCATGCATGCTGCTTGGCGCAGTTCACGCAATCGGTCCAGACTTTCTCGGGAAAAATCTCTTTTTCCACGACGGAAAACCCGTTTTTCAGAAAAAACGATACTTCGTACGTCAGGGCCATAATTTTGGGAATGCCTTGTTTTTTCGCCTCTTCCGTGAGCTTGCTCACCAGCTTGGAGCCGATTCCCATGCCCTTATGCCCTTCCGCAATTCCCAGGGAGCGGATCTCCACCAGGTCTGCGCCCAACTGGCAGAGCGAGCCGCAGCCGATCACTTTCCCGTCCGCCTCGGCCACGACGAACTGGTCCAGCTGCTTCTCAAGCACTTTGCGCGAGCGCGGCAGCATGATCCCCTTCTGTGCATAACCATCGATCATTTCGAAAAGCGGTTCTACGTCTTCTGGCACCGCTTTACGGCAAATCACTACCGCCGGCATCGCCATTCCTCCTCACACGTGCTGTCAAACGATATGAATAAATATACAACAACACGCATAGAAGTTCAAGCGGTTATTTTGCGGTCAGCGACCCGATAAATTCGCCGAAAACGTCGTTTCCGAACAGGATTCCCTGTTCGCTGAGGCGGTACCCGTCGCCCGTCTCCTCGAGCAGTCCCGCATTCAGCATTTTATGCAGCGGTTTGGCAAACATGTCTTCCATCGATACGCCGAACTGCTCCTCGAAATGGGTCCGGGACACGCCCTTCAGGACGCGCAGGCCGACCATCAGGAAGTCCTCCATCGCCTCTTCCCGAGGCACCTCGAAGCTCTCCATTCTCGGCAATCCTTCTTTGGTCGCTTCCGTATACGGATTAACGCCTTTAATATTGACATGCCGCATGCCGCCCACATAGCCGTGGGCACCCGCGCCGAGGCCGTAATAATCTTCATTCAGCCAATAGGCCATGTTATGGCGGCTGTGGAATCCGGGCTTCGCAAAGTTGCTGATTTCGTACTGCCCGTAGCCCGCTTCTTTCATTTTCTCCATCAGCAGCAAATACATCTTCAGCTCGTCGTCCTCGTTCGGGAGTGGCAACTGGTTTTTCTGGTACATCGTATGGAACAGCGTGTTCTCCTCGACCTTCAAGCTGTAAATCGAATAATGCGGCAGGTTCAGCGCCAGCGCCTTGCTTACGCTCTCCGCCAGCATTTCCACCGTTTGGTTCGGCAGGCCGAACATCAGGTCGATCGACATGTTGTCAAAACCGGCCTTGCGCGCATTCTCCAGGCTCTGGTATACGTCATCCGTATCGTGAATGCGCCCGATGCCGCTCAGCAGCTCGTTCTGGAACGCCTGCACGCCAAAGCTTACGCGGTTAACGCCGCCAGCCCTCATCACAGCCAGCTTCTCGGGGTCGGTTGTTCCGGGGTTGGCCTCCATCGAAAATTCAATATCTTCCGACCAGTCCGGAAAGTACGTCTTGACCGTCTTCAGGAAATACTCCATTTCGTCCGGCTTCAGCACGGTCGGGGTTCCCCCGCCGACGAAAATGCTCGTAATTTTACCAGGCGGAACCTCTTTGACGGTTCGTTCCATTTCCCGCTCCAGCCCCTGCAAATATTCCATCACCGGCTGGTTCTTCAGCACATAGGAATTGAAATCGCAGTAAAAGCATTTGTTCGTGCAAAAGGGAATGTGCAGATAAACCGCTTGGGGTTTACGATTCCCCTGATACTTAACTCTTGGCGTCCCTTGCGGATTCAACATCGCCATCGCAAATTCCCTCCTTATATTTAGAAAGGGAAAGCCGCAGCGGCTCTCCCGTGGAATGATCAAATGTACTCTATGAGCTTCGCTCATTAAGGCGACTAGTTGTCGTCGATTTTCAGGACCGCCATAAAGGCTTCCTGCGGCACTTCGACGCTGCCGACCTGCTTCATGCGCTTCTTGCCTTCCTTCTGCTTCTCGAGAAGCTTCCGCTTCCGCGAAATATCGCCGCCGTAACACTTGGCAAGCACGTTCTTGCGCATCGCCTTGACCGTCTCGCGGGCGACGACTTTCGTTCCGACCGATGCCTGGATCGGCACCTCGAACATCTGCCGCGGGATCAACTCGCGCAGCTTCTCGCAAATGCCGCGTCCACGGTGATATGCGCGGTCGCGGTGCACGATGAAGGAGAGGGCGTCGACCTGTTCCCCGTTCAGCAGGATGTCCATCTTCACCAGGTTGGAACGGCGGTAGCCGGACAGCTCATAATCAAAGGATGCATAGCCCTTCGTGCCGGACTTCAGCTGATCGAAGAAGTCGTACACGATTTCGGACAGCGGAATTTCATACGTAATCGTGACCCGGGTTGTATCCAGATACTCCATATTCACGAATTCGCCGCGCTTGCTCTGGCACAGCTCCATAATGGTGCCTACAAAATCGTTCGGCACGATGATGGCTGCCTTGACGAAAGGCTCTTCGACGTATTCGATTTTCCCGATTTCCGGGTAGTTGGACGGGTTGTCGATTTCAAACGTGTCGCCGTTCGTCAGCGTAATGCGGTAAATAACGCTCGGCGCCGTCGTAATGAGCGGGATGTTGAATTCGCGTTCGATCCGCTCCTGGATGATCTCCATATGCAGCAGCCCGAGGAAGCCGCACCGGAAGCCGAAGCCGAGCGCACTCGACGTTTCCGGCTCGAAGCTCAGCGAAGCATCGTTCAACTGCAGCTTCTCCAGCGCCTCACGAAGGTCGTTGTAGTCGGACGTCTCGATTGGGTACAAACCGCAGTATACCATCGGGTTGATTTTGCGGTAGCCGGGCAGCGCTTCGGGTGTCGGCTTTTTGGCATCGGTGACCGTATCGCCGACCCGCGTGTCGCCAACGTGCTTGATACCCGCCACGATGAAGCCGACATCGCCGACCTTAAGCTCGTCCACGATCGTCATCCGCGGCTTGAACGCACCGACTTCGATTACTTCGAACGTTTTGTCCGTAGCCATCATTTTAATTTTCGAGCCCGCTTTGATGCTTCCGTCAATGACGCGTACATACACGATAACGCCTTTGTACGGATCGTAGTGCGAGTCGAAAATGAGCGCCTTCAGCGGCTGGTCCGGATCTCCGCTTGGCGGAGGTACCTGCTGGACGATCTGCTCCAAGATTTCCTTGATGCCGATGCCCGCCTTCGCCGAGGCCAGAACGGCGTCGCTCGCGTCCAGACCGATAACGTCTTCAATTTCCTGCTTCACGCGGTCCGGATCGGCGCTCGGCAGGTCGATTTTGTTAATGACCGGAAGAATCTCCAGGTTGTTGTCCAATGCCAAATAGACGTTGGCCAGCGTCTGCGCTTCGATGCCCTGGGCGGCGTCGACCACCAGCAGCGCGCCTTCGCAGGCGGCCAGGCTTCGGGATACCTCATACGTAAAGTCGACGTGTCCGGGAGTATCGATCAGGTTCAGCAAATATTCCTCGCCGTCATCGGCGCGATAAGTCAAGTGAACGGCCTGAAGCTTGATGGTAATCCCGCGCTCGCGTTCAAGATCCATCTGGTCCAGCACCTGATCCTGCATTTCGCGCGAGGTGAGAGCGCCCGTATACTCAAGAATTCGGTCCGCAAGTGTCGACTTGCCATGGTCTATATGGGCGATAATGGAGAAATTTCGAATGTTCTTTTGCCTTGCTTGTACGTCTGTCATGCCTTACCCCCAAAAACAGCCTGATGTGTAATCAATTCATTATAACAGTTGGAGGTAAGGCCAGCAATCCCAACTGTTCGTATTATTCCGTCACGTTGCTGAACAGGGAGACGACGAGACGGATTCCCTTTTGGGACAGCTGCTGCAGCAGGCCGGCCGTCTTATCCGCCAGCACGTCGACCGTCGGCGTGCCGCTCTGGTCCACCAGCAGCTGCTCGGGTGTCTTCTCATGCCAGTCCTGGACCTCGACCTGTTCCTGCTGCGGCTGCTCGTCCGCCGCCTTGAACCGGTTCGAGCTTTGGCGCGGCTGGGAAAGCTGCTGCTGCGAAGAGGCGCCCTTCTGCGGTCCGGTCTGCACCGCGGCAGCCGCCGTCTGCGCCGCCTGCGGCCCGGGCGCCGGAGCATCGGGACTTGCCAGCTGCATGCCGACCAGAACGCCGATGCCTGCCCAAATTCCCAGCACGCAAACTTTTTTAGCCCATTTTGACATGATCATACCTCCCTTGGGTCAATGCTTTCTCAGCTTTTATTATCTTTCTTGGCGGGGGCCGTTTGATCAGTGCTGGCCTTTTCCGCCTTTTGATCCGCGTAATAAACGTCGGCGATCGTCTGTGCCAATACTTCCGACGTCCGCTTCAGCTCCGTATCGGTGCTGTCGATCCCGCCGACCTCGATCAAAATGCTGTTCTCCGACAGCGACTGGTTATATTCCCCGTTGCCCATGGAGGAATCTTTCCCCCAAATGCCGCGGGACAATCCGGGATAGGCCTTTTCCAGCCGTTCATGGATGGAATTGGCGAAGGCTTCGTTCTTGCGCCAGTTTTTGTTGCCGTGCCCGATGATGAAGAAGACCTGCGCGTAGCTTTTGCCGTTAATGTCTTTCGTCGTCCGGCTGTGCCCCTGGGAGTCCCGGTGAATGTCGATCAGATATTTCATGCTGCTGTTCCCGCTCATCGCAGCCTTCACCGTCTCGCGGGAGTATTTATAGGAAAAGTTATAATTATAATCGGTTACCGTCGTCATGTAGTCCTGCTCCGAATGGGCGGTGGCGATGCCGAGCTGCTCCAGCTTTTTCGTCACATAGCTTCCGACCAGCATCACATTTTGCGATGGGGACGTGGAGCTTGGATTGTCGCTGGTCTTGCTCAGCAGCGGATTGTAAGCCTCTCTCGGGTGAGAGTGATAGATCAGGATCGCTTTGTCCTTGGAATTTGCCGGCGAAGTTTGCCCAGAGCCTTCATTGCCCTTGGCCGGCGTTCCTTCTCCGGAACCTTTCTTACCGCCTGCGTCCGGCTCCTGAACCGGTGGCGCATCCGGCTGCTGGGCCGTGCCCGATCCGGTGTCCTTTCCGGGATCGGTACCGCCTTGCTCTGCACCATTCTTTTGCGGGTCGGCCGGGGCGGTATCGCTCTGTCCTGCCGTATCCGTTTGTCCCGCCGTTTCTGCAGGCGGATTATAATCTTCGGGAGGAACGACGTTATCATTGCCTGCCGAATGCCTCAGCAGGACCGGATCGTTTGCCCCCATGCCCGGCATTTCACGGGCCAGCAGGCTTTTCGGATCCCGGGGGTTGACGCTGGTCAGCATCTGGAATACGAAAGTCGTCATGTTTTCCCCGGAAAAGGTCGAGTTCCCTTTTTCCTTATTCAAGTGAGGCAGCTCCATGCCTAACATATCAATGAAAAAGTTGCTTGATACGGAGCCTGCAAATCCTTTCATGGAAGAAACCGGAGAATCGTTGATTTTCTTCTCAGCCATCCCTCCCAAACCGAGAAGCAAGAAAAACAGCAGCGATCCGACCACCAGCAGCACAAAGGTACGTCCCATAGACAGAATATGCAGCAGTTTGGCTCTCCATTTGCCGATATTCCAAAGCTGAAAACCATTCCTCTTCATTCTGTTGTCCTCCTGAAATCTCTTATACTTCAACTCTATGAGCCGGAGAGATTCGCTAGAACCAAAAAAAGAAAGCCCGATAGATTCGGACTTTCTTTTTTTAATGATAGGGAAGAGAGAGGAGGCAGCGCCTCCTAATGGGTGTAAGCCCCCGTGTTTCCGGGGTCAACCGCGTCGTGCAGGGCGGCGTTCAATCCGCTCGCGACAATATTGGCGATATCTTCGATAAATTCGTCAATCTCTTTCGGCGTAACGATCAGGTCGTGGCCGAGCGGCTCAAGCACTTCCTTGACCAGGGAGAGGCGCTCCTGCTCGTTGATGTCGTCCAGCATCCCCATGATTTGCCGGGTCTGGTTCGTCTCCTGCCCGAAATGATTCTTCATCATTTCCATGACATTGTTGACGATGGTCGACGCGTAGCATACGGTCGGCACACCGATGGCAATGACGGGAACGCCGAGTACTTCCTTGGTGAGGCCACGGCGTTTGTTGCCTATGCCTGAGCCCGGATGGATGCCGATGTCGGCGATTTGGATCGTCGTGTTGACGCGCTCCAGCGATTTGGATGCCAGCGCGTCGATCGCGATGATCAGATCCGGCTTCGTCCGTTCAACGATGCCCTGCACGACCTCGCTGGACTCGATTCCCGTCAGGCCGAGCACTCCCGGGGCAATGGCGCTGATTTCCCGGTATCCCGGGGCCACCTGGTCCGGCATCAGCTGAAAATACTGGCGGGTAACGAGGACGTTCTCCACCACAAGCGGTCCCAGCGAATCGGGCGTCACATTCCAGTTGCCCAAGCCGACGATCAGAACCGTCTGTTTCTTCTGAATCCCGATCAGCGCCAGGAAATCTTCGAATTCCCGAGCTAAGGCCTCGGCCACCTGCTCCTGCAGCTTGGTGTCCCCGTTACGCAGTCCCGGAACCTCCAGCGTAACGTAATGCCCCTTGACGCGTCCGATGGCCTGGGAACCGGCTTCATTCAGCACGTTAAGGCGGGTAATCTTGATACCGTCCTTCTCCGTGATTTCTTCATCAACTCCCGGGATCGGTCCGGCATGGCCCGCCATTTCCCTGGCATCGACCGCCAGGTCGGTCCGCACGGAATAGCGCTGCAAATCCAACTCCATATATATCTGCCTCCTTTGGCTTGTTATGGATAGTGTGCGGGAGCGGCGGCCAGTTTATGCAAAACCTTTTTTCAAGGTTTTTGATTCCTGCTCCTCTTAAAATCCAAACCTTTGGAACGCGATGATAGTATTGCTTTTTAGAGTACCCCATGCTAAACTATTTTAAGTTGTGAATCATTTCGAGCTATTCGAATGCCTTACAGGAGGTGAATGCAATGCCAAACATTAAATCCGCCGTTAAACGCGTGAAAACAAACGACAAACGCCGTGCGCTTAATGCTTCCCAAAAATCCGCGCTTCGTACAGCTGTCAAGGCTGCCGATTCCGCGCTGACGAATAATGAAGTCGAAGCTGCTAAAGCTGCTGTTCAAGCTGCTTCCCAAAAACTGGACAAAGCCGTAACTAAAGGCCTGGTCCACAAGAACGCAGCCAGCCGCAAGAAGTCCCGCCTGGCGAAAAAACTTAACGCTCTCAGTGCACAAGCCTAAGGGAGCGCTATCCATACGATGAAATGGAAAAGTCCTGAGCAGCTCCCAAGCTGATCAGGACTTTTAAATTTTTTAGATTATAGATTTTATAAATTTTCAGCGGAGCTGAACCATTCTATAATCGCAAGAAAAATTTCCGCCAAATGCGGTCTGGCTTCTTAGAAGGTACGTCGATTTTTTTTATTATTTCGAATGCGTACAGAGCTGACAACGCCATAGCGGCGCGCCTTTTGCTCTTTTATATAGCACGGACAGCCATGTTCGAAGCAGCCTCACGAAGCAAGTGTACAACCCATGTGCTGTATACTAGGTTTAACAGGAGATGACGTCTATGGAAAGCTGGAAGAAAAATTTATGGGTTTTATGGTTCGGCTCGCTGATCGTGTCCTCAAGCTTCTCGATGGTGGTACCCTTTCTCCCCTTGTTTCTGATTGAAATCGGTGTCACCAAAAACATTGAGATGTGGTCCGGCCTGCTGTTCAGCGCAGCGTTTTTTGCGGGAGCGCTTTCATCTCCGTTCTGGGGATCCGTTGGGGACAAATACGGCCGCAAGCCGATGATCATCCGCGCAGGTTTTGTGCTGTGCATCATTTATTTGCTGACGGCGTTTGTCACGCATCCGGTGCAGCTGCTCATCCTGCGTATTTTGCAGGGACTTCTCTCCGGATTTATTCCCGGAGCTATTGCGATCGTCGGTACCAACACCCCGGAGAAAAGGGTCGGATACGCGCTGTCCACCATGTCCACGGCCACAGCTACGGGAAGCATCATGGGGCCCCTCCTCGGCGGCGTGCTCTCCAAGGTATTCGACAACCGGCTGGCCTTCGGCAGCGCGGGCGTGTTGTGCTTTCTGGCCACGCTGCTCGTCATCTTTTACGTCAAAGAGGAAAAATTCGTTCCGAGCAAAGGCAAACTATCGGTATTTAACACGCTGAAGCAGGCCGCCGTTAACAAAATGCTGATGATCGTCCTGGTGCTCACCATGGTGACGCAGTTCTCGGTCATGACCATCGAGCCGGTGCTCTCCCTCTATATTGTGGAGATCGGCCACTCGGCATCGGATGCCTCTATCCTGGCGGGATTCATCTTCTCGCTCGTCGGGATCGCCAGCATCATCTTCGCCCCGCGATGGGGCAAGCTGGCCGACAAGATCGGGTTCCAGAAAATACTGATGATCGGCCTGTTCGCCGGAGGCGTCGGTTCGCTGCTTCAGATCCCGTTTCATAACATTTGGGCCTTCTCGGTGGTCCGCTTCCTGTACGGCTGCTTCTTCTGCGCCGTATTCCCGGCACTTAACGGGCTTGTCGTCCGGTCTACGCAGAGCGACTTCCGCGGACGGGCCTTCAGCCTCAACCAAACCGCGAACCAGCTCGGCGGCATGCTGGGACCGCTTGCGGGCGGCGCAATCAGCGGTGTGTTCAGCATTCATACCGTGTTCCTGATCACGGGGCTATTCCTGCTGCTGACGATGGGCCTCGCCTACTGGTCCCAGCGTCATGGCAGCTTGTCCACTCAGCAGGCCTCGGCCAAAGCTGTTGACGGCTAGAACCACTTGTGTTTCGCCTAAGGCAGATCCGAACCTGAAACAATACGAAACAGCCCCCGCAGCCGTTCTTCCGGTTTGGGGGCTGTTTTCCGTCATGTGTCGGAAAAGCTAAAACAGTCCTTTTCAACCGCCGACGGTCACGCCGTTGTCGTATATTCCTTGCCGTCCGCCGAAGCGGGTTCGCTTTCATGGATGACCAGGCCAATCCCCGCTTGGCCGAATAAATACACCACGTCCTCATAGCCCCGCTCAATATGCTCGATGCCCGTGATTCGCGTCGCCTGCTCCGACTGCAAACCAGCCATGATCAGGCAGGTTCCCGCCCGGACATCGGTCGCATGGGCATACCCGCCGTGCAGCGGTCGGCCGCCTTTAATGACGGCATAGCCGTTCTTCGCCTGAATGTCAGCCCCAAGCCGGTTTAATTGTGCGACATGGCTGAAACGGTACGGATATACTTTTTCCCTGACGGCACTGTAGCCCGGCGCCTTCAGAAGCAGGCTCGTAATCGGCTGCTGCATATCGGAATTGAACACGGGATACATGCCCGTCCGTACCCGCGTCGGTTTGATATTCCCATTGCTGCTGGCGATGATGTAATCGTCTCCGCTTTCAAATTCAATGCCGATTTCGCTCAGCTTGGCCATGATGGACTTCACATGCTCGGGAATGACCTGCTTCAGGGTCAGCGTGCCGCCGGTAATGCCGACCGTCATCATAAACGCCCCAGCAATGAGACGGTCCGGGATCACCCGATACCGGCATCCTGTCAGAGAGTTCACCCCACGTATTCGTATCGTATCCGTACCGGCTCCGGTGATGTCGGCGCCCATCCGGTTCAGCAATCGGCAGACATCCACCACTTCCGGATCCGTCGCGCAGTTGTACAGGTTGGTTACCCCGACAGCTAACGAAGCGAGCAGCACGGCATTGATCGTTGCGCCGGAAGTCAGCAAATCGAAACGGAAGTCGGCGCCGGTGAGCTTTTCCGCGGATACCGTATACTGTTTTTCCTCCAGAGTAACATTCGCCCCGAACGCCTTGAATATTTTCATATGCTGGTCAATGGGCCGCTCCACGAAATTGTCACCCCCCGGATAACCGAGCGTCACCCGCTTGTACTTACTGAGAAGTCCACCGATCAAATAATAAGATGCGCGGAACGAAGACGTCAACGCCTGATCGAGGACGGATGAATGAATCCGGGACGAATCCACGACAAAATGGCCGTCATCATTTTTGCTCACCTGCAGTCCGATGCGATTTCCGATTTCTCCAATGGCACGGATATCGTAAATATCCGGGATGCCCTCCAGTATTGTCGGAGTGTCGCCAAGAACGGCGGCGGCGATGAGGGCGAGGGAACTATTCTTGGACCCTGGGATGACCACGCTTCCGTCGAGCGGGCCTCCCTGCTTCACTTCTAACCAGCGCATGTGAACTCCACCATTTCTTTTTATAGTTTTTGGTCTGGAACAATCATAAGGTAGAATATGCTGCACACTTGCCGGAGGACAATCTGATTTGGAGAAATAGCCTTGAACCCGGGATAAGGCAGGATAAGCCGCCACCTTCTCTATAGGCCAAAAAAGCTATTGACCCCTTTTTTGTACAAGGCTAATAGTGACTCTCCTTAGAGGAAGGCCACTATTCACATGAATCGATTTTTATCTATAATAAGATAGATCCAAAGGAATGTGAGGTGCACACACATTGGAACTGCTTCAGCTTAAGTACTTTTGTACCGTAGCTCGTTTGGAGCATATGACCGAAGCTGCGGGAGAATTACATGTCACACAGTCCTCGCTCAGCAAGACGATTCAACGATTGGAAGAAGACCTTGGCGCCCCTTTATTCGACAGAAGCGGCCGTAATTTAAGATTAAATGCTTTTGGTCGTTCTTTTTTTCAACGTGTCGAGCGGGCTTTGTTTGAATTGGAGGAAGGTAAACGCGAAATCGCGGATATGACCAGTGCTGATTATGGTACATTGGCACTGGCGGTGAACACAGCCTACATGCTGCCGGATATCCTCAACCGATTTCGTGACATTCGGCCGCAAGTCCAGTTCCATGTAGAACAGCTCAGAACCCATGAAATGGAAACTCGGGTGAAGAAGGGTGAGGTCGATTTTTGTTTGTCATCCCCACCTATTCTGGGAAGCGAACTCGTATGTGATATCGTTTTCCAAGAGCAGATTTATGTGACCGTTCCAAGAACCCATCGATTGGCGGGCAGGGACCGAGTTCGTTTATCAGAGCTTAAGGGAGAACGGTTCGTCAGTTTAAAAAAGGGGTACGGCATCCGCGACTTGATGGATCTTTATTGTGAGAAGGCTGGATTTGTACCCCAAACCGCTTATGAAGGCGATGAACCCGCATCCTTAGGTCCTTTGGTTGTAACCGGACTTGGCATTGCCTTTATACCCAAATCCGCATTATCAGCCGGGTCCCAGGAACACGTTGTGTGCTTGCCAATCGAGGACCCTGTGTGTATACGGGAGATTGGACTAACAAGACATCAGAGTCGCTATTTTACAAGCGCAGCAAAGGACTTTCGTCAAGTCATCATCGAGCACTTTCAAAGAATGGCTCAAAACGATGTTTAACCTCTTTACTGCCGATTTTGATGAGGGTGATTCGACTGCTTATTCCGGCTGGTTGGCTGTTTTCTTTCCCACTTGAAACGGTGTCGTTATCCCTTCATAGGACAAGTGCATCGTCATTCCCATTTCGGCATGCCATAAATTATGGCAATGATCCATCCAGATCCCGGGATTATCTGCTTGAAAAGCAACCTCATAAGTTTCACCTGGAGCTACATCCAGTGTATCGGTCCACCAAGGGCTGCCTGTCGTTGGTTTCCCGTTCCGGCTGAGAACGAGCATGGTATGCCCATGAAGATGCATCGGATGATGGTCCCATCCGCGATTCACAAACATGGTTTTTACCAGATCACCTTCTTTGACCGTTAGCATCGGCGTATCCGGAAAAACGCGTCCGTTAATGGTATATAAAGCATATAGTTTACCATCATAGAACCCTAGCCGGGAATCCAGGACGATTTTGAAAGTGCGGTCAAACTTGCTGTTTATCGTGAAAGGAGTCGGCAGTTTTTCTCCATAATTCCCCGGATCAAATACAGGATTTTTTTCATTTATAGCCGGGATTGCCTTGGTTTCCGCCTCACTAAAAACGATCCCTGGGGTAACGCCTGCATCACTTCGGCTGCTCAGTCTTACCGGTGTTTTGGGCATCGTAAATAAAATATCGTATCGTCCACCACCGGCGATCAGTAGCTTCTGATCTTTTATGGTGGTGGGGGCGTGAACCTCATTGCCGTCAATGGCGGTCACTTTAAATGGGGCTCCCGATAATTGGAATGTTTGCGGATAGTTTTGGGCATTAGTCAATCGCAATTTGACAAGGGTACCCGATGGAATCGTTTGACGATCCAGCGTGTCCTTCAAGCCATACGCAGGGGTTAATGTGCTGCCATTCGACAATGGCCAGGCATGACTTAGTACGGTGATGTCTTTTGTATTGGGCTCGGGAGTATCGTTTGGTTCTACAATGAGCGATCCGAACAGCCCTCTTATGACTTGTTTGGCTGATTGTTGATGCGAGTGGTACCAATACGTTCCCGCTTGTTTTGCTTGAAAACGGTATACATGCGTTCCCCCAGGCGGTACAGAATCTTGGGTAACCCCCGCAACGCCATCTTCTGCATTCGGCACATTGTAGCCGTGCCAGTGAATCGTGACCCCATCTTCAATATCTTTATTTTTCAAAACGACTTCAACGATCTCCCCCTGCTTTACACGTAATTCCGGACCCGGAGTCATCCCGTTAAAAGTCCAAGCCTCCATGGTCTTACCGGAGCTCAGCTGCACTTGTTTTTTCTGGGCAACCAGTTCGAAATGACGGTCTGCTTTCTCGGTTTGGGGACCTGTTAGTGCGGTTACACTTATTTCTTGATTGTTCATGGGATGGTTCATGGAATGATTCATCGCTTGCATATCCATGTCGTGATGCATGCTTCCCATATTCATACGGTCAGGTAGAACGGATGCTTTCATGGATAAGACGTACCAGCCGCCAATGAGGATCGCAAGGCAGACAAAGGAAATCAAAGCATGTAAAAGTCGTGCAGATAACGTCATGGCATAATCGGCTTTGATCCGTTTTAGACTGAGGCGTTTTTGTCGAAACCATAACACAACGATAATCGCGACGAATGCCATCCATAGTAGAACGCCATGTAAAACATTTAACTCGAACGGATAAATAAAATAGGAAAAGTAACAGGCAGCGATCGAACTGAGGAGAGCAGCTTGAGCAGGAAGCATCAATTGGGGCGAAGCCAGTACCTTTCGATCCGTTTCATCTACAGCGGATTGTAGATCTTTCGGTACTGGACCGGTGATCTTTCGCAAGATCGAAAGGGATACAAGGGTTGAACATGCCGAAGGAATGAACACCGGCATTGTAAGCAATACCTTCTCCTTTATAAATTCCCATCCATAAGTACCTAATAAGTACAGGATGACGATCTCCGCGATGACCAGCCCTTGAGCGATGAAGAAAAGGGGCATTAAACGGGTAATACCTCGTTTCAACTCTTTTTTTGTATCGCGATAGGGTAAGCGACTCAAGCGATTAGCTATAATCGCCCATAAAACAATCAATAGGAACAAGACGATAGAATCAATCAGGTAAAGCGGTTTGAACATGATGAATAGCTCCTTTCTCTATAAAAGATGCAAACATTTACGAATGTCAAACTCATCATAAAGAACAAATTACATTTATTCCAACGCATTTAAATCTATGAAATGATAGACCATAAGGAATGATTTGCTCAAAAAAACACCGTCCTCACGCTCAAAGGCGCAAAAACGGTGTCTTCTCAGTATATATTCGGTTGTGCGCTATCCCGCCAGTCTGAGCAGGAACAGCTCCAGACCGAGCACTTTATCGATGGCCCCGGTCTTCATTTGATAATCGAGATCCCCGAGCCTGCTGAGTATAGCCTTCAGCTGGTTCGGCTGGAACTTGCGTGCCTGCTCTCCGGCAATCTTGACCGCGTAAGGATGCAGTCCCAGCTGCGAAGCGATTTGCTGCTGCGAATAGCTTTGGCCGCCGAGGTCCTTCACCTGCAAAATAATGCGGAATTGGCGGGCGATCAGCGCCGCAATTTTGATAGGCTCCTCCTTTTGCTTCAGCAGCTCGTAGAAAATGCCCAGCGCCTGGTCCAGCCGCAAATTGGCGATCTCCTCGACGAGGGCGAATACGTTCTGCTCCGTGCTCCGCGCCACCAGCTGGTCCACGATGTCCGTCGTCACGGTGCCGCCGCTTCCAGCGTACAGACACAGCTTGTCCACTTCAGCTGCAAGCGTCTGCAGTTGTGTGCCCGCGTTGCGGACCAGCATCTCCGCCGCCCCCGGAGCGAAGCTGCACTCGCGCTGCTTGGCCTTCTTCTCGATCCAGCGCAGCAGCTCGTCGCTGCCCATCGGCATGAAGGAAAGCACCGTGCCGGCGCTTTTGACGGACTTAACGACCTTCTTGCGCTCGTCCAGCTTCTCATTGTTCACCAGGAAAATCAGCACACTGTATTCCGCCGGATTGCCGATATACTCCAGCAGCGATTCCATGCGGTGTTCGACTTTGCCTGATTCTTTCCCTGCCGTAAATACGGATGCGTCCCGGACGAATATGAGCTTTCGCTGCACCATAAAAGGAATCATTTCGGCCTCTTCCACGACCTCCTGGATCGGGGTTTCGGCCAGATCATAATGTACGAGTGCAAAATCCCGCTCCTCTTTCTGCAGCAGCTGGTCCTCCATCAGTGCGGTAAATTCATTCATCTGGTATTTCTCGGTTCCGTACAGGAGATAGACCGGCGATACGTCCCCCTGCCTGATCGCTTTCACCGCCGCCTTTACATCCATTGTTGCTCCCCCTTCTCTCTATCCGTGCCCATAGACATTCCGTTAATCCCATTCACAAGGTCCATTCCGTTCAATTGCCCATCCAACCGGCCAAAAAGCGCTATATCCATTCTACCAAAAACGGCGAGGAAGAAAAACAGGCTTTGTCCCTTCGGGCCGAATCACGACTCTTGCACAACAACAAAAGGACCCCTGCTGTTCGCATAAGGTCCCCCTGTTCCAGCACATCTATTATAAACACCGGCGTGAAAAGCTCTAGAAACTTATCTGCCGGTGGTCATACGACGTTTTGGATCCTGCGTAATATAACCTATTCCATATCTCTATCATGTGTGCATCATAAACAGCACATTTTTTTCTGCTATATCTTCGGCTGCTTACGGCGTGGAGCTGTCCTGTTTGCCCACTTGATACGTCTGGCTTACCGTCGCACCGCTGGCATCCGTGGTCTGGTACGTAAACACGGTGCTGTCCGCAGACCATACGCCCGATACCCACGTTCCCGGCAGATCAAGGGTACTCACTTGCTTGGAGCTACCATCCGAAGTTACGTTATAGATGACCAGCTTTTTGTTTTCGACGGAAGCCGCATACTGGCCGTCGGGAGAATACAACTTGTTCGAATCTGCTTTAGGCTTAATGGCTGTAATGCCCATTTGCCCCGACGCGTCGCTTTCTTGAGATCCGTTAACCTCAGGATCGGTGTTGGTGCTATCCGCCGCCTGACCGCCGTCACCATCCGGAGAAGCGATGTCCTTCTGGACCTCATCCCCCTGTGGAGGAGTGCTCTCCGTGTTGTTGGCAGGCGTGCTTAGGGCAGCCTGGCCGCCATCCCCTTCCTGATTGGTGCCGCTCTTGTCAGCGGAATCGCTGCCTCCGGCATTGTCCTGGCCGCCGGTGTCCGCTTTCCGGCTGACCTCCGCATCCTGGGCTGGAACTTTGGACGAGTCCTGCTGCTGCGCGTAGGTTTGGGCCTCCTGGCCGGCCGCCTTGCCGCTCGCCGCAGCGTCACTGCTGCCGTCTTGGCTCTCGCTAAGCTGCGGCGGATCCGAAGATGCCGGCGTATGCTCCGAAGAGTCCTGCGCGGGCTCGGAAGAACCTGCTTCTTGTTCAACCATATTGCTCTTGGATTGTTCTGAGCTTGAGGTCGCCGCCGCGTCCATGCTGCTGGCCTCGTTCGACGCCGCGTTCTTGACGGGCGGTTCTTCCGCCGTAGACAATTGCTTCGGATTATAGTTCAGCACCGCCACCCCAAGAATAACTACAGCCGCCGCGCCCCCAAGCGCCGTACGTCCGGCTACCGTATTCCAGAAGTTGCCCTTGCGGGCCGGACGGGACGGAACGGGTACCATCTCCGCCGGCGCAGAAATTTCTTCGAGCGAAGCGCTCTTCTCGTGGCGCGCCTGATCGATGGCATCCAGCTGAGGCATGATGGCATCGACGAGACTGAATTTAGGCGTTACTTTCGGCAAATCTTCGAGGTCTCTGGACAACGATTTCAGCAGGCGAAAGGTATCCGCACACTCAGGACATGTCTTCAAATGTTCATAGAGCTTGACGGTTTCATCTTCGTCCAAGTCGTAATCCAAGTACCGGTGCATCCACTCCACCACCTCTGGACACTTCATCCTGATACACCACCTTTCTGATGCTCTTGGAGCATGTTCTGCAGCTGCTGTCTGGCCCTGAATAAGTAGGATTTCACCGTATTCAGCGGCAGGTTGAGACAGTCAGCGATTTCATTGTAGGAGAAATCCTGCAAATATCTAAGGACGATAACAGTTCGGTGATGCTCCGGCAGTTGATCAATGGCCTCCTGGATGTCCTGGGCCAAATAAGAAGATAATACCTCTTTCTCAACGTTCTGTTTGTCCTGAAAAACGAGCTCATGTTCGTCGATCGATACCGTAGGTTTCGTCCGCCGAAACTTGTCGATACAGATGTTCGTGACGATCCGCTGTATCCACGTTTTAAACTGTGCCTTCTCTTCATAGGAATCGATTTTGGTATAAATCCGAATCAGTGCTTCCTGGGAAGCGTCGAGCGCATCCTGCTCATTATTCAGAATATAAAAAGCTGTCCTGTAAACATGTTGTTCAATTTCTCTTAATAGGGTGATTAGAGCGTCGCGATCGCCCGATTGAGCGGCTCTGATGAGTCCCTGCTCTACCACAAAGGATCCCCCTCTCCCTGCAATCTTACAGACGTGTAAGACCAGCAAATTGTTGCAATTTGTAACCACATTTTTAAAGTTGCTGAAAAGGCAGGCCCCGGGAGTGCTTGCCATTCCTTAAAAAACCGGATATAACCTTCAACCGATAGCGGTTATTCCTCTGCTTAAATCCACCCGCAATCGTTTGTAAAATCAGCGTCCCGTAAAAATGCGGTAGGTATGTACATCAAAGGTGACACCACCGTACTTACTCCAGTCTGCCAATGAAAACCACAATTAAGAATACCAAATTCCAGAGGCGGAGTCACCTGAAGATTCTGCGTCCAACTTCATCATTCTAAGTGTTTTTTATAGACAAATCATTACGATTTTGTTATCAGCTTGGTTCTGACACGAATTTCGCCGGTTTTTACCGAAAATTGGATTTCCCCCTGCAGATCAGTCCTGTAAACGGCCGCGCCTTCCTCGGAAATCCGCTGCAGCACATCCGCATGCGGATGCCCGTACAGATTGTTCACACCGGCCGAAATAACGGCTGCAGCGGGCTTCCATCGGTTCAGCCAATCCGCCGAACTCGCTGTCTTGCTGCCATGATGTGCGATTTTGATCACATCCACGGGTGCATCCAGCTGTTCGCCTGTAGTCTGCATTGCCGAATGACCCCCGGTTTGCTCATTTTCCGAAACTGCCTTCCCGAGCCGGCCGGAATTCATCGCCTCAAGGATCTCCCCCTCGGATGACTTGTCCATATCTCCGGTGAAGAGGAAGCGGCCCCCGTTCATTTCGAGCAGAAACACGACCGAGTCGTGGTTCTGGTCCTTGACGACAGACAGCGCCTCCTGATCGTCTTGCGACAGGATCGGGCCAAGAAAAGCCAGATGCGTCCGCTTGTCTGGGTCATAATCCATGCCTTGGTGAATGGCATAAATAGGAATATCTTTGTCCACGGCAGTGGACATCAGCCGATCGAAGGCAGCCGTGCCGGCCAGCGTCCCATTAAACAGAAACGCCCTAACGGGAATCTGTTCCAGCACCGCCTGCATGCCTCCGGCATGATCCTGGTCCCCGTGCGACACGATGACCGCGTCCAGCTCATGGATTCCCCGCTTCTTTAATAATGGAACCAGCACCTTAGCGCCGACCTCAAAAGGCTGCTTCCGATCCTTCCATCCGTCCTCCGCCTTGCGGAAGCTGACGGTTCCGCCCCCGTCGACCAGAAGGTGCTTTCCTTGCGGAGTCGTGATCAAAATGCTGTCGCCCTGACCCACGTCGAGCACCTGTACCGCTCCTGCCCCGTGGAAGCGCTCCGGCTGGTATCCCGAATACAGAAGGACGATCAGCACGCATAGTGCCCCGAGAGCTCCGGCGGCAAGCCGGGCTTTCGTCCGGGGCGGCAGGGCTGCTGCCGTGCGGCGGGCAGCAGGAAGCACACCCAGCGGCACGGTCGCGTCCGGCTCCGCTGCAATCTGCCGCCGGCTGAGCGACCACCGTCTGCCGAAATAGAGCAGCCCATACAGCGCTATAAAATAGGAAGCGATCCAAACCGCCGAAGGTGACTTCCATATCGTCACGAACTGCGGATACCCGTTCATCCACTTCACCAGCCAGAAAGACAGATCGTCCAGCCACTCGGCTGCCGCCGCCATTAACTTGCCCGCGGACAGCCATAACGAGCCGATGAGTAGCGCCGCCGTCCCCACGGGTAGAACGAGAAAGGTAATGAAGGGAACGAGCACGAAATTGGCTGCAAACGACAATAAGGAGAACTGATTGAAATAATAGATCGTCAGCGGAAAGGACACGAGCTGGGCAATGAGCGTTACGCCGACCGCACCGGCGATTTTGGAAGGCAGAAAGGATAGCAGCGGATGTATCAAGGGAACATAGATCATCAGACCGGCCGTCACGAGAAAGGACAGCTGGAAGCTCACGCTCAGCAGGTAATATGGATTCCACAGCAGCATGAGCAGCGCCGCCGCGCTGAGGATGTTCAGTCCGTCCTTCAGCATCCCCTTCCTGGCTGCATACAGTCCGATCATGCTCATGATCCCCGCCCGCACGACGGACGGACTTACACCTGACAGAAGAACGTACAGGGGCACGAGCAGCATAACCAGCAGCAGCGACTTTTCACGGGACAGGCGAAGCAAGGAAAAGAGATAAAGCAAGCACCCCACATATACGGCGACGTGCATGCCCGAGATCGCCAGAATATGGGTCAGCCCCAGCTGCGAGAACTGCGCGTAGGTTTCGGGGTCCAAGTCGTCTTGAAGCCCGATGATCAGCCCCTTCATATAACCGGCATGGGGTTCCTTGAAAATCCGGTCAATCATCCCGCTCAGGCTGCTTCTGGCCTGATCGTTCCAGCGCAGAAGAAGCGCCATGCCGAAGCCGGTCGGAGGCGAACACTGCACATTGGAGGCACCGGTGGCTTTGAACAACCAGTGAATTTTCTGGGTCACCAGGTAGTGCCGGTAATCGAAGCCGCCGAAGTTTCGGGCGGTCTGCGGCTGCTCCAGGCTGCCGGAAATTCGGACCCGGTCCCCCCGCTGCCATTGCCGGGCTGCTTCCTGCTCCTGCCGGCTTTTTAGCTTGACCTGCACCATGGCCTTTTCGGATACCGTCCTTTCGCGGCCCGCGCTCGTCCCACCGACCAACCGATTGGATCCGCCGCCAGACGCCGTGCTGCTGACCGGCACCGCTTGGCGAACGCTCATGACAAAATCAGCACGGTCGCCGTCGACCTCGACGGCGGAGGCGACTGTGCCTGTCATTTGGACGATGCTTCCGTCCAATTGGGCAGCACTCGCCGCATGGAGAGCTTCGGGGAGCTTGGATACATTTGCGGCTTCCTGCAGCTCCCAATAAGCTCCCGACAGCGCTAAAGCACACCAGACAATGATCACGGTTCGGAGGAAACTCCGCTCGATCATACCTAGAGCTGCCAGCAGCAGCGATGCTCCTGCGAACAGGAGCAGCAGTTGTGAACCTGAGCAGGCATAGGCCGCGCTGCTTCCGGCGATCCAGCTCACCGTGAACACGATCAACGGTCTTTGTTTCATAAAAAGCACTTCCCTTCCTTTTTTATGCGTCTGTTGTTACTCGTGCTGCACTCTGCCTGCGCCCCTCTTCCGGACACAAAAAAAGACCCCTGCCGGCAGCCATGCTGCGGACAGAGGTCCTTCCCCTAATCATCGGTTATTCCAAATTTCCGTGTAAGCCTGTTTCCATATGTTCAGCCAGTTCCGCCAGTTCCGCCGCTTCCTAATCCGCCACCGTCATCACCGTTTCCCGAGGCGGCTCATAGGCGGGCAGCCTGCGGAAGGTAATGCCCTTCTGGCGCATCATCTCCGTGACCTTTTCCGTATCCTTAGGATACGGGCGGTGATACACGATCTCGGTAACTCCGCTGTTCGCCAGCATATTGGCACAGGTCCAGCACGGCTCGTCCGTAACATAGACTGAGCTGCCTTCCCGGTCGATGCGGTCGGTGAACAGCAGCAGGTTTTGCTCGGCATGAATCGTCCGGACGCAGCGCTGCTTTTTCACCATTTCCTTCTTTCCGTCCACATCCACAAGCTCATACTCCTCTGCGATCATACAACCCGCTTCCGAGCAGTCCGGCACGCCCATCGGCGCTCCGTTATACGCGGTGCCGAGCAGCTTCTTCCCTTGAACGAGCACCGCTCCGACATGGCGCCGTGAACAGCGGGAACGCGTCGATACCATGTATGCAATATCCATAAAGTAAGTATCCCAGTCTTTCCGGGTATCAACCGTCATGAATCCATCACCTGATTTCCGTAGAATGTGTACACATTGTAGCATATTTACGGCCTACAGCTCTATGTACGGCTTCATTTTTTCAAGCATTTTGGGACCGATTCCTTTGACCTTGTCCAAATCCGCGACGGATTTGAACGGTCCGTGCTGGTCGCGGTATTCCAGGATGGCTTTGGCCTTGGCCTCGCCGATCCCCGGCAGACCGGTCAGCTCCGACAGGCCGGCGGTATTGACGTTGATCTTTTTGACCTGCCCAGATTCAGCATTCGCCGCATGTTGAGCAGGATCGGACTTTTCGATTACCTCCTGGCCCGGCGAAACTGCAGTCCCCGGATTCTGCGCTTTTTCTGATACCGTATTTTGGATATCATCCTTTCCTTGCTGTGCGGATCCCAATGTTACGGATTGCTGCTCGGCATCCTGTTTGACGTCCTGCTTTGAAGCCTGCTCCTGCTTTTGTTTCTCGCCCGTTCTCGCTGCATCTGTAGGCGGTTCTCCCGCTTGTTCGCTCAGCACGCTTTCCACCCTGCCGTTGAGCGGCTGCCACTGCTCCATCCCGCTGCTTGTATGAACTCCCGACAGCAGGATGGCCCCGCTTCCCAGCACGGCACAAACGACGCTGGCGACTGCCGATATTCTTTTCATAAAATGACACCCCGTTTCTATGAAATGACTCGATGTCGGTTCATAGATGCAGTACTGCATAAGATTAAAGCGAAATTAGACGATATATGATGAAATAGCCGTCATGCGGGCCAAGTTCTAATGCATACACTAATGGGAACGATGATGTCGTTACTGCGAAGCACGAAAGGAGGGAACCTAAGTGAAGGTAGGATTTATCGGAACCGGCAGCATGGGAAGCCTGCTGCTTGAGGCCCTGATTGATTCGGGTTCGCTCGCGCCAAGCCAGGTGTATGCCAGCAACCGCACCCCCGAGAAGGTTATCCGGCTCCAGCAGCGACACCCCGGGCTTCATGTATGTACTAGTAACGCGGAAACTGCGCAAAACAGCGATCTGATCTTCTTGTGCGTGAAGCCGCTTCAATTTAAAACGATTCTGGATGAAATCGGGAACTCGCTTCGGCCCGATCAAATCGTAGTATCCATTACGAGTCCGGTGCAGATCCATCACCTGGAGTCTGCTTTGTGCTGTAAAGTTGCTAAAATTATTCCGAGTGTTGCCCACCGCGTTCAGAGCGGCGCTTGTCTATGTATGTATGGCAGCCGGATAAAAGAGGAAGACAGGCAGCTCATAGAGCATCTCCTGTCTCCCATCAGCAAGCCCATCCTAATCGATGAATCCTTTGTAAGGATTACATCGGATTTCTCCAGCTGTGGGCCAGCCTTTTTAAGCTTTTTTCTGGATCAGTGGATCAACGCTGCCGCTGAAACGACCGGCATGGACCGCGGTGAACTGACGTGGATCGCCGGGGAAATGCTGCTCGGCACAGGCAAACTGCTGACGCAGGGAGGCTTTACGCCACAAGAACTGCAGCAGCGGGTAGCCGTTCCCGGCGGGATTACCGCCGAGGCGCTTGCCCTGCTGGACCGCAGTTTAACTGGCGTCTTTCACCAGCTGATCGCCACAACCCACGGCAAATACGAGGAAGACCTCGAAAAATGTGACACGCAGTTCGGCGGCTCCGCTGCCGATTAGTTGGCGACGATGTTCACCAGCTTGCCAGGTACCGCGATGACTTTGCGTACGGTTTTGCCGTCAATGGCCTGCTGTACGTTTTGCAGCGACATCGCGTGTGCCTGCATGGCTTCCTGGCTCATGTCCTTGGCGATCATCGTACGCTGAACGATTTTTCCGTTAACCTGAATGACGATTTCCACTTCCGATTCCACGGTCCAGGATTCGTCATAAGCCGGCCATGGCACGTAAGTGATGCTATCCTGATGGCCCAGACGCTCCCAAAGCTCTTCAGCGATGTGCGGAGCGAGCGGCGACAGCAGCTGCACAAAGTTGTCGATCGCCAGACGCGGCAGCGCATCCGCCTTGTAGGCGTCGTTGATGAAAATCATCAGCTGGCTGATCGCGGTGTTGAAGCGCATGTTTTCCAGATCGTCGGTCACTTTTTTGATCGTCTTATGCCATGTCCGCTTGAATTCGTCGCTGCAGTCGTCATCCGTAATTTTGCTGCTGAGGCTGCCGTCCTCGCTGACGATCAGGCGCCATACGCGGGACAGGAAGCGGTGCGCGCCTTCCACGCCGTTCTCGTTCCAAGGTTTGGTCGCTTCCAGCGGCCCCATAAACATTTCGTATACGCGCAGCGTGTCGGCACCGTACTGCTCTACGATTTCGTCCGGGTTAATGACGTTGCCTCGCGATTTACTCATTTTCTCATTGTTCGTTCCCAGGATCATGCCTTGGTTAATCAGCTTCTGGAATGGTTCTTTGGTCGTAACGACACCGAGGTCGTACAGGAATTTGTGCCAGAAACGGGCGTACAGCAAGTGAAGCACCGCATGCTCGGCTCCGCCGATGTACAGATCTACAGGCAGCCAAGCCTCCTGCTTCTCCCTCGAGCACAGCTCATCCGAATTATGCGGATCGATGTAGCGCAGGTAGTACCAGCAGCTGCCGGCCCATTGCGGCATCGTATTGGTCTCGCGGCGGGCTTTCATGCCCGTTTCGGGATCAATTGTCTCCACCCAGTCGGTGACGTTGGCCAGCGGCGACTCCCCAGTACCCGATGGCTTGATCTGATCGACATCCGGCAGCAGCAGCGGAAGCTGATCCTCCGGAACGGTCTTCATCGTGCCGTCCTCCAGGTGCAGAATCGGAATCGGCTCGCCCCAATAGCGCTGGCGGCTGAACAGCCAATCGCGCAGACGATAGGTTACCTTGCCCTGGCCTTTGCCGTTCTCTTCAAGCCACGTGATCATTTTGGCGATGGCTTCTTCGGTGTGGAATCCGTTCAGCAGACCCGAATTCACATGCTCCCCGTCCCCGGTATAAGCTTCCTCCTGCACATTTCCGCCTTGGACTACTTCCACGATATTCAGGCCGAATTTCTTGGCGAATTCCCAGTCGCGGGAATCATGCCCCGGCACGGCCATAATGGCTCCGGTTCCGTAACCTGCCAGCACGTAATCCGCAATCCAGATCGGCAGCTTCTCGCCGTTCACCGGATTGACGGCATAAGCTCCGGTAAACACACCGGTTTTGTCTTTGGCCAGGTCGGTACGCTCCAGATCGCTCTTGCGGGCTGCCTGCTCCTGGTAAGCCTTCACCGCGTCCTTCTGCTCAGGCGTCGTAATGCGCTCTACCAGCTCCTGTTCCGGTGCGAGCACGCAATAAGTAGCGCCAAACAGCGTGTCGGGCCGGGTCGTAAATACCGTCAGCTTGGCGTCATGCCCTTCGATTTCGAACTGTACTTCGGCGCCCTTCGATCTGCCGATCCAGTTACGCTGCATATCCTTCAGGCTTTCGCTCCAATCAAGCTCATCCAGATCCTCCAGCAGCCGGTCGGCATATTCCGTAATTTTCAGAATCCATTGGCGCATCGGCTTGCGGACGACCGGATGGCCGCCGCGCTCGCTCTTGCCGTCGATGACTTCCTCGTTGGCAAGTACGGTCCCGAGCGCTTCACACCAGTTCACAGGCACTTCAGCGACATAAGCTAGGCCGCGTTTGTACAGCTGGATAAAAATCCACTGCGTCCATTTATAATATTCCGGATCGGTCGTGCTGATCTCGCGGTCCCAGTCATACGAGAAGCCGAGCGACTTGATCTGACGCCGGAACGTGTTGATGTTCTTGATCGTGATTTCCCGCGGGTGCTCGCCCTTATCCATCGCATGCTGCTCCGCCGGCAGGCCGAATGCGTCCCATCCCATCGGATGCAGCACGTTATAGCCCTTCATCCGCTTGAAGCGGGAGACGATGTCCGTCGCCGTGTAGCCTTCCGGATGGCCGACATGAAGCCCGGCTCCGGACGGGTACGGGAACATATCCAGCGCGTAAAATTTCGGCTTTGCAGGATCCTCGGTCGTCTTGAATGTGTGATGCTCATCCCAATACTTCTGCCATTTCGGTTCAATCACCGTGTGCCGGTAGCCTTGGCCTTGAACCTGCTCTTGGTTACTCATGCTCATTTGCCTCCTAAAATGCGCCCGCTGCCCGCCTGTTGATCCGGGGCAGGCACGGCTCTAGTCTTTCGTGTTTGCAACAAAAAACCTCTCATCCATAGCGTATCATCGCTAGGGACGAGAGGTTTGATTCCCGTGGTACCACCCTAGTTAGCGGAGGATATACTTTATCCCCGCTCCCTTTGCACCCTTAACGCGGGTGAATCGATGATCCTTGACGCGTTATTAAACGCGCTTCACATCATAGCTCAAAGGCGAGTTCATCCCAAATCGTCAACCGGCTTGCACCTACCGCCGGCTCTCTGCATGACATCCCCGAGACTAATACCCCTCATCATCGCATCATTTGCAATTTTCTCATGGTTGAAACATTGAACCATATTATATATAAAAAAATCAATCGAGTCAACGTATCCCGCCAGCCGGAATTATTCCATGTCCGGAGCGGATTTTTTTGTTATGATTAAAACCAAAGGGAGGCGGAATGATTGAAGCGTAACCTCAGAAGGTACATGAAATCCAAGCTGTTTTTAAAATATATATGGTCTTATCTGTTTATTTTGCTGCTTCCTCTGGTTTTTGTAACCGTCTTCATCTATCAAAGCGCCGCGGGCAATCTGCGTGAGGAAATCGAGCAAAGCCATCTGAACCAACTGACGCAGGCGGAAAACATCATCGATGGCCGGATGAAGGAGCTCAGCGACATCGCCTCAAGGATCGCTTATGACGACCGTCTGATCTCTTACCGGGTCCACGATCCGTTCTATTCCCGGGAGGCGATTGACGCTCTGGATCAATATAAGTCTACCAGCTCCATCATCGGAGATGTATTTTTATATTTTCATCATGACGACCGGATTTACTCTTCCCAGGGGCTGAGCAGCTTGGACGTGTTCAACCAGAAGTACATATTCCAGAATTGGTCCAAAGACAACCTGCTGGGCGATTTGAACGACGTGTCCTTTCCCACGATGCGTCCGGCAGACCGGGTAATCCGGGGCACCTACAGGCAGCAGTCGCTGCTCGCCTACCTGATGCCGATTACGCCGAACAGCCCGAATCCCCACGGAACGGTCATGTATTTGATCGATGAATCGGAGCTCACAGGTCTGATCGATTCCATTCTGGGCAGCTACAAGGGACTTGCGTACATTTTCGACAACAACGGGCAGGTGCTGGCCGCCAACAATCACGGTGAGTCGATAAACGGCTTGGACACGGGACGCCTCTTCGCTCTTGACCCGGGCATTCACAGCGTGGAGCTGGGCGGACAGGCGCATTCCGTCGTGTCCACGAAATCGGACATGAACGGCTGGACGTACGTGACGCTGATGCCAAGCGATCAGTTTTTCAGCAGCGTGCTGCACATCCGCAGCTTTATCATCATGCTGTTCAGCATTGTCGTGCTGGCAGGCGTCGGAATCGCCCTGCTGCTGGCCCGCAGGCAGTATCACCCGATTTCAGCGCTGGTCGACTTCGCCAATTCCAAATCCCGAAGTGACCGGGGACCAGGGGATGCGCTCCTTCCGGGCAATGAGCTGGAGCATATCCGCTCCGCGCTGCAGGAATACAGCTCCCGTGCCGACCTGCAGGAACCGTACGCCCGGAACCATCTCCTGCTGAGGCTGCTTCAACAAGGGGAAAATCGGGAATTGGCTCCGGATCTGCTGGAAGCCTTTAATATCCGGTTTGACCGTTCGCAGTTTTTTGTCATTGCCATGGAACGCGGCGCACCTGCCGATCCTTCCCAGGATTATCAGGACTGGCAGACGCTCGTTTCCCTCCTTGCCGAAGTGGACATTCCCGGGCTCCGGGCATGCGCCTACAGTGTAGAGCTCCCGCGGCGGGATCAGCTGGCACTCATCGTCTGCTTTGACTCACACCCGGAGATGCAGACCTTCACCCATATGAGCCGGATCGTCGATGCCGTCCGCAGCAACATTTTGGAGGCGTTCGATTTGAATCCCATCATGGGGGTCGGTACCGGATATCCGCAAGCGGGGCAGCTCAACCAGTCGTTTATCGAAGCCTGCTCGGCGCTGGAATTCCATATGCCGTCAGATAAGGGCGGCGGTATTACGTTCTTTGAGAAGCTGGCGCTTGCGAGCGAGGAAGCCTTCTGGATTCCGAAAAATGTTCTGCTGAAGCTGTCCCAGAGCTTAAAGCAGGGCAGCCATGACGTCTCCGCCCACATGATCGGCGAAGCGGTGATGAGCCTGAAGGCGGGCAGCCCGTCACCGCTGCTCTCCCGGTGCATCTGCTTTGACATTCTCAATACGATGCTGAAGACCGCTTCCGAGCTCGGCATCCACCATATTGCGCAGGAAATTCCGACCAGCAGCGCTTTTCAGTCCCTGGATGAATTCGAGGAGCAGCTCAGGAAATTGGCTTCCCATATCTGCATGCAGGTACAGCAGGAAACCAAGCATAAGGAGAGCTCGCTGAAGGACCAGATGCTCGGTTATATCGACATGCACTTTATGGATCACAGCCTGAGCCTGGAGAGCCTGGCGGATCTGTTTGAAATTTCTCCTTCACATTTCAGCCGGACGTTCAAGGAAAATGTGGGGCTGAATTTTACCCAATACATCTGGCAGAAAAGAATGGAGGAAGTCAAGCGGCTGCTCGTGACGACCCAAGAACCGCTCAAGGAAGTGATCGGCCGGGTCGGGTATGCCGATACCCCTAATTTCATACGCAAATTCAAAAAGGAAACGGGCTATACGCCGGGACAATTCCGCAAGCTGAACCATCCGGACGGCCCGTTGCTCGGCGAAATGCTTCAGGACTGATAACGAACAGCTGATTAGTTCAGCTGTTCGTTTTCCATTAGGAGAGCTGTATGGATGGCGGGGGCGTTAAAACCTGATACTTCCGTGCATGAATTGCAAGGATTCATCTCCCGAACTCCATATAATTAATGTTGGAAGGATGATCTGTATGAGAAGCGCTCTTGGTATGCCAACGGGGAAGGTTTTTTGTTTACAGGCACGCCATTTTGGGGATGAAAAGCAAACAGACTTATCCATTCTTCCGATTGCTCATTAAACTTTGCAGACGCGCGGCCGTATCCGTTGAAGCTGAATATATCAAAATCTTTACGTCCGAATTGGCTCGCGGTTGCAAGGTCACATGTTCAAACTCCATCTCTCCGATTAGAGGATCGTACCTTAGTTTGTGGCGATCCGTTACGACCTGAACGTCATGCAGCGGCCAGAGTTCGCGAAACAACGGGCTGTTCTGCATAAATTCCTCAATAAGCTCTTTAAACCTCGTATCATTAGGAAAGTGTGCATAATCTGCACGAAAGTGTGCAATCAGGACCTGTGCTCTGGATTCCCAGTCCTGTATGTCCGATCCGAGCTTGGCATCTATTAAAAGATGTCTCATCCAATTGGGTCTCTGCTGCATACGATTTGAAAACGGCGGGATTCGAAAAACGATCTCAGCTGCTTCGTTCCATAGCAACAAGTCCCAGTATCTTCCGATTACGATTGCCGGATTAGGTTCAAGCGCCCTTATTACCCGTTCCAAACCAACATTTACATCCTGAACTTCTACCTTCTCCTGCTGTACCGGTCTTGCAAGAAGGTGGAGATGGAGACGTTCATCCTCCGTCAATCGCAGCGCTTTGGCTATGATATTAAGTACATCCTCTGATGGATTGACACTTCTGCCTTGTTCCAAAGAGGTATACCATGATGTTCCAATATGGGCAAGCTGGGCAACTTCTTCCCTTCGAAGGCCCGAGGTCCGCCGTCTTCCATAGGATACTAACCCAACATCTTCTGGAGTAAGACGTTCTCGCCGCGAACGCAAAAATTCACCTAACGACATTCTGGAAGAAGTCCCTTCCATGAATAACTCCTCCTTATCCTGACACTTCCAATCGTACGATAAACGCAGGAAGGTAGCTGCTGGCTCATTCTATTATACTGCCTTTATAGCGTTTTAGAAAAACTTGGGAGGATTTGAAAATGAACCTTTTCGTAACAGGAGCCACAGGTAAAGTAGGAAGCCGTTTTGTCCCGCGTATGTTACAGCGCGGTCATCACGTCAAATTGTTGGTTAGGGACGCTGCCAAGGCGGATTGGCTTCAGCGGCAAGGGGCTGAGATTGTTGAAGGCGATCTTTTGCAGCCGGACAATTATGTTGACGCACTTCGGGGTACGGATGCTGTGGTTCACTTGGCAGCACAGTTCCGTGGTGTAGACGAAAACACTACCAAAATATCAAACATCGATGGCAGCATAGCTCTAGCTCGCGCTGCGCTCACGGCGGAAGTGCCAAGGTTTGTTTTTTCCAGCACCAATAATGTGTACGGTTCCGGGCAGCATTCAAGACCCAACCGTGAAGATGACGAGCCTAGGCCAGCCTTTCCTTATCCTCAATCCAAAGTCGAAGCCGAAGCGGCGCTGCTACAGCTTCATCGCGAACAGGGGTTAGGAGTGCGAATTCTACGGCTTCCATTTGTCTATGGTGATCGCGATCCCCATATCGCGGAATTTCTGCCGTTATTGCGTAATTGGAATCCAGCCAAACGATTCTCTATGGTACACCATGCAGATGTAAGTCAAGCCCTGATGCTCGCAGTTTCCACACCAGGTATTGATGGCCGAATCTACAATGTTGGCGACGATGCCCCGATCTCCGTTTCGGAGCTGCTTCAGCTTCATCATAGCGAAATATCGTCAGAAGCGCTGCAGCAGGATTTTGATCCATGGGACATGGTCGTCGATACGACGCGTATAAGAGACGAGTTACACTATCGACCGATTTACCCGTCGTTCTATTCGGCTAGAGACGCAGGTGCAATATAAATCAGTTCCAATTTATCAAAAGAAAGGCCGCCATATCGGCGACCTTTCTTTGTTATGCGTTGAGCCACGCACTGCTGACGATCTACTTGGATTCCTGACCGTCCCAGCGGTCATAGGCAGCCTGGTAGATTTCCACAATGCGGTCGCCGCCCATTTTCTTCACCTGGGCTTTATACTTGTCCCAGTTCGACAGCGGCTCCTGCCCGGTCACAAACTTGGCTTCCATCTGCTCGACGTAGTTGTTCAGGTCCGACAGCAGCGAAGTCACCTCGGTTTGTTCCTCTTCTGTCAGGAATACGTTCGGATACGGCACTTTGGCATACGGCAAAATTTTCTCCTGGTTCTCCTTTTCGACCCATTCGTCGATGTCGGAACGGAGTCCCTTGCTCACTTCCGGAAGGCTGACGCCCGGCGTCGTGATGCCATAGTTCGGCGTCATCTTGCCGCGGTAGTTTTCGCGGTCGCCTCCATCCGGAACCGGAAGCCATTCCTTAACGTGGTTTGCTTCATCTTTGTATTTCCAGAGCACGCCCTCCGGCCCTTGGTTGAAGAGCGTAGAACCTTCATAACTGTACTGGTAGTCTACCCAGCGCATCGTTGCCTCAGGAGCAGGGTTGGTGCTCGAAATGGCGAACGTTCCGTTCTTGGAAATTCCCGAAGACTTGGCGACCACCGGAGAGTCCGGGAATCCCGTTTTCAGCGGCGTCATGAACGGGTTGTCAGTGTTCGGTTCCCCGCCCAGCATAAAGTACGGCAGCCAGTCGTTGAACAAGGCCACTTGATTATTTTTACCCTTGGCCTTCTTCTGGTCGTCGGTCTGGGAGAACGTTTCATGGTCAAGCAGATCGTCCTTCCACAGCCGGTTCAGGAAGGTAAGATACTCCTTGAACCCTTCCTCCTGCGGTGTATAGTGGACTTTCCCCTGCTTGTCGGCATAATACACCTCGTCATAGATGCCCCAGAAGCCCAGCATCTGCACGCGGATATCCTTCAGTTTGGTCGACGTCAGCGGAATTTCGTCCGCTTTGCCGTTGCCGTTCGGATCCTCGGTCTTGACCCGTTTCAGGTAATCGTATAGCTCGTCCGGCGTTTCCGGAAGCTTGGTGATGCCGAGCTTCTTAAGGAAGCTGCCGTTATAATACAGCGGGCTCTTGTACCATACCGCGCCCTTATCCACGTAAGGCAGGGCGTAAATATGCCCGTCGGGGGTCGTGATCGATTTTTTAACATCCGGATTCTCGTCCAGCAGCTTCTTGATGTTCGGCGCATATTCATCAATAAGCTTTTCCAGCGGAATCAGCGTTCCCTGACTTCCGTACGTCACCTGCTCAGCCGGCGTCAAAGCCGATGCGTAGAAAATATCCGGCAGGTCGCCGCTCGCGAAGATCAGATTTTTCTTGGTCTCAAAGCTGTCGACGGGAACCGTCTGGAACGTGAGCTTAATGTTCGTCATTTTTTCCATGTCTTTAAATACCTGCATCGTATCCCACTTGGCGCTGCCCACATCCGGCGCAAACACCGACAGCGTAATCGGCTTGTCGACGATCGGGAAGCCCTCCTTGTGTACACTCTCCGCCGAGCCGGAAGCTTGACCGCTGTCCCCGTCTCCTTTCGATCCGGAACCGCATGCGGCCAGCAGCGAAACGACCATGGACAGGCACAGGACGATGGCCCAAGGCTTTAAACTCTTTCTCATCAGATGATTCCTCCTGTTCATTGTTGTGTGCGGCTTTTTGTTGACCTTTGGAGTTTCCCCCTTGATTTGGACTAAAGCCTACTTCACGCTTTTTTCCGCAGCTCTGGATGAAGCTTACGACGGCTGATGCTGCGCTTTGTTTGTTAGCGTTTACAAAAAGTGTAGTAACAGGCCGGGATCACGTAAATATGTTATTTTTGATATGTTAAATATGTATGTAAACCCCACTGTTTAACCGCGATGCGGCAAATGACAGTGCTATGCCATTGTATAGCAAGTATGTCAAATATGCCATTGGGAAAATCTACATATCCCCCGGATTCCGCTTCCCGCAATTTTAGACCCAATGCATAATTCGCCTGACGATAAACAAAAATAACCCTTGTCTATCCAAACCATCAGCCAAAGGAGTGTCGTCATGCGTGAAGGTATGATTCCTGCCGTTCTTGGAACTGTAGTTACTGCTTCCGGCGCCGCACTGCTGGGCAGCAAGTATAAGCTTGCTGCCACGGGGATTCTCGGATTCGGTCTGGCTCACATCGTACTGGGTGCGATCGATCTGGTCGAACACCGGTAATCCGTTTGGAAGACCGTCCGCAAGCTCCTTCGCTTCGGACAAAAAGAACCTTGGACATCCCCTGTCCAAGGTTCTTTGTTTGTGCGGGCGGCCGGATCCCAAGTAGAGGTACATATCTTGCTGCTGCCTGTTATTTTCCCGGCTTCAGCTTCCGCTTGGCGCGGTTTGCGGCGATTTCCAGAAAAATGGCAAAACCCAGAATAAAGTAGGTGATCGCTCCGATTTCCTTCAGGTCGAAATAAAAGCCGCTGGCCATAAACATATCGTAGCCGATCCCTCCTGCGCCCGCGGCCGCCCCCATTGCAACAGCCACGGAGAAGTTGATTTCGAACCGGAGCAGCGTCCAGGACATCAAATAGGATAAGGAGGACGGGATGACGGCTTGAAACACGATTTGCCACCAGTTCGCACCGCTGGACTTCAGCGCTTCGATCGTGCCCTTGTCCATTTCCTCAAAAGCTTCCGAGTAGGCTTTGATCAAATAACCGATGGAGTGAAAGGTCATGCCGATGACGGCGGCGACGCTGCCAAGACCCGCGGCGACGGCAAAAATCAGCACCCACATCACCGTAGGCACCGCGCGGATGAACGCGACCAAGCCTTTGATGACAGCTGCCGCGAGCGGCGAGGACAGGTTGCGGGCTGAGAACAGGCCGAGAAACAGCGCAATGATCGCTCCGAACAAGGTCGCAAGAAAGGCAAGTCCTAGCGTGATCAACACTTCGAACAAAGCCGCGGCGAAGGTGAAATGGTGCAAACGGGGCTGCAGAAACATCGTCTTCAAGTTCAACAGCGTAGCATAGACGCCTTGAAAGACCTGAATCCCTTTGTAGTCGAAACTGACAAAGGCGAGCACGGTCAGCAGGGATAACCCGAGCAGGGTCAGCCTGATCGTTAAGGCGGTCTTGTTAAAAGGTTTCTTTAGCGGGATGCCCGAAAGTCTTCGTTCAGGCCGGAGATGGAGCTCAGCGGCAATCATCTTGTCGACGGCATCGGTGCTCATCCGATCATCACCTTTCGGATATAATTCGAGGTGGATTCGATGGCCAAAATGGAGATTACGATCACAAGAACGATGAGGCTGGCTGCGTTGTAATCGAGATTTTTATAGTACAGATTGAACAGAAACCCTACCCCGGTGCCGGTCAGGATTCCGATCAGCGTCGCGTTGCGGATGTTCGTTTCGATCATGAACAGGATCCAGCTGATGAGCTGGGGCAGCGCAGCTGGAATCACGGATTGGCAAATGACGGACACATAACCGGCTCCGGTCGCCCGCAGCGCTTCCGCAGAGTGGCTTCCCGTCTCATCGATGGACTCCAGAAATGCGCGGGTCAAAAACCCGAATGAGCCGAAGAACAAGGCGAAATAGCCGGTCATCACGTTTTGCCCGAAGGAAAACAGAAGGATCATCGACCACGCGGTGACATCGATATTCCGGAATATGGTCGCGATCGAACGGCTGGCCAGTTTGATTCCGGCATGGACGCCGATCGTCTGAGAGCCCAAAATGGCGAATACGAGCGCAAACACCGACGCGACGGTTGAAGCGGCAATGGACATTAGCAGCGTTTCCACAAGTGTGCGGAGAACGTCCGGAAACTTGGTCCAGGATTCGGCATTGGGATAAAAGTGGGTGACGCCCCAAATCAATGCACCCGGGATCGAAAGGAGCCCCTGAACGATGTCATACTGAGTCAGCACAGCCGCACCGTAGGTCACAAGCAGAAGCAGCCCCCAAAACAGATATGCATGCCTTCGTTTGGCCGTGAAGTAATTAACCTGCTTGCGTCTCGCCTTGATCAGCACGCTGCTCTCTCCTCTCGCTTCCGTAAATACGCTGAAGTTCCTCGGATGTCATATGTCCCGGCGTTCCGTTGTATACGATCCTCCCTCGATTGACCCCGATGATCCGGTCCGAATATTTCAGGGCCGTCTCCACCTGATGCAGATTGACAACGACGGTGATGCCCAGGTTCGTGGAAATATGTCTCAAATGATCCATGATCACCTTGGAAGCATTCGGGTCGAGTGAAGCGATCGGCTCATCGCAGAGAAGCATTTTGGGTCCCTGGATCAGCGCCCTTGCAATGCCGACCCGCTGCTTCTGACCTCCGCTGAGCTGGTCGCAGCGCTTGTAGACCTGCTCTTCCAGGCCGAGTATGCCAAGAATTTGGTACGCCTGCTGCTTCTCCTCTTCGCGGTATAAACCGAGCATGCCGGCAAGCGTGGATTTGTAACCAAGCCTGCCGTGCAGCACATTTTCCATCACGCTCAGCCGGTCAACCAAATTGTAGTGCTGAAAAATCATGCCGATACTCGTCCGCAGCCGCTTGAGCTCTTTTTTGCGAAATTCCAGCACATTTTTGCCTTCGATGCATATTTCGCCGCTGCTGGCATCGATCATTCGGTTAATGCACCGGAGCAGCGTCGATTTCCCGGCCCCCGAGGGGCCGATGATGGATACGAACTCGCCGCCCCTCACCGAAAAGCTTACATCCGTTAAAGCTCGTGTTTCAGACCCGTACTGCTTGGACACATGCTTGAATTCCAGTAACGCAGTCATCGTACACCTCCAGGCGGTTTGGTATGAAGCGAACAGGTCAGCGGCCGGTTACTTGGACAGCTCACGGATCGGCTCAAACCAGGCGTCGTCCACGGGCAGGAACCGTTCATTCCCGCTTTTTTGCTTGAACAGCCCGCTGTCTTTGGAATCCTTGGGCAGGAAAATTTTCGGATTATGCGTCACGTCATCAGAAGTAAACGCCTCGGTAATTTTCTTCTGATCGTCCTCGCTCACCGTTTTCGTGTTCGCCACGAACGGGGAGTTGAGAACCGGCGTCACCGAAACGACGACAAACTCTTTTCCGGAGAGCGTATTGAATGGTTCGGCAGCTCCATCCTTTACTTTATAGACTGCCCCGGGTTTATTGGCCGTTCCGTCCGCCAGTTCCACGTAATTGGATACGCAAGTATCGCAAAAAGCAGCAACGTCCGCCTTGCCCGTCAGGAGATTCACCGCGGAGCCCTGGTGGGAGCCGCCAAACAAAACATCGCTGAAAAATTTATCTTTGCCTCCCTGCATCAAATCGTCTTCCTTCAAGTCCTTGTACTTGTCCATCTTTCCAAAATAGCTGATGATGCCGGCAGAAGGCACCTTGAATCCCGAAGTCGAGCTGTTCGATACAAAGGAGAATTTTTTCCCGGGAAGTGGGTCCATCGTATATCCGTTCCCGCTTTTAAACTCGCCTTCGTCGCCTTTTCTTACGTTCAGCCAGGAATAATATACGGCATCATCCAAGGTGCCCGATTCCCCGCTGTTGGTGAACAGCGGCTTTACGTCCTCGGTCTTGTTTCTTGCTTCCACGTAACCCTGAGGGCCCATATAGGCCAGATCCGCGCTTCCGCTTGCAATCGCCTCGATGGCGATATTGTAATCGGTCGTCATCTTATGCTCCACTTTTTTGCCTGTAGCCTGCTCCACAATCTTTCCTACTTCATCACGTGCATCTTTCAAATCCGCTGCGGATTCGTTCGGATACCACACAATCGTCAGGGTGTCCTTGTTCTTCGAGCCGCCAACGTTCAGGCCCAATGAAGCCGCTCCTGAAGAACATCCGGCAACGGTCACGGCCAAGATCAGCATCAAGAGAAGTGAAATCGATTTTTTCATGGTTTCAGCGCCCCTTTTTCCTTGGATAATGGGATACAATTTTATTATGAAGATGAACGGTCAGCAGAGAGTTAACGGGGTAACAGGTTTGTGTAAGAAAAACGTCTATCGCCGTACCTTCAAAGTAGACAGACCGCGTCTAAAGGAAGTTTTTCTTGCAATATCAGGAAGCAATGGCTCTGGAGTTTATACTTTCTAATATTATAAGAAAAACGTCTATCGCCGTACCTTCAAAGTAGACAGACCGCGTTTAGCGAAAGTCTTTCTTGCGAGATCAGGAAGCCAAGGCTCCGAAACTTATACTTTCTGATCTCTTAAGAAACGACCCGCGGCTTCCGGCCTGCCGCCCTCATGAAACCGGCCGTCCTGCATGTGGTATTGGCGGCTGCACAAGCCCTCCATAAATTCCAAATCGTGAAAGATTCCGAGCATCGTCGTTCCTTCGTGCATCAGCTGCTCGATCAGCGTCTTCACCTTGACCTTGGAGGCATGGTCCAGACTCGCGGTAGGCTCGTCAAGAAGGAGCAGTCTGGGACGCTTCACCATCGCTCTGGCGATGTTGAGGCGCAGCTTTTCCCCTCCGGAGAACGTGGCGGGATAGCTGTCCCGAAGCTTGGAATCCAGCTCAAAATGATCCAGCATGCGCTCTGTCTCCCTGGCCGCCTGACGAGGATCCGTGCCCATTTCCAGCAAGGCCTGCGTGACCAGTTCCCGGGCCGTCGTCCGCGGCATGACGTTCAGAAACTGCGATACGTAGCCAATCTCACGCTTCCGCAGGTCGATCATCTGCCGGTCCGGCGCGGAGGCCAGATCGATTTCACCATATGCTGCCGATTGGTACCGGATGGTCCCTTTCTGGGGGAGATAGGTCCGGTAAATACAGCGGAGGACGGTCGACTTCCCGCTACCGCTTTTACCTGTAATACCGATAAATTCGCCTTCGTTCACATGCAAACTAACGTCTACCGCCGCCTCGATCTGCTGATCCAGGTTATACAGAGTGAACGTTTTGGACAAGTGTTCGATCGTGAGCAGACTGTTCAATCCCCCTACCCCCTTCATGGTCCCTGTAATGGGTTCTCTGAATGAGCTTTCCGTCCACAAATACGGCCGTAATCACCGGGAAATCCCCGTCGATCTTCTCGATCAAGATGAGATCCGCTTTTTTTCCCTCGCGCACCGAGCCGATTTCATGATCCAGATTGACGGCCCGCGCGGGATGAAGCGTCACCAGGCGGAACATTTCGGCCAAATCCTGCCCACAGCGGTCCACCAGGTGGAATACCGCGTGAAGCAGTGCCGCCGGATAATAATCGCTGCACAAAATGTCGATGCTCTTCTCCTGAATCGCCTCGGCTGCGGACAAGTTCCCGCTGTGCGAACCGCCAAGAATGACGTTCGGCGCACCGGCCACGGTGTACATGCCCTGCTGTTTGGCCCGCCGGGCAATCTCCAGCGTGATCGGAAATTCGCTGATCGTCGCGCCGAAGCCCTGAACGAGCTCCAACTTGTCGAGAGAGTCGTCATCGTGCGAAGCGACCGCAATTCCGGCTTCCCGCGCCAGACCAGCAATTTCGCGGATGCTTTCGATCGTCATTTTCTCCTTGCTCTGATGCTTCCGGATCAACTCGTCGATACCCTCATCGGTCATATCGTCATAGCCTTTCACGGTGGCCTTGTAAATCTCCAGATCCCGGTATTGTCCTTGGCCGGGAGTATGATCCATAAACGAAACGAGGTGAACCTTCTTTTCGGCAATGTAGTTTCTGAGATTGTCCACCTCCAGCAGGTTATCGATTTCAAACCTCGCGTGGAAACGGTGGCGTACCAAGTGCTGGCTCGTATGCGACTCCTCGATCAGCTCCAGCAGCTTGCGTACGTTTTCCGGCTCGCGGATCGGGCGGTATTTATACTCCGATCCCCTGAAAATGGACAAGGAATGAAACATCGTCGTAATGCCGTGCGTGATCAGCTCCTTTTCGGTTTCCCGGAGACTCAGACGAAAATCAATCAAAGATGTCGGCCTAGGAGCAGCCATATGCTCGATGTAATCGGAATGGATATCGATGAACCCCGGGGACAGATACCCGCCTGCGGCATCCATGACCTCCGTTTGCGAATCAACAGCAATGACGCCATGCGGGGCAATTCTGCCGATGCGGTCTCCCTGAATGAGCAGGTCGTATCCGCTCAGAACCCCTTCTTCCGTAATGATGCTTGCGTTCGTAATGAGATACAAAGGCGCTTCCTCCTTCGAAAATAAGCTAGAGCAGGGAATGGACCAGCTGCTGGGTATAAGCTTCTTGCGGGTCCTCCAAAATTTGATCCGTCAAGCCTTCCTCCACGACTCTCCCGTCCAGCATAACCAGCGTCCGGTCGGCGAGCATCCGGACCACGCCGAGGTCATGGGACACGAGCACGATGCTGATGCCAAGCTCCCTTTGCAGCGCCTTGATCAAATCCAGAACGCTGGCCTGAACGGACAGGTCGAGGCCGGTGGTCACCTCATCGAGCAGCAGCACCGGGGGCCGGTTCGACAACGCTTTGGCAATCTGGACCCGCTGCTGCATTCCCCCGGAAAAATGCTTGGGCGCTTCCTTGATCCGGTGAAGCGGGATATGGACCTTCTCCAGCAGCTCCTTGCCCCGCGTTTCCATCTCGGAGACGCGGCGGCTGCCCGCCGCGATCATTTTCTCCGCGATGTTGCCGATGGAGGTGAAATCCATCCGCAGACCGAGCATCGGGTTCTGGTACACTTTTCCCATGAGGTGATTCCGAATATAACGCTTCTGCTGCGTCGACTCCGCAAACAGATTTCGGGTACCGTCTTTGTACGCCTGAAGATAGACTTCGCCGCTCGTTGCCTCCTGGTCAAAATACAGGCATCTCATCATGGTGGATTTTCCGCTGCCGCTTTCTCCCACCACCCCGATAATTTCTCCCGGATACAGGTCAAACGACACGTCTTGGCAGGAGTACACGGTTTGGCAGACGGTGCAAAAGTTTTTGTAAAGCTTCCGGCTGTCCGGATTCATGCAATGCGGACAGCCCTGCCCGAACTGCTTGTTCAAATGTTTTACGGAAATCATCGGTTGTTCCGTCTGGATCATCGGCTTTCAACACCTTCCCGCCAGGTTTGTTCATTCATCCGCTCCAAACAGTAGCTCGTATCATTACATTGAAAATAAGCTGTGCCGCTGGCGTCATCGTACAGTTCATCCATGAACACGCCGGTAGCTCCGCACAATCTGCAGGACCGGTCTTCAAAAGACTCCGTTTCAAACGGGTAGTCCTCAAAATCAAGAGATACGACCTTGGTGTAAGGCGGCACCGCGTAGATCTTTTTTTCCCGTCCGGCCCCGAGCAGAATGAGCGCTTCGGATGCATTCAGCTTGGCATTGTCGAATTTGGGAATCGGGCTCGGTGCCATCACATAACGGTCATGAACCATCACCGGATGATCGGCGCCGGTCGTCATGCTGCCGTAATTCATGATTTGCTCGAACAGCATGAGCCAAGCCCCGCTGTATTCTTTTTCGGCGTGCAGCTTCTTCGTCTCGGCTTCCCGCGGTTCATACATCCGCAGCGGCTCAGGCATGGGCACCTGCAGCACCAAAATTTGACCCGCTCGGAGCGGGATCTCCGGAACGCGGTGCCTGGATTGAATCAGCGTGGCTTGCGCCGTCTCATCCGTAGTCCGAATATCCGTCGTGTTCTGAACAAGCTTCTTGATGCTGACGGCATTGACGGACTCATCGGAGCCTTGGTCAATAACCTTGACTATATCATTTTGACCTACCAAAGACAGGGTGAGCTGCAGCCCGCCGGTTCCCCATCCCCTTGCAATCGGCATTTCTCTGGAGGCAAAAGGGACCTGATACCCCGGAACAGCGATCGCCTTCAGCGTTGCTCTGCGGATTTCCCTTTTGGAGCCTTCGTCGAAAAACGCGAAATTGTAGTTTATTTGCATATTTCCTCCACCTCCTCCGTTTCGTCCGCCCCGGACGCCGCCGCTCCCATCTTCGTTTTTCGCACGTCGTTCATTTTGGACTGGAACGTGACGTAATGCGGCAGCTTTAAGTGGGACATGAAACCGGTGGATTCCACGGAATCGATATGGTACAGCACAAACTCCTGATCCTGGGTCGGGAAGCGGCTGTCCCCCTGCTCCAGGCTGTGATCCAGGATGCCCATGGCAATCGCCTTGGTCTCGTTTTGCCCGTAGCAAAGCCCGTAGCCGATCTCAAAGGACAATTCCTTCCCGCCCTGCTCCTTCGCCACCGCGGCGGACATGAGCATTTCCGCTTCCGTTACCTTGATTTCGCCGATATAATAGCTGTCCTCATCATCTGCACCGGTTCCGAGCGGATCGTCAATGCAGATGGGCACAAGTCCGACCCGCAGCTCGCCGACGGTGGGATGCGATACGCCGTATCCGCGGATGACCGCGTAAGCGAGCGACGTAACCGTCCCGGTCTGACCCCGGGTCAGCACCTGCAGCTTCTGGCTGCGGCTCGCCGGAAACGTGATGCTTCTGCGCGTCACGTCATCCGGTTCGGCGTTGTCGTCCACGGGGCAGGCCATGAGTCCCTGCTCGATCAAATAGTCCATGACCTTCATCAGTTCCGGCGGTCGGCCCGCCTCGGTCAAACTTCCGAGCTCATCCGCAAACGCATCCAGCCACCGCTCGGCATCTTCATCCGTTTCCCGCATCAGGTCAAAGTCCAGCAGCCGGTGGCTGTAATCGACCGAAGCGCCGAGAATTTGCCCGCCCGGGATATCCTTGAAGCTGGCGGAAATCCGCCGCTCCACCCTCATTTCGCGGGTGTGCACAGCTTTGGAATAGTGCTTTCGGGGAAGCGTGGAGCGGTATGCCCTCAGCAGAAACACCGCTTCCTCCGGGCTTCCTTCCGCCTGCTTGATGGCCAGCGCCGCTAGCGTTTCATCGTACAAGCTGCTCTCCGACATGATCTGGTCGATTAACCCTCTCATCCCGCCTTCGATACGGCCGACGTCCAAAACCTTCCCCTGCTTGATCCGTTCGAATTTGATCCGCTTCAAGGATTCCTCGATCGCAAGCGTTCCGCCTTTTACCGCTACATATCCCATAGAAGCACCTCCCTCTCCTCGATTTGCGTCGTCCGGGGCAGGCATAGCAGCTTATTGTTTTTGTCAACGACCAGCATGTCAATTCCCAGCGGATACTCCGCGTTTTTCTCCGCCCGCGCCCCCAGCCATCCGGGAACCAGCGGAATCCGGACAAAGCTTTCATCCTCGATGCCCGGCCCTTTGAGGCTGAGCTCAAAATCCCCGGACAACTGCCCCGACTCCACGATTACGGTGGCAGAGGCATGCGGGTCGGCCAAAGTGCCGACTTTGGCGCCTTGCAAAGCCTTTAGCAGATCCCCTTCATCGGCGTCGTGCAGGACAAAAATATAATCCGCCTTCTCCGGCTCCGTCCGGGCGGCAAAGGTCAGCTGGTTCAGGAGCCGCGTAAGCTCATGTTCCCGCCGCGAGCAGATGCTGAACGTAACCTCTGTATCCAGCAGCATCAAAGCGAGTACCCAAGTGGCGGGTAAACCGCTCCACTGGCCATCGGCCTTGCCCGCTTCCGGCGCCAGATCCGAGATCAAACCGGGTCTCGACATGGAATCCACCACTTTGCGATAGGCGCGTTGTATATCATGAACTGCGTCGAAGTTCATCGCTCTCTCCCCCTAATCCACATCCATCGTTTCAAAATCGACCTTCGTTCTGGCGATTTCGCCGAAAACCTGACTGCGCTTGGCAGCGATCCGGGCTTCTTCGTCCAGGAGCGCCTGATCCCAAGCCAGGGTCTCCTGCAGCCCCGCCAGGTACGCTGCGTCGATGAGCGCGAGCTGATAGGCCAGCTCATGGTCATGCCCTTTGACCACGCCGATGCCCATGCTTCCTTCGACCTGCACCTTGCATTCGCTCACCAGCACTTCTCCCAGATAGAACAAGCTTCGCTTGGCCGTCTCTCTCACTTTGACCATGACCAGTCCCTGGCTTGGCTGCTCGACCAGCTTGATCTCATAACGGTCTGCAATGGCCTGCGCCATGCTGGCGGCGAGTTCCCTGGAACCTTCAATCAGAATTTCAGTCCTTTGTTTTCGTTTCATCGATTCCGGGCCTCCCTGCATGTTTTATTTGAACACGCACTTTTAGAGCTCGTACGTAAAGTAATCGCTCCGGTACATAATTCTCGTATATTCAAGCGGCCTGTTCGTCAGGCTGTCCAGACAGCCGGTCTCCACCACAAGCAGCGGAATGAGGCTGGTGCAAGCAAGCAGTTCTCTTTCTTTCCTGCCGGGATAGGTCACGCTGAGCAGTGTCTTCATCGACTCGAACCCTGTATAGCCCTTGCCCCGGTAGTAATCAAACATCGATGTAATGTCCCTGCCCGTACGCCCGATGTCCGGAAACATCGACTCTGCCACATACGACGCGTGAATCGCAATCGGACGGTTGTCGATAAGACGAAGCCTGCCGATCCGGAACACCCTCTCTTCCGGCTGCGCTTCAAGCGCTTTATACACTTTGTGGTTATACTCGATGGGATCGCAAAAAATGTTGCGTGATTGATAATCATACCCCATGTGGATCATCTTCCGGCTGAAGCTTTCGTTGCCCGAGAAGAGGAGCGGGATGCGCTGATGCTGGTCGCGGACAAAGCTGCCCTTGCCCTGCTTGGAGTAAACATACCCAAGGTCCTGCAGCTTCTCATAGGCTTTCCGGGCAGTCATGCGGGGCACTTTGAACAGCTTGGCCAAATCGTTCTCCGACGGCAGCTTATCATCCGCCTCATAGATCCCTGCCTCCATATCGGCTATGAGCTTATCCATGATCTCCATTTCGTCATGCATCCCCTATGCTCACCCTCCTCTTTTTAAACCCCGTACTTCCGGATAAAGGAAGCCGTATCGTTCAGCTCTTCGAACCGATCCTGGATGACCTCCCGGGGCCAATCCCACCACGCGATCTGCAGTAGCTTCGAGATGACATCCTCCGAAAATCTCTTTCGGACCGGTTTGGCCGTAACACCGACGACAATGGCATACGGTTCGACGTCTTTGGTAACGATGGCTCCGGATCCGATCACCGCTCCGGTGCCGATATGGACACCCTTCATGATGATCGCACCGTGACCGATCCAGACATCGTGACCGATACTTACCCGGGTGCCCCGCCGCCGGTTGAAGATCGCCTCGTCATCGGTGGCGGCAAAACCGTAATCCCTTCTACGGTAAGTCATATGGTGCTGAGCAACACGCTCCATCGGGTGATCCACCGGATTGATGCATACATGCGAGGCAATCGAAGTATATTTGCCGACTTCCGTGTAGTTGATCGTCACGTCGTCCATGGTATAGGTGTAATCCCCGATATCGGATTCGATGATTTGATTACCGGGACCGACGGAGGTCCATGATCCGAACGTGCTGTGAACAATATGCGCGCTTTCGTGGATGTCCGGTTCCGGCGTCAGCCTTTTGCTTTCCGCAGGCTGATGAATCGGATGCTTTTCCATGAATGTTCCCCCTTTACTTCGGTCTACGCTTCTTGAGCTCTTGGATGCAGGAAATGCCCGGATCCTTGCTTCCCAGCCGGACCTCCTTCTCCCCGTAAAACCCGTGAAAGTCAGATCCCCCGGTCATGACGAGATCGTAACGGCGCGCATACTCCATAGCCCGCTCCTCATCAGCGTCATCGTGCAGCGAATGCCACACTTCGATACCCTGAAGTCCCATGCCAACCAGCTCGCGGACATATTCGAAGTTGCCGTATTGACCCGGATGGGCCAGAACCGGTACCCCGCCTGCCTGAAGGACAGCCTCAATGGCGTCCCGGGCGTGAAGGTAGTCCAGCCGGACGTAAGCCATGCCGGGCTCCTCACCGTTCCCCCCGCGGGAAAACAGCTTTTTGTACAGCTCACCGTATATAGATTTGGCATAGCCATTGTCGATCAGTGCGTGCATAATATGCTGCTTATATACGCCGGTTCCCCCATCTGCATACCGCAGAACCTGGTCCCAGGTGATGCCGTATCCAGCCTCAATCAGCCGTTCAACCATCAGACGGGAGGCTTGATGCCGCCTTTCGATGATCGGGGCGCATAGCTGCTCCAGCGCCGGATGTCCCGGCTCGATGAAATAGCCCAGAATATGAACCCTCCTGCCTCTTTCCATGTCATAGGCGGATATTTCGATCCCCGGAATCATCTCAAGCCCCAGCTCTCTTCCCCGTTCCAGCATCAAAGCGAGGCCTTTCGTCGTATCGTGGTTCGTTACCGCCAGCACGCCAATGTTCTCTTTCATGGCCGCCTCGGCTAATTCCTCAAATGAATACGAACCGTCCGAAATCGTCGTATGACAATGCAGTTCCGTCTTGATAGCTCAGCACCACCTTATCTTTGAATAAGCAGACAACCGCCGCCACAACCGATGATTCCCGCCCGCTGCATCGCTTCGGCTGTCTGTAGTGACAGTCTAACTTGGTGCCAAGTTGCAAGGGTTAAGGCACGGTAAAGCTTCTGTAAAAAAAACGCCGTAACCGTAAATTTTGCCCGGAGCCCGGGTTATTTCCGCACAAAAAAAACCACATTGTGGGGATTTTGCTGCGATATTGAACTTCAGGTACTTTGCGGAACATCGAAATCGAGTCATACGAAAAAAAGCCTGCCTCTTGGCAGATCGGTTTCCGATCCACCAGAGACAGGCTTACAGTCAGTTCAATACTCTTATTGCGGGTTGGTCGTCCAGATGCCGGCCGATTTCACGAATACGCGCTGCGGCAGCTTCAGCGTGGCGAGCGCCAGCTCGGCCACGTCTTCCGGCTGCATCATGCGGTCCTCGTCGCCGATCTTCAGGTTGTTGTCACGGGCCAGCGCCGTATTAACGGTGCTTGGCGTCAGCGCAACGACCCGGATGTTGTTTTTGCGCACTTCCTGAAGCAGCGACTCCGTCAGCCCCATAACCGCAAATTTGGAGGCGCAGTATGCGGAGCCCGTAGCAAAGCCTTTTTCCCCGGCGGTGGAGGAAATGTTGATGATGCTGCCGCTGTTTTGTGCAACCATGTCCGGCAGAACGGCCCGGGACATGTGATATGTACCCATCAGGTTCACCTGAATGATTTGTTCCCATTGTGCGGGATCCATTTCGAGTACGGTACCGAACGAGGCGATGCCCGCATTATTGATCAAGATATCGATCGTGCCGAGTTCCGCCTTAAGCGCACTCACCGCGCTTTCCGCTTCCTCCCGTTTCGACACGTCCGCCGCTGCGGCAGCAACACGGATGCCGTGCTCGCCGGCCAGTGAAGCCTTCAGCGTCTCCAAGTCGGAGGCGGTACGGGAGATGAGGCCAAGGTTTACACCTTCTTTGGCCAGCAGCTCAGCGATCGCCAAGCCGATTCCTTTGCCCGCTCCGGTAATGACGGCCGTTTTTCCTTTTAGATCCATCAAACTCATTATGTTCTCTCCGTTTCTGTTTGGATTAGGGGACGATGCCTCAACTCGGCAGGGACCCTTATATACAATTAGCCGCAAATAGCCCCGGAACCTTCGTTCCGAGGCAAAATCGCCCGCCATGCACACTGATCTCCGATACATAACCAGATGCTGTGCTGGGACATATCGACATGAACCTATTTAATCGCGACGAAAAACAGCCGCTGCGCCTCATCGTCCGCTTCCACCCACTCAAAGTCGGCATAGGTCTGCACGTCGCGGAATCCGGCCTTGAGCAGTTCGCTCTTCATCCATCGCGGATCATAGCCCCGCTGCACGTGCACTTCTTCAAAGCGGCGGTACAAATCGCTGTCTTCTTCCTTCGCAAAGATACTCAAATGATGCTCGATTTCGCACCGGGGCGCGTCCAGGTCGCAGGTCCAGATGTACGATACCGACTTGTCGTCCCATACAAACGGCTGCTCCTCGTCGTAGCGGATGATCGTATTCGGATGATGCACGTCAAACACGAAGATCCCATTTTCCTTCAGCCCGTTATAGGTCTGTCTAAAGGTGGCGACGATATCTTCTTCTTCCAGCAGGTAACTGATGCAGTCGCAAAATGAAATGACCGCATCGACAGGCTCCGGCAGCTCCCAGGCACGCATATCCTGCTGAACCCAGCGGATGGAGCCCTCCCGAAACAGCCGACTGCCCTGCGGCGTCTTTTCCATTTTCCGTCTTGCCACGGACAGCATGTCCGCCGACAGGTCGATTCCCGTCACCTCGAACCCCGAGTTGACAAGCGGAATCGTGATGCTGCCCGTGCCGCACCCCAGTTCCACCACACTTTTCGGCATGCCGTTTTTTTCCCAGGCCTGTCTTGCAAAACGAAGCCAATCGGGGTACGGCATGTCTTCCATCAGTTCATCGTAAACATATGCAAACTTTCTGTAAGAGGACATGATGACACCGCACTTTCTGTTAACGTTCCGAAAATCCTCCCAGCCCGATCAGGACGGATCGGCGTTCCCGCCCGTTTCCGGTTTGGAACCTTCCGGCTGAACCAGATAAGTCCAGTTCTCCTTCTGTGTAATAAGACCTTCCTTCATCAATTTGCCGAGCGCGCGCTTGAATGCCGACTTGCTGATGCCGAAGCGCTGCTTGATAATGTCCGGCGGCGTCGCATCCGAATACGGCATTCCTCCGTTCGGACGCTCCTTCAGGAAAGACAGCAGGCGGTCGGCATCCAGATCCCGGCCCACTTCCTTGCGCTGCGCCATCGACAGGTTGACGCGTCCATCCTCGCGGATATGGCTTACCCGCACCTGAAGCTCCTCACCCAAACGCAGCAGATGAGTTCGCTCCGAGGAGTGGATCATGCCGATGGCGCCGAAGCCGAGCACCCCGCCGTCCACGATCACGAACGTTCCCATCTGCAGCGGGCGGTACACCGTCGCGGTCAACCACTGATTTACCCAGGTCTGCGGTGCGCGGAACACATGCTGCGACAGCTCCTGTTCACCGGCCAGCTTCGCACGCAGCCGGCCCTGCTTGTCATGCTCCATGATGACGAACACCGAGTCTCCGACCCGGGGATGCAGCTCCCTCATTTCCGGCAGCTCGCGGATTGGCAGCAGCAGCTGCCGGCCAAGGCCCATTTCGAGAAAGCATCCCAGCCTCGGATGCACGTCCGCCACGACCAGCTTGGCCATCTCGCCCAAGGTCAAATACGGCTTCTTCATTGTTGCCGCCAGCCGGTCTTCCGTATCGTAAAAAATAAACACTTCCACGCGTTCGCCCGGCTCGATCTTTCGCGTCAGCTCCGTATAATGGAGCAGAACGTCCTGTTCGCCGGCATCGAGAAAATAGCCGTAAGGCGATACTTCACGCATCACCTCATAAGTTTGAATCGTTCCTGCAACCGGACTCATACCGTTTCCACAACCTTGGCATCCGACCACAGACGTTCGATGTTGTAATAATCCCGTTCATCCCGGTGGAAAATGTGCACGATGACGTCGCCTAGGTCCATCAGCACCCAGCGTGCTGAATCCAATCCTTCCACGCCGCGGATATCAAGGCCTGCATCATGCACGCGCTTGCGGATTTCGGTCGCGATCGACTGTACCTGGGTATCCGAGTTCCCGTGACAGATAACGAAATAATCGGAAATCAGGGAGATCCCCCGCAGGTCGAGCGCCACGACGTTCATGGCCTTTTTATCTTCGGCGGCAGCCACGGCCAGGTTTAACAATTCTTCAGGTTTCAAGGTCATACATTCGCCTCCAACTGTTTAATGAGATCATTGCGGGCAAATACGGTCAGCGGATAAATGATCTGACGGCGGGAGATAAGCAGGCTGATCGTGGAGTCTAGCCCGGCGATCAATCCCTCTTCAAGGCTATGGTTGGCCAGTTCCCGGATATTATTCACGCCCGGGAAATCCCTTCCCGGTTCGATGTAATCCGCCAGGCACACGACCTTATCAAGCAGGGTCATGCCGATGCGGCCGGAGGTGTGATACCGGATCGCATCCAAAATTTCGGGATCGGTAATGCCGTAATCCCGTTCCGCTACAAAAGCACCCACTTCGGCATGCCAGAGCGGTTTATCGTAAAACAGCAGATCCTTGGACAAATTGTTATCCTTAATGATCGCTTCCATCTGCTTAACCGGCCAGTACTTGGCCACGTCGTGCAGAATCGCCGCCGTTTCAGCCTTTACGGGGTCTGCCCCGTAACGCTCCGCGAGCATGACGGCGGATTGCATCACGCCCTCCGTATGCTCCCAGCGCATGGCCGGCATTTGTCCGGAAACGGCTTTAATCAGTTCTTCGCGGCTGAATGCCATACATTCCCCTCCTTCTGATATAGTCGTAGACACTGTCTGTTACCATATAACGAATGGAGTGTCCGGTCGCCAGTCTTTCCCGGATTTCGGTCGACGAGATGTCCACCTGAGGCATGTCGGCCAGAAGGATTTTCCCCTTCAAATAAGCGGGAAGCTCGTCCAAATTCAGCGTAGATCCCGGACGCCCGACACCGATAAAGCTCATGAGCTCCACCAATTCCTCGATGCCCTCCCACTTCGGCAAATAATTGACCATATCGGCGCCGATAATGAAATGAAAATCGATGTTCTCAAATGAGCTGCGGATTTCCTTGACCGTGTCGATCGTATACGAAACCCCGCCTCTTCTGATTTCGATATCAAGGGTCCGAAAGCAGGGATGGTCCGCAATCGCTTCAGCTACCATGCCAAGGCGCTGTTCGCCGGTCGCTCCCGCCTGTTCTTTATGGGGCGGAATATGGCTGGGCATAAACCAAACCTCATCCAGTCCGAATGTGTCCCGGGCCGCCTCGGCAGCGAGCAGATGTCCGATGTGGATCGGATCAAAGGTACCTCCCATGATACCTACCTTCATGCTGATCCCTCCCGCTTATGGCAACTCAATCTGCTTATGATCTTTGGATTCTTTATATAGAATAATCGTGCTTCCGATGACCTGCACCAGTTCGGAGCCCGATTTCTCGGCCAATTCTTCGGCAATCTCGTGCTTGTCCTCCAAGCAGTTATTGAGGACGCTGACCTTCATCAGCTCTCTCTTCTCAATCGCCTCGACGATGTGACGGATCAACTGATCGTTGGTTCCACCCTTGCCGACCTGAAAAATCGGGTCCAAATGATGCGCCTGGGACCGGAGATAGCGTTTTTGCTTACCTGTTAACATAAAGTGTCAAAACTCCTTAATAATCAGTGTACAATTCGATAATCATAATTCCTTCATGCTGGCCAGAACCGCGCTGCGCATCGCCTCTACCGGGGCGGGCAGTCCGGTCCAATATTCCAGGGCATATGCTCCCTGATTCACAAACATGCCGAGACCGCCGTGAATAACGCAGCCCTTCTTCTCGCTATCAGCGAGAAGTTTGGTCTTAAGCGGATTATAGATCAAGTCGCTGACCACGATTCCCGAAGGGATCAGATCCGAATCGAGCGGTGTGCCGTCCGTATGCGGATGCATGCCGACCGATGTCGTATTAATGATCACGTCAACTTCGCTGAGCATCGCCGGAATGCCTTCCATGGCAATCCCGCGGATGTCCGCCAGCTCTTTCCATTCTGCCGCCAGCGCCTGGGCTTTATCGGCCGTCCGGTTGGCCACGCAAATCCGGTCCGGATGCTCCAGTGTCAAGGCGTAAACGATACCGCGAGCGGCTCCTCCGGCTCCAAGCACCAGAATGTTTTTGCCTTGCAGCTCGGCAATGGCCTCTTCCTTGAGGGAACGGACGTAGCCGATACCGTCTGTATTATACCCCGTGAGGTGGCCTCCGTCATTCACGATCGTGTTGACGGCTCCGATCTTCAGGGCCGTTTCGTCCAGGTCGTTCAGGAACGGAATGACCTCCAGCTTGTGTGGAATCGTGACGTTGATTCCACGAAAGCCAAGTGCCTTGATTCCTTCCAGCGCCGTTCCGACCTGCTCCCGCGATACCCGCATCGGAACATAGGCGCCCGGGATGCCGAGCGCGGCCAGCGCCGCCTTGTGCATCACGGGCGATTTGGAATGGGCGATCGGATCCCCGATGACGCCCAGCAGCAGCTCCCCTGTATGTTTCAGTAAATCCGGTTTAGCCAAATTCATGGTTTCCCCTTTCCCCTGCTGCTCAGCTGTCAGCTCTTGCAACGTTCAAAGGCAGCGTCAGATTACAGAAGGCCTTGCGAGCACCTTGACTCCCCGCGGCGCGTGAATGGCGCACAGAGCTCCCTGGTCGCTGTTCACTTTAACCCAGCCCAGTCCGGAAACGAACAAATCCATGTGAGTTCCGCGTTTGATGCGGAATTCATGCCTCGTCCATTCCGGCAACTTCCCGACGTTCTCCCGGTTCGGCGGGGACAGCAGCTCCCCGGCATGCTCCGCATACAGCTCATCGGCACGCTCCAGCTTGGTGCGGTGAATGCCTACTCGGCTGCCGACAAAGCAGGTAAACGACTGGCGTTCTCCCTGAATAAAGTCAAACCGCGCCATGGCTCCGAAAAACAGCGTCTGTCCTTCGTTCAGCTGGTATACGGCCGGCTTCAACGGATTGTCCGGCATGACTGCGCCCAGGTCCTCCCGGGTGACGAGCTCGCTGTAACGCCAAGGGTATACGATCCCCGGCGTGTCGATAATAAAGCGGCCGTCGTCGAGCGGAATGTTGACCATATCCAGGGTCGTTCCCGGATAACGCGAAACGGTCAGCTCCTGCTCCAGATCGCTGTAATCCCGGATCAGCCGGTTGATCAGCGTCGATTTGCCGACATTGGTCGCCCCCACCACATAGACGTCGCGGTCTCCGCGATAAGAGGCAACCGTGTCCAGCAGGCGGTCGAAGCCCTGATTTTTCTTGGCGCTGCAAAGGACGATTTCTTCCGTCTTGAGGCCGTGTTCCTTGCATTGTTTCTGCACCCAGTTGCGCAACTTGTTCCAGTTCGTCACCTTCGGCAGAAGATCGATTTTGTTCACGGCGAGAATGACCGGATTGTTGCCGACAAACCGCTGCAAGCCTGAAATAAGGCTTCCTTCAAAATCGAACAGGTCCACAATATGAATAACGAGCGCGTTCTTCCCGCCGATTTGGCTGAGCAGACGCAGGAATTCATCCTGGTCGACGGCAACGGAAGAAGCCTCGTTGTAGTTTTTAATCCGGAAGCAGCGCTGGCAGATGACCGGATCCCGGTCCATCGCCTTCTCCGGGGTATATCCCGGAAGCTCGGGCTGCTCCGTTTGGATGGCAATGCCGCAGCCGCTGCATTTTACGGCCTGACTGCCGTCTATCGGGTCTTTCATTGTTGGTGTTCCTCCTCCAGCCATAATCCCTTTTTCCGCAATCGTGCGAGCGCAATTTTCTCCAGACGCCGGTTGATGCGCGTACCCCAGCCTTCATCCTGAATGGAAATCGGGAGCACCAGCACAGTAAACAGGCCGAGCCGGTTGCCGCCATACACGTCGGTCAGCATCTGGTCGCCGACCACGATCGTCTCCTCGTTCTTCAGGCCCATCATCTGCATGGCTTTCCGGAAAGGCGCGTTCGACGGCTTGCGGGCTTCATGGACAAACCGGATATCCAGCGGGGTGGAAAAAGTCGACACTCTCGCCATTTGGTTATTGGACACGATGACAAGCTGGAATCCCGCCTTTTTCACCTTTTCGAACCAGGCGATTAGCTCGGGGGTAGCCAAGGGAGCCTTGGCACCGACCAGCGTATTGTCCAGATCCGTGATGATTCCACGGAATCCCTGCGAATACAGCCGCTCCAAATCCAGATCAAACACCGTTTTTACCCTCATTTTCGGGATAAGCATTTCAAACAAATTGATGTCACCTCAGTTTCATAGGACAAACTATACCATAATCTGCGTGGTTAGTAAAAAACTTATGTTCGGACGGAACAAAAAAAGAAAACGCCCGGAGGGCGCCTTCAAAAAAGTCCGTCACGCTGCTTTTTTCGGTATCTTTTTCATCGCAGATTTCAATTCCTTGGCATGGGCATGAACGCTTCTCCATTCCGATTCCGACACCGCCGAAGGACTGTAGCGCGCCTTCTCGAACAGCTGGAGCAGCGGTTCCAGGAAGGAACCGAGCGCCGGAGAACGTCCTTCCCAGCGGTTGACCGACTCCCGGAGCGTTTCGTCCGAGCCGCGTTTCAGTCCTCTTCGGCGCAGCTGCTTGATCCACCGTTCGGTCATGACGATCACCTTCTGATCGGGAGACAGCTTCTGTCCCGTGCGAAGCCGGAGCCATCCAAACCGGAGCTGCAGGCGCATCCGCCACAGCACATACACCGCAAACGCTGCAAGGATGAGAAGGGAAGCTCCATACACCACTTTCAACACGGGTCCGCGTTCCTGGTTCTGCGTTGCCGATTGAGGCGTCTGCTCAGGCTGGTCTTCCTCGACTTCCGGCTGAGTCTCCGGCTCCGCCGGATCTTGGGCCTGGGCGTCATGCGTGAGCAGCGGCATGCTGAAGCCCGGGGTCGCTTCCACCGGAATCCAGCCGTACGGCCCGAAATAGACCTCCGCCCACGAGTGCGCATCGGCATTGGTCACCGTATATACGCCGGCGTCCGAACTGCCCTGCACGCCTTGAACCTGCACGTCGGCGCTGCTCCCCTGCACCTGGCCGGGGGCATAGCCTTTGACCCACCGGGCCGGGATGCCGAGGGAACGGGCCATCATCACCATCGAAGTCGAGAAATAATCGCAGTATCCTTCCTTAATCTCAAACAGGAAGCTGTCCACGAAATCGCGGCTGACCTTTTTGGATAAGTCGGGCTCGTTGGTGTATGTGTAGTGCGTCGTTAAATAGTTTTGGAGTAAACCGATTTTTTCATACGGTGTCTCTCCGGAAGCCGTCACTTCTTCTGCCAGATCGCGGGTCCGTTTCGGGAAATCGTTCGGTACCTGCAGGTATGCATCCTCGGTCCCTTGGAAGCCGTACAGGTCGGCAAACGACTTCAGGCGGATTTCATCCTCGGTAACGACCGGAACCTCCGAAACGACCGTATAGGTTTTCGGATAACGGTCCCGCCTTGACTCGGCAGTCCAGCGAAGCTCGGATTGCGAGCTGTTCCAGCGGAGGCTGCCGGTGTCCTTCCCGTCATCGACAAATTCTACCTTGGACAGGTTATACGCGCCGAACAAAACGGGATACTGGTTGTCGCTCAGCATCGTAACCGTCTGTTTTACCGTCATCGTATCGCCGGCCGTCGGTTCCTCCCCGGGAAGCTTCGCATCCGGCGTCACCTCATCGGTCTCCCTGCCGGAATTGCGCTCGTCCCCCCAGCCGCTGCCGGTATACAGCTTACGGGTCTCCCCGCGCCAATAACTCCGCTGGTCCGAGCTGATCTCCATTACCGGCGTATAGTCAAAATTGAACCCGCCGCCAAGCTTGTTGTCGTTGCGGCTGTATCCCGAAGATGTCCGAATCACCGATTCAGCCGGATCTCCGTCAACGCCGGCTGTGGCAGCCGTCTCGCCTTGGATGCCGACCCAGGCCGTATAGGGATCGGTCAGTGACGGCGGCACATCCGGCATATTGACGCCGACCGTAAACACCAGCGAGAAAATAACCGCCACGTTCAGCAGCATCTTAAGCGGGTACTGCCGCAGATAACGCCAGCCGTGCGGGTATTTCTGCTGGAAGCGGCGGAAATGCTCGCTGACCAGCCAGCCGAGCGCCGCAAACACCGTCCAGGCGACTTCCTTCCATAAATCGTACACCGTGAAGGAATCCAGTATGGAGAACGCCATGATAAGCATGCCCGCGAACACGAGGATTCTGCGCTGATTGTTGACCAGCTTGGCGCTGAGCAGCAGCAGGATCCAAGCGCCCACGGCAAAACCGAGGTACGGGAGCGCGTTGCCCGTAAACTGCTGGATCCGGTTCGGCAGGCTTCCTGCCGGAAAGTAAATCCAGTAGGCGACCATCTCCCGGTGAAGGATGTACAGCACCGCGATGCCTTCCAGCAAGTACCGGTAAATGCTCTTGATCGGCAGCACGATTTCGATCGCCGTGATGACGGTCACGCTGATCATGACGATCGCCGTCGTCTCGCTGTACCAAATGTTGTTCATAAAGTAAATCCACTGCAGCGCCATGATCCATAACCACACCAAAGACAAGGTGCGGAATAACGAGGTGCGCAGCGAATACAGCCAGTTGATCAAACCCTTCCACCCCCTAAAGCAGCCGGCAGCTCATTCAGCGATTTAACGCTGCACGCAAAAGTTCCACGGGAAGCGAGCATGGCACCCCATCCTTCCACGCCTTTTTCCCGCCCGGAGCTGATCCGGATGTGCGAAGAGCTCATGCCCCGGGTTTCGGCCCAGCGCAGAATGTCCAGTACCTGCTGGCCGCTGGCCGGTGAAATGAACACGAGGAAAGCCCCTGCAGGCAGAAATCGTGCGTTCTGCTCCAGCTTCGGGAGCAGCTTTCCGTATCCGTCGGCGGACAGATCCACCAGGTGATGCATCATCCGCTGGCGGTCTCCCTGCACGCTGCTCGGAGGAAACAATTTAAACGTGTCGCCGAGGGTAGCCAGGCCCATGTTCATTCTGCCGCGTCCGCCATACTCGAGCAGTGAGGCCGCCGTGGAAACGGCCAGCTCAAACAGTGCGTCGGAACCATAATGAGACTTGGTGGCGTCAAGCAGAAGCATCGTCTTCGGCACGGAATCGTACTCGAATTCCTTGGACTTCCACTGTCCGGTCTTCGCGGTGGCATTCCAGTGAATCCGCGAAATCCGGTCCCCGTACACATAGTCGCGAACGCCGTTAATCTGGGTCGTTTCTTTGCGTGAAGCCGCCGAGGCGGTCTGAGGCCCCGCAAGCGGGGAATTCCGGTCGAACAGCTTCCAGGCGGGAATAAACACGGTTCGGGGCATCACGCGAAACTGGCCTGCCACATGAAAGTGGCCTTTATGCTCGATAAAGCCGAAAATATCCTCACTGGCGCATTCCGTCTCGGTAAAATAATATCTGCCCCGCTCCAGCGGCGGTGTTTGGAACATCAACGTACCGCTGCCCCTGTAATTGGGGATGACGCTTTCTTCAAACGACCAGGAATCTCCGTTATGCCGCTTCATGACTTCACGGATGATAATATAGGGCATCGGCAAAAATCCCGGAATCGAAAAATCAAGCCTGACCTTGATCTGCTCGCCGGCGTGAAGCACGTTGCCTTGTCCCCTTTCAGTAGACAGCTGGCGCATTCCCCGCGTCAGCCGGACCCCGCTGATGCCGAGCACAATCAAATACAGGACGATCACGCTGATCATGACAAACAGCATCAGGGACGTCTTGCCGCCCTGAAACAGAACATAGAACAGGCTGGCGCCCCATACGAGCAGCACGGCCCAATATCTCGGGGTTTTGAGTCCGGATCGGATACCGGTTAGCAGCCTTGTCATCATTTATCGCTCCATCGCCACAGGCACATGCACCTGCTGAAGGATGTTTTTCAGAACGGATTCCGGACTGACGTTGTCGAGCCGGGATTCCGGACGGAGGATGATGCGGTGGGCGAGAACATAAGGTGCAAGCGTCTTGATATCGTCCGGAAGGACATATTCCCGCTGCTGCAGGAAAGCGAACGCCTTGACAGCGTTCAGGAACGACAAGGAAGCGCGCGGGCTGGCCCCGAGCAGGACGGATGCATGCTCCCGGGTGCGGCGGACGATGCTCAGCAAATAGTCCGTCACCGCCTCATCGATATAAATGCTGCGGATTTCATGCTGCATCTCCGCGATTTGATCCATGTTCGTCACTGGAGTCAACCGGTCCACCGGCTGGCCCTGCTTGTGCTGGTACAGCAGGCTTTTCTCCGTGGCCGCGTCGGGATAGCCGAGGCTGATCTTCATCATAAAACGGTCAAGCTGCGCTTCGGGCAGCATGTAAGTGCCTTCAAAGTCGATCGGATTCTGAGTGGCGCACAGCATGAACGGACGTGGTAGCTCATACGTCTCGCCGTCCACCGTCACGTTTCGTTCTTCCATGACTTCAAGCAGGGCCGACTGGGTCTTGGTCGTAGCCCGATTGATCTCGTCGGCCAGAAGAATGTTGGTCATCACCGGACCCGGACGGAAGTAGAACCGCTCCTCGCGGGGATGAAACACGGAAACGCCCGTAATATCGCTCGGCAGAATGTCCGGGTTGCACTGGACACGCCGGTAATCGCCGCTCATGGACCGGGCGAGCGCTTTGATAAGCTGCGTCTTCCCCGTTCCGGGTACATCTTCGATCAAAACATGCCCTTCTGCTAGCAGAGCGGTTAGAAGGAGCTGTATTTCAAATGATTTTCCCAATATGCAAGATTCGAGATTGGATCTTACTGCTGCAATAATGTGTAGAAATTCGCTGCGTACGGGCATATCAGTTCCTCCTAGGATTCGTAATCAATGAATGCTCGCAGATGCGTTCACTGGTAAATCGATAAGATCGGTAAAATAGCTGAATACAAATATAAAGATTGAACTAAAGTTTAGCATTGAATTTCCTGTTAACACGGCCCATTAGTGGCCAATAACATTCATTCATTTCTTTCGTTCATTCTCTATAAGTATATATTTTACATTGTACATGAAGGAAGAACAGAAAGTATATTGGGCACATTTCCTAAAATCCTCGTATACCCCCACATACCCGCAGAAATGAACGCCAAAACACCCCGGGATACACGATCCCGGGGTGTTTCTTAGCAAACCGTTTTCAGTTTGAACTAGAGAATGCAAGCGGCATATTTTATTGAAATTACCCGCGGGGACGGACGAGCAGCGCGGCAATAAACGAAAAGATGATTGCCGCCGATATCCCCGCGCTGGTCACCTCGAAGATGCCTGTCACGACGCCGATCCAGCCGTCCCTCTGCAGCTCCGACAGCGCCCCGTGAACAAGCGAGCTGCCGAAGCTGGTAATAGGTACGGAAGCGCCGGCGCCGGCAAATTTGACGAGTGGATCGTACCAGCCGAGACCGTCCGCCACCGCACCAGCGACCACCAGCGTGCTCATCGTATGCGCCGGTGTCATCTTAAATAAGTCCATCATGAGCTGGCCGATGACACAGATCAGGCCGCCGATAATAAATGCCCATAAAAACTGCATTGGTTAACCCTCCATTTCCAGTGCCACGGCGTGGGCGATGCACGGGATGCTCTCTCCCTGCTGAACCGACAAAGGGGAGTGCAGCGAGCCGGTCGCCACGACCAGCACTTTATGTAATTCGCGTTGTAACATCCGTTTGACCAAATGGCCGTAGGTCACCGCCGCCGAGCAGCCGCAGCCGCTTCCTCCGGCCAGGACGGCCTTCTGCTTCTGACGGTTATAAATCATGAGACCGCAATCGCCGAATTTCGTCTCATCCATCCGGTAGCCTTCCTTCTCAAGCAGCTCTTTCGCTATCGGCAGACCGACCGAAGCCAGATCGCCGGTCACGATCAGGTCATAATGATCGGGAGTCAGTCCCGTATCCCGGAAATGCGCGGCGATCGTATCGGCAGCGGCCGGCGCCATCGCGGCGCCCATGTTGAATGGATCCTTGACCCCCAGGTCCATGATCCTGCCGATGGTCGCCCGGGCGATCCTCGGGCCGGCTTGGCCCTGTCCGCCTTTGGCGATGACGCCGCAGCCAGCCCCGGTAACCGTATACTGAGCGGTCGGCGGCTTCTGTGAGCCGTATTCGGTCGGGTACCGGAACTGCTTCTCAGCCGTACAGTTATGACTGCCGGTACCGGCCATTACCCGCTCTGCGGCACCCGTGTCGACCATTAAGGCGGAGATCGCCAGGCTTTCCATGGACGTTGAGCAGGCCCCGAAAACGCCCAGGTATGGCACGCCCAGCTTGCGGGCGGAGAACGTGCTGCTGATGATCTGGTTCATCAAGTCCCCGCCTACATAGAACTGGATCTGTTCCTTGTCCAGTCCCGACTTGATGACGGCCAGTTGGGCCGCCTGCTCAAGCAGCCTTCGCTCCGCCCTTTCCCATGTCTTCTCGTTGATCTCGAGATTGTCGTACACATAATCGAAATCGGGAGACAGCGGGCCCTGTCCCTCATCGGGACCGACGACGGCGGCGCTTCCGATCAGAACGGGCCTGGTGTCAAATGCCCAGGTCTGGCCGGTCAGCTTCATGGCTGATGCACTCCCTCGATGCCGAAAATGGCGTAGACGAGTCCCACGACGAAGGCGGCGACGGTCCCGAATACGATTACCGAGCCGGCGAGCTTGAACATATTGCCCCCTACGCCTAGGACGTAGCCTTCCGCTTTATGCTCAAGCGCCGCGGAGCACATGGAGTTGGCGAAACCCGTAACCGGTACCGCCGTCCCCGCTCCGGCCCACTGGGCGATTTTGTCGTACACGCCAAAGCTGGTCAGGATTACCGATATGATAATGAGCACCGCAACGGTCGGATTGCCCGCTTCCTTGACCGTCATGTCGAACCAGCTCATGAACGCCCGCTGGATCGCTTGTCCGATCAGACAAATCAATCCGCCGACCACAAAAGCACTTACGCAGTTTTTGAATGTGCTGCGCGAAGGAGAATGCTTTTTGCTGATGGATTTGTATTCCTCGGGCGTCAATGAATCGATCTTGAATCCGGTTCCCCTGTTCTTCGTATTGGCAGGCATTACAGGCACCTCCTATTCATCATTCCTTTTCATTATTTGTCATTCGCAGACGAGTTATGTATGGAAGCGGAGGACGGCAGAGGACGGCGGCAAACAGCGCCAGGCAGCCGGGCACATGGGTTCGAACCTGGCGGCTGTTTAAAGAGGGTTATCCGTGGCAGGAGGAATTATAATAAGAAGAGAAGCACGATGACCAGTAAAATCAACAATACGAGGATCAGGATGTTTTCTTGGCGGCGATCCATAAACTTCGGTTCCATAACCAGGCTCCTTCCGGCTGACTTCAGGGCATCCGTCCAGGATATCCTATTCAACGGATTCACCATTTGTGCTTTTGCCCGCCGGACGTGGACAATCGGACCAAGTCGGTTCATACTAGGATTGAAGTCAACTACATAGAATGAACTAAAGAAATGAATGTTATAGGCCTCTCTTGGCCGTGATAACTCAATGCAAAACTTTAGTTCAATCTATATACATACCCGACACATGATAAAGGAGATAAGGTACGATGGATCAAAAAACGAAGGATTTGTTCCGCAAGCTGACGGAATTCCCCGCGGCTTCCGGGTTTGAAAAAGACCTGCGCGCATACTTTAAAGAGACGGTTTCCCCATATACGGATGAGTTCGTACAGGACCGTCTTGGCAGTCTGTTCGGCGTCCTCCGCGGGGATGAAAACGGCCCGAAGGTCATGGTGGCCGGCCATTTTGACGAGGTCGGTTTTCTGGTTACAGGCATCACCGAAGCCGGGATGGTGCGCTTTCAGCCGCTCGGCGGCTGGTGGAGCCAAGCCGTGCTCTCCCAGCGGCTTCAGATCATAACGCCAAACGGTCCGGTGTTCGGGGTTGTCGGATCGACGCCAACCCATCTGCTGGATGAATCCCAGCGCAGCAAACCGGTGGACATCAAGGCCATGTACATCGATATCGGCGCGGATAACCGCGAGGAAGCCGAGTCTTTCGGCATCCGTCCGGGGCTTCAGGTGCTGCCGGTCTGTGAATTCACACCGCTGGCCAATCCGAAGAAAATTATGGCCAAAGCCTGGGACAACCGGTACGGAGTCGGCCTTGCGATCGAACTGTTGGAGGCACTCCACCAGGAGAAGCTGCCGAATACGCTGTACTGCGGCGCTACGGTCCAGGAGGAGCTGGGTCTGCGCGGCGCGCGCACATCGGCCAATCTCATCCAACCGGACATTTTCTTCGCCCTGGATGCGAGCGCGGCCAACGATATGACCGGCGACAAGAACGCTTTCGGGCATATCGGACAGGGGGCGCTGCTGCGCATTTTCGATCCGACGATGATCACCCACCGCGGACTCGTCGAATACGTGCAGGATACGGCGGATACCCACAACATTAAGTACCAGTATTTCGTATCTCCTGGCGGCACGGACGCCGGACAGGTGCATTTGAGCGGAATCGGTGTGCCGTCCACCGTCATCGGCATTTGCGCCCGCTACATTCACACCTCTTCGTCGATCATCCATACCGATGATTACGATGCAGCCAAGGAGCTTCTGACCAAGCTGGTCAAAGGACTCGACCGCACGACGCTCAACACCATCATCGAAAATGCTTGAAGCCCGGGGCTCTAGCCTGCGTTGAAAAGTCCTTACTTGTAAATAAATATGTATCCCCCGTTCAAAAGGTCCGACCTGCTAATACGATAAAAGCCTGCGCGCTCCAATCCCCAGGATTGAAGTGCCGCAGGCTTTTTTTACGGGGAATATGGTTATCCATGTTACCGAAACCGGTCCTTACCGCTTGCGGCTGCTAGCTGTACTGCCTCTTCCAGCTTCCCGAGCATGCCCTTCAGCCTTTCTTTTAGCTCCTCGTCAATCATCTCTCCGCCCCGGAGCTTCTGATTGAGAAAAGGTACCGTGAACGAGCCTCCCTCCACCAACTCAGCCGTCATCATCCCAAGCGTCATTAGCAGAGACTGATGCGCTTTCTCTCCGCCCGTTTCAATTGGGGATCCGCTGACGACAGCGACGGGCTTGTAGACGAATTCTCCGGACGACACCAGACAGTCGAGTGCGTTCTTCAGCACGCCGGGCACGCCATGCGCGTATTCGGGGGTGCAAATGATCACGCCGTCCGCCTGACGGATCGTGTCACGAAACCGTGCCACCGAAGGAACAGGTTCGTCTCCATCCATATCCGGGTTAAAATGGGGCATGTCTCCGATGCCTTCAAATATCGAAATCTCCATCGTTTCCGGTGCCAGCGGAATAAGGGCGTGAAGCAGGCTCGTATTGGACGATTGTCTTCGGAGGCTACCGGAAATCGCCGTGATCTTCATAGAACTTGGGTTCAAGGGAATTCGTCCTTTCTCCGTTTTGACGTTGACAGGTGACCACGCTTGCCGCAGTCGACTATGACCATTGTGGCCGTTTTGGAACATGGGGTCAATACAGTGAATCGTTTTGTCCAAGTTCACAAAAAAAATCATAAAATTCACAAATTTACTCTTATGCAGAACAGAAAAGTATGATAGAATGAAAGCGCTAACACTTTATCATCTTCTAAAAGGGGGCTTTGGTAAGATGACTTCATCCGACAAGGTGCTGCAGGAATATCATCAGTTTGATCCGGTGACGGACGCGTTTTTCTTTAAGGTCGGCGGTCAGGGACAGGTTATTTTCCACGGCAGAAACTATATTATCAAGAAACGGTTAACTCGCCAGGAAACGACTGCTTTGATCTCCCAGCCCAATTTTGTCCGCGCTGCATCCAACATCTATGTCAACGTGAACAAAATCACTTCCTTTGAAGGCAATGTCCTTCACTTCCGCGATGATTTTGCTTACCCCCGTACCATTTCCGTTTCCAAGCGCATTTTAGAGCAGATTAAGAAACGGATGTCCAGCCCGCTGACGGATATGACTATGAAGAGATAACGCCAACCAAACCAAGGGGTCATCACAGAAAAAAAGCAGCAGTTACCGGGCCTTCCGGACACTGCCGCTTTTTTTATTGATCAGAAAGTATAAACTTTCGCGGCCAAACATCCGGATCTCGCAAAAAACTTCCGCTAAACGCGTTCTTGGAATGTACGTCGATAGACGTTTCTTTGAACTTTTTATAAGTACGTTTGTTTGATGATCGGAATTTACCCGTGGCGGCTTCCGGTAAAAGTCCGGATCACCTGCTCGGCCGACAGCTCCAGCAGCTCTCCGGCGCGGGCCATCGCTTCCTCCAGCGCCATCGGTCCGTTCACAATGCTGTGCACGCTGAGGATTCCCGCCTCATACAGCGGTCCGATTCCGGGCCCCACCGATCCGGCCAGGGCGATGACCGGAATTCCGCGCTGCCGCGCTTCCTGGGCGATGCCCATCGGCGTTTTGCCGGATGCCGTCTGCGCGTCCATCCGGCCTTCGCCAGTGATGACGAGGTCCGCGCCTTCCAGGTGCCCCTTGAACCCCGAATGCTCGATCACGATATCGATGCCGCGCCTCATCCCGGCTTTGAAAAAAGCGAGCAATGCCGCTCCTACGCCGCCCGCCGCGCCTGCTCCCGGCAAGTCATGCACGCGCAGGCCCGTCGCTTCTTGGATGCGGTCCGCCCAGACGCGCATCCCCTGCTCCAGCATCGCAACCATCTCCGGTGTCGCGCCCTTCTGCGGGCCATACACATGGGATGCGCCATTTGGACCGAGCAGCGGGTTCTGCACGTCGGAAGCGATCACGAAGGTCGATTCGGCAAGCCGTGCGTCCATTCCGCCCATGTCGATCCCCGCCACGCGCTGCAGCTCCAGTCCGCCGCGGCCGACAGGCTGCCCGGCCTCATCCAGCAGCCGCAAGCCCAGCGCCTGCATAATGCCGGCGCCCCCGTCGTTCGTGGCGCTGCCGCCGATCGCCATAATAAATTGGCGGCAGCCCGCATCGAGTGCGCGGCGAATAATCTCGCCGGTCCCGTACGTCGTCGTGCGCAGCGGGTCCCGCTCCTCCGCGGTGACCAGCTCCAGCCCGGATGCGCTGGCCAGCTCCACCACACAGGTGGATCCTCCATGGATGAGGCCGTACTCGGCGTCGACCGGCCTTCCCAGCGGATCCGTCACCCGCACCTTGGCTTTGGCGCCGCTGAAACGCGTCAAGCTGTCCAGCGTCCCTTCCCCGCCGTCCGCCATGGGGACAAGTATGGTTTCCGCGCCCGGCAGGGCGCGTTTGACGCCCCTCCCGATGGCGGCGGCCGCGTCGGCGGCACGGATGCTGCCTTTGAACGAATCCGGAGCGATCACGATTTTCATTCGGATAAACCCTCCTTTTGCATTTTCACTTTACTCCATGTTTTGCTGCCCATGCACGAAGTCAACCCGTACAATCAAGTACCCCCATACCCTTCGCGGCAGCATGCCGTTCTCAGCGGGAATGCGGTACAACCGTGTTCGCCGGCCGGCCTTCAAGGAAAGCCGCCACGTTGCCCACAGCGATGCTCATCAGCCGCTCCCTCGCTTCCACCGCCGCCCACGCCATGTGCGGGGTGATGATGCAGCGCGGGGCATGCACAAGCGGGTGGTCTGCAGAGGGAGGCTCCGCCGCGAGCACGTCGAGTGCCGCGCCCGCAAGCCGGCCTTCATTCAGCGCATCGGCCACGTCCTGCTCCCGCAGCAGCCCGCCGCGGGCGGTATTGATCAGAAAGGCCGAAGGCTTCATCAGCGCCAGGCGTTCGCGGTTAATGAGCTCCTCGGTTTCCGCCGTCAGCGGACAATGCAGGCTCACCACGTCCGACTCGGCCAGCAGCTGCTCGAGCGGAACTCGCCGGGCGCCGCCGTCTTCTGCCCCGCCGTCCCTGCCCGGTCTGCCCGATACCAGAACGCGCAGGCCGAAAGCCTCCGCGAGCCGCGCGACCTGCCGGCCGATCCGGCCGTAACCGACGATCCCCATCGTCTTCCCCCAGAGCTCGATTTGCGGCGACAGCGAATAGGAGAAATCCACCGTCTGGGCCCACTCTCCCAAGCGTACACTGTCTCCATGCCTGCCGACCTGATGGCACAGCTCGAGCAGCAATGCGAACACAAACTGTGCCACGGATTCGGTCCCGTATGCCGGTACATTCGTCACGGTAATACCGCGCGCCGCCGCTGCTTCAATGTCCACCACATTGTAGCCGGTAGCAAGCACGCCGACGTAGCGCAGGCGCTCTGCCGCCTCCAGCACCTCCCGCGTCAGCGGCGTTTTATTCGTCAGCACGATCTCAGCGTCACCGATCCGCTCCTGAATCAGCCCGGCGGGGGTACGGTCGTAGATCGTCACGGAACCGAGGTTTCTCAGCTCGTCCCAGCTTATATCACCCGGGTTCAGCGTATGTCCGTCCAGTACGACGATGTTCATCAAGTCAGCTCCTTTTCATGAAAGTGTGATGGAATTCCCGCCTCATCACTTGCAGCAGGATCGTTAGATCTACTATACCACCGGGACAGGGCCCGGTGAACAAGTCTGTTTCAACAAACAGCCCGCCAGGCGTGAAATTGCTTTAAGATCCGGCTGCCGAACCTTTGCTGAGAACTAGACCTTTTCTTCATAAAATAAAAGCAGCCCCCGGGATTGGAGGCTGCTGATCGAATTGCAATGACTAAGAAGGAGCGTTATTCATCCGCGCCGATATTGACGCTTGCACCTTGAACGCGGGGCTGCCCGTCGATATCGAGCGCCCCGACGTCCGAATCCGTCAAGCCTTTATCAATGGCGGGAGACCCCGCCTTCAGATGTAAATCGCCAGCAGCGGCGTTTACAAGGAGCGGATCGGCAAATACGGAATGAGCGTCATTGCCCGTTCCATTTTTATATGCGGCAAAGCCGGTGTATTCTTTGTTTTTCCAGGTCCAGGTGGCATTGGCACTTCCGCCGGGGGCGAAGTACAGATTATAATCCACGACGTTGCCGGAATTTTTCGTGTATTCATTATAAATGAGCACATCGGACGAACTGGCCACGAAAATGTTGTTTCGGATGACGTTGTTCTGAGTGTCATACTGCACGTACAGCTGGCCGCTGCCGTCGCCGAGGGTGTCATTTTTGTACAGCGTATTGTTGACGATGTGGCAGCCTACCGTCGAGCCGCGCTGCGTGTCGTATCCACCCATGGCGATGCCCGTCAAACGGTTGTTGTAAATGAAGTTGCTGCGGATCGTAATGTTGCTGGTCGCCTTGCCGGCATGCTCGGAGGCGATTTCCACCCCGATATCGTTATTATAGCTGTAGTTTCGCTCGATGACGCTGTCCTTGCCTCCATCGACATAAATGCCGTCCGCCGCATTACTGTTGTTCGGAAGCCTTTTACCGTATGAAGGATTGTTGTTGGACGTAATGTTGTACACTTTGTTGTCGCTGATGATTCCGTTTCGTGCCTGGTCGTAGGCGGAGTTCGGCGATTTCCCTTCGAATCCGATCACGTCGATGCCGATGTTGTCGTTGTCGTGAATGATATTGTTCGTCACGGCAAAGGTATCCACGTTTCCGTTAAGCACGAGCGTCTCGCTGGAACCAAGCACCAAATTGTACAGCTCGTTGCCGTCGATCGTCACGTCGTGGATGGATTGAGGCGCCTTGGTTCCGTAAACGGCGATCCCGTGCGCATCCCGGCCGAGCAGGTCGCTGCCGGTAGGGGTCGATGTGTTTTTAATATCATGGATCTTGTTTTTGGACAGCGTAATGTTGCCGCCGGAGCCGTGAACATAAATCCCGACAGGCATGACGTTGCTTGCCGTCGTCGTATAATTGCGGATTTCAAATCCCTGGATGGTCACATAGTTGACGTCGGACAGGTCAACGATACCTTCCGTTCCGCTCACGGAAAGTCCGGTTCCGTCAATAACAGGCGTCTCGCCGCTATAATTGGTGAAGGTGATCGGCCCTTGATCTGCAGAACCCGACTTGGTGATTTTCAGCTTTTGGTTATACACCCCGCTCCGGACGTAGACCGTGCTTCCCGGTCCGGCCGTGTCCGCCGCATGCTGCAGCGTTTTCCACGGCGCCGCGCTCGTACCCGCATTCGAATCGCTTCCGTTAGCCGCCACATAATACTCGGTGCCTGCAGCCGCAACGGTTTGCGATGCTGCATACCCGATTCCTAGCCCCAATACAGCCAGACTGATACCTGCAATCAGTGTTTTACCGAATCTCACGAACGATCAACTCCCATGATTAAAGTTTGTGCTGAAATAAAATGATACAATGTTGCCCTGCTATGTAATGTGTCGATCACCCCCTTTGCCCACGGTTCCGATGCGAGATCCCCAACGCCGAGGTGCTTACTGGAGCGAACGTCTTCCCTGCAGGACCGTTACCGCCTCTGCCGTCGGCAGATGGCCCGTTCCTCCAACGCCCAGCGTGGACAGCGCACCGCAGGCATTGGCGTATTCGAGCAGCTCTCTGCCGGTTAAGCCTTGGAGATAACCGCGAATCATTCCGGCATTGAAGCAATCCCCCGCCCCTGTCGTGTCCACGGGGGTAACCGGATAAGGCGACGCCGACACGACAGATGCATCAGGAGACCGGAGCGATGCCCCCTTTGAGCCTTGTTTGACGGCGATCAGACCGGGAGCGGCCACCAATTGGCCGAATACCGCTTCCACGCTGTCCTGCTCAAAAATATGCAGCGCCTCCTCCTCGCTGGGGATAAACAAATCCGTAACCGCCAGCAGTGCACGGATCCCGGCGGCGTCCCACCGGCCACGCACATCCCATCCGGTATCAAAGGATGTGCTGACCCCTAAGTCCTGCGCCTTCCCGAACAGCTCCTTCCAATGCGGCCTCATTCCGTCCTGCAAATAATAGGAGCCGAAATGCAAATGATCCGCCTCCTGAATCAAAGCATCGGGAATATAGTCAGGCGTCAGCAGCGGAATGCTCCCGGGATAAGTGACCAAACCGCGGTCGGAAGGCGTGGAAAACGATAAGGTGGCCCCCGTTTTGACCTCAGGCAGCACTGCCACATGATCGGTGTTCACGCCCAGCCGCTGCAGCTCGCCCAGGCAGAAGCGGCCGAAGTCATCCGCCCCCACCACGCTGACGAACCGCACGTCCAGGCCAAGGCTGGACAGCGCGCTTGCGGTAATCGCCGAGGAGGAGCCGAGGACGACGTCAAAACCGTCGACCATTTTCTCCCGATTCCATTCCGGGATCACGTCGGTTCCCGAAATAATGATGTCCACGTTCAGCTCGCCGGCCACAATGACAATCGGTTTTTCCTTATCCGCTCCCATCATTTCAGCACCGGTATAAAGTCGCGTTCCGCTTCATACAGCTCCTCGAACATGTCGCTGATCTCATCGAGCGAACAGACGGCGGCGGACAGCGGATCGACCATCAGCGCATGGCGGGCCATTTCTTTGTCGTTATTCAGCACAGCGCCGACTGCCAGGTCAAAGAAGGCCATGTTGGACCGGCACAGCGCGGCCAAATGCTCCGGCAGGCTGCCGAAACGGCATGGATTTACGCCATTCCGGTCGACCATGCAAGCCACCTCGACAACCCCGTCCCCGGGAAGGTTGTGAATCAGCCCTTCATTCGGTACGTTTCCGTAAATCACCTTCGGCTCATTTTTCAGCATCGCTTCAATAATGATGGCCGCGTATTCATTGCTTGGCGTAAGCTCGATCGGCAGGGTGCCCTCCAGCTGCTTGACGATTTTTTCGTCGTTTTCCCGGCGCCAGATCGGCCAGTTATCCGCATAGTAGCCTGTCGCGCCATTATACCCGGTGCTGCAGTGCTTGTCGATTAAGGACTGCCGTTTACGGTAGTACGGAATGTACTCCGAGAAGTGCCCGCTGGATTCCGAGACGAAGGCGCCCAGGTATTTCATGGCGTCGAAGCGCACAGGGTCCTTTTTCAACAGGTCGGGGTTCTGGATCTTCTCCCGGAGCACGGGGTACAAATCTTTCCCCTCATAGGTCAGTTCCACAAACCAGGACATATGGTTGATTCCTCCGGCTCTCCACTGCATGTCGTCGTAAGGGACGCCAGCGTATTTGGCTAACTGCCGGGATGTGTTCTGAATGGAATGGCACAGTCCGACGACCGGAATCGAGGTCACCCGCGACGTCAGCAGCGTCACCGCCGACATCGGATTCGTATAGTTCAGAATGGTCGTATCCGGGCACAAATCCTCAATGTCGCGGATGATGTCCATCCAGCTCGGAAGCGTACGCAGCGTTTTAAACAGCCCGCCCGGCCCCAGCGTATCGCCGATGCATTGGTTAACCCCGTATTTCAGAGGAATTTCGTATTCATAGCGGACGGTTTGCAGACCGCCCACTTCGATTTGATTGATGACGAACTGCGAGCCCCCGATAACCTCCCTGCGATCGGTCGAGGCGATGACGTTCCAGCGCTTGCCGGACAGCTCAATGATTTTCTCGACCAGCTTACGGGCAATTTCCAGCCGCTCCGCGTCGATATCCACCAAGGCGATCGTACCGCCCTCAATGCCTTCGATCAGCAAAATGTCCGTGGCGATTTCCTGCGTAAAGGCGCTGCCTGCGCCGATAATCGATATTTTAGTCATGCCAGTTTCTCCTCCTCATTGTCTCTTCTCTGTTTATTTCATGCCTGTCATCGTAAGTCCTTTAATAAACTGTTTCTGGAAAATCAGGAACACCACAATCACCGGAAGGGTGATGAGCACGGCCGCCGACATGACGACGTTATAGTTGACCATATGGGTTCCGTTAAAATAAACAAGGGCCAGCGGTACGGTCATTTTGCTCTCGTCGTTCAGAATGATGAGCGGCCATAAATAGTTGTTCCAGGCATTCATGAAGGTAAAAATGCCGAGCGCCGACAGCATCGGCAGAATCAGCGGCGCGATGATCCGGACCATCAGCCGAAGCTCGCCCGCCCCGTCCATCCTTGCAGCGTCGAGCAAATCCTGGGGAATGTCCTCAATGAACTGCTTCGCCAGAAACACCCCGTAAGAGCTGACCAGATTGGGCAGGATAATCGCCAGCAAATGATTGACCAGCCCAAGTTTGGCCGTAATCAGATAGGTCGGAATCATGACCACCTGAAACGGAATCATCATCGTTGCCAAGATGAGGATGAACAGCAGCTTCTGCCCCTTGAATTGATGCTTGGCGAAAATATACCCCGCCAGGGCGCTCGTAAATAACGTCGCGGCCGTAATGATAACGGACGTCACCGCGCTGTTCAAAAACCATCTCCCGAACGGAGCGTCCTCAAGGACGGTCCGGTACCCTTCCAGGCTGGGATGTTGCGGCAGAAGCGCATGCGAGCCGGACACGATTTCCATGTTGCTTTTTAAAGAAGACAAAACCATCCACAGATACGGCAGCAGCATCAGGCATCCGGCCGCGATCAGCACGAGCATGACGATGCCGTCGAACCATCTATTCCTACGGTGCATCGAAAATCCCCCTTGTCAGTACTCCCACTCGGTGCGCCCCCACTTCAGCTGCAGCAGGGTCACCAGCAGAATGATGATCAAAAACACGGTGGCCATCGCGGACGCATATCCCATGTTGGAATTGGAGAACGCCTGCTCGTAAATATGAAGGGCCAGCACCCGGGTCTCGTTAAACGGCTCCCCCTTGGTCATAATCTGGAACTGGGCAAAAGCCTGGAAATAGGAGACGACCGTCGTGACGGATACAAACAGCATCGTGCGACGAAGCAGCGGCAGCGTCACATGCCAGAACGAATGCCAGCGGCTCGCCCCGTCCAGAAGGGCCGCTTCATAATACATGTCCGGAATGGAATCCAGACCCGCGATAAAGAGCACGATGTTGTACCCGATATCAGCCCACAGCGTCATGAGGATTACAGAATACAGCGCATAATGGGGATCGCTCAGCCACTGAACGGGAGCCATGTGGAGCTTGGTAAGTACGATGTTGAACAGCCCGTGATTGTAGTTGAACATCGTGCTCCATACGATGGCCGTACCCGCCAAGGGCGCGATCGTCGGCAGAAAAAAGACGGTGCGCATCAGGTTCCGCAGCCAGCCCGCACGGATCCGCTGGATCGCAACGGCGATCATTAAGGTGATGAGGATGTTGACCGCGACGGCAATGACCACGAATTTGAACGTGACCCAAAGTGACTTGACAAAAATGGAATCGCCCAGCAAGCGGATATAATTGTCCGCGCCGACGAAAAGCGCGCTTGTGCTGAGCGGATTATATTTAAATACCGACAGCCCTAGGCTCCATCCAATAGGAATGAAAGCGAATACAATGAATAATAGCAATATCGGCGCAAGCGACAAATAGATGAACCCGCGGCCCCTTCTTTTCTCCCCTCTGCGGCCCGGGAGACCAGGGGCGATGCCCGGACTGCTGCTTGCTGCAGTGTCATGCTTCATGCGATAACCACTCCGATCATTTATGTTGATCCTGACTGTCGTTAATGGTTTTTTCGATCTGCTGCAGACCGTTTTCCACCGATTCCTGGCCGGTCGCCATCAATTGGAAATGATCATTGATCGTTTTAAAGAAGAAGTCCCGGTCGGCTATGGGCCCGATCCACTGACCCAGCTCCAAAATATCCAGCGAAGTTTTCATGAAGGGATTTGCTTTGACGTAGTCCGGATTTTGGGCCACTGCTTTTTTGGCCGGAACCGTGAACGTGCCTTGGTTCCACTCGAGCAGATTTTCGTCGGATGACATGAATTTGATAAAATCGACGGCCGCTTCCTGATGCTTGCCCTTCTGGGAAGCTACGAGCCCCCAGCCTGACTCGGCTGCGTAATGAGGTGGACTCGTCGTAAAGGATGGCACGGGCACATACTCGAAGTCTTTCACCTTGTATGTATTCAGCCCTGCAGCTATCGTCCACGGACCCCGGTAGGTCATCGCCGAGCTGCCTTGAAAGAAGTAGTCTGAGGTGTCAAGTTCACCGCCAAACGTGGTAAGGTCCGCCACTTTATCGGTAGCGATCAAAGAGGTTAAGGCGGTCATAGCCTTTTGTGCTTCGGGGGTTTGAAAGTTCACATGGTCATTGTCGCCCCAATACTTGCCGCTTTGCTGCAGAATCAAGGAAAGGAATGTGAAGGTGATATTGTCGGTGGAGACGAAATCGAACCCTTTAACCTTGATGCCGTTCGTGCCCCGCACCGTCAGTTTCCTGGCATCTTCCACCAGTTCGTCCCATGTCGCCGGGGGGCCCGCGATGCCCTGATCCTTCAGCATTTGCGGGTGAATCAGCATCCCGCCGTTCTCGATGTTAAATTCGAGCGGCAATCCATACAGCTTGTCGTTCATGGTGTATCCTCCGAGGGGGGCTTCGTAATACTCCTGCCGCAGCTGCTCGCCTCCCGGTATTTCCACCAGCGCCCCGTTTTTCGAATATTCCGGTACCCAGGTACCGAACATTTCCGCGATATCGGGCGGGCTCTTGGCGGAGAAGGATGCCTTGAGTTTCTGATTGTACACGTCGTAAGGGAAAGTCTGGTAGTCGATCTCAATGTCGGGATGCAAGGATTGGTACTTGGTGATCAGCGATTTGTAAGCATTCATAATAGCATCTTCCTGATGACTCCAAAACACGAGCTTCGTCTTGCCTGTTGAAGTTGCAGAGGTGGCGGAAGCATCAGAGCTGTCATTCTTTGCGCAACCGAAGAGCAAAAGCATCATGCAAATTAGGGCAAAAACAGAGAAATTTTTGAAATATCGCAATGACATAACCCCTTCCCCTTTATTTTTTTGCTTAAATCACCTCAATCTCATGAAAATCATACCTCTGACGAAAAAGATAGTCAATCGTTTTTTGCAATTATTTTGCAATAATTTTATTATAATTTGCATAATATTATCACCGTTTTTCAGTTGACCTGCGATTTTATTTTACTTAACATATAGAGTAAGCAATCCCGGCAAGAAGTTTTGCAGGATCCTCATCTGACATAAAGGCAGGTCATGACATGCCCACATTAAAAGATATAGCCGAACGCGTCGGCGTCTCCATATCGACCGTTTCCCGCGTTCTGGCCGACGATTCGAACCGCTCTTCAAGCAGCGGGACCAAGAAGAAAATCTGGGACGCGGCGCAAGAGCTCGGGTACATGGCGAAAGTGCCTTCCCAGGACCAAGCCGCGGTCAAAAAAATCGGATGCGTCGTATCCACCATGCAGGGGCGGCGCTACCATCCTTATTTTTCGGTCATTTTTGAGGGAATCGAGAAGGAATTGGCCCGTCACGGATACCAGATCGCCTTTACTTACACGCAAGAAGATTTGCAAAAAATTGAAACATTGCAGCAAATCTCCGGCAAAGATTCGGTCGACGGTTTGATCGTTATTGAAGGCATTGAGCCCAAATTATACAGCTATCTCAAGAAACACGTTCCGCATATCGTAGGAATCGACGTATCCGATCCGAGCATCCCGACCATTTCCTATGACCGCGTCGAAGCGGCGTCGATCGCCGTCAAGCATTTAATCGGACAGGGCCACCGCGAGATTATGTTTATCGGAGGCACGGGCTTGTCCGGCCAATTCGACCGGGAGAAAAGGTACCGGGGGTACAAACAGGCCCTGGAGCAGGCCGGCCTGTCGGTTCAGCCGGAGCATGTACTGAATGCCGATTGGGAGCCCGACAGCGCCTATCATCTCATGCTGAAATTTTTGGAGGAGCATCAGGGACGTCTGCCGACGGCGGTCTTCGCGGCCAGCGACATCATGGCGATGGCCGCTATGCGGGCCATTTCCGAGAAAGGCTACCGCATGCCGCAGGACTTCGCCGTCGTCGGGTTTGACGACAACGAGCCGTCACGCTACACCGTACCTCCGCTCTCAACCATTCATATTCCGACGTTCGAAATCGGCGTCATGGCCGCAAGGACGATCCTGCAGATCACCGGGGAACCCTTCCCGCTGCCGGTCAAAATCGTGCTGCCGTTTCAGCCGATCTTCCGCCAATCCAGCATTTGGCAGGCGTAAATGCAGCGCAACAGGCAAAGGCCCCTCTTTCCACTCTGAAGAATGAACTTCAGGCGGCAAGAGAGGCCTTTTTCCGGCTGTCGGCAGTGCTTCCCACGGGATTCTCCGCTGCAAGCTATTGCTTGGATTTATAAAATTCATGGTACAGCTTCATCAGGGCGCGCTTCTCGATCCGGGACACGTATGATCTGGAGATTCCCAGCTCCCTGGCGATTTCGCGCTGCGTCCGTTCTTCTCCGCCGTGCTCGAGGCCGAAGCGCCCCTTGATGACCTCCTGCTCGCGCTCATCGAGGATGTCCAGATTCCGGTAGATTTTGCTCTTCTCGATCTTGAGCTGGACCATGTCGGCCACGTCGTCCGCCTCGCTGCCCAAAATATCAATCAACGTGATTTCGTTCCCCTCTTTATCCGTTCCGATCGGATCGTGCAGGGAAACGTCCTTCCTCGTTTTCTTCAAGGAACGCAAATGCATCAGGATTTCGATCATTATGACAATAGAGGTGCATATGAGCATTAAAAAGTAATAATGTTGACTTCCTCATTGTTAAATACCCGGACTTCTTTCACCACACGCCGGATTAGATTTTGTTTATCC
>NZ_NQMO01000007.1 GCF_002257645.1 Paenibacillus sp. XY044 | reverse complement strand
ACTGCCTTTTGCTTAAACTCAACGGAATATGTCTTCCGAATTTCGCCCATGAAAAATCCCCTCCAAGTAAACTTTAGTGCGCTTTCTTAGCACTTGTCTACTCGAAGGGGATAATATCAATTCTGGGGTGGCTTTTATTTTTATTCGTGAAGAATTTCTCGGCTAAGCACGTATAAGGCGGATGCGAATGATTAGTGAGTCGACATATATGAGAACGATCAGTAAAAATTATTCTTTACCATCCGTTCTCAATATGTTATAAATAATTATCGAAGGAGGGACTGAGGGAAGTGCCCAGAAACATGGAATATGATAAGGACGAGTTATTGCTGAAGGTGATGCTTAATGCCTAATTGGAGCGGCCGTTTTTTGTAAATATTAGAATGAACATTCTCGAATGTAGGAAACCAGTATCGAAGGAACTTCAACAAATTATCTAATGGGAGAGATGACAACGATGAGTAAAGTATGGTTTATTACAGGAACCTCGACAGGGTTTGGGCGGCAATTTGTGGAGCAGCTGCTCCAAGCGGGAGATAAAGTGGTTGCAACGGCACGGAAACTCGACGCGATCCAGGATTTTAAAGCGCTAGCGCCAGAACGTGCTCACCTTGCTGCTTTGGACGTCACTAACAAGGAACAAATACAATCCGCTGTTCAAGAAGCCGTTGATGTATTTGGAAAAATCGATATTGTCGTGAATAATGCCGGTTACGGATTGTTTGGCATGTTGGAGGAGTACACGGATGAGCAAATTCGGAAGCAGTTCGACGTCAATGTGCTTGGCGTATTGAATGTCATTCGTGCGACACTCCCCGTTTTCAAGAGCCAGGGATCGGGACATTACGTTAATTTTTCGTCCTTCTTTGGAGCTTGGTCCATGCCGCCATACAGCATTTACGCTGCATCCAAGTTTGCCGTGGAAGGCTTCTCCGAAGCTTTTGAGACGGAGTTCGCCAGCTTCGGGATCAAGACGACGATCGTGGAGCCATCCGTGTACGCTACCGCGTTTTTTGCAGATTCGTTGGATCAAACCGAAAAGAAGCAAGAGTACGCACCTTTGTATGAAGCTTACGAGAATGGTTTTTCGAACATGAAGATCGGCGACCCGGCCAAAGCGGTGCAATTTATCATTTCAGCTGTCAATAGTGGCAACCCGCCGCTTCGTTTGCCAGTTGGCTCTCAGGCTGCATACACGATTCGCGATGCATATACTAAACGGCTTGAAGAGATCAACACATGGATTGAGCGTTCTGCTGAAGCGGACTAATCAAGGAAAAATGCTCAGAACCAAAAGCATCGGTATACAGAATATCCCCGAATAAATTTTTGGGGATTTTTTGTTTTGGTGTTTTAGTCTGAAGTTCTGTATCACTCTTCTAGCAAATAATCCATACTCTCTAGTGGGTTTATATGGTAGAATTCTATGGGACTTCAGTGCCTCAGGTATCTAAGGAATCCAAAATTCTAATTTGATTTAACGTTAAACTAATCAAACTGACAACAAAAGAAGAACAACCCTCAGCAAGCCAATTCATCTACATTCCTTTTTCGAATTTTCCTGATGAATGTTTATTCATTGTCAATCGTCGTTCAATACGTGGTGGATTGGGCATTGTCAATTCCGAAAGCCGGTTAGCAGCCGGTCATGTCTTACTGTACTGGAGGGTCTATGGTAAAACTTAAGGATATTGCCGAACGGGCGGGCGTTTCCATGATGACGGTGACGCATGCCTTGCGCGGAACGGGCCGCATGTCGGAAGATACGCGCCGTTTAATCCGCGAAATCGCCGACGAGCTTCATTACTTGCCGAACGAAGTGGCGCGCGGCCTGCGCAGGAGAGAGACGAAGACCATCGCCTTTATCGTGCGCCATCTGAGCAACCCCCATTTTGCCTTGATGGCGGAAGCGGTTGAGGAGGCTGCCTGGAAGGCTGGCTACCGTGTCTACCTGTGTCAGTCGAGCGACCGGCTGGAACGGGAGGAGGAATATGTCCGCACGGCCATATCATCCAAGGTCGACGGAATTGTGATGACGCCGGTACAGGAGGCGGACCATCGGCATCTTCATTTGCTGCGCAAACTGGGCATTCCCTATGTGACCATCGGCCATCGTCCCGATCCGGACAACTTCCCGGGAGATCATGTCGCTACGGACAATCGGCAAAAGGCGGCCGAGCTTGCAGCCCATCTGTTTCGGCAAGGCCATCGGCGCATCGTTGTTGCCGATAACCGGGACAATTCCGTCACCTCACAGCGGTCGGACGGCTTTGTGGAGGAACTGCGCCGCGTCGGCTGCTTTGATGAAACCCTTCGAATCCGGGAGAAGCACGGACAAAAGCTGGTAGAGGAGATTTTGAAGCGAGGAAAGCCCTATCCAACGGCGATGCTGTTGACGCAACCATTCGCTGCGATCGAAGCCATCGAAGAGCTCTATCGCCGCGGGATGCAGGTTCCAGACCACTTGGCGCTCGCCTGCTTTGACGACTTTCCGCTGCTTGCCCGGATTCAGCCGCTGCTGACGGTGATGTCCCAGGATTCGGCGGGAATGGGCTCGCTCGCCGTAGAGCTCCTGCTGAAGCGCATTCGCGAAGGCATCCCATCCACATTCGAAACCATCGTCGTGCCGGCGCAATTGACGGTTCGCCAATCCTGCCGCTTTCCGAGCCAGGAGCTGCAAGCGGACAAGGAGGAGCGGTAAAGGTGCGCGCGTTGTTGAAGCCCCATACAAGGATTCTGCTCGATAACCTGATGCCATTTCTGATCATTATGGTGTTGTCGTCCGGGGTCGGCTATCTCATCTATCAGAAAACTTCCATCGTTTTGGAGAACGAAACCAAGCAATCGAATCAAGTGTTGCTACGCCAAAGCATGCAAGCGGTTGACAGCCAGCTCCGTTCGCTGGACGGCGTCTTGCAAAAAATCGCCGATGAGCCCGGGATTCAAAATTTGAATCGTCTGAACAATCCGTTGCAAGGCGAGCATCTGATCAAGGTGCTCCGAGCGAAGAAACAGCTGCAGGATTATTGGACGACAAGTGACTACGTACTCGATTTTTTTCTCTTTTTTCCCGACAACGGGCTGGTTCTGAACAACAATTTCGTCGGCAGCATGTCCAGGTTTCCGCAGATCTTCTCTTATCCCGAGGACAAGGATTTCTTCGACAAGCTTTTGGAGAACTACTATTTCCGTCAAACGCTTCCTGTCTCGAAGGTTGTTCTGGAATATAGAGACTACTTGGCGTTGACCTACCTGCAATCGTTCGGGTATAAGGATTACTCCAGCGGAACGGCTCTTATCCTGCTGAGGGAGGACAAGATCCAGCAGCTCCTGCGCGGGCTCAATATCGGGAACGGCTGGGCGTATATTGCCGATTCCGAAGGACGGCTGCTGATGAACATGCAGGGAGACGGGGCGAAGTCTGCCGTCCATCCCCTGTCCCTGCCTTCTTCCGATGGGGTACGGAAAGAGAAAATCGGCGGAGAGGAGATGATGGTCACTTACGTGACTTCTTCCTATAACGGCTGGGTGTATGTCGCGGCCCAGCCGAAGGCGATCGTGCTGAATAAAATTGTCTACATCAAAGAAGTCAGCATCACGATTCTGGTTCTGTTCATGATCGCTGCGGCGCTGATTGCGCTGCAGTTTGCCTACCGCAGCAGCAAGCCGGTTCAGGGGCTGATGAATGCCGTCGCCAAGCATGCTCCGGAATCGCTTCGCATGAAAGGCAATGCGCTGGGAGCCATTCAGCGGGCTGTCTCCAGCCTGGTCGATACTCATCTGGAGATGGAGGTGCGGATGAGACAACAGCTCCCGCTGCTGAGGTCATCGTTCTTTGACCGGCTGCTGCGCGGGCAATTTGCCTCCGAAGCCGAGATCAAGGCGCTCCTAGGCGAACTGAAGCTGGACTGGGGAGAGGGGGGCTTCAGCCTGGCGGCGCTGTTGATGCTGTCTACGGAATACGAAGAGAGCGACCGGGAGGATGTCGGCAGGCTGAATGAAAAGAAAGCGATCGTGCGCGATTACCTGCAGCACGAATCGCAGCCGTTCTGTTACGTGCATGAGACGGACGACGCCCAGCTGGCGCTGCTGTTCCATTTCGACGAGGAGGACGAGCGAACGCTCGCCGAACAAGTGGATCGGCTTCTACGCCAAGTACAACAGGAGCTGAAGGAGAAATTCAGCATCCGTACGCTCCTTTCGGCCGGAAGCTTCTGCCGGCAGCGCAAGGAGCTTGCCCGGTCCTTTCGGGAGGCGCAGCGGGCGGCAATCATCGGCAAGGACAGCGGCGTTCTGTGGCATCAGGAAACAACCCTTCAGAACCATGTGTATTATTATCCCGATAATGTCGAGGCAAGGTTGTTCCATTTGGTCAAATCGAGCAACGAGGAAGAGCTGGCGCTGCTGCTGGACGAGCTCGATCGGGAAAACTTTGAGAGCCGCGAATTGCCGAGGTATTTGCTGCAAGTGTTTGTAATGGATTTCGCGGGCAGCTTGATCAAGCTTACGGAATCGGGCGAGGTAATCGGTCTGGAAGGGCTGAGCGCAAACCTCGCCCGCGAGGAATGGAGCGGCAGCCCGAAACAGCAATTCCGAGCGCTGCGCCGGCTGCTTCTTCGCAGCTGCCGCCTGACCCGAGAGCGCAAGCAGCAACGGCAGCAGCAGGATTTTGAACAATACCTGCACTTTGTCGACGAGCAGTATACCGATCCGCAAATGTCCCTGACGTATTTGGCGGAATACTTCAATGTGACGGAAACCTATATGTCACGAAGGTTCAAAGAATACGCGGGAATCAATTTCTTCGAGTACCTGGAGAGGAAACGAATCGAGAGCTCCAAGCTCCTGCTGGCGGAGAAGAAGCTGGCGGTCGGGGAGGTCGCCGTGTCCGTGGGTTATCATTCCGCCAACACGTTCGGCAGGGCTTTCAAGCGTGTCACCGGCCTTACGCCCAAAGCCTACCGCGAGCAAAACGGCGCTCGATTCATGGGATGATGCAATATTTGAAGCGCTTGCAATTCTTGCATTCCACCCCTGTGATCAAGAATTGCAGGCTCTGCCGAAGACTCCTCTTTACCGCAGCCGCTCTTGCCGGCTATAGTAGGCCCAAGTCCTGGCCGGGCATGAAAGCGAACGATAGAGGGGGTGAGCATCAGTGTCCATTAAACGTGTGCTGCGAGGCTGGCAGCTGTATACGCTTCTGTTGCTGCCTCTGGCGTACCTCATTGTATTTCGGTATTTTCCGCTGTACGGCGCCCAGATCGCCTTCAAAAACTACAACCTGATCAAAGGCATCTCAGGCAGTGAATGGGTTGGCCTGAAGTATTTCAATCAGTTTTTTCATTCGTACGAGTTTTGGCGAATCATGGGCAACACGCTGGGCCTCAGTCTGTACCATCTCATTGTCAGCTTTCCGTTTCCCATCATTCTGGCGCTCAGCCTGAATTACGTTGTCAACACTCGCTTTAAAAATCTGGTTCAAATGGTGACCTATGCGCCCCACTTCATCTCCGTTGTCGTCATGGTCGGCATCATCATGCAGTTCCTTTCCCCGAAGACCGGTCCAATCGGCGCTCTGCTCGGTTTGCTGGGCGTGGACGCGCAGCTGCCGAATTTGATGGGAGAGCCGTCAGCCTTCAAGAGCATTTACGTCTGGTCGGATATTTGGCAGCATACGGGATTCTCCTGCATTATCTATCTGGCTGCCCTGTCGGCAATCGATCCGGCCCTGCACGAAGCGGCGGTCATGGACGGAGCGAGCAAGCTGAAGCGGATGTGGCATATCGATTTGCCCGGTATATTGCCGATGGCGATGATTTTGCTGATATTGGAAACAGGGCGGATGTTCGATCTGGGCTTTGAAAAAGTGCTACTGATGCAAAATCCGCTGAACATGAGAACGTCGGAAATTATTGATACCTACGTGTACAACATGGGTCTGAAATCCATGATTCCGAACTTTTCCTATGCATCCGCCATTGGGCTGTTCAAAAATGTACTCGCTTTCATTCTGATTATGACCGTCAACCGAATCTCGAGAAAGGCGGGTCAATCAAGCCTGTGGTAGGAAGGGGGAGGGAAGACGATGGAAATCGCCAAAATGAAAAATGCTAAGGGAGACCGCGCGTTCAGCTTCATGATTTACTTGTATTTGTCCATCATATTGGTCATCGTGTTGTATCCGATTATTTTTATCCTCAGCTCGTCCTTCAGCGCGAAGGATGCGGTCACGGCAGGTGAGGTGGTCTTGTTTCCGGTTGGTTTCAGCCTGGAGGGCTATAAGGCTGTCCTTGACGAGCCAGAGTTTCTGAATGCGTATTTGAGATCCGTTGGCTATACAGTCGTCGGCACCATCATCAATGTTGTCATTACGATTCTGGCCGCATATCCGCTGGCGCGAAAGGATCTGATAGGACGCGGACTGTTCATGCTGGTATTTGCCTTCACGATGTTTTTTAACGGCGGCTTGATCCCGACGTATCTGGTGGTCAAGGGGGCTGGCCTGCTCAATTCACCCTGGGCGCTTTGGCTGCCGGCGGCGCTGAGCATCTGGAACATGATTATCACCCGGACTTACTTTCAGACCACGATTCCGCATGATCTGCTGGAGGCGGCGCAAATGGACGGCTGCAACGACTACACCTTTCTGTGGAAAATCGTGCTTCCGCTGTCGGTACCGATCATTGCCGTTATCTCGCTGTTTTACGCCGTCGAGCACTGGAACCAATATTTCAATGCGCTGCTGTACTTGAACAAACCGAGTCTGTATCCACTGCAGCTGGTGCTGAGGGAAATCTTGGTGCGAAGTCAAATGAGCGCAGATTTTATGGGCGAAACGGCGGACTCTGCAAAGATGCTCGGTCTCGCGGAGCTGCTTAAATACTGTCTGATCGTCGTATCGACCTTGCCGATGATGATTGTTTATCCGTTTGTGCAGCGCTTCTTCGTTAAAGGCGTCATGATCGGTGCACTGAAAGGGTAGTTTGTCAAACTTATTCCATGGGGGGAAAAAGATGAAAAAAACGCTTGCTCTTTCGCTTGCGGTCGCCATGGCGGCCATGATCACGGCTTGCTCGAACGGAGACTCCGGGGCAGGTTCGGTGAATACCGAGAGTTCCAAAACCGAGTCGGCTCAAGCAGCAGGTACGTTTCCGCTGTCGAAGGAAAAGTCAACGCTCAAGGTGCTGGCTGTGCAAAGTCCTTATGTGCAGAATTACGAGACGAACGATTTCACGAAATATTATGAGGATTTAACCGATGTTCACGTGGAATGGAAGTTTGCTCCCCCGCAGGAAGCCCAGGAAAAGCTGAATCTGGCGCTCACCAGCGGAGACCTGCCGGATGTGATCGTCGGCTTCGGCGTCAGCTCGGCCCAGCAGATGGTGTACGGCCAGCAGGGCATCTTTCTGCCGCTGAACGATTTGATTGACAAATACGGTGTAGAGACGAAAAAACTGTTCGAAAAGTACCCCGAGGTCAAGCAGGCCATTACAGCGCCGGATGGCAATATATACTCGCTCAGTGGCATCGACCGCAATCCGCATACGCTGGCGCCGCAGAAAATGTGGATATATGAGCCGTGGCTGAAGAAGCTGAATCTTAACATGCCGACGACGACCGACGAATTCGAAAATGTGCTGAAAGCCTTTAAGACGATGGACCCGAACGGCAACGGCAAAAAGGATGAAATCCCGATGTCCGGCGGGGTGCAGGACAGCATGACGAATGTCGACAGTTTCCTGATGAACTCGTTTATTTTGCATAAATTGACTTCCAACGAGCTTCTGTTCGACGAGAACGGCAAGATCGACGCCGGTTTCACCAAATCCGGGTACAAGGAAGGATTGTCCTACCTTCACAAGCTGTACGCGGAAGGCCTGATCGACAACGAAGCGTTCACGCAAAACAACAGCCAGCTCAAAGCGCAGGTCGAGAACGGAGATCCGACGGTCGGCGTCGTCGCCTCCTCTTCATTTGCGCAGTTCACCGATGTGAGTAAGGACCGCTGGAAGGACTTTGCTGCGATTCCGCCGTTGAAGGGGCCGTCGGGGCTGCAGCAGACGCCGTATTTGTATTATAACAACTCCGGCGGAAATTTCCTGATTACGGGCAGCGCTAAAGATCCGGAGCTGGCCTTCCGCTGGGGCGACGCCCTGTTCAGCGACGATATCTCGCTGAGAGCGAATATCGGCACCGAAGGCGTCGGCTGGAAGAAGCCGGAGGAAGGCGCAAGCGGCTTGAACGGCGGGCCGGCCACCTGGGTTCGCCTGATCGGCTTCGGCACGCTGCAGAACAACTCCTGGATGCAGACGGCGCCGTATCACTTCTCGAAGGAAATGTTCGAAGGCCTTGCCGCGGATGAGGTGTCGGTGCCGCGTAAGCTCTATGACGCGACGGTGAACAATTATGAGCCATACAAGAGCTCCAAGGAGCAGGAGGTTCCTCCGATCTTCTTCAACGAAGCGCAGGCGGCGGAGCTGACCATGCTCCAGAAGACAATCACGGACTATGTGAAAGAGAGCAAGACCCGCTTTATTATCGGTGACTTGTCGCTGGACAAAGACTGGAACAACTATATCTCGACGCTGGACGGCATGAATTTGAAGCGGTATCTGGAGATTTACAACGAAGCATATACCGCCCAATACAAGAAGTAAAAACGATCGTCAAGTGGAATGGGGGGGACGAGGCCGAATGAAGCCGAATATTTTATGGATCTGCACGGATCAGCAGCGGTTTGATACGCTGGGCTGTTATGGAAACCCATGGGTTCAAACGCCGCATATCGATGCCTTGGCGCAGCAGGGGGCACTCTTCGAGAAAGCCTACTGCCAATCGACGATTTGCTCACCCAGCCGCGCCAGCCTTCTGACGGGACGTTATCCGAGAACGACGGGCTTCATGAAGAACGGACAGAGCATTCCGGAAACAGAGGTGCTCGTGACGCGTCTTCTACAAGAGGCGGGCTACACCTGCGGTCTGTCCGGCAAGCTGCATCTGTCAGCCTGCCATCCGTCCGTCAGCAAGGGAATGGAGCCGCGCATCAAAGACGGCTACGATGTCTTTTATTGGTCGCATCACCCGCAGGAGGACTGGCCGGTCAACGAATATTCCCAGTGGCTGCTAAGAAAAGGGAAGTCCTACGAAGCCCGTCCTTTGCCCGAATGCGAGCATGTCGTCTGCGGGCCGGACGCTGAAGACCATCAAGCGGCCTGGTGCGCGGAGAAAGCGATTGAATTCATCGAAGCGAATGCGCGGTTCGAACAGCCTTGGCTGTTTTCCGTCAATATCTTTGCGCCACATCATCCTTTTGACCCGCCGGAGAGCTATTTGAAGCGGTATTTGGATCAGCTGGACGCCATACCGCTTCCAAACTACGAAGAGGGCGAGCTGGAATGCAAGCCGGGCGTGCAAAGACGTGATCATAACGGGGCTTATGCCAATTCCAAGCTGTATCCGTTCGCCCGGATGAGCGATCAGGATCACAAGTATTTGCGCGCCGCTTACTGGGCAATGTGCGATCTGATCGACGAGCAGGTGGGCAGGATGCTGCAGGCGCTTGAGCGGACCGGGCAGCTCGATAACACGATGGTCATCTTCATGTCCGATCACGGAGAGCTGCTCGGGGATCACGGCATTTATTTGAAAGGCGCGCATTTCTACGAGGAATCCGTGCATATCCCGCTGATTGTATCGTATCCGGGCGTCCTTCAGGCCGGGAAGCGGATCTCAGCCTTGACGGAGCTGCTCGATCTGGCACCGACGCTGCTGGAGGTCGCCGGATTGCCCGTAACCCCCGGCATGCAGGGGAAATCGCTTTTGCCGTTGCTGACAGGAGCCGAGGCGGGCCATCGGCAAGATGTCCTGTGCGAGGTTGACGAAGTGCGGGTAAACGGAGAAGCCAGAGCCTGCGGCACCATGCTTCGTACCGAAACACATAAGCTTGTTGTGCACGGTCCGGCTCCGGAAGGAGAGCTGTACGACCTGAGTGCCGACCCGCAGGAACGCCGCAATCTGTGGAACGATGCGGCATCGGCTGGCGTAAAGCTGGAGCTGATGGAGCGTCTGTGCCGCCGGCTGGTGGATACGGCCGATCCGGGGCTGCTCAAGACCGCTCCTTGGTAGGGAGCGGTCGAGGTCTTTTTGGGGCCAATATCATCTTGCCGACAAACCGATTGAAATACGCGGAATCCGAACCTATTTCATAATACCACTAGCTGCTTCAATCAAGACGATATATAGATCAATACGGTTTTATTGATCTATATATCGTTTCGTTATCGCATGTTTAATCCATGATGAAATGGATTCATTAGGGAGGAATCAGCTTGAAGAAGCCGAATATTTTATGGATTTGCACCGACCAACAACGGCAGGATACGCTGGGCGTCTATGGAAACGAATGGGTAAACACGCCGCATATCGACCGCCTGGCCGCCGAAGGCGTATTATTCGAGCAAGCGTTTTGCCAGAGCCCGGTGTGTACACCGAGCCGCGCCAGTTTTCTGACGGGACGTTACCCGAGGACGACAAGATGCCGGGCTAACGGACAGGACATTCCCAACGATGAGAAACTGATCTCGCGGCTGCTTTCCGAGGAAGGATATATTTGCGGTCTTGCCGGCAAGCTGCATTTATCCGCCTGCCATCCCTCCGTCACCAAGGGAACGGAGCGACGGATCGACGACGGCTTCGATCAATTTTTCTGGTCACATCACCCGAGTTCGGAGTGGCCGACGAACGAATATACACAGTGGCTGAAAGGGAAGGGGAAGACATTCTCGCCGCAGCCGGTCGAAGCGTCCCGGTATGTGAGCTACGGCCCGGATGCCGAGGATCATCAAACGACCTGGTGCGCGGAGAAAGCCGTACAGTTTATCGAAACGAATGCGGACTATGATCAGCCGTGGTTTTTCCTTGTTAACCTGTTCGATCCCCATCATCCATTCGATCCGCCGAAGGAATATCTGAAGAGGTATTTGGAGCGGCTGGATGAAATTCAGCTGCCGAACTATGTGGAAGGGGAGCTCGATAACAAGCCGGTATATCAGCGCATCGATCGAGACGGTGCGTACGGCATGAAGGGGAATCTGCCCGCATCCAGCATGAGCGAATGCGATCATCGGCTGATACGCGCCGCCTATTGGGCGATGTGCGACCTGATCGACGACCAGGTGGGACGCATGCTCGATTCGCTCGAGCGCAGCGGGCAGATGGACAACACGATCGTCATCTTCATGTCCGATCACGGTGAACTGCTCGGCGATCACGGCATGTATCTGAAGGGACCGCATTTCTACGATTGCAGCGTGCGCGTGCCGCTGATCGTCCGCGGGCCGGGGATCAAAGGCGGCCGTCGCCTCTCTTCTTTGGTCGAGCTGACCGATCTGGCGCCGACGCTGCTGGAGGCATCGGAATCCCCGGTCTATGAGGGGATGCAGGGCAAGTCTTTATGGCCGCTTCTGAACGCACTGGAACAGGAGACGCCAAAGCATCGCGAGGATGTGTACTGCGAATCCTACGACGCTAATTTCCCGCATGGCGATCTTCGGGCATGGGCGACGATGGTGCGGACGGAGCATCACAAGCTTGTACTGTACCACAACGACAATTCCGGCGAGTTGTACGATCTGCAAACGGACCCCGGCGAAAATCGCAACGCCTGGGAGGATCCCATATACACTTCCATGAAGCTTGAGCTGCTGCAGCGCCTGTGCAACCGCATGGCGATGACCGTCGATCCGCTGCCGCTGCGCAATGCGCCGTGGTAGGAACATGACCCGAGAAACCAGCTTGTGGATTCGGCCGGCAAGCAAACTGACGGGAGGAGCGCGTCATGATATCGAGCGTACGGTACTGGTGCTTATCCATTCATTCAGAGTTATTTTGTAAAAGGCGTCATGATCGGTTCGATTAAAGGCTGATGTTTACAAAAGGAGGGATACCCTATGACCGACACCTATACCAACCCGATTGGGATACAAAAAATCGGCGATCCTTTTATTCTCAAAGCGTCTGACGGAAAGTATTACTGTTACCCTACTTCAGCTGTTGATGAAGGATTTAAGGCCTGGTCTTCTGAGAACCTCGTTGATTGGAAGGAGGAAGGCTTCGTATACGAGAAGAGCAAGGATGTGAAAGCATGGGGTTATAAGCAGTTTTGGGCGCCTGAGGTGGTAGAGTTCAAAGGGAAATTCTACATGTTCTATACGTCCCGTTGGCTCGAAAAGGACAGCTTGCGCATCGGTGTTGCCGTAAGCGATAGTCCGGTTGGACCGTTCGAGGACGTGTTTGACCGACCTATGTTCGATTTCGGCTATGCGGCCATTGATGCTCATGTCTTGATCGAAAAGGACGGGCGGGCTTTCATGTATTATTCCCGCGACTGCTCGGAGAATGTGGTGGAGGGTCGAAAGGAAAGTCACATCTATATCGCGGAGTTGAGTACAGACCTGCTGACTGTAATATCGGAGGGACAATTGCTGCTCAAGCCGGACCAGGAATGGGAATTCAAATCCGGAAATGAAACTCGTTGGAATGAAGGTCCCTTTGTGGTGAAGCGCGATGGACTCTACTATTTGATGTATTCGGCCAACTGCTTTGCCCACCGGGATTACTCCATCGGCTACGCAATTTCAAGGCAGCCACTCGGACCTTTCGTGAAGTATGAACAAAATCCTATTCTATTTGCGGATACGCCGGAAGTTTCCGGTCCCGGTCACCATAGTGTAACGGTGTCTCCGGACGGCTCGGAGCTGTTCATCGTCTATCATACGCACACGAATCCCGAAGAGGGCGGCGGGGATCGTCAGGTGTGTATGGATCGTATGAGCTTCCGTGAGGATGGCTCGATTGAGGTGTATGGACCGACGCTTACCGCGCAGCCGGCGCCGTCGCGGAACGGGAGCAAGAAGGGAGGTGCATAATGGATAACAGGCCCAATTTACTTCTCATTCAGACGGACCAGCAATCGGCGGAAACGCTTAGCCTATACGGGAACCCCGTATTAAAAACTCCCACGCTCGAGGGCTTGGCCAAACGCGGTGTTGTCTTTGAATTTGCTTTCTGTAATTATCCCGCCTGTTCACCGTCAAGATCATCGTTGTTTACGGGAAGGTATGCATCTACAATCGGAGTCCATGCGAACCACATGATGATTAATCCTGAGGAGGTTACGCTGCCTCAAGTACTTAAGGAGCATGGATATCAGACGGCTATCCTCGGGAAAAATCACGCGTTTATGGAGAACACCAAGACTTACTATCCGGGTGAAATCATCGATCACAAAAAGGCCAGCGTGCTGAGGGAAGTATTCGATTACGTCCGGCTGGCGGAGCATGGACATCTAGTTGACGGCTACAGGGACGATCCCGAGACCAAAGCGGCGCACGAGTGGTCCCATACTTGCTGGGTGAGCCCACTGGGTCATGGAACCAACCCTGCCCGTCCGGAAAAATGTGGGACTTACCTGCTTGGGGACACCATGCTGGATTACCTCGAAAATCAGCGTGATCCGGAAAAGCCCTTTTTCGCCTGGCTGTCTTTCCCGGATCCACATACGCCATATCAAGCACCGGAACCTTACGCAAGCATGATGGATCCCGCTAAGGTACCGCTTCCGCCAAAAGATAGCTTGGAGGGAAAGCCGGAACGGCAGCGTGTGGCTTATCTGATGGACGCGATGGATACGGCGGACGATGATCTGATTCGTCAGGTACGAGCGATCCATTACGGCATGATTCGTTTTATCGACGACACCCTTGCCCGCGTTTTCGCGAAAATGGAGGAGCTGTGCCTGACGGACAATACGCTCGTCGTTTTCACGTCAGACCATGGTGATTCAATGGGGGCTCATGGGCTGATTCAGAAGCATAACATGTTCTATGACTCTTTTACCCGCGTGCCGTTCATTGTCGCAGCACCGGGCTATCAGGGACCGGCGCGTACGGATCATCTGGCCGAGCTGGTGGATATTATGCCGACCTTTCTGGACATGGCAGGTATACCCATTCCACCGGGTGTTCAGGGCAAGAGCTTAGCGCCGTATCTGAGAGGCAAGGACTATGTGCCCCGCGAATACGTTGTCATCGAGAGCGGTGAAGAAGGGGAACCGCTGCGCGTATCTGATATTACCGTTCGTCCGGAGCACCCGCTCGATGACCGTTTTTTCGTCTGGTGCGCCTATCGGGAAGCATGGATAGGGAAGGGCAAGAGCATTCGCACTTTGGAGTGGAAACTGAACCTCTATGCGAATGGCGAGGGTGAGCTCTATGATCTGGCCAACGATCCGGACGAGCTGCAAAATCGCTTCGATGACCCTGCCTTCACGAGCATTCGTACAGAGCTTGAGCGCAAGCTGCTGTACTGGATGATGGAGAAGGAAGATCGTATTCCGCTGAATCCGACTGTGAACTTGAATTATGCGGAAGTAAAGGCCAAGCATGCTTAATGTTCCGCTGTGATTGGCAGGAAGGTTCGTTGAAGATAACGAATAGTTAGAAATTGTCTGCCCACTTGTGATCATTCCTGAAGTCCTAACCAGTTCAGAAGGAGCTGCATGTTGAATATGTTGAACCGAAAAACGAATGACGCTGATGTGATCGGTTATTGCTGCATGAGATTTCCAGTCACAAATTTGAAAAAATCGGTGGATTTTTATTGCGATGTGTTAGGCTACAAATTGATTTCAGCAGATTATTCGTTTGGAGAGGCACATATTGCATTGAAAAATGGAAATGGTCCGGGTATTTTTTTGATGGAAACGAAACCGGAAGATGTCACGCCGCTAAAGTTTGTATTTCCTCGTTCCTTTTTTATCACAAATCACACGGGGCACGTGACAATGGTTGAGTTATTAACGAATGATTTGCTGGCTCTGCATGAACGGATCCAACAAGCTGGAGCCCCTATTGATAAAGAACCTCTATTTAATAACGATTTTGGTTATTTCACCTTTTATGATCCCGACGGGCACTACATTCGGGCGGTCGAAGAAAGAGGCAGCTCCATCATCGCGGAAGACCGGGGATAATATGGCGGAATCACTGAAAAGAAGTTACAGAATATGACGGGCCGGTTGGGAAGGGGCAAGAGCGATAAAACGCAAAAAAGCCAAAGCGTCCGACACAGATTAAGTAAAAAGACAAGAACCCTGACCATTTGGTGTCAGGGTTCCTTCTTTTAGCGGGGGGCAATACACACTCTTATTATAGTGTCAATTTTCCGGAAGCCCGGCGGTTGGCGGCTCGCACGCGGAGAAGACAAATCGCAGCGATGGCGGCAATGGTGTCGGCGAACGCAAGAGTTCCCATAGCCAGCTGGCTACCATCCTCTTCGTTGAGCCAAAGGAGCATGCCGAGATTGATCAGCGCATGGACAGAAGCCGAGATGAGTAGTTGTCCGCCGCGAAGGCCGCGCAGCAGCTCGCCTAACAAGACGGAGATCGAAACAGCAGACAGCATGAATAAAGCGGCATAAGCCCAGCCTTCCGCGAATACGCCGATGTGCCATGCGCCCCAGAGCAGACCTACGATCATGGAAGCCGGAAAACTGCCCATTCGGGTTTGAAGCGCAGGCTGCAGGAAGCATCTCCAACCAATCTCCTCTCCCGCCGCTCCTATGAACTGGGCAATAACGATGAGCCAGAACGGATGTGTTAGCGTTGAGGGTGCCGTATAATCAAATACGTGTCCGGTCACGCTGTACCAGAGCCAAGAGAGGGCGAACGCCAAGACAATGAACAGCGCAGCCGCGAGCAAACGGGAGGCTCCAGCGGATTGAGATGCAGCTTCAGCGTAATAGGTGGTCTTGTGCGACGAGAGGTCATCACGATGATGGCCAGTACGCCAAGGGTTGGACCAAATTGTGATATCTGAATGACGACTTCTGGAATGCCGAGGAGAGGCTGGACCATCCCTAGGGCTAGCGCACCGACTGATGTCACAAGGTAATACACGATAACCGTAACCAACAAGTTAGGATTACGGGCGTTCAGGGAGCTGCTCACAATCACTTCTCCTTTCGTATGTATGGCTTGTGCATGCATTCAACCATATGGCAAAATTATCCTAATAGTCAAGTTATATCAAAAATTTCATTGTAAAAACTCACGTTCGTAAATCGCATGAATCCTTTCTAAAACGTGGCGTGCTTGATCTGTAAATTTTAAGTCTGCAACCTGGCCTTTCAGCAAAAACACGCCGGTCTCATTACGGTGTTCCCCAAGAGCGCCTTCATACAGCTTATCGGCGCCGTGAGTAGGCGGAGCGAAAAACAGCTTCATTAGCGGTTTAACATATAGGGGCAATCCGGAATTTTTTCCTTTTCTTAGCGTATTATTGCTGCCCGGGTCAACACTGCGGATCTTGATGCCCTCCTTGGCCAGCTGCGGCCCGATGGCCTGAGTCCACAGTGAAAGCGCAAGTTTAGAGGTGGCGTAAGGACCGATCAGCTTGCGGAAGGTTTTAGGGCGCTCCAGGATTTCGATATTAAACTCTTTCGTAAATTTTAGCGCTGAGGATGAGGTGTTGATCACCGTTTTTAAGCTGCTATTTTTGATAAGTTCCTTTAATTCCATCAGAATGATATAAGGAACGACTGTCAGCAGTTCATAGTGCTGCTCGCGGCCTTGTTTCGAATAGCGCAGCTCGGGAAAGGACCCGCCGGCGTTATTAAACAAGACATCGATACGCTGCTCCGAGCTTTTGATTTCTTCCAAAGATTTTTTCAAGCTGCCAAAATCGGCAAGATCAGCGGTTTTATAAATTCGAAGCCGTCCACTCTTGACTGCTTTTTGAATGATCATATCTTCGTCCGGAAAATCGGAACGGTTCAAAGCGACCACCTGCCAATCCTCCGATAGCAGTTTTCGGGTTAATTCCAACCCGATCCCGGCGCTCGCGCCTGTAATCAATGCGATACTTTCACGTTGGTTCATGTTCATCGTAAGTCTCCTTCTGATATTGGGGTGATAGCGCACATTCTATAACTTGGAGTCGACTCCAAGTCAAGGCAAGAAATCAATAGTTTTTATGTTGAAGGTGAGACTTGACTTGGCGCCAGCTCCAACATTTATAATGTACAGAATAACCATCTCCGGGAGGGTACAAATGAAGGAAGAGCAAACGTTTACAATAAAGCAAACCGCAGAGCAAACCGGAATTTCTGAAGATACGATCCGTTACTACGAAAAGATCACTTTGTTGTCCCGGCCAGACCGAAAGAGTAACGGGCACCGCATTTACAGGCAGGATGACATCAATACGATCCGACTGATATCGTGCCTGAAAAAAACAGGGATGTCTCTGGAAGAAATGCGGCCTTTTTTGGCTGTCTCCGCCGATGCTGACCCAGCGGAATATCCCGAACTGGTGGAACACTTAAGGAGCCACCGGGGAAATATCGTCAGCCAAATTGACTCTTTACAGCAGATCGTCGATTTCATCGACATGAAATTGGGGGAGGGGAGAATCCGACGGGACTGCTCAGATGAAATTCAGGAGGGCGTTGCACGAAAAATAAAGGAAGAAACGAAAACTAAGACTGTTTCACCTGTTCAGATGAATTATTTTTCCGTATCAGCTAAAGCGGACAAGCCAGCAACTTACCAATGAACATGAGCTGCATCAGGACGATTGCTGACCGTCAACTTAAGTTGACTAGTACAAGCTAATCCTTGACAGGAGGAATTTCCGATGGACAAGTGGAAAACCTCTGAGCAATTAAAAGGACTTCATTTGTCCTTCCCCGAAGATAAAGAATTTTTGTTGCAGTATGTCGATCAAAGACCATCGTGCTAATGGAGAACAGATTGCCGCTTTGTTGCGGCTTTTTGTGTTTTCTTACATGACTCGTGCTGTCCCAAATGCATAATACTGCCACAAAATATTTTCCACCGTATCGGCTTGCGATTCCCCACACTCAATGATAAGAATGACTTCTGTGTTTTTCCCACGTAACAGGCGTCGTTGCTTTTTGATGACCTTGTAGTAAAATACATCGATGCAAATTCCAAGGAGAAAACCGCCTGCTGTACCGATCAGTCCGCAATAAATCGGTCCCCATGCCAGTTTAAAACCGACGCTGGCTCCAACGACGGCAAAAGCAGTCCCAAGCGCTGCTCCTGTGCTGATCATTGAAATACCGTCCGCATTGTGAATGCTATCAAACAATCGTCTCTCCGTTTTGCGATTGGTTAGGGGTACAGCGAAAATATTTTCTTTTTTGATTCCGTTTTGCTCCAGCATCGTTATCGCTAATTCTAAGTTGGTGGAATGTTCAAACGTCGAAAAAATTTGTACCATCATCTCTTATCTCCACTTTTCCCTTTTTTACTTGAAATTTCGGGCTTTGGTAATGTTTACGCAGAAAGTCCTTTTGCTCGATGTTAAACAGCTTGTTGTTTTCTACAGTGTTTACAAACGAGTCGTACGCTGCAAATCCCCACATGGAAGGCATATACAGCAGCCATTGTATGTCAAGCGCGGCAGTTGACTCTGTAAGTTGACCAAGAAACAGGAAATGAATGGCAAGAAGCAGCTTCGAGAAATATACAAATGCGATCGTCCAAGCAAGTGCAAAAAATGCGGTGAGCAATCGATGGATGTGCAGCTGCCCAAGCCCTGGCATAAATAAGGACCATATGACCGACATGACGGGTTGTCGTCTGTCCAAATAATTGATCTCCAACGCCCCGATGGAAAATGAGTTGAATGGCGCATTTTCATGTTCCGCAAGCAAATATACTTTGTTCATATCGACGGAGGTCCGGTAACTGTCCCAAATACCAAACAGATACACCGGAATATACATGAGCATCCACCTTGGATCCAATACTTCTTTCGCTGCCTCCATATTTCCGCAAAACGAATACACCATGGCCAGGTTGATCTTTGCATTGTAATTTACAATTACTTCCCAGATAAACAAGGAGAGCCCCCGTAAATATTTACTTAACAGGAGGTGCCCAAAACCTGGGAAGGCCGCTGACCACCAAGCAATGGCATACGGATTGCGGATATGAAATTGGGTGGTACCCGCAATGGATATATGGGATTTGTACCGGCGGAATTTGTTTTCGACATTTCTGTAATTATCCAAGAGCTTCCCTCCTGCATTCACAAAAACTCGTATCATTCAAAAAAATTACGTGCGATATCGTTCTTACCTGTTTTCTGATTGCTTTCTCACGAGGATCAGATTACCGACAAGAATCAAGAAGATAAAGGGATATAATACAGCTGAATACCACAGTTTCCAACCATGGTAATAAAAGAAGTCAGTCTGCAAAGTCAGCCATTCAAAGCCGGTTGAAAATGCTGACCAGGCTAAGATATAAGTGATTTTGGACCACAATTTCTTGTGTATTGGGAAATAGTTCAAGAACAGAAAGCTAGTGGAGGGAGAATACATGATAATTCCCAACAAAGATAGCCACTGGAAGCCAGGGGCGAGATAACCATAAAGATTATAATGCAAGTCGAACACCACATCTGTTGTGAGACCAAACGCGTAGGCAAAAAAGGAAGTAGCGTAAATCTCGATTTTGCTTAGATGTTTAGGGGCTGCAAAAGATACAATGTTCAGCAATAAAAAAAATAAATATATGTAGACCATATGAATCGACCACTTCCCGTTTTTATCCGACGTAATCATTGCCTAATTCGCATTATTGGATTATTGGGAAGATAATAAACCTCAGTCAGCTTCGAGGCGATCTGCGGTGCCTACCCCGATGTCAGGATGAACCAAACTCTGAAATTATGATATACAACATCTAATATTAATATGGTGATTGAGCTATCGGGAAACGATAGCTCAATCCAAAAAGCAATGGCAGCCGATTGACTGCCATTGCTGCGTTAGTGGGGCTGATTTCGCTCATGAAGACACAATTAAAAGGAAGTGACTCGGGCGCCAAATAAGGAACCTTCACCCAAGCATGATTACAGAAACAGCATACACTAATAGAGTCAAGCTATGATTTAAAAGGAGGAGATATTATGCGGAAAAACAATATTCACGGCTGTCCGGCCCCACAGAATATTACATTGGTTCAGCGCCTGCAGTTACTTGACGGACGGACGGTTACGGTGTTCCAACCCGGATTTCCGAAGTTAACAAAAACGACAGGTAAGCTCTCCAATGTGACTAAATCCTCTTTTACAGTCGGATCAACGGTAGTTGCAATCCAAACTTCCTTCTATATCGTCACCAACGAAAGGGTTAAACGAACACAGCCTTTTGACGTTACGGCCACCGCGGAAGATATCGGCGAACTGGATGGAATGTTAATTCGCGTCGGTCGTGGCTTTGTCGAGTTTGTTCAGACTCCAGGCCGAAGAGTGCCTACGATTTTCCCATTGAATTTATTTACCCAGGTGACTTGCGAAAGCGAAGAGGAATAAGAACAAGGGGGGGAGATCGTAATAGAAAGTTATTCATAAAACAAGAAGGCAGCCAAGCGGATGCGATTGGCTGCTTTCTTTATGCTAACGGGCAGGATTATTCATTCATGAGAGAACCGTCCGACGAGGCACTCCAATGCTAGCGATGATCTATCCGTTTGGATTGAGCGCTAACAAGCGTTTTAGGCTGTCATCAATAAATTGATTATCGGCGGGGTTGATTCCGCGGCCGGCAAAATGGCCCCATATCGACTCGATCGGTTTAAAGACGGCATGCGGCATAAGCTCAGCCTCGTATTTGTTGTCGTCCGCCGGGCAGAAAAGATCCGTGCTCCCCGGCATGACGTAGGCGAGCGCTTGAATGCTTCTGAGCGCCTTCTCGAAGTCCCCGTTATAGGTGGGGTTCGCACTAATATCTGCATGTATTCCCGTCCCTAACATGGCCAGGACATTGTGCGGATCCATTTTCATAAAGCTATCCTCCCAAACGCCGGCCATAAAATCCGCCACTGAGTCAAATCCCAGCTCCCGATAAAGCCCCTCTCTGTAAAACGCCTGCGATAACCCCCATCCCGCATAAACATGGCCAACGGCGCGCATGTCAGCGGAAGTCAACTGGTTTAGCTTACTTGAATCGAAGCGGGCGGCTGCCATGAGCGGAGCCTTCATTCCCTCCAGGACCAAATACGTTTGCGGCCAAGTCTTGGCCATACCGGCGATAGGCGCCATTCGTTCCACCATATCCGGATAACTCGCCCCCCATTGGAACGACTGAATCCCTCCCAAGGACCATCCAACGACGAGAGCGATCTTTTGAATGCCGAACTTCTCAGTCACCAGCCGATGCTGGAATTGAACGTTGTCATAGACGGTGACCTGCGGAAAGTTTGCCCTGTCGAATGGGGGAGGCGTGTTGCTAGGAGAGGAAGATAGCCCATTGCCCAATAGATTCGGAACGATAATGAAATATTTCTGCGGATCCAATGCCATGCCGTCTCCGATCAACCATTCATTCTGAACATGCTGATCGCCAAAGGCAGTTGGATAGACGATGACATTATCTTTCTTTTCATTTAATTTTCCATAAGTCTTATAAGCCAGAACAGCGTTCGGTAACGTCGCTCCTGATTGCAAGGTTACGTCACCCAAATCAAAAATTTCATAATCCATCATGATGATTGCTCCCTTCAAAATGAAATCATTCATTAAGAATGCATTTCTTGTTGTTAGTATAGATCTGTGATACTCTCAATAAAAGTGAATAGATTTCATAGTAGTATTCAATAAAATTGAATGTAAAAGGGGATCGTATGATGGAATTGCGCCAACTAAACACGTTCCGCACGGTTGCATCAACATTAAATTTCAGCCGGGCTGCGGAAGTGCTGAACTACGTCCCCTCCAACGTCACGATGCAAATGAAGGCATTGGAGGATGAGCTTGGTGTTCGTCTCTTTGATCGCTTGGGCAAGCAGCTCGTTCTCACAACGGAGGGTAAGCGCTTTTTAACTCATATCCAAGACGTTCTAAACAAATTGGACGAAGCCCGAAGCGTCGTGCATGACAATGAAAATCTAAGCGGTACCCTGACGATCAGTGCCAATGAAGTTATTTGCGCCTACCGGCTTCCAGCGGTCTTTCAACGGTTTCGTTCGCAGCATCCGGGAGTTCGTTTGATCTTCCGCTCCGTTCCAAATCAAGAGCTCAAGCAAACACTCTTTGAGGGAACCGCAGATGTCGTCTATATGTTGGACGAACCCATTCGCTCGAGCGGACTTGCGGTGGAACCGCTGCTGGAAGAAACTTTCCGCTTGTTCGCTGCTCCAGACCACCCGCTCGCAAAACAAACTATGCTGCAGCTGGAAGATTTTCACGGAGAAGTGTTCCTGACGAATGAAAAGGGTTGTCCCTATCGAACAATGTTTGACCGGTCATTTGAGAAAGAGGGCATTGATAGCATTACGTATCTAGAGTTTCAAAGCGCCGAGGCCATTAAACAATGTGCCATTTCGGGGATCGGAATTGCCTTTCTTCCTGAAATCGTAGCGGAAGCCGAAGTTGAACGTGGAGAACTTGTTGCCCTTCCTTGGCAAATTCCGGACTTGCACGTATATACACAGATGTTGTGGCATAAAGACAAGTGGCTTTCACCCATCATGTTATCTTTCATAGAAGCAGCAAGGGGAGCTCTTGCTGTAGAGGAGGGTGAATAACACCGTTTAATCACTTCATTTGAAGAATCCTCGTCGAGAGAGCTGACATCGTTCGCATATTTGGATACTACCAGGTCATACACACGTAATAGCCGCATTGCTGCGGCTTTTTTTGTGTTGTAACGATATATGTTCCTGTCAATAACGGATGCTGAAGACTTGTACCGTTAGCCGAAAAAGATAACATACACGGGGAAGGCCATCAACCGTTATTACGATCTCCGCGGATGGGGTGGCGAATGTGGCGAACGGCAGTCCTGCATCGGACTATAGTGCAATTGACACAGGCGAAAAGACCAATATTTTATTAAATAACCAATTTAAGGTGTTGATGGATGGATTGTGGTGTATGATTGGAAGGATACTTGCTGTGGAGGGTGATGAACATTGATGAAGAATCCGGCAGTAGGAATGATCGCTGCAATATGTGCTATTTCCTTACTGGTTGGTTGTAATCATGAAAAGAACGAAAGGTTGAATTTAAAGGGGAGTTGGAAGCTTGCCGAGGAATCTCAATCTTCGCCAGGCTGTTTTTCCGCGATGAAGTTTTTAGATGATCCGACTTCGGATAGAGACCCGATATCGGTTCATGAAACAACAGGGAACTTTACGCAGATCTGGTTTGGTCTTTTCGAGAAAAATGGAAGCGATATTCGGGTGATGCTTCAAGAGCCTGAGGCAGAGCCTTTTGTTATGGCTGCCAAACGCGATGGAGATGAATTAAATCTGCAGTACGAATGGAAAGCGTCACCGTTGGTCTGCACGTACCAAACGGAGTAAATCAGCCATGTTATTGGAATTCATTCCATAATTTTAAGAAGGTGCGTAATTGGAGGTAACTTAATGATACGGAGATTGTTATTCATATTTGTAATGCTCATCATATTTTTAGCTGGCTGCAGTAAGCAGGAACAGAGTGATCTAACGAATCAAAATGCTTCAAATACAATCCAACAGAACGATCCGGAAAATATCAATTCATTCCCCCAGAAGTTACCGGATTCCGATCCCACCCTTGGTATTCAGAACCCCTCGGATTCAGATCAAGACCCTCAGCAGGACTCAGAACAAAACGATACGCAGACTGCCTTAACTGACGAAGAAAGATTATTGAAGCCACCAGGGTCATTTGCTGGATCCAACTACGATGAAGGGAAAGTTCAGGCAGCGTTGGATCAATTGCCCAGTAACTTGACGGCCGATCAATATAACGATGAATTGCTCCTCTTACTGGCCGAAGATTATCGTCCTTACGTCACAACCTTTATGAACTTTGATTCCGAAGTCAGAGTGGACAATGAACGACCTGAAGGCAAGATCACGTTACCTGAAAGCAGAAAGCTGCACGTCTCCATACTGCTTGATGCTAGCGGCAGCATGAAAGCACAGATCAACGGCAAATCAAAAATGGATTCGGCGAAAGAAGCTATTCAAAGCTTCGCAGATCAATTACCCAACAATGCAGAAGTTTCCTTGCGGGTGTATGGCCATAAAGGAACAGGGGATCAGAAAGATAAGCAAGCATCATGCAACAGTACGGAAGAAATCTACCATGGCCAGGGAGACCAGACGAATCAGATAAAAGCAGCACTCCAAGGCGTTAAACCGTCCGGCTGGACCCCGATTGCGAATGCTCTCAAATCTGTAAAAGAAGATATCAATCCGGAGACCACCGATTCGGTTGTTTATGTCGTAAGTGATGGAATTGAAACATGCGGCGGTAATCCGGCCCAAGTTGCAAAAGAACTAAATCAGTCCAAAGTGAAGACTGTGGTGAATATTATTGGGTTTGCCGTGGATAATGAAGGACAAAAATTGCTTCGGCAGGTTGCTGCTTCCGGTGGCGGCGAATTCACATCCGTGAATGATGACGAGGCTTTAAAAAATGTGCTGAATAAAGCATATGATCAATTGCGAGGCGAGTGGACGAGGTGGAAAGAAAAAGGAGAAGGGGACGCCAATAAACAGAAGGAACAAAAGCAAGGGGAGATCAATCGGGCACGAGAAACCATGCAAGGTCTGGCAAACAAAGAAAATTCGCATCTGCTGGCAGCCCTTAAATATTTGGAAACTAAAAACGATCAAGATTTCCCCAATACCGAACTTTCCCAAAAGGTCAATGAACGCAAAGGTTTTGCATGGGGTTATGCTCGGGATACAGGGAAGCGTTTATATGAGGCCGTTACTAAAAACGGGAATCAGGTTTATGGCGATATAAAAGATGAAGGAAATAAGAATATCGATGATTTGACCAATAAGACAGATCGCTGATGCAATCTTATTTAGAAATTTAAATTGGCGTACAATCATTCGAACTTGTCAATCATGGATCGAGAAGTATCCGTTGATTAAAACGGCGTATACGATTTTACCTTGTGTGGTCCATTCTGGATCACGAGGGATAACGGCAAGAACCAGCTGCCGGGGTGGGTGTTCCGGATTCATGATTGGACCGGCAGCGGTTATAAAACCCAGCTAATAAGCCGAATTCTCAAAAAGGGTCCTTCTTTATAGCTGTTTGTAATCACGGACGATGGTATCCACCACATGCTTTCCCCAATTGGAAGCTTCCGAGCCCTTCTCATTCCATTCGTAGGTGATAAGTGCTTTCCATAAGGCCCAGCCGCGAGCACGATGAATGGTATCCTCATCAAAATTCATGATTTTCAGGAACGTTTCGCGGCTGGCGTCGTCAAAAAAGTTCCAGGCCATCACAAGGTCACTCGACGGATCGCCTACGCCCATCGTTCCAAAATCAATCACGCCGCACAGTCGTCCATCCCTCACGAGCAAATTGCCTACTGCAACGTCACCATGCAGCCATAGCGGCGCCGATTGGTATCTAGTCGCAAGGGCAAGCTCCCATATCTCCGTTAGCGTCTTATGATCGTATTGGCCGGATAGCTTTTCGATGATCGTTCTTGTATCATCATCATATACCGCAAGACTTCCCCCTCGATGAAAGTTCTGGACGCCTGCCGGAATGCCGCGGCTTGCGTCGATCGCCTCCAACTCTTTCAGAAATCTCGCGAGGTCTTCAGCAAATTGGTTAAGATCGCGTACGTTGTCGTGCGTGACGGTGTCGCCGTCAATCCAACGGTTAATGGACCATGGAAGAGGATATTCGTCCGTGGGCTCCCCTTTTGCAACGGGCACCGGAATGGGCAAGGACAGGAGAGGCTTGAAAATAGGAAGCCACATCAACTCTTTTTCAACAGCCGAGGCGTAGCGTTCATGACTTGGTAGACGAATGGTCATTTCGCTGCCCAGCCGGTAGGTACGATTATCATGCCCGCTTTTTTCTACAGGTTTTATCTCAAGATTCATCCATTCTGGAAATTGGCTATTGATTAATCGGCGTACCCGTTCAACGGTAATCTCCATTATCTACTCACTTCTTTCTAGGAAATGGTAATAAAATTATATTCTTTCACCTAATGTATCACAAGTGTTTGAGAGACCCGTACAATAAACTCGTACAAAGGATTCCGTATAGTCATTAACTCGTAAAGGGAGTGGGGTAACTTAATGAAAGAACATAAGTGGATTCAAAGTAGAAATAAACGCTTATCAGCCATGCTTCATCAGCAGGAGGGAAGTCAGAGCCCGGCTATCGTTATTATTTGTCATGGTTTTACAGGGGAGAAAGTAGGAGGAAGTCAATTTTATTTGCATCTTGCAAACGCCATAGAGGCTGCGGGCTATGCAGTAATGAGATTTGATTACGCAGGGTCAGGTGAAAGCGAAGGGGGGTTCGCGGCAGATACAACGGTTACTGGCTGGAAAACGGATTTGAACAATGTAGTTGCTTGGGTTAGAGGTCAAGAAGCTTATGAACATTCTCCAATCTATATTCTGGGCCATAGCTTGGGAGGCTGCATAGCGTTACTACATGACGATCCAAAACATCTGATCGCCGGTCGTATAGCGTTAGCTCCGGAAGTCTTTCCTGAGGAGAATTATCGTAACACGATTTTAGGTCCGGCTCTTTGGAAAGAGTCAGAGAATGGCAGGACCATTTCTCATTTTTTTGGTAAAGGTTATTCATTGGAACCCGGCTTTGTACGTGACATGCTGGACGAAAATCACGACCCGATCGCAGCTAGCCAGTCCTACGATTGCCCAGTTCTTCTTATTCATGGTACAGAAGATCATGCTGTTCCAGTTAGAGGAACCAGGCTGTTTTACAATCAATACCCAGGTCCAAAAGAACTGCAGCTCATTGAAGGAGCAGACCATGGATTCTCGCATCACCTCACAGAGCTTAATGCGTGCATAATAAAATTTCTAAATGCCAACGAGCACCTTCGGTAGTCTGCTAATTCTTTCTGGTTTGCTCAGTAGAATGATACAGGAATACTCCGGGTTTCACTGCATGAGCTCTCGCAGCTCAGCCCTTTAAAATTTGAAGAAAATAAGATTTTAAATCAACGACCCGCAGAAACTCCGGCTTATGGTCTGTTCCAGCAATAATTAGGGGAACGAGCGACTCTGTTGGGCTTATTCCACCGTGCCCTGCGCCTCCTTTGTGGGTGGGTGAACTGCCATACTTGAATTCATATCCTGGTTTTGCGGTGACTACCATGTATTCGCCATGATGTGAATTTAATGCTGAGGACAACCGCCGGAGAACATCGGGATATTGTCCATAGTCAACGGTATGTTTGTGGATATTGATTTGTAAGTCCAGCACTTCCGAATTCTCCGCCAATGTCCAAGATTGTTTATAGGGATCAACCATGTCTCCACCGGATCGATAGGCGAATTCCTTGGATGATCCTGATCGAACAACGCGAATCCATTCTTTATCTTTCCACGCCAAAATATCGATTCTCTGGTCCGTCTTCAAAACGTCCGATATTTGTTCAAAAGAATATTGTGGGGTTAGCTTATATAGATAAGCCATTCTGTCATTTATGGCAAGAATGATCTCGGTTTGGTCCGTGACGGCGTCTCCCTGACGCAGAATGCGATATTCCTTCAAGGTTAGTCCTAAATCAATCACCGGTTGCTGATTTTTCGGGTGCACGTGAGTCATTCCGTTATCCCCCATAATGATGATCACGGCTTTTTTCAGAGCCTCTTCCCGTGAACCGAACGCCTGCAGCAAAGCCTGCAATTGGTTATCGGTACGGACCACGCCATCCAGATCCGAAGGTCCCTTTTTATGTATTCTAGGGTCCAGATCGGGGAAATAGACATACAGGAAATCAGGCAATTGCACATTCTGAATAAGATGCGTCACCATTTCGAGAGAATATCCATTGTTAAAGCCGAATTTGCCGATGGGGCTCACCGGCATATTTTTCACGCTTTTCAGCGGATTTGAAAAAGCCCCATAGGCCAACATATCCGGACCTTTTACCGTGATATTTTTAGGTAACACGGTCGGTTTATGAAGCCAAAAGGGAAAATTGAGCTGGTGATCTGTGCTACCCCGATAGATTAATCCATTAACGGACCCCGATTGTAACCCCATACGGGCCAATTCTTCAAAAATGGTCGGTACTTGCGGATTCAAGTGATCGGAGTTCATACGGATTAATGCATCATTCAGATATTGGTTAATTCCGTTCCTGTATATTTCCCAAAATCCGCTGCCATAATTAATGATTTTCTTGTCTTGCGTAGAATACCAGACCAGTCCTGGTACGCGATGTTCATCCGGATACGTTCCCGTCAGCAGAGTGCTGTCGATCGACACGGACATCGTTGGAAAAGAGGTAACGACATCCTTATAGTATTGTCCGTGTTCAATCAAGTACTGAAACGTTGGAAGTTTTTTTTGTTCGATTCCCTTATCAATCGATTGGCTCATTAAAGTATCGACACAAATGAAGATAATTTGCTGCAACCTTTTCACCTGCCAATTTTTTCTGCAAGCCTATGCTTAAGCCACATTATTTGCTTTCAGCATTCAAAATATTCGGCAAGCGGGATATCACGTATGCCCCATTGTCGCAAACGGATAGACGGAGGAAAAAAATGAACAATAATCCGGATTCGCTGCTGCCATTTGATCTGCTCTTCGAAAAGCTTAATATCAAAGTGGTCTCCCCGTTAGGAGGGAGACTCAATCAGCATTGGCTGGTGGACTTTAAGAGCGAGCGCCTTGTATTACGCCGCTGGTACAAAGAAACTCACATGGATGATATCGATTATGAGGTGAAATTGCTCAAATCCATTTCAGAGCTGGGATGGCCCGTTGCATCCGTCATTGAAGGGCCAATCGAGTTGGATGGGCATACGTGGGGGTTGTTCCCTTATCTTTACGGTGAACCGCCATCTGTCGACAATCGGGCGGCCGAACAGCGTTCAAGGGGACGGCTTATGGCTGAGTTTCACTCTGATCTTAAGAAACTCAGTGGAATTGGACAGCGTAAAGGTTGGCGGCGGTGTGAAGAGATTCTATCTGACTACGAGTTGGATCGACTGCTATCAGAACATGAAATGCAGAATCCAGAGGAAATACGAATTCTACGGTGGCACTTGGAGCGTGCGCGCAAGCGGGTGGAGGGAATGCAGCTTCATTCCAGGCCGGGGATCGTGATTCATGGAGATTTTACACCATGGAACTTACGATTCCAGGAAGGGAAGCTCTCCGGCATACTCGATTTTGAGCTTGCTCATTGGGATCATCGAGTAGGAGACTTTGCTCTCTCGTGGCGTGGAAAATACGACGAAGTTATTTATGGATATGATGAAGTATCACCTCTTGAACCTGTAGAGTGGGAACTGCTCACGCCAATGTGGTGGGCGGGATTGATTGAAAATGCATGTAAGTACATGAAGGAAGGCATTCGTGACGACGGCTGGATCATCAAGAAATTGTTAGAGCGTTCACCGCTGATGGGACAGGATGCTGCCCCGTATCGTTAGTTGTAAGGTGATAAGAACTTACGCACTAAGCCGCAGAGTTGCGGCTTTTTGTGATTTAACGATATAAGTTCTTGGCAATATAGTTGATCGAAAGCTGGGCGATACCATCCTTAAAGTCAAACCCTAAAGTAGATCACCAATATTATTAGAGACAATGGCTGACCACACAAGGATTCTTGGTATATCAAACGAAATCTTGCATGAATGTTATATGATCGAAGTTGGAATAAAAAATCGAGGTGGAAAACTTAATGGAAATGGATCACTTTGCTCCCAAAGAAGCGGCTTTCAAGGTGAAACGGTGGCCTAAAGATACGATAGCGGCGGGTCGTCGTCATACCGTTGCCCTTCATTCTGACGGAACGGTGATGGCTGTGGGCGATAATAAATATGGCCAATGTGATGTAAGCGGCTGGCGAGAGATGGTGGCGGTTGCGGCCGGTAATGTTCATATGGCGACGAACACGGGGAATGCCCATACCATCGGTCTTAAATCGGACGGTACTGTAACCGCTGTGGGTTGGAATACGCATGACCAATGCAATGTAAACGACTGGCGCGATATTGTAGCGGTTGCGGCCGGTTGGCGTCGTACCCTTGGGCTTAAATCGGATGGCACAGTGGTAGCTGTGGGCCGAAATCATGAAGGTGAATGCAATGTAAGCGGCTGGCGAGATATGGTGGCGATCACGGCGGGTGACTGGCATACCATCGGTCTTAAATCGGACGGTACGATGACGGCTGTGGGAAATAATCGGTATGGTCAATGTAATGTACACAGCTGGGACAACATCGTGGCAGCCGCCGCGGGTTACCTTCACACCGTCGGACTTAAATCGAACCGCTTGGTGGCGGCTGTGGGTTGGAATAAGTATGGCCAATGCGATGTAAGCCGCTGGCGCGGTATTATGGCGATTGCGGTGGGGAGTAGTCACACCATTGGCCTTAAATCGGACGGCACGGTGGCGGCTGTGGGCTGTAATGAGTATGGCCAATGTAATGTAAGTGATTGGCGCGATATTGTAGCGATTGCGGCAGGTTGTGCCCATAGCGTCGGGCTTAAATCGGACGGCACGGTGGTTGCTGTGGGTGATCATGAATATGGACAATGCGATGTAAGCAACTGGTGCAGCATTCAACTGCCCGGCCAATAGTTTTCAATATTAAAGATGCTCCTTTAAATATTGAATAAATGCCTGACTATACACATTTTCCTGATGATCCGGATGCATTAAGACCTGAAAAGGGCGGTGGATTGGAAATCCTTCCGTGTGCAATATGTTGAGGTTGGAACCATGCGAATCGCTTTCCATGATGAATTTGGACATGATAGCGATCCCCAGCTTGTCCAATACGGCAAGTCTGATCGCTTCCTGTTGATCCATCTCGATATAGTTAGTCGGATAGAAGTGGTATTGTTTGCACCAAATTTCAAATCGTTTGCGCGTGTCCGAACCCTGCTCTCTAATAATAAAACATTGATCCTGTAAATCCTCTATAGAAATTTTGTCTTGCTGAGCAAGGGGGTGGTCAGGACTGGCAACAAGAACAATGGAATCATTCCCGATCACTTCAGAACTCAAATTTGCATATTCCACTGGTGAAGCAATCACACCAATATCCGTTTTTCCTTCGAATAGTTGGTTCACGACCGTGTCTGAATTGCTTATGGAAAGGAAAAGGCGCGTTTCCGGGAAGGATTGTTGGAATCCTTTCGTGATCATGGGAAGAAGATAGGTTCCTGTAGACGTTGTGCTGATTCGAATATTTTTGCGTGTCATATCTTTCGTGTCATGAATCGCTTGCACGGCATTCCGATGAAGTTTAAGGATATCGGATCCATAATGCGAAAGTATTCTACCGGCTAACGTTGCTTGAACTTTACGCCCGTTTTGTTTAAACAGCATGACACCCAATTCTTCTTGCAGCGCTTTGATGCGAACAGAAATGGTAGGTTGACTGACATAGAGAAACTTTGCAGCTTCAGAATAACTGCCTTTATCCAATACGGCTTGAAAAGCTTCCAATTGTTTAAAATCCAAGTCTTTCGCTCCTTATGACCTCGAGATGGAACATCTATTAGTAAAGTTAATACATATCATTAATAAAAACAATCCAGTTAACCGTATTTTCACATAAAAACGACTTATTCAAAAACGATTGTGATGTATCATTGTAAATGGAGAATAAACTATTGAACTTGGCGAATTAAAGGATTATCGGGATTTTCAGATCCAAGAGTAGGGGATGGGTTGAACATTTTTTTGGGGAGAAATGCCGCTAAGAAGTTGAGTGATTCAACATGATCAATCGTATTTACGTATTAATAATTGTTATGAATATGTGGTGATCAAGTGTTGGAAAGCTCCGCGAACCTGTTATTCATGCAGCTATCGAGGAGGAAACAGAATGGGGAAACAGATGATTTATAACGGAATGATTGTAACGCCAGAGCGAATGTTTCAAGGGGTTTTGTTTGTTTCCGACCGAAAAATAGCAGAGATCAAAGAAAGGGACGGCTCTGTCATTCCACCTGGCTGGGAAGACGCACAGAAAGTGGATGCTTCAGGTTGTTATGTTTTACCCGGTATCATTGATCTGCACGGAGATTTTTTGGAGAAGGCTATAGAGCCTCGCAAAGGAGTCTTGATGCCGGTGTCGCTCGGACTTCACACGGTGCAGTCCTATCTACTGGCAGCGGGTATTACTACGATGTTTCATGGTATATCTTTTGTCGGCGAAACGGGAATTCGATCCAATGAAATGGGTTATGAAATTGCTTGCGAGATATACCGGCTGCGAAAGGGGAAGGAAGCCAAGCTGCGCCATCATCTTCATGTGAGGTATGAGCTGATCAACGATAAAGGAATCGATTGGATATTTCAATTGATGGACAAAGGAATGGTCGATCTTCTGTCGATTATGGACCATACGCCCCAGTACGGTAAATACCGCACATTGGACGAATATCGCTATTATGTCGAAAAAACGTATCAATTAACGGGGGAAGCGTGCGACCGCTTTATCGAAGAACAGCGAAAAAAGAGAGAGTTGATCGACCATCATGCGGAACGGAAATTAATTGAGCGTGCTTTAGCGGAAAAGATACCCGTAGCTTCACACGATGACGACACCCCGGCCAAAGTAGAGGAACTGAGAGGAAAGGGAATCACCATTAGCGAATTTCCATTGAATGACGCCACATGTCAGCATGTTCAGGATTTAGGCATGTTTGCCGTCGTTGGAGGCCCGAATGTGTACAGGGGATATTCTCATGAAAATCATATCTCCGCGCGACATGTCCTGCAGAAGGGCTGGGCTAATATTATTTGCTCCGATTATTATCCATTTTCCATTCTATCTGCCGTGTTTGAACTGTTCGATGAAGGAATGAGTTTATCCGAGGCAGTTTCTTTTGCCAGTTTGTTTCCGGCTCGCGCCTTGGGTTGGGAGGACAGGCTGGGATCCATTGAAACAGGAAAAGAGGCGGATCTTATTCTCGTAGACCGCTCAACCGGAAAGCATCCGTCCGTTGTCGGAGCCATGGTGAACGGAGAGTGGACCTTAATGAATGGATCGCAAACGAGAGACTAGGAATGAAATACTTAAATGAAGAATGTTGTTCTCTAAACTCTGCCCAAGGCAGAGCTTTTTAGCCTTTAGCTCAAACTAGGTATGAAGAGAGGAAGTCCGGGAAATCTTCATAAGTTCTTCACATGTATTGGGTAAGATGTTAGGGTGCTGGGCAATCCATCCAAATAATATGGCAAAGGTGTGTGATAAATGGTGAAACAAATATTTATTTTTCTTAGCCTTGCAGCAGTCCTGGTGCTAAGTGCGTGCGGAAACAATAATAACGCAAACAACGATACGAACATGGACATGGGCAGCGACCAATCGGGTATGGGGGATATGGGCAGCATGAACCATTCGGGGTCTGGTGAAGTCCCTGAAGGGTTAAAAGAAGCTCAAAATCCAACATATAAAGTGGGAGACGAGGTGGTGATTCATGCCAAGCATATGGAAGGCATGGATGGGGCAAAAGCGAAAGTGGTAGGTGCCTACGACACCGTGGTGTATGCAGTAACATATACTCCAACCGATGGAGGTAAACCCGTCCCTAATCACAAGTGGATTATCCAGGAGGAAATAAAGGACGCGGGGAGTGAGCCCTTGAAACCAGGAACGAAGGTGACAATGGATGCTGATCATATGGAAGGTATGAAAGGCGCAGAGGGTATCGTTGATTCTGCTGAAAAAACAACGGTGTATATGGTCGATTACACCCCGACTACAGGAGGAAACCCTGTTAAAAATCATCAATGGGTAGTAGAAAATGAGCTTTCTAAATAGAACATAAATAGAAAAGTTTTGCAGCAAAAGAGTGATGTCATGGGACATCGCTCTTTTGTGTATCGACATTCCAACCGGATCGCTATTCATATTAACAAAACTGTTATTTTTAAATTTCATATTGTATTCCTTTACCCGACTACCTAAGTATAAAGCAACCCGATTGTGAGATGCAGAATACGACAAACTCCTACCTAGTTTCACTATAACTACCATAAATCCAAAATATATCAATCATAAATATGCCGGTTTTCTGCATTTTTTTAAATAAGCATTGACAAAAAAACTGATTATATACTACATTATGTAGGGTTACATTTTTTTAATATTTATTGCCGAATTTCTTGAATTGAAAACGGGGGAACCATTTTTGGGTGAAATATTCTCATAGAAGAATAGAGGGAACCTTCTACCGAACCCTTAGCTAACTCCGTAGGCATCGGAAGGAGAACTACAGCGTGAAGAAAGTAATTTTGTCATTCGTAGGTGCGGCTATTGTTTTTTCAGCAAGTGCAACCAGTTCCTTTGCCAGTTCCGTTAAACTCGAAAGCGAGGTGGATAAGGTCGTAGGGACTCCTTATCAGTGGGGCGGCACAACAGCGGCTGGTTTTGATTGTTCCGGATTTATTTTATACATATTTGATAAATTCAATTTAGATTTACCACGCACATCTAAAACACAGGCTCAAGCCGGAACACCAGTCGATCGTGAAGACCTCAGAGCAGGAGACCTGGTATTTTTTAATACGGACGGTACGGGAGTATCCCACGCGGGTATTTATATCGGCAATAACGAGTTTGCACACTCTTCAAGCAGCAAAGGCGTTACCATTAGCAAATTATCGGATTCATATTATAAAAATCGGTATGTTACAGCACGCCGCGTCGTGAGTCAACAAAGTTACCTAAAAATGATCAGTGAACTTTGATCCAACCGGGACAAGCCATCTAAATCTAACAAGTTAAGCACCGTCTGATGTTATTATCAGCCGGTGCTTTTTGTTGTTTATTCAGGGACGTTGTTCACATTGGGATCAGGCGTATAATGATTTTTATAATCCTTATACATCACATCGGTTACCATACCGGCGGATGCATGGTGTAAATCGTGGCAATGGAACATCCATTCACCAGGGTTGTCTGATTCAAAAGCTACCACATACGTTTCACCAGGTTTAACGTTCAGCGTGTCTTTCATGATCGGAGAACCTTGGACGGGCTTTCCGTTTTTGCTCAAAACTTGGAAGAAATGACCGTGTAGGTGCATCGGGTGATCATCCATTTTGGATTGATTCACAAAGGTCAACTTTACCTGATCTCCTTTTTTTACGTTGATTTTATCCGTATCCGGAAAAATCTTTCCATTGATCGTGTAAACCATTTCTCCATTTCTCATTTCGGTATTCAGATTCATCGTCACATCTTGATCAAAGGTTTGATCCAAAGAAAATGCGGATGCAGACATGGTTCCATATTTCTCCAAATCAAAATCGGGAAGTTCTGCGGAGGCATTGGAAGGGTCGGGTTTCGCATTGGAACCATCGTATTGAATAACGGCTCTCATATTTTGTGCTCGATTATTCTCGGCATGTTCTTCAAACAGCCAGGATCCGGGATGATCAGCGGTAAATTCAATGTCATATCGTTCACCGGGAGCAATCGAGATTAATTGATCCTTGATCACAGATGGGTCATTCAAGGGCTGCCCATCGGATGCAACAACCTGAAAAGAATGACCGTGTAAATGCATCTTGTGAGTGATGTAGCCTGCGTTAATTAGCCGTAGTTTTACTTTTTCCCCCTTTTTAACCGAAAGCTTATCGATTGCGTCACCTGTTTTTCCGTTGATCGTATAAAGGTCATACATACTCATATCATGTCCTGCCATATTCATTCCATCGCCATTCATGCTCATATCTGATTCAGACATGCCCTTGTTTTCGTGATCCATATTCCCCATATCCATCTGCATGCTGCCCGAATCTCCAGGGGTGATGTTTTTTGGTTGATCCGCTTCACTCATATACATTTCGCCTGAACGCATCCATTCATCGAGCACAAGGGTGTAATCGCGGTCAACTGTCTCTTGGGGGTCTTCGACAACAAGAGAACCATACAAGCCTTTGTCCACTTGATTCACACTGTCTTGATGTGAATGGTACCAATAAGTACCCGGGACGGTGGCTTTAAATTCGTAGGTGAATGTCTTTCCGGGTTCGACAGCATCTTGTGTGACTCCTGGAATTCCGTCCATGTTGTTGGGAACCGGATAGCCATGCCAATGGATGGAGACCGGCTGCTTGAGTTGATTTTTTAAGTTTACTTTGACCGTATCCCCAACCTTTACGCGGATTTGTGGACCGGGAACCGAGTTATTAAATGTCCATACGGGAACGGTTTTTCCCTTTTCCACTTCGAGATGGCTTTCCTGTGCCGTAATAGTAAAATCTTTACCATCCACAACAGGTGTTGCTGTTGTCAGTTTAACGGGCGTGTTTGAACCCATATTCATTGTTGAATGATCCATGCCGCTCATATTACTTACTTTCGAGCAGCCAGCAGCAAAAATAGCTGCCGCGCTAGCGACGATCATTGTTTTTAATATCGCTGCTTTCATTGAAGAGCCCCTTCCTTTTCTTTTGATGTAAGCCTCATTCATCATAAAATAAACATGTATAGAAATGATGAAGATGGATGAAGGGTTCTGCGGCTTTCCGTGCCTTGTATAAAATTTTCCTTGAAAAATATACCATAGGGGGGTATACTAATGACATATCGAAAGGAGGAGTCGAAATTGAAAACCATAACTCTAAACGTAAACGGAATGAGCTGCCAACATTGCGTAAACTCCATTGAGGGTGCTCTTAAGCAACTAGGGGCTGGGGGAAAAGTGAACTTGTCCAACGGTTCTGTCGAAGTTCAATTCGATGAAACCAAACTTACGGAAAGCAAGATTAAAGAAACGATCGAAGAACAGGGTTATGATGTTGTTTAAGCAACTTTTGAAGGGATAGAAGAGGTACCAAGGAAAACTTGGTACCTCTCGCTATGTTAAGAACCTATGTGGAGAAGACGGTTTGAAGGAAAACCAGGACAAGTCATATCGGCAACGTTTGGAGGGACTCATGCGAAGGATTTTAGTTGTTGAAGATGAGGAGAAGATCAGGGAAGTCATCCTTGCTTATTTAAATAGAGAAGGATTTGAAGCGCACGAAGCGGAGACTGGAGATCGTGCATGGAATGAATTAGCCAATCAACCATTTGATTTGGTTTTATTGGATCTTATGCTTCCGGACATGAACGGAGAGGATCTATGCCAGAAGATTCGAACAACTTATCCCATTCCAATAATTATGCTGACTGCTAAATCGTCCATTGCAAATCGTATTCATGGATTGTCTGTTGGGGCAGACGATTATGTTGTGAAGCCGTTCGATCCTGAGGAACTCATAGCCAGGATTCGCACTGTGCTCAGGCGAACCAACCAGCAAGAACTTCTGGCCGATCGATTAGAATACGGCAAAGGACGTTTGACCATTGATAGCCATGCGAAACAGGTCTTCGTTCAACATGAGCCCATCAGTTTAACCCCATCCGAATATAAACTGCTTTTAGTCATGGCGAGAAACTCGGAGCGTACGTTCACCCGGGAGGAATTGATTGAACTCGTTATGGGGTTTGAATTTGATGGAGATTCACGTATTATTGATCAGCATATTAAAAATTTGCGTCAAAAAGTGGAAGAGGACTCCAAGAACCCCTTATTCATCCGGACTGTTTTTGGTGCAGGGTACCGTTTTAATGGGGGGAACTTATGAAACGTACATTATCTTTTCGTTTAAGCGCGGTTCTAATTTTTTATACCGGGTTTATTTTGGTGATCGCTTCGATTGCTCTGATCCATGCCACCCACTATCATTTTCAAATGTATGGGAGCGAAATGTCTGAAGCGCAGCATTCAGCCGGTTCACTGAATTCTCACTTGGAGCAAGCGATTATACAATCCATTGGCTTAACGATTGGGGGAGCTATAATCGTCTCATTTGTTTTAAGCGTGTATATCGCCAAACGGATCTCATCGCCATTAATCAGCATGAAAAATCTTACATTAATCATGGCCCGAGGTAAACGGGATGTCCGTCTCCCGTTGAAAAGCTTGCCCAAAGATGAGCTGGATGAATTGGCCGCATCGATCAATCACTTAGCTGAACAACTGGAGCATCAGGAAAAATTAAGAACCTCTATGACAGAAAATATTGCCCATGAGTTGCGGACGCCTTTAACTACATTGAATAGTTACCTCGCCGCTATTCAAGACGGCATATGGGAGCCTACCCCGGAACGGATTCAGTCCAGCCGCGAAGAAATACATCGATTGATTCAGCTGGTTCATGATTTGGAAGAGCTTCAAATCGTGAATTCCATCGATTTTCAATTCATGCTTGAGCAAGTCTCTTTAAAGAAATCCGTGAATCAAGTCATGGACCTCATGCGTCCTTCGTTTCAACAAAAAGGGGTTAACCTGGAGAAAAAGGATATTCCCGATGTTTGCGTGATTGCCGATGAAAGCCGGCTTATTCAAATATGGACGAACCTGTTATCCAATGCATTGAAATATACGCATGAAGGCGGTACTGTTGCAGTCAATGGCACCGTCCGATCAGGCGTGGTTCAAATAATCGTTTCAGATAATGGCATAGGTATTCCACCCATGGATCTTCCACACATCTTTGAGCGTTTTTATCGGGTAGATAAATCACGGAACCGTAAAATGGGTGGCGGAGGGCTTGGATTAGCCATTACCAAAACGTTGGTAGAACGCCACGGTGGGCAGATATGGGCTGAAAGTGATGATGGTGCACAATTTTACGTACAGTTTCCGATACAAAGGTGAAGATCATATAGCAGCAATCCTGACGCTCCTAATGGGGGCGTTATTTATTTTAGTTGCAGGCACCTAAGGATCCAACATGTATTGGTTTAGTTCGTATGCTAAAAATAAATCGCTTGACAATATAGGGTAGGGGGCTATACTATATTCTCATCAAGACCGGGAATTTATGGTAAGATACACCTCGTTCACTGACGGCCGTCACGAGTGTGGAAAAAGATAAAGGACCGGTTTTTATTTCTCTAAAGGAGGAACACGAAAATGCCGACTCAGGCTCAAGGTCTTTCCCAAGCTGATCCAAGGCGCTGGATGGCCCTCGCGTTGTTATGCCTTGCTAATTTTATGGTGATTATGGATACATCGATTATCGGAGTAGCTTTGCCAGCCATTAAAGAAGCGCTGGGGTATTCCCAAGAAAGTTTACAGTGGGTGTTTAATGCATATGTGATTTTCTTTGGGGGTTTTCTATTGCTAGGAGGCCGGTTGTCTGATCTGTTTGGACAAAAACGCATGTTTATGTGGGGGTTTCTTATTCTAACCGCAGCCTCGTTACTTGCAGGGCTAGCATGGAACGACACCGTACTCAATATCGGTCGAGCATTCCAAGGATTTGGGTCTGCGCTCATTGCGCCATCCGCGCTAACGATTGTTATGATGTTGTTTAGCGGGAATCCGAAAGAATTAGGGAAGGCACTGGGATTCTGGGGGGCATCCGCTGCTGCAGGAGGTTCCGCGGGAGTATTTCTGGGCGGTGTCATTACCGAGTGGTTAAGCTGGGAATGGACATTCCTGATCAACGTTCCCGTCGGTATTGTTGCCTTAATTTTGTCACCTGGGCTCTTATCGAAAGGAACACGCGGAAAAGGCAGCATCGATTTCGTAGGATCCGTGCTTGTTACGGCGGCCTTGGTTTTAATGGTGTACGGAATCGTCACTGCAGAACATAACGGATGGGGAGCACCGACGACGACCTGGACTTTAATCTCAGGTATAGCTCTGTTTATCCTTTTCCTTATTGTTCAGGCTGTTAAAAAGGAACCGCTTGTACCGCTTCGAATTTTTAAGGCGCCTAATCTCGCAGCGGGTAATATCGCTTTGTTAATGTTATCAGGCGGATGGATTCCGCTATGGTATTTCCTCAATCTCTATATGCAGCAGGTCTTAAAATTTTCAGCTTTTGCCGGCGGTGTTGCTTTGCTTCCGATGACCATTCTTATCGCCATTTTCATGATTGTAATTACCGGCAAACTCATCGCCAAGTTTGGAGTCAAAGCGAATATCGTGATAGGTTTGACTGCGTTAGGGGGTTCGATGATTCTGTTCTCCATGAATACACCAGAAGATGGAACCTTCTTGGCCAATGTGCTGCCAGCATCACTTTTAGGAGCGCTTGGAATGTCTCTGGCCTATATTCCTTCCATGATGAGCGCCATGAACGGAGCTAAACCTGAGGAAGCAGGACTTGCATCCGGGCTTGCCAATACGAGTTACCAGATTGGTTCAGCGATCAGCTTGGCGATCATGGTGGCCATTTCAGCCACAACGACTTCGGCTTATGCTGATGGTGATCCAATGGCGGCTCTGAACAGCGGCTTTCAGGCGGCATTCTTATGGTCAGGAATCGTCGCATTCGCCGGTGCTTTATTGGCACTAATCTGCATTCGTTCGCCTAAGAAGACAGGTCCAGACATGTCTAAATCGATGTAATCTTGTTAACTTCAGTCACTTCGTGGCTGAAGTTTTTGACTCTAAAGCTTAGTTAAGGGGATTTGACGCCTTGACTCATAGGGGTGGGGGGTATATAGTGATGACAAGAGAAAAATAATGCATGTGATGGAGTAGACGTAAAATCGTGTGTTGAACTTATACAGAATTGGAGGCAGGGACCATGAGTGTTGAATTGGAGACAGTAGACAATGGCTTCACCGATAATGCGGGGTGCTGCTCCAGTGAAGAACTGGGAAGAAAGAGCCATCATTCTGACAAAGAAAAAAACAATATGATATCCAGGTTGAACCGAATAGAGGGGCAAATTCGCGGCATCAAAGGACTGATCGAAAAAGACACTTACTGTGATGATGTTTTAAATCAGATTGCTTCGGTGCAATCGGCATTAAATGGGGTAGGTAAGCTTTTGCTGGAGCATCACATGAAAAGCTGTGTTATCGATCGGATCCAGGAAGGTGACACGGAGGTTTTAGATGAGTTATTAAAAACGATGAATAAACTAATGAAATAAAAAACCTTTAAAAGGCAGCCACCACGCTGCTTTTTTATTTTGATTATCATATAGGGTACTGGGGTACACAAAAAAAATCAAAAAAGTGTTGACTTAAAATAGGGTAGGGGGGTATACTAAATTCAAGGAAGCCGATTGGAATCAAAGAATCAAAAAATAAATCTCATGACAAAAAGCTATATCGTGCAATCTCTAAACCATGAATGCATTTTGCCATTATCCTCTAGGAGTGATGAAAGATGGAAGCCGTAACCGGAAAAGAAAGTAAGCAAACCACGCTGCAAATTACAGGAATGACTTGTGCTGCATGCGCCAATCGCATTGAAAAAGGATTGAATAAACTGGAAGGCGTCTCTTCAGCAAACGTGAACTTTGCCCTGGAAAAAGCAAGTGTAACGTTTGATCCAGGCAAGGTAGGCGTCGATAAGTTGGAGGAAACGATTAAAAAACTTGGGTATGATACGGCGAAAGAAGTCGTTGATTTTAACCTCGAAGGGATGACATGCGCTGCCTGTGCTAACCGCATAGAAAAAGGCTTGAGCAAACTTCCCGGGGTTACCAATGCATCCGTCAACTTTGCGATGGAAACGGCAAGAGTCGAGTATTCGCCAGCCGAAGTCTCCGTTTCTGATATGCAGAATAAAGTCAAACAGCTCGGATATAAAGCGATAACGAAGCAAGATAACAAGAAAACGGTCGACCACCGGAAACAAGAAATTAAGCATCAAAAACGATTGCTGCTTTTATCGGCAATCTTGTCCCTTCCGTTGCTGTGGAGTATGGTGGCGCACTTTTCGTTCACCTCGTGGATCTATATGCCGGAAATTTTGATGAACCCATGGTTTCAGCTCATTTTAGCAACACCGGTCCAATTTTATGTCGGAAAACAGTTTTATGTGGGGGCCTATAAGGCACTCCGAAACGGAAGCGCCAATATGGACGTGTTGGTATCGCTAGGGACTTCAGCTGCTTATTTCTACAGTCTGTACCTGACGATTGACTGGTTCACTGCAGGAGCGAACGCTCACCACGGTCCATCCCTGTACTATGAAACAAGTGCGATCCTGATCACTTTAGTCATCATGGGTAAGCTGTTCGAATCGCTGGCCAAGGGCCGGACTTCCGAAGCCATCAAGTCCCTGATGGGACTCCAGGCGAAGACGGCACGGGTTGTACGCGATGGTCAGGAAATTACGATTCCGGTGGATGAAGTGATTGTCGGGGACATGGTTCTTGTACGGCCCGGAGACAAAGTTCCGGTTGATGGCGTGGTGCTGGAAGGAACATCCTCGGTGGACGAATCCATGTTAACCGGTGAAAGCTTACCCGTCGAAAAGAACGCCGGAGATAACGTCATTGGAGCGACCATCAATAAAAATGGCATGCTCCGTATTAAAGCAACCAAAGTCGGCAAGGAGACTGCGCTGGCCCAGATTATTAAAGTGGTTGAAGAAGCCCAGGGTTCCAAAGCCCCGATTCAGCGGGTGGCAGACGTGATCTCCGGTATCTTTGTTCCCATTGTCGTAGGTATTGCGGTGGTCGCTTTCTTCGTCTGGTATTTCCTGGTCACACCTGGCGAGTTTGCAGAGGCCTTGGAAAAAGCAATCGCCATCCTGGTTATTGCCTGCCCATGTGCGCTCGGGTTGGCAACTCCAACATCGATTATGGCCGGGTCAGGTCGTGCTGCAGAACTCGGGATCCTGTTTAAAGGCGGAGAACACCTTGAACAAACTCATAAGATTGACGCCATTATCCTGGATAAAACAGGTACGGTAACGAAAGGTAAACCCGAACTTACGGATGTGCTCTCAGAATTGGACGAAGTGGACTTCCTTAGATTCGTCGGCGCTGCGGAGAAAAACTCGGAGCACCCTTTAGCCGAAGCAATTGTTACCGGCATTCAGGAACGCAATATTTCCCTTCCTGGAACAGAAGCATTTGAAGCCATTCCAGGCTATGGAATCCAGGCTGTCGTTGAAGGAAAAGAACTGCTGATCGGCACTCGACGTTTGATGGAAAAATACGATGTAGATGCTATGCATGCCTACGCTACCATGTCTAGTCTAGAAGAAACGGGTAAAACAGCGATGCTTGTTGCGATCGATAAACAATATGCCGGCATGGTTGCGGTGGCGGATACCATCAAAGAGACTTCTAAAGAAGCTGTCCAGCGCTTAAAAGGAATGGGTATTCAGGTGATCATGATCACGGGTGATAATGAGCGAACAGCCAAAGCGATCGCTGCCCAGGTTGGCATTGATCATGTACGTGCAGAAGTATTGCCTGAGGGAAAAGCAGAAGAAGTTAAAGCACTGCAGGCCCAAGGAAAAACCGTAGCCATGGTGGGTGATGGCATTAACGATGCTCCGGCATTAGCCACAGCCGACATAGGAATGGCTATTGGAACAGGTACAGATGTTGCTATGGAGGCGGCCGATGTGACCTTGATGCGTGGCGATCTGACGAGTATTCCGGACGCCATCTATATGAGCCGTAGAACGATGAGTAACATCCGCCAAAATTTATTCTGGGCGCTTGGTTATAACACTCTAGGCATTCCGATCGCCGCCATCGGGCTGTTGGCACCTTGGGTTGCGGGAGCAGCAATGGCTCTAAGCTCCGTATCCGTTGTACTGAATGCACTTCGGCTGCAGCGTGTAAAAGTACGCAGCTAACCATTGCCGCAGAAACAAGTACGACGAATCCAAATTGAACCTTGGAGATATTAAGGATGTTATCCGAAGCAAAGGGTATGAGGTCCTGAATTAATACTGGGAAAAGGAAGTGAGGACATGTCCGCTAACGTAAAAATCTACACGATTCCTACCTGCAGTGATTGCAATCATGCGAAGCGATACTTTACAGAGCAAAACGTTCCTTATGTGGAGTATAATTGCGAAGAAAACCTTGAATATGCAGTAGAGGTTAAAAAACTGACAGGAAAACAAATGGTCCCGACCATTCTTATTGACGATAAAGTGTTCGTTGGATTTGCAGAAAATTTCAGCGAAATTAGTAATTTGCTCAAAATGAATCTTTGATATCCAGCAGAGAACGATTACGATCTTTTTGACCATGGCCTCTTTTATAGAGAAAAATTATCCGGATAACGCCAAGTACCATTTCGTTCTTGAAAATATCATCGAGGAAGCTTACTGCCGTGTCCATCCAAGGATTTTCTCTCCGAGACCGATCAATTGGAAGTGAGGCATTTACGCAGATTTACGGAATATCTAGGCAATCAATACCGCTAAGAAGTGTTTCTGAAAGCGATGCACGTTAACGATAGCTCAATCAAAAAAACAACGGCAGCCGATTGATCGGCTGTCGTTGTTGCGTTAACAGGGGCAAATTTAGCTTATGATACGTATGATCATCAGGCCTCCGTCGAATACTTTTTCAGGTTCCGAAGAACAGGGAAAAGCCAGTACATCCAGATGACGGCAACGGCTAGGGTACCAAGGCCGCCGATGATGGTCGCCGGCACGGCTCCAACCAACCCGGCCATCGTACCGGATTCGAATTCGCCCAGCTGGTTTGAGGTACCGATAAACAGCGAGTTTACGGCATTGACACGACCCTGCATATCCTGGGGCGTGTTAACCTGTACGAGCGTTGAACGGATAACGACGCTCACGACGTCGGATGCGCCGATAAGGAACAACGCGCAGAGCGAAAGCCAGAGGCTGTGGGAGATGCCAAACAGGACCGTCGCCAAGGCAAAAACCACGAGCGAGGCAAACAACGTCTTGCCGATGGCTTTTTCAAGCGAAACACGCGTTAGGATCAGCGAAACAACAATCGCGCCAACGGCTGGCGCGGAGCGGAGCAGGCCGAGGCCGACCGAACCGGTCTTCAGGATTTCATCGGCAAAGATCGGCAGCAATGCCGTCGCGCCGCCGAGCAGAACGGCGAACAGGTCGAGCGAAATCGTGCCGAGGATGATTTTACGGGCGAATACGAACCGCAGGCCGCTGAAGAAGGTTTCTATGCCGACGGAATCCAGCTTCTTAACGAAATGGACGGTCTTGACGAAGAAGATCAACCCGACGGATACCAGGAGCGCGATCAGCGTTGTCATATAGGCGGTGGAGATGCCCCAGATGACGAGTACGCCTCCGAGCGACGGGCCGACGATCATCGCCGTTTGCATTCCCGAGGCGGACCAGGCGGCTGCCTGCGGAAGCTGCTCGCGGTCGACGATATCCGGCACGAGCGCGGCCGAAGCCGGACCTTCAAAGGTACGGCAAGCGCCGAGAATGGCAGCGGCGATCAACAAATGAATAGAGTGGATCCAGCCCTCCATGCTGCTGATGACGAGCAAGACGACGACGACGCTCTCCATCAGTTGGCAGATATAGACGATGGTACGGCGATCATATCGATCCGCTGTCTGCCCGGCCGGCAGCGTTAGCAGCAGCATGGGCAAAAACTGGGCAAGGCCGACGAGTCCGAGTTGAAAGGCACTGCCCGTAAGGGCGTACATCTGCCAACCAATGGCGACGGACAGGATTTGAAAAGCGCTTGCCGAGAAAATCCGTGCGATCCATAAGCGCAAGAACGAGCGGTTATGAAGCACGGACGAACTGTTCACATGCAATGCAGGTCATCCTTTCTTATTGGGAGGCATAAACGAGATGAAATGAAACCATGCTGAGTGCATAGCTCCAGAACCTCGAAGCTTTTAGGGTTATTAGTGCTAGTTTATTTTAAATGAAATAAAAAAAAGAAGGAAGGGAAGGATCAAAAAAACATCTGGGATTCTACTATCTATCCTGGCTGGAAAGTAATGTATTCCACGTTGAAAACGTTATAATATAAGTGAATGAAAATCATATCTGTGGATTAAATGAAAAAATGAAGGCAGCCATTCAAGGGGGAGAACGATGTACACCTATTTGGAGTTTGAAAATAATATGGTTGATGAATTAGTACAATTTTTAACGTCAGAAACATGGAGTTTTCATGGACAGGAGAGTCCTACTGAGGAGTCTATAAGAGAAAATGCAGCCAACGGAAATTATAACGAAAACGGGAACCGAACCTTTTGGATCATGGATCATCAGACAAAAATCGGTTTAATCAAAATTTTCGATTTAGAAGATCCCATATGTTTATTCGATTTGCGATTGAAAGAAAAGGTTAGGGGCAAAGGAATAGCGAAGCATGTCCTTCATTGGTTAAGTACTTATGTATTTAAAAATTACTCTCATATTGTTAGAATCGAAGGTCATACCAGATATGATAATTTTGCGATGAGAAAAACGTTCTTTAATAGCGGATTTGTAAAAGAATCTTACAACCGTAGATCTTGGAGACAAAACGGTCAATTATTTGATTCTGTTGGGTATGCAATGATCAGAGAAGACTGGGAGAACCATACCCAAACCATAATCGAAGATAACTTTCCGTACTAACATAAAGGCATCACAGATGAAGAAGTAACAAAAGAACAGCAGCAGCAGGGAGGATCAGGAAAATGAATATCAGCCTTAAAGCATCCAATTTACATGCCGGATTGATCCTGAACAGCTATCAGAGATGGACCGGAAAGCCGCTTCTTGATGAAGCGGTTGAACCGGGTACAGAATCAGACACACTATTCCGAGCTCCAATCGTATTACTGACGCATGGAACGGAGACGGATCCGATTTTAAACTACGGGAATCAGATGGCACTCGATTTGTGGGAAACCAACTGGGAGATCTTTACCCAGACGCCTTCAAGACTAACGGCAGAACCGATGGAGCGCGAGGAACGTGCGGCCTTCCTGAAAGCTGTCAAAGAAAATGGCTACGTCGATCATTACACGGGTATTCGAATTTCAGGTACCGGTAGAAGATTCTATATCATGCAGGCGACCGTATGGAACCTTATGGATGATAACGATGTGTTTCATGGACAAGCTGCTGCTTTTCGTCAATATCGTTACATTGAATGACCACAGCAGAAACGACGGCCGAATGATGGCGAGCATTTTACTAGTTTAAAAGGTTACCAAGATTCTTCAATCGTTTGAATGTCTTTAAGTATGGACTTCAGATGTTCCCTGACGGATTGATTCAGTGGCTGTAGAGGGAGAGGAAGACTCGGACTTGAAATCAAGCCGCTGATTTCTGCGGCTGCCGAAACAACGCGGAGGCTTCCGTATTGGCGAAATAACGACCAAATCGGTTCAAGCCGCTCCGAGATCCGTTCTGCTTCTTCAGCACAATCGTCCAGGGCAAATCGTGTCATTCTTAGGCATGTCCTTGGGAACAAGCCACCCAGAACGGAGTACCATGCTTCGCAGCCAGCATTCAAACCAGTGACAGCAAACGGGTCAGAGCTTACGCCGATTGATACATGGGATGGAATGAGCGCTCGCAGATGGCTAATGCGTACTTTGGCTGCTTCAGGTCCAGATGGTACTCCAGGAATCTTGATCGAACGAACCTGGGGGAGTCCAGCAATTCGACCGTGCAGCTCATCACTAAAATGAAAATGTGTCGTGACTGGATTATCATACACGCAAAGCGGAATCGAGAGTGAGCGTGTCACCTGTTCATACAATAAATATACCTCTTCATCCGTTAACGCTTGGTAAGAAACAGGAGCCAAAAGCACGGCGCTTGCTCCTGCTTGTTGTGCGTCTTCCGCTAATCGGAGCACGTCTAGCGTGCGCATCGCACTTATGCTTGTCATTACGGGAATGCCCTCGGCGGAACCGACAGCAAGCCTCAAAACTTGATAACGTTCTTCCCGATTGAGGTAGGCGTAATTTCCTGTTGAGCCCAGCGCACCGATGGAATCTACGCCAGCTGCAACCAATCGTTGGATCAGGTTCACGTATTCTTTTTCATTAATACCTGTCTCATTCACTGGGGTCAGTGGAAAAGCGGACAATCCATGGAACAACATCAAGATACACCCCTTTGATTGTTTAACCTTCATCAATTATAAAACAAATTATAAGAATCGATTGGACTTAATGAAAGGGCCAATTTTGATACAAAAAACTAGGCCAATATGATCGCTGAACAATGCCAAACTGGAGTTTTTCAGTGCGGAATCGTGATTACCACATTTAAAAAGGTATTATAACACGACAAGAACATACATGCTTACAAGGCCGCATCTTTGCGGCTTTTTGAATTTGAATTTCATGATGTTATATTCATTCGGGATACATTAAAAAAGTGCTGGTGAAAGGAGCACCGTGTTATGACCAAAATATATAACTGCCCAGTAGAAGTAACGTTAGATGTGGTAGGAGGGAAGTGGAAAACGGTAATCCTACGTCATTTGTCCAAGAAAACTTTGCGTTATAGCCAGCTTCAGCATAGGATGCCAAACATTACGCAGCGGATTCTGACCCTTCAGCTGAAGGAATTGGAGCGGGATGGACTCATTCAGAGATCCGTTTATGACGAACGATTAAGGAAAGTGGAATATTCGCTTACCGAGTACGGTAAAAGCATCGAGCCGATTCTTGAGCTTATGTGTGACTGGGGGAAAAGACGGATGCGGGAATACGACTTGCAAGTGAGAGAGGTGCTTGGATCAGACGACAGTGAGTAGTTGATAAGAGCAACGAACAAAAATGTGCCTTATTGTAAGACATCTAATACTCCCGTATTATTTTTTATAGAAAAATTTACTGAGGAGGCGCATCCCTTCATGGTAGTTGAAATTATTCGTTATCATATCGCATCAGAATCATCGGAGCATTTCGTACAAGCGTATAAAGAGGCCGGGGTGTTTTTGGAAAATTCGGAACATTGCTTATCTTACGAAGTCATCCGGGGTGTCGAGGAACCCGATCACTTCATCGTCAGAATCGAATGGGATTCGGTAGAGGGACACATGCAAGGATTCCGAACGAGTCCGGATTTTCAAAAATTCTTTGCATTGGTCAAACCTTTTTTTAATGCGATCTTAGAGATGAAACATTATAGCATGATTGACAAGGTGGTTTGAACCATGAACATTAGTGTAATTGGGGCTGGGAATGTGGGAAGTGCATTAGGTCATGCATTGCATGATGCAGGACATTGCGTAGTTTACGGCGTACGTGACCCTGAAAGCAGCCGCTATCAAGATTTGCGCGAATCAGGAAAAACATCTCTTACCACCATAGTTAAAGCAGTAGAGGACTCCACGGTGATCCTGTTAGCTGTACCCTGGCAGGCAGCAAAGGAAACAGTGGAATTGATCCATAACTGGGATGGGAAAATTTTGATTGACTGTACAAATCCCATCAAACCAGATTTTAGTGGACTGGAATTTGAACAGGGCCTTTCAGGAGCCGAACAAATCGCCTTGTGGGCGAATGGCGCACGTGTCGTAAAATGTTTTAACCAAACCGGTGCAGACAATATGATACATCCTAATTATCAGACCTCAAAAATGCTGATGTTTGCAGCAGGGGACGAACATGAAGCGGTTGAAACCGCCATAGAATTTGCTAAGCAGATCGGATTCGATGCGGTGAGTGCCGGCAAGCTACATATTTCCCGGCAGCTCGAAGAGTTGGCGTGGTTATGGATCCATCTCGCTATAAAAGAAGGTTGGGGCACTTCGTTTGCATTTGCCTTGATGAAGCGATAAAAGCGATCAAGCGTAATTTGTTCAATCTTCATGCAAAGAGTCTCATCGAGTCGATCGGGATGGACCAGGGTATCTCAGGGCTGCGTAGAGAGGCTCGTGCTGAATCAAAGCATGTAAGACGACAAGAACATAAAAGCTTAAAAGCCGCAGATCTGCGGCTTTTTGTGTTTAAACGATATTTGTTTTTTCCAAAACCGGAGGACTAGAACATATATCAGTGGACGAGCAAAGACATGAGTCTATTTGGTTAACCGTAATTAAATTATGTTAGCCGATGACTCATAACTGCATCAAACCGCAGGAGGGATATCAACTAAGTATTTTAATTAACAAATTACCTTGACAGTCAAAGTAATATGTCTTATCATGCAGATATGGAGGTGATTGTATGAGCGACAACAAAATCACATCCGACCTGCTGCGAGGCCATACCGACACGATGATTTTACGACTCTTATCCGAAGCGGACCGCTACGGCTATGAAATTGTTAAGCTGATTGCCGAGCGTTCGGGCGGTGAGTATGAATTAAAGGAAGCCACGATGTACTCCAGTGTTCGGCGACTTGAAGGGGACGGTGATATCGAGTGGTATTGGGGCGATGAATCGCAGGGCGGACGGCGCAAGTATTTTCGAATTACCGAGAAAGGCAAGGAAACTTATGAACGCAACAAAAGCAATTGGGAGTACGCAAAGCGTGTGCTTGAAGACCTATTATAAGGAGAGTTGATGGGATGAATGAGAAATTGACGAATTATCTGAACGGGGTTTTTGCACCATACGACGGAGTGAAGAGCGTCAGCGAATTGAAGGCGGACCTGCACTCCGATTTGCAGGAGCGTTTCCGTGAACTGAAAGCCGAGGGCAAGGACGATGAAACGGCTTTTGAGATGACCATTGACAGCATCGGCGACATTGAGCAAACCGTACTGGAAGTGTCGAACCTCTCTCGTTCACTGGAGCGGCAGGTGCTGACAAATCTCAGCGCCAGTAACTTAGTAGAGAGCGACTTTGCTGGCGTGACCGCGCATAAAGGGATATTTACAGCAAGTGCGCTGCGAGGATCCGACTTCACGAACGCGGATTTGACCGGCAGCACCTTTAAGAGCAGCGACGTGCGAGATGCCCGTTTCGACGGTGCAAACCTGACCGACTGCAACCTGTCCACCCTTGACCTTGCGAATGCAAGCTTCAATAAATCCATCCTTGTGCGCACCAGCTTCAGCAAATCGTGGCTGGCCGGAGCAAAATTCACCGGCGTAAAGCTGACTGACGTGAACCTGACGATGACCGCTCTCAGTACAACCGTCTTTGAAAACTGTACTTTTGACGGGGTGGACTTCACATCCAGCGATCTGACAGGGCTGCGTTTTGACGGCCAAACCTTCATCGGCGTCAAATTCGACAAAGCCGGGTTGAAAGAAGTTTCGTTCAAGGGCGCGACGCTCAAGAATGTGTCCTTCCAAGGGTCTATGTTGTCCAAAAAGTACTACCGTGCCATCAAAACCGTCTGCTTTGACGAGGCGACAATGGATAAGTTGACGTTTGCCGCGCTCAAGGGCATAGAGGCTGATTTGTCCAAAGTTACGGTTATTTAAAATGGGAGGGGATATACAAAACGAGCTGGTTACCTTAACCGCGGAAGCTATTCGCGCGCTATTGTCAGGTCACCCAGTAGGTAATGATGTATGAGCAGCTCTTGTATGAGCATCGGAATCACGTTCGTGGCATATATCTTTGCGATGAGGACTGATAAAAATAGTAAAGAGAGGGATACCCAATGAATCAGAGTATAACGGGTCAAAGGCATAACGGCTTCTCCGAAACAGGACTGCGCAGAGTGCGTGACGTGCTGGCACGGCATGTCGAGTCCGGAAAGATTCCTGGGCTAGTCGCCCTGGTCAGCCGGAACGGTGAGACTCATGTCGAAGCGCTCGGCACGATGCGTCACGACGGTGGCGCGCCGATGCGCCGGGACACGATCTTCCGGATGGCGTCCACTTCCAAGCCGGTCGCGATGGCTGCGGCGATGGTTCTGCTCGACGAGTGCAGGCTGCGTCTTGACGACCTGGTAGAACCGTGGCTGCCCGAACTTGCGGATCGGCGAGTGCTGAAGCGGGCCGACGGCCCGCTGGACGATACCGTGCCGGCGCGGCGGCCGATCATCGTACGGGACCTGTTGACCTCCACGTTCGGGCTCGGTATGGATATGACGTCACTGGGCACTCCGATCATGAACGCGATCTTCGAGCAGGGCCTCACGCCCGATCTACCGGAGCCGATGCCCGAACCGGATGAGTGGATGCGCCGCCTTGGTGCGCTTCCGCTGATGCACCAGCCCGGAGAACGCTGGCAATACCACATCAGCAACGATCTACTTGGCGTGCTCGTGGCCAGGGTCACGGGCCAGTCGTTTGAGACGTTCCTGCGCGAGCGCATCTTCGAGCCCCTCGGCATGAAAGACACGGGTTTCCATGTGCCCGCCGACAAAATCAACCGCCTGCCGCCTCTTTACGCACCCAACCCGCAGACCGGAGAGTTCATCGTGTGGGACGAAGCCGAGGGGGGACGCTACAGCCAGCCTCCGGCATTCCAGGGTGGTGGAGGCGGACTTTCCTCCACTGTTGACGACTACCACGCCTACTTCCAAATGCTGCTGAATCAGGGGATGCACGGGACGGAGCGAATCCTGTCCCGGCCCGCCGTCCAACTGATGACCACCAACCGCCTCACGCCCGAGCAGCAAGCCGCCCGAAACGCCATGGCCACCAACAACGTCCATGTGTCATTCGGCCAAGGACAGCACGGCGGCTGGGGCTTCGGGATGGCGGTGCGCACCTACCGCGGCGACTACGCGCCTATCGGCCAGTTCGGCTGGGACGGAGGAAGCGGTACCTCGACCTACGCCGACCCGGTCACCGGGCTCACAGGAATCCTGCTCACCCAGGTTGGGATGTCAACTCCGGATTCAGCGCGGCTTATCCACGACTTCTGGGCCACGATCTACCAGGCAATTGAAGACTGAGACACTGAGCCCGTAGTTCGTTGTTCGTTTAAAAAAAACGGTGAATCAATTAATATTTCCCAGTTTATTATCATATTTTGCGGGTAGTATCAGCTTCGCTGGTACTACCCCCAGAAAAGGCTCAGTGGGTGATGGAATGGTTTTCTTATTCGAATATCCATATGGACTGCTCATATCATGATCCCATTCAATATCCCTTTTGAATATTAGATGGGATCATGATATGATGGCGTAATACCCTTTTGGGGGTCATCATTTTAGGAGTGTTGTCAATGCCTTTACAAATGCATGAAGATTTTATTATCCAAGCAAAAGAAAAGCTTCGTCAGGACAATCGTATACGGGGTCTTCTTGCAGGAGGATCCATGATAACAGGTATTATGGATGAATACAGTGACTTAGATTTTATTGTTGTTTACGATGCTTGTTATAAAGAAGAGATCATGAAAAACCGTATGCAGATTGCAGAAAAATTAGGGCATTTGTTATCTGCCTTTACAGGCGAACATGTAGGGGAACCGAGGCTTTTGATATGCTTGTATGGACAACCGTTGCTGCACGTTGATTTGAAATTTGTTACTATTCAGGAACTTGAACAACGGGTTGAGAATCCTGTAATCCTCTGGGAAAGGGGAGAGGAAGTTAGTCATTTATTTCAAAGAACAGCTTCGAACTTTCCTTACCCTGATCCACAATGGATCGAGGATCGATTTTGGATATGGATACATTATGGTGCGTCAAAACTTGGCAGGGGAGAATTGTTCGAGCTCATCGATCACCTCAGCTTTATGCGTAACACCGTGATTGGGCCATTGCTTCATATCAAGAACGGTGAACTTCCAAGAGGGGTACGAAAACTCGAAGAATATGAGGGCGAAGAGCTTGATGAACTTAAAGAAACGATACCAAACCACAGTACGGAGAGTTGTTATCACGCTTTAAAAAAGACCATTCATCTTTATCAACGACTACGTCAGCATTTAGGGGATTTCGAATATAAAAGTGAAGCGGAGCAAGCTTCAATAGCTTACTTGGAGTCTGTTTACTCTTCCAAATAGCCGCGTACCTGCGGCTTTTTTTATTTTTACGATAAGTGTTTTTATCAAAACACGAGGAAAAAGTCTGAACTAGTAGAACATATCATCTTTTTCTTAAAGGCTTGTTAAACACAAACTTCAACGTACAGCTTTTTCTTGCTGAAGGGCAGGAGAGTTGGAATACTGTGATACAAGATAGAGGCTCTCTTTTGTGTTTTCATGTGTTATTATATGGAAATAAAACGAAAATGGGGGTAGATTTTATTGCAGAGGATTAAATTTATGTATAAACAATTCCTAAGAGAACCTCTGTGGTTTAAAATTCTTATTTTTTCAACTTTGCTCGTTGCGATAGTATTTAGCAATTCATTTTTTTCGGATAATGGATATTACCAAAGCGCGGCAAAATTTGCTGCGGCAATTTTTTTCTCTTCATATGGCATCAAATTCCGTAGAAATCCTCAACTTTCAGTTATCTTTTTCGCATTAACAATTTTATGTATATATCTGTCCTGGGACAATTTTAACCAAGCTCGCACGTCTTTAAGCTAAGGGCACAATAACCTACCGTCCTTCGAAGTAAGTGGAATAAATATACAAACGTACCGTATTGGAGGTCGTGAAATGGCGTTCCCGACGCATATTGTATCGGCAGGCGGAATTGTGGAAGATGGAAATGGAAATATCCTATTAGTCAAAGCCCATGACGACGGTTGGGTGTATCCTGGTGGGATAACTGAAGTTGGAGAAAACCTGATGGATGGCGTGATCCGTGAAATTAAAGAGGAAAGCGGAATAGACGCCACGGTTAGCCAACTCATTAATGTTGTTTCGAATACAGCGATCCATAAGTGGTATGACGGTGAAACGGATGTGCCTACGAAGGTCATGTTTGATTTCGTGTGTAAAGCTGTGGGCGGAGAGTTAGCGACCTCTGATGAAACGAGCGAATGCAGGTGGGTTCCAAAGGAAAATGTTCTGGATTTGATTACTTTACCTGCAATCCGCATGCGTTATGAAGCTTATTTGAACTTTAACGGCTCTGTGAATTATATAGAGTATGTCACTGCGACTACATCAGAATGTAACGTCAAGCTTCAAAGGTACGTTTAATCAGAGTCATCCAGGTGCAATGTGCCATCGAGGCACTTTGAGTATTCCTATTGAAAGACAATCTAATCCTGCTAGCTTCTGCAGCCGGTCCATTCCGACCGGCTGTTTTTGTGTTCAATGTAACAAAGGTGAGATTTTGTGGAGCTTTTTATTGGGTAGGACACTTTTTAGTTCCTATAGTACTTCAAAGTGCGTACTTCTATTTTATGTGTAGATGCTTCATAATCAATTGTTGTCAGCCGATGAAATAACATTTGTTGATTTAAATAGTCACTTATATCCATATTTATACACTGGGAAATTATATATATATTTTAGGAGGACATCATAGATGAGAAATATACTGCAAGGAAAAATTGGTTTTGGCACGGCACCACTTGGGAATATGTACCGCAATATCCCCGAAGAAGAAGCAATGGCAACCGTGGATGCTGCTTGGGAGAGTGGTATTCGTTACTTTGATACAGCTCCACTTTATGGTTCCGGCTTGGCCGAGATCCGTCTTGGTGAAGCACTGTCGAAAAGAAATCGTGATGAATATGTTTTAAGCACAAAAGTTGGTCGAACTATTTCAGATGAATTGGAAGATCCTTCTGTACGGGATTTAGGAGAAAAAGGGGGATTGTTCGAATTCGGCCGTAAAAATAAAATGATTAATGACTACAGCGCGGATGCAACCCTTCGCTCGATCGAGCAGAGTTTGAAACGTTTAAAAACCGATCGTCTGGACTTTGTTTATATTCATGATTTAGCGCAGGACTTTTATGGGGATGAGTGGATTTCGCATTTTGAGATTGCCCGAACTGGGGCATTCCGTGCGCTCACACGTTTACGTGAAGAAGGAGTTATTAAGGGTTGGGGACTCGGAGTAAACCGAGTAGAATCGATTGAACTCATGCTGGAATTGGAAGAAGCAAAACCAGATGTATCCTTGCTGGCCGGTCGTTACACATTATTAGACCATGAGCGTGCGTTACAACGAGTCATGCCTGCAGCTGAAAAACATCATATGGACATTGTCGTAGGTGGTCCATATAGTTCGGGTGTTCTTGCTGGAGGTACCCACTTTGAATATCAAAAAGCGTCACCAGAAATTATTGCAAAAGTTGAGAAAATCAAAAATATTGCAGATCGCCATCAAATCAGCATCAAGGCTGCTGCTTTACAATTTTCACTGGCTAATCCGGCAGTTGCTGCTGTCGTTCCTGGTGCTAGTCGACCTGAACGAATTGCTGAAGACAAAGCTGCATTGAACACAGTGATTCCGGCAGCATTCTGGGACGAAATGCGCGAACAGAAACTGGTAGCGCCTAATGCACCACTACCCATCAGCGTAAAATAAATAGGAGGCTTATTAAGGAGTGGCACAAAGTAGAAATTGGAACTTTGTGCCACTCCTTTTTTGCCCTCTATAATAAATAAAGTAATTCCGAACATCGATTGACCTGTTGAGCTTGTTACCAATTATTACATACCGTATAATTTCATTGTGCGACAATGCGTGCACAGGGACGTAAAGAACAAAGAACAAATTTAATAAGATAAGGAAGTCACCTATGAGAAAATTGTTAGTATGCACGCTAGCTATCATCCTTAGTTTAGCTGCGTTTACCCCCGCGATCTACGCTTCTGAAGTCCATGTATCCGTGGATGGGCGTGAAGTGCAATTCCCAGATGGGCACCCCTACGTCGATCAGAAATCCAACCTTACGATGGTTCCACTTGCTTTTGTATCCGACAAGCTTGGAGCTACTACGAAATGGAACGGAAATTTAAAACAAATCACGATCTCGCTTAACCGTGACATCATTATTTTGGTGATTGGCCATAATTATGCACTGGTGAATGGAAAAAGAGTGGATTTTGAGGGGGCGGCGGTGCTTAAAAATGGCCGCACGATGGTTCCACTGCGCTTTATCAGTGAAGCCTTGCACTCCATTGTGGATTGGCAGCCCACGCGCAATCAGGTGAGCATCATGTCTTCAGTGGCCCGTGTTCCGAAAGGAACATGGATATGGGACAGTTACATCCTGAAACAGGATCAAGATAAAATTATAAACTTCGCAAGAATAAAAGGTGTAACATCGATTTACCTTCAAGTTGATGTAGATCTAGATCCGGCAATGTATGAGAGTTTTATTCGAAAAGCCAAGGGCGAAGGAATCCAAGTGGAGGCACTTGAGGGTCGTCCCGAATGGGCCAAGAAGTCTGCGCAGGAGGATATTCAAAAATTTATAGCGTGGGTTAAAAGCTATAATTCCTCTGTTGGCCCGGAAGCGAGCTTTGCGGGACTGCATTTCGATATTGAACCTTATGGGCTAAGCGAATGGACGACGGACAATAAGAAGCTCCTTGAAAGCTGGATGGACAATTTGAGACTGATCGAGAACGAGACTAAAGGGAGCGACTTGAAAATTGCGATCGACGTTCCGTATTGGCTGAATACGATTAAAGTACCGGGGAAGAATTACAGCATGAGCGCATGGATGCTGGAGAAGTTCGATTCCCTCGTCATCATGAATTATCGGAATCATGCGTTAGGCGGCAATGGAATTGTGGAAAATGCGCAGGCCATGCTGAGAGAAGCCTCCACGCTGAACAAGAAGATTGTTATTGCTGTAGAAACGGTTAAAAGCAATGAGGGTCCGCGTGTATCATTCTATTCCATGAGCAGCGATGTGATGGACAAAGAGCTGCAGTCCGCCCATAATCAATTGGCGCACTATGCAAGCTACGCCGGCTTCGCTATTCACGATTTCAAAAGCTGGCAGGACATGAAATAAGAAGCTGCTTGTGTACATTCATATCCAAAAAGTGAATACCGTCTCCTGATAGAAACACCTCTTCATCGCTAAATTGTGGTTAGCAAGTAGCCCACTTAGGATGAGGAGGTGTTTTCTATATACGGTCGATTTAAGAGCGAAGCTTGCTCTGATCTTTATCCTTGAAGTGATGAAGAATAATAGTTATTATAGATCTGTTAAGTCTATATTAGAGGTCGTTATTCCGAACTTAACAGAAAAAAATTCTATGCCGCCGGGGAAGGCGGATCAATGAATGTCCAAAAGGGAGCGAGAAGATGGATATATTTGAAAGCCAGTATGAATTGGTCCAACGCACTAGGGAACCATTATTTCGTTATTGCGAAATGATGTCCCCCACTGATTATGTTAAAGAAGTTGAAACCTTAGGCGGAGTTTCTATCCGCAGTCTGCATGCTCATGTAGCCGATTGTTATAGGGTATGGCTGGGGAGTCGTGCCCTTGGAAAATCACTTCCCAATATAAAACCGGAATCCGTTGACAATGTACAGGAAATGCGTGAAGTGTTTAAGGAAACGGACGCGCTGGTTCATGAATTTCTGAATGAATTTAAAAATAAATGGGATCCTGCCATTCAAGCATCTTGGCAGAGTGACAGCGTAGAGTTAACCGAATTATGGCTTTTTACGCATACCATCACCCACGAATTTCATCATAGAGGACAGATTGTAAAAATGGGCAGGCAGCTTGGGTATATCCCGCCGAAAATGAACCTCGTTAAACCTTTGTGATTTCATGGAGATACATTCGGTAAGTTACGCAGTGCTCGACGATTTGATCCATATGTTTCATATCACCGCCGCAACGGCGTAATACCATGACAATCCGTTGTCAACTTTTGAATGCTATGATCGTGAGGTGATCAGATAATTTAAAAGGAGTGATAAGGTTTGTTTACACACAGGGAAGTTATTGTCAAAGAAGTCCCGATCCATGTGGTCGAAGCCGGTTCCTTATCAAAGCCGACGGTGTTTTTTATTCACGGTTGGCCGACCTGTTGGCTGGAATTTGAAGAAGTGATGAATAGGTTGGCCGATGAGTACCATGTTATCGCTATCGACATTCCCGGTATCGGGAATTCAGTAATTCCTTTGCAGTCATACAGCAAACGCAATATAGCAGAGTATGTTCGAGGGGTTATGGATTGTATGATTTTGTACGATGTCACTTTAGTAGGGTGTGATGCCGGAGGCCAGGTGGCGTATGCCTTCCTGAAGAGCTTTTCTGACAGGCTTTCGCGCGCGGTAATTATGAATGTCGCCATTCCTGGTGTTGATCCATGGAACGAAGTGAAAAGTAATCCTTATATCTGGCATTTTGCATTTCATAACGTACCTGAATTGCCGGAGATACTGATTTCAGGTAAAGAACTTCCTTATTTCTCCTATTTCTATGATGTGTTAGCCGGAAAAGGCAAAAAATTGAGTGATGCTCGCAGGAAATCATATGCCGATGCCTATTCCCGTTTAGACGCATTGAAAGCAGGGTTTGATTTATACAGAAGTTTCCAGGAAGATGAAAAAGATAATGCCGCGTCAAAAAATGATATCGTGTCAACGCCGGTTCTTTACTTGCGAGGATCGGATGAACGCACCAATATTGAAAAATATCTTGCTGGATTTAGAGAAAACGGCCTGCAAAATATCCATGCCAAGGTCATCGAGAATTGCGGGCATTTTTCAGCGGAAGAACAGCCTGAGCAAGTCGCAGTGGCAATAAAGGAATTTATTCAAAATACCATGCTAAGAAGCTAACGGGTTCTTGACCTTTACGCTGCGTCAACCTTTAAAATGGATTCAGAGGGAGTCGATTCAGATCCTTTCGATAATCATTCACGAAGGGGGGAGTCTATGCAGAATATAGTGCAGCAAGCTCAAAAAAAGGGCATAGAGTTGAAGGTTTTCTTAAATCTGCAAATGAGTCCATGAAAAAGTTCTCCAAAAGAAATAAGAGTGGAAGCCCATAATATAATCAATGAAAATGATAAAGCCATCTTCTTTAAAAAATTTGGGATTCCCGGATATATTCTTCATACACCAGGTCACTCGGATGATTCCATAAGTATTGTTATCGATGGGTTGGGTATTTTTACGGGTGATTTGCCCTTCAGTAACCATTCTAATGAGCAGGTTGTTACAAGTTGGTCACGATTAAGAAGTACAAACGAAACCGAGTTATTCCCTGGGCATGGTCAACGCATAATCCTTTGACATCCTCTCCTGATACAGCAATCTATAATACCCACACAATTAAAACCATGAAATAAAACAAGCCGAAAGTGAGGTTGACGAACTTCGGCTTGTTTTGTATGTTTTAGAACAAATCATCGCAAAATTCAATACTTTTCAATCTGCGGAAGGCACTGAGCAAAGCTTGATATTCAGGCTTTTTTTATTTCATGTTTTGTGTCATCAAATCATTCTTCAAGGTCTCCATTCTTTAATATGGTCGACTTAGTTTTATTTTCGCCAGTACATGATCTTAATAACGGCAACCCTTTTCTGATTTTGTGCGATTTCGGAAAAAACAACGATCCTTTATGCTGGATATGGCAAAAGCACATCTAAATTTGAGGAGGAGCTACGATTTATGCAGATGAGCAGGAAAATAATCAATAAGCTTGTGCCCGTTTTATGTTTGGGGCTAGCCGCCACAGCGATAGCCGGCTGCAGCAGTGATGAGATGCCAAAGGGGAGTACGAAATCCGCTGAGTCAACCCAACCTTTGAGCCACTTATCATATTGGAAAGAGATGCATAAGGACGCAGCGGCCATTATGAAGAGCTATGGAGAGATTACCGCTATTAAAGAAATCGAAAAAAACACCGGTGTCACAATCGATTACCAACACCCGGCCCAAGGCCAAGGCGGTGAACAATTCAACTTGATGATGGCCTCGAAATCGCTGCCAGACGTCGTTGAGTATTCGTGGAATAATTATCCGGGAGGCGCACAAAAAGCGATTCAGGATGGTAAGATCATTCCATTAAACGACTATTTGGATGATGCGCCTAACTTCAAAAAGCTGCTGGACGAGAACCCGGAATGGAGAAGGCAAGCCTCTACTGACAAAGGTGATATCATCGGCTTCCCGTTCATCCGCCCCGTTAGAAAACTGCAAACCCACGACGGCCCGGTTATACGTAAAGATTGGTTGGACAAGTTGGGTTTGCCTATTCCTAAAACCATCGACGAATGGTACACGGTTTTGAAAGCGTTTAAAGAAAAAGATCCCAACGGCAACGGAAAAGCGGATGAGATTCCGATCATGATCGGAGCAGGCGAGCTTGCTTTTACTGGCGTTTTTGGAATCCCGAACGGCTTCTATCACGAAGGAAATACGGTCAAATATGGCCCCATTCAACCTGAATATAAGCAATACCTGGAAACCATGAACCGTTGGTACAACGAGGGCCTGCTGGACAAAGACTTTGCAGCCAATGACAGCAAAATGTACGATGCCAAAATGACAGGCGATCAGGTCGGTGCGGCTGTTATGGCTGTAGGCGGTGGCTTGGGCAGGTTTATGGATTTAATGGAGCCTAAGGAACCGCAATTCAAGCTTGTTGCCACACCCTATCCGACATTAAAATCTGGCGATAAACCGATATTCGGTCAAATGGATAATCAGATTGTAGGCATCTTCACTGCGATTACCGGAAGCAACAAGCACGTCGCAGAAACCGTAAAATTCTTCGATTACTTCTATAGTGAAGAAGGACGAATGATCATGAACTTCGGTAAAGAAGGCGTATCCTATACGATGGATAACGGTTATCCGAAGTACACGGACTCCGTCATGAAAAATCCGGATGGATTGCCGCTTGCCCAATCCCTTAAAAAGCATGTCTTGTCCGCTGATGCCGGTCCGTTCTTGCAGGATGTACGCTATATGGAGCAATATGCGGCCAGACCGGAGCAGCAAGAGGCTTTAACAGTCTGGGCAGAACCTTCGAATGAAAATAGAATGCCTCCGATCACCATCGCCAGGGAAGACAATAGCCGATATGCCTCGATCATGAACGATATTGACACATACAAAAATGAAATGATCGTTAAATTCATTATGGGCTCAGAATCGTTAAATAAGTTCGATGAGTATGTCGCTACATTGAAAAGCATGGGAATCGATGAAGCGATCAAAATGCAGCAATCCGGATTGGAACGCTACAACAACCGCTAAAATGCCTACTAAACTGGTGACGGAAAGCTAGTGGCTTGCCGTTCACCAGTGTTCAAAGAAGGAGTAAGCCATGCCTAATGTGCAGGGAAATATCGTAACGACGGCAACGGGGAACCGGGCAGACACGAAATGGAGCATGATTAAAAGGGACATCATCCGGAACCGCTACATTTATCTTTTACTGCTGCCCGTTCTTGCCTATTATATCGTTTTTCATTACGGACCTATGTATGGTCTGCAAATTGCTTTTAAAGATTACGGGCTTGCAGACGGAATTTGGGGAAGTCCGTGGGTTGGTTTCGACCATTTTAAAAGCTTTTTTGGAAATTACTATTTTTGGAGACTGATTCGGAATACCTTGTTGATCAATATTTATGAATTGCTGTTTGCATTTCCCGCTTCGATTATCCTTGCGTTACTGCTGAATGAAATTCGCAAGGGCTTTTTTAAACGGATCGTACAGACGATAAGCTATCTCCCGCACTTTATCTCCATCGTCGTTGTGGTAGGGATGATGATCGATTTCTTTGCGCGCGACGGTCTGGTTAATAACCTTCTCTCCATGATTGGACTTAAACCGATTGCCTTCATGCAGGAGCCGGGTTGGTTTCGGTTCATGTACATTTCCTCGGGCATCTGGCAGGGAATCGGATGGGGCTCTATCATCTATCTCGCATCCATTGCCAATATCGATCCGACGCTTTATGATGCGGCCCGGATTGACGGAGCAGGACGATGGAAACAAACCTTGCATATTACCTTAACCGGAATTATGCCAACCATTGTGATCATGCTCATCCTCAATATTGGATCCATGCTTTCCGTCGGGAGTGAGAAAATTATCCTAATGTACAATCCGATAACCTATGAGACCGCCGATGTCATCTCCACCTATGTATACAGGAAAGGTATCCTTGGAGCCGATTTCGGTTATACCGCTGCCGTTGGGCTGTTCAATTCGGTCATCAGCTTCATTCTGATCGTACTCGCCAATTCCATTAGCAAACGAGTGAGTGAACATAAATTATGGTAAAAGGAGGAACGGTATGCTTTACAAACGCAGCCTGGGTGAATGGATATTTGCCGGCGTCAATACATGCTTCATGATTCTGCTTTGCTTCGTCACGCTTTACCCGTTCCTTTACGTATTATTCGCCTCTTTGAGCGATCCTGCAGAAATGGCCCGATTTCGCGGCATGCTGTTTTACCCTACCGGATTTAACTTGGAGGCATATAAAGCCGTAATGAATAATCCCATGATACTGACCGGTTACCGAAACACTATTTTTTATGTCGCTGGCGGTACAGCAATCAACTTATTCATGACAACGCTTGGAGCCTATGCCCTTTCTCGCCGCAACGTCTATTTCAACAATTCCATCATGTTCATCATCGTGATCACGATGGTGTTCAATGGGGGGCTCATACCAACTTTTCTGCTGATTAACAGTCTCGGCATGCTGGATACGCCTTGGGCACTTCTCTTGCCTGGGGCTGTCAGTTCATTTAACTTAATTATTATGCGAACCGCATTTCAAGCGGTACCCGTAAGTCTGGAGGAATCCGCGCGGATCGACGGAGCGAATGACTGGACCATTATGAGCAGGATTATTGTTCCTCTCTCGATGCCCGTTATTGCCGTCATGATTTTGTGGTATGCGGTAGGACATTGGAATTCGTACTTTAGCGCATTGATTTATTTGCGTGATCGGGAGTTATTTCCCCTGCAGCTAGTGCTCCGTGAAATTCTGATCTCGAACAGTACGGACAGCATGACGACCGATGCAGCAGCCTCAGATCGGTTGGACATCGGGATCACGATCAAATATGCGACGATTATCATATCCACACTCCCGATATTATGCCTGTATCCGTTTCTGCAAAAGTATTTTGTGCACGGTGTCCTGATCGGTGCGTTAAAAGAATGATCGTCACACGAATCGGTCATCCAACGAAGGGAGTAAGCTTGCTCTTCCCGAATTATAGGGATTGAGCAAGCTTTTCTATACTAGGAGGATCGCAATGTTTTCAATCATCCGAAAAAAGAATGCCGGAAGCAAAAGAAGAAGCCTATTCATCAGGATGCTCGTATCCAATTGTCTTCTGCTCCTGCTTCCCATCATCATCTGGTTTGTTTTCTATGCCAATATTGAACATATCATGAAAGCAAATGCGGAACGCTCCAATCTCGGCATGCTGGAGCAAATGCGTCTTAATATAGACAGCAATCTTAAAGATATTGAACATTTATCCAATCAAATTATACTCAATCCTAAGCTGCGGTATTTATTGGATACGGAAAACAAAGACTTATCCGAACGATATCATTTGGTCCAGTTTTCAAGAGATTATTTGAAAATGTATTCGAACATGACCAACAATTTTGTGTACGACTTCTATATTTTTTTAGATCGTAGTGATTCTGTGATCAAACCGAACCTCGTGGCCGATTCGCACAACTTTTACGATAAATATTACAGCTTTGATCATCTTACCTATGAAGAATGGCGTAAGCAGATGATCAGCTACCATAGTCAAACTTACCTGCCGGCTTCCACCTTACAGCGAAACGGCAGTCTGAAGAATGACCCTATGAAAGTGATTACCTTTATGCAATCGCTGCCTGTCGAAGACACCTCCACGATTAAAGGGAGTCTAATCGTTCTGATCGATGAAACCAAAATTCACGAAATGACACGAAAAATCGAGTTCGCAAACGGGAGTTCCGTTTATATCGTGAACCAGAATCATGAGCTCATCAGCAGTACACCCGGCGCAACTCCTTTATCAAACTCCATATTGAATGAACTGAAGTCTAATTCCGGTTTACTCAATACCAATTTGAACGGTCAAGATGTAATGGTATCATTCACCACCTCGGGACAAGTCGGATGGTACTATATTGATGTGATGCCTTTGAATCTATATCTGCATAAGATGAAACAAATGGAGCATCTCGCGCTCTGGGTCCTCTTGTTATGCATCCTTGTAGGGAGCGCAGCTGCATATGGAATCACGTATAAAAATTATTTTCCAATCAAAAGAATTGTAGAGGCGATATCGGCCGGAAAGTCCCATCCACGTAAACCTGCTGTGAATGAAGTTGACTACATCCTGGAAATGATGAAGATTTCCTGGGATGAAGAAAGGCATATTAAAAACAAACTGACTCAACAACTGCCCTTACTTCGTTCTAATTATTTGCATCGTGTGCTTCAAGGCTATTTTGAGCCCCCGGAGCAAATGAAACAATCGCTGGAATTTATGGGCATCCAGTTTCCGTTTCCTCATTTTGTCGTTATTCTCATTCAAGTGGACGATTTGACCCGGTTCGCACCAAACCAAAGCGAAAAACAATGGGCATTGGTGCGATTTATCATCTCCAATCTGGCTGAAGATTCAATCTACGAATGGCATACGATACATACAATAGACTTGGAGAAAGACCGGCTGGCCCTGCTTGTTAATCTCATGCCGGATCAGTTGGGTCATCCGACTTGCCGAGTTAAGGACATCGTCTCCGAACTGCATCGTATTCTGGAGACTAGGTTCAAGCTGGAGATCAGCATAGCCGTAAGCGGCGTTCATAAGGGCCAGCATCAGATTGGAGAAGCTTATTTGGAAGCGGCTGCCGCCTTGGAGTACAGGATGGTAAATGGACAGATGTCGATCTTTTACTATCATGATATTCGCCAGCACAAGCTGCAATATTATTACCCCGTCGAAACCGAGCTGCAGTTAATCAACTGTGTTCGAGGCGGCAACAAAGAGCAAGTTGTCCTGCTGCTTAAACAGCTGTTCGATAGAAACTTTAGCGACGATTCCATAACTCCGGAACTTGGGAGATGCCTATTATTCAGTCTTGCCAGTACCCTGCTGCGTATCATGACTTCGGATACTCTGGCCTACCGGAGGCTTACAGAAGGTGACATACACCCTGTGCGTTTCCTGCTATCCTGTAAAACAACCGGTGAAATGTTTGAAAAAGCGAAGGACCTTTATTTATCGGCCGCCGAATCGTTCAAACTGGAACGGAGCGACCATAGCGAACAGCTCCTTCTGCAAATTCAAGAATGCATTCAAGCGAATCACGCGGATCCAAATATGAGCTTAAATTTATTATCTGAACACTTGCAGATTACGCCCCAATATATTTCACAATTTTTCAAAAAGATGAGCGGACGGAACCTGAACGACTATCTAACGGTCGTACGCATGGATCACGCAAAGGAACTGATGTCGGATCCTGGGCTGACCAACGCACAGATTGCCAAGATGGTTGGTTATACGAGCGACAGCGTTTTCATTCGGGTTTTCAAGAAGATAGAAGGCATTACTCCAGGTAAATATCGAGAGAGCATTTCGAAATGTGCTGGATCAAATGAATAAGAAGAAAAAGCGCGCGCTGGAATATTCAGATTAGCTTAAGGGGATACTGGAAGTGGGCAGGAGATCATTGATTTGATCGATCATGATCATAGAAACACCCGCATTGATCTCCAATGAATGAAACCCTAGTATAAGTTTAACGACATAAATAGGGGGCTTTTAGCGATGTCAATGTCAATCGCGGATATTAAAATACCCGATAGCAAACTGGCCTTAGAGGCGGCTGAATTATTGCGGGAACATGCCGATGAATTACTGTGGAACCATTCGAACCGGGTATTTCTTTTCGCGGCGATCAACGGTAATCAGCATCAATTGAAGTATGATCCGGAATTGCTTTATATCAGTTCTCTTTTCCACGATTTAGGCCTGACGCCTGCATTCCGCAGTCCGGACAAGCGGTTTGAAGTCGACGGCGCAAATGCCGCTCGCGATTTCCTGCAAAGTCGAGGCGTCCCGGAGGAATCGATCCGGCTGGTATGGGATGCCGTGGCCCTGCATACGACGACCGGAATCGTTGAGTATAAAGAAACCGAGGCGGCTCTGATGAATTTTGGCGTCGGTTATGACGTCGTAGGGAAAAACTTCGACCTGATCTCGGAAGAAACTCGCAGGCAAGTCGTTGATGCCTTCCCGCGCAACCGATTTAAGCACAACATCCTGCGCGCTTTCTTGGAAGGCTTTAAGCATAAACCGGAAACGACCTACGGAACGATTAACGCAGATGTATGCGAGCTGTTTCTGCCGGGTTATAAACGGCCTAATTTTTGCCAACATGTGCTTCATTCCAGGTGGGATGAGTAACTAAATTTATGATTCATAAGAAAAAGCATCGTCTTTAAAAGACGATGTTTTTTTCTTGGTCAAAGGTCTCCTTCAGATTTTTTATATCTGCTTTTGGTGGAGCTCCAAACATTCGGGAGTACTCCCGGCTAAATTGCGAAGGACTTTCATAACCAACCCGGAAGGCAACTTCGGAAGCATCCGCTGATTCGGTTAACAGAAGTCGCCGGGCTTCTTGTAATCGAAGCTGTTTCTGAAATTGGAGAGGACTCATCGCCGTGATTTCTTTGAAGTTGCGATGAAAGGAGGAGATGCTCATTTTCGCCATATCGGCAAGTTCTTCTACACGAAGAGGCTGGTCAAAATGATGAAGAATTTGGTTGATCGCGTCCCGGATTCGGTATACGTTGCTTCCTTCCAACGCGATTTGTGCCAAGGAAAACCCGAACGGTCCTTGAAGCAACCGATAAATGATTTCCTTTTTAATAAATGGAGCAAGATAAGGAATATCTGTTGGATGATCCAGCAATTGGACTTACCGGAGGGAAGCATCTAAGAGCGGCGATTCGATTTGGCCGACAAATAAAGCCCGTGCTGCAGTTTCTTTTGGTCGTACTCGAACAGGGGCTTGATTCAATACTTCCAAAATTTCATGATGCGTAAACTCAAGCTTTATGCTTAAAAACGGGGCGTCCGGTGAAGCTGTAATGAGCTTCCCAACCACAGGAACGTTCATCGATGTAATAAGGTAATTGGAAGGGCCGTATTCGAAACGCTCATCCGCTAGGAATACCTCCTTAGACCCTTGCGTAATCAGACAAAAGGAAGGGTTATATACACCATAACCAGGCTCGGATACACGATCGTAACGAATGAATGATAAAGAAGGAATTTCGCTTTTCAATGCTCCGTTTTGGAGCGAATGAATCTCAATCAGCCTAGATAGCTCGTTTTGACGCTCTCGCAGTTCCTCAGACATAACTTCCTCCCTATAAATGATTGCTTCTTCTGATGTCGATTATAGATCAACCACATCGGTATGTTAATGGCAATAAGAGTATTAGGCAATCATTTAAGACAATTGAGATAACGGTCATCTTATAAAATCATACATAATAAAGCCACATTCAATGCGACGCCATTAGTTTTCCCCACTGGATTTCAGTTTAAAGGAGATGCTATTCAGAATGTCCAACATTCAAGATCAAGTCATGGTGTCATGTTCATGAGCTAATTAAATCGAAAGGGTGACCTTAACATGGAAAAGCGTATTTTAGGTAATCTTGGTTTAGAAGTTTCCGCTATTGGGCTGGGGTGTATGGGAATGAGTCATGGGTATGGTCCAGCATCAGATAAAAAAGAGATGGTTTCTCTGATTCATGAAGCAATTCACTGGGGCGTGACATTCTTTGATACTGCTGAAGTGTATGGACCTTATCTAAATGAGGAATTAGTGGGTGAAGCACTGGCTCCATTCAAAGGGCAAGTTGCCATTGCGACTAAGTTTGGCATTCAAATGGAAAATGGCAAGCAAATACTCAATAGTAACCCAAAGATCATTAGACAATCTATTGAGGGTTCCCTCAAACGGCTAAAAGTAGAAACCATTGATCTTTACTATCAACATCGGGTAGATCCAGAAGTTCCGATTGAGGAAGTAGCCGGAGTCGTGCAAGACCTTATTAAAGAAGGCAAGGTGAAATATTGGGGACTTTCTGAAGCAGGTGCTGCAACAATTCGGCGTGCTCATGCCGTACATCCCCTTTCCGCCGTTCAAAGCGAGTACTCCATGATGTGGAGGAAACCTGAGGAAGAGCTTCTTCCTACGCTGGAAGAACTCGGAATTGGTTTCGTTCCATTCAGCCCTCTTGGAAAAGGATTCCTTACTGGAAAAATTGATAAATCTGCTAGATTTGATAGTTCTGACTTCCGTAATATTGTTCCCCGTTTTCAACCGGAAAATCTTGAAGCGAATCAGGTGCTAGTAAAACTAGTAAGTGAGATTGCCGTTGAAAAACAGGTAACGCCGCCTCAAATTGCATTGGCATGGGTCCTTGCGCAGAAACCATGGATTGTTCCGATTCCCGGCACACGGAAATTAGAGCGTTTAAGTGAGAACTTAGGTGCAGCAGATGTTAAATTTACTGTTGAAGAACTCAATAATTTGAACAATGCACTTGGAAAAATTACAATCTCAGGTGATCGCTACCCTGCTGAGTACGCCAATAGAGTAGGAAAATAAAAAAATGCGAGAGGGGGAAACCTTATGGAATTCGTAACTTTAAACAATGGCGTTTTAATGCCTATCCTTGGGTTTGGCGTCTATCAAATTCGAGATCTTGATCAATGTGAACAGTGTGTTCAGGATGCCATATCAGCGGGCTATCGGCTTATTGATACAGCAGCCTCCTACCAGAATGAAGAAGCTGTCGGGAGAGCAATAAAACTTAGTGGTGTGTCAAGAGAGGATTTATTTATTACAACAAAACTCGCTGTTCAGGATGCAGGCTATGACCGTACAAAAAAGGCTTTTGAAGCTTCGCTGAGAAGACTTCAACTGGATTATTTAGATTTGTATTTAATTCATCAACCGTTTGGCGACGTTTACGGTTCTTGGCGTGCCATGGAGGAATTGTACCGTGAAGGAAAAATCAAGGCGATCGGCGTCAGTAATTTTCGGGATGACCGTCTGATTGATTTAATCCTTCATAACGTGATTATTCCTGCGGTTAACCAGGTTGAAACACATCCTTTCTGCCAACAGATTGAAAGTGCCGAATTCATGAAAGCGAACCAGGTAACAATCGAATCTTGGGGACCTTTTGCTGAAGGAAAAAACAACATGTTTCAAAACGAACAATTAGTATCTATAGCCAAAAAGTATAATAAATCTGTTGCTCAGGTGGTTTTACGTTGGTTGACCCAAAGAGACATTGTTGTGATACCAAAATCTGTACGTAAAGAAAGGATTATCGAGAACTTCGCTATCTTTGATTTTAAACTGAGTCAAGAAGATATGGAGCTGATTGCACTGCTTGATACTAAACAAAGCCTTTTCTTTTCACATAACGATCCTGAAATTGCAAAATGGATGGGTACTCGTAAACTTGATATCTAATCTGAAAAAGTCCGGGATTCAACATTTACCAAGTGCATGGAGAACAATTAAAATGTATCCCTGGAGAGTGGGGTTGCCCCACTCCTTTCTTTTTGTGCAGGGATTATAATCCAATTCGACAGTGAAAAGTTTTAATGGAGGGGGACTTAATCGGCATAAAATGGGGTGGCTTGTTTTCGAAAAAAATGTTAGCGCTTTCGCCATCATTAATCTTGAGGAGGTATTTATGCTTACCATGACAAGAAAAGCAGTTAGTCTGTTGATCATGCTTGCCGTTATGATCACGGGATTTGTACCCATAATTGCGGATGCGACCGAGATGGAGAGCTATACAGTTTCTTCAATGGATATGACGGATGCCACTGATCCGTCATCTATGGCACAGACAGACAGTGCTCCGGCTACGATTCAAAATTACCCGATGCCATCCATCTATACCGCATCCAGCGTGTTTTCATTGAAAGCGGGTAACGAAGCGGTTCCTGTAATCAGCTATCTGCCTGACTATGACTACGCTGAGTTTTCTTTTTCCGGCACGGTCCATATCGAAGTTACTGTAAATGAGCCGATTACCTCTTATTCTATCAGTCCACAGGCTAAAAACATCGCGGGTACGGTCAACGGGAACAAGCTGGCGTTCTCGCTTTCTTCCTCAACCTATGCGATCGTCAAAATCAATAACCTGAAGAAGATTGTGATCGCAGCAGATCCCCTGGAGACGGATATTCCTCCGTCCACAGGCGCCGGTATCTATAATGTGACAGAGTCGCCGTACAACGCGGATAACACGGGGACATTGATGGCATCGGACGGGATTCAGCGGGCGATCGATGACGCCAATCAAGCCGGCGGCGGCGTTGTATTCGTCCCGGCCGGCGTCTATAAAAGCGGGAACCTGACGCTAAAAAGCAATGTGACCTTTTACCTGGCCGGAGGCGCTGTCATTGTCGGCACGGGCAAGGGTGAAGACTACGTGATCGATTTTCGCAAGGATTCACGAAATGCGGATGGCACGTATTTTATTCGTACGGCCGTAGACTCCAGCAATATCACGATACGGGGACGGGGAACCATTGATGGAAAAGGCATCGCGATGCGGGAGCGAAAGATGCCGGCGCCGAATAAAGATGAAGGGTTCCTGAATAACCTGCTGGTTCCGATCGCAACCACAAATTTTACGTTTGACGGTTTAATACTGCGGGATGGCGGTTTCTGGTCGTTCATGGTTGTCCGTTCCGACAATGTGACCATAAAAAATCTCAAGGGATTCCAGGATTTATACAAAATCGAGAATGACGTTATCGATATCAATGAGAGTCAGGACGTGCTTGTTAAACATGCCATTGGAATATCGGATGATGACACTTTTTCGACTAAAACCTGGCTGCAAACGGGGATGTCCAAGGGGTGGCCGGGCGCGCTTGAGCATTTGGAAAATGTAGTCTTCGATGACGCTTTTGCATGGACAAGATGCGCGGCTTTCAAGATCGGCATGGGAGTAGCCCAGCCGCAGATCGGCGTGACCATCCGGAATTCGTATGTGTATCAAAGCGCCAGAGCCTTGCTTATCGATCATGGTTACCAGTACAATACGCTTCCGGAGGAAGGTTACGCCCAAAACATTACGTTTGAAAATATCGATATCGAACGAGTCGGTATCAATCAATTCGGGAATTATTGGTTTGCGGTTTCAACCAGTACTTCCGGCGATGTAAGCAATGTAATATTCAAGAACATCAACGTTCGTGAGACGGGATCCCAGAAATCCAGGCTTTCCGGAAATGACGCCAAAGGCGGAATGGTCAACGGCGTCACGTTCGCAGATGTTTATGTTGGAGGCAAGCTCGCAACAAGCCTGAACGACTTGAATGCGACCGCTAATAGTCATGTAAATGGCATCCTTTTTGCCAATTCCAAGCCGCCGCTGTTCAGCGACAATTTCGAAGACGGAGATACGGCGGGCTGGACGTCCGTGACCGGCGGCTGGACCGTACCGACAGACGGCACGAATAAAGTGCTGTCCAGCGGAAACCAGACAACCACATCCCTGATTACCGCTAATAGCGGTGGCTTATGGACGGATTATGCGTATGAGGCCAGGATGCGCATGCCCATCACCAATGCAAACGCAGGCATGGTTTTCAGGGTGAAGGATGCAAACAATTATTATATGTATCGAATCAATTCATCGAATCAAAAGCTGGAGTTGTACAAATCCGTGAATGGACAATTGACGTCTATAGCCAGTTCCCCGTTCACAGCCCAGGAGAAGCAGTGGTATACGGTTAAGGCGGTTGTACAAGGGAACACGATTGCCTGTTATGTGGATGGAGAATTAATAATGGAATGGACCAATCCTGTAACCGAATTGACAGCAGGGGGGATCGGATTCCGGACCACCTCGGCGGGCGTCCATTTTGACGATGTCATGGTTTCACCGATCAATAAAGCGCCTGAAGATGTTGCGCTTTCGCATAACAGCGTAGTTGAAAACACAACTGCAGGAGGCATGGTCGGCACCTTTTCCACGACCGATCCTGATGCGGGAGAAACATTCGCTTATATGCTGACAGCAGGAGCCGGGGATACGGACAACAGCAGCTTCACGATATCTGACAACAAACTGTATCTTGCGGTAACGCCCGATTACGAAGTAAAAGACAGCTACAGTATCCGGGTGAGAAGCATAGATTCTGGCGGACTGTATGTTGAGAAGACTATTACGATCCATGTCACGGATGTGAATGAAACGCCTACGGATCCGATTCCTACGGTCACCCGGTTCAGCGACGATTTTGAAGATGGGAATACGGCAGGATGGACGTCTGCTTCCGGTTCCTGGAGTGTGGCAGCAGACGGGACGAAAGCCTTGTTCCAGAATGCTTCAGCCACTGGGCTGATTACCGCGGGGGATTCATGGACGGATTATACGTATGAAGCCAAAGTGAAAATGCCCATCACCAATGCAAATGCAGGCATTCTATTCAGGGTACAAGATGCGGATCATTTCTATATGTTCCGAATCAATTCCGCAGCTAAAAAGCTGGAATTGTACAGATCCGTGGACAATATCATGACCCTCGTATCCAGTACTCCGTTCACAGCTCAGGAGAAGCAGTGGTATACGGTGAAGGCTTCCGTTCAAGGGAACACAATGAAATGTTATGTGGATGGAGAATTAAAAGTGGAATGGACCAACCCTGTAACGGAATTAACCGCAGGGAAAATAGGATTCCGGACCACCTCGGCAGGTGTAGCCTTTGATGATGCCGTGGTTCTGGCTCCTGCCCCGATTTAGCTAGTCCAGCGTTCTGTGCCGATCCAAAAGAGCTGATCTACAGGTCGGTCAGCGTAAATGGGATCATACGAAGGAGCTGCCCCAACAGCCGTAAAATGGCTGCTTGGGACAGCTTCGTTTTTTAACTTATTCTTGGCGTCGCTTATTGTCGAGTTGGGGTTTCCAGTGACATAATCGAAGGATAGAGACTATAACGGGAGGCGTAAGAAGCTTGGGCTACCTTCGCAGGCAATCGTTCCGCAACAAACTCAAAATCGCATTTCTAGCCGTCATCCTGCTCTCCGTGCTGATGACCGGAGGGCTATCTTATTATATTTCGGCTGCCACCCTGGAAAAAAACGCGCTGAAGCTCACGCAGGATACGGTGGTCAGGTCCGCGCAGATCGTGGATGAGAAGCTGAACAAGCTGATGCTGATTATGATGACGTTCATGATCAGCCAGCCTTTTCACGACATGCTGAAGGATGCCGCCTCCGGGGACTCCAGCAAGTATTACACGCATCTGAACGATCTTGACAACGTTTTCTCGCAGGCGCGGATTGCCGAGCCGCTGATCCAGTCCATCTACGTGACTACGCCGATTGGCGAGTTCTATCCTTCGTCCTTGAACCGCAACCGGCTCACCGCGTTTGAGGATACTTTTCTGTATGACCGCATCGAAAAGGAGAAAAAGAACCTCTGGGTGGAGGGCCATGAGGATATGCTCTTCTCCGGCAGAGACCGGGTCATCTCGCTAATTCTGGAGCCGATCTTTGACATTCCGGTCAGTGATGTCTATATTGTCGTGAATATCCGCGAGGACGGCTTCCGCAAGCTGGTGCAGGGAGACACCGGGACAGGGGCGTTGAGCTTTTTGCTGAACGCAAAAGGAGAGACGGTTTACCCTGGGAAGGAGCCGCTGGTCCAGCAGGCGGTAGAATTAGGGAATCTGAGGAATATGATGAACCGCCCGGAAGGCAGCCAATCCTTTGAACTGGACGGCAAAGCTTATTTGCTCAATTATGCCCAACTCGGCATAGCGGATTGGACGATGACCACCATCCAGTCTCAGGCCAGCGTGCTGAAAGACATGGTATATGTGAAATGGCTGATCGCCGGGATTGCTCTGACGGCATTTACCGTAACAACGCTGATTTCCGGCGCGTTTACGCGCTATCTGCTGAAGCCGCTGCAAGGGCTGCTGAAAGTGATGAAGCGGGTGGAGAACAATGATTTGTCCGCCCGTTTTGAGAGCGGCAGCGGAGATGAGCTGGCACAGGTGGGCTTCCGGTTCAACCGGATGCTGGAGCAGATCGTGGTGTTGATTGAAGAGGTCACGGAGGCGCAGACGCATAAGCGGTCTGCGGAGATCAAGGCGCTATCGGCTCAGATGGACCCCCATTTTCTGTATAACACCCTGAACACCATTTACTGGAAGCTGAATTTGAGGCAGGTCGGACCTTCGCAAAAAATGGTCATGTCGCTTTCCCGGCTGTTCCAGCTCGGGCTGAACAACGGCCAGGAAATTACGACATTGACGAAAGAACTGGAGCATGTGCGCCAGTATCTTGAGCTGCAGGCAAGCTGCTATGAAGGGTTGTTCTCCTATGACATTGATGTCCGCGAACCGGAGCTGTCCTCGCTTTCGATTCCGCGAATCATTCTGCAGCCGCTGGTAGAGAACAGCATTCTGCATGGTTTTCGCGACCTGGTGAACGGCGGCTGGATCGAGATCGAGATTGCCGGAGACGGGGAACGCTGGACGATTGCCGTACGCGATAACGGCAGCGGCATGGACCAGACCCAAGTGCGCGCACTCTTTTGGCGCGAATCGGAGAAGGGGTATGCCGTGTCCAATCTGATCCAGCGGCTACAGCTCTATTACGGGAACAGTGCGGAAATTCATGTAGACAGTACGCCGGAACGCGGAACGGAAGTACGGATTGCATTACCTAAGAAGGGGGAGCATTCGGATGAGCAATCATAAGGCGGTCACTCTCTGTATGATCGACGATATCAAAAGCGTGGTGGACGGGCTGACCGCGATGAACTGGGAAGAGCAGGGGATTCGGGTCGCGGGGGTATCGAACAACGGGGAAGAGGGGCTTAAGATGATCAATGAGCTGCGGCCGGATCTGATCATTACCGATATCCGGATGCCGAGAATGGACGGGCTGAGCCTGCTGCGCGCAGTTTTGGAAGAGAACCGCAGCTGCAAGGTCATTTTGATCAGCGGCTATGCCGACTTTGAATATGCACAGCAGGCCGTGCAGCTAGGTGCGTTTGATTTTGTGGTGAAGCCTTTTTCAGAGGAAGATATCATGTCGACGGTGCTGCGGGCCAAGGCGGATATTATGGAAGAGAGGTCCAAGCGCTTAAGTCTGAGGGAAATGGAGAATAAGCTCCGCGAGAGCATGCCGGTGCTGCGGCAGGAATACTTTTCGCTGCTTGTGAGCCACCGCACTTCATGGGAAGAGGCTTCGAGGCGGTGGGATTTTCTGAATATTGAGCTGGAACCTCAGGGTTTCGTAGTGATGCTGATCGAAATTGACCGTTTCCAGGAGCAGGCTGCCGAGCTGTCCATCCACGAGATGGAGCTGATCCGTTTCTCACTGCTGAATATCATGCAGGAGACACTGGACGACTATGCGCGCAGCGTCGTTTTCCGCGCCCGTCATGACCGGTACCTGGCCGTACTGAACGCTGCAGGTGTATCTGGTCCGTTCAGTCCGATCGAAATTGCCGAGTTGTGCTGCCGGAATATTGAGCAGTATACCAAGTTTACGGTTTCGGTCGGGGTCGGCGGCAGAGTGGAGGAGATCAGCGAGCTGCCCGATTCCTACCGCCAGGCTCATCGGGCGCTGTCCCATCACCTGTTCACCGAAGGCAATGCGGCCATTATGTACGACGATATTCATCAGAGCGGAAGCCAGGAGCCGCTGGCGCTGGAGTACAAGGATGAGCTGCTGCTTGCCCTTCGTTCCGGGAATGTCGGCCGGACGGGCGCCATTCTGTCCGCGATTTCGGAAACGCTGCAGAATCTGATCTCCCGGCAAAATCCGGATTACCTCCTCAGTTTGTACGATGAGCTGGCCGCTTCAGCCATTCGCACCTTTTACGAGATGGTTCCGTATCCGGACATCCAGCCGCTGATCCAGAGATTCAGGGCGGTTCAAGGGGCAGCGGGGGTGTCGCTGCCCTCTCTGCAGCGACAACTGCTTGCTTTATGCACAGAGGGAGCCGAACTGGTACGCCGGAACAGCTTGTCCGAAGGACAGCGGGTGATTTATGAAGCCATCGACTATATCAAGAGCCGCCTGTCCGACGATATTACCGTAGGCGAATGCGCTGCCCATGTTCATCTCAGCGCGAGCTACTTTTCCAGCCTGTTCAAGAAAGTGACCGGGATGACGGTCACCCAGTATACGACCTCGGAACGCATCCATAAAGCGAAGCTGCTGTTGGTAGAGGGGGCGCAGGTGCAGGAGGTGGCTTCGGCAGTAGGCTACGAGGAGCGCAGATATTTCAGCGAGATGTTCAAGAAGAGCACCGGTCAGACGCCATCGGAGTTCAGGGCGGGCTATCACCCGGACCGGCCGGAGGCATGAGGCTCGTGCTGTGCAGACCATAGAATACTGTCCCTGGAGAGTGAGTCTGCCGCACTCCTTTTTCGAGGACAGAGATCTATAATAAAAGGCGAGTTCACAATATAAATGCTAATCAAAGGGGAAAAACGTATGCGAAAAAAATGGTTAGGTCTCAGCCTGAGCCTCATGCTGGCTGCCGGGATCGCAGGCTGCGGTGGGAACGGCAACAACGGCAATGGCGATACGGCGAATGATGCGGCGGGCGGCGGCACAGCGGCTCCCGCAGCTGAAACGGGCGGCAGCGCCAGCGAGCCTGTAAGGCTTAAATACTGGACTGATGACCGTCATGACCAGGAGTATATCAAGGAATTGATCAACAAGTTTAATGAGACGAACGGCGACCATATTCAGGTAGAATTGACGGTGATGTCTGAGAACTACACGCAAAGCGTCGACATCGCCTTTTCCAGCAACCAGGCGCCGGATTTGCTGCGCCTGAAGAGCGGCAACACGGCCGAGTTCGTCAAAAAAGGGTACCTGGCACCCATTGACGGTTATCTCACCGATGACATGAAAACGGAGTTCGGCAGCCTGGTGTTCGACAATGTCAACCGTTTTGACGGCAAGCTGTACTCCTTGCCCAATACCGGCCTTACCTTGCGTCTGGTCTACAACAAGGATCTCTTTGCCAAAGCGGGTATCGCGAATCCCCCGGCATCGCTGCAGGAAATGGTCGACGATGCCAAAAAAATTACCGCGGCCGGTAAATCCGAAGGTATATACGGCTTCGCGTTGAACTTCAAAAGTCCGAAGTCGGCGTTCGAGCGTTCCATCCGGGAGATTCTCTCCTTGAGCGGCTATCAGGGACTTGGCTTCGATCCGAAAACCGGCCAATTCGATTTCGCACCTTACTCGCAGGTTGTCGAATACTTCAAGCAAATGTATCAAGACGGAAGCATTCTGCCCGGCGCGGAGACGCTGGACATCGACCCGCTTCGCGCCCAATTCGCCGCAGGTAAAATCGGCATGTATCTTTCATTCTCGACGGAGCCGGGCGTGTACATGGATCAATTCCCGACGGAAATCAATTGGGGGGGAGCCTTAGCCCCAACGCTGGACGGACAGATCAAGGGAACTTCCGAAATCGTGTCCGCCGGAACCTGGCTCGGCATCAGCGCCAAGTCGGACCACCAGGACGCGGCCTGGAAATTTATGCAGTATATGTACGGCGACGAAATTTTGAAGACCTATCATGAAAAAGGCTTCGGGATTGCCATTGTGCCAAGTATTGTGGAACAGGCTAAAAACCCTGAGATCAATGGGATGGAAGGTTTCCTGGTCGGAGAACACGACTCGCTCTGGCCCGCTTCGCCAAGCGTTACTCCGGAAGGTTCCAACTATGGGGATGCCTTCTTCAAATATATTCTCAGCGGGGGAGATTTGAAAGCGATCACAGCGGATTTGAACACCAGATACAACGCAGCCTTGTCCAAAGCCGTGGAGAAAGGCGAGATTACCGTAACACCGGACCCTGCTTTTGATCCAAGCAAACCGCAGGGAAAATAACAGGGAGGATGGGGCTGACGCGCACTTCTTGGCGGATGCCCCTTTGCTTTTCCTGAAGAAGTCCTTGCACTTAAAAGGAAGGAGGAACGAATCATGAGCTTTAAATGGAAACGGCTCGGGGAGAATTCTCTGTTCCTGGTCCCGAGCATCATTCTGACTGCTGCTTTAGGCATCTATCCCCTGCTCTGGATGCTGCGCTATATGTTCTATGATTATGCCGGTTACGGCGATGCGCTGTTCATTGGCCTGGACAATTTCCGGCGGTTGATGCGCGACGGGTTGTTCTGGGAATCAGTGGGTAATACCTTTATCTTTGCCGGAGGCAAGCTGCTGCTGACGCTGCCGTTGTCCCTGCTGTTGGCAGTCATTCTGAACGGCAAGCTGCGGGGTGGAAATCTGCTGCGGAGCATTTATTTTATGCCGACGGTCATCAGTACCGCAGTCATATCCGTTGTTTTTTATAATATCTTCAATTCCTATAACGGGATGGTTAACACCGTTCTGATGAAGCTGCACCTCGTTTCGCAGCCTATCGACTGGCTCGGACCGAAGCATGCGATGCTCACGGTCATTCTTGTGGCGGTATGGGGCGCGGTCGGTAATTATATGCTGCTGTTCCTGGCCGGACTGCAGAGTATTCCGCAGGATTTGTACGAGAGCGCAGCCATTGACGGCGCGAATGCCGGAAGTCGATTCTGGAACATCACGCTTCCGATGCTGGCACCGGTTGCTCAGATGGTCATGATGCTGGCGATTATCGCTTCCCTGAAAGGCTATGAGAGCATTATGGTCATCACGGAAGGCGGACCGATCGGCAAAACCGAGGTCATGTATTTGTATCTGTACAAATTACTGTTCCCGGTATCTACGGGTTCACCCGTAACACAGCAGCTTGGTTACGGCAGTGCCGTAGGCTTCGCAAGCGCAGTAATCGTCGGAGCGGTCACCGGCTTATATTTCTTCTTGAGCCGTAAAATGAACAAAGTGTATTAGCGTACAGGAGGTCCATCAATGAACGAACAGATGTTATCCCCACAGCCGAACGGGCGCGGGAAATTGGCTGCCCGCCCGATTTCCGGCCATGCAAGCAGAGTTATGGCCCGTACGATCATGTGGCTGTTTTTATTGGCAACGGCGATGCTGACTTTGTTTCCCCTGCTTATGACATTATCCGGCTCTCTCAAGACCGGCGCCGAAATGATGACCGGCGGCAGCCTGCTGCCGGCCAAACTGCAATTCGCCAACTATGCGGAAGCCTGGAAGCAGGCTAATTTCGCCCGCTATACCTGGAACAGCGTGTTTGTCAGCATTATGGTTACAGCAGGCACTTTATTGGTTGCTTCCATGGCGGCATATGTAGTGGACCGGCGGGATTTTCCCGGTAAAGCCCTGTATGTTACGGTGCAGGCATCGATGATGTTTATATCCGTCGGCGCCATTGTGCTGCGTCCGCAATTTGACCTGATGGTGGCACTGCACTTGAATACCACGCTGTGGGGAGTCATCCTGATTCTGATCAGCGCCCATTCCAGCACGTTTTTTATGCTGCAGGGCTTCTTCAAAGCCATTCCCCGCGAGCTTGATGAAGCGGCAATGGTGGACGGCTCCGGGTTCATCCGCACCTTCTTCCGGATCATCCTGCCGCTCCTAACACCGGGTCTGGGCGTGGCCGGGCTGTTCGCCTTCCGGCATGCGTGGAACGAATACATTCTGCCGCTCGTGTTCACGATGACCAATCCGCAGCTGCAGACGCTTACCGTCGGGCTGGCGAATCTCCGCTACGGATCTTCCGCGGCCATGCAGATCCATCTGATGATGGCGGGAGCATGTTTGTCGATACTGCCGATGCTGATTGCCTATATTCTGGCAAACAAGACGTTTATCCAGGTGACGGCGGGTTCCGTCAAAGGCTAGATTCAATTTCTTATAGTGCGAGTTCAAAAAGTCGGGTTTACAGGACCGAAGCTTATGCTTCCGAAGTGCGTTTTTTCAAAACGCTTGAGTTGGATGAAGCCAGGGACTGAGGAGCGGAGCGTACGTTTTGGGTACGTGAGCACCGGAAGTTCCGGCTGAGTTCAAGATTCGACGTCGAATCCACTCCTCGAACTGCTTCGTCATGGGAAGACGACTTTTTGAACATCCTCTTATACAAAGGAGTATTATGCATGCATATGAGTGACTTTACAGTGGGACCCTTGGTTTCCAGCCCGGTGATCGCCCGGTATTCAGCGAATCCAATTCTGTCGCCAGGCGATGTACCTTACGGTCCGGCAATGGTCTTTAATGCCGGGGTCGCCAAATTTAAAGGCAAATATGTGATGGTCTTCCGCAATGACTACGGCGATGAACGCAAGGGGATCGTTGCCCCCCATCATACAACCAATCTCGGATTGGCCTTCAGCGAAGATGGAGTAAAGTGGGAGGTTCAGCCGGGTCCATGCTGGTCGTGGCATGATGAAGAGGTCATCCGCGTGTATGATCCGCGTCTGACGGTGATCGGCGAACAATGCTATATGTGCTTTGCGGTAGATACGAAGCATGGACTGCGCGGCGGCATCGCCGTAACGGAAGATTTCAGCTCCTTCGAGGTGTTGAGTCTGTCGCTGCCGGACAACCGTAATATGGTATTGTTCCCGGAACGGATCGGGGGCAAATATGTGCGGCTGGAACGTCCAATGCCCGTATACAGCCGGGGCGGCAGAGAACGCTTTGACATGTGGATGAGCGACTCGCCCGACCTGAAATATTGGGGCAACTCCAAGCTGATGCTGGCGGTCGAAGACGTGGCCTATGCCAATGACAAGGTGGGCCCGGGCGCTCCGCCCGTCAAAACGGACAAAGGCTGGCTGACCCTGTTCCATGCCGTGGACCTTGACCGCAGCCGGGGGAAAAACGGCTGGGAGGATAGCTGGAAGAAACGCTATACCGCCGGCATTATGCTGCTGGATTTAGCTGATCCCAGCCGGATCATCGGCAGGGCGGCGGCGCCGCTGCTCGCGCCTGAGGCAGAATATGAGACCAACGGGGGCTTCCGGAATGATGTCATTTTTCCCGGAGGCATGATTTTGGAGGAATCCGGGGAAGTCAAAATTTACTACGGCGCCGCCGATACGGTGGAATGTCTGGCTACCGCGCATGTGGATGATCTGCTGCGTCTTTGTCTTGAAGGTACGGTCAAATAAGCTGAATCGGAAAGTCTAAACCTATACAGATTTGGAGGAGCTTACTATGAATGATGGACATATAACGCTGCCTTCCGCCAGCATTCCGGTTGCCCAGAGCGTGGATGTGCTGGTCATCGGCGGCGGCGCTTCCGGCATCGCCGCGGCTATTGCCGCGGCGAGAGGCGGAGCAAGCACGATGCTGGTGGAGCAGCGAGGGTTCCTTGGCGGCATGGGCACCGTTGCGCTCGTCCCGGCCTTCTGCCCCTTTACGGATAAGCGGAAGCCGATTATCCGCGGCCTCGGCCTTGAACTGATGGAGCGGATGAAGCAGGCGTGCGACGCCGGGTACCGTGAGGAATATCAAGAGCTGCTGGATTGGGTACCGATCGATCCCGAGGTGCTGAAACGGGTCTATGACGATGCCATTCTGGAAAGCGGCGTCACGCCGCTGTATCACACCTTTGTCTACGATGTCGTACTGTCCGAGGATCGCAGAACGGTTGAAGGTGTCATTGTCGTCAACAAAACCGGACGTTCCTTCATTTCCTGCCGGTATATCATCGATTGTTCGGGAGACGGGGATATCGCTGCGCTGGCGGGAGTCCCTTTTCAGAAGGGCGGGGAAGCGGGCGAGCTACAACCTGGCAGCATGTGCTATCTGCTTGCGAATGTGGATCGTTCGAAGTTCAGACGGTTCCTGGAGGAGAGCGGGGACACGGGCCAGCTGCACAAGACGGTGGAGCTGGCGATCAAGGACGGAGCGCTGCCGGAGGGCCGCAAGTCGATCTCCGGGCTTGCCTGGGTCAGCGACTATCTAGTGGGCGTCAACTTCGGCCATGTATTCGGCGTCGACGGAACGCTTGCCGAAGATTTGACGCGGGGGGCGATTGAAGGACGCCGCACGGCGGAGCGCCAGCTGCAATTCTTCCGCCGCTATGTACCGGGCTTTGACCACGCCCATATGGTGGCGAGCGGAGAGCAGCTCGGCATTCGAGAGACGCGGCGCATCGAAGGGGACTACATCCTAACGGTCGATGATTTCCTTGCTGCGCGCTCCTTTCCGGATGACATTGCCCGGAACGCCTACTACATCGACATCCATCTCGCCAACAGCAAAAGCGATATGACCTTCAACCATTTGCCTCCGGGAGTTTCACACGGCGTACCGTACCGGATCCTGCTGCCGGTCGGCATCGACAACCTTTGGGTCGCCGGACGTTCCGTGTCCTCGGATCGTGCGGTCCAAGGCTCTCTGCGGGTGATGCCGAACTGCTTCTCCATGGGGCAGGCCGCGGGGACGGCGGCTGTTTTGGCGCTGCGAGACGGTACCGGCTCGCGCGGCATTACCGTAGCCGAGCTTCAGCAGCGGCTACTGGAGCAGGATGTATGGCTGGGCGAGGATCTCATACCGGCTGAGGAGACAGGGCGCAAGAAAGAAGGGAATGCACCGTGAAGCAGCTTCCCTTGACGGATGAGTGGTTTCACGGTGCCGTTTCGCTGGAGCACCGGGAGGAAGGAATCAAGCCGTGGCGCATTCCTTACACGGATTACGACCTATATCCGCCGGAGGGGATCGGGGGCAAGGCGGAGATTTGCGCCGGTATCCGCCTGCGGCTGCGCACGGATGCCGTAGAGGTCGCGATATCGTTCAAACCGCTTGCGGATGCCGCCGCTATGGATTGCCTGGTAGGGGGAGAATTGTTCCAGACGCTCCGCCTGCCCGGCGCAGCAACAGATGCCTTGTTCAGTGGATTTCAAAGCGGAGTCAAGGATCTGGAGATCTGGCTCCCGCAAAATATAGGAATGACCGTCACCGGCCTGCGAATTGGCGCCCAAGACGTCGGAGTCCCGCTGCCGGACACCCGGCCCCGATGGATCACTTACGGCAGCTCCATTACCCAATGCGTCGCGGCTTCCAGCCCCTCACGCGCTTGGCCGGCCATTGCTGCCGAAGCCTGCGGTTTCAGCTTGACCAATCTCGGCTTCTCCGGCAGCTGCCACATGGAACCGATGATCGGGCGGCTCATTCGCGATTTGCCGGCCGATTTCATCTCCATATGTGTGGGCGTGAACATCTATGGCGCAGGCACTGTAAGCCCGCGCATGTTCAAGCCGCTGCTGATTGGACTGCTGAAGACGATACGCGAGAAGCATAGGGAGACCCCGCTGCTTGTCATTTCCCCGATATATGGCACCATCCGTGAAACGGAGCTCAATTTGCTGGGCTTCACTCTGCCCATGATGCGTGAAGCCATCCGCGAGACCGTGGAGCTATTGCGAGAGCGGGGCGATCGAAAAATTTACTACCAGGATGGCCTGGACTGGCTTGGCCCGGAAGATGAAGCCTATCTGACGGACGGCCTGCACCCTGGAGCCGAGGGATATGAGTTGCTAGGGCGGCGTTTCGGCGACCTTCATGAATTTGCGTTCCGAGCTGTATATCGATTTGGGGATTGATGAATTCATACGATTTTTTAGTTTATACGTTGAAAAAGAAGGCGGATTTTAAGTCTGTTCAAAGCAAAACCGGCCGCTGCTTGCGGCCGGTTTTACTTTTCCCTGCTGCGGGATCTGGAACGGTACTGCTGTGTACAGGCATTTCCTGTCGGAGCCATAGGGACGAAGCGGGACAAGCTTTGAAGCGTTACAACAAAGGCAAATAATAGTACGACATGAATTTGAGCTTACGATAGTGAAACTAGTGGAAAATTTTTACGTCTAAGTAGTGACTGAAGTCCAATCTAATGCTGATGCCTTTTATTGTTTTGCATTAAAATAATCTAGAAGTTTTAAAGGAACAGCTGACGATAGTGATCTTGTTTGGAGAACCTTAAATATGAATACCTTGGAGTGAGCAGGCAAATGAACCTAAAACCGATGGATATTTTTCGCATGCAATATGACTTTATTTGGGATACCGAGACCTGGTTTTTACCCATAGAATCTGCCCTTAAGGGTTTAAATTCCGCAGATGCAAGCTGGCAACCCCCTGGTGGAGGGAATACGATCTGGCAAACTGTGAATCATCTTAATTATTACAACGCCTTACTTGTTAGACAACTCAATGACACAAATCCTGGAAAAAAGACATATAATCACAAGATCACATATGGAGATATCGGGGAACCTCCAAGTTCCAAATGGAAGGCTATCTTCGCAGAGAATACATTTGGAGATACCGGGGACCCGGCAGATTCTGAAAAATGGGAGGCAACCGTGGCAGAAACACGCCAAATTTGTGAAGATCTTCGAAAATCACTGGCACAAATGAATGACAGTCAGCTGGAAGAGGAACATGTCGGGGTTCTGTCTCGTCAAATTTTGCACAACGTATACCATATAGGGCAAATTGTATTCATTCGTAAACAACAGGGCTCTTGGCCAAAGGAGCGAGAATAATAATAGGAGGCTGTTCAGCATCGTTCCAAACATTTACATGAGGTGCAGGAATCAGTTCAAATATTATCGAATGTAATATTGAGAATAGAATTGGACACTGAGATTTTTGAAAGTGAGGTCTCAAAGGATGGGTAAATCTACGATCTGCTCCATGCAAAGTCTTGATCTATAAACAACGGCGGTTGTTTGTATGGAGCTAGGAATGATTTAATTTTACCGCCTTCATATCAGCGTTTGTGATTATTGTTTATAGGATAGGCTTTGCACCCTTAAATTTCATTTCATTTTAAGGAGCAGAGCTACCATGAAGTATGTAAACGCAGATATCATTTTTCCAGAAGAACTTTTAAAGGAAATACAGAAATACATCCACGGAAGCATGGTTTACATCCCAACTCCTGAAGGCCAACGAAGGAAATGGGGCGAAAATTCAGGAAGTCGACAACATTTGAGTCTCAGAAATGAAACCATACGTCAACAATATATCGAAGGTGCAACGATCGATGAACTTTCTGATCAATTCTGTCTTTCCCACGATAGTATTAAAAAGATCATTTATTCAAAAGCATAGGTGACAGAAATCACATCAGTTCTCTGGATGTGATTTCTTTTTGTGTAATAAATGATTCTGAAATATCTTTTATATAGGTTTAAAGCAGTTCCGTTTGCTACGATTGGAAAAACACCTTTCAGGGAGGGAACTGGGATGTCATTACAAGTTCGTCCATATTGTGCTGAATTAGAGGATACCGTTAAAAATTTAAGTCACAAAGCATGGATCCTTTTTAAGTACAATAAAGATTACGATCATCAGAGGATGAGTTGTATTTTTAATGAGGATGGTCATTTAATTTGTGTGGGTTACTTGCGACATGGAATAGCAGATGATCATGATGTATTCGAAATTGAGATGCCCACGAATGAATTAGCTTCAAATCGCATGGACGAGGTGAGAGAGGCTCTTTACCCAACGTTCATAACTACCTGTCAAAAGCTGCGTAATCCAAACAAAAAGACAAAGTTGGTTGCGTGGAAAGACTTTTATGGGGACAGAGCATTTTATGAAGAGAAAGGTTTTATCCCTTATCAAACCTATTACATAGCAAAACGTTCACTTGAAAAAACCATGCCTGAAGTCAGCACGCCTGTCGGAGTTCATGTCATATTCCATCCGATGGAATTCAAAGAGGAAAGAATCAAATATACCGAATTAGAAAATCAATTCTATCAAGGTGTTGTATACAGAAGTGTAAATATGTTGGAATGGATGATGGGTGGTCCAGAGTTACATACCATTTCTGCATTTGAAGGTAATGAGCTTGTAGGCAGCGTGATGTGTTGGCAAACTGGCGCAGTTGAACGATTATTCGTCATTTCTCGATGGCGTAATAAAGGGCTGGGTAAGTTTCTCATAACAAAGGGTTTTGAGTATCACCTGAAGAACGGTCGAAACGAAGCTGAGACGCTGGTTAATGAACAGAATAAGGATGCTATGTTGTTGTTAGAGTCCATGGGGTATACCTTTCCTGTACGATTAGAACTCATGTCAAGAGATATTTAGCAAAAAGCTTAAAGTGCAAATCGTAAACCGAGCAGTTGGTCGTCCAAATTGCAGCCGGTCATACCAACCGGTATAAAACGATAAGAACATACGCACCAAAAAGCCGCATAGCTTCGGCTTTTTGTGTTTTAACGATACATTTTCATATCAAAACCAGGGACAAGAAATAACTATAGTTAGCCCAATAAGTCAAGAACATGAGTATTTATGCTGACCCACTGAATAACAAATTGAAAAGTAGGATGTGTTAATGAAGCTGTCGGACATTCCGATAAAAATACCTATGGGAACTATAGAATATGGCTCAGGTCTCTAGTGCAAAGCGATTCACATCCAGTTCATAAATTTATTTTACAATAAGGTGAATTGTTGTTAGTAACCTGTTTTTACGAAAAGCTGCTGATTGCAGATCTATGGAGGTAAGATTCGTTTGGAATTGTTTGAATTTATTTTGCTGATGCTTACGGCTGTCGCTGTATCCAATTTGGTGAACCGGTTTATTCCATCGGTCTCCGTGCCTATTATTCAAATCGTGCTGGGGATGCTGATTACTTGGCTGCCCTTGCACTTTGAACTGAAATTAAATCCGGACCTGTTTTTGCTTCTGTTCATTGCCCCTTTACTGTTCAATGATGGCAGGCATGCGGATAAAGAAGCGCTCTGGAAGCTGAAGAAGCCTATCCTTTTGCTGGCGCTGGGCCTAGTGTTCGTAACGGTAGCCGTGATGGGTTATTTCCTGAACTGGCTGCTCCCGGTCATCCCGCTGGCGGCATCCTTTGCACTGGCGGCCGCACTGGCGCCTACCGACGCTGTTGCCGTGGGTGCGCTGGAGCAGAAAGTAAAAATCCCCCACCGGACGATGCAAATTCTCGAGGGAGAATCCTTAATCAATGACGCTTCGGGGCTGGTCTCATTTCAGTTTGCCGTAGCCGCTATGGTCACCGGCGTGTTCTCTTTCAAATCTGCCAGCCTCAGCTTTATTTCCATATCTCTTGGTGGTGTGATATTGGGCCTGCTGCTCACACTTGTAAAATATGGGGTGGTGAAATGGCTGCGGAAACTGGGGATGGAGAATGTCACGCTCCACATGCTGATTGAGATCCTGACTCCCTTTGTGATTTTTATGGCGGCCGAGGAATTAGGGGTTAACGGTATCCTGGCCGTCGTCGCCGCGGGAATCGCCCATTCTTTCAATTACAAGAAAATGAATCCCGAGGTGGCCAAGCTGAGAGTCGTATCCAAAAGCACCTGGTCGGTCATTATCTTTGTTTTGAACGGCCTGGTTTTCCTTCTGCTCGGCACGCAGCTTCCTGATATTATTCAGACGATTTGGAACAGTACGGAAATAGGGAATCCAAAGGTAATTATGTATACCCTATTGCTGACTTTGGCTGTACTTGGCTTGCGCTTTATCTGGGCGATCCTGATGGATATCTTCGCAAGGCACAAATTGCGCAGCTCTTGGCAGACCAGGCTCAAGCAGGCGCTTATCCTCAGTCTATCGGGAGTCCGGGGAACGATCACACTGGCGAGTACGTTGTCGCTGCCGTTTTTTCTTGATGATGGCACCGTATTTCCGGCCAGGGATCTGATCATTTTCCTTGCGGCTGGAGTTATCCTGTGGACCCTTCTGGCCTCCAACTATCTGTTGCCGCTTATATTGGGGAAAGAAACGCAAACGGAGCAGGAAGAGGAGGAGACTCAGGCAAAAATTGAGATTCTGAAGAATGTGGTTAACGGATTAAACGATCTGACCACAGAGCAGAATCGGCTGGCGACGGCCCAGATCATTAATACGTATACTTCCAGAATCAAATCGCTCAGGAAAGATGAAAAGAAAGATAACGAACAGCGAGCCGTGGGCCTGTCTATCCTGAAATGGGAAAGAGAGAACACGCTGCATTCGCTTCAAAAGAAAGAAGTGAATCCATACACAGCGTATAGCTACCTTAATAGAATTAACCAACTGTTATTTATGCACACAGGAGATGTCCGTTATAAAAAAGAGCTTTTCCCTGTGAAGCAATGGATCGAAGTGTTCGGAATGCTGCATCCAGCCCAATTAAGCATCCGAGAAAGACGCGCCGAATTAACCACGCTCAGAATTCAAAATATTGCTTATGTCATTAAGCAGCTAAATGCTCTGCTTGCGGAAGGCCAGCCGGATATGGAGACGGTCAGCTCGCTGATTCTGCAATATGAACATACGCTGCTGCGTCTGACCAGAAAAGAATCGGACACCTACAACCGGAAAGATTTCGATATATCGATGCAGGAACTGGCCCGGATCGGAATTCAGCTGGAGAGAGACAACATCCAATCCATGTTCGAGACGGGGCGGATTTCTAGACAAGGCATGAAGGAAATGAAACGAGATATTCTCTTCATGGAGCATGATTTGAGAGAAGAGACGAGTTGAGCGTGATCCCGGACTAACGATATATGTTCTTGTCAAAAACGCAGGACAAGAACATATATGGTTCTCCATTTATTCCTTAGGTTGAAGGGATGGTGGGACTATTGATTTATGCTGCCCGTTAACGGATCTGAAGACGCGGATGTCGAAGTTTTATTCAATTTCCTTACCGAGACTAGGCTGCTTGCAAGCAGCACGAATGCACCAAATAGATAAGGCAAGTCGATATGGACTTCATACAAAATACCTGCGAGTAACGGTCCAAAGATCGTACCAAGGCTCGTATAGGCATTATTCATGCCTGCCACGAATCCTTGTTCCTCACCAGCTTCTTTGGATAGTAGTGTATTGATGGTTGGACGCAAAATATTATTGAAAGAAAAAAATAGCATGGTGATAATCATGACATAGTAGTAATTTCCTGAGAAAAGCAGGGATGCGAGAGTGAGAGCAGATAACAATAGCATGGCGACGATAATCCGCTTTTCCCCAAACCGGCGGGTTATCCGGTCGGTCAGAAGGATTTGGTTCAGCGTGCCGATTAAAGAACAAACGGTAAGTAAAATGGCAATTTGCTGCGTAGTGAAGCCATAACCCTGAACCACAAAAAGCGGAAAAATCGCTTCAAAATGCGTTAGACCAAAAGTCATGGCGAAAACAATAAGCAGCAAGATAAAATAACGGGAGCGTACGGAAAGCCCAATTTGACGAAAAATATTGTCTTTCTTTTCCTGCACAGACTGGCGAAGGCGGCGGATATCAGGCGACAGCGGTTCGGGGAGCATCCACATACTGCATATCATCGCCAGCAGTCCAACGGATGCGGAAGCGAAGAAAGGCATTTTGATACCCCACTCCGCAAGCAATCCTCCTACACCCGGCCCGATAATAAAACCCGATGTCATCGATGCGCCTAACCACGACATGGCCTTGCTGCGCTGGGCATCTTCTGTAATATCCGCAACATAAGCAATAATCGCAGGGACCAGGGCGGCTGACCCTATTCCGCCGATTAGTCTCGACACGAATAATAAGGTTAAATCGCCTGCAAACGCCGCCAGTAAATTAGAAACTGCAAACAAAACCAACCCTGTGATGATCATCGGTTTACGACCGTATCGATCGGACAAATTTCCTGCAAAGGGTGAGAATAGAAACTGAGTCAAACCGAAGCAAGAGACGAGATAGCCGGCGGCTTGTCCGCTTGCTGAAAACATCTCAAGGAGTTCCGGCACGATCGGAATGACGAGCCCCATGCTAAGATTGGCGAGAAACATATTCAATAGAAGTAATGGAAATGCTGACCTTGGTAACATCAATGCTCTCCTCTATACCCAAAAATATATACAATGAATATGGGAACAGGATAGATCAGTTCCCATTCATTTATGTTAGCATGCGTCAGTCCGCTTGAATAATATGAATAATATTTACGATAGGAATCATTTTTATATAGATGGCCCTACTTATCATCATGAGTTCTTCAGATCGTTTTGCGTAAGCGATGATTTTTGATGGTATAAGAATGTATGTTCTGGTATGATTGGACTGAGAATAGTAAATCACGATTATATTAATGAGGTCGGGGATATAAAAAGTGGGGTGAGTGACATGACGGAACAAAGGAATATGCCAGAGGTAATCATTAAGCTTTGGGACGACGGGGATCTGGGTTTGCTTCGCCAATTAAATTCGCCGGAGATGACCGTGCATTTTGGAGGTCCGGAAACTGAGGAGAAAATCCTCTCTCGTCATAAGCGCTACTATGAAATCGCCCAAAAAGGAACCGGACGAATGTTTAAGATCCTCCTGCTTCCGCAGCTAGAAGTTGTGGGTAGTGTAGGCTATTGGGATCAGACTTGGCAAGGAGAATCTATTTATGAGATAGGCTGGAGTGTTTTGCCGGCATTTCAAGGTAGAGGGATAGCGACAGAGGCAACAGCGAAGGCCATAACTTCTATCAAATCTGAAAAGAAACATAGATTCATTCACGCTTTTCCTAAAATCAACAATCCCGCTTCTAACGCCATTTGTCGCAAGCTCGGCTTCTCATGGATCGATGAGTGTGATTTTGAATACCCCATAGGGACTATCATACGATGTAATGACTGGAGATTGACAGTCGGGGAGAATGAATAATTGTAACAAAACAACATTGTAGCTGCTGTACCGATAGAAGACGATGTTTGTGGGAGGCCAGAAAGTGATCATTTTAATTGATCCTTATACGGAAGAAAAACTAGTGAAAAGTTTGGCCGGACGCCCCGGTTTTTTCAAGCTTTTTTATGATACCGAAAATTGCGGGTGCAACGGGGTGTTGGCCATCGATTCTTGAGCAACCGCTTGACACTGATATTAAGATTACTGTAAAAACCTTTACTTTTCTGGTCGACAGGCAGCAGGAAAGCTTGTTCGACAACGTGTTGAAGCTGGAAGCGGATCGATCATACCCGTCGTTCAAAGTGACTAGTGATTCGTCTTTATACAGTTCCAATGTCAGAATCAAAGACGTCAGGGATATCGATGATAAGTAGTGCTGCAATTTGAAAATTTACTGGAAAGATTGAATGAACACCAACGCCGCAAGGGTTATCCTTTTTGTGAGAAAAATGGTAAGACGATAACACGCTTATAAGCCGCAGCTATGCGGCTTTTTGTGCTTAAAGGATCTATATTCGTGTCAAAATCGGATTACAAGAACTTGAAGCCCATCATACGAAGCAAGTATGGCATTTGATCTTGTGTTCGATAACATGTTAGGATCCAATTTATACGCATGCAGCAATTTCTAGAGGTTTGAAGAAAAGGCTATCGGAAAACGTTGAGAGGGTGTCGTATGTCAAGAACAATATTGATTGTAGAAGATGAACATATTTTACGGGAAATCATGAAAGATTATTTGCTGGAAGAAGGATATGAGGTGCTTGAAGCGGGCGATGGGAAACATGCTCTGGCGTTATTTCAAGATCATGAGGTGGATCTGATCATACTCGATATCATGCTCCCTGAATTGGACGGATGGTCTGTATGCAGACGTATCCGTAAGATATCGAATGTTCCGATTATTATGTTGACCGCCCGTTCGGATGAAGATGATACATTGCTTGGTTTTGAACTAGGTGCCGACGACTATGTAACCAAACCGTACAGTCCTCAAATCCTGCTGGCCCGGGCGAAACGGCTTTTGGAAACGAGACAGATCCGGGAACAGGAGGAAGATACGTTGTCCAGCAGCGGTATTTCGATCCACTTTCCGTCCCGCACCGTTTCAGTTGATGGGGAACATTGCAGTTTGACGCATACGGAATTTGAAATTTTGGCTTATTTGATGAAAAACAGAGGGATTATTATAACCAGAGAGCAGCTGATGACAAAAATTTGGGGATATGATTTCGTCGGCGACGATCGAACGGTGAACAGTCATATCCGCAATTTGCGTTCCAAGATAGGTGAGCATGCCAAGCATATAGTCACGATCGTTCGATCAGGTTATAAATTCGAGGAGAAGCTATGAAAAAAGGCATCGTTCTTAAGCTGTTTCTACTCACGACGGGATTATGCTTGTTCATTCTTGCCGTCATGTTTGCCTTGCAAACCGTATTTTTCAAGCAATTCTATGTTCATCAGAAAGTGAAGAGCGTTAACGAGGCGCTGCAGGCTTATGAACAAAGCGACTTGAATCGTGCCACGAACGCCCAAGAGGCGGCAAAGCTCGAGCAAGACTTCTATCAAAGAAACAATACATGGATCGCGACGCTGGACGCGCGAGGGAATTTGAAATATACCGAGGATTATATCATGGAAATCAAGCTGGAACATTCGGATGATGCCATGTTCTCCAATAAAACAATGACCATCCCCTTATACAGTGTAATCAACGTGGAGGACTTCGGCAGCGATAATACGTTCCTCACGCCTTGGATTCAGGAAGGGGGAGAGATCGCCATGGAAGGCTTGATTATGAACAATCAGCCGGTTATCCAGCGAATGGGGAGGAGCAGATCCAATTTGAGGGATGAATCCCGGCTGGAAAATCGTGAGATGGTGAACAAAGAGTACGAGGTCCTCAATCGATCGAACGTGACCCAATATCGTGAAAAATATTCCACATTTCTGGTCAAAGGAACCATTACGAAAGTTCGGATACCGGAAGGGGCGGGAGTCTCGCGTTACACCAATCACTTGTTTCTGGACCGTATCAAAGCTTTCCAAGCGGATCTATTGTACGGCGACTTTGAGGATGCCACGAACGCAAATCAGATCGTAGATTATGAAGAAAATCGCGCGAACTACAAAATTTTCGTGAACCGCATTCAAGATCGCGACGGAAATCCCGCATACCTGTTCGCAATGACGTCACTCCAACCGGTCAATGAAGCAGCAGGGATGATCAAAGATTACTATGTGTACATCATAATTGCCACTCTGCTTCTCGTGGTGCTGGCATCGTTCTATTACTCCCGCCAGATCGCTCGGCCTCTGCTACGGATCAACCGAACCACCCGGCAAATGGCCGATCTCGACTTTTCGGAGAAAATCCCCATCACAACGAAGGATGAAATCGGAGACTTGTCGCGCAATATTAACGACCTCTCCGAGCGGCTGCACTCCCATATTCTTAGGCTTGAGCAGGACATCGAGAAAGAAAAGCAGCTGGAGCACACGCGAAAAGAATTTATATCCGGCGTATCCCATGAGCTGAAGACTCCGTTAAGTGTCATTCAGAGCTGCCTAGCCATTTTGAAGGACGGGGTGGCAAGCCATAAACGGGATTATTATTTTCAGGCGATGGAGGACGAGGTCAAAAGGATGGATCTGCTGATCGTGGATATGCTGGAATTGGCAAAATATGAATCCGGCACGTATAACATGGTCATGGAACCTTTTGATATCGACACTGTTATCGAGCGGATATGCGCAAAATTGGCTGCCGATATCAAGGCAAAGCAATTACATCTGTACACTTCACTGAATCATGTCGAAGTTGTGGCGAATGAGCTGCGGATTGAGCAAGTCGTCGTCAATTTCCTCACCAACGCGATTCGTTATACACCGGAGCAGGAGTCCATTTTCATAACCACCTTGGAGGATCAGGACACCGTTAAAATTTGTATCGAAAATAAAGGAACCTCCATCCCGGACGAGCAACTTGAGAAGATTTGGGACCGATTTTATCGTGGCGAACCTTCCCGACAACGGTCAACGGGAAGTACCGGTCTCGGTCTGGCCATTTCCAAAAAGATTCTGGAGATGCATGGGGTACCTTTTGGGGTATCCAATACGTCTGATGGGGTCATGTTCCAATTTCATTTGAATAAAAAAGCGTAGAACTGCGGTTCTGCGCTTTTATTTCATCTGCACTTTTTCTGCATCTCTCCCTATTATTCTTTCTGTAATAGAGAGGGGATGTTCTACTCATCATTGCTGACCGAATCTATAAATCGATTTGATAGGATCTGCACTTCATCTTGATCTCCTGAGCGTAATCTCTTTTTCAGAGGGAGGAGAGAGAGAGTATGAGAAAAGCCGTACTGTTAGTCGCATTTTTGTTGTCCGTGGTGATCGTCTTGCTGTACAGCATCCATTCGGAAGATGGCGCCGCAAGCCGCGGCAAGACCGAGCAAAGCTATCGGATGATGAGCCTATTAGGCGAAAACAGAGGTGAATCCCATCTGCCGGGGACGCCGTATAAAATCGTCATCGATCCCGGGCATGGCGGCAAAGATCGCGGGGCGACGGGAGCTAGCGGAAGTTCGGAGAAGGATTTTACGCTGCAGCTGGCGCTCAAGGTGAAGGAGCTGGCGACGCAAGAACCGCAAATTCAGGTGTATTTGACCCGAACGGACGACCAATTTATATCCTCGATTGACCGGGCAAGGCCGAAATTTGCCAATGATCTTGGTGCCGATTTGTTCATATCCATTCACGGCAATACCTATGAGGACCCCAACATTTCGGGTACGGAAACCTACTATTATCACGAAGATTCCTTGTCCTTGGCTGAAATTATGCAAAAGCATATGATACAAACCAGCGGATTTCGGGACAGGGGAGTGAAAAAAGAAAATTATTTCGTCGTAAAGGAAACGAACATGCCGGGTGTCTTGATCGAGACGGGATATTTAACGAATCCTCAGGAAGAAAAACAAATGCTGAGCGACGAAGTTCAATTCCGGATGGCCAGCTCCATTCTGGACGGAATCAAAGAATATTTGGAACTAAGGTAAAGAGAGGAAGATGGATATGAACAAAGGGACATAAAGAGGCTGATCAATTGGAACATGCGTTTGAAGCTCAACCCGAATCGGGTGAGCTTCAATTTTAATTTACAGGAAATTAAGAGTTGTTATCCGCGTATACAGACATCACATTGTGCATGAATTTAGACAGGCAGTCCCCGAACCGTTCGATGCTTTGAGTGAATCCTTCATCATCTACATACAACTGCCCTAATCCTTTGAACGCTTCAAGTGAATAATGATAGCCTTGGCACACGTTCCTTTTTTATGCAAAATAATGCCCTTCTTCGAGATCGGCGATTAGTCCGGGCTGTATCGGTTTCCACCCCAGAAGCTCCCGTGTTGCCAGACTCGCTTCTGCAGTGTTGTACAAGCTTGTGATGTCGAATGCCGCAATGGAGCCAAGAAATCCGAAATGGGCGGCAGCTTCTTCAGGCGTTATACTGACTGCCGGCATGTTCAATTGCCGTCCGATGACCGCGGCGATCTCGCGGAGCGGAATGCCTTCATCGCCAGCGCCTAGCAGCCGTGAGCCCGCCGGGGCGGATTCCAGCGCCAGACGGTACAGAACCGCCGCATCCAGGCGGTGAACCGCCGGCCAGTGGTTCGTTCCGTCGCCGATGTAGGCGGCGAAACCCTTCGCCCGAGCGATGTTGATCATCATCGGCACAAAGCCCTTATCGCCTTCGCCGTGCACGGACGGTGCAAGCGAGACGATCGATGCCCGAATACCCCGCTCTGCCATCGCGAGCACGGCTTGATCCACGGTATGCCCATTTGCGTGAGCCGTGGTAATGAACGGCTTCCCGGAGCCTTCGAGCGCCGCTCCCATGACTTGGACGGCCCGCAAATCCAGAGCCAGCGCACCTTCAAAGTCGGAAAAATCGTTGGTGAACGCCAAATGAATCACGCCGTCCGCAGCCGCGGCGGCTCTGCTTAGAGTATCGAGATCGTCCAGCGTGCCGTACAGCGGTTCGGCTCCCGCCGCCCTTAATCCCGCGGCTTTCTCTTCAGAACGGCAAAGACCCGACACGGTATGTCCCGCGCCGATCAGTTCCCGGACGACCGCGGAACCGACATACCCTGTTGCTCCTGTAACAAAAACATGCATAATCATTTCCTCCTTCATGAGTTGACTGCTTGAACATATTAAGCATAAACTATGAAGTGAACTCTAGGGCAAGCGGTCCAAAGGAGAAATGTTTATGAAAATTCAGGAACTGGCGGATAAAATGGGATTAACGATTCATACGATCCGCTTTTATGAAAAGGAAGGCTTGCTGGATGATCGGCATGTCCGGCGAGAAAGCAACAATTACCGCAACTATTCGGATGAGGCTGTCGAGCGGTTGAAGCTCATCAAGAAGTTCCAGTCCATCGGCTGTTCGCTGGCTGGATTTGGATACGCCAGCAAGCATGGCGATATCCTGCATTTTCAAAGATAGGCCCCCTTAGTTGTTAAATAAGTCAAGTTTAGTCCTCAGCTCAACAACTTGCAATATTGTAACTAAACTTTATGGCGAATAAACTAAACAAATAATAAATATTACTTATTTTTAACTGAATTATCGTTGACTGGTGGGGTGTAGCATGATAATTTAGAATTGCTTCCGATAAAAATAGGGAACACAACTAAACTGTTTAGATGCGTTTACAGAAATCCACGAACGAGTTTGATCGGTGGCTCCCAGGCGGCAAATGGCATATTAAGTCAATTGATCAAATGAAAGCGCTTGTTTGGCAAACGCTGAAGTAAGCCGGCATCTGGAGCGTTACCTGCATTAAGAGCCGGAAGAAAACAGAGTCTAAGGGAGGAATCAATATGGAGATTCGAATTCCTAATGAGAAGAAAACAAGAGTGATCATCAATACCGATGCGAAAAACGAAGCGGACGATCAATTTGCCATCGTGCATGCCGTGCTGACTCCATCGTTTGAATTGCATGGGATCATTCCAGCACATTTCGGTGATCGAAAATCAAAAACAAGCTTAAAGGAAAGTCATGATGAAACGATGCTTTTGTTGAAACTAATGGGTCTGGAAGAAAAGTTTAGGGTTGAAGACGGCGCAGAATACGCCATGCCGAATGAACAAACACCAGTTGATTCTCAAGGAGCTAGGCTTATTATTGAAGAGGCTATGAAAGAGGACGATCGACCGCTTTATATCGCTTTTTACGGTCCCCTAACAGATATGGCGTCTGCATTATTGCTGGAACCGCGGATTGCCGAACGAAACATCAAGGTGATTTGGATTGGTGGTGGCGAATGGCCTGTTGGCGGCCCAGAGTATAATTTGTCTAACGATATTCATTCGGCAAACGTTGTATTTAAATCGAAGCTTGAAGTGTGGCAAATCTCCCGCGCTGTTTACCGGCAAATACCGGCTGGTTACGCGGAACTGGTCGAAAGAGTTTACCCTAATGGAGAAATTGGGAAGTATCTTGTAGAGCAATTAATTGAATTTAACAATGCGAGTGTTCAAGGACCGGCCGAATATCGTGTGTTGGGAGATTCGCCGGCGGTTGGTGTCATTATATATCCGGATTGCGGCCGGTGGTCATGGAAACCTGCGCCTGAATTTGACCAACAAATGAAGTATATACATAACGGAAAGCACCGCCCGATTCGAGTTTATGAAACGATAGATCCTCGCTTTATTTTGGAAGATTTTTATGCGAAGTTGGCTCAATTCCATAGAAAGTTTGGTCGGAAGAGACAATAAACAACAGGGTTTACATAGAGGAACAACGTGATCGACTAGGTAGGATACTTCAATCTATACACACAAATATAATAGAGGAAGTAGATCGTACATTTCGGGCCAAACCCGGGATATGAACTTTCTCGGGCACTCTGAAGCTACCGCCAAAGGCGGAGCTTTTTTTGTGTGTTCATCTTTATCCGATATAATATATGTTGAACTAGTTATCAATTGTTCAATTTAGATAGATGACCACTAATGAACTACAGGAGCAGAAGACGTATGACAAAGAAGATCCTAATTGTTGAAGACGATATCCATATCTCGAAAATTATCAAAATGAACCTCAATCTGGTGAACTATGCTACCACAGAGGTCTATGACGGCCTGGCTGCGCACGAAGTGCTGAAGCGGGAGAAATTCGATCTGATCTTGCTGGATGTCATGATCCCGCATCTAGATGGCTTTGAGCTGATGGAACGCATCAAGCCGTATGGCACGCCTGTAATTTTCCTGACTGCTAAAAACTCTGTATACGACAAGGTCAACGGACTAAAGCTGGGGGCTGATGACTATATGGTTAAGCCCTTTGAAGCGATCGAGCTGCTGGCGCGGATTGAGACGGTCTTGCGCAGATATGGCAAGGAAGAGCGAATGATGGAGTTTCAGCATGTGCAGGTAGACCTCGACAAGCGTGAGGTCCTGATTCAGATGGAGCCAGTGGAATTAACGCCGAAGGAGTACGATTTGCTGGTCGTTCTGCTCAAAAACAAAAATATCGCCCTGACACGAGAGCAATTTCTGGACAAGGTCTGGGGCGGGGATTATTACGGAGAGACCCGGACCGTGGATATGCACATCAAATCCCTCCGCAAGAAGCTGAACTTGCAGGAGCAGATCAAGACGATTTATAAAATCGGATATCGCCTGGAGGATTGAGCATGAAATTGTGGCAGAAAATTTATCTCCTGTCACTGCTCGTGTTTGTCTTGATCTTCAACGGTGCTTCGGTGATGGTCATCGAGCGCACGCATAACAGAATGTTGAATCAGACGATCGAAGTGGCACTGAGCCAGAACATGAGTATTCATTCCAGCGTAGATGCGATCGTACCGATCTTGCGGATTTATGATTCATTGGATTACGAGAAAACCGTGCTGACGAGCATGGCTAAACAATTTGTAGCGAAGAACAGCGGCCAGGGCATTTATCTCGATATTACCGATGATGCCAGTCGGACGATTTTCAACAACGCTGATTTCGGGATGCCGCAAGCACGCCGTGAGCTGGAGAATCTGGACAATAGCAGCATTCATTATATTTTGCGGGATGTCGGCGACCGGACCATCTTGTTTACTGTGAATAATACACAGATTAATCAGAAGAAGTATGTGTTCACCTATATGAAGGATCTGACGCCTGTCTATCAGGACAGGATCGAACAGTACGGCTTTTTTGCCAAGGTTGATTCGGCGGCCTGTATACTGTTTATGATCGTCATGTTTTTCGTGAGCCGTGGACTGACCCGGTCCATCGAACGACTGAATCGAACGTCGCAGATCATTGCACAGGGGAACTTTTCGGAACGGGTCAAGGTGAAATCCCGGGATGAAATCGGCATCCTAGGGTCGAGCTTTAACGAGATGGCGGAGGTTGTGGAGGACAAAATCAATGAACTGGAGCGGAACAATGATGAGAAGCAGCGGTTCATCGATAACTTTACCCATGAGCTGAAGACACCGTTAACTTCGATCGTCGGTTATGCCAATTTTCTGCGGACGACCAAATATAACGAAAAGCTGTTTCTCGACGCACTCGGCGTCATTTATGACGAAGGGAAGCGGCTAGAGGCACTGTCGCTGAAACTGATGGATCTTATCATGCTGAAGAAGGTGCAGTTTCAGATGGAACGTCAAGAGATGCGGGCGTTGCTGCTGGAAATGAAACCGACACTGGAGATTATGGCGAAGGAGAAAGAGGTCAACATCAAGCTGGATTGTCAGGAAGGCCGTCTGGAACTGGAGCGCGATCTTATCAAGGTATTGGTCTTCAATCTGGTAGACAATGCACTGAAGGCATCTATCGCGGGAGGAACCGTTACGCTCCGCACCTACTGGCGCGAGGCGGCATATGTACTGGCCGTTATCGACCAAGGGATCGGAATTGCCGAGGAGCATCTGGATAAAATCTTTGAACCGTTCTATATGGCGGATAAAGCCCGGACAAGAAACAGCAATGGGGCTGGCTTGGGACTTGCGCTTTGCGGAAGCATTGCCGACATTCATCATGCAGTCATACGGGTGAGCAGTCAAGTGCAGCAGGGAACGACGATCGAAGTGGTCTTTGCAGCAGAAAAAAGGGGAGGCGGACCGGAGTAATGAAGCGGTATTATGGGATCACCATGAGCTTAGTCAGCATGCTTCTGATATCAGGTTGTCAAGGCTGGTTCAATGCCGTTCCCAAAGATACGGTGATGGTGAAGAAAATCGTTCAGGAACAGAAGCCGGATGAGGTCGATTATGAAGGTGTCTTGTCCCAGAGTGCGGCGGAATCCCTTGGTCTGAATGCAGTCAATAAGTATTTTGGCCAGAATCTGCAGATGGAGCAGGTCCAATTCGAAGTTTCCATGATCGATCAGGTGAAGCTGAAGGAACTGTTCAAAGAGGCGAGTACAGTTGCAGTAATGCCCGCTCAGGCGGAAAGCACAGATTCCGGAAGAACAATATTGACCAGCGACATCTCTGCGATCACCAAGGGCCTATATTATGTAACGCTGACCACGAGCACCGTTCCCTTGGAGAACTTTGAGGTTGTGCTCAATGCCAAGGATGGCGATGTACTCAGGATTCTTCGGTCGATGAGAGCGCCAGAAATCCGGCCGCCACAGCAGGACTCTACATTCATTGATTTAGCGAATCGTTTTATTGAGAAACACGGAAGCTACCCCTTGTCGGAGGTGAAGTATCAGCCTCAACTCGACCGCTCAAATACGAATCTTGAATTGTATTATACCAGCAAGGATAACAAGACGATGCGGTACTGTGTTGTGATTAACCCCAAGCGCAAAGAGGTTGTAGGTTTTAGCAAGAATGTCATGGCGTTCTTCAGCTACACGGCCAAGCAATCCGCTGAAAGTGCGCCTTCTCCCGCGTTTTAACTTTTAATAGATAGATTGAACTCAAGTTTCGAATTGAAACCCCTGTTGTAATGGCTTATCCAAATCATTCAACATGAACTTCTTGAGTTCATTCTATATAGATCGTCCCCTTTCAGGCTTGGTGAACAGGTTTGGAAGGGGATTTTTTGTGCTCAAGTTCTCTCTTCTGCAAACTTTACAACTTCTATATAAGTCCATCTAACTTATCATATATCCCCCTTCTATACTGAGATGGTCAAGACAAGCACGCGATAAAGAGATGGAAGGGAAGTTACATATCATGAAAAAAGCAATCCTGATGATGATGTCCGCACTGCTCGCGATGAGTGTCACAGCCTGTGGTGCAGGTACCTCAAATAGCAGCAGTGGAAACAGAGCTCCGGCCGGCCCGGACTCTACCCCGGAACACAAGGAAGTGATCGAACCTCCGTCAACCACGGAGGAGAAGACGGTTGTCTTCTCCACTTTTTTTCCTAGTGATTACTTCAAGGAAGCGAAGAAAAAATACGAAGCCAAGCATCCCAACATCACCATTGAGCTGAAGTCCCTCTCAACGGATGACGCTCATCTTGAAGATAATCTGGAGAAGTTCGTGAAGACGACGGGCACCGAGATGCTGTCGGGCAAAGGGCCGGATCTGCTTGAAATGGACCAGCTTCCGAGCGGCGATTATGTAAAGAAGAAAATGCTAGCCAATCTGGGTGACATGATGGACAGCGATCCAAGCTTCAAACAAGAAGAGTATTTTACCAATATTCTAAACGGGATGAAGACCAATGGCGGATTATACGGTCTGCCTATCGGCTTCTTTGTCTACGGTCTCATTGGCAATGAAGATGTGATCAAGAAGAGCGGAGTCACTTTCGATGACACCAAGTGGGGATGGGAGGAGTTCGTTAACGCGGCCAAAGAGATGGCTAAAAACAGCGGAAAGGATCAGTTATCTGCACTTGGCCAGATTCCTCCTGAATATATGGTGAACCAATTTGTAAACCAGCGGTATTCGACCTTTATTAATGAGGAAAAGGGTACGGCCAACTTTGACTCGAGCGAGTTCAAAGGGGTGCTGCAACAGGTGAAAACACTGTTTGATCAAAAAGTAGTAGGGGAAAATCCGCGTATGCCGATCTTCTATACTGCTCAAATTAATTCGCCGAGTGATTATATTCGGGAATTGCGGCAGAGCGAATTTATTTCTGGCGGCGACGCGCACACCTCAAAGCTGTATTTGAGTCCCAATGCCGATGCGCAGCATCCAGGAGTTTCCTTCAGAACATATCAAACCATCGGACTTAACGCGCGTTCGACTGTGAAGCCCGAAGCGTGGGACTTCCTGAAGTTCCTGCTGTCGGATGAAATGCAGGTCAAGCCGGATGGAGCGGGTTTCCCGCTGAACAAAGCCTCATATGCGAAAAAAGTGAAGGAGCTGCTTGAAATAGGAAGCGTGAAATCGGATCAGCCGGTCGGACCGATGAAGGGCAAATCCTTCCCTATTACGCAAAAGGATATTGATGACCTATCCAATTTCTTGAGCAGAGCCTCTTATCCGCTGCAATTCAAGACTTCCAAAGTGGATGAGATGATTACAGAAGAATCAAAGGCCTACTTCACCGGGCAGAAATCAGCGGATGATGTAGCGAAGCTGATCCAGAACAGAGTAACCACATACTTGAATGAATAGTTTACAGCCGGTAATAAGCCCTGAATATCTATTCGGGGCTCACCGCCGGATTAGGGAGGCAGCACGACATGACAGATTCAGGATGGCGGGTTAGACTTGCGCGATCTTCTCGCCGGGAATGGACAGCGGCCCTGTTGTTTCTGGCCCCGAGCTTGATCGGATTCGCCCTGTTTTACCTCATTCCGTTTGCGATGGGCGTTATGTACTCGTTTCAGGACAGTACGATAGGGGGCCGCTTTGTAGGACTGGATAATTATGAGGCGGTGCTGGGCAGCAGCTCATTTCGCAAGGCAGCCGTTAATACCCTGCTTTTTACAGGAATCAGTGTGCCGCTCATTGTCTTACTATCACTGTTGTTTGCTCATCTGTTGAATCAGCGGTTGTTTATGCGCAATTGGCTGCAGACTGCTTTTGTACTGCCGCTTGTAGTACCGGTCGCTTCGATAGTTATGACGTGGCAGATCCTCTTCGACTGGAACGGTACCGTGAATGTCTGGCTGCAGCATTGGCATGCGGGACGTGTTGACTGGATGAAATCGGACTGGTCCATGATGGTGTTGATCGTTGTATATGTATGGAAAAATGTGGGCTATAACATTATTTTATTCCTGGCCGGTCTGCAAAGTATTCCGAAGGATTACTATGAGACGGCAGCGATTGAAGGTGCGGGACGGCTGTATAGGTGGATTCATATCACCTGGGTCTACTTGACCCCGACGACGTTTTTTGTCGTGCTGATGTCCATCATCAACTCCTTTAAGGTGTTCCGTGAAACCTATTTGATCGCCGGGGATTATCCGCATGATCGGATTTATATGCTCCAGCATTATATGAACAATATGTTCCTATCCCTGGATGTGCAGAAGCTGACGGCAGCTGCGGCACTGATGGTTTGCGGCATTCTTCTTCTGGTAAGTGCCATGCTCATGATCGAGCGATGGTTCCGGAGCTTTATGGAGTAAGGAAGGAAAGTGAGAACGATGAAGTGGATGCGTAAGCTGGTACTCACCGCCGGGATGGGGATATGTGCTTTGGCCATGTTGTTTCCGATTATCCTGACTTTTACAAATTCATTGATGACGGAAGCAGAAATTGATGATAACTACCATTTGATAGGCAAGCTGGTTAATGTCGCTGCAGGAGAGAAGAACACCTTTATTCATTTGAAGCTGATCCCGGATTGGGTATCCTTCGGCCAATATGCTGAAGTACTGGTACAAAAGCCCGTATTTTTGCATATGTTCTGGAATTCTGTTTTTATCGTTGTCCCAATCATTGTCGGACAGGTGATTGTAGCCTCACTGGCTGCCTATGCGTTCGCCAAGCTGAGGTTCCCGGGCAGAGAGAAACTGTTCGTGGTATACCTGATGACGATGCTGATGCCGTTCCAGGTAACACTGGTCCCCAACTATATTATTGCAGATAAGCTGGGGCTGATGAACACGACCTCCGCCATTATTTTGCCAGGGATCTTCAGCGCGTTCGGGGTGTTCATGCTGAGACAGTTCATGCTGCATATTCCGTATTCCTACGTTGAGGCAGCCAAGATTGATGGAGCCGGTCAGCTGAGAATTTTCTATTCGATTATGCTTCCCCTGATCCAACCGGGTATGGCGGCACTGACCGTACTGTTGTTTGTGGATAACTGGAATATGGTGGAGCAGCCGCTGATTTTTCTGGAGGATGCCTTCAAGCAGCCGTTGTCCTTGTACTTAGCACAGATTAATGAAGGTGCCCGGGGTGTGGCTTTTGCCGCCGCTGCGATATACATGGCACCGATGGTACTGCTGTACTTGTACGCCGAATCATATTTTACCCAGGGCATTCAGCTTTCGGGAATCAAAGGGTAGTTCTTTTACGGGGTGATTGTCATTGGGAATTGAGCAAGCAAGACGCAAAAAGAGTATCGCATGGATCGCCGGGATTTTCATCTTGCTGTTGATCCTGTTCACCTTATTCAGTAATACCTTGGCTGCCTTGACGCTGCCGAAGGTTGCTGTTGCTTCAGTGGGCCGTGGTGACCTGAGTCATGAATATCACGGAACAGGTGTCCTGGAATGGAAGGAGGAAACGGAGCTGAGCGGCACTTCGGGTTGGAAGGTGAAGGAGGTTAAGGTCAAAGCAGGAGATACCGTCAAAAAGGGACAAACGCTGGTTACTTATGACGGCAAGGAAGTCCAGCAGCAGATTTTGGACGAGCAGGGTACACTGGCCAAGCTGAAAATGTCAGCCGGCAGTCTGAAGTATGCACTAATGGAAGCGATGCAGGGTGGGGATGAAAAAACGATCAACGATGCAACGAATGCCTATAAAAGCAGTGGCATCGATATGGATACCCAGGAGCGGCGGATTCAGGTGTTGCAGGACAGCTTGAACGAAGGCGGGAAGCTGGTTGCCCCTTTTTCCGGCACTGTAACCAAAGTCAATGCGAAGGTGGGCTTTGCTGCTGCTGGGGCACCTGATGTCGTTCTATCCGATCACAGCCAGGGATTAGGTCTAGAACTGTCGCTGCCGGCTCAAGCTGTGACTGATCTCAAGACCGGAAGCGAGATTGACCTTCAGCTGGATGGAGAATCTGCTGCACAAGTGAAGGGACGGATTGAGAGTATTGCCGACAGTGATGCAGTCAATGCGAATTCAGGAAATGGGGGTGGGGATACCGGCAATGCGGGGAATGCGATCGTTCAAATGAAAAAGCTATCCATTGCCGTCCAAGACCCTGCAGCGAAGAATGGTACGACGGTACAAGTGGACCTGACACAGTCGCTGAAGGATGTGGTACTTGTTCCGAATGAGGCTGTACATGACGAGAATGGCAAAAAGTATGTCTTTGGGATTGAGCCCAAGGAAGGCCCGCTTGGCAATGCCTTCTATGTCCGTAAAGAGTACATTACGGTAGTGGACAGCAATGAGACGCAGTCTGCTGTGACCGATGGGATTTTTGATCAGGAACAAATCATTATGGAGAGCAGCAAGCCTTTGCAGGAGGGTGACAGAATTCGCATGTAACTTATTTAACTAACCTAAGTCAAAATGAGGTATCAACGATGAAAAAATACATCATGAGTATAGCAATGCTTTGTCTGATACTATTGTCTGCTTGCAGCAGCGGTCCGCTGGCCAATCAGCGGGCTGCTGAACCGGAGGCAGAATCACGCAATACCAGCGGAATGGACTCGGTCTCCACCGCTGGGGCTAAGTCGGGTGCTGCGGCAGCGGAGAGGAGCGATGGAGGCGGCGATCAGTCGGCAACTTTACAGCCAAGGCAGCCCCAGAAGCTCGGTCAGGAACCTCCGCGGTACCATTCCGGAAAGAAAGTGATCTACCTGACCTTTGACGATGGCCCGTCTACAGCAACACAAAGTATTCTGGATTCGCTCCTTAAGTATGGGGCACAAGCGACCTTTTTCATGCTGGAACCCCGGATAAGGGTCGAGCCGAATATAGTCAAGCGTATCGTGAAAGAAGGTCATGCGCCAGGATTGCACGGGGTCACCCATGACAAGAACAAATTCTACGAGTCCCCGCAGTCGGCTGTGAATGAGATGCTGAAAGATCAGCAGACACTGGAGAACATTACCGGAGTACATTCTCAGTTGATTCGCACGCCCTATGGCAGCATACCTTATTTGACAGAGCCTTTCCGGGCGGCGCTTAAGCAGCAAGGTTTTCAGTTGTGGGATTGGAATGTGGACAGCAGCGATTGGTCCAATGGTCAATACCTGACCACAACTATCCATCAGATTCAAAAGCAAACGGCGGCCGGGATTATCCCCATTGTACTGATGCATGACAAACCAGAGACGGCTGAACACTTACCAGAACTGCTGAAATATTTGGAGCAGAACGGGTTTGCAGCAGAACGGATGGAACAGAGCACAACGCCTTACAACTTCACCTGCTACAACCGTTGTTATCCGGTGGCGTGATGAGAAGATCGTCATTGATTTTCATCTATATGGTGTTGGTTGTGGCGGCGCTGACGGCGTGCGGCAGTTCTCCCCGGTCGGGCGGAAAAGCCATCGGTGGAAGTACAGATCAGGGAAATGCGGCGGAGGCAGTTCACAAGAAGACATCAGATCTCTCCTCCCGTGAAAGGACGCCTCCTTCAAGAAATGTGTATACAATCGTGATTGATCCCGGGCATGGCGGGGAAGACCCCGGCGCGACCGCTGTGAATGGGCGATTCGAGAAGGAATTTACACTGAGTATGGCTCAAGCCCTTGCCTCTCTACTTGAGAAAGACTCGCGCCTGCAAGTAAAGTTGACCCGAAGTGATGACACCTTCATTTCCACACAGGATCTGTTCAGACCGAAATTCGCCAATGAGCAGCGTGCGGATCTATTTATATCGATTCACGGAAATACGTTCGGTGATCCCTCCGTATCGGGTACTGAGTCCTTTTACTATCATGACCAATCGCTGGATTTAGCCAATATCATTCACAAGCACGTGGTTATGGCTACCGGCTTCAATGACCGCGGTGTAAAGAATGCGAATTATTTTGTATTGCGGGAGACCCAGATGCCGGCGGTGCTGCTGGAACTGGGATATCTGACAAACCCGGAAAATGATGAGAACATGTGGACACCTGATTTTCAGCAGTCGGCAGCTTCCTCCATATATAAAGGAATTAAGGAGTATCTGAAACTTGGCTGAAAGACGCACTTTTTTGAAAATTTACTATAGGTAGCATTCTGGCGTATGTTAAACCGGAATTTCGAAAGCCCATGAGATAAAGGCCATGTGCTGGAGCAGTGGAATCAAGAGATGAAAAGCACCTAATCCCTGGCGCTTTGCCGGGGCTTTGACATGATTAATTCATGAATAAATGAAAGAGGAGGAGAACCTATGGGAAAGCAGGAAAAAACCTGGGCTGCAATCCTTATAAGCGTTATCATCATGAGCCCACTATTACCACAAATGTCAACAGCAGCTTCATCCCAAAAAGGCGCACAAACTACGAATAGTATGGAGGACTTGACGATTAATCCGGGGTTCGTGCAATTAGATTCCAAAGTGAGGGTTTCGCTGCAGGATGTGAACATCTGGAAGCAGGCGGAAGGCAATATTCTGTCCTATACACTCGTTTATTCAAATGGAAGCAGCAGTGCGAGCCTGATGAATTATTTTTCGAAAGTGGCCACGCCTGGCGGATCTGTGGTTCAGGGCAGTCCTGTTAACGCAGAGGGGTTCAAGAAGAGTCTGATATCCAGAGAACAAAGGAGAGTCACATATTATGCCAATATTGGACAGGTTGACTCGCTGAAAGGGTTGAAATTCCCGATGTACATCTGGGCTGACCATGTATCGGGATTTATGAAGCATACCGGTACGTTTGCACTGCCGGAGAATTACTCGAACCAAACCGTGTACGGCAACAGCCGGAATACAACGATGAACGGAATTCCGGTCACAGCCAGCAGCCAGTCGCTGGAGATCTACAAATACAGTGGGAAGGTGTATGCGAAGGTTGGCTTCAACCTGGTTAACAAAGGCGGGAAAGTGCTCGCAGACCCAGGTTATAAGGCGTATCTGACTTCTGCCGGAGGCAGTTCCTTTAAACTGTCCAGCTCTCAGACAGAATTTAAGGTTCAGCCGGGTGAGAAAAAGACAATTTACTATTTTACTGAAATTCCTCCTTATATGAATACCAAGAATATGAAGCTGCAGTTCACCCGCATGGATGAGACAGTCAAGCTGGAGCTGGGCATGTTCTCGTTTAAGCTGCCGGCTGCCACGACACCTGATCTGACTGTTGGTGTGGGTAAAACAAAAAAAATAACAGTGAACAATAACACGGTTGAAATAGGGATCCAAAATGCCAGTGTCTACGGGGAGAATGACAAAGGGAATTGGTCCTTCCAGCTGCGACTGAAGAACACCGGCAACAAATCCGTTACTTTGCCTACATATGAGCTGGCTGTCAGATCCTCTACCGGGAAATCGTTTCCGATTGATGCCAAAGCCTTAAGCGGATTAACGCTGAAACCGCTCGAGGAGAAAATCATTCCGCTGAATGCGCAAATTCCGCTCGAAGTGGAACAAAACACGCTGCAGCTCGAATTGATGGAAGGCGTTGGCGCGGAAAATATGGGAGACACGGGAATAACCGATAAAGGGGGAGCACCGGAGGCAGGAACAAATCTGAACGTTCCCGTCGCCTATTTTACCCTTCCTTACAACCTGCACACAGACACGCAAAAAGAGACGGTATACAGGGAGACGAACCAATATGGCACGTATTCCTATAGCCTGCAATCGCTGCATCGTTTTCCGTGGAAGGATGAAGACATCGTCATCGCCAAGCTGAAGATTACCAACACGCAAACGGTCGATCTTCACCTGCCGAAACTGAAGGGTGCGCTTAAAATGGATCGTCAGGATTTCTCCGCCTCAACTGAGCTGTTCATGGATAAGGATGTGACGATTTTAACGCCGGGAGAAAGCACAGAGATGAATGTTCTTGTCAAGGTTCCATATACGCTGGATTTTAGCACCTTGAAATTGGATTTATTCTCCACCGCGAAGGACGAGAAAGAGGATACGGAGAAAAAGACAGCTTTCCTTTCGCTCACCACACCTGGCGTGATGAACTCGCTGGAGACCGTTAAACGGGGAGGCAACTTTACGATTTTCGGCAAAGGCAAAAATGCAGAGCTGCAGGAAAACAAGACGACGCTCTTCGAGGGGGATCATTACAACGTTGTTTACACCGAAATGCTACTAAGCAGTGAGGAGATGAGGCAAACCATGATGGCTGGACTTCAGGCTTATTTCAGAACGGCTGATGGACAATTGTATCAAGCGACTGCCAGTCAATCGGATACGCTTGCGACGCCAGGCATCAAACAGCTTGTCACCTTTATGGCGAAGCTTCCGAAATCTGTTTCGGACTCAGACCTCATGCTTTATGTTGGACCGGGAATTAACGGGGATCAATACAGTGAGCCGGGAGGGGAAGCAACCGGATTTGTCGATGTTTCGGCACTGGCGTTGAGTTCCGTTAGGTATATGAAATCGAACTTGAGTCAAATCAGTTTCCTGCCGTTTACGCTGAGCTTCTCCAATTCGAAAGGCTCGAAAATAAAGGGGAGTGACAGCATGAATATAACGGTAAATTACGACCTGATGCGAGACAAAGACTATGATATGGGGACGATCGACCATAAGCTTATCCTTAAAATCATGGATCCTAACGGCCAGGCGCAGGAAAAAAGCTTGAAGATCGGTACGGATCTGACGGAAGGCAGCAATAACACGTATACGGTTACGTTAACCAACAGCATGTACAAAGACCTGAATGGCGGCTCGTATCAATTGATCCTGTATGAAGAGATGCTGGGCGAGCGGATCAAGCTGGGCAGCCAAAGCTATGACCTGTACGTTGAAAAAGGGCTTGAAGAGCAAGATTGAGGCTATCGCTCTAAAGCCTGCTAACACTGTGCGTAAGGACCTGTTGTTCAAAAATGATACGACATGGATCCTTCGCACGGATTGTTTAGCTCCAACCCCTTTTTCCTGTAGAGCCAACCATAAGATAACGCTCAGAGAGCCGTTAAGCAATACCGCACAAGGATGTAATGCAAGAAGAACAGTTTCCAGTTGATTATCTTTTTCATGAGTCAGTTATCTCCTGCGAAATGATACGAATGAATCCAATCGGAAATATCATTAATCACCTGTCGATCGACATGTTGTGCGACCTTATACTCTTTTTTTGCTTTTCGTATCTCTCCATAAACAAAAGGCATGAAAGCATGATTCAGGTTTGGATAAAGTTTATAGGTTACATTTGGCCGATCTCCCAATATTTTTTTATAGCCATTAAAATCCTTTTCCACCGATACATGAAAGTCTTTCTCTCCTTGCAGAATGAATACGGGCTTATTTAACACTTTGAGATAATTTTCTGCAGGATGTTCGCCCATTTCTTTCAAGTAGTAGGCTCTAACATGCTTTCCTAAAACTGGCGTTGATTTTGCTTCTTCATCACTGAGGTTATAGATGTTGTCAAACTTTGATGCTAATGCTGCGATTTGTTTTCTGGCGATCCCTTTCAAAAACTTATTCAGTGAATTTAAAACTTCGTTGTTTTGATCCATGATAATATCTTCAAATTTGCGTGGAGATCCACCCATCATAATGATTCCGGCAAAATGACCGCCTTCTGCATCAATTCGCGGAGCTAACATCCCTCCTAGGCTATGGCCAATCATAAATATTTTGTTTGGATCAATACGTGAATCTCTTCGCAAAAAATTAGCAGCGTGAACAGCATCTTCAATGGTTTCTTCTTTCACGGATATTGCAGTATCATTTCTCATTTCTTTGCCATATACGAATGTTCTCTTATCATATCGCAGCACTGCAATTCCTAATCCCGACAAACCATCAGCAAGATCCTTAAAAGGGTAAATGTTTCCGATTTTTTCATCCATGTTGCTTGGACCAGAGCCTTGAACCAATACAACTCCAGGAAACAATCCTTTTGTCTTATCGGGAATTGTCAATATTCCATTCAGAGGGTACTTTGTTGCAGCACCTAAAACAATTTTTTCATCAGCCATTGTGTTGCCTCCTTAAATTGACAACCAAAAGGTAAGTGAATGCACGAGACAAATGAAGTAGCACGTTTCGAAACTAATTTTTACCCATATCGAAATTTATCATATATTGAGAGCGAATGATTTGATAACCGATTGATTGATACAAACGAACCGCAACATCGTTGTTGTCAATGACATTAAGGTAAACATTTGGAGTCATTAATTTCCCTACCCGGGTTAATTCAGTAGAAATACTTCTCCCATAACCTCTCTTTCTATAGGAAATATCTGTCACGATATTACCTAGCTCAGCATAGTCTTCGCAATATATGTGAAATCCTCCAACCGCTACGAGTTGATTTTCTTCCATGATGCCACAGAAAGGGTAATCTAATTCGTCTTTAGTGAATGCCAATGTATTCATTTCAGTCATCTTAGATTCGATAAGATTATGATGAGCAGGGCCGAATGGAGTAACATTTAACGGTGTATGTTTGGGCAGTGCTTCTTGATCCACATGCTTCATTAGCAGTATCTTTCTTGGCGTTTCTATTGGCGTAATTTGAGAAGTAAACATATCCAAGTCTGCTTCATTAACAATGATACTCCCCATTCCGTGCTTAGGAAAATTTAATTGAGAACCCATGAATTTTAACGTGGATTGCAAACAAAAAGCACTTTGTAGAGGTAGGAAAGAAAAAGCTAGAAAGGGGAGTCCTTTAAAGCTTGCTAGGATTCCAAGTAATTCATTCTGATCTGAAAAATGTCCAACATGTACTGTGTTTTGCTTGCGAACTGTCAGATACGAATAGTATAAAAAATGCTGATCTCTATTTATGGATTTCTTAATAAGATCAAGTTCATTTGGTGTCAGTAATCTAATCATATGATATCCTTTCGGTGGGCCATTCAGGAATATTTATTAACCATTTCAAGTAAATAATTTCGAAATTCTTCAACGTATGATTTGGGCTCTACGACTTCTAGATTTGTGCCGAAACGTGCTAAAAATTGAAATCCGATACTGTTTTGAGGAACTTGAATTGTTGCCAAGAATAGATCAGAACTATGGTTTTCAATACTTTTTCGACCATACCTTTCAATGAAATGATCTTTTATGCTGGGCGAAATCAACGCTCGTATAGCGACTAGTTCCGGTTGATAACTTGTATCATGTTCTTGTTCTAACGAATAATCTCTAGGGTTAAATGTTTTTTCATCCACATGAAGATGTTCAATCCTAGATAATTTAAACGTTCTATATCTCATACGATGTAAACAGTATCCTTTCAAATACCAACTCGTTTCGCTAAAATGAAGCTGGTACGGCTCGACCATTCTGTTCGTATTCACGCCATTTTTATCAATATAGTCAAACGAAATCAATCTTCTTGCTAGTATTGCTTCTTGACACATCTTCAAGGTTTGACGAATTTCAGACCGGCCCTCCCAATCATAAAATGATAGTTGGATTGAGCTTTTCGGAGACAACGGGCTAACCATGGCCTCTATTTTTTTTATAGTCACTTCAACTTCTTCGCTAAGTAGAATTTGTTCCAATCCGCCGAGCGCCGTTAAAATATTCTCCAAATCGGAGCTGCTTAAAAGACGTTTATCAACCTTATATTCGTCCATAATACCGTAGCCACCATGAACTCCGTTGACAGAATAGATGGGGATGTTTGATAAACTCAGTGTTTCCATATCGCGAAGAATCGTTCTTTTGGTAACGTTAAATAATTGTGCGAATTCTTTGGTTGAAACAACATCCTTTTTCAGAAGTATCATGATGATGGATATTAATCTCTCAACCTTTTCCATATATTCTCCTTTTTTTTGTACTTTATTTATAAATGGTGACATACAGCTGTCACCTCTTATTCATTATACTACAGTTAACACAAGAAGGAGGTTTTACTTTATGTCAGCTGTTGTCTATTTAAACTTTGATGGGGTTGCAGAACAAGCGATTGATTTTTATTCGAAGGCGTTAAATGCGAAAGAAATAAAAAAAGTTAAATTTAAGGATTTTCCCCAAGATCCAAACTACCCGTTGCCGGAAAATGAGCTAAATATGATCATGGAGTCTTCGGTGGAATTTGCAGGCGGGAAGATCATGATGTCGGATATTCTGCCTTCGATGAAGAGTGTTACGGGCGAGTTGGTTAAAGGCAATAATATCCTGATTAGTATCATTAATGATGATAAACAGACACTGGAAGATTACTTTTCCAATTTGTCTGTAGACGGTTATGTTATCATGCCGTTATCCAATACGCCTTGGTCTTCGTGCTTTGGAATGCTGGTCGATAAGTTCGGCGTTTCCTGGAAATTTAATCGTGACGCAGACCAATTTCTTGATAACGTAATTTCCACCAAACAGTAACTCATATTATAAAAATGGCCTTGCAACTGAAGGTCATTTTTTTATGTAGCTATGATGAATTTCCAAATCAAATGTTGAGAAATAGGATCAAATGAGAAAGGGAAATGGATTGAATGATGGAGATTAAAAATTTAATTCCAGTAACATCGAGAGCTGATTTAAGGGTTTGGCTGCAGGAAAATGGTAAGACTGAAAAGTCTCGCTGGGTCTTGGTCCGTATGACGCCAACCCCTGATGTGTTGTTATATTTGGACGCAGTAGAGGAAGCGTTGTGTTTTGGATGGATTGACGGGGTCAAAAAGAAAATATCTGAGACAGGGCTGGCACAGAGGCTGTCTCCCAGAAGTAAAAAAAGTTCATGGACTGAATTAAATAAAGAACGTGTCCGCCGCCTCGAAAAGTTGGGGTTCATGAGAGATGAGGGAAGAAAGGTGCTTCCCGATATGAATTCAGATTCATTTAGTATAGATAAGGTGATAGAGCAGAGGATTAGGGCAGATAATAGAGTATATGACAATTTTTTGGCTTTTCCGGATCTTTATAAAAGAATCCGGATCGACACTATACAAAGCTATAAGAATCAGCCGGAGATATTTAAGAACAGATTAGAAAAATTTCTGACAAACACGAGAGAAAACAAAATGTACGGACAATGGAACGATAATGGACGTCTACTGGATTATGAATATCCTCTACCTTCCCCAATTTAAAAGCCATACGGGTCAAGAAGTATCAGAAAGAAACCGTAAAATTTAAAGTCATAGCCACAGGTATTGGTTATGGCTTTTTTTGGTAGGCGAATGTCATAGGAACACTAGCGGATCCAATTTCATAAATTATCTAGTCGAGAAGGGCGGATGGGCTTATATGCCGGTCGGATCCAGATCCAAACATTCTCGTATAACGATTGTCCCATGCAGGGACAGTGAAATGAATAATACGGAGGGTATTAAATGAACGAATTCCAGAAAGGTCTGCAAAACTTGAATGTCGGCCAATTCCATTCGACGGGGGTGACCCCTACGTCGGCGCAATATCAGAACTGTCCAGGGGATTCCCGCTTATGTGTTGGTGTTTGCTTTTTTTGCGCCGGCGCATGCGGCGGGTTCTGTTCATGCAGTAACTGTTTCCGCTGCAGTAGCTGCTTCGGTTGCGGTGGCTGCGCACGTTGCGGAGGCTGCGCTCGCTGCCGTTGAGTTCCAACAAGCTTCGCTTGGCGATCCGCAAAACGGTATGCCCCTGCAGATGTCACGTCTTGCAGGGGCTGCTCCTTTTCGTTTTAGGCATGACGGACAAAACGCTCTACATAACTTGAAAATGAGGGGAAACCGAAGGTGTGTGCAATGCGGTTATCACCGGCAAAAACTTAGTCTTTTACTTACGAAGCGGTTTTGCCTCCGGCAAAACCTTAAGGAGGAATAAAAACTTGAACCCTTCTATGCGTCTGAAAGTGAAAGGGGATACGTTCTTTCTCCCCGATTCAAACGGAGGCGTCTATTTTCGCAACAATACGGGTTCGTTCCGAATGGAAGGCGAAATGGTCGACCTGTGGATCGAAAAATTGATGCCCATGTTGAGCGGGGAGTATTCCATGGCGGATCTGACGGACGGGCTGCCGGAACCGTACAAGGTACGTGTTTATGAAATCGTGGAAGTACTGCTGAGTAACGGCTTTGTCCGGGATTCCAGCCAAGACCGCCCACACAGCCTTCCGGAAGCGGTGGAACGGAAATATGCCGCACAGATCGAATTTCTGGACAGCTTGGCGGGGGAGGGCGCTTACCGCTTTCAAACCTATCGCCAGGCTAATCCGATTGTGGTTGGTTCCGGTCCGATATTTGTCTCGCTCGTTGGGGCTTTGTTGGAATCTGGGTTGCCCCGGTTTCGTATGTTGATCATGAACCCGGAGACTACGGACTGCCAGCGGATCTCAGAGCTGACGGCGACCGCGCGACTAACGGACTCCGAGATCGTGGTCGAGGAGATTTTTCCGTCGAATGACGGCTTCCTCGATTGGTCTGAGGTCGTGCGGCTGGCGGATTCCGTTCTCTACGTCGCCCAGGATGACGATCCCGGAGAGCTTAAAGCGCTTCATACAGCCTGCAGGGACGCGAAGAAGCTGCTGCTGCCCGCCATCTACATGCAACAGGTGGGCATAGCAGGACCGTTGGTGCACCCGGATTCGGACGTCTGCTTCGAATCCGCATGGCGCAGGATTCACCGAACCGCCCTTGGCGATGCGGATCGGCCGACCCCCGTCTCTACTACGTCGGAAGCCATGCTCGCGAATGTGGTCGTATTCGAATGGTTTAAGACCGTTTCGGGCGCGACGGCTTCAGAATTGAACGGAAAGCTGTTCCTGCTGAATCCGGAGACATTAGAAGGCGGGTGGCATTCGTTACTTCCCCATCCGCTGGTCAGGGGTCTTCGTCCGGCCGAGCCTACGGATCCGTTTGACCTTCCGATCGAGCAGCGTACAGAGAGGCAGGAAGCAGAACGTCTCCTCTCCTATTTCAATCGTTTGACTTCGGCGGAGACCGGCATTCTTCACTTGTGGGAGGAAGGGGACTCGAAGCAGCTCCCGCTCTCGCAGTGTCGCGTTCAGGCCGTCGACCCGCTGTCGGAAGGCCCCGCCGATCTGCTGCCGCAGATCGTCTGTTCGGGAATGACACATCATGATGCAAGGAAGGAAGCAGGGTTGGCCGGTATCGAGGCGTACGTGTCGCGACTGGCCGGGGTTCTGATTACAGCCAGGCCTGAGCAGCCGGATTCCGCCAGCCCGATCGACTCGCAGCCACATGAATATGTAGGGATCGGAGCAGGAGAGACCGTAGCAGAAGCGGTCTTCCGCGGATTGCGGAAATGTCTCTTCGAGGAGCTGAAAAGTCGTTCCGAATCCAGCCAACCCTCCGTTTATCCAATCAAGCTAAGCAAAGTTGAGGACGATATTTGCCGCTTTTATTTGCGCGCATTATCTACGATGCGGGACGCCCCGCTAATCGGCTTGGGGCAAGAAGCGTCAGGTTTCCCGGTCGTTTGGGTCGGTACGAACGGGTACTGGTACGGCGGAGTCGGATTCAACCGCACGATGGCGCTGCGTGAAGCGCTCCGACAGGCGCTAATGAAAACCCAAAACGATACAGCGGACATCCAAGGCCAAATCCTGGAGCGCTCTTCGGTCAAGGTTGAAGAAGTCTTACCTCAGAGTCTGACCATTCCTGGTTTGGATGATTTGGAATCCGGCATGATGCTGCAGTCTGCCCGTCAGATCCTGCAATCGAACCGTAAGCGGATTGCGGTCGTTGACTTGTCGATAGAACCGTTTATGAAAGAAGAGCTGGCAGGCGTGTTTGGCGTGTCGCTGAGAGAGGAGGAGACGCATTGAGCGCAATCGTGACGGTCATTGGGGAAGGACAGCTCGCAGATTTGGTAATCAAGCAATTGTCTGCCGATGACCGCTATCGGCTGTTTCGGCAGGAGAGCATAGAATCCGAAGAGGCGGCAATGGGAGACTTGGCGCTGGTGCTGAACGATGCTTGGGATCCTTCCGTTCATCTTGCGGCGGAGAAGCGGTTCCGACACTCGGGAACACCTTGGCTGCGCGGCTTTGTTGCATTCGGAGAGGGGATTGTCGGTCCGTTGGTTCGTCCGGAGGGGCAAGGATGTTCGCAATGCGCGGATACCCGGTTCCTGCTTGCGGGAAGTGACCGCAGGGAATCGTGGGGCCTACAGCAGATGCTGGCGTCGAATGGGGGGATCGGCCGTGACGCTTGGGCGTCTCACACGGGATTGTTGCAGTTGGCGCGCCTTGTTGCGGCAGAAGCTGTGAAGATGCTAGAGGGTGGAAAGCCGGAGACGGAAAGCCGGATATTCCTGATCGATCTGCGTACGATGAACAGCTCGTCGCACTTCTTCCTGCCCGATCCGCTATGTCCGATCTGCGGCCGATTGCCGGAAGACGATGAGGAGACGGCCCGCATTGCGCTGCAGCCAAGCCTGAAAATCAGCGGCGAAACGTATCGCAGCCGTTCGATGGATGAGCTGAAGGATGTTTTGGCTAAAGATTACCTGGATGCCAGGACTGGTTTTCTGAACGGTAAAATGATTGACCTTGTGTCTCCTTTTGCCGATGCGAGTATCAATTTGCCCTTGTTTAGCGGAGATGAGGCATGCGCGGGTCGGACCCACTCCTATGCGGACAGCGAAATGACGGCCATCCTGGAGGGACTGGAGCGTTATTGCGGTATGTCGCCCCGCGGCAAACGATCCGTCGTCCATGACAGTTTCCGCAATGTGCAGGACCAAGCGCTCGATCCTCTCCGCGTAGGTGTCCATGCGAAGGAACAGTATGAACGAGCAGACTTCCCGTTCAAGCCATTCGATCCCGAGCAGCCGATCGATTGGGTATGGGGTTATTCGTTCCTGCAGCAGCGTCCGATTCTCGTTCCGGAGCTGCTGGCTTATTACAGTTCGGGCTGCGGCCACGGATTCGTCTACGAAACGTCTAATGGCTGCGCGATGGGCGGCAGTCTAGAGGAAGCGATCTTCTACGGGATGCTGGAAGTGGTGGAGCGCGACTCCTTCCTCATGACCTGGTATGCTCGGCTGCCCTTGCCGCGCCTGGACCACCATTCGGTTCAGGATCGGGAATTGAGATGGATGACGGATCGTATAGAGGCCGTGGCGGGCTATGAAGTGCATTTGTATAAATCGACAATGGAGCACGGCATACCGAGCGTGTGGGCGCTCGCGAAAAATAAGAAAGACCGGGGCGTGAACCTCATCTGCGCGGCGGGCGCCCATCCGGATCCGATCCGCGCGGCAAAGAGCGCGATTCACGAGGTGGCGGGCATGCTGCTCACGGTCAGCGAGAAATTCGAGGAAAACCGTCAGCAGTATGAACGGATGCTTCTCGATCCGTATCAGGTTGTCCAGATGGATGATCACGCCATGCTGTACGGGTTGAAACAGGCGGAGGAACGGCTCGATTTTCTGCTGAATGACGATCGTCCGATGCAAACGTTCGCCGAAGCGTTTGAACCGAGGGGCTGGAACGCAGATCTGACCGATGATCTGAAGGCTATGCTGCATGTTTTTCGCCAATTGAATCTTGAAGTGATCGTGGTCGACCAGACGACTCCGGAGACGCGTCGCAACGGACTGCATTGCGTGAAAGTGCTCATTCCCGGCATGCTGCCAATGACGTTCGGGCAGCATCTCATCCGTTTGACGGGACTGGATCGAGTGCTCAGGGTCCCTGCGGAATTGTCTTATTCGCAGAAGCCCTTGTCTCCCGAGCAGCTTAATCCATATCCACACCCGTTCCCATAAATCCGTCAATGGGCGGCGCGGTTGAAGACAAGGAGGAAAGCGATGAGTCTTATGAATTTGGACGTTTTTCTTCACCGCTTGCAATATGATCCGGATAAGGTGAAGCCTTTGGATTGGGAGACGGATTGGGATGACGCACCGCTTCCTTACAAGCTCTATCGCGGTTTGCCAATGTTTCCGCTATCCAGGGAAGTGCCGGCAACGCTCGAAGGCAGGGATACGACCGGTGTGCCTATCCTTCGCGATATCGGACATTTTCTTTACTATGTATTTGGGCTTACGCAATTGACTCAATCCGTCATGGAACGGGATACATCGGAAGAAACGGGAGGCGTCTTGCAGATGTGCCGGCGCTTCGTTCCTTCCGGAGGAGGGCTTTATCCGAGCGAACTGTATCTTTATCTGAAGCTTGGTGAATTGCCTGCCGGCATATACCATTACGATGCGGCGCATCATCGGTTGGCGCTGCTGCGCGAAGGAAATTTCGATGATTATTTAGCGAGGTCGCTCGGGAATCGCTGCGACACGAACGGTTGCTTCGGCGCTGCGTTCGTATCTACGGTTTACTGGAAAAATTTTTACAAATACAATAATTTTGCCTACCGGCTGCAGGGACTAGATGCCGGCATTTTGATCGGACAGCTGCTCGAAATGGCGAAACGATTCGGATTTTCGTCTAGCGTGCATTTTCAATTTCTCGATCAAGCCGTCAATCATCTGCTCGGATTATCGGAACAAGAGGAGAGCGTGTATGCGGTCATCCCGTTATCGGCAGGGCCGGCGATCCGGTGGATAGAAGCCAGAAACGAGGATGAGGACACGGTTTCCGCCCCCGAGCTGTGCGGGGAGTTGTCGCCAGTCAGGCATGATCACTATGTCAAGTCACAGAGGATCGCAGATTATCCGTTGCTGCTTCGGATGAGCGAAGCGTCCCGACTGGATTCGGCGCGATTGTTCCGAGAGATCCGGAAGGATGAACAAGCAATCCCGGATCAAGCGCTCGCACTGCCTCTTCCACCTGTAGACCGCTTGTCGTATGATTTGGCGACGGTTTGCCGCAACCGGTTTTCGCCCGAGACAGAATTTATCTCGAAGCCGATCGGTCTCTCCCGGCTTGCAGCTCTGCTTCGGGAAGCGACGGCTTCCTTCTCGTATCGCAATGACCTGGATGGCCCGCAGGAGCGGCCCGAACCCCGTGTATGCCTTTATGGCTGCTTCTCCGGGGTCGAAGACGTTCCGGATGGTGCTTATCGGTATGATGGTGCCGCGCATGCGCTGCAGTCGGTTTGCCTTGGAGATCACCGACAACGGCTGCAGGAAGGGATGTCGCTTCCGAATATCAATTTGTTTCAAGTACCGCTCGGCTTTCATGTGGCAGGGAAGAGAAATTTCTTTCAATCGCAGCTTGGCAAGAGAGGATACCGCATACAGCAAATGGAGGCGGGGATGCTCGTACACCGATTATTGCTGGCAGCATCGGCCCTTGGTATGGGAGGGCGTCCGCTTCTCGGGTTTGACGCCAATGCCAGCGATGCGCTTTATCGGACGGCTTCCCAGGATGAAACGGGGCTGATTTTTATTCCGGTCGGTCCATATCGTCAACGATTGCGTTTGGCGGGCAGTTTGAGCCGTTGAAATAAAAAAATCATCGCTGACGACATTGACGCGAACGGTCATGTCGTCAGCGATGAAACCCGTCTTTCAAGAAAGGGAGACCGGCCTCTCTAACCAATGATGGCTATAACACGGATGAAGGTCATGCGCGTGGAGGATGGTCCCATGGATGATGAATTCACTTTCACAATACGCTGAGATTGGAAAAAGGGCACTTGCCCCTTTAAAATGGGGAGCTGCCCAAGAGAAGGGGAAGTAGGGGACGAAACGGTTGTCGAAACGAAGACCGAGCGCGTAACGGTCGAGGAAATCATAACCCGATGAATTCGGTATATTTGGGAATGAAACTGCAAGGGGAATTAAGATCATTCACCGTTCATAACATCGCAGGGCTAACCGTGAGGTAGCCCTGTTCTTTATGATAAACAATAAAGTTATTTATTCTGTGGTCTGCTGCATAAAGTTAATCACACTAACGTGACTCAAACCTTTAATCCATTGCTGAAGAGGATTAAGGGTTTTTGTGGTTTCACACATGGAAGGTGCTGGAAAACCATTTGAAATAAAATATAATACTGGAAGAAGACAAAAACAACATAAACGACAAAAACATATATCGTTAGCCGGAAATGGCAAGAATATATTTCCGCTTCAATCCGAGAGGGGTAATCAAATTGAACAATAAATTTAAAGCAGATTCAGAAATTCATATGATAGAAGAAGGTCTTCGTGCGAAAAATATAATTGGCTCAACTGCTAAAGTTATGAACAAAATGAGCGGAACTACCGGCGGACAGGTATACACTCTTGCGGAAAATGAGGAACCCCAATATGTCCTAAAGTTTGATAATCAAATACGTAATATTTTTGTTAAAAAGATATATCAAACATATAGCCAGAGTATTTTACTGCCTAAACTACTTTACTGTAACGATTCAAACGAGTTTATCGTGTATACATTTATTCCTGGTAAAACGCACAACAATCGTGGTTTGAAGAAAAACTGGTTGGCACGATTGGTTGAACATCTGTTGAACCATTATAAAATTTCCCAAAATTTAAATATATGGGGAAGTGTAGATCGCCCATATGACTCTTGGCGTGAGTTTATCGAGCGAAAGTTGAATAATGCACGAAGAAACATTGGGGATATACTACCAATTGAAGATTATAATAGAGTTCAATCGTTAATTGAACGAATTTCCAAGGTGGATTACAAATATTTGATACACGGTGATGCCGGCGTTCATAACTTCGTGTTTTGTGACTACGAATTAGTAGGGGTCATTGATCCATGGCCAATAGTGGGTCCGATGACATATGATTTTACTTACGCATTTTGCTCTTCTCCCGACGACTTAACAATGGAGACATTGTTTGATGCCTATGATTTACTAAAAGATAACAAGATGGAGAAATCCAGGCTCATTGATGAAGTTGTATTTCAACTGTATTGCCGAATCGGTGTCTGTGCTAAATTTCATCCGCATGATTTGCAAGATTACTTAAAGGCGTGGGAGTATTGGAAGGTTCCTCCACATATGTAGACTACATTTGCATTAAAAAATAAAAAAACGGCATCGCAGCCGTTAACTGATTAGGTTGTGTGGGGAATAGGGGGATCGAACCCCTGATCTCATCGCTGCCATCGACGCGCTTTCCTACGTAGGTTAAATTCACTGATGCAAGCATTACCGTAATCCTAATGCTTCATTCTTAACCAGTTTTCTATATTGAGTCGAAGCTTCTTTAATGACTCCGCAATGAGCGCAAGCCGTCAACTTTGGCTGCAATTTCTCAACAATGGCTCCGCTATTGAGGGATTCCTCCATATTTGCAGTGAATTTATTGATCGGCCGACGAAGTTTACCGAAAAATGCTGTAAATAGATCGCCAGCGAGCAAAATATGATCTTCAGGGTGATAATAGGCAACATGACCTAAACTATGTCCAGGCGTGTGATAGGGAATCAGTCCTCCGTAGCTGTTTCCCATATCCAGAGGTTCAAGCTTATTTTTAGCAAGTGGCTGGATGTCGCTATTCTTGCTCCCCTCTCTTAGCTTTGTATAAGACCGTTCCCCAGTGAGAAACGGAATTTCGATCTCGTGTGCCATGACAGGAACAGGTAGGTCTTCAGTTAACTCATAAAGCATCCCGACGTGGTCATGATGTCCATGCGTTAGCAGAATTCGGTTTAGCGGTCGATCGTGAAATGTGGTGTGAAGCGCTTCTCGCATTGAACGCCACATGGAAGACAGGCCTGCATCGACTAAGGTTAATCCATCATGATCTTCAACAATCCAAACCATTACAGGCAGCGGCCAGTACACATATCCTGCCCAAACATGACGCGTCAATTGTTTCAATTTCATTCAATTCAGCACCTTTCATTTTATACATATAGGTACATAATTTCTAAAAAAATTATTGAATCGAACTTAATACGACATGAATGCTATTACGAACAAAGTTTCGATCCGGCGCCGTTTTGATTACAACATTTAACCCAACCAATGCCATCGTTAAAAAATGAGAGGTTGCCTGAATATCCAAATGTACTGGAATTTCACCAGCATTTATTCCATCATTCAATGCATCTGAGAGGATGCTGGATATTTGGTTTTGAAATTCGCGTCCTTTACGAGCAATAAACTCATCGCGCACAGCCAATTCCGCTATCGAATTAACAAAAAAGCAGCCGCGTTGGGCTTCGTGGCTCATCAATGAATCCATAAAACGAACAAATACAGCCTCAATGCCTCGAAAGCCGGAACCGTTCTTTTTCAAAATATCATGTAACTTGTCTAAATAGTTTTGTTGGTATGTATGTATCGCCGATTCAAACAATGCACGTTTATCGCCGAATGCAGCGTAAAGACTCGGGCGATTTATTCCAATCTTTTTCGCCAAATCCGCAACGGTCGTTGCTTCGTACCCTTTCTCCCAAAATAATTCCAAGGCGTCATTCAATGCTTTATTCTCATCAAACTCTCGGGGACGTGCCACTTCTTCACCTCATTATGTACATTTAGGTACATAATGAATGTAACATATCTAGATCTTAGTTTCAACGTTCTGAAACAAACAATTTGCTGAGAAGGCTTTTAGACCACATATTAATTGGTATTCAATTAGATGACATTAAATTCGGTGTAGGTCCTGGTGCTTTTTAATCCGATTTGGTTATGGTTAAATATCGAATCAAGATGGGGCGGGTTTCCCTAAAGGGACGCAGGGATGGATGACCGGACCAATGTTAGATTCAAACGCATATAGCAATTTGAAAGAAACGGCAATTCATTATAGGTGTTAAAATCAGGGGGGGAGGGAATGCAATGAATACACATAAGATAATCATAGCAGGATGGTTTACCGTTGACCCGAATAAGCGCGATGAAGTTGTAAAAGCGCATGAAGACCTGATGAAGCGTGCTAGACAGGCACAAGGATGTCTTGACCTAGCAATAACGGCTGATCCGATTGATCCTTCGCGGATCAACAATTTTGAGTATTGGCAGTCAGAAGAGGATTTAGAGTCGTTTCGTGCTGTAGCCAATCCTCCAAAGCAAATTACTCCAATCCTAAGCGTTGAAATGCAGAAACATGAAATCAATAAATCGGGACCGCCATTCTAAGTGAACCGGGACACAATAATTCAAAACTAAGCGACAGCAGCTGGTTAAAAATCGGCTGTTGTTTTTGTTGAAGTATTGGTTGTTGAGGGTTCAAGTAACGGAAAACGATTACTCAAATGAGGGCATTAGATGTGTATCATAGATATATCAGGGGGTTATTATGAGCGAAAATAATTATCTGAATGATGATGTAGCTTTTAAAAAAATTAAAACTGAACTCTTAACTACTTATCATGTAAAAGACGAAATAACAAATCCAATGGTAATTTATAAAGAAATGGATATAGGTAACGACAAAGAGAGAATGTACGATTCATTTTCTGATACATACATTCCACTGAAATATATTCAATTTGCAGACGGTGAAATTGTAATTTCAGCCATTTCTGACTATATAGACTTCGCAAAGGGTTATTATCAAATATTTTCTGAAAATCTCTTCAGCGATAAAGCTTTTGATTACCTATATGATTTTTTTAGTGTAGAAGTCAAAGGTTTTAATTTAATCCCTTATATAGGGAATCAGGAAAATGAAAAATATTTATCGATATATGGGTTAGGTGAAAAAGCTAATATTGTATACTCGAACATTCAAAATTCGACTATTCAGTTCAATGCCGATACTTCAAATGAAAATATTACCCATTCATATGAAGAATTAGCGCCTGATCGAGTTTATTACGGTACTTTACTCGGAAACAAAATAGTTTCATTTGTAGGATGTAATAACGTACCGTTATCTTCTACTATTGTGGACATTGGTCTAGAAACACATGAGGATTACAGACAGAATGGCTACGCTCTATCAAATGTTGCGGCAATGTCGAATTATTTAATCACCAATGGACATGTTGTTAAATATTGTTGCAATCATAAGAATGCAAATTCAATTAAAACAGCTGTATCGAGCGGGTTTAAAACAGTTGCAAATGAAAAGACATTTTGGTGCGTAAATCCCTGATGCTTGAACTCGTAACACAGTGGGCACTCCAACCGTTCTTTCCATGTAATTGCTTATTACTTTCCGCCTGCTAGATCGATATTCCGAAGTATGACAATCAGTTGTCATATTTATTAGATTATCCTGAGGTTGTCAGAAACAAATGAGACAGAACCTTAGGAGGAGATTTACATATGGCAAAATTGTTGATGGTAAAAGCAAATGATCGGCCAGCCGATCAATCCGTAAGTGTTAGGATGTACGAGGCTTTCTTGCAGGCTTACCAAGAAGCCCACCCGGATGATCGGGTAGAGGTGCTTGACCTCTATGATGCCGAACTGCCTTATTATGGCGATAAGGCCATCAGCGGACTACACAAGTTGAATCAAGGTTTAGTGCCCACTCCGAACGAAGAGAAAGCGGCACAACTGGTCAATCGGTACTTGGACCAGTTCCTCGAAATGGATAAGATCGCTTTCGCCTTTCCGCTATGGAACAGTACGGTTCCTGCGCCGCTAATTACTTATATATCTTATCTTACGCAAGCAGGCAAGACATTCCGTTATACTTCGGAAGGCCCGATCGGACTGGCGGCAGATAAGAAGGTTGTATTGCTCAACGCTCGCGGCGGCAACTATTCGATCGATTATATGGCGCCCTATGAGATGGCAGTGACTTATATGCGGAACATGATCGGCTTGTGGGGCATACGGAATCCGGAATTGGTGGTCATCGAAGGTCATCAACAGCATGGCGACGACTCCAATATCATTATCGAAGATGGGCTTCGGAACACTGCGGCGTTAGCAGTCCGGTTTTGAATGTTCGGAAATATAGAGGCGGTGACAATCCGCTATCTGGTGGATTAAGCACATACATGGAAAGGGTGAACTCTTTTGCCAGCAATCACAGAAAGACCACGATTAACTTGGACCGAGATCTGTGCCAGGCGTTTAGAACGTCATGGGCTATCAGCATCACTCGAGGGAATTCCGTTTGCCCAAGTCGCCAGCACGCTCTGCGGCATTCACGCTCAGGTCATGTCGGCAGCAGAGTTGTCGATCGGGCTGCGGACAGCAGCAGCAAAGCGCGAACATATCCACGACGCCTTGTGGAGCGAGCGGAGTCTGGTCAAAGCGTTCGGACCGCGCGGTACCGTACATCTGCTGGCTTCTGAGGATTTGCCCATGTGGACCGGAGCGTTAACTGCCATCCCTTTATCGTCCGGTAGCACTCCAAGAGACCCGACCAGCCTTCCCGAGGGCGTGAGATTGACACCCGAACAGATCGAAGAGGTTATTGAAGTCCTCTCGGCAGTGCGTACTGAGATGACTGTTGACGAGTTGGATGAAGCGGTGATCGGCGCCACCGGATCTTGGGCTGCCGATCCGGTTATGCCTGCATTTGGAGGGATGTGGCCTAGATGGCGTCTAGCTTTGGCGATAGCAGGTATTCGAGGAGCATTGTGTTATGGACCTAACCGGGGCCGCAAAGTCACTTATATCAGTCCCAAACGTCATCTTCCCGGATTTCGTACGATGGATGGACACACAGCCCTCATCCAGGTCGTAAAACACTATTTATATGCTTACGGACCTGCCACGTCACAACAGTTCGCAAAGTGGTTGAATGCACCTCCGAGATGGGCGGCGGAGCTATTCAGCGCGATGGCTGATGAGCTTCAAGAGGTAGATGTTGATGGAGATACGGCATGGGTACTGTCTGGTGACACCTTGTTCCCATCAACAGAGCCCCGAGGCGTTCGGCTACTGCCCTACTTCGACGCCTACACGGTTGGCTGTCATCCGCGCGATAGGTTATTTCCCGGAGTAGCTGCCAAACGGGCATTGTCCGGAGGCCAAGCTGGCAACTTCCCGGTTATGCTCTTGGACGGCGTTGTTGCAGGTGTTTGGAATTTGCGTAAATCCAGTCGAAATCTGTTGATTACAGTGGAACCATTTGGTAACCTTACCGCGATGCAGCGCCGCGAGCTCAACGACCAGGCAGAGCGAATCGGGTACTTTCTTGGGGGGCAGCCCCAACTGACCTTTGGCCGAGTGGGGACAGGAGCACATGCGTAAGTTGCAACAAGGTCAACTAATTGTAGGGATTAACAGGATGATCGGGTAATCTTCGGCCATTCGATGTCGCTGTTCAGATGTTAGGGTGAACCATAACATAAATAATGGCGAGTTGTTTGGAGATAAAGGACAGCATTTCTATTTATGAAGAAATATGAGGTTATACGGAATTGTTTCTTTCTTTGAGCAGCCACCCTCGCGCCAATGAAACAGGTGAAGGAGAACTGCTTTTTTTCTTAGAAGAAGCCTGCTGTTTCGGAATTTTTCCGAACAGCAGGCTTTTAATTGCTTTGTAGGCTATAGCATCCGATATTGCCATCGTATTTTCATTCCGAATCGTGAATCTGTGCCTAGACATTCCCTTATCGTTTAGTGGAATAACATAAAACACCTCTTGAGGATCCTAAGCTAGTGTATATATCTCAACTTTCAGTGTAGTGATTTGATCAACATTCATATGATCTAACACCGATCTTTGAAATGAAGTTTTCAAATTCATGATGTAAATGCCGCCAGTAATAGGGGGACCGGGGAAGTATTACAAGTAGGAAGAATTTTTTTCTTAATCCGCTCAGGGAGGAAGAATTTGGAGTGCATTATCGTGTTGGGTTTGACCAGACAAGGTATGTTTACGTCATTTCAATATAGGGTGGAGATTTCCTTCATGCAGGCGTTAAGTCAGCTTCAAGATTCCGTCTAAGCAATGAACCCAATCGTTGAGCCATAAAGGAAGGAGGGAGAGGTTTTCCATTCTTGAACCACCATTCCACTACCCCTACGATAGCCGCTCCTAAAAATTGGTCATCAACATCCGCACCGTCAGTTAATCCTTGATTGTTCCCTTCTGGCATGTTGTTCTCTTTCTTCTCTAATTCTTGGAGAAAAAACTCAAGGAATCGATTGCGGAAAAAAGCGCTCCCTTTACTCGCTAGCAATGCGGAGAAGAATAAAGAATGACGCTCGAAATAATCGAACCATAACAACCCCGCATCGATATAATCGGCGTCATCGTCTGTTGAATCGCAGAGTTCCCGCATCTCGTCAATATGTTCTTCGATGAGCTTATCCAGAAGATCAAATTTGTCCACGTAGTGAAGATAGATGGTTCTTCGGCTAACATCTGCCCTGTCGGAAATATCTTGTATCGTAATCTGATCGAAATTTTTTTCATTCATCAGATCAATAACCGCCATTTTTATTGCTTCTTGGGATTTGCGTATCCTTCGATCCATTTTTACCACTTGAGAATCACCAGCTTTCCTGAAAATAAATACACAATTATAAGAGGTTTGTGAACTAATGCACGGAACCTGCCTTTTTAATCATTGTAGACTTTCTACTTCCGTTTACAATTATACATAGTCGTTTCTTAATATACTAATGTGCATTTTATGTGCATCTATGGAGATGGATTTAATCATGATCACTAATCGAAGGGGAACACCTCAATGAAAATCGCGGTTATTGGAGCAACAGGGGCAACTGGAAGGAAAGTGATGGAGAGGGCACTTGAATTGGGACATGAGGTTGTAGCCGTGGCTCGCCGGCCGGAAGTCATAACCCCCGCAGAGCGGCTCAGCACTCGGCAGGGGTATGTATTCGACGCGTCGAGTATGGCAAATGCCATTGCCGGTACAGATGTGGTAATCAGTTGCATAGGCCCAACAAAAAACTTCCCGCCGGGTACCTTCATGTCGAAGGGAATCCCGAATATGCTTGCGGCAAATTTTTCGCCGGGTACCGTCATGTCGGAGGGAACTCCGAATATCCTTGCGGCCTGTCAGCGTGCTGGAGTTAAGCGCTTAGTCATGCAGAGCGGCATTGGTCTGAGCGACGGGAAAGAACTTTCCGCAGTCAATCGGTGGGCAATGCGTATTCACCAGAGTATCTTCTCGAAGGCGATCAAGGACAAGGCCATTGCCGAGCGTGCGGTGCAGCGGAGTGACCTGGATTGGGTTATTGTACGACCGGCCGGACTTCGTGACGTGGCTGCCACTTTGAAATATACTGCAGGTCCATCAGCTCGCATCGCTCCATTCCGGTCGCTCCCCTTTATAGACTGTGCCGACTGCCTCGTGCGGGCGGCGACGAGTGAACCAACCTGGGTAAGGAAGATCGTTAATGTTGGACGATAACATACAGTTGAGATATTAAGATCCGTTAAGCAGGGATCTTCCCGATGTAGCAATTCAAGAAAAACAAAAATCGGCCCTTTCACAAGCATGCGAACAGTGGCCGATTTTTAATGAAATTATTGTTTGGTCAATATAATCGGTCCATCCGCAGTAATGGCGATCGTATGCTCGTACTGTGCGGAAAGCGAGCCATCAGCGGTTCTGGCGGTCCATCCGTCGGCATCAACCGTCATTAACGCTTTTCCGGCATTTATCATCGGCTCGATGGTAAGAACCATCCCTTCCTTCAAGCGGAACCCTTTGCCCGGCTTCCCGACGTGGGGATAATTAGGTTCCTCATGCATCTCTCTTCCAACTCCGTGACCGAGCAGATCGCGCACCACCGAGAATCCGTTTCGCTCGGCATGGGTTTGAACCGCATGCATCACATCGCCGATTCGGTTTCCGACGACAGCTTTTTCGATACCAAGATCTAAGCATTCCTTCGTTACCCGCATCAGTTTACGTGCTTCTTCCGATACCTCGCCGACCGCATAACTCCAAGCGGAATCGCCGATCCAGCCGTCCGCTTCCGCGACGATGTCGATTGTGACGATGTCGCCTTCCTTGAGCGGCTTCTGGTTCGGAAAACCATGCGCTATGACGTCGTTGACAGACGCACATGTTGCAAACGGATAACCGTTGTAGCCTATCGTATAAGCCTTGGCATCATTCTCCTTCAGGAACCGTAGTGCAAACGACTCGATATCGAGCGTCGAGATACCCGGCCGGATCATATTTGCGATTGCTTGATGAAAAGCAGCGACAATTTGGCCGGCTTTTCTCATTTCTTCAATTTCTGCTTTAGATTTCAGGGTGACCATTCCATTTATCTCTCCTTTGCCTGTATGCCTGAAAAGATCATATCGACGATGCTATCCACATCCATCTCGCTTTGCATATTGTGATGGATGTTCAAAGCTGCGCAGCCCACAAGCGAGCCAAATATCAGATTAGCTGTTTTCTCCGGTGACGTGGAACCGATTTCTTCGCGAATCATTTCCACAAACGGCAAATAGATCCGTTCCTGAAAATCGGCAGACAGCTTAATAAACCGGTTTCCCGGGAAGTGATGAAAATTATCCGCAACCGTTTTAAGCAAAATAAATACGGAAGGATCTTGGACGCACTCCTGCAGGAGCAGCCTGGAGAACGACTCAGCTTTATGCAAACTGACACCGTCCCCGGTCAAAGCGGGCAGTACGGCCGACTCCGCTCGATACAGGGCATCCCACAGTAAATCTTCCAAAAGCATGTGCTTATTTTTGTAGTAATGATACACGGTTCCGTATCCGAGCTCTGCCTTAACCGCAACATCGCGTATTTCCAAATGAATGCCCTTCTCCAAATACACTTCCGCAGCCGCTTGCATAATTTGGTTCATCCGCATCTCCCGGATCGCGTCATTCTGTTCTTTGGTACGTGGTGACATGGCTCCTCCTTTTTTAGACCTGCAGTAATGTCGATATAAAATGAATATACATCATTGGGAAGTAAGGAGCAACTTCGATTCGCCTGTTTTTCGGATAATGCTTAGAATGTGGGGCATTTTCAATGATTTATTCATCCAATTCATTTTCAGCGACCTGCATATACATGAATTAACTCTTCTCTGAAGGGTGATTTACATTCAAAAACTTTTCACATCCTTTTACTAAGAGGAGGGTACTTCAACCACTTGAATAAGAATATTAAGGAACTGATCAGCCACAAAAAGATTATCGGAGTAGGTGCAAGGCGAGTTGTTTATGTTCTTGGGAATAATTTTGTACTAAAAGTAGCTAAATCTAAGTACGGGATAAAGAGTAACAAGAAAGAGGTGATGTTATACAAGTTATCTCCTTCAAAGATAAAGAAACATCTTGCTCGGGTTCAACAATATGGGGATGGATATGACTGGTTAGTCATGAAACGTTATTGTTCGAATTTCAAAAAAAACAATACAAATATGCGAAGACTCTTTGCCATGAAAGCTAAGTTCAGATATTACGGAGTCCTTCCATTCGAAGTAACAACGAATAACGGTAAACCCAACTACGAAAACATACGTCTTAAGTCGAATAATGAGATCGTTGTAATTGACTATGGGAATTTTAAATGGTGAGGCAAGCTACTTGATAGCATCATTATCATCATCTAATTTACCTCAAAGCGAATTTTGATCCTAAAGTGAGCATATGCCGAAAGTGTCATTCCACAAGAAGGGCCGAACATTCACTCTTAATAGCCGCGTAGCTGCGGCTTTTTGTGTTTAATCGATATCGTTTGGTGGGGAGGACGTCGCATCCTCCGCATTCGCAGACGTCGAAGGAAATGGACTCCAGAGGTGTCGGAGGCAACCAGACGGCGAGCTCTTGTTGACTGTAAAAATATGGATTAGTAATATTGTCATTGAATAGATATTTTCGAAAGTGGGGCTTCCAAATGTCACCAGGCATTCAATGTAATAGAATGAGATAATAGCAATGAGTTAGGAATTATTTATTTAATCAAGATTCAATGACCAAGGAGAACTCATGGACCCAAAAATAAAATTAATGTTCCAGGACGAACATGTCACTGAAGGCGCTGCGCGGTTTGGAGTCAGTCCCAAGGACCTAACGCTCATTGGAGGTTTTCAAAACTTTATTTATTCCTATCATCGCAATGAAATGAAATACATTCTCCGATTTACTCCAAGTACTCTTCGCACTTCGGAAGGACTTGCAGCTGAAATCGAATGGATTCGGTATCTTTCGAAGAAAGGGATGTTGGTTTCAGAACCGGTTTCATCACTTGATGGAAAAGAGTTTGAATGTATCCAAGGCAATGCGATGGATTTCTACGTGGCCTCTTTCAAACATGCACCCGGCAGTAAAATCGGATATCCAGAATGCCTGGGGAATTTAATGCTTTATGAACAATGCGGACGCATTACTGGCCGACTTCATGAACTCTCCAAACTTTACAAACCAATGGCTAGAAGACACACCTGGGAATTTAATGAATACATCTTACGAGCAAAAGATTATTTACCGTCAGAGCTTCAACCGGTTCTTCATGCCCTGGAAGAAATAAAAAAACATTTAACTAGCCTGCCTGTTAATACTGATAACTTTGGTTTAATTCATGGTGATATTAATGTAGGGAATTTCACAGTTGATGAATTAGGGCAGATAACATTATTTGATTTCGATGAGTGTCAGTACAGTTGGTATGCCGAGGACATTGCAATTCAGCTCTATTATTTGCTGTATGTATTCGGGGAAGATTCGAAGTCTGAACGTAAGGTGCAATACGAGCATTTTATTAAACATTTTGAGCTAGGCTACACAGAAGACGGCCGCCAAATGCCGGACGACTGGAAGGAAATGATGAAGCTTTTCCTCAGACTACGCGAAATTATTGTAGTTGTGGGTATGTACCGGAGCTGGGATCTAAGTCAGCCGGACGGTTGGACCCGCGATTTCATCCAAGATAGTAAAACGCGCATCATGAAGGGTTTATCATTGATCGACTAGTTCTAGAAGTTCTTGTAAAGAGGTCTAGCAGCGTTGAGTTTGTGAACGAAATTCGAAAGAGGGAAAATACATGAGAGCATTTATTATTACAGGTACGTCTCGTGGTTTGGGTTTTGAGATCTGTAAACAGCTTATTAACCGTAATCATCTTATCTTTGCAGTTGCAAGGAACAATAATGACTCTCTGAACGAATTCGCAGCTCAAAACGATTGTAAATTACATTTTGTGAAATATGATCTGCAAAACACAGATGGCATATCAGAATTAATTAAAGGAATAATGGAACGAGTTCATGGCGAAATAGAGTCGATTACATTGATTAATAACGCAGCTCAAGTAACACCTTTAGGGAATATAGACAATTGCAAACCTGAAGATACAGTAAAAAGTATACAGACAAACTTATTAGCTCCTATCCTGTTAACCCAGTCTTTAATAAATCAAACGGATGAGAGGAAAGTCCATCGAATCATTGTAAACGTCTCTTCTGGTTCCGCTAAAGATGCGACAGCTGGCATGAGCTTGTACTGTGCTTCAAAGGCTGCTTTAAATATGTTCACGTCCTGCATACAATTGGAGGATCATAAATCGTTAACCATATACAAAATAGATCCAGGTATGGTTGATACCCCTATGCAGGAGGTGGCGCGAAACCAAGAAGGACTAGCCATTGCAACTTTTTTTAAGGAAGCCAAAGAAAAAGGTGCCATGAAATCGGCTGAAGATGTTGCTAAAAAAATTGTTAGAAGGATTTTAGCTTCTCAGAGTAAAAGCGAACGGAAACGATAGTTCAATGAAGATATTTGAAGGCAGCCGGCCCGAAAGCCGGCTGCCTTTTTCCCATAATTAACGGGCTGAAGGGTTTTATGGTTATAACCCCCAGTATGGAATGGGTAGCGATGATGGTGACCCGAGACAGAGGAAGTGAAGTTTAAACCTCTGTCAAGGTTCTGTTCATAACACGGAGATGGAACAGAATTGCCCTAGTTGATGATGGAAATGACCTATTTTTTATAAATCATGCAGCATTTAGACTTAGTTTTTGTAAGCGTTCCCTGGTATTAAAGTTCAAGGAGGAATGGGATGGAGCGTGTATCCGTTCACACAGCGATAGAAGGGGCAAGAAGATTTCATAGGTTGATCTGAGGTGCCTTGACGTCTTAGACGTGGGGCATCTTTGTTAATTCAAGGAAAACGGCTTTAACAGCTTCCTGACATCCCAAGTCATCTGGAAAGGCATCTGGGGAAGAAGCATACGGAGGATTTGATGGCATACCAAATGATGACGAAAAAGGTGTAAAGCAGATGCAGAGAAAAGGGGAATTCTTTTTTAAGTTTCTGATGTCTTACATTGTCATTCTTATCATTCCTATGCTAGTTGGAATTTACGCTTATGATCAGACTTTAGATATATCACGGGATGATGCGACACAAATGAATCTTGCCGTTCTGCAGCAGAGCGAAGACAACATGAACCGCTTGTTGCAAGAAATGCGGGATGTGGTGACGCAATTATCGCTGGATTCGGACCTCCTGCGGCTTATGCTTACAGCTGATAGGGCGTGGTCACCTCAAACCCTGTACCAGTTCTCGCTTCAGCGGAAGGAGCTCAACAAGCTGGTGACAAATCGACTGATATCCAAGCTCTATGTCCATCTGGACCGCAGCAAGACCATTTTGTCGCCTGATCTGATTGCCCGTGAGAACGAGCTTCCTCTACATATAGGTAATCAACCATTCGACGCATGGTTACATGAAATGAAGCAGAAGGATGAATTGAATCGTTTTGTTTACTTACCGGATGTCAATGACGGAGCTGTTACAAGCAATTACATGGCTTATGTCGGTTCACTCCCTGTGGGAAGCGGGGGAGGAGATGAAGCGACGGCTATCCTATTGGTTGACGAACAATCGATTACAAATATGCTGGCACCACTCCTCGTTCACAGCCATTCTTTCGCGTACATCGCGGATGGTAACAACAGCATTGTTGCTTCGGCATCTGCAGACGGAAACCCTATTACACCGATCGGCCTGCCTGTTCAAGCGAGCAGCAATTACTTTTTCGAAGACCGCGATGGTCGGCAAATGCTGATTACCTATACGCGGTCCACGGAGAATGGCTGGACTTTTATCTCCGGTTTGCCGACCAGCGTTGTCTTCTCCAAGGCAGAGTTCATTAAACGAATCAATTGGACGATTGCAATGACGGCCGTCATGATGACGGGGTTTATTGCCTTGCTCTTCGCGTATCGTAACAGCAAGCCGCTGCTCGAGTTGGTGGAGACTTTGAGAGAATCTACAGGCAGCACTGACCTTCGGCATAGCGAGATGGATGTCCTGAAGTATGGCGTTCAGCAAATGATTCATAGAAATCGCAGCATGCATGTCCGAATGAATCGACAGCTGCCCATTCTTCAAGCCACCTATCTGGAACGGCTGCTGAAGGACGGGTTTCATCATGAAGCCGAGCGAATACAGCATCTGAAGGAGGCTCAAATTGAAATTTTCGAGGATCAAGTCATCGCGGCCGTCATTCAAATCTACGGGTTGGATTTTGTCTCTAAAGATGCACTTGAGGGACAGCTGGACCAGACGGTAGAAGTCATAACGGCATTAAATCAAATGTTTCAACGAGGAAGCTACATCCATCAGGTCAAAAGGGACCGGTATGTCTATATATACTCCTGTTCAGGCGGAGTTGAAGAATCATCGATGATGTCCGCATTGATCGACGAGCTGAGCCGGATACAGCAAGAGCTGCGGCAGCAGAAAAATATCGTAATCGGCATTGGTATTGGGCAATGCTATCCAAGTTCTTCAGAATTATGGCGTTCATACCATGAGGCTATCCAGGCACTGGAATTAATTGAGCCCGATGCTCCGTCCCAGTTGCTTGCGTTCCATATGATTCGTCATCAGGACGATCAGTACTCCTATCCGCTCGAGATGGAATTAAAGCTTATGAATACGGTACGTACAGGAGATCAGCAAGGGCTGGAACATGTGTTTGAACATATGGAGACACAGAATTTCCAGCTGAGGAAGCTGAATACAAGAGCCAAGTTAAAACTGCTGCTAGAACTGGAAGGAACACTGTATAAGCTGGCCGATCAAACGCGATATGCGCTTGATGATTCCATATTAAGCGTCGATCCAATGAAGGCAATGAATGCGGATGACAGAGATCAGATCTATCCGATCTTGAAATCCATATTTGCATCCATGTGCAGCGCTGCACGTCAGAAGCAAGAACAACAGCATGAAAGCATGCTGAGTGAGATGGTCACTTATATTCATGAGCAGTTCACGGACAGCAATTTGAATCTCCGCCGTTTGGCGAGTGACTATAAACAGACTGAAAGCGCACTTTCCAGTTCTTTTAAAGATCATATGGGCGTCACGTTCTCGGAGTATGTTGAGAACCTTCGGCTGGATAAGGCTTGTAAGCTGCTAACTTCTTCCGATTTGGCGATCCAGGATGTCGCTCAGCAATCGGGATATAACAGCGACAAATCATTTCGGCGTGCCTTTAAGCGGGTATATGGCATACTGCCTACGGATTATCGCAAGGCAGCTCAAGCTTCTCCTGGGGGGACGTAGAAAAATGGTGTGTATCCGAAAAAAGGTATGTCGGTATACCGTTCTACATGAGGCGGTGCGCTCCTGAAGGATGGTGTGCCCGCAAAGAAATGTCCCTTTACGAACTCCAAATATTTACACTATGGTGTTACATGAGAGCGCTGTCATGTCAACGACTCAAGTACAGTTAACGAAAGTAAAAAGGAGGGAAAATGCCATGATACAGAACGCAGCGATGAAACCTAATCGGGCGCCTGTGCATGAAGGCAAATGGAGGCGGGTTTGGACGAAGGTCCGTAAACAGAAAATGTTGCTGATCCTTCTTTTTCCCGCGATTTTGTATTACTTGATCTTCAATTACATTCCGATGTACGGCGTATTGATCGCATTTAAAAACTTTAACATGGGAGCCGGTGACAGCTTTTTATCCACCGTGTTTCATTCGCCTTGGGCCGGCAGATTTGGACTCGATCATTTTAAAGAATTTATTGAAGGCCCTTATTTTTTGAAGCTGCTCAGAAACACCTTTCTGTTAGGCTTCTATTCACTCCTCTTTGGCTTTCCCATTCCCATTATTTTTGCCTTGCTTCTCAATGAGCTAAGAAACAGATATTATAAAAGCTTTGTACAAACCATTAGCTACATGCCTTATTTCCTGTCTGTGGTTGCGATTGTAGGGATGATGAAAATGGTACTGTCACCCAGCACAGGCATCGTGAATGTCCTGCTGACCAAGTTAGGGATGCAGCCGATCTATTTTATGGCGCTGCCGGAGTGGTTCCGATTTCTGTTTGTCAGTTCAAGCATTTGGGCCGGGCTGGGAATGGGGGCCGTGATCTACCTTGCCGCATTGTCTAAAGTAGATGAGGAACAGTATGAGTCGGCTGTTATCGATGGTGCTTCACGTTTGCGGCAGATGTGGCATATTACGCTTCCGGCAATAAAGCCGGTGATCGTGATTACGCTGATTTTAAATATGTCAGGCATTCTGAGTGTAGGCTCTGAGAAAATCATCCTGATGTATAACCCGCTTACGTATGATACCGCAGACGTGTTCTCTACTTTCGTCTATCGCAGAGGCTTGGTGGAGTTGGATTTCAGCTTCGGCGCAGCCGTCGATCTATTCAATGCAGTGGTGAATATTATCTTCCTTGTCACAGCGAACTACATCGCCCGAAAGGTGGCTGATGAGAGTTTATGGTAAAAGATACGACCCTTAGCTCCCGAATCATCAGTGTCGTTGTGCACACGGTTATGCTCGTCATGATCTTGGTTACGCTTTTTCCTCTGATTCATATTGTTGCAACATCACTAAGCGATCCAAAGGATATTGCGAAAGGCATGGTGGGTTTATGGCCCTCACATGTAAATTTAAGCGCTTATAAGACGATTCTCTTTGAAAATGCGCATATTCCTCGCTCGTTTCTTAACTCCATCATCATCACGTGTGTTGGGTCCATCTTAAGCGTAGTTGTCACGACCATTACGGCATATGCCCTATCGAAGAATGATTTGATTTTTCGTCCGTTCCTTCTTACGTATTGTATCATTCCGATGTTTTTTACCGGGGGGCTGATTCCGCAATTTCTGCTTGTCAAATCGTTGGGAATGATGAATACGATCTGGTCGTTAACGATCCCCGGACTGATCAGTACGTGGTGGTTGATGGTTATGATCTCATTCTTCAAAAACTTCCCTGTCGAAATCGAAGAAGCTGCCAAGCTGGATGGCTGCGGCGATTTTCAAACTCTGCTGCGTATTGTGCTGCCTTTGTCATTGGCTGGTGTGGCCACCATCTCCCTGTTCTATGCTGTTTCGTTATGGAACTCGTATTTCTCCGCCATGCTCTATATGAACAATTATAACGATTATCCACTCCAGCTGATTCTTCGTGAAATTGTGCTGCAAAGCACGTTAGCCGGTCAGATGGCAGAAGAGGGGAATGCGGTGCTTGCCGAGGATTTGAGCTCTAATCTTACGCCGGAGAGCGTGCAGTACGCTACGCTGTTCATCTCCATTATGCCAATGTTAATCATTTATCCGTTTATACAGAAGTATTTTGTGCGGGGCATCATGTTAGGTTCGCTCAAGGGTTAGTAAATGACGGTCAGGGGGTAGAACAATGGGGAAAAAGAAGTGGTCGATCGGTCTGCTACATGTGATTCTGGTAGGTACGTTGGTCATGTCTGGATGCTCACAGCAGAAGAGCGCGGACCGTGATGGAAAGGTCGCATCACAGAGCACGATTACGGTCGCGAGCATGTCGAAATACGCACCGAATAAAGTTCCTAACCTTTATGTGGAGGAAGTTGAGAAAAGGTTCCACATGGATTGGAATTACCAGGCGATTCCGCTATCCGCTGGCGTGGAGAAGTACAACGTCATGTTCGCTTCGGGGGATTATCCGGACTTTATTCCGAATATGAACAATCCAACCAGTGTGACGAAGTGGGCGAATTCCGGATATCTGCTTCCAATCAGTGATTATATGGATCAGCTGCCGAACTATCGCAAGCTGTTCACGGATGACGAATGGAATATGATGCTCGATTTCTCCACGGTCAATGGGAAGTTGTACTATCTGCCGAACAAGGTTGTCAGTGATCCGAAGACTTGGATCTATCGCAAGGATTCATTTGACAAAGCGGGATTGACGACATTCCCTAAAACGCTGGATGAACTGCATGAAGCCTTGAAGAAATTGAAAAAGCTTTACCCCGAATCCGTAGGGATTGGCGTTCGAGGCGGAACGGGGAACGGTGGCATTATTAATTTGATGGACGGCTTCCGGCAGGCATTCCGTAATCCGGCAAGTCCCGAGAATGGATTCTGGCAGGATCCCGATATGAATAACGAGGTCGTGTATAGCCTTGCAACAGATAAGCAGCGTGATATGCTAAGTTTTCTGGCGAAATTGTACGAAGAAGGGCTCATCGAGCCTGAATTCGCTACCTTGACAGAGGATCAATGGAAAGCGAAGCGGCTGACAGGCAAAGTGCTGGTTGATTTCCAATGGTCCAGCCATACGGTAGACCCTAACTACGCCTTAAATGATATTCCGGGAGGACAATGGGAGTATAGCCGCTATTTGCCTTCCGCTTTCCCGGATCAGCCTGCATTAGAGTTCAAGCCGATGAGCTTTGCTTCTTTCGGACCTGTGTTCAGCAGCAAGCTGGCGGATGAGCCGGAGAAACGGAACAGTCTGTTTCAATATGTCGAGTGGAGCGCAACGGAAGAAGGGCAGTTGTTCCATACGATGGGACTGGAAGGTGTAACCTATGAGAAAACAGCGGACGGGAACATTGGGTACAAGGATGGGTTGAATCGCAAGAAGGTGGCCGAGCAATATGGCTTCGACTATATCTTGAAACAGAGTGATGCCGCACTCGCAGGTGATCCTCTATTCCTGAAGAAGCAGGAAGCGATGCAGAACATGAGCGATGTATACAATGTGACCCCTCGCAGCGTTCATTTGACAGCAGAAGAAGAGCAGACGATGAATACACTTGTCAGTGCCTTGAAGGATGTTGCGTATCAGTTTGCGACCAAAGCCGTAATGGGGATTGTTGATGTAAATAGCGACAAGGCGTGGAACGATTATTTGAGCGATTTGGAGAAAGTGGGATTGAGCCAAGCGCTAGATATCTATAAAAAATATTGGAAATAAACATAAGGCAGGTGAACCATGGCATGCGGTTAAAGGATAAGGTTGCGCTCATTACCGGGGCCGGAGCAGGGATCGGCAGAGCCATTGCGCAACGTTTTGCAGAGGAAGGGGCAACCGTTATTATCAACGATGTTTCGGAAGAAGGTGCTGGGGTAGCGGCGGAAATTGCCGAAACAGGCGGTACAGCATTATTTGTGCAGGCGGACCTGCGTAGTGAGGAGGAGGTCCGATGCATGCTGGAAACGGTTCGTGAACATTTCGGTCAATTGGATACTTTGATCAATAACGCGGGGGTAAGAGGAACGAGTCATGTCGTAAACGCATCCGAGGAGGAATGGGAGCGAATCATCAATACAAACCTGAGAGGTGCGTGGTATTGCTGTAAAAATGCGATTCCGCTCATGATCGAGGGCTGCGGAGGCAGTATTGTCAACATGTCTTCGACGCATACCATGCGGACACAGAAGAATCACTTTCCTTATCATGCAGCCAAAGGGGGAATGCAAGCGATGACGCTGGGCATTTGCGTTGACTTTGGGGCGCAGGGCATTCGTGCGAATAATTTGTGTCCTGGCTTTATATGGACACCCATGTCTGAAAAGTTCCTGAATCAGTTTCCAAATCGAGCGGATAAAGAGCAGGCGATGCTCGCAACGCACCCGGTCGGTCGTTTTGGAACGCCGGAGGATGTCGCTCAGGCAGCCTTGTTTCTCGCTTCCGATGAATCAAGTTATATATCGGGAACTTCTTTGATTGTAGACGGCGGACGATCCGCGTATCAAAAGGCAGACTGAAGAAGGGAAAGGGTGTGTGTGATCAGCGAAGAATTGTATGCTGCATCAGCCCACACCCTTTTATTATTTATTCTGCCGGTACTCTGAAGGGGAAACGCCGACGGTGGATTTGAAGACGGAGGAGAAATAATGCTGGTCTGCGAAGTTCAGTTTGTTTGAAATTTCATTAATGCTGAGGTGGGTATTCAGCAAATATTGCTCGGCCAATTCAATTTTGTGTTTGCGAAAATAGGCGTAAGGTGTAATCCCGTAAGTTTCCCGAAACAGCTTGATCATATGATTTTTCGAATAGCCGAGTTGTACGCACAGATCGTCCAAATCAACTCTATTCTCGATGTTGCCGTCCAGATACGACTTAATCTGCTCGGACATGGTCGGCGCTTTATGTTTTAAATGGTTCTTTAAGCGCAAGACGATTTTAAGCAGAAGGACGGCTACTTCGTCAATAAAGCCGGCGTAGTCAATATGTGTGGCCGACGAAAGGCTGATGATTTCGTTCATATATGAGAGAATGTTGCAATCCTTGATGAGATACGTATTTTCGGGGAGATATGATTTGAATAAAGATTCGGCGAAATCGCCATTGAAGATAATCCAAATTTTGACCCAGGGCTGCTCTTCGCTGGAATAATAGAGATGGTCGCTATTTTTAGTCAGGATGTAAACGTCGTTTTTCTGAGGATACAACGTCTGGGAATTAATCTCTAGAACGCCGCTGCCTTCGATGATATATTCGAACGAATACAGGTTTTCTCCATGTCGTTCGATCCAGTAATTCTTATCGCAGTACGAGATGCCCGACATGAGAACATTGAGTGGAAGCGTGGAATCATTGAGATGCCAAAAATTGTGAATTATTTCGTTCATCATGATAATCCTCACATTTGTAATGATAAATCCCATTAAATTACGTATACGAACATGATAAATTATACCATAAGAAACGCATTAATAGGAGGAATCCAAATGAATCTTCGTGCACCAGCTGTACCGCTGATTACCGTTGATCCGTATTTTTCTATCTGGTCAATGGCAGACAAGCTCAATGAATCGGACACCAAGCATTGGACGGGTAAACCTCACCGGATGACCGGAACTGCGCTGGTTGACGGAAAAGAATATGTTTTCATGGGCGTTAAGCCGGATAGCTTGCTCATGGAGCAGACCAAATTGGATGTTCATGCTTTGTCAAGCCAATACGAGTTTGCAAGCGATGAGATTCGGTTAACCGTTACGTTCACGACCCCGCTGTTGTTGGATGATTTGAAGCTCATGTCCAGACCGGTGTCCTATATTCATGTGAAAACCGAGTCGAACGACGGGAAAAAACATGACGTCACCGTTGCCATCAGTGTAGATGGAGAGTTATGCCAAAACTTGAAATACGAGTTTCCGACCGTGTATACGGATCTGAGCGAACCTGAATTTACTTGCGGCAAGGTGGGCAGCAGGATTCAGCATCCGTTAACCAGAAGCGGGGATGATCTTCGAATTAACTGGGGGTACGTCTATCTCGCATCAAATCATAGCGGCGCTTCAGTAAGCGCTTCCGAAGATACAAACCTCTACGGAACAGTAAATCATACTATGGGGCTATCGATCGTTCTGGATACGGAACAGAATGCAGAAGGGCTTTTTGCAGTCGGCTATGATGATATCAAATCGATCGAATATTTTCACCAAAAGCTGGATGCCTATTGGAGGAAAGACGGAGAGACGATCGAAGAGGCAATTAAGCAGGCGCTGAATGAATATGACACGTTGTACAAGAAATGCGAACGGTTTGCAGAAAAATTGCATCAAGACGCCTCGGCATCGGGAAGCGAAAAGTATGCAGATCTGGTATCCCTCGCTTACCGGCAGGCTATTGCCGCGCATAAAATCGTCGCGGGCCCGGATGGAGAAGTTCTGTTCATTTCCAAGGAGAACTTCAGCAATGGCTGTGCGGCCACGCTTGATGTGACTTACCCTTCCATACCACAATTTTTGATATATAATCCCGAATTGGTGAAGGGGATGCTTCGGCCGATTTTCAAATACGCTTCAACTGATGTTTGGCATTTTGACTTTGCTCCCCACGATGTGGGTACCTACCCGCTTTTGAATGGGCAAGTATACAGCAACGGAACGACACCCGGCTGGCAAATGCCGGTCGAAGAATGCGGCAATATGTTAATATGCGCTGCGGCTGTCGCGATAACAGAGCAGGATGTTTCATTTGCGCAAGAAAACTGGGGACATCTTGAAACTTGGTGTCAGTACTTGATCCAAAACGGCATCGATCCGGATAACCAGCTGTGTACGGACGATTTTGCAGGGCACTTGGCCCATAACTGCAACTTGTCGCTTAAAGCGATCATGGGTATCGCCAGCTTCTCTATCTTGAACCGCATGGCAGGTAACGAGGAAAAGGCTGAGGAGCTCATGGAACTCGCCCGATCGATGGCGAAACAATGGAAGACGATGGCTGCGAACGAAGGCGGTACGTTCCGTCTGGCATTCGATCGCCCCGGCTCTTTTAGCATGAAGTATAATGCCATCTGGGATAAAATCTTCGGCCTGAACTTATTCCCTGAAGATACGTTCAAAGTGGAGACGCAAGCCTATATCGAGAAGCATTCGGGTCCCTACGGCCTCATGCTGGACAATCGCAACACCTACACCAAATCCGATTGGATCGTGTGGAGTGCCGCGCTCTGCGAAGACAAAGATGATTTCAATACCATCGTCGATCGTTTATGGCTCGCATACGATCGATCGGAGAGCCGCGTTCCAATGACCGATTGGTACTCGACGACCGATGCGAAGATGGTCGGATTCCAGAACAGATCGGTACAAGGCGGGTTATTTATCAAGCTACTTATGGATAAGGAGATTTGCAAGCTTCAATCATAGTCAACGACTTGCATCACGATGGTGATATAATCAAATCCCCCCTTTGAGCATAAAGGGGGGATTTGCTGTGTTTTTGACACCGCGGAAGCAGAATACCGAACATTAAAGATAGCAATCCAAAAGAACTTAGAAACATTTATTGTGATACGATTGAAAATACCAGTCGTCCGAAGGTCGAAGACTTGAAATGACTTACTTGCAAAGACAACGCAAGGAGGCTTAATTATGAGTGAAAAAAAATGTGGTTACGAGAAAGTAAATGGACTAAATATGTATTATGAAATCCATGGGAGTGGTAACCCCCTAATTTTGCTTCATGGCCAGTTTGCGACTGCCAGCATGTTCGATCCGATATTACCGGAGTTAGCTCATCACCGTCAGGTAGTTTTAATCGAACAGCAAGGTCATGGTCATACTGCAGACATTAACCGTCCCTTAAGTTTTGCTCAAATGGGTCGTGATACCGCTGAACTTCTGAGTCAATTAGGAATCACGAAAGCGGATGTGTTTGGATACAGTGCTGGTGGAACCGTCGCACTCCATCTGGCGAAGTCTAACCCTCACCTTGTTCGTAAGCTGGCACTAGCCTCGACCATTTATAGTTTGGACGGCTATTTTCCCTACATAGCCGAAGGCATAAAACACGCTTCCGCCGAAGCTTTTCCATCACAGATGCGGCAAGAATACGAACGTGCAGCCCCCCATCCTGAAAACTGGGCCAAACTTATTGCCAAAGGCTCAGAAATGGCGAATAACCCGAATAAAGTGGATTTTCTTGAGCCGACGCAGCTGCAACAAATTACTGCGCCCGTCCTGCTAGTCAATGGAGACAATGATATTATTCGCCCAGAGTACGCCAATGAAATGGCTAAGCTGCTTCACACCAACCTAATCGTAGTGCCTGGAGATCATGTTTCGTATATTTCTACTCAACCTCAGTTTTTGCTCGATCATCTAAAAAAATTTTTCGAGTTATCCCTTAACCAGTAACGCTATGTATCGCGGCTATAACCTATGAATATACGATTCTTCCAAGTGCAAAACCTCCAGGATGAAACTAAAGGAACACCAAGTATAAGGATAGTAAGGAAGGGCCTCCTATTAGAGCAATCTGGAAATGAGTATGCTCTTGCGGGAGGCCGGACTCCGTTCATCGAATACGGAAAAATACGCCGATATTTTTCTGTTCCGTAATAACGAAACCATGTTTCAGCAGACAGAGTACAGCATCCTTCACGGGGGCACCTACTCTTAAAGTACTGCGGCAAGGGGATGCGCTTCCTATAATGCGAACTTTGCCGATGTTGGCGAAATTTTCCTTGCTTCTGACGATAATGACCACATCCGGAAACCGGCTCATCAAATCAGCCTCCTGACTTTAAGGGTATATCATAAGGTATTCCTCTTGATGCAGGAATGTTTGGACATCCTGCGTCATTCGGATGATCCAGGATTGACTTGATTCCAGAGCTATTGTAAAATTTTGTTATGTTCATTTTGGTTAATGCACTTACTTCCAAGTAAGGGGATGATTCATCAATGATTCATCAGCGTGAATGTCCAATTGAGACACTCATTCATGTTTTAAGTGGTAAATGGAAGCCCATGATTTTATGGCATTTGATTGAATCCTCAAAGCGATTCAACGACCTGGAAAAGCTTATACCAGATGTTTCACAAAAAATGCTTGCACAACATCTCCGAGAATTGGAACGAGAAGGCGTAGTCGATCGAAAGGTCTATCCTACTGTCCCTCCCAAAGTAGAATATTCTCTTAGTGAGTACGGCCAAACATTGATTCCTGTAGCGGAGGTCATGTGTGCTTGGGGAGAGAATCATAATAAGCGGAAATATGAAGAACCAGCGTCATTAAAGCGGGTTCAATGAACTTGTGCACGAATTCAATCAACTCCAAATAAAAGCTGCCACGGGATTCCGGGCAGCTTTTTGTTTACCTACAGTCGCACTCCTGAAATAAATGAATTAGGGTATCCCTTTCCGACATGCTTACTTTTAAGTAAGTAGCCTACTTTAAAGTGGGTTCTTAACATCCTTTTGAAGCGATGCTAAGCTTGAGCTAACCAAAAATTGGGACCCATGAAGAGGAGGAAAGAACAATGAAAATCATTGTTTTTGGAGCGACAGGGAATACAGGGAAAAGAGTGTTGGCACAAGGGATAAAAATGGGGCATGAAATGACCGCATTTGTACGAAATTCTGAGAAGCTTTATGATCAGCTTGGTGAGCATTCCGCAAAGCATGTGAAGGTAATCGTGGACGATATGATGGACCCGGTGAGCGTCAGGGAGGCGCTTGCGAATCAAGACGCCGCTATTATTGCGGCCGGCCATGCGGGGCAGGGGGAAGAGTTTGTTCGTATCGTCGATAACATTATAAGCCAATGTGAATTGGAGCCCAGTTTCAATGGGCGGGTATGGGTCATGGGAGGAGCCGGCCTGCTGAATATTCCTTATACTGATCATATCGGCAACAATTTACCTGGCTTCCCACCTGAGTATAAAAATCACAACCGGAATTTCGAAAGGCTGCAACGGACTGGGCTCGACTGGACCATGATGTGTCCGGGAACCATGATGGATTCGAGAGAGCAGCCAGATTCGGCTCATTTACATGTAACAACGGAAATCTTACCCGTTCCGATGCCGGAGACGATCAAGGAACTTTCTGAGGCAGAAATAGCCGGTCACTTGTTCGGCAGATTTCAAGAGCTAAATGTTGCTTATGACGATGTCGTAACGTGTATGTTGGAGCATCTTGAGCTCGAAGGAGCGTTTAAAAGGAAAAGAGTCGGTCTAGCCTATCAAAGCAATATTCCGGTGCGCTGAGGAGAAGAGGATCATGGGTCTATTTGGATTACTGCTCGTTTTGCATATATTGTCTTCGATCGCTTTTATTGGCCCCGCTTTCGTGATGCCCATCATTCGGCGATCCGCTAGAACTGTCGGCCAGCTGCACTTTGTTTTAGGTATAACGACCAAACTGGCCATCATTACTAAAATTGGCGGAACCGGACTTATTCTAACCGGGGTTGGGCTTATGATCATAGCCAAGATGGGGTTATCCCAAATGTGGCTGAATGTATCCATTCTTTTAGCACTGCTCATAGTCGTCCTGATCGACGGATGGATCGAGCCGCGTTTGAAAAAGATCAGAAAGATCATATCTGAACGTCAAGATCAAGTTAATGAAATACCCGCCGAATTCGGACTGCTGTTAAAAAAGATCGTACCCATCGAGACGGTGGCACAACTGCTGATGATTGCCATATTGGTGCTTATGGTGGTTAAGCCATTTTAAAAATGTTGATGGAGACGACAAGAACATACATGTTAAAGAGCCGCATAGCTGCGGCTTTTTTGTTTTTAACGATATATATGTTCTTGTCAAAAGCCCAAGACAAGAACATATATTGTTAACTATAGTTATCAATGATAAGGTCTGCGCGCTGAGATCATAAATAAGGTTTAATTTTAACCTTATTAAGTAACGAAGAATAAAAGGTGGCTGCTCTTAAATCCGACGAAGGGAATCCCGCAAAGCTGTCGCCCATTCCTGAGGCATATCAAAAAAGGAAATGTGATGTCCCGGAAAGGTTACCATTTCACAGCCGAGCTGCTCAGCCAAAATGGGGACGGTTCGTCCGTAATATTTCCCTTTATCCAACGTCATCTTGCCTGCGGCCATAACAATTTTCACCTTGTTTTGCTTAATCTTTTCGATATCGGGCATATAATTGATGCTGGGGATCATCTCTTGCCGAATAAAGAAGTGTTCATTGTTCGCTTCTGTTACCCGTTGTTGATAATCTTTCGGTACGGTCTTAAAGGCGCTGAACGGAATAGAAAGGGATAAATTAAATCTGAAGCTGGCTGCTTTAACACCGAATTGGAATGAGGTTCGATAAACGTTTGCAAAAAACCTTAGCCACTTCTCGGAATCTGGCAGCAGTTTTATGATGGGCGGTTCGTGGACCACCATTGCTTTGACCACTTGTGGAAACCTTGCCGCCATTTCCATAGCGAAAACGGCACCTCCGCTATTACCGAAAACATAAGCCGATGGATGACCAAGTGCTTCCAGCACCTCAACTGCATCTCGTGCCTGTTGACTAACCTCGAAATTTTGTGGCTCATTCCGGGTACTTCGTGAATTGCCGCGGCGGTCGTATGTGATTACCTGGTATTCGTCAGCGAGTATATCAGCAACATACGTATAGAACCCGGCATCCCCGTTCCCTCCAGGAATCATGAGAAGTGGTTTACCTCCTCCCCGTATTTCGTAGTAGAGTTCGTCACCCTCGGTCTTTACGTATCCCGATCTTACCATGAAAGATCCCTCCAGTATTTAAGTCATCTGCGTTTCAAAAATGGATATGAACTTCGCACCAATGCAAGAGCTCCCCAAAACAAGACAAGCGCAAAAACAGGGTGCAGGGCGCCAGCGATTCCATGCGCCGTGTAGTATTGAATATTAAAAAGGAGGAATAAACCGAGACTACCCCAGGTCATCTTCCAAGAAACCTTCCCAATTAAGCCAAGAATAAATAGGAGGACCGAAATGTATTCAAACATATGAACGAATGTTCGGTGCCATTTCCATACTTCCGTATTGCCGAACAACGCCATCCCAGCCAGATACACTTGTACCACGATACAAATGATCAATATCCAGGAGAGAAGAGAGAAAGACACCCTGCACAATATTAGCCATCTAGGTTTTGTTTGATTGACTTTTATACCATCCATTTTAAACTCCCTTTATCAGACGTAATTGTCCAATCCCATTTTTTTTAACTCTTCAGCGATTTGACCGTAGATCTTGTGTAACATACGGATCATATCTTCCTTCTCGGCTTCACTTAAAGGGCTGAAAAACCCGCTGTCTTTTTCGATTCTCATCTCATGCATCTCTTCATGTTCCCGATAAATTTCTCTTCCGATATCCGTAAGCTTGAAATAAATCTCCTTTTTATTACCAGGCTTTCGGTAGCTCTCGATCGCCCCGATCTCGATTAATCGTTTTGTCACCTTGCTAATGGCGCCTCGCGTGACTTGAAAGGCTTTCGCCAATTTGGACACGTTTGGATCCTGCATTTCCTCGATGAATTCGATGCAGTGAACTTCCATAAACGTGTTATCGTGCATGATCTTGTAGTTTTTCTCTTCCATCTTTTTGAGCAGGTTATGTCTTTCCGAAACACGATTAAAAATACGGCTTAATTCTTCATCAGTGTACATCGTTCACCTCAATATTGTTGAATTGGGAAACAATAAAATCATAATGCATTTTGTTTCCTGAGTCAACAATATAAGTGTGTTAAAAGAAGAATTAGATAGCATAAATGAAGCAATATCTAAAGTTAAAGAGCAAAGGGCGAGCCCCAACTTGTTGAAAAAGCTCCGCTAATGATGCAGCGGTTGTTTACGGGTTATTTCGATAAATAGGATAAGGTACCGAGTTCATTAGATCTTGACTCTCTCGCAAGGTTAAGGTTTATGATTACGAAGAAGAGGGGGGATTATCTTTTAAGGAAAAAAATAGACGCTTCACACAAACAGGGTATTTTTGCGAGTTGATGAGGAGGGATATTCGTGTCGAATACTTGTGAATCGATTTTCAACGAATTTATGGCGCTTGAATTCACGGATCCAAGCCCTTGACGGGTTCACTTTCTGACGGTTGCCTCCTAAACCATTTCATGACATACGTTTTACTACATTCCAATGGGGAGGGATAAGAGGTCGTTGGGGGAGGCACGTTGGCTTACTTGTGGCGAGTAAACCCTTTAGCAATTAGGCATCTGCACATTCATTTAGTTGTTCACCTACATATCATATCTAGAAAAAAGACGACCAATCCTGCTGATCTAGACGGTTACTTAACGAATTAACCATTTATAGGGAGTGAAATGAAAATGACCTTTACGCCACAGTCTCCGCCCCCAACTTTCGTCCCGCCAAAACCAGCTGTTTCTTATATCATTGACTGCATGTTTGAATACACTTATGTCTGGCTTTGGAATGGGGAAAGCTTCTGGTTTTACCCAACTCGGGTTGAATATGGAGAAGTTTCAGGTTATCGATGGAATGGGGTATATTGGTCGTTTTATGGATTTAACTCAAGTTTAATCAACGCTGTCTCATGTCCTCCAATACCTACTCTTTACTGAGAACACTCTAACCATATATCGAAGTAAATTCATATTTATATCTTGTTAGACAGCCTATATTGACTAAAGGTATATAAATCGGCAACAAAAGAACCTTCAAAAAAATGAAGGTTCTTTTCATGAATAGAGGTCATACAATGGAAATTATTCATCCGATAGAATCATTAACCGTGATCACGGGCGCAAGGCACATATGGAGTGTGAGTTACGGCACGGGAGCTGCAGAGTGCTCCTTAAAATAAAATGAAATGAAGAAGAGGAAGGATTATTTGCCGCCACAGGCGAACTGTTCCGCTATGCACGAGATTGAACGAGCTGATGTTAAGAATTTAGAACCCATGACGATATGAGAAGATGCTACCCTGATTCTTTCTATTTGGAGGGAATAAATATGGAATTTCATGCAATAAGATTATGTGTCGTTAATTTTCAAGAAAGCCTTACGTTTTACAGAGACATCCTTGGTTTTCAGGGGTGGCATGATAATGAACAGCAATACGCATATTTTGAGGAAATAAACATCGCTCTATATTCGCAAAAGAAAATGTTAGAAGCCATCTTCGAAGAATATCAACCAACAGAACCATTCATTCAGCAAGCAAAATTTATCATTCAGTTTGAAGTGAAGGATGTTGACGCGTATTATGATCTCTTGAAAAATAAGGGTGTCGAATTTATTAATGAACCTCATAATCGAAGTGATTGGGGTTCGCGAGTTGTGCATTTTTATGATCCAGATAAAAATATCATTGAAATTTACAAAGCAAACCGCGATTAATGGTGTAAAGAAGAGATAGCAGCAACTTACTTCTAAATTCATCGGCCAGAACTCACTCTAACCGGTGAATTAGAGGCACTCGAAAGTGACAGAAATAAGGAATGCGAAGCAAATCGCATTGCGAAAAGCTGCTAAAAGAAATGTGTAACGTTCATTACGCTAACGGCAGGATATTGAGGAAGGAACTTAAATTCATATCTCGAATAACTAATGTAATCGGACAGCTAAAAATTTGAAGATAGATAGGAGTCAGATACGATGATAAAAGGTTTCGGAGGAATATTTAAGAGAACGAAGAACCTTGAAGGTATAAAAAAATGGTACAGTGAAGTGTTGAAGTGATGTTAAATTTCCAAGTACATAACCGTCGAGTCGGTTAAGGAGGAGGTTTCTATGATCATCACTGGTATACAATCTGATTGGAAAGTGGAAAAAATCGAATTCGCCAGGTTAACGGGAGAACGAGCCAGAAGCGCGGGGTCTAATGGCAGGATCGGCATTCATGGCAAAAGCTGTGCAGTGGATATCGCCAGAATTACGATCGATGGACAAACTGGTTACGGCAGCTCGATTCATATAACACCGGAATGGGCCGAAGGAATAATAGGTCGCCGATTGATTGACTTATTTGATGACCGGGGCAGACTGCTCGAAGCGTATCGCTTGCAAATGGAATATCCAGTGTTAGATTGGTTAGGTCAGAGACTAGGCAAACCCGTGTATGACTTGGTGGCGGGTGACCACTTGGAAAGGGGAGTTCCACTAGTTGTCCCCTGTTATGATACCTCGCTATACTTCGACGATTTGCATCTGTCCGATGAGAAGACGGCAGTCGCGTTGATGCAAGAAGAAGCGATGCAAGGCATTGCGAAGGGCCAACGACATTTTAAGATTAAGGTTGGCCGAGGTGGACGCCATATGCCGCTCTGGGAAGGGACGAAACGAGATATCGCGATCGTACGCGGGATCTCTGAAGTGGCAGGTCCCGCAGGCAAGATCATGATCGATGCGAATAATGCATATAATTTAAACTTAACCAAAGAGGTTTTGGCGGCTTTGGCAGATGTGAACCTATATTGGCTGGAAGAAGCGTTCCACGAGGATGAAGCCTTGTACGAGGACCTGAAGGATTGGCTCCGGCAACGTGGGCAGAATGTGCTTATCGCGGATGGGGAAGGGCTTGCCTCACCGCATCTTGTTGAATGGGCGACTCGCGGCCGTGTCGATGTGCTGCAGTACGATATCATCTGGCCTGGTTTCACACATTGGATGGAATTAGGCGAGAAGTTGGATGCCCATGGTTTGCGGTCTGCGCCTCATTGTTACGGCAATGCTTATGGGATTTACGCGTCGGGACATTTGTCAGCTGCGGTGCGGAACTTCGAATTTGTGGAATATGACGACATTACCATTGAAGGAATGGATGTATCAGGCTATCGAATCGAAAACGGAGAGATTCATATTCCGGCTACGCCGGGTTTTGGAATCGCCTTCGACGATGAACTTGTAACAACCTTTATAAAGCGATCCGGATGGTCCCTTTAAAGCCTGCCTATAAGGCTAACATATTTTTTCCTTTCCATTACCATTTTGGTAACCAAGTGTTAATACGAATATCATGCATTCCTACAAGAAAAGACTTCCCAATCGGGTTAGTCTTTTCTTGGCGTTAGCAGGGTGTGTTGCACAACAACTTTTCCGAACGGGACTCTATAACTCTGTAACGTAGTCATCGGACTGGGCAAACGGTTCATCATCTTTTTCTGTTTTGATTCGGCGGGTAACCATATTTTCGTTTATACATCTTCTCGAAGTGGTTAAGTGTGTTAAAGCCAGAAGAGTAACAAACCTCCGATATGGGCAGCGCAGAGGCTTGAAGGAGCGATTGTGCAAACTCAAGGCGGGTATCGAGCAAAAACTGCTGAAACGTGATACCGGTATGCTTCCTGAAGCATTCGCTGAAATAGTTAGGCGAGAGACCAAACTCTCTGGCAACCTCTTGAAGTGTCAAGGCTTCTCGAAAATGAAGCTGCAAATACAATAATGCCTGCTGAATCCCTAAGCGATGAGAGCTAAGAGTGGCTTCTGTTTCTTCCTGTCTGTTTTTCCCGTAACGACATAAAAGAAGCAGCAAACACTCCAGCATATTTTGCACCATACGTTCCCCTACGGCATCTCCGATTTGGCTCTCATCATCTAGAATCTGAAAAAATGCTGCTGCTCTTGCGCTGTCTTTCTCCTCTGACAAATGAATGCATCTACTATCGCGAAATAAGGTGTTTCTTAAGTCTGTTTCGATCAGTGACTCTCTGAATATGAAATTATAGAGTGTCAGTGTTGAACCTGTTAATGGACGAATTTCATGAAAATCAGCCGGGGTTAAAAGAAATAATGTTCCAGGTTCGATGGGAATCTTGAGCCCATTGACCGTATTGATCCCGTGTCCGCCAGTAATGAAGCTCAATTCATAAAATTCATGCCAATGCAGAGGAACAGGGGAGTTTAATTGCTGCTTTAGTAAGCAGTATGACGTACTCGCCATATATTCTTCGATGGTCAGCCGATCCGGGTGCTCATTCACATAAGGCATTTGGTTTGTCCTCCACATCTTGCTCATTCTTTTTATATAGTTTAAGCGATTTCTTTCTTTTTCTGAAGATATGCGTACTATTTCTGAACGGAGCAGGAGACTGAAGCAACAGACGGACTTTACAATAGTGACGAGCAACCAATCACGAAAAAGGGAGACGGGTTCGAATGAAAACGCAAAGCCTTACCCAGGATGATGTGAAGTTTTATCAGGAGCAGGGGTATCTGCTTTATAAGAAACCTATTTTTTCTGCTGAGAAAATGCGTATTTTAACGGACATCTTTGAGGAACAATTAGCCATGAAAGGAAGTAAGCTGTCGGATGAGCTGGATACGCCTCATTTTAGAGATGAGCGATTGCTCGATTTCCTGCTGAGCGACGAAGTATTGGATCTCGTCGAGCCGCTGATCGGACCGAATATTGGTCTATGGTCCAGCCATTTTATTTGTAAAGATCCTGTTGTGGGTCGGGCAACGCCATGGCATGAAGATTCCGCCTACTGGGATGGACGCCTCAGTTCATTTGATAAAATTGTGACGGTATGGCTGGCCATTGACCGGAGCACAAAGGAGAATGGATGCATGCGGGTCATTCCCGGGACACATGGTAATGGTTTTTCAGAATATGAAGACATCGATACACATACCAATACATTTTCCACCCAAATCAAAAACGTTGACGAATCCCAGGCTGTATATTTTGAGCTTGAACCTGCAGAATGTTCCCTCCATGACTCAAGAATTATTCATGGAGCGACACCCAATACGAGCCCGTACCGAAGATGCGGATATACCATGCGTTACTTTTCAACGGAAGCTGAGGTTTTTCCCGACAAAAACCCCAACTTTAAAATTTGGTTGGCTAGAGGGAAAAACATTGCAGGCAGTATCTTTGTGAATGAGTAACGATAAAGGGGAATATTCAAGTGGAAATTAAAATATTTCATGCGCTTTGGGGGATGGAGGGAAGCATAGAGTCGCTCTTGGAGCGGGCTGCGGCAGAGGGGTTCGATGGAATTGAAGCCCCAATTCCTTCACCGGAACATAAACGGCATTTTCAAGAACAGCTAGACAAACATCGCTTGTCATATATCGCCCAAGTGGTAACTGCAGGTAACCATATTGATTCATTTACTGACCAAGTAGAGCGAGCTGTTGATCTTAAGCCTCTGCTCATTGTATCGCATAGCGCTAAGGATAACATGCCGTTTGCGGATCAGGTTCGTTTCTTCGAGCAGTCGATTGCGGTGGAAAAATCTGTTGGCATTCCGGTGGGTCATGAAACGCACCGCTCCCGCGCCATGTTCACCCCATGGACCACGGCTGCACTGCTGCGTGAGCTTCCGGACCTTAGAATAACAGCTGATTTTAGCCATTGGTGCTGCGTGACGGAGTCTATGCTTGAAACGTACTCGGATGATCTGAGTCTTGCATTGAAGCGTACGATTCATATTCATGCCAGAATTGGGCATGCACAGGGTCCTCAAGTCTCTCACCCGGGAGCACCGGAATATGCCAGGGAACGCGAGGCTTTCAAAACATGGTGGGCAGAGGTCATCAAAGAAAGGGCCCGTGATGGTGCCGGCTTCACGACGTTTACTCCGGAATTTGGTCCACCTGGCTATATGCCGACACTCCCTTTCTCTCGCCAGTCGCTCTCGGATCTTCGAGGTGTCAATACTTGGATGACGAATTGGATTAGGGATACATATATCCATCGTTAAAGGGTATCGATCGAATTCATCTGAGTGTATATTTTCTAGCGGCTGGCTATGCAGGGGTGATGTATTAAAAAAAGTAGACCGTTATTCCTTGTTAATGGGACGGTCTACTTTTTCTTTTGAGAAGCGTTAGGATAAACAAGATTGATTTTGATGTACACAATAAACTGTTTATTATTTACTCTGTACCACTTCTTGATATAACGTCTTCAGTTGCTTCTGGACACTTCTAAGTTCATCCTTCCCCATCAATGTAATATCGTATAGGGAACCTTGGCTAGTTAGATATCCTTCGCTCGTCAGATGATCCAGCTCTTGTTTAACTTGCTGTGGACTACATTGATAGCCGTGGCTGTTAATTTTGGGTTGGATCTCTTCAGCTGTAATTGCATTTTGATTCGCATGATATAGCAGGTGAATTCGTGTAAATGGGCTTTCGAAACCTGAATGCATGGTGAATGATCTCCTTTTCTCATCAATGGTACTCATAAATAGGTATTATTGTTTTTCTGTCCCCACATTATGCATTCGCCGCGAAAGGACATGGAATAAAACGATTGCGTCTTTCGTAATTTATATATTGAACATATTGATATGAAATGTGGTGATTCGGATGAACTCAACGGATAGAATACCTTTGTATCAGATGGTTCAAGAGTATATACGCGATTTGATAACGTCGCATGAATTGAAGGTTGGAGACCGTATACCTACGGAAAAGGAACTCATGGAGCGTTTCGGAGTCAGCAAGATTACTGTAGTTCATGCCCTGTCCGGTTTGGTTAACGAAAAAATCATAACAAGAGTGCCCGGAAAAGGGACTTTTGTAAGCGATCCTGAATATGAAATTCCGACGGTCTCTCCTAAAAGTACCGTGAAGCAAAACCATAAAACTAGCGGAGATATGCGAACGCGGTTGATCGGCCTAATTATGCCCAGCATTTATGACTATTTTACCATCAGGCTTGTACATGGTATTCAGCAAGCCCTAAATGAGAACGATTACCGATTCGTTATTTATTTATCGGAGGGCAACATTGATAAGGAAAAAGAGGCTATCCAGACCTGTAGTAAAATTGGGGTGGATGGGTTGCTGATTTTCCCGGTTGATGAGGAATTATTCAATGAGGAAATATTGAGCATGAAATTTGCGGGGTTTCCGTTCGTTCTCATCGACCGTTACCTTCCAGGGGTGGAAACTCATTATATAGCATCAGACGGTAGGCTTGGCGTTAACATGGCTGTAAATTACCTGTGGGAGCTGGGGCATCGTGATATCGCCATATGCTCCGATTCGCCCATCCAAACCGTTACCGTTCAAGAGCGGATCGATGGATATATGAATGCCTTCAAGGAAAAGGGATCACTGATTAACCCTGCCCACATCGTAACCGATTTTGAAATCGGTAGTCTTGAGCAAGCTGAAACACATCCACTGTACCGCTATATCCAAAATCGAATGGCAACGGCCTATATTACGCTAAATGGAAGTCTTGGAGTGAAAATTCATCAGATTGCGCGTCAAGCTGGATTGAAGGTGCCTGAGGACATATCCATCATCAGTTTTGACGATCCGACTTCAATCATCGAAGGATACAGCACTTTCACGCATGTTAAACAGTTCGAACGAGACATGGGCTACCGCGCGGCTTACACGCTGCTTGAGGTCATTAACAGTGATGACGGCCAACATGGAAAATACATTAAAACCCTAGTGGAGCCGGAATTGGTGATTGGCGAGACAACGGGAAAAAACGTTTTCTCCAATTCATGATAACACTCCCCGCTTATCCCTCCATATATAGGTAACCTAATAACGAGTCCGACGGTCCTTCTATTCGATCCTGACAAGGGGAGCGAGGCCAGTTGGACTCTTCTGCTAGGTCAACTACAACTTTCTCTTGTGAAATCCCCGATAATTAGTCCCGAGTATATATTGAATATGATGTATCGCCTCCTTTGGCAACAGCAGCTTCCTTTTTCATGTAACCCCATTAAAATGAAACCACCAGAAGCCTTTTTTAGACCTGAAGGTTACTTTTTATCGGAATGAGGAAATTATGGAATGATTCCTACACCATATTGAATATATTTAAACCATAAAAAATGAAACCGCTTGCAATGGAGGAGGGGGAGACAGTCGCTATATGCCTTACGAAAAAGTAAGACCGGAATCTTTAAAATCAATGTTAAGACGCATAGAGAAGTCCATTTATGTTCCACTTTCGGATTTAAACGTTACTGTCCGGGTGACATCAGAGCCGGTTCAATACGTTGAAAGGTATTCAGGGCAAAGATTAGAACTTCGTGCTGGAGATCGATGGGGGAAATTATGGGACTGCGGGTGGTTTCATTTCACGGGCAAGGTGCCCAAGGAAGCGACAGGCATGAAAGTCGTGTTGCTCATCGATGTGAACGGCGAATTATGCATCGTGGATCATGATGGCAACCCAAAACAGGGACTCACGAATATTAATTCGGAGTTTGATTACTCCCTTGGACTTCCGGGGAAACGTGTCGTACATGTTTGCGAGTCGTCAACGGGTGAGGAAACGATCGACCTTTGGGCCGATGCCGGCTGCAACGATCTATTCGGACATTTCCGGAGCGGAACACTGAAGGAAGCAGTAATCGCTATTTGCCGGGAGCAGGTTAGACAGTTGTACTATGACGCGGAAGTGCTGATTGAAACCGCCGAGAATCTGGCGCCTTGTTCTGCCCGGAAAGAGAAGATTTACCGTGCTTTATCCGATGTTTCACTGCTATTAAAGGAGCTGTCCGATCAACGGGTAGCAGAAGCGCGCCGTATTCTGGAGAAGGAACTGGCGATGTGCGGAGGCGATCCAGTGCTTACGATCAGTGCTATCGGCCATGCGCACATCGACTTAGCCTGGCTATGGCCGATCCGAGAGACGATCCGCAAAGGAGCGAGATCTTTTTCGACAGTACTTCGAATGATGGAACGTTATCCGGATTATGTATTCGGTGCGAGCCAGCCCCAATTGTACGATTGGATGAAGAAGTATTATCCGAAACTGTACTCGGAGATCAAACAAAGAATTAAGGAAGGAAGGTGGGAACCTCAAGGCGCAATGTGGGTTGAATCGGATACCAACGTGCCAGGGGGGGAATCGCTTGTTCGGCAAATCTTATACGGAAAACGATATTTTAAGCAAGAGTTCGGTCACGAAATCAAAACGTTATGGTTGCCTGACGTGTTCGGATATTCCGCTAGTTTGCCCCAAATCTTAAAGAAATCCGGAGTGAATTACATGATGACCCAGAAGCTTTCCTGGAACACGTACAACCGGCACCCTCATCATACGTTCTTTTGGGAAGGGATCGATGGCTCCAGTGTTCTCACCCATATGCCGCCAGAAGATACCTATAATAGCCCAGCCGCACCCAGGTCCATTGTGAAAGCTGAAAAGGAGTATTTAGATAAGAACATCTCCGATCGGTGTCTGATGCTGTTTGGCATCGGCGACGGAGGCGGCGGTCCGGGAGAGGAGCATCTTGAGAGGCTTAGCCGAGAAAAAAATCTGCTTGGAATAGCTCCGGTAGTACAAGAACCCTCAGAATGTTTCTTTGAAAAACTTGCCGAAAACGGCGACCACTATCAATCTTGGCGCGGGGAGCTTTATTTGGAGAAACATCAAGGAACTTTAACGAGCCAAGCGCGAAACAAGCGTTTCAATCGGAAAATGGAAAAAGCATTACGCGAGCTTGAATTTGCCTCAGTACTCGCATGGATGGCAAATGGAAAAAAATATCCCTCAGAGGAGCTTGAGCGGATTTGGAAGGAAGTGCTGCTGTACCAATTTCATGACATCCTTCCGGGATCCTCGATTAAACGGGTATATGACGAATCTTTAGAACGATACGAAACGATGCTCGAACAAGTCGAGCGAATGATTGAAGAGAGCTATACATCCGCAGCCAGATCAATGGGCTTAACCGATCGGAAAGAAAAGAGCATCGCCATATTCAATTCGCTGCCATGGGAGCGGGAAGAATGGCTAAAGTTGGACGAAGAATGGCTGAAGCTGCGCGTACCACCAATGGGCTTCGTCTCGGGGGATTCCCACATCGTTTCGATCGTAAACAAGGATGCGACATTGCCGGAGATGAAGGTATCGATTAACGAGCTAGTGGCGGAGAATGACCTTCTTAAAGTGACGTTTAGCTCGGACGGCGGAATCAGTTCCATCTGGGACAAGGAACACGAAAGTGAAGTCATCCTTCCAGGGGAAAAAGCCAATGACCTTCGCATATACCACGATGAAGGCGATGCCTGGGATTTCCCGCCCACCTACCGGCAGTCCAGTGGAATGCCGCTGATGATTGAAGGATTAGAACCTTTCGTCGACGGTCCGACTTCTGGCTTGCTGATCCGTTACCGGTTCGGCCAATCCAGCCTGTCGCAGAAAGTCGTTCTTACCGCAGGAAGTAGAAGAATTGATTTCGTAACGGAAGTTGATTGGAAGGAATCGGGTAAAATGCTCCGGACATCCTTCCCGGTGAATGTCCGTACGGATCACGCCAACTGTGAGATTCAGTTCGGATATATTAAAAGGCCGACCCACCGCAATACGATGTGGGATTATGCGAAAGACGAAATCTGCGCCCACCATTGGATCGATCTATCCGAACCGAACTACGGAGTAGCTCTGCTTAACGACTGCAAATACGGCCACCGCGCAGAGAACAACGTTCTCGACTTGAACCTGCTGCGAAGCCCGGGTTATCCGGATCCCGAGGCAGATCGCGCGAAACATACGTTCATATACTCGCTTTATCCGCATAAGGGAGACCATGTTCAAGCGGAAGTATATAAACGCGGTTATGAATTAAATGTTCCGCTTCGTACCGTCGAAACATCGAAAACCATCGGCCTTGGCTCTGATCCTAAGCTACCGGGAATGGATTCGTTCTTGAAGCTTGACCACCAGAACATCATGATCGAAACCGTGAAATTGGCGGAGGACGGCGAAGATATCATCATTAGACTATATGAAACGGCAGGAGCACGGATCCAGACGAACCTGTACACTGGCTTTCAAATGTCTGAAGCATGGCTTGCCGATTTATTGGAAAAGCGTATCGAACCACTGGATATCAAAGGACAGACACTGAGCCTTACCTTCACACCTTTCGAGATTAAGACCCTTAGATTGACCGCTCTATCCGATACGACGAAGATGTAGGAGGTGTTCGTAGAATGGTACCCAAAGGTGTTGCTATCCCTGGATTGGAACAATTAAAAAAGAACAGAAAATTAATTAGAATATGGAGTTTCAGGCATATCTATTTATTTATTCTTCCTGCTATTATATGGTTTCTGGTTTTTGCTTACTATCCGATGTACGGCATTTTAATCGCGTTCAAGGATTACAAATTCAATCTGGGGATATTGGGGAGTCCGTGGGCGGGCTTTAAATATTTCGAACAGTTTTTAAACGATTCCAGTTTTTACGATGTACTCCGGAATACATTATCCATTAGTGCCCTTAAACTTTTTTTCGGATTTCCGGCTCCGTTGATCCTAGCCTTAATGCTCAATGGAGTCATGCATAAAAAGTTCAAAAGAGTGTTTCAAACGGTTTCCTATCTACCGCACTTCGTCTCGTGGGTCGTTGTCGTTACCTTACTTCAAAAAATCCTGTCTCCGAACGTGGGGCTTATCAACGACATTCGGTACCAAATGGGTTTGGATCCTATCTTTTTTATGGGAAAGCCGGAATTATTCTACCCACTCGTCATCATTTCCGACATCTGGAAAGGTATAGGCTGGGGCTCGATCATTTATTTAGCCGCGTTAACGAATATCGATCCGCACTTGTATGAAGCTGCGGAAATCGACGGGGCAGGTCGATGGAGCAAACTATTTAAGATCACGCTTCCATGCCTGACGCCAACGATAGCCATATTGCTCATATTCTCCCTCAGCGGAATACTGAACGCGGGTTTTGATCAAATCTGGTTGATGCAGTCCCCGGCAACATTAAGCGTATCGGAGATTCTGGATACGTATGTCTTAAAAACAGGCCTCCAACAGGGGCAATTAGCATATTCCACGGCCATTGGTTTATTCAAGTCTGCGATCTCGCTGGTTCTCATTGTTGCGGTAAATAAAATATCCAAACGCGTGAGTGACGTATCGTTGTGGTAATAAGCTGGCGATGAAGATGAGGAGGTGTGTGTATGGGTATGAGAAGGCTGACGCCGGCAGATAGAATGTATGCGACGCTGAACTATTCGGTGCTGCTTTTATTCTGCGCTACGGCACTCTATCCCTTTATCTATTTTCTGGCCCTTTCTTTTAATGACGGCTACGATGCGATGAAGGGTGGAATCTACTTCTTTCCTAGAGTGTTTACATTAGAAAACTATGCTAAAGCTTTTAGCAACCCTTTGATCTTAAATTCGTTTTATATTTCCATATCCCGAACCCTTATCGTAACGGTTGGCTCCGTATTTTTAACAGCCTTATTAGCCTACGCACTTTCGCGGAAAGGTTTGCCCGGAAGGAAATATATCGTATTCTTCTTTTTCTTCACCACTTTGTTCAGCGGAGGTCTTATTCCGACTTTTATCCTGTACAGGGAATTACACATCCTGAATACGTTTTGGGTGCTGGTGTTGCCGTCCCTATACAGTTTTTTTAATGCGATCATCATGAAGACCTTCTTCGACGGGATCCCTGAAGGTCTGTCGGAATCGGCACGAATAGACGGAGCAAGTGAGCTGTCGGTATTTGCAAGAATCATACTGCCTCTTTCGATGCCGGTGCTTGCTACCATTGCCTTGTTTGTCGGGGTCGGGGTGTGGAACGACTGGTTTACCGGTCAGTTTTTCATCCAAAATGAAAAACTGCAGCCAGCGGCAACGTTCCTTAACAAGATGATCAGCGAAGCGTCTTTCCAGTCGATGACGTCGTCGTCGGGAAATAGCGGATCTGCGATTCAAAACATGACCGAGTCTCAGATGGAGCTGCGGGGTGTAACTCCGGAAGCCTTGAGGATGACCTTCGTCATTATTATTACGACCCCGATCATCTGTGTGTATCCATTTCTTCAGAAATATTTTGTAAAAGGCGTATTGGTAGGTTCTCTTAAGGAGTAGTTGGTATAAAAGGCTAAGCCTTTTATATAAAAACTTCCAATGGAAGGGGATTGCAGTATGAGGAAGAACAGGGGCAGGAGTATTCTTGGCATGGTACTAATCGCTTTACTGCTTTTAGTGACCATGACGGCATGCACGGGAACAGGAAAAGAAAAGGAAGAAGGTACGGTTGACACGGGTCCGACGAAAGAGTCAGGTACGAAAGAAATAAAGCCGGCAACCTTGACTTTCCTCAGTGCTTGGAACGGAGGCGGAGCCGGTTTCCCGCAGGACCAGAAAAATAATCCCGTAGCCCAAAAAATCAGGGAAAAAACCGGGGTCACGTTAAACCTCGAATCCATCACAACAAGCGAAGTAGAGAAACTGAATACCATCTTTGCTTCCGGTACGGTTCCGGATATAGTTAACGCACCTTTCTGGTCGACAACAGGAGGAGAAGGGCAAGTCATCAAGAAGGCGGCTATGGAAGGACAGCTTCTTGATTTAACCCCTTATCTCGATAAATACCCGAATATTAAAAGACTGGTGACTACCGGGATTGCGAAGGATTTTGACGAGTTCGATCTCAATAGTCCCGATTTTGAAGGCAAGACTTATCTCATTCCTACGGAGACCCCGGACGGAACCCCCGAGAGCATTCATAATTGGAACTACGGCCTTTTTGCCAGAGGAGATATCCTGAAAGCTTTGAATGTAAAAGCGGAGGATATTGATACGCAAGACAAACTGTATGATCTATTGGTCAAGATCAGAGATGGCGGTTTCAAAGATATTGGCGGGAAGCCGGTCATCCCGGCCGGAACGATGTGGAATGGATGGGATTACGGGCAATTCCTTGCCGGATGGTCGGATTACTCGATATCGGACTTCCGTGAAGTGGATGGAAAACTGATCCACTGGACGCAATCCAAGGATTACGAAGCTAGGTTGTTATACATGAGAAAGTTGCTAAAGGAAGGTTTGTTTGATCTTGAAGCCTTCAACAATACGAGTACAACAGCGAATGAAAAGCTCACGACGGGCAAGCTTGCCGTATTCGGAGCCCAACCGATGTTAGCTGATTTACAAAAAACGCTGTATAAGACGAATCCGGAAATGCAATATGAACTGCTCGGTCCGATGAAGAATAAGAACGGAGACATTCGAACGCAAGTAGAAAAACCCGGCCGTTCCGGTTTCCCTGTCCTTTTCTTAAGCGCGAACATCAAAGATCCCGATGCGGCATTGCGGTACATTGATTATGTCAACAGCGAAGAAGGCCGATTACTTGCCTATTTCGGGATCGAAGGAACGCACTACACCCTGGAAAACGGGGTACCGCAATGGATTCCGGATGTGAAAAAACAATTCGATGAAAACCCGGATCTGAAGAGAGACGCAGGGCTCAATTATCTACCAGGAAGGTTCATCGGGGCATTCTCCAATGATGTCACTTGGCCTACGCCCGAAGATCAAAAAACGCAGTGGCAAAAGTTGGAGGAGAGCTTCTCGGCAAAAATGCCTATCAAAATCATAGACAAAGTAAGCGCCAGCTACCTTGCAAGAGAATGGCCTAAATATCAGGAATTTATTAGTAAAACCAGCAGTTTGAATTTTGATGACGAATTTAAGAAAGCATTTTTTGCGTCGTCAGATGAAGAAGCGCTAAATATGCTTCATAGTGTTCAAGAAAAATTTAAAGCTGCCGGCGTGGATGAAATGGCGGAGTTCGTGGCTCAAAAAGCTGCGGAAAGAGATGATGTAGGGTTCTAGATAGAATGAACTAAAGAAATTTCAAATCAAAACTTTAGTTCAAATCTATATAGTGAAGAATTATGGGGTGGCGTTACTGCCATCCCAATTCACTTTCTAGCGAGTACTCAAATGCATACGATTTCATTAAATGATTACGGAGGGGAAACTCATGTTGAACGTCGCGATGTTAAGTAAGTGGCATGTGCATGCAGCTGATTACGCAAGAAGGCTACAAAATCATGGAAACGTTAAGATCACGGCCGTCTGGGACGAACAGCCTGAACGCGGAAGCGAATGGGCTGCTGGGTTGGGATCGGATTTTGAAGCGGATTTGGACACTCTGCTGAAACGGGAAGACGTCGATGGGGTCGTGGTTGATGCCCCTACAAGCATGCACGCAGACGTCATGGTAGCAGCCGCTGAGGCCGGCAAACATATCTTTACCGAGAAAGCCATGGCTCTTACCACCCAAGAATGCGACCTTGTTTCTGCTGCGGTACGCAAAGCAAGCGTCAAGTTCTGCATTTCATTTCCCGCTCGCACAAGGCCGCACCAATTGTTCGCGAAGCAGCTGATCGATGACCATGTATTGGGGGACATTACGCTTTTGCGCATTCGTAACGGCCATGATGGTGCTTTGAACAATTGGCTCCCCGATTACTGGTATGATGAGAAGCAAACAGGGGGCGGAGCCATGATGGATTTGGGCTGTCATCCGATGTACATCGCCAGTTGGCTGCTCGGTAAGCCCAAAAGAATCACATCCATGTTTCATTATTTTACCAATCGTGCAGTAGAAGATAATGCGCAGTGCTCCATTGAGTTTGTAAACAACGCGGTTGCACTTGTCGAAACTAGCCTTGTTACGTACAAAACTCCTTCCGTCCTTGAGATTTACGGTACGGAGGGCACTTTGATGGTCTCAGATGATACAGTCAGAGTCATCTCGAAGAACCTTGATTTACCTTTTTCCGGATGGATTTCACCCAATCAACTCCCTAAAGAGCAGCCGCTCCCGATCATCCAATGGGCCGATGCATTGCTTCACGACAAGCCGATGCCCTTCGGACTGGAAGAGGGGACGAAATTGACGGAGCTATTGGAAGCGGCATACACCGCTCATAAGGAAAACCGTACGGTAGAGTTCAAATAACCCGGGGGAGGGAATTCGATGAGAACCGTAAAGGTAGGGATCATCGGCTGCGGAATGATTGCGGGCGGCAAGCATATGCCGAGTTTGTCTAAGTTAGACAATGTACAGATGGTGGCCTTCTGCGACTTGAAGCCGGAAAGGGCCGAGGAAGCGGCCCAAAAATACGGCACGCCTGATGCAAAGCTGTTTACAAATTACAAGGATCTGCTTGCCATGGAAGATATTGAAGTCGTACATGTGCTCACACCGAACAGCTCTCATGCGAAGATTTCAATTGATGCTCTCGAAAGCGGCAAACATGTCATGTGCGAAAAACCGATGGCGGTCACAGGTGTGGAGGCCAAAGCGATGTACGAAGCCCACTTGCGAACAGGCAAGAAGCTAACCGTCGGGTACCAGAATCGTTCCAACGCTAGAAGCCAACTGTTAAAAAAGATGATCACCAATGGGGAACTTGGAGATATCTATTTAGCAAAAGCTGTCGCTACCCGAAGAAGAGGCGTACCTACATGGGGCGTGTTTCTGGATAAAGAGAAACAGGGGGGAGGTCCAATGATCGATATTGGAACCCACTCCCTTGATCTGATCCTATGGTTGATGGATAACTATGAGCCGGAGAGTGTGGTCGGCAGTGTTTTCCATAAATTGAAGTATACCGAAAATGCAGCGAACGAATGGGGAGCCTGGGATCCTAACGAATTCCAGGTAGAAGATTCGGCGTTCGGGTATGTGAAATTTAAAAATGGAGCTACGGTCATCATTGAGACCAGCTGGGCCCTTAACATTGCGGAAGGTGGCGGCAACCTGCTCTGCGGAACGAAGGGAGGAGCGGATTTTGCTAAAAACGAACTGCGGATCAATGGCGAGAGGGACGGGAGCTTGTTCCTGAATAAAATCGATGTGAACCCGAATGCAAGAGAACGATTCAGCGGAGAAGAAATGACCGATTTCGAATATGAAGCCAAACAATGGATTCACAGCATCGTGAACGATACCGAACCCTTGGTTAAAGCGAGGGAAGCTATGATTGTATCACAAATATTAGAAGCGGTGTATATATCCGCAGATACAGGAAAAACCGTTTATTTTGATGAGGAATAAGGACGTGAACTAAAGACCACTTTTCAGAGTTAATTTCCCCTCAAGGTAGACAGTGAAATATGAGTTCATGGTATCATGACTCCAACACTGTTGACTGGAGGGGATTTTTCTATTCTATGATATTCATCATCTTAGGAACAGTATATAGCTGAAAAGTGGAATTCAACAGCAGGGAATGTTATTTCTTGCAATAACCAGACACGCTGCCACCTATCGATGGCCAAAGTCAACTATGAAGAAAAACCGTCCATAATTTCGAATCATCCCAAAAGATCAACAAGCTGAAGCTGGTAGGCTAACGCTATAAATTCTAGTTAGGGGAGTGCATAAGCATGATGAAAAGTATGGAGCACAATAAAAACATTTGGGAAGAGAAAGTAAAGCAACGAAACCGTTGGACCGTTCCTGTATCCAGCGAAGACATTCAGCAGGCGAGGTCAGGCAATTGGAGCATTGTGGTAACATCCGTAAAACCTGTACCAAAATCATGGTTTCCTGAGCTTCATGGAAAAAAAGTGCTTTGCCTTGCTTCTGGCGGCGGACAGCAAGGTCCGATACTCGCAGCAGCAGGGGCCGATGTAACTGTATTGGATTTTTCGAAATCGCAATTGGAACAAGACACTCTGGTTGCGGAACGCGATGAATTATCGATCCGAACCGTTCTTGGCTCGATGACAGATTTGAGTATGTTTGTCGCGGATCGCTTTGATTTGATTGTACATCCGGTATCCAATTTGTATGTGCCCGATATCCAGCCGGTCTGGCAAGAAGCCTTTCGTGTATTAAAGACCGGAGGCAGCTTAATCAGCGGATTTATGAACCCTGTATTTTATTTATTTGATTGGGAACTTCAAGAGGAAGGAATCCTCCGAGTGAAACATTCCATCCCTTATTTGGAACTCGATTATTCAACAGAAGAAGAGATTGCAAAGAATGGAATACCTCTTGAATTCGGCCACACGTTGGAACAGCAATTGCAGGGTCAAATCGATGCCGGCTTTGTCATAGCTGGATTTTATGAAGACACCTTCGGAGGAGAGAAGCTCTTGGACCGCTATACAAATAGCTTTATTGCGACACGGGCCATAAAACCCAATTTATAAGACTTAGGAATGGAGGAACAAGAACCGGATTCCCTTAAGGATCCGGTTTTTCCTTTTACCAACTTGTAATAGTTTTGTAATTACGATCATTCAAACTCAATTTTTTCCGAATTTTTGATCGCATGAGTCCCTTGCCGTTTTCTTTGCGGGAGCAGTAAAAACAGCCCAAGCAGGAAGGCGAGTCCAAGAAAGGCTGCGAACAACCGAAAACCAACATTAGACGCATGAATAAGGGCATCCCTTGATTGATTCAAATCATGATTTAGGTCCCCGGACAACAACTGAGAAGCGATATCGGACTTCGCTACCCATTGAATGATGACCAAAACAAGCGCTTGGCTGATAGCACGGCACATATTGTATACCGTCCAGAACACCCCCGATGCGGGCCCTGCTTGATTTTGTGGAGCCGCTGACAGCACTGCTTTAGCAAGCGATGGCCAGGAAAGCCCAGTTGCTCCAGATATAATTAAAAGCGGAATGATCACAGCTACACTCGACAACTTGGGGCCGAGCTGCCCGAGTAATAGGATTGCAAGACCGATTAGAAACGAACCGAGCAATATCATTCTTGCTGGACCGAAACGATCCGCAAGTTTGCCTCCGAATGGAGCCGTGAACAGTTGGGGTACGGATAAAGGGATCAACATGAGCCCGGATTCCAAGGGACTGAGGTGTTGAGCACCTTGCAAATACAGCGTCAAAAGAATGGAGACAGCGAAATAACCGATGCAATAACTAGCGGAAATACCTAGCCCTAATGTGTAATCCCGATAACCGAGGAGACCTAGATCAAACAAAGGGTGTCGAACCTTTTTCTCAATGAATACGAATGCGATCCAAAGGAGAATTCCCGCTGCGAGCAATCCGAGCGTTCTACTCGATGCCCATCCCCAGGATTGCGCTTCGGACAGGACAATGAGAAGAGCGGTTAATCCTGTCCCATAGGTCAGTAAGCCTGGCCAGTCCGTCCTGGCTTTCTCCGGTTCCGCAGATTCCCTTAAAATGAGAATTCCAGCGATCAAGCCCAAGATCCCGAGTGGAACGACTGCGTAGAACATGGAGCGCCATCCAAACCCGCCGATGAGAGCCCCTCCGGCAACCGGGCCGAGGAGAGAACCGGTTACCCATGCGATGTTGTTGACACCAAGGGCCCTTCCAAGCTCATGGGGAGGAAATGTCTTCATCAGGATCGGGGTGGATGCTGCCATCGCCATAGCGGCACCTGCTCCTTGCAGCAGACGAGCGAGGATCAACACCGTGCCGGAGCCTGCCAGTCCGCAAAGAGCGGTAGCTACAGTGAATAAAGCGAATCCCCATAGAAAAACCCGTTTCGTTCCGAACATATCTGACCAACGGCTGGAAGGAAGCAGAAATACGGTACTTGTGATGTAGAACGAGGTAAGCGTCCACATTCCCGTTTCAAGCGAAAGGTGCAAATCCTCCATGAGTGGAGGGAGACCGTTGACCACAATCGTCGCATCCAGATTCGTGATAAAGGACACTAGCGTGACGACAAACAATACGGACCATTTGCCCGATTGCGTACGTTTGATCATAAAGGCACCTCATCTTTGGAATTGTTTCTGGTTTTGACTCCCACATAAAACCCTGCCCTCATATTCGTTTTTTTTCGATTAGCACCTGATAATCCGGATGTTTCAAGTCAACCGATATCATGTTACTCCTCCTTGACATCACGTTTTTTCAACCATTTCATCTTGCCTGAGACTTTGCACAATTTTAGCACTTCAGAAAATTCATGCCGCCGAAAAATGAGCATTCATTTTTAGCTGGTTGAGTTTACTAAAGAAGCTCGTGGTTGCTTTCTGGTCGGTTAGAATAGGATTAGAGATTGACTTTCTCGTAAGGTGAAGGTTTATGATTACGAAGTAACCTTTTCTTTTATTGCTTGATTTAATTAGCTACGTCTCAAAAATATGTTTTGAGAAATAAGGATAAGAATAGACGCTTAACATTAAAGGGTTATTTTTGCGAGTGGGTGAGGAGGAAAACAAATGTCGAATACTTGTGATAAATGCAATGCCGAACTTCCTCTGGGAAATACATGCGAATCGATCTTGAACGAATTTTTGGCACTTGAATTCAGCGATCCTGGCTATGGAAAGGTTCACTTTCTCACGGTTGCCTCCTACATGGTTCAACACCAAGGCTATAGCGATGAGATGTATGCCTGGGTGCAATCCGCATTACGGAAACATTTAGAGGAAGGCTACCCTACGGAATTGATTCGCCAAGATATGGCCAGAGGACCAGGAAGCACCAAGGGGATTCGAAGGCCATTGGATGCGCAACCTCTCCCCAAAATATCTTGGACCATGACGATCGCCGACGTGGCGGCGCAGATGCATGACGCCGAAAGCTATTGTAAGCTCATTAAGCAGTGGGGGCGTACCACGCTGAAAGAAATGGCACCTCTTGTTTTGAAAAATATTTAAAATTTTTAATCATGAAAAACGTTAACCCATTGTTCTATCAAATGAAAAGATCAGGTGTAAGACGAGATGAACATTTATCAATCCGTTTGCCGAAAAAAGCAAAAACAACATGGTTAACTGTAATTGATAAGGATTATCAGCTACGAGGTTGGCGCTTAAAAGAGTACTACATTTTCAGGTTAAATACGCTAATGACCAGGAAAGTTGATTATAACAAAACTTTATCTTGAATCCCCTTCAAAACATCCATATATTAATGAAATGGTGGAATTTTACATTTTATCTAATTGAGAGTTAAAGGGGAAATGAATAATGTTTGAAAAAATAGATGTGAACAGCATCATAAATATACTTATTGATGAAGGCATAATTGAAAACAATGTTATTGCAACTAATAATAAAACTGGATCTACGGATGGTGTTGTTTATTTTCTTTCAGAGCACGATGAAACAAAATACGTTCTTAAAATTGATCGTCCGCATCAAATTACTTTGACCGAACAATTTCTTGGTACTTATCAGTACGTTAAACTTTTTCCTGAAATTCTTTATACCGATCCAGCAAAAGAATATATCGTGTATACGTATATCACGGGTGCAACTCACCATAATCGTGGATTAAAAATAGATTGGATGACAATCTTAGTAAAAGAGCTTTTTAATAATTACGAAAAATATGTACAAACGGATAAATGGGGAAGGCTAGGTTCACCGATTCAGTTATGGCGTGAGTGGAACTATCGGAGTTTGGTGGATACAAGAAATGATTGGGGAAGCCTTTTATCAAATGAGGATTATAAAAGAGTAGAATCAATATTTGAGAACATTTCGAAAAATGAAGATCAAGAAGTAAGATATTTGCTGCATGGGGATACTGGCGTGCATAATTTTGTATTTCATGAAAACTCACTTGTTGGTGTTATAGACCCATCACCGATGATTGGTCCTATGCTATACGATTTTACATACGCTTTTTGCTCTTCTCCAGACGATTTGAACCTAGAGACTTTATTGGCTGCCTTTAATTTGCTTCATCATGAATCCATTGAAGAATCAAGGCTGATTGAGGAAGTAATCTTTCAACTTTATTGTCGAATTGGGATCTGTATAAAATTACATCCGCATGATTTGAAAGATTACTTGCAAGCGTGGGAATATTGGAAGTCGTTGCAATAGAATCTACGACTGCTTGCCGAAGAAGGAATGTTCTTTAATCCGACCTGGCTAAATCTAATGGAGATGGTTCATACTCACTGGCGGATGCCAAGTTTTTTAAAACGAGGAGTTAACTCCTCGTTTTTTTGGTAGAGCGGCACCTACCTTAAAGTCATACCTTAAAGTTCGGTAACAATATTATAAGAATTAACGGTTGTTCCCACAACGATTCTTGGTATATCAAACGAAATATTGCATGAATGCTGTATATTCGAAGTAGGAGGGTGATTTGTTCATGGGAAATTTGACAATAGAAGAAAAGCAGCAGTCGGTTGAAGCGTTTAAGTCGATTATTCGTAAATCGGAAAAGGCGCTCTCTCATATGAAAACAGATGCGCCACAGACGAGATTGCTTGAGAAGCGAATGAAGGCTGCTCGGATTGGCGTAGATACGCTTCTTGCACGTTGGGAAGGTCAGGAATTGGATGTCAGCAAAACAGATTTAATGGAAGCCAAAAAAGAACTGGAGGGATTACTGTTGACACTGCCTTCATTTCTTAAGAGATCAAAAGAGGGCAGTGGGCAGCGGACCTACATTACGAGAAGGATAAATGCTCTAAAAACTGCAGTTTACTATGTGGACGAGCTGATTGAAAAAATTGATAAAGATCATCAATTACGGGGATAGCGAGCAAGAATCGGCCCGTTACTTGATGGCTGCCGGATCAAATCTTGCTTCTGTTACCCGTTGGTAGCTGCCTTGCGGCGCTAAACCAAGATGAAACGAACCCTATTTTCTCTAGAAAAAAAGCGGTCGCTATCGTACTCGCCTCTATTTTGGCGGGTGCGTTTTTTTGTTGTTTTGTCCTTCTTAAGAATTGACAATGCTTTCTTTAGATTGTTGTCTATCGTGTCCGCATTGACAGCGCTTACAATAAAGGCAGAGGAAGGGGGGATAAGATGATTCACAAAAACACGCAAGATGCCGTCTTGACGAATCATTCAGGAAGGGTTTGGAAGCGATTTAAAAAACAACGCACCCTACAGGCATTTGTGCTGATCGGCATTATCTATTTGCTTATCTTCGCTTATACGCCAATGTTCGGCATCTTGATGGCTTTCAAGCACTACTCGATCGTGACCGGCATTCAGGGGATCTTTACAAGCCAGTGGGCCGGGCTGCAGCACTTTCACGAGTTGGTGACCGATTACCGCTTCGGTCAAATTGTCCGAAATACGTTGGTACTCAGCCTGCTGAAAGTCATCTTCACGTTTCCGCTGCCCATACTTTTCGCGATTATGCTGACGGAACTTCGCAACATGGTTTTTAAGAGGGTTGCCCAGACGGTGAGTTACTTACCTCATTTTATCTCGTGGGTCGTTGTCGCCGGATTGACCTATTCGTTCTTCTCAACCGAGGTGGGGATCGTCAATCGCATTCTGATGGGGATAGGGATCATCGATGCGCCGCTGACGATTCTGACAAATCCGAACTCCTTCTGGGGGCTCGCCGTAGGAAGCGCGGCATGGAAGGAAATGGGCTGGTGGGCGATCATTTTTCTTGCCGCCATCTCCGGCATAAATCCTTCGCTGTACGAAGCCGCCCAGATCGACGGAGCTGGGCGATTAGCCCGCATTCGCCACATTACCTTACCGGGCATCATGGGAACGATCGTTGTGGTATTGATTCTTACCGTCGGTAATATTCTTGGAGGCGGTCTTGTCGGGTCCAACTTCGAGCAGTCCTTCTTGCTTGGCAACGACATCAACAATTCGACTTCGGAAATCGTACAAACCTATGCTTTCAAGGTCGGGTTGAGCCAAGGGCGTTTCGATTATGCCGCATCCATCGATTTGCTCCAATCCATCATCTCCGTCACGCTGGTGTTCCTCAGTAATTGGATTGCCAAGCGAGTGTCGGGATCAAGTCTCTTCTGAGGGGAGTGAACAAGGTGTTGTCTAGGAGAACTACTGAGGACTGGATCTTTGACATTGCAAATTACTTTCTCTTGCTTATCGTCATCATCGCGACGGCTTATCCGTTCTATTACGTCTTCATGATGTCCTTCAATGCGGGAACGGATGCGGCGATTGGCGGTTTGTATTGGTGGCCGCACCATGTCACGTTGGAAAATTATGCCAAGTTCTTTTCCGATTCCAAGTGGTCCATGGCGCTCGTAGTTACGGTTGCCCGAACAGTCGTCGGTACCTTACTGGGAGTCATCTTCACAATGATGGTCGCGTATGGCCTGTCGACGAAAGATCTGGTGTTCGGCAAGTTGTATTTTACGCTCGTAATCATCGCCATGTATTTCTCCGGCGGGTTAATTCCGTATTACGTGGTGCTTCGCTCCTTGTTCCTGTTGAACACGTTCTGGGTCTATGTCATTCCGACCATGTTGAACACATTCTTCCTGTTGATCGCCATATCGTTCTTCCGGGAGTTGCCGTCGGAAGTGCGGGAATCCGCCTACCTCGACGGAGCAGGAGAACTGACCATATTTATGCGCATCGTTTTTCCGGTATCCAAGCCGCTGCTCGCGACCATGTCCTTATTCCTGGGAGTGGGGCAATGGAATTCCTGGCTCGACTCGGCCTATTTCGTGCAAAACAACGACTTGCGGACGCTGACCTATCGAATGATTGAGCTTATCAACACCGCTCAGATTCCCGCATCCGCAGCCGCGGCAGGGGCAACCAATACCGTAACATCGTACTCGTTGCAACTGACGGCGCTCGTCGTCTCGATCGCGCCGATCTTGTGCGTGTATCCGTTTTTGCAGAAGTATTTTGTGCAAGGCATCATGTTGGGGTCGGTCAAGGAATAACCAACGTTCGATTATGAAAGTGAATGGCTTTAATTAAATAAAAACTTCTAAAGGTATATCTCTAAGGAGGGGGATCCCAAATGCGAATGGTTGAACCAAGAAAGTTGGCGGCAATCTCGTTATCCGTATTGCTGGTTCTTGTCATGCTGGCAGGTTGCACGAAGGGCAGTGGCAGCGACGGCAATGCCTCAGGTACAGGGGACGGCGGCAGTATAAGTACGAAAACCGAAGATTCGACGCCCACGGCCCAAAACCCGCTCACGCTCAAGATGTTTATTGATTATCCGTGGTATCCGGTCAAAGAATGGAAAGGACCTATTGCTGATGCCCTCACCCAGAAGACAGGAATTAAATTGGATATTACGGTTGCGGCTGACGCTACGCAGCTGTCTACCATGATCGCCTCGGGCGACTTGCCCGACCTGGTCTTTACCGGGGGACAAAATGGGATTCGAATGTCAGATCCGAATCTGTCGTATGCATGGAATGAATTGATTCCGAAGTATGCTCCGGATTTCGAAATAGATCCGATCCGAAAAGCAATCAACACAGCATCGGACGGCAATATCTACACCGTTCTGAATTCATTCGCCACCGCGCAAGAATGGGAAGACAATAAATATGCGGTCGGTAGTGATGGAAATCCAGGTTTGGCCGTAAGAAGCGACATTTTGAAACAATTAGGAAATCCGCCGATTAAAACACTCGACGATTTTGTCAACATCTTGGAACAAGTGAAATCAAAATATCCCGATATGATTCCGTTGGTTCTGGATCCGAACTGGCAGGAAGGATATTTCCAAGTTCAGTTCGGGGTCAGTGTGGGCGGCAGTGAAATGAACGTAGGGAAAGACGGTAAGCTGCACTTTTATATTACGGATCCGAATATGCTCGAGTATTACAAATTCTTTAATATGTTGTATAGCAAAGGTCTGATTTTGCCGGAAAATTTTGCGATGACCAACAGCGATATTACCGGTGATTATGCCCACAGCGGGAAAGCTTTTGCTCATATGGGCACGGTCTCCATGGCGGATATGAACAACGTAGCGGCTAAGAAGGACGGTAAGCCGTATACGTGGGAAATGCTGCCGGAAGCCTTGACTCCGCAAGCCTCTATAATCGATGACGGTATCGGTTTTGCCGGCACTTTCATTACGAAGAGCAACAAGCATCCAGCGGAATCGATCAAATTCCTGCAGTATTTGGCCCAACCGGATACCCAAAAACTGATGATGTGGGGCGAGGAAGGTAAGGATTGGCAGATGAACGAGGACGGATATCCGGACTTCAACTATGATCCTACTGATGACGACTATGTAAGTTCGCAAGGATTGAAGTGGTATTATTTCTACTCGGACGGCATCTACGAATTCATTCGCGGGTATGTACCGGAGTCGCAAAATACAAAAGCGCTGCTTGAAATCAAAAACATTAAAAAATTTGATCCTGTACTGGGAATGGTTCAACCTCCCGCTAATTCGGAATACGCCAATATAAAAACCAAACTTGATGATTTGATCAAGACCGGGCGGACGAAGATCATTCTGGCCAAAACCCAAGAGGAAGCCGTTCAGGCTTACAATGATATGATCAAATTGGCGAATCAAATTGGAATGGCCAAATTGGAGCAATGGGCATCGGAACAGTATGCAGAAAAACAAAAATTGATGAAGTAATTTGAATCAATCTAATTTTGAACCCCCAATTCCTTGTCCCAAATTCCTTCCTTCTGATCTATAATGTATGAAACCGCTTTATTAATACTGGAGGCGCTGGATGAGAAGGAGCTTGGCAGCGATAAAAAGCAAACTAACAGGTATCGGCATTGTCAGGAAAATGATGATTAGTTATATCTGCATCATTTGTTTGCCGGTGATTGCTTTCGGTTTCTATTATTATCATCAGATCAGCGGGATGCTTATAGAAAAAATCGCCATCAACCACCGGCAGACGATGCAGCAAGCCTACAACAATCTGAATGTCAGTCTGACCCATTATGAATCGTTGTACAAATTCGTGCAAACCAATCCGTTTATCGTCGATTATTTGGACGGTGAGTACAACACGGACGCCGAAAGTGTGTTTAACTATTTGTCCTATATCTATCCGCAAGTCGAGTATTTGGTAACGGGGGATTCCAGAATTTCAAACATTATCCTCTACAAATTCAAATCGAATGTGCTTCATATTCCGAATCAGATCGTTGACGCAAGCGATCTTGAACCCGATATACGGGAAGCAATCAGCAAGCTCAAGCCAGACCAAGGGATCTGGATCAATCAAATGGACGGGATGGATTTGACCGCACTCTGTTATTACCAAGTATTATATGACCGAAATTACACCGATCAGCTTGGGATTATGGAGATCACCGTCTCGGCAAAAGTCCTTCAGAATTTTATGAATACGCTCCGGGCAGATTCAAGCTGGGAGGTCTATCTGCAGAATCAGCAGGGAGAATTCGTGCAGCCTGTTGCCAATTCCGGTGCAAACGCAGCCGGCACCAAGGTTGCGGCTGGGGTCACGCTCCCTCGTCACCCCGGAAGATCGGCAATCTTCGACCGCCTGGATCTCGAAAGTCTTGGCCTTGAAGTTGTGGCATTCGGGAAGAAAAACGAAATGTTCCGGGACATCAAGACGAAGGAAGCTTATTTGGCCGCTATGATCATTCTATTGCTTCTGGGACTATCATTCGCGTATTTTATGCTGGCTTCTTCGATTGCCAAAAGAACGTCCCAACTTGCAAGACATATGCGCACGGTCGGGAACAACAATTTGAAGATGTATCCCAAGCCAGGCGACATGGACGAAATTGGTTTCTTGACCGCTTCTTATAATGCGATGGTCAAACGGATCGAAGAATTGATCGAGAACGTCCACCGCGCGGAGGCGCTTCGCAAAGAAGCGGCTTTCAGAGCGCTTCAAGCGCAGGTAAGGCCGCATTTTCTGTATAACACACTGGAGACCATCCGCATGATGGCGGTGGCCAAGAACGTGCCGGAAGTGGCAGAGATCGCGTATTCCTTCGGTCAATTGATGCGGTATAGCTTGTCCCCCACATCCAGCGAAACGAAGTTAAGTCAAGAACTCGAGATGGTGGGCAGCTATCTGGACATTCACCGGATTCGCATGAAAGATCGTCTCCAGTACAAGATCGAAGGGACGTGGATCGCCGAGAACGTCAAATGCCCTCGATTCATTCTGCAGCCGGTCGTCGAGAACTGCATCGTTCACGGAGTGTCGAAGGTGCGTCGCCCGACTTGGATTAACGTCGCCGTATCGGAGGACGAGGAGTTTTATATCATCACGATTGAAGATAACGGAGGAGGGATAGAGGAATCCATGCTGAATGAATTACGCATAAGGCTGAGAGGCCCCTTCGAGGATTCCATGCTGGGGGAACGCGGCAGCATCGGACTACGCAACGTGTTGGAACGAATCCATTCTTATTATGGCGGTCGGTCGCGGCTGGAGATCGACAGTACGAAGGGAACAGGAACCATGATCCGAGTGTTCTTGAACAAGCAAAAGGATGAGGTCGATTGAATGAAGTTGATGATTGTCGACGACGAACCTTATATCTTGGAAGGACTTACGAAGATGATCAAGGAAGCATCGACGGGCTTTACGCAGATCATGGAAGCGAAAGATGCATTCGAGGCGCTTGATAAGATGCCCGGCTTCCATCCGGACGTCGTGATCACCGACCTGGATATGCCGGAAAAGGATGGTTTTGAGTTGATCGAGGAAACGAGGAAAGCAGGTTACTGCGATCGATTTGTCATCTTAACGGGCTATGACGAGTTCGAGTATGCGCGCAAAGCCATCCGGGCGAAGGTCGTTGAATATTTGCTTAAACCAATCAATCAAGATGAAATTATGAAGATTTTAACAACCATTTTTACGGACATCAACGGGCCTCTGGAGCACATCGGGCACATGGATAAAATCGTGGATTATATTAACCGGCATTACAGCAACCCGCTTTCGCTCGACGATCTAGCCGGTTATACAGGGCTTCATCCGAATTACATCAGCAACTTGTTCCGCAAAGAGCTCGACATTACGTTTATTCATTACCTGAATTCCGTTCGGATCGAGAAAGCCAGGGAACTATTGGAACAAGATCGGCATCTATCCGTCCATCTCGTCGGACAACAGGTTGGTTATGAAAGTCCGCAGTATTTCCTGAAAATATTCAAGCGTTACATAGGGATGACACCGGGACTCTACAGGGAGAATGCTACACGGTCCAACTGAGGCATGAGGCGCGATATTTTGAATGGAGGGTGAGGATTAGAATGAACTTCTCGAAACTGAAGGACTACCTCAACAGCTTTTACACGGAGAAAAACATTCCCGGCGTGGGAATGGCCGTGTATTACAAGCACAAGCCTGTCTTCGAGCATTATGCGGGATTCTCCGATGTGGAGAATCAAATCAAATTCGGGCCGGATTCGATCTTCCGGCTTTATTCGGCCACCAAGGTTATTACCTGTACGGCGCTCTTGCAATTGTTTGAGGCTGGATTGTTCAGGCTTAGCGACCCGCTGCATGAATATATTCCCGAATACAAGGACATGGTCGTACGGCATATTCGGAAGGACGGGTCGGAGGAATTGCGTTCCGCACAGAACCACATCACGATCGAGCATCTATTCAGCATGACCGCGGGGATCGACCGACGAGATACCGAAGAGACCGACAAAGTGATCAAGGCATCGGGCGGGGAAGGCAGAACGTTGGATGTCATCAAAGCTCTTGCCAAGGAGCCGTTAATTTTCGAACCGGGCACCCATTTCAAATACGGCGCTTGCCACGATGTGTTAGGCGCATTAATCGAGGTGCTATCGGGCAAGACGTTCGGGACTTATTTAAAGGAGAACATTTTTGACAGGATCGGTATGCGTGATACTTCTTTTGTTATGAAGGACGAAAAGCGTTTCTGCAAGCTGTACAACAACTTTAACGGAAAGACGCACACCGCCGAGAGCATCGGAGAGACATTCAGGCTCCAGCCAGGCAGGGCTTACGAGAGCGGCGGGGGCGGACTCTTCTCTACCGTACCCGATTATATCTTGCTAGCCGAGACTCTGTGCAATTATGGGCTGGCACCGAACGGCGAACGTATCCTGAGAAAAGAGACGGTCAATGAGATGAGGAAACGGCGTTTGAGCCAAGAGGCACAGCAGGATTTCGCCAAATTCGGCGGAGTGAGCAAGAGCGGATATAGTTACGCTCTCGGCGTACGGACACTTGTGGACAGGGAGGAAAACAATTCTTTGAGCCAAAATGGCGAGTTCGGTTGGGATGGCGCCCGCGGTTGCTATGTTGTCATTGATCCGGAGGAAGAATTGACACTGTTCTATGCCCAGCAGGAGGGCGGCTCACCTTGGTATCGCTGGCATGGCACGATTCGAAATTATGCATACGCCAGCGTCTGGGAAGACTGACGCAACTGGAATGAACGATTGGAAGCATTTTAATAATGAGAGGTGAACTTAACTTGAAGCTTTGGTATGAATCGCCTGGCACATCATGGCAAGAAGCGTTGACGATCGGCAATGGACGGATTGGAGCGATGGTGTTCGGGGGTGTAGAGAAAGAAAGAATCCAGATTAATGAGGAGACGTTATGGTCTGGTGGTCCGCATGATTACAACCGGCCGGACGCCGGAAAGCATTTGCAGGAAGTCAGGGACTTGATCTTCGCCGACCGGGTGGAGGAAGCCGAAGAATGGTTCTTGAAGCATATGAGGAGCGATCCGTTCTGTATGCAGGCGTTCATCCCATTCTGCGATCTATGGATGGAATTTCCGGAGCATGGCGAGGCGGAGAATTACTACCGCGAATTGGACCTGGAGAGAGCGGTGGCGACCGTACGCTACGAATTGAATGGGGTCAATTATACGCGCGAAGTCTTCTGCTCCCACCCCGGTGGATGCATGGTCATCCGGATCACGAGCAATGCGCAGGGAAGCGTGTCCGTGAATGCCTCGTTGACCAGCGTCCATCCGGATACCTCCGTTCATACGGACGGGAACAGGACGTATCGGCTTGTCGGGCGTACGGGCACGCGCAAGTCCGCCGACTTCACCAAACACTGGATCGCTGATTGGGAAGGGCCGGGGTTGTCGTTCGAAGGAAGTCTCACGGCTTTTTGCGATGGAGGACAGTGCATCGCCGATGGCAGCGGACTCAAGGTCGCGAACGCGGATACGGTGACGTTCGTGTTCTCGGGAGCGACAGGATTCGTGAACTACCAGGATATCAGGGCGGATCCGACCGAGAGAAACCGGCAGTATATCGCCGGCATTGCCGGTCGGCCCTACGAGGATGTATTGAACGAACATGTCGAAGATTATGCGGCCTTGTTCAATCGCGTGTCGTTGACTTTAGGACAGCGCGATAGCTCCATGGACCGCATGCCGACAGACCAACGCATCCGATCCGTGCGCCGGACGGAAGATGCGGAGCTGGCGGCTATATATTTTCAGTTCGGACGCTATTTGCTGATCGCCTCATCCAGGCCTGGCGGTCAACCGGCCAACCTGCAAGGGATCTGGAACGAAGATGAATGGCCGGCATGGGGCAGCAAGTGGACGATCAACATCAATACCCAGATGAATTATTGGCCGGCCGAAGTCGGGAATTTGCCGGAATGCCACTACCCGCTGTTCGATCTGATCGACGATCTTCGAGTAACCGGGGCACGTACCGCCGAGCTTTATTACGGCGCGCGGGGCTTCGTCGTCCATCACAATGCGGATTTATGGCGCGGGGCCGCGCCAGTCGATATTCATGCGGGTATCTGGCCTATGGGCGGCGTGTGGTTGGTGCAGCATTTGTGGGATCACTATGAATACAAGCCCGACGCGAGCTTTCTAAGAGAGCGGGTTTATCCCGCTATGAAGGAAGCGGCGAGGTTCATCCTGGATTTTCTCGTGGGGGCGCCGGCTGGACATAAATATCCAGGCATGCTGATCACCGTGCCGTCCTATTCGCCGGAGAACGCCTATATCGACGCGCAGAAGCGCAGACGCTTTCTCTCCTATGCCTGCACGATGGATCTTCAGTTGATCCGCGACTTATTCGAACGCGTCTTGATTGCAAGTGACCTTTTGCGGGAAGACGCCGCGTTCAAGGACGAGGTTAAGGACGCGCTCGACCGGCTGCCACCGATGCAGATCGGCCGGTACGGGCAATTGCAGGAATGGTTGGAGGATTGGGATCGTCCCAGCGATCATAACGGGCATGTATCCCATCTGTATGGGCTGTATCCCGGCAATCAGATTAACGAAGTAGATACACCTGAGCTTTTCGCTGCGGTGAGGAACAGCCTCGAACTTCGCAACAGCGGACGAACCCATAACTGGCCGGCGGCATGGCGTTCCGGGCTGTACGCGCATCTTCGCGACGGGCAAAGGGCGCGCGAACACATCGTCGACCTGTTGGCGGAATCGACGAACCCGAACATGATGAATCAGCGGCAACCTTTTCCTATGCAGGTGGACGCGAATTTTGGAGGATCCGCCGGTATCGCGGAAATGCTGCTTCAAAGCCGTGCCCGATATAAGGGAGATCAAGCAGAATATCAGATCGATTTGCTGCCGGCGCTTCCCATTCAGTGGTCGGAAGGCTCCGTGACGGGCCTGCGGGCACGAGGCGGTTTCGAAGTCGACATGGTCTGGGCGGACGGCTTGCTGAAATCGGCGGCCGTACGTTCGTTGAACGGATCAGCATGTACGCTGCGGTATCGGGAAGAGTCGATTTTATGCATGGTGGGAGCGGGAGAGGACTTCCAATACTGTCCAGCCTTAAGCAATTCCTCACGATGAGAACGGTGCTATACAAAAACTGCGCTGAGGAAATAATCCCCAAGTGTAACATACTCATATCAACAACACCACGGACAGAAAGGATGGTTCATATGTCGGCAGAAGTTAAAGAATCTGAATGGGAGGGCTTCACCCGGCTGGATTTCACGTTTAAAGGACGCGAGTGCATCCTTATACAGCCTAAAACGCGCTCAGGCAAGCCAGACGGCGGCAAAATGGTTATGTACATGGAGTATTTCGGCGCCTTCCCCAACACTGCGATTTCGCTCGTCGAGCACGGCTACCACCTCTCCTACATAAAGAACAGCAACCGGTGGGGAACCGACGATGATCAGCATATGCGTCGAGATTTTGTGGATTTCCTGGCTGAAGAATACGGCCTGTCCCGCCGGTTCGTGACAATCGGCATGAGCGCGGGCGGCGTGACCTCGGTAAATTTCGCCCACCTGTACCCTGACTACGTGTCGGTGCTCTACCTCGACGCGCCGGCCATGAATTTGTTGAGCGCCCCGCTCGGCTACAACAAGCCCACTAGGAGCGAGGAGACGGTAAAGGAAGTTTTGGACGCGCTCGGCCTGACTGCGTCGGAGATGCTAAGCTTCCGCGGCCATCCCATGGACAAAATGGGCACGCTTGCCGAGCACAACATCCCGGTGGTGCTGCTCTACGGCGACAGCGACACCAGCGTCCCGTATGAGGAAAACGGCAAACTCCTGGCTGACTTCTACGATAACCACGACAAGAGCGACATTATCACTGTGTTCGGCAAGGAAGGGTGCGGGCACCACCCCCACGGACTGCCGGATCCCAAGCCGATCGTGGATTTTATAATGAAGCATGACAGGTAGCTGCCTATAATCCGTATAAGGATGATGGGAGCGGATGTTGACCGGCCAACCGCCAAGTGTGAACTTGTGGTGCCTCGGGACATTTCTTGGGACTATTTTTTATTTTTATCGATCCAACCGCCAGAGTTGTGATAGCGCCGATGATGGATCTAAAGGGGATATTTGCGTCAGAAGTCAATGACACAAATATCCCCTTTACCCGACAACGTCTGCATTGGTGATGACGGCCGACTGTAGCCGACAACGACCGTCGCCGCGACGGATCGGATACCCGATGCCAAAGCCGATGAGGACCATGATGGAGAGGACGTCGCATCCTCCGCCGCATCCGGATTCAATTAGCCGACCAATTAGGTGAATGGCGACAAGAACATACTCGTTGAAAAGCCGCATAGATACGGCTTTTTTTGTTTCAACGATATATGTTCATGCTAACACCGGAGGACAAGAACTTATTTCGTTAGCCGAAAATGACAACAACTTAAACGGTTAACTATAACACTTTTTAAACATACATATTTAAAAAGTATTTAAAATAAGATAATCTGTAAACAAGGAAAACATTTACTATTCAAAATTGGAGGCGTTTTCATGAATGGTTGGATTTCGGCTGGTTCGGTTGAAGAAATTCGAGAGCAAGGACCGAAGCTAATTAAGGGGGGCATTGTCGTATTTTATCACGAGGATCAAGTACATGCGCTTGACAACCGTTGCCCTCACCTCGGTTTTCCTCTTCACATGGGAAGTTTATGCAACGGAATATTGACATGTCATTGGCATCATGCGCGGTTTGACGTATGCAGCGGGGGAACGCTCGATCCATGGGCGGACGATGTTCCTGTGCATGATTTAACCATTCATGACGGATTGATTTGGGTCAACCCGCGTTCCCGGAACGGCAATCAAGTACAACTGTATAAAGACCGGCTTCTGAGCGGCCTTGAGCAAAATATCGGTCTTGTCATAGCTAAGGCTATCGTCGGTTTAATGGAGGCAGGCGCTCCAGAGACGGAAATCGCAGCGATCGGAATCGAATTTGGGGTCAAACAGCGCAGGCAAGGGTGGGGCTCCGGATTAACGATTTTGACCGCGATGACCAACATCCTGCCAAAGCTTGATAAGCAAGGCCGGATTCTTGCGTTGTTTCAAGGGTTGCTGCACACGGCGCGCGACTCAGCCGGAAGCGGTACGCGCTTCTTTCTCGATGCGCTTCCGAATGCAGAAGTCTCTGTAGAACGGTTGACAGAATGGTACCGCGATTGCATCGAGGTTCGGGATACGCGCGGCGCGGAACGGGTGCTTCTGACCGCGCTGCTGGCGGAGGCGGATGAGAGTCGGTTATTCTCTATGATGAGCATGGCGGCGACGGACCATTTCTATATTAATGGCGGTCACACGCTGGATTTCCATAATAAAGCTTTCGAGAGCTTGCAGTATGTCGGGCACGAGCAGCGCAAATATGTCCTCGCTTCGCTCGTTCCGATGTTTGGTAACGCAACGCGTAGTGAAGAGCTTCATAGCTGGCAATCTCCGGTCAATTTGGTTCAGCCGTTGAAGGAAGCGTTCGAGGAGCTGTCCAACAAGGGAGTTTCATCTGGTAGTGGGGGATCTGGGGTTAACGACGAGGAGCTGCTTGAAGCGCTGCTCGGAGATGATCCGCTTCGAACGATACGCATGTTAAAAGAGGCTTTGCTCGGCGGCGCCTCTCCGGCGCGCATCTCGCAAATTGCCGTATTGGCTGCGGCAGAACGGGTCGTCCGCTTCCATACGCATAACGATTTCGGAGACTGGATATCGGTATTACATACTTTTACGCATGCTCACGCCGTTCATGAAGGTTTGATCCGTTCCGAAGATTCCTGGCTGGTCCGTGGTATTTTCCATACGGCGGCTACCATTTACCTCGACCGGTTTTTGAACATTCCCGCTGCCCCGAGACCGGCAATCAGCACCCCTGAGGAAGTGCCGCAGCCCACGGAGCTGCTGGAAATTCTCGATAAGCAGCAGCAAGTTGCACCGGCGGCGGCATGGGTCATCCGTTATTTGCGCAGCGGCGGAAAGCCGGGGCCTCTTTTCAACGTATTGGGCCATGCGCTGCTTCGTGAAGATGCGGAATTCCACTCCTTCCAAATGTACGAGGGGGCCGTGGCGGAATATGACCGCTGGGCTTCCGAGTCCGGACCGTTTGCTGAGAAAGCCCGCGAAACGCTGATTCTTGCAATTACCCGTTATTTGGCAGCGCATGCTCCGACTTCACGGGAGACGCCTCATACGGCGAAAATTGCATGGCGGCTTCATCGCGGAGAGAAATTGTTCGAAGAAGAATAAAGTACAATAGATAGGCGAGCGCTCCACCCGATTCGGAATCGAAGAATGTATAAAATCCGCATTTTGCGGATTTTATTATTTTTATATATGGTTAACCACACTAAGCATACGAGATGTGGGCGATAAGAAATGCCTTTTGCGCATATCAATATATATGATATAGGTATTTTTAATATGTAAACAAAGCAATTAAAATAAATGACGAAGAGCAAGGAAAGACGGTTCTGCCGAACTGTAAATCATTGAAGATAGGAGTTGCTTTTTTGTCTAAACGAAACTTACTTATATTTATTTTGACCATAGGGGCATTCGGCATCATCAATACGGAAATGGGGGTTATAGGGATCTTGCCGTACATTGCCGATTACTTTCATATCAGTGTATCTAAGGCCGGGTGGCTGGTAAGTCTCTTCGCACTAACCGTTTCCATATCCGGTCCAACGATGCCATTATTCTTTTCTGGTATCAATCGCAAGAAGGCGATGTTACTTGTGCTTGGTATTTTCGTTCTAGGTAATATTGCCTCTATATTTACATCAAACTATGCTATTGCAATCATTGCGCGTGTGGTTCCTGCCATTTTTCAACCCATTTATTTTTCAGCAGCTTTTACAATGGCAGCTAGCTCGGTTCGCAAGGAAGAAGCCCCAAAAGCTGTTTCAAAAGTATTTATTGGCGTATCTGCAGGCATGGTACTTGGTGTACCCATCGCAAGTTTTCTGGCTAGTGCCGTTTCGTTCCAAATATCAATGGCCTTTTTCGCCATCGTGAACGCAATAGTATTTCTGGCTACGTTAGTTATTTTACCTTCAATGCCTGTTAAAGAAAGGCTTTCTTACGGAGCACAGCTAAGCGTATTAAAAAAACCAATGACTTGGCTTTCCATTGCTGCTGTTATTTTATTAAATTCGGCAGTATTTGGGGTATACAGTTATCTTGCTGAGTATCTTAAAACCGTTACGAATACCTCTGGGAAAACAATTAGTATCATGTTAGTCATATTTGGTGGGGCAAATATTATCGGAAACATTGTGGCTGGGAAGTTACTTACTAAAGATGCCATCAAAACTGTAGTGTCTTTTCCTTTTGCATTAGGAGTCGTTTACATCATTTTATTCTTATTCGGCCAATTTACTTTGCCTATGGCTATCATTACTCTAGTTTGGGGAGTATTGGCGGGTATTGGATCTAATATTAATCAATATTGGATTACGTCCGCAGCTCCGGAAGCTCCTGATTTCGCCAATGGATTATTTTTATCCTCCGTTAACTTAGGAACCACCATGGGTACGGCTGTAGGTGGAATATTTATTTCGGAATTAGGTACACCGTATGTCGTATTAGTGGGAGTATTATCCTTGGCATTAGGGCTGGTATTTATTTTACTAAGAAACCACATGCATCGTCCTGCAAAACAACTCTCTAAATAGATTGAACTAAAGATTTGCATTGAACTTCCTGTAATAGCGGCTCACTGGAGCCTATAACACGGTTCATTTCTTTAGTTCATTCTATCTAAATAAGAAAGAAAATTCGGTCTAAATTTAAAATTTAGCCTGAATTTCTTTTAAAAACATATCGGCAGCAGCCGAAAAGACCTGATGCTTTTTCCATACCATATTTAGGCCGGACTCAAGCCTTGGTTCAAGCGGTCTAAAACAAAGGTTACTGTCGCTGGACGTGTTCACGATTTTATCAAGAGTTATTGCATATCCAATGCCTTCTTCAACCATAATGGCAGCATTATATGCAAGATTGTATGTGGTTACGACGTTTAATTTATCAAAATCTTCACCAAACCAATCCGCAAATTCATTTTTGAAGTACGTTTGTTTCATGGCCTGTCGTGAACAGATCAGCGGAACGTTGATTAGATCTGCTGCTCGAATGGTATCTTTAACAGCAAGAGGACTGTCATCTCTCATTACCACGCCCCAAATATCCATGGCCGGGATTTTGATGTAGTTGTATTTTGATAAATCTGCTGGTTGGATTAATACACCAAAGTCGAGCAGTCCCTTATCAAGACGTTCAGTCACTTCATCTTCGTTTCCGCTGTAGAGGTGATACCGTATATTTGGATACCTTAACTGCAGGTCTCTTACTGCCCGTGCGATCTGTTTCATGGCGTCTGTTTCTCCACAGCCTATATATACATCACCGCTTATAGTTTCTTCCATAGATCTAAATTCGGCCTCTAATTTATCGACCATATTCACGATTTCTTCCGCTCTCTGTTTTAAAAGCATTCCTTCATCCGTGAGATGGATACTGTGGCTGCTGCGAATAAATAGTTTTTTTCCTAGCTCGTGTTCAAGATCTTTTAATTGTCTGGACAAGGTTGGCTGTGTAACATGCAAATAATTAGCCGCCCCCGTCATGCTTCCTTCTCTTGCCACCGTAAGAAAATAACGCAAAACTCTAACATCCATCTTTAGTCCTCCTTTAAGTCTTTTACTTCACAGGGTTCAGAAATGCTTATCAAGCATATCTTATTATAAGATATGAGTATATGCTATGTACAAACAGCAGGATAAAATGAATACAAGTGAAGAAATGTACCGTTTGACTGACGATTTTTTTTGCTCCCGGAGAGAGGGGAGGAGCTATCCAACATCAATATAGTAGAATGAAGCGAAGGTGCCCAAATACTTGCTTTTGGGCACCTTCAAAATGTAATCACTTATAGCAAACTTATTACCTTTCACGTAACTTACATTGTGCTAATATCAATCACGAATCTATATTTTACATCCGAAGCTAATACACGTCTGTAGGCTTCGTCAATCTGGTCGGCCGATATCACTTCGATTTTAGGAACAATGTTGTGCTTTGCACAGAAGTCCAACATTTCCTGTGTCTCGCGGATGCCTCCAATCATGGAACCTGCAAATGAACGGCGATGTCCGATGAGGGACATTACATTTAGGGACATCGGCTCCCCAGGGGCACCGACGTTTACCAAAGTTCCGTCCAGCGTGAGTAGGGAGAAATAAGCATCCAAATTGATACTGGCACTTACCGTGTTAATAATCAGATCAAAGCGGCCGGCAAGTTTTTCGAAAGTTTCCGGATCGCTTGTGGCGTAGTAGTTGTCTGCGCCCAATTGCATGCCATCGTCTTTTTTACTCAATGTTTGGGACAGAACGGTGACCTCGGAACCCATCGCATGCGCAATTTGGACCGCCATATGCCCGAGACCGCCCATACCGACCACAGCTACTTTTTTGCCTGGGCCGGCCCCCCAGTGATTAAGCGGGGAGTAGGTCGTAATACCCGCGCAAAGCAACGGCGCTGCTTCATCAAGCTCAATATTGTCAGGAATTCTGACGACGAAGTTCTCAGTGACGACAATGTGGGTAGAATAGCCGCCTTGAGTTGGTTCGCCGTATTTGTCAACACCAGCGTAGGTCGGGACATTTCCTTTGAGGCAGTATTGTTCTTCCCCTTTACGGCAGTTCTCGCATTCGCCACAGGAATCAACCATGCAGCCAACCCCTACCCGGTCACCGACCTTATATTTTGTGACATGGGGGCCGACAGCCGTGACAATTCCTGCAATCTCGTGGCCAGGTACAAGCGGATAGTTGACAGGTCCCCATTCGCCGTGAGCCGTATGGATGTCGGAGTGGCAAATTCCCGCATATTTAATTTCAATTAAAATATCCTGCGAATCAAGATCGCGCCGTTCAATTTCAGCTGCTCGAAACGGTTTGTCCGGACCGTCGACAGCTCGTGCTTTAGCAGTAATCATCTCTAAATCCTCCCATCAATGTATGTTCAAATGTTGCAAAACCAATTTTATTCCCTAGAGTTAACTCTAGGTCAAGTGCTGATTTTATGTTAATATGTTCTCGTAGCATTAGGGTTAGCTCGAGGTCTATATCTATTAGAAAGGAAGATGACTGTTGAAGACTTATTCAATCAGCGAAGTTGCCAGACAATTGAATCTTACTATATATACCTTGCGCTACTATGACAAAGAGGGTCTTTTGCCTTTTGTAGAACGGACAGCCAGTGGAACACGCTTGTTTAAAGAATCTGATATCGATGCTTTAAAAGTAATTGAATGCCTGAAGACTACGGGGATGCCGATCAAGGAAATTAAAAATTTTATTAATTGGTGTTCTGAAGGGGATACGTCCCTGCAACAAAGATATGACATGTTTATAGAACGGAAAGCTGCCGTGGAGGCGCAGATGGAAGAACTTAAAAAAACGATGGAAGTCATCGAACATAAATGCTTCTATTATAAGACCGCACTGGATGCCGGAACGGAAGAGATTCATAAGAACAATAAAATTGGGAGTAACTTTGCCTCTACTTATTAACAGAAAACCACCTGTAATTCATATATTTCTATATGATTTGCAGGTGGTTTTGTTATTCAGGAGTTATAAATTTCGATCTAGCAATATCCCTGTCTGTTCTGCCATGACACGAGGGGGAACAGGCATTCCATTCTTGAACCACCATTCCACGGCCCCCACGACAGCTGCCCCGAAAAATTGCAGTATAACTTCTCGATTTAAACCTTGATTTTTTCCTTCGGTTACATCGACTTCAACCTTATACTCTTGGACGACTAAATCGAGGAAACGGCTGCGGAAATGAGCCGCGCTTTTCGTGTTTAGCATGATTGAAAAAAACAAATGATGCTCTGCAAAATATTCGAACCAGACATAATTTCCTTCTTGGAAGCTCATTTCCGATGCAGATCGGCAAAGTTCACTGAGATTACTGATGTGTTCTTCGATAATCTTATCCAGCAGGTCGAATTTATCCAAATAGTGCAGATATACCGTACCTCGATTCACATTTGCCCTGTCGGAAATATCCCGGATGGTAATGTCATCAAAGTTTTTTTCTGCCATCAGTTCAAGAATGGCCTTCTTGATGGCTTCTTGGGATTTGAGTACCCTTCGATCCACTTTAGTCATGTTTAAAAAGTCCTCCATCTTAAGATAATCGGCAATAATGGATCATTTGTTGAGTAACGCACATATTGCGAGGAAATGACCATTGTAAGCATATGGTTTCTGTATAAAATTATAAACACGAGTTGATTAAACAATCAATGTTCATTTTGATCCGCTGTACTTCATTCTATGTACATGCTTAATATCAAATTTTAAGGAGGATACCATTCATGGGAACATGGACGAAAGAAGAATTGAACTGGATTGCTGGGTCCGATGATCTTCACATCTCACCTTTCCGAGAAGACGGAGTTACCTATGGTACCCCGACCTGGATTTGGTCCGTTGTGGTTGGCGAATCACTCTATGTACGCGCCTACTACGGGCGGAACTCCCGATGGTACCAGGCAGCCATACAGCAGAAAGCGGGGCGAATCACGGTGGCTGGTAAGACAAAGGAGGTCGCTTTTGAACCGGTTGATGGCGAGATCGACAACCTCATCGACGATGCGTATCGTGCGAAATACAAGGAAAGTCCTTATCTGAACTCGATGATCAGTAATCAAGCCCGTTCAGCCACAGTGAAGGTTGTGCCGCTTGCCGTACGTTAATAATAACGGCTTGTTTGAATCTGTCCCATGGATCCCATATTAAAAGGAAGAATAAATGAACAATACTTGGAAAATATACATGCTGGCTTTCATTAGCTTTTTTGTGAGCACCTCGGAGTACGTTATTGCCGGTATTTTGGATCAAATTGCTGCCTGGGCCCATATTTCGGTGTCTGCTGCAGGACAATTGATCACCGTATTCGCGATCGCCAATGCGATCGGTTCACCGATCTTCGTGATGGCGACGACAAAGATGGATCGGCGTTATTTGTTAATGTTCTCTCTCGCGATCGTCGTATTCGGCTGCGTATTGACCGTTACCTTACCGGGATTCACATTCCTTATCGTATCACGGATTGTACTTGCCATTGGAGGCGGCGTTTTTGTGATCGGCGCCAAGACGGTCGCTGCCAAACTCGCAGCACCGGGCAAGCAAGCCGGGGCGATTGGCACCGTGCTCATCGGGTTCAGTGCATCCCTTATTGCCGGCGTTCCGATTGGCCGCGTCGTGGCTGCAGCATTCGGTTGGAAGGTCATTTTCGTCGGAATCGGTATGCTTAGTTTGTTTGCGATTGTGGCCGTGGCTCGTATGATACCACCCACCGAGGGGGATGCGCCTATTCCGCTCGGCAAACAGATGGCCCTTTTAAAGAACCCGAATATCCTAAATGGCTTTGGTGTCACGTTCTTTTGGCAGTTAGGATATGCCATGCTCTATGCCTATATTTCTCCTTTCCTGCTAAATGTTACATCCATGAGCGAACGGGAAGTGAGCATTGCTCTCTTTGCCTTCGGGATCGCGACTCTAATCGGCTCCAAATTCGGCGGATTCATGACGGATCGCATCGGGATTCCAAGGTCGCTGATGAGTGGCCTGATGGTTCATGCCCTAGCTTTGATGCTGCTGTCCGGCATCGCTAAATCAACGTCTGTTGCCATTCCGCTTCTTATGTTATGGGCTTTCTCGGCATGGTCGTCCGGACCGGCCCTGCAGTTTAATCTGGTTGCGCTTGCTCCGGAAGCCTCAGGGATCATGTTAAGCCTGTACGGCTCAATTCTACAGATCGCGATCGCTACCGCCGGAGGGATTGGAGGAATTGCAGTAGGAGTCATTTCGATAAGGGCGGTCGGTTGGATCGCTGCTTTATTCGTCGCAATTGCCGTTATTTTAATGGCGGTATCGTTAAAAACAAACAGGAGGCTTCGTTATGAATCGAAATGAGAAGAGTCAAGATACGTACAAGCAGCTTTTCGGCGATGGAGTACCAGCCGCATATGCCACGGATCCCGATTTCCAGGACATCTTGAGCCGGTTCATTTTCGGGGAGGTTTTTCATCAAGGAAGCCTGGATGACAAGCTGAGGGAGCTCATCACCCTAGTGGTACTAACCACGAACCAAACCTTGCCTCAGCTCAAGGCTCATGTGCATGCCGCCCTGAACGTCGGACTTTCGCCGATCGAAATCAAGGAAGCTGTGTTCCAGTGCGCGCCTTACGTCGGCTTTCCCAAAACGCTGAATGCCATTACGGAGGTCAACGACGTTTTCAAAGCCAGAGATATCGAATTGCCGCTTGAGAGTCAAAAGCAAGTTGAAGAAGAAAATCGGTTTGACAAGGGGCTTGCCATGCAGGTGGAAATTTTCGGGGACATCATTACCAAAAACCGGGGGAATGCCCCGAATAATCTAAAGCATATTCAGGATTATCTTTCCGCCTTTTGCTTTGGCGACTTCTATACCCGGGGAGGCCTTGATTTGAAAACGCGGGAATTGCTGACTCTGTGCATCATTAGCGCACTCGGGGGTGCCGAAAATCAAGTCAAGGCACATGTACAGGGTAATCTAAATGTCAGCAATGATAAGGAAACGATGATCACCGCCATCACGCATTGCCTCCCTTATATGGGATTCCCTAGAACGTTAAATGCTTTGAGTTGCATCAATGAAATCATTCCAGAATAACAAAGGAGACAAAAACAATGTTTAACGAAACTTACAAATTATCAAATGGAATTGAAATTCCCAAATTAGGTCTTGGTACCTGGCTGCTTGACGATGAGCAAGCGGCACAGGCCGTGCGAGATGCGGTATCTCTTGGGTATCGCCATATGGATACGGCTCAGGCCTATATGAATGAGGCTGGTGTAGGCGAAGCAATCCGTTCTTGCGGTGTCGCAAGAGAAGAACTTTTCATTACAACAAAGGTTGCTGCAGAAGCAAAGAACTATGATGCAGTTACGCAGTCCATTCATGAGTCATTAGCCAAATTGGGACTGGATTACATTGACCTTCTGATTATTCACAGCCCACAACCGTGGACGGAGTTCCGTGAGGAGAACCGTTATATCGAGGAAAACAAAGAAGTATGGAAAGCGATGGAGGATGCATATAGAACAGGCAAAGTAAAGGCCATCGGTCTGTCTAACTTTCTTCAGGATGATGTTGAGAATATATTTGCAAGCTGTGAGATCATGCCTATGGTCAATCAGATCCTGGCACATGTGAGCAACACGCCTTTGGAGCTCATTGAATTCTGCCAGAAGAATGACATTCTGGTGGAGGCATATTCGCCGATTGCACACGGTGCAATCCTGGATCATGCCGAGGTTAGGGTAATAGCCGAAAAGTATGGAGTATCTGTTGCTCAGCTTTGCCTGCGTTATGATATCCAGCTTGGTCTTGTCGTACTTCCGAAGACGGCAAACCCAGATCATATGAGAAACAATGCAGAGCTGGATTTTGTTATCAGCGATGCTGATATGGAGACATTGAAGAATGTAGAGAACATTCAAGATTATGGTGAGCATAGCTTCTTTCCGGTTTTTGGCGGGAAATTAAAGTAAACAGACCCAGAGGATACGAATCTTATTAATGTTTAATGGAGGAACCAAAATGGCAAAACATGAAGAAGTAAAAAATGGTGTGATTTTCCCCGTGGGAGAGAAGAATGAAGCATTTGCAAAATATTTTGTGGGACAAAGTTACCTGCAGACGTTGGTTGCCGATCCCAAAGTTCATGTTGGAGTTGGGAACGTAACCTTTGAACCGGGATGCCGGAATAACTGGCATATCCACCGTGATGGGTTTCAGCTTCTATTGGTAACCGGCGGCGAAGGGTGGTACCAGGAAGAAGGAAAAGCTGCCCAGTTCCTGAAAGCAGGTGATGTTATTGTTACCCATGATGGTGTAAAACACTGGCATGGTGCAACAAAAGACAGCTGGTTTGAACATATTGCAATCACTGCAGGTAAGCCGGAATGGTTAGAACCCGTAACGGATGAGCATTACAACAATTTGTAATAAATGATGAAGCGGTAACCTAAAATCCGAATGAGGTGGTCATGCGATTACAATAGGCAGCTCTTAACTGTAAGACGACAAGAACATACACGCTTTATAGCCGCGCAGCTGCGGCTTTTTTTAACGATAAATGTTCTGTCAAACCCGTGCGAAGGCGTACAAATACCTGCAGCTCAAATCTAGAAGCTCCAGCTAACGGGGGAACCAGCAATAACCTTACTACGATACTGACATTCTTTAGGTAAATTCAGAGGTCGTTTGAATGCAATTACCTCGTTGTTTTCCGGATATACGAAAGTGACACACTTCCGGTAGTAACCATTAATGGATTCTACGTTATGATACTATGAAAGATACTGAATGTTGGAGGTGTATTTATGGGGATTTGCAATGTACTCTTGTATACCTAATTTTTAATACAGGAGGAACAATAAATGGAAAAAGTATTGCTTGATTCAGATATTGGCGGAGATATTGATGATGCAATTTGCCTGGCCTATTTATTAAAAGAGCCACAGTGTAATTTAGTTGGCATTACAACGGTGTGTGGAGAATCGGAGAAGCGGGCGGCAGTTGCAAATGCGATTTGTAAAACCGTCAAGAGGGATATTCCGATTGTAGCTGGACTCGATACAACTTTGCAGCCTGTCCCTGTATATCCGACCCCGGATGGTGCTGCGGCATTGATAAACTGGGAGCACGACATCTATGAAAAATCGGATGCGCCTGCATTTATGTATGAGATGATCAAAGCTAATCCACATGAAATTATGTTACTCGGAATTGGAAACATGACCAATATTGCAACGCTGTTTAACACATATCCTGATGTCCTGCACCTGTTAAAAGGACTTTATGTGATGAATGGATATTTTGGTCGGGAGGAATTGCCTGAAGCGTACTACAATTGGAACTCATGGGCTGATCCGCTCGCATCCAAAATTGTTTTTGCTTCCAAAGTAGCGATCAACCGGGCAATTACGCTTGAAATCACCGACAGATTGACCATAGAGGCAGCAAAAGCGGAAGAACTTCTTTTTGCGGATTCCGGTTTGATGAAAGCGGTATTTGATTTTGGAAATGCGTGGCTTGAAAGTTCGAATAAGTTGACACTGCATGACCCGTTGGCGGCAGTTTGCATATTTCATCCCGATGTTTGTCAATTTGAAAAAGGTTATGTCCAAGTTGAAACCAATGAGGAGACGTTAATGGGAGGCACTTCGTTTAGAGCAGCTAAGGAAGGAAACGTGGAAATTTCCCGAGAAGTAGATGCGGAACGTTTCTATCAAATCTTGTCATCTACATTAAACAGGTGAGCAATCCGGAGATGTGACGAGTAGCCATTATTTCAATTTACAAACATTGGAAAAACCCTCATCTATCATGTTATGATAGGTGGGGGTTTTAACATATTTAGATGATAGAATCCATGCGACAAATTCCGAGATGGGCCAGAGCGTAAGCTACGCCATTTTCTTCACAGGGCCGTGTCACCATATGCACCCGTTCCTGCACATAAGCTGGCGCGTTAGCAACGGCTACCGAATAGCCGGCCTCGGCAAACATTGGCATATCATTATCGTGGTTGCCGATGGCAAGCACGTTCTCCGTGGCTATCTGAAGATGCCGTTTGAGGAAACGAAGCGCTTCCCCTTTGTTTGCCTGTGCGTTGGTGATTTCAATATTGTGATTATCGCTTGGATGGATTTGCAGCGGGAGAGGATGGAGATCTCGGGTGATAGCTGCTAGCTTGGCATCGTCATCCTGCACGTAAATTTTATAATAAGTCTCGCTCCCTTCGAATTGAATCGACCAGATGGGATTCCTCCGCCGCGAACATAGCATCACGTGTGTAGATGCGGTAGAGCGCCCGGTGCTTTTCGATCGTATGAATGATTTGGGGAAGATGCTCCGCTCGAATCGGAAAAGAGATCAGTTCTTGTTGCAACCGGATGTCGTACACGTTTGCGCCGTTGCTGGCGAACAAGTAGGCCGCGCCTTGAAACCGTTCCGCGAAGGGCAGCGCGGCGGCGAACATTTTTCCGGTAATAATGGCCACGATGCTCCCTTGGCGTATAGCGTCATTCACGGCATCGCGGTTCGCGTCGCTGAGATACAGCCGGCGGTCAATCGTGGTGCCGTCCAGATCCAGCGCGATCAGTTTGAATTTCATGGTTCCTCCTTGCAGCAAGCTGCCCAATCGATTATTGGTAATGAATTTGGTGTCGGTATTGCTCCAGCAACCTCATATTGTGCTCATCTCCTCCTTCGAGGTTGGCTGACAGGAAGACCGGAGGGGTCAGGCCTCGATGAATCAACAGCTCGATCGTCTGCGAAATGACCGCATGCATCATCGTAATCCCGGTCACCGTGGAGAGCGGTGCCGTTTTGACCTGCAGCCCGTCGATCGACAGCACCGCATCGCCCTTTTCTCCCATGACGTCCAAAATGAGATCCGCGAGCTCAAATAAGCGCTTGCCGCTGGAATGCCGGCTTGAGACATCAGACGAATAGGCGATCGACGTAAGGGCAATGACCTTCACGCCATGATTCTTTGCCCAGAGCGCCAGTTCGACCGGGACGGTGTTGCGTCCGGAGACGGAAGCGATAATGAGCACATCTCCCTGCCTAAGAGCCGTCTCCGAAAGCACGGCCTCGGCCAGCCCGGATATGCGTTCGAATTTGGTGGTGCGCGTGGAAGGAAAGGTCTCCAAGGTCATGCCCGGTAGAAAAATGGGATTCATCAGAATAAAGCCCCCTGCCCTGTAAAACACCTCTTGCGCGAAGAGGCTTGAATGGCTGCATCCTGTGATATAGATGGAGCCTCCCTGCTCCACGGTGTCCGCCAATACATGCGAGGTCTGCTGCATTGCCTCATGTTGTTCTTGTAAGACTTGAACCAGGTTATCCGTTACAGCCTGAAAATAACGCATAATTTGCAGCATAGCATATCCTCCTCGTTAGGATTCAGCTTAATCATACGACCCAAGCTTCAGCAAATCTTCGTTTTTCTTTCCTTGTGACTAGATTTTATCTTCGATTAATTTCGTTGTCAAACGGTTTCCTTTCGATTTGTTTCCTGTTATAGTAGTTATAGCTGTATAATGAAACGGTGAGCAAGACCCATTATTATACATAAAACAGAGGTGGAGAAGAAAAGATGCATGCCATGCAACGTCGAAGCGAAATTTTGAAAATGATTAGAGAGAACGGGTTTAAAAGGGTTTCGGAGCTGAGGGATATATTCCAAGTATCCGAGGTGACCATCCGTTCCGATCTGCGAACGCTGGAGGAGGAAGGAAAGATCGAGCGCAATTACGGGGGAGCTATGGTGAAGGATGAGCAGGAATCACCTACTTTTTCGGAGACCTCCTGGCTTCTGAGCGAAACAAAGTCGGCCATCGCTAAAGCTGCCGTCGATTTGATCCAGCCTGGGGACAGCCTTTTTTTGGACGGAAGCTCAACGACAGTGCTGCTGGCCAATCTGGCACGGCATATCGAGAATGTGACGATCATCAGCAATTCCATCCCCATTTTCGAACAGCTCAAAGAAATAACGACGGCCACGCTTATAGGGATCCCCGGCACGCTAAACCCGAGAACCCAAACGTTCGTCGGACCGTATGCAGAGAAAATGATCAACGATCTTCGGGCTACCAAAACCTTCATCAGTCCCAAAGGTGTCCTGCTGGAGGGATTGCGCGACATCACGATGGTGGAGGCGGATATCCGCAAACGAATGATGGATTCCGGCAGCGAGGTCATCGTGCTGGCGGACCACAGCAAATTCAACAACAACCGTACCTTAATCCGAATCGACAGCTTCGACGGGGTGAACACCATCATTACCGATCGGCGACCGGATGATTCGTACATGAGTATTTTTGAGGAGAAGAATATCCGGGTGATCATCGCGGAGGCGAATGATGAATAACAATGTCATACTTTATTCAACAGGCAGCTGCCCCTTGAGTACAGGAATGTACTTAAGGGGCTAGTTTTTTGTCTTGAATTCATAAAACGAAAATAATAATAAGAAAATAATTTTCGTTAATCCTTCTTTGGAAAATAAAATTTTATTCTTGTTGACATTTCGATAAACACCAATCTATAATCGAAACACATTCGAAAACAATTTAACTTTTGGATTTCGTTTATTTTCGGTTTCGAAAGTTGTTTTCGAAAAACTGTCCTTAAGGGGGAATAAAATGAAGAAGAAAGCGTTGTTGATCTCATCCTTTTTTCTGATTGTTGTTCTGGCTTTGGCGGGATGCTCAGGTAAGGACAATCCCGAAGCAAAAGCGGGCGACTCGGCGCAGGACGATCAAGGAGGGGGACAAACCAGCAATATTACAAGCTGGGACAGCCCGGACTTGGCCTGGAAAAAGAGCGTGGATCCCGTAGCCTTCGACACGTACATCGATTTCGATTGGTACCCCGTTGATACATGGGGGAAGGATGATGTATCCAAAGAGATCACGAAGAGGACCGGCGTCTCCCTGAACGTAACGAAAAGCAGCGACCTCAACCAGCTGCAAGTATTGATCGCTGCCAATGAATTACCCGATCTCGTCTTCACCTCCAACCTGGTAGAACGCTTCTACAATCCCGACATTGCTTATCCACTCGATGAATTGATCAAGAAATATGCCCCTGAAATGATGAATCTGCTTGACCCCGTAGAAATTGCGAACAACACCCAGCCCGACGGACATTTTTACGCCTTAAAAACCCATTATAACAACGACGAAGCATGGAATGATCCGAGAAACCTCCCGTCTCCCGGTGACGCAGGGCTTTACGTCCGGCAGGATATCATGCAGGAGCTAGGCAATCCGCCACTGGAATCGCTGGAGGATTTGCTGAAAGTTTATCAAATGGTCAAGGAAAAGCACCCTGACATGATCATCTACCTCCCGCATCCGACATGGACGAACCCGTTAATGGAAATGATGGGCTTGACCGACCAGAACCCCTATGCGGACGAAGCCGGCAAAGTGCACTTAGGCTTCAGCAATCCCGGTTTTAAGGATTATTTCAAATACATGAACTCGCTGTACAGAAGCGGATACTTAAGTGCGGAAAGCTTCGCCTACAAGCCGGAGCAGTTCTCGCAAATCATGAAGAGCGGCAATGTATTTTCCGCTTCCTACAACGCCGGTCTAGCCGACGAAATGAATAAAGTCTATGACGACAATGGCATTCAAGCGCATTTGGTACCTATTTTGAAAGCGCTCACTTATAAGGGGGAGGCGAAGCTGAAGCCCGTCGATGCTTCCGTTGGCTGGGCCAGCCTGTTCGTTCCGAAAACGAATAAAAATCCTGAGCGCGCAATCAAATACATCGAGTTTCTCAAAAGCCCAGAAGGCGATGCCTTGACGCAGTGGGGAATCGAAGGGAAGCACTACACCCTAAACGAGGATAAGCTGCTGGTGCGTCCGGAAGGCTTCAATCAGCTGAAGGTGACGGATACGGGGATCGGACCTTGGTATTTCGAGGCAAGCGGGCTCGGGGAAGGCGTTGCCGTTTCCTCGGGGGCGCTCAGCAACCCGAAATACAGCTCTTCCGTCGATTTGCTGAAGTTCAGAAAGGCGCTGTACGTGCGCAATCCGGCACTGGCCTTCGTCAAGCCGAAGGCAGATACGGATGAGTTCAATATCAACGTGAAGCTGTCGGAGCTGTACACCAACGCCAAAGTCGAAATCATCACGGCCGCAAGCGAGGATGAAGCCGGGAAGCGATATGACAAGCTAATGTCGGACGCGAACAAAATCGGTCTGGAGCGACTGGAAACCTACATGAATGAAGCTTATCAGGAAGCCTTGAAGAAATACGAGTAGAACCAAGGCGGCAAGCACGGGAGGGGGCTCTCCCTCCCGCATATATCAGGGAAATGAGGGAAGATCCATGAATAACGAATGGGTATTCATCGAGAACGGCACGACGGATTATACGATTGTTATTGGAGAGCAAGCATCGCCTTCAGAGGTGTATGCAGGGGCGGAACTGCAGACCTATTTGCGCGAAATTACCGGCGTGACGGTGCCGATCAAAAACGACGACGGTCCGGTCACGCCTCATGAAATCGTCGTTGGCTTCAACCTGCATATGGCTGATCTGGCGTCATCCATCGATTTTGAGCAGCTGGGCAGCGACGGGTTCGTTATCCGTACAGCCGGCAGACGGCTTGTCATTGCAGGCGGAGCGCTGCGTGGAACGTTGTACGGGGTGTACACCTTCCTGGAGAATTACTTGGGCTGCAGATGGTTCAGCCCCGAAGTAAGCCGCATTCCGAAGCGAAGCCGCGTAACGCTGGGCGATATCGATATCGAACAGGTTCCGGTACTGGAATATCGCGAACCGTTTTTCTTTTGTGCCTTTGACGGCGATTGGGCAGCGAGAAACAAATCGAACGGCAACTTCCCTGAATTGGAAACCCGCCACGGGGGCAAGACGGAATACACATCCTTGTTCGTACATACCTTTGATCACTTCATCCCGGTAAAAGAGCATTTCGATGCGCATCCCGAATACTTTTCGGAGGTCGGCGGCGAGCGTATTTTCGAAAAGACGCAGCTTTGCTTGACGAATCCCGAGGTACTGGAGCTGATGATCAACCGGGTCAAGGCGTACCTTGGCCAGCACCCGGAAACCCGCATTCTGTCCGTATCGCAAAATGACTGGTACAATCCCTGCCAATGCGCCAATTGCCGGGCGGTGGACGAATACGAAGACAGCTACAGCGGCAGCCTCATCCGGTTCGTAAATCAGGTGGCCGAAGCCATTGAGTCCGAATATCCGGAAGTAGCTATCGATACGCTGGCTTACCAATATACCCGCAAACCGCCGAAGTACGTACGACCTCGTTACAACGTGATCGTCAGACTGTGCAGCATCGAATGCTGCTTTGCACATCCATTGGAAACATGCCAGGAGCTGGCATCTTTCAAAAGCCGGGCGGAATCCGGGGTTTCGTTCGCCCAAGATCTCATTGAATGGGGCAAGGTATGCAACCGCGTATACATCTGGGATTATGTGACGAACTTTTCGAATTATGTCATGCCGTTTCCGAATATTCGGGTCCTGCAGCCCAACATCCAATTTTTCATTCGCAATCAGGTGAAGGGCATCTTCGAGCAGGGCAGCTACGAGAAGGGGGGCGGCGGCGAATTTGCCGAACTGAGGGCATACGTGTTATCCAAGCTGCTTTGGAATCCGGATAGCGACGTTGATACGGCGATCGATGAATTTCTGACCGGGTATTACGGCATGGCGGCATCGCCGCTGCGCCAGTATATCGATATGCTGCATGACAAGGTGGAGCGGGAGCATATCCACACCGGAATTTACGACCCGCCGACGAGCGATTATTTGTCGAAGGACCTGATCGAGCAAGCGGCGGCGTTGTTCGACCGCGCGGAAATGCTTGCCGATGACGAGGAAATCCTGCACCGGGTTCATGTTGCCAGACTTCCCATTCGCTATGTGCAGCTGTCCGCCATGCCGCAGGATGTCCCAAACCGGCAGGAGCATATCGATCAGTTCTTCGCCGACGTTCAGGCCGAAGGCATCACCGCCTTATGGGAAGGACGCAGCCTGGAGAAATCCAAACAAATGATGGAAGAGGGATCCGTTTTCCTGCATGCATAGCATGCGGGACATGAGGAATAATCGATGAATCGGTATTGGATTCTGAGTCCAGGAGGTGGGGAGTTTGCCTGCAAATCGTCAATCGGAAATGCTTGTGAATTCGGGCTCTGCGAAACGGGTGTGGAGAAGGCTTCGGCAGCAAAAGTTTTATCAAATTAGCGTTTTGATCGGCATCGCGTACCTGCTAGTTTTTGCTTATGTGCCCATGGTCGGGCTCATCATTGCCTTCAAGAATTTCAAGTTATCCTCTGGAATTCCCGGATTTTTTACCAGTGAATGGGTCGGGTTCAAATGGTTTTTGGAGTTTTATCATGACATCAGCTTTTGGCAGATTATCCGCAATACGGTCGTCATCAGCCTGCTGAAAATCCTGTTTACTTTTCCGATTCCGATCCTGTTTGCGATTGCGCTGAATGAAGTAAGGAAGGAAGGTTTGAAGCGCTTCGCGCAAACCGCAAGCTATCTGCCCCACTTTATATCATGGGTCGTGGTCTCGGGCATGCTGTTCTCCTTCTTGAACTCGCAAAACGGGGTCGTTAACCAGCTTCTGATGGCCGTCGGCCTGATTGACAAACCGATGTCCTTTTTGGCGAGCGCTTCGTATTTCTGGCCGCTGCTGGTGCTCAGCGATATTTGGAAGGAGATGGGCTGGTGGACGATCATTTTTCTGGCGGCCATTGCCGGAGTCGATCCCACGCTGCATGAGGCAGCGGTCGTGGATGGCGCGGGACGCTTGCAGCGGATCATGTACGTGACGCTTCCCAGCATTAAAACAACCATCATCGTCGTGCTGATCCTGGCGTTAGGCAACCTGTTCGGCGGCGGACTGGGCGGATCCAACTTTGAGCAGGCGTATTTGCTGGGGAATCCGGTGAATAACAGCGTTTCGGAAATCATTCAGACCTATACCTTAAAAATGGGCCTGGCCCAAGGCAGATATTCTTATGCCACGGCGATCGGCCTGATTCAATCCGTGATCTCGCTCACGCTGATTCTGGTCAGCAATTATTCCGCCAAAAAGGCGTCTGGCGTGGGACTTTTCTAACCGGGGGGAATAACCGATGAAACGCGGATCTCAACGTACCAGGGAAGATTACGTGATCGACGGCATTGTTTATGCCATCTTGATAGCGGTGATGATCGCAACCATCTACCCATTCTACTATTCGCTCATTATTTCGCTGAATAACGGCATCGATGCCTCGCGGGGCGGGATCTTTTTGTGGCCGCGGATGTTTACCTGGGATAACTATGAGGCGGTTTTCTCCAATGACCAGCTTATCAAAGCGTACGGCGTCACGATCGCCAGAACACTGATCGGCACCGTATCCAGCCTTGCTTTTACCGCACTGGTTGCCTACAGTCTCGCCCATAAGGGACTCATGTTCAAAAACTATTATTTTCTCATCTTTATCATTGCGATGTATTTCTCGGGCGGACTCATTCCTTACTTTATTCTGATTAAAAAGCTGCACTTGATGAACACGTTCGCCGTGTATATTATCCCGGACTTATTAAGCGTGTTTAACGTCATCATCATGATGTCTTTCTTTCGCGAGCTGCCGGAAGCGCTGAAGGAATCCGCCAGGATCGACGGGGCGAGCGACTTGCGCACTTTCCTGAGGATCATGCTTCCGCTTTCCGCGCCTGTGCTGGCGACCATTGCCCTGTTCAACGGAGTGGGTCATTGGAATGCCTGGTTCGATTCCGCGTATTTCGTGACTGACAAAAGCTTGAAGACGGTGTCGTTTCTGCTGATGGAGCTGATCAACAAAGCGAACCTTACGGCAGTGACGGGCGCCAATACGGTGGATGCGCAGCGCAGTGCCACATATGCGGCCCAGACCTTTACCGCTGAGTCCATTCGCATGGCCACGATGATTATTGTTGTCATTCCGATTATATGCGTATATCCTTTCCTGCAAAAATATTTCGTTAAGGGCATCATGGTCGGTTCTGTGAAGGGCTGATGCCGGAAAGAGGGGGAGCGCCGTGGGATACTGCCTGAGCGTGGACGGCGGCGGAACGAAGATTATCGCTGTTTTGTTCGATCACGATTGGAATTGCCTGGCCGTAGGCCGAAGCGGAGCGATCAATCCGAATTTTACGAGGCTCGAATCGGTCGCGGCCAATATGGAGGCATGCATTCGGGAATGCTTGAAGGAGCATCCGCATATCACGCTGGGCGCAGTTTATGCGGCGATGCCCGGTCCCATCGATTTACTCGCCGAAGTCATCGGGAAATATGCAAAAGTCGGGGAGATGCATGCTTTCAGTGAAGGATATATGTGCCTCCTTGCCGGAATTCAGCACCGGCGAGGTATTGTAGCCTTGGCAGGTACGGGCTCCGGAATATTCGGGGTCAGGGAGGAGAGCCAAACCCATCTTGGCGGATGGGGAAGTCATCTTGGCGATGAGGGCAGCGGATACGATATCGGGAGGCAGGGAATGATGGCCGCCATTCAAAGTTTTGAAGGCCGCGGGCCTGTGACGATGCTTCAGGAACTGATCATGCAGGAGTGGCAGCTGAAGCTTATGGGCGACATTATTTCCGTCATTTATGGCACATCCGATACCCGTGAGGTCATTTCTTCATGTTCGCTGCTTGTTTCCAAGGCAGCGATGTCAGGGGATGCAGTGGCGCAGGGCATTTTCGCGGCAGCGGGACAGAGCCTGGCCGTGCAGGTATGCGCACTGATGAACCGGGATGCATTCGATGAACAGACATGGGCCATGGCGGCTGGAAGCGTCTGGAAGGGGCATCCGCTCATGTTCACAAGGTTCAGGGAAGTCATTCGGGAGAAGCATCCGAAAACCGTGGCAGCAATGCCGTTATTTGAGCCCGTCATGGGCGGTGTCGTCCATGAGGCGATGCGCATGGGAGAGGGCGACCCTTTGGATGGTCCGATGCTGCAGCGGTTGAAATCGTCATTCGAAGCGTTTCTCTATCAGCCAAAAGATATATAAAAAGCCGTAAGATTCAATCTTACCGCTTACTTATGATATGGAGGGGAAGAAGATGAGAGGTCAATATTTTCAGAAGCTGAACAGCCTGATTGCCCAAATCGAACAAACCCAGGGGGAAGCCATGGGAGAAGCGGCACAGGCGATCGCAAGCGCGATGGCGGCCGGCAAATGCGTGCACTTGTTCGATACGGGGCATATGCTGGATAGCGAGCTCGTCAACCGTGCGGGCGGACTCACCGCTTTTCGGGCTTTGCGCTTTCAATTCGACGTTAACAACGAGGTGCGAGAGCGCGAAGAGGAGAAAGAGAAGGACCGCAGCCTCGAAGGGCTGATGGAATACGTGCTGCGGGCAAGCCGGCTTCTTCCAGGCGATGTGCTCATTGTCGGCAGCGTATCCGGAAAAACGGTTTTTCCGGTTGATATCGCGCTGCGGGCAAAGCGGATGGGAGCTTATGTCATCGCCTTAACGAGCGTCACTTACTCCTCTCAGTTGAAGAGCGAGCATTCCAGCGGGAAAAGATTATTCGAGGTTGCCGATCTTGTGATCGATAACTGCGCCCCTCCGCTGGATGCGATGCTGGAAGTGCGAGAATTAAACGCGTCCATCTGCCCGGCATCTGGCATCGCGGCCGCTTCCATCATGTGGGCCATCGAGGCCGAGGTGGTCGAGCTTCTGCTTCGACGAAACTTGAAACCGTCTGTGTTGAAATCCATCAACTTCCCGGGAAGCGCGGAGTATAATGAAACAGCTTATCAAGCCTATGCCACAACTTCATGTTAAACGGGCTGTGCCTCGAGAATTACGGGCGAGGGATTACGGGGCTCCTATAAACAGAAAATGCCTGTTTTTGATCGCTAGGTGTGATAGTAAGCCTAGTTTCGACCCTTAAAATCGTATTTTTGCTTTTCAGGTATAAAATATGGGAATGTCCAATTTGGACGTTCCCATTTTTATAAAGCCACCTATAATTGAATAACTGTAAAGCTAATAAAGCTTTTTTAAAAGCTCCGTTTCCCTGCTCAAGCTCCTTGCATTTTACTTAAGAATACTATTTGCCCAATATGGTATGCGTCGTGCATTGCTAAACTCTTCAGTTCAAGCACCAATGATCTTTCTCCAGGGATCGGTCTATACAAATCTTTTTCTTCTGAGTTTGCTAGTATTTTTTCAAGTTCGCGATGAACGTAAAGGTATTCTTGTTTTGTTTCCTTCCAATTTTGAAGCGTTTCAGCTGGTAATCGAAATGTAGATTTATTATCTTCGGCTTGTGGTTCATTCTCTGCTTCACCAAGAAATCGCATCAGAAGTCTCTTTTCATAGAAAAGTAAATGACAAACTAATTCCCAAATGGAATTCATTGCATCAACGGGTTTCCAAATTGCCTGTTCAAAAGTAACATCCTCTAGCACTTTTTCAAGTGGTGGAAACCAGTCTTCTTGATCTAAGCAGCTTGCCCATTGTTGTAGCAAAAGCGTCTTTACATCCATTTTCTGTTCCCTCCAATAAATCCTTTGGTCAAAATTCATTTGCGAAGTGTTGTAGATGGTTATTAAACGGACCGTCTTTACAGAACCATGAACGACCCATTATTTTGGAAAACTCTGGTACCATTAGATTATCATAAGTTGTGTTTACTAAGAAATAACAACGATCTAGAACCATTTTGGTTATCATAAAATAGGGATGGCATAGAACGCAACGTTGGCCTATCGGCTATATGTATAATTTAGTATAATGTGCTTGATTCTAGATGAGAGAGGAGAGGAAATCATCATGAAGCTTATTGACTTGAGCGTGCCGATTAGTCCGCGAATCCGCGAGCCGCTGCCAGCGAAGATCGAATATGCGACCCATGAAGACGGTGCGCTGCAAGCAGCAGCGATACTCGGCCTGAAGCAGGAGGATTTTCCAGAGAGCAAGGCATGGGCAACGGAAATGGTGACGCTGAATACGCATTCGGGTACCCATATCGACGCGCCGTGGCATTACTGGCCGGTCTCGGAAGGGAAGCAAGCAAGGACGATTGACGAACTGCCGCTCGAATGGTTTTATTCCGACGGTGTGGTGCTCGATTTCAGCGCAAAGCCGCCGGGTTACGAGATTACGACGGACGACCTGATCGCCGAGTTGAAACGGATTAAGTATACGCTGAAACCTTTCGATATCGTTCTCATCCGAAGCGATGCGGACAAACGGCTGTATCACGAACATTATGCATTTCTTCATGCCGGGGTATCAGCCGAAGCAACGCTGTGGCTTCTGGACCAAGGCATTAAGGTAGTGGGTACTGACGGTTGGGGCTGGGATATTCCGCTCAACCTGCAGGCTGAAGCGTATAAAAAGCAGCCGCAGGAAGGCGTTTTGTGGGCAGCGCATTACGTCGGCAAGGACAAGGAATATTGCCAGATTGAAAAGCTGGCCAACTTAGAGAAAATACCTAAACCGTTTGGCTTCAAAGTAAGCTGCTTTCCGATTAAAGTAGAAAAGGCAAGCGGTGGCTGGGCCCGGCCGGTCGCAATCGTGGAGGAATGAGACAAGAGATTGGTCACTTATTATACTTGAGTCGAGATTATCAGTAACGTTATTGTAAATTGAAATGAAAAGATAATTTAGTTAGTAAGAAAGGAGCAGCTATCTTTCGACTACTGCTCCTTTTTCATGGATGTATCCACACACCTTTGATTCGGATCTGCCGGCTGGCATTACTAAACATTTGCGCTGAACAAATAATGGTTGGGGGGATTTGGATGAAGTGTTACAATTGGGGCATTCGAACTGAACCGTTTAAGCAAGTACTAGGGGTTAGGAGAAAGGATGATAGAGATGCCGAATGATAACCAAGCTCGTCTTCCCGTTGGTTCAATTAGAGAAGATGGCCGCTATCCCATCGACCTGACAGGTCTTCACAGCCACACGCTTGTGATTCGACCCGGGGTGGGCAGCCTATCCATTGGCCCGTCGTACTTGGGGAAAAAGGCGGATCTTCACGTCGAGCCCATCGCGCATATAGATTGGACCGTATTTGATGCCTTTGCTACGCCAGCCGGCTCGCCTTGGCCGCGTTTCCTGCATTATACAGGCAATGACGCAGGCTTCTTGGATTGGGCACAGAAGCGTCCCATTGAAGAAATGACGTGGGCGCCAATCCTGTCTGCAAACACGCTGGCGGACGCCAGTCAGTCCATTTTGCATGGCTTGCACATCGAGTTGGGTCCGTCCGGAGGGCGTCTGAATTTAAAACTTCCGAGAAGGCCTTGCCGCTTGAATGTGTCCGGCGATCTATCACGCCTCTCGGCCACTGGAAACATGCCGTCTTCTCTGACACTAGCGCCACACACAAGAAGACGCAAGAATGATACCCCCTTCTTGATGCCTGACCTAGGTGAGTTGCACCAGGTGACGAGCCTGGCGTTACAGAACGCGCCAATGGGCCAGCCGATCTCGCTAGAGTGTCTGAACCATTTTCCGAACCTAAATTCACTGAGTTTGTGGGGGAACTTCTGCGATATGGACGTATTGGCCCGTCAGGCACGGTTAACGAATCTAGAGCTGCGTTTCATGCCGGATCTGGAAGACTTGCCCCCATTAGACACGTGGCCGTTGCTTGATAGATTTATCGCATACAACGTGGAAGAAATCACGGGTAAACGTCTGAAGCAGCAAATGAAAACACGCGCTAAAATCCGGCCGTGGAGCGGCCATGCTTCAGTGAGCCAACTGCGAAAGCCTGAGTGGTGGTCGACCGAGTTCGGGCGCCCGTTCTCGTCCTGGCCTAAACGTCTGGCCAAGGTGGCTAACGAAGCTTACAACGTTGCACAGGCAAGCTTATCTCAGGCCCGCAGCTTAGCCGATGCCGAGGCAGCCATTACCGCCTTCACCGTGCGCTTCAATATTCTCAAAGGCATAGAAACCACCGAGAGAGAGGACCTCGGCGAAGCAGTATGGCAGCTCAGCCAGTCCGATCACCTGATTGGCCAGTCTATCACGGAAGAAATGGCTCAGCGCTGGTTCGATGCAGCACGCAATTACTGAAGAAAAAACCAGGATTTTCTGTGCAAAGTTTATAAAAGGAGTTATGGCGCAATGTCTTTAAATCAACAGCATCATAAGGAATCGATTAGGTACTTAGCGACGGCCCCCCTTCACGAAAATGATTCGAAGTTTATCTGCACAATAAGTGAAGTAGCCTATGAGTTTTTAACAACAAATGAAGCAGATTTCATAGAGCTGCTGTATTTTAAAATGAAAAATATCGCCCTGCGAAATAAAATTCTGTATGGTTTAATCCGGTGCAAGGAATTGGAGCTGAAGGATTTTTTTCAGAAAGCCTATAAAAAGGAACGATATTTGGACATGAGACTGCTCGCCATCCATGGATTAGCGCATTATGCCTCAGAAGAAGAGATCGACAAGGTCATTGATCATTTTCTTAAGATCTTGATGAAGAGGCCGGAGACTACCCCCTATAACTACCAGGAATATGAGTTTTTAAGATCTGCCTTCGGGCTGCCTCTCCTCATTAAAAAATACGGGTATCCCTGTTTTGAAAAAGCACTTCAACAAGTCGAGAAACAATATCATGCTATGCCGGAAGCATTTAAGGGGCATTTTACCTTTGATGAAGATGGAAAGGCAGTTCAGTTGAGAAGTCCCAACGTAACGAAACAAATGATTGAACGGTTTTTTGCGGCGCAGAACGGTCACTAATCCGAACAAGGAGGTGGCACCAATTGCCGTTATGATTACTTACTGTTGTGGCTCGCTGTTCTTCTCGATATAACATCCAACCAACCACGAGTCCATATAAAGCAGTAAAGATATGAATCCAAGAAGGTGTTGTATCTGCTGCATTCGTAATAACCAAAATCGCATCAATTGTAGGCATCAGAATGGAAGTTAACATCACAACAAGCAATGCTTTTCGCATACGAAGTATCATCAAGGCAAGTAGGAAGATACCAATAAAAAGGTCACGATCTGCTTTGATGTGAACCAGATAGTTATCCTCGTTGTCGTGAAGTGGTAAACCGAAATCACGTATTGCAGCTTCTGGCTGGACAAAACCTCTTACACCTAAATACAACATTAACAGCGTAACAACACCCACGAGCCAAAATGTTACTGACTTTGGTCCCCAATAAGATTTACTCATTTATCTGGCCTCCATTTAATTTTGAATGACTTTATTGTAAATCGGTAAAAAACATGTTGTTAAGAACGCACTTTAAAGTGCAGAACTTACTTAAAAGTAAGGGTCCTGCTTCTATTTATTTTCGCTTCATTAAAAATGGATAAGAACCGGTCCAAAGTTCCGAATCCCCGAACAAAGCCATTCCGGCCAGATATACTTGCACAACGATACAGATTAAAAATACTAACGCAAGGATAAAATACGCCAATCTGCAATATCGCACTCGGGAAAGCTCCTTTTTTATCGCCTCAATGTTCAATGTTCAAGCTCTCGGCTGTTTTTACCTAAGGCTGCAACCTATTCGAATCGATTTCCGTCTGATGAATTGTTAGCATGATTGACGTCATCCATCTCAGGATCGGAAGGAGTTTTTGTATGAAAAAGAGACTAACTGTATTATTAACTTTGGCTGGGATTCTCGGCACAACAGCCGCAGTCGAAGCTGGCTCTTTAGTTGAAAAGATTACAGGTTACTTACAAAAAGATACAAAGGTTCTTATTAATGGACAAGACAGCATGCTTACGCCTGTCTCTATTGATGGAAAACTATATATTCCAGTGCGTGATGCTGCTGCTAAGCTTGGATATACTTTAAATTACGATGAAACGAAAAAAGAAATTGAGCTCAGCGAAGCGGCAGATCTGATGCGTGCCTCCGGTGTAATCGTAAACGTGCAGGCTATTGAAGACGGGAAATACCGTATCGAGCTGCTCGGCAGCACTTGGGTCATACTAACTGTAGACAAATCAACGGCTATTAAAAGTCTGGACGGCAAAATGCTAACCCCTGCCGATTTGAAATCCGGCACACAAATTGATGCAGAGTTCGGACCAGCTATGGCATTGAGCTTCCCGGGCCAAGCACAAGCCGTAAGTATTAATGTTCACGCAGATCGCGCGGTCAAAGAAGATACAATCAAAGCTGTGAAGCACACGGATGACGGCTGGCAAGTTCAATTAGGCGACAATCTGGTATTGAATGCAGGTAAAGAAACGCGTGTCATGACTTCTCAAGGGGAGTCCGTGAATTGGGAGGACCTGAAGGCCGGTACGAAAGTAAAAGCCTACTACGGCCCACTCGTGACGAAAAGCCTTCCTCCACAAAGCCCTGTTTACCTCCTAGTTGTACAGGCTCAAGCACCTGTTACAGGCGGACTGAAAATGTCGCCAGAGACAGCGCAGGAATACCGCAACATGGCATGGGCACAGGTGAGTGCCCAAGTCTCCCATATTACGACAAAGCAAGACGAGGCAGCCGTTCAGATTGTCTCCTCTAAAGAGGTTGGCGTATTGGCTCTCACGGACGAGCAGAAGAAATTACTTGAAGACGTCCAAGCTGCGAACGGAAGCGTTGTGACGGTTACTTACAACACGGACCAAGACGAGCTGCTTGGACCGTTGACCGTTGTGTTCGATTTCAACACAAAAGCTTTTATCGGGTTCAACGCTAGAAGATAAAATGATTTCTAAGCTGCCATGAAATTCAACCCCCTTGAATTTCATGGCTATTTTAATTGCTGGAAGAGGGATATAGAAATAATTCAAGGCGTTTGGGGCTCGCATACAAGAAAAAAAGAGATGAGAAGCATTAGTTTATGAAGCATCGAAGAGGGGGGATCAGAGAAGAAATCTTTGATCGGCTGCCTTTTTCTCACCCTAATCGGACAGAGCGATGACGATGGGGCTCGCAGGAAGAAAGAAGCGCATGTCGTTATAGGGCTGAAACGGACGGTATATATTTCAGGGAACCAAAAAAATATTGATCCTACGGAATGTTTGTAGCTTGTTCTCTTATGATGAAACACATACAGCGAAGAATAGCATATTTATGCGCTTCCTATACGTTACGCAATCTGCTGACAAATTCCTTGGGTGTGCAGCCGTTGTAGCGTTTGAACATTTTGTAGAAGTGGGCCATGTTCTCGTACCCGACATGTTCGGCGATATTGGTGATGGTCCAATTTTCGGTGAGCAACAGCCGTTCCGCTTTCTGTATCCTTTTCTGATTGACGTATTCAGTGAAAGACACGCCCATCGTCTTTTTGAAAAACTTGGAGAAGTACGAATAGCTCATATGTGCCAAATCACTCACGTCCTGGAGATCGATTTTGTCTCTGAGATGCATGTCGACATAAGTCAGGATCGGCAGCAGCAATTGAGCCTCAGAGGTATCCTGACGTTCCAGTAACCCCCACTTATCATGCCGCAGCAGTGTCAGCATTAGACGTTTGACATGTATACTGGTCGCGATTTCATATCCCTTCGTCCTCTCGTGCATTTCCTTGTAAATATCCGCGAAAATGCATTTAATGTCCCTATGTATCCCAGCATTACTTTCCATCAAATCGTTGAAACAATCTAGCGATCGATCGATTTCCATAAAGACCCGGTAGTACATCTGCATGGCAGAATCGAGGTAAGCCTGGAAATCGACGTGGAGTACATAGTATACGAGCTTCTCTTCGCTGACTTTTCTGCCGAAATGAAGCTGCGATGACCCGATTACGCAGCTGTCGCCTGCTTTCAATTGATAAACACGGTCCGGTATATGTACGTCGAGCCGACCTTGCTCGACCAGAATAAACTCAACCGGTTTATGAAAGTGCCATATCCAATCGATTGGGTACTCGATTCCATTGTTGACCAACTGCCAAATCTTTAAGCAAAGAATAGGGTTCTGGTATTCAATCGGCTCTTGGAATAATTCCATATAGTACTCTCTCCATCGAATTCAAGTTAGCAAAAATGGATACAAACAAGACAAAAAACGGCATATACGCTTACATATTAACATTGTATTATTTCTATGATTATTATACACAACAAAAAGGAGATGAGGGTACACAGGGTTGGAAGCTATTACAGCAAGTTCAATCGAAGAAGAGTACTAAGGACGATAACGTAATATGAAAAAAACTAAGATTCATTCTGAGAATTCTGGGAAGGAAGTAATACAGAGCTCGGTGCTTAATGAAACAGTGCCGCTAAATTCTCTTAGTGAATCTTAAATTGGAAGCGTTTCCGTTTGATTTATCGACAACATCAAGCAGTATATATGAAAAAGGAGGCAACGATGGTGAAAGTAAGTAAGATGATGATATTGATGCTAGTGGCGATTCTTATGCTTCCTGTGACTGGCGTAGCCAGGGCAGCAGGCAATGATGTGGCAAACAGCAACAGGGGGCAGTCGGCAGAAGCTGTATGGCAAGATGCTTGGCGTGATACGGATAATGGCTTTGTCACGGCAGACGATATTAAAGGTTTAAATGTTTACAAAGATGCCGGGCTTAGTCAAGATACGTCGATTGATAGCTCTAAGGACATGAAGTTTCTGTTTAATAACGATAAATATACGCGCATCGTTAACTTTGCAGACGGTTACCTACTGACGATTCCAGGCACGAAGAATAATCCGAAATTTGATTTAGGTGCTCAGTATAATCGCTATTATGCTGCAGATGATTCCTATGTGCTCACCGTATCGAAAGAAGATAAAAATATTTATGGTGTGAGCCCTGAGACTCCTCACGGAACACCGGAAGGTTGGGAGCCGTACTTCCGCGAGTGGCTCGTACCGTATATTGGTAATGCAGATTGGATCAAGAATAATGGTCTTATCACATTACGTGATCCTGGAGACAGGACGGATTTGCTTGATGGTTATACGGTGACAACGTATAACTTGAAATTTGTTGATAAACCGAACTTAGACTATCAGTACTACAATGTAGCCATCGTACGTGAACAAAATGAGTATAAAGATTTCTTCTTGTTCGTTCATAAGTCGAAGACGAATGAAGTGGACGTCTTTGATCGTATCCTGCAATCGTTTAAACAAATTGAGCCTGTAGGTGCAGCGAAAAATCACATTGCACCATATGAGGTGAAAATTCCTAAGCAGTGGAATGAAGAGACAAGACGGTTCTACGAGCAGTATCGTACGAGCAATCATGTGAACTGGGGTTTCTTCACGAACTCGATGCCACAAGATAAAGAAACGGAAAATGTGAAGACTGTACGTGAGAAATTGGCTGCAAACCAGTCGAGACTATCTAATTCAATGGATTATCAATTCGACATTATGCCAACATATTTACACTTAGGTTGGGGAGGTCAGTTGACTGAATTCCCGCTGCAATTAGCAAATGAATTTGCCGGCGGCAATGGTTTTAATGGTAAGCCAGTCTTGCAAGTATCGTACCAGTTCACTACAGATAACAATGGTATCTATGCTAACAAAGGTGCATATACGCCAATGTTCGATTTTCTCGATGGTAAATTTGATAACCACTTCCGTACCATTGCTAAGCAGATCAAACAGTATGGCAAGCCGGTGTTTATCCGCTTGAATAATGAGATGGATTCAGATTGGACCAGCTACTGTGGTTTAGCAACGCTGCTTGATAGTGAAGTATTTGTGCAATCTTGGCAGCGTATGTATGACATCTTCGCCGAGGAAGGTGTTGATAATACGATCTGGATGATTAATGGAATGGAGAAGTCGATACCCTATTCCAACTGGGGCGATCTGATGAGCTATCTTCCAGGCAACGATTATGTGCAGGCTTATGCTTTATCTCTATACTCAATGAACAATGATGGCAAACCAGCGCCTTTCTCCGACCAGTTAAAAAGTATTTACGAGAGTAAAAAAGATTTTTTCGGTAAGTTACCATGGCATATCGGTGAATTCGGCTGCGCATCCGGTGGTGAGTTCGTTATTGAAAATGGTGAAGTGGTTTACACAGAGAAAGGGCGCTTTCAAGCTGCGCAGGCATCATGGGTTAAAGAGATGTTTGACAGTTTGAAGAAGGCTGCCAATGGTAATAAGAACTACGAATATGCCAGTAATATTAAAGGAGCCGTATGGTTCTCTGTAAACGACTATGCCAACATTGAAGGCAACGATTTGATCCAAAACTATATCGAGCTAGGTCCTGAACTGACCGACACGTTAAAAGAGTTCCGCAAAGGGTTGGTTCATAACAAGAACAAGTAATAACGGTGAAGTGTTAGAGTCAAACTCCTATTATAAACATACATGCTTAAAAGCCGCATAGCCGCATACCTGCGGCTTTTTTTGTTTTTCACAATATATGTTCTACTATAATTACTCAGTAATTAATGATGCATGGAAAGCGAGACCTGATTCTGTAAGTGGAACATTAAAGACTTTTCAGAAGTAACAACCTTGGGTCATGGTACTAGATCACGAATATGATATATGGTCCGTTATGGGTATCCAGATCTTGTTCGACTCTGTTGCTCAATTCGATTCATTTAATAAAAACAGGGTTAGGTGTCGTGTGAACTGATCTGTTTCTTCTATATACATAACTTGTTCTTATCCCCGTCTTTCATCGAACAAAAGGGCAGGATAATAATTGCGCCCAAACTATGACAGTATCTGTCACCATTAAGGTTTATGATATGAAACGAGAAACCATTATAACACTTTAAGGAGGCATTTGTATGACTGTTCAGTTGATTCCGTTTCTGATGTTTGACGGCAACGCCAAAGATGCAATTTTGTTCTATGAGGAGGTTCTGGGAGCCAAGGTGCTGTTTAAGCAAACCGTCGGTGAAGGCCCGCTAGATCCGGAAGTATCATTAACCGAGGAGCAGAAGGCACAAATAGCCCACTCCGTCCTCAAAATCGGGACAACAGACATTTTTGCATCCGATCTTATTCCAGGGCAACAGCTGCAAAGAGGTAATCAGGTCACGATCTGTATCACGACCAAAGATCCCGCTAAAGCTCGTCAGTATTACGAAGCACTGTTACCAGGCGGACAAGTGTTACAGGAGCTAGGGGTAGTTCATTTCAGCCCAGCTTACGGTATGATAACGGATCGTTTCGGCGTAACCTTTCAAATCTTTACATCCAAACATTGAAATTATAAACAACATGCCTCACTTGCTGTCAACTGACTGCAGGCGAGGTTTTTTATTTGTGCGAGCGTAAATCAGAATCAAGCTTCTTTAACTGATTATCCGAGGTTGTATTGGGGAAGAGATGTCCTCACCCCCGCGCCATCGCATTCGAAAGGGCATCCGGAAAGTATTTCCCGGCAAAGCGCAAAAATTTAGAGAAGCCCGGGACGATCCTCTTTTTGTTATGCTCCATTCCTTGGATCCCGTGCTTCACGAGCGTTTCCAGGCTCATGCTGGGAATGCCGCCGCTCTGCATGTCGGACAGAAGATTAGTTTCCGCTACAAGGGGTGGGACAAGCTCCATAACATGAATATTTTTACGCGATTTCTTGAGTTGGATTCGCAGCGCATCGGTAAACATATGCACTCCTGCCTTTGTAGCCGAATAGACGGGATGAACGGGCGAAGTGACGTAGGAAAGACCGGAGCTAACGGTTACAATCATGGCTTCGTCTTGTCAATCGAAATATGAAGCTTATGTGCGTGAGCCGGAAATGTTTAAGCTGTATACGGCGTATGGCGTATATCGATAGGAATCCGGCGGTACTCGCTCGGCACATCGGCGATTTGGTGGGCAGCTTAAAGGCAGCGAGCGGCATTGAGGACGTTGGGCGGCTGCATGCTATTTTGCTGGCATTTTCATATTTTTCCGCGCCGGTTTATGCAGACAATTGGCTGCGGGTTGATTTCAAAGCGGAGTTCGAAGCGGTCTGTAAGCTGATCGAAGCGGGGATTGTGGGATAGGCGCTCGACTGAGCGGGGGCGGAATATACGGCAAAGGGGGGTTGCTGCAGACACCTCTTCGAATACAGTCCTTAAGGAAATCCCGCGGATAGAAAGATGTCGGGGGACAAAAGCATGGTCCCATGGAAAGTCGCTATTTTAGCGGCTTTTTTGTTTTATCAGTACAAGTTCATATTTCGATTTGCGCCTTGACATATACCTAATCATTTTCCAACCGCTATTCCATTAAGCTAACGGGCAGGAAGAGATAATAAATGAATATATCTATAGTTGACCTTTCATCGCTGCCTACTTTTCAAATATGATGATTGTAAATGACCGTGTAGAAATCGGACATGATGTTTGGGAAAGAGTATTGGCGACAGGGATACGCAAAAGAAGTTGTAAAACGCTTAATGTTACATAGCCACTGAAAAACATCTTATATCCATTAGGATTTCACTTGATGGAGTATTACGCGGCCGGGTAAATTTGAACAGCGAACAACAGGTACAAAAAGGTTTCACCTAGTTAAAAAACGATTGGAGGTCTTCATCATGAGTGAAATAAAAGACGAAACTCTGACACAGGTGTTAAGCAAAATGCTTGGTACAAAAATAATCTGTGCCGATTTTCAAACCAAACCATTACATGGCGGTACAGTGGGTAATGTACAGCTTATAACGGGTAATGCGGAAACCACTGACGGCGGGAAATTACCCTATAAAATCGTTTTAAAGGCGCAGAAGAAATGGGAACGCTACAGCGATCCCGATTCATGGCGTAGAGAATACGATTTTTATAAATCCAATTTCGGCGCTCTGTTTTCTGAATCATTCCGTTGGCCTGAATGCTATCACGTCGAAATGAACGAAGAAGAAGACGAAACGCAGATATGGATGGAATATATCGACGGTATATCGGGTTTAGACTTGACCGGCGATATGTATGAACGCGCAGCCGAGGAATTAGGAAGGTTCCAAGGCAAGTTATATGCCGAAAAGCCAGCTTTTTTACAGAACTTGACCAACCTAAGCAAAGTGGATTGTATGAAGAACTTCTATCTCCATTACCGGTCATGGAATAGAGTATACGATTACATACGCTCCGACGATTGCGAGATCCCGAAACACCTATGTAAAATGCTCATCGACATTGATGAAAGCGCAGACGAAATATTCAACCGTATTGAAAAGCTGCCCATCGTGCTGTGCCATAGGGATTTTTGGGTGACAAACATATTCTATTCAGGCGGTAAAACCACACTCATCGACTGGGATACCACAGGGTGGGGCTATTTAGGTGAAGATATGGCAAGTCTTATCGCGGACGAAGCCGATATTGAACACATGGTTGAATACTACCATAGATGTATCCCGGCTTATTACAAGGGCTTTTCGGAATATGCGGATATTTCGCACATAAAGGATAACTGCATATATGAGTTGATTCTACTTATGTTCGGGTACAGGCTTGTAGAGTGGTATATGAACGCAGGATCGGGAAACAAACTCCATGATACGGATGATGAAAGAACGATGCACATCCATACCCTGCAAAAAATCTATGAGATAAAGAATGAACAATGATTGATCGATGAGTTCTATAACTTCTTGTATCAAAACAACACAACAGCAGCCTGCAAGTAACGGGCTGCTGTATTTGTTGAGCTAAAGGACAGGAAACTTTGCCCGAGGGATGAGGGTGAGGTTCCTCATTAGATATGAATCAATTCCATAGACACTTTCCACAATTCTTCAGCCGCGTCGGGATCAATTGCGTAAGAGGCGAGCCCCGACTGAGTCTCTGCAACCCGAGGTCCGACCTCGTTGCAGTTTTCAAAATATCGTCCGCCGATACCGTTTAACAATGGAGACGTTGCCAAAAGCGCGGAAGTAGCGGCTCCCTGTTGAGGGGTCTTCCAGATGATTTCGGGATAGCCTGTTCTAGTCTCGTTTAGTTTTTCGATCTGCTCGGCAGTGATCTGTAAACGGTCAACTCCCGGAGTTCGCACACCGCCAGGCATTAAAGCATTTGCAGTGATACCGTCGTTGATCCAACGTTTTGAAGCTTCCACGGCGAATAGTATATTAGCTGTTTTGGATTGTCCGTAGGCAAGAAACGGGTCATAGGGACGACGCAGGAAGTGAATATCATCGAACACCACCGGAGAGCGGAGATGCCCCGCGGAACTAACTGATACCACACGGGCACCGTCTGCCAACGCTAGAGCATCATGGAGTTCGGTGGCAAGAGCGAAATGTCCCAAATGATTGGTAGCGAATTGAAGCTCCCAGCCTTCAGGGCTTCGCAACTCGGGCGTTGCCATAATACCGGCGTTGTTGATCAAGATGTGCAGCGGCCCTCTCCATGAAGCAACGAATGAGGCTATCGATGATCGATCGGTAAGATTTAATGGCATCACCTTAACGAGTGGATTACCCGTGGTTATAGCAATATCTTCGGCTGCGAGCTTTCCTGCATCGAGGCTGCGAACAGCCAATGTCACTTCGGCACCCGCTTCAGCCAAAGCCCGGGCTGTTTCAAGGCCGATACGAAAAGCGCCCAATCAAAAACGTATATGGATCAAATGCTGGAAATTGCGAAACGGATTACCCTTGACGAGGGGCGTAACCGGACGATGATCCCGTTTTTAACGACAATGCGGTATAGTCGGCAGACTTCGGAGATTTCGGGTGTTCTGACTCCATCGATTTGTCTAATTCTACAGGGCACCAAAAAACTCCATCTTGGCCAAGAGGTCATTGATTATCATGCCGGAGCTTACCTGGTATCCGTTATCGATATTCCCGCATCTGCGGAAATTATCGGGGCCACAAAGCAGAGGCCCTATATCGGTTTGCGCGTTGATTTTACGATGGAAGAGATCGCTTCCGTGATTATGGAGGCCGGCATTCATTTTAAACCAAGGAACAAAAAGCTGAATACAGGAGCATACGTCGCGACAGCCGACGAAGGTTTGGTGGAATCTTTTTACCGCCTGCTCAAGCTAATCGAGAAACCGAATGCGAATCATTATTTGGCTTCTCTTATGAAACGCGAGATGATTTTTCAGTTGCTCTCTGGGGATTCAGGGCATATTTTTTTTCAACAAGTCATGATAGATCGGCAAGACGAGGGGATTGGCAAAGCCATCGCATGGATCAAAGAGAATTATGCTCAAACGATTACGATAAAGGAATTAGCAAAATTATCGAACATGAGCGTTTCCGGGCTGCATCATAAGTTTAAAGCCGTTACTACACTAGGACCTATACAATATCAAAAGCAGCTTCGACTATTTGAAGCCAAGCGTCTTATGCTGGGCGGCGCAATTAATGTGACTGCAGCAGCTATGGAAGTCGGTTATGAAAATGTATCGCAATTCAGCCGGGAATATCGCAGGCTTTTTGGATCTTCACCATCTAAAGATATCAAAGCTTTTAAAAATAGCCCCATAGTAGAGAAGATAGAAAAGGATAGATTTGCTCATTAGGCAAAAGATAAGCCAGGTCTTTGCACTATCGGAGGACGTCAGTGCGATAAGACGTGGAAACCATTAGAAACGAAAGCAGAAGCTGCGGCATATTCGCGGCTTCTTTTATTATTTTTTGTTCTTTTCAACGCTGCAGGAAGAAAAGGATGGAAACGGCCGCAGGTCAGGGTTATAATCTGTATGCATGATCGATATCTGTCATACAGATTTACGGAGGAACCGATGACTACAACACCGCATCGCTATCTAGAAATAAAGGAACGACTGATCCGCCTAATCGCGCAAATGGAGCCGCATGACCGCATTCCTTCGAGGAACGTGCTTGCCGATACGTTCCATGCCGCCCGAACGACGGTCGAGAGGGCGATCTCCGAAATGATCGGGGAGGGTTATTTATATTCGCGGGACGGAAGCGGCACGTATGTCGCCGAAGCGACTACGGCGGCGGAAAGAGAAGACGGCGGGGAAATTAAAAGCTGGGGACTGCTGATTCCGGACATCCAGCATTACAATTATCCGGATATCGCGCGGGGCGTGGGCGACGTCGCAAGCGAGCATGAAATGAATCTCATCATCTGCAATACGGATGATGAATATGCGAAACAATCCAGACATATCGATCGGATGATCGCCAGCAAGGTGAAGGGGCTGGTCATCGTGCCGGCCATATTCGGCAAGGCGGATTTGACGCCGTTCTATCGGCTTCAGGAAGCGGGGATCCCGTTCGTATTCTGCCAGAGGACGATCGAAGATATCGCCGCGCCGAGAGTTATCGCGAATCAATTTTTCGCCGGATATATGGCCGCGAAGCATTTGATCGATGCCGGAAGACGAATGATCGGCTTTATCTCGAGGCCGCTTTATTCGATTTCTTCCGATCGGTACATGGGTTACTTAAGCGCGATTAACGAAGCAGGCTTGCCGGCCCGAAGGGACATGATCGCCTTTGAGACCGCCTTCGACTCGGATGAAGAAGGTTATTCAAGCGCGCTCCGTATGCTGGACAGCAGCAATAAACCGGATGCGTTTTTCTGCTTCAACGACAGAATCGCCAGAGGCGTTTACGCCGCCGCCGCGGAAAAGGGAATCGTCGTCGGCCGGGACCTGGCGATCGTAGGCTGTGACAATACGGAAATTTGTTTATCGCTACCGGTAAAATTGACCTCCGTCAGCTTTCAGACCTACAAAATGGGCAAACTGGCCGCCGAAACGCTCCTGGATTCCGAAAGCGGGGGAATACAGGTTCTGCAGCCGGAGCTCGTTATCAGGGATAGTTCGGGGTAGCTCCGCTGCGGCCGTTTCTTAGACGGAAAGAGCAGCCGCGGCATCAAGGCTTGTTTTCCATTTCAAATTGTAAGCGTCTACACTTCGTGAAAGGCATCATGGTCGGCTCAAATAAAGGCTAAAGGAGCGTAATAAGATGGACCGAAACCGATTCAAAGGAATATTCACAGCACTTGTTACTCCCATGGACGAGAAGCTCGAGGTGGACCATGATTCGCTGACCCGGCTTGTCGAGCATCAGATCGCCTGCGGAATTCATGGCTTTTATGTCGGCGGCAGCACGGGGGAAGGCTTCATTCTTACGTCTGAGGAGCGGAAGAAGGTACTTGAGACTGTCGTCCAAGCGGCCAAAGGCCGCGCCGTCGTCATTTCGCATGTCGGCTCTATCAGTACGATGGAAAGCATGAGCCTGGCGCGCCATGCGGAAGAAACCGGGGCGGACGCCATCTCGGCCGTCGTTCCTTTCTATTATAAAGTCGGCGTGCAAGAAATCCGCGAGCATTACGCTTCGATTATGTCGGCATCGGGGCTGCCCATGATCGTTTATCATTATCCGGGCGCAACAGGCGTTCAGCTCTCCCTCGATTTCTATGAGGACATGGCGCGGAACCCGCAGTGCCTCGGAGTCAAATTTACCTCGATGAACTTGTTCGAGATGCAGCAAATACGGAGCCGGTGCGGGGACGACTTCCTGATCTGGAACGGCCATGACGAGGTATTGGCCGGAGGATTGCTGCTTGGGGCGGACGGCGCGATCGGCAGCACGTTTAATATGATGCCGGATCCGTTCCTCCGCATGTACGATGTGAAAGCGGCAGGCAACTGGGATGCCGTTCGGGAACTGCAAGTGAAGGCGAACGCGGTGATCGCCCATATGCTGCATTACGACGTCATTCCGTACGAGAAGCGGATGCTATTCTTGCAAGGCGTCATCTCTAATCCCGCGACGCGTCAGCCACTGAAGCGGTTTAGCGCGGAGCAGCAGGCGGAAATCGACCGTTTTTATGCAACGTCAGACCTCTTAATGGTAGATAAGGGGGAGAAGAGTTTATGATCCAAAAATTTAAAATCAGCCGCGATGATAACTGGTATGAGGCTTGGCCCGATGTTGTTCTGACAAGAGGAGGCAAGCTGATCTGCGTCTTTACCCAAACGACCCATCACGGCGACCGTTCCGCTTCACGGCTTGTATTGATCGAAAGCATGGACCGGGGGAGAACATGGACGAACAAACGCGCGTTAACCGAGACGACGAGCGGCAGGCCTTATTGGAACTGTGCTCGGATATCCCGGCTAAGCGGAGGACGTCTCGCGATCGTCGCGGACCGGATCTCCGGAGCCAAAGAATCCAATGCAAGGAATTATTTATGGTTCGCAGACGAAGAAGGAATGAAATGGTCCGGACCGATCGAAACACCGCTGGAAGGGATCGTGCCGGATAAGCTGTGCGAGCTGCCCAGCGGACGTTGGCTGCTATCGGCTCACGATCGGGACGGCCAGTGGCTCCGCTATTCAGACAACGAAGGTAAAGATTGGTCGGAGCCGGTGCTCATAGCCTCACAGGAGGGCTTGAAGCTGTGCGAAGTCAGCATCCTTCCGTTGCAGGACGGCACGTTAGTCGCTTTCCTGCGCGAAAATTCAGGCGAAGGATGGGATTGCTATAAAACGATCTCCCGCGACTCTGGAGAAAGCTGGAGCGACCTCTACCGAACCCCTCTGCCGGGCTGCCACCGCCCCGTAGCCGGACTGCTCCAAAGCGGAACCGTGCTGATTACGTACCGGTTTATGCAAGGCGGCAAAGGCTGGCTCGGCAAATGGACGCAAAACTTTTTCGCGTCGATAACGGATCAGGAGTCGGCTGCCGCGGAGAATCGGAAAGATCAATGGACGCGTATCATGCCGGTCGACTACGACCGCAGTCCGGTGTCCGATCTCGGTTATTCGGGCTGGGTGCAGTTCGAGGACGGAGAAATTTATGTCGTCAATTATATCGTCGACGATGCCCCGAAAGGGCAAATCCGCGGCTACAGCTTCCGGGAGAACGATTTCTTGCTCGAGCCGGCTGCTGCGCTTGGGGAATCATAGTATGACAGCTTATCCGATTGAGCTGGCAGGATACTTGAGGCGGAAAGTGAATATATATATGCAATACAGGTATCAGGAGGTGCCACATTAACGGCGTAATGCTACCTTATTATTTTCCAGGTTACTCACTATGTTTTCTGTATTTATTTAGCGACCGGGAAACGATATCTCATTGAAGACATTTAAAGGCAGCCGGCTTGTTGGTCGGCTGCCTTTTTCTCTTCATGTCTTTTTCCATATCTTTGACCATTTATGTAAGCGAATACATCTTTAGATGATACACTGTAAGGCAGGTACTACGGCTATGACAATAACCCGAAAATGGAGGAGGAAAAGCAAATGAGTAAGTGCATTCAAACCAATATCGATTGGCCAGTATTCCTGTCCCGTCACGATATGTTATGGCAAACCAAACCTATAAGTTGGGATGAAGGTGTTTTTATAGGCAACGGTCTTCTTGGAGCCATGATATATAGCGAGGAGCATCGAGATCAACGACATGTGTTGAGATTCGTGCTTGGACGGACCGACGTGACGGCTTCGCGTGAAGGGGGGCCTAAGGCGTTTCCTGTGCGCGTCCCAATTGGCGAGATCACGTTGGAGATGGAGGGGTGGATCTATCAGCCTTGTGAGATTCGGCTTGATCTTTGGAATGCTGAAATGCGCGCAGTGATCCCTACGACGAAGGGAGAGGTCAGATTGAGGGCATTGATCCATGCCTTATGTCCGGTTCTGGCCATTGAACTTGATAGCGATGAAGGTGAGCAAAAGGCGAAAATGAGATGGTATTCCTATCCTGAGGTCGATCCCATTCTGAAAAATGCCGATGGAATCAACCTGAACCAACACATACCTGAGATCACTGTTGAACGGACGGAAGAGGAAGGGACTGGATTTGGTGTTCAATCCTATGGCAAGGGTGAAGGCTGCACAACGGCTTGGAAGGTTCATAATTACGGAAAAGTGAAGGAACGAAAAGGGGAACGCGAAAACGAAGTATGGTATCGCCGTTTATGTCTGTTGACGGTGATCAATGGAATATCAAGTGAAGTCAGGGAAATTGCACGCCATGAACTTGAGAAGGTGCCCCAGGAAGACATGACTTCATGGATTTCAGAACATCGCAGTTGGTGGCATGAATACTATCCGGCAAGCTTCGTATCGATTCCGAACACGCAGCTCGAAAGCTTTTACTGGATCCAAATGTACAAGCTGGCCTCTGCAACAAGAAAAGATCTCCTTCCAATAGATAACCAAGGCCCGTGGATGACCTCAACGCCATGGCCGGGATTATGGTTTAATATGAACGTCCAGATGAGCTATTCGCCGGTATATTCCGCGAACCGTCTTGAGCTGGGACAATCCCTCATTGCTTCGCTGCGGCAGCATCAGGAGCAATTAATTCTTAACGTTGCTGAATCTTTCCGCAGCGATTCGGCCGGCCTGGGGAGAAGCAGCAGCTATGATCTGAACAGCCCGGTTGAAGATGAGATCGGAAATTTAACGTGGATCATGCATAACTGCTGGAGGCAGTACCGCTATTCGATGGACGAGACGCTGCTTCATGATGTTGTTTATCCGCTTTTGCGGCGAAGCATCTGCCTCTATATACATCTTCTGGAGGAAGGTCCGGACGGCAAACTCCACCTGCCACCCACGGTATCACCTGAATACGGCTCATTTAAACAACTCACAACCCCCGATGCCCATTACGACCTCTCCCTGTTACGCTGGGGCTGCGAAACTCTGCTGTATGCTGCCAAAAGGATGGGGATTGAAGATCCGCTGCAGGCGTGCTGGGCCGATATTCTTGCCAGGCTTACTCCACTGCCGGTAGACCAAACCGGATACAAAATCGGAAGGGATCTCAGCCTGGATTTCGGCCATCGTCATTTCAGTCATTTGATGGCTGTATTCCCGCTGCATATTGCCGGAAATTCTGAGGAAGAAAGGGATTTGGCCATCCGTTCCCTCAGACATTGGATATCCAAGGAAGGCGATCTGCGCGGCTTCAGCTTCACGGGAGCTGCTTCCATTGCAGCAGCAATGGGTCTGGGCGATGAAGCACTAGCCTATTTGCGAAGCTTAATGCATTTGATTAAACCGAATACGATGTATAAAGAGGCGGGGCCGGTCATCGAGACGCCTTTAGCCGGGGCGGAAGCGATTCACGACATGCTGCTGCAAAGCTGGGGGAACATCATTCGGGTATTTCCTGCGGTTCCGGCGAAGTGGCAGGAGGCTGTATTTCACAATTTGCGTGCTGAAGGTGGATTCCTTGTAAGCGCTGCCTGGAAGGCGGGACAAACGACTTTTATCCGCATTCAGAGTCTTGCGGGGGAACCCTGCAGATTGCTTACGGATCTTGCACACTCAGATCAAGGGTTTGTGATCGAAGTTCAAGGTAAGCCGGCCCATTATATATTACATGAGGATCGTTCGATCGAAATCATGCTGAAATCGGGCGATGAGGCTGTGCTGTATGCTGCAGACGATAAGCGCCCACTGGTAATTGCACCTGTGCCGGCTGAGCCAGGCATGCAGCACTTTTTTGGAGGCAGGAAGCCATGGCGATTGTATGGATTTCCGAAATAACTTCAAGGAGGCATGAGGATCATGTTTAAGCAGCTGCGCAAATACAACCGAAGCGTGATAGTCACTTGGCTGATTTCCTATATAACCGTGTTAATGGTACCCATTCTCATCAGTTTTGTTCTGTATTTCATTACATATCAACAGGTCAAGACGGAAACAAACCGTTCGAATGCGTTGTTATTGGAACAGATGGAGATGTCGATTGACAGCAAGCTGAAAGGGCTTGAGCAGTTGAGCCTGGAGATTGCTTTAAACCGGAATATCTCCAGCTTCTCGAGTGTCGATCCCCCGCTAAGCGATGCCCATTATTATGATTTGTTCCAAATTTCCGAAAGCCTGCGCACGTATAAAAACGCGAATGATTACATTGAGCAAATTTATGTCATGTATACGAACAGTGACACGGTGATCTCCACCTACGATCATATGAACCGCCAGGGTTTGTTTCAAAAGCTGCGCCAGCAGGATAATACCTCTTTTGACCAATGGAATAACTTATTTGAGCGAAAATATGTAAACGACTATACGCCGATGACGTTTTGGGATGGAGGGACTTCAACGCCGGTTGTTGTATTTGCTAGATCCCTTGTTTTTAACACACCGGGGCAGCCGCCGGCAATCGTACTATTTGTCATGAAGGATTCGAAATTAATCGAAAGTGCCCCGCGGCATCCGGATGCAAGCATGTTCATTCTGGATACAGAGAGCCGGTATATTGCCGCTCGGAAAGATCTAGGCCTCCTGCCGCAGCATCTCACCTACGGGGAGCTTCAAGATCAACAGGGCATGGTGTATATGGATGTGCAGGAGCATCAAGCGGCTGTTTCCTATATCACTTCAAAAATAACGGGCTGGAAATACGTTTCCGTGTTACCGGCATCCCTCTTTAACGAGAAAATGCAGTATATGCGGAAGCTTATATGGATCAGCATCGGGACGTGTTTCCTGGTTGGAGGAGTGATCTGCGTACTTTTTCTGCGGAAAAATTATATGCCGATCCAAGTGATGCTCCAAAGTCTCTCGCATAAATTTGGATTGCGGTTTGACGGAGGTTCAAGTGAATATTCCTTCCTTCAAGGGGCCATTCAGCATTATTTTACGGAAAAGGAAGATATGCGTGCCCGTTTTGATCAGCACCGCAACACGATTCGGGCCCATCTCATCCGCAGGCTTCTTAAGGGATCCATAGAAAAGGAAGCCCTCTTTCACGAATCCCTTGCTGCCCATCATATTGAGTTTTCATCCGACCGCTTTGTGGTCATTCTCATGTCCGTGGACGATTTCGGAAAATTTGAACAGTACGGCCAGAACGACCTGTCCGATAAAAAGGAGCAAATGCTGCATTTTATTCTGACGAATGTCCTGGTGGATGCAGCAGCGGGTGATGCCGCCGTATACACGACGGAAATGAATGATGTTCTTGCGTGTGTTGTGAATTTTCAAAAAAGCGACTCTGAAGAGAGGGAGCGGCTTACTCTGCATCGCATATCCGCTCAGGTTCGTGAGTTTATGCAGGAACAGATGCAGGTTGAGCTGACGATCGCGGTCGGAGAAGTCTATTCGGACATATACGGGATCGCACAGTCCTATCATGAGGCACTGGATGCCCTGGAGTATCGGATTGTACTTGGAAGCGGACAGTTCATCCGGTATGGGGATACTCAATTGAATCAGGCGCCGCCGCATCATTATTATTTCCCGCTCAGCGTCGAACAGCAGCTTATCTATGTAGTGAAGAGCGGAAATTACGCGAAGGCTGAGGCGCTGATTGAAGATATTTTCCAGAAAAACTTCTCGGGACATCCGGTATCCGTCCCACTTGCCAAATGCTTAATGTATAACATGGCCAGCACGATGCTTAATACGGTTGATGAAGTCAGCGTTACGGGCAAACGATCACTGGAGTCGCATCTCTTGGATGTGGAACCGCTGCTTTCATGTGAGCATGTCCCGCAAATGAAGGAACAATTGAAGGATAAGCTGAGTCAGGTCTGCGGCTGGATCCAAGCCGAGAAAAGGGACCACCACCGGTATTTAATTGAAGATGTACAGCGCTACATAGATAACCATTTGCATGATCCGAATTTGAATATTTCCATGATCGGTGATGTGTTTCGGATGACGCCGTCCTATATCTCGCGTCTTTATAAAGATCATACGGGGGAAGCGCTGCTGGACACGATTAACCGCTCGCGTCTGGCTGAAGCCAAAAGCCTTCTGACATATAACAAACTGACCGTCAATGAAGTTGCTGGCCGTGTCGGTTATGCGGATGTCAGCACGTTTGTACGAACCTTTAAAAAGTTTGAAGGCATGACTCCGGGAGCATTCCAAAAGGCGGCGCAATGACTCGGAGGACAGACAAGATTACGGGTTTTTAATGAATTGCCTATCATTTTATGTTTTGTCTATGTTCACTTTCGCGAATTTGTTGAACAATGGCTTCGGATACTTTGTTGTGAAAGGGTATTCATCATACTATCCTGAATCGGGGGAATGGCAATGGATCGACGTTTGCGGATAGGCAAAATCTTATTAAGGCGTTTTAAAGCGGGTGTCTCTTCTGTCCTGCTCATGAGCTTGATCCTGGCGGGATGCTCACCAGGAAGCAGCGAGGAGGGTGAACCGAAAGATCAAGCAGGCGCATCTTCAGATATCGGTTCGACCTATCCGCTGAAGACGAGCGAGGGGTTCACATCATGGGAAAGTTTGAACAATAATGCCGTCACTTTCTATTCCAATCTAGCCGAAACGCCGTTTGGAAAGGCGCTCGCGGAGAAAACCGGAGTGAACGTGAAGTATGTCCATCCGAATGATCAGCAGACGAAGGAACAATTTAATCTGATGATCGCTTCAGATGAGCTGCCTGATACGGTCGAATATGACTGGACCGGGCGAAGCGCAGGCTCTTATCCCGGAGGGCCGGAGAAGGCGATCAAAGATGGGGTCATTCTGGAACTCAATGATCTCATTGACAAGTATGCGCCAAACCTCAAGAAAAAGCTGGAAGCAGACAAGGAACTCGACAGGATGGTGAAAACGGACAGCGGCAAATATTACGTATTTCCGATGATCCGCAACCCTTCCGGGCTGGTGTTCCGGGGCCCGATGATCCGAAAAGACTGGCTCGACGACTTGAATTTGCCTGTGCCCGCCACGATTGCGGAATGGGAAACCACGTTGAAAGCATTCAAAGATCAGAAAGGGGCGAAAGCTCCGCTTAGCGTCACGTACACGGGAGGGAATTTTGAAATCCGGGATGCTTTTATCGGCGCCTATCACACATCTAACTCTTTTTATATCGATGATGAGGGCAAGGTGAAGTATGGTCCGGTCGATCCACAGTATAAGGATTTCCTGGCGCTGTTCCGCAAATGGTTTGCCGAAGGCTTGTTCGATAAGGATTTTGCGCTTACGGACGGCAAAGCTCTGGATAACAAGATTTTGACCGGCCAGACCGGAGCAACGGTATCGCTGCTGAGTGGCGGTCTGGGAAAGTGGATGGATGCCATGAAGAAACAGGACCCGAAGTTTAAATTGGTGGGTGCCCCTTATCCAACGGTACAGAAAGGGGAGGTTCCATTTACGGGTCAACGTGATTTTAAATACAACCCCGGACCAAGCAAAGCGATTACAACCGCCGCCAAAAATCCGGAATTGGTCGCAAGGTGGCTGGACTACGCATACAGCGATGAAGGTGCCATGCTGTTCAATTTCGGCATTGAAGGCGAGAGCTATTCGATGGACAACGGAACTCCGGTGTATACCGATTTGATCAAAAATAACGAGAAATACAGCCTGCAGCAAATGGTATCCCAATACTCCAAACCGAATGGCCCGTACGAGGCGGATGAGCGCCGCAATTGGAATACGTTCCCTGAGCAGGATGAGGCCGTTAAAATATGGTCTAAAACAGACGCGGAAAAACACACACTGCCCGCTTTCCTTACCCCCACGGATGAGGAGAGCAAGGAGCTCGGCAAAATCTTGACGGACGTAAGCAACTATAAGGAAGAGATGTTCGTGAAGTTCATCGTCGGCAAGGAACCGATGGAGAATTACGATGCCTACGTCACGCAGATTAAGAAGCTCGGGATTGATCGGGCGGTCGAAATCTATCAGAATGCGCTGGATCGCTATAACGAGCGGTAAGTGTTGATCAGCCCGGAGGAGGGCGATGACCGCCGGATTCCTCTGGGCTTAGATTGATCATGAGGAGTGACAACGGCATGGCGAAACATCCGCCTCAAAAGCAGCATGGGGCTCTATTGACCTCTTCCGGAAGCAGGAGCCTGATCCGCTGGGGAATTCTGAAGGATATCCGAAAAAACCCTTGGCTCTATATGATGTTGACACCGGTTCTGCTCTATTTCACCATTTTTCACTATTATCCGATGTACGGCGCCATGATTGCTTTCAAAGATTTTTCCCCGCGATTAGGAATCATGGGAAGTCCATGGGTGGGCTGGGAACACTTCGAGTCATTTTTTAATGGCATTTATTTCTGGCGTGTCATTAAAAATACGTTGTTGATCAGCTTCTATGAGTTGGTTTTTGGATTTCCCGCTCCCCTGATTCTCGCACTCCTGCTGAATGAAGTGAGAAAGACGGTATTCAAACGGACCGTTCAGACCTTTACCTATATGCCGCACTTTATCTCGCTTGTTGTCGTATGCGGTATGATCAGAGAATTTACGATGAGTGATGGGATCATTAATGACCTTCTGGCGTTATTAGGCTGGGAACGGGTATCTTTACTGCTTGAATCCCAATATTTCCGTACGATCTTTGTCTCATCAGGAATTTGGCAAAATATCGGATGGGGTACCATTATCTATTTGGCAGCGTTAGCCGGTATTGATCAGGAGCAGTATGAAGCCTCAAAAATGGACGGTGCAAGCCGCTGGAAGCAAATGCTCCATGTGACATTACCGGGAATCATGCCCACGATCATCATCCTGTTCATTCTGGAAATGGGCAGGGTCATGAATGTGGGAGGGGAGAAAATCATTCTCCTATACAATCCGTCCACGTATGAAACCGCGGATGTGATTAGTTCTTACGTGTACCGTGTAGGACTGCAGGAGTTCGATTACAGCTTCAGTTCGGCCGTAGGACTGTTCAATTCCGCCATCAATTTTATGCTGGTCATTTGCTCCAATTGGCTGAGCCGGAGGATGAACAATACGGGCTTATGGTAGGAGGAATCTGCTCATGAAACGAAGAATTGGCCGACCATCTTTAGGTGAGAGAGCATTCGATGCCTTTAACTATACCTTATTAACGGTCATCACAATTTGTACGGTTTACCCTTTGGTCTATGTTTTATTCGCTTCTTTAAGCGATCCGACGCTGTACATGCAGCATTCCGGGATTTTATGGAGACCGTTAAAATTCAGTTTCCATGCTTACCAGCTGGTGTTTGAAAACCCGATGATTATTAAGGGTTATGTCAATACCTTCATTATTCTTGCCGGCGGACTTGTCCTCAATATCATCCTTACGGCCTTTGGAGCGTACGCGTTATCGCGCAAAGGACTGCGTTACCGTAAGCCGCTCATGCTGTTTATCGTATTTACGATGTTTTTTAACGGAGGCCTGATTCCATTATATTTCACGGTAAAAGGGCTTGGCTTGACGAATTCGCTGTGGTCTCTGATGATCCCCCAGGCGATTTCGGCGTTTAATCTGATTATTATGAGAACGGCGTTCGAGGCTGTGCCTGACAGCCTGGAGGAATCGGCAAAGATCGATGGGGCTCATGAGTTCGTCATTCTCTTCCGGATCATGATTCCACTCTGTATGCCGGTGATGGCCGTGATGCTGCTTTACTACGGGGTCAGCCACTGGAACTCATGGTTTAACGCAATGATCTATCTGCAGGATCGATCCCTTTATCCGCTTCAGTTGGTTCTCCGCGAGCTGCTGCTGCTCAATGATGCCAGCTCGATGGCTACCGGAGCCAGCGGCGGAGAGGTTGCCATTATCGGTGAAACGCTCAAGCATGCGACGATTATCGTGGCTACTGTTCCGATTCTGCTCGTCTATCCATTTCTTCAGAAGTATTTTGTCAAAGGGGCCTTGATTGGGGCGGTTAAGGGATAAAAAGAGGTTGAGTAGCTAAGGGAGGTTTACGATGAATAAACTAGGGATCACAAATGACCCGCAGTTGGAGACATGGTGGAGGCAGGCTCAGCAAAAGGTAGAACGTTTGATGCAAAAGGATCCTCAGCTTGCACCGCATGCGGCAAAATCCGGAGAGTACGATGGGTTGACATTGGATAACTGGATATCGGGGTTTTGGCCCGGAATGCTTTGGATTTATTACGATATGACGGGAGATAAAAGGTACCTTGATGGAGCTTGGGACTGGGACATCCGAATGGAGCGGCTGACGCTGGAGGAGAACCGCTTTCATCATGATGTCGGATTTCAATATTTGCCGACCTCGATCTTGAAATATAAGCTAACCGGCGACGCCGATGGCAGAAGGAGGGGATTGGCAGCTGCCAATTTTCTGGCAGGTCGGTTCAACCTGGCTGGCCAGTACCTGCGGGCTTGGAACCGCGATCTCCCGGGATGGGCAATCATCGATTGCCTGATGAATTTGTCCATTCTGTTGTGGGCGGCTGACGAGAGCGGGGATCCGAGGTTCAGCCATATTGCTAAAGCGCATGCCGACATGGCCTTACGGCATATGATCCGGCCAGACGGTTCAACGTGCCATGTGGCCGTGTTTGATCCCGCAAGCGGCGAGCTGCTGGAATATAAAGGCGGACAGGGCTATGCTTCGGATTCCTGTTGGTCCAGAGGCAATGCTTGGGCATTGTACGGCATGGCAAACCTATACCGGTACACGAGGGAGCCCAGATATCTGCAAGCATCGCAGCGTGTGGCACACCACTTTATCGCTTCATTGCCGGAGGACATGGTTCCTCCTTGGGATTTTCGCATGCCGAATCAGGAGACCGAGCCTCGGGATACCTCTGCTGCGGCCATTGCAGCATCAGGCCTGCTGGAGCTCGCGGAATTAACATCACCCGAAGTAGGGGCTGTATATCATCATGCAGCCACACGTGTTATCGCTGCTTTATCTGCACGCTATTCCACTTTCGGCGACGATGAGCACGAAGGGATTCTGCATAGTGCGACAGGGCATAAGCCGGAATGGGTCAATGTCAATGTATCCTTGATCTACGGGGATTATTATTATGTGGAGGCGCTCGCGAAACTACGGGGCTGGTCTCATCGTGTATTTTAGTGCCTTACAACGTTAATTGAGGTAAGGGGTGTGGCGATTTGAGTACGTTACTGAAAAAAACGGTCAGGCAGAGGCTTACGGGCCGAGTGGGGATAGGGCTTTTACTGACGTTGTTATTAGGGTCATTAACGTTACAACCTTCACAGGTGAATGGAGCAGCGAATGAAACGGGAGGCAGCCATATGAAATTAGCAGTGAGCGGTGTGACGGCCAGCTCATACCAGGCGAACACGAATTATGCACCTGAAAATGTAGTGGATGGGATCTGGGGAGAAGACACGGTAAGTCAGCAAAGCCGCTGGTCTGCATCCGGACAAGGGGAATGGCTTCAGTTTGATCTGGGGCAGCCACAACAGGTAACCTATGCAAACATTGCTTTTTTAAACGCGCGGGAACGGCTCTCCAGTTTTGAAATCACTGCGTCGGATACGCCTGATTTCGAGCCTGGTACGGTTGTTCTTGGCAAGCAGTCCAGCCGTCAGCTTCAGCCGGAGGACAGTATCCTCCAGACCTATGTGTTTGATCATCCGGTGAAGGCGAGATACCTCCGTCTTACGGGATACGGAAACAGTGCCAGCGGAAGCTCGGGAAATTGGAACAGCATTATGGAAGTGGAGCTGTATGCAGGAAAACCGCCTGAGACAGGGGGAACTGCCCCTCCTCCTCCGGACGCGGGAAGTGTTAAGGAAGGGGAGGTCAAACCTCCTGAATTCAATCATATTAAGGTCCGAACGGCCAAGGAGCTGCAGTTGGCCCTTGATGAGGCCGTCAGCGGAACATGGATTGAGCTTCAGCATGGCAGCTATGAACAAAATGGCCCGTTCGTCATTAAAGATAAGCATGGCACCGCAGCGTATCCGATCCGGGTAACGGCAGCGAAATCCGGCAAAGCGGTGATTGCAGGGAACAGCTACATGCACATTGAGAATTCTAGCTACATCGAGGTAACGGGACTCCAGTTCCGGAATGGAATCGGAGATGAAATGGGTGATCAAACCCTGATCGAACGCGGATTAGAAAACCGCTCCTTGACGGGTGTCCATCCCGGCGTGCAGCTGCAGAGTTCCAGCCATATCTCCATTGTGGGGAACACCTTCGCACTCGATGAGACCGGTCAACGCTACCGGTTCAAGGCAGATAAGCGTTCCGTGTGGTGCCTGGTCAACATCAAAGGGAGCTGCCGCTATGGAGAAAACAGCTATGATCCGAGCGGTGAAGTTTACAGCGGGTCAACACCGTATGAAGATGATAAGCTGCTGACCGACAATGGAACCAACCGGCACTATATCCGGGTTGAAGGTACGAGCAGCCATAACCGCATCGCTTATAATGACATCGGTCCCAAGAAGGGATTTGGGGCTGTGGTGATCTATGACGGCGAGGGCCACAGCGGGCAGAGCATTTCGCAATACGATGTGATTGAATACAATCATTTTCATGATATCGGCCCCCGGGTCAGCAACGGTCTGGAAGCGATTCGCCTTGGGTTATCCAGTTTGTCATTATCCTCAGGCTATGTGACAATCCAGCATAATTTATTTGACGGGTTAAACGGCGAAGACGAGATCATTTCGGTTAAAAGCAGCGATAACGTCATCCGCTACAATACGGTGCGCAATTCGTATGGCGGGATCGTATCCCGTCATGGGAACCGCAACCGCTTTTACGGCAATTTTATTCTCGGCGACGGAAAAACGTCGGGGCTCAGCGGCTTCCGGATCTATGGCAACGATCATCAAATCTTTAACAATTATATGGAGGGGCTAACGGATAAAATCATCCGACTTGACGGCGGCACGCATGACGGGGGACCCGAAGGCGGAACGAACCCGACCGTCCGCTGGGGAGGAGAGAATGAACAAACCGCCGTGTTGAACAGCCTTCCGGAAGAAGAAAGAACAGAGCTGCTGCGTGGACACTGGCGGCAATATAACGTTCAAATTTACCATAATACGATTGTCAATGTAGGCAACAACACGCCTGCATTTACCCTCGGTGGAAGAACCTATCAGCCGGTTGGGACGAAGATCTATAACAATCTGATCTTCAGTCATGCGGGCACCATGTTTAATGAGACCGAAGCCATGATGAAAGCATCGGCCCAGGAACGACCCGAATACAAAGGGAACAAGGTGGAGGGCATTGCGCCTGTTTCGAACAATCCCGTTGTCGGCGGGGCAATCCGCCAAGAGGATCTGCGGCTGGTACGCGGTACTGACGGGTTAATCCGATTGTCGGTTTACAGTCCGGCCATCGATGCGGCCATCAGCCCGCTGCTTGCTCTGGACGACATGGACGGTCAGATGAGATACGCGCCGGATGTAGGCGCAGATGAATATAGCTCCGGCAGATCCGTAACGAATCGGCCGCTCCCGACGGTTGATGTTGGACCCCAGGCATTATTGAAATAATGTGCAGCCATTTCCTGGCTGAATCACACCTATTATGAGCGATTTAGAACGGGACGACAATATTGGGGCTGCGCCGATCAATTTTCCTTGGGAGGATTGATGAATGGCACCCTCATTCATTGAAGTCCCCATTTTTTTACTTGATTACTGGATTGCCAGAATGAACAGAGCTAAATCATACGCTTAGTATGGATCCTAAAGTCGTTTTGCATTGGCTTCCGTTTGCGGCTGTACAACTTGAATTCGGTACTTTATTTCCTTGATCGAATCTGGGTTTATCGCGGGTTCTATTGCACTCCGCAAACCATTTTGAAGGGCACGATCCCATTCCACTTCATTCTCCTGTAAGTATTCATATACCTCATTCGGGAGATCTACGACTAACTGAACCTGTTTGGGATCTCGGGAGGGACTGATTTCGGCCAACCATTCAAGCTCGTTTTCAGATGCATTGATATGCACCGGTTTATTACGGGACTTGAGCCGGGGTGAGACCGATTTTGATCGTTCCTTATTTTTCTTGTTGTTCGCCATATGCCTTTTCCTCCTTACTCACATTCCTGGATAAATCAGTCTATGCATCAAATGGGATTTTGGGCTGGGCGGTAAGGCTCTTAGCGTAATCGAGGCATGGAAGGGGCACTAAACTCCTAGATTTTGATCATTCTAAAAGCTGTACCATGTTCTTTAATGACGCTCATCAAATCATCGGGCGATAGCCAAATCGTAGCTGTATTCTCGTTAGGGTGAATGCCTATATTGGTCTTTTGGAACAAATCTTCATCCACAATAAACACTACTTTTCGTTCCGTGTCGTTCAGGATGCCAAAAGGGGAAACTGCGCCTTTCTGCAAGCCGAGATAGTTGGACAGATCTTCTTCTGAAGCGAAACTTAGCGGCCTAGAATCAAGTGTTCCACGTAGTTGCTTCAGGTTGACCGTTTTATCCTTTTGAAGGGTTATCAAAAAGTAACCTCTTTTTTTGTCGTCCCGAATAAACAAGTTTTTTGCGACTTGGTGTGCATTGGGCAATGCAAAACTGTCCATATCTTCGATTGTGTATGCGGCTGGATGCTCGATATAATCATAGCTGATATTCAATTGTTCGAGCATGTTCAATATCTCTAATTTGTTCATGTAATTCACCTTTCCTATAAATGATGATTTAGTCAAAATACATCCCCTTACCGAATAACGGGCTCCTAACCAAAACAAATTGTATAAGAAGCTGTGCCATCGTGTAAAATAGTTATAAATAGCGAAAGGTATCAGAATGAATAATACCTTGCTTAATATAGTGAAGAATCTCTTCGGATTTTTCCTAGTGGAAGGGGAGGTAAGGTGGAGATTCAAGATATTAAGATATTTATGGCTGTTGCCAAACTTGGGGGAGTGAGCAGTGCGGCCAAACATTTAGGCTATGTTCAATCCAACGTGACTGCACGAATACGCGCGATTGAAAAAGAATTGGGTTGTCCACTTTTTAACCGTCACTGGAGAGGCATGACGTTAAATGCCGAAGGCTATAAATTCCTGATATATGGAGAAAAAATAATAAAGTTAATGGATGAACTGAACGACGCTTTTCATGATGAAGATGATCCCACGGGGTTATTGAGGATTGGATTGATTGAGACCATTAGCGGAGTTCCTAAGATTCTATCATCATTTCATAAAAAGTATAAAAAAGTCGAATTGTCGATCTTATCAGGAGTAAGTAAAGATTTGATTCAAGAAGTTTTAAATGGCGGGTTAGACGGTGCATTTGTGGCAGGGCCGGTGGAGGATCCTCATATTCAAGAGATTCCTGTTTTCGAAGAAGAGGTTGTACTTGTGTGCAGTAAAATTGCGGAAGAATTTCAAAACATACAAAGTACAAACGAACTGTTACAGCAACCATTGCTTTTATTTAAGGAAGGATGTGCCTATCGATCACGTATTTCAATGGGCTTATGCAAGTGGTATGGAACCGGGAAAGATTATGGAGTTTGGAACCTTGGAAACCATTACAGGTACCCTAGTTTCTGGTCTTGGCATATCTCTCCTTTCAAGAAAATCGGTAGAAAAACTAGAAAGAGAGGGGCTAGTTCAATTATTTGCTGTTCCATATGATTTCCGTTTCATTAAGTTTGTATACATACGACGTTCCGACGCTTATATGGGATCGGCAGAGCGGAAATTTATAGATGAACTCCAGGAATTTGTCAGTTTAGGGGAGTACCAGGTTAGCTGCCCCCACCCGTCGGAGTACCAGGTTAGCTGCCCCCACCCGTCGGAGTACCAGGTTAGCTGCCCCCACCCGTCGGAGAAACAATAGCTCAATCATGACACGACGGCAGCCGGCCAAAATCATCGGCTGCTGTCGTTATGTTAACGGACTGAATAATACAATCCATTATTGAATGCACAACGGATTACTTTTTTTCCAAACGGGAAGAGTTAGTCCTTGTGTCTATTTATTTTCGCTTCGTTAAAAATGGATAAGAACCTCGCACCAAGGCAAGAGCCCCCCAAAACAATACAAGCGCCAGAACGGGATGTATCGCGCCTGCAATATGGAGAGCCGTAATATATTGAAAACTGATAAGGACGAACAGACCAAGACTCCCCCAGATCATTTTCCGGTTAAGCTTCCCGATGATGCCAAGGATGAACAGGATGACCGAGATATATCCGAACATGGGAACGAACGACCGATGCCATTTCCAAACTTCCGAATTCCCGAACAAAGCCATTCCGGCCAGAAATACTTGCACAACGATACAAATCAAAAATACTAACGCAAGAATGGAAAACGCCAATCTGCAATATTTCACTCGGGAAGGCTCCTTTTTTAACGCTTCAACGTTCAATGTTCAAGCTCCTTTCATTACATGTAATTGACCATACCTAATTTTGTAGTTCTTCGGCGATCTGGACATAATAATGTTTCAAGTCTCCAGGGTCGTTTGCCGTAATTTTTAGCTCCGTAAGCCCCATATAGCCGCGTCCAATGATTATGCATGTCAAGACGTTCATCTATCCTCAGCTCCTTTACGTTTTGCACATATGACGTTGTTAAGTTCTGATTTGTGACATGTTTGAAAAATTTATATTCCATTGAAGCGAAAAGGGATTATCGGACCAAACGATCAGAATTATGTACCAACTGGAAAAGACTTGTGAGATGGATTCAACAAAAGCAGTCCTCCGTTCGAGACAACATTTACTACTATGAACTTATTGACATATCGATTGAATGGTTAGATAATAGTTCGCATGCGAAATATTTGGCGAAGGGAGCTTGACGTTGGGAGAACAGCGGATCCTGGAAATATTCCAAAGCTACCGCGAGGTCCATCAGGCGTTCTTCCAGCTGATGACCAAAGCGGCGAGCAAGCATAATCTTACGGCGATACAGCTTGTGGTGCTGAGGGTGCTGCAGGAGCACCCCGAGATCCGCCTTTCAGACCTTGCCGAAAAGGTGAAACTCGGCAACAGCACGACAAGCGGAATCGTCGACCGAATGGTCAAGGCCGGTCTCGTGGACCGGGAGCGGACCGAAACAGACAGGCGAGCGATGACGCTGACCCTTTCCGAGAAAGGGACGGCGCTCTGGCGCGAAACGGAAGCCACCCGCCTGCACATGATGCGGTCCCTGCTTGAGCTGCCCGAGGAAGACCAGCGGGAGCTTGACCGCATCCAGCAAAAAGTATTGCGTCTTTTAAGAAAATCTAGAGAGGAAGCTTAAGCCATGACCAATATAGTATCCAATCACTTGCGCAAAGGGCCGATCATGGCCTCCTTGCTCATCGCCGCGTTCGTGGCGCTGTTAAGCCAAACGGTGCTTAACGTCGCGCTTCCGAAAATGATGGCGGATCTCAACGTAACGGAAAGCACAATCCAGTGGCTGTCTAACGGCTATATGCTGGTGAACGGCGTACTCGTGCCGGTCAGCGCCTTCCTGATCAACCGGTTTACGACCCGGAAATTGTTTCTTGTTGCCTCATCCATGTTCGCGCTGGGCACGATCATCTGCGCGTTATCCGGCGATTTCAGCTGGCTGTTGGTCGGCCGTCTCGTGCAGGCCAGCGGCGCCGGCATCCTGATGCCGCTTATGACGGTCGTGACGCTGACCATCTTCCCCGTCGAGGAACGCGGTAAAGCAATGGGCCTCATGGGGGTCGCGATGATCTTCGCGCCGGCGATCGGACCGACGCTTTCCGGCTGGATCGTCGAGAATTACGACTGGCACGTGCTGTTCTACATCGTGCTGCCGCTTGCGATCATCGCCGTAATTTTCGGCGCCTTCTCGATGAAGGACGTCATCAAGACGTCTCGTCCGAAGCTCGACGTCCTAAGCGTAATCATGTCGACGCTCGGCTTCGGCGGCCTGCTGTACGGCTTCAGCGAAGCCGGCACGAAAGGCTGGGATTCGCAGGAAGTCATTATCTGCCTAGCCGTCGGCGCGGTCGCGCTCATCCTGTTTATCGTGCGCTCGATCATGGTGAAGAACCCGCTGCTTGAAATGCGCGTGTTCAAATATTCCATGTTCTCGCTCACGTCTCTAATCAACGCCATCATCACGATGGCGATGTTTTCCGGCATGATCCTGCTGCCGATCTTCCTGCAGAACATCCGCCACTTCACGCCGCTCGATTCCGGTCTTCTGCTGCTGCCGGGCGCCATCCTGATGGGCATTATGTCCCCAGTCACGGGCATGGTGTTCGACAAAATCGGTGCGCGCTGGTTGGCCGTTGCCGGCCTCATCATCACGACCATCACGACGTACGAGTTTAGCCATCTGGAAGCCGATTCTTCGTACAACCACATGATGATCATTTATACGGCGCGGATGTTCGGGATGTCCATGCTGATGATGCCGATCCAGACGGCCGGCCTCAACCAGCTGCCGCGCCGCTTGAACGCGCACGGCTCGGCGATGTCCCAGACACTGCGGAACGTATCAGGCGCGCTCGGTACCGCCTTGCTCGTCACGGTCATGACGAACAAAGCAGCCTCGCATGCGAAAGACCTAGTCATCGCGGGCCAAATCAACCCGAATGACGCGGCCAAGATGGCCGAAGTCACGCAGCAGGCCACCATCTACGGCATCAACCAATCTTTCGTCGTTGCCACCTGGCTGACTGTCGCCGCGCTCGTCCTGGCATTCTTCATCCGCAAGGTGAAGCCGCAAGAGGATACGGTGCAGGTGCCGGTTAAAACGCAGGAACCGGTTAAAGCGTCGGTAGCGAGCGAGTCGGCGGCTCAACCGGCGCTCGCAGAGGTAGCTGCTCACGTGGATTTGCCAAACAAGGATAGCGAATTCCGCAATGCCCTTCGAGGGTTTTTAACCCCGTCTCAGCCCGCGAAAGAGGATGGGCATTTCACCGATAAAGAATATCGGAAGGCGTTGCTGAAGCTGAAGGATGCCACCAACAAGGAAGCGGACCAGAATGAAGAGATGTCCCCCGATAAAGCCTACCGGGAAACGCTCAAGAAATTGAACAGGCTCCGAAAGGAAAATGAGTAAGTAAGCGCGTTTGAATAACCAGCATGAGAGGAGATCAATCGATGAAAATCTATATTGTGTATGATAGTGAAGCGGGGCATACAGAACAGCTGGCCCGTTCCATTGCCAAAGGAGCCCAAAGCGTGGATGGCACTGAGGTGTTCATCAATCACGTTAATAAGGCGAACGTCAAAGATCTTGCTGATATGGATGCGATTATCTGGGGGTGTCCCGGACACTTTGGTACGATTAGCTCTGGTTTAAAGGAATGGATCGATAAGCTCGGGTATTTGTGGGCAAATGGGACGTTAGTGGATAAAATCGGCGCGGTATTTTGTACGACGGCAACCATTCATGGCGGTATCGAAGCGACCTTGCTTAACCTGATTACGCCGATGCTGCATCAAGGCATGATGGTTGTCGGCTTGCCGGCGACTACTCCGGAGAATGCGCTGTACGGCAGTTATTATGGAGTCGGGGTGACTTCTCCTGTCGAAGATACCCACGATGAGCTGATCCAATCGCTATTCGCGAAGGGCCTCGTGCTAGGAGAAACCCTAGGAAAGCGCGTGGCTAATACGGCAAATACCATTGCGGCAGGCAAGAAATTGCTTGGCAATCCTTGAATAACCTAAGGTAAGTACCCGCTATGACATTTATATCAACGAGAGCGCAGTCCCAGTGAATGGGCGCGCTCTTCTTTTTGTTTGCGCAGGATGGCGCCTTTCGGCCGGCTTGCCGGTATTCCGGATATCAAAATATATTTTTTGGATGGTTACCTCCATTTTTGCTATACTAAAGGCATGAAAAATTTAAAGGATACCTCAACCCAAACAGAAACTAAAACCGCACTCCCTACCCATATCCAGAAGCTGACTAAAAAAGGGCAGGCGACACGGGCACGCATCGTGGCCGCTGCCGCAAAGCTGATGTATGAACGCGGCGTTGCCGGCACCAGCGTGGAGGACGTTCAGCAGGAAGCGGGCGTCAGCTCTTCCCAGCTTTATCACTATTTCAAGGAAAAAAGGGAGCTTGTCCTTGCTGTGATTCTCTTCCAGAACGAGCTGGTACTTGGCTCCCAGGAGCCGCTGTTAAGTCACCTCGACAGTATGGAAGCTCTGCAGTCCTGGCGCGATGCGCATGTTCAGTACCAAACGGAACAAGGCTTCCAGGGCGGATGCCCGATCGGCTCGCTGGGCAACGAGCTGGCTGACCTGGAGCCTGCTGCGAGGAAGGAGGTGGCAGCCGGATTTATGCAGTGGGAGCTGGCGATCCGCCAAGGGCTCCGGGCGATGTACGACCGCGGTGAAATGCGGAGCGACGCCCAGCCGGAGCGGCTTGCTCTTGGTCTGCTCGCCGCACTTCAAGGCGGGCTGCTGCTGGCCAAGGTTCGGAAGGAGGCCGGTCCGATCGAAGCCGGTCTGGACGTTATGCTGGACCATATCAGGTCTTTTCTTATTGAGACTTCGCCTGAGTAACCAAAACACAAAAAAGTCTAATTTTGACTTTAATCCCCAAGGTGAATGTCATGCCTTGGGGATTTTTTTGCTACTGTTCATAAGGAAGCATGCAGCTGCCGTTCATTTAACATTTTGGAGTTGACACTCCAAAATAATTCAGGTAGTATAAATCCAAGGGAAAATGGAGTGTTCAATCCAAAATATTTATATTTCCTTACATACTTTTTTAATGCAGACTTACCGGCGATTTACCAGCATCTTTAACTGAAATTTAGCCTGACAATTAAATGAACAAGCAAGTCTAGTTAATTTTTAGCGGTTCAATTGAGAAAGTGTTAATTAAAAAGGAGGAGCAAAACATGTCATTAACTCAAACTTTAGCGGAAGCCAAACAGGAATTTATCGCACATACCCCTTTGGAGATCCAAACAGAGATGTTCCGTCAGATCCGGGAGCAGCAAGAATCCGGTATTCCTTACGGCCGGCAGGAAGGGGAGAAGGCCAAGGATTTTACACTCAAGAATGCTTTGGGAGAAACGGTTAACCTTTATGATGAACTGTCCAGAGGACCTGTTGTCCTGACTTTCTACCGGGGCGGATGGTGCCCGTTCTGCAACAGTCAGCTGAAGGCCTATCAGAAGTTACTGCCGGACATCGAAGCGCTTGGGGGCCAGTTAATCGCGGTCAGCCCGCAAAGCCCGGACAACACACTTTCCCAGCAGGAGAAAGAAGAGCTGACCTTCCAAGTACTTAGCGACACAAACGGTCTCGTGGCCGCTTTCTATAACATCCTTTACGACGTTCCAGATTACATCCAGGACATGATGAAACAAATGGGCATGGACCTGGCGGAATACAACGCGACGAACCGCTGGATCCTGCCGATACCTTCCACCTTTATGATCGATGAATCCGGCATTATCCGTTCCGCCTACGTGAATCCGGACTTTATGCAGCGCTTGGATCCGGAGAATATTCTGCATGAATTGAGAAAGCTGTAATTATTGATGTTATAAGGTTCGTTGTTTCCAAACTTTCGGCTTGAGCAAGGTGTCAATACAGACTCCAAGTATTCTCTCCGAATGGCCGGTAAATCTGCATAATAATATTTAACCAAGGGTAATAGGAGGTATCTGTGTCGTGAAAAGGAGGACCAAGACATGCAGTGGAGAATAAGAGAGGCGAAACCTGCAGATTTTGATGCCATTAACGAGCTCGCCGGACAATTATACAGCATCCACTCAAAGAACCGTCCGGACATTTACAGACCTTGCGATAACCCGCTCGAATACGATTATTTTGTTTCATTGTTGGACGACGACAACGTAAAGGTCTATATCGGGGAAGACGGTGACCGAATAATAGCCTATACGATATTACTTTTCACGGATGCACCGAAGAGGGCTGCTTATAAAGAAAGAAGTTATATAGAGTTAGATCATATCTGTGTGTCGAAAGAGTACCGAGGAAAGAGCATCGGAAGCAAGTTTATCGACTATATTAAAGAGCTCGCAAAATCGCAGCAGATTAGCAGTATCGAATTGCATGTAGCGGAATTCAACGAAGATGCGATCGGATTCTATGATGCAAAAGGATTCAAACCAAGGAGCAGGACACTGGAATTGCCTATCGTATAATATAACGCGTCAGAACTGCACACTGATGTGTAAGGTGACAAGAGCATAAACGCTTAAAAGCCGCGTATCTGCGGCTTTTTTTGTATTAACGAATTAAGTTCTTCTTGAATACACGGCCAATCGATGACGGTGCTTATGATGGCGGAGAGTCTGGAGTATGTGTAGGTGTTGAGGCGGCATTGCGGTATTGGCTGGGTGAGAGCCCAACCGTATTCTTAAACATTTTATTAAAGAAACTTAAGTCCTCGTAGCCGACATCCTGCGCAACTTCCATAATTTTGCGATCGGATTGCTCCAGCAGCTGCTTCGCCACTCGAATGCGTATTTCATTGCGGAATTCAGTGAACGTCTTGCCGATATATTGCTTGAATTTGGTCGAGAATCCGCTCTGACTCATCCGGCACATCGTGCTAACCTGAGCAAGCGTTAACGGCTGTGCGTAATGCTTGCGAATAAACTCGCTGATGTGCAGGATGACCTTCTCGTCGGACGATAACCCCTGCAGGGGGGAATGCTTCCGGTCGTGATGGCAGCGGCTTAAAAAAATAAAGAGTTCAATCAGGCGCGTCTTCGTCAAAATACGATATCCAAGCTTCTTCTCTTTGAAATCGAGAATCAAGCGATGGAGCAGGGATTCCATTTCGATCTGTTCATAGGGCTTCAACCGGAGATGCCCTTGGAAACGTACTGTCTTTCGAAGAAAGGGTTCCAAGTAGAAGAAGTCTACGAAGGAAGCGACATCGGCGAGCGGTTCCAATTCGCGCCGTAACAACTCGGGTTGAAAGAGCACGTTATAAACGACAGGGAGATGCTCCTTGCCCGCTCGATAAGCATGTTCCTCATCCGGCTCGATCATGAAAACGTCGCCTTCCGCGATATGGTAGTATTCTCCTTTATAGTAGTGCTCTCCTTGTCCTTGGGCAACGTAAGCAAGCTCGATGAAGTCATGCGAATGGGAGGGAACGATCTCTCCCGAACTGAATCGGTAGGGAGCGGCATGAAACAGGAAATCACGGCTTTCTAGGAACATTCCGCTGTCCATTCGTGTCATGGGATCATCTCCAATATTTAGCATAGGACTATTCATGACTAAATTATAACGCTTTGCTGGCAATCGGGTAAGACAGAAAAGGCGGGCTGGATCGAATGACCCGCCCGCTTTCGTTCTTATGGCTGTTTGGCGACCAAAGGAAATAAACCGCCGCCGAACGGTTGCCCGCCCTCAAGACCTGCATGTTCTGTCACTAGGTGGCTTTTGCCGCTGTAAATGGTTCCGTCCGGCATGTAAATGATTGCCAATACACGCCTTGGTTCGTCGCTCTGATTCGCGTGCGCGAAGTGGAAGGTGAGACCATGGTGGAACGTGCAGCTGCCTCGTTTCAACGGGACTTTCACCGGCTTCGTCTTCTCCAGCTCTGTTCCCTTGATCTGATCATATAGATCCTGGGGATCCGCTAAGTCAATCCCCCGCAGCGTGCCCACCTTATGGGAGCCGGGAACAAACATCATGCAGCCGTTGTGTTCGTCGACATCATGCATTGGAATCCAGACTGACAAGGCGCCGGGTGCGGTCATCGGCCAATACGGAAAATCCTGATGCCAGGCCGTCGGCTTGGAGTCCTGCGGCATCTTCCATAATCCGTGGTCATGGAAGATGCGAATGCCGCTCGCGCCGCTTAGCTTCATTGCCATCTTAGCCAGCTTCGGGTGAAATGTGTAACGGCTCATGCCGCCATGATCACGCCAAAGGTTTACCTTCTGGTTTAATACCTTATAGTAGCTTCCGCCTTTGACAGAGGTGGCTACCGAATGGTTGCTCTCCTGTGTCATGGCTTCCTCCAAAAACTCGGATAATTCATTCATTTCTTCTTCCGTAAGGGCGTTCTCGATTTCGACGAAACCATTCTCCTGATAAAAATCAATTTTGCTTTGCGGTAACAGTACATCCATCGCGATAACTCCTTCCAACGTATAGGGTGGTAATCTTGATAACACATTACCAAAGGAATATGTTCTAATTCTTGGTGTTTTCTACAATAAAATAAGGTTATTTTTCAAGGTGAAAATGTAAGAACTCGCCTATTTCTTACAGGAGGCAAGATTAAGGGTGGTCACCATGAAAATCGGGCGGGAATAGCGATGAAGGACTTAGTTAAATGCTCGTCGAATGTTTTCCTATTCGAGCCTTTTTGAAGAGGTGTTGAGACGAAATGCATAGGAAACCATCGGACAAGGATCTAGAGAAGTACATCCAAGAAATGGAAGGGATTTTACGAGAGCAGCAAGGAATGACTTTCAAATTTATAAAAGACCATGGGCGGTTTGTTCATACTTTTTGCGCCGGTCAATTAATGTCAAAAATGGGTTTGGATTATAAGGAAGTCGTAGGAAATGAACTAAAGGACTTCCTCCCGGCTGAGGCAGCGGCAATCAAGGAAGGGTACTATGCTAAGGCCTGGGAAGGAAGTGAAGGGGTCACATATGAAGGGGAGTCGCAAGGTGTATATTATTTGGCATCTTTAAGACCAATTCGACAAAACGGTAAGGTCATCGAAGTTATTGCTTCATGTGTGGATATTACCGAACGGAAAAAGGCGGAAATAGAGCTGCAAAGAACAAAGAAACTGCTGGAATCTATCATTGATGACTCAGCAGATGGTATTTGTATCATCGATACAGGGGGAAATGTGGTACGTGTAAACCATTCCTTTGAAATGTTGTACGGTTGGTCTGAGAAAGAGCTAGTTGGCAGGCAGTTGCCAATTGTCCCGCTGGAAATAGAAGATGAACTCAAAGCAATTACCAAAGAAATACAAGGTGAAATGCAGGCAAAGACTTATGAGACGACTCGATTGAAGAAAGGCGGGGAGTTAATCCATGTTTCGATAACCCTTTCTCCAATTAAAAATGATTGCGGTGAAATTATTGCATTAACAGGCATCACCCGGGACATCTCGGAGCGAATAAAATCTGAGGAGTTGTTCCGGAAAGCAGATAAACTAAATGTTGTGGGACAATTGGCTGCAGGATTAGCACACGAAATTCGCAATCCTTTAACATCGTTAAAGGGCTTTCTCCAGATCATGAAGTCATCTGAAATGAGAAAAGTTGAGCACTGTGAGATCATGTTATCTGAGGTTGACAGAATGAATAGTATTATCAATGAGCTATTGATATTTTCCAAACCACAGCCGAAGGTTTTAAAAAAGAACGATATCGGTATCCTTTTGCAAAGTGTTGTAATATTATTAGAAGCCCAAGCGACAATGAGTGGGGTTCAAGTTTACGTAGAAATACATGAAGATCTTCCACCAATTGATAGCTCGGAAGTGGATATTAAACAGGTGTTTGTCAATGTGCTAAAAAATGCAATCGAGGCAACTCCCAAAGGTGGGAATATTCATATTGTTGCCTTTGTGCAATTGAATGACATCATTGTCCGTGTTACGGATGAAGGTGTGGGGATACCTACGGATAACATTCATCGTTTAGGGGAGCCGTTTTATACAACAAAAGAACAGGGTACAGGGCTTGGATTGATGATGTGCTATAAAATTATTCATGACCACAAAGGGAGCCTGCTCATTCAAAGTACCCTTAATCAAGGGACAACGGTCGATATTACATTGCCTTTTGCGAATTGATTTCATCGAGATTGCAAACCGATATTTCGTGTTTAATAGTCAAAATTTAATAGACAAATGGAAACGAGAGGGGCGAGATCTATATCTCGTCCCTTCTTTGTTGTGGATGAATGTTTTTGGACATCGCCTATATGGTTAACCGTAATTGGATAGCTCTTGATTCTATATGAAAAAGAGTGAATTAATTAGGGTAGTATATCGTAAAAACCTCCCTTAATATTGACGGAGATCACTTGTACTTCATAAGGCAAGCGAAAATCCTAATACCTTAAAGGGAGTGTACATAGTGGATAACCTGAAAATTTGGTTTAACGAACCAGCAAAGCTTTGGGAAGAGGCTTTACCGTTAGGTAATGGAACATTGGGAAGTATGGTTTTCGGAAGTCCGAGCATGGAACGAATACAGCTTAATGAGGACAGTCTTTGGTATGGTGGCCCGGTGAACAGGAACAACCCGGATGCTCTCAACCATCTGGATGAAATACGCAGATTGGTGTTTAAGGGGGAAATTTCAAATGCGGAAGAATTGGCCTCTAAAGTGCTGATTGGTGTTCCGGATGGGCAGCGCCATTATGAGCCGCTTGGTGACCTCTATTTGGTTAGACAACATTCTGATCTGGACGTGGTAGATTATCGGAGAGAACTTGATCTAGAAAATGCAATTGCCTCCGTGAGATATACATCAGGAGGCGTCGATTATGATAGAGAATATTTCACGAGTTATCCGGATCAACTTCTGGTTATTCGCCAATCCTCAAGCATTTCTGGCAATTTATCTTTTTCAACAATGTTCGGAAGAGGTACGGTACTAGAGCCTACCCCATGGTCGGATATATTGAAGCGTCCGGTGGGATTTCAAGCTTATCTAGACAGCATCAAAAACAACGAGCAAGGGGACATGATTATACACGGTCGAAGCGGAGGAGAAGGAGGAATTCGCTTTTGCTGTGCCATCCGCGTATTAACAGAAGGGGGACGCCTTTCCTGGAAAGGGAATCAAATTGTTGTAGAAGAGGCTGATGCTGCAACGATCCTGTTCACAGCATGCACAGACTTCCGTATCCAGAAAGAGGAGATGGAAGCCGAGTGCTTGAAAAGAATTCATATTGCTTCAGCCAAGCCATACGAGCAATTGCGAAAGGATCACACAAAAGATTATCGGAATTTGTTCAACCGGGTGGAGTTGTCTATACAAGGGAATGAGGATACCGCATTTCTTTCTGAATTGCCGACGAATCAACGGTTAGAACGTGTCCGGGCAGGAAATGATGATCTTGGCCTCGTAAGCTTGTATTTTCAATTCGGCCGCTATCTGCTTGTCTCCAGTAGTCGTCCTGGCTCGTTACCGGCTAATCTTCAAGGCATATGGAACAAGGATATGCTACCGATATGGGACAGCAAATATACCATTAATATCAATACACAAATGAATTACTGGCCTGCTGAGGTCTGCAATCTGTCAGAATGTCATACACCGCTTTTCGATTTTATAGAAAGACTTCGAATTCGGGGAAGGGAAACAGCCAGGGTTATGTATGGCTGCCGAGGCTTCATGGCTCATCATAATTCCGATATTTGGGCGGATACGGCCCCTCAAGATGTTTGCATCACTTCTACTTTCTGGACCATGGGGGCAGCTTGGCTGTGCCTTCACCTATGGGATCATTACGAGTTCGGGGGTGATATGGAGTTCCTACGTCGTGTTTACGGGACGATGAAGGAAGCCGCGTTGTTCCTGCTCGACTTTTTAGTAGAAGACATGCAAGGGCATTTGGTCACGTGTCCTTCTTCATCGCCGGAGAACCGCTATGTCCTTCCGAATGGGGAATCGGGGGCACTGTGCTTCGGTCCTTCAATGGATAGTCAAATTATTCGAGAGCTTTTTACAAATTGCATTGCTGGCACAGAAATCCTGCAAGAAGATCTAGCATTTGGCCAAACATTACGAGAAGCGCTAGAACGGATCCCTCAGATAAGTATTGGAAAATACGGACAAATCCAAGAGTGGAGCATGGATTACGAAGAACTTGAGCCGGGTCATCGACATATCTCACATCTCTTCGCACTACACCCAGGATCCCAAATCTCATTGAAATCGACGCCGAACTTGGCAAGTGCAGCAAAGACTACGCTCGAGCGGCGCCTGAAACACGGTGGCGGTCATACAGGGTGGAGTCGGGCATGGATTCTTAACATGTGGGCGCGGTTGGGAGAGGCAACGTTATCCCACGAGAACATCTTGGAGCTTCTTCGCTCATCGACACTACCCAATCTCTTCTGTGATCACCCTCCGTTCCAGATCGACGGAAATTTCGGCGGGACAGCGGGGATTGCGGAAATGTTACTGCAAAGTCATGCAGGAGAGATTCATCTGCTTCCGGCGCTGCCAGCCGCATGGCATCATGGGTATGTTCGAGGTCTTAGGGCACGCGGTGGGCTCGAGGTTGATATCGAATGGAAGGAAGGACAGCTGCATAAATCAATCATTCGATCAAAAAGCGCAGGCAACTGTACGGTATCTTATCGAGGGAAAACGGTGGTGTTGGTATTTCCTGAGCCAATGTGGTCCATACAATTGCACCCGGATATGTGGACCAAATAGATGCTGAATCATAAAAAAATTTAATGGCAGGAAGTGCCGTGAGCTTTTTACGGCACTTTTTTTGTTAATCGGTCAGCGGGAGATTTCAATATATTATTGCCTGAATAAGATGGAGTAAAGGCAGGATACTTATTTTAAGTATGGATCAACTCCGTCCAAATTTTTTGTGCCATCATTATTTTTATATATGAAAATCCTTAGCATAACTTATAGTTTATATATTTTTCAGATCGTAATCATTCATGATAGTATATCGATACCGAAACGATAATAGGGAATCGAGATCTCGCCATTCATGTTGATGATTGGACATTGATGATGACTGAGGGGGATAACAAGTTGTGAAACTGCTCGCGGGCACCCTTTTTATATGTTAATTGGATTTAGAAATGGAGGGAACAGCAGCGTGACCGAGAAGCTAATTAGCAAAGAAGAGTGTGACAAACTTTCAAAGAACAGATACGTTATTCGAATTAGCGAAAAATCAATCACGTATTCAGATGAGTTCAAGCGGCTGTTTATCGATCAGTATATGATGGGGAAAACACCCAAAGAGATTTTCGAGACGCATGGTTTTGATGTGAACATCATTGGAATAAATCGGGTAAAGCAAAGTGCGAGTCGTTGGAAGAAGACGATATTATAAATTGTTTTGGGTTCGAGAAGCATCCTTGCGTCTTCAAGTATCTGGAGTTTACTTACAGTCTCAAAAAAATCATGTGAGGCCGCAGCGGATACGGATAAAAGGAGAGATCATGTGTGGAAAATAAATCATTAAACGCCGAACTGATTTATGTAAGTGAGCGGGGAGATGCGGCTGCTGTCGAGAAGCTTCTGAGCGAGGGAGCCAGCATTGATTATAAAGACGTTAAAGGCCGGACGGCGCTTATGGCAGCGACTCAGCAAAACCAGATCGGCGCGGTTCGTTTATTATTGGAAGCCGGTAGTGATGTCAACACGAGAGATATAACCGAGTTAACCCCGTTTATTTGCTCAGGAGCAAACGGATTTCACGAAATTTTAGGCTTGATGCTTGGATATGGGGCGGATCTGGGCAGTGTAAATCGGTTCGGCGGCACAGCACTTTTGCCATCCAGCGAAAAGGGCTATCTGAGAACGGTCCAAGTTTGCCTGGATGCAGGAGTTCCGGTCAACCATGTCAATCATTTAGGCTGGTCCGCATTGATCGAGGCCATTATTCTGGGCAACGGCGGACGCCTTTATTCCGATATTGTCGAGCTGCTCGTGCAAGCCGGAGCGGATGTCCATTTGCCTGACAGGGACGGGAAGTCGGCGCTTCAACATGCCGAAGAACTTCAACAGCACAAGGTCGTAAAGATTTTGATAGGGGATTATTCGGAAGGCAATACGCATATCCGCAGGGCCAAATCGCTTGCTAAAATAAACAATTATCCAGAAGCCCTACTTGTAATCAATCAGGCGCTGGAAGTTAACCGCGAAAACATTGATTTGATTTATTACAAAGGATATTACCTGCAAGAATTAAATCGTTATGAAGAGGCATTGGAAGCATATAACGAAGCACTCGACATCGCTCCGGCGGAGCTGGATTTCTACTTTTATACGACAAATTGTTTACGGCTCATGAAGAAAGCTGAGGAAGCATTGGGCGAATATGATACCGTTTGCGCCCTTGCTCCCCAGGAGACCTTCTACAGATATCATAAATCCAACTACCTAAGAGAACTTGGAAGACATGAGGAGGCGGTGATTGAAATGGATGAGCTGCTCGAGTTGCAACCGTATCGATACGATTTTTCACTCCATTTGGCCAACAGTCTGAGATCCCTAAGCAGGCACGAGGAAGCCATTAGAGCCATTGAAAAAGCGATCGAATATGATCCTGATAATCCTTTTTACCAATTACATAAAGCCCAGTCGTTTGAGCTGCTGGGAAAACAAATTCGGAAATAATAGGAGGGCACCGTCGGCATCAGAGCTCTTGGTGGAACCTGGCTGTTTAGTTACTATCAGTTCTCTCACTTATTTTCTTATTTACCTGCATATCTTCAAGCAGCTGGTTAAATTTTTCGGTTGCCCGCTGGTATGCGTCGGATCCTAAAAATAAGCAGGTCGGTGGGTTGTCGGATTCTACCAACTCGATGAAAACTTCGGCAGCCTTTTCCGGATCACCCAATTGCTTGCCATGATTCGCTACAAATTGTTTAATCCCCTCATGCAGAGGAAGATAATCCGCAATTTTATTATCCGCTATAACAAGAGATTCGGCAGTATTAAACTCTGTTCTAACCCCCCCCGGCGCAACAACCGTTACATTAATACCCATAGATTTCACATCCTGGGCTAACACATCAGACATCCCCATAATAGCTGATTTAGTAGCAGCATAAATACTCCATCCCGTATGCGGAGCAAGTCCAGCGATGGAAGAAATATTAATGATGTGGCCATAGCGTTTCGCCCTCATGTAGGGTAAAACACTTTGGATAACGTAAATACTGCCAAACACATTAACTTCGAAGCTTGACATGATCTCTTGGTTGGAAAGTTCCTCTATAGCTCCACCAATTCCGTATCCGGCGTTGTTGACCGCTACATCTATTTGTCCGAAAAATTCGTATGCCAATTTCATAGATTGATCAATAGACTCGGAACTTTTTAAATCCACTTGAAGTGGCAAAAAAAGATCCTCCGAGACCTGACCAACAGCTCGTTTCAGCTCCTCTACGTTTCTTGATGTAGCAGCGACCCTGTAATTGTTATCTAACAACTTTTTTACAATGGCAAGTCCAAGACCTTTCGAAGCCCCGGTAACATACCATACCTTTTGATCCAGCAATGATATCTCATCCTTTCATGTAATGTGTTTTTATTATGTATCTGCACCTGCTCTGACCTGTATAAGAAAACTTTCAACTTTATGCCTATTCTTGTCATACTATTAACAAACACAATGCTTTACCTTATATTTAAAGCATGAGAGACATCAAATTAGAGCAGAGGTGTTCCGTGTGACCGAAATCGCTTTGCAACAGCGAGAGTTAGCGGGACTCATCAAAAAGTTTACTGGAAAAGATGGGGATCATAATACATTAATTCCTTCACTCCATCTCATCCAAGACTCCAATGCAATGGTCCCAATATGCAGAATTCAAAAGCCCTCATTATGCATAGTTGCTCAAGGTGAAAAAGTAATCATTCTGGGCAATGAAAGTTACAAATACGGTGTTTGTGATTATTTGGCTGTGTCTTTAGATGTGCCAATATCGGGACAGGTGATCAAGCCTTCGCCGGAAGCTCCCTTTTTGTCAATCCGGCTTGATCTTGATGCAGGAGAGATCTTTGAAATCATGAAGGAGACCCATCTTTTTCCCGAAAGCATAGATCATTATCCGAAAAGCTTATTTGTTGGGAAGATGAACATGAGTCTTCTTGATGCGGTGATTCGGCTAGTAAGACTATTGGAAACCCCAAAAGATACACCAGTGCTGGGACCATTAATAATTAAAGAAATCATATATAGGCTGCTTAGTGAAAAAGAGGGCGATGTTTTCAAGCAAATTGCCACCTCCGGTAGTCATTTTGCAACGATTGCAGAGGTAGTAGAACGGATTAAAACAAACTTTAACAAACCTTTACGCATTCATGAATTAGCGCAGATCGCCAATATGAGTTCTTCATCGCTGTACCGGCATTTCAAGCAAGTCACTGCGATGACCCCCGTTCAATATCAGAAACAGCTGCGATTACAAGAAGGGCGGCGACTTTTAATGACTGAAAAATACAACGTCGCGGATGTCGCATTTCATGTCGGCTATGAAAGTCCTTCTCAATTCAGTCGCGAATACGCCCGATTATTTGGGTGTTCTCCGACTACCGATATTTTGCGAATACGGGCAGTCTCGACCAAACTGTGATAAAAGGTCATTTTTATCCGAATGACATTTCTTTTGAAGGAAGCGGCCAACCGAATGTCGATATACCCGGAGTTGCGGTGTCCGGGCAGCGCTTATTCTAAACTGTTGTACCGAAGCCGCCGATCGCGCTAAAATGGCTTTAAATGAAACGCTTTAAAAAAACGGAGGCTTCGCCGTGACGATTAAATGGATCGACTTATCCAGGAATGCGATAGATTTATACGAGCAGAAGCATACGGGCGGACATCTCGTGTCCGAGCACTATCACCAGACGCACCAGCTGCTATTTGTGCTGGAAGGAGAAGGCGCTATCCGGCTGGAGGGGGGAGTACGGGAACTGGCGGTCGACGATACGGTGCTGATCGTGCCGTATTCCGTCCACTCGGTCATGTCCGACTTCAGGCTGACCTTGTTAGTGTTGGCGTTTGATGAGGCGGTGCTCGATCCGGATATGAGGGAGCAGCTGCTCCACGCCTATTTCCCGGCCTCCTGTCTGATGAAGCCGGGATTGTTTGCCGCGAGCGAACTGCGTCAGCTGCTGAGGAAAATGCTGTTCGAGCAATCCAGGGGACTGTCGCCGCTCGTCCGGCTTTCGCTCAAAGTCCAGCTGTCTCAGCTGCTGCTCTTGCTGGTTCGTGCGGCCGGAACGGAGGCCGCCGGAACGGGCTCCAGCTCCAACTGGCTGCGCGCCGAGAAAATTCGCAGCTATATCGATTCGAAGTATTTTGATCCGCTGACTGCAGGGGACATCGCCTCCAAGCTGGACATCAGCACGCGGCACGTGAACAACATCTTCAAGGAACGTTACGACATGACACCGATGCAATATTTGACTGAAGTACGCATCCGCGTCGCCCAGAAGTTGCTGGTGGAAACGGGCAAGGACATTATTTCGATCTGCTTCGAGGTCGGTTACGATTCCGTGTCCACGTTTTACCGGTCGTTCAAAGCTGTTGCCAAGCTGTCGCCGAAAACGTACCGGGAGCTGAACGCGCCCGCGCAAGCCGAGTAGGCAGAGAGCCTTCCGTCAAAAGGAAAAGCGAGCGCACAAACATACGATCAAAGGTACGAGAATGCGAACAGCGGACGACCGGCCGATTGATTGAAACGCAATTTACCCTGCATCCCCCATCGGCTAAGCTCCGGCGGGGGATATTGTTTTTCGCTCGAACAATTCGCTTCCAAAATTGAGAATCGTGTTCCCGGAATCGTAAGAAAAGCGGTTTCACATCGACTACAATACGGTTATACGAAGCGAAGGGAGCAATGAACGATGGCAGTTCGCAATATCGGCATTATTATGAACGGCGTTACCGGACGGATGGGAACCAACCAGCATTTGATTCGTTCGATTCTTGCGATTCGCAAGCAGGGGGGCGTCGCAATACCCGGCGGAGACGTCATCATGCCCGACCCGATTCTGGTCGGCCGGCAGGAGAGCAAGCTGCAGGCGCTGGCCGCCGCCCACGGCGTCGAGCGTTGGAGCACCGATCTTGAAGCATGCCTCAACGATCCGTACAATGAAATTTATTTCGACAGCCAGACGACGGTGCGCCGCGCGGAAAGCATCAAGCAGGCGATCGCCGCGGGCAAGCATATTTATTGCGAGAAGCCGACGGCCGTCGATTTTGAAGGGGCGCTCGAACTGGCACGCATCGCCGCCGAGGCCGGAGTGAGAAACGGCGTCGTGCAAGACAAGCTGTTTTTGCCAGGATTACTCAAGCTGAAGCGCTTGATCGATTCCGGCTTCTTCGGGCGCATCCTGTCCGTGCGGATGGAGTTTGGCTATTGGGTGTTCGAGGGCGACTGGCAGGAGGGTCAGCGGCCTTCGTGGAACTACCGCAAGGAAGACGGCGGCGGCATTATCGTCGACATGTTTGCACACTGGCGCTATGTGCTCGGGAATTTGTTCGGGGAAGTGAAGGCTGTTTCCTGTCTTGCCGCTACACATATTCCGAAACGTCTGGACGAGCAGGGCATTCCGTATGATTGCACGGCGGATGATTCGGCGTACGCCATGTTTGAGCTGGAAGGCGGCATTATCGTGCAGGCCAACTCGTCCTGGGCGGTGCGCGTAGACCGCGACGATCTGCTCACGGTGACTGTCGACGGCACCGAAGGCAGCGCCGTGGCGGGTTTGCGCGACTGCAAGACGCAGCATCGGGTCAACACGCCGAAGCCGGTATGGAATCCGGACATTCCGAATCCATTTCAGTTCCGCGACCAATGGGTGGAAGTACCGGACAACGCGTCGTTCGACAACGCGTTCAAGGTGCAATGGGAAATGTTCTTGAAGCATGTCGTCATCGGCACACCGTTCCCGTGGGATCTGCTTGAAGGCGCGAAGGGCACCCAGCTTGCCGATCTCAGCTTGCAGTCGTGGCAGGAGCGCCGCTGGATCGACGTGCCGAAGCTGAGCCTACGTGAGTAGCGGAAGGCCCGGCTGAATTCAAGATTCGATGTCGAGTAATCTTCATAGCTATACTTCGTGATCAAAAGCCGATTTTTTAATTACCTCTTAAGGAGGGGAATACAGATGACCAAATCGCTGCTCCTCCCCCGCTCAGGGGGAGCGTTGTACGAATATGCTCCGGGCAAAGCCGGCTCGTTCTCCGTTCCGGCCAAGCCGTTTACGGGCCGTATTGCCTTCTCGGCCGCCCATGTCGTCTGCGATCCGTTTGCCGACACCGATCCGCTGCATCACGCGCAGATCGATTGGAACTCGACGCTCGCCTACCGGCACCATCTATGGTCGCTCGGTCTGGCCGTAGCGGAAGCGATGGATACCGCGCAGCGCGGCATGGGCCTCGACTGGAACCGCTCGAAGGAGCTTATCCGCGCTTCGATCGCGGAAGCGCGCTCGGTCGGCGGCAAAATCGCCTGCGGCGCGGGAACCGATCATCTGCTTCCGGGACCGTCGGTCACGATCGCCGACGTGGAAGCCGCCTATGAAGAACAAGTCGGCTTCATCGAAGGCGAGGGCGGTCAAGTCATTCTGATGGCCAGCCGCGCGCTTGCCGCTTGCGCAAAAGGTCCCGAGGATTACGAGCGGGTGTATGGGCGCATTTTGGGGCAGGTGAAACAGCCGGTCATCCTGCACTGGCTCGGCGACATGTTCGATCCCGCTCTGGCCGGCTATTGGGGCTGCAAGGACGATCCGGACGAGGCGATGGACGTTTGCTTGCGCATCATTCGGGCAAATGCGGATAAGGTCGACGGGATTAAAATCTCGCTGCTCGATGCCGGTAAAGAAATCAAAATGCGCCGGGTACTGCCGGAAGGCGTCAAGATGTACACCGGCGACGACTTCAACTACCCGGAGCTGATCAAGGGTGATGAGCAGGGCTACAGCCATGCGCTGCTCGGCATATTCGACGCGATCGCGCCGGCCGCCGCCCAGGCGCTCCATGCGCTAGACGCGGGCGATCTCGTCAGTTATGAGGCGATTATGGAGCCTACCGTCGCATTGTCGCGCCATATTTTCCAGAAGCCGACGTACGCCTACAAGACGGGGATTGTGTTCATGGCCTACTTGAACGGCCGTCAATCGCATTTTCGCATGATCGGGGGAGCGGAGGGATCGCGCTCAATCATCCATTTGGCCGAGCTGTTCGTGCTTGCCGACCGGGCCGGGCTATTGGCCGATCCGGAGCTTGCCGCCGAACGGATGAAGCCTGTCTTGGCGCTGGCGGGTATTCGGCCGTAATAATTTATTGCGATGTTTGAAATCCGGGAGGGATCAGCATGGAACCGCTTCGTTCCATAGACAGACTCAGTTTGAACCAGATTACGACCGATCGGCTGAATATGCGTGAGGCCGTGGAAGCATGCGTTCGCGCCGAAGTGCCTTGGATCGCGCTGTGGCGGCATAAAGTGGCCGAGACCGGCCTGGCCGAGAGCAAGCGGTTAGTGCGGGACGCGGGCCTGCGCGTCTCCAGCCTGTGCCGCGGCGGTTATTTTCCGGCGGCAACCGCGTCTGGGCGCAAAGAGCGGATGGACGACAACCGTCGCGCCGTCGAGGAAGCGGCCGAGCTCGGCACCGACGTGCTCGTGCTCGTTTGCGGACCGGCGCCGGACCGGGATATCGATTTCGCCCGCAAGACGGTCGAAGAGGCGATCGCGGAGCTTGTGCCGTTCGCCCGCTCGCACGGAGTCAAGCTCGGCATCGAGCCGTTGCACCCGATGTACGCCGCTGAACGCTCCGTCATCAATACGCTGGCGCAAGCCAACACGCTCGCAGAGCAGCACGACCCGCAGGACGTCGGCGTCGTCGTCGACGCGTTCCACGTCTGGTGGGACCCCGAGCTGTACGCGCAAATTGAGCGGGCCAGAGGGCGGATACTCGGCTTCCATGTCTCCGATTGGATCGTGCCCGTACCCGACCTGCTGATGGGCAGAGGGATGATGGGGGACGGTGTCATCGAGCTGCGCCGGATGCGTAATGCCGTCGACGCGGTCGGTTACTCGGGGGCGATCGAGGTGGAAATTTTCAACCAACAAGTATGGGATATGCCGGGAGACGAAGCGCTCGCGCTAATCAAGGAACGTTATTTGCAGCACGTATGAATTATTATTTGCAGCTTTGGCGGGCCGGGAGATCGCTTCCCGGCTTGTCAAGGCATAGGTTATGGAGGGAAAGAATGTGAAGATTTGTCGCACCGCGCTGATCGGGATCGGGGGATTCGGGGTTGAGCATGTGAAAGTCATGCAGAAGCTGGCCGGAGAGGGGAGCCTGCAGGTTGTTGCTTTTGCGGAACCGAATGTCGGCGCTCATCAGGAGTCCTACGGTAAGCTGACAGCGCTTGGAGCCATCCATTATACGGACTATGTACAGATGCTCAAGCTTCATCCGGATATCGATTTCGTCGTGATCGTCACGCCGATTCCCAACCACAAGCCGATGTGCATCCAGGTGATGCGGATGGGCTTTCATGTGCTGGTGGAGAAGCCTCCGGCGATAACGATTCAAGACCTGGACGAGATGATCACCGTGCAGCGGGAGACCGGCCGCTTGTGCCAGGTGAACTTCCAGACTACGTCTGGCCAGGCGTTACGAACACTGCTGGAAAAGCTCGGCACCGGCGTGCTCGGGCATGTGCAGCATGTGGTCGGCGTTGGCATGTGGAAACGGCTGCGCTCGTACTACGATCGAACCCGCTGGGCTGGCAAACTGGTCAGCGACGGTCAGTTTGTGTTGGACGGGACGTTCAACAATCCGTTCGCCCACTTGCTGCACAATTGCTTGCTGGCGGCCGGAGTCGAAGGCGCCCCAGGTTTGTACCCGGAATCGGTGCAGGCCGAGCTTTACCACGTCAACGACATCGAGGGGGATGACGTCTCCTGTATTCGCGCCGTTATGGCTAACGGTGTGAGCGTTTATTTTTACGCCATGCTTTGCCACGAAGCGAACGAAGTGCCTTCCATTGCCGTGTACGGAACGCGCGGGGAGGCGCATTGGAATTACCAGAACAAGTTGACGATTCGCGCGCAGGACGGCGAGGAAGACTTGGCGTTTGGTCCGGCCGATTTGATGCGCAACATGTATCTGAACCTGATGGAAGCGATCGAGACCCCGGGCAAATCGCTCTTCTCGCCGATCGAGGCGTGCCGAAGCTTCGTATTGGTATCCAACGGTGCCTATGAGTCGGCCTGCGCCGTTCGCGCCATTCCCGGCCGGTTCGTGACCGAGCGGGAGGATGGCGACTCCACGGTGCGCTTGCTGCCCAGCTTGTCCGAGAAGATGAGGGACGCGGCGGCGAAGCGGCAACTGTACAGTGAATACCCGCTTCCTTGGGCGACGCCGACTCGTCCGTTCCGGATGGAGGGCTACAGGCGATTCGAGCTGTCTGCCGACATCCGCGCAAGTAATGGTCGACCGACTAATTAGAGGCATCCCTTTCGGGCTCTCCAAATTTACCGCCGGTAATTTTATAATACGAAAGTAGAGCAGTCTGCCGCGGCAATTGATGTAAAGTATGAATTATCATTTTAGAAAATGTGATCTCTTATTGAATGAAACACAATGACATTTTGTTCATTCGTTAAGACCTCCATCTCTTGCAAAAAGGGTTGGAGGTTTTTTGGTTCGTAACAGAAGCTAACAGCGTTTTGATAACAATGTTCTATCAGTAGGTGGACACCACTTGTTTAGAGAAAACGGACCAATAGCTTAGGAGAATGGTGTAACGGAAATGTCGGAAGCATTCGGTAGCTGTTTAGACTAATGATGCTTAGTTATTAAAAAAAAGATCGAACGTGCATTAAAAAAAGTTGAATAGCTGTACAGAAGAGTCGCTCATTACGAGCGGCTTTTTTTATTAGGCGGAAAGCAGATGGTAACCAAATATGTAGAGCGTTCGCCTCCTGTGCTGCTGTCGAAGTGCAGAAGGGAGGGATACCTTGCCAGACAAAGCAAAGCGTCAAAGCGTTCATGCAGTAAGTCAGGATACCGGCAATTGCTCTGCCACGACTCGCTATTGACAATTTACCTACTAGTAGGTAGACTGAAGATATGAAAAATTCATCTAATACTTATAACGACATCCTGGCTTGTGCACAATCTCTGATCATCACTGGCGGATACAACGGTTTTAGTTATGCCGACATCGCTGATGTGATTGGGATTCGTAAGGCGAGCATCCATCACCATTTCCCAAGCAAGGTCGATCTGGTCCGAACGCTGGTTGCGCGGTATCGGGAAGAAGCTGAAGCGGGGATGACGAATCTCGAACTCCAGGTATCCAAACCGCTCGAACAGCTTCGGTTCTATGTTGGTTATTGGGAAGCCTGCATCGCGGACGCCAGCGCTCCGTTTTGTGTCTGCGCGCTGTTGGCAAGCCAGCTCCCCGATCTGCCCGAGGAAGTTGGCTTAGAAGTCCGGGCGCATTTCCGCTCCCTGTCGGCGTGGTTGACATCTGTGCTGGAGCGCGGCGCGCAGCACGGACAACTTCAACTGGTGAACACCCCTCGTGACGAGGCCGAAGCTTTCATGGCGACCGTTCACGGCGCGATGCTTTCGGCACGGGCCTATGGCGATCCGAAAATATTCGGCGTCGTGACAGGCCCGCTCTTGGAGCGACTCGCTTGTGGTGAAAGCCGCGATAGCGATGGTTTCAGTCATGATCAAGATGAAAAGAGGTGAACAATCCTTAGCTTAACCCATCTAGAGAGGAGGCTACGTACTATCGAGGTTAAGCTCGATAATTACGAATAAGTCGCATCATAACTGCCAAGTGCCGAAACACGGCATGCCGACTACACATCGTCAGTTTACGATGATCGGGAGAGTGGAAATCCGCGTTGGCAGGCGCGAATGCCGATGCCTCCATCCATCAGCGATTCGATCAGAGATGCTGTAAGTCGCTAGTATCGGCTCGAGACAAGAACAAATTCACCCTTGTCCTTAAGGACTGGAAGGAGACAATTATGTTTGGAATTTCATCACTCGGCTGGGTGCATACGCTCAGCAGCTTGCCCGCCATTCCGCTGGCTGTATATATGTTTGCTCGTTACGGACGGATTGTGCCTCGATCGAGGCCAGGTGTCGTCTACTTCATTTCGATGCTGATTGGCGCTATCACAGTATTTCCCATTGCACATCAGTCGGTCAGTTATATCATTGGTACGGCAACGATCCTGCTGCTGCTCGCCGGATACGGCATCGGGCGTATTTCGGGCTTTGGGCGTGCGGGCAAGTACCTCGAAACAATCTTCCTGAGCCTAACGGCGTTTCTGCTGATGTTGCCGACCGTTACCGAAATTCTGACCCGTGTTCCAAATGGCCACCCCTTGGTCGCCGATCTAAATTCGCCAATTCTCCTCGGCTGTCAAGCCGGTCTCGGCGTCATTCTCATTCTTGGTTTGACGGCCCAAATCATCCATTTGCGCAGGCAAAACAGGCTTGGGGCATTCGCCCCGGAAGCCAAGATGGCTGCCGAATGATGTGGGCGGGCAGATCTTGCGGCGATGGCGCACAACACCGATGATCGAACGACAATGAAGAGTGCTGACATCGCTAGGGTCGCCCTCGCCAGACGCTCACCGTCGCCGAATACATAAATTTTCCGCCATGTAGACCGGAAGACGCTATTCCCCTCAACGATGTATTGTTATCGCGAATCCGGCGAGGAGGGAAGAGACCGCCAAGATGCTGGCTAAGCTGCTGCATTTAATGGCTGGATAACAGCAGGAATCCATAAAAAACCGGCAGTCGGGATCCTTATTCCCGTCTGCCGGTTTTTTAATGGATAAATTTAGTTCAGGACGCCATTCAAGCCGATTACGCGCCTGGCGTCGACTCTCCGTATTCCCTCACCGGTTTCAGCTGCTTCTTGCGCAGCACACTGGTGACCGCGCTCCACTACTTCCAGTGGGCGAACCGCGGCACCGGCGCGGATCAGGTGGGGGTTACCAGTCTTTACCCGCGCCCGCCTGGGATTTGATGTAGTTGGGAATATCCTCGGTCTCGGTGACGGTCAATGCCCCCTCAACCGTCATCGCGTCTGTCAACACATGCTGCCGGAACACGGAATACAGCGGAATATCCCAGTACTCGGTGTTCTGGTAGTTCTTTACGACAGCATTGGAACCCCAGTAAACACCCGAGGTATCGACATTGGCCAGCCCTGGCACATCGTCACCAAAACTGTCCACGACTGCTGGCGTCTCCAGGACCCCCTTGATGGCATGGCGAGACAGCTCTATCTGTCCCTCCTCCGAGACCAGCCATTTCACGATCTGGAGAGCCTCCTCCTTATGGCGCGCCTGCGGTGGAATGAACGCCGCCATCGTGTTGGGCTGGTACGTCGTCTCTGAATTTTTCTTGAATACTGGCACCGACGTGACGCCGACATCGATACTCTTCAACCACTCATTGTATTTCGCTTCGTCCCCATCCTTGATAAAGAGTTCGTCGCCAACGTATGCCGGCAGCTTCTGCAACGAATCCACCGCCATCGCGACATGCCCGGGACGGCTCATGTCACCTTTGAGGAAGTCGGTGACCGTGGTGAACCCGTTACGCGGAAGCCAGAGGAAGCGATCGATGTTCTCTCCCAACTGGTTCCACCCTGGTGACGTAATGTCTACCTTCACGTCCTCTGGTGCGGGCTCCTCGCTGTCGGTCGGCTGGAACGGATACAGCCCGAGCTGGTTATACTGCATGTAGTTGTCGGGATGCTGCATGTATCCTTTGTATGCGTCGAGCCCATCCTGCCTGGTCAGCTTCTTAGCCAGCTTGAAGATCTCATCGTACGTCATGCCCGGCGTCGGGTACTTCTCGCCGAACTTATCGAAGATCTTCTTGTTGTAGTAAAGCATATAGTCGTCGATAAAGAGCGGAACGCCGTAGATCCCGCCATCGGACCGTGACTTTACCATCTCCACTGCGGCCGGGTTGAGCGTGCTCAGGTCGATCCCGCTCTGCTCGATCATAGGAGTCATGTCCTGGACCCAGCCAAGAGGTTCGAGGTCACGGTCGATCCGGTTGTACGGGTTCTCGATGACGATGTCGGGCACGACCCCGGCTTTATCCAGATCCTCATAGCGGACCGGATAGTCCCAGGTGCCATACTTGATCTTTAGTCCAGGGAAGGCTTCCCGAAGCTTGTCGCCGATGATCGTGTTAAATACCGTGTCGCCGCCGGTGTGGTCGCCCTCGTCCGCGCCATATTCGAACGGTTTGTAGTTAGCAGCGAAGATGTAGATCTCATCGTCATCGACAGAGTAGGGTGTGTTGTACCGGTTGGGTATGTTTACGCTGCCTGTCCCGTCCGCGGCCGCTGCGCCAAGGGGCGCAACCAAAGAAAACGTTAGCATCAGGCTTAATGCTTTTTTGAAATTGAACATCTCAATCCTCCTTGTAATATGGATACTATTTTTTTACTGCTAATTCTTTACCACTGCCTTTGCAATAAAATCCGCATGTGCCAGAGCTACATACAGTCTGTGAAGAATGCTCAAGATGAACTCTTTCAATGACCTCAGGTTTTTTCAAAACGACGGATACTCTTTAATAATTCATTTGCATTCACCAATTTTTATCACCTCCTTACAAATCTTTCGATATAACGGACACCATACGCGGATACTATCGATTTTCCACGTCCTTTTATTGTCATTCACATAGAATACGGAACCAATCATTTTCCACGATTAATAATCAATAACGGGAAGGCCACAATAAAAGCCACCGCCATTTACAAAATGTTCTTTAAAATGGATAAAAACACAATATATCCTTGGAAAGTATCCATTTGTTATAAATTGGATTATAGATAAGGATCACAGCAATAAATATGGGTGAATGAATATATTACATGGGTCGATACAACCTATATACTCTATTAAATAGTTTTAGGATGGCGTGCCCTTTTACATACTTGCCATTCCTGCTGTCAAGTCGGGACGATTATATTTCTTACTTGATCCTGTGCACGGAGCGGCGGACATACATTTCAATGGCTGGTTGGAAGTGAAAAGGAGGGCGGTAGAAAACAGCATTCGGACCAGTATAGTCGTACCCATTTAGGCAGGCAGTACTGGCATCTGTTTTTGTAGGAGGGGATCCGCTTAACAGGAAAGGGGAAATTCATCCCGTTTATTACAGGATGTTAATCGATATACAATAACCACAGATATCATTGGGGACGTAAAAAGATAACTCCTGTACCGGTACAGGAGTTATCTTCTATTTTAGTGGCTTAAAAACCACACTCGGATTTATATCGAACATAGGTGTGTTTTCTCCAGGCTTAAACGGGTATTGCCGAGGAAGGCATACACCTACTTTTTTAAGTTATTACCAAATTGATTTAAGGGAGTACATTTTTTTATTTGATCCCGAATGTAAAATGATAGACATAAGAGCTCCTTAATACAGTCGGAGGGATGAGAGGAATGAAAGCGGTTTTAGACAGCTCCCGAAAGTACGGTGCAACAAAAAGGAAAAATAACTTTATGCACTACATCAAAAGAGACGGTCTTTTATATTTTCTTTTGCTGCTGCCTATGGCGTATATCCTGATTTTCAAGTATGCCCCCATCTATGGCCTTGTTATGGCATTCCAGGATTACAACATTTTTGAAGGAATTAGAGGGAGCGAATGGGTAGGACTGGATGTGTTCCGGTTTATTTTCGAGCAGGACAGCTTCTACCGTGCATTGAAGAATACGCTGGTCCTGAATGTTCTGGACTTGATCGCGGGATTCCCGGCGCCCATACTTCTGGCGGTGTTGCTTAATGAAGTGAGACAGGCAAGATTCAAGAAAATGACCCAGACCGTGTTGTATCTGCCCCACTTTTTGTCCTGGGTTATTATCGGCGGTATGGTCTATCTGATGTTTTCTAACAGCGGCATGGTCAACAATTTCCTGTCGAGCTTCGGTTTGGAGAAGATCGAGTTTCTATCGCGGAAAACACCTTGGTTGATTACTTATATTGCCGTTGGCGTATGGCAAAATATCGGATGGGGCACCATCATCTACTTGGCGGCCATAACCGGAATCAATAAGGAATTGTATGAGGCCGCCGATATTGACGGCTGTACGAGGCTTCGCAAAATGTGGCATATTACACTGCCCGGCATTAAATCAACCATCAATATTTTGCTGATTCTCCAAATAGGCAGAATGGTTTCCATCGGGTTTGACCGTCCCTTTGTGATGGGGAATTCACTGGTTAGCGATTACTCTGATGTGATCAGTACTTTCGTGTACAGAGTTGGTATTAGTTCGGGTGATTTCTCCCAGGCAACAGCGGTAGGATTGTTCCAATCCGTGGTTGGCCTGATCCTGCTGTTATCTGCCAACTTTATTGCGAAAAAATTAGGCGAGGATGGGATATGGTGAGGATGGCGAGCACTAGGGGCAAGAAGAAAAAAATGACTGTAGCGGATATTGCCATTATCGTATTTATCGTGGCATTGTCCTTCACTTGTATCGTTCCGTTCTTGTATATGATTGCGCTTTCATTCAGCTCCAACGAAGCGATTATTTCCCAAAAAGTAGGACTGTGGCCAGTAGACTTCACAGCAGAAACCTACAAAACGATTTTGAGCGATATGGATATGCTGTATACGCTTGGATACAGTATTGTGCTTACGATTTTTTATACTTTGGTATGTATGTTACTGACCATTTGTGCAGCGTATCCGTTAACGAAGAAGCGGCTGAAGGGAAGAAACTTTATTTTGACGGCGTTGGTCTTCACCATGTATTTCAGCGGCGGTTTAATTCCCTCCTATATTCTGGTTAAAAACCTGGGAATGATGAATTCGGTTTGGAGCTTGGTTTTACCGGGTGCCATGAGCGTGTTTAATTTGATCATCCTGAAGACCTTCTTCAGCAATCTTCCGGAGAGCCTGGAAGAATCGGCCGCCATTGACGGGTGTTCGGATCTGGGCATTCTCATCAAGATTGTGCTCCCCCTTTCGCTGCCTTCGATCGCCACATTAAGCCTTTTTTATGCGGTGGACAGATGGAATGGATTCCAGGATGCGCTGTTCTACATTACGAAAAAAGAGCTGTATCCTATGCAGATGAAGCTATACCAGATCATATCGGCCAATCAGCAGCTGGATAGCCAACAAGGAGGAGAAGGAAGTGTCGGTTCCTATATTGTCCCTGAGTCTCTGAAAGCGGCCAGCGTTATGTTTACAACCATACCGATCTTGTTGATCTATCCCAAGCTGCAGAAGTATTTCGTAGATGGTGTGATGACCGGAGCTATCAAGGGCTGATGGGGGACGGATCAAGATGATGGGGGGTGATTCCCGGGCTGGCGGATGATGGATATAAAGAGGAAAGGGATTTACAGCTTAGATGATTCACAATGAATTCAACGTGAAAGGGTGGTTTAAAGTGAATACGGGCATGAAGAAGAAATTAGCAATTCTATGTAGTACAGCGCTTTTGGCCATTGTTACGGCAGGCTGTGGAAGTGTTGACAAGAAGAGTGGAGAGACGGCATCATCGGCCGAATCAGCAGCATCTTCCGGTTCCCCTGTAACCTTAACAGTGGAAGTGTTTGACAGAGGTATTCAGGGACAACCGGACTTGAACAACAACACATGGACCAAATATGTCAATGAAAAATTCGGCAAGCCTAATAACGCCATTGTAAAGTTTGTTCCTGTACCCCGTTCCCAGGAAGTCGACAAGCTGAATGTGTTGATGGCTGCCAACGAAGCTCCTGATATTTCCTTCACCTATGACGGTAATACCGTAACCCGTTTCGCAAAAAGCGGTGGCCTCTATACACTGGATGAATTGTTGGAGAAGCATGGCCAGCAATTAAAGTCTTACCTGGGCGAGAAAGTTCTTTCCTACGGGAAATATGAGGGCAAACAAATCTCGATCCCAGGCAAGCGGACTCTGATTGCTTGGAACGGCATGTTTATCCGCAAGGATTGGCTGGATAAGCTGGGAATGCCTGTTCCAACGAATCGGGATGAATTATATAATACCCTTGTTGCTTTCCGTGACAAGAACCCGGGTAATGTGGATGGTGTCCTTCCGTGGGCAACAGCGGCTTCCGGCATGAACTACACCTTTGGCAACCTGATTCCTTCGTTCTGGGGTCCGATGTCCGAGGAGGAATTCGTTACCACCACCAATTGGCTGAAGCCCGGCACCAAGGATGCTTATAAATGGCTGAACAAACTGTACAATGAAAAGCTGATCAGCCCCGACTTTGCACTGGATAAAACAACCAAACAAGCGGATGCCGATGTGACCAATGGCAAGGTAGGCTTCTACGCTGCCAACTGGGATTATCCACTTTCACAAAAAATTCGTGAACCACTGAAGCAAAATGCACCTGATGCCAACTTTGTTGCTGTAGATACCTTCAAAAACGATGAGGGGAAATACCTGAAAGAGATGTACAATGAAAACGGGATTTTCTCCTTCATCCCGAAAAGCAGCAAGAATGCGGAGCTGGCCATAAAGTATCTGAACTGGATGGCTGATCCGGAGGTGTTGTTCTTCCTTCAGTTTGGTGAAGAAGGCGTCAACCATAAGCTGGTAAACGGCATCCCGCAAGGGATTGCGCAAACCGGCGAAAATATGCAAACGAGCAATCTGAATATGGATTATACTCTAATTGTAAACGGTGCAGAGTTGGGCGATACCGAAAAGAATGTCCGAACGTACGCAGCAGCCTTAGCAGCCGGAGATCAGAGCTATGAAAAACTGGCTGTCGATTCATACAAAATCAATACGACGGATGGTTATACAGGCTTCTATTATGGCGTCTCGAACGAAGCCAGTATTAAATACGGCAAAACATTGGGTGACATGAACAAGCAAATGAGTGACAGGCTGGTCGTTGCCAAGCCGGCAGAGTTCGACGCCTTGTATGACAAGCTGGTGAAAGAATATATGGATGCCGGCGGTAAGGCAGTTCAAGACGAGAATATAAAGAACTATAGAGAAGTCAAAGCACAGAGCAAGTAATCCATTGCATACGGATAAACCAGTCTGTGGTTTATCCGTATTTCGATTGCTGTTCCCGAATAATTTTGCTATTATTCGGAAGAATCCATATGTTCAGGAGGATACCCATGTACAAGGTCATGATTGTCGATGATGAGCCGTGGGCAATTAAAGGAATCCGCAACGCCTTCGATTGGCATAAGTATGGATTTGAAATTACCGGACAATTTAAAAGCGCTTACAAAGCGTGGGATGCCATAAAAGCGGATGAACCAGATTTGGTATTTACGGACATCCGTATGCCGGAGATTTCCGGACTGGATCTGATGAAGAGAGCCAAAGGAGAGGGGCTGAACATTGAGTTTGTCATCGTAAGCGGATATGCGGAATTTGAATACGCCCAGGAAGCGCTGCGCTACGGCGCGCTGGATTATTTCCTGAAGCCTTTGGATATTGATAAGACTGACCCGTTCATTGCGAAGCTGGCCATGCACTTCTCCCGGAGAAGCACAGCACGCAACCAACTCCTTCTGGATGCGCTGACCTCGGCGGATGAGGACGAGATAAGGCGCTTTCTACCGGTTTCCGATGATGCAGCCGTATGCTATTATCAGGTGCTTGTCATCTATTCCGAGGGAGAAAAGCAGGATTTCAGAAAGCAGCTGTTTTTGGAAGGGAAGCCTGTTAATGCTGTGGGAGTTGAAGCCGGAACCGGAAAAATGCTAGTTGTTCTGATGACAGAGCAAAGGGCTTATCTGGAAGGACATTGGGATGAATGGGTTTTGAATAAGACGGGTATACATGCGGTGGGCATCAGCAGCATCTCCAGCCAGCTTCAGCACATGAGCAAGCTGATTAAAGAAGCGGACCTGTCCGCGTCCCAGTTTTTTCTGGAGGAAGCCGGAGGCATCGTTCACTACGAGCCGAGGCTTCATCTGGTGAAGCCGTATATCGATGAAATCTACCATATCCTTCACGGAAATCAATTAGACGACGTGGATGCGTACATTAAAAGGCTGCAGGCATATTTCAGGGATTTTCATCTGGGCATGACTGAGGTTGTCTACTTGTGGAATCAAGCCGTAGGGATTCTTATCAACGCATATTCTGAGGAATTGAAGGATATGGAACTGGAATTCCTGAATTATTCCGAGATCAAGGAACGATTTGAACACTTTGAGTCTCTATGCAGCTTTTTACATGAGGTCCTCGTCTCCATCAGGATAGGAAACAGCCGCTCTTTGCAGGAAGGGGACATTCAGTCCTGCTTCAACAGGATGATAAATTATATTAACCAGCATTTTGAACAGAAATTGTATCTGAAGGATTTATCCTCCCAATTCTTCATTAATCAGGTGTATTGTTGTCAATTATTCAGAAAAAATCTGGGAAAAACCTTCTCTGAGTATGTGTCGGAGCTCAGAATCAAGAAAGCCCGTGAGCTCCTCAGGCAAACGGATCTATCGATCGAGGAAGTGGCCATTAAGGCCGGGTATGTCGATTATTATTATTTCAATAAAGTGTTCAAGAAGCATTGCGGGATGACGCCCACCAAATTCAGAAAAAGTTAATATGAACGGAGCGGCGGGCCATGAAGATCAGTAAACTGAAATTGAAGCATCAGATATGGCTTATCTTTTTATTCTCTATCGTTATATTTACTGTCATGGAGTTTTATTACTATTATAGTTTCTCGAATTTAACCCAGAAGAGAGCCGCCCATTACAGTAACCAGATGATTGAACAAACACGCCGCAAAATTGATTCTGCGTTTAGTGATATCAGGGTCAGCACCAGCATTGCGGTCAATAGCAAACGGATTCAGGAATTTTCTGTAGTGGATGATGATTACATAAGGGCGTTTAATAGCGGTCCAAATGCATTGGATCTCATGGAATATATGAGATCCTTTAATTCGTATGTGGACGGAATTGTAATTAATGACATTCAGGGTAGACGTCTCTACAGCTTGGCGTCAGCAAGCGGAGATATTTTTTTTCTCGATCGTTATGATGCCTTTATCCAGAAGTATAAGGATGATCCTTCGCTTCGGGACAAAGGGATGTTCACATCGATTCTAAAAGATGACAGAACAGAAACAGAACAGTTCTTTTATATAGCGCCGATTGTGGAGGCCATCGGGGGAATCCATTTCTCCCAGATTACAGGTTACTGTACCGTTTTGGTCAATATGGAAAAGATGCAAGGGCTTGTGGAAAATACGGAGCTAACGCCCAACTCCACCTTGTACATTCTGAATAGCCGGGATGAGGTGATTGCTTCCACCAATTTCAAAGCCCGAGGCGCGTTATTCAGGGACGTTCTGTCTATGGATAAGGGCATCCTGCTTAACGGGGTCAAAACAACCATCGACAGGGAAGATATTCTTGTCCAGGTCAAGGGTTTGGAGCAGGCAGACGGGTGGCGGGTTGTGAGTATGATTCCGGTGCAAGAACTTACTTCGGATATGAACCCCATGCGGAAAGTCAGCATTATCGTGGGAATTGGGATTATTCTAAGCATGCTTATCATGGGCAGTTTCTTTATGAACAATCTGATGCGCCCGGTGATGGGACTTGTTCTGGATATGAAGAGAGTGGGGAGTCGGGACATTGGCTTCCGCATTAAAGTCCGGTCTACCAATGAGGTAGGCATGCTGGCCTGTGACATTAACCGGGTGATCAATGAAAGGGAGGAGATGGCAAGGGATATGTTCAATACCCAGGCCAGATTATATGAATCCGAGCTGAGTCAGAAGCAGGCGGAGTTTTCAGCCCTGCAAAGCCAGATCAACCCTCATTTTCTCTATAATACGCTGAATTGCATCAGCAGCATCGGATTGGAATATGGAAGCAGGGAGATCGCGCAAATTGCTTCTTGCATGTCCAAAATATTCCGGTACAGTATAAAAAAAGATGACCTTGTGCGGATAAGGGAAGAACTGGACTGTATTCAGGCTTATATGAACATTATCGCCATCCGGTACGAGAATAAATATATCATCGACATCGATGTGGAAGAGGGACTCTTGGAGATGAAAACCCCCAAGATGATTCTTCAGCCCATTGTGGAGAATGCGGTCTATCATGGGCTGGAGCGGATGGATCAAGGGGGAGGGCTTCAGATTACCGGAAGCATGGATGCGAATGGGGATGTGTGCTTCCAGATCACGGATACCGGGAAGGGAATGGAGCCGGAGCAATTGGCTTCCCTACAGGCTAAACTGGGCATGGTGTACCCGGAGTCTGCACCAGATGGCCAACCTGCTACAAGCATCGGACTATCCAATATCCATAACAGGCTCCGGCTGCTGTTCGGAGACAATTACGGGATCGCCATTGAAAGCCGTTTCGGCCAGGGAACAACCGTGACCGTAAAGATTCCGATGCTGTTAAACCACCGCAAACCTTCGGGAGAATAGGGTTATGCCCGCTGTGCCGGACACACCACTACACCGTAATGGTCACCCGGATATCCTTGGATCGAAGTATAATAACAATGAGTATGTAAAGGTTATCCTTCAGGACACATCCCTTAATCGGGGATGGTGTCCTTTTTATATTCGGCTTTTCTAAAACGATTACAAAAAACAATTTAAGATAGTACATTTTTTAAATTTTCTCGGAAAGTAGAATGAGGACATGGCTGGAAAAATCAATGCGACTGGGGGATGGGTAATGTTGAAAGCGGTTTTATGGGCTAGAAAAAGATTCAGGTATCTGCTGTTTTGTCTCGCAGTGCTGCTGATGCTGTCGCAATGGAATGGAGCGGCTATGGCGGCAGAGTCGACGCCGGATCGAGCGGATAAGGCATCCGATTTGGCATCCCGGCAGGGGGGAAAGGATGTATCTGATTTCTACAATGTTATCATGCAAACCGGGGCCGACCCTTGGGTTTATAAGCATACGGACGGCTATTACTACAATGTATTTGTCAATGGCAGCGGCATCATGATCCGCAGAGCGAAGACCATTACCGGCATTGATGCGGGCGAGAGAAGCCTAGCCTGGACACCGGTTAAGGGCACCATGTACAGTTCCGATGTTTGGGCCCCTGAAATGCACTATCTCAGAGATAGCGATGGCCAATTCAAATGGTATATTTACTTCGCAGCCGATGACGGAACCAACGCAAACCACCGCATGTACGTACTGGAGAACGCCAGTGATAATCCGATGACAGGAACCTGGGAGTTCAAAGGAAAGATCACCGATTCCACCGACCGCTGGGCAATTGACGGCACTGTGCTGACTGTAAATGAGAATCACTATTTCATTTGGTCCGGGTGGGAGGAAACGGACGGAAGCTTCCAAAATTTATATATCGCAAAGATGAGCGATCCACGGACCATCGGTTCGGAACGGGTACTCATTTCGACGCCTGAACATGACTGGGAAACGTCTCCGGGCAGGATCAATGAAGGCCCCGAGGTCACGATAAAGGGCGACACCATCAATCTGATCTATTCCGCCAACGGAAGCTGGACAGACAGTTACTCCCTCGGGCTGATCACGGCCAAGATTGGCGACGATGTAATGAACCCCGGCTCCTGGGTAAAACGGGATAAGCCAATCTTTTCAAGCGCCAATGGTGTTTACGGCCCTGGCCACCATAGTATCGTCTCATCTCCTGACGGCGTGGAGGACTGGATCATTTACCATGCTGCCCGCTGGTCGGGATCAGGCTGGACCCGCAAAGTCTACACGCAGAAATTCACCTGGAACGACGACAATACGCCGAACCTGGGAGAGCCCGTAGATCCGAACATACCGATTGCCACGCCTTCCGGCGAGCCGATGCGGATGCGCTATGAAGCGGAAAATGCGTTGCTGGTGAAGGATCCGTATGGCGAAACTTATCCGGCTGTCCGGCGGGAAAGCACCGCTTCAGGCGGGATGAAGATCACGGGCATCAAGAACGCCAATGATTACGCCCAGTTTACAGTAAATGTGCCGGATGCGGGATTTTATATGCTGTCCGTGCGCAATGCCAACGACTCCCCCAATGCAGCGGAAGCCTCCCATATCTTATCGGTCAACGGCAGCTCCGGTACCAAATTGAGCATCGTCTATTCCGGTCCGAATCGTTGGGGAGCCTCCACGGCGAAAGTCTACCTGAAGGAAGGCGACAACATCATCCTCTTCTCGAAGGGTAACAATCTGGCCGAGATCGACAGTATGGATCTATTCAAGCTGGATACATCGGAAATTTTATTTGAATCTCCGGGATTCACCCTGGGGTTGAACGAAACCCGTAGTTTGTCCCTGTATACGGTAACGGGCGCTACCTATACCGCTATTGACACAGGTGCTTCCTTCAGTTCTTCCGACACGAAGGTAGCCGTTATTGACGAAGGGGGTCAGGTCAAGGCTGTAGGGGCGGGCAGTACGACAATCACCGCGGCATATAACGGGAAAACGACTACGGCCGCGGTAACCGTTGTCGCAGAGCCTAAATCTGTGCAGTCCCTTGACATGAGCGGATTGGACAGCATCCTGACCAGCGGACAGAAAAGCAGCCCATTGCAGTTAACTGCACGCTATAACAACTATGAAATGAGGAATGTGACAGCTGATGCTCAGTATACCAGCAGCGATCCCGCGGTGGCCCGGATTGATTCTGTCTCGGTCATCCCATCGGTATACGCAGTTAAACCGGGCACAGCTCTTATTACAGCCGAATACAACGGCAACAAAACGGCAATCCATTTGACGGTAATCGAGGCTTCTGATACGGTTCAGGTGGTTTCAGCCGTGAAGACTCCTTCCGGAGTGACTCCTGATCGGCCCAGCGTTGTAGATGTTGTCTACAATAGCGAGTCGATGACGGCGGAAGTTGTCAGCTGGAAGCCGGAGGGAATGGATTTCAGCTCTCTTGGCACGGTTCAAGTGCCAGTCACCCTGAAGGTGGATGGCCATGATATTCCTTCCACTGTAGCCGTAGAAGTTATTGCAGGATGGGGCCTTGATGACATTGTGAATCAACTCCGCAATAGACTGGCGAATTTCTCTTATCCTTTGGGCGATGGGCTAGGCAACTATAGCCAATCCAAGTATGACGCCTTCGTGGCCGAGGTGGACAAAGCGGAGGAGATGGCCTCCAACGCGGATCTGAGCAAAGAGCAGATTGACGGGGAACTGGATAAACTTGCTCAGGCGGAAGCGGCTCTGTTAGGTTCGCTTAACAGCGTGCAGGATGGCGTTGTCTATAACGCTTATCGGGATTTCTCCGGCGATACGGTGGGCAAGTACCCTTATGGCATTACCACCGAAGATCTGACCAATGGCGCCGCCGCAACTGTACAGGAAGAAGACGGGAATAAATTTCTTCGACTGACCACAACCGCTACTTCGGGCAAGGCAAACCTGCTCCTGCCATATACAGGCGAGGTAAAGGCTGAGCCGGATCAGCGCATCGTCATCGAATATCGCGCCAGATTAAACAGCAGCTTCCCGTACGCCAATGGCGCCATGATGAGAAATGATAGCGGTACCGACAATTATTCCATGGTCACGGCTTTTGATTCCGGTAAGTTTATCGTACAGAACGGTGGATCCAAAAAAGCAGTCCAAAACGTCTCCTACAATACATGGTACAACATCAAAATGGTAGCAAACTGGGATGCCAAGACTTACACCGTCTATATTGACGATGTTCCGGTGGCCACGGATTACAATTTCCGCCACACAGGCGGCGACAAGCTGATCGGTCAGCGGTTCGGTATCGACGGCTACGCCAATGCCTCCATAGACTTCGATGATTTCAAAGCGATGGTTGCAGGAGGACCGAAGGCTGCGCCCGAAGGTCTTGGGCAAGTCAATGAAACAGCGGTTGGGGCCAATGATGGACGTATCAACGGGGTGAATGATTCCATGGAATGGTCTTCCGACAATGGGGGCACCTGGTTCAATGTAGAAGGTGATGCTCTTGTTAAGCTGCGGCCCGGGACATATTGGGTTCGATACCGCGAAACAGACACTCATAAAGCAAGTCCTTATGTGGAGTTCACTATTATGGCCTTTAATCAACCGATTCCAGTCAACGGTGTGAGCCTGAACCTAACCAGTGCACAATTGTATACCAACCATGGGCGCTCTACTGTCCAGCTCACCGCACATGTGGAACCCGCTGAAGCAGCTAATAAGACTGTAACGTGGAGGTCGTCAAACCCGGCTGCAGCTACTGTGGATGAGAACGGTCTGGTGAGTGTTCACGCCTCCGGCACGGCTGTGATTACGGCGACCACTGCAGACGGCAGCTACACAGCGTCTTGCGTTGTGACTGTCGGTGTATATGCGAGCAGCGGCGGCAGCAGCTCTGACAACGAGCTTGCCGGTTCGACCGCCCCGACCACGCCTGTCATGACCACTAAGAATGCGGACGGAAGCACAACCACCAGCGTCACCGACCAGACAACCGGAACGGTTACGAAGACCACCGTCTGGCCGAATGGCGACCGTAAAGTCTTGATGAAGGAACGCAATGGTACCCTGACAAACTGACCGGCCAGAGGTTTGGACTGGAAAACATGTCCAACGTATAGTAAATGAATGAGTGAAGACGAAAAAGCGTACAAAGGTCATAAAAAGGCCAATTTCATCGCTTTAGAAAATGCGAGACTTGTCTTGGGGTATCTGATATCCACATTTAAAGGCAGCCGGCTTTTTGGTCGGCTGCCTTTTTATCAACTAACGGGCAGGATAGTTCATTTAAAGCTATTTTTTATTTTAATCAATCAATTGATTTCGACTAGAATTATACTACATTACTTTTTGGAGTTGATCGAAGAAACTACGCACACGAAAGTGATTGTCCCAGGTTATGCGAACGAAAGTTACTTGAAATATAACGTCCGATAAAACCGTTTGAAAGAAAAACAATAGAATCCTCATCTGTTGTCCCAAACAAACAACCTAGGCTCTTTTGTAGCTATCAACAGAGCCGGAACAAGAAGGAGGGATTAGTATGTTATATGATTTGAATGTGTATGAGCCGGATCAGTTGGTTCAGGTTGCCCACGCATTGTCCACTCGGGCGAGGGTGGATATGCTGAAGTTGCTCTATACCCGTAGCATGAATATTATCGAAATTTCGGAAGCGCTCAAATTACCGGTTTCGACTGTGGCGAACAACGTCAACATTTTGGAGGCGGCCAAGTTGCTCACGACGGAGCTGAAGCCTGCAGCTCGAGGGGCGATGAAGGTATGCACCCTCATTTATGATGACATTCATATGAGCATCAACCCGGCCATACCATCCAGCAAGGAAAATGACGTCGTGTATGAGGTCTAAATCCCGATTGGATTGTACAGTGATTGCGAAGTATACCCTACCTGCGGTATGGCAAGCGACACAGAAATGATCATCCGTGATTCCGAGCCGGCGAGCTTCTACCATCCGAAGCATATACATGCGCAGATTATTTGGTTCAGCAAAGGTTATTTGGAATACATTATGCCGCTGGAGCTCCCGCTAAACGTTACAATTAAATCGCTTGAGCTGTCCATGGAACTCTGTTCGGAGGCACCCAACTTCGATAACGAGTGGCTGTCGGATATATCGGTCCGGGTGAACGGAATTGAAATCGGAATGTGGACGAGCCCGGGAGATTTCGGAGATCACCGCGGCAGACTTAACCCTTCCTGGTGGCTCGATAGGATGACGCAATACGGCCTCTTGAAAACATGGCGGGTCGAAGGGGGCCGAACAACAATGGACATGAAAAAAGTATCGGGTGTAGGTATCGGTGATCTTCAGTTGGAAGGTCGTCCGTATTTGCGCCTGCAGATCGGAGTGGATTCGAATGCTGATCATAAAGGAGGCATGAGTATATTTGGCCGGCAGTTCGGGGACTACGAGCAGGACATCAAGATGCGGATTCATTATGTTCCCCATAACAGGTGAAGTATAAATAACCATTGAAGATCGTTTCACTCAGTCGTGGAACAAAGGACTGGAAGCGATACAAAAAAGATTCGACAATGTCAGGCGACTCAGCTGCTAACAAATCCATGTGGTTCATACCATCCGAAATATACATTTACCTTCACGGATAAGAACCTGTTCCGGTTCCCGATAAGGTGATGCAGAAAACGTGATGAATAAAAAACAAGACATTATTTATTCATCAAAGTTATACGGACGCATATCTGTAGATGAGAGAATTGCATCCTAACCTACTGCTCACCCTTTATTTTTTGAGTAGCTTAGTATCCTGTGGTACATCGTTTTGTTCTTCAAAGTGTTAAAGATGCTCATATCAGGCTTGGTATTAATCTCCAAAACCCAGGGTTTCATTTTGTTATCAATGGCTATATCTACTCCGAAAGCTCGTTTACTTCTATATTTTTCACCAAGAACAGTGCTAGCATCTTTCCCTAATCTCTCAATGATTTGAATATACTTTTTCCTTGATTCGCCACTCAGATATGATTTAAGTAAGGTATCTATAGGTAAGGGAGTTCCTCCAGAATGAAAATTCGTTACTATTTTATTACGTTTCGCTTGTCTTCCAATAATCCCAGTAACATCTAATGTTCCTTTTCTATTCTTTTGTACCATGACTCTAATATCGAACGGACGATGATTGTGTTTTAACAGTTCAATTCCTTCTTGAACAATATATTTATCCCTAATTAGAATACTTTGAATTGGAGTATATAAGTCATTTAATGAGCTGAAAATACGCGAATTCGAACCGGTACGTAAAATAAAGCTATTCTTGCCCTTCGTGATTTTATATATCCCATGACCACCCGTTCCCTCATCGGGTTTTAAGTAAACTGATCCATACAATGTCAGCATTATTTTAATGTTAGACAAAGTTGCTTTTCGAGTGTCTGGCAAAAATATGCGTATCATTTTATATTTCTTCATGAATTCGTACTTTCCCAATTTCCCCATTTTATATTTTACCTTCTTCACTAGATCTACCTCCAATTGTTTCGCAAAGGTATAAAACCATTCATATTTCTAGCTCGCGTAAGTTTTTCAACGATCTGCATTCCTCATACCGGTCGTTTGGATCCACCTCCTTTCTTCACATACATTACGCTTCAGATTCTGTTCAGGACTGTGCAGATACCTATCTGTTTGCACGACTTAGGCAAAAGCCGCCGCTTTTTCTAGTGAGCAATATAAAATAAGGCCACGTGCGAGTAAGTACTAGCCATGGAAAGTCTCCAAAGAAGTACCCCCACCGATGTTCGAATTGATTACCGAGGACGTTAAGGGATTTTTCAAAGTATTACAAGAAGAAGGCATAAAAGTAATCGGAGACGTAAAAGAGAATGTCTGTGGGGACCGTTTTCAAGTATGCGATCCAGACGGAAATAGAATCACGATTATTCAATTTTAACTTACTCTGATTTCTGCAGCTTTTATTTATAAGCTAATGCACAACAGCAGCCGGCAAGTAATCGGCTGCTGTTTTAGTTAAACTAAAGGGCAGAATTGCTCAATACAATCATAGAATACCTAATATGGAATTTGCCGTTTGGAGGGCGGAAAATGGAATTCATATTTATTCGGCATGGTCAGGGAGAACATCTCAACGATTATCCAAATCGGTTGAATACTCCGCATCTTAGTTTTACAGAGTACGGCAAATTTCAAGTAACGAGCTACGAAAATGAAATAAAAATAGCAATGGATGTTTCTTTATTCAAGTTCTGAGGGGCAAGCCTTGGTCACGTTGGAACCTGAAAATTGGAGGGCGTTATTGAGATGGCTAACCTGATCAACGCTGCTAACGTATCATCTTCACTACCGCGTGATCGTCTGACTGCGACGATAGAGTGGAATTCAGGAGATACGCTTTCGGGATTACTATAATCAGGTGAAATTACGGAAGCCGGAAGTTATGAGCGGTAAACTACGGGATACCTTAGTTCAACAAATAAAGGAGCAGTCTTGCCCGCGGGCAACTGCTCCATTTTTTTATTACGCTAAGGGTATAGATCATAAATAATCGGCTGACTTCATTCAACAAACGAAAGTTATTAACTGTTAGAGGCATCTTGTAATAACACACACGGCTCTAGCGGCCTCACAAGCAGGCGCACACACGCTATCAAAAAAGCAGTCATCATTACATTTTCGCGCAATTTTATTGCATTCCTCAAGACATGTTGGGTTAGAGGTTCCGAACTTTTTGATTGCTGCAGCCATTTCCAAATTAAACTTCGCAAAAAGCCGTTTTAAAGCGCAATCTAGCTTCTTATTGATCGTGAAATTGAGTTTCGTACCATTTTGTAACTGTATGGATTTTGAACCGCAGCTGCATCGTTTACATTTACATCCTGGAGTAAAAGCTTTGATCCGCTCTCCATTGATGAGTCCACTAATAACCGTTTTATTATTTCTTCTGGTTTGTTTTAGCATTAGATTCCTAATACCCGGCAAAAATCCCTTGCCAAAAGCTGCCTTTTGCCTAACAACATTCCCGTTGATTATTTTTGTTCTTATCGTTGCCAGGTTTTTATTACCCATCTTCAGAATTGTAACAGCCTCGATCTCATTCGCCGCAACCTTTGAAACAAGAACGACCCTTAAATGGAGTTTTCCGAAATTCTTACTCTGAATACTAGTGTTCCCACAGAATTTGGTGACACCTTTTATGGTTTTAATGAAGGTGGCCATTGTACTACCTCCTTTTATCATTTACTAGTACTATATGAACTTGAAAGGGGGAGGGGTTGGACACATGCATACCATCCAAACAAAAATGTTAACTAGATGCTAGACCAATAATTAATAAAGGCAATAAGTCTCACAATGGGGTAAAGCGTGTCATCGATTTGCGCAACCGCGCAATCTTCATCGTTCTCTCATTTAATACAATAATATTGTATTAAATGCCGATAAAGTGAATATTTAATTAAACGATTCAAGAATATTGGAGAAAAACGTTGACTTTGCATAGAAAATGCCGATATACTCGCGATATATTACAAATATATTGTATGAATTGAGGTGATGAGATATCGGTGGCAGGTGAAAATCTATACGATCATTCATCTATGAAAGCGTTTTAATATAATCGATGAGGTGATAAGTTTGAACTTAAAAAGAAGTATTGCGGTCGTGCTGTGTGTGCTGCTCTTGATTGCCCCTCAGGCGGCATTCGCCTATAAGAATCCGACAACACTGCCGGATGAATGGGGACAATATGGACTTGGCGACCCTTACGTGTTGAAGTTTAACGGTACATATTATTTATATGTGAGCACGAGAGATACCGATATCGGAGTCAAAGTGTGGAGCTCGCCAGACCTTGTCCACTGGAGCTATGGAGGATTGGCCGCAACCGACCCGGTTACGAAGGGAGCCTACGCTCCTGAAGTCGTTTATTGGAACGGATATTTCTACATGTATACCTCTCCTGCCGGCAATGGTCATTACGTGCTGCGCAGTGAGAGCCCGACCGGTCCGTTCACGGTGCAGACGGGAAATTTGGGCCATTCGATCGATGGCAACGTCTTCATTGACGATGATGGCAAGTGGTATTTCTATCATGCGAACGGAGAGGGCATTCTCGCGGCTGAAATGCCTACGCCGACGACGATCGGCACCAGCGTCAAAACAGGTGCAAGCATGAACGGTTGGACGGAAGGATCTACCTTGTTCAAGCGAGACGGCAAATACTATATGACGTATACCGGCAACCATGTATTCAGCAAAGGCTATCGGGTCGACTACGCTGTCAGCACAAACCCGCTCACGGGATTCGTGCGAGATACCGATAACCCGATTCTGATCAGTACGGAAGGTCCGACAGTCGGTCTTGGCCATAATACGGTCGTCGTTGGCCCGAACTTGGATTCGCGCTATATTATTTACCACAATCTCGAAGGAAAGGGCATTGTCGGACCTCTTCGCCATATGGGGATGGACCGGATCGTGTTCAACGGGGATAAAATGTCAGTGCTCGGACCGACGGCAACCGACCAGCCGGATCCGGAGATGCCGGATTTCGAGGACCGGTTCAATGGTACGGAACTCAGCACGGCATGGACGAATGCGGACGGTGTCGGCTTGAGCATCGATTCCGGACTTCTGCGTCAGCAAGCTGCCGGTACAAGCAGATTGTTGACCACTGCTGCGGCCGGAAGCAGCTATACGGCAGAATTTAACCTGCAGCTGGCTGAGTCCAGCAATACCGAAGGCCAGCGGCTCGGGGCCGTATTCTCCTACAAGGGGGATAACGATTTCGGCACAGCGCTGTTAGATCCGGCGAGCAATTCTCTGAAGACACAGTTCCGGGTGAACGGCGCCGATCAGGGATGGGAGGAGAGCACGCTTCCGGAAGGGTACGATTATACAAAACTGCATAATATCCGGGTTGAGAAAGCAGGGGACACGTTCAAAATCTACGTCGACGGCATGCTGAAGCAGACGCGCAACGTGAAGCTTGGCGGCGGCAGTATCGGTTACGTCACAGAGAACGCGAAGGCTAATTTCGGTTATGTCGCTTTCAGCAACGACGTAAACGGAAGCAGCGATTTTGATGCCGCGAAACCGGTGCCGGGTCAAGTCGAGGCAGTTCATTATCTGTCAGGCGGCGAAGGGGTCGGGTATCACGAACAGACGCCGGGTACAATCGGCGATTACCGCGGAGATGGCGTGGATACGGGCAAAGCAGATGACAGTACCTCACATATTACCGCTTTCGAAAAAGGCGAATGGCTGCAATACCGGCTGAACATCGCGGAAACAGGCAAATACGATATCGATCTCTCTTATGCAGATGCAGCACTGGGCAGCAAAGTGCAGCTCACCCTGGATGGTGGACAGCCGCTGGGCGAGTTTGAACTGACAGGTGACACTGACGCTGCTGATGCAGAATGGCTAACCGCACAGCTGAATGGAGTAGAATTGCCGGCAGGTAAGCATATCTTGAAGCTGACTGCCGTAACGGGCACAGCCTCGCTAGACAAGCTGTCGTTCCACCGACACGTGGACGTTCCGGTTCTCTATGATAACTTCGATGATGGCCAAGATGACGGCTGGAATCGGTATGAAGGCTTCTGGAGCGTGAAGAGCGACATTGCCGAGGAGGAGCAAGCTTACGACGCGTATCATCCGATACCGGGTACGATTGGCACAGTCCACTATATCTCCGGTGGCGAAGGTGTCGGTTATCATGATAATACACTCCAAAACATCGGCGGCGAGTACCGGGGAGATTCGGTCGACATCCGCTCCAATCCGGTCAGCGGCGGTTACAACGTCGGCTGGAACCAGACGGGCGAATGGCTGAAGTTTAACATTGACGTAGCGGAAGCGGGAACCTATAACGCAGAGTTTAAAGTGGCTACTACGATGGATGGTGGTCAGATCCGGCTATGGCTGGATGATACGACGGATCTAACAGGTATCGTAGACATTCCGAAGACCGGTGACTGGAACATCTGGAATGTGGTGCGCAAATCCGGTGTTACCCTGCCGGCAGGCAAGCATACGTTGAAAGCCGAGACGGTCCGCGGAGAATTTGATTTTGCAAGTATAGCGATGACGAGGACGGATCAGCCGATACCGGTACCCGGCGTCATCGAAGCCGAGCATTACAAGCCCGGCGGTGAAGGTGTAGGCTACCATGATTTGACGCCTGCGAACATTGGGGGCAAATACCGCACCGATAGCGTCGACATTCGATCCGCTGCATCCGGTGATCAAATCGTGGGCTGGAATCAAACAGGCGAATGGCTGAAGTACAACATAAACGTTGCGCAAGAGGGACTGTACGATCTCGACTTGTGGGCGGCTACGACGTCCACGGATGCACAAGTCCGGCTATGGTTGGATGACACAACTGATTTGACAGGCGTACTGGGCGTTCCTTCTTCCGGCGACTGGAATAAGTGGAAGTCGGTGACGAAATCTGGTATTAGGCTGCCGGCCGGTGATCATGAACTGAAGGTGGAAATTGTCAAAGGCGAGTTTGACATGACGAGACTGTCGCTCAGCCAGTTCGATAAGCCGCATGTGCTGCCCGGATTCATCCAGGCAGTTGATTATAAGGCAGGCGGCGAAGGTACGGGATACCATGATCTGACTCCCGCTAATATCGGTACGGAATACCGGAATGATGCGGTCGACATCCGCCGGAATGCGGGCGGCAGCTACAATGTGGGGTGGAACGCTACCGGCGAATGGTTGGCCTACAACGTAGATATTGCCAAGGCCGGCGTGTACAACGTCGATTTCGTGACCGCTACCTCGATGGACGGTGCGAAGGTCCGGCTATGGCTCGACGACGCAACCGATCTAACCGGTGAAGTCGATATTCCGAATTCCGTCACCTGGGAGAACTGGGCGACAACAACGAAGCAAGGCATCTATCTCCCGGCGGGCGCACATACCTTGAAGATCGAAACCGTGAAAGGCGAATTCGACTTCCAAGGAATACGCATTCATCAGAATCCGGTCGAACCGAAGGTTGCTCATACCGGCGAATATCAAGCAGCGGTCGGCAGCTTCGGGAAAACCTTGATCGGAGATGCCAATTGGTCGGATTACAGCGTGGAGTCTGATATCAAGCTGATTAGCGATACCGGTGACGGAGGCATTCTGTTTCGGGCGAGCAACCCGGCTCACGGCAAGGAGCTGAATCAGAACAATGCGGATTTCGTGCAGGGATATGTCGCGTATCTGAACAAACAGGGCGTTCATCTCGGCAAGCTGAATTACAGCTGGACCTATTTGACAGGGGCGCCGCTTGAAGTGAAAACAGGCGAATGGAAGCATGTAAAAGTCGTTGCGCAAGGTGCGCGCATCCAAGTGTATGTCGATGATATGAGTAAGCCGCTTATCGACTATACGGACCGCAGCGGCAATCCATTCACACACGGTAAGGTCGGCATGCGGACGTTTATGAATGAAACGAGCTACGACAATTTCACGGTTCTCCCTGCCCCCATTAACGCTCCTGCTATCGGTAAGCTGCTGGAATGGTTTGGCTCAGCCGGACAGTTAGACGAGAAGACCTCGAAGCTGCTGGATAAGGAGCTTGAGCATGCAGCCGATGCGGTCAGCAAGAATAAGTCGGACTGGAAGCAGGGGATCAAACATCTGGAGAATTTGCTGAAGCAGCTGAATAAAGAGAAGAAGCAGGAAGAGGTTTCTGATCAAGCAAAAACCACGCTCAATCGGAGCGTTAACGCACTTATTGAGGTGTGGAGCGCAAATCTGGGCAAGTAACAAGCCAAGTGGCGATTAACTAATAAAAACGTCCCTGTACCGAAGGAGTATCGGTGCCGGGACGTTTTTGCATTATTGTATCGGAAAATGAATTGAAATCAGGAGGAGGTTCTCATGATGTCAGGAGCTCGCGAATCAAACCTGTTTACACCAATTACACCAATTACACCAATTACACCAATTACACCAATTACACCAAAAGAACAATTGATACAGTTGGTATATTATAATAAATCTGCAACATTATCCATTAGGATTGCGTTTACCTAACTGAAAAGAGGTATCGCAAATAAGTTTTGACTACAGAATTGAGCTAGGGTCCAAAGTATAATAGAACCGTGGGAGTAATCATCTATGAAAAAAACAAAAATCGCATTAACACTTTCTTTAGTGTGTACCTTACTAAGCGGTAATCCCGCGATAAGCTTCGCCAATAATTTTTCGAATACGGTTGACAATGGAAAAATTGAAAATGGACGATTGCTTATTCCACTACGTGCTGTTTCAGAGAGATTCAATTCAGAAGTGACTTGGAACCAGGCAAAAAAAAGCATTACGGTTATTCGTGGCAAACAAGAGCTATTGCTGCTTGTTAATTCTCGTACTGCTTTATTAAATAACGCTGCTCTCAGCCTTGATGTGCCAGCAAGAATGGATAAGGGAACAACCTATGTTCCTGCACGTGCTTTTGCTGAAGCCTTTGGCGGTACAGCGCTATGGTCCGAACTAGAACGAAAAGCAACCATTACGATCGGTTTGCAACAGGTCTTTATCCATACAGAGCCGCTCAAGTCTTGGAGAATGAGTCAGGAGAGAATAAATGTACTTAATGCAAAGATAAATGAAGCCACCGATCTCTCAAGCTTTTCGCAAATTCGAACATACTTCAGCCCTTATTTCACTGACTCATATATAAACAAGATCATTTACAGTAATGGCATTAAAAATAACGCTATACTAACAAAAATGGCCGATATTACCTACAGCAGCACGACAGCGGCGAGAATGCACCAATCTGCTTACTTTGAAAGTGGTCCTATCAATCTCGAGCTCGTTGATCGTTATGTATTCTATAAATTTGTTGATAACAAATGGAAGGTAGACGATGTGAATGTGGGCAGACAAATCATTGAACCATAATACGGATTAGCAGTTCATGAAGAGTCTGTATCGAGATACCATTTTTAATGGGTCAAGAGAGGATGGTTTCCAAGTCATTGGATTTTGGATGTACTGAAAAACAGTAATTCCGGATGCCACGAATCTATCAGTCGTACCTCTGTAATTCATATGTTTGACAATACGTAAATGTCTGATGATTGAATATGTTGTCAAGAATAACAAGGGAATCATCCACGATTTTGGCCATAGCTACGTTCAAAATGTAAGTGTAATGCCCATGGAATTGAGCATTGCGTTATCGCATGAAGTGATATCGGCAGCGATACCGCAATAAGCATCGTTGTATTATTGATGTGGCAGATTCATTTCAAAAGAGAAAGACAGGGGATTGAATTGCAGATAAAGGTTGTTACTTTCAATATTCATCATGGGAAAGGGACGGATGGAAAATTAAACCTGAACAGAATAGCCGAAGCGATAGAAGAAAGTGAACCTGACCTTATCGCTCTGAATGAAGTCGACAGACATTTTTCCAAAAGAAGCCATTACTTGGATCAAGTATCATGGTTAGCCGGACGATTAAAGATGAATGCGGCTTTTGGTGCGGCGATCAACATCAAGAAAAAGAATCGTACCATGATTAGACAGTACGGAAATGTCCTTTTGTCTCGTTATCCCATTGTGTCGGAGAAAAACCATCCTATGAAATCCGGTATGATCGAAGGCCGATCTTTATTGGAAGCTGATGTACTCATTAATGATAAGCCACTCAAAATGTATGTCACCCATCTCAGTCTGAATCCACGCAGACGTAATAAACAAATTGAATTTATTGCGGGCAAAATTAAGGAGGATCGTTCGCCTGTTGTCATCGCGGGAGATTGGAATATGAAACGGGGGGGTAAAGCATGGAGCACCATAGCGGGAATTGTTCAGGATTGTCATATGGCGGCAAAAACACCTTGCAATACGTTTCCATCGTCACATCCCGTCTTGCAGATTGATTACATTTTCACTAGTCGGAATATAGATGTTACTTCCGTTGAAGTCATTAACAAGATACCAGCAGCCTCAGACCATCTACCGTTAATCGTAACATTGAATTTGGATTGATGCTTCCGCTTAGGCGGTTCAATGATTGTGTTTTATGAAACAGTTTGCTTTCTAGGGAAACGGATTCTTGACCCCGGTGAACGGATATGCTAAGTTGTGTTCATATTCATGAGATCTCGAGGGGAGGGATAAAGCGATGTCGGAATTAGAGGTTGTGGATGTTCAAGTGAACCTGTCATATCCCCGTTTTTTTGGCATGGTTCACCGAATAAACAATCAGTTACCGGAGCTTTATCCCCCATATATACATCTGCCAAGCGATTTTTGAATGGATGACGCTCGGTTTATTTATTGTATGGTCGGGTTACGTGAGCGCCGAGAAGCACTGGTTGGACTGGTGTTTTTTCGGCGTTTTTTCTTGGCTTCCGTGTAACGGGCGGGATAGGTTTATTTTTCCCGCCAACACTTAGCTGGAGGTCGATTTGATGTCACAGATTTATGTTTCGAACCTGACGTTTGCCTATGAGGGTAGTTACGACAACATTTTTGAGAACGTCCATTTTCAGATCGATACCGATTGGAAATTAGGATTTACGGGCAGGAATGGAAGAGGGAAAACGACGTTTCTCCACCTGATGCAGGGGCAGCTCGAATACAGCGGGACCATATCCGCGAACGTCGAATTCGATTATTTCCCGTTCGAGGTACAACATAAGGAATACCTTACCATAGATGTAATCGGCGAGGTCTATCCGGACTATCTTCACTGGAAGCTGATTCGGGAGCTTAACTGGTTGAAGGTATCGGAGGATGTGCTGTACCGCCCGTTTAATACTTTGTCGAACGGAGAGCAGACGAAGGTGCTGCTGGCAGCCTTATTCATCAAGGAAAACCGTTTCTTACTGATTGACGAGCCGACGAATCATCTCGATATGCACGCGAGAAAGCTGGTCGCCGATTACCTCGACCGAAAGAACGGGTTTATTTTGGTCTCCCACGACCGGGCCTTTCTGGATCGCTGCGTCGATCATATTTTGTCCATCAACAAAACCAATATCGAAATCCAGAAGGGGAATTTCTCGACATGGTGGGAGAACAAGCAGAGGCAGGACCAATTCGAGCTGGCTCAGAACGAAAAGCTGAAACGGGACGTTCAACGCTTATCGGATTCCGCCAAGCGGACGAGCGGCTGGTCGCATGAAGTGGAAAGTACCAAAAACGGAACGAGAAATTCCGGCTCCAAAGTGGACAAGGGGTATATCGGTCATAAGGCAGCCAAAATGATGAAACGCTCGAAAGCAATCGAGCAGCGGCAACTCTCTGCCATTGAGGAGAAAAGTAAGCTCCTCAAGAATATCGAGAACGCGGAGAGTCTCCAAATTTCTCCGCTACCATTTTACAAAAAGCGCATCGCCGAGCTGGACCGCATATCGGTTTCATACGGGTCGAATACGGTATGTGAAGGCGTGACTTTCGAGATTGAACAAGGGGAGCGGATTGCGCTATCTGGTGCAAACGGTTCAGGCAAGTCCAGTATTTTGAAGCTGGTCTGCGGCGAGGGTATCCCATACAGTGGAGGGTTCCATAAGGACGCCCAGCTAAAAATATCATACGTAGCCCAGGATACGTCCCACCTTCGAGGGGATTTGTCCGAATATGCGAAAAGCCGCGGGATTGATGAAAGCCTGTTTAAGTCGATATTGCGAAAGCTTGATTTCTCGAGACTGCAATTTGAAAAGGATATCTCGACCTACAGCGGCGGTCAAAAGAAGAAGGTATTGATCGCTAGAAGCCTCAGCGAAAGAGCCCATTTATATATTTGGGACGAGCCGCTTAATTTCGTTGATGTCATCTCCCGCATGCAAATTGAAGAGCTGCTGCTCGAATACACGCCGACGCTTCTGTTTGTAGAGCATGACAGCGAATTTGTGAACAACGTTGCCACCAAGGTTGTTGAACTATCTAGGTGATGATTCAGTAATGCCGTTTTCGCTTTTAAGTACAGGTTGGAAATGACGATTACAGCATAACTCAAGCCTCTCATGGATGGATTTGTAGCGATCCGTCATGAGAGGAGTTAGCTGGGATGTAAAGCGACAAGAACATATAAACGCTTATTAGCCGCGCGTGGCAGCGGCTTTTTTTGTTTTAAAGATATAAGTTCTTGTCAAAACCCGATGAAAAGAACATATATCGTTAGCCGAGAAAGATAAGAACATGTGTGGTTAGGCGTAACTGATTCGGATCAACAATTACGAGGTTGGCGCTTAAAACGTGACTACAAAATCGGGATACTTAAGCTAACAGGCAGGATAGCTTAATCGATTCGCGAATATGAAAATATAGAATCGTAAATAGTCATTTTCCGATTCAACGCATATCGTTTTTTTTCCGTACATATCGATTCGAGAAAGGAGTGGAAGTCTAATGAAGTACGCAAAACTCGGCAGAACAGACATGGAAGTGTCCCGCATTACGTACGGCGCAATGGAACTGGGAGGAGGCAACGCCTTCTCAGGCGGATTGACTCGCTGGGAGCTGAGGCCCGAAGAGGACAATATCCGGCTTCTCCGCCAGGCTTTTGATAACGGTGTAACTTCGTTCGATACCGCTGAGCTCTATGGGGCAGGACGCTCAGAGTTTATTGTAGGAAAAGCCCTAGTCAATGTAAGAAAACAATGCGTAATCGCAACGAAGGTTAGCGCTCATCACCTACGGCCCAAAGATATCCGTACGGCCCTGTGGCAAAGCATGTTCCGGCTGAATACGGACTATATCGACTTGTATTACATCCATACGCCCAGTAACGAAATCCCGATCGAGGAATCTATGGGTGAGCTGAGCAAGTTGAAAGAAGAAGGCGTTATTCGCGCAATCGGTGTATCCAATTTCTCTCTAGCTCAGCTGAAGGAGGCCATGCAATATGGACGGGTTGACGCGATTCAGCCTGAGTATCATATGCTCCAGCGCAGTATCGAAGACGAATTGCTTGGTTATTGTTTGGAAAACGATATCAGCATCATGAGCTACAACTCCCTTGCTAAGGGGATTTTGACCGGGATTTTCCACAAAGGCAAAGAAGTTACGGATTTTCGCAAGGAGAGGCCTTTATTCCAATCAGAAAATCTGCTGAAAACTGTGGACCTAATCCGTCTCTTGGAGGAAATAGCCGCAGCCAAGGATGCCACTCTCTCGCAAATCGCAATTAGTTGGCTGCTACGCCGGAAGGGTCTGACTTCGGCGATCGTGGGCACGCAGAACGAGAAGCATTTCTTTGAGAATCTGCATTCCATTGACATAGAACTGAGCGAAGAAGAAGCGACCAAGCTGGACGACGTAAGTATACAGGCACTAAAAAATCTCGGCTAAACATCTTTTCCTTGTTCAACGTAGGCATCAGGATTTACTTATGTATTAATAAGGCGACCTGGGGTGGTTGCCTTTTTTTTATATTTGTAAGACGATAAGATCTTACACGCTTAATAGCCGCGTTCATAGAATACCTAATATCGGATTTGATGGAGGGCGAATAATGGAATTCATTTTCATTCGGCACGGTCATGGAGAGCATCTCAACGATTATCCAAATCGGTTGAATACTCTGCATCCTGGTCTTACAGAGTACGGTAAATTTCAAGTAACGCAGATACGAAATGAAATTAAAATGGATCCTGATGATTTAGTTCTTGTAAGTCCAACTAAACGTACAATTGAGACAGCAATTATTATAAAAAATGACATGGAATTCATAATTTCTCCATTGGTTGGTCCGAGAATGTTTCCTCAGAACCCCGAGCTTGCTTTTTTAGCTTGTGATCACATCCTTACTAAAACTGAAATTACAAATCTGTATGGAAATACTGAAATTCTTGATTTCAATTTGGATTGCTGGGAAGAAGGGATCAATAGGATCGAACAAGATATTTTTGAAGGATATGCTACGCGGCTATTAGATTGGATCGGGGAAAGCCATAAAAAGATATTCATCATTTCACATGATGGTACGATAACGAATTATCGGATATGGCTCGGAGAAAAAGGATTGACCAGAAAAGATTTTCTCGGTGAGGCTGTGGTATATCGAATGAATTTGTAGTCTGTTGGTCGCAAAGCTAACGGGGAACGATAGCTTAGGAAGATATTTAAAGGCATCCATATAAATAATACGGATCAGGGCATCCATAGTGGACACCCCTTATCCGATGTTCCAAAACAGTCAATGTTAACAGTGTTATTGAGAAATCGAGTCTTTTAAAAAATCTGTAAAATTCACTGGGGATCTGCCAATCAGGTTCTCTAAAGCGGGATTGGTTTGCGAGAAATCTCCCTGTCGGCTTGCTTGAAACATCCCCGTAAGCATACCGATCATCGCTTCCGGCAGTCCTCGGGATATCAAGTGGTTCCGATATTCATCATCCGATACGACCATTCGCCGAATCGGCCGATCCAAGACCTTGGAAGCAATCGCTGCGATTCTATCCATGTCAATCGCTTCAGAAGCCGTAAGGTAAGGTGTTAGTCCGTCATATCTCTGCTCTGTCAGGATTACCGCTGTGGCCTCAGCCAGGTCGGAATGCGTGGTCCAGGCAACAGGACCGTCTTCCGGAGCAATCAATTCCCCTGTTTTCAAGGCATCACCCATCCACATGATCGCTGATGCGGCATAAAAGCCGTTTCGCAGCGACGTGAACGCCATTCCTGAAGATTGTAGCATTTCTTCTGTTGCAGCATGAACGTTCATGGGAGAAAAATGCGACGTTGCAGATGAAAACATTTGGCTAGTGTACAGCAGTCGTTTAACGCCAGCTTTCTTGGCCGATTCGATTGCGGTTTGATGCTGACGAACAGCAACCTCTCCCAAGGAGTGGGACGAGATCATAAGAACTTGAGACGCATCCTCAAATGCGTGAAGAAGACTTTCGGAATCATCGAAATGTCCTTGCCGAACACGAACTCCGCGTTCTTTTAGATCTTGTGCTGTGCTCACATCGCGGACACTTACACCAATATCCCCAGCAGGAACACGTTTGAGAAGTTCCTCTACGACCTTCCGGCCTAATTTTCCACTCGCCCCTGTAACAACAATCATTTCTACGCTCATCCTTTCGTTTGCAAATCAGATATAGAGTTTCTTGCCATACGATTTTGCTTGTGCAATCATAATCGTATAAGTAAAAGTTAAAAGGATTGAGTCCGTGCGAACAACCTGCAAAAAGCTGTTTTTGTTGTGTTCCCGACATTTTAGTCCTATTGTCTGTTATTTGAGTTCTAGAGAAAGAGGGGGATATACTGTCGGTAAATCCCGAGGATCCGCGTGTTAAAAGAACCCGTCAATTGTTCGTGCAGGCTTTTAACGATTTGGTTGGGAAAAAGAGAAACGTCTATTCCATTTCTGTGCACGATATCACGAACCAAGCAGTCGTAAATCGAACAACATTTTATGCGCATTTTCAGGATAAATATGACTTTCTTAAATATTGGATGACGGAAAAATTCCAAATGTCTATAAGGGATAGGCTGTCGGAAGAAACAAGATGCAATGCGGACAATTTGCGAATTCTTATTCAAACCATATTCGATTTTCTTTTGCAGTTTCAACAATGTAGTACGCCGGGAGACAAGCAGTTTGAAGCGATGTTTGAAAATGCCATGCATCAGGATCTTCATCGATTCCTGCTTAAACGAATAAATGAAGTGGACACACAGGGCTTATCGCAACAAAAATTGAAAGCCATGGCACTTGTTATCAGTTGGGGCATATTCGGATCGGCTTTGCAGTGGAGCCGGAACCCTCAAGATCGCTCAGTGGAAACGATGTTTGGAGAAGTCATTGAGGTTCTATCGATCAATTTGGCCCCTTTTTGGAACCAAACAACCAGCTAAAGACACAACTCCTGTCCTTTAACGGTACAAGTTCTTGTCCTCCGACAGCAGTGAATGTAAGACGACAAGAACATACACGCATAAAAGCCGCGTAGCTGCGGCTTTTTTTGATTTCAAAATATAAGTTTTTGTCAAAACCCGACGACAAGAACAGGGCAGGATTGTGAAAAAGTAAAAATCAACTTTCATAGCAGGGGATAGATGAAGAATATAGAATGATGGAAGTAGTTCATTCTCTGATGGCAACTATATTAAAAAAGAGTGAAGGGGAGGAAAACATGGAGACAATGAAAGACAATGATCCGATTGTCGTGTCGGTCACCCGTATGATTCGCGTGGGGGATGTAGAGGCGCTGCGTCGCATCCTCGATGAAAACCCTATGCTTGCGTCAGCCAGGATCGTAAATGATAAGGGTGAGTTAAGTACTTTTCTTCATGCGGTCACTGACTGGCCAGGTTACTTTCCCAATGGCCCGATGATCGTTAAAATGCTAGTCGATGCGGGTGCCGACCCCAATGCCCCGATTACGGGTTCATGGCATTCTGAGACTCCCCTGCACTGGGCAGCAAGCAGCGACGACGTTGACGTGGCTGAAGCTTTGATTGATGCTGGAGCGGACATTGGGGTACTTGGTGGTTCGATCGCTGAAGGCACGCTATTGGACAATGCAGTTGGTTATGGTTGTTGGAATGTGGCTCGGCTTTTAGTCGCGCAGGGTGCCCGTGTCGATAAGCTTTGGCACGCCGCGGCCCTAGGGTTGATGTCTCGGGTTGAGGAACTTTTAAGTTCTGATTCGTCATCAATTCCAGATGAAATAAACTATGCGTTCTGGCAAGCGAGCCATGGAGGACAACGTCGGGTGGCTGAATTGCTACTCTCCAAAGGAGCTGACATCAATTGGACCCCTAATTACACGAATCAGACGTCACTCGATACAGCAGCCAGTCTTGATACCCGGAGGGACACCATGATCACTTGGCTGAAAACCAAAGGGGCTAATTCGTCTGGACTATAAGAGTAGAACGAGTGCCCCATTGCGTTAACGGGAAACGATAGTTGAATAAACGACCAGGAAGAAGCTGTCGGCGGTGATCGGCAGCTTCATTACGTTATCGGGCAGATTAGTGGAGAATCGTCATTAGCTATATTTCAACGATCGACCCGTTTCAAGGAATAAGAATGATGAAAAATGGATGGCATTCATGGTATGAACGGAGAAATATCTAAAGTGAGATGGGATGCACTTTCTTTGATACGGCATTTAGTTATGGACAAGGTTAAAATGAAAAATTGGTTGGAGCAGCATTGCATCCAATACGTGACAAAGTAAGGATATCAACAAAGTTTAGAGTCTATAGGGAAAATGGAGATGTGGAAAAGCAAGTAGAAAAAGCTATAGATGGAGCACTTAAGCGACTGAATACAGAATAAATTGACCTCTTCTATTTGCATCGAATCAATCCTGAAATTCCTGTAGAAGAAGTGGCATTTGGTGAAGGCAAAATAATTGAGAGTGGTAAGATTAAAGGGTGGGGATTGTCACAAGTCAGTGAAGATGAGATCCGATTAGCAAATAATATTACACAGCTTACAGCCTTTCAAAGTGAATATTCGATGATGGAACGATATGTTGAAGAAAGCGTCCTACCGACTTGTAAAGAATTAGGAATTGGAATGGTTCCCTTTTCTCCTTTAGCCAGTGGATTTCTTTCGGGGAATTACAGTGAGTCTACAGAATATACTGGGGATGACGTCAGAAGAGTAATTACTCGATTTGATAAAGAAAATATCGTTGCCAACCAAGCATTACTTGATCTTCTAGATACATTTTCATCAATAAAAGGAGCGACACCTGCACAAATATCTTTAGCTTGGCTTCTGTATAAAGATGAATGTATTGTGCCTATTCCAGGCATGCGGACCCTTGATCGAATTCAGGAAAATTTAGGAGCTGCGGATATTTCATTAACTATTGCTGAGTTTAACAAGATTGAGAACGCATCTGTCTAAAATTAAAATATATGGAAACCGCACAGATGAAGATATAGCTAAGTTGAAAGAGCTGAATTAATAATTCCACATATGAAAGATCCACTCATCCAAAGGTCACGCTTAGACCGCACAGGCGTTGATAATCGAATTAATTCCTCAAATAATGAGCACACTTCATCAAAAATACCATGACAACTTTTTGTGCGCGAACGTACACAATGTTACCGATCCAAGGTTCAGATACTCTGGAGGCTAAATTTATTTTGGAAATGACGGTGATGAAAGGGGAGCAGCCAGATACGGTTCAAATGACATTTCGACGAGATGATATTAATGCCTATAGGGAGGATGATATTAATGTTTATTACTATCTAGAAACATGATTAAACAAACGGAAACGATAGCTCAATGAAACCCATCTAAAGGCAGCCGGCTTTTTGGTCGGCTGCCTTCTTCTTAACGAACGGGCGGAATTGTTTAAATTTACCATCCCCTGTTTTACTAAGTACTCGGTCTGGCCCGTACTGTGCACATGAGCAATCCATGAGAAATTGGGCCTGCTTTTGGATGATAAAATGTAGACAAAAGGAGGCTGCATATGGGACGTGTAATCCTGATGATGAATGTGACACTGGACGGTTGCTGTGACCACACGCAGGTGATTGCGGATGAGGAGCTCCACGAGTATACGGAGGACCTGATGGACCGGTCTGATGGTCTGCTTTTCGGACGTGAAATCTACCAGCTGATGGAAAGTGCTTGGCCAGCCATTGCCAGCAGCGGCGACGGACCTCAATTCTTAGTCGACTTCGCACGCAAGCTCGATCGGAAACCCAAGTACGTCTTCTCGCGGACACTGGAACACGTGTCGTGGCAGAACTCTTTCTTGTTGAAAGGGCCTGTTTCAGAAGAGGTGCCACAGCTTACGGCAGAAGGGAAGAACCTAGTCGTTAACGGCGGTCCCGGTCTCGGTTCCACCCTGGCACAACTAGGCTTGGTGGATGAGTATCACTTCCTGGTACAGCCAATCGTTGCCGGACGTGGCCCCCAATTATTGGGGGGAGTTCGTGATCGACTGGATCTGAAGCTGACCGAGACCCAAACGTTCGGCTCCGGCGTCGTGGTGCTTCGCTACACGCCAGTTCGTTAACTGTCTGGCTGATCACCGCGGCTTGGCACTGCCAGACGAATATATACGAGCACAAGAGGTAGCCGGCATTTATTTGTCGGCTACCTCGATTATTTCTGATGAGAATCTCTGTTCCAAATTACGACATCCATTTTCAAGATGTCCACCCTTATGCCCAATCTTTCTATGGTGAATTCATAAAATGAAGCTGCATCCGATCCCTTCAGCGGCGAACGAACCAATAATTTCTTAATGATCCAGCCGACTTCATACAAACAGTTGGGCGATTATCCGGTGGTAGCTGAACTTGGACACCAGCAACTCTCTCGCAGCAACCGTGTCTGCCATGAAAACATGGTTTACAAATCCTTGAACAACAAGTTCTGGTATAATAGCAAATAGCAGGCATCTGTTTTCTATGGAGGTGAGGCAGTGAAAACAATCGGGGTAGGATTCTTACATGCATGGCTCTATGCAAAGTCAGTGAAGGATATGGCAATGCTTTGCATAGAGATTAGGAACAATCACATTGCCAACGATGAATCGTAATATTCTACGAACTGGCTTTGCACCTTATTGATTATCAAATAAGGAGTGAGGCAAGTGAAATATTCAAAAGCCGAGTCTATTTTCCCGGAAGAATTGCTTCGTATCATTCAAGAATACGTTCAAGGCGAATTGGTTTATATCCCAAAACCCAAAGAGGCACACTTAAAGTGGGGCGAGAAAACACGCAGCAAGAGTATGGTCTCCGCTCGAAACGCCGAGATTCAATCCCGATTCCGCAATGGAGCCAGCATAAGGGAGTTGGCAGATCGGTATTTCTTGTCCTGCGAAAGCATAAAGAAAATTATTTATAAAAAGAACTAATGAAATCCGCTAAATCGTCATATCGATGGTTTAGCGGATTTGTGCATAAGATGAATTAAATCAACTTATACATAGCAACCGCACCTCTAAATGGATAGACTCAAGTTGAGGTTGTTGTGCTGAAGGACAGCCGGCTCATACGAAGGGGTGTAATGAATGAACGAAATCATAAGGAAGAAGCTGCTGGACAAAAATGAACGGTTGATCAACATGGTGATCGAACGCGCAAGAAGAGATTTTCCAGACGATATCGCAATTATTGGGCTTACGGGCTCGTTTAGCACCGGGGACTTTCACGAGAAGAGCGATCTCGATTTAATTATTATTAATAATACAGACAGGGCATGGGGAATATCCGATTGCTTTATCTTAAATGACGTTGGATATGACATCTACTGCACGCCATGGGATACAAGAATACACGCGCAGTCCACCTTGGAGAGTCCTGGCGTATCAAGCCTAACCGAGCTCAAAATTCTCTATTATGCAAAGCTTGAGGATTTGGAGAAATTGAACGACTTCAGGCAAAAAGCTCTTGATTCTCTTGCGATGCCGATAGGAGAAGCTTGTCTTAATCGAGCAAGAAAATGGATCGATCTGGCTAAGCAAGCATACAGCGATACGATGCTGAGAGATGATATCGGCTCAGTGCGCCATGCATCTGCCGGCGTTCTGTACAATCTAGTCAATGCCTTGGTCAGCATGAACAACACGTGCATCAAACGTGGAATCAAGCGATATTTGGAAGAAATACGCTCGTATCGTTATGTTCCAAGTGATCTCGAATCCTTATACATGTCAGTCATCGAAGCTCATACCGTCGAAGATATCCGATTTGCATCTTTAAATATGTTGAAAAGCGTTACGAGGTTACATCGCATGATGTGTGATAACTTCATTGTTAAACCTGCCCCGACTTTCGATAATCTGAGGGGAACTTACGAAGAATTGTGGTGCAACTACCGCAATAAAATCTTGAACAGTGTTAAAATGAACGATGCCTCCTATGCCTTTCTTTCGGCCTTTGGAGCGCAAGAATATCTTGATGAAATGGCTGCGGAGAAAGGAACCAAGAAATTTGATCTCATGCAGTACTTTGATGCGAGTGATTTACCTGTGATGAAGGAGAAGTTCCTTGAAATGATGGATGAATATGTAGACGAATATGGTAAGGTCGGCAGAGAAGTCGAACATTTCACAACCTTCGAGCAATTATATGCTCATTATATGAATCATTGATCATTTATCCCGGTTCGTCATAAGTCCGCGGAAACCGCGGACTTTTTTATGATAACTGCAACCGAGGCTAAGCGACAAATCGATATGATGAGGACGACTTTTTACAGTAGGGTCAGTGAAGTTGAAGCAGGGGAGTCAAGAAGTACAAGAAAGCTAACGGGCAGTTTTGTGCAAACGCGTGTATGAGCAAGAATGTCAAAACGACCCTGCCGGCCCACAGCCAGCAGGGTTTTCGTCAATCCTGATATTTGGTTTACCAACAAAATGCTGCCAAAATAATGACCAACAGAATGAACAGCACAAGGATTGCACCCATATTGTTGTGCAAACCATAACCATAACCTGCGCCAACTCCTCCTACAACTCCACTCATCCCATACTACCTCCTTAGTTTAACGTACAATGTATCTTATGAATTATTCAGGAATGGGTATGGGCGAAGCGGTAAATAGATAATGGCTCATTCCACGTTTGTAGGATGAGCCATAGAAGTTCTGCGAATGAGCGGATTACTGAGACCCTCTACATCTTTATGATACAAGATCATTAAAATATCCCACCCAACAGATACGGGATGGGATAGTTCGGACGGATGTAAATGAAGAAGAGCAAGTAATCGCGGCGGCAAATTATTATATGTAGAGGTTACTCAAAATGATCCAAAAACATTTATACCCTGCCAGCACAAGCTGGCAGGGTATAATGATGTTCACTTAGAAAAAGAAAGATTTAGTTATGATCACCAGCAAGATAAATAGGACTAAAATAGCTGCAGTGCTGGTACCAAGACCACCATAACCATAACCTGCTCCGCCTACAACTTCACTCATGAGTATGCCCTCCTTTAGTTTAGAGTACATCATATCTTATGGATAAATGAGCATTTGGGAAGGGCAAACTTCTCAAGGGCAAACACTCATTTTTTATTTTCGGACTATAAATTAGAATGAATCAAAAAAACAACCCTGCCAGCTAATAGCCAACAGGGTTTTCGTCATTCCTTGTTCCTTATTCTTTATTACCAACAAAAAGTCGACAAGATAATTACCAACAAAATAAAGAGCACAAGGATAGCACCAACATTGTTGTGCAAGCCGTAACCTACGCCACCAACAACACCATCGCTCATACATGTACCTCCTTTACCAGAAGTTAATATTACAATATGTGTATTCCATCGTTTGGTATGGGTCAACACACTTGATGTATGATTTTTTTCTTGTTGAGGTTCCATTTATTAACTTCAAGCCAGAACAAGATGACAAACTAAACCTTTGGGTTAAAGAAAAATGCCCTGCCGGTAGTAACCAGCAGGGGTCTTAGTGTTACCAACAAAATGCTTTCAAAATAATTACCAACAAAATAAAGAGCACCAAGATAACACCTATTTTTCCTAATGAAAACGCCCGCTTCGAAAGCGGGCTGCACCTTATTTCATCAAAGAGCTTTCATGAGCTACAATACTATATGCCCCATATAGATAATTGGTTCTTACATACCAACAAGAAAATAATCAACAGGGTCTTCATCATTCTTGACTCTTGTCCTGATCAGGATAGCCTTTGCCTGCCTCTGGACTCCTCACGAGAGTATGTTGAACATGAACTCAATCTTGGAGGTATATGATGGAGCATCATGTATTTGATTCAAAGTACTTGACTATGACGTCAGGTCATAGTGCATAATTCTGTGTGAATTCATAATTAGGAGTGGAGAGACATGAACATAAAAACATTGCGTTCAGACCAAATTTATAAAAAAGTTGCCCAAGCTTCGCCCGAAGATAAACTTGAATTATTCAGAAACGAAATGATGGCTCCTTTTATGAAACAATGGCAAATTCAACAAATCCCTTTTAGAGCGGAAGAAGCGAATGGTTTTGACGTAGTTACATTTAATAGTATGATGCATCGATCCCCTGATCAGATTACCCAGAAGATTTCACCTGAGGTAGAGTTGATTTCGTCAGATTCTTTTTGGTTAGAGTGTGAGCACGCTGTAAGGAAGAGCCTCCGTCTATTTATAGAACATGAAATCAGTCTCCCCGTATCTGAATATTTGTTTACCATTCAACTAGGGAATCCGGAAAACCGCGCCTTAACAATAAACGAAGGATATAGCGGCTTTGGGGGTATTCCCGGGTTTATCTGGGGTACAATCTTGCCAAATGAGTACACGATTCCTCGAATGAAGGCTGCGCTGGCGCACGAATGCAACCATAATGTGCGATATCAATTTATTCAGTGGGATCACACCGTTAATTTGGGAGAGCTCATTGTAAGTGAAGGATTAGCTGAAAACTTTGCTACGTTCATGTTTGGAGAAGAGTGGCTCGGACCTTGGGTAACGAAAACAAATGCAGAAACACTTAACAGGCGCATTAAGCCCGTGATCCGAGAGCAATTGCAATTAACGGGGTTTGATCAATTTGCCCCGTATCTTTACGGTGACGAGATCGCAGAACTTCAGAACTTTAAACCGGTCAATATGCCTTACAGCGCCGGCTACGCTTGCGGATTTTATTTAATCCAGTATTACTTAAGAAAGACAGGAAGAACGATCTTTGAGGCAACAATAACGCCTGCTGCTCAAATACTAGACGAAGTAAAAGGATTTTGGGATGAAGAAACCATTATTAGCGGTTAAAGATATTGTTCAGATAACAGGCATTACTGCTCGTACCTTGCATTATTACGATAGAATCGATTTATTTAAACCGACACATCTAACGGAAAAAGGGTATCGCCTATATAATCGAAGCAGTTTGGAAAAACTTCAAACCATTTTATTCTTAAAGGAATTGGATTTTTCCTTGAAAGAAATCGCGGACATTGTAAAGCTGACCAGGCAAGAACAGAAACAAATATTAAAGAAGCAGAGACAAACTTTATTATTGAGAAAACAAAGACTGGAAAACATCATGACGGCTCTCGATGAATACGTAGCGGGGAATGATATTAGTAATTTGCACATTTTTAACCATTCTTCCGTTTTGCCATTAAAAGAACAGTATGCCAATGAGGCAAGATTCATTTATGGCGAAACAGAGGCGTACAAAGTGTATAATGAAACGATGGAAAATTTATCAATAGAAGAAAAAGAGAAACGTTTTTCCGATATTGAAGAAATATATAAACAAATTGCGTCTTGTATCCATCAGGATCCTTCCTCCGATGAAGTGCAGCGATTAATCGAAGAGTGGAAAGAAAATCTAATGCAATTCATGACCTGTGATGAAGAGCTACTGGCTTGCATTGCCAATACCTACAAATTCGATTCGCGGTTCAAAAACTACTTTAATCAATATGGTAATGAGGATTTAGCAGATTTTCTTTACCGTGCAATAATGCATAATATCAATCGGTAATCATCTCAATGAACACTCACTGGTTATGAAAATTAATGATTAAGCTAACGAGGAACTTTAGTCAACAAAAAAAGGAGCAGTCTTGCCAGCGGCAACTGCTCCTTTTTTATTACACAAACAGGCAAGATAGTTACTGAATTATTTCCTCAACTACCTAGGATAGCTAAGGATAAATAAATTGGGCGTTGGTATTAAATGAGGGTAATGCCTGTTCATGGGGTGCACTTCGGCAACCGGCTTAAAGGTTGGCTACTTTATCATTGAACTAATAGTAAGAAAGATTATAATATAGAATTTCTACATTTTATGAAAAACTACCATTAGTTACTTTATATGTATCATGCGATTGAATTTTATGTCGATATCAGTCGAAATAGCTTGACTATTCGGTTCTAATTCCGATAAAATCGATCGTAATATATTGAATTGAATAAAAAAGTAGATTAGGGGGCGTCACCGTCTTGAGCCATTCATGGAGACTTGGTATTGATATAGGGGGTACCTTTACAGATTTAACGGTGCTGGATGAACAAAGTGGTACGCTTACGGGTGTAAAAACACCGACGGTCCCTTCCGATCCCGCTCTAGGGATTGCCAATGGATTGGCTTTATTGAAAGAGAAGGGGATAGAGCCGCAGGACGTGCACTACTTTGCGCACGGAACGACAATCGGCCTTAATACTTTATTACAGCGCCGCGGTGAGGCCATATCGCTTCTTGTTACAGAGGGGTTCAGAGACCTCTTGACGCTTCAGCGTCTGCGTCTGCCCATTCCTTACGATTTCAGTTCCCGACTGCCGGAACCGCTTATTCCTAGAGAACGTGTATTTACAGTGAAGGAGCGTCTGCGTCAGGACGGATCTGTTCACACTCCATTGGATCAGGATAGCCTGGATGAAGCTATTCGCTCTGTGATCGCTTCTGGGGCGGGCGGTGTGGTGGTCTGCTTCCTCCACAGCTATAAGAATCCTGTTCATGAACAGCAGGCCGTTGAACGAATCCGTGAACTGGCGCCGCATCTTGGCGTTACTGCCTCCGCAGAATTATGGCCCCAAATGAGAGAATACGAGCGTGCAGCAATGACAGCGGTGAATTCCTATATTCAGCCGAATGTACAGCGCTATTTTGAGACTCTACAGGAGCGTCTTCAGGAAGAAGGCGTCTCGGCCCAGCCGTTCATCACCCAATCCAACGGAGGGATCATGGACATCGGCACAGCTGCGAAGGCCCCGGTACGGACGCTGTTCTCGGGTCCTGCAGCAGGAGTCATCGGTGCGGTACAGGCGGCCAAGTCCGCAGATATCAGCCATGTTATCACGTTTGATATGGGAGGCACGAGTGCGGATATATCGATTATTGAGGACGGGCAGCCGACCTTTACGCAAATGAATCACTTGGCAGGCATGCCGGTGATGCTTCCTTCCGTTTCCATGTATTCCGTTGGAGCGGGCGGGGGTTCATTTGGCTGGATCGATAATGGCGGACTGCTGAAGGTTGGACCGGAGTCGGTAGGCTCTTCCCCTGGTCCTGCCTGTTATGGCCGAGGCGATAAGGCGGCTCTAACGGATGCCTATCTGCTCTGCGGGTATTTGAATCCGGAACGGTTCGCGGCCGGTCATGTTCAGCTTTACCCGGAACGTTCGGCAGTAGCGATAGCTCCTATCGCAGATTATCTCGGAACCGACGTGCGCGGAGCGGCAGACCGAATGATTCAGGTTGCGGTAGCCAACATGTACGCGGAACTGAGCGCGGTTATGGAGCAGCATGGATTCGACCCGCGTGAATTCAGTCTGCTGGCCTTCGGCGGCGGCGGTCCTGTGACAGCCAACTTTCTGGCTGAAGAAATTCAGTCAGAGAGTGTTCTTGTACCGCCAAGTCCGGGCACGCTGTGTGCTCTTGGCGCTTTGACAGCCGACTTTGCATATGATGCGGTCTTATCCCTGCAGAAAAAATTTGCGGATTTGACGATGGGTACCTTGGTTCACGAGTTTACACAACTGACTGAACAGGCACAGCAGTGGCTCGCAGATCAGCATGTTCAAGGCCTGGAAGGAAGCACGTTGTATTATTCCGTTGATGCACGCTATGCGGGACAGGCCTTTGAAATTGAGCTGCCTCTGGACGGGGTCATGCTGGAAGATCCGACAGGTGAGCAAATGATCGCTGCATTCCATGATCTGCACCGAAGACAATACGGACACAGTGATGCGGCCGCCGAATTGGAATTGATCAATTTGCGAGTCCGTCTGACGGGGCATACTCTGAAACCACACGTCGCTTCCGTCCCCCTGGCACAGGGAGAAATCAGCCCAATAGGGACCCGCAGCATCCAGTATGGCGGGCGGGAATATGAAGCCAGCGTGTATGCGCGCAGCGACATGTATGCCGGGCACCGTGTGGATGGGCCGGCTATTGTTGAGCAGGACGATACGACTGTGCTCATTCTGGCTGGCTGGCAGGGCATCACGGATGCAGCAGGCAACCTGATTTTGAAAAGGAAAGAGGTCAGCGCATGAAGACAGATCCGGCAACTTTAGAGATAATGCGCAGTTATTACAATGCCATTGCTGCGGGTATGGGGCATGTCATTGAGCGCACTTCATTCACAACCTTCGTGAAGGAGTCGGCGGACTTTGCAACGGCATTGGCTACGCCGGACGGTGAATTTTTTGTCTATCCTAAAACAGTAGGGGTTACGATCTTCCTGGGACTTAGTCTGAAACGGGCAGCCGAAGCCTGTCATCCGCTGGAGCCGGGAGACATTATTATCACGAATGAGCCTTATTCGACAGACGGCTTGGCCACCCACCTTCCTGACGTTCATGTGTTCAAGCCCATTTTTGTGAATGGTGAGCTGATCTCCTACGCTTGGGCTTTTGTACACTGCAGTGACGTCGGCGGGCTGGTTCCATCCAGCATTTCGCCTGAAGCGACGGATATTCATCAGGAGGGTTTGCGCATTCCGCCGGTCAAGCTATACAAGCGTGGAGAACCGAACGCGGATGTGCATACGTTCCTGAACGCCAACAGCCGTTCGCCGCAGCTGAACCTGGGGGATTTTAATGCCATGGTAGCCGCAGTCAACACAGCAGAGCAGCGAATGCTTAGCATGGTGGAAAAATTCGGCGTACAGGCCGTCAAAGACAGCATGGAAGATCTTATGGAACAGGGAGAGCTTCGTTCCCGCAAAGTCATCGACCGGATTCCTGACGGCACGTATGAGTTTGCCGATTATCTGGATGACGACATGCTCTCGGATACGCCGATTCGGCTTGCTGTCGCGGTGACAGTCAGCAGCGGGGAGATCACACTGGACTTTTCCAATTCGGATCCCCAAGTAAGAACAGCTTTTAACCTGGTCACGAACGGCAAGAAGCACTCCTTCCTGTTCCAGGGACTGATCAACTATATTATCAGCTCGGATCCGTATATTCCGGTCAATGGCGGAATTACCCGCCCGATCTCGGTGGTCGCACCTGCGGGAACGCTGGTTAATCCAGTGTATCCGGCTGCAGTTGGTGTTCGTCATACCATTACCATGAGGCTCTATAATGCGGTGCTGGGGGCATTGGCCAAAGCGATTCCTCACGGCATTCCGGCAGCTGGCGCAGGGCAGTCGGCCATCGTTGTGCTGTCGACACCGGATGCACAGAACGGGACGCGAAACATGGCCGTTGTGCAGCCTATGGGCGGCGGAGGCGGCGGCCAGAGCAAAATGGATGGCGCGGACGGTATCGACCATGCCTCCGGATTCCTGCGGAATACGCCGATTGAAAGCCTGGAGCAGCATATCCAGGTGCTTGTCCATAAATACGAGCTGCTCGAAAATACAGCAGGACCAGGACTTCATCGCGGCGGTCACGCGATTCGTCTCGACTTTGAAATTATAGAGGAAAGCTCGATCGTGACCGCTCGCGGAATGGAGCGTCTCCGCTTCCATCCTTGGGGCTTGAACGGCGGACGTGCAGGTTCTCTGGGCAAAGTTCAGTTGAATCCCGGACGTGAAGACGAACAAAACCTGCCGAAGATCAGCGTGCTTCATCCGAAACCGGGTGATATTGTCAGCATTCATTCTCCAGGTGGCGGTGGATGGGGCAATCCATTCGAACGAAGCCCGGAAGAGGTGCTGGCGGAGGTCCGCTCAGGTCTGCTCGGCCTTCACGAAGCTGAACAGCTGTATGGTGTTGTGCTTGTGCCGGTGGACGGTAAGCTGACCTTAAATCAAGAACATACTGACCGGATTAGAGCAGAACATCCTGTGCAGGCTGAATTCTGGGATTTCGGCCGTGCACGTACGGCCTATGAACAAGTGTGGACATCGGAAGCGAGTGACCGCTTAGCCCGACTGCTTCAACAGCTGCCGCCAACTCAACGTGCGGCACGCAAGCAGCTTGTGCATGAGCTTGCTGATGCACGAATAAAGGGCGAACCGCTGAATGAAGCTGCCATTGATGCATTGTGGACAGAATTGGTATAGAAAACACTAAGGATATAAGGTGGTCAACGAACATGACAAAGAAAAAGAAATTTGCATTTGGTGCCTTGCTGCTCAGCCTGACTCTTATTGTTTCAGCATGCGGCGGACAGGCCAGCAATACGGAAGGGGCAGCTAGCGGAGAGCTTCCTAAAACAAATAAGGTGGTTATCGGCGTATCTGGCGGAGACTGGGAGAAAAATATCCGTCAGGCTGCTTTGGATAAATTCGAAAAAGAAACTGGCATTGACGTAGAGGTTGTAACAGGAACAGATGCCGAATGGTATCCCAAATTAAAAGCGGGCAATGGAAAAAATGCTCCCTATGATGTTCTCATTCTTCAACCTGATACGATTCAGCGCGCTGCAGGCGCAAACCTTCTCCAACCGCTGGATACAAAGAATGTACCGAATCTTGCCGATCTTTATCCATCGGTAGAAGACCGCTTTACGAAAGACGGCAATATTTATGCAGCCGGCTTCAGCATGGGACAGCTGGGAATTGTTTATCGCAAGGATCTGGTGAAGACACCTCCAACCAAGTGGACGGACCTTTGGAATCCTGAGTTTCAAGGCCATGTGGCTGTTTCTTCACCAACCTATTCTGCCGGCCTGCAGTTTTTCTCCGGTCTGGTACATGCACTTGGCGGCCAGGAAAGCAATGCCGCGGATGTGGACAAAGCGTTCACCAAGTTGGCTGACTTGAAGCAGAATGCCGTGGCATTCCCGGATAATTCCGGTTCCATCCAGACGCTGCTTGAGCGTGGGGATGCATGGCTCGTGCCGTTCTGGGATGGCCGAGCGTTTGCGATGCAGGATTCCGGTCTTGATGTGGGCTTTGTTTACCCTGAAGACGGTCCGGTTGCTGCAGTAGCAAGCTGGGCTATTCCAAAGGGCAGCAAAAACCTCGCTAATGCTTACAAGCTGGTGGATTACCTGTCCAGCCCGGATACACAAAAGGCGTTCTCGGACCTTTCGCTCTATGGCATGACTAATAAAAACGTACAGTACAGCGACACATTGAAACAAAGAGTTCAGGTTGGTGAGGAAGCTTACAAGAAGCTGACCTGGGTTGACTATGCAACAGCTACCCCTAAATTGGCAGAATGGACTGACCGGTGGACCCAAGCACTGGGTGGGGGCAAATGAGCCGTATCCATATTGATGATGTAAGCCGCCAGTTTGGTGATTTTATCGCATTGCAGCAGGTCCAGTTGGAGGTTCGGCAGGGAGAGTTCTTCTCTCTGCTGGGTCCAAGCGGATGTGGTAAAACAACGCTGCTTAATATGATTGCCGGTTTTCTTGATCCGACGACCGGCCGTATTCTGATCGGGGATAATGATGTCACCGGTCTGCCGCCGTACCGCAGGGGACTTGGCATTGTATTTCAGGATTATGCACTTTTTCCGCATTTGACTGTCTTCGATAACGTGGCTTATGGACTGAAGGTTCGCAAGCAGTCGAGAAAGGAGATCATAGGACGTGTGGAAGAAGTGTTGGCTCTGGTCCAGCTCTCGTCCGTGGCCAAGCGTCGTCCTCATCAGCTGAGTGGCGGTCAACGTCAGCGGGTCGCGATTGCTCGTGCTCTTGCCATTGAGCCATCCGTTCTGCTGCTTGACGAGCCGCTCAGTAACTTGGATGCCAAGCTGCGTAAGGAGATGCAGACCGAGCTCCGAATGATTCAGCAGCGAACCGGCGTGACCACCGTTCTCGTTACTCATGACCAGGAGGAGGCACTCAGCCTCTCGGACCGGATCGGAATTCTGGGCCAAGGCGAACTGCAGCAGGTCGGTACACCTCTGGAAGTATACCGTCGTCCGGCCAATCGGTTTGTTGCTGATTTTATAGGTCAGGTGAACCTGATTCAGACGATGGCAGATCCGGTAGTGCCTAGCCGGCGTATCGCGAAGGAATATGAGACGGCCTCGGGCGCTCCGCTCATCGTGGAGTCTGCTGAAGCTGATCGGGCCGGCATGTACATGCTGCGACCGGAACGGATCAAGATCTCCATGACACCTGGTCCGGCAAGAGAATCCAATTGGACTCCGGGCGTTATTTCTCATGTAGGGTATGCCGGAGACCAGATCCGATTAAAGGTTCAGCTGGCCGGCAAAGGCGAGTTGCAGGTTGTTGCTTCTGATCCGGCATTCCCGTCACTTCCGTCCGTTGGTGACCGCTGCGAATTATTCTGGGAAGCCCAGGATGTAATCGCCCTCCCACAGGAAGGAGTGTAGCGTATGGCTCGCCAATCCGCTGTGAGACGAACGCAATCTTTTTATTGGCTTATGCTCTCGCCGTCCCTGCTGTTCCTGCTGGCTTTCCTGGTAGTTCCTTTTATCATGCTGATTGTGCTCAGTTTTCGTGAGGTTGACAGTTTGTTGAATGTACTGCCTACGTACAGCATTAAAAATTATGTTCAGGTATTTACCACATCGTCATATCTCACGACGATCCGCTCCACACTTGGAGTGGCGGCGCTGACGACTGTAATTGTGCTTATAGCAGCCTACCCGGCTGCTTATCTACTCGTAAGGACGTCGAATAAGGGATTGCGGACCTTCTTTTATATTCTGCTGATCTCACCGCTGCTGACGAGTGTAGTCATTCGTACGTTTGCTTGGATCGTCATTCTCGCCCAGAACGGTCTCTTGAACGAGGTGCTGCTCAAACTGCATTTGATCGATGAGCCCTTATCCATACTGTGGAGCATGAAGGCCGTCGTTATTGCGTATGTTCAGGTCATGCTGCCGTTTGCCGTTCTGCCGATCGCCACATCGATGGGTGAGATTCAACCTAAGCTGCGTGAAGCGTCGATGAGCCTTGGAGTCGGCCGGGTTCGGACCTTCTTGCAGGTTACGTTCCCACTTACGCTTCCAGGCATGCTCTCCGGCGCAGCAATCGTGTTCTCCCTTGCAGCAGGCAGCTATATCACGCCCTTGCTCGTGGGCGGGCGTCTGCAGCCGCTGCTGCCACTGTCCATCTATCAGCAGGCGGTGCAGGTCTTCAACATGCCCTTTGCAGCTGCACTAGCCATCACACTGCTGGCGCTGGTAGGCATTGTGGTTGGAGTGATTAGCTGGATATCTAAGAGATGGGAGGCGAGATTTCATGACTGATCCAACCGCCAATCGAGGTAAAGTGCGCAGGGGACGCAAGTTTTCTGCCCTGACTACACTCATATGGATAGCAGGTATTCTGGTGTATCTGTTCCTGATCTCGCCGATCCTTGTTATCGTTCTTTCTGCATTTAGTCCGACTGAGTATCCTACCTTCCCGCCGCAAGCCTTGTCTGTGCGCTGGTTCACAGCTGTATTCCAGAATAGTGACTGGTGGGATGCGCTGCGTGTCAGCCTCATCCTTCTGGTTATTGTGACTCCGCTTACCGTGTTGCTTGGAACAGCAGCAGCCTATGGCCTGGGACGGTTAAAGTTCAGGGGGCGGGAAGCGATTCAGTCCTTGATGCTGTCGCCATTAATGATTCCGCAAGTCGTACTCGGGATCGCACTTCTGTATGAGTTTACCAGCTTGGGAATTATAAATTCCCTGACCGGTTTGGTTATTGGACACATCGTTGTAGCCTTTCCCTATGTCATCCGAGTCGTCAGTGTCAGTGTGACCGGACTGGATCCGAAGCTTGAATCGGCATCGATGAGCCTTGGGGCAGGAAGATGGACGACATTCCTGAGAGTGACTCTCCCGTTGATCAAACCAGGCATGATCGCCGGTACGGTTTTCTCGATCGTGGAGTCCTTCGGTGAAGTATCGGTCAGCATGTTTGTATCTTCACCGGGCAATATTACCATACCTGTTCGCATTTTTAGCTATATTGATCAGACGTTTGACCCGTCGGTGAACGCAATTTCCGTCTTGTTTATCGCCGTAGCGGTGATCGCTTTGATCATCATAGACAAGTCGGTGGGTCTAACCAAAGTGATGTGAAAACAGAACTTACAAAGTATGCAGCAAATATGTCTAGGCCAGGTTAACGGTGAAACGTGAGCCTGGCCTCTCTGAATAGAACAGGGGGAATATGAATGACTATTGCAACATGGATGGAGCAGGCGGAGGCCCTGCAGGAACAGGTCGTCGCGTGGCGCCGGCATTTTCACCGTTTTCCGGAAGTATCATTTCAGGAGGTTGAAACATCGGCTTTCATCGAACAGCAGCTGTCTTCCTTCGGGAATCTGGAGCTGTCACGTCCAACACCAACTAGTGTGATGGCCCGCCTGATTGGAACCCGGCCTGGCCAAACGTTGGCGCTGCGTGCCGATATCGATGCGTTGCCGATTCAGGAGGAGAACGAGTTTGAGTTCGTGTCACAGCATCCTGGCATCAGTCATGCATGCGGTCATGACAGTCATGCTGCCATGCTGCTTGGGGCGGCCAAGATCTTATCCAGCCGGAAGGATGAGATCGCAGGTGAAGTCCGCTTTATATTTCAGCATGCTGAAGAACAGGTTCCGGGAGGTGCACAGCAGCTGGTAGAGGCGGGCGTACTCGAGGGCGTGGACGCCATCTATGGCCTTCACCTCGTCTCCTGGATACCCACAGGCCAGATCGGTGTCATTGACGGTCCAGCGATGGCCGGAAATGATGCCTTTGAGATTACGGTTCGCGGGAGGGGGGGGCATGCGGCCTATCCGCATCAGGCGGTGGACGTAATCTCTGTATCAGCCCAGTTGATTACCAATCTGCAACATATTGTCGCCCGCCGTCTGGACCCTCTGGATCATGCCGTCCTCTCGCTGACCCAAATTCATGGCGGAACTTCATATAATTCATTTCCCGAGGAACTAAAGATCCATGGTACCTTCCGAGCCTTTGATCAGGAGGTTCGCAACTTCATGCCAGGCATGATTCGTCAAATAATTGAAGGTGTTGGAAAGGCGCATGGTGCTGTGTGTACTTTGGATTATCAATACGGGTACTTCCCACTAATAAATGATAAGAAGTTGGTGGACCTCGTAAGAGGGGTTGCGAGAAATTTCTTCGGGGAACAGCGGGTACAGGAGATGAAGCCCGTGCTGGGTGCCGAAGATTTCTCCGCTTACCAGCAGCATGTTCCTGGTGCATTTATTTATATTGGATCAAGTAACGAAGCGAAAGAAAGTCATTACCCACATCATACGCCGCGTTTTAACGTGGACGAGGATGGGATGGATACAGGGCTCAAACTACTGTTGTTGATGGTGGATAAATGGCAGCAGCTCTAGTGATCATAAGTTATCCAAGTAAAAAAGTGCACATAATCCAAATATCTTCTCCCCTTGCTAGGAGCAGGGGGGGATGTAAGATGACAAGAACATATACGCTTCATAGCCGCGCAGCTGCGGCTTTTTTTGTTTTAAAGATATATGTTCTTGTCACTAAAATTCGAGGGACAAGAACATATATCTTTAGCCAAAAATGGCAAGAACATATATGGTTAACCGTAGTTGATTAAGAATTAACAATTACGAGGTGGCGCTTAAAACGTTACTACAAAATCAGGTAATTAAGCTAACGGGTAGGATAGTTCAAAGGTTTCCGCGAATACCCTATATATGGAATTGATTACGGATTTCGTGAATAAGACGTTGTCGGAATCAACGAAAAGAATTTATGGCGTCTAATCAGTCATTATGGAGGACTTATATGTTGATATCAGAAATTTCTCTAAACACGTTGAATCGTGAGCAGATAACTAATCTCTTGTATGGTAAGAACATTGAACTAGACAAAGGTAATAATACAGGGGATTGTGTTTTTGTATTTGGTGGAACATATATGGAACGTACAGAGAAGGCGGTTGAATTATTTAATAAGGGAAGAGCGCCCTATATATTATTTACTGGAGGGGATAAATACGGTCAACATAGTGTTTCTGAAGCAGTTATGTTACGCAATAAAGCACTTGAATTAGGTGTGCCAGAAGATAGAACAATTATTGAATCTGAATCCAACAATACACTGGAAAATATCATTTGCTCTCTTTTAGTTTTAGAACGTAAATTTGGTTTACATAAAATAAAACGCTTGCTGCTTGTTAGTTCTCCAGGACACATGCGCAGATGTATTTTAATGTGTAGAACTTTTATGCCTCCGTGGATCGAGCTGATATGGTGTCCAGATAATCGATCTGTAGGGCAACGTGATAACTGGTGGAACGACCCCGAATGGGAGCGAAGAGTTATGGATGAAGCTTTCAAAGTTGTGAACGGAGTAAAAGAACGATACTTTATAGATGCAGAAGTAGATATTTAGAAATTATTCAACAAAAGGGAAACAATTTATTTTAGGATGCAAACCCGAGGAAGGCTTTGACATCCGATAACACGTTCGGATTTTAATGGCACCAATGAATGATATTAATTTTGATGGGAGGGTTTTTATTGGAAATAGCAATCATACCTCTTAACGAATCTCACATTTCTCAAGTTAAAGGTTTGATAGCTGGCTACATAAATTCTACTTCGAATAGAGTGGACGAATCAGAGTTATCACCAAAGCAGCTAAAACAATGTGAACAAATACTATATCGTTTTACTAAAGACAGCTCAGCTCATTGTTATTTGGCCAAGCAAGATCATGAGTATATTGGGTTCATCGTCCTTTCCTGGAGCTTCTCAATAAGCAAAGGCTACCCAGTATTACGTATAGAGGCTTTATACTCATCAGAGAAGCATAGAAATAAGGGCGTAGCTAGGAAGCTAATGGAGCATGCCACTAAATTAGCTATTTCAAACAAAGCAACAAGATTACAGCTAGAAACAGATGATGATAATGTCCCAGCTCGTACTTTGTACAAGCAATTAGGATTTAAGTTAATAGAAGGTAAGGGTGTATATATGTCATTTTTATAGCGTAATTGGTTTTGAACTAACTGAGAAAGTTTAGTTAAATAAACGATCAGGAATTAGCTGCCGATCAGCATCGGCAGCTTCACTACGTTAACGGGCTGTTCTTAAGGACGATATTTATAGGGTATACCGAAAATTAAAAGAACCAACAACAATTAAAAAGTGGGGAAGAAGGAGGGTCTAGCCATGGGCATTAGGAATTATCTGATTGAAGGCGTGTCCGGCACCGGCAAAACTTCGGTCTGCAAAGAATTGCAGCGGCGCGGCTACCATGCCATACATGGTGACCGTGAATTGGCTTATCAAGGCGATCCGGAAACGGGTACACGGACGGATGGCGTCGCGCACGAGCACCACATTTGGCATGTAGATAAAGTAAAAGCTTTGGTCGCCAACCAGGATGAGGCAGTTACATTTTTTTGCGGTGGTTCTAGGAACTTTTCGAAATTCATAGATCTATTTGACGGCGTGTTTGTCCTCGATGTCGACCTTGACACATTGAACCGGCGGCTTGACGAGCGACCGGAAAATGAGTGGGGTGGAAAGAAAACAGAACGGAAACTCATTGCGCGATTGCACCAAACGAAAGAAGACATTCCGAAAAACGGAATTATAATCGACGCCACCGCGCCGATCGAGCACGTCGTTGACGAAATCATCCGTCAGAGCGAAGAAAATAAACGCCAAGGAAAGTAACTTTTAGACATTTACAGACAGCCCAATACACCGGCGCACCTGGTTACGAATTGTCCTATCCACTGCGCTCGGGGAACGATAGTTCAAAATAAGGGAGCAGAATGCCGCGGGCCGGCAGCTGCTCCATTTTTATTGAAGTAACGAGCTGCATAGAATAATAAGAAGCGCCTAGGAACCAATTGGATTACAAACACACATAATGTCTATAAAGTAATATTTGGAGGAATCGGATTTTATGGTCATAGGTCGTGTTCCTGAGCAAATTGTAGTGATTGGGGCAGGGATGGCGGGTTTGGTATGCGCTTTGGAGCTTATGAAACAAGGGTATGACGTGCGTTTATTAGAGGCAAATAGCCGACCGGGTGGTCGCATATACACGATGCGGGATCATTTTGCCGACGGATTGTTTTGTGAAATCGGGGCTGCCTTCATTGGAGAGCATCATTTTCTCACATTGAGTTATGCCCAGCAAGCCGGGGTTCAATTAATAAATTTACCTGTCCCCAATCGAAGTTTGTCATATATCGACGGGAGATTAATCATAGATTCTCCGGCTGAACCTGCAATATGGCCTGTTTCACTTACAGCCGAGGAAAGAATTTTAGGATATGCGGGAATGTTGGAAAAGTACCTCATGCCGGGGCTTAAAGCGGCGGGTAATCCTTTTTTGCCGGGCTGGCCCACAAAACAAGCGGTACAGCTCGATTCAATGACAATGGATGAATATCTTAGAGATCAAGGAGCATCTGCGGGTGCGATGAAGCTGTTTGAGATCGGCTATATGCAGATGTTAGGTGATGGTATTCGCAAAGTATCTGCATTACAGCGACTGCTTGACTTAAAAATGGCCGGTTCCGAAAGAAGTTCAAAAACTATCGTAGGTGGAATGGATCAACTACCGAAAAAGCTTGCCCTTACAATTGGCTCTAATATCAGTTATGGATGTGCTGTGACGCATATTGAACATAGTAATAAAGGAGTAACTATCCGATTTAATCATTCCGGCGAAGTTTTCACGATCTGCTGTGATCGGGTCATTGTAGCCATTCCCTCTAAAGTCTTGCGTACAATTCATTTTTCACCGCCACTTAGCAAAGAAAAAAATGATGTCATTCAAAATCAACTTTCAACTTCCGTTACGCGTACCGTCATCCAAAGCAGAACTAGATTCTGGAACAACTTAAGTTCCTTTGCTACAGTAAATACGGATCTGAAAATTGGATGGTTGCTTGATGCTACATTCAGTCAAACGACATCAAGGAGGGGGTTAATTTGTTCGTACTCCTCCGGTGAATCGGCGCGAGAAATATCTAGAGCTGGTCATTTTAACTCCGCTGTATCAGAAATCAAACAGGTGCTTCCTGAATTGTCGTCTAATTATGAAGGTGGGACAGTCTTTTCTTGGGATCATAATCCTTATTCTCGAGGCGCGTATGCTTGGTATAAGCCGAAACAGATGATTCGAATGCTCCCAACACTATCTGCCGAAGAAGGTAGAATTTACTTTGCTGGCGATCATACAAGTCTTTTTCCGGGTTGGATTGAAGGTGCGATCTCTTCTGCGTTGCGAACTGTAAATCAAATTATTGCCGGAAACAGCATATAATACGAAATGTATGTATTCATAACTAGTACGAGACCATAACCTGAGCCATGAGGTTGAAGTGGAATACATCGGGGCTTCACATTAGTAAAGAACGGTCGGCAGCCTTGCTGTTAGTTCTAAGAAAGAATTGGTCTTAATCAAAAAAAATCTGTAAGACGACAAGAACATACAAGCTTAATTGCCGCGTAGCTGCGGCTTTTTTTGTTTTGACGATATATGTTCTTGTCAAAATCCGGGATGCAGATCAGTTGTGTTCATTGTTTCACTAACGGAGAATGTAAGCATAAAGACGAGCTGGTAGATGGTCATGACGATTGGAAAACGCTGATGGTAGGTTCAACTATAGTTATTCTATTATTGACTGAATCTAGATTAACGGTTGCGCCAATCGGCAAAGCGGCTTTATAAAAGCCATGACCTGTGGCAAGGTTCGTTATCGTCGGCTTACCGAGAGGTACAACAAATTCGTTGATTAAATCCTCATAGGATTTACCATAAGCCGCCTGGCAGCCTGAGCACTCTCCCATAATAATGCCGATGCAGTCACGAAATTTTCCGGCAAGCTTCAAATGATTCAAGTACCTGTAGACGGTATTGGTAGGTTCATGTGTTTCTTCAAGAACGAGAATTTTACCCCTTGTATCGATTTCGAAAGGCGTACCCAACGTATCGACAAAGGATGTCAGATTACCGCCCACAAGCTGCCCGGTAACGTTGCCCGGAACACGGCTTATCAGCGGCATTCCCGGCGGATTCAAAATTGTCCGGGTTAATGAGTATACGGATGTCGCGGAAAAAAACTGATCGAAACTATAAGCGGGCGTTTCGGATTTGAAGTCAATCAACAGCAGACTATGGAATGTTATTAAATCCACATATTGATGCAGTACGTTTAATAGTACCGTTATATCGCTGTAACCTGTAACAATTTTTGGATTATTTCGGATCACAGTATAGTCAAGGTAAGGAAGAATTCCAGCCACTCCTGTACCGCCTCTGGTGGGTAGTATCATTTTAACCCGCTCGTCTTGAAACATCATCATCAAATCAGAAGCCCGCTGCTCGTCTGTGCCGGCAAGAAACCCGTTTTGAGCATATACATATTGACCCAATACAACATTGAACTCCATTGCTCTCAAAATTTCGATCCGTGCATTAATTACGTCTGCAGCGAGCGGGCTGCCCAAGGTAACGACTCCAACGGTATCGCCCCTCTGCAAGATTGGCGGACTTATCGGCATATGCTTATCTTCCTTCCTGAAAATAGGAGAAGCCATTGTGATATCAAATCTTTAGAGTATATTGGCAAAGTCCCAAGCACAGTACTTAAAAGGAGCTTGAATGAACCAAGAAACCCTCTTTCATAAAGGGAATAAAATCTTGTTGAGTCGAGGTGGTCCCCCGAGCACAAGGCCTTTATCCATAAGCAGCACCTGTTCTTTGTTGGAACGGCGCCCATGTTGCGGGATGGGCACGTCAATTTGTCGCCGTAAGGGTATGATACGTTCCGGATTTTGTCCGAGCGTAGGGTCGCGTACTTGGATTTGACCGGGAGCGGCAATGAGACCAGCGCCCGTCTTGAAGAGAAAGGTCGAAACACAATCATGTTCTGCGCATTCCAGGGGCCTGCAAACATCCTGCGCCTCTACGGAAACGGAAAGATATTCTCCCGGAGGAGAGAGAGGGAGCCGTTATACTGGATGTTCGATCCGCTGCCCGGCGTCCGCAGATCATTGTGGTCGATATACATCAAGAAAATCCATACATCCTGCGGCTATTCGGTGCCGTTCATGTCGTACGAGAAGGGAGAGGGACAACGCTATTCAAGGGGACTAAAACCAGTTCACATTACGCAAGTAACCGAAGAAGTGGTAGGAAAGTTGGTACATTAGTGCTTCATTATTGAACTAACGAGGAACTTTAGTTTAATAAGAAAAGTGCAGCAGTGATAAAGAGAACATCCCTGTAGATGTTCTCTTTTTTTTTCTTAGTTAGGATTATCGAGCGAATGAGCTACACTCTCCAAAATGTTGAGGTTTTGATACTGATGCGATATTGTCGCTGCAAAAGGCTCGGGAGCGTCCTTTAATATTGAACTAACGGACAGGAATATTGAGAGTTGGTAACGAATACATAATTTGATTTTCCATTCAATTTATTGGGGTACTTGGTGGTTCGATCGCTGAAGGCACTCTATTGGACAATGTAGTTGGTTATGGCTGTTGGAACGTGGCCGAAATAAACCATGCGGCTGTTTCATGGCGACATGCTGGAATGTATTCCTTTCAGTCGTGGCATGCACGCCAGGCAGGAGCCAACGAATGATCTTCAGTTGAACGCTATGGAATGTATGACGATTTTTATATTGTTGTCGGGATAGATCATGAAAGTTGCCCGCTAATTATGATGGAAATAGAAAATGCGAGACTGAATGCAGAATGGAGGAGAAGGATGGACAGAACGATAGGCTTAGGGATCCTGGGGTTTGCTCATGGACACATCAACGCTTACATCGAAGAATGGAAAAATCCTGAGCATGGCATCAAAGTGGTGGCCGGGTGGGACCACGATCTCAAAAGGCTGGATGCTGGCAGTAAATCCTTTAAGATCAACCCTTATTCGAGCACGAAAGAGCTGCTGAGTCGCAGCGATATTCAAGCGGTCGTCATCGCCGCGGAGACTTCGATGCATGCCGAACTGGTTGAGCTGGCAGCTGCCTGCGGCAAAATGATCGTGCTGCAAAAGCCCATGGCGCTCTCGATGTCCGAAGCGGACCGCATTGTAGAAGCCGTACACAAGCATTCGGTACCGTTCACGATGGCATGGCAAATGCGGGTGGACCCGCAAAATCTTCAAATGAAGCAATGGCTTGAAAGCGGGGAGCTTGGCAGGGTGTTTATGGTAAGGCGCAGACATGGACTTCCAATGGGACTGAATGCGGAATTCGCCCAATCTTGGCATGTAAACCCGTTGTTCAATCGGGATATTTGGGCGGACGACGCGTCTCATCCGGTGGACTTTCTTCAGTTTCTGCTTGGGATACCGGAGACGGTTACGGCTGAAATCGCATCGCTCTATAATCCGCAGATTCCGAATGACAACGGAATCGTCATCTTTCGTTATCCGAACGGTCCAATTGCCGAAGTGAGCTGCTCTTTCACCTGTACGGCGGCAGAGAATACGGTAGAGATCATCTGCGAACGAGGCACGATCGTGCAAAATTACGGGGATGTTCCGAGCTGTAACGTACCGCGTCCGGAGGATATGGAGGGGCTGAAGCGGTTCGATGCACAAACCGGCTCCTGGACGGTCAGCGAGATCGGCAGCCCGTCCAATCACGGGCAGCGCATTCGCGTGCTCGCGAAGCCGCTGGCCGAATTTTTGCGGGGCGAACGCGGTCCGATTGCAACGGCGGAGGAAGGCAGAGCTTCCCTTCGCATGGTGTTGGCGAGCTATGTTTCCAATCAGGAAGGCCGCCGTGTCAGACTGGATGATCCGGGAATTGATGGCGTATAGACGGAGAGGAGGAACAAGGGCGCTATCCATCTCCGCCGGTCCGGCCGTGCATTCGGAATTCCGTCGGCGTGAGACCCGTCTCCTGCTTGAATTGATAACTGAAATAGTGAAGGCTCTTAAAACCGAATTTTTCCGCGATCAATTCCAGCTTCTCGCCCTGCAGAAGCGCAAGCTTCGCCCGTTTGATCCTTTCCCTGATAATAAAATGCTTCGGCGTCACCCCCATTTCATGTTTGAACAGCTTGGTGAAATGGACCGGATGATAGCCGCACAAGCTGGCAAGTGTTGCAACCGACCAGTTTGTGCCGGGCTCATCCTGCATCGCTTGAATGGCCGGCTCGATCTTGTTCCTCGATCCCTGTACGGGCTCGTTCCCGAGCAGTTGTCGACAGATCAGGGCAATCGCCTGCATCATAAGCGAACGCAGTGTCAGTGTATATCCCGGAAGCTCGGATTCGTATTCGTTAACCATTTTAGACAAGATCGGTTCAAGTCCGGCCACGGATAGCAGGGTAGGAACCGTGACTTCTCCGTAAGACGGTACATGAAAAACGGACTGACGCGGGGCGCTGAATGAGCCCGGATCGCCATATTTGATTTGGAGTCCGGGATGGACGGGCAAAGGAGAAGGGGCGTGCCAATGGAAATGAACGCTGAAATAATCCGTCGTTCGAAAAGTCGTCAGCTTCGTTTGGCATTCCGGACCGTAACAAACGCATTCCCCCGGCCGAATGGCTACTTTTTGTCCTCCAATCTCGAGCTCCGCGCAGCCGGACACGACATAGAAAAGCTGATTGTCGGGGATCTTCCGATACCCCCAGTCCGTACCCGCCTCCGCCGTTGCCCGGGCAGAAAAATTGACCGTTGGCGTAATCATGTCTAATGTTCCGGTATACATGAACAATCTCCTCCGTCTGAAGCTTAAACTTGGAAATACCCAAAAAGATGATGGATTTCGGAAAATACAATGATGAGCATTCCCTTTATGATAAATCTGTAAAAAGCGTTTACATCCATTATTATAAAACGAGCGGGAGCGTGAGGTAAGATGCTGAATGCAAACCAGTTGGCCGAATTCGAGAAGAATGGTTTTGTGAAAGGCGGCATTGTCTTAAACGACGAGGAAGTGGAGCGTCTGCGCGAAGAGCTTGATTTAGTCATGGAAGGAAAGTCGGTGAATAAACCGGTCCTGAACCGAAACATGCTCGCGGAAAGCAGCGATTCCCTTCACGAGGGGATGAAAATGACGGTCAGTGAGAAAGTGGTGCAAATCGTCAACATTTGGATGGCCAGCGACGCTTTCTTCCAGCATGCCGCGCATCCGGTCATTTGCGAGGAGATCGCCCAGCTGTGCGGCACCGATACGCTGCGGATATGGCATGATCAAATCCAATACAAACCGCCCGTCTCCGGCGGTCCGACGAACTGGCACCAGGACCACCCGCTTTGGCCGATCATTCAGCCCGCGGATTTGGTCAGCGCTTGGGTCGCGCTCGACGATGCGGTCATCGAGAACGGCTGCATGTGGATGGTGCCCGGCAGCCATAAGTGGGGGAACCATCAAGATTATTTGGCGAACACGCCCGATTTCATGCCTTATCATCGTCAGCCGGAGCTGCTGCCCGAGGAAGCAAAAGTGGAAGCGGTACCGTTTGAAATCAAGAAGGGGCAGGTTGGCTACCACCATAGCCTCACTTGGCACGGAAGCCCCCACAACCGTTCGGAGCGCAAACGGCGGGCAATCGCCGTTCACTACATGCCGGGCCATACCCGTTACGAGCCGGACGGCAGCCATCCGATGCTGTCATATGTCACGGTTAACAAAGGGGACATTCTGATGGGCGATCATTTCCCGGTCGTCTTTTCATCGGCCGCCATTGGGTGATGAAGATTTGGTGAAGAGGTTGAAGGGGCACTCGACACCGGGTGCCCCTTTTCCTTACAAGATCCGTTCGGAACGGTTAAAGAAGGTAATGAAATTATGCTGTTGCGCTTGCAGGCAAGCAATACGAGTCTTAGGAGACAGCTTCCGGCCTTATGTTGGATAAGAAGCAGTGCTTTTTTATCTGTATTGGCTGATTCCAATAGGGTTTGGTTCACGGATGTCCGTTCTGTGATGCAGGGCGTACTGTCATTTTAGCTGTTCACATATTTTTTTTTGAACGTTTACGAATACCTAGGGCGGTGATACCAATCCCGAGAATGGATGCTGCGATCGGTACAATCATCGCTGTGCGGTAGCCGTCAAGCATTGCTTGTGGTGATTTGTCGGAACCTGTGGCGCCAATCTGTATAGCAGTTACGACCGCCAAGCCGAGCGCGGCACCAAATTGGAAAGAAGTGTTCAATAGACCGCCGGCGAGCCCTTGCTCTTCTTCCGATATTCCGTCCGTGGCGGCGATGGTTAAAGGTCCATAAGTCAGAGAAAAGGCGATACCGGTCAGAATCATCGTCGGAAACATAGCAGCATAGGTCCAATTCAGACCGATGGGAAGGAATAGGGCGTAAGCGACAGCAGCGAGACAGAAACCACCGAAAATCACGGGAATGTTGCCGAAACGATGTACCAGTTTGGGAGTCAGGGTAGGTGCGAGTATGGAATCGACACCGACAGCCAACAGGGCAAGACCGGTTTCAAAAGATGACCAGCCGCGCAGTTCTTGGAGGTATAGCACCGTTACGAATTGGAATCCGAAAAAGGAGCCGGCAAACAACATGGCACCAAGGTTAGCCCTTACGAGTGAGCTAGCAGCAAAAATGCCTAGACGTACCAAGGGAGAAGCCGAACGTCTTTCTATTGTCGCAAAGATGCCAAATAACAGAGCACTGCATGCTAGTAATCCGATGGTCCAACTCCAGCCTAGATTGGAAAATTCCACGACACTGTAGACCAACAGCAGCATGGCCGCTGTAATGCTGGTTGCTCCGGCCAGATCGAAGCCTTGGGCGGGGGCCTCCAACCGTCCGGAGACCGGTATGAGACGAATGGCAGCTAGAAGAATCACGAATGCAAATAGCACTGGACCGTAGAAAACCCATCGCCAACTGATCTCACTTAAGACCCCACCGACCACGAGTCCGAGGGAAAACCCGGCGGCTGCCGTGCCAGCATATACAAGTAATGCCTTGTTACGTGCATTTCCTTCCGTAAAGCTTGTCGTGATGATGGATAAACCGGCCGGAGTCATAAATGCCGCACTAATGCCTGTTACGAATCGGGCGGCGATCAGCATCCAGCCTTCGGTCGATAATCCTCCAAACCCGGAGAAGACAAAGAAAATAGTGAGCCATACCAGAAACATTTTTCTTCGCCCGAACAAGTCGGCTGCCCGCCCCCCCAGCAGCATGAAGCCGCCATAACCCAGTACATAGGCGCTAACCACCCATTGTAGCGAACTGGTCGACATGCCCAGTTCAGCACGGATGGAAGGTAATGCAACGCCAATCATCGACACATCGATCCCTTCCAGAAAGATGGCTCCGCATAATACAAACAATAAGCCCCATGAGAGCTTGCCGGAACTTTGGATACTTTGAACATTTGCCTTCATTGACTTTGTCCTCCTTAACAAGCATAATCAGCTATTACGGAAACGGCGGATGAGTTGCGACGATTTCCGTATTGGCACAACGAGATTATCTATCATATAATCGAGGAATAAAAGTACGCACTTTTTTGTATCATTTTCACCAAAAGGTGATATAGGAACCAAAAAGTACCCGTTAGAACGGAGGGAAGAAGGCTATGAGAGCGAATATGCCGCAGTCTTTTAACATCCCTATTGAAGCTACGCTGGAGGTCATCGGGGGGAAATGGAAAACGCTCATTTTATGTCATTTAACGTATGGGGCGAAACGAACGAGCGAGCTAAAGAAAATGACCCCTGGCATCACCCAGAAAATGCTGACCCAGCAGCTTAGAGAGTTGGAGGAGGATGGGGTGATTATTAGAACGGTATACAACCAGGTCCCGCCGAAAGTCGTGTACGAATTAAGCGAGTTGGGCAACTCACTTCGACCGGTAATCGATGTCATGTGCGAATGGGGCGAACGGTACATTCAGGGATCGATCGAGAAGAGGGTAAGCTCACAGGCAAGCTCGAATATGTGACATAAACGACGGAGCATAAACGACGGAGAAATTAAAAAAGAGCTCAGCTTGGTAAGCGTTAGGCACACTGAACAAAAGAGGGTCTGCAGTCCCTCTATTTTTGTATTCGATGCCGCCTCATTTGAGGTGAACCTTATCACAAATGACACCAATTTTAGGTGTGCTGGCTGGTATAGGCTTGATTTTGCTAATAAAATATCTATAATTGTGTTTAAAGGATTAAACCAATGAACTTTAGAGGTGAATCGCATGAGCCAGCAAACTGAGGATGTTCTACAACAATTTAAAGATTGTATCCCTCTATTGGAAGTGCTGACCGATGAAAATCGGCAAGCCATTATTATGCTGTTAGCACAGAACAAATGGGGACTTAATGTTAATACAATAGCAGGACATATCAATTTGTCTAGACCGGCTGTATCCCATCATTTAAAGGTGTTGAAACAGTCTGGTTTTATTAAATCTGAAAAAAAAGGCGTAGAAAATTATTATGTATTGACTGTCCGTAAACCACTTGAACAACTCAAGTTATTAATTACTGCCGTTGAAGACGAATGCAATGGTCTTAGTGATTAGCAAAAAACATAAGCGGATATTCTAGTTATATTTATTTAGCATTTTGGTTCGTTTGTTTAAACCAATAATCAAATAATGGAAGTGATATTAAATGAAGGCTATGACCATTAAGAAGTACGGAAAAAATGTTCCAGTCGTGATGTCAGAACAACCAATGCCGAACATCGGAGAACATGATGTGTTAGTGGAAATTCATGCAGCCAGCTTAAATCCTATTGACTATAAAATTAAGGAAGGGAGAATGAAATTACTATTGAATTACAGGTTTCCTCTTATTTTGGGGAATGATTTCTCAGGAGTTATAGTCAAGGTTGGCAGCCGGGTGAATACATTTAAACCCGGAGATGAAGTTTACGGAAGACCTCGCAAGAACCGAATCGGAACATTAGCTGAGTTTATTGCTGTCCATGAGGAAGATATTTGGCTGAAACCGCAGAATCTATCGTTTGAAGAGGCGGCATCGCTACCACTGATTGGACTTACGACTTACCAAGCATTTGTGGATATATTAAATCTTCAAAAAGGCCAAAAAATTTTAATTCACGCAGGTTCGGGAGGCGTAGGAACTTTCGCCATTCAACTGGCCAAGTTGATGGGCGCATTTGTTGCCACAACTGCAAGCGAAAAAGGCTATGAACTGGTCAAATCGTTGGGGGCCGATCTAATTATTAATTATAAAAAAGAGAATTTTGAAGAAATCCTTAACGGATATGACGCTGTTTTTGATACTTTAGGTGGAGAAGCTTTGGAAAAATCATTCCGCATACTGAAACCAGGCGGACAAATTGTATCCATTTCCGGCATGCCAAACGCCAGATTTGGAAAAGAGGCGAAATTGGGTTGGATGAAAACAACAATTTTGTCCATCGCGAGTCGTAAAATCAAAGCCCAAGAGAAGAAGAGCCAAACGAGGTATCACTTCCTTTTTATGAAACCGAGCGGAGAACAATTGAAGGTTATAAAAGAATTTATTGAAGGAGGACTCATTAAACCTATTATTGATCAGGTGTATCATTTGAAAGATGCCGAGCAAGCATTTAAATATCTGGAAAGCGGAAGGGCCAAGGGCAAAGTAGTCATTAGAATAAAGTAATATGTTATAGACGACGAATTGATGTTGAAGAAAGAAATAGGTGACTGAATTAACGGGGAACGATAATCTGGGAAGTTAGGATCTAAGAAGATACAATAATATCAGTTTCATATTTCAAAGAGCCTTATATATTCTACGTAACCGAGATAGAAGTAACATCGGGCGCCATTGAATGTGAACATGAATTTCTAGTTGGGTTCAAGCGTGGAAGGCTAAGCTATCGAGCGGTTATTTTTCAATACCTCTTGTTTTTATTCTCTGGACAATGGTAAATTTATGGGAACGTGGGTTTGCGTTTTGTGTTTTCCACGGATAGGGGGAATAGGTGTGATTGAAATTGTTGAAAAAGAGCAATTTTCGGTATTAGGAAAGAGGGTTGCAGATGAAGCTCACAAATGGATACCGCCATTATGGCAAGAAGTAAATAATAACTATATTGAGATAAGCAACCTCGCCATCCATCATCATGTGCAAGCGGCTCCCGTTTGTTTCGTTAAGGAGTCGATGCGTACATGATCGAATTGACAAACCGTCAAGCTCGGCAATTTCTGTTATTGAAGCACGGGCTGTTAGGTGAATATCAATTTACTGGAAAGCAGGGAGTATTGGATTTTGTGCGGCAGGTCGGCTGTATTCAATACGATCCCATCGATGTTTGCGGAAAAAACGCCGAATTGGTGCTACAGTCGCGAATCAAAGGATTTACCAAGAACATGCTCGACGAGTTGCTGTATAAAGATAGATTACTGATCGATTATCCTGACAAGAATCTGGCTATTATGCCTCTCGAGGACTGGCCGTATTTTGAGCGGTACAGGGAGGCCGCCCGACAACATGCCAAGCGCTATCCCGAAATGGAAGTGTTGACTGAGCAAGTGCGGGTTCACATCCAAAATCACGGTGCGCTAAGTTCGGATGATCTAAAATTGGATGGAAATTTCTCGTGGCAATCGGCCATCCACTGGAGCAGCGGAAACAATACATCCCGGTCGGTGCTGGAACAGATGTACTCGACAGGCGAGTTGATTATCCATCACAAAAAAGGAACACGTAAATATTACGATATCGCCGGGAAGTACATACAGCCCAATCTGCTGAATGCGTCGGAGCCACTAAAGGTCGAGCTTGAGCATCACAAGTGGCGGGTACTGCGCCGGATCGGTGCTGTTGGCCTTTTATGGAATCGGGCATCCGATGCCTGGCTAAACATATGGGGATTGAAAGCGGAGCAGCGCAACGAGGTTTTCCGCCAGTTATTGGACCAGGCTCGCATTGTTGCTATTGCCGTAGAGCAATTGAAGGATACGCTGTACTGCCGCGCGGAGGACTTGCCGCTTATTGAAGCCGTCCTGCAAAATCCGGAGCCGAATTTTCGCTGCGAACTGATTGCCCCGCTGGACAATTTGATATGGGACAGAAAGCTGATCAACGAATTGTTTGGCTTCAATTACACGTGGGAGATTTACACGCCCGCAATCAAACGGAAATTCGGCTATTATGTGTTACCTATATTATACGGAGAAAGCCTAATCGGACGAGCCGAGGTCATCGCTGAGCGAAAAGCCGGGACGCTCGTTGTTAAAAATATCTGGTACGAGAATGGCATACAGCCAACAAAGCAGTTGCGAACAGCATTGAACAATTGTTTTCAATATTTCGCATTATTCAACGGCTGCGAGACGATTTCTACAGAGTCTATGGACTGATATTTCCAGTTCCCCGGTACCCGATAAGCCTTTCTTCATTCTTTACCGCTACCTCCTTTACAAAAAAGCAGATTATGTTTGGTTACCCTTCCGGTTTGACAGTAAAATGGCTTATTTGGATTGGAAAGAAGAATGGCGAATTGAAGATTATGAATAATAGTTGAACTTATGTGTGCGCCATGGGCGTTACTACAACATTAGATTAATAAGCTAATGGGCAGTATAGTTTGATAATCAATCATGCAAAAATGTGGTGAACAAATGTGAGCATGTTGAGGTGAAAAATGGAGATTCGTGTTTTGGATTCAAAAGATGCTGAAATTTATCGTGAGTTAAGGTTAAAGTCTCTGAAGGAAAATCCTGAGGCATTTTTGACTACGTATGAAATTGAGGAAGATAAACCGATTGAGAAACTTCGAGGTAATCTCATTGCTTCAGATAATCGATTTACTTTAGGCGCCTTTATCAATAGTGTGCTCATTGGTACCGTAACATTTGTTAGGGAAAGTAACCCCAAAATCGTACATAAGGGCAATGTCTATGCTATGTATGTTGCACCTGAATTTCGAGAAAAAGGAATAGGTAAATCCTTGGTTCAAGAATTGATTATTAAGGCGAAAAAGTGTGATGGACTTGAGCAGATTAACCTCACAGTCATCTCAAATAATAACGCGGCAAAGCGACTTTATGAGACTATCGGTTTTGTAACTTATGGAACAGAGCGAAATGCCCTAAAGACTGAATGTCAATATTGGGATGAAAATTTAATGGTCTTCCGATTGAACTAACGGGAAACAAGAGCTCAAATCATGACAGGACGGCAGCCGGCGAAAATGTTCGGCTGCCGTTATTATGTTAACAGGCAGTTTAGTCGCAATAATATGATATATTTGGATAGAAAATACAGGGAAAGAGAGCACTCATTTAGGGGAGGCAGGGATGGCAACCACAATAGGGCTAATTAGGCATGGAGTTACCGAATGGAATAATCTTGGCAAGGCTCAAGGTATATCAGATATACCTCTAAACGAAGAAGGAATAAAGCAAGCTACTGCTTTGGCAAATAGATTTACAAGTGAAAAATGGGACATTATTTTCTCCAGTAATCTGACGAGAGCTAGGCAAACTGCTGAAATAATACGGCAATTTTTAGGAATAGCCTCGGTATTCACGGATGATCGTATTAGAGAAATTAATTGTGGGCTAATTGAGGGCACCACCGAGGAAGAACGCATTTCTCGTTGGGGAATTAATTGGCGTGAGCAAAATCTTGGGATGGAAGATTTCAAAATGGTTGCCAAGCGTGGGCTATCTTTTCTCGAAGAACTGAGTGTGGGTCATGCTGGAAAGAGAATTTTAGTTGTCAGTCATGGAGCATTAATTGGTTTGTCATTGCAACATCTTATGCCGCAGCTGTTCCAAAAAACGTATATAGATAACACCTCTTTAACTATTCTTACACATACAAAAAACGATTGGACATGTCAATTATATAACTGTACCAAGCACCTTTCGTAAGCTACTGAGCAAGCTATCTGGCGACGAAGATAACATCCGATTACTATTCCACGCTCGAACTCCGTTTGCCACATACAAAACAATAACTGAAAAGAAAACGAATAAGATATTTCTCCAAAATAACGACGTTAAAACAACAGTTAGAGCAGTCAAACACCATATAACCGTAAACCATAATGGATACTTTGATAAATATTTTTTAAGTATGTGCTCCTCCTAAAAACCGCAATCCGGCTACACTTAAATTACTTCAAAGGGTAGTTTTAATGAAAAGTATCATATAACTTTTGTAAAACAATTTGGTGGTGATTACATGTCAACTTCGAATATAATTCAGGCCGTATTTATTGACAGGGATGGGACTATCGGTGGCTCTGAAGAGGTTATTTACCCCGGTGCTTTTAAATTATTTCCATTCTCAAAACAATCGTTTGAAATCCTTGGGAGTGCTGGGGTGCCCATTTACGCTTTTACAAATCAACCTGGTATATCTCGAGGAGATGCAACGATGGGTGACTTTCAGGACGAACTCACTTCCTTTGGCTTTGATCATATATACATATGCCCACACCAACGTGAGGAAGGCTGTTCCTGCCGCAAACCCTCACCGGCTATGCTCATTCAAGCAGCAGTAGATCACGATCTGGAGTTGAAGAATTGCGCCGTTATTGGTGATAGGTGGACCGATATGATTGCAGCCCAAAGAGCGGGGTGTATCAAGGTGTTAGTAAAAACAGGTTCTGGCGAGAAGGATTTGGCCAGATATCGTAGTAATCAATTTTTTGGAGAATGGCTTGAAGCTGCTCCAGATTATGTAGCTGAAAATGTTCTAGAGGCGGTCAACTGGCTCTTAAAATAGCTATTCAACCTACGAGGAACTAAGAAAGAAGAAACGGCAGCCGGTGAAGAGGCTGCCGTTTTCTCAACATACAGGTAGCATAACCGAATCGAGTTAGAGCACGAAATTGAAGATTTTTTCTAGAGGCAGATATGTTTCGGCTAGGATTGGCATCATTAAGGCATACACCGGTGAGGAACGCATAAGAGGTACGGGAAATGGAGTGATAACGTGCGGGAGAGCGTAGGAGATATACATGAAAAGATGAGAGCCGAACAAAGCAATGAAACGGACGATGTGCTTGTCTGTCGCGCTAGGGCAGGCGATCAAGAGGCTTTTGGTGAACTGGTACGCCGTCACCGAGCCAAAGCCTACGGTTTTGCATATTCGATGTCGCAGGACACCTATTTAGCCGATGATATAGTCCAGGAAGCTTTGGTCGGTGCATTTTTACGCCTCAGCAGTTTACTCGAGCCCTCACGTTTCGGGCCGTGGCTGCAACGTATTGTTCGAAACCAGACATACATGCGCCTGCGCCGTGGTGGTCCCTATGGCAAAGAACAGCCTCTTTCTATGTATAAACCATCTACTAGTGAAAGCAACTGGGGAGACGCTGAAGCCGTGTTGTTTCACCTGACTCGGTCAGTCTCGGTAAGACAGGGTATAAGCCCTGAGGAGCGTCTTGTTCGTGAGGAAATGCTTCAGGGTCTACGGGATATGTTACACTGTCTCAGCCCACGAGAGCGGGACGTGTTCGAGGCGCATTTTTACCGGCAACTACATTCGAAAGAAATCGCTGAATTGTTTCGAATGACCGTCACGAACGTAAACAATCATCTCTTCCGTTCTCGTACCAAGCTTCAACGTGAGCACATCCGAGTCCATATTGCCGGATACTTAAAATTCCGTCAAGCTCTTGGAAAGCCCAAAAAACGGATACTGGACGAATTCGGAAAGCCATTTTAATGAAAAGGAGTTTTGTGTCATGGCCAATGAGGATTGGAAGACGGAACTGCGAGGGACATGGACATCAGCGGGGCGGGCAGCGCATTGGGCAATAGTAAAGAAACGGGTGTTAAGCCTCACCGAATTTATGGGGTACTCGAGTCATGCGTTCCGCATTAACATCAATGGAGACAATGTCGATGTCGCCGGACCAACCGGTTATGAATGGGAAGACATTTTGCCGAAGGGGTTGTTGAATCTAGGATTCCGTTGTAAATGGTTACGAACTCCAAATTTTACACCGCCGACACCTGAGGTGCTTGCCGTAGCACTTGAAATGATCCAAGACAGCATTGATCGTGGAATACCTGCTGTCGGGTGGGATTTAATTATACCGGAGTTCGGGATCATATACGGATATGATGACGGAGAGAGTATACTTCATGTGAAGGATCCACGGGGGGATGGAAAGCTACCCTATGAGAAGCTTGGTCGAGGACAGGTTACCGAGATGTTTGTGCTCACCCTCACCGATTCGTTTGATATTAGCAAAGAATTAATGCTATCCGGAGCGCTCGATATGATCATTGACCATGCCCGTAGGCGTCAGCACAAATATGAATCGCCGAAATACGAAAACGGTCTAAAAGCTTATGAAGCATGGATTCAAGCGTTTACAAATCGGACTGTAGATGCATTTGGTAATTCTTACAACACGTCGGTTGTCTATGATGCGCGTAAGCATGCTTACCGCTTTTTGCGCGGTCTGGCCATGGATTGGAACGGAGTATCCACTTTGGAAAAAGAAGTGCGGAAACGCGCGGAATGTGCGGCTGAACATTACGCGGATGTTGAACAATCGCTAGCGGCATTAAGTGAAATGTTTCCTTTCCCGGACGGAGGAACACCCAACGATCCCGTTCATGCCGAACGAGCCATTACTCAACTGAATGCGGCAAAAGCAGCCGAAGAGAAGGGCTTGTTGGAGCTTGAGGCTATGCGTGAACTGCTTTCGGCGAAACTAATGGGTTAATTGGTAAGCGCGCAGTGACGGCAACTCAAGCTCACATACAACCGATAGTTAATTTACCCTCCGCACATCATTATTGTTTTCAAAGTATTATGTTCCTTTTAATAAGCCCAGCATCGTGCTTTCTCTAGGAGTTCAAACTAATTAAGTCGGATAGTTAGTGCAGTGATTGTTAAGCTAACGGAGAACGATAAATCTATACCAAAAGGGCTGCCGAGTTGCAGCCCTTTATTCCGCTAACGGGCAGGAGAATTCCAAGGGCTATGACAACGACAAACTGCGGGTGAGCTTATGATGAGAGCCATTCTAAAAACTCAAGTCGATTTCCAAAAGGGTCGTTTAAATAGAAGCGTTTTACTCCTTCATCAACCCTTGCTTCATCATCGATTACTTGAATATTATTGTGATGCAGATATTCGCGCAACTCATCTAAGTTCTGTACGTGAAATGCTGGGTGAGCTTTTGAAGCGGGAACAAAATCACTTTGTACTCCGATGTGTACTTGATGAGTACCGCATTGGAACCAAACGCCACCACGTTTTTTTAGAATTTCAGGTTTAGGAATCTCCGTCCAACCCAATAAGTTATTAAAGAAATTCCTAGCCTCTATTTCGCATCCTTCTGGGGCAGCCAGTTGAACGTGGTCAAGACCAAAGAAATTGTAAGCCATATAATTCCCCCCCTCTTATAGTTTCATATAATGGAACGACGTTTCATACTATAATTCCATTTTATTGTAATGCTCAATAAAAATCACTATCTGAATAAATTAAAAAAAAGTGCTTAATGAAATAATGGAGAGACATCAATTTTCAATTTCAGTCGTTAGTGTTATGGCTCCCTTAATAAAGTATACTCATGCTGGTAATGGACAACGCTTAAGGTTAAATACATATTTTCTTACGCGGGGGGTCATCGCTTCATGAAATTTGAACTTGGACGTTGCTTGCTGAGTGAACGATTGATGGAATCCGGAAAGTCAGCGGAATGGCTGGCAAAAGAATTGCTTTTTAAACCGGAACGAGTTTATGACTTTATTGAAAACAAAAGAGTGATGCCACTCAAAATTGCTATATCGATCGCCGATTCCATCGGTTGTGATGTTCGTGCCTTGTATGAATTAATTCCGAACGAATAAGAAGTAAAGGGAGATTAATGGAATAAGTGGTAGGTGGCATTGAGGCTATAAATGAGATCCATTAAGCTAACGGGAAACGAAAGCTCAATGAAGACAATTGAATGTAGCCGACCAAAAAGTCGGCTGAATAGAAAAGGGTAATGTAATGATTTCAAATAAATATCCATGCCCGAGTTACAAAAATCCATTCCACGTCTAATACATAAAGCATAAACTATTGTTATGATTTGGCTAGTAAAATGGAGGGTGTACATGGATTACATACAACATTTAAGGTCAATGGTAGGGAACGAGAAGGTCATTATGGTAGTTGCGGGTGCATTTGTTTTTGACAAAGAAAATCGAGTACTGATGCAGAAACGTTCTGATAATGGTCAATGGGGATTTCCAGGCGGGTTTATGGATTTAGGAGAGAGCGTTCAAGATACAGCGAGAAGAGAAGTTTACGAAGAGACGGGGCTTACATTAGAAGAACTTAAGTTATTCGGGATCTATTCTGGCCCTCAGTATGACAAGACATTTTCTAATGGCCACCAAGTATCACTGGTTCTAATTTCATTTGTCTGTAATCAGTATAGTGGTGAGTTAGTTGAAAGTAACGAGGAATCGATACAGAATAAATTCTATTCTCTTAAAGAGTTACCCGAGAATATATTCACCGAACATAAGATGCTTATTGATGATTTATTATCGGATAAACAACTACCGATTATTGAGTAAAGTTATTGGGTGAGATGTGCCAAAAGAAATGTAAGACAACGAGAACATCTTATCAAAACTCGAAGACAAGAACATATATCGTTTCCGAAAAAGACAAGATCAACCACTAATTGATAAGAATAAACACCTACGAAGTTGGCGCTTAAACATTACTACATTCATTATTAATCAACGGCACGATTGTTGAATTAGGATACTGCGGCAGCCGATCAAATGATCGTCTGCCGTTTTCATTAGGCCCAAAGACGTTCTTGCGGTCAGACGTCCTAGTGCTAGGTGCGCAAGAACTTGAATAGCCATCTTCTCGTTAATTTCTTGATTTGAGGGAAAGCCACAATTCGAAAAAATTGGATTAGACCCTTGGGAGCCAGTAAAAGAGTAGTTACAAGAAGAAATACTCTTCCATATAATTAGAATTATATGGAAGTTGATTTGCGATGAAGGTGGTGTGGAATTCGATGAAAATCGCGGTAGGGTTTGTGCACGGCATTGGGAAGCAAAAAGAACATTTTCATGAGGCGATGGCAGGCGACATTAGCAAGCGGTTAGGTGAAATATGTCCAGCGGTCGAGCTGGTCAGCAAGGGGATTTATTGGGCGGACATCACTGATCGACTTGAAGATGAACTTAAGGAAAAGCTTGCGCCTGACAATCTGCACTGGGACAAGTGGATCGATGCTCGTGGGTACGCGATTAGCTTTTTAGGTGATGCGATTGCCTATCAGCCGCTGCCCTATAAAGCAGGTGACGATGACAAAAACTACATCTACACCGCAATTCACGAACGATTTTATGAAAAGCTGCAGGAGCTCGCGCAGTGCACAGGACCTAGCGCTCCGCTGTGCATCATTAGCCACAGTCTTGGCACCATCATCGCGAGTAACTTCTTATACGACCTGCAAAACGGTAGGTTGCCAAGCGGCAAGCTTGCTTCGATAAGTGAGAATCCTTCTGCACTCGTTCGCGGCGATACGCTAACACATTTTTACACAATGGGCAGCCCGATCGCGATCTGGACGATGCGGTATAAGGACTTTGGCAAGCCGATATCGTTTCCTTCGCCTGCTCTTTTGGCCGAAGGGCTCCCATACGGCGAATGGGTTAATTTCTACGATAAAGATGATGTGATCGCCTATCCGCTCAAGCACTTAAGCCCGCAGTATGATGCGGCCGTGACGGAAGATGTGGAGGTCAGGAACCCAGGTTTTCTGGCCAGCACCCCGCTTAATTCGCACGGCGGTTATTACCGCTCTAAGACGGTCATCGATCGGATTGCAAAATCGCTTGCAGACCTTTACAACCAAACAACCCGACAATCGATTCATTAAGCCAGCGCTTTAAAAAGGCGTAATTTATATTTTTTGCGCAATCTACTCAATAATGATTTAACGGCGGCCGGTATTAGTAATCGGCTAAGCAATTACAGCGTCAGCCAAAGGAACAGGAGACACTTAAAATCACCGGCACGGATGCCGGTGATTTTTTGTTGAAACAATCTTTTTATTTATTTTTGCCTGGGGTCAAGAGGTGTATACGAAAGTAAAGACTAGTTTATAGAACAGCGGGGAGCTTCTTTATATACTAGAATTATGAAAGACTGCAGTACATTTTGCAGCGAAAACAATAACGAAATATACCGGAGGGGTAAAATGTGAAGAGCAAAAAGGTACTTGCAATAGTCTCCTTGACGCTTGCATTGGCAATGACAGGCTGCAGCAGCAAAACGTCGCCTGGGCCAAACCATTCGTCTGGAAATGCCAAGGAACCGATCGAAACAACAGGCACAGGAAACGGCAATGATATGATTGAGGTTTCAACGGTTTCACCAAGCGATCCTTACTTGAAATTTGACGAAGGCGAAAGCTTCGACAAAAACTCAGTTTATGATGCTTATGAAAAAGATATCGGTGTCAAAATTACAAACAAATGGGTTGCAGATATAAGCCAATTTAAAGAGAGGGTAAAAATAGCCATCGCATCCAACGATCTTCCGGATTTCCTGCCTGTAAATGCAACACAGCTTAAAGAGCTTACTGAAGCGGATATGATTACGGATTTGACAGACATTTATGATCAGAATGCTACGGAAGAGACGAAGAAGTTTCTGACCATGGACGGCGGCATGCAAATGAAAACAGCGATGATCGACGGGAAAATGATGGGTATTCCCAGCTCATACAACCCGTTCAACTATCAATTCTTGTTCGTTCGTACGGACTGGCTGAAGGAACTGGGCCTGCCTGAGCCTAAAACTATGGATGATTTCTTGAAAATTGCCGAAGCGTTCAAAGCGAAGAATCCTGGCGGCACCAAAGAAGCTTACGGTATTGCGGTCAGCAAGAGCCCATTTAGTATCGAGACAGGCGTGACCGGTCTGAGAGCGTTCTTGAACGGCTATCATGCTTATGAAAACATTTGGATGGAAGACGGAAACGGCGGTTTGATGAACAGCGATATTCAACCCGAGATGAAGCAGGCTCTTGCAGCGCTGCAAGACATGTTCAAAAAAGGGCTGATCGATCCTGAGTTTTCGGTTAAAGATACGGAAAAAGCTGCTGAGCTCATCTACGACGGCAGCATCGGGATGGTATTTGGCGCTTCCTGGACGCCGGCGCAGCTTGCGAAAGGCGCTGTGAAAGACGGCAAGGTTGTTCAAGAATGGGGAGTGTTCCCTATCCCTTCAATCGACAACAAGCCCACATTGAATCAAATTGGTCTTGGTGTGGATGAGTACTATGTGATCTCTAAACAAGCCAAGCATCCGGAAGGCGTGATCCGTTTGTTAAACCAATGGATCGTCGCTGACAATCATCCGACAGAAGAGCAGAAAGTATATGGGTATGGTAAAGACCGTGTGGAAAAAGGCAACAACTACTGGCTGCTTAACCCGCTTCGTGTGGGCAAACAGTTCGACAATAACGGCGAAATTTTGCCCAAAGCCATTGAAAACAAAGACGAAAGCATCCTTGAGACAGCAGACCAAAAAACGCGTTATGCACGCGCCATGCAATACGTTGAAGGCGATACAAACATGTGGTGGGAATATTTAATCTCCGGTCCTCATGGAGCCTTTTCTCATGTACCAGAAATTCAAAAGAACAAGCAATACTTGCAAAACAAATTCTACGGGGCGCCTACTCCGACGATGGCAGACCGACAAGAAATTTTAACGAAGAAACGTGATGAAATATTCATCAAAATCATGATGAACCAAGTATCCGTAGACGAGTTCGATAAATTCGTTGAAGAGTGGAAGAAGCTTGGCGGCGATGAAATCACGAAAGAAGTTAACGAGTGGTATAAATCGCTTCAATAGGATCGGTATTGCAGGGAGGGAATGATTCTATGTCATCCCTCCTTTTTTCAAGAACAACCAGGTTCTTGAACAGGAATGCACAGCTTGAAAAGTGAATCAGCGAGGTGAAGATATGAATAGTCTGACGCGCATATGGAAGAAGGAATGGCCGCTTCATTTGATGCTGCTGCCGGGTTTGGCTTTTATTATTATGTTTAGTTACATTCCAATGACAGGAATCATGATGGCTTTTCAAAAATATGTGCCGAGTAAAGGGTTGTTCGGCTCCCCGATGATCGGTTGGAGGAACTTCCAATTGTTAATGGATTATCCGGATATCGGCCGTATCTTCTTTAACACGGTATATATTGCTGTCATGAAAATCGTTGCCGGTTTGTTCGTGCCGATCACCATTGCTATTTTGCTTAATGAATTGCGTAAAGAATGGATGAAAAGAACGTTCCAAACACTGGTTTATCTGCCCCATTTCTTATCCTGGGTGTTACTGAGCGGTATTCTGATCGATATTTTGTCTCCTTCCTCCGGCATATTGAACCAGCTGCTTGGATGGTTCGGCATGAAGCCGATATTCTTTCTTGGCGACAATAACTGGTTCCCTTATGTCATGGTCATCTCCGATGTATGGAAAGAATTTGGGTTTGGCACCATTGTTTATTTGGCGGCGCTGACCGGAATTAACCCTACGCTTTATGAAGCCGCAGAAATGGATGGCGCGGGCCGCTGGAAACAAACGCTTCACGTGACGCTGCCGGGTATGATGCCGATCATCGTTCTTATGCTTACGCTTAATATCGGCAATGTGCTGAATGCCGGATTTGATCAAATCTTTAACCTGTACAGCGCGCCGGTTTATGAAAGTGCCGATATCATAGATACTTTCGTCTACCGCATGGGGATACAGCAAGCCCAGTTCGGATTTGCCACAGCTGTCGGCTTATTGAAATCAGTCGTATCCTTTATTTTCATTTCCGTATCTTATGTACTCGCATACCGACTAGCGAATCACCGTATTTTCTAATCGAGAAAAATTCGGTGATGCAGAAAGGAGACAGACCGTGGTCATGAAACCGTCATTCGGAAGAAGGGCTTTTCTAGTTGGCAATCTCATCTTTCTCGCGTTTATATCTATTTTATGCTTAATGCCGATTATTCATATTTTGGCGATTTCCTTCAGCTCGGGTTCGGCGGCGGCAGCAGGTAAGGTTGCGCTGTGGCCTGTAGAATTTACAACTGCGGCTTATGATAACGTGTTCGGCAAGCCTGAATATTTAAGAGCCTTTGGCGTTTCTATAGAGCGGGTTGTTGCAGGGACGGCATTAAGCATGCTTTTAACGATTGTTACAGCTTATCCTTTATCCAAGGACCGCCATACGTTTCGTCTAAGAACCGTTTATGCCTGGATCTTCGTTTTTACGATTTTATTCAACGGCGGACTTATTCCTACCTATTTGACCATTAAAAGCTTGGGACTTATTGATTCTCTCGGAGCGCTGGTGCTTCCTGCGGCGGTTAACGTGTTCAACGTCATCCTGCTTTTGAACTTTTACCGCAATTTGCCCAAGGAGCTTGAGGATGCTTCGCGGATTGACGGAGCCGGGCATTTTGCAACGCTTTGGAAAATATATGTTCCGCTATCGTTGCCCGCACTGGCGACAACGGGGCTTTTTACGATGGTAGGGCATTGGAATAGCTGGTTCGATGGCATGCTTTATATGAATCATCCGGAAAACTACCCGCTGCAAACCTTCTTGCAAACCGTTATTATTAAGATGGATTTCCGGTTTATTAAATCAGAAAATGCGGAACTCATGCTCCAGCTGTCTGACCGTACAAGCAGGGCGGCACAAATCTTCGTTGCGGCTTTCCCGATTCTTATTGTCTATCCATTCTTGCAGCGGTTTTTCATCAAAGGCGTTGTAATGGGAAGTGTAAAAGAATAGGCAGGAAGGTCGTAGATCTCGGGCACAGGAGAACAAACGATGAAAAGTATATTCTTTTTACAGGATTCCTCTATATTCAAAAAAATAATGGCCGCCTTTTTGGCGGCCTTGCTGCCGCTTATGGCTATTACCTGGATGATTAATGAGCAAGGGGCCCATCATATCCGCAGTGAAATATCCGATTCGATTTTGAATACGACGCGGTTTTATTTAGACTCCCTGGATCAGGAAGCAGACCGGATCAGCCGATATTTGCCTAACTACGTCATGGACAGGGATTTAATGGAAGTGGCGGCGACAGGTGAGCAGATGAACGCCTATGAGCGGTCGTATAAAATACTGGATATTCAGCACCGCTTGGATTTAATGAAAAATTCCAGTCCGTTTATTCGCGAGTCGAAGGCGTACATTCCGCAGATCGAGCGCACGGTGCTGAGCAACAGCTTTGAAACCAATCTGAATGCGGACGAATATGAAGCAATGCAGCCAGACAAGAAGCTTTATACGGGGCCCTTTATTTATTGGCAGGACCGGTTGTTTATGACGATGCAGTACCCTGCAGGCAAAAAAGACCCGCTCTATGTGGTAAGCGTAGAGCTCTCAACCGGAAAAATTAAAGAAACATTAGCGCAAATCGGCAATAGCAGGGGAGGCCAGACCGTATTGTTTAATCTGGAGCGCGGCTGGGAAATCAATAGCGGCCCCGACCTTGAATTGCATGATCTGATGAAGCAGCTGGCTTTTGAAAAGCAGGCAGCGAACGTGGATGAAGGCTATGATACGATCCATTACAAAAATAAGCGATTTCTGACCGTATTCAAGTATTCCAGCCTCTGGAATTGTTACATGGTAACGAGCATACCGGAAGAGATGATACTCGGTTCGTTGCAGGTATATAAAGCTTTATTTTGGTGGGCTTGCGTGCTTGCTGTTTTTATTGTATTTTTCTTTACCTATTTTTTAATCCGGTTAATATACCGTCCATTGATCAAGCTGGTGCGTTCTTTCCGCCGCATGCAGCAAAACGAGCTGGAACCGATCTTGATCGACCGCAGGAAGGATGAGTTCGGCTATTTATACCAGGCTTTTAACGATACGGTGAAATCTTTGAAAACACTGATTGAGGAAAATTATGAGCAGCAAATTCGTAATCAGCGTTCGGAACTGAAAAGATTGCAATCGCAAATTAATCCTCATTTTTTATATAATTGCTTTTTCGTGCTTTGCCGCTTGATTAAATCCGATAGCCAGAAGGAAAAAGCCTACCAGTTTTGTTTATACATCGGGCAATATTTTCAGTTCATTACTCGTCATAATGATGACGACATCCCGCTGGAGATGGAGCTTGAGCATTCCCGCACTTATGTGGAGATGCAGACGATCTGTTACGGGGATCGAATACAAGTGCTGTTTGACGTCGAAGCCCAGCCGATTGAAGTTCCCCGATTGATTCTGCAGCCTATTATTGAGAATGCTTATAAGTACGCCCTCGGCAATATGCTGGGCACGGGCGAGCTATGGGTGCACAGCAAGCTGCGAAATGATGATTTTTACATTTATGTAGAAGATAATGGCGAGTTCATTACGGACGAGGAGATCGAAGCGCTTAGCAAGAGGCTGCGTTATTCAACGAACCAGATTGAGGAGACAACCGGCCTGCTTAATGTTCATCGTAGAATTCAGCTTCGTTATGGAGAAGAGTTTGGGATTACCGTATCACGCTCTGAGCTTGGCGGGCTTCAAGCTATTATTAAACTGAGCATGAGCTAAGGAGGAGTCGCCATGTACAGGCTTTTAATCGTAGATGATCTGCCGATTATTGTTGACGGTCTTCTGGAGTTGTTCGAGAAGACGGAGCATTTGGAGCTTGAAATCATGAAGGCCTATTCCGGCGATGAGGCATTGGAGGTGCTGTCTCATCACCGGATGGATATTGTGATTTCGGATATTAAGATGTCTGGCATAGAGGGCATTGAGCTTCTACAGGAAATAAAATCGCAGTGGCCGAAGTGCAAAGTTATTTTATTGACAGGGTACAATGATTTTCACTATGCGAAGAGTGCTCTTACGTTTGGGGCTTTTGATTATTTGCTGAAAGTAGAGAGCGACGAGAAGATCATTCATACCGTTGAACGGGCGATAGAGGAAATTGAAGAGGAACAGGATCAGGCGCAAATGATCTTGCGGGCCCAGTCCAAAATGAGAAAAGCGCTGCCCTCCTTGCAGAAGGAATATATTTGGGGCTTATTTCAAGGCAAGATGATGACGGAGCAGCAGCTTCGGGACGCTTTTGGAGAAATTGACATTCCGCTCGACGCATCGCTGCCGGTCTATTTACTGATTGGCCGTATCGATGCCTGGAAGGAAATGTTTACGGCGCCGGATAAGGCTTTGCTCGCTTACGCTCTTCAAAATATCGCCGATGAGTATTTATCCGCCCATTTGCGCTGCTTCTCAGTCGTATTTGATATGAACAAAATAGTATGGATCTTTCAGCCCAAAGCCAGTTCGGAGCTAGCGGCGGATGCCGGTACGGTGGAATGGACTCGGGCATACCGCTATGTGAGCGGCAATTTGGAGATGATACAGGCTACCAGCAAAAGGTTGCTGAACCTCTCCTTATCTTTTTTAATTGGCAGCGAGGCTGTCCCATGGAATCGGCTGTCGGATCGTTTTCATGCGATGAAATACGGTCTTATGCAAGGCCATGGCTTGTTCCATGAAATCATCATGACAGATCAAGATATTCAGAAGTCCGAAGAAAAAGAGAAGGCAAAAAGCTATCATGACGGCATTTTCCACGCTCGCGTACAGCTGCTGATGAGCTGTCTTGAAAATAATCACCGGGAGCAGTTCAATAAACTGTTTGTTGAATTGACAGACAGTTGGAAAAATCAGGATACCCCGGATGGGCGCAAGGTTGAGCTGTACCATTCCCTATCTGCGGTATTCCTGGCGCATTTGCACAAAAATAAAGAGATGCGAGATTACATAAATACCCAGATTAATTTGGATTTGCTGTTCCGCCAGGAGAAAACCGCTTCATGGACGGAGCTCATTCCATACTATTGGCAAATTACAGACTGCTTTTTTGAATGGAATGCGATTAGAGGAACAGAGCTGCCTGCGGAGGTCGTCCATAAAGTGCATCGCTATATAGAGGAGCATATTGCGGATGATATATCCCTAACCGCGCTTGGTGATTATGTCAGCTTGAATCCATCCTATTTATCAAGGCTTTACAAGCAGATCACGGGCATTGGACTGTCTAAATACGTAAATGATTACCGCAATGTCATTGCAAAGGACATGCTGCTCAATACATCTATGAAGGTCAATGAAATTGCCGTCAAGCTCGGCTACAATTCAGCGCTTGCCTTTATCCGCTTCTTTAAGAAGCAAAATGATATGACACCTCAGGATTTTCGTACGGCCCGCGCCGAAACGATGCAGCAAGGTCAATAAATGTATATGCAATGTAATCAATGATCTCTTTTGGTGCGCGGAGTCACCCCTTACAATGAAATCATGATCGATTCCATTGTATATTCAAGGGGGAAGAACATTGAAAGCATTAACGGCTGTACTATTAGGCGCAGGCAGTAGAGGAAGATACATCTATGGACCGTATGCGGAAAAATTTCCGAATGAGCTGAAGTTTGTTGCAGTTGCCGAGCCGGATGATGAACGCAGACAACATTTTGCAGAGATTCACCAAATCGCTGAAGAGCATGTTTATCATTCATGGGAAAAAGCATTCGAGCAGGGAAAAATAGCCGACGTGATGATCATCTGCACGCTTGATCGGATGCATTATATACCGGCATTGAAAGCGCTGGAGCTCGGTTATCATGTCATTCTGGAGAAACCGATGTCACCGAATGTGCGGGAATGCATAGAACTGGAGCAAGCTTCCCTTAAGCATAAGCGTTTGCTGGCGGTCACGCATGTGCTTCGTTATTCCCCGTTCTGGTCGGGCATCAAGAAATGCATCGAGGATGGGGAGCTGGGGGCAATCGGCACCATTCAGATGACAGAGAACGTAGGCTATCGCCATATGGTTCATAGCTACGTACGCGGCAATTGGCGCAATTCCGAGGAAACAAGCCCAATGATTTTGGCCAAATCCTGCCATGACCTGGACCTCATTTCCTGGCTGATGGATGAGCCGTGCACAGCGGTCAGCTCCTTTGGCTCATTGCTTCATTTTAAAGCCGAGAACGCGCCGGAGGGTGCAGCCGACCGCTGCATTGATGGTTGCGAAGCAGAGAGGGAATGTGCCTTTTCAGCGATTAAAATGTATTTGGAGCAGCCTGCCGATCATTGGGCGCGCTATATGACGCACGATTTATCACAGGAAGGCATTATCCGGGCGCTCAAGGAAGGACCGTTCGGCCGCTGCGTCTATCGCTGCGATAACAATGTTGTCGACCATCAGGTCGTCAATATGGAATTTGACAGCGGTGCCAACGCTAGCTTTATTATGTCGGGATTAACCAAGAGCGCGACTCGCCGTGTGCAGATTATGGGCACGCAGGGAGAGATCATTGGCGACATGGATAAGGGCTCATTTACGCTGTACCGCTATACGACGGGAGAAGAGATTGAAATTAAATGCAGCGTGCAGGGAGACGGTCACGGCGGAGGTGATGAGCGCATGCTGAGCTCCTTCCTCCAAAATGTACATAATTTCGACCGCAGCTTGTCTCAAGGCCTTACATCGGCTACAGCTTCCTTGCAAAGCCATTTGATGGCCTTCGCTTCCGAACAATCTCGATTGCAGCAGGGCAGAAGCATAAAGCTGACAGAGATGTATCAGAAGGAAGAAGCGGGCGTTTGATTGTTGAAATCTGGGAGACGATGTGGGAAAGCCCAATATTGAACAGAATCACTCGCTGCGAAGTAAAAATGGCGGATATCCGCGGCGTCCGGGCTTGGGAAGTGCGTGTCCCGGATGCCGCACAAGTTCGCGAGTAAAGAAGGAAATGGGGAATGAGAATTTTAATTTTTTTGAAAGCGATTTCAATGTGGGGCTTGTGCCGGATTTCGTGAAAGGGGGGATTCATTCGTTTGACGAGATGATATATGGCTTTTCCATCAAACCAAACCATGCATGGAGGGACAAATGAAGAAAACAAAAATGAAAGCCCTTTCAGTACTGCTAGCCGCTGCCGTCATGCTGACGCCTGCCGTTCAACCGACAGCCGCGCTCGCGAAGCCCGAAGCACAAGACATAATGAATGTTTCCGCTGTCGAGCCAAATGACCTGCCGCCCCAAGTGGGAGGAGAACATGGCGAAAAGCCTTCAAACGTCACCGATGCCGTCGTATACGGCCAGGATTCCGGCACGCCCCCAAACGGGCCCCAGGAGGATGAAGCCGCCAACCTGATGGCGGCTTCATCCACGTTCAGCGGAACCAATTTGGCTCTGAACAAACCGGTTTTCGCTTCCGGCAACGAAGTCGACTATTTGAATCCTGAGCTTGCTGTGGACGGGAAAGGAAACACCAGATGGTCTTCCGCAATAGAAGATGACCAGTGGTTTTACGTTGATCTTGGCGAGCCGCAGGATATCGACCGCGTCGTGATTCGCTGGCAAACCCCTGCCGACACTTACAAAATCCTCGTGTCGGTCGACGGTGAGAATTGGGAGAACGTCAGGGATAACGATGGCATTATAAAATGCAAAGGCGGTGTCGAAACGATCGACTTCTCTGTGCGCGAGGCAAGGTACGTAAAATTCCAGGGTGTCAAACGGGCGCCTGTCGAAGGCACGCTGTACGGATATTCTTTTTATGAGTTCGAAGTCTACCAATTGCATGATTTGCAAACGATTATCGACAATGTCTCTGCGGCATTGAAGGTCCAGCCTGGACAAACGAAACTCGACTGGTCGGCGGTGGACGTGCCCGAGGGTTATCAAGTCAGCCTATATGGAAGCGACCGCCAGCCTGTCATCGACCAGGAAGGCCAAATCCGTACGCCGCTGGTGGATGCCAAAGTCAATCTCATCGTACAAGTGGAAGATAAGAACGACCCGAACCGGAAGCTGATTTCAGGGAACATTCCCGTTGTGGTGCCGGGACAGCATAAGCAAACTCCGGACCGGAACGCCGAACCGGACGTCATCCCGTCCCTGCAGGAATGGTACGGGGATACCGGCAAGTTTACGCTGAAAAACTCATCGCGCATCGTCGTGAATCCGCAAGACGAATCCGCTTTGCGGAATGCGGCCGAGCTGACCCGCCAGGACTTGCTGGATTTGACCGGATCTGATCTCAAGATTGTGACCGGCAAACCGAAGGCTGGCGATTTGTACTTGTCCATTGATCAATCCCTGACACGGCTCGGCGAAGAAGGCAACCGGTTCAAAGTCGGCGATTACGTTTCGATCGCTTCCGTGTCCGCCAAGGGAGCGTTTTACGGCACGAGAACCGCTCTGCAAATAATCAAGCAGCATCCGGACCGGACCATTCCGAAAGGCGAAGCCATGGATTATCCGAAATACGCGGAGCGCGGATTGATGATCGATGTCGCGCGCAAGTTTTATACGATCGATTTTCTCCGAAATTACGTGAAATTGTTGTCCTGGTACAAAATGAACACGTTCCAAATCCATTTGAACGATGACGTCGGCACACCGTTTGCGGACGGCACGACGGCCGCTTTCCGTCTCGAAAGCACCACCTATCCAGGGCTGGCGAGTCCGAACGGCCATTATACGAAGCAGGAATTTAAGGATCTGCAGCTGCTGGGCATGGAATACGGCATAAACATCATTCCGGAGATCGATACGCCGGGGCATTCCCGAGCATTCACTTCCTACAATCCGGCGCTTGGAAATGACCGGGGGCTCGATATAACCAAACCGGAAACTGTTCAGTTCGTTAAATCTTTATGGGATGAATATGTGGACGGGAATGATCCGACGTTCATCGGTCCGGACGTCAACATCGGCACAGACGAATACGGCGGAAATACCGAAGTGTTCCGCGGATATATGGATTCCCTGATCAAGCATATCAACAGCAAAGGCAAACATCCGCATTTGTGGGGCGAACTTACTCAACATAACGGCACGACACCGATCAGTACCGACGCTACCATGAACATATGGCATGAACCTTATGGTTCTCCGCAGCAGGCAGTGGATCTCGGCTATGACGTCATCAACACCCAAAACGTATTCCTGTATATTGTCCCTACTCTATACGGCGACTATTTGAATTCCCAATTCATCTACAATGAGTGGGAGCCGGTTAAGTGGGAAACGACGACACTTCCTTACGGCCATCCGCGCGTCAAAGGCGGCATGTTCTGCTTATGGAATGACGTGTCCGAAGCCAACGGCCTGTCGATGGACGATTCGCATGAACGTTTGCTTCCGGGAATTCAAGCGGTCTCGGAAAAAATGTGGACCGGAACGAGGGATGACCGATCCTATGAGAAATTCGAGCAGCGGGCGAAGGCAATCGCCGATGCGCCAAACGCCGACATGTCCCATAAAATCACCGTAAGCAACAATGAAAACAAAGTCATTTCGTATCTTTTTGAAGACAAATTCAAGGACGAATCCGGCAACCGCTTTGACGGCAAGGGCGTGAACGTCAATATGACAGAAGGAAAATACGGCAATGGTGTTCGACTGAATGGCGGGAAAAGCTATATCCAAACGCCAATCGATGCCTTGGGTTTCGGCTGGACGGTTTCGATGTGGATCAAACCCGACAAAAACAACCCCGATAACGCTATATTAATGGAATCTCCGGCTGGAACGCTAAAATTGAAGCAAGGCAGCAGCGGCAAGCTTGGTTTCACGAAGGAGCATTACGACAGTATGTTTAACTACTCGGTTCCGGAAGGCAAGTGGACGCATATCACGCTGAAGGGCGACAAAAAAGGCGTGACACTGTTCGTTAATTTGGACGAATACGTGGAAAGGCTGGAGGAACAATATCCGAAATTAAATACCCTTGTGCTGCCGACCCTCCGGATCGGAAGCGAAACGAATGCGTTTAAGGGCGTGTTGGATAGCGTCATGATCTACAACAAACCGATCGAACTGCTCAGTGGCGAGAATTTGGCGCTCCATCAGGTTACGGAGTCATCTGAACTCGAATTCCCGTATTACTCTTCCGAAAAGGCGGTTGACGGGGATATGTCTCCACTCTCCAGATGGTCGAGCGCTTACGTAGATGACGCTTGGTTTATCGTCGATCTGGGCGCGCCAAAAGACGTCGGCAAAGTCATCATCAAGTGGCAAGGAGCCTACGCCGAAAAATACCAGCTGCTCGTATCCACGGACAAAACGAATTGGACTAATGTGTCCGGCAGTGACGGAGTAATCACCTCTAAGGGCAATCTTCTGGATATCATTACGTTCGATCCGGAGCAGGCACGATATATCAAATTCCAGGGCGTGAAACGCGCCACCGTATTCGGAAACTCCTTCTTTGAATTCGAAGTGTACGGACCCGATCATATTCAGGAGTACAAGCAGCTGATTGCGCAGATGGACGATCTTCTGAAGCGAACGGACAACGGAACGATGCGTAAACTGCTGCTGCAGGTGCTGAATCGTTATCCATACGATGCGACGGCCGACCTGGGGCCTTTGCGAGATTTGGTGAACGGCATTTGAATGTGAATTTGTGAGCAATCGAACAAAAAAGCTTGGTCATTTGACCAAGCTTTTTATTTTCTGGTATTTGAAGACGTCCCGGTTTGGCCGAGGTAGTGGCTGGTTTTCAAAACCTGCGTTGAAGAACGTGACACCGGAGGCTCATCCGGAATTTCCGGATTTAACAAAACATCTCTTGTCTACGCCCGGAATCGGATCGCCCAGAATGGCGTCTGTGCAGGCAACTCCGTTTTCCTGAACGGAATAATTAAATGATCCGTCCGCGCCGTAAGCGACAACGGCTTTACCTGAATGAATAATGAGTTGCGCTGTGGCTTATCAGATCATCTTCTTAGAGAAGGTCTGATTTTCTGGCTTCTTTTTATTTTAGAGTAACTTTTTTTATGGTTGGGGGACTGGAACTATTTACTGTTTCCAAGAAGTATGCCGCTTTGGAATGGGGGTTATAACCAACAAACGTCGGATTCTCCTCAAGTCCTGTCTGCTCTGAAGCTATAGACTCCGATTTCCCAGTAGGATACAAACTCCACAGCCCAGTGCTCAGGTCTTGAACAAATACAGTATCTCCTACGATCTGCGTATTCCAGCCGCTGGCCTCCTGACCAGAAGCCTGCTTGAAGAGAAGCTGGTGTTCTGTTAGTGCTTTTCCTGTACTCATACTATATAAAACATGGAACTTTTGCTTCTGCGTAGGATCTGGATGTGCAACGTTGGCAGGTGTAATCTCTTCGTAAGTGTAGGAGTTCCATATATTCAGTAGTCCTTGCTTATCGATACGAAGCTGCTTATCAATATTTAATCCTGGTACCTTAATAGAGGTTTTACTATAAAGATTTACGATACGGATAAAATAATCCTCAGCCATCGTTCGCTGTCCAGCGTACTTTATTGCAATGTATGGGTAAGCTGAAAAATCCCAATCGACTATGTTCACATGTTCATAGGTACTATCCTTTAGTTGAGCATTGTATTTTACGACAGGATTACCGGAAGATGTACAGAGTGTAAATAGATCCCCATTTTGAACCATAATGCGCTCATTTACACCTTTAGCCGGTGCTACCCACTCTACCTTACCCTGCTCTGGAACCGTTATTTTATATTCAGATTTGCTGATCTCGTCTCCATCCTCATTGTAAACATGTTTTTCAATTCGTTTGTGGGAACCTGCTGTCAAAATAACGACTTTCGTTGGGTTATTCATTACGTGCATATCCAGGATTTTTTGGTTTGGGCTCAGCACCTTCGATAGTTTCCCCTGGCGGATATCCAGTAACTGGGCCATAGTGGTACCCTCAACTACACTTTTGTTTGTGTTAATTTGTAGAACTGATGTGCTGTGTTCGGTAAACTCAGTGGTCAAATTGTTTGATGTAGCCAGGGATACGTTGGGTATTACTATAGAACTTGCCGCAAAAACCAAAGCAGCGGTAATTTTAATGATATTTAATTTCATAGATATGCCTCCTCGTTTTATATAACGTAAAAAAGATAGTATAGTTACATACACGGCTCTTAGACACAGGAATGGAAAGGAGCCGTTGTCTCTCGACAACGGCTCCTTTTTCATGAAACTCAATGTATATCAGATCTTAAAAAGATTCCGTAGTTAAGTATTAACTGCTTTGTTTTATCACCAATTTGATATTTTTCTCGAGCTATCTCCGTCTCATCAAAAAATGTTTGTTTTTCTACTCGTACAAAAACGCCGTGTTTTGTATAAATTTCTCCTAATCCGTTGAGATTAGATTCCGATTCTATGCTATTTGAATCTGTATTGTTAACTGATGACTCTTCTGTGACACTTAAGTTTTTGGTATCAGTACTATTAGCTAATGACTCTTCTGGAACACTTATTTTTGAACTTGAGGGAATATCACTACTAGGCACGGCTAATAAATTTGCAGTTAGCGCTGCTCCTGATATTAGTGCTACTGATAAGGTTGTAAAAACTAATTTCCTAAACATGTTTATCTCCACCTTTCAATAATAATTATTTCCAAATGCCATCTTAAAATACTTAAGAGATCCGTGCGGCTCCTTCAGTTCGTTCGTCGTCTTCTCTATACAGAAGATGACGAGTTAGGATATTCAGCGTTATCAAGCTAACGGGCAGATTACGTTAAAGATGTGGTTGTTGTTAATGGGCAAGTTATTTACAATTTATAGTAATATTGAGGTGGGTAAAAAGCGATAGCTCCAGGTGCAAATCTTATAATAATCTAATCAACGAGGATCGCTCAGCACTTTGATATACTCACTAGTAGTTTTGCACACTTTAGGAGGAATACACTTATGAGAGTGTGGAAAATGCCAAAGGAGAACGAAACAATGAAAAAGTACATACTCTTCGATCATGATGGTGTTCTAGTTGATACTGAATTCTGGTATTACAAAGCGGGAGAACGCGCTCTGGCTGACATTGGATTTACCTTGGATAAAGATCAGTACCTCCGTGACATGACCCAGTCATTGGGCACTTGGTCCCAAGCTAGGGCGGCAGGTATTGATGAACAGACCATCAGCAAGCAGCGTGAGGTCCGCAACGTCTATTATCAGGAATATCTAAGAACAGAGGCCATAGAGATTGAAGGTGTAGTTAAAACTCTAGCCGAACTGTCAAAGTACGTCCGCATGGCCATCGTGACGACTGCAAAACGTGCGGATTTTCAACTTATTCATGAAAAGCGCCAAATTATACAATTCATGGAATTCGTCCTTGTTCGCGAAGACTACGAGCACACCAAGCCGCACCCGGAACCATACATGACCGGCCTAAAGCGCTTCGGAGCTACCAAAGAAGAGACCCTGGTTGTAGAGGATTCAAACAGAGGGTTGAACTCAGCCGTGGCGGCTGGTATCGACTGTGCTATTGTCCATAACGACTTCACCAAAACACATGACTTCTCACAGGCCAGCTATCGAATCAAGACTCTGATTGAACTAAAGGACATTATCCTGAATGTAACTTGATTTGGTCGTCAGATCGCAGAAAAGAGACGATGTGAAAGCCTGTCGTGTCAATACCCGACGACAAGAACATATTTCGTTGGCTGAAAAAGACAAGAATATATATGGTTGGCCGTAATTGTTATCAATTAAGAGGTTGGCGCTTAAAACGTTACTACTTTTTCGGGTTAATTAAGCTAACGGGCAGGATAGATGAGCGTTTATCTTGAATTTATTAAAAATCAGGAATCGGAAAACACTATTTAGTGAGGTGAAAATATGAATAGCGAAGTGATATTGCGAGACGTGAATAAAGATGACTTGCCGATATTTTTTGAGCATCAATTGGACAAAACTTCTAACTATATGGCAGCCTTTACTGCCAAAGATCCAACGGACAAGATTGCCTTTATGTCTCACTGGCAAAAGATATTAGACGACGATCGGATTATAAAAAAGACCGTACTCTTTAACGATCAAGTGGCGGGGCATGTTTCGAGTTTTGAACAGTTCGGTGAACCAGAAGTCAGCTACTGGATCGGACGAGAGTATTGGGGAAGAGGTATTGCAACTAGATCACTTTCTCAACTTCTTGACTATGTAAACGTTCGTCCCTTATTTGCTCGTGCAGTGAAAGATAATACAGCTTCTATTCGGGTATTGGAAAAATGCGGGTTTAAGATTTGTGGTGAAGACAAGGGTTTTTCCAATGCACGTGCTGAGGAAGTCGAAGAATATGTTTTAAAGCTGCTTTCTTAGGTAGAATAGCAGTCTCAATATTTCTCAGCTAACGGGAAACCTTTTCCCATGACTTCTTCTAGGCCGTCCTGACTGGACGGTCTTTTTTTGTTTTAACGAGTCATTCGAATATTTTGGGCCAAAATATTAATCTCTTTACTTAAACGATGACCGAGGCGTATAATCCGTTAAGACATCGGAGTGGAAAGAGGGAAATTGATTATGAACAACGGGTTGGTCAATGCTATTATCGCGTATATCATGTGGGGGGTTCTCCCGCTTTATTGGAAGTTGTTTAACGATGTGCCGGCAGGCGAGATTCTGTCGCATCGGGTTGTCTGGTCGTTCGTCTTTATGGGTATTTTCGTCGCAGTCCAGCGTCGCTGGGGTGACATGAAGCGGATTGCGGCTAGCCGCTCGCTCCTGCTGTCGCTCACCGCTAGCGGACTGCTGATCGCTGCGAATTGGCTCATCTTCATCTGGGCAGTCAACAACGACCATGTCGTCGAGACAAGTCTCGGCTATTATTTGAACCCGTTGCTGAACGTGCTGCTTGCGGTTGTCTTCCTTCGTGAGAAGCCAAACCGTGGCCAATGGATCGCGATTGCCATCGCTGGCGCCGCGGTGCTCATCATCGCCATCGACTACGGACGGTTCCCATGGATCGCAATCTCACTGGCCGCGACGTTTGGCTTGTACGGCCTCGCGAAGAAGAAGATCGGACAAGACGCTTCTGTAGGCTTGCTGTCGGAGACGGCCGTAGTACTGCCCGTTGCGCTCGGCTACTGGATCTATTTGGCCGCCGTGGGAAAGACGACGGCATGGACGCTACCTGTGTCCACATTCGTCGAACTGCTTCTTTCCGGCGTGGTAACAGCGCTACCGCTGCTTTTCTTTGCACGAGCGGCGGCCCGGATGGCGCTAACCACGCTCGGCTTCGTACAATACATTGGGCCTACGATCATGCTGTTACTGAGCGTATTCGTGTTCAAAGAATCGGTCTCGCCGGTTCTTCTCATCGGTTTCGCGCTTATCTGGACAGCGCTTGTCGTATACGCTGCGGCATCGGTTCGCGGCACGAAACTTACGAAGGCGCGCTGACGGCAAACTCGTCCGCCGGGATAGTTAAATTAACACTTGAAACAGATGCTGGCGCTGATCGGCAGCTAATAGTCATATCCAGCCCATTGAGCGTATAATGGAACTGGAAGGTTATTCACAGTTAAGAACAGGGCGAGGATAATTATGACAAAGTGGACTATGAAGTCCTTATCAGTACTGGTAATTTTTACTTTGTTGAATCAGTTCATTTTCTCATGTATCTACCTATCCGACCAATTATATAAATTCTCGTATCCATGGGGCGATGTGTATTGGATTGGTACAGGATTAATTGGAATTATAATTGGCATAATTGGTGTTATTAGCCTCGGGAGTCGGATGCTTTTTTCTATCATTTCAATACTTGAAATCCTTTGGGGGGTTGGACTCTTAGCTTTACTTTTTTTAGCTTTAGGAATCACTTCAATGTAATTTGTAGGCTACGCTAATGGGAAACGATAGCTCAAAACAACACACACCAGCCGGTATGTAACCGGCTGGTGTATTTATTGAACTAAGGGGGCAGGATACTTAAAGATCGTACACGGTGAACCGTACCACAAGTAACGGCGGGAATGTTGGCTTACTCTATCACGAGCTTAAAATGTTGCTCGAGGAGGATGAAGGTGAGGTTCCTCCGATCTCTACTCAGGTTGGTTTTTTGTGACTTGCTTTAAAGAAATTATCTAGGAAAAGATGGGATGATTGGTCAAGTTGTAAGACGACAAGAACATTAAGGGGCTTTCCGTTCGATGATCCACTGGAAGCATAGAGACAAATAAACCGCAGAACATCCGTAATGGGATGGTCTGCGGTTCTTTTTTTCCAGCAGCGGAGGATGACGAAGCATTTCGAGAGAAGCAGTAGCGATCCCCTAAGAGCTGTACGCTCCCCGAATTTCTACCTTGCACAAATATTCTGGAAATTTGGGGCATCGGCGATCGTAGGAAACTTTCGTACTCGCAGCGCCTCCCATGGACAAGAGGGTATCTTTAGGGTCAATGGACCTGGGCAATCAGCGCTCAAGCCGGCATAATGCATGGGTCAGCTATGTGTATGCTGCCGAAAGACCTCCATCATAAAGGAGAACATTTACGTGGAAACGAAGATGTTAGGCGGCTCATGTAACGATGACAGCGAGCGGAATCCATTTATGTTTGCGCCGCCGGAAACTGCAATAGGGTTGCCGATCGATCCGCCGGATAAGAAGGAGGGGATGGGATAAATATGATGTCCGGGGTCAACGAATGGGTTCAAGAGCACGAGGATGAAAGCGAGGTGAATGCTTATTGGTTTGGTTGTACCGTCATTATACACGGAAAATTCAAATGCGCCTGACGATTTATTTCCTGCTGCTATTACTGCCGCTCGTCATTGTAAGTCTATATGTCAATTTCCGGTCTCAGGCTATTCTGCTCAAGGAGGCGGAGGAACGGACAAGAGGCGCGCTGACTTCATCGATGGATTATATCGATCTATCGCTGCAAAGTGTGGAGGAGCTCTCCACCTTAGTGTCCACAGACGACCGTATGCTAAAGCTGATCGATGACGTTGGACCGAAGCTTAATGCCCAGTCGTACGTCAATTTTGCCGATCTGTTGAAACAGCTGTCCGGGCTGACTTCAGTCAATCATCTGATATCTCATGTTTCTCTATTCCATGCCCCTTCGCATATGCTGCTGTCGACAACCCAGGGAGGAAAGCGAATCGAGAGTACGCAGCAGCGTCAGGAGCTTAACGAGATCGCAGAGACCAAAGGGACCGGAATCGTCTACATGACACCGGATTATCCCTTCCCCGAAGGACAGACGCTCGGTTCCGTAGCAGGAACAGACAGTGTATCGCTCGTGCGGACCATGGACCTGAACAATTCGGATCGCGCACCCAATCTGCTTTTGATCAGCTTGAACAAGGCTCGACTGCTCGATTTGATCCGATCGCTACTCCCTTCGTCCAGCGCCCGGATCGATCTGTACACCGATGAAGGCAAGCTAGTAACCACCACCGGGGACCAAGACAAGGAACTTATGAGTATATCCACTGCCCAGCCTGGGGAATTCATGGTTCGGGTCACTTCCCGTTACTCCCAATGGTCGCTTGTGCTCGTTCAGCCAAAGGCAGAGCTCTACAAGGAAACGAACGTGACGAGGCTCTTTACGTACATCATTATCGCTGTGAGCGTGGTGCTAGCGATTCTGATTTCGTGGGGAGTTTACAGCGGAATCGCCTCGCCGATTCAGCGGCTGATGAGAGGGATGAAATCGGTCGGAAGCGGCAATTTCAGCATACGGCTGGAGGAGGACCGAGTGGATGAACTCGGATATTTGACGCATTCCTTTAATCGGATGGTCGAGGAGCAGCAGGATTTGATCAAGAACTATTATGAGCAGAAGCTTAGGTTCGCTCATACAGAGCTGAAATTTCTGCAATCGCAGATTAATCCGCATTTTCTATATAACACGCTGGATTCCATCTATTGGACTGCCAAAAACTACGATGCCGACGAAATTACGGAGATGGTTCTCAACCTCTCCAGCTTTTTCAGACTCAGTCTCGGCAAAGGAAAGGAAACGTTCACCGTCGAGGAGACCATTACCCACCTTCATTACTATATCCGGGTTCAGCAGATTCGTTTTATGGATTCGTTCACGGTCCGCTATGAGCTGCAGGAGGAGACGCGCCACATTCCGTTATTGAAGCTGGTGCTGCAGCCGCTGGTGGAGAATGCGATTGTACATGGACTGGAAGCTTGCCATGAAGGGGAACTTATCGTTGCAAGCTTCCTCCAAGGTGATCATCTCGTCCTTGAGATCCGCGACAACGGCAAAGGAATCCCGGCGGAAAGGCTCTGTTATATCCGTAGCGAACTGGAGCGGCTATCTGCATCTGAATCCGGTCCTTTCTCTTATCTGGAGCATGGAGCGAAGGACCTGTATGGATTGCGGAATGTGCACTCACGTATCCGCATCTGGTATGGCTCCGGGGCAGAGATGACGATTGAGAGCAGGCAAGGCTCCGGGACTACAGCTGCTCTCTTGCTGCCGCTCGATCGGTGTCAGGATGAATACAAGCCGAACACGACGATAACAACTGCACAACAAGGAGTGGATACCCATTGAACTTATTGATCGCGGAAGACGAAGACCGGCTGCGGAGCAGCCTCGCTTACAATATTCCATGGGAAGAGCATGGAATAGAAGTGGTGGGTCTGGCTGAGAACGGGCTGCGCGCCCTTGAGCTGTTCGAACACCAGAAGCCGGACATTGTTCTCATGGACATTCAAATGCCCGAAATGGACGGCATTTCACTGATTCGGGAAATCCAACACAAGGATGCCATGGTTAAGCTTATTATTTTAAGCGGTCATGATAATTTCGAATATGCGCAGATCGCTCTGGAACATGGGGTTGTTAAATATTTGCTCAAGCCTGCAGGGGAGGACGAAATCGTAAATGCGGTTCTGGAAGCCGCAGACCAGCTACGGGTCGAACTAGAGCGGCTTAATCATCAGATAAAGCTGGAGGAGCGATGGCAGCAGCATTTGCCTTATCTGAGAGAGAGATTCATGCAGCATTGGATGAGCGGTAAATACGACCCGCAGCAAGTACTGGAGATCAGTCATGATCTGGGAATCGAATTGGGTAACGATTGGCAGTACACCCTTGTCGTTCTGGATCTCGACGACCCGGCGCCAACGGAAGCTGCACCCGGTGATAGGGATCGGAGAAAGCTGATGTTCTCCCTGAACCGGCTCGCAACTGAACTCCTATATCCCGTCCCTGCGTGGATTGTTATGGATACGAATGAACGCACAGTCATCCTCTTCCATGCACTTGCCGGAGAAGATAAGAACCGGGAACTGCTCACTGTCAACACAATTGTCGATCGCCTCCTCTCAAGGCTGAAGGAAGTGCTGAAAGTACCTGTTAACGGAGGAATCAGCGGGTCCACCGGCGGTCGGGAGGATGTCAGCAAGCTGTATTTGCAAGCGGTGAAGGCGCTTCAGAGCCGGATGCTGTACGGGGCGGGGATTGCGATACCCTACCGGGAAGAGCAGGGGGCGGCATGTCCTGAGCTGGAGGTGCACCCGCATCTGGAGAAGAAGCTTGAAATTGCACTGGAAACGGGTGATGAAAGAAAAGCCCGAGCAATCGTGGACGAAATGTGGGATACAAATCTCGGCCAAGCGGAGTCGCTGGAGGAGGCGCGCGAATATGTGCTCTATTGGAGCGGCTTGCTGATCCGTATGATGCAAAAAATGGGATGGAGCGTCAAGGAAGTCACAGGGGACGACTATGCTCTGTTTCAGAACTTGCGCTTGCTGTCGACGAAAGAGCAGGTCCGCGGCTGGATCTTCCGTACGGTCGAAGGAATCGTAGCCCAGGTGGAGCGGCAGCGGAAAGCCGTCAGTCACCAAACGGTCAAGCGGATTCTGAACATGGTCGAGGCCGAGATCGATCGGGAAATTACGCTGCATACGGTAGCGAGCCGGATGTATGTCAACTCTTCCTATTTAAGCAGGTTGTTCAAGCAGGAGACAGGGAAGGCGTTCTCTGCCTATGTCGTGGAACGGAGAATGGAACTGGCGAAAGCCACGCTGCAAAAAGGCGCCCGGGTGTACGATGCCGCGCGAACCGTAGGGTACCGTGATGTGAGCTACTTTACCAAGGTGTTTCGCAAGTATTGGGGAGTGACGCCTAGTGAGATCAAATAAACGGGAATGAACATGAGATTACCGAAAAAAGTAATCGCTTTCATCTACCGACCGATGAGTGATGCGCTTACACTAATATCAAATTCTCCCTTCGCGGGCGAAGAGGAATAAGAAGGAGGTGGGTCTCTATGGTCTTACGGGCATCCCCCGAACCGAAGGACAAGACCGGCAAATTCAAGAAGGCTGCCACCGACATCCGCAAAGATTGGGATCTCTATCTGGCCTTACTGCCGGGAATCGCATTTTTGCTACTGTTCAAGTACACGCCGATGTACGGCATCATCATTGCGTTCAAGGACTTCAATATTTTTGAAGGCATGGCAGCAAGCCAGTGGGTCGGATTACATCATTTCGAGAAGCTGTTCGTTTCCGAAAGCTTTCTGCAGGTGTTCCGCAATACCCTGATCATTTCGGTGTACAAAATCGTGTTTCTGTTCCCTCTGCCGATCATCATCGCCATCCTGCTGAACGAGATCAGAAATATGATTTTCAAGCGTTCCATTCAGACATTCATCTACCTTCCACATTTTTTGTCTTGGGTCATTGTGAGCGGATTGTTCATCGACCTGCTCTCCGTCAATGGCGGGATGGTCAACCAATGGATCACGGCGCTTGGCGGGCAGCCTATTAAATTTTTGCTGGACAGCAGCGTATTTCGCTCCGTAATTGTTGCATCAGCAGGCTGGAAGGAAACGGGATGGAGCACAATCGTCTATTTGGCAGCGCTGACAAGCATCGATCCCCAGCTGTATGAGGCGGCGAAGATGGATGGTGCCGGCAAATGGAAAATGACGCTGCATATTACGCTGCCCGGTCTGGTTCCGATCATTCTGCTTATGTTCATTTTGCGGCTCGGTTCCGTGCTAGAGGCCGGAACGGAGCAGGTGCTCGTCATGTATAACCCCAGCGTCTACAACGTCGCCGACATTATCGGCACCTATGTGTACCGGATCGGGCTGGGCGAGCAGGATTACAGCTTCTCTACGGCAGTCGGGCTGTTCGAATCGGTGATCGCTTTTATTCTTATCATAACCGGTAACTTCCTGAGTCGAAAATTTTTGCAGCGCGGCATTTGGTAGAAAGGGGCTGACCATCCTGTTATGAAATCCGTTTCCGTCAAGCCTGAGCCGCAACCCGTTCCAACCCGCCGGCGAGGCATTCGGTTATCGCTGTCCGAGCGCATCTTTCATGTGCTTAACATCACTTTTTTCGTACTTCTTGCGGTGACTACCGTTGTGCCGTTTTTGAACCTGATCGCCAAGTCACTTAGCAGTGAAGCCGCCGTTGTATCAGGGATGGTAGGGCTACTGCCGGTGGACATTCAGTTTGGCACATACCGTTATGTGCTGACGCAGAGCAGCTTTCTTGGCTCCCTGCGCGTTTCGGTTACCGTGACGGTGCTGGGTACGCTGCTGGCGCTGGCTATGACAACATTGGCTGCATATCCGCTATCCAAGAAGCGGCTTCGCGGAAGGAAATTTTTCATTCTGATGTATATTTTCACGATGTTGTTTTCAGGCGGACTAATCCCCACCTACCTGCTGATGCAGAACTTGCACCTAATCGACAAGCTGCCGGTACTGTTCCTGCCGGGCATGATCAGCGTATACAACATGCTTATTATTAAAAATTACTTTGAAGGTCTTCCGGACAGCCTGGAGGAATCTGCGAAGCTGGACGGAGCCAGCAATCTATCCATTCTGTGGAAAATTACGCTGCCGCTCTCACTGCCAGTGCTCGCGACCATTGCCCTGTTCTACGCCGTCGCCTTCTGGAACGATTATTTCGCTTCACTGATCTACATTAACTCACCTGAGAACAAACCGCTCCAGTTGTACTTGAAAGAGCTGTTCGTTACGTCCAGCGATACGTTTTTGCAATCGGGCAACATGGCTGACAAAGCTATGAACAGTTCGCCACAGGCGATTCAGGCAGCTTCGATCATACTCGCAACAGTACCGATTCTTCTCGTGTACCCTTTCCTGCAAAAGTATTTTGTAAAGGGTGTTCTTATTGGCTCCGTCAAAGAATAGCCACATGAATCAGGCAGGACGTAACTCCAATGAGGGGGTGATTAGGCTGCGCTGAAGGCTGTCTAAAGTGATGCATCAGCCGGATGGATGAAAGTGAGCGTATAAATTGAAATCAGCTATTGGAACATGTACAAGGAAAGTCTCTAAATATAGAGGAGGGGTTATCGTGAATCGTAAGAAATTATGGAAAATATCAGCCGTGACTCTCATTGCAGCGTCTATTATCGTCAGCGGTTGTTCAAAGTCCGGGCCGACCCAATCGAATAATGCGGGAGAAAAGCAAGGAAATGGGGATAAGCCTCAGCTGCGCGAGTTAATGCAGTACAGCCGCTTCGAACCCAATACCGACCCCGTCGCCAAATATTTGAAAGAAAAGACCGGCTACGATGTCAAGTACGATATGCTGCCGGTAGAGAATGCCGATGAGAAGCTGAACTTACTGATGGCCAACAAGGAGCCTTACGACTTCATGAAGCTAACCCCAAACCAGTTCGCCAAGCTGTCTTCCTCGGGTGCGCTGGAGCCGCTGGACGACCTTTTGGATAAGTATGGAAGCAACTTGAAAAAGGTGATCAGTCAAGCTTCCTGGGATGGAGCCAAAATCGACGGACATACCTATGCGATTCCGGAAGGAAGCTCTGGCGTTAACACAGGTACGGCTCTCGTGTACCGACAGGACTGGCTGGATGAGCTTGGATTGAAAGAGCCTACGACGCGTGACGAGCTGTATAACGTATTAAAGGCGGTCAAAGAGAAGAAGAACGTCATTCCGTTTGCGGGCGGGAAAGATCCCTTTCAAGCAGAAGTAGCCTCTACCTTCGGCTGGATGTATGGCCCGTCGACGTACTGGAAGGAATCGAACGGTGAAATCGTCCATTATGTGGATGATCCTACAACAAAGGAGTATTTGGCGTTCATGAACAAGCTGTACAATGAGGGCCTGATCGACCCCGAATGGGCTATCAACCAATCCAATACGGTGATCGAGAAATTTACCAGCGGCAAAGCATTCATGTACCGCGCCGGATGGTTTGACGCTGAGAATATCAATTTGGCTCTGGAGAAGAACAATCCGGATGGCAAGATCGCCATTCTCCCTTACATGAAGGGAGACGATGGTAAAGCCGCCCAAGTCGGCACAGGAGGCATTTCATATTTTGTAGCGATTCCGAAGTGGTCGACTAACAAGGATGAGGCGATGAAGTATCTGGATTTGAAGATGGACGAGGAAATCTTCAAGGGCAATGCGCTCGGCATCGAAGGAACTCATTATAAAGTGGAAGACGGCAAGTATTATCCTATTCTGCCTAAGTTTAACGAGGAATGGAATAATGGCAGCACCTTCCTGACCGGAGTGGATGAAACCAATTATCCAACCTATTGGGAAGCCCGCGTCAGAAAGAACAAATACGTTCAGACTTATTATGAAACCTATCAGAAGAACGCGAAGGACATCCTTTTCGGGGACGCCCTGATCACCGCGCCACCGATTCCGGAAGTATCGAAAAACGTTCAAAAGCTGCAAAAGCTGGCGGAGGATACGTTCATAAAGTACATTACCGGGGCCGAGCCGTTGTCGGGCTACGACAAGTTCGTGGAGCAGTGGAAAGCCGATGGGGGCAGCGAGATGATCAAAGCGGCCAACGAGTGGTATCAATCGAGCAAGAAATAGCTGGAGTTAGTAACTAGTAACCGTTCAGATACGCATAAAGAAGCTGCATCCGTTGCCATGGCGGATGCAGCTTTTACTTTAAAGATATCCGAAAGTATAAACGGTTTGGGCTAGCTACCGCAACTGGCATGCTGTTGGCTATGACTCAAGGGTATAGCCGAGCGTCGGAAAAATTTCAGTTGATTGGTTAGGATAGAAGCAAAGCAGTATGTCGCATAATTGAGCCACTTTGTTATATTGAGGATATATATTGACTATCTCTTGTAACAAATATTAATAGCATTTTATTTTATTGATTGTCACAAATGCAGGGCTTCGAGTGTTTAAATTTATCAAAGGCCTTGAGAAGTAAAGAAAGGAGGGCATATGGAAAACAGTATACGCAATAATGCTGCAAATATTGAAGAATGGATACTTTGGGTTAAAGCTGGGAACATGGATGCTTTTAGGCATGTAATTGAAATCTATCAGCTTCCTTTGTATCGCTATATCTACAATTTAATTCGGAACCGGGAGGAAGCAGAGGATGCTGTACAAGATGTTTTTTTGCAAGTGATCAAGAATATTGATAAATATACTCGGAAGGTCTCATTTACCTCATGGTTGTATAAGATTGCCTACAATCATTGCTTAAATTTAATCCGAAAGCGTAAAGGTTTGATGTCTAGGTTGCATCTGTTCCGTCTTGAAGCAGTTACAACTGACTACGATACCTCATTGAGGGTAGATGAACTGCTACGAGGATTGTCGATGGAAGAGAGACAGATTATGCTTTTACGCGTCGTAGAAGAGTTGACATTTGAAGAGATCTCCGTGATCCTCGAGTGCAAGGTAGCGACAGTGCGAAAACGTTACGAGCGAACGAGATATAAGATGCAACGCAATTACGTGCATGAGGAGGGAAAAAATTATGGGCAGGAATCGTGGACGTCTATATCACCGGAACGATAATGATTTGGAGGAGCTCTTGGCAGCTTATCGCAATATCCCTTCTCCAGTGCGTTCGAGTAGTGAAGTAACAACAAATGTGGTAAACCGATTACTTAACGAGAGAGAAGAGTCTCGCTATAGCAGACGTGTGCCGTACAACATATTACGGAAAAACATGGCTACTCGCGTGGCTATGATGCTCTTTGTATTTGTGCTGGTCGGAGGAACCTGTTATGCAGCTTATTCCGAATATGTACTATCTCTACATAATAAGTCAGGTGATACAGTGTTTCAGATAGCTCCAACAGATATACCATCGACGCCTATAGAGGAGATAAAGATATTAAATGATATACGTGAGAGATTGAAAGATGGGGAACAAGCGACCGTTTTTGTTGGGAAAGATGCGATTCAAGAACAGCAGGGTGAAGTTTTGCCACAGAAAGGATCTCATTATTCCATTATAGTTAAACCTCTTAAGTTTGATTCTCCTGAGCAAATGAATGATTATTTACTGGAACGTGGAATCGAAATCAATATTCCGTTATCTAAATGGATGGGCTGGAGTCTTAGTCGGACTGAACTACAAAATGATATCTTAAACACTAGTTCAAAGGAGAAAGTGTGGAACTTTGCTACGGATGAACAGACTGGAAATAAATACAAATATGCAATAGGACCAAGCGGAACGGAGCCTCAAATGTTAAGTTGGTTCTATAGCAAGCTGAATCAAGAAATGAAGCTCAATGTATCCCTAAGTATCCCAATAATGCCAATTTTTTATGATAGCCAGCCTTCCTCGGACTCAATACTCTCTATTAAAGGAGTCGATGCTTATTTTTATCGGGATCCCAATGGAAGTGAAAAGTCTATAAATTGGTCGGAGAAAGTGGCCGATGGTAATTATCGGAGTTACGCAGTAGTTACTAATACCGCTGATGATGATAATTTACGCAAATTTGCAGAAGCAGTTATCTCCAATATGAAATAACGTTTGTTCATCTATCCCATACCTGCGCAACTGAACGCTATAGCTATAGAGCCAAGAGGCGGCCAGCCAAAACGATTGGACTAAGTTGTCCAGTATCAAAAGAAACAAGTAAAAGACCAAAAATTTTATGGAGTATGGAACATAATTGTAAGACGACAAGAACATATCGCTTAATAGCCGCGTAGCTGCGGCTTTTTTTGTTTTAACGATATATGTTCTTTATAAAACCCGACAACAAGAACATATATCGTTTGCCGTCAATGATAAGAATGATCAACTTCGAGGACCCCTCATCGTAAAGCTTAACGGAGTTTCGATTCCGATGTTACAAATCAGAGCCATACATCGTTATATGTGCAAAATGAAAAAGGGAGTTGAAGAACAATGAATGATTTGACATGAATCCATTCGGAGGCGGCTTTGCAGGGCTTACCTTGTTTACTGAGATCATCTTGAATACACAAGAAAACATCTTCAAAAAAATAGGAGGGTTATCAGAAATGGCAAATGTTTTATTCGTTAAAGCTAACAATCGGGATCAATCCATCAGCTTAAAGCTGTACGACGCTTTCGTAAATGCGTACCGGTCGAAAAATCCGAATGACAGTATTACGGAATTAGACCTTTTCGAAGCGGAGCTGCCTTACTATAACGGCGAAATGTATTCGGGCATTATCAAGCTTGCCAACAGTGCTGAACTTACGGCCGAGGAACAAAAAGCAGTCAATATCGCTAATCGCTACACAGAACAATTTCTTGCAGCTGATAAAGTCGTAATTGCGTTCCCGCTTTGGAATTTTACGATTCCGGCTCAATTGCTGACCTACCTGTCTTATCTTAGCCAACCGCGAAAAACATTCAAATATACAGCACAAGGTCCGGTAGGATTGCAAAGCGCAAAGAAAGTGGTACTTCTTAACGCACGAGGCAGCGTTTACTCCGAAGGCCCGCTGGCTCAAAAGGAGATGTCTGTAAATTACGTGAAAAGCATGCTTGGTTTTTGGGGAATCACAACGATTGAAACGGTCATCGTAGAAGGCCACAATCAATTCCAAGACCGCGCACAGCAAATCATTGAAACTGGCTTAGCTCAAGCAGCAAAAGTAGCATCCGGATTCTAATAAGTATAGTAAAGGATGGGAAATAAATGATCTTAGTTACAGGTGCCACAGGCTCGGTAGGCCGTGAAGTAGTACGGTTGCTGCATAAGGACGGTTATAGGTTACGGGCCCTCAGCCGCTATCCGGAGAAGTCGAATTTTCCTGTAGGGGTTGAGGGGGTGGCCGGAGATCTCATGAAGCCGGAGTCACTTTCAGCGGCTTTAGATGGCGTGGAGAAAGTATTCTGGATGTTACCGCTAGCCGCCGACTTTAACTTCCCTCGGATCGCCAGGCAGTGCGGGGTTCGGCATATCGTATTGCTCTCAGCGGCAACTGTCGAAATTGGAGTAGAAAACGCCATTGCGCGACTCCACTTCAATGCCGAGCAGGCAGTCCGGGAGTCGGGCACGTCCTGGACATTCCTGCGGCCCAACGGCTTCATGACCGATGCGTTCCGATGGAAAGATTCAATCAGGTCCGAAGGGGTTGTCCGGGTGCCGTTTGGAGACCTCAGCATACCAATCATCGATTCACGGGACACTGCCGCCGTCGCCGCGAAAGCTCTAAGCTCAGACGGACATGAAGGGAAGATTCATACGTTAACCGGACCCGAATCGCTAACTCGTAGACAACAAGTGCGTATACTTGGCGAAGTATTGGGGCGAGATATCGAGTTTCAATCGATCCCTGACGATATCGCACGCGAACACTTACTTCGACATATGCCTGCGGAAATGGTTGAAGCTCTCTTTGATCTGTCTAAACAGGGTCAAAAATTCTCTAAAGTGCTTCCTAAAGTGGAAGAAGTAACCGGCCGGGCACCTCGTACCTTCAAACAGTGGGTGACCGATCATTCCGACGCTTTCCTGTAAGGCTTTGCGAGCAATTATTTCCGATTCAATTATGGAAGGGTTTGCTGGTTGATGAAATGCTATCGCGTCAAGGGGTGCCGGGCGTTTACAGTATTGGTGACTGTGCGAGAATCGTCGATCTGACCACCGGCAAGACGGATCAGATGACCTGCAAAGAAGGCGTCATACAGGCGGATCAACTGAGTAGCCGATCCCGAGGGCCACCTCGCACCGGTTCACAAATAGCTGAAGAAGGAATTTTTCTACATCGGCCTGTGCGAAAGTCGCGGATTGGTGTGGGGACGCAAATGGGGACTTAATATATTTGTAAATGGAAAGCCTGTGTGGAGATTCAAGAATCTTGCATGGGATGCGGGCAGTAAGCTACGATAAAACAAAGAGAACAAAATTGCATAAATACTGACATTCCGGAAAAGGTGAGAAATCGTATGGAGGAAATGTACGATCAATATAGAGCGCTTCTGTTCAAACTGGCGTATCAAATGACAGGTTCTATAGCAGATGCTGAGGATGCGGTGCAGGACGTATTTTTTAAGGCGTGCGACATACATCCCGAGAAATTGAAGGAGCCGAAAGCGTATTTGTGCAAAATGGTAACTAATCGCTGTCTCGATCTGCAGAAGTCGGCGAGGAGGAAGAGGGAAGTATACGTCGGTCCTTGGCTTCCCGAACCGATTCGGACACCGGAGGAGGATTTGCAGGAGAAGTTCGTCCGCCGCGATTTGCTGTCGTACGCCATGCTCGTACTACTCGAACGGTTGACCCCGACAGAGCGGGCGGTTTTCGTCTTGCGTGAAGCCCTGGGATTCGATTATCCCGAAATAGCCGAACTGCTCGGCAAGCGAGAAACGAATTGCCGCATGCTGATGAGCCGGGCAAGAAGCAAGTTGGGAATATCCGAGGAAGAACCGATTGCCGCCGAAGCAGTCGAATTGGATTGGGTTAGCCGGTTCCTCACATCCCTTGAGCAAGGTAACGTCGATCATGTCCTGTCCCTGCTGAGTGAAGATGTCATCCTCTTTACCGACGGAGGTGGAAAGGTAGTCGCGGCTACGTCTCCGATACAAACGCGCGATCAAGTGGCTCTTATCCTAGCCGGCGCGCTCCATGGTCTAAAGTCTCAGGGTAGCCTTCACTCCGAGTTTGCCCCTTTGAACGGTGAGACCGGTATCGTACTACGTTCGGGGGACAAAACCGTAGCCGTTATATTTTTACAACACCGACGCGGAAAGTTTGACAGAATCTACGTCGTAAGAAACCCGGATAAGCTTACTCGCGTTTAGCCGGGAAAGAAAGGTGAGGCCAAGACGGTTTGGGAACGTGGACTATGGAACCAAGAGGAAGGCGGGCATCTTTCCTTTTAAAAGGGTTTCTCAACAATAAAGAGCCTCAGGAATGGGGCTCTTTTCTATGCTAAAATTGTTCATTCATGTAAGACGTTCTGAAGAAAAACTTGCAGAAGTCTGTATTTACAAAATGCGGACCCTAACATATGGATTTGGTTTGAATGACAGACTCATTCTTTAAAAAAGGGCGTAATCCCTCTTGAATATAGGTTCTCCACTAACTTGAAAAATTCTTCTGACGATAAATCCTTTTGACGCTGGAGCCAAAGACGAAATAAAGAAAGGGAAGTTGTCAGGTGAAACTCAATGAAGTATGGCGTTAAGGGATGGTTTTGCGGAACGTTTAATTCTAATTGACCCAAAGTGATTTCTTTTTTTAAGCGTTTTAAAAAACGGGTACTTCCATAATCACCCAATAGGGCATTAAGAACCAGGAGATGTTCTCTTTTGTCCAGACAATAGAGCGTATCTTGAAACGTATGCATTGACAGCTCTTTATTCGCCAATTCATTTCTGATGTCATTCAATAAGTCATTTTCAACAGAGTCTAACAATTCGTAAATGTCAGTAAAGTATTGATAAAAGGTGCTGCGGTTATATCCTGACTTATTCGCAATTTCCTGAACCGAAATTCTCTCAATCGGCTTTTGGCTATATAACTCACAAAAAACTTCTATAAACTTCTGTCTTGTTTTCTCCGTTATTTGGGGTTGCTTTTTCATGTTTCCCTCCTACTATCGATAAGAATATCATCCGACAAATCATAAAAAACTGATGGTTGATCAAGGAATAATAAAGATTTATGATCACATCATACAACATGTTGTCTGATAATCAATAGGAAATGTTAATAAGTAGGGGTGATTTTAATGTCAGCAAATCCAGATAGAATTTTAATTTTTGGTGCAGGTGTCATCGGGAGTATGTACGCAATTAAGCTTATTGAAGCAGGGTTTGACGTTACTCTGTTTGCACATTCTAATAGATTTAAATCATTAAGAGAAAATGGCCTGCAATATAAAGAAAAAGGTACAGTTAGATCGATACAAGTGAATGTCATTGATACGCTCGAAAATGACGATGTATACGATTATATTTTCGTTACCGTTCGTTATGATCGGTCCGAATCAGCGTTATTAGCGCTAAAAGATAATCAAAGCAAAAATATAGTTACGATGACTAGTAATTCAATTGGATTTTCTTCGTGGTTGGATATCGTAGGGGATAGACTTTTACCAGCTTTTCCCGGCTTCGGCGGACAGATTAAAGATGGAGTATTGCATGCTCGATTTCTACCAAAGATTATAGCGGCAACTGCATTTGGAGAAATTAATGGGGTAGCGACAGAACGCATAGAAAACCTCGCAAAATTATTTAAAACAGCAAAGCTTCCCTACGTTATTAAAAAGGATATGAAAGCGTATCTAATCACACATTCCGTATCAGACATTGCCATGTTGAGCGTTTTGCATTCTGAGAATAAGATAATTGACAAAAAAACAGCCAGAACCAGTAAGACGGCACGCAAAATAACAGTCACTTTAAAAGCGTATCTCAGGGCAATACAAAAAGCTGGCGTTTCCATTGATCCACCCATGCTTAAAATGGTGCTTAAATTTCCAAACTTATTTTTGGATCTATTCTTTATGACATGGCTACGAACTAAAATGGTTAGGGATATGATGTTGCCGGATTATGCGAATAATGCTAACAATGAGATTGTGCAGCTGAGCAATGATTTAATGAAATTTTTAAGTCAAAATGATATCAAATCGGAAATACATGCTCAGTAATTTTTTTTGTTAAAATATTGATGTAGTTTTTAGCATTTTATATTACGTTGCTTAGCCATGTTGAAAGAAGAACCGAGTGCATAAGCTGATTGCCCGCATAAACGGAGTTACAAATCTAAACTGGCTGGTTCAAGCATTAAGCTAGTTTTGACAGGAAATGAAGAATTTGACCAATAGAAATAAACATTAAAAGGGAGTTTTTTTATGAATAAATTCATTGAAATCATTAAAGGGGTTTATCCTGACCTATACATTGAAGACTATTATCTAAATGACATTGGACAAAACAATGATGTGTTAATTGTTAATAAATCTTTGGTATTTAGATTTCCGAAATATAAAAACGGAATAATTCAATTAAGAAGAGAGACGGAAATTTTGAAATCCAATTTATCAGTCTTTTGAAGAGTTAGAACCAGGTAAGGTATTCACTGGCTATAAACTAATAGATGGTGTTCCTTTGTGGAAGGAAAGTTTAGCAGGTGTTAAGAGTGTTGAATTGGTTAAAGGGTTGGCAAAACAACTTGTTTTTTTTCTTGTAGGACTCCATTCTATTTCAGGAGAAAAAGTAAGTCGAGATTTGAATCTAAATGTTCGTAATCCTCGTGAAGAGATGTATAACCTGTATGATAAGATTCAATATAAATTATTTCCTTCTATCAGAAAAGACGCTCAAAAGGAAATATCACAATCTTTTGAAACGTTTCTAAAAGGGGAAGCACTCTCAAATTTAGGTATTACACTTTTACACGGAGATTTCGGAGCATCTAACATCTTATGGAATCCAGAAACAAGCATGATTTCAGGGATAATAGATTTTGGTGGTTCTGGTTTAGGAGACCCAGCGTATGACTTTGCTGGAATATTTTCCAGCTACGGTGAAGATTTTTTCAATATGTGCATTAACCTATATCCCAACGGAACTGAAATTTTTGAGCGTGTGAAATTTTATAAAAGTACATTTGCATTGCAAGAAGCACTACATGGTTTTGAGAATAACGATAGGCAAGCCTTTGAAAATGGAATTAAAGATTATAGATAGATGTCTTGTTCCACTAACGGGGAACTATAGCTCAAAATGCATGACGGCAGCCGGCCAAGAAGCGCGGCTGCCGTTATTCATTCAACTAAAGGGCAGGATAGCACAACAGAGGATAGTATCTGATGTCAGCTACGATGCAACTTAAAAAGCTTTATTCGATCCCTTGTTCAATACCAACCACACGTTCTTTTCGACCGTTTAAAAACACTTTGATTTGGGTCGGATCTAATTCGTCATCACGAAAACTGATCAGAACATTTTCCCTTTTTGAAGAAGAACTCTCAGTATACTTCACTTCGATATTGTTAGCTTTATACTCAATGGTAATCGCTGAAGGAAGCCTCCAATTTCGAATTTGAAGGGTATGTACCCTTCCATTCATATGTGTGTCGATAGAAGAAATTGCCGTACCTTTTGTAAACGCAATTCCACCGAAAGTCCCCTCGCCAATTCGTATCGTGTAGGGAACTTCCTTGTCGCCTAATGAGGTACTTTTGAACTCTGTAACAATACGAAGGCTGTTCATGGCATTTGTAAAATTATCTCCCAGTTTAGCAGGCTTATTCATGTCTCCTGTGGCCCAATATAGGATCAAAACATTGCGCTTTTCGTAAATTCGTGGGTAAAGCATATTATATTTTTCAATTTGTTTGTGGAAGTCCGCTATTCCTTTTTTGCGTTGCTGCTCGGATTCAAAAATATAAACTGAAGCGTCTTCCTGAGGGGCGGTTTGCTCCCGTGTACTGCCAACAGCATATTCATGTGGCTCCTCGCCAGCCAAGACCCAATCGTGCTGAGATGGTTGGGTTAAAAATTTGATTCCTTTGACTTTCATGACATCCTCTACACTTGTTACATCGTAATTCAGTTTGACTCTTGTATGTAAGTCGTTTGCAGGATCGGGAACGTTATTCGAATTCATTGCACATGCAACTGTGAAAGAAAGTATTGTTATAGCAAGAATCTTTTTTGCGATCTTCATACTAGGGCTCCTTAATGTAAATTGGATACAATCTAAACGCATTAAACAAATCAATGGTTGCATGTGCTTCTTCATTCCCTGTATATCTTTCGCTACGCTAACGGGAAACGATAGCTCAATGAAGACAAGTAAAGGCAGCCGACCAAAAAGCCGGCTGCCTTTACCTCAATAAATGGGGTAGTATAGTGGAATAAACTAATATGATTAGTCATGGAGCTAATGTACATTACTCGCGTTGCGACTGAAACATTCGTATTCGCCGTAACGTTCTTAAGTTTGAGGTGATCATTTATGATCAAACGGGTGTTAATTTTAGCAGCTGCATTGGTTTTGCTATCGGGTTGCAGTGAGAAGTCGGGCGGATCTAGCGACAATACGACCAATCCTTCTGCTGCATCTTCATCGGGGGAGATGGTTTCACCGCCAGCAAACCCAAAAGCGTTCCCCGCTGTGTCTGACCCTTATGGTGCTGATCAAGCAGCCGCGAATGGAGACATCGTGAACGTTCACGGGAAGATATACAATCTCGACAAGTGGAAGCTGTTTCTGGAGAATCTCGACATGGGTGTGCCAAATCAGGTACGTATTACGCAATACACGGATGAAGGTGACCCGATCTTTTATGAGCTGGTCTATGATGGGGCTGAGGCGATTGCTTATACGTATGACAACTCGAGGGACGGGTTTGGTAGCGATGCAGGTCGTCCGAGCACGTTGTGCCGGGGTATTGAGGTCGAAAAGAACAAAGAGTTCGGCTCCCACTACAAGCTAACCGGATGCGATAATGAAACCAGTAATACGTTCTGGTTCACGAACATAGAGGTGGGGGCCGAGCTGGGCAGCCAATAAGCACATAACTACGCCGGGACGCAACTACATGATTAAGAACCTTAGGAGGAAGAAAATTTGAGAATACTCGTCATCTTGCTTGCTCTAGTTAGTTTTAATTTAATGGGCTACGCCCAGGCTCATGCAGCGTCGGATTATAATAAAAGGCCTGTGGAGCTAATCGTTAATGGGAATTACATTTCAATGGAAGTACACCCGACTATGGATAATAATCGCTTGTTTATTCCGATCCGCTCATTAGCGTCTTTAGGGATACATTACAGCTGGAATCCTTCTTCAAAGAAGTGACTTTACAGAATAAAAACGGAGAATATTTAAAGATCACTGTAGGCAGTAAGGTCGCATATAAGGGCGGTCAAAAGATACAAATGGATCAGGCCGCAAAGAATCAGGATGGACGCGTACTTGTCCCTATTCGATTTGTGAGTGAGGCCTTAGGCTATCATGTAGACTATGAAACCCTTCGCAAAATGGTTTTTGTGAACTCCGGCAGTTATATATTTGATATGAAGCAGATTACTCAAGAAGATTTGCAAGCTGCACGTAAAGCCGCAATTTCTGTGCCTATAAAGTTTGATTTTCAACCGCTTGATTTATCTGGGGTCTACCATGAATATTCATTCCCTGTAGGAAGAGCAGATGTATACATATTACTTGACGGTCGGAACGAGACTCTTGTTGAAATTAAAGATGGGAAAGCAACGGCTATTGGTCAATTTGCGGATGATGATCGATCCAAAACATCCGGGGATATTCCCCCTAATTTTATTTTTGATACCGATCCCCTCTTTGAGTCCTATCGCAATAGTAACGTCCTGTTTATGGAAAATAGAGACGGAGGATCAGCAAAAGCTATTTACGACGATGAGAACGGCAAAAGGGTGGAGTTAAATACAAAAGTCAAAATTTATTCCGATATCATTCAGAAGCTTCCTTAATAATATAAAGAAGGGAAATCCCTCTAGGATCTCCCTTCTCTGAATCGCATCGATAAAAACTGGATATCTCCATAGAGCAGCGTGAAGATCTGATTGCCAAAGCGAAAAAAACGTCTTTTACCTTGTCTTCTGCATCCAGGAATAATCTAAAAGAGAAGAACATTCAACGCACCTGTTTTGCCCAATGATTCCTCAGCATTACAATTATAATGAGCTTGGTACATAAATCTGGAGAGGCGTTAATAACGCGTACAAATAATTCGTCCTGGAGACTTTTCTGCAGCTCAGAGTTAAATTTATTTCATAACTACTTAGGTAGTCTCAGACTGAATTGTCCCCAGCTGGCATCTCTAGGAGATGCCAGCTGGGGGATTTTTTTGTTTCAGCCATTTCGACATAAAGCCCTGAGTCTGACTTCGGGAAGGTTAAGGAGGATTAGTTTTTAAGCCCCCTGGCATACGTGGCTGAACAGGAGCGAAAGAAGAACCGGAAACGACAGGCGGAAGGTATTGAGGTTGCATGTTCGGAAAGAGTTACGTTTGGCAGACCCCGGATAGAAATTGATGATCGTTTTCTTCAGGTGTACCAGGAATGGATAGACGGATTTATAACTGGAGTTTTGTCAGTTTTCGTGTACGGCAGGCAGGAAGCTGGCCTCTGCGCCCTCCGGATATCACGATCAAAGCAGGATCCAAAACATGGGGAAGGGGGTACATGACCAAAACCATGGCTGGGTCAGTCGGTGCGGCGGGAGCGGGCTAGAGTTATCCAACCGAGAATCATGCTAGTCAGCCCGAACACTATGGCAAAGATGGCCCCAACTCGCCCGTCACCAGTGCCGGGACCACCAGGAAATATGGTCACATGCAGCCCTGCGTAGGCTATGACGATCAGTCCCGACACCATAGCCATGATGGCCCCACGTCGGCCGCTGCCGTTGCCGAAACGACCGGCGGAGCGGGCCAGAGACAGCCCAGCGAGGATCGCGCTGATCAGCCCCAACACGGCGTCCAGCGAGGACCAGAATCGCCCTGTGGTTAATCCATATCCAACGTTACCGCTACTCGCTTCAGCAGAGGCAATAGTTGGCACAAGTAGAAATGCACAAAATATTACGAATGAAACTAGCTTGATTTTCATTTGTTAACTACTCCTTTTTTCATTAAAATACGCCGAGTTCAAACAGAGCTCTCTTAATCGAGATCATACACAACTCGCAGTTCCTTCAGCTTTCAAAAATTACGTTTCTCTGAATCCCATCCCCCCAGTATTTGTTCTTCTTGTTCTTGGTGCCAGTTTACACTACAAATGTCGAGAACTTATGCAGATCTTCTTTTTTTTTCGTGGAGTTATTCAAGAAGGTGTTAATTCACGGTATTATTTTCGGTAAGCGGTGTAGTATCGCGTTGGAAGCAGACTAAATTGGAAAGATGTGATTGGAATGGAACCAAAATTGTTGCTCGTGGAAGACGAACCGGCCATGCTTGAGGAAATGAACACATATTTGCAACGTGAAGGGTTTCGGGTATTGACTGCCTGTACCGGTACTGAAGCGCTCACGACTACACGGTCTGAACTGCCTGATCTCATCGTGCTTGATTGGATGCTCCCCGAGAAGAACGGCATCGACGTATGCCGCGAAATAAGGCAATTCTCGAACTGCGGTATTATTATGGTCACGGCCCGATCGGATGAATTGGATAAAATCGTTGGTCTGGAAATCGGCGCGGATGATTATTTGACGAAGCCGTTCAGCTTACGCGAGCTCGCTTCACGCATCCGAGCTTTACTTCGCCGCTTGCGCGGACCTGAAGAAAGGTCGGTGTTCTTGGAACGAGATAACCTGATCATTTCCGAAGATAGATGTCAGGTATTCAAAAACGGTCAGGAAATCCAATTGACACCGACCGAATTCAAAATATTGTTCACGCTTGCGACTCGTCCCGGCATTGTCTTCAGCCGTTTGCAATTGTTAAAAGCGGCTTTAGAGGATGGGTACATGGGATACGAAAGAACGATGGATTCCCATATACGGAATCTTCGCCGTAAGCTGGGAGACGATCCGGCCAATCCTCGTTATATTCAAACGGTATACGGTTTCGGTTACCGATTCGGTGAACAATCATGACGTTGACGGTACGCATGAAAATATTTGCCTGTATGGTATTGCTGATGTTCATTGTAAGTATCACTTTCTCCCTTACAACGCAAGTTTACACAGGCAGCTTGTTCGATCAATTTCAAAAGGACCAAATCGACGCCAACTATTTGAGAGCCACGCCTGAGGAGCAACTCGAAATCTTAAAATCTTATTTCCTTGACAAGATGAACCTAAACGCTCTACTTAATGTCACGCACGGCGTGCGCTTGCTTTTTTTTGTTACGATCGGGTTGTTCTTCAGTTTTTGGATATCGGGGGTGCTTACCCTCCCGCTCAAAAAGCTTATAGCAGCTATAGAGCGCGTGTCGCATGGTGACCTGAACGTCAAAGTACCTGTAGACACCAAAGACGAGTATGGGAAGGTCTCCAAAACGTTCAATGAAATGACGTTTCGCCTGCGTGAAGCCGAAGAAGTCCGCAGCCGATTGGTAGCCGATGTTGCTCACGAGCTTCGGACTCCGCTGTCCGTTATGCAGCTTAAACTTGAAAATTATCAGCAGGCCGGTCATCCTGTCCCGCAGGAAACGCTGCTTCGGCTTCACGATGAGGTAATCCGGCTCAGTCAGCTTGTGGACGATCTTCATGTATTGTCGCTCGCCGAAGCAGGCCGATTGTCTCTCGATCGCAAACCGCTCGATATGACGGTACACCTAGAACGAATCGTGGACGATGTGAAATACGAAGCGGAAGAAAACGGATTGGACATGTGTCTTATTACGATTTCGAGGCCAATTACCGTGATGGCCGATGCGAGACGGATCACGCAGGTTTTCATTAATTTGCTGACCAATGCAATTCATTACACGCCACCTGGAGGGAAGATTACGGTTGAAATCGAAGACCGGGTCGTTGATCGGAATGCGTACTTTGCATGTGTCTCGGTGATCGATACCGGCATTGGAATCCCGACAGAAAAGCTATCTCATCTATTCGATCGATTTTACCGAGTAGACGAAGCGCGCTCTCGGAATACAGGCGGTACGGGGCTCGGACTATCCATCGCCCATCATTTTGTAAAAGCCCATGGTGGTTTCATCCGCGTTACGAGTAAACCTAATGAAGGGACTATATTTACCGTTTTTCTACCTATAGCTAAAGATAGTTATTAAGTTGCATTTCAAAATCTTCTACAAATTCGTTAGCAGGGACGTATGACAAAAGTCCATAGGCAGCATGACATTTTCGGCGACCGTAAGCGTAGGAAGCAATTAAAAAAACTGAAATATGACACCGACGTTACGCCCTCGCCAAACGGCTATGCTTGGAGTCCTTTGCTTACGTCGATCAGTTCTAGGAAATAGGAGGAGTCCATATTGAGAGGTAGTCATCATGACAATCCAAAAGTACGGAAGTGACAGAGAGCGTTTTCTAAATGAATTAATGAATTTGATGGTGCCAGTAAAGGGAGGAACCATTGAATTACGTGATTATGTTAATACGAATAAATGGCTTAGTTCTGATTACACGTTATCGAACCCTGGAAATAATAAAAAGGCTATTACATGGACTGAAACGATCGAACCTTTCAATGTAATGAAGTATCCGGTAACACAGCAGTTGTATCACTTTGTCATGTGTGAAGAAGAAATAGAGCCCATTGTGAATAACCTGCCAATGACGGAAGTTTCGTGGATGGATTCGCTTGTCTTTTGTAATGAATTGTCCAGAATGCTTGGCAGGACTGAATGCTACACAATCACAAATGAAAGTGAGAACACGGTATATAACAAGACAGCGAATGGCTTTCGATTACTATCAGACGCTGAATGGCAATATGCGTGCAAAGCGGGAACCACGGGATATCGGTATGCAAAAATTGATCAAATTGCATGGTATCAAGAAAACTCCAATGGATCAGTTCATCAAGTAGGACAACTGCTTCCTAATCCATGGGGGCTTTTTGATATGATTGGAAACGTCTGGGAGTGGTGCTGGGATCTATATGATACTGAACGATATGGGAATTATAGAGTCTTCCGGGGAGGCAGTTGGGCTGAAGTTGAGAACAATTGTGGTTCTACGAGTAGAAGGAAAAGCATGCCCGATTTCAAGATAGATGATCTTGGATTTAGAATAGCACTTACAAAACCTTGAGAACACGACATCGAGTATGCCGAAAATGCCAAGAAGAGCGCTTTAGTTCAACAAAAAAAGGAGCAGTCTCGCCGTCGGCGACTGCTCCTTTTTTATTACGCTAATAAGCTTTTGATGATCCTGTAGTGCTCATCTTCGTCGGACGCTGCCTACCACATTGGCCAAAAGACCCAGTCCAGAGAACAACTTACCATCGATTGCCGTCGTTTGCCCTCCAAAGCCCTATCGTCGAGCAGATGGTTCCTCATAGCTTTGCAAGCCGGCGTCGCGCAAAGTTCTTCCGACATAGCCCAACTCTCGACGTGCAGCGGCATCGTTGACGGTGAACTCACGCCCAATCATGCGTATCATCGAGCGTGAGATCGGCGGATCGCCGGCTTTCCGCTTGACGGCCCAGATCGTGTCGAACAGCCGGCCCATGGCAGAGACAAGCCAGTAGGACATCGAACGCAGCTTATCGATGGACAGGCCCTGCAAGTTCGCAAGCGAGGCGACGAACTCACGGAAAGTCTGCCCTTCCTGGTCTTTGATGAAGAAGGCATGGCCGCCTTCTCCGCGTTCAAGAGCGCATTGTATGGCTTCAACCACATTGTCCACATGGCAGGTTGCAAAAGGGTAATCGCCGCGGTCGATGAATGCGAACTGTCCAGATCTGACTGCTTCGGGAAGCGCTCGGCTAAACGGATCACCAGGCCCCCAGATAGCTGGTGGGCGAAGGGCGATCGTGCGAAAGCCGGGTTTGTTGGCTGCCAGAACCATTGAATCGGCCCGTGCCTTGCTCGCCAGGTAGCCGGAGAAGTGGTTCGGGAAAGTCGGCGCGCTTTCATCGGCGTCGCGGATGAGCGTACCGCCGTTATCCATGTGGATCCCCGCCGCGCTGATGTAGACGAATGTCTTCGCACAGGCGGACTCGGCTGCCTTCAACAAGGCTGCGGTGCCATCGACGTTGGTACGGAAGAAGGGTTCGCGAGGCCCTGAAAAGCGGAAAAGGGCGGCCGCATGCACAACCGCATCGATCACCGGTAACACGAATGGCTTGTTGCTTTCGAGATCGGCATCGACCGGCGTCGCACCCATAGCCTTGAGTTTGGCGTGAGATGATACGGAGCGTGTGAGGGCGAAAATCTGGTGACCATCCTCCACGAGCTTCGGGATCAGGCGGCCGCCGAGCAGGCCGGTGCCTCCCGTGACGAGAATTTTCATTGTGTTCATCCTTTCGGTTCGGAATTCAGGATAGACCGCATGGCGCCGCTGCGGATTTGCTCAAGAACCGCCGAAGCGCGAAGGCTTCCGCAATGGCGGCGCTCAAAAGCCCGTCGGCGCTTCCGAAGTGATGGTACAGCGTCAACCGACGCGCCTCCCGTCAAAAACAGACTAATGCCGAACAATCGATCATCGTATTGTGGAGCGCATCCTTCATAGAATTTTCCTTCTTTTTATCTTTTGGTTATTTATTTAGCGATCTTAGCGAAGTGCTCCAGCGTACGAACCAATTGGGCTGTATAAGACATTTCGTTATCGTACCAAGCTACGGTTTTCACCAATTGCTGGTCACCGACTGTCAGAACTTTCGTCTGCGTGGCGTCGAAGAGCGAACCGAATGTGATGCCTTTGATATCGGAAGATACAATTTCGTCTTCCGTGTAGCCGAAAGTTTCTGGATCGGAAGCTTCTTTCATAGCAACGTTAACTTGCTCAACCGTTACCTTGGTATTCAAAACGGCAACGAGTTCGGTCACGGAACCTGTTGGAACAGGTACACGTTGAGATGCCCCATCCAGTTTGCCCTTCAGTTCCGGAAGAACCAGGCCAATGGCTTTTGCGGCACCGGTGGAGTAGGGAACGATGTTTTCCGCTGAGGCGCGCGCAGCTCGGAAATCGCCTTTTGGATCCGGAGCGTCAAGCGTGTTTTGGTTACCCGTGTAAGCGTGAACGGTCGTCATCAGCCCGGATTGGATACCAAACTTGTCGTGTAGAGCTTTAGCCATCGGGGCCAGGCAGTTGGTTGTGCAGGAAGCGCCGGAAATGACGGTTTCCGTTCCGTCCAGTGTGTCATGGTTCACGTTGTATACGATCGTTTTCATGTCGCCTGTAGCAGGGGCGGAAATGACGACTTTCTTCGCTCCGCCTTTCAGGTGAAGCTCGGCCTTTTCTTTCGTGGTGAAGAAGCCTGTACATTCGAGAACAATATCAACGCCAAGCTCTCCCCAAGGAAGCTCTTCAGGATTCCGCTTAGCCAATACCTTAACCTCTTTGCCGTTTACTTTGAAGGTTCCGTCATGGACTTCAATGTCACCGTGAAAAGTGCCTTGCGTCGTATCATATTTGAGCAGATGAGCTAACATTTTAGCGTTCGTAAGGTCGTTAATCGCTACAACCTCGACGCCTTCCACATCTTGAATTCGGCGAAAAGCGAGTCGTCCGATTCGTCCAAAACCGTTTATACCTACTTTTACAGTCATTGAATAATCCCCCTAAAAGTTTTATTTATTCCAACAAGCGAATGCCTGTGCTGAAATAAAAATGGGCCAGCGCTATTTCATTCTAGAATGGCTTGTTGTATAATGCGAAAAGAGACCGATCGGTATTTTTTATATTAGCATGATATTAGTGAATTGCAAGGACGAATTGAATAATTCGTTTAAAACAAATGAAATAAAATACGGTTCATACGGAGGAGCTCATGAAAAAAGGGGACAGAACACGGGAACATATCATTATGAAATCGGCTGAAATTTTTAACCAGAGAGGATATGCCGGTACTTCGCTAAACGATATTATTGCCGACACAGGAATTAAGAAGGGGGGCATCTATCGACATTTTGCCAGTAAAGACGAGATAGCGCTTGAAGCCTACAATTATGCTGCCAGTATGGTCGCCAGTAAATTTTCTGAAGCGGTCGATCAAGAGCAGTCTGCATCAGGAAAGTTGGTTGCTTTTTTTCGTGTCTATGAGAATGTCGTCAACGATCCCCCATTTATTGGCGGATGTCCCATGCAGAATACAGCTGTAGAAAGTGACGATACTCATTTGGAGCTTTGTGGTCAGGCAAGGCAAGGGATGCATACCTTCTTGGATATGATGAAAAGTATTATTCGTGACGGCATTCAAGCTGGGGAGTTTAGGGAGGATCTGGATGTGGATGCACTAGCATCATTTGCATTTTCCTTGTTGGAGGGAGGGATTTTACTCAGCAAGTTGGATGGGGATAACAAGCACATGCTAATGAATAAAAAAATCTTCTCGTCCTATTTGCAGCAATGCTGCTTAAAGACCCGTTAATCTGGTGTACTGGCACATCGAAATGGAGCTGGGCATCATCGATGAGAACTCAAGATCAGAATTTTGACATTCGATGGATCGTTTCTTTTAAGGTTAAGCTGTCTTATGCAATAGCCCGAACGGGTGGTTTTTATATTTTTCACGGAGTTGTAAGAAAGAATTGATCTTTACTTGAACGTTTAGAGGAGAAGGTGTGACCACGATTGCAAGGCTAAACGTCGAATATATAATTAATTTTAAATATCAGGTTTTGTAATATTTCAACTGCATTTCTCACAAATTTGGGGAAATGCCAACTTACTATGTGAAAAAGTTCTCTTTTTATAAGGAGCAAAGCATACTGTTAGCCCCCCAAGGTCGTAAAGTTTAACGTCTAAACCTGATGTTTTAATTCTTCATTTTGTAGACAGGAACAGTGTTGGAGGGAGGAAGTAAATATGGGAATCGATACGGTGCTATGGAGTAAACTGGTGACTGGAATGACGCTAGGATTCCACGCTATTTTCGCGACACTTGGCGTGGGTATACCATTAATGATTTCACTCGCCGAGTTTATCGGTATTCGTAAGAAAGATCTTCACTATATTCTAATGGCTAAGAGGTGGTCACGAGGGTTCATTATCTCTGTTGCAGTAGGCGTAGTTACAGGAACAGCAATTTCCTTACAACTCTCCTTGGTATGGCCCAATTTCATGAAACTTGCGGGAAATGTCATTGCGCTTCCATTGTTTATGGAAGTGTTCGCCTTCTTTTTTGAAGCCATTTTCCTAGGCATTTACCTGTACACGTGGGAACGGTTTAAAAACCCGATGATGCATTGGTTACTAACGATTCCTGTTGTCGTCGGTGCAGGGATGTCAGCTGTTTTTATCACGACGGTAAACGGATTTATGAATCAACCCGGGGGATTTACGCTTGAAGGAGGACAATTCACAGCCGTTGACCCCGTTCAAGCAATGCTGAATACGGCAACTTTCTCCAAGGTGTTTCATGTATTAAGTTCGGCTTATTTAACAGGAGCTGCTCTGCTGGCAGGTGTTGCAGCATTTGCAATACTTCGAAAAGGGGTTTCAGCCTACCACAAAAAAGCCTTAAAGCTCATGATGGCTGTCGTTTTGGTGTTCAGTTTAGTAAACACATTAGCCGGAGACGTATCCGCTAAGTTTTTGGCCGAACATCAACCTGAAAAACTCGCAGCAGCCGAATGGCATTTTGAAACTGAAAGCGGCGCAGATTTGATATTTTTGGGGTGGCTTAATGTTGAGCATGAAATTATAGGAGCACTCCACCTTCCCAAATTTCTGAGTTTCTTGGCTTTTGGAGATTTCAATGCAGAAGTAACGGGTCTTAATGAGTTTCCTATCGACGAACAACCGTCACTCGTGGTTCATTACTTTTTCGATTTAATGGCAATGATTGGATTTGCATTATTAGGCATTTCCTTTCTGTATTTCCTATTTGTACTTTGGAAAAAGCGTAACGAGCTCAACAAGTGGATGCTGCGAATGATTGCATTAGGAGCACCGCTTGCTTTTTTAGGCGTTGAACTGGGGTGGTTTTACGCAGAACTCGGCAGGCAACCTTGGATTATCCGAGGATATATGCGTGTAGAGGAAGCGGCTACGACATCCCCAAGCGTCAGGATCCTTTTTTTCTTTTTCCTTCTACTATACATAGTATTGGGAACCGTTAGTGTTCTTGTGCTTCGTCGCATGTTCAATAATAATCCGGCGGAAGTTGAGATGGAGACGTGGACGCAGCATGCAAGCGACAAATCAACATTGAAGGGTGAGCACACATGATGAATTACGAATTGATTGGAATTTCAGTGCTCTGGTTGTTTTTGTACGGATATATCATCATCGCTTCCATTGATTTTGGCGCAGGTTTCTTTGCCTATTATGCTCGTTTAACCAAACAGGACCCTGTAATTAATAAACTGATTTCTCGTTACTTATCGCCAGTTTGGGAAATCACGAATGTATTTTTCGTTTTTTTCTATATCGGCATGATCGGCTTTTTCCCGGAAACCTCCTATTATTATGGATCAGCCATGCTTGTCCCAGGAAGTCTAGCGGTCATTTTGCTCGCTATACGCGGTTCTTTCTATGCATTTGAAAATTATGGCTCCAAAAATAATATGGTTTATCTGTTTCTGTATGGAGCAACCGGAGTCCTTATTCCTGCTTCATTGTCAGTGGCGCTGACATTATCCGAAGGCGGATTTATCTTGAAACAAGGTGAGACGGCCTCGTTGGATTACTGGGCACTCTTGAGCAGTCCACTGTCTTGGAGCATCGTTGGACTGGCCATCGTATCTGTTTTATTCATTAGCGCTGCTTTTCTGGCTTTTTACGCTTCGCGTGCTGAAGATCATGCTGCATTGAAATTGATGCGAACCTATGCGCTTTTTTGGAGCACGCCTACAATCGTTATCGCACTGACAGCATTCATTTTTTTGGGTCAACACAATGAGCGGCATTTCCAAAATATGATGGATTTATGGTGGCTACTCGCGCTCTCCGTTGCCTTTTTCATGATTGCCATGTGGTTATTATACCGAGGAGGACGTTACGGGATGGCGTTTATATGCATTATGCTGCAATTCTTCAGTGCTTTTTTTGCTTACGGCATCGGACAATATCCTTACATTCTTGATCCATACATCACCATTCAAAGTAGTGTCACCTCTTCGTCTATGGGATTCGCACTGGTTGTGGCGTTTATCGGTGGCATGTGTCTCTTAGTTCCTTCCTTGATCTTGGTCTTCAGGCTTTTTCTGTTTGATGCGGATTATGTGAAAGGAAACAAATAGAATAATACATTGTTTCTTACAGTAATATTTCCCTCAAAGCCACTTTCCGGAAGGAGGAGAGTTTTTACGTGAAGAGAAGTAAGAACCTCATTGCTCAACACATGTCTGCACAACGAAAATATCTTGTTCTTCTTGGCATCATATCCTTTGCACTTGGTACAGCCATTGTTGGTCAGGCTGCATTGCTTGCAGAAGCCATTCAGCGTATCTTCGTGGAAAAAGCCTCTTTCTCATCCGTGGCTATGATCCTTGGCATGCTTTTGGCGATGATGGCTTTACGTACATTGTTATCATTTGTTAATGGGAGAATTGGTCTCCATATGGCTGCCACTGCAAAGACCAACATGCGAGAATCTGTTTTGCAAAACTTGACCCGTGTTTCCATGGGTTTAAGTCTTCAGGGACAGACGGGAGAGAGGGTCAGCGTAGCATTGGATGCAGTAGATGAGGCGGATAGTTATTTCAGTCAGTACATCCCGAAAATGGCGGAAGCGATGATCATTCCCATTTTGGTACTGATCGTTACATTTACTCAACATGCCAATTCAGGTTGGATCATGATATTTACGGCTCCGTTTATTCCGATATTCATGATCTTGGTGGGGCTAAAGACGAAAAATAAATCGGAAGAAAAATATGCACAACTGGCCAACTTTTCCGGTACGTTTTTGGATTCCCTTCAAGGGTTGGTTACATTGAAAATATTCGGACGAACTCAGCGTCAGCAACAGGAGATAGAGCGCAATAGTCTCAACTATCGTGACACAACCATGGATATTTTGAAAATCGCATTCATGAATACGTTCATGTTGGAGTCCATCGTGATGCTTAGTATCGGTGTTGTAGCCCTTGAGTTGGCCATTCAGTTGGTTGTTTTCAAATCAATGGCGTTTCATACTGCTTTACTCGTTCTGTTACTCGTTCCAGAATTTTATAATCTCTTAAAAAATACAGGCACCGCTTTTCATAGCGGGCGAACAAGCATGGGAGCGATCCGTAAGGTTGAGAGTCTGCTTGAGAAGAATAGGGTAGAAGCGCATGTAAGCGATGGTAACGATCGGATGCCAAATTTTCAAATGTCCCATGCAAAGCCACTTCCAGTGCCCCCTTCGATAGAACTGAAAAATGTACGATTTCAGTATGCTTCTGATTCATTTGAATTCCACTCGGGAAGTGTGTTTCTTAAACCGGGGGACAACATTGCCATTGTTGGTAAGAGTGGAGCCGGTAAAACGACTCTGCTTCATCTTATTGCCGGTTTGCTGAAACCGGATTCGGGGATCATTCTGGTTAATGGAAACCCACTCTCTCATGATAATGAAGAAGCATGGTTTAAACATGTTAGCTACATCACGCAGCACCCTTACATTTTTGCAGGTACATTCGCAGAAAATATTGCGATCGGTGCAGGTAGGGACGTTTCTAGGGCAGAAATCGAGAAAGCGGCAGAGGAAGCCGGACTTACAGCGGTTGCAGCCCAATTGGATAAGGGGTTTGATACATTCGTTGGCGAGGGTGGACGTGGACTATCTGGTGGTGAAAAGCAACGTCTGGCCTTGGCACGCGCATTTTTGAAGCGACCTGCCATCATATTGTTCGATGAGCCTACAGTAGGGCTCGATTTGCACACCGAAAGCATACTACAACGTTCCATTTCCACATTGTCGAAAACGTCTACCATGATTACAGTGGCACATCGTTTATATACGATTCAACATGCCACCAACATTTTGTTTGTAGACCAAGGATCGATCGTGGATTCAGGGCGTCACGAGGAACTTCTGAAACGCTTGCCCCAATATTCTGAAATGGTCGCTGTTCAACAAAGAGGAGGATTAGCATGAGTGAGCTGGCTATGTTTTCGAAAGCGATGTTTCAAGAGCGGAAGGATATTATCTTTTCGATAATAGGAGGATTTATTGCTGGAATAGCCGGTGTAGCTCTCTTTTCCGCAAGTGGATATCTGATTTCTCAAACGGTATTTGCGCCACCGCTCTATACATTGATTATCCTTACATCTCTTGTGAAATTTCTTGGTTTTCTCCGGTCGGTGAGCCGTTACGGAGAACGATTGTATACCCACCGGGCGACGTTCTCCATCCTCAGCCGTTTGCGAACTTCCTTTTTTGCTAAGCTCATCCCTTTGACACCTGGAATACTGAATAAAAATCGAAGTGGGGACTTACTTGCACGGATCGTTGGAGATGTAGAAAGTTTACAAAACTACTTTCTGCGCGTTGCATATCCGCCGCTTATTGTAATTATGGTGTTTTTGGCAACGGTGCTTTTTACAGCTTCCTATTCCTTATGGATTGCTGGTTTGCTGGTATTGGGAATGTTGATGACTTCACTGGTCGTGCCTGGAATCGTTCTGTTGGGCCAACGAAAAATACACGAGCGTGTCCGCGAACAGCGATCGAAACTGTCCACGGAAATCACAGAAACACTGTATGGATTTAGGGATTTAAAGATTTATGGGCAGTTGGCACAGCGTGAGAAGCAACTTCAGCGTTATTCAGCTTCATTGGCAGCTGAACAGCAACGAGCTGCTGTCCAATTGTTACTGGGACAATCCATGCATGTTTTTGTTACATTTTTTATGGCTTGGGGTGTGCTGACGCTCAGTGCCTATTTGATTATGGACGGAAGACTTGCTGGCGTATTTCTTGCCATGCTGGTTATGGCCACGCAAACCGTTTTCGAAGAATCAGCTGCTTTGGCCGTATTACCTGCATATAAGCAAGATAGCGAACATGCTGCCAATCGGCTGACGGAAGCAATACCATCACAAGCTACAACCTTGCGATTAAGTAAGTCTGAGTCTTTGCCAACCGATTTACCCGTATCCATTGAAATAAGCAACGCTACTTTTCAATATGAGGGGGAGTGGAGGCCAGCACTAATGAATTTCTCACTACATCTTGCTGCAGGTTCTAGAACAGCGATTGTTGGGCCGAGCGGGTCAGGAAAATCTACGTTAATCGAGTTGTTGCTCAAACTGCGAACAACAACATTGGGGAATATACGCTTAAACAAAGTCTTGATTAACGAATTGGAGGAGGCAAACATCTGGGAATTGACAAATGTAGTATTGCAACAAAGTCATTTTTTCAAAGGGACGCTTCGTGAAAATCTGTTGGAAGATGCAGATGGACATTCTGACGAGGAGCTAATGGAGGTACTTGCTAAAGCCCAATTACCAAATGTTTCGCTAAACCAGGTGGTCTATGAGAAAGGTGAAAACTTATCCGATGGAGAAAAACAGCGTCTTGCCTTAGCACGAGCCATGCTACGCAAAGGACGACTTTGGTTGCTGGACGAACCAACGTCTTCTCTGGACTATGTAACCGAGCAGCGCGCTCTAAAGCAATTGTACGAGCAAGCTAGCGGAGATACACTTCTTCTCATTTGTCATCGCCTTATCGGTCTAGAGAGCATGGATCAGATTGTCGTCATGGACCAGGGCGAAATGGTGGAGATCGGTTCATTTACGGAATTGATGGAACAGAAGGGATACTTTTATAAGTTAAAACAGATTGAACTACAGATGATTGGTGAATCTGGAGTTTAAAACGCTTGGGCTCCTGTAAGCTAATCGGTTGGTTCGATTCACTCAGGCCGTAGGAGGGCGATTGAAAATGATGACAAACCATAGAAGAGTTTTACTAGTTGATGACGAGACACGCATTCGCAACATTCTGCGAATGTATTTGGAGTTAGAAGGATTCATAGTCGAAGAAGCTCCGAATGGTACACAAGCCATCCAAAGATATGGTGAGAACCACGCAAATTATGATTTGATCGTGCTGGATTGGTTACTGCCTGACATGAATGGGATTGAGGTTTGCAAGCGTATGAAACAGACACAACCTGATATTCCGATTCTGTTGTTATCTGGGCGATCGGAAGAAAAGGACCGCATTGAAGGTTTTGAAGCGGGAGCAGACGATTACGTCATCAAGCCATTTAGCCCAAGGGAAATTGTGCTGCGTATCCAAAACATGATAACCCGTGTATATTCTCCGAGTTCTTATGTTTCTGAAACCGATGATTTGCTAAATAACGCTTTCATGATTGGTGAAATTGTGCTTTATCCTTCAGCACGCCGTGTTATGGTGAAACAAAATGAGGTCCATCTGACTCCGAAAGAATATGATCTGCTCTATTTCCTGATCACACATCAAGAAAAAGTATATTCTCGTGAAGTATTGCATACTGAAGTTTGGAAGCCATCGCACAGAGGGATTTACGACCGGCGTACAGTAGATACCCACATTAAACGCCTGCGTGATAAGCTATTCTCCTATTACCCGGAAGGAAATGGATGGATTCGGACATTATGGGGACATGGGTATATGTTCAAAAAAATTTAATTTTTGCGATATCAAAAATGCATTAAAAATGGACGGAAGAGGCATCATTTGAACTTGTTTTTAACGGATTCTTATTGAAGAAATACACGCGTGGAGTGCATCGGGAATTACAAGTTCATTGCCTTCAATGGTAATATCGAACACATGACTTGAATCATCCGCGCGTGTATTTTTTAAGCCCGAAGGCAGCTCTATTGTCCATTTCTCATACTGCAGCTTCAAACGCGATTTACTGCCAAAAGAATAAGCAACCTTACGGGAATGGCGGGTATCCGAACTCAATACCAAGTTATTTTTCAAAATTTACGCTTCCGAATCCATGAAACCGATGAATTCCCGGATCGGCTGTCGTCTATATAAACGAAGGCATAAATGAACACAAACTAATTTGACGAAGAGGTGTTTTAAAAATGGCATTAACGTCCGCATTCACGAGCTTCAACCTGCCTGTAAAAAACGTAGAACAATCGAAAGGGTTCTTCACCGGACTCGGATTCGAGCTCAACCCGCAATTCCCCGAGAACGAGAATTCGGTAGCCATCGTGATCGGCGACAACCTGCAGGTCATGCTGATCAATCAAACATTCTTTAATACGCTCACGGAGAAGGAATCCGTCGATACGAGCAAGTATGCGCAGATGACGATCGCATTGGCCTTCGAGAGCCGGGAAAAGGTCGATGAAATCGTGAATACCGCGGTCTCGATGGGCGGGAAATTGCACGCTGAACCTGAAAATCATGGATTCATGTATCATTGGGGATTCGTGGACTTGGACGGCCATCTGTGGGCCATTAACTACATGAACATGGATGCGGCACAAGGTTAAGGCTAACGGAGAGCACGCTCGTACTAGGGTTCAAAAAGAAAGACGCCGGGCATCTTCCCCGGCGTCTTCTTCGCGATGATTAGTTTTGTTCGGTATAGGCTTTGAAATTGTCCTTGATCGCTTGCCAGCCTGCTTGCTGGAACTCGACCGGATTGGAGCTTTCCGCGTCGAACGTTTCAATGACCTTCGTCGTTTGGTTATTCTCAATTATATAGACGTAAGCCAATGACGAAATTCATTGGTCAATTCGCTCAGGCAGCCCAAATAGCGAAAATAATGGCGTATGAATGAAGTTTTGAACGTGCAGGATTTGATTTTCTTTGGTTTCGATGACGTGGATGCCCCAGGGTACCAGGCCAGAGCCCTCTTTGCCCGGCATATACTGGGCCAACGCCGGATAACCGCCATTCACCGTAATGGGCACAAATCGCGAACCTTCGCAATGCCAGCGAGTAAGCGAATAGAAGGCGGACAAATCTTCCTTGCCGCGGATCCACATCTCGAAGGGCGGCATCGACATGCAGCCTTCCTCGTGGAACAACGCTACGAGCGCAGCAATATCGAATTGCTCGAAGGCCTCCACATACCGGGACAGCAGCTGCTGCTCCGGTTGAACGTCCATGTTGCTGAGCTCATCCGAGCGAAGCTGCGCCCGTTCCATCGTCTCTCGGGCTCTTTGCAAAGCGCTGTTCACCGCTGCCGGCGACATCGCCAACGTTTCCGCGATCTGCTTGGAGGACCATTCAAATACATCCTTCAAAATGAGTACCGCGCGCTGCCGCGGAGGCAAGGTCTGCAGGAGAGCGATGAAGCACAGTCGAAGGGTATCTCTGCGGACGAGACGATCCTCCGGATTGCCCCCAAAGTCGGGAGACGGCCAGATCCAGGCAGAGTCCGGCAGCGTGTCGTGCGGCTCGACGATGGCGACGGCCGGGTCGAACAGGTCAACGGGAAGCGCGCGGCGTTTGGATTGTCTCAGCTTGTCCAAGCACAGGTTGGATGCAATCCGATAGACCCAAGTTTTGAACGAGGAATCCTGTCTGAACGTGCTCCAGCTCTGCCAGACCCGGATACTCGTCTCCTGAACGGCATCGTCCGCATCGTCCATGGAGCCTAGCATTCGGTAACAGAACGAGGTTAAGCCCGGCTTCAAGCTTGCAAATAATGGTTCATCAAATGCGGTCTCGTTCATCGCGGCCTCCCTTAATGATCTCCCCGAAGGGTGGTACCTTCATTATATGCAATGAAGCGGACAGTCTAAATCCGAATAAATAGGCAGGATTTATTTACCCTTGCCTATACTTTAGAAATAAATCGCAATACCTCACGCCATTGGAGCTATCCTGCCTGTTAGTTGAGAAAACGGCATCCGAGTAGTATCCGGTATGCCGTCTTCTTGTTGTAAAGTTTACACAATTTCTTCAGAAAACTGGGCTGCTTTAGATTCTAATTCATCAACGTTATTGGGTATTCTTATGTCCAAGCATTTTTCATCCCAAGGGACACCCAGAAGTTTGGCATGTAAGACTGGATCATACATTTGATTATAAAACTGGTTCATTTATATTAAACCATAAACAATTAGAAAATTAAATTTCCATTCTTCAATCTAAGCTCCTACGATAGAAGCATGTAGTTTTTAGTTTGAGTTATGAAGCACTAAGAAAACTTTATTTTCTTTTGACAGTGGAGACGAAAATATATTCGAGTGCGACAAGCTGATGCCCGCATAAACGGAGTTACAAAGCTAAACTGGCTTCAAGCATTGAACTAACGGGCAGATTACTTTAGCATGAATTCGGAAAGTTTCAAGGGTTTGGGATAATTATAATTAATCTTTCCCTTTATTGTGGGTGAACTTTATGTTATGATCCTGTTGCTGTAAAAATAAATCGTAACGAGGTGAGGACAATGAATACAAAAACAATATATACGTCCTATCCTCATATTACTTTTTAGTTACTTTTTACGAATTCATTAGGCTCTGAGGGTAGTATCCCCCTCAGGGCTTTTATATTTAGGCAGAAGGAACGTTTAAGCTTTCTTGCCGGTCTATGACAGCCACTCAGGGAGTGGCTGTTATTTTTTTAGGCCATAAGATTGGTCAAGGCAACAATAGTGGTTTTATTTTGAAATGGGTCGGGATTTAATCGTTTGGGGGAATATGTATTGAACTTGAATTACCTAGGATGGAATTCATTTTTCGCGGAAAATTTCAAACCGTGCCGGTTTAGGTTTGAGCAGGCTCATACCTGGAGATTGGTGGGCGATCCGTTTTGTCGTTGCCTTGTTCCAAAGGATAAGGGGCCCCCTTCTTGAGATATCGTTTCAACTTCGGCACTTTTTTCCGTTATTCACCGCTCTTTTCAAATATGAAAGGATGATGCTTTATTAAAAGACTCGCTCAATATTTTCGCTCATTACAATCCGGACAGTCATCTTACAGTATGATTTATGAAGGTTCATACTATGATCAAGGGGTTACGATAAGTGACCCAACCTATTGGAATAATGATGTTGCCTATTACATTGAACGGACACATAAACTCACACTAGATATACCATGTATCACCATAAAAATACCTTTTGACCGTCTCGGCTTAGATGAAAATATGGATCAGGTTGTTCTCTCAGATTTTGCATTAAGAGGATGGGTTAATCATATTGAGGCATTAAATGAATTGATTTATAACCGGTCACGTTCTGATAAAGAAAATGGTGCTTTTTATTGTTTTCGTCCAACCAATGTGGTGTTGCAACGTAATGCATCCTTTGTCGAAGTCATCTTGGAAAAAAGATATCTATGCTTAATGATTACAGTTCAACTTCCATTCAAGAATAATGATAAAGCTATGCGCATGCTCTGCAAAATGCTTCCAAAAGAAGTGGAAGAGTTAATAGCCAACTTTGATCTTACCAAATTATATGCTGCCTATGAATTGGTAAAAAAACAAAATATGATTCGCGAATGGCTGAAATCCAGTGATTATATAGCGTTTATTGCGAATGGCAGCATTTTGCCAAGAAATAAAGACAACAGCGGGCCATTGGAGGGAGCCTTGCCTTTTATATCCCCGGAAGATGTTGAAGTTGAAATCTGTGGTTTGCGAGGAATGGGAATAAAACAGGGTGTAACGGTCATCACCGGCGGTGGTTACTCGGGTAAAAGCACATTTCTGGATGCGCTGAATTCGGGGATTTACAATCACAGCATAGGTGATGGACGAGAATTTGTGATTACAGATCAAAGTGCAATGGAAATATCCGCAGAGGAAGGCCGTTCCATAAACAATATCAATATCACGCCTTTCATAAAATGGATACCCAATCGTTCGGCTGAACAGTTTTCGACTGACTACGCCTCAGGTTCCACATCTCAAGCCGCAAATATCATGGAGGCAATTAACTACGGGTGTAAGCTCCTTCTTATTGATGAAGACAGAAGTGCGACGAATTTTATGATTCAAGACACTAAAATGCGTTCATTAATCAAGCGTGAACCCATTACACCTTTTACTGAACGTGTAAGGGAGCTATATGAAGCTGTTGGCGTATCTTCCGTTCTTGTTATTGGAGGTAGCAGTGAATTTTTATCCGTTGCTGACCAAATCATCCTGATGGACAATTTTGTGCCCAAAAACGTAACCCAGCAAGCAAAAAAATTATGCGAAGATGACATACCACGAGAACGTATCCCCTTTACAAAATGGGAGATAGGTAGAATAATAACCTCCGATCACTTTACGAGCTATCCACAAGGCAGTGGTAGAGAAAAGTTGGTGGTTTCGGCTATGGGATACATGGTAATAGGCGATGAACAAATTGATATCAGAGGGCTTTACAATATCACATCACACGCCCAGCTTGCAGCTATAGCCTTTTTAATCCGTAAAATCGCTATAAGTAATCAGGATCGCCTCATCATTCTACATGATAAGATTAAAAAAGCTCTTGAAGATATGGAAAGAGAAGGAGTGGATATTGTATTTTCTTCTTCTTTTTCTGGCTTCGAAAGATGGCTTGAATTACCAAGAATTCATGAAGTATTATCTGTCATAAACCGAATGAAACATTTGAATTTTATTCAGCTTGAGCCCTCTGAACACCTCTAATTACGACATATTAATGGTTTGCATGTTACTACGCAACGGGCAGGTTAACAGAATGAACCATCACTTCACCGATGCAGACGCACCGCTTAGATTGATATCATTACGTTAAGGGGCAGATCTACTCAACATACTTGCCCGAAGGATCGGTTGATTAAACCAGCCCATGCAATGATTTCCCATTCGTTCGTTTCCGATGTCACAAATCAGAGGCGACGATCGCCGTTGCGGGAGCGGGCATCAGCGGCGTTGAAACATCCGCTGAACTGGCGCTTGAGATGCGGAAGGAAGCATCGTCGCTAGGACTGAACCCTACCGATATCTCTGTCTATTTGCTCAGCGGACAGAAACGGTTGTTCCAGGAAGGGCCCGAAATAGTCGGAAAAAAATTGGATCGGTTTCTCGCCGAATACGGCGTAAAAGTACTTTACAACCGTAAGGTGATGCAGGCGGAAGCAGGAGCGGTGAAGCTCAGTAATGGCGATCGTTTGCCGGTTGGCCTATGTGTATGGACCATTGGTCTGATCCCGAATCCGGCCCTTCGGAGTATGGGATTGCCGCTTCTCCCGATGGTCAAGTGCTGGTGGATGAATGCTATCGCCTCAAAGGGGCGCTGGGCGTATACAGCATTGGCGACTGTGCGAGAATCGTCGATCCGAGAAACGGTAAGGCGGATCTGATGAGGGCCGGAGAAGGTACGCTGCAGGCAGATAGACTGGGGAAAGTCGTAATGGCCGATCTGGAGGGCCGCCCCGCGCCGGTTCACAAATCCTCCAGCTCGATACTGGATTTCTTTTGCATCGGCTTGGGGGAGAATCGCGGATTTGTATGGGGACGCAAATGGGGTCTTAACATGATCATAACGGGAAAGCTGGGGTGGAAAATCAGGAGACTGGCATTGGATAAAGGCAGTATGCTGCGCTAGCAACGAGATACCAATACCAACAGCAGGAAAAGGTGAGACGGCGAATGGAGGAACTGTACGGTCAATATAGGGCGCTGCTGTTTATGCTGGCATATCAGTTGACAGGCTCCGCTGCAGACGCGGAAGATGCGGTGCAGGATGTGTTGTTAAGGCATGTGGCGTACATCCCGAACGAATGTAGGAACCTAGGGCTAAAATGGTAACCAATCGCTGCCTCGATCTGCAGAAGTCGGGCGGAAGAGCAGAGAAGTGTGCGTAGCCCCCCCCCGTACTGATTCGGACGCCGGGGCGGATACACTCGAGATGTCGATCGTCCGCCGCGCTACCGCAGATCCCGTGCTGATGCTCCGAATAAAAAGTGGCTCACAGATGTAACGGAATTCAAGTACGGCAATGGCCGAGGATCAAGGAACTGGCGAAAAATTGCCGAACGGTCGACGATGTACACGAGATTCTGAGAGCCTGTTTAAGGATACGATTCAGCAACTGTTTGAAGCGGAGATTTTTGTAAGACGACAAGAATATACACGCTTAATAGCCGCGAAGCCGCGGCTTTTTTTGTTTTAACGATATATGTTCTTGTCAAAACCCGACGACAAGAACATACGAAGTTCGGGCTGATATTGCTTGCCTTCTAATGAGTTGTTCAGTAGCCAGAAATTTAGGGGAACAATTTTCAGCCTCATTATGTCATGGCTTCGCCGCCGGATTTATGCAGAGGGAGCTGTGATCCGCCATGGGCTCCGGGCGATGTACGACCGCGGTGTTGACAAGCTTATTGCCGTTACCGTGAGCTTGAGTATTGGTTAATATCATGCGTCATGGGTGATTTTTCCTGGACTTAAAATAATGAAAAAGGGCATTTTCTAACTTTTCTCCCTGTGATCCATAGTTACTAGCAGATACCGTATTATCTTTTTTTCCTTTAAGCATGCTGTTGTTGTCACCATGCCCAAGTACCCAGGTGACCAAAGGGAATTTGACGATTTTATAGGGTCTGCGCAAAGCTCTCAAGTTCCGGATTACTTTTGGATGGGCTTTGAGAACGAGGTGAAACGGCTCTTTTATCGCACTGTTCGTTTTTGGAGCCAGCGGAAAATCTTTATTAGCAAAATAAAAGACTTCACTGCTGCCGCATCCTATATAAAAACGTTTCTTCCTCAACCATGCCTCTTTTTTTACTAAATTCACCATCATTCCCGTGTCTATCACAAAATCCTTCCTCAAAGGCTGCGATCGAACATATTGTACGAGCCTATGATGTGCCCAGTCATCCGAATCGAAAGGCATAAAATAGCCGGAAAATCCTATTTTTCTTAAATACGCTCCAATCACTTTGCGTTTACGCATTTTGTCTTTGCTGAATCCTTTTGGATTCGATGGGGGTGGAAAGTTTACAGACAACCATGTTACACGTTTATGCCGTATTTCCTTAATGTTAGGCTTTTCATGACCTGCAACAATCACACGAAAATGGGGGTCCGTATTGTTTAGAATCGATCGCAATGTTTTTGCCAAGTTGGACTGAACGTTATTCCAATTTCGAGAAACGGTTTTACTTTTCAAAGATATTGCAAATGCCACTTCTGCCTTGTTCTTGTTGACGTGTTTGTTTAAAAAGTATGCTTCCACCCGCTTTAATTGTTCTTTGATCGAATCTACCGAGCTTATATGGCGACTCAATGAGTATCCTCCTTTATCGACCCATTTGTCTTTGCTGTACGTTCTCTTCACATTCCGTTGCTCCTTTAGCTTATGCCGAAATTGGTACAATGGACTGGGTTTCAATCGGGTACAGCCGCCGTTACTTTGTAAAAATGATTACATATATTAATTTCAAAAAATATAATTGATTCAATTTCATCCATGCGGAGAAAGGGCTGGTAATCGTTGGTTTCCATTATCGCTTGTACGGAGCGGCCTTCATTTATGAACAATCTATTCGCAAATTATGAACGGCAAAGTTATAAAGATAAAGAAATGATCATTGTTTTAAACCGGGATGACATGGACATTAACAAGTGGAGAAGAAAAGCGAGTCAATATAAGAACGTGTCTGTTTATCGAGTCCCTCAGAGATATCAGTTAGGCAAATGTTTGAATTTTGGCATTCAGAGGGCAAAACATAGCATTATAGCAAAATTCGATGATGATGATTATTACGGCCGCTACTATTTGGAAGAGTCCGTCAATAAAATGCGTAGACAAAACGTTCCCGTCATTGGGAAAGGTGCCTGTTTTATATATTTTGAACCCAAAAATGCACTTATGTTATTTAGAGGAAGCAGACAAAACCAATATCAGGGCTTCGTTAAGGGCGGTACGTTGATGTTTAAGAAATCTGTGTGGAGTAAAGTAAAGTTTAATGAAAAAAAGCTGCATGGAAGCGATGTTGCCTTTTTGCGCGGATGCAAAAAAAGAGGATATAAAATTTATTCCGTGTCGAAATATAATTATGTTTGTATAAGGAGAAAAGATATAAATTCCCATACGCAAAAAACATCCACGAAAGAGTACATGGGTAGATGTAAATTAGTCAAGAATACAACACGCTTTATTCCATATGTAACTAAAAAAGTTTTGTAGTGGCATGTGCCGCGGCCCAGTTAATCTGGGCCATATTTTTTTTGTCAGATTGTCCATGCGAATATAGCAGCTATTTCATAAATTAGTAGCAGAACAATATTTAAGTGAATAGGAGGAAGACACGATGAAAGGTCTTATACTATGCGCTGGCAAAGGAACAAGACTATATCCTTTTACCCTCGCGTATCCCAAAACACTAATACCTGTGGCCAATAGACCTTTACTAGAGCTATGTATTGAGAAATTAAAGAAGCAGGGCATTACGGAGATCGGGATCGTCATTCATCCTTCGCATGAGGCTGCAATCAAGGAACAGGCGGGTACAGGAGAGCGATGGGGGGCGAATATAACTTATATTTATCAAACAGATCCCAAAGGTATTTCACATGCGATCAGGCAGGCTGAACATTTTATCGGCAACGATTGTTTTCTACTTCTGTTAGGGGATAATTTGATTTTGGACGAGTTGACCGAATTGACAAAACTAGTAAAGACGAATGGTTGCCACGCGGCGCTAATGTTGTCTGAAGTGAAAAATCCTCAAGACTACGGAATCGTGGAAGTAATCAATAACCGCATTGTCCGACTGGAGGAAAAGCCTATCGTCCCAAAGTCCAATCTGGCTATTATCGGCGCATTCGCGTTTACTAACACCATATTCAGCGCCTCCGCAGCGATTGGGCCTTCTCCCAGAGGAGAATACGAAATAACCGAGGCCATTCAATGGATGTTGGACCAAGGGTGTTCGGTATCCTACTATCTTTCAACAAAGCCTAATATGGATGTAGGTACGTTGGAAAGATGGCTGGAAGCTAATCGCATGATGCTGGATAACGGCAAGGAACCCGGAGAAATTGACGGGACAGCGGTTTTGGATAATTGCAAGATCATCGCTCCCGTACGGATCGGTCAAAATTGTGTACTCAAGGATTGTGAAATCGGCCCCTATGTTTCTATTAGCGCCGGCAGTAACATTGAGGGATGCCGGATCGAGAACAGCATTATTTTGAATGACGTACACTTGAAACAAGCGGTAAATCCGATAAAAAACAGCGTGATCGGTTTTCAATCCATGATGGTTGGCCTTCATTCGCCAAGAAAGGTAGGAGACGGGTGAATATTTTAGTGATAGGTACGGGATATGTCGGCACTACTACTGCTCTCGTATTTGCAGAAATCGGCTGGAATGTGACGGGTTTGGATGTAAATCCGCAAAAAATCAAGCTCCTCCGACAAGGGAAGCTCCATTTTTATGAACCTGGATTGGAGGACCTGTTGAAAAAACATCTTGGGACGAAACGAATTCGATTTACAACAGACAAGAAGAAGGCCATAAAAGACAACGATATTATTTTCATTTGTGTCGGGACGCCTTCCCTTCCTGACGGCAGCGCCGATTTGCGATATGTGAAACAGGTGGCGGAAGATATAGGCAAACATATGAACAGTGATAAATTGATTATCAATAAAAGCACGGTTCCTGTTGGCACGCAAGAATTAATCACTGCATGGACAAGAGATGCACAGACGGCTCTTATTCCATTTGAAGTCGTATCCAACCCTGAATTTTTACGGGAAGGTAAAGCGTTAATGGATGCGCTGCAGCCGGACCGGATTATTATCGGAACGAATAGTGAAAACGCAGCAAAACGAATCGGAAAGCTGTACGAGTCGATGCAATGCCCCATCATAGTCACTACGCCAAGAACTGCCGAGTTCACAAAATATGCGGCGAACGCTTTTTTGGCAACAAAAATTTCGTTCATCAATGAGTTGGCCAAACTATCGGACCGGCTGGGCGTAAATGTAAAAGAAGTGGCGTACGGTATCGGACTAGATAACCGAATTGGGATAAGCTTTCTCCAAGCGGGCATCGGATATGGCGGCTCCTGCTTCCCAAAAGATGTAGCTGCACTGCTGAACATGGCCAAACACAATGACGTAGAACTTAAGCTGTTGAAGAGAGTCGTTCATGTCAATCAGACACAACACTTGTATATGCTTCAAAAAGTTCGTGAGCGGATCGGAAACTTGGCGGGTAAGAAAGTCGCCCTATTAGGTCTTGCTTTTAAGCCGGATACCGACGATATTCGGGAAGCGCCTGCCATTCGTATGATCCAAAAATTGCGTAACGAAATGGCATACGTCCAAGTATACGATCCGATAGCCACACTGCCTCCCGAGCTTATGGATGAGAGTATTAAATTCGGCAGTAGTCCGGAAGAAACGATGGAGGGAGCAGATGCGGCCATAATCTGTACGGAGTGGCCAATGTTTCTTGAAATAGACTGGGTTCAAGTCAAAGACAGTATGAATGCGCCTAACTTGTTTGACGGAAGAAACTTGTTGGATGCCGATCAAATGAAGTGCATCGGCTTCTATTACCAAGGAATTGGCTATGATTAGCCTTAAAACCGTTTTTCTTTTTGATCGCCCACGACAAACGTGGCGTATTCGCAACCTACATCACCCGCGAGCTCGAATATGATGCACCATTAGATTTCATTCAAGGCATGTTAGGGAATGAAAAAGCATCAACCACTCAAATTTAATGCCCAGTTGCGCGGGGAATGCCGGCGAGAACTTACCGACTGTACTTTTATCATACTTTACGAAAGTGGAGCAGTATGCCGCGGCAACTGCACCACTTTTTTTGGCTAAGGGGTTAGGTAATTACCTGGATTTTGACGAAATGTACTTAAGCTATCGGGTACACTAGTTCAATACATCATGGAGATTAAATCCTCTCCCTAGAAGCAAACTAGACTTATAGCTTCTAAAGGAAGGCTTAGTTATTGAATTTGAGTGAGTTATGGAGGGGAATCCCAATTTCAAACATACCTTTTTTGAATTTGTCGAATATACGCCCGGAAAACAAGCGATCCTGTAGTATAATGAAATCACTTGTAGTTATAGGGGGAAACACATTCTATGTTTGGCGCTGAGATCAGTATAATAGAGTATTTTACGGAGCAAAACATCGAACTCTTTTTGGAGCGTTTCCGCTCGCTGGGGCCACTGCCCGGCATGCTGCTAACTTTTCTAAAATCCTTCGTTCCGCCACTGCCTACTATCGTGATCGTCGGCGCCAATGCCGCCATCTATGGATTGTGGCTGGGTTTTTTATATTCGTGGATCGGCCTTGTAACGGGCAGTATTCTTACGTTTTGGCTTTTTCGCAAAGCGTCGGATACACCATTTATTCAACGCTGGGCGGTCAGGCCCAAAGTACGGATGGCCATGGTATGGGCGCAGAGGAACGGGTTTAGCTTCGTTTTTCTCTTAAGCATGCTTCCGATAGGACCGTTCGTAGTCATTAACATGGCCGCGGGATTAACGCGAATGCCGACGGTTTCCTTTGCGGCAGCCGTAACTCTAGGCAAAGGTGTCATGGTATTCTGCGTTTCCTATATCGGAATGCATCTGTCCGATTTTATTGCCCAGCCCGTCAAGTTAATCGGAGTGGCGTTATTTATTGCGGCTTCCATATGGTTGAACCGTAGGCTGCAGGCCTATTTTACGTCCTCGGCAGCTGTGGCATCCGAGCCCTCGAACACTATGGAATAAAGCGGGGAGAGAACTTGGAGTTAGATTATAAATATTAGAACAATGAAGATCCTAGCTGGGAATATTTCTGTGAGATAAAGGAATCCTGTTTTCCATAATGCGCATTTAAAATAAAAAAAACATCTGATGATCATTCGCTTAAAGTATGAAGAGCTTTCTACCACTTATTGCAATGAAAGTGATGGATAATCCAAGTACTGAAAATAAAATGCTTATGGAAATGATGATGGGTAAGTTGCCAGATTAGATAACTGGTAAAATTTCAGTGATTTAGGATCGGCAGCAGATGTAAGACGACAAAAACATACTCGTTTAATAGCCGCGTAGCTGCGGCTATTTGTGCTTTTATCGATATATATTCTTGTCAAAACCCGACGACAAGAACATATATCGTTTGCCGAAAAAGACAAGAACATATATGGTTAACCGTGGTTGATAAGGATTATCAATTAATTATTCATATGGTAAAATCAAGTAAATCTTATAAGACTGAAGAATCAAACGATTATTAGCAAATCGTCGTAGCCGATATCGCGTCATGACGGTACTGCCACGAAATCTACTCCAGCCTTATTAATTCGCGTTTTTGCTCCCACTAGTCCTTACCCCTGAGTTGATGCGACATCATATACATTCCTTTACAAATGCCCAAATAGGCTATCCAAGATCGTAGATCGCAGGATCCACGAGCGGGGAATATTCTTCGCAAACGCTAGCCCGGTCCTCCTTAGAACACAATGCCCTTCAGCAGCAATTCGATGTTCTGTTCAAAGACGTATATAGGGTAATAACACACGATATACACCCAAGTCACGTATACGTCGCGCTATCAGCTGGTTTATATTATCCCTATGAATCACGATTGAAACTGACTTGCAAGTCTAAAAAAGCGTATCACTAAGAATAAAAATAGTCAACTGATGTTACTTCCGTACTGATACTGTGTTTTGATATTGTAACCAGAATAGCGAGGAAGCGAATCGAGATCGGCTATTCGGTTTCTGCACAATGCGATACAAAACTGTAAGAAGAAAATAATAAAAAACTTGTTTATTCGAATTAATCTGGGTATGAACGACTGTATTCAGGGTGTTTAATATCATTGTCAAGTAGTCAATTACAGAACCACTGCGGGTACTTTTACCTTTTGTTGATCCCACAATGACATTTTTAAGCAACAGTTACAGGGTGATATTAATATCACAACACAATATCAAGATAGAAGAACATCGACATCGCTTGACTAATTTCTTTCAGAATGCTAACCTCTTTTTAGACTTGCAAGTCAGTTTTTTTTGTGATCCACAAAATTTACAGTGAAAGGTAGATCAAATTTGAGTAAAGATAGAATTATTAAAGCTGCCATTGAGGTGTTTTCCGAGAATGAATATCACCGTGCAAGCATGGATGAAATTGCCCTACGTGCGCAGGTAGCCAAAGGCACTCTATATTACAATTTCCCAGGAAAATCACAGTTGTTTAAAACGGTTGTCAAGAGTACATTTGAGGACTTTATTCGGCGGATGGAGGCTGACCTACAATCTTCAATTCCGCTCAAGGATAAAATTCAGCAAACGATTCGTCACCATCTTGATTTGTTTCTGGAATCCCGCCATTTGTCACATATTGTATTCAATGATATTTCCAATGGGTTTGAGGAAGACGTCCTGGATGAATTAAAACTGCTCAGACAGGAGCATCTCAATTTCTTGGCAAATATTCTGGAAGAAGGAAAGTGCGATGAAAATTATCTCCGTGATCTAGACTCGCATATAGCTGCGGTCAGCATTATCGGTACACTTGAGAGCACCTCGAAGTACTTTCTTAGCCATCAGAATGAATATTCCCGCGATGACTTGGAACGTCAAGTCTCTACGATGATTACCATGAGCTTGTTTAATTCGATCGTATAGCACAATTTTCTTTTTAGGTTTATAAAACAGGTATATTAGTTCAAAAAATGACAATGAAAAACGAACCGTTCCTACAATCAACCATTATCACAAATAGGAGTTATTGAAATTATGGTCATAAATAATAAATCCTCAAATCATCCTTGGATCTTTTTCTTGCTGGTTTTCATCCTCGCAATTCCTTTCTGGTTGTTTGGAATGGTAGCTGAACAATTTCTGCAGAAAGAAATCCCCATAAATATTCCCATAAGTGCGCTCATGTTTGTTTGTCCGATGATCGCGGCTTTGATTCTTGTCTATAGGAATAATGGGCCAGACGGCATAAAACAACTATTAAATAAAACTTTTAATAGAAGGATCATGAGAAGGATCTGGTATGTACCCATCTTTCTCATTGAGCCTATTATTATGTTTTTGGGATTTGGATTAATGAAATTATTGGATGGATCTATCCCTGTCTTGCAATTAACCATATTGAAGATACTATCCTTGTTCCTAGTGTTTTTAATCGCAGGAATATGTGAGGAGATAGGCTGGCAAGGATATGCCTATGACACGCTAGAGAATCGGTGGAATGCTTTAGGGGCAAGTATCATGTTAGGGGTTGTGTGGCAAATATGGCATATCATACCCCATGTTCAACTCCACCCACCAGAATGGATATTGTGGCAATGTATGGGTTCAGTGTTGCTGCGAGTTCTGATCGTTTGGGTTTACAAAAACACAGGAAATAATGTACTTGCAGCAGCCATATTCCATACTATGAATAATGTTTGTTCGTTTTTGCTTCCCAATTACGATTCAAGTATCGCCCCATTCTCTATCTTTATCATCACAGCATTTGTAGTTTTAATCGTTACATTTCTTTGGGGTTCTAAAACATTAGCTCAATATAGATTCACGCATAATATCTAACATGATGTGTCGATATTATGATGATGATTTTCGATCAGTATCAACATACTCTAATATGGCATTACACCACTTGGAAACGGGATTTTAGTTTCATCAACAAAGTTGAGTTTCAAAGATGACATGAGCCAGATTGACGAGTCAATGCATTTTAACAGCTAAAGAAATGAATTAATAAAGGGGGAGTAATAACTGAGAATTACACAGGCATTGTTGTATGCTAGTTTGGTTTGTACGGGGATTATGAGCGGCTTCATTGTCGCCTTTGCCATCGCAATAATGCCAGGGTTAAACCAGACGGGCTCATTGTCAGCAGTTCACTCGATGAATGCGATCAACCACGCTATTGGCGGTAGTCCACTTTTTTTTATTCTCTTTTGGGGCACGGGGCTGCTGCACATAGTATGGCTGGTGATAGTTTTGAAAAACCTCAAAATCCCTTTCGCGTGGCTTGTTATTTGCGCTGCTGGGATCTATCTTTGCGGGGTATTGTTCGTAACGCTGCGTTTGAATGTTCCTTTGAATAAAGAAATGGCTGTATTGGATTTAACGATTTCAAGAAATGATCTTCTCGCAGGAGATATTCTAGAAAGGTGGATATTTTGGAATCAAATGCGTGCAGTCTCGAGTCTCATGTCTGTACTCTTGTTAGCGATTTATTTACGTGCAATTTATTTCTTGAATCATGGAATCAAGTGATAGATTGGGTATCTAACTATCACTATCTTGGAACTATTACAATGATTTTGGCATATGGATTAATTCAAGCTTAAAATGGGGGATTTGAACCCTTGCAATTGGAATTTTGGAATATACTGGATTTATTCTTGTTGTGGTTTGGTTTTATTGTTAGTTCTGAGTTATGATTTTCGAATCATGATTTATGTCGCTTTAATTCAACGAAGGAGAAATGCTGAGATGAAAAGTAGGTTAGCAGCTGGTGTATTTGGAATCGTACTTGGAAGTTTTGGGGTTCACAAGTTTTATTTAGGACAAATAGGGTGGGGCATTCTATACCTGTTGTTCTGCTGGACATCTATTCCAGGCATCATAGGTATTATAGAAGGTATTCTATACTTAACGAAAAGCGATGAGGAATTTAACGAACAATTTAATCGATAAGTTGGAGACATCCGCAAGAGCCAATCTTATTGCAATTTTTGTTCGGTGAAGAAATTATTAATAATTGGTATTATTATAAATTATTAAAGTATGGCAAGTGAGGAGATGAATGAGATGGGCATACTACTTGAACGATGATCGAGGCGTATAATCCCATAAGACATCGGAGTGAGAAGAGGGAAATTGATTATGAATAGCGGACAGCTGATCGCTGCTAATTGGCTCATTTTCATCTGGACGGTCAACAACGACCATGTCGTCGAGACAAGTCTCGGGGATCAGGACTTATTGTAGTTAATATTGGAGGTGGATGGTGGGTTACTTTATGGATTGGCTTACAATCGTTGTAATAGGTCTATTAGCGGTTATGACTCCAGGCCCCAATCTCGCTATTACAATCCGCAATAGTTTGTTTTTTTCAAGAAAAGCGGGAATTTATACAGCAGTTGGGTTGGCCACAGGTAACTTAATTCATGCGACTTATTGCTTAATCGGCATAGGTGTTCTTATTACACAATCTATTTTGTTGTTTAATACCTTAAAATGGCTCGGAGCTATTTTTTTGTTGTACATAGGGTATAAATCTTTGAGGGCAAAACCATATTCGGAGCAACAGGTTCTGGAAAACAGTAGACACGTCATGACTCCATTGACAGCATTCCGCAATGGCTTTTTAACCAACTTATTGAATCCCAAGGTGGCTTTATTTTTTTTAGCCTTGTTCACTCAAATTATTCAACCTAATACACCTCAGTTAATCCAAGCTTTATATGGACTTACAATGGTGAGCTTAGAGTTTACATGGTTTACTTTAGTTTCATTGCTCATATCCCAAGATTTTATTAGAAAACCATTCATGTCCATATCTCATTGGGTAGAACGAATAACAGGTGCCGTTCTTATCGGGTTAGGACTACGATTATTATTTTTGAAAAGAAATTAATTAACAAGATGATTAGCGGTAATGTTTTCAATGAGTTGATTTTGCATATTTTGTGCCTTAAACTTCATAGTAGAGCGACCTTTTAGATGGGCTTTTTGAGGCTATGACCTCTTGCGTAACCCCATCGTATCGAGGCGCTCTTTTTTTGTACAAAGTCCAAATTATTCATTCTACAAGAATTCTAACGGGATAAGATAGCTCAATAAAGACAAGAAGCCAGCTGGCCAAAGTTATAGCAAAACGTTCAATAGAAAAAACCATACCTGAAGTCCTAGCGCCAGTTGGAGTTAATGTCAAATTTCACCCTATGGAATCCAAAAAGAAAAGAATCATATATATCGAATTAGAAAATCAATTTTATCAAGGTGTTGTATATAGAAGTGTACATATGTTGGAATGGATGAGGGGTGGTCCAGAGTTACATACCATTTCTGCATTTGTGGTGAAGAACTTGTTGGCAGCGTTATGTGTTGGCAAACTGGCGCATTTGAAAGATTATTCGTAATTCCTCGATGGCGTAATAAAGGACTGGGCAAGTTTCTCATAACAAAGGGTTTTGAGTATCATATTAAGAATGGTCGAAACGAAATTTATACGATGGTTAATGGACAGGATAAGGAAGCTATGTTGTTGTTAGAGTCTATGGGGTATACCTTTTCTGTAAGAATGGAACTCAAGGCATTGTATCTACTGCAGGAAGTTGGCATTCTTACTTAAGACAAAGCACATATCGATTTGATAAGAGCTCTATTTTCTGATCTTGTGTCTGCAAAGGATAAATAGAGTTCAAAAATATCTTTACAAGTGAGATGCCTTCGTTTTTTATAACGAAGGCTTTTTATTTTAACGAAGAAAAAGAGGGAGAATGTGAAGTGTGCATCTCGTAAATTTGGCAAGTATGCAAATGTGGAACAATCTATGTAATAAGCTCATACGAACGGCAGCCGGCCCAGCGATCGGTTTCCGTTTTCTCTATGACGAAGAGAGAACGAAAGAGCGAACTTATAATTTTGATTTCTGAAAAACAAACATATAATCTATGACATTTATGCCATAACGTCGAAGCCTTTCGGAATTGTATGAATAAAGAATTGAGCAATCGATAAGAAGCACTTAGTATTCATGTTTGATAAAATATGGATGTGTAAGTAAACAATAGCGAGAGGAGATAATTACGTGAATCGAAATTACAACACTTCTGCGCTGCCTACTATGGTCGACCGGGCCACCTGGCAGGCCGAACTGGATGAGTTGCGGGTCCGGGAGAAGGCGCACACTCACGAAGGTGACGCAATCGCGGCCGCGCGACGGCGGCTGCCAATGGTTGAGGTGGACGCCACCATTCCGCTGATCGGCCCGGACGGGCCGATCACGCTGCTGGAGACGTTCGAAGGCCGCCACCAGCTGGTCGCTTACTTTCACATGTGGCACACCGGCCAGCCCGCCGCGGCCCAGTGCGAGGGCTGCACGTTATTCAACAGCCAGGTCCGCGAGTTGGCCTACCTGCACGCTCGTGACGTCACGTACGCCACATTCTGTCAGGGCCCGTATGAGAAGAGCGTCCGTTACCGTGACTTCATGGGGTGGGACGTCCCGTGGTACTCAGCGCAAGACTCTCTCGACGCCCTGCGCGGTGGGTCCTCCTTCCTACTGGTGTGCTACCTACGGCACGGTGACCGTGTGTTCGAGACCTACGGGACCACCGGCCGCGGCGTCGAGGTGATGTCCCCCAGCCACGGGTTGCTGGACTTGACCGTATACGGCCGACAGGAGACCTGGGAGGACTCGCCTATTGGCTGGCCGAAATGCGACGGGTACCGCACCAGCGAGCATGCCTGGCGCACCGACGGACGGCCCACCGCCCAGTGGTCCCGCCTGGCAGCCGGACGCTCCGACGATCTCGGTACCTAGGCCACCGCCCTACACTGTTGCCAAAATAAGCCGTAACCCAGGGGTTCCTCCGGGATAACTGTAAAAATAGGACATAGTGTGATGAAAGCCTCTAGATGGTTGTTTTGAATTGTGACCCACAAGAAGGACACTTTGAAAAAAAGTGACCCTTTTGTGGGTCTTCTGTGTTTTAATCAAGTAATGTGAATACTCCGGAGTAAATTGAGCCATCGTTCCGGTGAGTGAGAGCCGTGTCTCCGGCGTTTTTGAGCCACCCTTCCGGAAGGGTGGAGCCTCCTGTTAGAATGATCTTTATGCATTGTTGAAAGATAGCGCAAATCATTCTTAAGGAGGTCACTTTGACCAATTATCGTGAAATTCTGCGGCTTCATAGCCAAGGAATTAGCCAACGAAACATTGCCCTCAGCTTCTCCTGCTCGCGCAACACCGTCTCCAAAATCATTAAGCGTGCAGGTGAGCTTCGGATCCCTTGGCCGTTAGAAAAAGAGCTAACGGATGGCGAGCTTCGCCAGCGGCCCTTTTCCAATAAATAAACGACCAGAAAGAAGCTGCCGGTGCTGATCGGCAGCTTCTTCACGTTAACGGGCAGTTTAGTAACCAGCAAGAGGGAGTTGAGCCTTGTGTTCATGAGTGCTAAGACCATGGAAAGCGTGAACCCCTTTGAAGTGCAGCTCCGATGTAATGGGATTGGGAGCGGCCAAGTTTGATGAAGGGAAATTTGGAAAGTAAAGAAGAGGGGCGTGACGGGGATCCTCCGGTTCTCCGTCACGGAGATCAGGTGATTCCGTTCAGCTGCCGGATCGGCATGTGGCATGTTGTAAGACGACAAGAACATATATCGTTAGCCGAAAAAGACATGAACATATATGGTTAACCGTGATTGATAAGGATTATCAACCACAGATATGCTTGCCTGGATAATGAAACGTTGTTCGGTTACCAGAAAAATAAGGCAATGGGTTTTTTCGTGAAGGAAATGGAGGATAGTTCTAAGCAAAGCTGATGTCCACGTAGACGAAGTTACACAACTATCTTGGCTGCAGGCGTTAAACTAACGGGTAGTATAGTTTAGTTATAAACGTACTTTCCAAAAAAGTGTGTGATAAACTGTTTGAAGCACAAGCCTAACTATACTGCGGATGACTTTTTAAACGATGAAAAGCTCTTTTCTTTACTTCACATGAGTCCAGCAGAATTGAAACAAGAATTGGCGAAGGGAATTGAAGCCGAGAGCCGTTAGTGAATGTAAAGTGCCCCCCTGTCAAGTGTGTGAATGTTATAAAGCAGCGAACAAAATTTGTATTAGGAGGAGTATCTGCCATGCGCATAGAAACTCAAAATGTTGTTATAAGAACCTTGGAAAAAAAAGATGCTAATAGATTTTATTCAATTGCCAGGGAATCGGCTGTATACCGTTATATGCCAGATTGGGCTGACGGACGCACACATCCGAAGGATTATTATGGATTGATTGATCAGTATCAAAGGCAATCGGATAATACGGATATTTCCATTGGCCGTTCCTACGCGATTGCCTTGCCAAACACCGATGAGATGATTGGGAGCATAGGGGTGGGGCTTAAAGAGAAGCTAAATGAAATCGAACTGGGATATTTCATGTCGGAAAAACATCAAAGGAACGGATATACCAGAGAAGCGATAAGTGCCTTGGCAGAATGGTGCTTTGAGGTATCTGATGTTAAGTATTTAATCCTGACAATTAATTGTGCCAATGTTCCCTCGAACAAATTGGCTGAAAAATGTGGATTTAAATTGCTTGAAAGACGAACGCCTGTAGGGGATAACCAATTTTATATGGAAAATGATAGTTACTTATATTACAGAAGCTACAGAAAATAAGCATTTGTTTCCGATGGCTCCCAATCAGCCGTAAGCGATTTGACGTGGTGGAAAGCTGAGTGGGGTTGGTGTAGAGGCGTTCAATGACAGAATGTTGGTTTGCTTGAAATGCCTGGGATCAGACTGATTCGAATATATATACCGTCACTTGAAAGTAAGGTGACGTGTCCGCCAAGCGAATTTTCCTATTTTCATTGGAACAGGTGTTGGAGCCGGTAAATTGTCTGAAATCTGGCGATAAGTAAATTGCAAGTCAGGATATAATTTCTTTGTGGAAGCGCACGTCCTGACACTCCAACTCATGATGCAGTTCATCCTTGTCTATCTGTCTGATCCCCAAATCATGCTCCACTGCGAGGGAGGCAGCAATGCCGGCTGCTTGTCCCAAAGCGTAACAAGTCGCCTGAACTCTCATCGATAACATCGCCACATGAGTTGCTGAAATGGCCCGACCGGCAACGAGCAGGCCTTCAAGTCCTCTAGGCGTCATATACCGATAAGGGATATCGTAACCAGAGATTTTCCGTTCATCGGTACCACTTTTTCCATCCGGATTGTGAATGTCGATTTCATAGTTGGTCTGCGCAATGACATCATGAAACCGGCGGCCGGAAAGGATATCCTCTTCAGTTAAAATATGATCTCCACTATTTGAAGCTTACTAAAATGGACTGGTAATTAGATTGAATTAATGAGTTATATGTAGAGGTATAAAAGGAGCCAGAGTGCTTATAAAGTGACACTGGCTCCTTTTATTTCGTAGCTGTTAGTTAAGACGGTGATATATTACAATGGCGCTACCTAGTAGCGGAAGCTTTTAGTTTGTGGAAACGACAACTTTGGACTCTTATAGCTGTTTATGAGATATCGCTTGTTTTGTGATATTCAGAAATTGCATCCAGTGCATTATGAAACCTGCTCGAATTGGCTGTTATATAACTCAGCATAAAAGCCGTTCTTGGACAGTAGTTCACTGTGGCTACCGCTCTCAAGGATGTCGCCATCTTTCAGTACAAGAATGATGTCGGCATTCCTGATGGTCGAGAGCCTATGGGCGATGACGAACGAGGTTCGGCCCTCCATCAGTCGGTCCATCGCTTGCTGAATTAGCAGTTCCGTCCGGGTATCAACCGAGCTGGTCGCTTCGTCGAGAATGAGCATCGGCGCATTCTTGAGCATCGCGCGGGCAATGGTCAACTGCTGCTTTTGGCCGGCGGACAGATTAACCTTGTCGTTCAGTACAGTATCGTAGCCGGCGCTCAAAGTCTGGATGAAGTGGTGCAGACCCACTGATTTGCAGGCCTCCTGAATCTCTTGATCAGTGATGCCAGTTTGGTTATACACCAGGTTCTCTCGGATCGTTCCTTCAAACAGCCAGGTATCCTGCAGCACCATACAGAACTGATCATGAATGTTCTCCCGGGTCAGACCGCTGATCGGAATGTCATCGATGTAAATTTCTCCGTCTGTCAGTTCATTGAAGCGGATGAGCAGATTGACCAGTGTGGTTTTGCCAGCACCTGTAGGACCAACGATGGCGATTTTTTTCCCGGGCTGAACCTCGGTGGAGAAGTCCTTGATGACCGGACGGTCCGTACCTTCATAAGCAAATTGCACGTGATCGAACTTAACTTTGCCTGTTGCGGCTTTCAGCTGTACCGTCTTTCCACTCTCATCGTCCATTTCCTCGGCTTCGAGAAATTCAAAGACGCGCTTGCCGGCCGCCGAGGCCGATTGCAGGCTTTGCGCAGCTTGGGCAATTTGTGAGAGAGGCTGGGTAAAGAAACGAACGTACATCATAAAGGCCACGATGACGCCAAAGGAAATGTCTCCATTTGTTGCAAGTACTGCGCCTACTACACAGACGGCCACGAAGCCCAAATTCCCGATAAACATCATAATCGGCATCATCAGGCCGGAAAGGAACTGGGCCTTGAACACACTGTTTTTCAGATTACGATTCAAGTCTTCAAATGCGCCGCGCATCTGCGCTTCGGCATTGTAGGCTTTTACAACCGTATGTCCGGTATAGACTTCCTCTACATGGCCGTTGATTTTACCCAAATACTCTTGTTGACTCTGAAAATACTTCTGGGACTTCTTCATAATGATCGACATCAGCCCAAAGCCGATGATCGTAGTGACAATCGCAGTAACGGTCATGATCCAATTCGTTTTAAACATCATGATAATGGACCCGATGAACATCGCGAGGGCAGTTACCAGCGTGCCGACGCTTTGGTTCAGGGCTTGACCGATTGTATCCACATCATTGGTCACCCGGGAGAGAATGTCCCCGGTCGTCGAGTTATTGTAGTAAGAGAGCGGCAGTCTGTTCATTTTGTGGGATAGATCGCCTCTTAAACGTTTGGAGACCTTTTGCGTTACTGACGACATGATGAGGCCTTGTAGCAGAGACAGTACTGCGCTGATGCCGTAGATGATGATTAGAAAAAATCCGATTGATGTCACGGCATCCATATCGATACTGCTAGCGAAGCCCTGGGTAATTAAGTCCGTCATCTCCGATAGCTTATCCGGACCGAGTAAAGTCAGTACGGTCCCGATAGCGGCGCCGAGCACGGCAATGAGTACAGCGGGTATATATTTATGGCAATAGCGGAGAAGCTTGCTCCAGGTACCGGGTTGTTTGTTGTTTGCAGTCATTAGGCCAACTCCTCCTTGGACAACTGTGAATAAGCAATTTCCTGATAAACGCTGCAGCTATCCATCAATTCCTCATGTGTGCCTATGCCGGCGATACGCCCGTCTTCCAGCGCAATAATTTTGTCTGCCTCCTTAATGGTACCGATCCTCTGGGCGACAATCAGCATTGTGGTTCCACCGGCATCCTTTTTCAGCTCGCTGCGCAGTTTACGGTCTGTCTTGTAATCGAGCGCTGAGAAGGAATCGTCAAAGATCAGAATTTCTGGACGGCGGGCGATGGCCCGGGCAATGGATAGCCGCTGCTTCTGACCACCGGAGAGATTCGATCCGCCTTGGGCAATGTGCGCATCATAGTTGCCTTCCATTTTTTCAACGAAATCTGAAGCCTGGGAGGTATATACCGCATCCACCACATCAGTGGAAACATCGGTGCCGTTATCACCAAAGGCGATATTGGAAGTCACCGTCCCGCCGAACAGTACCGCCTTCTGGGAAACATAACCCATCTTGTTGCGGAGCGAGCTATGTTCGTATTGATTGACATTGATACCGTCTACGAGCACCTCGCCTTCGGTAACATCATAGAAGCGAGGAATGAGGTTGACAACGGTACTCTTACCGCAGCCAGTCGATCCGATGAAGGCAACTGTTTCCCCTTTTTTGGCCTTAAAACTAATGTCTTTGAGGACATATTCATCCGCATCGGGGTATTTAAAGCTAACATTTCTGAATTCAACCTCGCCAACTAGTTTGGATGAGGAGGCGGTCAGCGATCCGTTTATCAGGCTTTGCTTAGTATCCAGTACTTCATTGATCCGTTTGGCTGAGACTTGGGCGCGCGGCATCAGAATAAAGATCATAATCAGCATCATAAAAGCCATAACCACCTGAATGGCATAAGAGGAGAAGACAATCATATCCGAGAACAGCCCCATCTTGGCGCTAGCATCGGCAGATTGGATCAGTACCGCGCCTACCCAATAAATGGCGAGACTCAGACCGCTCATAATCATGGTGATGCTCGGCATAAGCACGGCTAGTACGTTGTTCGCAAACAGGTTTGTCCGGGTAAGCGTATCATTGGCTTCGCTGAACTTGTCTTCCTGATAACCTTCCGCATTATATGCACGGATGACACGTAGTCCAGTCAGGTTCTCCCTAGATACCCGGTTAAGGTTATCCGTCAGCTGCTGCAGCTTCTGAAACTTCGGCAGCACAAGCACGACACAAATGCCTACGATCAATATGAGCACACCAACGGCAATACCGGTCGCCAACGACCACTGCCAGCTCCTTCCGGTAATCTTGAGTAGTGCCCATACCGCAAGGATTGGAGCCTTCACGAGCAGCTGCAATCCGATGACAATCAGCATTTGCACTTGGGTAATGTCATTGGTTGAGCGGGTAATCAGGCTGGCTGTTGAAAAGTTGTTGATTTCCTCCATGGAAAAGGATTGCACCTTATCAAACAGCCTGGAGCGTAACCGGGAAGAGAAGTTGGCAGCGATCCGGGCAGCGATACCGGCTACAACGATCGAGGTCGCCACACTACCGAGTGCACAGAGCAGCATCCAGCCACCAGTGGCCATGGTTTCGCTCATTTCACTTCCTGGTGTCTGTACCAGTCGAGTAATCTCACTCATGTAATTAGGTAATTCCAGATCCAGCCACACCTGGGCAATGATAAAGAAGAGGCTGGTGCCGAAGAGAGCCCATTCCTTCGGATTCAAATATTTGAGTAATTTGACCATATGTTTGACTCCTTTATGTGATGATGTTTGTATAGTAACGGAAGAACATAAACTGAACATAAACTTTTCTGAAAAAAGAAAAAGCTTTTAAAAAAACCTCGCGGTTCTTTCAAAGCTTTGTTTATGCTTCGGACGGCAATGTGATGATAAACTCAGTTCCTTGGATAGGATCACTCTCGCAGACAATTCTCCCGCCATGAAGGTTCACGATTTGCTGCACAATGGTTAGGCCGAGACCGTTGCCCGCCGTCGAGTGTGACCTATCCGCTTGATAGAATTTATCGAAGATTCTGGGGACGGTCTCCGGATCGATCCCGCTTCCGGTGTTGCGGAATACCAATTCCAGTGATCCTGCGATACGCTTCATCTCGATAGTAACCATTCCATGCTCAGGTGTGAACTTGATCGCATTATCTAGCAGATTAAGCCAGATCTGATTGAGCAGTTCCTTGTTGCCGGACAAGGCATAATCATGAAGGTTAAGATCAAGGGATAGATGTTTTTTCTCCATCTTGGTGGTTAGCAGCAATACGCACTGACGGATTTGCTCTCCGACGTTAACCTTTTGTTTGTCCGTCAGAATGGTCTGTGTCTCAATCTTCGACAGCTCTAGTACATTGGAGGCCAGTGCGGCGAGTCTGGCGGATTCCTCGATGACGATATCGAGGTATTCGTCACGTTCTTCTTTGGTGAGATCATCGTACTTGAGGATTTCGGCAAAACCTTTGATAGAGACAATGGGGGTCTTGAATTCATGTGAGAAATTGTTCACGAAGTCGGCGCGCAAAATCTCGATGCCGCCGAGCTCCTCAGCCATACGGTTAAAGTTATCGGACAGAATTCGGTATTCTGGAGGACTCTTCATATGCAGACGCGTGGAAAAGTCGCCGGCAGCCAGTCGCTGGATAGCTTCGATGAATTCGCGGACGGACTTGACCATTCTGCGGCTGGCAAAACTGGATATCGTGGTTCCAATAATAATACAGGATATTAAAATAATGATGGGCAGTACAATTCCGCCCTGGGTGAATTCATCATTTAACAGTCCCAAAAAATGCGCCAGAACAAACAGTATGCCGGTAATCACAACGGTAATGAGGAAAATAATGAAAACCATTAGTGAGAATAAGAACGACAGAGTGATTTTTTCTTTGATCCATATTCCCAATCTGCTCATTGAATCCGTACCGCCTTATATCCGAGGCCTCGAACGGATACCAGTTCAAACTCAGAATATCCTTCAAACCGTTTCCGCAGGCGGTTGATATGTACGTTGACTGTAGTATCCGTGCTTTCGTTTTGCATCCCCCAAATTTCGTCCATCAGCTGAATGCGAGTGAAGATGCGGTCCGGATAAGCCAGTAGCTTGTACAGCAGGTAAAATTCTTTTTGCGGAAGAGTCTGCTTCTCTTCGCCACGCGTGACTGTCAAGGCATCGTAATCCAGTATCACCTTGCCTACAACCAGCTTGCGGGCGCTTGCAATCTGGGAACGGCGGAGCAGTGCCCCAATCCGGAGCAGCATCTCTTCAGTATCGATTGGCTTGGTCATATAATCGTCGGTCCCGAGGCGGAAGCCCTTCTTCTTATCTTCCGGGAGATGCTTGGCTGTAGCCATCAGAATCGGAATTAGGCTGCCGGCATCCCGGAGTTCCTTGGCAAATTCGTATCCGTCCATGTTTGGCATCATAATATCAAGGATGATGAGGTCGATATGCTGCTGTTCGAGTATACCCATGGCCTTAACACCGTCTTCAGCAGTAGCAACCAGGTAACCTTCGCGTTTCAGTACGGTTTCAAGCAGCCTTCTGGCATGCCGGTCATCTTCGACAACTAGTATGTGGATCATCGAATTCACTCCATTGGTTTGGTCTTTTCAGGGAATAACTCCTGACATATTAAAAAAATCCAGCACTATTGTCGGGACTGGCAGATACATCTGTAATATAGGGATAAGTCTCAATAGCGTTATCCTATTATACTCAGTTAGATCAAGATGGAGAATTTATGAAAAAAGTGTTTATGTATCATCCCACATGAATCTTGTTGCAGTAACCGGTAAAGTAAGCGAATTGTACATGTCATACAATCACCTTATCATAACTATCTCATAAGGATTAGGCAAGAAATGAACAAAGTTAGTGAAAATATATATGTATGACGACAAGAACATATATCGTTTGCCGAAAAAGACAAGAGCATATATGGTAAACCGTGGTTGATAAGGATTATCAACTTTAGAAGCGGGGAGCCGTTCGGAAAAACTGGAGGAAGCGCTCGGGAATATTGAGACGACCTACATATTCGCTCATATCAACGCTTATAATTCGCCCGACAATGTAGAACATTTGCTAGAGAAGCATCTCAATCTGTACGCAGACTTTTTTTCGGTTTTACAGCGTCCTACGCCGAACTAACAGCAAATCCCTAAAACAGCTCAATAAGGCGGCGAATCTTCTATATATAGCAAATATTGAACTGAACGCCGGTAGAGCCGAGGGCCTCCTAGAACGTAATTGCGGCGGCGCTTTGAATTGGTCGGCCGGGTGCTGACGAGCGGCTATGCGATTGGGTACCTCATGTGATGTTTTAGTTGGGAGACGCGGTCGGATCGAGCAGCAATATGACGATGACTATCGAATATGTGACAATCCAGAAATACCAAATGGAAGGACGTCAGAGATTAATGTCTGTTTTATATCCCGCATCAAAGCAAAATATGTATGATTTGCGTGTGAAATGGCGGTAATATACAACATATTTCGCCCTATGCAACGACAATTCGGGCACCATAGACCGAATGCTGAAAGCCTTGTCATGCCTAGCATGACGGGCTTATTGACATGACAATTCATATTCGACATATTTACTATTTTCCACCGGATATCTTAGAATGTGATGCATGAACGGGGCAAGAAGGAAATGAATGCGCTTGCACAACGGACACTTATGGGCCGCATTTTATCTTCCTCGCTGTTATGGCGAGCCCATCCTCGGGGATTCTGATTCACATTATCAAGTGGATCGGGTCTGCAGCCAGCGAATTTCATGAGGGATTGTACCAACATGCGGCTGTTCATCCGTAGATTCCTCGTTAGTGAAATAGGCTGTCATCATTGTCTCCACGCTGCCATCATCTCCGTTTATCCGTTCCTGCAACGATATTTCGTGGAGGGGGTGATGATCGGATCGGAGGAGGGCTAGCGATTCCGTGCACAAATAACCGAAGATCGGGCTCTTTCTCAAACCGGATGAACATTTATTACAACTGGGTCGGGCATTCGATTTTTGGGGAACCCCCCATCTCCGTTTAAAATAAATCAACAGCATCAAAAGGAGGAGCTCGTATGAAAACAAGAAAAAGAGGGTTGAATCTGCTACTTGCGGTCGCTTTGGTGGCCAGTGTGTTATCCGGTTGCGGCTCGACAGAGAAAGAGACGGAAGGCAACAAGCCGAGCGCCGCTGCGGACAACGTGAGCAAGGAAGGATTCCCTGTGGTCAAAGAGCCACTGTCGCTCATGATGATGGGACCCGATGTCGGTATACAACAATGGGACAAAATGCTTGTGTTCCAGGAAATGGAGAAATTAACGGGAATACACATGGAATTTCAAAATGCGCCAAAGAACTCATTTGAAACGAAGAAGAATCTCGTATTCGCAAGCGGCACTTTTCCGGATATTTTCTATGCGGCCAATTTGACGCCTGCGGAGCAAATGAATTACGGCGAACAGGGTATTCTCCTCCCGCTCGAGAACCTGATCGATGGCGGCTACGCGCCCAACGTCAAAAAGATTCTCAATCAGAACCCTGATATCCGTAAATCGATAACCGCGCCGGACGGCCACATCTATGCGCTGCCGGTCATAGAATTCAACCAGCCTTGGTACCGTAACCCGCTGTGGTACAACGGCGATTACCTGAAAGCGCTCGGGATCACCAAGCTGCCGGAAACGACCGAGGAGCTGTATACGTACCTGAAGCGGGTCAAGAATGAAGATCCGAACAAGAATGGCAAGCCCGACGAAATTCCGCTGTCCTCCGCTTCTCCCGGCAATAGCCTGCGAGATATCCGCACTTGGCTGCTCGGCGCCTTCGGCATCTATGATGAAGAGATTTATGTAGACGACAAAGATAAGGTTCACTATACCCCGATCGAAGCGGGCTATAAGGAATACCTGACTTACCTGAACCGTCTGTGGAACGAAAATTTGCTGGATCACGAGAGCTTCTCGCAAACGGCAGAGCAGCGCGAGGCCAAAGCGCGGAACAATCAGCTCGGCTTGTTCTCGGCCTGGACCGCTTTCCAAATGATGGGCGAAGAACCTAACACCAACGACCCCATGTTCAACCCGGTGAAAAGCGACTTCGTGGATAAACCGGCCATCTCCAAAAACAAGGGTGTCAACCCCGGCGCATTCGCCATCTCCAAGACGAATCCGTCGCCTGAAGCTTCCATGCGCTGGGTAGACTATGCCTACTCCATTGATGGCGCAACCTTGTTCAACAAAGGACCGGAAGGCGTCCTGTGGAAATACACGGACAAGACCAACTATGTGAAAGAATATCTGCCAGTACCGGACGGCGGCGATCGCGAGGAATACCGCTCCAAAATTACGCCGAACTACGGCATACCCGCCCCGACGATCAACCTGCCGGAAATCGATAAGGGCCTGCTGGGTTCCGTGGATGCCTGGGTCGCCAACGAGACCAAGACCAAACTTCTCGACCGCGGAGCCCGCATACCGTACCCAGTGCTGTTCCTGACGCCAGAAGAACAAGCTGAGGTAACGACCATGACATCCGACCTCAACACGTACTTGAGTCAGATGGAAGCCAAGTTCGTCACCGGTGCCGAACCGCTTTCGGGATGGGACAAATATGTCGATACCATCAAAAAGATGGGCGGCGAACGCATGGCTGAAATTTACCAAGCTGCCTACGACCGCTGGAAGGCTAGCTAAAGACCTTATCATCGCCCGAAAACTTTCAGAGAGTTCCCGCTGTCGGAGAGTTATCTTTCAAATCTAGAAATACGTATGAGTTTCCCTGAGGGATGAAAGTTCAGGAGGGACCGTATTGAAACGTTTTACCCGCTTTATCCAATTTCTTGACTACGGACAGTGAACGAACAAGAAATTGATTGATCGAGGAATGAGCCGTCCGGGAGATCCGTTACATCGCTTAAGGCGTCTATGTAAAACACCAGTAGGAGAAGGAACGCCCGATCGAACGGCTTACGGGAGGCGCAGGCACCACCAACTTCCTCCGCTAGTCGGTAGCACTTCCAGCGGACTGGCCGCACGAGGATACGGAATTGTATACTACGGCACCGGAGAAATGCTCCTTTGATATCGACGTATCGCCATACCACGGACTTGACCGCAACTACTGGTTCATCCCACTGCTCGATGCACGGGAGGAAAGGCTGCAGTTGGACATCGAGTTTGCGCTGGCATTGATTAACCGGCCGATCTATAGCTTGCTGAATACAATGAGATTGGATCATGAGTCAGCGGCGCTGCTTACTAAGACATGCAGAAGCTCTTGGCTGAAGTTGAGAACCCATTGCCTGGGAATCCCGCAAGTTCGGCGGGCTCGAAACCGCCCATCAAGACCTCAAGACCGATAAAGGCTGGCTCGCGCTCTACCATGGCATCAACGACCAAGTAAGTCGTCACCGAGGTCGGAGCAATGCTATTCGATTCTGGACAACCCGGAGAAAATCATAGCCCGGACGCATTATTTCATCATAGAGACGGAGACGTATTACGAGAAGTTCAGCTACCAGATCCCGATCGTCAACTTCCCGACCGGTATGTCGTGAAGGATTGCCAGCTGTACATCTATTACGGTGGCGACCGTTCCGCTGAATGAGCTGCTGGCGTACATATTGTACGAGCCGAAATTGTAAGTTTACCGCAAGGCTAGAAGAAAAAATAGGAGCTGTCCTTAACGTCGATAAACGGGGGACAGCTTCTTTCATGTCGGGAGAATTACTCCTCCCCTAGGAACGGGCCACCCGTGCTGTGCAGCTTGCGGTATTGGCCAGGGGTGAAGCCGGTTTCCTTCTTGAATTTGCGGATGAAGTTCGGCGCATCCAGATAGCCGACACGCTCGATGATATCCTTGAGCAGAGCGCTGGTGTGGATAAGCTGGCGTACGACTTCCTTGAGCCGGCGCTGCCAGATGTACTCGGTAAAGTTGTAGCCGATCTTCTCTTTGAATCTGCGGCTCAGATATGAAGTGGAGGTATCGTACTTGAGGGCGATATGCTCCAGACTGAGCGTATAGTCTGCATAGTTCTGTTCGACGTAGGTGACGATCTCGTCCATGAGCGCAGGCTGTACCGTCTCGATCTGGTTCGTGGCTGCATGGCATATTCGCATCGCAAGCGAGCTGAGCTTGTTCTCCAGTCCCTCAAGCGTATCGAAGGCGTGCAGCGACGAGATATCGCCGCGCAACTCGTCCAAGCCTAGCTCGGCGGCGGTCCGCAGCAGGGAGTTGAGCACGTCGAAGCACTGACAGCGGAGCAAACCGAAGGGCAACGTCTCTCGCTTGATCTTCTGCATCATGTTTGCAATCAATTGGAGTGCCGTGGCTTCGTTGCCTTGCTTGAGGCTCTGTTCCAGCTTGAGCAGCCACTTTTTGGGAATCCAGTAGCTCTCGCCGGAGATGGCGGATGCCGACAACTCCGTCAGCTCCTCGAAGTAAGCGATTCGACCGCTGACCGTCCGCATCCGCTGCTCGAGGGCCGAGGCAGCTTCGAGAAAGGAGTGGTTTAGCCCAGCCAAGTCTTCGTAAATGGTGCCGACGCCTAGATTGGGCCGCTTGGGCAGCCGTTCCGCCAACCGCTCATCGAGCTCGTCGACAACCAAGCGTACGCGGTTCGCCTCGTCGTCCTCCTCCGACGGGAGCAGCGTCACCATAAGGGCCATTTGATGGGTGACGGAGAGCTCGACGCTGTTGATTCGAGCTTGAAGTTCGGGCAGATCCAACTGATGGAGCCAGGCACGCAGCGCCTGCTGATCTTCCCAAGACTGCTCGTCGCGGCTCTGTTCGTCCAAGCTTAGGATGATCGTGAAGCAGCGGGCTTGCTCAGGCAGTTTCAGTCCGGACTGGACTATCATCCGCTCGATCTCGGGATCGTCCGGTTTGCCATGCTTGAACAGCAGCATGAGACATTGGTTGCGCACGAACGGCTCCTGCATGTCGATACGGGCGTGGTAATCATGAATGGTTTGCTTGATCCAGTCCCATTCGTTCCGGTTCTCCGGTGTTTCCTTAACACCGTTTTGCAGCGAAGCGAACTCCAGCAAGTCGCGGATCGGGTGGTATTGCCGAGTGGCGAGCAGTATCGCCACGACAATGCCTGTCAGTGCAGTGAAGACGAAGACGAGCAGGATGATCGTTCGGATCTGGCCGACCTGCTCGAAGAACTGGTAGCTGGAAATGGCCGTGGCGTACGTCCAGCCGTTGACTTGGGACTTGACCGTGACGACTGAATAGTACTCTCCTCCCATCTTCATGCTGTGGATACCAGGATCGAGCGCGGCCAGTGACGTCAAGTCGTGGCCGCGCACGGCGTCGCCTCGGTAGTTGGCCGTCAACACTTTGCCAGTACTCGAGAAGATGTAGCTGCTCCCGGAGAAGTCGTTTAGGATCGAATCCATGACGCCGGTCATCTGGGCTTCTTTGATGAGATAGAGTACGGTGCCATACGGGTATGGATCGTTGGTCTTGATCGGCACTAGCATCGCCAGCATGGATTCTCCGCGAGAGTTCACGGTGACAATTTCGGCCGGACGAACGGTGCCGAACGCCGTTTCGTTTAGCGCCTGCTTAATCTCCTCCGGCTGCCAGTGCTCGAAGTGGAAGATGTGGTCGAAGACGTGGTCGAGGTCGGTCATCCCTAGATCGGAGTAGATATGATCGTCGCCGTGATAGTAGAGAAACAGCTCCGCCAGTATCGTGTTGTTGGTCTTGTAACGTGCCAGTGAGGCAATGGCGTCACGGCTGTAGTACGGATGGGAGACCATGAACTTGGTGAGATGTTCGTCGAACGAGATGTTGCTGGCGGTCTCCAGCAGATTGGTTATCTGATTGTCGATGGATAGCCTCACCTGGTTCAACTGGTTGACGTTGGACTGCTCGATCTCGGAACGCAGATTGGCCGTCGCGTTGCTATAGATGATGAAAGTGACGCTTGAAAGCGGAACCAAAAAAATGAGTATGTAAGATAATGTGTAGGTCATGAGCAATTTTGATTTAAAGCGGTTCCAATTGAGGCGGACGCCTGATTTCATGCTGGATGGTTTGACGAAGAATTTCATGATGACCTCCCAGGAGATAGTGCTTCTTGGCGTATTCGATCATTACACCATTTTGGTTGGATGCGGCTTTTCAAATTTGTTACCGTATAAACATTATAACGTTATATCCACTTCAATTCTAGGATGTATTAAGTTACTGAAGAAATATTGGACAACGTACTGACTTTTCACAGAAGGAAGAATCCCTCGCAGGTTAAAACTCCTGGGTATGGTTACCATGTAACCGATGGATTTAAGTTTCTTGACCAAAATAATTGGAGACTACATATTTGGACATTAAGCCAACGGGCAGGTTAGTTTAAAACAGTTACAGTGGGGGTGGGTGCAGGAAACAGTCATATATTATCGAAGGTTATACAGATGGTGAGGTTTAAGATTATGAGTAAGCGTCCGGTCTGCTCATTTGTGACAGTAGGGGGATTTACAATGAACACTGCTTTTGCAAATGATTTAGATTACGAATACATCAAAGGCAGAGATCATCATATTTCAGAAAACCTCATATCCGCAAAAATAAAGAAAAAAGAAATCTAATAATTCGGAACCCAGATGGAAGTAACGAGAAACGCACCGAAGGGAACAAAGCATTTGGACTGATATTAATGAAAATATTCGGAACTCCTCCTAATCAATCATCTTGGCCATCAATTATTGCTGCGACGGATTCGACAATCACCGGAGATATTTACGTAGGGCTAGGAATGAATCCTCTAAAGGCTAAGAAACCGAAGTTTGTAGATTTCCCCAAAAAGGCATTGGATGTGCAGCTTGCGGAAAAACTTTGGTTACTATCCGAGAAGTTAACCGGAGTATATTATGACTTGTAAAAAACTATCGAAGATGGCTCCTTTTTTCGCCTATAGACCGTAAAATGAACCGTATCACATATGCCAGGTCATTACGCTAACGGGAAACTATAGCTCAATAAAGACAAGAAGCCAGCCGATCACTTTGACCGGCTGGCTTCATTCAACTAACGGGCAGTTTAACGACAGAATTTCGTCACTTTACAATTCGTATAGATCCCTAGCATAATGTGGTGGGAGTCAAAGAGTGGCAGGATTATAATTACGTCAGAATTTAGATAAAGTGGAGGATACATATTGAGTAAAAGTGACCAAGGGAACACAGGCTTAGGATTTATATTGAAAGATACACTGCAATGGTCAAATGAAGCGCCGATCAATTACCCGCAAGTTATCGCAGGGTTTATCGGGATGGCAGGCTGCATTTCTTTAGGATTCTATTTAAATAATTTAATGTTCGGATTATTATCTATTTTTGGTGTAATGATTACAAATGATTCTTCGTCTGATGGAACAATCAAGAAACATACAACTGAACTGTTTCGTACAATGGCAACAGGGACAGTCGCAATAGTTATAGGCATAATTATAGCAGGGCACGGCTGGATGACTGGTGGTTTAATTGTAATGATTTCGACATTGGCCGCGCTGCTGGGAGGAATAAGCAGATCTGTTGCAATAGCCAGCGTCCAATTTGTGATACTTTCCATTATTGGTTCTAGCATGGGCGATGGAGGGTTGCATCAGGACATTTTCAGAATACCTGTTTATTTTGCAACAGGTTCTTTATTGGGAATAATCGTATCTGTCATTGTGGGATTCCTAATGCAGAAATCGCGGGACCACAAAGTTTCAGTTCAAACCGCTAAGATTTCTTATAAGCAACGATTTACACAGTGGCGGAGTAAATTAACTCATTTTACTGGCTGGAAATACACAGTTCGAGTCGCATTATGTATGATAGCAGCACAATCGATAGGGGTTGTTTTCCATCTTGAACGTTCCTACTGGATCTGCTTAACAGTGGCTATCGTCCTTAAACGTGATTTAGCCTATTCACAAAGACGTATTTTTCAAAGAGGCATAGGTACAGCGGTAGGTGTACTTCTCGGAAGCTGTTTGTTGCTGTGGTCTCTGCCGCAATGGAATAGTGTAGTCGTTATCGGATTACTTGGTGCGCTTCGCCCCATTTTTAAAAATCGAAGTTATGCGATCTATGCCATGCTTATGACACCGTTAATGTTAATGATGTTCAGCATCGGCAGTCCAGTGACAGCACATTTGTTAGAATATCGATTAATCGATACAATGATTGGCTGCGTACTTGCTTATGTTCTTGGTTTTTATATATGGAAAAACGCCCCTCGAGGAAACGCTGTTGGGAAAACTTAATCATTCATTTCAAAACGATTATCTGGTAGTCACAAATTAGTTTTGTCGAAGAACAACGCTTGCAGAATTTACACTTACACAAGTCGTTCATCAGCTAACGGGAAACTATAGCTCAATAAAGACAAGAAGCCAGCCGATCACTTTGACCGGCTGGCTTTACTCAACTAACGGGCAGTTTACTTGAGGACACATAGTTACATATGAAGGTCCCAAATATCCATTTATCCCCAATGGTGTTTTTGTTACACTTCGCTATAAAGGGGGATGAGCTTGAGTGAGGGGACAAAACAAAGACATACGAGTTGTTGTTGGTGCTGGCGGATATAGCAATAATCCCGAGTGGACGCAAACCGAAGAGACAGAGCTTAATTTATTACGAAGAGAACAGTGGTCTGACCGTTTTCAACCCAATACCATTACTGCAGTTTTAGCCGAACATGTATGGGAGCATCTAGACTTCGAAGAAGGTGTAAAAGCTGCAAAGGTTTGTTTTGAGTTCTTAAAACCTGGCGGGTATGTTCGATGTGCTGTTCCGGATGGTTATTTCCCTGATGAAGAGTACCAAAAAGGAGTACGAATCGGCGGACCAGGTCCTGCTGACCATCCTGCTGCAAGCCATAAAATAGTACACACCTATAAAACCCTTTCGGCGATGTTTGAAGAAGCTGGTTTTAAAGTGAATCTTCTAGAGTATTGCGATGAAAGTGGAGAATTCCATTATACCGATTGGGATGAGAAAGAGGGTTTCATTTACCGATCGAAACGCTTTGATCACCGCAATAATGAAAACTCTTTGGGATTTGTTTCTCTAATTGTGGATGCTGTTAAGCTGCCGAGAATGAAATACAAACGTATTTTAAGCTAACGGGAAACGATAGCCGAAACCCAATGATAAATAGTAAAGCGATAGAGGAGGTGCCGATATGAGGGAAAGACGATGGGGTATCGTAAAATGGTCATTGTGTTCTCCCCGATAATTGCTTTTTCAACTACTCAATCAATAATGAGAATCAATATCAATTGGAATAAAATGAGATTATCATTATTCATTAGATGTTGTCAATAACAGGAAGGATAACTTCTCCTTTGTTCAAACTAACTGGAACAACAGCAGAGTAGGAATTTTTAGGTATTTTTAGAGAATTAGTAACTCAACTTCCGGTGCGACCAAACCTAGGTTGTGAAGCTTAGCAGGTGGAAATCTCTAAAACCAAGCCAGCAATAGCAAGTCTTGGACGGCTGGAAGTAATTTCAGACGTAAAGCGTAGACAGCCAGATAGTCTGCCTGAGAGTGACTAAGACTCGAAAAGAGTAACCCGGAGAGGTCGACGTTTTCGAAAGTATGGAAGAGGTTGTCAGAAATCCTGGTGTATTCAAGGCTACCTGGACAACTCTGAATATGACGTTCTCAAGTTCACGTTCTGTATTATTCCAATAAAATACAACGGGTTGATTAATCATAACTTCATGAAAAGGTTGACAAAAGAAAATTCCTGTGCTTTTTAACAGGGAATTTTAATTTTGGGTGGTACCATATTATGTATTGGGAGAAGATGAACTTTGCGTTTACGATCCGGTGTAAGACGACAAGAACATACACGCTTAAAAGCCGCATAGCTGCGGCTATTTTTGTTTTAACGATATATGGTTAACCGTGGTTGATAAGGATTATCACCTCAGATGTGCTTGCCTGGATAATGCCAGCGTGTAAGAAAAACAACTTAGTATTTCAAGCGAGGAAAAAAACTCATAAACAAACCTATATTATGTGGCACATCAACTGGTCCAAAGGGAACGATGCAAATCGGTGTCACCTTTCGGATAGAAAGAAGAACGAAATTTCAATAAACGTGAATTTCAAGTTGTTGAAATTAATAAGGGGATCGGCTGGACCGATGAATGTCCAGATAATCGTGTATACAATTAGATGTTAATTCTAAGACGTAATTCCTCCATCATAGCCTCAGCTTGCTGTGGATCTTCGTTCAGCAGCTTCCTGTACGTCAGCATCCAATTCAGCGTTACAAGCATATGATCATATTCGTCCTTCTTACGCTCGATCTCATTAATCTTCTGAAGAATCCAATCTATTACTTCTTCGTTCGTGCGTGCGTTCGTATCGTGATCCTGCAAAATCGTCTTCAGTTCAGCTAAGGAGCAGCCGATGCCTTGAAATTTCTTAATCAGCTTTAACCGCCCAATTGCTTCGTCTGAGTAGTTGCGATAATTATTCTTCTCTCGCTGAATATGCCTGCTGTCAAGCAAGCCTTCCTTCTCATAAAAACGAATGGTGTGGGGTGTTAGAACCATCAAGTCTGCTAGTTCTTGAATTTTCATATGAATTCTTACCTCCAAATGCTTGCCTTAGAGTTTACTTTATAGTTTAGACTAGAGTCATATCTTCGTCAAATGCTTAAGGAGGCGTAAAACGATTATACGAATATTCGTTACAGGTGCAGCAGGTTAAATTGTTACAGCTGTTGTTCGCGAACTCATCGGTGCGGGCCATCAGGTAGTTGGTCTGACCCGTTTATAGAAAGGTTTTCAAGTATTAGACTTGGGAGCTGAGGTGGCTCGCGGTGTTATAGAGGATCTAGATTTACTGCGCAACTATGCAGTCACTTCAGACGGTGTGCGCCCGCAGGCTCGCGACTGGATGGCATGGACGACGAAGGCATTCCGTGAGTGCGTTGACACAGGAACGATTGGGATGGAGGTCGGAGGGGCCTTTACAGATCTAGGACATCGAGCGGTCGCAATAATTTCAAACCTTCCATCAGCCAGAGCGGATACGCCTAAGTTAAATGATTCTTTTGCCTATTGGCGCATGATTTATAGAGATTGTCAATAAAGATAAGGGGAGTGAAAGAGTATGAATACGTTTGTAATTACAGGGGGTAATAGCGGTGTTGGCCTGCAGTCTGCTCAAAAACTTATTGATGCAGGCAATCGCGTGATTATTTTGGGGCGCGATAAACAAAAAGGTGAGAGCGCATTGGCATCTTTTGGAACAGCGCGTAATCGAGCAATATTTCTCTCTGTGGATCTCGCGACTCACGATGGAGTCAAAAATGCGGCACAACAGATCAATGAAATAACCGACAAAGTCGACGGACTGTTACACTCGGCGGGCATTTTTGATCCAAGGGACATCAGAACAAGGGACGGTCTCCCGCTCTTTTTCGCGTTGGCTTACTTAAGCCGTTACCACTTAACTCAACTCCTGCTGCCAAAACTTCTTAAGGCAGACCATCCTCGGGTAATTATGATGGTGGGCACAGCTAAAAAAGTTCCCAAATTCGACATCAAGAAGTTCCAATCCTTCGAAAAATTTAATTTCTGGACGATGACGCTACCGATCGTTGGAGCGTGTATGCATTATGCAGACTATCTTACCAAGACGCATCCTAAGATTTTCACGGGATGTACAACCCCGGGGGTTGCTCGAACGGATATCTTTAAAAATGCGCCATGGTATTTCAGAGCCTGTGTCGCAGTGGCACGACCTTTTCTCAACTCAGCCGAATTGGCGGCTCGTAACCCAGTTCAGGCACTCCTGAAGGGCGAAGGAACATCGGCATATATGTGGAACAAGGCCGGTAATTTCCAACGTAAATTTGCAATCGAAGTAAATAAAGAGGATCAAAAGGCTCTTATTGATTTGTCGCATAAACTCACGGGTGCATGAATTCTCTTGACTGATTTCTGATGTCATGGGCTTTATACGAATGAAAAGTAAATTGACGGTTCACTTATCCCGCTTAAAGTCTACTGTGCATACCTAAAGTTTCATTAAGATATTATGATAAACTCGGCTTGGTGAGTCCAAAACGAGGAGAAATCTCTTTTTGGAGGGATCATTATCAATGAAATATTCAAAATCAACATTCTTAGTTTTTGGTGCAACCGGTAGAACTGGCCAACACTTTGTTTCCATAGCGCTTAAAGAGGGTCATAAAGTAAAAGCCTTAGTTAGAAATCCAGAAAAAATTAAAATACAAAATATAAATTTAGAGCTAATCAAAGGTTCCATCACAAATCATGAAAATATTGACGAATTATTAGATGAAGTCGACTTTGTAATTTGTATGCTTGGAGATGCTCAGGAACAAAATAAGGCGCCAATCAATACTATCTTTATTAAGAAGCTTATCCCAGCTATGCGAAGACAAGGTGTAGAACGTTTCCTATATCAGGCTGGAGGACTCACGCGTCGATATAAAGTAAGACTCCCTTTTGTGACTTGGATTCTTAGAAATACTTTAGCTAGATATAACGGTCTTCTCGGTCAGCATAAAGATAATGAAACTGTAATTGAATATTTAGTTGAAGAAGCACAAGATGTGGATTGGACTGTGCATAGGGCCGGCATAATCTCAGACGGTCCTTCGAAAAGAATATTGAATAGAAGTCGAACAAAGTATAGTCTTGCAACTCATGTAGATATTGCTACATATAACTTTCAGGTCATTAATGAGGATTCTGCAATTCCTGTAAGACGACAAGAACATATACGCTTCATAGCCGCGTAGCTGTGGCTTTTTTTGTTTTAACGATATATGTTCTTGTCAAAACCCCACGACAAGAACACATATCGTTTGCCGAAAAAGACAAGAACATATATGGTTAATCGTGTGTTCCCATTCTCTTTTCCTAAGGTCCATTTCCTTCATCTTCTTCCGCAAAAATTCAATGGCCCGGGAGAGCTCAAGTTTGTTCCCGTCTTCTTCCTTCAAAATAAATTTGGTTTCCCTTATCGTAAAACCCGCAGCCTGAACTCTTTTGATCAGTAAAAGGTGTTCGAACGCTTCCTCGGTATAGTCACGATAATTATTGTCCCTGCGCTCACGTGGCGTCTATCCAGCAATCCTTCCTTCTCGTAATAACGAATGGTCGGCCGATTTCCCGGTCTTCTGTGCCAGCACATGAATTTTCATGCTTAACTATTATCAAATAAGGGTTTTCACATATTAGTCATGCCTAATTTGTGAAAACCCTTATTGTTAAACTATCTTGTCCCGTTAGCGGAACTCGCGACCACTTAGAATATAATCACGTATTAGTGGATTAAATAGGCATAAATATAAAAGTATAATTTCGTTTAACGTATAAATTTGAACGAGGAATCCCTTGAGGATTGGATTGCCCGGCCCAGCTAAGCTTTAGCGGGTCTGTAATCTCCCTCATCTATACCTCATCGGTAAACTGATAGTCCCTTGCGATCCTGCCGTCTTCGCTTAACAAAATAAATACCGTGCCTGCCCCTAGTGTCTTGCCGCCCCCAGACGGCACCATGACCCAACCGAGCCTGATGACGCCGTGATGATGGCTGACGTTGTTCAAAGGCTCGAATGTATAAGAGCCTTTGTCGACGAATTTGTCGAACGCCTCAACGATTCTGGCTTCGATGGCATCATGTCCCTTTTCTTCACGCGTGTCTGTGCAATGAATCGCTGCTTCCGTCCACAGATCCTCGATGGCCTTCCTCCGCAAGCCTGCATCCGGTTCGTTCCAGACGGCGTTGTATGCCGCCGCTAGCGCAGCTATTTTCTCGCTCACTACATGTATCATACCCGTTCACCTGTCCTCTTTTTTAATGATTATCTCTTACTCAATGTATCACTTAAACAAGACAACTCCCGTCTTGTTTAGAAAGAAGATATTCGTAGATGCCACTCCTGCAATGGGAGAGGAGGAACAGTCCCGAGTCTAACCCAAAAGAACGAACATCTCCCACGTGAATTGCACCGGTCGGGTAGGTGTCGAGGGACAAGAACATAGTCCCATTGAGAGTCGCTATTATAGCGGCTTTTTTGTTTTATCGGAACAAGTTATTGTCCCGAGTCGAGGACAAGAACTTGTTGGGTGCGGATTTAACGATAAAGAATAATCAAGGAGATACCTTTTATTCTTAGGTTAAGCCAATGTTAGAAACACAGAACACCCTAAATGAGATAGAGAAGCGGCTAGCAGGAATTCAAAGTGATGAAATTAAAGTATTGGATACACTTGAAAGTCATCCAGACTCTAGCGCCTATAGAACAATTTACGGGAGACATTATAGGGTGCCCGAATAGTGGGATGGGGCAATGGTTGTAAGTATCGATGGAGTTGTTCATGCTATTAACGGTATTGCGATTGGATATTATAAAAACCTCCCTGCTATACTGGAGAACACTTTGATGAGTATGTGTCGGCTTGTAGAAAAGGGTTAGAGGAGACCAAACTGGATCCAGTAATTGAACCTTGAACAGGAATTAATTTGAAGACATATCACGTTTTGATTGCTCTCAGTTGAATGTAAGGATGCCTTTGAAAAGTAATGTAGGACGACAAGAACATACACGCTTAATAGCCGCGTAGCAGCGGCTTTTTGTGTTTTAACGATATATGTTCTTGTCAAAACTAGACGACAAGAACATATATCGTTTGCCGAAAATGACAAGAACTTATATGGTTAACCGTGGTTGATAAGATTTATCAACCATAGATGTGCTTGCCTGGATAATGAAATGTTGTTCGGTTCCCGGAAATATGCATCGCGATGGAGGGAGCTTGAACGGTATTCGCGGTGAGGTTTACTACTATTTTAAAGCAGTTTTGAGTCACTTGAAATTAATCAAACAGCTCTTTCACTTGAATTATCACTAGTTGAATCTGGTGGCAGGGTATAGGCAAGAATAGGCAGGATTGTAATGAAATCACAAAAAACCGTTGGAATAACGGTGAAGTTAGAGGGAGTCAAGGCAATTATTTCAATCAGTCTGGTAAATGATGATTTCTGCTTGGTGCCAGACATTACAATTAATAAAATTGACATAGACGAAAATGGTGCAATTCCTTATCCAGTTGATCAAATATTCGACGCAGTAATTGATGAATTCGCAAGCGGACCTGCAAAGCAGGAAATTGAAAAAGAGCTGGAGTAATAACAACTAATTCCTCTGTTTCTTGGAAAATCAACCAACGGAATATGGTTCACCCTCGTCAAACCGGATTATTATGAAAAAGTATCGTTTGTGATTACGGTGGATGCACGTATTGATGCCTTGTTACCGTCACTAGCTATATTCAATTGAAAGTACGTTGGGAAATGGACCGAGGGGATTTTCAAGTCCACAGATGGCGGGCGCACATGGCAATCCATTCGCGGCAGCCTTCCGTTCGGACGGCTTGCGGCATCGGTACTTGTCGCTTTGACGCTTGATGAGCATCGACCGGGCGTGTTGTATGCCTGTTTTACCCGTGATGGTTTATGTCGATCCGAGGACGACGGGCAAACATGGCAAAAGTTGTTCCCGGCAGGGGATGGCACAAGAGAGACGATACAGGCAGTAAGCTGCGGGAACGGGATTGTCTAATGACACAAAAGTGGCAACTGGAAAGCATATCAAGAAATACCGTAAATAAGCCTTGTTATAAACCAATGTCGCTATCCTGAGCTGAAAAATATTAGTCATTTTTAGGGTGAAACTGTAATGGCAACGCTCATTCATAGCAGCATCATCGATATCGTGGATGCAGTGATGGCGTTGAAATTGATTCATACGGAAGTCCAAGTCGACGAAAGGAAATAACTCTCGGCAGACGCGGATAAGAACGAAGAAGTTTCGACCAATGATGAAAATGATTACGAAAAATCAAGTCTACCAATAACGAAATGATTGACTGGTAATCTTTCAGAGGGAAAATATTAATATTTAGGAATAACACCTTTCTCTTCTCACTGTTTTTTTATAAATTTAGAGAAAATAGGGAGATGCTTCTATGTTGTAGTTTAATACCTAGTAACCATAAGGATTCTGGAATATACTTGAACAGCAAGAAGACTACAGTAAAATGGATACAGAATAGTTGATACTATTCTGTATCCTTCCTCCAAATCATATGCTTATTTGCTTGTTCTCCAAGCCAGTATGCCTGCGTTCATGCTTGTACATGCTTCCAAAGCAGCTTCTGGTGTATTTAGTTCCTCACCCCATGCAACATAGTAACGGAATTCATAGAATCCTCCCAACGTTGCCTTAAAGTTTGTCTCCCAATAATTATTCATGGGCCATGAGTAGAGGTGAGCTGGATCATTAGCTAGCCCCGGATGTCCGCTCAGAAGACGATCCTCATAGTCTAATGAACCGATTTGAACAAGCGGTGTATCCGGCATTGCAATCGCAATACCTAGTCCTTCACTGACATACGCCGTACCCTCATCAACACAGTAGAAATCAGCAAGGGAACCTGGGAGTTGATCGATTCGCGGACGCAAAGCCGCACCTGTTTTTTCAACCCAAAGTTCTTGCTGCTCTGAAACAGGCGCACTTCCGAAAGGAAGAGAAATGTATAGATTTTCTGGGTCCCATACACTTTCCTTATGCATGCGTACAGCAACATCGACACGAGCATGATCGCTGTAAACGGTAACGAGTAAGGAATAATGACTACAGCCATTTACGCTGTACGTCAAACGAACTTTACCGTACAGTGCTCCTTTTTCAACAATATCTACATTAACAAGTGTCCCCACAGAAGTAATCGCGTCAGGACCTCGGCGATTGCGTCCCATCTTGCGGCGTACATCATACATACCAAATTCGTTAGGAGCCCGTGTCACATTGTAGACAGGAGAAAATGCATGGTGATTACGGTCAGCACGGAGCAGGTCCTGATTCGAGGCTTTGTCGATCCATTTTTTAATGCCAGCACCCATCTCCCATTCGATGCGAACGAAAGGCGATTCAATAAATTTCGGCGTAATGTGAAGCTTCGGCGCGACTGGTGGAATAATATCCATCATACGATCCGATCCAACATAATCTGTCCGATACGCAGTTACAGGCTTGTGATCTGTAAGGGCTTTGATCGTCAAATGTACCTGCTGTTTAGGCTGGAGCGTTACCGGTATGGTAATGACGACCCCGCGGTGTCCTGTAACCATCTGAGCCTCGTATTCGGTGCCCGTCGCTTCATCCATGACTTCGAAGCCGTTCTTTAATTCCGCCAAATGCCAGCCTTCCATAATGAGCTCAGCATAATCGGTTTGCACAAAGTCATTTGGATTATATAACTCAAATTTCATTGGACGATCAGGACCTAGCAGTGCATCGCCACGTTCCTCAAGGATGTCGTATAAAGCGGTATGAGCAAGCGAACTTGCATTGGCCGCATAGGCTTCTTTCCTGCAGCCAAGCTCCTGAACGAACGGGTTCCAAGGCTCTGTGACAGAGGAATGATAACCCCATGTATGCTCGGCGAATAGAGCAAGCTCATATTCAATTGCCTCTAAACGTTCTTTGGAGACAATCTCGCAGGCGGGATCTAATTGCTTCACCTTCGTATACACACGCTGTGCTTCACGGAAGATCTGTACATGCATCGGTGTGGTCGCCGAGCCATCCGTCCACCAATCTGGCCAGTCCCCAAGGAAGGTTTCAATTTCTGCCGGATGCTCCTCAGCATAAGCTCTTACATCTGCAAAAAAATCGTCCAATGTCGCCGGTTGAATAAAGATACGGTCTCCATGCTTCTCATTCCAAGGATTCACAAAATCCATCAACGCTGCATTGGGTGAACCGTTGTCAGTAGGAAGTCCAGACACCATAACAGGTACAAACGGGAAAGTGTAACCATCAGCAACCAATTGCTCTAAATAACGATTAAATCGTGATTCAGCCACTTCAAAGGATACGCCGTTTCGGACATCATGATCATCGCGAATTGTATAAGATCCGCCAATGCCAGGGATCAATCCAAGATCATTGCCAAACATGTAATGCTCGCCGCTCCATGTGAGAATACGATCTCCTTTAGGCGTTTCCCACCAGAATGGAATCTGCTTCTTCCAAAGTGGGAACATGGAGTGATGTGTATGAATACAAGTAATTAAATTCTCAATGCCCGAATCCGCTAGTACTTGACTGTATCCCCAGCCAAAACCTGTAATATCTGCCGTCATCGCAGAGCGCACCGGGAACTGAATCGATTGTCCATAATCGCTAATCCGCCTAATCATCACGGAGAGCATCTCTTGATTTAACTGTTCACCGAAATTGAGATAGGTTCCGGAGAGACCGATATAGCCTTTCTTCACCGCTTGAGCGAAATCTTCTTTTTCTTCGGTTGTAGCTTTTAACAGGAATGATTCAACTGGCCAATACGTTTCACATACCCACTTATAGCCTTTCCAGTCAGGTCTAGCGCCGCTCTCAATATCACGAACAATCTGCAAAGCCTGCCGAATATAATTGACATGATACTGGCGAATTTTTTCTTGACGTTCCGTATAACCAACATCCGTATGTGAATGTTGAATGATATATATTTTCCAAGGTTTGCTCTGACTCATCGTAAATCTCCTTTCAGGATTACAATAATTTTGGAATGAAATGATTGGACTAGAATCGATAGATGCAAAATGGGAAAGCATTACAGATTGGATTGAAAATGCAGCTTGAAGCGGAAAGAAGCATCCTCTTCGTACCACGCTTGGAAGTTTGTGCCCCACACATTGTTATGCAAATTCACATGCATACCTCCAGTGAGCGGAGCAAATGTATGATCAAACTGGAGCAAGCGAGGTTCCCCGGGACATACAAGTGCTGCGTCCAAGGTATCAATATGAACTTTTCCATCTGTGGCCGCATAATACATCCCTTGCTGTACCGCATGCATATTGCGATTCCCGCCTTGAACAACGTCTAAAGGAGATATGAGCTGTCCGATTTTGTCCAGCTTCCATTGATTCGGATTGTAAACGATCGGAATAAAGCTCATCCATGCAGCCTCAGGAAGGCGATATGCATCCTTGTCAAACCACTGTAGCTTACATTCTACCGTTTGAGTATTTTTCTTAAACACATATTCAAGTGTTAATTCTCTTGGAGCTCCCATGCGCTCGCATGCAGCTCTTGACATACGCAGGCTCGCGAGCACAACATCCTGATCTTCCCCAAAAATGGCTTGCAAGGATTGAAGCTTCGGTATCATAACTTCTTGTGCAATCCACTCTTTGGTTAAGTCCATTCCTGGCTTCCCGAAATCTCCGGTTGCCCACACATGCGTATATCTCCATCTGACGTGGTATTCACGATACCAACGATCATAGTCGGCTTGCGAATAAGTTTCGTAAGAGAATAAACCGATCGGATTGTTAGGGCCGGCCCACTCTCGACCTCGATCATCTTTCAATCCGATAATCGCGCCCGTATCCTCAAACACAACCTCAAAGTCTCCTAATGTATAAGGCTGGTCACTAGATAGGACGATTGCATCCGTTAGAGCGCAGCGAGACGGCTTTAGTGCGAGTAGGGCAGCGCGTGCTTCAGCTTGTAGTTCAGGACGAAGTGCTTGTATCGCTTGATCCAGGTATTCCCGCTGCTCCTGCCAAGAGAGTTCCATGAGACTAAAGGAACGTGCATTCAATTTTTCTTCGGCTTCATCACCGAACATTTCAATCATTTCTGTACGTGAATTCATTTCGTAGAAACGATATTCCTGCGGATTCAAGTTAATATCGACCTTGTCACGCTTACGTGCCTGATGGAAATCATCTTTATCATAGTGGATATAATCCGCAAGATATCGTTTGATATCTAGTCCCCAGGTATGTTCAGGGATCATTAATAACGCATCGCAGAAATTGTGATACTCTTCATCGCTGTCTGTAAGCGCCCCTTCTTGCAGCCACTTACTCTTTAGGCGGAGCAATTCACGGTAGCATGCTAATTTATACGGGTCTGTGGATGTGCCATGAATCCAGCTGTCTCCAATTTCTTCTTCCACGACAGGCAAGGTATCACGGATTGCCCATACTTTTTCTGCATACTGGTCTAATGTGGAAGCTCTAATTTCTGCATGTGGGTAAGCTTCTCGCAGCTGGGCAAACTCTGCTTCAATCTGCAGGGCCGTGGAAGGTCCATGGTTATCATGCGTATGTGCGAAGTAAAGAACATCGTTCAATCCTTCAAATTCAGAGGTTGTGCCGTAATCTCTACTGTATTGAACAACAATTTCAGATCCGTCCGTATTTCGCCATAAGAACAATTCAGGGACGTGAGGAACATGGCTAGAAGGATTTACGCCTAAATGCAAATACTTCAATCCAGCCTTCGCCATATGCGTGATTAATGAGCGTGTATGACCAGGGACGTCTGTCATTTTGGCTGCGATCGTACGCTTGCCAAATCGCTCATCAAGGCGCATGGCCATATGAATGCCATAATCAAGCAATTCGCTATCACATAACTCGGTATAAGTGGTGAAAGGAAGGCCATGCCATCTTAAATAGTCTTTTGCAATGGCTTCTTCGACTTGTTGTCTTTCCTCGTCCGTACCGTGCATTAAAAGATGGTGGATTAACCACGAGCCCGTTGTCCAGATAAAGGAGCCTCTCTCCGGGTGTTCGGCAAAATATTTCGCTGTTTGAATGGCATTGGGGATGAACAGCTTCATATATCGGTCCGTCACATTTTTCGCGAGATCTGTGTAGCCAATATCCAAGTGTGTTTTGAAGATGACGTGGATATGTGTTGCGTTTTGGTTCAAGCTTATCGCTCCTTCCTAGTGATTACGCTCTCAGTGTATAGCAATTTATCTCATTTGACTTTTCGAATTATATCTAATAGGATCTGAAACATAATGCGAAGAGAGGCGTGTATTCATTGTGGTGGATCGTACCAAAAATGAACGTTGGGTTTATATTGTAGATGAGGAGCATGGCCCTGCGGCTCGTGTCAAAGATTTAGTGCTTTTGGGATACGACCATTTCAGTAGAGCAGAGCTCTTAACCGATCATGTGCACGAAGATGCATATGAATTCGTCTATGTTGATCAGGGGGCTGTCGATTGGGAGGTAGGAGGAGAATTTCACCTTACGAGTGCGCAGCATATCATTCATACCAGACCGGGCGAGCGACACCGTGCCAGCTTTGATTATATTGGACCATCAACGATTTGGTGGATCATTGTTCGCGATCCAGCTCAGCATAAGGAATGGTTCGGCCTCCATGAAGAGGAGCGTCATACATTTGTCAAATGGATGCAAAGCTGCCCTCGCATTCAATGGGTCAGTAATGATGTTGTCGTCTACTTCGAACGATTGAAGCAACTTATAATGCAGCAGAATACGGAGCTTCTGGAATTCCAGCTTCGCCATTATGTCATGGAAATTTTGCTGCACATGCTGCATCATCCACAACTAGTTGTTCAATCACAAAACATGCATGCCTACACGCAACAGCTGAAGGAAAGAATCCAGCAGAATCCATCTGCACGATACGCTATTGGGCAGCTTGCGGAGGAGATTGGGTTAAGTGAGTCGCATTTCTATCGCGTGTTCCGTGAGACGAATGGACAATCACCTACGGCGTATATGGAGCGAGTTCGAATGGACTACGCATGTCAGGTACTGAAGGAATCGAAGATGACCATAACGGATATCGCCATGGAGCTTGGTTTTAAGACGAGCCAGCATTTTGCAACAGTATTCAAAAAATTGATGGGTATGACACCAAGGGCATGGAGAAATCAGAATGGTTAGTGTTCAATAGGGAGTTGTAATTAGAATACATCCGTCATATAATCAATCTAAATCTGATATTTCAGATTTCAATTTTAGATATTTAATGGAATTTATATGGAATTAAACGGAGGTCTTATGGATTTAAAGATTGAACGACAGGACTTGAATGAACAAGTCTATCATATTCTAAAAAACCAAATATTAACGCGGGAGTATAAAGGCGGTGCACGTCTTGATCTCAATGACTTAAGTGACAAGATGGGAGTTAGTAAAACGCCTGTTAAGCTGGCTATTCATCGATTGGCGAATGATGGGCTTGTCGAAGTGGTCTCACGATCAGGTACCTATGTGACCCAATTGACGGGTAAGCGCATTGCAGAAGTGATGGATGCAAGGATTATGATTGAGAAATGGAGTATCGAGCACTTATCGAAGGATGATTGCGAGCAGCTGGTCGTTCAATTAACAGAGCATGTTCATCGGGCCAAGGTAAATTTGGAAAGTGATCATTTTGATTACCAGCAATTTCTTGAAGCTGATGTTCTGTTCCATAAGGCAATTGTGACGATGAGCCACAATCAATTGATCTCGAATCAATATGAACTCTTGAATAGCTTCCTGTATATTTCACGCATCTTTCATTTTCAGAACTTTGATCGCTCCAAAGAAGGTATCCAAGAGCATGCGCAGCTTATCGAAGTAATGAAGCAGAATCGTCTCCAGCATGCTTCGGATTTATTGGTGGCGCACCTGGAGAAGAGTAAGCAATATATGATTTATTTAATAGAAGAGAACGGTGGCGCCATATAACAAGCTGGTAGCTGCGACATACTTATGCTTGTGTTTTCACAGGTAATGTAGGTATGTTTTTTCTCGGATCATCTGATATTTCAGATTTCAGAATTTGATCTATAATCAATTCATACAAAAAGGAGCAGTTGATATGAAGCTGGGCATTGGCTTATATCGTCATATGTTAAAGAAAGAATACTATCAATTCGCAAAGCAGGCTGGTTGTGAGGCTGTTGTCGTGCATTTGGTGAATTATTACGGAGAGATTGATGATCAGGGGCTGCCATCCACGGATGGGGAACATAATTATGGTATCGCCCGAGTCAATGACCCGATCTGGGAGTACGAGAATCTTGTGAAGTTGAAAGAAGAATTAAATCGGGAGGGGCTTGAATTCGCAGCGATTGAGAACTTTAATCCATCGGATTGGTATGATGTTCTGCTCGCAGGACCAAAACGAGATCAACAAATTGAACACCTCAAGCAAATCATTCGGAATGTGGGCCGGGCAGGCATACCTGTAATTGGATATAACTTTAGTATTGCGGGTGTCTGGGGACATTTTCAGAAGCCATCCGCACGTGGCGGGGGGTTGACATCGACATTCCACCCAACGATGGAGGAGTTAAACAAACCGCTACCGCTTGGTCAGGTGTGGAATATGACCTATGATGCGAGTCTGTTGGATCAAGGGTATCTGCCGCCTACCTCGCATGAAGAAATTTGGGAACGTTTAGCCTATTTTCTAGAGCGTGTCTTGCCGGTTGCCGAGGAAGCGGGCGTGAAGTTATCACTGCATCCAGACGATCCACCGATGCCGGAAATTCGTCAGCATGCACGTTTAGTCAATGAACCTGACAAATATCAGAGAATGATTGATCTCGTGCCCAGCAGCAGTAACGCAATAGAGTTTTGTATGGGTTCGATTCAAGAAATGGTCACTGGCGATGTCTATGAAGCCATTGAACAATATGCTTCACAGGATAAAATATCTTATGTTCATTTTCGTAACGTAAAGGGAAAGGTTCCTAATTATACAGAGGTCTTCGTTGATGAAGGCGATATCGATATGATTAAAGCGCTGCGTTTATTCAAGAAACATCAATTTAAAGGTGTGCTTATACCGGATCATACGCCATTAATGACGTGTGATGCACCTTGGCATGCAGGTATGGCTTATGCATTAGGCTATATGCGTGCAACCATGCAACAAATCGATATAGAGAAATAAAAAACTAAAATAGAAGAGGGATGAAAAATATGAAAAATCAAGATTACTTGGATCAATTGCAAGAAAAGCTATATTCGGCGGTCATATCCGACATTTTGGATAGCCTTGGGTTGCGAAATCAGGCGCTTCCGCCGCATATTCGTCCATTGGATCCCGACATGGTTGTGTGTGGTTATGCCAAAACGGTCCAAGTCGCAGATGTCTCCCGAGAACCCGTCCAAGCCTACAAGAAACAAATTGAAGTATTAGACAGTATCCAGCCTAGAGAAGTATTCGTCGGCGATGTAGGGGGCTCCGAGCGTTCGGCATTTTTCGGTGAATTAATGTCGGCGGCTACGAAAGTAGCTGGAGGCAGAGGCGCTGTCATTGATGGATTATGCCGAGATGTAAAGAAAATTAAAGAGCTAGGCTTCCCAGTCTTTGTGAAAGGGACGCGTCCAACCGACTCTTATGCTCGTAATGAAGTCATTGATTATAATGTAACCATTAAAATTGGCGATGTGTTGATTCATCCTGGCGATCTGATTTTTGGCGATATGGATGGGATTGTCGTCGTTCCGAAAGAAGTCGAAGATGAGGTCATAGCCAAAGCATTCGAAAAGGTAAACGGTGAAAATATGGTTAGAGACCACATTCTCAAAGGAATGAAGGTATCCGAGGCATTCGAGAAATTCGGCATTCTGTAGGAAGGTAAAGGCTATGGATATTAAAAAAATTATAAATCCAGGTCAGATGGAGGTTGTGCAAGTCAAAGGAAACGGATTGTTGGTGGAGTTTCTACCTGAAAAAGGCGGAGATATCTATAAAATCTGTATTCATAACAATAACATCTTGTGGGAAAGTCCTTGGGGAATCGGGAAGCTTGGCAGTCGAGCCGACTATTGTCATACATCAAAGGAACTTTGGCTGCAGAGCTACCCTGGGGGTTGGCAAATTCTATTTCCCAATGCTGGTGAAGACAGTTTCTGTCATGGCGTGATGCACAATTTCCACGGCGAGGCTTGCCAATTGCCATGGCAATATAAGGTTGGAGAAGTATCTGATTCGTCGGCTACAATTACATTCTCAACACGACTATATAAAACGCCATATGCTATTGAACGTATTGTCATGATCGATGAAGCAGATCAATCGATAGCTATACAAGAACGAATAACGAACCATGGGCAACAAGACTTATGGGTTGAATGGGGACAGCACATCGCTTTTGGTGCCCCGCTGATCGGATCGGGCGTAACCCTTGAAGTGCCTGCGCGTACGATTGAATCTGCTGAGCGTGATCCGGTACGATCTCGTCTGAAGAAAGGGACGTATTCATGGCCTATAAAGGATGCGACCCGTGATTTAAGTATCGTACCTGTAGAAAAGGCAACGGATTTTGCGATATTAAAGGATCTATCTGCTGGATGGTATGCCATAAATAATGAAAGACTGGATTTGCGCGTTATTGTGGAATGGGATACTGAAATCATGCCGAATCTCTGGTTATGGCAAGAGTTCAATGGTCTTCAAGACTATCCATTCTATGGTGCATGCTATGTCATGGGGGTTGAGCCGAATTCTGCGTCGCATGAAGAGGGCTTACATGAATCCATGCAACGTGGCGAAGCGATTGAAATAAAGGCTCAGCAGACAAGGTCATTTGAATTGAAGTTATCATGGAAAAGATTACAGAATAGCAGATAAACCACGTAGCAAAAGGAGGTTATCTCATGTTCAATGATTTGCAGGGAAAAGTGTTTATCGTGACCGGCGCAGCACAAGGAATTGGAAGAGGGATTGCGCTTCGTCTAGGGAAAGAAAAATGTAAAGTAGTGATAAATTTTGCAAGTGATCGTAGTAAACGCTTAGCAGAAGAAGCAATTGCACTTATTAAAGCAGCGGGTGGGCAAGCTGTTGCTTGTCAAGGAGACGTTGGGAAGGTAGACACCGCGAAGAAGCTGGTGGATACGGCTATTGCTCACTTTGGAACCTTGCACGGCATCGTGAATAATGCTGGTGTTCAATCTGAATATCCTTCCGAGAGCTTGCCGGTAGATGAGTGGAATCGCATCATGGATATTAATTTACGTGGGACCTTTCTAGGATGTCAAGAAACAATCAATTACTTGCTAAAACACGATATCAAAGGCAGCATTGTGAATGTCTCAAGTGTTCATCAACAAATTCCTAAACCCCATTATGTACATTATGCCTCATCCAAAGGTGGGTTGAAGCTGTTGACAGAAACATTAGCACGAGAATATGCGGATAAAGGAATTCGAATCAATACGGTTGCTCCTGGTGCAATTGATACGCCAATGAATGAAAAGTTATTCAGCGATCCGGCGACCACACAAGCAATTATCAACAAAATTCCTTCCAGGCAAGTAGGGACACCTGAACAAGTTGCTGCACCGGTAGCATGGTTATTATCCGATGAAGCCAGCTATGTGACAGGGACTACATTATTTGCAGATGGTGGTATGGTCTTGTATTAATTGACGCTAAAATGTCCGTTATCGTATTCCTGGCTGGTCATAACCCCGTTAAGTAGACAAGAATAAAAAGAGCAGGATGGTCAGTCGGAACAGAATAATGCCTGGGAATCCCTGTACAGAGAGATGGGGATCAATCTGAAATATGATTGGACTGTGAAGGCGATCAATATGCTTCACAAGCCGTGAAGGACATCTTCGAACAAGATCCTATGGCACTTCAATCGGCTACTTTCGATGGAAATCTATTTGCGCTGCCCAAAACAGAACCGATGATCGGCGCACAAACGCCGGTCTTGTGGGTGCGAACGGATTGGCTTAAAAAACTTAACCTTCCTGCCCCTTCTACTTGGGATGATGTTTTGAAGATATCGAAGGCGTTTACAACCAAAGATCCGGACGGAAACGGAAAGCAGGATACGATTGGTGTCGCATTGAGCAAAGAAATTATTAATGGATATCCTTCAGCGAACGGCTTTTTTAACGCCTACGGAGCTTTTCCGAGAATATGGATAAAAGATCCTATTCCATCTATTCATGGCGGTGAAGCACCCATGTCGATCGCAAAGGAATAACGGCCGCTAAATATGCTCTTATTGTATTGCGGCTCAGGACAAAGATTTGAAGCGGGCGCAAAAATGTTGTTATGGCGGTGCACCAACAAATACGATAGGGGAGAAGAGGGCAGCCCTGGACAAAGTGGAAACGGAAATATTCACGAAAGTGATATATGGGGCAATTCCCATCGATCCATTCGACAAATTCGTTGAAGACTGGGACAAGCTTGGCGGAGAACAAATCACCTAAGAAGTGAATAAGTGGAACGCTTCGCAAAAGAAATAACGTCTAACTAAAGCTAGTTTACCTTCGATAAAAACGTATGTCGTTTTTATAAATATATTGAAAATTGAGGAGCGTGTGATAATGAAACCAAATCAAAAAAAGCACCTGGCGGTCTTCTTGGCATCCGTATTGGCTGCTGGTACGATACTGCCTAATGCTGCAATCGTACATGCCGGCGGCGATACCTTGCCACCCCGTCAGGGTGAACAAGGTTACAAGGGTGAAAATCAACCGGTTTATCATGGATACCGAAAACAGAATATCCTGGATTGGACTCCCGAAACAGATGAGTACTATGAATTTATGAGAGCGGAAGTGCCGCTTCAGAAACGTAATGAGCCATTTAAACCAACTCAGGCGAATCCAAAGCTGGAACAAGAGGTCAAAAGTTTAATGTTAACTGGGGACTATGGCAATGAATTTTTCAACCCGACGAACTATAATGATCAGTTCGCACAATATTTATTTAACTTTTGGCAATATGTAGATTACACGGCATCTTGGCATGGCGTAGTGACAAATCCAACGCCGGACTCCTTATTTGATCCTGAAGCAGACTGGTGGCAGCGTGAATATGAGTTTGGTGTGCTCAATATTCCAAACCCGGCATATACCAACGCCGCTCACAAAAACGGTGTTCAATCTTTAGGCTGTATCTTCTTCCCAAGATCGGAACATACGGATGACTACATTTATAAAGACGAGAATGGCAGATTCCCTATGGCCGATAAACTCGTTGAAATCGCGAAATATTACGGCTTTGACGGGTACTTCGTGAATGCGGAAGAAGAACTGCCTGCCGACTTTATGCCGGTTTATGAAGAGTTTATCCGTGCGATGACTTCACAAGGCCTTTATGTGCAGGTTTATGCGTCCAACCTCTATGGACAAGATAATCAAAGCAAATGGGGTGAAATTGACTACTATAACAAAAATGCGAAAGAGTTCAGCAACTGGATCAAAAAGCCAACTGATCAGACGATTGCTGGGAATTCATTGTACATAAATCCAGACCCAAGTAAATCCCAGGCAGATGGATCTGTAGCAACCATGAACTCACTAGGCTTAGATCCAAGAAATACGGTATTTAATACGCTTGAAGCAGGCCAAACCGGATTTAGTGGAATCCGCGGGTCTTTATTCAACACTTACGATGAAAATCTCGTACCTAGAACAGGTATAGCATCTCTGGGCAGCTCTATGGTCTTTGAAGCGCTGGACGAACAGTTGTTTGGCCATTCTGGACCTAACAAGTACACGGAGAACAGACGTGGAAACCCTGAATATTACAAATATGTTGCAGCAAGAGAAAGAGCATGGTGGTCAGGTACTGCAGATTCCCCTACGTATAATGAAGGAAAAGGTACGCTGAATTCAGCCGGCTTGACACATGATCAATTGCTGGAAGCTGTTTTAAATGCGAATCCGGACCCTGTAATAACAGCTAATGATCCGAATCGTGGAGAAGCAAACGAAGGTCAGAAATATAAGACATGGCCAGGTATGGCGGCATATATCTCGGAAAGATCCGTCATTGACGGTTCCAACTTCCACACCAACTTCAATACCGGTCATGGCATGCAGTATTTTGTGGACGGTAAAGTTTCGAATGATCACGAATGGGCAAATATCAATAATCAGGATATCCTCCCAACATGGCAATGGCGAATCGATACAGAAGGCACCCGTTTGAATGTAGATTATGACTATGGAAAGAAATATAGCGCAGGATCTAATTATACTCAGGTTGGCGGGTATAATGGAGGCAGCTCTTTGGCATTCTTTGGTGATTTGGATGCCGCTAATTTTGTACAACTGTACAAAACTAAGCTGGACATTAAAAACACTTCGATGTTAAGTATTACCTACAATAAACCATCTGCAACCGATGCAAGCAGCGTTAAAGCTGGTTTGATTTTTGAGGATGATCCATCCAAAGTGGAGTACATCGAAATTCCAAGCGGAGCAAACAAAACAACAAAAGGATGGGAACGAAAAAATCTGGATCTATCCAAATATGCGGGTAGAACATTAGCAGCTTTTGGTCTATCTTTTACCCCAGGGCAAGGAACGATTAAAGATTACCAGTTTAATGTTGGTGAAATAAAAATTACTGACAATAAAGTCGCTAAACCAGCTGCTCCAACAGGACTCAAAATTGATAAGTCTTTTGATTCTTCTGAAATGTATATTTCATGGGACTTGGCAGATTACAGCAAAGTACAACAGTACAATGTATATGCGGAATATGAAAATGGCAAAGAAGTATTCTTGGGCGGAACATATGATGACAAATTTTACATTAAGTCTTTGTATGATCCAACAGGTACAGTGAAAATCAAAGTTACAGCTGTTGGCGCGGATGGAAGCGAAAGCAAAGCAGCAGTTGTCCCAAAAGATTTTTCGAATACGGTTAAAAATATCAAGACAACAGAAAATGTTGCATCCATTGATGTAGCCTGGGATACTCCAGCAGTTAATTACGCTAAAGTAAAAGTAGACGTAGCATTGAACTACTCCTCCCATAAAGACAAGTATTCGACTACGTTCGCAAAAGGAACAAATAAAGCGACTATTGAAGTTCCTTATACAGACGGAAGAGCATATACCGTTAGAATTTCATTGCTGGACGCTAAGGGAAGCGTAATTAGTTATGCAGATCATACAGGGGTATTGAAAGATAATCATGCAGATGTTTATGAAGGCATTGCGACCATGAAGGGATCTAAGGTTAAACTATCCGGGCCGACATCTAATGATTGGTGGCATTTATATGCATGGCAGGATGGCAAACGGATTACATTCAAAGATGGAAGAACGTATGCCACTCGCGGTGTTGACGATTTAACTTCGCTTGCGGTTCAGGGAAATTCCGGCGTTATCGAGGTCGTATTGGAAGACTTTAATGGCAATATGTCCGAGCCTGTAAAAGTTCCATTTGGAACAACAAACACAAGCGTCGAAAAATAGGAATCGTTAGCCTGCCTTGTAAGCTGCTATGGAAATGACTTCATGATGTGAGGAAAAATGAAACACCTTCAAAGAAATTGGGCCATATCGAAGGATATGGAGAATACCTTGAAGGTGTTTTTTTCGCTGCAGCAAGGTGAGTAAGCCGCCTTTGATGTACATACCCAAAGTGATCTCTCCGCTGCTGCCTTTGTAACCGTACAGCTTTGCACCGCGAGCCCGTCACCTTTGCGGGCAAAGAGTTCTGCGAATAGATGGCGTGCATTAAACCGCAACAGTCGCCGCGAGGCGTGTCAATGCGCAGATGAATGATATTGTAAGTGCTGGTTATCATATATGCTTTTCACCATCATGAGCCGCTCATCGATGTAGAGCTTCAATGGATTGACAAAGCGGCGTGCCGATTGTCGGAAGCAAGCTGGTTCTTTTTTTTCGCTTGTAGATAACCCGAATATGTGGCAGATGGATAATTTGGGAATTCTTACCACAGCAGCAATCCTAAGCTTTTCCCATTATGAAAGTAGGAGTCAGGTCAAGAGCCCTTACTGTCCGCTTCAAACCGACATTTATTTTTTGGTCTTCTACTTGTTCCTGGTTGTTGGCTTTGCCAGAAGATTTATCAGCAGTAGTGTCATTTGGGATGCAATAAACCCGCAAGTCCAATCATTTAGGACATGCGGGTTTACTTAATTTTTCACTATACAATTAAGCCAATGTAAGCTTTGTTACACGTCCATCGATAATCCATTCAGCAACATAAACAGAACCCTTGGAATCGACACAAACTCCATGAGGTGAGCTGAATTTATTATCTCTGTAGTAGGACTTAGCTAAATTCGGCCAGCCAGTTTGTTTGTAAGCCTGTTGATCTTCACCTAAATGACAGATCAATCGATCATTTTTATCGAAAATCGTAACCCTACTGTTTAAGTCTGGGAAGAAGAGATCATCTCCATAGTAATAAAAGCTGCAGGGCTGATCTATATCATCAACGATGACTCTTTTGAAATGGCCCTGTAAGGTAAAGACTTGAATTCGATGATTACCGCGATCGGCTACATAAACCTCTTCTATACCACTACGTATATCGATGGAAATGCCATGTGGACAGTTTAATTGTCCCATTTCTGTACCTTTTCCACCCCAGGAACGGATATATTCCCCTGCTGCCGTATAGTGATGAATCCAGCTTTGTCCATAGCCATCGGCTACATAAATATCGCCATTTGCCGAAACGGCTACATCTGTAGGGACATATTTAAACTCTTCGTTGTATATATCAGGACGATCCGGTGTTCCCAATGTCAACAAGTGCTTCCCGTTTAAATCCATTTTCACCACATTACCGCGAGCGGTGTCTGTAACAAACAGGTATTCATTATTTCGTTCCGTATGAAGATAAAATCCGTGTGCGCCACCCTCGAACTCCTCGCCCCAAGCCGCTTTAAATTCCCCAGACTCATCAAATTTGAAAATTGAGGGCTTGCCTGTATGAAAAATATAGACGTTATCCTGTTGATCTACGACAATTCCATGTGTATAGCCAAACTCTAAGTGAGCAGGGAGCTTTGCCCAGCCTGGAACAAGATCATAGCTGCGTGCCGTATTTCCTAATTGCTGAGACCTCTTTATTGTCATATTTAATCCCTCTGTTCCTTAGCTAAGTCTCTCACTGCTTATTCGAATACAGTAACGGAAAGAACTCATTATCGAACTTCTGTCCGAATTGTGGACGTGGGCCGAGCAATCGAACATTATCATGCCGAGCTTTACCCTCTTTGTAGGATGTATCTCCAGGCATTAAATGAGCGACAACAGATAAGCGAGGCTGATCTGTGAAATTCGTTGACGAGCCATGGAATGTAAGGGCATGGTGGAAGCTCGCTTGGCCAGCTTTTAGAATACAAGGCTCCTCTACCCAATCTCGCGTTGCAAAACGCTGCTTCAGCTTTTCCATATCCTGTTCGAAGAAAGTGTCACTTCCCTCGATAGCACCCCACTTATGTGATCCAAGGATTGTCATCATACCGCCGTTATTCAGGTCCGTGTCCTGCAATGCAATCCAAACCGTTATCATATTAGTTGTACTGCTTGCACGCCAAAAGCCGTAATCCTGATGCCAGCCTACATTTCCTAGATTTGTTTTTTGTCCTGAAGTACCCGGCTTGTAGATTACTTGATCATGCCAAAGACGAATTTCGTCCTCATTCAGCAGATTCGCAGCCATTTGGCCTAAATTCGGATCGGTGACGACACTGCGAACTTCATCGTTAACCCACCAACCATTATCGAATTTACGAAGAGCATATGGATTTTCAGAAAGATTGAAGTCATGAAGAGGCAGGCCAGCCCCATCGTAATCTTTCTTCCAAATGCGCTCATGCGCGCCTCGGAGACGCTCGATCGTCTTGTCATCCAGCAATTTTGGACTGATCCAATAACCGTCTTGATTAAACTTTTCTTTATCAGCTGTTGTAATGTTATAAGGTATAACTCCCATTATCGACACCTCACCTTTACTGGTTAAATTGGCTTACTGGGTTTATTCTAGACCACAAGATGAGCATTTACTTTCCCAAACCTATCAAATAGGATTGGAAACGTAACGGGGATTTAGTAGCGATAAAGACCGTGATTATGACAAAAATAAAGACTGAACGATAAGCCTGCTCAAATCACATTGAAACATATGCAAAGAAGCTTTCACGATGTGGCGCTCCTACGAAACATATTCAGTACAATGGTATAGATCATGCTTTTATAGATGAAATAGGACTATACCCGCAAGCGGAAGATTTAATGAATGAAATTGCAAAAGAGAAGCGATTGTTTGCATAATCAATTGGAGTTTGTTCAATTGCGTTCCAGAGTTGAACAAGAAGTAATTGTAGAATTTTACAAAAAAGAAATTTTCACAGATGCGAATACTGGCATAACAACAGATAGAGTCTCAGCTCCAGATGGTTCTGTTAATAAAAGAACAGGAAAAGCTAGTACATAGGTATTTTGTGCACACAGCTCAAGATCGAGAAGAGCAAAATATACCGCAACCTGGACACATTGGATGAACGCGAGCAGGAAGTGATCAAAGGGCGCTTCGGTCTGGAGTTCGGCGGGGAAGAGCGGACGCAGCGGGAGATCGCGAAAGAACTCGGCATCTAGCGGAGTTACGTATCACGGATCGAGAAGCGGGCGCTCATGAAGCTGCATCATGAGTTTTATAAAGTGAAACGGTGAAGGGAAGTTATTCATCGATTTTGTGAATATTAGCATGGTGGCACTCTTTTATGTTTGAAGGGGTGCTATTTGTTTTGAGTATTTCATCGATTAGAATTCTGAGTCGAGAAAAGCGTTATACACGATCTGGCGTAATTTCGAAAGACTATCCATTGCTCGAATGATACAAATTACATAGGCGGGATCTTGTATAAATCGTTACTTCGCGTTGTTCTAAAACTCGCCGGCGGAGGGAGCTCAAGCCGTTTAAAAACTTGATACATATAGTAGTGGCTAGAAAAACCACAAGCATCAGCTACCGCTTGCGTGCTTAGGGTAGAATGATTCAATAAGTGTTTAGCTTTGGAGACTTTGTAAAGTAAAAGTTGTTCGTTAAAGGTATGGCCCACATGTTTTTTCATAATCCGATTAATCTGTTTCGGGCTAAGGAAAATCAGCTTAGACAGATCATCAATCGTAGGAGAAATGTGATAGTTGTTTTCGATAAAATTCATAATACGGGACATTCGGACATCACTTTGCGGATCAGGAATCTGGGTATGATCAAGTGTTGTTATCACAGAGCGAAATAAGCTTACAACTAAAAGGAATAATAATGGTTGAATTTGCAAAGAAAATCCTGGGAGTTTATGGGATGTTTCTTGGATAATGGAATCAAATAACCCCATGGCGCCATAGTTGTCTCGGAAGGTGCGAGGGTAGGTAGTCGAAAGGACATTGATGAAAAATTCTGTATCCTCTGATGAATGAAAGTAGGCGGAATCTGGTAGATCAGATCGGCTAATTTCACATTGCAAACAGTATTCAACCATAGGATTTATAGGATTAGATACTTGTTGGTGTGTCACATAAGGTGCCGTGATATAGAAGTCTCCTTCTTGAAAAGAGAGTGCCTGGCCCTCGATCGACACAATACCTTTCCCGGATTTAATCATATGAAATTCAAAGTAAGTATGAAAGTGATCTTCTTTTTCCCAATGCGATCCAGCATCTAATACGGCAGCATCTAGTACTTTGATCTGAAGTCCACTAAGGCTAATGGTGAAATTTTTAGCAGTCAGATAACTAATGATGTTAGCCATAATAGACCCTCCCATGTCGTTATTTCTCAATCTAATGTCCAGCAGACTTAAAGATTCTTATACATAGATATTGTACACTAAATTCTACGATACCCCCAAAATTTGATGAGATTTCTCATAACATAAGGAGGAACCAGCGATGCTTGAGAAATTAACCAATAGATTACGTAATAAAAAACGAACCTATCAAGAAGACCGTGCAATGACACAAATGCAGTATGCAACCCTTTTGTCAGCAAGAAAAGAAGGGGCATTTGATGATCTTATTCAAGAAGTGGAGAAGGATTTAGTCGAGGGATATGACGCGCATGGGGCTTTCACCAATGATCTGGTAAGTAAGATGGAGAATAAACTCATGCCACTTCAAGAAGAAGCCAAGCAGTTTGAAATGTTATGTGTGGCCCATGCGCATATTGATATGAATTGGCAATGGGGCTTTGATGAAACCGTAGGTATCACTTTAGATACATTTCGAACGATGTTACAAATCATGAGAGAGGTTGAGGATTTTACTTTTTCACAATCTCAAGCATCACTGTATAAAATTGTAGAAACCTATGATCAGGAAATGTTAGAAGAGATTAAGCAGAGAGTGGCGGAAGGCAGATGGGAGATTACAGCATCGACATGGGTTGAGGCAGATAAAAATATGCCAAATGGAGAGAGCCAAGCGAGACAATTGTTATATACGAAAAAATACTTGTCTCAACTGTTTGATCTGCCATTAGATTCCTTCAACATTGATTTTGAACCCGATACATTTGGACATAGTATCAACACACCGGAGATTCTCACCAAAGCCGGCGTGAAGTATTACTATCACTGCAGAGGGCGCAAAGAAGGACCAACACTTTATCGGTGGAAAAGTCCTTCGGACGCTGAAATCATCGTCAATTGGGAACCGCAATTTTATAATGCGTTTATTCAATCAGACATGTGTCTTTGTGTGCCAGATATAGCGGATCGAACAAATATTCCTTCTGTATTAAAAGTCTACGGGGTAGGTGATCATGGCGGTGGACCCACAAGAAGAGACATTGAACGAATCAAGGATGTGGCCACGTGGCCAATCTATCCTAAAGTGAAATTTTCGACGTATAGAGAGTATTTTGAAATCGTTGAAAAGTATAAAGAGCAGCTGCCTATTGAATACCAAGAACAGAATTTCATTTGTGATGGATGCTACAGCTCTCAGAGCCGGATTAAAAAGGGCAACAAAGCTTCTGAAAATGGGTTGTACGAAGCAGAGCTCTTTAGTACATTGGCCACTGTAACCCAAGGAGCCCGTTACCCACAGCAAAGTTTTGAAAATGTCTGGAGATCGGTATTGTTTAATCAGTTCCATGATATTTTGACAGGTTCAGGGGTTGATGCCACAAGAGATTATGCTCTAGGCCTTTATCAAGAGGTTGCAGCAACAACCAACACCAACAAGAAACTAGCTCTTCAAAAAATCGCTCAGCAAATTCACACGGCTGATTTTATCGTAAGTGAGGGCAAGGATGAACCAGGCTTGGCTTATGGTGCCGGTGCAGGATCTTCACAGTATGAGAATGGTACAGGCAAAAACCGAATGTATCATGTATTTAATCCAACGATGCAGGCCCGCCAAGAAGTGGTTGAATTGATGATTTGGGAATGGCCATATGACCACGAGCGTATGTTGTTTACCAATGAAAAAGGTGAAGTCGTATCACACCAGGTTTTGGAAAAAGACTTTAATCACTATTGGGGACACAATTATCTAAATGTGGCAATAGAAGTGGATGTTCCCGCATGCGGTTATGCAACATACATGTTAACGGAACAGGCTATTGAACAGGTTAAAGTAAGTTATTGGCATGAAAAACGTACCCAAAATGAACCATGCTATACATTAGAAAATGAGAAGATTAAAGTTGTGTTTAATAGCTTAGACGGATCGATTGATTCGATGATTGATAAAGCAACTGGGAAAGAAATGATCGACGCTGCGAGAAAATCAGGGATATTTAGGTTAGTCGATGAGGCAGACCATAAGGAGATTACAGATGAGGGTACAGGAATGTCCTCTTGGTTTGTTGGACGCTACAAACATATCGAATGGATTCATCAAAATCTAGAAATCACAAGTGCAGCAGGTACATTAAGAAGCCAAATAGCTTATGAGTTAAGTTTTAGGAATTCAAAGCTTAAAGTTATCGTTTCCTTAGATAAAGGCAGCAGTCATCTAGATTTTAAAGTGGAATGTGATTGGCAAGAGGTGGGGTGTCTTGGAAAAGGCGTACCGCAACTGCAATTCTATATGCCGCTTCACGATTCATGTGCCATGTATCATTATGATGTTCCTTTCGGCAGCGTTACAAGGCAAGCACTAGACATAGATCTTCCAGGGAATAACTATATCTATGGAGAAGATCAGGACGGATCAGCGAGTGTGATGCTCATGTCCAAAGTAGGTTATGGATTTAGAGGCGTAAATCATAGCCTTACCCTTACCTTACTCAGAGGCTCTTACGATCCAGATCCATGTCCAGAATATGGAATCAATCATCTCGAATTTGGATTAGGTGCTATGCAATCCAGCAATCCCAAAGTGCTACATGACTATGTCCAACAATATAACCACGAGTTGACTGTAGTAACAGGGTTAAGACAACAAGGGAAGCTTAATCCAAGACATTCCTTTGTAGCATTTGAGTCTCAGACCTCTGTAGTTTCTTGTATCAAAGGAGCAGAGGAAGGGGATAGAAGTTTCATCGTGCGTTTTTATGAGATGGAAGGGAAAATAGACACCATCACATTGATTTGTCCAGAACGAATCAAGCATGCCTATTGGACAGATATTAATGAACAAAAGGTAGCATATAAGGAAGAGCTAAGGGTAGAGGATAAAACACTCAAGATGGTCATCCAGCCTTATCAAATAGGTACAGTAAAAATAGTGCTTGAGTAGACAAAGATGATTGGTGTTAAGTTTCGGATATGGCGGGAGGTTGCCATTTGAAATAAGAAAAGTAAGGTTAGGTCATCACTTTTGAGTTAAATCCTATCAACTTTGTTTATTCGATAGACAAAGTGGTTCTCATGAAAGTATAATGTTTCCGAAATCATGATTCACGTTCAAACGCTGTTCATAGGAAAGGCGCACAGTCATGCGTATCGGCAATCCCGGTCTAACACATGAAGTGTCAAACACTTAGAGAGCAAAAAGGAGAAAACAATGAGCACAAGAAAAGACTTGCAACATTACCCTTATATGAATGCAAGCTTGCCGATTGAAGAAAGAGTTGCGGACCTTATATCGAGAATGTCGCTGGAAGAAAAGGTAAGACAGCTTGATATTTATTCGGGCAATGAAATTTCCGACTCAGTAGAAGGCTTAAATGCAGATGCGCTGAACTATGAAAAAATGGAGAAGATATCTGCCGGAATTGGAATCGGATGCATCCAAAACCGAAATTCCAAAGCAGAGACAGCCAATAAAATTCAAGAGTATATCATCCAAAATTCAAGATTGGGAATTCCGGTACTCTTCAGTGAAGAGGGACTTCACGGTTTTGGATGGAGAGGCTGTACAGTGCTCCCTCAGCAGGTTGCACTTGCATCAACATTTGAGCCTGAACTCGGATATAAACAAGCAAGAATAATCGCTTCCGAGGCGCGCAGCTTTGGTATACATGAGGTGTGGGCACCTGTTCTCGACCTCGCCAGGGAAATCCGATGGGGACGAGTGGAAGAAGGATACGGAGAGGATCCTTATCTGGGGTCTCTGTTTGCAGAGAGCATGGTAAAAGGGCTTCAAACGGATGACCTCACTAGACCCGATGCCGTGGTGTCGGAACCTAAACACTTTACAGGATACGGTGCACCAAGAGGAGGACACAATTGTGCTCCGGCTATGATGGGGCATCATGACAATGCATTTTTCTGTCTGCCTGTATTTGAGGCTGCTTTCCAAGCGGGAGCCATGAATACCATGTGTTCGTATAACTCCATTGACGGCACGCCAGTCGCTTCTGACCATTCGCTGCTTACCGGCGTTCTCCGCGACCAGTGGGGCATGAAGGGCTTCGTCAGAGCGGACATGACGGCGGTCTCCATGCTGCATACTTGTCACTATGTGGCCGAAAGCAAACGGGAAGCGATTAAGATGGGCCTCGAAGCCGGCGTTGATATGCAGCTTTACGATTTTCCACATGATATATACCAGGACAACATTATTGACCTTGTAAAATCAGGCGAGGTAGACGAGAAGGTTGTAGACACAGCCGCAAGTCGTGTCCTTACCGTTAAATTTGCAGTCGGGCTCTTTGAAAATCCATATACGAATATCGAGCTTTCTTCGAAAGTTGTCCACTGTGAGGAGCACGTGCAGACAGCTCTTGAAGTTGCAAGAAAGTCGATCACTCTGTTAAAAAACAGCAAAAACACGCTTCCTCTCCAAAAAGATATCGGCAAGATTGCAGTGATCGGACCAAGCGCCGATGTTCCACGTTACGGAGATTACAGCAGTCCTGTTGTGCCTGAGTATGCTGTTACGCTTTTGCAGGGTATCAAAAACACCGTTTCGGATAAGACCGAAGTGATCTATGCCAAAGGATGCGAGATTCTGGAGTCCGACCTTATGCCTTTACCGGACAAATGGCTCAAGGACCATGCCGGCAACGACGGGCTTTTGGGTGAGTACTACAATTCTCTTTCTTTTGAGGGAGAACCTGCTTGCGTGCGAAATGACAGGCAAATTAACTTCAACTGGATTTATACCAAACCTGCTGACGGCGTAAACGCAGATAACTTCACCGTTCGCTGGACAGGCAAAATTAAACCGGACGCTACCGTGGATGGTTACATTGGACTAAGCAGTATGGACAGCATGCGTCTGTGGGTCGACGGCAAGATGTTTGTTGACGGTTGGGGTGACCATGACGCCAATCAGATGGTTGCGTTCCAATTTGTGCAAGGCGAGGAGTACGACGTTAAGGTTGAATATCTCAACGATTCCCGTGGCGTAAGGGTTATCCTTGGTTATAGTCTTGGTAATAACGATATGGATGCAGCGGTGAAGGCGGCACAAGATGCGGATGTTGCCATTGTTGCGGTGGGTGACAACGAGCAGACCAGTGGAGAAAACCTTGACCGAGCGGACCTGAATCTTCCGGGCAGACAACTTGAACTCGTCAAGAAAATTTATGAGACCGGAACGCCCGTTGTTCTTGTGCTCCAAAACGGTCGTCCGATGTCGATCACATGGGAGGCAGAGCATCTGCATGCGATCGTAGAGGCATGGTTTGTTGGCGAGCAGGGCGGGAATGCCATGGCAGAGGTGATTTTCGGAGATGTCAACCCTGCAGGCCGCATTCCTATGTCTTTCCCGAGATCGGTAGGTCAGCTGCCTGTATTCTATAATCGCCGACCGTTCTATGGACATAAATATGTTGAAATGGACTGGCTTCCGTTGTACCCATTCGGGTTTGGTCTGAGTTACACAACATTTGCTTATTCGGATCTTGATATTTCAGCTAAGGAGATATCTCCGGATGGGGAAGTAAACGTATCGTTTAACGTAACCAATACGGGAAATGTCGCAGGTGAGGAAGTTGCTCAGCTTTATATCAGGGATGAATTCAGCAGCACGGTCAGACCATGCAAGGAGCTTGCGGGATTTAAGCGAATTCATCTTGAAAAAGGCGAAACAAAGCGCATCATGTTGACACTGGGATACAGACAACTCCGAACACTTACTAGAAACTATGAATGGGTTGTGGAACCGGGTAAATTTGAGGTGATGGTCGGACCTAACTCGGACGACGCCCCACTGACAGGAGAGTTTTTCGTTCGGAAATAAATATAAGCATAACTACCACCGGTTTGTTCTGAAATTAGGGAGACGGTTCATTTGCAGCGTATGCTTTTCATGCGTTGGCAGGGGAGCGATCTCCCTTTTTTTGAAATCAGAAAGTATAAACCTGTCGAGGGACAAGAACATTGTCTGATTGCCGATTAGATGGATATCTAAATAAAAAAGCGATGTAGATAAAATCTATAAGCAGTATTTTCCGGTTGCTGGTAACAAGAATGATTACGGTACTGGTTACGCCAATGTAGGCTACGATCGTGACATTGGTGTGGGATAGCCGTGAACAGCAGTTCTCCGTACAGATTGTCAGATCAGCTGCCCCCTTGTTGTTGAGATCTGCTTGCATGAAGTTTTCCCGTCCACCGTCACATACCCATTGGAATACCCGATACGGCTGTTATCAATGCCCTGGTTATTCAAACCCTGGCGGATCCCGTAGTCGTAGGTTGCCATATCACACCTCCAATTTTGAGCATAAAAAAGAGCCCTTTGACGGGGCTCTTTTTGAATCAATCATTATTGCCGTACTTCAAACTGTATTCTAGTTCTGTAAGCTTACCTATTTGGTTCACGAGCTCTTGCTTCATTGTAGTTAATTCGATCATTTGAACATCGGCACTGATTCCCTGTGCTTTTCTCTCATCCACCTTTTTCTGGATGTTTTCAATTTTTTGCTTGATCGATTCAATATCTGCTTTTTTACTTGCGATTTTATTCTGCAGATCAGTAATTTGTGCAGAATTATCATCAACAACTTTTTCATTTGTCAGATCAGAGCTCAAAGCGATCCCTCCACTGCTTGCACTATCAACTTTCCCACCAAAGCCATTCGTCAGCTCACGTACTGGAGCAAAGCTTTTACCCTTAATGATGATTGCGTCGCCAACAACTTTGCCGTTTATTGTTATAGGGGCTTCTCCCTCTACTTTTTTACCGATAAAAGATAATCCGTCACCGAAGGCTTGAGCAGAAACCATAAACAATGCACCAGCAATAAAGCCTATTACTATCTTTTTCATACACTCACCTCAGATGCTATTTACTTTCAGTATAGCAACCAAAATAAGGAAGTGTAAATACTCATTATTTCATAACAAAGTCGTCTTCCAATGAATGGCCTGTCCCGTTATGCTTTAGGAAACTCCACCCCTGAACATAAACACCCTGCCCTGAAAATAGTTCAATCCTGCCCTGAGTTGATAAATTTATGTGCGCTACGTTGCTAGTT
>NZ_NQMO01000006.1 GCF_002257645.1 Paenibacillus sp. XY044 | reverse complement strand
ACCGCATTTAGCTGAAGTTTTTCTTGCGATTATAGAATGGTTCAGCTTCGCTGAAATTTATAAATTCTATAATCTTAAGAAAAACGTCGATCGACGTACCTTCACAGAAGACAGACCGCGTCTAAAGGAAGTTTTTCTTGCAATATCAGGAAGCAACAGCTCTGGAATTTATACTTGATATTATAAAAAAAATACCGTCAGCAGCTTTGACGGTATTTTGATCATATTCACGCTAATTTTTACTTTTTCAGCCGGGGAAGGACCCGCTGTCCTTCCCGCGGAGCGATTCGTTATGCCTCCGGGTGCGCTCCTGCCATTCCCGGCGAGCCTTACGGCAGCGGAAGCAGGAAGTTTCAAGCCAACACCGCTAAAGCCTCTGCCGCCTTCAGGTGACATCCCCAGTCACCTTTACTCCGGCATCCGATTATGCTGTACTACGTACTATGGATTCACAAGGAGAGAAACTTGATGAAGTCAGACCGCTCCCCCGTTGTTTCATCCAGGCTCAAATCGGGTCTGTACGCCCTGAACAAGCTCGCTTCGGCCGGCTTGACGCTGCTCCTGCTGGTGATACTCTCCGGCATGCTGCCCCTTCAGGATCAGCTTCCTATGGCGACGGACACCGATCTGCCTATTCCCTTGTCCTACTGGGTCTACGGCTATGCGATGACCGCATCCATCCTGGCGGACTTTGTGCTGTATGTGCTGCCTCCCCTGTCCAGGGACAAACAAATCTCGATCTACGCGGTGGCCGGATTTCTGTGCTTCTATGCACTGTATGTACATGACGCCGCGGGAACGGACCATATCGCCTCCACGGTAGCGGGAATGTGTACCGTGCTGCTGTTCTACGTCGGGAAAAAGCTGTTTGTGCGCGATTCGCTCATCACGCTGATTTTCGCCCTGCTCATTCCGCTGCTCTGCTGGGGATTTCTGTAGCTGCGCTTTCGCAGCCTTTCGGCCCGCTACAGCGCTTCGATGATATCGCCCGCCACCAGCGATGCCGGGTTCGCTCGGCGCTGCGCCGCGGCTTCGCCGGCCAGCCCGTGCAGATACACGCCGAACGCGGCGGCCTGCGGGCCGCTTGCGCCCTGGGCCAGCAGGCCGGCGATGATGCCGGTCAGCACGTCGCCGGCGCCTCCGGTCGCCATGCCCGGGCTGCCGGTCGCGTTCACGTAAGCATCGCCGTCCGGCGTGGCAATGACCGTCCGCGCGCCCTTGAGCACCAGCGTGACCCGGTGCGCCTTGGCGTATTCGGCCGCCAGGCGGATCCGGTCGCGCTGCACCTCGGCGGTGGACAAGCCTGCCAGCCGCGCCATTTCGCCGGGATGGGGCGTCAGCACCGTGTCCGCTTGGCGCGGCTTCCACGCGTCCAAGCCGCCGCTTGCGGCCAGCATGTTGAGCGCGTCGGCGTCGACGACCAGCGGGCATGCCGCTTCTTCCCAGAGCGTGCGCAGCCACCGGCCGTCGCCCTCGAAGCGTCCCAGCCCGGGACCGACGGCGAGCACGTCGCGCCCGGCCAGCAGCTCGAGCACGCGGGCGGCGGAGGCTTCATGCCACTCGGCCGCGGTGGCCGAGGCGAGCATGATCTCCGGTGCGGCGCCCGCCATATGCGGCAGCAGCGGGCCGGGCAGCGCCCAGGTGACGAGGCCGCTGCCCGCGCGCAGGGCCGCCCGCGCACAGAGCAGGCCCGCGCCGCTCATCGGCAGGCTGCCTGCCGTCACAAGCACGTGGCCGTACGTGCCCTTGTGGCCGTCCGGCGAACGGCGGCGCGCCGTATCGACCCCAAGCCGCATACGCAGCACCTCCTCCGTCAGCAGAAATGTGCTGACGTTCTGCTGCGCGCACAGCAGCGCGGGGATGCCGATGGCGCGCACCACGATCTCCCCGGCGGCTTCCGCGCCGGGGAACTGCGCCAGGCCTCGCTTCAGGAACGCGAGGCATACGGTCCGCCGTGCACGGATACAGGGATCGTGCACGGCCCCGGTGTCGGCGTCCAGCCCGCTCGGGATGTCCGCCGACACGATGTCCCTGCCGCTGCCGTTCGCCGCGGCAATCAGCTCGGCGTAGGCGCCGCGCGGCGCGCCGCGGCTGCCGGTGCCGAGCAGGGCATCCACGATGCCCGTGCAGGCGGTGAAGTCCACGTCATCCTGGCCGTGGACGAGCACAGGAATGCTCAATGCGCGGGCCGCGTCCCGCTGCAGCGCGGCCTCCCCGGTGAGACTGCCGGGCTCCGCGGCGTATACGATCGTGACGCGCATGCCCGCTTCGCGCAAGTACCGCGCCGCGACCAGGCCGTCCCCGCCGTTGTTGCCCTTGCCGGCAAGGACAAGCCAATGCTCGCGCTCCGGTTCCTCAAGCCGAAGCGCTGCGTCTCCTTGAACCGCCGGCACGGTATCGACCTGGCGCTCACCCCGAGACCCGGCGCCTTCGCGGCCGCCGCCAACATAACGGCGGTCCCGGCTCCACCGGATCACCTCCTCCGCAATGGCTCTGCCGGCGTTCTCCATCAAGGCCACCGCCGGGATGCCGATCTCCTCGATCGTTCGGCGGTCCAGCTCTCTCATTTCGTCGGATGTCACGATATACACCTGCCGTCTCCTCCTTATATTGAACTATCCCCGCCAATTGCGGGGCTCACCATTAGCTGTGGTAGATTTCAGGGACTTTGCCGATACATCAAACATTTCAGGGCAGCTTCCGCCCGAAAATTGAAGCGACAGCTGCCCTGTTGTTGATTCGTTTCGTTCGTTCTAGTATGCCACCGTAAACCGGGTGCGGACGAAATACGGATCCTCCATCTCATCGATCAGCGCCGCGGCGAGATCTTCGACCGAAATCCGGCTATCGCCCAGTTCATCGGAAATGAGCATGTCCATGCCGATCCGGAAGTTTCCGGTCCGCCGTCCGGTTTCCAGCACCGCCGCCGGGCTGAGATAGCTGTAATCCAGATCGGACTGACTGTAAATATGGTACGCATCCGCATGCGCCCTGGCCAGGGGCACCAGCTCCTGCGGAAATTCCGGCGCATCCATCAGCAGCGTGTCCGGCCCTGTCTTCAGGCTGCCCGCCCCGCCAACGATGAGCAGCCGCTTCACGCCGGCACGGCGGACGCCCTCGATCAATGAGCGCGCGGCTTCCAGCAGCTCCTGCTCTTCGCCGAACGTCGGACCGTACGCGCTGATGACCACCTCCTGCCCCTCGCATACGCGGGTCACCGAAGCAGGGTCCAGAATGTTTCCGGTCACTACGTTCAGCCGTTCGTGCTGCTCCGTCAGCTTTGCGGGATCCCGCACGACGGCCGTGACCCCGTGCCCGCGTTTCAGAGCCTCATGAACGATCGCCTTCCCGACCTGCCCGCTTGCGCCGAATATCGTAATATGCATTGCATTAATCGTTTCCATAAAGTTTTTGTCTCCTTCGCTGTTATGCCTTTTATTATTCTACATGACCTGTCTTCCGCATGCTATCCTTCGGCTTTTTGAGACCACCGGCTCCCCTTTTGCCCTTTGCGTTTATGCTGCAAAATAAATAATCCTTTTCCTTCCCCCCATTCGACGTAGGCCAGCTTTCCCGGGTCGCTGAAGCCTTCCTTCCTCAACATGGCTGCCAGCCACTCTCGGTCTTTTCCGATCTGCTGCAAATTGTCGTCGTTAAAGTCTCCGTCCTCCAGCAGATTATAGGTCAGGCCGGACGGATCCGCATCCAGGTTCAGATCCTGCTTCTGAACCGCTTCGAAATCCGTATTTTTCAGGACACTGAGTGAGCCGTTCGTTTCAAAGATGGCATAAGCAACCTCGCGGAGGGAAAAAATATCCTTTTGACGCAGCATCATGCGCAGCTGTTCAAAATCCAGCCGGTTCTTTTTCATTTCCCGCATATCCACTTTCCCGTTGTGTATTAATATGGAAGGTGTACCTTCCAAAGGCCCCCTGGTTCGGCGTGCATACTGGGTGACTTTTTCAAATAAATACGATAGGATGAACCAAACCGCCAGTCCGAACAGGAGCTGGTCATAACGGACGTCCTTCTGGTATACCGTATTCCCCACCAGCTCGCTCAGCATAAGCGACGAGACGAAGTCGAAGGGGGTCAGCTGGGAAATTTCCTTTTTCCCAAGAACCCGGGTCATCAGCCACAAGCCGATGAATCCCGTAATTAATTTTATGGTGATCATGCCATAATCCATAGCCTCCGTCTCCTTTGTCTCATCGTTTGCTAATTACTTACCCAATTCAGGGCGGGGATAAAAAATCCCGCCGGGCATCGGCGGGTGGAATGGGTAATGTTACCTGGGGAGCAGTGCTTAAGGGACGGTGGATGGCCGCAATCATTATGTAGCATGGAGAGGAGCTGTTGTCACATGATTGTTGAATTTATCATTCGGCTGGCCGTAGCCGGCCTGCTTGGAGCCGTAATCGGTCTTGAGCGGGAGCTGAGAGCCAAGGAGGCGGGACTGCGCACCCACTTCCTCGTTGCGGTTGGAAGCGCATTAATTATGCTGGTGTCCAAATACGGTTTCTTCGATGTGATGGACCACGACCACGTGGCGCTCGACCCAAGCCGGGTAGCCGCTCAAGCTGTCAGCGGCATCGGATTCTTAGGCGCAGGCATGATTATTATCGAACGGAAAAGCGTGCGCGGCCTGACGACCGCAGCCGGCGTGTGGGCTACATCCGGCATTGGCCTGACCATCGGCTCGGGCATGTATGCCGCCGGAATCAGCGCCACCATTCTCGTCATGATCGGCCTGGAGCTGCTGAGCATTTTCAAAACCGGCAAAGCACTCAGCATTTCATTTGAGCTGGACGATAAAGAGTCCGTGAAGCCGATCCTGGAGCATCTGTCGACGAGGAAGATCGCGGTGTCCTCCTACCAGCTCGAGCAGGACCCGAATGAAGGCGACGTGTATCACCTGAATATCAAGGCCAGGGCCAAGCATAACGGGACGCTGCAGGACCTCTTGCGGGAGCTAGATGAGCTGCCACATATTTTGTCCGCAAACCTCGAGTAGTGCGGCTTTAACATGTTGAAATCCCGGAAAGGTTATGCAATAGTTAGAAAAACAGCTATTGATGAAAATTCACAGGAGACAGACCACATTTAGTAGAAGTTTTTCTTGCGATCATTGATTGTTTCAGCTTCACCTTAGCTTATTTGGATAAAGATAATTAAAGAAGGGAGGTGGCGTTGTTGTCCCTTGCTCTACAGGCCGGCCTTGACCGGTTTACCGGAACGGAATCGAATCTGATCGTAGCGGGGCTCGCGGTCATCGTCTTCCTCTGGCTGTACATCCGCACATCCCGTTCCCTCAGGGCCGAGGCCGCCGCACGGCTGGAGCTGCTGCAGCGCTCACTCGCCCTGTACAGCCGGGCGCAGGGCGTCATCGGCGAAGAAGTGGAAGCCGCCCATATCGGCGCCCAAGAGCCGGACCAGCTTATTCAGATGCTCCAGGAATGCAAAGCAGCCCCGCTGATGACTTCGGAGCTGCTGGACATGATCGATGCTTACATACGAGAACGGGATTTCTCCCGGCTCCTGATGCTGCAGAAAATGCTGGACCGGGAAATCCACCGCCGCATTCATGAACAATCGGTGCTGATCCGCAAAATCGACAATCCCGGATGGGGCAGCAGCTTCTGGAGGATGATCCGCCCGGCCATTCCTTTCGCTGCCCTGGTGCTCACCTTGTATTGGTTCATACAGCTGTATAACGGCTTTCAGGACAGCGGCGCCGCCGCCCTGTCGTGGACAAGCCTGGAGCTGTGGACGCGGCTCATTTCGTGCTTGGCGGCCACCCTTTTTCTGTACTGGGTCATCATGGACACCCGAAGGGATACACCGGGCATCCTGTATCGGCTGCTCGCCATGATCATCGCCGTGGTGGCGCTCTTGCATTTGCTCGGATTGACCGCCGCACCTTACATACTGGCCGTCCAGTTGGTGTTATTCCTGTTCGGCTTTACCCTGAATCCCAAACCCAGCCGGCGGAACCGCCCCTACGCAGGACACCGGGAAGTATCCGAGGAAACCGAAGGGGACCCGAAGAATCGCTGAGCCCCGATGCCTGGGGATCTCTCCCTTCGCTTCCCTTGCTGAATGTTGCTGGCGCTTCTATCTGTCCGGTAATGGGCTGAAAAATAAAAATAACCCCGCTGTCCTGCCCCCTCCCTTGAAGGAAGGTGAAGGCATTCCAGCGGGGTTATTCATTATCCGGTTGATATGCTGACCGAGGGCTTTTCGCGGCTAGCGCAGCCCGGATTCCCTTCCGGCCCTCCGCTCGGATCTGGCCGCCGCTTTCACGGAGCTGCTCGGCGTGTTCTCGAACCGTTTGCGTTCCGTCCGCTCCATCTGCACAATCTGTCCCTCATGCACAACGATGTGAAGCGACCCGAATTCCATATCGTTCAGCTGACTCGCAATACGTTCCTTCCATACTTCATCAATGATAAGAGGTTTTGCCACAATTGACGCCTCCTTTAGTTCCTGGCTTTAAGGACGATGAGCCATTGGGGATGAATGTAATAATAATCCTTCTTTTCCAACCAAATTAGTATGGTTTAACATTATCATGCGAGTAAAATCGCTGTCAATGAGCATTTTTCCACGACAGCCAACTTTTAAAAATGAGGGTGACCAGCGCCAGCAGCAGGAGCAGCGACGCCACTGCAAACGACGCCGAGAACTGGTACTCGTTGTACAAAATTTCTACATGCAGCGGCAGCGTATTCGTCTGTCCGCGGATGTGTCCGGAGACGACCGACACCGCCCCGAATTCCCCCATGGCCCGAGCGTTGCAAAGGATCATCCCGTACAGGAGGCCCCATTTGATATTCGGCAGGGTCACCCGGGTGAAAACATGCCAGCCGCGCGCGCCCAAGGTTACGGCCGCTTCCTCCTCCTGGCTGCCCTGGTCCTCCATCAGCGGGATCAGCTCCCTGGCCACAAAGGGAAAGGTAACGAACAGCGTCGCCAGGATGATGCCCGGCACGGCATAAATGATTTTGATATCGTGGTCGCTCAGCCAGGGACCAAACCAGCCGTTCGCCCCAAACACGAGCACGAAGATCAGCCCCCCGATGACGGGCGACACCGCAAAAGGCAGATCGATCAGCGTAATCAGCACTCCTTTGCCGCGGAATTTGAATTTGGTCACGGCCCAGGCGGCCGCGATGCCGAACACCGTGTTCAGCGGAACCGTCACCAGCGCGACGATGAGCGTCAACTTCAGGGCGGACAGCGCGTCCGGATCGGCGAGAGCCGCGACGTACACATCCCAGCCCTTCTTGAGCGCCTCGGTGATGACGATGAGCAGCGGCAGCACGATCAGCCATAGCAGCGCCAGCCCGGCCGCCGCGATCAGCAGCCATTTCACCCAGGCCGTTTCCGTTGTCGCCGGCGAAGCCTGTGCACCCGTTTGGACGGAAGCCATAGGAACGGTACCTGCCATTGGGAAGTCCTCCTTTTCTTAGTGACACATAAGCATTTAGTATAGTCCGGGCCTGGATAACCCGGCGGGCATCACCGTACCGAGCGCCGCGTCCATCGCTGCAGCGAGTTGATGACCAGCAGGAGCAGAAACGAGATCAGCAGCAGCAGAATCGCTACGGCGGCGGCTCCGGCATAATCGAACTGCTCCAGCTTCGACATAATGAGCAGCGGGGCGATCTCCGTCTTCATCGGCATATTGCCCGAAATGAATACGACCGAGCCGTATTCCCCGATGCCGCGCGCGAACGCCAGGGCAAAACCCGTCAGGAGCGGTGGAATCAGCTCCGGCAGAATGACGGTCCGAAACGTCCGGAAGCGCTTGGCCCCGAGCGTGGCGGCCGCCTCCTCGGCATCCCGCTCTGCATCCTGCAGCACGGGCTGCACCGTCCGCACGACGAACGGGATACCGATGAACATCAGCGCGATCGTAATGCCCAGCTGCGTAAAAGCCACCTTGATGCCCAACGGCTCCAGCAGCGAGCCGATCCAGCCGTTCTGCGAGTAGAGCGCGGTCAGGGCGACCCCCGCTACCGCGGTCGGAAGCGCAAAGGGCAGGTCGATCAGGGCGTCAAACAGCCTTTTTCCGGGAAACTCGTAACGCACCAGTACCCAGGCGATCAGCAGCCCCAGCACCGAGTCGATCAGGGCGGCGGCCGCCGAGGTCAAAAAGCTGATCTTGTAGGAGGCCAGCACCCGCGGATCGGTTGCCACATGCCAGAATTTCTCCCAGCTCAGCCCTGTGGAATTCAGAAGGAGCGCCGACAGCGGGATCAGCACTACCAAGCTTAAATACAGCACGCTGTATCCCAGCGTCAGCCCAAAACCCGGCAGCACCCTCCGCCGGGCCGCATTCACTTGACTCATGACCGTTCATCCTTTCCTGCCTTCGGCTTGCATGTGCCGATCAGCTGCCAGGCGTATAAATTTGATCGAAAATGCCTCCGTCGCTAAAATGCTTCTGCTGCGTCTCATCCCATGTTCCGAACACATCCTGCAGCGTAAACAGGTTGATGTCCTGGAATTTGTCCTTGAACTTCTCCTTGACGCTATCCAGCGTCGGCCGGTAGAAGTTTTCCGCAGCGATCGTCTGGCCTTCCTCCGAGTACAAGTACTTCAGGTAAGCTTCAGCCACCTCGCGGGTTCCGCGCTTATCCACGACTTTGTCGACGACCGCGACCGGCGGTTCGGCAAGGATGCTGACCGATGGATAGACGATGTCGAATTTGTCCGGACCAAGCTCCTTGACCGACAGCATGGCCTCGTTCTCCCAGGCCAGCAGCACGTCGCCGATGCCGCGCTCCACGAAGGTTGTCGTCGCTCCGCGGGCGCCGGTGTCGAGCACCGGTACGTGCTTGAACAGTTCCTTCACGAACTCCTGCGCTTTGGCCTCGTCGTTATTGTTTTGCTTCAAGGCGTAGCCCCAGGCCGCCAGGTAGTTCCAGCGGGCGCCGCCGGACGTCTTCGGATTCGGCGTGATGACCTCCACGTCGCCTTTGATCAGATCGCCCCAATCCTTGATGTTCTTCGGGTTGCCCTTTTTCACCAGGAACACGATCGTCGAGCTGTACGGCGTGCTGTTATGCTCGAATTTGCTTTCCCAGCCTTCGTTGATCAGGCCTTTCTTCTGAATCGCGTCGATGTCATAGCCGAGCGCCAACGTGACCACATCCGCTTCGAGTCCGTCGATGACGGAACGGCTTTGCGCCCCCGAGCCGCCGTGCGACTGCTTAATTGTGACCTTCTGGCCTTTCTCTTTTTCCCAGTAGGCCGCAAAAGCCTTGTTGTAGTTCTCGTACAGCTCCCGCGTCGGGTCGTAAGAGACGTTCAGCAGTTCAACCGGTTTGGCCGAGCTGTCCGCCTGCGCCTCCGTGCTTTTTCCTTCAGTGGTGCCCCCCGCCTCTTTATCCGCGCTTCCGCTGCCGCTTCCATTTCCGCAGGCGGCAAGCGCAGCGGTCAGCAGCAGTGCCAGCCCTGCGCTCATTCCCCGCCTAACCATTTGCTTTCTCTTCCATACATGTACCATATGACCCACTCCCCCAGTGATAAAATGTGCGGCCAGATTGATCCATCGGGATCCTCGGTTTGGCCGGTGTTTCGTCAAGCAAAAAAGACAGAGGAAAATCCAGAACAGCCTGCAAACAACACGGTCATGATCTGACCTGTCTGCGTCTATTCCAGAGGTTCCTCCGTCCGTACGGTGAGAACTACAATTTGTAATTATTCCTACCTGATTAGTATGTTATATGGCTATATTGTAGTGAGCCGGAACGTGCCTGTCAAACCTTTTTTTCACAAAATCAATTTCTCTTGCGAGACCGGAAAATAAGGTTCGTGACGGTGCCGATCACCAGACTGACCAGGATTGCGGATCCTGCGAGCTTGACCAGTATGACAACGTAATTGGCTGGCGGGACAATATTAATGACGCCTATACCAAAAACGATGACAAACACAATCGCGTAATCGAGCCATCGGAGCTTCCTCATTATCATATCCCCCTTTCATCGCTCCGTTCTATCTAATTCTTCGAGGGAGCCTACCCCCAATTTATCACATCAAAAAAACCAGGGGAACCATAAAATGGAACCCTGGTTTTGGTTGTTGAGAAATTCTCCTGTTATTCGCCCTTCACCCACTGCTGAATACACACCGGCTTCGGCAGCTCCAGCGCAAAACCGGTCGGGGTCAAGCGCCCGGAATCCGAATCGATTTTGTACGACAGCATATTGCCGGTGTTCTGGTTTGCCGCTATCAGGTATCCCGAAATGATCGCGAAATTGCGCGGGAACTCGCCGCCCGTGGATACCCAATCCACCGGGGTCAGCTCACCGGTCGACTCGTTGATATGGAACAGAACGATGCTGTCATCTCCCCGGTTGGACCCGTACAGAAAACGTCCGCAAGGGGAAATATGAATGTCTGCACAGAAGCTCTCCCCGGCAAAGTCATCAGGCAGCGTGGAGACGTTCTGAAGCACCTTCAATTCCCCTGCCTGTGCGTTATAGGCAAACACCGTCACCGTATTATCGAGCTCGTTAATGCCGTATGCCCACTTGCCGGACGGGTGAAAATCAAAGTGGCGCGGTCCCGCTCCCGGTGTTGTTTTCACTTCCCCATGGGTAACCAGCTTGCCGTCTTCGAGGCGGTACAGCACGATTTCATCCAACCCGAGATCGCAGACCAGTACAAACCGGCCGTCCGGATCCTGAAAAATCGAGTGCGGATGCGGCCCTTCCTGCCGGTCATCCCGGATACTGCGACCGCTGTGCTTGACGATGGAGCTCATCTCTGCCAGTCCGCCGGTTTCGCCGATCCGGAACACATTGATATGGCCGCTGGAATAATTGGACACCATGGCAAACTTCCCGTCCCGGGTCAGGGAAACATAGCAGGGGTCCGCCCCTTCCGTCGGCATCCGATCCAGCAGATGCAGCTCGCCGGTTTCGTTGTCGATCGAATAGGCGAAGATCTCGCCGCTTCCCGTTTCGCTGACCGCATACAGCCGGTCTCCCGCCGCGTTCAGCCTCAGATACGAGGGATTGGCAATGCCGGGCAGGCCGTTCACGACGGCCATTTCCCCGGTTTCCGTATCGAGGGAACAGAGGAAAATCCCCTTCTCTGCCTCAGGGGCGTATGTACCTGTATAGAAGAAGCTTTTATTTTCCGGATTCACCATTCACCACTCCTTGTTCATTAGAAAATAAGTCCTAATCTGAATTAACTATAACATTCTTTATACCCTATAGATTGAACTAAAGTTTTCATTGAACCTCCTAATTAAAACGGCCCAAATACAGCCTGTAAGATTCATTTCTTTAGTTCATTCTATATATTACCCTATTTTATTCTCTGCGACTGCCTGCGGCTGATTAAGGAGATTGGACGCAGCAAAAAAGCGCTCCTGCGAGCGCCTGGATGATATGGAAAACGTGTACGGGCCGACCGACCGCCGCTTCCCTTGTATATTTAACCTGTTTAGGAATGAAGCCGTCTTCTCGCCTTAAACTGCTTGTATTGAAAATACACCGTACAGCCAATACAGTAACCGCACAGGGCCGCGAATGCCGCCAGAAACAGCATGCCCGCGAAAATATACCCGAGCACCGGCAGCTGCAGCGCAAAAAAGATCAGCGACAGCGTCAGAAACAGCACCGCCAGCACATTGTTGAACCGCTGCAGTTCCAGCGCTTGGGTCGGTTTACCTTGGACACGCAGAAAAGGTTTGGCCAGGAGCACGAATGCATTTTTCCCTGTCAGCAGCCCGAGCACCTGAATGATCCACAGCGCCAGCAAAATGTACGGCTGGTTGAACACGGCGGTCAGGATCACGAACAGCACGATGCCGGTCTGGTTCGCTTTGACATAAGGCTCCGGAATTTCTTTCATCGGGTTTCACCGTCCTTTAAGAAAGAGGTAAAGTCTTTGATCTTACTATAGATTATTAATCCGATGAGTACAATAGGAATAATATGAACGACGGCTGTTTAAAGGTGCCCAGATCCATCCTTTCTTTCGTGCCCTTCCAAGAGGATGCAGGGGATAAGCCCCTTCCTTAATCCATCGCGGCCTTGGAAATCTGTGTTCACACGCTTAATCTTTCATGGTCTAAAACATCTATCGCTGCCAAAGCAAAAGGCCCTGCTCCGCGGCAGAGCCCTTCTAAGCAAGAAGCTTACTTGATCTCAATTTTAAAATCCGGTTTAAATGAAGTTCAATTTTTTCAGAAAAAGAGATCCTGACTCTCAGGGGCTCTCATACCCCGGATGCCAGATAAACAAAAAAAGAACCGCCGCCAAGCAGTCCTTCCTGCTTAACGGCAGTCCTTTCCTATTTTTCGGCCAGCCGTTCGGTTAGACCGGAACCCTTCGGTCGTTCCTCTCTCCCGGCCTTCCTATGCTACCCGATCCGCTCCTCGGCTTCCTCAGCCAGGCGGAGCAGCTGCTCCCGCACATGCACCACCTCACCGAATATAAGCAGGGCCGGGTTTTTGACGTGCATGAGGGAAGCCAGCTTGTGGATGCTGCCCACTGTGCCGGTAATGACCCGCTCCTGCTCGCTCGTCCCCTGTTCGACGACCGCAGCCGGGGACGAATGCGGCCGGCCGTGAGCGATCAGCTCGCGGCAGATGTCCGCCATGCCGGCGACACCCATGTACACGACCAGGGTGTCGACACCTTGGGCCAGCAGGTCCCAACGGGGACCCTGCTCCCGGCCGGCGCAGCTCGAGCCGCTGACAAAAGCGACCGAGGCGCTGCGGCCGCGGTGGGTCAGCGGGATGCCCGCCGAGGAGGCAGCGCCGATCGCCGAGGTCACGCCCGGCACGAACTCGAACGGGATGCCGCGCGCCGCCATCTCCTGAGCCTCTTCGCCGCCGCGGCCGAAGATCAACGGGTCGCCGCCTTTCAGCCTTACGACATGCTTGCCTTTGAAGGCGAACGCAGCGAGCTGCTCATGGATCTCCGCCTGCGGCACCGCGTGCTGCCCCGGCGCCTTGCCGACGTAGACGAGCGCCGCGCCCTTCTTTGCGTATGCAAGCAGTTCCTTGTTCACCAGGCGGTCATACAAGATGACATCCGCCTCCTGGATCCGCCGGAGCGCCTTTACCGTAATGAGCTCCGGATCCCCTGGACCGGCGCCGACGATCGACACCATGCCCGGCATCATCGGCCGTGTTCGGCAGAGACTGCCGCCTCCATGGAGCCGCGGGCCCCGGCCGTTCCGACCGCGCCGGACTTGCTTTTGCCAAACCCCCGGATGGACACGTAGTACGCCACACCCGTAAACAAAGCGCCGCCAATGAAGTTGCCGATCAGCACGGGGATTTGGTTCCACAGCCACCAATCGGCAAAACTGACGTTGGCGCCGAGCATCATGCCGGCCGGAATGACGAACATATTGACGACGGCATGCTCAAATCCTTGGCCGAAAAAGATCAGAATCGGCAGCCACATGGCTACGATTTTGCCTGCGGTCGACTTGGACGTAAACGCCATGACCACACCCAGCGTCACCATCCAGTTGCACAGCATCGCCTTGATCACGACCAGCAGCAAGCCTTCTCCTCCAAGCGCTTTATAGCCCAGCGTCTTCGTTTCGCTCGTCTTGATGATCGTCTGGACAAGCGGGCTGCTCATATCGTGTCCCATTTTGGTGGCGGTCAGGCCGTACAGCACTGCATAGACCAGGCAGCCGATCACATGGCCGAGGATGACCCAGCCATAGTTGCCAAGCATGGAGCGGACCGAGGCCTTTTTCTGCAGCACCGCCAGCGGAATGAGCGCAAAGCTCCCTGTTACCAGCTCCAGCCCGAGCAGCACGATGATTACAAAGCCTACGGGAAAAATAAGCGCACCGGCCATCGGAATATTCGTTTGGGACGAAGCGGTATAGGCCAGCGTCGTGGCACAGGCCAGAATCGCCCCCGCAAGCATGCTGCGAACCAGCATTTGCCCCGGACCCAGCTTCGCTTTGTTCGCGCCTGCCTCAATCATGTCATTTAGAACCTCGCCTGGTTTAACGTAATCCATCGGCTGCTCCTCCTTTTCCCTCATTAAGATTCCGTCAGGCAGTAAATCGCCCCGCTTACCGGATCCACCTCAACCTCATAGGTGTTGACCTTGCCGGTATCCGGCTCCTGTACACATCCGCTGCGCAGGTCGATTTTCCAGTCGTGAAGCGGACAATGCACATCCTTGCCGCACACCATGCCTTCGGAGAGCTTTCCTCCTTTATGCGGGCATTTGTTTTCCACCGCCAGAATATCCCCGTCGGTTAAGCGGAACAAGGCAATCTCCGTACCCGCCAGCACCACCGTCCGCGATCCTTTCGGATCGATTTCCGATATATTACCGATCAGATGTTTAACCATCCCGTTTCCCCCTTAGTTCTCCCTTAGTTCTTCACAGCCTCTGCATTCGGCAGAGGTTCGAAATTTTTGCGGAGTCCGTTGTCGGACAGGATTTCCTTCCACGGATCTTTCTGGACGCTGAGCGCCAGCTTCAACCGGGCGTGAAGCGCTTCGCGATCTTCCTTCTTCTCCAGCGCCTTCTTCACGCTGTCCAGCCCGACCCGCTCGATCCAGACCGAGGTCCGCTCGTTCCACTGCGCTTGCTCGCGGTAATATTGAATGAAGGCGCTCGCCCATTCGGCCACTTCATCCTCGGTCTTCACGACGCACAGCAGTTCGGTTGCCCGGACATGCACGCCGCCGTTGCCGCCGACATGAAGCTCCCAACCGCCGTCGATGGCCACGACGCCAAAATCCTTGATGGTCGCTTCCGCGCAGTTCCGCGGGCATCCGGACACGGCCAGCTTCACCTTGGCCGGCGTATTCAGGCGCTCAAGCTCTTTCTCGAGCCGGATGCCCATCCCGATGGAGTCCTGCGTGCCGAACCGGCAGAACGTAGAGCCAACGCAGGTTTTGACCGTGCGCAGCGCTTTGCCGTAAGCATGGCCGGAAGGCATGTCGAGCTCCTCCCACATTTTCGGGAGATCCTCTTTTTTGACCCCAAGCAGGTCGATCCGCTGCCCGCCGGTAAACTTGACCATCGGCACGTCGAATTTCTCGGCGACCTCGGCGATTTTCTTCAGCTCGGACGGGGAAGTGACGCCGCCGTAAATCCGCGGCACCACGGAATAGGTGCCGTCCTTCTGAATGTTCGCGTGGTATCTCTCGTTGGTGAACCGGGATTCTTTTTCATCCTTATAGGAATCGGGGAACAGCATACCCAAATAGTAGTTCAGCGACGGACGGCACTTGGAGCAGCCCTCCGGATTGTTCCAGCCCAGCACGTTCATCACTTCCTTGATGGACTTCAGGCCCATCCGGGTGATTTCCGCGACGATTTCGTCCCGGTTCAGCGTCGTGCAGCCGCAAATGCCTTCTTTGTCCGGTTCCCCTGCCGCATCGCCTGCATAGAGCTGAACCAGACCCTCGACGAGCGGTTTACAGCCGCCGCAAGATCCGGACGCCTTGGTGCAGGCTTTGACCGACGACACGGTCGTGCAGTTTTTGTTCAAGATCGCGTCCTTGATCGTCTCCTTGGTGACGCCGTTGCATCCGCAGATGATCTCGTCATCCGGAAGACCGGCCAGCCGTTCTTCCGGCGAAGCGGCGGACTCGGCGCCGACGGCGAAGCCGAGCAGCAGCTCCTTTTCCCGGCCCTTGACCGATTCTCTGCTCTTCATGAGCGAGAACAGCTTGGAGCCGTCGCCCGTGTCCCCGAACAGGACGGCGCCGACGAGCCGGTCGTCGTGGATGACGATTTTTTTATACACGCCTTCCACTTCGTCTTGGTAGCGCAGAGCCCTTGTACCCTCCGGCTCGGCAAAATGCCCCGCGGAGAACACGTCCACGCCCGACACTTTCAACTTGGTGGAAGTCACGGAGCCGGCATAACCGGCGGTATCCACGCCCGCAAGCCGTTTAGCGAGCACGGCCCCTTGTTCATACAGGGGAGCGACCAGCCCATAGGCGATACCCCGGTGCTCCGCGCATTCGCCGACGGCGTAGATGCCCGGAATGTTCGTTTCCATATAATCGTTGACGACGATCCCCCGGTTGACCTCAAGGCCTGTGGATTTCGCCAGAGCCACGTTCGGACGGATGCCCACCGCCATGACGATCAGATCAGCATCGACCCGGGTGCCGTCGGTGAAGCGAAGCTCCTTGACCCGCTTGCGTCCCATAATGGATTCGGAATGCTTGCTCAGCAGGAATGTCATCCCTTGGGCTTCCAGCTCCCGCTGCAGCATCCGCGAAGCGGTTTCGTCCAGCTGCCGTTCCATTAAATAAGGGTGGATATGGACGACCGATACGTCCATGCCGAGGTGCAGCAGCCCTCTCGCCGCTTCGAGACCCAGGAGTCCGCCGCCGATGACCACGGCTTTTTTGTGCTTTTGGGACGTCTCCATCATCGTCTCGCAGTCCTTAATATCCCGGAAGGCGATCACCCCTTCCTTATCCGCGCCCGGAAGCGGGAGCATGAACGGATTGGAGCCCGTCGCCATAATCAGCACGTCATATTGCGCCTCCGCGCCTTGATCGGAGAATACGACGCGGTTTTTCGTATCGATTCGGGTCACCATGTGCCCGGCATATAATTGAATCCGGTTCTCTTTGTACCAGTCCCAATCATTGATCACAATCTCCTGAATATCTGCACCGCCCGCCAGAACCGATGACAGCATGATCCGGTTGTAGTTGGGATAAGGCTCCGCCCCGAAAATCGTGATTTCATAGGCATCCGGCGCCAGCTTCAGCAGATGCTCCAACGCTCTGACCCCCGCCATGCCGTTGCCGACCATAACCAGCTTTTTCGTCGCCATGTCTCTTCCGCTCCCCTCAATAGTCCAATCTCTTGAATCTTGTACCAAAAACCAGAAAAGCCCGCCTTCGGTCTTTCGCACAGAGTGGACGCACTCTGGCTCAGGAGTCGAAAGCAGGCTTCATTGCCGCTATAAAGGATACACCGTTGTATCCGGCTGTTATAAAGTTCTTGAGGGAAATATACACTATCCCCTGAACGTTTGTCAACATATTTAACATGAGACCCGCATTTTCATTTGGTTATCGACATGTCACCTTGTTTTATGTTATATAAATTTACATAAGGTCTGTTACACTCATCTTAAACTCTGACTGGATTGAATTAAGAAGGGAGCGTCTATGCATGCGTTCATTGCTGGTTATCCACCGCCAGGCCCCTCCCTCAGAGCGAAGTGATTCAGATAACAGGACGCTTCTGCCGGAGTTTATCCTTCGTTCCTATGGGTACCAAGTCCATCTGGCACGCGATGAGGAGCAGGCTCTCGCCGGAATCGGGGATGCGGAAGGCGCGGTGCTTCACCTTCCGGTCTCCGAGATCAAGGCTTGGTGCACCAAGCTCGAGAAACACAAACAAACGCCGGTTCTTTGGTGGTGCAGCGATATGGCCGCCTCTATGTCCCTTGAATCATGTGAGGATGATGTCATCATTGACGGGCTTTTATTTCCGACCATGAAAGCGCACGAGCTGCATTGGTCGCTGCATTTCAGTTCCGCCCGCTTCTATGAACGGCAGCAGTGGAAGAACGAGCGCAAGCAGCTTCTCGCCCGCATCGAGGAACGAAAATGGATTGATATGGCCAAGGGGATTCTTTGCGAACTTAAAAATATAACAGAATCCGAAGCCTATGACGTCCTGCGCAAGCAGGCGATGAATGAACGGAAAAGAATGGTGGACGTCGCAACCTCCATCGTCAAGCTGTATCAGCTGCTTCAGGAATCCGGTTCAGGAGGTGCCAAGAAACCATGATCCATTTGTTAAAAGAAGTCGGCCGGGGCAAGCGTGGCGCCCGGGACCTGACGTATGAGGAAGCCCTCCAGGCGGCCGAGGCGATCCTCGGCGTGACCGCCACCCCCGCCCAGATCGGGGCGTTTTTTATCGCCGAGCGCATTAAAATGGAAAGCGTCGAAGAGCTGGAAGCCTTCGTAACGGTGTTGCGAAAACACGTCGAACGTTCGGATATTCCGCAGGGCATCGACTGCGCCGGCCCGTACGATGGCCGAAAGTCGTCCTTTATGTCCACAATCGCTACCTCGTTTGTACTGGCTGCAGCCGGACTGCCTGTTACCCTGCACGGGTCGGCGTCCCTTCCGCCGAAGTGGGGGACGACGCTGGCCGATGTTTTTGCCGCGACCGGCATTTCCGGACCGTCGCTGTCCAGGGACCTGTGCCTGAAAGCGGCCCGCGAGACCGGCGTGCTGTACGCCCATGCCGAGGCCTGGTGTCCTCCGCTGGCGAAGCTTCGCCCCATTCGCGAGGAGCTAGGCATGCGGACCGTGCTCAATACGGCCGAGAAGTTTGCGGATTACGGGCACTCCCCTTTCTTAACGTTCGGGGTGTACCACAACACGGTCTTTGACCGGCTCGGCCGGCTCATCATGAACCTTGGCTATGAGCGGGCGATGATTATCCAAGGAAGCGAAGGCTCGGATGAACTGTACATCCACCGCCCGACTCGGACCTACCGGATCGATAACGGGGAGACTTCGCTCCAAATCATTGATCCGGAGAGCTTCGGCTTGGATACACCTCTGCCGGAGGTCGACTGGACGCCCACCGAGCAGGCGGCGGTAACCGGTCAGGTGCTGCAGGGCAAGGGCGATATGGCCTTTATCTATCAGGTGCTGCTGAATGCGGCGGTGCGCCTGCATTTGGCGGATCGGGTGCAGTCGGTTGAGGAGGGCCTTTATACGAGCAAGGCGCTGCTGGAATCCGGCAAACCGTGGGAGCTGTACGGAAAGTGGCAGGCAGTCCTCAAAAACCAGCCGTTAATGATATGACTCCCCTATCCGCCTGTTGTCGGTAAAGGCAGAACGAAGAGCGCCCCGGAATGTTCACCGGGGCGCTCTTCGGTTTTGCTTCAGTGCGGCGTCAACCATGCTCACATGGCGGACTCGCTTCGCCTTAAGGCAGAGGATTTGCCTTATTCGGATATTAGGCACGCGTGACCCATGGCTTCATTCCGCCGCTTGCCCAAGAAAGCGTCCATTAAGCCGTCTCATACGCCTCGCACTGCCTAACCACACCGCTTACGCCTCTGCCGTTCCGAACCGCTTCGCCGATCTCTCGCGGGCTTTTTGGGCCTCCACTTCGCGGTCGCGGGGGTTGGAGTTCGTAACCAGCGAGTCCAGCAGCTTCCTGGACGCCGCGGCGACCTCCGCTATCGCCAGATTAAAGGCTTCTTCATTCGCCTTCGACGGGCTCTGGAAGCCTGACAGCTTGCGCACATACTGTACGGATGCCGCTTGAATCTCTTCATCGGTGGCCGGCGGATCGAAATTAAACAGCGTTTTGATATTTCTGCACATAGCCCTTCCTCCTTTGGAATGTTTTCGAATGCGTTTTATGTTCAATATAGCGCACCCAGGGCCATTTTCCAAGAAAAGGGACACTCCACCCAGCACAATATCTGTTTATTTGAGGTTTAAAACCGCATAGGAATCGGCTTCGCCTCATGATGGGCCAGCGCTGCGACGCAGTCCTCTCTCATGGAAAAGTCTCGAACCCACTGCAGCGATTTCATCGCCTGATCGGGATCCGACGTAATCCCCGGCAGGATCATCTCCTGCCAGGATCTTTCCGCGTACCCTGCGTCGGAGGCCAGCAGCAGCCACCCTTTTTCCACTTTGGCCAAGATGGACAAATGGCCCGGCGTATGCCCCGGGGTATGAACCAAATACAGCAGGCCGTCGCCGAAAACATCCAGACCCGACTGATACGGGCCATACGGAATCGGCTGAAGGGAAAACGGCGTTACGGGCACTCCCCGGTGCCATGCCTCCTGGCTCACGGCCGCAAACTCCCATTCCGGCTGACTGACGATAAAACGCCCCGCCCCCTGCAGCAGCCCAAGGCCGCTGATATGATCCACGTCCAGATGGCTGATGACGACGAGGTCAATATCCTTCGGGGTCAGCCCACGCGCCTGCAGCTGTTCCCTGATGGAGCTGCCGGCAGGCAAATCGTATTCGATGAACTGCCATAAATCGCTACCCAGGTGATGCTCTGGCTGGTTTCGTATATCCTGATGCCATCCGGCATCGACTACAACGCGCTGTCCACTGGGATGCTCAATCAAATAGCTGGACAGCGGAACTTCGGACTGGAATTGTTCGCCCCGCTGATTCACCGGAGGTATGCTGTCTAGTTCCTTAAATGCGAGCGAGCGGTCATATTTCAATCGGCCGGTATGCAGCACCTCTACCTTAACAGAATCGTTCATGATAACTCCCCTCCCCGGTTCTTTTAACAGTATTATCCACCACTCATCGTTTTGCGGGAAGAAGGCACTTTCAAGTGATATACGAACCTGAAGGTTCGTGCCGCACTCCGGAACAGCACAAAAAAGCCCGGCTTACGCCGGACTTCCTGTCGTTCCATTCTGTTCATTACGTGGGGTTTGCCGCGCTGCCCGCTTCCTCGATCTGATTAATGACATCCGTCAGCGTAATGCCATCCAGATATCGCTCCAGCGCGGCTTCTCCGCCGCTGTATATCTGATCCATAATTCCTTCGATATTGGAAGCCACTTCGCAAGGCAGCTCCTCTCCACCTGAACACCAGCTCGGTTTCAAGGATCCTCTTGCAAGCAGGCGGTACAAATCACCCAATGTGACCTTCTCGGTGCCCGGATTCAGCAAATAGCCCCCGCCGACACCTTCCTTGGTCGTTACATATCCCTGTTTGCGCAACAGTCCAAGCACTTTCCGAATCCGTGCCGGATGCGTGCAGACACTCTTGGCAATCTCTTCGCTGTTAGCCATTCGTTCTTCTTTCAAGCTAAGAAGGGTTAAACAATGGACGGCAATGTTGAACTCACTATTCATTTTCGCTCCCCCTTATTACTGTAATTATATGGTTTACAGTTGCTTGTGTCAACCGGATTGCCAGGGTTTGGGACGTTTTCCCGTTGAAAAATAATAAAGGACGTGAACGAATCCGCCGTAACCGTTCTTCCCCCGGTCCAGTATGCTTAGTGTGACTTAAATCTCCATGGATTAAACCTCCTCTCCTGGCAGATCCAGAGAAGGTTTTCCCGGCTGTGAAGAGTTTGTTATACTATAGCGGGACCCTGTCCTTTTGAACTAAGGCGGCAGGCTCCCAAATCCTGCGCAAAAGAGGTCGTGCAAACTATGATCATTCAGTTTATTCGTTACCGTTGATGTAAGGTACAGATAACGATGACCCCGTTTTTAAAAACATTTTGACGAGGGTTTATTTGTCTGTGCCTTTTTCATTCAACGCTAAACGAATGAATGGGGTGTTTATGGTGCACAACGCTAAATTAACCGTGCTCGCTGGACTGATATCCCGGCATGAGCACCTGTTTCGCTGCCCGATCTGTTCTACTCCTTTGAAAATGGACGGATCACGCAGCATGATCTGCGGCAGTAAGCATTGTTTTGACTTGTCCAAGGACGGTTACGTCAACTTGATTCCGCACGCCGTGCGGTCCAAATACAACAAAGAATTGTTTACCTCACGGAGGGAAACCAGCCTTCACGGCTTGTTTGACCCGCTGATTGATGCGATTCGCGATAAAATTGAAGATGTGGCCCCCTCCCGATCAGGGGAACTCCGCATTTTGGATGCGGGGTGCGGCGAGGGCTCCCATTTGGCGGCGATTCTGTCTGCTCTACAGATACCGGATGCTTCGGACATCCTGGGCATAGGCATGGATATCGCCAAAGAAGGGATTCGCCTTGCCGGCAAAACGGGCGCCCCCGCCATCTGGTGTGCGGCCGATCTGGCCGGCAGCCCGTTCGCCGACCGGCAGTTCGACGTCATCCTTAACATCTTGTCTCCGGCGAACTACCAGGAGTTCCAGCGCCTACTCCGGCATGATGGCCTGATGATCAAAGTCATCCCGGGGAGCCGCTATCTGCAGGAAATCCGCGCAATGTTCCATGGTGGGGATGAAAATCGGCCATCTTCTGCCGACGGGTATACCGTTGACCGGCCAGCTTCCGCTACCGTCAGCACCACCGGACGGCACGTTCCGGCTACCGGGCGCACCTCTGAATTGTTCGGCCGGAAGTTTGGCGGCATCGATATTCAGCATGTGGAATACGACATGCTCGTCGCCGGGGAAGCCTTGGAACATCTTCTGCGCATGAGCCCGCTCTCCTGGGGCGTTCCGGAAGCAGCGATTCGGAAGGCTGCTGAGCAGGGCCCACTGCGCGTCACCTTTGATTATGATGTGCTAAGCGGCCGGTTGAGCGAATAAGTTAACGGCCTTAAAGACATCAAAGCCCCTATCAGCCAGCAGCGGCCGGTAGGGGCTTTTTTTATACAACGATTCGGTTTTCGCAATGGACAGAGCATACATCACGGAGCTTCCCAATAATCCTCCGGATTCACGTTTTCCAGCCCCTTGATGGGCTCGCCCTTCGGCAATTCGAAGGACCAATTGATGTTGTTGTACCACTTGTCGGTGACCTTTCGGATCAGGGTCGCTTTTTCGGGAAGAGCCGTTAAGCCTTCGACGATGAAGCCGGGGTCGCCGTCGGCTTCCCGGATTTTACCCATTTGGACCGCTCCTCGAAAATCAATAGGATATTCATTCCCATCTTGATCTCTTAGCACCCACTCATCTTGATTAAATCCATTGGTAAACGTTCCTGTCATGGAAATCAGGCCTGCCACCTTTTTCTCTTGGTAGTTAGGGTCTTGGCCGATCTGGAATCCGCTTAGTCTGATCATATCTCCTTGATCTTTGAAAGTAACGGGATGATCGTTAACGTCCTGCGGCGTAAATGAGATTGCTCCGTCACTATGGATAGGTATCGTGTAATTATCCAATACAAATCGAAGCTTCTTTTGATCATATGGCAGATAAGTAAAAGTGTAAGACCACCGAACTTGATCTGATTTTACAACACGCTGTGGCATTCCCATTGCATAAGTCGGTCCCGTTCCATCACCATCAACACTGGATATGATGTTTCCTTGTTCGTCTTCAAAGTGAAAAGCCAGTTCCTGTTTCTCCCATGGCAATCCGGAAGAACGGCTCTTTGCTTTCTCGTCCAAGGACGTGCTCAGCTCAAGTCTCACACCGCTCGGAGTGCGAACTAGCTTTTCCATCTGTAGATGCAGTCCATCTGGTGTCGTATATTTCTGATCCAATGGCGTTACTCTGGTCAACGCGCTGGCTTGTTTCATATCCAAGGTAAATTTGAAATTCCAATGTCCCTTTACGATCCTCTTGGAAAAGTACTCGTTTCCGATCTGATTGATCTTTCCTTCCACGGTGAGCGTATCCGATTGGACCCCGTCCGATAGAAGCGACCATACATTTTCTATCACCGCGGATCCTCCTAATGGATGAAGCTTCGCCACTTCCCTACCCTCGGTATCCTTAACGGTAACTTGACTCCAATCCACCTCATTGACCACGGGCTTCCCGTGAGGATCAGTAATTTTCACACCCATAATGATCCGAATTGGATCAACCACCACTTCATCGATCTCTAAGGTGTAACCTTTGTCTTTTACCTTTATATGCGGATTTTGGACAAGACCAAGTTTCCTGGCATCCAACAGTCCGGAGTCAGATGCAACATTATCCCTCGCAAAAATTGACCTCACCCAATCCGCAATCGAAGGCTGCGCGTACAAGGTCAGCGCGGCGGCGATGATCAGCAGGCAGGCTGCGGCCAGAGCGGCACGGCGAATAAACGGGGAACGCACCCTTTTTCTCAATACGATCGTGTCCGGTTCGTCCTCCTCAGCTGCAGGCTCAATCGGGACATCAGCCAGGGAAGTCATCACCTGTCGGGTGAATTCCTCCGTCAAACGCTCCGGGTACAGCGCCTGGCTCCAGGCTTCCTGCTCTTGACGTACTTCCGTCATCAGCGCCTGACAGTGCGCACAATGCTGAACGTAGCTGCCTTGGCCGGACACTGGGGTTGCCTCTTCAAGAATGAACTCTTCCATCCGAGCACGATTCAAGCATTTCACGACTGATCCCCTCCTTTCCCTTCAGCTTTTTTTGCAGCTGCTTTCTCGCCCGGTGCAGCCGGTTGCGAACCTGGTCCACCGTCAGACCCGTGACGTTTCCGATTTCGTCATAGCTCAGTTCGTTTGTGTACCGCAGCAGAAACACCAAACGGTATTTTTCGGGCAGTTCCCGAACCAGCTCCAAAGCCTCCAGCCGGGTCTCCTTACGAAGAAAATCCCTCTCGGGCGTGTTCTCCTCCCGCGCCGCCTGATATGCTTCCCCTTCCGGGGCTTGCGGAAACGACTTCCGCCTCCTTGCATCCCGCAGCACATTTACCGCGATCGTATACAGCCAGGACGCAAAGCTCGATTCCAGGCGGTAGCTGGCCAGTTTGCGGTACGCTTTGACAAAAGCCTCCTGCGTGTAATCCTGGGCATCCTGATGACCGGCCCCCATACTCCGGAGCAGACCGTAGATTTTGTTTTTATGCGCATCGACCAGCTCGGCAAAAACCTCCTTGTGTCCCGCCAACACCTGCTCGATCAGCATGCTCTCCCGTTTCGGGTCTATCATGACGATCCTCCCTGCCTCAAAAGCAATCTGTATCTATAGACGGCACGAGGGTCCGAAAACTCTCACTTTCTGAAAAAACATCTGCCTGGCGACCAAACAGGTCAAAAAGTGGATCTAGTTCGTAAATGGGCTCCGACCAGAATTGCAGTTGTTTCACCCAAAAGGAGGTTTTGGGCAAAATAGTTGCACATTTGCACTTATTTCATTCCAGCACTGACTTCACTGACTTCCCCCCCTCACCACCCGGTTACACGCAAAAAATCCGCCGCTGCGCATCGCAGCGGCGGACCTATGAGGGATTCGGGGCCAAATCCCTTATAAACACAAAAAAATTGAGCCCTTCAACGAAGGAGCTCCAAATCAGATTAGACATATGAAAGGGTTTACAATAGGTATTATAGTATAAATCTTCCTAATTGAAAACGCTTTTTTATCCTTTAATATCATTTTATCTCATGTCGCACTATGCATCGCATGTTATCTCATGCTCCTCATATACCTCTTTTACTTCATTTACTTCATTTACTTCATGTACCACATGTTCCTTATATACCTCACGTCCCCAAGTTCCCTAGTCCTCAAGCTACCAGGTACTCATACTTCTTGTTCCAGTGTCCACAAGGTTCTCACCGCATGTTTTCCAAGCCATATCGCTTTCCCACCTATAATTTCTAAATTGGGTATTGCCAAAACTAATGTCATTAGTTATTATACTAATAAGATTAGTTTAGAGGAGGAGTTATCCATGAAAATCACGACGATTCAGCAAGTAACCCAGGTTTCTTTTATGCCCCGCTTATTTCCCGTTAATGTATATTTGGTTGAAGAAGAAGACGGATTGACCCTGATTGATGCCGGTATGCCCTTCAGCGTAAAAGGTATCCAGGAAGCCGCAGCCCGCCTCGGTAAACCGATCGTGCGGATGGTGCTGACCCATGCTCATGGCGATCACATCGGAGCGTTTGACCTGCTGAAGGCGGCTCTGCCTCAAGTTAAGACTTATATTTCCCGCCGCGACAGCCGCCTCCTCGCCGGCAGCAAGGAGCTCGAGCCCGGCGAGCCGCAGGAGCAGGTTCGCGGCTCCATCCCCGCCCCGGGCAAGGTTACGACGAAGCCCGACGTGCTGCTGGAAGACGGAGACCGGGTCGGGTCGCTGCTGGCGGTCGCCTCCCCCGGGCACACGCCGGGGCACATGGCGTTCTACGACACGCGCAGCGGCATCCTCATCGCGGGCGACGCCTTCCAAACCCGCGCTGCCCTGGCCGTATCGGGTCATATGCAGCCGCTGTTCCCTTTCCCGGCGATGGCCACCTGGAGCAAGGCGACTTCCATCGCCAGCGCCAAACGACTGGCCGGTCTGAATCCGACCTGGCTGGCGGTCGGCCACGGCAAAATGATCCCGCAGCCGACCGATAAAATGGCTCTCGCCATTTCCCGGGCCGAAGATGCCCTGAAGAAGGGGGCGGTCTAATGGTTCGCCGGTTGGGGCTTGACCGTGAAACCTTGCTGATCGCAGCGGCGGAGCTGGCCGATGAGGCGGGATTGGATAACCTGACGCTGTCCGCCCTCGCGCAGAAGCTTGGCGTCCGCTCCCCTTCCCTGTACAACCATGTGAACGGTCTGCCGGATCTGCGCAGCGCGCTTGCCGCTTTTTGCATGCAGCATCTGGTCGATTTGATACGCGACGCGGTCATCGGCAAATCGGGCGAGGAGGCGATCCTGAGCCTGAGCTCAAGCTATTTGGCATTTGCCCGCCAGCGCCCCGGCCTCTATGAGGCCTTCTATAAAACCGATGCGTCGGAGTCCCCGGAAGTCGCGAAGTTTGGCGAACAGCTGCTGAACATCTTTATCCGGATTCTTGAACCCTACGGTCTCGGGGAGCAGAACACCTTGCATACGATCCGCGGACTGCGGAGCCTCCTGCACGGCTTTGCCTCCCTGGAACAGAACAAAGGCTTCCGAATGCAGCTGGATTTTGACGAGAGCCTGAATTTTGTTCTTAGAGCCTTTCTGAAAGGACTGGAATCCGGCGCGTAATCGCCGGAACGGCTGGCGCTTTTGGCCCGGTAAAGATGTCATATGACGTTCAAGTTTACTTCTCTATTTGTGTGATATACTATTAGATGTGATTGATTATATTGACAAGAGGGGAGTCCTTGAACGTGCCTCACATCAGTCCCTTGTATTTGCAAATTGGAACGACCATTGGGACGTTGGTTTTGGCCCTGATGACCATACTCATCCGTCTCAAGGCCAGCCACAGACCCGTTACGATAAAGAAAATATTAATTCCGCCGATGGGCATGGCGACCGGTTTCCTCATGTTCGTCGCCCCGGCCGTGAGAATCCCGTTATGGTGGGCGCTCATCGCTTTTTTGGTCGGGTGGTTCCTGTTCTCCTATCCGTTAATGCGCAGCACCAAGTTCGAAGTGAGCGGAGGACAGGTGTTTGCACAGCGCTCTAAGAGCTTTATCGTCATCCTCTTCGCCCTGCTGGCCGTCCGCATGCTGCTGCACCAGGTGATTGAGGAATATGTATCGATTCCGCAGACCGGCGCCTTGTTCTTCATTCTGGCCTTTGGCATGATCCTCCGCTGGCGGATTTTCATGCTGAAACAGTATCGGAAGTATGCACCTGCTGGCGTAGATTCGGTACCCGATCCCTTGAATCCGGAGGAATGATCCCATGATTCACGCGAAGCAGAATAACGCCTTCCCTGCAGGTACTCCTGCAACAGGCGACAGATAAGCCAATTTCCTTAACTGGGGAGTTGGCTTTTTCATTTCAGAGCGAAGGATTTTCCCCGTCACACATCGAAAAATAATCCCGCCGATGCATAGCGCGCGGCCGTTTGGAAAATGCTTTAAACAAATGGAACAGGCAGGTCCGCTCCGCTGGATGCCCGGCCTGTAAGCTCTTTTCCAATCGATGGCGGCGGTACCATGTATATTTTTTCACATTTCTTTCGTAAAGTGGTCCATTTTACGATCATTTATGTTAACATTAGGAGGACGATAGTGACTAGGCCTTTTCGGACGGAAAAGGTCTTGTGGCTTGTAGACACTCCTTCGAAGGGAGTCTATGAGCTCCTTTTCATTATAAAAATACTTAAGCACAACTGCTTACGCAAAGGAGAAATGGACATGTCAGAAGCAATTTCTGAACAAGAGACACAGAACGTGTCTGTCGGCAAAGAACAAAACGACGTGCTGGACCAGCTGCTCAAACCTGAGGTGCAGGAATCCCTTACGATTCTGGTCGACCAGCTTCCAAAGCTGACTGAGCTTGTGAATGTATTGACAAAGTCTTATGACTTCGCTCAATCCTTCGCTACCGACAAAGTGCTGAAGAGCGACACCGTTGGTGCCATCACCGAAATTGTGGAGCCTGTGAAGCATTCGGTGAAGAACCTGGCCGCTAATGTCATCGAAGCGAAAGACCGCGCTGAAGACAGTAACGAAGTTATCGGTCTTTTTGGTCTGCTTAAGATGCTGAAGGATCCGCAAGCCCAAAAAATCTTCCGGTTCCTGAACGCTTACCTTCAAATCTCTGCGGAAAAAGCAAAACAACAATAATCTTTTATACATCTAACCAGTAAGGACGGAGGAAAAACCATGTCAAAACATATTGTCATTTTGGGTGCCGGTTACGGCGGCTTGCTTGCTGCTCAGACCGTACGCAAATATATGAACAAAGATCAAGCACGGGTTACGGTCGTGAACCAATACTCTACGCATCAAATCATCACCGAGCTGCACCGTCTGGCTGCAGGCAGCATTGCTGAGAAAGCGATCACCATGCCGCTGGAAAAACTGTTCAAAGGCAAAGAAGTCGACCTGAAGATCGCTACGGTCAACTCTTTCTCCGTGGACAGCAAAGAAATCAAACTTTCCGACGGCTCCACGCTGTCCTACGACGCTTTGGTTGTCGCACTCGGAAGTAAAACGGCTTACTTCGGCATTCCGGGACTGGAGCAGTACAGCTTCGTGCTGAAATCTGCAGAAGACGCCCTGAACATCCACAAGCACATCGAAGACCGCATCCGTGAATACTCCAAGACCAAAAATGAAGCTGACGCAACGATCCTCATCGGCGGCGGCGGCTTGACCGGCGTTGAGCTTGTCGGCGAAATCGCTGATATCATGCCTGGTTTGGCTAAAAAATACGGCGTAAACCCAGCCGAAGTGAAACTGCTTCTGGTTGAAGCCGGCCCTAAAATCCTGCCTGTACTGCCTGACCCGCTCATCGAGCGCGCGCAAAGCAGTCTGGAAAAACGCGGCGTAACCTTCCTGACAGGTTTGCCTGTAACGAACGTGGAAGGCAACGTAGTTGACCTGAAAGACGGTCAAAAGATCGTGACCAACACCTTCGTATGGACAGGCGGCGTGCAAGGTAACCCGCTCGTAGGCGAATCCGGCCTCGAAGTGAACCGCGGACGCGCTACCGTCAACGAATTCCTGCAATCCACTTCCCATCCGGACGTGTTTGTGGCAGGGGACAGCGCCGTTGTGTTTGATCCAAGCGGACGTCCACAACCGCCGACAGCGCAAATCGCTTGGCAAATGGGCGAGCTGATCGGCTACAACCTGTACGCCCTGCTCGATAACCATGCATTCGAAACGTTTGCTCCGGTGAACTCCGGTACGCTCGCAAGCCTTGGACGCAAAGACGCCGTAGCTACCATCGGCGAAAGCAACACGTCCCTCAAAGGTTTGCCTGCATCCCTGATGAAGGAAGCAAGTAACATCCGTTACCTGTCCCACATCAAAGCTCTCTACACTTTGGCTTACTAAATCTGTAAACCAAAGTTTGACGCGTTAAACGAAGCAGCCCTCTTTTCCAGGCAATTGTCATGGGAAGAGGGCTGTTTTTTGTAATGATTGGCGCTTCCCTATGAACGGGAGTCCTTAATTTTGCGTTCACGCTTTCCGGTATTTCCGGTATTTCCGGTATTTCCAATCTCCCGATCCTCCCTATCTACCCAACCTTTCCTCTCCTCCCGTTCACCGCCCGTTTAGCGCATGCCGGAGATCGGCGAGCTCCTGCCCGATATCCGGAACCAGCGGAAGCTCCAGCCCGTCCGGCCCTTCCGGCCCCTTCTCTATCTCCCGCCGCTGCTCTGCGGACTGGGCCATTTTCTCGAGATGGAGCAGCACCACTCCCAGCTCAACGTCGGGCAGGACAGGCCGAATAGCGCTCAGCGCATAGGAATTCAGCACGTATCCGAACTGATCCAGCGACCAGATCACGGGCAGCAGCTTCTCCAGCTCCTCCTCACTGCGCGGAATCTCGCCAAGCGCGGTCTGATACACCGTCCTCAGATTGGACAGGTGCCTTCGCATGGAGCGCTGTTGAGCGCTCTGCTCCGCTGCGGCGCCTGCAGGCTGCCGAATGAACAGCAGCGCCAGAAACTGTGCCTGGCTGCGGATCGTACGGCCGAGAAGATACGGAATCCGGCTGGAAGCCGAGCGGCTGCCGACCAGCAGCACGCCGATCAGGCCGATGACGCTGCCGACGAGCACGTCGGTCAGCCTCGCGCCGGCAAAATAGCCGAAGTTATGTATCCGGGTATTGGTCTCCGCCATCAGCAGTGCGTTGGGCGTAATAAACAGCATGGCCAGGGCATAGTTGCGGACGATGAACAGCTCCGTAAAGAAAGTGAAAAGTATGATCGCAATGGATACGACGAAGCCCTCCGGCCGGGTCCATAATATCGCACTGGCGATGAGGATGCCGAATATCGTCCCAAGGGATCGCTGAATCGCCCGGTGAAAGGTGGCGATAACGGTGGCGCCGAGCATCACTGAAGCGCAAGAGAGCGGTACCCAATAGGACCTGTTGAGCTGAAACGCATATGCGGCAGCGGCTGCCACCATCAAAATGACACCGAACCGGATCGCCTGCAGAAATACGATCGAGTCCTTATCCAGATTGCCCGCCAGGATGCTTCGCACCGGAATCCGGGTCAGCTTGCGGCCCTGCTCCCCGTCAGATGCCGAACTGCAAACAATGGCGTCCAACTGCGCGACAAGGTCCATCAGGTCTAGGATTTGGGGATCCGGGTCGTCCGGCAGCGGGGCTTTCTTCCATGTGTCCGGCTGCCCGCACGATTCCCCTGCCCTTCTGACCGCGGCGCTGAGCTCGGGCGGCAGCCTTTCTCCGTCTGCCAGCGGGATTTTGTCCGTCAGCAGATAAATGTGGTGCGCGAGCGAGTACATCCGGGACAACCGGCGCGGTGTTTCGTCGCCGTGCCGATTGTGCCCGCCCGTCGCGAGGGCGGTTTCCGCGCTGTACATCGACAGCAGCGTCTGGTGCCGGGCCCGGCTGTATTCCCGGGTGCCTGCGACGTCCATCATGGCGCCCAGATCGAGATACAGCTGGCGGACTGCGCCGATTTCAGGGCCGTGCGGCCGGATCAGCCAGCCGGCCATAGCGAAACACCAGGCCAGCATACCCCCGAGAAAAACCAGGCCGCCGCGGGAGAACGCCTGGGAAGGGTCGGGCGGCATCCCCGTGGCCAGCGTAAAGCTGAGCACAAAGAACAACGCTCCCGGACCTTTAAATTTCAGCACGCCGAACAGGTAGGTCGCTGCTGCCCCGAGACAGCCCAGAACAAAGGCGGCGAGGAGCGGATAGGAAGCCAGCAGCGTACCCGCTGCCACGGAGAAGGTCAGGCCCAGGGCAGCGAGCAAAACTTTTTGGGCCCTTAACGCGTACGGTTCACTCGCCACGTACAGATAGGCGAATCCCCCCGTTCCTGCCAGCATCCCATACTGAAATTGGCCGAGCCAAAATCCGATCAAGGATGGCAGGCCAATGCACAAGCCGGCGCTCAAAGCCCGGTTCCACGGAAGCGCAACCTTCTTTACCTCAAAGGCTTGTCTGATCGTACGCGATAGAAACGGACGTTGTTTCTTCGTTACCCCAACTTCGATTCCCCCTCTGCACCTGATCATGGCAAAGAGCAGCCCCATCCCGATAAGGCCGCTCCCGATTTACCGTGTACTATATTTATTACCATCCGCCATCCGCAATATGCTGAAGACGGCTTGCACCGCCGCCCATATTTTATGTTCCCTCCCATTGATCAAGGTACGCCGAGTAAGCGAAGCCGGCCAGAAACCTTCCACACCGCGTTAGGAGCGAATAGTCCAAGCTTGATTTTCCATAAAATAATATGATTCCACGATTCAAGGTGCCACGATAGATATCTCCCAGGGCACAGGGCAGGAGGAAAGGAATGAAGAAAGACCAAGGGAGGCCCCGGCGTTCCGAGTTTACGGTTTGGGTCGTGTCCCGATCCGACGTGTTTACGTTCGTGGTGTACGAAATTATTCTCAGCTCAGCGGTGTATGCCGGCCTCAAGCGGGCCAATGGGCATGAGCTGATTGCCATACTGGGCAGTTCAGTGAGCACTACGATGTGCAAAAGGTGGGTTCGCCTGAAATCGCTGGCCTGGTGGAGGCGCAGGCGGGAGCTCCATATTCTTCCTTGGCCGAAATCCCCCATAGGGTGACTTCGGGAATCTATACCCGCAAAGGATCGACGCATTTGGGCATCGGCAGTGCCATCACCCACATCACCGCTCGATCCTGAACGGCGAGCATAAGAAAAACGTCTATCGACGTACATTCTTTAGAAGACAGACCGCGTTTAGCGGAAGTTTTTCTTGCAAGATCAGGATGTTTAGCCTCGGTAGTTTATACTTTCTGATCTCTTAAAATAATCACCGTGTTGGCCATCCTCGAAGGAGAATATGGCGAACACGGCGTCTATGTCGGTGTCCAGGGGATTATTCACAGCGACGGGATCCTGGAAATGATCGAGCTAAATCTTAGTGGAGATGAACGCGGTCGGTTGGCCGCGTCCTGGGGCGTCATCCGCAGCAATCTGGAGAAGCTGAAGCTGGTCTAGCTTGGTTTGTCGCAACCAGGCTAGCGGAGAGGCAATCTCTGCAAGGCGGCTATTTCAGGCTACATCCACCGGATAAAAAATCTCCGTTCCACGGGGATTTCATTATCTTCTGCCCATTGGAGAAGCTCCTTCTCGCCGGCGGGCTGACGGGACTGCAGGACAAAGCACAGCTTCATCGGCACGATCCGCCGCTGCTTCAGCTTGATCCCGTACCAGCGCTCGTTGATCCATACGCCCTGAATGCCCGCGGCGGCCACTTCCTTACCTTCCAGAACAAGCTTTCCCGGTTCGAGCAGCAGTGACTTGGGTTTGCCTGCCGAGCGGAAGAGTGCAACCGTAATGGCCCCTGCAATAAATAAAAGCAATAATATTCGTAATACGAAGATGGCTCTCTCCAAAGAATCGTCTGGTGAATTGAAAATCTGGGGAACTGTAATCACGAGAAAAGCACCCATGCCGATCAAAAATTTTGCCCGCAGCGGATATTTAATGGCAAGCTGGGAATGCATGAGCTGCCCCCTTTCCGGTTGTCGTTTTACATATTATGGGACGAAAGCTATACTGCTATCATACATCACTTTCCTGGAAAGGGGGTAGCCCGCTTGAATTTCGCCTTGTTCGGTTCGGCAGCCGTCTTGATGATCTTGTTTTGGTCGGCACTAGTGATCGGGGGCATCAAATTCCTGTTCAGCAAGGGACTACAACGCAGGCTGGACCCTTTTATCCTGCTATCGCTCGTTCTTGGGCTGGCTGCCGTCGGCCGGATCGTCCAGAGCTGGTTTTACGGCCAACCCATGACGGCCAGCCTGGGAATACTGTTCGTTTCCATCCTTCTGGTAGGGCAATCGCGGCGGCGTTACTTGAAACGTCATCCCTAATTCCAAGAGTCTTACCGAAACGTAATTTCAAAAAAGGGAAACGCCACTTCCTCCTCCGGCCTCTGCGCCTTCATATCCAATCCCCTTGCCTACTCCAGAACGGGAGGCACCCGGTGCCTGGTGGCCTGTTCATAGCCGTAAGCGATCTTGATCAATGTCGGCTCACTGAATGCCCGGCCGATAAAAGTAATCCCCTGCGGTCCTTTGGTGGTATAACCTCCGGGTGCAATGATTCCGCGCTCAGCGAATCCGCCCGGCACGGTAATGACCGGGTACCCGGCCCGTGCCGCCAGGTCATCGCCCCCCTCATTTCCCAGAAACAAGAGCGCATCCAGCTTATGCTCTTCGAAAGCCTCGTTCAGCCCCTGCCTTGCCTGACTGACACTTCGCTTCAGGCTGTGGATGTACTCTTTTTCGGTCAGCGTGCCGCTGGTGGCCTCCGAGTGGATCAGAACATCCTGCCCATAGCGGAGGCAGGTATCCGCATGCTCCTCATTGAACCGGATCACCTCTTCGAGAGAATGCACCGGAACGAATTCCGGCAAACGGGCCAGATAGTCATTGACCCCTTTTTTAAATTCATGGGTCATCACATGCCCATCCCACTCCGCCTGCTCGCAGGATAATTCGACGGGATCGATGATTTCGGCGCCCTTCTCCTTCAGCACCCTGATGGCGGCTTCGATAATATCCAGCCGGTCTTTATCCAGATCCTGATAGTAGAACCTCGGAATACCGATTCTCGCCTGCGGGAGAAATTCGGCATCCAAAAACGGCGTATAATCCGTGTAATATTGGCCGCTGCTGCCGTGCGTCACCTCGTCATTCGGGTCTTCGCCGGTCAGAGCGCCCAGCAGTACCGCTGCATCGGCTACCGTTCTGGCCATGGGGCCTGCCGTATCCTGCGTATGCGATATCGGGATAATGCCGGCCCGGCTCACCAGGCCGATTGTCGGTTTGATCCCGACGATGCCGTTCTGGCTGGCCGGGCTGATGATCGACCCGGAAGTCTCCGTGCCGATAGCTGCCGCCGCCAGATTGGCCGCCACCGCGCTGGCCGAGCCGGAGCTCGAGCCTCCGACGAACAGTTCGCCGGGCCCGTAAGGGTTCAGGCATAACCCGCCCCGGCTGCTGTAACCCGACCACATCGTGCTGGACATAAAGTTGGCCCACTCGGTCATATTGGCTTTTCCGAGTAATACCGCCCCCGCTGCCCGCAATTTCGCCGCCACGAAGGAGTCTTCCACCGCCACCGAATCCGCCAGTGCCAACGCCCCTGCGCTGGTATGCATCGCATCCCGCGTAGCAATGTTGTCCTTCAACAGAATCGGGATGCCGTGCAGCGGCCCGCGGGTGCCGATTTCGTACCGCTCCTCGTCGAGCTGCCGGGCGATGCCCAGCGCCTCGGGATTCACTTCGATGATCGATTTCAGTTTCCCGTCAAACTGACGTATGCGCTCTAAATAGAGCTGGACCAGCTCTTCGGAGGTCATGGTGCCGGTATTCATCGCTTCCTGCATGCCGGCTATATCCGCCTCCACGATCCATTCGGCCGGGTTTATTGGATTGCTGCTCATCATAATCGCCTCCTGGGTAAGCAGCCTGGTCAACATGGATCTGCTTACCGTTTATTCGCTTGATCTGTATATCCGCTTCGTATCCTATATGCCGCTTGTATTTTGCAGTACAATACGCCAGCCGTCCGGGTCGCAGATGGTGATGCCGTTAACGTCCCAGTACGGATTCTCGGCCTTGACGGCCGGATAGCCCATAGCCTGAAGACGCTCCGCGATCGCATTTCGTCTGTCCGCATCCGGTATGTAAAAAACCAGCAGGTTGTCATCCGAGGGCGGCGGCACGGGACCCCCGTGTTCATGCTGCGTAAATTCGAGATGATAGGCCGAATCGGGCAAGCCGAACATCACGCCGTCATAGCCATGGTGCTGCTGAAACGAGCCGATGACCGGCAGTCCGAGGCCTTCATGGTAGAACTGTTTGATTTTCTCGATTTGGTGCGTCGGGCGCGCCACTCGGAACTGAACGGCTGGCATCTGCTCCGACCAGACAAGGTTGTTGTCCATGATTGACCTCCTATATAGTAAAGTAGTATTAACTCATCTCCGAAAAGAAGGTGCTCTCATTGATTATTTACCAGGACCATCTGCAGGGAATCACGGAATCATCGGTCGCCCCCGGCTTTTTCGACGGCTGGCCCAATCCACCCTCGCCCGCTGTGCTGATTCGGCTGCTTGCGAACTCCACTTTTATCATACTGGCTATCGATGCCGATACCAAGCGAATGATTGGTTTTATGAATTGTTTATCAGACAAAGTATTAACGGCCTATATTCCTTTGCTTGAAGTGATTCCGGAATATCAGGGCCGGGGGATCGGCAAGGAGCTGACGGCACGGATGCTGGAGAGGCTGAAGGGGCTGTATATGGTGGATCTGCTGTGCGATCCGGATGTGCAGGAATTTTACGCCCGTTTGGGCATGAAAAAAGCGACGGGCATGCTGATGAGGAATTACGAGCATCAGTCGGGAGCCGAGCAATAGGACGCTCCGAATCTTCCCGACTCGAGGGGAGGCGGCAGTGACTGTCTTCCCTGCGATTCATGTTTTCAATCGCGAGATAATACGTCAAGCATCTGCAGAGCAATGTTCGCGTCGATACTGGAGCGCTCGCTGATTCGCCGCTCCCTTACCCTCCCTCATCGTTCCTCTCCCGGTTGGCCGGCAGGCTGCTTCAGCGCTTCCTCCAGTACCAGTCCCAATAAGGCATGATCAATGACATAGCGGAACTCTTCGGGCTCTACCCAAATTCGGGCCAGGCACTCGTTTTCCCGGTTAAACGGCAGGCATTCCTCAATATCCATCCGGTAAAACAGTTGGTAGCCGACCAACGGATATTTGCCGTTCGGGTCAAAATGCTCGTTCTCCTCGTGGCTCACTTCCATCATCCCGATGTACACGGCGCGGCCGCGGACGCTGCCTTCTTCCAGCACTTCGCGATGAAATGCCTCCTCCGGCGTCTCGCCCGGCTCAACATGCCCGCCCGGGACATCGAAACCACGCCCCTCAACATGGACGGCCAGCACGTTGCCCCGCAGCATACAGATGCCGTGAACGCTGGTCACTTTGACCGGGTCCGGCATGTCTTTCGTCGGTATCCAGGTCAGCTTGACCGGCTGGCCGCCCCATTCCACGCGTATCGTTTCACTCATTGATATAGTCCTCCTTCATTGCAGTGCACGATGCTTGCCGTCAGCCTCCGATCAAAATGAGGGCCGCGGCGAGCCCGTCGCATCCCGCTAGTCTTCCGGATTAATGATGGCCAGCACCTGGTGATCCTCCCATTTGCCGTTGATCAGCACATTGCTGCGGGCGATGCCTTCGCGGTGAAAGCCCGCCTTTTCGAGCACGCGGATGGATCCCGGGTTGCGGGGCATAACGCCGGCTTCGATCCGGTGGAGCTTCAGCTCGGCAAATGCATAGTCCACGATCAGCCGCACGGCTTCGGTCATATAGCCCTTACCATTTTCGGCCCGGTCCAGAAAATAGCCGATAAACGCGCTTTGCAGCCCGCCCCGGAGCACCTGAAACAGATTCATGCTGCCGATCAGACGGTCGCCCTCAAGCCGGAAGACGCCGAAGCTGTATTCCAGGTCCTGCTCCCGGCTCTCCTCCTGCGCACGGATTCTGGCCAACTGACCTGCCAGTGTGTAGTATTCCGAATCCCGCGGCATCGAAAATTGCTCGAAAAACGCCCGGTTCTCCGCTTGCATTCGCAGGCTTCCCTCCGCGTCCTGAATCGTTAATGCCCTTAAATATACGCTGTTTCCTTTTAACATGGCATGTTCTCTCCTTCTCCTTCGTCTTTATGTAATAACAAAAACGTTTATCGATGTATATCTAAAAAACCGACAGCTCGCTCTTGCAGGCCATCGGTTCTTGAGTAAAGTTATCTCTATCCACTATAGTACGACGACTTCATTTCCCGGCAATCCGCCGGTACGTCGCCTCATCGGCAACTACGTACAGCCTCGCATCGGCCGGAATCGGCTCGCTCAACCGCCGGTTGATCGACATGTCGTTCCGGTCGGCCAGCAGCGTTGCGCCCTGTCCAAGCAGAGCCTGGAACGCCTCGCCGTAGGTTTTCCAGGAAGGACTGCATGGAACTTCGTAGATGTCGTCCCCGTGCTCTCGGCTGATGAGCTGGCTGATCACAGCCGAATTCCCTTCCTGCAGCGCGGCCCGCACTGCCAGGCTGGAGATCGCATCGTGGGACAGCACGAATTCGTTGACCTGGACAAACCGGAAATTCTGAATATGCTTCTCATGCATGATCTCTACCGTCGTGTGCACCTCCGGCGCGATCCGTTCGATGCTCGAGGCGATCAGAAGCGACTTGCCGTCGGCCAGCGACGTCTCCTCGATCCGCGTGTCGGCAAAAATAATGGCCGCCCGCGCCCGCCCAATCCCGGCCTTGATCAGCGTATCCTCCGATGAAGGATTCCCGCTGATAAAATGCACCTGATGCATCTCCAGCGCCGGGTGGCGGTCCATCTCATCGACGATGACGATCTGCGCTTTTGGATCGTACGTGAGAATTTCGTTAATGGCGGACCTTGCCTTTCGGCTCCAATTGATTAAGATGACATGATTGCGGCCGTGAATGCTCAACGTTCCCGCCTCCCTCTGGCGCTGAATGCCCGCGATGGAATCGATGATTTTACCGATGACCAGGCTGAGCAGCCCGATGCCGAAAATGTATAAAAACAGCGTAAATGCCTTGCCGGCCACCGTGGCGGCAAAGAAGTCGCCGTACCCGACCGTGGCCATCGTCGTCATGACCCAGTATAGGGCGTTAAACCAGCTGTGAAAGGTGGATGGCTCGAGCAGATAGGCAATCGTGGCGCTCACCGTTACGAAAATAACAATCATCAGGCCAATCGTCGTTTTGCGTATCCGCATCATCCGGGCGGATAACCGGAGAAAAAAATGCAGCGGACTCACCCTCTCTTCAACATGGCGACTTCATTTAGAGCCTTATACAATCAGGCTGCTGATGGCAAAAGCCATGCCGACGAACACCATGGACAAGAGGACGGCGACGGCCGTGTTTCCCTTTTGCAGCTGCTCGGAAATTTTAAAGCCCGGCGTCACCAGCTCGAAGATCCAGTACACGGCGATCAGGCACACGTACCCGACGGCAAACCACATGGCCAGAAACCAAATGGACGTGTTCGTGTAAGCCGCCACGCCGAGAATGATGGCCGTTCCCAAAAACTTGCCGCCCAGCGCGATGCCGACGGCCGTGTTGCCTTTCTTCAGCTCTTCCATGTCTTTAAACGGCGTCATCCAGCTGAAAATCACCATACCGAGCAGCTGCAGGATGATGATGACGATGACACTGACGATAATATTAACGACGACCATTAACTGGCCCACCCCCTGAATTTGGCGTACGCCGAATCGTAATCGGCGAAATCATGAACTTCCTCGAGTTTGACGGAAACCTTCTTTTTCTTCTCCAGTTCCTTGTAACGCGCATCGTCGATCGGCTGTTTGATCCGGTTGCCGGAAGGCAGCTCCACGATCGCAAAATCCCGCGTCTGATCCTTGTATTTTGTTTGGTATACGCCGACCAGGTCGACTTCGGTCGTCACGTTGATTTTCAGATTATCCATGTCCTTCTTGGCCTCTTCCTGCGACTTGAACGTCTTGATCGTTTCCCAGGCGGACAGGTTGACGTCGGTCCGCTGGCTGGCATCGGTCGTCATCTCGGCGTCCATGTACTGCAAAGACCAAATTTTGTCCCCCGTGGCATAATTGCCGTCGTTAGGCATCAGCTCGTTGTTCGGAAGGACCGTCATGTCGCTGCCGATGAGATCGCCGACCGTCCCTTCGACAATCCGGTAATCCCAAGGCACACGGGATACGCTCGTATCCTCCGACGTCGTCACGCTTGTATCGAACACGGAGGGTTCATTCGAGGAACATGCACTTAGCAGGAGTGCCGCAAGCAGGAACAATCCCAGACCCGTCCGGATGATTTTATGGTTGGTCTTCATTTATTTCACTCCCATCGCAATAAAATGACTCGTATTCCCCGTTATCAATCCGCCCGCTCTCCCGAGCAGCCCGCAGGGCTGCCCGTTGATGACGAACATGCCGGTCAGCAGGTGCAGCGGTCCTGACGCGGTCTCCATCCGCGGCAGCTCCGCCCGGAGCTGATAGACGGACGGGAACAGGACGCTCGTATCGAAGCCGGCTTCGTCCTGGATATCCAGCTCTCCCTGTTCATTGAACATCCGCACCGAGCCGCCCTCGCGGCCGAACATCGATTTGGACACATAGCTTCCCGAGAATACAGGCTTGTTGTACGTCGGCAAAATATATTTCTCTATCGTTTCCTGCTCCCGCTCGTCAAAAAGGAGGCCCAGCTCATACAGTCCCCAGGCCGCCGCCAGCAGCCCTTTGGACTGCAAAAGGATGCTGTGCGGTCCGTTAAAAAGCGCAAGCTTGCCGGTTTCGATCGCATAAGCGAGCGCATCCCCGCCGTCGTCGACGGCCATCCACTCCTTCGGATACAGCGCGAACATCCGCTTGATCTCACGACCCGCTGCATCCTTGACGATCCCCTCGTCGATCCACAGATCGAGACAGTCCACGCAGGTCACGGGAAGGCCGCTGTGCTTCACCAGCGCCTCGATCGTTCCGGAGTCCTCAAGGTGGCTTCCGTAGGCGACGCAGGCGGCGGTATCCGGGCGTTCCACCGCCCAAGCGGCCTTCACGAGCTCCTTCATTCGCCCGTTCGGCGTCGGAATTCCCGCTTCGCCGCACAGCCAAGGCGTCGCGATCGACGCTTCCACATAGCCGGTCGGCGTATCGGCATTCAGCTCATACAGTTTAATGCTTCCGTCATGCCCAACCGCGTAATCGAACCGGGCATAGCGGCTGATCAGACCTTCCCCTGGAATCGGGCGGTCGTCCAGCATATCCCACAGAATCTGCGGAATGCCGATCAGCTCATACAGGTCGCGGCGCTTATGCACATAGCGGACCGTCTTGTCGAGCACGCTCCACAGCCTGGAAGAAGCCTCTTCGAGTTCGCGGTACGTCTCCCCGTTCATGACGACGATCTGATCCAGCCAGTACTCCTCGTCCTCGAGATCGGCCCAGGCAAAACCCAGCTGCCGCAGCTGCTCTACCCGCTCCGAACGGCTGCCGGTTCCACGGGCAAGCACCTCAAATACGCTGCTCATCCGCCAAACCCGCCGCTTTTGGAGCTGGAGTGGGAGCTCGAAGAGGAGGAGCTGAACCCGCTCGATTTGCCGCCGATGCTGCCGGACGAAGACGATGTTCCTCTCCGCGTGATCGACCCGGTCGAGGTTGATGTCTTCGGACGCACCGTCGAGCCGACAACCTGCTTGTTCTGGAACGTGCCGCTGGTATAGGTCCGCGGCTTATACGTTTGGCTGGTGCCGGTATAGTACGTCGGCCGGCCGTTGTAATAGTTGGTGGTGGAATAGCTGGATCCGCTGTTGAACAGCATGTGGTAGAGCAGCAGGTCATCCCAGCCGAATCCCGAATGAACCGAGCCGTAATTGTTAATGACGGTCGTGCCGCCTGTCGTTCCTGAGCCTGCCGACGCCGACTGCCCTTCCTGATCTTCCTCCGGCTGCTCCTTGAGCGGAATGTTCCAGTCCGTGTTTTTATCAAAATACTGTTTGACTTCCTCTGTCGACCAGGAGACCAGGATCGGTTCATCCGCCGCGGTCTGGTCACCTGATGTATTGGCCGACGCTCCGGCAGCTGTCGCCCCCGGAATCAGAAAGGCATTGGCCAGCAGCGCCACGCCCAGAGACGTGGACAATACCCGGGCTGCCTTCCCTTCGACCGGAAACCGTTTCGATCCGGATTCCTCGCTCCGTTTCGCCTTTTCTTCGTTCGCCATGATCGCATCTCCTTTCGCCGAGTTCCCTGTTACTCGTTTCGTATCTGCACCAGCAGGAGCTCCAGCTTGCCGGTATCCACATTCAGCCTTCCTTCAATCGTTTCGTATTCCTTGCCGCCGACGACAATATAGTTGACATGCTCCAGCACAGCCACCATATTCATGCCCCATCTGCGCTCTTCCATGGTCCGAAGGCTGCCGTTTGACATCTTTTCGACCAAAATGACTTCCATTTCATTTCCCATTTTCAGTACACCCCTTATTTCATCGCTTTGTACTTTACAGCATTTTTTTACGTCGGATCTTCCAGCGGGTTCCAAATGTTTTTCTTTCCGAGTATGAAAGGATGTACATATCCTCCTCGTGCAGCTCGATTCAAGATCAGATGACATTTTGTCAGAATTAAGTATAATTTGTCTGCCGCTGGAGCGAAACCCAAAGTTTGAGGTTTTTCCTGGCAGGAAATTCGATGAGGTTGCTGTTTTTCGCAGCAAAGGGCTGCTCCGGCTTAAACGGAGCAGCCCTTTGCCGCAGCGTTACTCTTGTACGTATTGGGTATGTCCCCGGCGAATGCGGACGCCACCAGCGGAATGGGGCGACTCCAACCGGGCCCGAGCTCCGTCCCTCGTTCAGCCTCCTTTTTGCTTCGTCTTGTTGATCATCTCCCGGCTTTTCTCCAGGTAGTCCACCGATTGGTCGAAGCTGCGGCTGGCAACCCCCAGGTACAGCATGTCGATGATGTTCAACTGTGTGATCCGGGACGCGGTCGCCCCGCTGCGGATGTCGTTTTCGGTTGATGACGTGTACAGCTGGATATCGGCAATCTCGCTCAGCGGCGAGTTTCCGTATTTCGTAATACAGATCGTCACCGCCCCCGCCTCCTTGGCGGCTTTCATGCCGGAGATGACGTAATCCGTTTTGCCGGAATACGAAATGCCGACGGCGGCATCCCGCTCCGTGAGCAGCACCGAAGAGGTCAGCTGCAGATGCGGATCGGCAAAGGAAAAGCTCGGCTTGTTGATCCGCAGAAACTTGTGCTGCGCATCCTGGGCGATTAGGTTCGAGGCACCGATCCCGAAGAAAAATATCCGCTCCGCACGGCCGATCGCTTCGATCGCCCGCTCAACCATGTGCTTGTCCAGCACCTTAACCGTGTTGCGGATCGACTGAATATTGTTATTCGTCACATTATGAATAATGGCATCCACCGAGTCGTGCGGACGGATTTCCTGATAGCCTCCAGGCTCCTCCTGGCCTTCCTGCAGATCGCCCGCCACTTTGAGCATCAGTTCCTGGTAGCTCTTAAAGCCGGCTGATTTGCACAGTCTGACGACGGCGGCCTGGCTCCCCCCGCTCCGGCGGGACAATTCGGCGATCGAGAGCCCGATCATCTCGCTTGGGTGCTGCAAAATAAAATCGGCCACCTTGCGTTCCGATGGCGTAATGTCATCCAGAATTTCCCGTAGACGGACTATTCCTCCATTCATGTCATTCCTCACTTTCGCTGGCTCGAAAATATGGATCCGTTATGATCCGGTGACCTTCACAAAATTGGAAAATGTTCACAGACCTTATCCCTCTATTTTAAAGGAATCGCACTCCCGAGATAAAGTGATATTTTAAAGATATTCGCACGCAGCGGCGATTCCCCATCTCCCGTGATCTGGCCTAGTTTTCGCCCAAAGTCATGGGATGGTAAAATATGACTGAATTATCATCGGCAAAGTAAAGCGAGCAGAGCCAAGAGAAAGGTGAGTTGAGCTGAGATGAGTTTAGAAATTTTACACGCCCATGAGGCCGACGCGGAGGACATTCTGCAGCTGCAAAAGCTGGCCTATATCAGTGAGGCCGAGCTGTACGGCGATGACTCTATTGAGCCCCTGACGCAGATTTTAGAAGAGGTCCGGATGCAGTTCCGAGACCATGTATTTATCAAAGCAGCCGCCGGCGGCCGGATCGTCGGGTCCGTGCGCGGGCGACCGGAGCGTTAAAAATATTCGGCTGTAAGAAAGCATCGGATACTGCGTTTTTCGGACCGTCGTCATCAACGGGCAGCTTAGTCTGGTTTATATGGAAAAAGAGCATGAGAACCGGTAATTCTGGTTAAACATTGCCCTTATAAAACCATCCCTACGGTTTGGGGTTAATTGAATAAAGGAGCAGTTTGCCGGACGGCAGACTGCTCCTTTTTTGGGTTAAAGTATAGGCTTCGGCTTGTAGGGGGCATCCGCTTATCGATGGTCAAACAGGATATCCGCGGTGAGTTGGATATGCGCTTTAAAAATCTCGGCGGCACGATCGCCGTCACGGCTAACAACGGCATCCGCTAATGCCTTATGTTCGGCACGGCCATCGCGAATGGTCTGCTGCGGGGGAGAACAATGCCGATAAAACTCACTCAAATCCCACAAGCGTCTGCATATATCCAGGAGCACCGGATTGGGACATGCGGCAATAAGCTCGTAATGAAATTGACGATGAATGTCGGACCACTCTTCGCGAACAATAAGCTTTTGATTGTCATCCTCGTACTCGGGTGTTTGCGATAATTTATGGTGAACAGCGATGACATTGGATTCCCATGTCAGATCGCCATGGGCGATGGACAGGCGTAATGCCGCGGATTCATTGATCGACCGCGCCTCTATGATGCTGTTCAATTCCTCTTCCGACGCCATCTTCACGGAAAAGCCGTGATTCGGATTTTGCAAGATGAGGCCTTGGCTCGCCAACCTGGTCAGTGCTTCTCGAACGACGGCAACCGAGACATCAAACCCTTTGGCTAATTCCGAAACGGTTAATGGAGAGCCCGGTTCATATTGTCCGGTCAGAATATCAGACCTCAGTTTCTTTGTGACATTTTCGCTTAAAGTGGACGAACCGTTTCTTTTGGCCATGTAGACGCCATCCTCCTTTATGCACTTCGGGATTATACACGTTTAAATAATTTACACCGAAATTTATAAAAAAACAAGGAAAATTCAATAATACTCACATAAAACGATTGATATTTACATAATCGATTCTTATGTATATAATCGAATCATACAAAAAAGGAGGAGTTTACATTGAACAACAATAACAATCCATTTGCCAAATTGCCGGAGGTCGCAGCCTTTCAGGTGACAAGTAACGATATTGCGGAGGGCCTTGCCCTACCGCCCCAGCAGTACTCGGTTGGAGTGGAGGGCGGCAATGATGTTTCGCCCCATTTAAAGTGGACGGGGGTGCCAGAAGGAACGAAGAGCTTCGCCGTCACTGCTTATGACCCGGATGCCCCGACCGGATCGGGCTTCTGGCACTGGGCCGTCATCAACATCCCTGCCAGCGTCACCGAACTGCCGACCGGTGCAGGAGACGAGCATGGCAGCGGCTTGCCGCAAGGCGCCTTGCAGCTTCCGAACGATGCGCGGCTCGAACGGTTTATCGGTGCGGCGCCTCCAGCAGGACACGGTCCGCATCGGTATTATTTTGTCGTTCATGCGCTGGATGTCGAGGATATTGGCGTTGACTCGGGCGCCACACCAGCTCTCTTAGGATTCACTATGCTGGGCCATACGCTGGGGAGAGCCGTTCTCGTGGCTACAGGGGAAATTAAATAAACCAAGCCTTTTGGGGATCTAAGAGACGATGGTATGAAGCAGCGTCAAGTACGGAGGAAGCGATGAAGAGTAACGATCCGCTGTGTCAAAGTGTATGCCCTGTGTGCCACCAGCCAATTAAAGATTTGAAGCATACGATCATTTGCGGCTGTGGAAGCAAAATCAAAAACACCATTAAATTCAAATAGCTCCGTATGCAAAAAGGTACCCGTACGCTAAACACTTTTTGAAGTGTCCAGTGTACGGGTACCCGTTTAAGTCCCCCTTTTTTCTATGGCAAGCGGCGTCAAAGTTCACGTCCTGCATTCCGTTTGCCAAGCGTCACGCCGCCTATACTACCCTTTACCTTTTTCTTTATCTCGCTTCGATCTTCTTCTCTATACACCATTTGATCACGTACAAAAAGACGACGCACACCAGTCCTTCAAACACGATGGAGCCCCATGTTTGCCAGGCAGACAGGAGTCCCGGCAGCTCCCGAGCCAAAATGCCGGACTCGGAGCTCCACTCCACATCCACGCTTCCGAATACCGCAGACGAATCTTGGCCGAACAGTAAATTCTCAATCCAAGACAGGACGATGGACAGGACGATAAAAATCAGCAGTCCGACCCAGAACACACCTTTGGTTGCCAGGCTGCGCGCCAAGCCGATCGTCACGTAAAAGGTAAGAAAGCCGTACACAAGCAGAAACAGGTATTCTATCACGATCAGCACGATGGCCCAGACCGGAATCTGGCCGACCCAACTGAATCCGCCCCCTAAGCTGGCCACCAAATAAACGGTGAACGCCGCGCCGATCACGGTCAGCACCAGCGTGTTCAGCAGTCCATACAGCAGAGAAGCCCCCACGTAAGACAAGGCACCTACCGGAACGAGCCGGCGGCTGACCGTGGTGATGTTGTAGTCGAACACACGGAGGCTGGAAATGAAATAAATAACCGCGACTGCGCCGAAGAACAGAACCGAGAGTACGATTTTCACTTCATCCGTGGCTCTGGACAAGAGAAGGACCATCTCGCACAGGAGGAGAATCGCCATCCCGCCGAGGAGCAGCGTCGCGTTGCGCTTCAAATCGTATTTTAACAGCTTGATCATTCGCCAAACACCTCTTTAAACAGATCGTCAATGCCTTTTCCACGGTTGATGCGGATACTCTCCACTTCCTCATGCAGGACGATGACGCCGTCTTGGATAAACATGACCTCGTCAAAAATCCGCTCCATGTCGCGCACCAGATGGGTGCAGATGATCAAGCTGCTGTCCTCGCTGTAGAAGCGGACGATCGCGTCGAGGATTTTGCCCCGGGCCACCGGATCCACGCCGCCGATCGGCTCGTCAAGCAGATACAGGTTGACCTGGCGGGAAAGGGCCAGCGTCAGCTGCAGCCGTTCACCCATGCCCTTGGAGAGGGAGCTGACCCGGTCGTTCTCCTTCAAATTCATGAAGTCCAGCATTTCGCGCGCCTTTTCCAAGTCAAAATCCGCATAGAAATCCTGGTAAAAGGCAATTGCATCTTTCACCCGCATCCAGCTCTCTGTCAGCGGCAGGTCAGGCATATATGAAATCAGGCTCCGCGTCTCCTTACTGACCGGCTTGCCCAGTACGGAAATGCTTCCCGCGGAGGGCGGCGTCAGCCCGGCGGCAATCCGCATCAGCGTACTTTTCCCGCTGCCATTTGAACCGAGCAGACCGACGATCCGTCCCGGCCCGATGCCAAAAGACACGCTGTTCAGCGCCAGCTTCGCCCCGTATTTCTTGGACACGCCGTCAACCTTGAGTAGTGTTTCCATCCGCAGATCCCTCCTTTCCTCCTTGCTTCCGTTCCTCCGAGACCGCCTCGCTTACGATCGAGACGATATCCTGATTTTTGAACCCCAGCTCCTGCATGCCATGAATAAACCGGTGAAGCAAATCGCCCGCCATTTCTTTTTTAATCGCCATAATCTTCGATTCCTCGCTTGTCACATATCTTCCCAGCCCGCGCCGGGTTTCTACGACTTCCTCGCGTTCCAACTCCTGAAACGTGCGCTGGATCGTGTTCGGGTTGATCTGCAGATCGGCCGCCATTTCCCTAACGGAAGGGATTTTATCGCCCGGCTGCAGGATACCCGAAACAATTTGTCTCTTGATATGGTTCATGATTTGCAGATAGATCGGCAAATTGTTGTCGAATTCGATACTCACTTCAGGACAGACTCCTTTCGCCGTCAGCTTATGTTCCTTCGCGCATCAGGCAATATCACGTTTCTTAAACGTAACAAAGCTGGCGACAAGAAACAAGACGAGATATGCCGCCAGAACGGCGATGGAAAAACCAAGGCTCATCCCCTGAATCGGTGCGTGTCCGCCCTGGCTGTACACCGACAGGTCCGCGTTCGGGAACAGCACATATTTATAGAAGCTTTTCGGAATCACGATTCCGCTGAACATCACCGCGGCCATGCCCACGCCCATCGCGGCTCCCGTCGACCGGGTCAGCACTCCCATCATAAAGGCCAGCGTCATGAAAATAATGCTGTATACCAGCGAGCTGCCTCCGGCAACCAGAACATCCCGCCAGCTTGCTTGCCCTGCATCCGTGCCGAAGAAGAACGCGCCCGCCGCGAAGCTCAGCACCGTCAGCCATACGGCCAGCGACAGCGTAAACAGGACGGCCGCCGTGTATTTGGATGCCAGAACAGCGGATCGGCTCTGCCCGCGGATCAGCAGAAACTTGATCGTTCCTTGGCCGTGCTCCCCGGATACGATGCCGGCCGTAAAGATGATCGCCAGCATGGCCGTCATTTGGCCGAAGCCGCTCATACCTGCCATCAGCACCGTATAATCAAGGGCGCTCGCCTCCGTCATCATCTCTCCTCCCCAGCGCTGAAGAATCCAGCCGAGGGCGATCGCGGCCACCGCCACGATGGCATAAGGGATGAAGAAGCTGCGCTTCTTGGCCATCTTGAGCCATTCATTGACCACCAGCAAAGAAAAACTACGCAATTTGGTTTCCTCCCGTCCATTTCAGGAATTCGTCTTCCAGGGACTGCTTGAGCTCTGTTATGAGGTAAATCGGGATTCGGCCGCTGCCCAGCCGCTCCACCACCCCGGGAATGTCCTTGTACTTTAAGGAAAGGACCAGCTCGCTCTGCTCCGGATTCACCGCGAGTACCTCGGCCTGATCCAGCCCTTCGAGCAGCCGCTTCGCCTCTTCCAAGCGGCCGACGCGGAACATGACGCGAATCGTTTCCTGCTGTCCCGATTGTTCCGCTTCCCCGCTGCCTCCGCCAATGGAGCGGACCGTCACCAGTTTGCCGTCTTGAATGACGACGACGCGGCTGCAGAGCTGCTCCATTTCAAGCAGGAGGTGGCTCGATACCAGGATAGAGATGCCTTCTTCGCGGGCGATATTTTTGAGGTAGTCGCGCATCTCCCGGATGCCCGCCGGGTCCAGGCCGTTCGTCGGCTCATCCAGGATCAGGACCGACGGCTCATGCAGCAGCGCCTGGGCAATGCCGAGCCGCTGGCGCATGCCGAGCGAGTAGGCCTTCACCTTCTTCTTCATGGCCTGCTCCAGTCCCACGAGCCGGACAACCTCGTCGATCCGCTCCCGGCTGATCCCAGGATTCATCCGCTGATACTGCTTCAAATTGTCATAGCCGGTCATATACGGGTAGAACTCCGGGTTCTCGATAATCGCCCCGATATGGCGGATCGCCTGCTTCCAGTCGCGGCGGATGCTGCTCCCGCGGACCAACACATCCCCCTCCGTCATCCCGATCAATCCGGCGATCATGCGGATGGTCGTCGTTTTACCCGCACCGTTTGGCCCCAGCAGGCCGACCACCTCGCCTTTATGAACGTCAAAAGAAAGTTGGCTGACGATCCACTTGCTGCCGATCCGTTTCGAAACGCCCTGGAGCGAAAGAACCGGCGCATTGGCATCCGCCTGCATATTTGTTCGAAGGTTCATACTCACAACCCCTTTGTACTAGTGTTATAGTTGAATAGTACACTAGAACATTGTGATTGTAAAGCCCAAGATTATTGTTTCAGGATAAAAAAAATCGGCGGCCACTCTCCGGTTGAATACCGGGAAGCGATCGCCGTGCAATGTAATCCTCTTTTATACTTTTCAATGGTAAGGCCGTTTTTTCATGTGATCAGCTGGTTTTTAATGTAAATCGGCCCGCTAACCGCGGATCTGTCTACTAGTTACTCTCCAAACATGACCGTCAAAGCGCTCTTTGGCGGCATCTCAAGCTGCAATGCCTCTTTTCCGTGCAACTGAACAGCTACACTCTCCAAAGCTTCACTGTCGTTAAACAAAACGGTTGCGATCGAGCCATCCGTATTTTTAAAGGCAACGGAGCGGATTAGATCATTGCTGGTCGAAGCAACACGCCGTGCTTTCGGACGGATCACCTTGCTGAAATGCGCCAGCGCATAGTAGTCCAGCGTATAGGTTAGTTCCTTCGTCTGTTGATTCACGGTCACAATACCGCGACAGGTGCTTGTACCAAAGCCTGGTACGGTAGGACCATTCTCCTCATCCAGCGCCATATTCCACAATACATAAGACTTGCTATGATTGCGGAGAATCTCGATACCTGTTCGCATGACATTCGAGAAGGCTTGCTCAAACGGCGGGATCCACTCCCCGCCTGACCCTTCCGTGAAATGAACCTCTTTATCAGGGAAAGCTTCGAATACGTCCGATTGGACCGACGGCTTACCGCCGTACCAGTGCCAAGCGACACCATCCACCGCATCGTCGGCCTGCTCAAACACCGTCAGCGGGTAGTCGGGTTTATCCCAATTATGATCATAACAGAGGATTTTCGTATCGACATGGTTCTTCACGAATTGCGGCTTCAGGTGATTCTTAATGAAATCACTTTGTGCCTCAGGCAGCATGATCATGCCGGGATAATGACCTGGTGAATACAATGCCTCATTTTGCGGTGTAACCGCATAAATAGGTAGACCCTTTGCTGCATACTCCTGAATATAACGCACGAAATAATTAGCATAAACCGAATAATACTCTTGCTTCAGCTCTCCGCCGATCATCGACCCGCTAGTTTTCATCCAGCCTGGCGGGCTCCAAGGCGAACCCATCAGCTTAATATCCGGATTCAATCGCAGCGCTTCCTGCAGGAGTGGAATAATATCGTCCTCATCGTGTGCAATGGAGAACTGCTTCAGCTCCATATCGGACTGGCCTTCCGGTAGATCATTATAACTGTAGAAGTCACGTGCATAGTCGGATGCACCCATGGGTTGGCGCAGTACCGACAAACCAATCCCTTCCTTCGCATCGAACAATTGTGTCATGAGCTCCGAACGCTGCTCGGCCTCCAGTACTTGATGAATCAGGTAAGCAGCGGAATCCGTGAAGGACGCGCCAAAGCCATCCATCTCCTGATACGTCTGCTCCTCATCGATAACAACCGTATTCAGCAGTGCAGTAGGAGATACAGGCGAAAGCTCCTCCTTGGTTTTCTTAATGAATAATTCCTCTTCACCGTTCGACTGGTAGATTGTAATGTTCAACATGTTGTTCCCTCCAGATTTCTATATATCGTTTCCTATCCGTGGATGCTTATTTCAGCCCAAGCTTTTCTTTGTTCGCTTTCATCTTCTCGTTGCGAACTTCCACGATTTTGTCCCAATTGTTACTATCCAAAAACTTTTTGTATTCATTCAAGAGGTTATCGAACGCAGCATCATCCTTCGAACGAATCATACTGATGAGTGTTGAGTTCCATTTGGTATTGATTGCGGCCAAAGAACGTGCTTCTGGTGTTCCTTGGTCAGGGTTGATATTCTCCAGAATAAAGTGTGGTGTCAGCTTCCCTTTACCCCACTCTTGCATTTGCTTGATTGCATCCGGGAATGCGTCACCACTGAGCGCTTTATGGCGGTCATGGCCAAAGAACATGAATTCGCCCATGCGGTAATCCTTTTTAAAGGAATCCGGGTTATTTAACTGAAGCTCCTTCACAGCAGGCAGGAATTCCACCGTTCCATCCGCGTTCTTTTTATAGGTCTCGCCTTCAATACCATAGTTCATCAGCATTTGTCCTTCTTCGCTTAACAAGTAGGTGAAGAGCTGAATCGATTTAGCGGGATCCACATTATTTTTCGTAATAAAGCTGATCATCCAGCCAGTGATACCGGATTGATTCAGTGTCGGTGCATGCCCGACCGTGCTCTGCGGCCCGTCAATCGCGATGTACTCTTTACCTTTATTATTACTGTAGAAACTTTGCAGGTTACCGCCCTGCTGCGGTGTTCCATCCAGCATGATGGTTGCATATTTGCCGGCTTTGACCTTTTCTTCAAAAGCCGTTCCGTCATCGGCAAAGCTGTCATCGCTGATAGCCCCGGCTCTGTATACAGAATTAAATGTCTTTACCCAAGTCAGATAATCTTCATCGAGGTTACGGTTATAGAATCCGCCATTCTTGTCTTCCAGCGGCACGCCGATGAAATCCTGCAGCGTATCGCCAAGCGATCCTGTTCCTTCACCAATAGAGTTGAAACCTAATGGAATCAGGGCAGGGAACTTCTTCTTGATATCCGCGAGAACGGCCTGAAATTGTTCCGGTGTGCCCATGGCCGGCTTACCTAAGGCTTCGTAAACATCCTTACGGATGATAAATGCCGTTTTCGCAGGAATGTTGCCGCTATCATAGTCTTTTTGCGTATTGGAATAGTTCGGATATCCGTAGGTTTTGCCGTCCTTGAGCTGGAACCAGTTGATTGTGTCTTGGGCAGCGACTTTATTGAAGTAAGGATCATATTTCTCGGCCAGATCATTTAACGGCAGCGCCCATGTAGCCGCTTTTTGTACCACCGGGGAGTTGGAGTCAAACGTTGTGATCAAATCCGGCATTTCCCCGCCGGCAAAAAACGTGTTCAGTTTGGTATCGTCACCCGTGATGAACTTGATATTGATATTCAGATCTTCCTTGATTTTCTTAGTTACAACGTCCTTGCCGAAATCCGTATTCCACCAATCCGCATTTACATACCAAGTCAGGTTGGTTACCTCTTCTTTTTTATCCAGTTTCCAAGCCGGAGTCTCGGCATCCGGTGTATAACGGTCTTCTATCGAAATCCAATTCTCCTTCTTTGAGCCGGACTTGCCGCCCGATCCGCTACAGCCACTCACAACCAATACAACACTCATCAATACAGTAAACAGTGTGAGTCCTTTCTTTCCAAAAGCTTTGTTCGTAAACATCCTATACCCTCCCTTTTAATTAAAGCGCTTTCCTTATAGAGCCTTGTCTTTACAGGCAGCTTCTTTTCCACTCCCTTAGAGCGCGTGTTCAAAAAGGTCGGTTTTCAGCACCGAGAAGGTTGAATGATGCTAGGGCCTGAGGAGCGGAGCGTACGTTTTAGGTACGTGAGCACCGGAAGGCCCGGCTGAATTCAAGATTCGATGCTGAGTTGCCCCCTGATTCACTTGTGTTAGATATAGAATTTATTCGTTATCAGCAGAGCTGATGAAATTCTATATCGCAAGAAAACCTACCTTTTAATCGCGGTCACTCATCCTTGATTGGCCTCGATTGGTTTTCTTATCAAAAGCGGACTTTTTGAACAACCCCTTAGAGCAGCTTCTCTATTCTTTGACTGCCCCAAGCATCATTCCAGAGATAAAATATCTTTGCAATATTGGATACATCACAACAATCGGCAGCGTTGTTACGACAATTGTTGCTAGTTGGACCCCTTTCGTGGTGGTTTGAATCGCTACCGAACCGATATTTTGCATCGATTGCGTCTGAGACTGCACAATAATTTCATACAGCATCATCTGTAAGGGATATAGCGATTGATCCGTGATATACAATTTGGTGGTCATAAAATCATTCCATTGCCCTACCCCGTTAAATAAGGCGATTGTGGCCATGGCCGGCATGGAAAGAGGGATGAATATGCTCAGAAAAACTCTCCAGTCGCCACCGCCATCGATCTTCGCCGACTCTTCCAGCGAATCCGGCACATTGCGGAAGAAATTCATCAGAATGATGACATCATAGAAACTTAAGAGAGCTGGAATAATATAAACCCAGAAGCTGTTTAGCAGGCCCAAGCTTTTAATCAATAAGTAGGTCGGAATCATACCGCCCGAGAAAAACATGGTGATGACACCCATCGCAACATAGAACTTGCGGCCGCGGACGTATTTTTTGCTCAAGCCATAACCAACCATGGCACAGAAGAATACATGGGTGATAACCCCGATCACGGTTTTGGCAACCGAGATGAAAAAGGCCTGCCATATGCCTGTATCTCTGAACACAGCCTGATAATTCTCAAGCGATAATTCCGTAGGCCAGAAGATAAACCCGCCCTCGGCAAGGGCCCTGCCCGAACTGAAGGATGAAACGATAACGTTCCATAACGGAATGACAATAATAATCGTAAATACAACCAATAGGATGATGTTGATCGTATCAAAGATCTTGCTATCGAGATCCCCTTTTGCTGCTTTCAAATTCACCGTAATGCCTCCCCCTGCATGACCTATAGAACGGATTGATTATCGTTTAATTTGCTGGTCACCTTATTGGCCGTAACGAGCAGAATGACAGATATGATGGATACACCCAAACCAACGGCGGTGGCATACGAGAAATCCCCTTGCGTCATACCCATCCGGTACACGTACGAGTTAATGACTTCTGCCTTTTCCCGGTTCTGTGAATTCATGAGCACCAAGGTTTGATCCAAATTCGACCCCAATAAACCGCTTACAGTAAGGATCAGATTTAAGCTGATAATCATCTTCATGTTAGGCAGTGTGATGTTCCAGATTTGTCTGAGGCGACTTGCGCCATCGATTTTTGCGGCTTCATAGTAGGTAGGATCAATCTTGGACATGACTGCCAAGTACAGAATCGTCCCCCATCCCGCTTCCTTCCAGATATCCGATAAGGTCGCAATCCACCAATACTTGCTCGGGTCGAGCAAAATGTTTTGCGGCTGCGAGATCAACCCTAAACCAAGCAGAATTTCGTTAAGTAAACCGGAGGTTGAGAACCAGGTTATGAGCATTCCGCCCAGCACGATCCATGACAAGAAGTGAGGCAGATACGAAATGGTCTGTACGAACTTTTTGAATCTTCCCATGCCTACCTCGTAAATCATAATGGCCAGAATGATCGGAATGACAAAGCCCACCGCCAATTTCAAAAAGCTGATGCCCAGCGTGTTGACTACGGAATCCCAAAAATACTTATCCGATAAAATAATTTTGAAATTGTCCAGGCCAACCCACGGAGCGGAATCCAGCGTATCAATGACGGTGTAATTTTTAAAAGCAATGGTTAAACCATAAATCGGTATGTAGCAAAAGATAAACATAAAGATAATACCAGGAAGAATCATCGATTGAAGCTCCCATTGTCGCTTAAAATCAATGAAAAACTCCTTGATTCTCTGCCCCCTCGGCTTCTTTCCGGTTGGATGAACCGGGCCTGTGCCGGTTGACTGAACTACAGCTGTTTTCCCCACCTGGTAAGCCTCCTTTGATCACAAAATGACTGACATAAATAAAAACGTTTTTATTTTAGACGAAAAAAACCCTCTTATTTTGAATGATTTTCAAAAAAACGGATCGGAATGATCGGCCCTTTCACTTAAACCGGTTCATTCCGATTGATCTTTACGTGACTGGTGCCGCGAACGACAAGTTCCCCCGGCAATTTCTGAGTCTTGCCTTGCTCTTTCTTCTGAATCATGCGAACCAGGTGATCCACGGCCAGAATGCCTTGTCTGGCAATCTGATTGCGTACGGTCGATAGGGGCGGTGTAAAATACTGCGCGATATCAATATCATCGAAGCCCACGACGCTTATATCTTGTGGAACCTCGTATCCCTGGGACTTCAGGGCCCGAATACAACCGATGGCACTAACGTCATTACCGGCAAGAAAAGCATCGGGCACTTTGCCGGGGTGTAAGTGAAGAAATGATTTCACAGCGTTATAGGAACCTTCTTCCTCAAAATAACCTTGCAGGATATAGTCTCCATCGATGGGAAACTGGCACTCGCGCAGTGCAGCCAGATATCCTTCTCTCCGCTGAACGCTGTCAAACATCGTATCCACGCCGGAAATATAGGCGATCTTCTTATGCCCCAGGCTGATCAGGTATTTGGTAGCTTCATAACCGGCTACATAGGAGTCGAAAATGATGCTGCCCATCGTCTCGTTCTGAACCTCGCGGTCCAGGAACACGGCATTAATCTTGTCCTTTTCCATGGCAGCGATGTCTTTGTCGTCGATCTTCAGCTCTTCGAATATGATGACGCCATCCACCCGACCGCCCATAATATTGCTCATGATAACCTGTTTATCCTTCGTAATAAATACATTCAATCCATAACCCAGACGATCACATTCATGTGACATCGACTCAACCAGTGTGTAGAAGTAAGGCCCTGATACACTTGTTGTAAAGAAGCCCAGCATCTTGGTCTTCCCCGACTTCAGCAGCTTCCCGTTCAGGTTCGGTACATAATTTAATTGCTCTGCCACCTTCAGCACATGTGATTTGGTCTCCGGGCTCAATACATCCACGTCATTCAATGCATTCGAAACCGTAGAAATCGAGACTCCGGCTTCTCTAGCCACATCCTTGATCGTTACCTTACCCATATAACCATTCTTCCTTTACTATAAAAACGTTTTTATGTACATAAAATACCATACAAGCGTTTTCAACGCAATCCTTTTTTTAGAAGGAGGGAATCCAAACCAATAGACCGCCCACATGACGTGAACGGTCTACTGAGCCTGACTTCCATACCAACGATTAAGTCCTAATGTTTAGGGTATAGTCATTATCGACAAATCCCAGTTTCTCCAGCTCCGCCATGCGCTCCAGCAGCTTTACGCCGCTCAGCTGGGTGCTTAGGGATACCGGTTCTTCCGGCGCCTGCCTCCAGTCCGTTCCGAACAGGCATGCGGCGCTTCGCCCGGCGTCCCACAGAACGTCCGCGTTTCCGGCGACGATCGGGACGGCAAGCCGGGCAGCCTCCTCCGAGGCTAGGCCCAGCTCCGCCAGGTAACGGACCAGGATGCCTTTGAACAGGCCGCCGTCCCCGCTTCCTTCGTCCGGGAACACGCCGTCATCCGCGGCAAGTTCCGCCTTGGCCGCCTTGGCCGTGCGCAGAACCTCTTCGAGGAAGACCGCCTTCCCGGTCACCCGCCACAGCTCCACGCCCGCGCCGATAAAGACACCCTGGCAGTAGGCGAACTTCCAGTCCTTATCAATGCTTCCGTCCCCGGTCCGGTTCATGCCGTCCCAGACGAAGCCGGTTGCGGGATCGACCAGCGAACGCTTCTGCCAATCGTAAATGTTGCAGGCCCAGTCCAAATCCTCATCACTGCCAAAACATCGGTAAAGCCTTGCCGCGAGAATGGCGGCGGGCGCATTGGCCGGGGTATTTTTGTAAGCCAGCTGGGATTTGTGCCAAGCGATGCCGCCTCCCATATGGTCATTCCAGCCGGTCTTGATGTCCTCCCACAGAATTTGGACGGTTTCCTTGTACTTCTCCTCGCCGGTTGCTTCATACGCCCGCAGCCAGGCGAGTGCCATCCATTCCATATCGTCGTACAGCTCATTCGGGTACACGCCGCCGTTCCGGCGCCGGATGCCGTCATGAAGCTCAGCGAGCATCTCCCCGTACACTGCTTCGCCGGTACGGAGCAGTCCGTCCACCAGCACGTCGGCGGCATGCGCCATCCACCAGTAGTGGAAAATCGTGTTGCAGTCGCCGTTCGGGCACGGCGTTTCAATATTAAACATCGAGATATCCGGGTTCCAATAATGCCGGCGCAGCGCTTCCTGCGCCGCATCCGCGCGTTCTGACCACAGCATGGTGCCATTCCTCTCCTTTCAACCACACACAATTGGAGTGCTGTTCACTACGCTTACTCAACCAGCCCGGAGCGCTCCACGCCTTGAATGAAATACCGCTGCAGAAAGAGATAGACCACAAGCATCGGAACCAGCGCAAGGAATGTAGCAGCCATGACGACAGGCAAGCTGAACACTTCAAAGCTGCTGCCTGTCAATGTATCCAGAGATTGATAGAGCCGCGGAAGCATCATCGGCAAGGTGAACTTCTCCTCCGACGTCAGGAAGATTGACGGCTCGAAGAAGTCATTCCAATGCCATACCAAGGAAAGAAGGGTCGTTACAACGATCGCGGGCGGTGTAAGCGGGAGAATAATTTTCCAGTATACGCGGAAGCTTCCGCATCCATCCACCCTGGCCGCATCCTCCAGCTCCCACGGAAGACCGCGGAACAGCTGGCGGAAGATAAAGATGAACAAGGCTCCCCTTAGCCCATTGGCGAAGAAGGATGGCACGATCAGCGGCATCATGCTGTCCAGCCACCCGATCGTCTTGTACTGCATATACAAAGGTACGATGATCGTTTGCGGCGGAATAATCATCGTGAACATGCATAGCACGAACAGGACTTCCCGTCCGGGAAACTTGATTCGTGAGAATCCATAGGCGACGAAAGAGCAGGATAACACCTGCCCGATTACGCTCACCACGGAAATCAGGGCCGAGTTATTGAAATGCGTCCAAAATTGCAGCCCCTTCATGCCGTAGTAGAAGTTTTCCCATGCCAGACTGGTCGGGATCCACTTGATCGCGAAGTCGATCAGATCCACTGGATGCTTGAGCGAGGTCGTGATCATATAAATAAACGGATAGAGAAAGACAAAGGCCAAATCAATCAGAATCACATAAACGAAGATGCGGTAAATGAGTGCAAACCAGCGGCTTTTGCTGCTTATTCGGCTTATTACGCTGTTATTTCTTAACGCTTTCGCTCGGTTAGCGATACCTTCGGGCTGCACAGCCACACGCTGCTTGGACTTCGAAATCGGAATTGATTTCATGCTGCACTACCTCCTTGCCCCTCATTCTCATTTTTCACCTGTGTATACGACTAAGCGTCTGGTCGAAACAAATACGATAATGAGCAGCAGGAAGATAAACAAGAAGTAGATCCAACCCATACCGGACGCGTAGCCCATTTCGATCTTCGTAAAGGCCGTATCTTTGATATAGACCATCATCCTGTTATTGATATCCGTGAAAGAATCCACGCATGTATAGACCAGATTAAGCAGGATGATTGGTGAGATCAGCGGCAGCGTGATTTTCCAGAACATCTCCCATTCGGTTGCACCGTCGCATCTTGCCGACTCATAGAGCGACAGAGAAATCCCCTGAAGTCCGGCTAGAAAGAGTAGGATTTGCACACCCGTCTTCCAGAAGATCACGGTAAGCCTGCTTAACATATCGAAGACGATCTGCGAGAATGTCGGGCCCATATACAGGAATACTTCTTCCGGAACACCGATTCCGTTCACCAGCGTGTCTTTGCCGACCCCTGCATAGAGCAGCTGCTGCATCGCAAGGCCGGAGCCGATCAGGACGGGCAGGAAGAACGCCGCGCGGAAGAAAGCGCGCCCGCGGATCTTATGATTCAGCAGGATCGCGATAAACAAAGAGAAGACCAAGATAAGCGGCGTATTGATAACAGCATCCTGTACCACCGAAATGAACAAAGGAATAAACTGCGTATCCAGCACGAACGCTTTGTTGAAATTTCCCCAGCCGACTGACTCCAGGTCGAAATTGCCGACGCCGACCACTTCATGAAAGGCCAGCCAAAGGGAGTAAATCAAGGGATATAACATGAACAATGCGAAACCGATCGCCCATGGAGCGATATAAACATAGCCTGCCAGCATCTTTTTTCTTTCCAGACTCCATTTTTTCCCTATCACACTTATCCCCCCTTCGGCACCACGATGAAGTTTTTGCCCGGAACGGGATGATGATCGACCGTCACCTCATCCGGCGTATAATTAACAATGACGCGAGTCCCGTCCTCATACACGACCTCATAGACATCCTCCTGCAGCTTGCGGTGCTCCTTCATTGTCTGCGACCATACCGGCTTCAGCTTGTCGTTCATCTCATTGTAGTAGTTGACCGCTTGATCGACCCAGTTGTTGTAGGCCGAGCTGAACAAATCGCTGTAGATGGTATCCTTCAGATCCTCAGAGTGGTTCATCGTTAATTGGTAGTACGGCATATAGCCGTATTCCACCATCTTGAGGTACTGCAGCTGCGGATCGTAGAACAAATTTTGCGGATCGCCCGAGTAAGGAATAATGCCATGCAGCGCCATTTGGTAGAACGGGATCGTTTCGTCGGTAAAGAAGAAGCCGCTGTCCTCCATCGGTATGCCAAACAGACGGGAGGATTGCTTCAGGCTGTATCCATTGCCTCCAACAGAGGCCGCACCGCCGAATTGCAAAACCGATTTCTCCATCATCTCCGTCCACTGCTTGGCTGTTCCCCCGCGCTTCAGCGGGTAATCGTCGTTATAGTCGTAGTAGAGCTGACTGCCGATGCCGTCGAAGTTCATGCCTGTAATATCCAGCTTGCGCAGCGGATTCAGCACTTTCTTCTGGAAATGCGCATTCTGCTTGCCTGCATTCAAGTAGAAGAGCTCGCTGTAACGGTCGGTCGCGACAAAATGATTGGCTCCGACAACGACGTCTTTGCGCGACGAGAACCCGTCGTTGCCCTTCCATGCCTCAACATAGTTGTCCTGAAGGAAAAGCTGGTAGTTCTTTCCCTTCGCATACGCGCTCAGCTTCGCCAGTCCGCTTATGCCCCCAAGCTTACGGGAAGGCTTATATCCCGACGGATAACTCATGTAGCCTTCGCCCGTCCATCCGAGCAGGTTCGCCGAGATCGACTGCACGCCGCGTTTGCTGAGATCTTCCATCATGTCCTGCGCCTCTGAGAACGTCGTGTTTTGAATGAAATGATCGATCAAAATCTGGTCTTTCTTAATGCCCATGAGCAGGTCAAGCCCGAAAGGAACGGCCTCCCCTTTTTTCACCTTCGGAACCACGCCCTGCTCGTCGACCAAATACTCCCTGTAGGCGGTAGCCATATGGCTGTAGTCGGCTTCATTGCCGCTGAAGAAAACGTAGCGGATGGTATGATCCTCCCGGATCAGATCCTTTTCGGGCTTCTTCGTCAAATTACCGTCTTTCTTAACCGCTTCATACTCGCGCCTGTAGACAAGCTCGGAAGATACGCGGTTCAAATTGATTAGATAGCCACTCGGCGAATAGAGTATATTTGCGTCGTATTCCCCCTGGGTGATGATCCCCATAAAAGAGTTATCGCCCACTTTTAGGCCAAACATCGGCAGCATCGCGTTCTGTTCCCGTCCGAAAAAATTGAAGTTAATCGTATCCGCACCGTAAACGCTCGCACGATAAGGATTCAAATAGTTCGGATGGTTCTTCTTAAAGTAAGACAGCGCACCCGGTCCGTCGGGATAGACCGCATAGCCCTGATCGTGATCCGATGCTGCCCCGAAGAAGGGAAGCGGGGCAACCGACATGAGCCAGTTGTCTTCCCCTTCCTGGATCGATTGGCCGGGTACGGTGACTTCGAGGGTGTTCCCCTTCAATTGGAAGCTCATATCGAAACTGATTTTCAGCCTAGGCAGCTCGTAACGGACCGATATCCCGTTTTCCAGAGAAGTCGTCGTCATCTTCGGCTGCTCGAGAACAAAGTTCGTTTCCTGCGTTTCCAGCGCGGGCAGATGAGGATCCGTGTAGGTCAGATGGAAAATCGATTGACTGCTGGCTGTCCACAGCTCATTCCCGTCCGTTTCGACATCCTGGAGCGGAACTGCCGATTCCCACCGGTAACCGTTGCTCTTGTCGATCACCGTGATGGCGGAATCGGATGAGCGGAACAGCAGCTCCAGCCGGTCGTTTTCAGCGATCTTCTCATAACTGGTTGGCTTCTGCGGCTGTCCGCCCTCCTCTGCAGCCGGCATTTGCTCACTCTCAACGACTTGGTTCTTATTCGGCCTCATTTCCTCCTTCGCCCGTTCAACGGCCCTTTGTAAGGAGGGTAACGCCAGAAGTACGAGCGCAGCAATGATTACGCTGACGGTTAAATAGTAGATCCATCGTTTGGCGAGTCTCGTTTTCATGGTACCCCCCTCAGTTTTCCAGTAAGTATCTGACTTCTACGGCCAACTCGCGTACAAATTGAAGAACGTGGTTCGTCAAGGCGAAGACAAGCCCTACCGTCCCCCAGAAAATAATAAAGGCAAAGACGGATAAGAGAAGGACGCCGACCGCCTTCTTAAAGGTATAATCATTCAGCACCTTCAGTTGAATAAAGATGAGCAGGGCGACCCACAGCCAAATGATCATGTTGATGCTGTTGTATAGCCCCAGTTCTCCTCTTGACATGACCAAGGAGACCGCAGCCAGCGGGATCGTAAATACGATGTATGGGATCAGGGCATAGGACATCGCGGTCAGCACTTGGCTGAAGTATGCCTCGCCGTCCATAATCGCCGTAATTAAATAACAGGCAATAACTCCCGATATCAACGGCACGACGAAGCGGATGATTTCCAAATTCAAATTGGCATCCTTCGGCTGAAGTGAGGTAATATGAAAGCTGGTCATATAGATCGCGATAATTCTGACGCTGATGGTCAGCAGGATCAATACGAATGCCGAAATCAGATGCTTGTTTTTCTGCAACTCCTCAAAACCGTCCACGGGATGGAACAGTATTGCTATTCCCAGCCGCAGTGACCGGAGACCCGACTGTTTAATATCCGCCGCTCTGATCAATAGCCATACCTCCTTATGACGGTATTCGTGACGCGGATCATGAATTTGACGATAAAGTAGATGGCGACCACGATGAGAATGACGGCAATGATGATCCAGCCCAGATATTCGCGCATCAAACCATGCCGGTACTCGGCGAAGGCGAGTGAATACCCTTCCTGGTCATTGCCCAGCTTGAATTCCCTCATCGCTTCCTTCCATCTCTCTTCCTTCATCAGCGCTTTCGCCACGCCCCGGTGGGCGAGCGGATAGTTCTCGTCGATCTTCAGCACTTCCTTCCAGGGCACCATCGCTTCCTGGTAACGCCCGTTGAAGTGCAGCTGGCTCGCTTGGTGGACCAATTCGGCAAAGCGTGTCGGCTGAAAAATTTGAATGTTATTCCGGTCCCGATCCAGCACGTAGATTTTGCCTGCCTTATCGACGACGATACTCGTCGGATATTCGAAGCGCCCCTTCTCATCACCTTGCCCGCCGAATACGGCAAGCAGATTGCCTTCCTGATCGTATTGATAGATCTTCCGCGACATCGCGTCGAGCGCATTCACAACGCCGTACTGATCGACGGCCATATCGATGAAATAAGGATTTTCCAGGGCTCCGCTTTCGATCGAGGATTCGCCGAAAAACGCCTTCTTGTAGATGTTTTCACCCATCGCATTGAACTTCTTGATCTGATCCGCTTCGATCAGAACCGTCGGCGTATAGATAAACCCTTTGCCGTCGATCGTGATATTCGAATTTTGTGGAGGAACAGCATTGTTCAACTGCTCCCGCTGTTCCGGCGTTGCCAATAACCGGATGAGAAGCTTCTTCCAGTCGAACGGAACGCGGTTGGCGCCGATGTAGCCGCGGAACTGGTTCATCGCGTCGATCATCATGAAGCCGCTGTAATCATTTTTATTGAGCGCATATAGATAACCGCGCCGATCCATGATGACTTTATCCGGGGAAAAATCCAAATCTTCATTCAATAAGGATGACTCCGGTTTGACGAATTCTTCGATCAATGCCCCTTCCGGAGATAGATGGATGATCCTGCCGCTGCCCGTGTCCGCTACGAACATATGACCGAGGTTATCGACATAGATACCGCTAGGACTGCTGAGCTCGACGCCTTGTTCCTTCCCAAAGATGCCCAGCACTTTCCCCTGGCCGTCCAGTTTCACAATCCGGTTATTATCCGTGTCGGCTACGTATAAGAGCCCCTTCTCGTCGATAAACAAGTCGTTCGGTTTATTCAAACCAGGCTGGCCAACATCCATAATGATCGTTTCTACCGTATAGGTCAGTGGGATCGGCGTTCGATTGCCATACATCGGATCGAGCGTGTAGGACATTTTTGGGAGCGCATGGACAGGCAAGCTGCAGATCAGAAACAGCAGACTGCCGAGTAAACCCGCTGTTATTCGTTTGTACACCATATCCGCCCCCTATGATTTGATCCCGGAATGAACCATTGTATTCATGATCAGCTTCTGGAACAGCAGGAAGATAAGAATCGGAGGAAGCGTCATTAAGAACGTGCCGGCAGCCAATGCACCCGTCCGCGCCACAACGCCCGGTCCCCCGGCCAGCGTCTGGATCGCCAGCGGCAGCGTCTTCATCGATTCGCTCGTTGTAAACACGAGCGCCGAAAAAAAGTCGTTCCAATTCCCGATGAAAGAGAAAATAATCAACGTTGCCCAGGCCGGCTTGCTCACCGCCATAATCACCCTCCAGAAGATCTTCCAATCCGATGCGCCGTCGATATGCGCAGCCTCAATCAGGGCATCGGGAATTTGGTCGAAGAACTGTTTCATCAGGAAGATATTGAAGGCCACGGCGATCTTCGGCAGAATCAACGCCCAATACGTATTGACCAAGCCTAAGCTCGATACGATCATATAAGTCGGGATCTGGGTCACCTGCGGCGAGAACATCAGAGCGGACAGGATGACGGAGAAGATGAAGCCGGCCCCCGGCGGCTTGAATTTGGATAACACATAGGCCCCCAGGCAGCACACGACTAAACTGGAGAGCACGACTGCAACGGAGACGAACAAGCTGTTGAAGATGTACCGCGAGAAAGGGACGATGGAGCTGTCCGTCGCGGTAAGCAGATCAAAGAAGCTGCGCAAGGTCGGCTTTTGCACGAAAAATCTCGGCGGGTAAAGGAACAGCTCGTCGAGCGGTTTGAAAGCCGTGGAAATCATATATATGATCGGCAAGGACGTAAATCCGACCAATGCGATCATAAACGCGTATAACAAACCCCTGTTGAAGCGGGCGATAAATTTCGTAAAGCTCATCGTCACGTCCTTTAACCCCCTTATTGATCTTTGGACGATAGTAACCGCATCACGATGCGTCCTAAGCCAAACGTTACTAAAAACAGGAAGACGGCGATTGCCGATGCATATCCCAGCTCGAACCGGATGAAGGCATAATCAAACAGGTGCGCAATAATCGTATGGCCCGCATAGTTCGGGCTCGGCATACCGGAAATGGCCACGGCAATGTCGAACACCCCGAAAGCGCCTACGATGGCGTTGACCGCGCCAAACAGCAGCTGCGGCTTCATCAGCGGCAGCGTAATGAACCATAATTCCTGGAACCGGTTGGAAATCCCGTCAATGGCGCCCGCTTCATACAGCTCGAGCGATACATTCTGCAGCCCCGCCAGAAATACCAGGAACCCCGTACCCATACTCATCCATAAGGAGACGATGATGATGACCGGCATGATGGTATTCGGATCCGTATTCCAGAGAATCGGTTCGCTGATCATGCCCCAGTTCAGCAGCGCATTATTCAATAATCCGTAGCGGTCTCCGGAGAATATGTACAGCCAGACGATCGATAAAGCGATTCCGCTCGTAATCGACGGAACGTAGAACGCCAACGAGAAAATCATCTTGGCCTTCAACGTATTGATCACCCACGCGAGTATAAAGGATAAGCAATAGCTTAGCGGCCCGGCGATCACAGCGAAGATAAACGTATTCTTAAGCGATGTCAGAAAGATGTCGTCTTCCAGAAACAAGACGCTGTAATTGGATAAGCCTACCCACCTCGCCGGTTGAAGCATGTTGTAATAGGTGAAGCTGAGATAGACAGACTGCACGACGGGAATGACGGTAAACACGATGAAGAGAATAAGGAACGGGCTGAGAAACAAATAACCGAGCGCAGCCCTCTTTCTCGCGTGAGTCAATTTGAATCGACGTACCTTCTGGGGTGCCAACTGGAGCGGCCCTTTAACCTCCACGCTGCTTTGCATACTGCTCCTCCTTCCGCCGCCTCTAGTCTTTCGGAGTGAACCCGAATTCCTTCTGTTTGGCGTCAAGCTCTTTGTTAATATCCTTGATGCCTTTCTCCAGCGACTCCCTAGTATTCATGCCGCCAAGAACGACGCGGTTCCAGGCATTATCGATGTTCCGTCCCGTGAAGTAGCCGCCGAGCACATACGGCTGCTCTTTGTAGTACTTCCACTGGTCCTTCAATGCCTTGAGGTCGTCCTCCGGCCATGGCAGCTGCGATAGGGCGTCTACATTCGCCGTATTCCAGCGGGCTTCCACGCCGAGCAGCGCCTCCAGCTCTTGGCCGAACTGCAGCTGGACCTCTGTACTCGTCCACCATTTCAGAAACTCCCAAGATTCCTGCTGATGTTCCGATTGCTTGAAGATCGCAACGGATTGTACCGCTCCACCAGTTGTGCGGTCAATCGAACCATCCGTCCTTTGATGGCCCGGAGACGGAGCGACTCCCCATCGTCCGATCAGCTCTGGCGCTGCGGTAGAGAGCTGCACATAGGTGAGATAATCCGCGATCCCGATCGGCATTTCCCCTGTACGGAACCTGTTGAAGAAGTTGGCCATGACCGGAAATTTGTAATTGGTATACAGCTCCGTCCATTCCGTGAAGGCTTGGAAGGCTTCAGGTGAATCCAGCGCCGACTTTGTTCCGTTCTCCTTGTAGTAGTCGCCGCCATTCTGGTAGAGGAACGGCATGAAGCCAAGCTGCGTGATCGGATAGTACATCTGCATCCCGTTCTGCTGCAGAATCGGAAGCAAAGCGTAGACCTCATCCCATGTCTTCGGGATGCTAACGCCCAGCTCGTTCAAGATATCTTTCCGGAAGACTAATAAGTTGAAATCCTGCGTTTCCGGCAGGGCATAGTTCCCCCCATTGTATTTGAAGGGAATGAGCGATCCCGCAAGGAATCGTTTACTGACTTCTTCATAGTCGGGGAACTGCGTTAAATCAACGGAAGCGTCCCGAATCGCGAATTCGACGGGCAGATGCGCATCGACGCCAGTCGCGACATCCGGCGCTCTGCCGGAGCTTGCCGCGAGCAGCAGCGTATTGACGGAGCCCGAGTTCAATTGGCCGGCCGGGAGCGTATTGATGTTGATGCGTATGCCGGTTTTAGGCGTGAAGTCTTCCTCCGCCATTTCCTTCATAATTTCCGCCCACTCTTTACCCCGGGATACCCAAACCTCGATAACCGGACCTTCTCCCTCCCCCGTCTCGTTGTCGTAAACGCTACCTACACCCGTATAATCCTTCGTAAAGGAAGCCATAAAGTTTTTGAACGTGCTGACGGATTTTTGCAGAACACTGGACTTTACTTTCGGGTATTTCGTATCCGGGGCACTGATCTGGATGTAGTCCAGAACAAGCGGCACATTCTGCAAGTCCATCAGCAGCGTGCTTAGGTTCGTTTGGCTGTTGCTAAGCTCCGATAATTGCCTTGGAATCGAATCGGGACTACGGATCATTTTCTCGAACGTATGGTTCATCATCCGCAGACTATTCACCGTGCTCGGTTCTATGTCCGACAGAGCCTTGAGCGCATCCATCTGGATGAGCAAATCGTCCGCAATGACCTTCAAGTCCTCGATAAGCTTCGGCACCTTCTTGTTCAGCTCGTATTCGAAGTTCGGATCCGGCGTCGGTCCCGTGATCATAATAATGCGTCTGTACAGATCGGAGAGCTTCTGGGTATCCGCCGTTAAGGCTTCCATGATCGGTTGATACGGCCCGACCTGGGCGGTCATCGTCAGCGTATGGTCGCCTTTTGTTAAGTACAAGAGCAGAGGGTCGGCATCTCCTGTTTGTTCATTGTTCTTATGCAGCGTTTCGATCCGCCAGTTGCGCGAGTAGGTAAAAGGATACAGCTCCAATTCCTTGAACGGAACTTTCCCATCTATAAGAATTTGACGATAGGACGGCAGCCCATCGCCCCACCATTGTCCAAATTTCAGGCCAATCTTATACAACCCATCCTGCGGAACCGAGAATGCCCATGATGCCTTCTGACCGCCTTTCCTCCAGCGCCAGTCGCCAAATGCGTTCAGCCGGATTCGCCCATCGCCTGCCGGCTCCATTAACGGATCGCCATTCGATTCTCTGCGGATCGTTGGATCGGATTTCATCGGATTATTCTCCGCCTGCACTTTCACATCGATCTGCTGGGCGGGCCCATAGCCTTGTGCGGTGTAGTCTTTTTCCACTTCGGCATAGCTTGGTAATGGCTCCGGTGCCGTGATCCGGATCTCGTCGATGGCCATCGGTTCGAGCAAATAATTCATCCGGATGATATGTTTGCCTGCAGTCAAATGAAATTGGAAGGGCTCCGGATATAGACCATTCCCGTCCGAAACAGGAAGGTTCATCCACTGCGGCTTCTCGATTTGCTTGGGTCTGACGTCGTCTCCCTGGTTGTTTTGGGCCGGATCGCCCCGGTCGACCCAGTTGCGGTAGAAATAGATGCGCTGCGCCTCGCGAAACGGGCTTTCTCCGTCAATAAGCAGCTCCCGCTGAATCGGCATTCTTTTTCCCGGCATCGGATAATAACTTAGGGCCAGATTGTAAAGGCCGTCCTGCGGAATATCGACCGACCATTCGATCCATGTTGTCGTGCTGTCCCACACAAGAGCGGAAAGACCATCTACTGTTTCCAAGACCGGCTTCGTGCCTCCGAACGCCGAATGCTGATCGGCTTTCATCACGATGTCCGGATGATCGGCAGGTTGTTGGCCCTCTTTCTTGTATCCGGCCAGCGTTGTCGCATAAGTCGGCTCCAATATACTGTTAATGGCTAATTGGTCATTCGTCAGCTGAACGCCTTGGTTCTGATTCCGGTCCCGTAAACGTTCGTTGGCATAAGAATGAAAGCCCTCACCGAATGTCAGCGAAAAGACAAGAAAAGTGATCGATATAAGCATGACTCTCTTCCACTTTAGTGCATCATTCCAACGCCATTTCAAGCACCGTCACCTCTTTGTCGTTCAATTCATCAGATAAAAGAAGGGGACAGGCGATCCAGCCGCCCCCCCTTTCCTTGTGAAGCCGGTCCATCTCGATTATTTCGATTCCAGTTTTTTGAGCTCGTTATCGACATTTTTCTTGACTTCGTCCAGCAGCTTCTTCGGCTCGCCCTTTCCGTTCAAGGCCAGATCCTGAACGCGGAAGGTTTCATCCCACAGCTTCTGGCCAACAGGCGTAACGGGGCGATAATGCGCCACAGGCATCAAATCGACGAACACCTTCAACTTCGGATTCTCGGTGATCTTAATCTCTTCGTTAACCTTCGGCATCGTCGTAATATCGTTGCCTGCATCCGCCCGCTTGGCCCAGAGCAACGTGCCCTTATAGCCGCCGATAAACTTGAGGAGCTCCCATGCTTCCTTCGGATGCTTGGCTCCCTTCGGCATAACCCAGGAATGGCCGCCTGCCCATGTCGTTTGAGGATAGCCTTCCGCGGAAGGCATCGGTGCGACGCTCCATTCGAATGTAGGTTTCACCTTCGCATTGCTGGTCAAATCGTTCAGCACCCAGTTGCCGTCCACGACGAATCCAACTTTGCCGGTCCAGAACGAATTGATGCCGGTTTTGCCCATGACATCGTTAAACTTGTTGATTTTAGACATATCGTATTTTTTAGCGTAGCTCACCATCCACTCAAGCGCTTTCACGATTTGCGGATTGTTTGGCGTCAGCTCCTCGCCATTGGTCCACTCTCCGCCGAAATTCCAGCTTTGCGTGTATAAGTAGGTTTGATTCGCCCAAGGGATAAAACCGACCTGCTCATAGCCGCTGCCATTGCTTGTTTTCTTGAACATTTTCTCCGCCATCGCATCCAATTCCGCAATCGTAACCGGCGGCTTTTCCGGATCAAGACCCGCTTCCTTCATTAACGTTTTGTTATAATAAAGCGCCCGGTTATCCGTAGTGAACGGCATCGCATAGAGCTGGTCCTTGTAATTCGCTTCCGCCCAGACGCCCGGATAATAATCGTCGGCACGTACTTCGTCTCCGGAATCAACGAACGGCTGCAGGCTCTCCAGCGATCCCTTAGCCGCCCATTGTCCTACCATGAAGCGGTCGAGAACCGCTACGTCCGGAGGTGTGCCGCCGGCAATCAGCGTCGTCAGCTTATCCGTGCCCCCTTGATCGATGATGTATTTCACTTTGATATTCGGGTGCTCTTTCTCAAATTCGCTGATGACAAGTTTTGTGTAGTCCGTCTGGAACTTGCCTCCCCAACCCCAGAGCTCAAGCGTTACCTTTTCGCCGCTGGCTTTGCCCGTATCGGTATTTTTCTCGGCGGTATCGGTCTGTTGATTCGTACTGTTCGTTCCCTTCGTATCATTGGCTCCATTCTCTCCGCTGGATCCGCTCGATCCCCCGCAGCCTGTTAATACGAAACAAATCGATAATGCGGTAACCAGATACTTGAGCATCGCTTTTCTCAAATGAAGAGTGCTCTTCTTTTTCCTCACTTACATGCCTCCTTTTTCGCCAGGTTTTAAATGGTATGAGTAGTTCCTCCTTAGTGTAAACGCTTTTATGGGAGGGGATAATGCGACTGGTTTTGTATTTCGTGTACTATCTTTACTATCTTGGGAGGGGTCCCATCGGCTTTTCGTTTTAATGAAAAAAGAGTGCCTGTCATCACATGACAGACACTCTTACGGCTGCTCATAGGGGCCTTGGGGATCCTCAATTCCGCTGTTTGCGTACCCCATCACCCTAGCCAGTTCGGTATCGACGTTCTTCTTCATTTCATTCAAGAGCTCACTTGGTTCTCCTTGCAAATTCATGGCCAGCGTTTGCACACGGAGCATCTCGTCCCACATATATCCGCCCACAGGCGTTACGGGCCGTATGTGTGCATTCCCCAGCAGCTCTGTAAACACCTTCATCGGTTCTTTCTTATCCAATCCGAGCTTGGCATTCACTTCCGGAATGCACATCAAGTCGTTCTTGCCGCCCTCGCGGCTGGCCCATAGAAGCGAGCCTTCCTTGCCCGATATATATTTCATAAACCTCCAAGCTTCTTCCTTATTCTTCGCCCCTTTGGGCATGACGAACGACCACCCCCCCGACCATGTAACCGACCGACTGCCATCTATGGTAGGCATCGGCGCCACACCCCACTCAAAATCCAAATTTTCCATTTCATTTAGAAGCCAGTTGCCTTCGTAGACAAATCCGACTTTACCGGACAAAAAGGCGTTTCTTCCGGTCTGTCTCATCATCTCCGAAAATTTCGACAACTTCTTTACATCATACCTCTCGGCGTAGCCCTGCACCCATTCCAGCGCCTTAACGTTCTGCGGATCGTTCGGTGTCAGGTCTCCGCTCCGCTCCCATTCGCCTCCAAAGTTCCATCCATGCGTGTACAAGAAGCCCTGACCCGTCCAAGGGATGAACCCGACTTGCTCATACGCGCCGTCGCCGCTCGTTTTGAACATTTTCGCTGCCATGGCATCCAGGCCGGCAATGGTTGTCGGGGGTTTGTCAGGATTAAAACCCGCCTGCTTCATCAAGGTTTTGTTATAATACATGGCGCGGCTGTCCATATTCCACGGGAGGGCGTACGTTTTGCCGTCATACTGGGATTCCGCCCACACGCTTTTGTAATAAATACTTGCCATATCCTCACGAATCGCATAAGCCGAAATGTCTTCAATGGAGCCCATCGCCGCCCATTCGCCTACAATAAACCGGTCGATCATCGCTACATCCGGCGCTTTCCCACCAGCTATCGCCGTCAATAGTTTGTCCGAGCCTTGCGAATTGTCCGAATTCTCGATGAAAGTCATCTGGACTTTGATATCCGGGTTAGCCTCTTCGAACGGCTTCACAACCGTATCGTAGAACTCGTCCTGAAATCCTCCGACCCACGAATACCAGAAGCTTATCGTTACAGGGCCATTATGTTTATTCAAGCTGCCTGCAGCATTTTTACCCGGTAACCCCGAATTAAAGTCGAATGCTGCTCCCTTGCTGAAACAAGCGTTCCATACCATGATTACGGTGACCAGGAGTACAAGTATGAAAAGAACAGGCATTTTTCGACGATTCAAGAACACTTTCATCGTTACCTCCCCCTCTTGACTATCTCTTGTAATCATCTACGCACGCTGTCATATGAACTCGTTTCAACTGACTTGCTGGGCAGGGCTTCGCTTCGTGATCGGGATCGTCATGGTTACTTTGGTTCCTTCCCCCAAGCTGCTCTCAATCTCGATCCCGTACTGGGCGCCATATGCGATTTTTATTTGTGAATTAATATTTCTCAGCGCAAAGCTGCTTTCCTCGGTAGGCTGTTCTCCGCCCAGAATGTACTTCAATTCAGCCAGCTTATCGGGCGCAATTCCCGCCCCGTCGTCCACAACGACGAATTTCAGGATATTGTCTTCCCGGATAAAGGCAATATCCAGCCGGCCCTTGCCTGATTTCCGCTCTAGTCCGTGATAAATCGCATTCTCTACGATCGGCTGGAAAATAAACTTGAGCACTTTATAATTCATCAGCGATTCGTCCGCTTGCACATAGAGCGTAAACTTGTCCTTATACCGGACCTTCTGGATCATGATATAGCTCTCGATCAAATGCACGACCTGGCTGACGAGGACTTCGTCCCTTCCCTCGCTCAGACTGATCCGCAAATACTTCGATAATCCGAATATCATCGTGCTAATGTCGTCAACTTTATGTATGCGGGCAATCCAGTGGACGGAATCGAGCGTATTGTACAGAAAGTGGGCATTGATTTGAGATCCCAGCATTTTCAGCTGAAGCTCCTGTTCCAGCAGCTTCTGCACATAAAGTTCGTTAATTAATTCCTTGATATGGGCTACCATCTGGTTAAAATGGGTGAATAAATAACCGAATTCGTCCTCCCGTTTATCCGTAATCCGGATGTCGAAATCTCCGTCCCTGGCTCTTCGCATCGCATGCGTCATCTTCTGAAGCGGCCGGTGAACGGCAGATGCGATGATGATCGCGAGCAAGATGCCGATGCAGGAGAAAACAATCCCTAGCGACAGCACGTACCAGCGAATATCCAGCGCTTCCTTCATCAAATCATCGCTGCGCAGCATGCCGACGAGCCTCCAATGGTTCGTCTCCAATTGACTATAGACGACCAGCATCTCTTGCCCGTCTATGGAGTAGCTTAGCGTTCCCTGATGCTCCTCTTTGAAAGGAATGTCCAGATTGTTGGACAATAGAATTCCACCCTTATCCCCCTTGAGGTTGCCAGTATCGTCGATAATGACGTTAATCCCCGATCCGTCGTAATCGATTTCCGCCAAAATTTCCCGGATCTCCGCCGGATCGACTTCGTATAGCACGACGCCGATGATCTCTCCGCGGCCTTTCATATTTTTCTGGGCACGGCCAAAGGTGAATACAGGCTCGGATCCCGGGCCTTTTATTAAGGAAGGCATAATGCCGAAATAGACGAGCTTGCCGTCAGCCTGACGAATTTGTTGATACCAGTCCTCTGTGAAATATCCGTACGGATACGAATTGTAGACCGGAAAGGAGTCTTTGGGCGAATAGCGATAGGAGTGGCCTCTCTCGCTAAGCAAATATATATTATTCATATCATTCCTGGAGTTCACCAAGTTCGACAGAAAGGCGGTATTTGCATTATTCGTCTGAATCCTTTCCTTCTCGTCGCTGAAATCTCCCATGAGCTGCTTCTGAATATCCTTATTGCCGACAACCAGAAGGGAACGGTCCTCGTATCCCTCCAGAAGGATATCGAGCCGCTTGCTCATCTGCTGAACATTCTGAAGCGCCATTCCGCCGATCTTGTTCTCCATCATTTGAGCGGATTTATCATAAGATAGATATCCCATAACGGTAATAATAATGATCATACTGGCCACATAGAAACCGAACACCTTCATTCCGACCGAATTGAACTTGATTCTATCGATGAATTGCAGTCTCATGATGTCCCTCTCTTCTCATGCTCCGTAATTACGGTATTGAGCAGGCGTCATTCCTTCCCATTCTTTGAAGGTTTTGACGAAATGCCGAAAATCCCGATATCCGACGCGGTCTGCGACTTCATAGACCTTTAGCGGGGTCTGTTCAAGCAATTCTTTCGCCTTTGTGATCCGTATTCGAATAAGATAACGGCTGAGTGTCTCGCCAACCTCTTCGTGAAACACTCTGCTGAAATACGAGGGATTCATGTAGATCTTTTCGGCTACGTTATGAAGGCTGATGCCAAGATGATAGTTATCATGTATATAGCGCAGCGCCGTTTCAATCGTTCGCTTATGCGCCATTGAGGGTGTATTGTTATTCTTCATGAGGAAGGTGTCCATGATCATCTTCTTCCAATCGCCAATCGAACACCTGTAGAGCTGAAGCTTGCGTTGATGCGTAACCGTGGGAGTCTTGGAATGATTTTTTGCCTGGCGCAGTTCCTGCCACTTGGACAAAAGGATGCTGATGTGCATATTCATTTCATAACGGACGGCAATCGCCGGCGTCTGCTTGATGAGCTCTTGAAGCAGGCCGGTCTGTACATCGAGCAATTCGGACAGCCTGCCCGCATCCATCAGCTTCATGGCATGCAGAATCCGATTCGACAATGCCGAGTCGAGGGAATCCGCTTTATTGTCCGTAAGCAGAACGTCCGCCGCCAACTGCCCTATGCATGCTGCTGTACGGTAGTCCAGCTGCTCAGCCGCTCGCGGCGTTGATCCATGATCTGCCAAGCTGCCGTTCATCGGGGTTGCATAGACCTGCCCGGGTCCGTGATTCAAGTAATTCATGCTTATCGTAAGCGCTTCCCTAAAAGAGGATGCAAGCTGCGTCCGATCTCTTAAGCTGCTGATTCCGATGCTGATTCGAATGCCCAGCACCTGCAGCGCATCACGAATAACGCCATTCATATGGCGGTACAACTCTTCGGTTCTGCAAGAGGCCTCGTGCTCCCGCAGCGAGGCGATAATTGCAACGTCCGCAAAATCATTCCCTTGTAAAGGACAAACCAAGCACCGGATATCCTCTTGGGACAGGATTTCCTCCACAAGATTTCCGAGCGCATATCTCATGAGCGAACATCCGCTTTCATCCATCTCCCGGTCCCCCCACTCATGGACGACCATCGTCATAACGATCAGCCGTTTCGGATCCAGGTTGATATGTAGGGCTTCCCATTTGGATTGCATCTCACGCTCTGTCAAAGATCGGGTTAAACACATCTCCAGGTGCTTCTGTCTGGCAAGCGGCAAGCTTTCCCTGATTCGGCCCGACAATTCTTGCAGGCGAGAGTTCAGTTCCTGCTTCTGTTTGATTTCGCTGATGCAGCGTTCAATAATCTCAAGCAAAATAGGTTCTTCGACCGGCTTGAGAATATAGTCAAACGCCCCTAGCTTGACCGCCTTCTGCGCATACGCAAAATCGCTGAAGCCGCTGATAAAAATAACCTTCGTATCGATTCCCCGTTTTTTGATTTCTTCCAATAAATCCATACCGTCCATAGTGGGCATCTTGATATCCGAAATGATGATTTCCGGATCATGGGCTTCGATTAATTCCAACGCCTTGCAGCCGTCTTCGGCGTCGCCGATAAATTGGATTCCGTGTGAGCTCCAATCAATGGTCCTTCTCAATCCTTCCCGAATCCAGTGCTCGTCATCGACTACCATGAGTTTTATCACTGTGAATGCCCTCCTTTTCAATCTTCCATCAATAACCAGGCTGGTGTTACACCAATATTACAGAAGTAGCAAAAGTAATATAATGTTTTTTTCTTTGGATTAAGTGTAATATTTTTACTTCACTCTGTCTCCTCACACCATCATAATCTCTTGGAAGTTGCCAAGGATAAAGGCATCTCCCTTCATGCGGCAGTTTGATCTTCAAATTGTCCAATTCAAAAGGCAGATGAAACAAAAATTCCCCCTACGGAAGTAGGAGGAACGCAGTATATCGAGGTGCAGGAAGGCCTTTGTCCAACTCCTCGTCATCGGAGTGTTGATTTTTAAACCTGTTTTTGTTCTCCATTCGGATCATCAGGCTTATGTGCTTCACCAACTCCGCACTTTATTAGGGTATTTGGGGTCGTCTGCTCTTAGCGACTCACCCGGATGCCGCAGTAATCCATCAACAGCTCGCAGAACATCATGTTGGCCCACGAGAACCAAGGTCTCGTATACTCCGCCGGATCCTCGGCCTTAAAACTTTCGTGCATCAGCCCGGTTCCCGCATCCGTCCGGCTCATAACCTGCAGCAGGCGCAGCTTCTCCTCTGGGTTTTCCGTGGTCAGTCCCTGCATCGCCAAGGCGATATGCCAAATATAGCCCTTCGGCGTATGCGGGCTGCCGATCCCCTCGGCCGCGGTTCCCTCAAAATAATAAGGATTGTTCCGGCTCAAAATAAACCGCCGCGTATTCTGGTACACCTCATCCGCTTCGTCACGGTAACCGAGATACGGAATCGACAGCAGGCTCGGCACGTTGGCGTCGTCCATCAGGTTGTGGCGGCCCATGCCGTCGGTTTCATAAGCGTAGATCGGGCCGAACTCCGGATGCTGCACAATGCCGTGCTCCTGAATGCCCCCCTCGATCTCCTGGGCGAGCTTAGATGCCCTCTCGCGCAGTTCTTCATCCTGCAGTATTTCTCCAGCGATCTCCTGCAGATAGCCGAGCACGACGACGGCGAACATATTGGAAGGAATCAAATAGCCGTATTCGCACGCGTCGTCGCTCGGCCGGAATCCGGACCAGGTCATGCCCGAATAGGCCGTCTCCGCCCCTTTGCCGTCCCGCACCAGCGTATCGCTCGGCACGCAGTCCCTCCGCTGGAACCGGTAAGGCGACCGCTCCTCATGGCGCTGCTCCACCGTCCACACATCCAGTATGGCCTCCGCAGCCTGACGGAAGCTGCCTTGGAACTGCGAGGTTCTGCCTGTGTTTTTCCAGAGCAGATAGCTGAGCTGGAGCGGGTAGCAGAGCGAATCGATTTCGTATTTGCGTTCCCAAATCCAAGGGGTCATCTCCGTCTCGTCCGCCTGGTGGCCGTGCCCGTTGGCATCCTCATTGAAGGCGTTTGCATAAGGATCCAGCAAAATCGAATCCATCTGCCGACGCACCAAGCCTTCGATCAGATCCGCAGCCTCCGGATCCTCCTTTGCCAGTACCAGAAACGGCCGCACCTGCGCAGCCGAATCGCGCAGCCACATCGCCGGAATATCGCCGGTAATAACGAAGGTCGTTCCGTCCTCCATCCGTTTCAGCGTCGTCCCCCAAGTGTTCCGTATTGCGTTTTGAAAAATATCCAGCAAACGCGTCTCTCCGTCCAGCCGCTCCGACATCCTCCCGGCCAACCGTTCCAAAGTAACGGGCTCTGTACCCAGTGATTCCATGCGCTCTCCTCCTTGGTTATGGCACCATAAGCGTCGAAAATGAATGAATATATCAGCCATGCTACCGTATGAATACACAAAAATTATATTTGTTGGTAAGTTAACATGTCAATATACTTTTTATAACATTCTACACCAAATATTATATTATTTAAAAAGGAAAACGGCATTCCTCTAGGCATGCCGCTTCGATTCCAGCTTTATTTGTTTTTCATAGCAAGCCCGCCGCTTCGAACAGGTCCCGTCGATAAGCCCTCAACGAGCTCGGCATCCAACAACATTTTTCCCGGAACGCTCTCACCGTTTCGCAGCTTAAGCACATTCTCAAAGGCGAGCCTTCCCATCTCCTCCTGCTTCTGCCGCATGTGGGTGAACAAGGAGCCTGAGGCGTCATCCGGACTGTCAAAGCATAGGATCGACAGGTCTTCCGGTACGCGAATCCCCGATTCCAAGGCCGCATCATAAGCAAGCCTGGCAATGTTGTATTCCATAGCAAACAGGGCGGTAATCTCCGGATGGGCCGCCAGATGGCGCTTGATATTTTCCTTCTCTTTCTTCTTGTTCTCCGGTACAAAGGCAGCCGGCAGCGTCGCCGTAATGTTCTCCATCCACAGGCTCCGGTCGGCGGCAATGCCGCTTTCCGCATGGGCCTGGATAAACCCTTCGATTCGCTCCTCAATGGCAGTCGTATCCCGTGGCGGGGAGGTCATGAGCCCGATATGCGTATGCCCGAGCCCGAACAGGTAATGGATCAGCTGCTTGGCCGCCGATACGTTATCCGTGCTGATGGAGCTGGCGGAGACGCCCTTCAAATGCCGGTCAAGCAGTACGAACGGATACTCGCTGATCACCAGCTTCAAAATTTCGGCATTGAAGTATTCACCCTGCGCCGGGAAAATAATGAGCCCGTCCACCCCGACCTCCAGGAGGCCTTGGATCGCTTCCTGTTCTTTGGCGGTCTCTCCCAGCGATCTGCGGAGAACCAAATAGCTGTCATGCTCGCGCGACGCTTCCTCCATGCCGAACACGAGGCCCGCTCCATAGCTGTCCCCAAAATCGGTCATGACCAGTCCGATCAGCAGTTTGCCGCTCTCCCGGCGCCGCTTGGATGCTGCCCCTGCACGGGCTGAGTGTGCTCCTCCCCCGGTTTCGTAATCCTCGGCCACAAAGGACCCTCTTCCTGGCTGGCGGACGATATAGCCTTCCTGCGTGAGCATCTCCAGCGCCTTTTTGCTGGTGATCCGGCTGACGCTGTAGGCTTCGCCCAGTTCCTTTTCCGAGGGGATCCGCTCCCCCGGCATATATTTCCCGGCTATGATCTGATCGCGCAATTCTTCAAAGATTTGCTCGTACATCGGCTTCGACGACGATTCATGCGACACGTTGCAACCTCCTCTGTCTCTGGGTCAACAATAAAAGAAAAACCTCAATCGATGTACATTCATTTTTAAATTCTATAACCTCAAAATAATATATCATGTTATATTCGCTTTGTGAATAGTCGCCGGTTATGGGGTACTCCGGAGAACAGCACCACCTCGTTCCACCGCCACAAAAAAAAGAGCGCCCCCAGCGGAGACGCCCTTAGTTTGCTTTACCCGAATTTTCTGCAACCCAAACCCCTTTTCAGGAAAATTACAGTAAATTATGCCGGCCTCTGTACTTCTTAATTCCGGGTATCATTCTTTCTTCTTGGTTCCGGCCAATTTCCAGGCTTACGCTTCTATACTTCCTTCACCCGGAAATAGATCCATCCGATCAGGAAAAAGACCACGAAGCTGCCGAAGACCGTAATCATCAGGCTCTCAAACGGCAGGTTCAGCGCTCCGAAGCCGCCTCCCTCCATCGTGCCCGCCGGCATGGTTGCCAGAAACGGCTGAGCCCAGGGGTAGTAAGGACCGTACGTGGCCGAGTTCACCACCAGCATGTTCGGGATGGTGAACATGACGTTCAGTGCCAGCGGAGCCGCGAAGCTGCTCCACATAAGCGAGGCGGCCAGCTGCAGCGCTGCCAGCGGCAGGCAGGCGACCCAGCCGCCCAGCAGGCTGCGGCCGATTTCCGTCCACGGAATCGGACCGGGCAGGCCTTTCACGGTGCCGACCAGCAGCAGCGCGCCGAGAAAAAGCACCTGCATGGTCAGCAGCAAGACGATAATCACCGTATACTTCGCCAGGAACACCCCTGACCGGGTCACCGGCAGGACCAACAGCTGCTTCCAGCCGCCGCTTTGATGCTCGTAGCGGCAGATAAAGGCGGCGAAGATCCCTGACATGATCGGCATGAACAGCAGAGCATGCAGCATGCTCAAGGCGCTTAGCAGCACCAGCCACGGCTGCTGCTCGCTGTCGACGTTCGACAGCAGCCCCACCAGAATCGAGACAAGCGGGCTGACCAGGACGAGCAGCACGATCAAGGAGCGGGACATCTTCAGCCGTTCGGCGGACAATACCCGAAAGTAACTTCGCATCTTTAGTCCACATCCTTTCCGCGGAACTGCCCCATACCCGCCAGATAAATGATAAATGCCAAGATGATGCCTCCACCTACCGGCAGAACTGGGGATGCCTTTCCGTAGAACGACAGGAGAGGCCAGGCCAGCGGAAACCATTCCGGATAATTCCCGGCGAATAGCGAAGCGATAGCTGCGGTAATGCCAAGGGTGACCGGCAGCGCCTGATTTTTAAACGTCAGGGACAGCCACAGCTCCAGGGCAAACAGCGGCAGCGCCGCCAGGAAAGGCACAAAGCTGAGCTTCAGAATCGTCAAATACGGAATATTGTCCGGACTGAATTTGAGGATCAGCCCCAGGGCGACGGTTCCGCAGGACAAAATCAGGCAAGACGCCGCCAAGGCAATGACCCCCAGCAGGTATTTGGCCGTAAACACCGCTCCCCGCGAAATCGGCAGGGCCAGCAGCTGCTTCCAGGAGTTGCTGCCGTGCTCGACATTGGCGATTTGCGAAGCGATCAGCGTCGAGCCCAGGAACAGGGCGATCGGGACGAACGAGAAGATCTCCTGGATCAACCCGGCCCACGGGTCATCCTGATAGCGCTGCAGCAAATAGTCGTACCGGAGACCGAAATTCAGTGCCTGCATCGCCAGCAGTCCGACCGAGCCCAAAATGACGAGCAGCCATATCCCTTTGCGGCGCATTTTCAGAAAGTCGGCCGACAGCGCGCGCGCCACCATCATGAGAATCCCCCCTGCTCGATGACCTGCATGAAGATATCCTCCAATGACCGGCGCTTCTCTTCCACCCGGTATATCGCGTGCTTGTTGTCCACCAGGCGCTTGACAAGCAGCGCCACTTCCGGGTCGCTCAGCTGGTCCAGCTTGATCGCCCCGTCTTCCATCCGGCCGGTATAACCTTGTCCGAGCAGTTGCACCAACGCCTCCTGCGGCTCCGAAACGACCAGGCGGAATCCGCCAGAAGCTTGCTGCTTCAAGTTGTCGATCGTATCCTGGAACACCATTTCTCCTTCGCGGATAATGCCGACGGTCCCGGCCATTTGCTCGACTTCGGACAGGAGGTGGCTCGAGACCAGCACCGTAATCCCGTGCTGCTTCGGCATGCTGCGGATCAGCTCGCGGATTTCGTGGATCCCGGCCGGATCCAGCCCGTTGGTCGGCTCGTCGAGGATCAGCAGCTCGGGGCTTCCGAGCAGCGCGGCGGCGATGCCCAGCCGCTGCTTCATCCCGAGCGAATATCCTTTGACAGGGCGCTTCGCATCCCTCGTCAGGGACACGATCTCCAGCACTTCGTCAATGCGCGCTTTCGGCACATCGAGAATGCGGCGGATCGCCTCCAGATTCTGCACGGCCGTCAGGTGGCCGTAGTTCGAAGGATATTCGACCAGCGATCCGACTTTGCGCAGAATGTTCATTTTATCCTTCCTCAGATCCTTGCCAAAAATCTCGATGGAGCCCACGGTCGGGCGAATCAGGCCGAGCAGCATCCGGATCGTCGTCGTCTTGCCGGCTCCGTTCGGTCCGAGAAAGCCGTAAATTTCCCCTTTGGCGATTTCCAAATCCAAATTGCGTACGGCATAGCGGCCGCGGTATTTTTTGTTCAAATTCCTCGTCTGTATCACGAGTTCACTCACGATCATCACCTCGATACCCATCTTACCGGGCGAAGGTTAAAAGACAGGCCGTCCCAAGTTTAAATTTCGTTTAAATCTCCATTGCCAAAATCCGCGCCAGCCTCTACCATAAATGAGAGAAACTTGTCATTCCTTGACGATTGGAGGCGTAACATTGACGGATTGCACAGTTAGGCAGATTGCAGCATCGGATTACCGCGATATTTACGTATTGAATCAGGATTTCAATCCCGATTTGCGGTTGTTTACCGAAGACCGGGTGAAGAAGAAGATTGAAACCATCACGGCGAAGACGAAGGATGTCATTTTTGTATGCGAGCAAAATGAAGAAGTCGTCGGATACATTCACGGCAGTCCTTATGAGCTGCTCTTTTCCGATTCCCTGGTCAACGTTCTGGGGTTTGTCGTAAAAAAATCGCACCGGAATAAAGGGGTCGGCAGCATGCTGATCAGCCGTCTGGAACAGTGGGGAAGAAGCCATGGGTTCTCCGGAGTCAAACTTCTGTCGCATCCGAGCCGCGTTCAGGCCCATCGATTCTACGAACGCCGTGGATACGTGTTCACCAAGGATCAGAAAAACTTCATCAAATCCTTTAACATCTAAAATATTCATCACGTGAAAGCATACAGAAAACCGATCTGACCGGAACTGCGCCTCAATTTGGTAGATATCAATATCAACTAGCAGATGAGGTGCGGTTTTTTATGGCCAACTCGCTGCACAACTTCCGTGAACTAACTAGCCAATCTCTAAATTAACTGCAAAAGTGCATCTAATTTCCGCGTGTAGAGCCTCTTTTAACTAAATAAGTGCACTATTGCACTTATTTCCCGTGCTTCGACGTTCTGGAGGGAGTGTCCAGAAAAATTGAATTGAAGTGGAGCAAACAAGGTAAACCACTGCAGCAAACGGGCATCCAAAAACAAAAGAGCCAGGGGCATCCCCTGACTCCACCGAGGTTAATCCAACCCCTGAGCGGTTTTATTCTAGTTGTCATGATTTGGTCACTTCAACATTCATGACTCAATCCTTCAACCTTAGAGCAGCTTTGCTTCCTGCCTTCATCTAGGTTACTCCAACTCAGGAATTAGTTCTCTCGCTCATAATTCGATCGCTCAAGCCCAAATGCATCACTTGATCATCAGCCCCGGTTTCTCCGTACCCGCAGGGTACAGTAACACCCTCGTTCCCTGCGGACTACTCTCGATCAGCATCGACAACCCCATCTCCCGGGTCAGGAAGCCGACGATTGCAAGACCAATCCCTGCGCCCTTATCACCGGAGGATGACTGCATACCCTGGCCATGATCGGAAATAACGATCGCCGTCCTGCTCGCGGCCGTCTCGGTAGTGATTCCGATATACAAACCGGAATGGGCATGCCTCAACACGTTCTGGAACAGGTTATCCAGAATCCGCCGAAACCACTGGATATCGACAAGCCACCACAGCGGTTCTTCCCGCAGCGAGACATCCACCTCGAAATGTTCCTTTTCCCACAGCGGATACCAAGCGGCTGCACTTTCCCTCACGATCCGCAGCACGTCGGCCTGCACCGGATGAAGGGTGTATCTTCCGCTCGTCAACAGATTATACGACAGCAGGTTATCGATCAGTCCGCCCAAATCGCCGAGCTTGGATTCGGTCAGCTTCAGCAGCTCCTGGCCCCGATCGGAGAGGGGCTCCTTTTGCAGCGTATGGACGTGGCCCCGGATGACGGTCAGCGGCGTACGCAGGTCATGCGACAGGTTGGCGATCAGCCGCTTGCGCAGCTCCTCCTCTTCCCGCTCGCGCTTCAAGCTGCGGCCCAGCTTGGCGACCATTCCGTTAAACGCGCTTTCCAGATGTCCGATCTCATCCTCCTTTTTGACCCGGATCGGCTCCGGCAGCCCGTTCTCTCCCTGCACCGTCATGGCATGCTGCAGGCGCAGCAGCCGCCTTCTCATGTTCACAAAGAACATCCACGAGACGGCGATAAAGGCCAGAAACATCAGTAGAATCAGCACGTAGACGGTGTTGAATGCCCTGCCAGACAATGCGTCGCTGCGGGTGCTCTGCACTTCCTTCGGCACTTCGATGACCATAAACCCCTTGCCCAGGGACTCTGTATCCCCGATAAAAGCCACCACCGTAAACTTCCCGTAGGATTCCCGGTATTTCTTCATAAAAGCCATCGCATCCGACGCGTTCCACTGCTTTGGAAGATCCAGCTTGCTGCCCCCCGGCGCCCGGAGCCTGCCCTGTCCGTCAACCCAGAACACGGCTGCCTTGTCGTACTCTTGGCTGAGCGCTTTCAGCCTGGCATCGATCTGCTCCGGGGTTTTGTCCTTCAGCCGCTTGGCTTCCTGATGCCACGCTCTCTCGAGACGCAGACCGGCGTACGGGTTTTCCTGCTCCGGCTCCGAGGGGAACAGCGGATCGATGATATTCAAATTGACGATCTGGTATCCGATCAGCGCCGCAGGAAACACAACCGGAATAAAAAGCAGCGCGATGATAATAATTAAAAGGTACCTCGACAGCAGCGAACCGCGGAACTTTCCGCGCGTACCCTTCTTCATGCCTTGATGCGGTAGCCTACACCGCGGATCGTTTCAATGATTTCGGGCGCAGCCGGGTCGCGTTCCAGTTTCTCGCGGAGATAACGGATATGGACCATCAGCGTTTTGTCCCCGTCGAAATAAGGCTCGCCCCACACGCCCTCATAGATCTGCTCCTTGGTCAGGATCTGGCCCAAATGCCGGAGCATGAACTTGAAAATTTGATACTGTTTGCCGGTCAGGATGATCTCTTCCCCGGTCTCGCGGTTCATGATCCGGTTCTCCCGCTCGTATACCGACAAGTGCTTCAGTTCCAGCACATCGGACGCGACCGATCCCGATCTGCGGAGCAGCACTTCGATACGGGCCGCCAGTTCATCGGGGTGAAACGGCTTCGTGACGTAGTCGTCGGCAAACTGCAGCCCCTCCAGCTTGTCGTCGATGGACGTTCGTGCGGACAGCATCAGAATCGGCAGCTCCGGGTACGCCTTCTTCAGCCTTTGTCCAACCGTAAATCCGTCCAGGCCCGGCAGCATGACATCGAGAATAACAAGCTTGCAGTTGGCCGCAAGCTCAGCGGCTCTTTCACCGCTGCGCTGCCAGTCCACCTGATACCCGCGTTCGGTCAGGTCCCGGCAGACCCATTCGCCGATCTCGGCGTCGTCTTCGATATATAACAAAGATACGTTCAATGATATCGTTCCTTTCTGTCTGTTCCAGGCATAAGCTTCCAAGGTAATTTCATTGTGATTATACCTTATTTCGCCCCATGAGGAGGAGCGCACGTTCATCAGCCGCACAATTTTACAGGTTGAAGCCCAGAAGGAATCATGCTATATTTTAGCTACGAGCATTTCCAATTTAAAGGCTATGTTACCCAAAATGAAGGTACAACCTCGGGCTGAATTATATGGACCCTGGTTGTGCCTTTTTTGCGTGAGGAGGAAAAATGAGATGCTGCTGGAAGCTGTGTATCACCGCCCCAAACTGAACTGGTGTTATGCTTATGATGGACGTACCATCCACCTGAGAATCCGCACCAAACGAGACGACGTGACCTCGGTTTCGGCCATGGCCGGCGACAAGTACATCTGGGATGAGTCGATGGAGTATATCCCGATGATCAAGCTGGTTTCCGACGAACTGTTCGACTACTGGGAATGCGAAGTGACGCCTCCCTACCGCCGGCTGAAATACGGATTTTTGCTGGAGGACGGCAAGGAAAAGTACTGGATGACCGAATACGATTTCCTTCCGGAGCCGCCCAAGACCCCGGACCGTTTGTTCGAGTATCCTTTCATCAATCCGGTCGATATTCTCACAGTGCCGGCATGGGTAAAGGACGCGGTCTTTTATCAAATTTTCCCTGAGCGCTTTGCGAACGGCGATCCGTCGCTGGACCCGAAAGGAACGCTGCCCTGGGGCGGCAAGCCCGAGCGGGACAATTTCTTCGGCGGGGATCTGCAGGGTGTGCTCGACCACCTGGACCATTTGAGCGAGCTGGGCATCAATGCGATTTATTTCACGCCGATTTTCAAGGCGACGACCAACCATAAATACGATACCGAAGATTACTTAACGATCGACCCCCAATTCGGAGATATCGATCTGCTGAAGAAGGTCGTCGCGGCCTGCCACGAGCGGGGAATCCGCGTGCTGCTGGATGCGGTGTTCAACCACTCCGGCCGGACGTTTGCCCCTTTCCTTGACCTGCGGGAAAAAGGGGAGCAGTCGCGCTACAAGGACTGGTTCCACATCCACAAGTTCCCGATCGGCGTGGAGGACGGCGTACCGACCTACGACACGTTTGCCTTTGAGCCGCTCATGCCGAAATTGAATACCGAAAACCCCGAAGTGAAAGAGTATCTCTTGAAGGTCGCTGAATACTGGATCAAGGAAGCCGACATCGACGGCTGGCGCCTGGACGTGGCCAACGAGGTCGACCATCAGTTCTGGCGCGAGTTCCGCCAGGTCGTGAAGCAGGCCAAACCGGACGCCTATATTCTCGGCGAAATCTGGCACGAGTCCTCGCCTTGGCTGCAGGGAGACCAGTTCGACGCCGTCATGAACTATCCATTCACCAACGCAGCGCTCGATTTCTTCGTCGACGGGGTTACGGATGCCAAAGGCTTTGCCAATGCGATCGGCAAGCAGCTCTCCCGGTACCCGCGCCAGGCGAACGAGGTGGCGTTTAACCTGCTGGACAGCCATGATACACCCCGCCTGCTGACCAAATGCGAGGGGAACAAGGATAAAATGAAGCTGGCCGCCCAGTTCCAGTTTACGTTCCCCGGGACCCCATGCATTTACTATGGGGATGAAGTGGGCCTGAGCGGCGGTCAAGACCCTGAGTGCCGCAAGTGCATGCAGTGGGATTCCGCCAAGCAGGACCAGGACCTGCTGGCGTTCTACAAGGAGCTGATCGCGCTGCGCCATCAATACAGCGCGCTCCGCACCGGCAGACTGACGTTCCTATCCGCGGAGCAAGGAAGCACGCAGCTGGTCTACTCCCGCGAGGACGAGAACGACAAGATCGTCGTTCTGATGAACAATTCGGCTCAAGAGGGCACCCTCTCGGTCGATGTGGAGGAATCCAGCTGGACGGATATCCGCACAGGCAAAGCCGCGGCTGCCCGCCAAGGCAAGCTTGAAGTGAAGCTGCCGGCATACGGATGCGCGATGCTCAGAGCGGACAAATAAGAAAAAAGAGAGACCCCAGGCTTGTGATATTATCCCCTTTGAGTAGACAAGTGCTAAGAAAGCGCACTAAAGTTTACTTGGAGGGGATTTTTCATGGGCGAAATTCGGAAGACATATTCTGTTGAGTTTAAGCAAAAGGCAGTTCAGATGTACTTGCATAAAGGTATGGGATATAAAAGTGTGGCCAAAGAGCTAGGGATTACCCACAAATCTGTTCAGCGGTGGGTGAAATACTTTCAAGAGGAAGGAACACACGGACTGGAAGAGAAGCGAGGAAAAGCTGGAGGTCCCTTGAAAGGAAGACCTCGAACGCGTGAACAGAGCGTGGAGGCAGAGCTCCACCGGCTACGAGCAGAGAACGAATACTTAAAAAAGCTGTGGGCCTTGCAAAGGGGGGAGGGAGAAGGCGGCAGCAGGCCTTCCAAGTGATTCGAAGCATGTCCTCCCGTTATGCGGTCTCTTTGCTCTGCCGTTTAGCTGGTGTCTCTCGAAGCGGCTACTACAAATGGCAACGACAACAAGGGCGATTAACGCGGCGGCAACAGGAGAATGAACAGCTCAAGACTAAAATCATGGCCTGCTGGAAACAAAGCCGTGGCATCTACGGTTACTTACGCATCGTTGTGTACCTTCGGAAAAAATACAGAATTCACGTTAATCACAAGCGCGTGTATCGACTGATGAAGGAGCTCGGCATACGTTCGGTGATTCGCAAGAGGAAACCGTATTTTGGCAAGAAGGAAGCTTACGTCATCTCAGAAAACATACTAAATCGCGAGTTTCATGCGGCACGGCCGTTAGAGAAATGGGTAACAGATATTACGTATCTCCCCTTTGGTCAAAGCTTTCTATATCTCTCAACCATTTATGATCTATATAACAACGAGGTGATCGCCTACAAGATCAGTCCCCGTAATGACATTCGCCTGGTACTAGATACCGTAAAGAAAGCCATTCGAAAGCGAAAAACAGGCGGAATACTTTTGCATAGTGATCGCGGTTTCCAGTACACATCCAAACCGTATCACCGGCTTCTAAAGCGCCATGGTATTAAGGTGAGTATGTCGCGCAAGGGTATTGTCATGATAATGCATGTATGGAAATCTTTTTCAGCCATTTCAAGAGCGAATCCTTGCGACTACACCACTACACTGACCAAAAGCAACTCGTAGATGAAGTTCATCGTTATATTCGATTTTATAACCATTACCGATTCCAGAAAAAATTAAACAACCTTAGCCCGGTTGAGTACCGAACTAAGGTTGCCTAGGTCCTTTTTATAACTGTCTACTTGACGGGGGTAACTCCATTGCACCTAGGGCTCTCTTTTTTTACGGTAATCACACCAATGGGGCTTTACACAAAGTTCCGCGTATCGTTGTTACGGCCGAACTTGTAGGTTGCGACCAGGAAAAACACCACCGCGAAGGCGAGCAGGATCGACAGGTTAAACCATACGCCTGCGAAGCCATCGCCGGACTGCAGCTTCTCAATCGACTGCAGCACCCAGTTCTGGGGCAGGAAGTCGGACACCCGGCGGATTGCCTCCGGCATGATGCTGATCGGGAAGAAGCAGCCGGAGAGCAGGCAGGTCGGCGTGACGATCAGGTTCGAAAGCGCGCCGGCCATGGCGGTGCTCTTCGCGAAGGCCACGATCACCAGGGAGACGCTCACCGATACCAAGGAGAACAGCAGCAGAATGCCGAACATCTGCACCACCGGCATGCCCGGATCGATCCGGAACACGACGCGCATGAAGAACAGGACGATCACGATCTGCGCCAGCATGACGATCAGATTCATCAAGATGTTGGCCATGACGTACGTTCTGGCGTTAATCGGGGAAGACAGCACCCGGAAGTACGTGCGGTTCTCCCGGTTTTTCAGAATGAGCTCCGACAAGCTCACTGCCGAGGTCATCATAAACATCAGCAGAAAGCCGATGGACTGGTAGGACATCTCCTTCGTTGTCGACGTGTCATTTACAGATTCGGACGTGACCTTGAAGTCCGCCGACCGGTAGCGGTCGTAAAGCTGCTGGAACTTCGCGTCGTTCCCGGCCGAAATTCTGCCCATGGCCGCCACGTTGTCGATATATCCATACAGCATGGATTTCATGTAAGCCGTCACTTGGGCGCCCTTCACCGACTGAATCGCGATGTGGTCCGGACTGCCGCTTAGAACGCTCTCCGAGTAGCCGGACTCGATGATCAGCCCGCTGTCGAGATCGCTTGCGGCAAGCTGATCCTGCAGCTCCTGCCGCGTCACGCTCACGACCTTGACATGATCCAATTCTTGAACGAACCGAATCGTATCGGCCGCGATCGTCTGCCCGTCATCCCCGTTGACCACGCCCACCCGCAGCTCTGTTGTTCCCTGCGATCCATAAAGCAGCAAGGATGCCACGATCCCGGCGATCGGCAGCCCGAAATACAGAATCATCGTGCTGGGTTTCCGAAAGGTGGCCCGGAGCGTCCGGGTCACCAAAAACCAGATATCCTTCCACATGTTACAATCCCTCCCTGCGTCTCATGACGGCGATGGATGCGCCTAGAAACAGTATGGCAAAGCCGATATAAAGCCCGATCGCCGGCCAAGCGGCGGATACGTCGTTTCCGTAAATCACCTGGGTCAATCCATGATTCCCCCAACGGATCGGGGACAAATTCACGAGAAATCCCATGATACCTCCCCCGGAATCGTCCCCGATCGGGAAGTACGCTCCCCCGAAGAAGGACATGAGCTGAACGACGAGTGAGATGATGCCCCGCGATGCGCTGCCCTTGAGCAGATAACTGGCGGCTAGGCCCAGGCTCATCGCCATGATCACTTCCGACAACAGCACGATGAGGACGATGCCCATATGTTCCCCCCAATACGCCTTGAAGACGTACTTGCTGAAGACGATTATCACGATCACGCACAGAAAGTTGGTAACGATGCCGCCCAACACCTTGCCCGCAAAAATCTCGCTTTTGCGTATCGGTGCCGTCACCAGCCGCACCGCCGTTCCGCGCCCGATTTCCCTTTGGATCAGCCCCCCGGCCGGCATGGCCGCCCACATGCCGACCATGACCGTCATGGCCAGCGCGTAGTAATCGATCGAACCCGGCGTCCGATCCGCATTGATCGACAGTTCCTTGATGTAATCCGATCCGGCTCCGCCGGCAAACACCGCCTGAACCTGGGCAGGCTCAGTCTGAGCAACCGCCGCAGCCGCATTGTACTTATCGGCAAAGGACGTCAGCATTCCCTGCACGATATTGCTCTCAATCGTACTGCGGCTGCTGCCGTAGAGAGAAATCCCTTGCCCGCTCAGCTCCACGTAATCCACGTAGCGGTTGTTCTCCACCTCGGTCCGCCCGTTCTTTCCTGCCGGGAGCGAATCGAACGTAATCCCCGATTTTCCCGCCTCCTTGGTAAAGGCGGCAAACGCTTCGGACAGCGGTCCCCCTCCGGTGGCGTCCTTCACGACCACCTTCAGGTCGCCGACGCTCATATCACCACTAAAAGCGTTCGTCAGGGCCAGGCCTAGAATCAGCATCAGGATGATCGGAAAGCCAAGCATAAAAATCAGCGTGCGCCGGTCCCGGAAATCCTGTTTGATTTCTTTAAACGCAATGGATAAAATATTCACCCCATGAACCTCCTTCCCTCTTAAGCGATTAATCCCGTAAATTTCTTCCGGTCAAGGTCAGAAACACCGTCTCCAGATTGGGCGCCTGCTCTTCCACCGAGCGAATTTCCATGCCGTCGTCCATGAGCTGCTTCAGAATCCGGTTCAAATTGTCTACCGCCGCGTCGCTGTGAATCCGGATCACATTCTCTTCCTGGAGCACCGTCCGCACGCCCGGGATGGCTTTGAGCGACCCTGCCGCCGCAGGCTGCGCCGACTTCACTTCGATGCGGATGTCCTTCACGTCGGTAATCGTCGATTTCAGCTGCTCCTTCGTACCCTCGGCAATGATTTTGCCATGATCCACAATGGCGATCCGCGAGCAAATTTCCTCGACTTCCTCCATATAGTGGCTCGTGTAAATAATCGTACAGCCCGATTCATTTAAATTCCGGACCGAGGTCAAGATATAGTTCCGTGACTGGGGATCGATCCCGACTGTCGGCTCATCCATAATAATAAGCTTCGGCTTATGGGCGATCGCGCAGGCAATGTTCAGCCGCCGCTTCATCCCGCCCGAGAAGTTCTTTGGCATGCTCTTCGCCTTGTCGCTCAGGCCGACGAAATCGAGCGCTTCCTCCGTCCGTTCTTTGAGCTGGTTGCCGCGCAGGCCGTACAATCCGGCAAAAAAACTCACGTTCTCATAGGCCGTCATATCTTCATAGATCGCCAGATCCTGCGGAACGATACCAAGATTCAGCTTGGCGAACCGGCTCTGCTTCGTGATGTCCCGGTCCAAAATCCGGATTTCCCCGCTGCTCGGGCGCAGCAGCGACGAGACCATGTTGATCGTCGTGCTTTTGCCGGCGCCGTTGGCCCCAAGAAAACCGAAGATCTCCCCTTCCCTTACCGTCAGCGACATATTGTCCACGGCGACGAATTCGCCGAATTTTTTGGTCAGCCCCCGAATATCGAGTACGTTCATTTCATCCCACTCCGTTTCGTTGTCCTTTTAACAGATCGAACGGGCGGCGTGTTTATTGCTCGCTCCATCTGTCTTGATGCTCTTATCTTAATAAAAAAGGATGACCTTATGTCAGTGCATAAGTTCATCCTTGATCCATGAGAAAATTCATGTTTTTGTCATGGGCTTAACCCGGTCATATGAAATTTTTCATTTCCCGCCATGCGGAATCAGCGTGGTGACCGTGAATCCCTGACTGCCGTCCGCGATTACCGTGCCGTTCACGGACGCCGTCCGCTCTTCCATGCCGATCAGGCCCAGACCTTTGACGATCATGGACGAGCCCTGGCCGTTATCGGAGACGACCGCTTTGATGAAGCGGTTCAGCACGCGGATTTCCACATGGACCGACGTAGCCCCGGAGTACTTGGCACTGTTGGTCAACGCCTCGGTCACATTTTCATAGATGATTTTCCACTGGAGAGGGGTGACGATTTCCATGTTCCCGTCATGAACGACAGAGGTCATCATCCCCGTCTTGCCGCTAAAGGCTTCAACGGCCGTTTTCAGGCGGCTTAGTCCAAGCTGCTCCACCGGGGGCTTGTTACTTTTCAGCGTGATGCGGATTTCCTCGATGGCCTCCTTCGAGATGCCGATGGCGTTCTGAAGGAGATTCACCGCGGTATGGGGATCGCTGTGCAGCAGCCGCTTGGCGGCCTCCATCTGGATCAGGGCCCCGGTCATGGAATGCCCGATCCCGTCATGGATTTGCTGGGTAAGCCGGCTGCGTTCCTCCAGCTTCACCATATACTCCGAGGCCCTGGCGAAGTCCTTGTTTTCGTTCAGGCTTCGGGCCAGCCGGTGCATATCCTTACGCATAAGCTCGTTCTCATCCTCCTGACGGACGATTCTGTCCATATACTGCCGGACCAGCACATAATTGAAATAACTCAGCGCGGCCGCAAACATATACAGAACCATCATCGAATCCCGCAGAAAGATCAGCGGAATCAGGATGACGAGGAGAACGATCCCGTTCTTCCGGGGATAAAACGAGGCCAGCTCATAACACCCGAAGGGCAGCAGCAGCGCGAAAAACGGATGGTACACCGCGCATCCGATCAAAAACAGCTCGATCACCACGATGGCGCCCTGCTTCAGCCGGCTGCCCTTCACAATATGCAGCACCAGATTGAGCGCCGAGTATACGAGAAACAGCAGCACGATCCAAGGGTCCGGCTTGGCTGCCGTAAAATAGGTGGCGATTACGACAAATAGCAGCAGTATCGTTTTGTTGCCGACAGTCCACAGTTCCATGAAATCCGCCGCCTACCGGACCTTGCCGGTCAAATAGTAGATCGCGATTTGGGTGCGGTGCGACAGCGCCGTTTTGTTCAGAATCGAAGTAATATAATTGGCTGTCGTCCCTTCGGAAATAAACAGCTCCTTGGAAATTTCCTTGTTGGACAGCCCCTTGGCGATATGGGACATCACTTCCAGTTCCCGCTCGGTGAACATGCTGCGGTCAAACGGACATTCGGAAGACAAGGCTCCCCTGTCCTGCGCCGCCAAAGCTCCCGCTGACGCGGACGCACCTTTGCCTACAGCCTCCTGCACGCCTGCTTGCTGAGCTCTGCCCTGTTCCAAATTCGTGCCCGCTTCCGTCCGTTTTCCATTAGCCGCAGGCAGTCCGTCCATCACCGACTTCAGCTTATCCAGCACCACGTCCTGCAGCACGTTATTGCCGCTGTGCACGCTCTTGATCGCATCCCGGATGCGCTCGGGGTCATTGTTCTTCAGCAGATACCCCTTTGCTCCAAATCGGATCGCATCCAGAATATATTCGTCGTCATCGAAGGTAGTCAGGATCAGCGGTTTGGTTCCGGTCTCCTCGGTCAATATTTTCGTCGCTTCCACTCCGTTCATATTCGGCATCCGCACGTCCAGGAGCGCCACATCCACCTCGTGGGTCCTGCAGTAGTCCACCGCTTCCTGCCCGTCGTTCACCGTAGCCAGCACCTCAAACTCCCCGAACGTATTCAGGATGATCTTCATTCCTTCCCGGATAAACGAGTTATCATCCGCAATCAGCACTCTAATTTTCATGCCAGGCCTCCTTGTCGAACCTATTGTACATGATGGCCGGCCCGAATTGGAAGGAGTTTCTAAGCAGCAAAAAAGCCCCTCTGCGAGGGGCTTTAACGAAACGGTTACCATATAACGAGAAAAATGATGGCGGCCAGCACGATCCGGTACACGGCAAATGGCACGAGTTTGATACGGTTGATGAGCTTCAGGAAGAAACGGATGGCAATCAGCGCCACGATAAACGAGCTGATAAAGCCTGCCGCAAAGAACGGCATCATATCCATCGTAAAATACTCCCAGTTCTTCAGCAGTGACAACCCGCTGGCACCGAGCATGATCGGCACGGCCATAATAAACGTAAAGTCAGAAGCCGCCCGGTAGCTCATGCCCATCAGAACTCCGCCGGAAATGGTGGAGCCGGAGCGGGAAAATCCCGGCCACAGGGACAGGCACTGGACCAGTCCGATACCGAAGGCCTGCCCGTATGTAATCTGGTCCACTGTCTCGGTCTTTGGACGCTTCGGCCGCCATACGTCGGCCGCGATCATCAGGAGCGCCCCGATGACCAGTCCGATCAGCACCGTCCGTGTCGAGAACAAATGCTCGTCAATATAGTCATTAAACAACAGGCCGAGCACGCCGGCCGGAATGAGACCGACAAGGACCTGGGTCAGCTTCAAACGTCCCTGCTTCCGGCTGACCGCCGCCTCCGGCTTTTTTCTCCGCAGGCCGAGCAGGTCGAGAAACCGGCTCCAGAACACCACGACCACGGCCAGGATCGAGCCCAGCTGAATGACGACTTTAAAGGTATTGGCTACAGGCGAAGCCAGAAACTCCCCGGTCTTCAGCCACATATCGTCCACAATAATCATATGCCCGGTCGACGATACCGGGGCGAATTCCGTCAATCCTTCGACGATCCCGAGGATCACCGCTTTAATGATTTCCATCAAATCCAAAACGTTTCACAACTCCTTCAGCTTACTTTTCGACCCGCATGCCCCGCGCGCGGCGGAGATACAGGAACAGCACGCCTACAATGACCAGGCCGATCACGGCGTAGGCCGCATGCGAATATACGTCCATATAGTGCAGGATGCTCTCCCAAGAGTCTCCCAGGGCCGCCCCCAAATACACAAGCACCGTGTTCCAGATCAGCGTCCCGACGGTCGTAAAAAGCAGGAACAGACCGAACTTCATTCGGGCCATCCCGGCCGGAATCGAGATCAGGGACCGCACGAGCGGAATCATCCGGCAGAAGAACACCGTAAAGTAGCCGTAACGGCTGAACCACTTCTCCGACTTGGCAATATCGGAGGATTTGACCCGCAGAATGCGTCCCCATTTGGCCACGATCCGTTCCAAGCGGTTCACATCAAGCAGCAGGCCAATGCCGTACAGAATGACCGCTCCGAGCACGGAGCCGACCGTAGCCGCCGCGATGACGCCCGGGATGGTCAGATGCGATTTGGTTGTCATAAAGCCCCCGAACGTAAGAATCAGCTCCGACGGAATCGGGGGAAATATATTTTCAAGCGCAATAATGAGCGCAATGCCGATATAACCGAATTGTTCCACGACGCTGGTAATCCACTGCTGCATGGAATTCCCTCCCACACGGTTTATTGTCATGCCCGGCTTAAATCAGTGTCTTTCTTACATTTCGCAAATAGTTGTAGCGGATGAAAAAGAAGTACGCCACCTGGGCCGTCACGAAGCATGCCAGCACCGCTCCCATTTCCCAGGCGATGGAGAGGTAATAGAAGCTTTGCAGCGCCATAAAGGCGAAGATGCTGTGCAGGGCGGCAAGCAATATCGGCACGAAAAAGAGCATCGCAAGCTGGCCGGTCACGATCCGGTTCAGTTCCCGGTCCGTCAGCCCCATCTTGGCGATCGTGTCGTATTGGCGGCGGTCATAGTCCAGGTCGGCATAGAGGCGGAAATACAGGAAGCTGCCCGCCGCGATAAAAAACACCGTCCCTACCAGCAGCGCCGCAAACAGCATCGCCCGGTAAGACGTCATTTGCGTCACGTACAGCGTGCCGCTTACCGTCATGGCATACGGCTGTCCGGCGTCATAACGGACTTCGCCGCGCGCCGCAAGCTGCTCTCCGAGGCCCAGCGTCCGTTCGAAATCTTCCACGTAAAATCCGGTATAGCGGTCCACCGACACGGGGACGGTTAGACGGTCAAACAGGAGGTCGCTGACGACGAGGCCGCTGAAATCGCCCTCCCGCTTCCACTTCATCTCCCGCAGGACATGCTCCGGCACCGGTACCTGGGATGTGTAGCCGATCTCCCGGATTTGCAGTCCCTCTTCAGCCAGCGTATAGACCTCCCTCTCCCGGATCCGGGTGTAGGTACGGTCGCGCTCGGAGCTGATCATGACCAGGGCATCGATGCCCTCCAGCGGCTTCTCCTGGTCGCTTTCCCCGGCAGCTTCCACCGCCTGCTTGTAGCTGGAATAAGAAATGATCGGAAGCAGCGTGCTTCCCCCGTCGCCTGCCGGTAAGCTGACCCGGATGTTCTTGACCGGAAAGCTGACGGTAACGGGGCGGAGCCCCTTCGCGCGGAGCTCGCCTTCGAGCTGCCGCACGTGCTGCTCTCCCGAAGGATTCTCGCCCTTGGACAGGTAGCTGACCGCCGCCGGGTAGTCCTCCCGGAACTGGCCGGAGAGCGTATTAATGGAAGCAAACACGCCTACCGCACAGAACGAAACGGTCGAAATGATCGTCACCATGAACAGCATGTGCGCATTGTCTTTGAGCCGGTAAGCCAGATTCGATACCGTAACGATATTCGTCCTTTTCCAGAAAAAAGGCCTCCGCTTCTGCAGCAGCCTGACGACCCATACGCCAAGCTGGGTGTACAGGAAATACGTGCCGGCGATGGTCATGATCACGACCGGAAGCATGCGGATGTAGATCGTGTTCACCGTAGTCGTCGCGGCCAGCGCATAGGAAGCAAGCAGCAGCACGACCGCCAGCAGCGACTGGATGCCGGACGTCCGTGGCGGCGTCTTCGGCTTGTGCCCGGACTGAAACAGCTCGATGAGCGTCCGGTTCCGGAGCATGACGGAGGTGCAGACCGAAATCAGCAGGAACAGCAGCACAAATGCGCCCGCGGTCAGCGCCAGCGCCTGCCAAGGCAGGTAAAACGGAATCGGCGCCATCCCGAAGGAACGGGAACCGATCATCAGAAAGAGCTTGCCTGTGATAAGCCCGGCGGCCATGCCGGTCAGGATAGCTCCGAGGCCGATCAGCATGTTTTCCATCAGGACCATCCGGTTCAGCTGTCCCTTGGTCATGCCGTGCATCAGCAGAATCCCGATCTCGCGCTTGCGCGAGGTCAGAAAGGAGCCCACCGAATACAGCACGAAAAAAAAGGAGAACAGATACATGATGCATTCGGCGGTGATCATCGTCTGCATCACGATCGGATAAATCAGCTGCCCGCGGATATAAGGGCTGAACAGGAACAGGGCGCAGATGAAGAAAATCATGACCGAGAAGGCGCTGCTGAGAAAATAAGCCGCATAAGTCCGCTTGCTGCGGGCGACGTTTCTATAAACGAACTGTAGAAAGGACACGGCTGTCTCCCCCCAACAGCGACAGCATGTCGATGATTTTCTGGAAAAACGCCTGCCGGTTGCTGCCCTGATAAATTTCGTTATAGAACTTGCCGTCCTTGATAAAAATGACCCGATGACAGAAGCTCGCCGCGACCGGGTCATGGGTCACCATCAGAACCGTCGCCCGCTCCTGCCGGTTCATATGGTCCAGCGTCTCCATGACGTCCCTGGATGCCTTGGAGTCGAGATTGCCCGTCGGCTCATCCGCCAATATCAATGAAGGACGGTGGATCAGCGCCCGCGCGATGGCAGCCCGCTGCATCTGTCCCCCCGAGATCTCGTAGGTCCGCTTGTCCAAAATCTCACGAATGCCGAGCTTCTCTGCCACTTCCTCCAGCCTGCGTTCCATCTCCCGCACGGGCATCCCGTCCAGCGACAGGGACAGCACGATGTTCTCCCCGACGCTCAACGTATCGAGCAGGTTGAAGTGCTGGAACACGAACCCCAGCTCGCGCCTGCGGAACAGCGCGGTCTGTTTCCGGCTCAATTGATGCGGATTGGTCCCGTTAATCCAGACTTCACCGGCCGTGGGCTCGTCGATGGTCGCGATCACGTTGAGCAGCGTGGTCTTGCCGCTCCCCGAGGGGCCCATCACGCCCACGAATTCTCCGGCGGACACCGCAAACTGGATATGGTCGAGCGCCTGCAGCGGTACGCGGCCTTCATAGATTTTCGACAAATGCTTCACTTCCAGGATCGTCACGTTCTCCGGGCTCCTCCATTTTGGTTTCCTGTCATAGGTTTATTATAGGCAGCGCCGCCCTCGGCCTGCCATCGCGCAACATTACACAAGCTTACACATTTGTAAGCTGGAACTTGATCCGGACGGTCGTCCCCCGTCCTTCCTCCGATTCGATCTCGACGCCATGTCCCATGCGGCTGCAAATCTGTTTGACCAGGTACAGTCCCATACCCGTCGATTCCTGATACATCCGGCCGTTCTCACCGGTGAAATACGGATCGAACACGCGCGGCAGGTCGCCTTGCGGAATGCCGATGCCCTCGTCCTGGATGTCCAGTACCGCCTCGCTGCCGCTCTGGTATCCGCGGAACCGGATTTGCCGGCGCTCCTCCCCCGTGGAATACCGGACCGCGTTCGTGACCAGCTGGGTCATGACAAAGGACAGCCACTTCTCGTCCGAAGCGATCCGGAGCGGTCGTTCGAACTCGATGACAGGGAAAATGCGGCTCCGTATAAACAGCCGACGCTGGGAGGACGTCACCGAACGCACCACCCGCTCCAGATCCAGCTCCTCCACATAAAAGTCTTTCTCGAACGTGTCGAGCCGGGCGGTGTACAGCACCATGTCCAGCCCCTTCCGGAGCCGGTCGAGCTCATCGCCGATCGCAGTGAACTCCGGCTTGTCCTGATGCTGAATGATCAGATGGATGACCGACACGGGCGTCTTCATCTGATGCACCCACTGGTTGATGAATTGAATATGGGAATCGAGCTTGTGCTTATACTGCTGCAGCTCGGTTTGATAGCGTCGGTACTGCCCTTTGATCAGACGGTGCAGGCTAATGGACAAAGGAGTCTGCTGCTTGTTGTTCAGCAGCTCTTCCGTCGTCGGGGACGGCGCGGACAGCCGTGCGTAGAAGGTCCGGTTGCGCCAGTACCGGATCAGGAGATACCCGGCGAACAGGCAGCTGCTGAGCAGGGCCGCATATAGGCTGACCTCGGCGTTCCGGTATCCGTCCAGCCGGTACACTAGGGTGATGAGAAATAATTGCAGGATATAGAGGGCGATGAGCGGGGCTTGGTCTCTCAGATACAGCTTCATGCTTCGCCCTCCCAGCCCGGAAGCAGCCGGTAACCTTGGCCCCTGACGGTCTGGACGGCGTCATGGACGCCGAGCGCCGACAGTTTTTTGCGGACACGGGTGACATAAACGTTCAGGGTGTTGTCATCCACAAACGACTGGTCATCCCAGATCCGGTCCAGCAGCCGGTCCCGGCTGACGACCTGCTCCGGGCGGGTCAGCAGCTCCTCCAATATTTTGGCTTCGGTATGGCTGAGCTCCACCTTCTGCCCGTTCAAGGTCAGATGGAGCCGGTCCACGTCCAATGTAAGCCCCGCGACCGTAACGGAACGCGTCTGCTGGGACGCGGCATAGGAACCGTAAGCCCGGCGAAGCTGGCTGCTGATTTTGGCCACGGCGATTTCGTAATCAAACGGCTTCGTCAAATAGTCGTCCGCCCCGTTTTCCAGCGCCATCACCTGGTCCATCTTGCCCTCCCGCGCCGAAATGAAAATAATCGGGCATGTCGACAGACTGCGGATTTGCCGGCACCAATAGTATCCGTCGTATTTCGGCAAATTGATGTCGAGAACCACTAAATGCGGATCGTAGCTCCGGAAGTCGCTCAGAACCGATGCGAAATCCGTTACGGAACGCGTGTCATATTCGAATTTATGTAAATGCTCCTCCAGCAAGCTGACGAGCTTCTTATCATCTTCCACGATGAAAATTTTAAACATGACGAAAAATCTCCTTTGGCAAAGGTGTCTTCTCACTCATTGGTATTGTACCATGCCCGGCCTGCCGGGCCGAATGCCGGCCTAAAAAGAGCAAAAAAAGGAGCTGAAGGCCCAAAATGGCCCAGCTCCTTTTTCAAAATATCCTTTTTGCATACATTCACAGAAAACAGACCGTGTGCAGCGAAAATGTGGTACCGATTATGGAATGGTTCAGCTTCGCTGAGCCCTTATTCTCTTCAGTCAAGTGCACAACCGGTAAGCCCGAAGCAAATGCTGCGTCGATGCCCCCTTGGGTCTAATGACGACTCTCCATTCGGTTGCCGTCAATACTTCCTTCATTCATCCGATTATGCAAAGTACATTTCGGCTGCCCCCAGCTCACTGCTGCCGGATACCTCATAATCCTCCTGAAGCAGAACACCGTCCTCATCCTGCAGCTCGATCCCCCGGCGCTGCATCTCCGACATCAGCAGGGCCAGGAATTCTGGGTCCAGCTCCAGCTGCTTGGCCAGCGTCACACATTCCAGAAGCTGTTCATCAGACAAGATTTGCATTTCAATCCCCCCGATCTTCCAAGGTTCCTAAGAAACCTGGAGATCTCCAGGCGGAAGGAAACCTTAATGATGAATAACCGATTTTGCGAGGAAAATGGGCTTACCCTATTTAAAACCAAGCCACGCGGTTTGTAAATGAACTTTCATCGGGATGAATGTTTACCAGGAAAGTAATAGTTCATATAGCCTTTTCCTCTATATACATAACCTTACTTCTTTAGCTCTTTATTACAAAGATACCAAGTCTGTGCTCAAGCGGTTGAGCCGCTCTACGCCGTTCTCTGTGATCAGAAGCATATCCTCAATCATGATGGCGCCAATCCCGTGACCGTAATAAGGCGTCTCGATGCAGACCACCATGTTCGGTTCAAAAATTGCCGTCTCGGACGGGCTGATGAACGGCCCTTCCTCCGCGGCCAGGCTCAGCCCAGCGCTATGCCCCAGATGGCCCCGGTTGTACTGGCTCAATCCCGCCGCGCGGATGACGCTCATCCCCTCCTGAAACGCCGCCTTCATCGGCATGCCGGGCTCGATCATCTGCAGCAGGCGGTCATGCCCGCGCCGGAGGGCCTCATAGATCCGCTTCGTGGCATCCGCAGGCTCGCCCAGCACAAAGGTGCGGGCAATGTCCGAGCCGTAGCCGGCCACCTCGACGCCTACGTCGAATTTAATCACGTCCCCCGGCCGGCTGGGCCGGGTATCAAACACTTGTACAGGGGCAAAGTGGTCCCCGACCGAAATCATATGGAACCGCGGCGTCGACCCGTCCGGGTTCCGCATCAGCGATCTCCGGAACGCATCCACGATCCCCGCGGCGGAGACGCCTGGTTCGATTTCGCGGACGGCGTATTCGACGCCCGCTTCCGCATAGGCGCATGCCTTGCGCAGCTGCTGAATTTCCCACGGCGTCTTGATCGCCCGAAGCCGCGTGAAGATTGGCCCCGCCTCGGCCAGTTCGGATATGTCCGGGCACGCCTTGCGGAGCGCCATCACGGAAGAATGCCGCATCAAGTCCAGCTCGACCGCCATTCGCCCCCGGGAGATTCCGTACTCCTCCAGCACCTGCTGAAGGACGCCGAACATTTCCTCCGCCTGCGGGGACACCGGCCGCTTCCCTTGATAGCTGCCGCCTTTCAAATTCAGCGGATCATCCACGTCTACCCAAGTGGGATAGGTGCGAATTTCATACCGGGCAGGATCCCCGGTAAATCCGGCGGCTTCAAAATCATTCATAATGATGATCGCCTTCCGTCCGGGATCGCGGAAATGCACCGCCAGTCCAACCTCACTCATGCGCAGGGTATACATAAAGGCACTCTGATGCCCTGAGAGATAATAAAAATTTTCGCTGCTGGTAGCGACCAGCGCGTCGATGTTTTCGCTGTCCATGATCTGCCGGGCCCGCTCCGAAATCATGTCCAGATGCTGCTGATGGTCTTGATTCATGCTGCGCTTCAACTCCTTCGGATCAGGATGTCCTGTCTCCGTATTTCCGTTCTTAAGTCCGTATATCGTTGTGCTTATTCCGCTCTTAAACCGGCTCCTGCGCCATCTGGCGAAGGAACTTGCGTGCACGCTCCGTCTTCGGTCCGGCAAAGAAATGTTCCGGATCCCCTTCTTCCTGAATGATGCCTTCGCTCATAAAGATGATCCGATTCGCCACTTCCTGCGCGAATTTCATCTCATGCGTTACGACGACCATCGTCATCCCTTCTTCGGCCAGCTGCCGCATCACCTGCAGCACCTCGCCGGTCAGCTCCGGGTCGAGCGCCGATGTCGGCTCGTCGAACAGCATGATCTTCGGCTCCATCGCCAAAGCGCGGGCGATCGCCACCCGCTGCTGCTGCCCGCCGGACAGCCGCGAAGGATACTCGTCCTTCTTCTCCGCCAGCCCGACCTTGCCGAGCAATTTCTCGGCAATTTCGATCGCCTGTTCCTTCGGCATATTTTTCACCGTCATCGGAGCCATGATCACATTGTCCAGGACGGTTAGATGAGGGAACAGGTTGAACGATTGAAACACCATGCCCGTCAGGCTGCGCAGCTCGTGAACTGCCTTTTTTCGCTCTTTGGCGCTCATTGGAGCTTCGAGGTGGACGCTGTCGATGCGGACCGAGCCGGCATCGGCCTGCTCCAGGCCGTTCAGACAGCGGAGCAAGGTACTCTTCCCCGAGCCGCTCGGACCCAGGAGCACCACGATCTCTCCCTGCCGAATGTCAAGGCTCACATCCTTCAGAACCGATAACGATCCGAAGCTCTTGCTTAAATGGCTGACTTCGATCATGCCTTCTCCCTCCTTAATAAGCCTTGGACAGCTTCCGCTCGATGACGTTCAAAATCGCGGAAAAGCCTGTGCTCATCACCCAATACATGATGGCGATGGCAATGTAGAACGGCATGGCCACGTAATATTGCGCGATCAGCAGCTGGGCCGAACGCAGCAGCTCCGTAACCGTGACGATGGACACGAGCGACGTTTCCTTCAGGATGCCGATAAACGTGTTCCCCATCGGCGGGATCGCCGCCCGGGCCGCTTGGGGCAGAACGACCTTGCGCATCGTCTGCCAGGGCGTGAGCCCCAGGGACATCGCCGCTTCGGTCTGCCCTTTATCCACGGACAGAATCGCACCGCGGATGGTCTCGGACAAATAAGCGCCGATATTGATGCTGAGCGCAATATATGCGGACGTCAGCGGCCCCAGGGTAATCCCGTAATCGGGTAAGCCGAAGTAGATGATGAAGATTTGCACGATAATCGGGGTTCCGCGGATGATGGACACATATACCCTGGCGATGCCGGCGATCAGCCGGTTCCCTTTTAACCGGGCGATGGCTGTGAACAGTCCGATAAACAACCCAAAAAACATGGAGACGATCGTGATGAGCAGGGTGTAATAGGCTCCCGTAAACAGAAAACCCAAATTATCCATTACCAATTTCATTTAAAACGGCCTCCCACAGCGGTATGACTCATGAATTAAAAGCTTGGATCGACGCCGAACCATTTTTGGTGGATTTCCTTCAACGTTCCGTCGGTCTTCATCTCGTCCAGCGCTTTGTTGATCGCATCCAGCAGCTCCGGATTGTTTTTGCGCATCGCGACACCAGCGTAATCGTCCTTGATGGAATCACCGACCGCTTTGACTTTCAGATGGTTTTGGTCGATGAGAGGCTTCAGGGCGAACATGTTGTTGATCGTTGCGTCAATCCGGCCCGTGTTCAAATCCATCAGGGACGAAATGACGTCGTTGTACGTGGCGATTTCGAACTTGCCGACCTTCGGCATCGCTTCATCGCGCAGGTATTTCTCGTCATTGGTGCCAAGGCCGACGCCGATCTTCTTGCCTTTGAAATCGTCGAGCGACTTGATCGTATCGTTGTCGCTCTTCACGACCACATTGACGGAGTTCTTGATGTAAGGCTCCGAGAAATCCATCGTTTTCTTCCGGTCATCCGTGATCGTTACCTGGCTGATCAGCACATCATATTTCCCCTGCTGCAGACCTTCGATCAGGCCCGAAAATTCGCCGGTAATGAATTCGGCCTCAACCCCGAGCTTCTTGGAGATCGCTTTGGCGATGTCGGCGTCATATCCGTCGACTTCCTTTTTGTCATTCAAAAAGTTGTACGGGGCATACGTACCCATCAAGCCTACTTTGATCTTTCCGTTTTTCTTGATCTGCTCAAGCAGATTACCCGACGACGAAGCCTGATTGCCGCTTCCACCGGAAGCATTGCTGCCCGATGGCGCCGTATCTTTGCCGCAGCCGGCCAGCACCAGAGCGATAACGGCGATTAGCGACAGCGACATAAATAGTGATTTGACTCTAAACTTCATTTCTATAATCCCCCTTGAGTATATAGATTGAACTAAATTTTTTATTGAACTTCCTGTTATAACGCCCAATAGAGGCCTATGTTATTCATTTTTTTAGTTCATTCTATATTGGTTGTAATATTTAACCCAGCAGCCCGCGGAACTCGAACCGGGCCGTTTCTTCAGCAATCTGCGAGGCGGTGTACACCGGCTCGTAGTCCACGTCATGCAGCGGACCGAACAACCATTTGGTCAGAACGCCCGTGATCAGCGAAACGAGGATGTTCACGCGCAGCGAAACGTCCGTAAACTGCGGCAGCATACCCAACTCAATGGCGCGGAGCACATTTTTCTTGAAGGCCTCTTCAAACGCGATCCACACTTCCGATACCGCCGAACGGACCTTTGGATCCGCGCCCTGCCCCTTGATCAGCAGAAAGGCCATCAAATTCCGGTTCTCATTGGCAAATGCGAACAGGTTGGTCAGCAGGTTGGCTGAGGAATTCACCATGTCGTCTACAGAACCCGCATGCTTGCGGTATCCCTGCTCGATGACCTCGACCAGCTTGTCCCGGCCGTTCTCCACCAAACGGATGGCCATCTGTTCCTTCCCGTCAAAATACCAGTAGAACGTCCCTTGCGAGACGCCGGCCGCCTTCACCACTTCCGATATCTTTGTATTATGGTAACCTTTGCGTGCAAACAGCTCGAGGGCGGCCTGCCTCAGCTCCTGCTCGCGCAGCGGTTCTTCATTGGTTTGAGATGGCAGAATCAGGACCCCTTTCCTCACTTGACTGACGAGTCAGTTAATTTAATTCCGATGGGCTTACTATAGTATACGAATCACCCGGGGTCAAGCGATAATTTCTTCCTCGCCGGTACATTTGCGGCTTTCAGATGCCTTTGGAGCAGCAAAAAAAAGGAGCTGCTCCAGCGCAGCTCCTTTCAGACGATCAATATTCCCGGGTTATAGGCTAATAACTCCTCTTTAATCTTGTTGTACCTTTTAAACGCCATGGTGCAGCATTTGGAGCCTTTATGGATTTCCGGCTCGAAATACGCCTTCTTGTACACGCTGTCGATCAGCATGATCCTGTCCACATTGACAAGGTTCCGGTCCACGTTGCGGAACGTATACCCGCTGGTGTTCAGCATGCCGGACCAGTATTTGAGCGTACCGTTCATATAAAACTGCTCCTCCATCGTATGAACGACAACCCGGTCCGCCGGAATGCTGAATTCCATGAACAAAATATCGTGTACCCGAAGATTGACGATGCCTGATTCCCCTTCAATATCTCGTGAAACCGTAAGATATTGCATCTGAATCAGCTCCTCCATTTCACTTCAGCAGTTCCTCTGGCGTCTCACCGCTGTAAACATACACGGGACTGGCAACACTTACGAGATACACAGCTACCAGCGTTAATGCCGAGGCAATAGCTGAAAATGTGCTGTGCTTAACTTTGCTGATCAGTGACATGGCGTTTCACCTCCTTTCGGTGAATCAGGCTGAGGGCTTGGACAAAGAAGACGACGGCAAGCGTCTGCGACTGGATCAGGACGTTGGCCAGTACAATGAGGACTCCGATCACCCGCAGCTTGGGGTAATGCCTGCGCGGTATTCTGGATTGCTTTTCGATTTTGCTCGGAGCGAATACAGCCACAAGCACCATGCTGAGAACGTTCAATACCTGAACATAGAAGGCGGGCAGCTCGATGAACGACACCAGAGTGAACAAGGCGGTGGTGGCAAGCACGCACCATTCCCCGGTTTTCAGATGAATACCGCCCGTAAATTGGCGCAGCAGCGCAAATCCGATCAGCGCTATCGCCGCGCGGCCCATATGCCCTGTGAAGAACGCGACCAGCAGCGTGAGGGCGATGATCAACACCACGTTCAGAATGACGGCAATCGCATGTTTGAGGATGTTCACCGAGGATTTATGATCCGGAACCTGCCGCTTGATCCCTTCGGCGATCCGGAAGGCGGCCGTTTCAATCAGCATGGATATCCTCCTCTTCCTTTCGGATGGTGTAATACAAAAAGAGGCCGAACGTACAGGCGAAAAACAAAACGTTGATCCATACCTTGTTATAATAGAAGATGAACTCCACCGAGACGAGCGTGACCATAATCAGCAGCACCAGCACGATGTGCTCTTTCTTGAAGCGCAGCCTTTCAAAGTCAAAGGCGAACCCGATGCCAAACTTGTACATGAGCCATGACAGCCCGAGCCCCGTTAATGCCGAGACGACCTGCAGGCTGTAAGAGTTGGCGTCCGTGGCGTTAACCTCCTGAACCGAGCCAAACAACCAGAGCACATAGACGGTCTGGATGAGCGCATACAGCGCATAACCCAGAATCGTACAAATGGCGGACCAGGCCAGCGGAATCTTCATCACGGTCGTGTACAACAGGATGTAAATCAGAATCGTGATTAACGGCGCTGCGAACGCCAGTGACAGCTCGTCCCTCAAAACATAGCTCTGCACGTTCGCCAGCAGCGTGATACACAGAGCCTGCCACAGGTAATCCGAAGTTTTGAACCTAAAAAGCGACATCGTCAGCGAATAAATCGCCAGCGTCTCCAGCGATGAAAAAAACATGAAGCCGAAAGCTTCCACCTAACTTCCTCCTACTACCGTACCATTCCTATGCTTGACTCTTCTTCCGTTATCCTCACGGTTCACAGGCGGCGGCCAGCATCCATGCGCCGAGGGACTTCCCCGGTGCATTTTGCTTCCCTAATATATTTTATAAATTGGAATATTTTCCTTACTATAAACATACGACTTTGTCGATAAAAACGAAAGATGGAATTTTATGTTTTTGCGATTTTTTTTACGGCAACCTCCCGGTTAAATCGACACATTCGCCTTTTATTTTTGAATACGCTTTCAAAAGTGGTGGTAATCCGCTGCTCTGGTGGCCGCCTCGTCCGGCAGCAAATCCACGTAATGCGCTCCGCACTGGTCGCATCCCGCCGCCAGCCGGTGGGTGTGCATATAGTATCCGGTCTTCAGCACCTGTCTGGCCTGGTTCTCCTTCACGAGCTTACCACATCCCATACAGTAAATCCGGTCTTCGAAACATGATTGATTCATATAGGTAGACTCCCTTCGATCTATTTCTTTTTCCCCCTATAACATATACTTCATGCGGTGGCAAATCCCTTCCGTTTCGGTATTTTTTTATGCAAGGAGAGGCTCTTCCAGCCTGGGGAAAATGCAAAAAGGCACAGCCTGCTCGCATGATGCGAAAGCTGTGCCTTTCCCTTATCCTTTTGTCCAAAAGCAAGCCTTTGCGGCAGCGCACCCATGATTGGAATGAGCCTCCACGACAGGAGCAAGTTGCCATGATCCGGCTGAAGCAGGAATCATCGACTTCCGCTGCCCGTTTATCCTTTGCTCGCCCCCGACGTCAAACCGTCTACCAGCAGGCGCTGCAGGAAGATAAACAGGATCGTGATCGGCACTGCGATCAGAACCGCCCCTGCGGCGAAGGTGGTGAAATTCGTATTCTGATTCGTGCTGACCATGTCGAACAATCCGACGGCCAGCGTCCAATTCTCTTTCGTCCGCAGCACGAGGCGCGCAAAGATGTAGTCCACCCATGGGCCGACAAACTGCGTCAGTGCCATATAGGTCAGCATCGGCCGGGACAGCGGCAGAATAATCCGGCTGAAAATCGTCCAGTTGCTCGCTCCGTCAATCTTCGCCGCCTCATCCAACGTCCGCGGAATCGTATCGAGAAAGCCCTTGGCGATAAAGGTGCCGCCGAGCGGAGCTCCCGCCGCATAGACGATGATCAGGGCGAGATGCGTATCGAGCAAATGCCACTCTTTGAGCAGCAGGTAGATCGCGATCATGCTCATGAATCCCGGGAACATGCCGAGAATGAGCACGGTCGACAATGCCGTCTTGCGCCACTTGAAGCGGAAACGCGACACGGCATAGCTCGTGAGCAGGGTCAGGAAGACACCGATGATCATCGAGCACACGGCGATTTTCAGCGTGTTCAGGTACCACTGGCCGAACAGAATGCTGCTGGACGTAAACAGCTCCCGGTAATGGTCCAGCGTGAACGCTTCTGGAAGGAGCGTTTTGCTGTAGAGCGATTTTCCCGGGCGGAAGGAACCGAGAATGACCCAGAGGGCCGGATAGACCGAGCCGATGGCCATGATGATGAGAATGATGTAGCTAACCGTTAGCCGAACCGTTTTTCTGCCTTGACGTCCGCTCATTGGATCATATCCTCCTCTTTAAATGATTTGGTCCGCCGGTAATTGTAAATGGAGAATATGGCGATAATCAGGAAGATGATGATGCCGACGGCCGACGCCATATTGTATTTGTTCTGATCCAGCGTCAGTTTGTACAGCCAGGTCACGAGAAGGTCCGTCGCTCCCGCGTACTGATAGTCCCCGACGACCGGGTTTCCGTTCGTCAGCAGGAAGATCATGTTGAAGTTGTTGATATTTCCGGCAAACTGCATGATCAGCGTCGGCGCCGTCGAGAAGAGAATCATCGGCAGCGTAACGATGCGGAATTTCTGATACGCGCTCGCCCCGTCGACTTCAGCTGCTTCGTACATATCCTTCGGAATGGTCGTGAGCACGCCCATGATCAGGATCATCGAGACCGGAATGCCCACCCACATGTTGACGAGAATGACCGTCACCTTGGCCCAGAACGGATCGGTCAGCCAAGGAAGGCCCCCGAACCCGAAGTAGCCGAGGTACTGGTTGATCGGCCCGAACTGGCCGTTAAACATATTCCTCATGACGAGCAGCGAAATCAGCTGCGGGATGGCATAAGGGATAACCAGGATCGTCCGCCACATGCCCTTGAATTTGATGCCCTGCTGGTTGATTAAAAGCGCAACGAGCAGGCCGCCCAAATACGTGGTCGCCGTGGACAGGATCGCCCAGATAATGGTCCAAGTTAATACGCCGAAAAACGTATGGCTCCAGGTTTTCAGCGACACCAGATCCTTGAAGGTCTGGAATCCGACCCAGTCCACCAGCTTCGCCGGAGGGATATGGTTCGGTGCGGAATAGTTCGTAAAGGCCAGCATGATCATAAACAGGATCGGCATGATCGTAAAGAACAAGATGCCGAGCGCCGGCAGCGTCAAAAAGGCTTGGGCGAATTTATAATCCATCACGTATTTGACGGATTTGGCGAAACTGTTCGGGACTTGCCCGCTTTCCCGTTTGATCGCAGTTTGGTGCGCGTCTCTGACGTTCATCACATATATGACGATAAAGATCAGCAGAAACAGCAGCGTGATCAAGCTTTGAATCATGATAAAGATGGAATGGTCGCCATCGATCCACTTGCCTTTAACGAGCAGACGCGGCGTATCCCCGAGCGACGTAATTCCCCAAAGCGCTCTTCCCAAATTGTTGATAAAGTAGTAAATGCCAAAAGCCTCGATCAGCAGGAACAAGATGCCTTTAATCAATTGGCGGTTATAGATTTGTCCCAATCCCATGCTGATGATCGACAGTAAAGCGGCTTTGCCGCGGAGCCTGTTCATCGTATCCTCTTCTCCTCTCCCCGGGTCAACGGAAGCAACCCCAAAGGGTACTGCTTCCAAGAAGACAGGCCGCGCTTTCCCGGCCCTGTTCCTTGGCGATATCGACAGCTGAAGCGTACGCGCTTTCCAGCGGTGCCGATATGTCAGGGAATGACCCGCCGCGGATGATGGCGGCGGGCCATACTTCCATTCCTAACTATTGCCTTACCTGACAGCGGTGCGTCGATTCCTTACTTGGTTGCGCCGTTGTTCAGATCTTTGATTTGCTGGGCCGCTTTATCCATTGCCGTCTTCGGATCCGCATTGTTGTCCCAAATTTCAGGCAGCGCCGCGTTCACCGGACTCCATACGTTGCCCATTTCCGGGATGGAAGGCATCGGCTGCGAGTTTCTCGTCTGCTCTGCAAAAGCAGAAATGAACGGATCGTTTTTGATTTGATCGGATTCCAGTGCCTCTTTGTTCGTCGGGATGGAACCAACTTTCGTGTTCAGCAGCAGCTGAGCGTCCTTGCTCGAAGCGAAGTTCGCGAACAGTTGGGCTGCATTCGGATACTGCGTAAAGGAATTGACGTACCAGGCTTTGATCCCGGAGAACGAGATCGCCGCTTTGCCGCCGATCGTAGGGATCGGAGCTACGCCGAGATTGTCGCCGAGTGCCTGCTTGTAACCGGCAAGCTCCCACGGACCGTTGATGTCCATCGCCACGTCACCCGCGTTGAACAAGCTGCGCTTGATGTCCGGCGAAATGTCGCCGCTCTTCACCGGAAGGATTTCCTTCAGCTGCACATAGGTTTTCAGACTTTCGACCGCGCCTTCGCTGTTGATGCCGATATCGTCTTTATCCGTGCCGTCTTTACCGAAAATGTATCCGCCGGTCGTTGCGATAAACGGATAGTTGAAGTACATGTTGCCCGTTTCCCACATGATGCCGTATTTCTTCTTGGCTTTGTCGGTGAAGGTTTTGCCGAACGCGATGACGTCATCGAACGTCTTTGGCGCTTCCTTCAGAAGGCTCTTGTTGTAGTACAGGGCGTACGTTTCGGCCGCTCTCGGATACCCGTACAGCACGCCGTCATAGGTAACGCCTTGAATCGAGGCGTCGGTGTTGTTTTTCACCGTTTCATCCTTGAACGCATCGTTTGCGAGCAGCAGTCCCGCTGCCGCGGCTCTGCCCAGGTTATCGTGAGGGAACATCACGATGTCGGCTGCAAGTCCCGACGGACCGTCCTGCGACAGTTTCGTTACCTGATCCGTTGCCGCTACCTCTTCAATCTTGACCGATACGTTGTATTTTTCGGTAAACTGCTTGGCGATTTCATCGGTAAAAGAGCGCTCCTCTTTGGACTCCCATACGACGAGGGAAGCGCCTTCTTCTGGCTGAAGGCTGTCACCCGAAGCCGCTGTGTTATCCGACTGGCCGTCTGTAGCCGCCGTTTCGGTTGTTGTCGTTGATGGAGTTTGCTCCTCCGCTTTGCTGCCGGAGCTGCCGCATGCCGTAATCGAGAATGCCATGGTCAACGTTGCGACCAGCGCCATAACCTTTTTCATCTTCATTCCAAAATGAACCCCTCTCTGATCATGAACTTGTTTCACCTACTGCCTTGCTGACTCCCTTTGAGCACTGCCTGGTGAATAACCCTGTTTTGCAAATCAATGCCGGCTGCCTTGCCGAGTGACCTGCCAAGTGCTTTGCCTAAGTACTTCCACCTTGCTGCCTGTACTTGGCCTCCATCCTGACGATCTTGCCAGGCTCCCTGACGCTCATCCGGGTTCTCCCTTGCCTGATCCGTCCTTGCTTGATCCTCCCTGATCGTTCTTGCTTGATCCTTATCCTCCCCAATCGTTCTTGCCTGCCCCCAGCTTCGACACTGAGCTAATCACAACTTCATATTTGCGCAAACGATTTCACAAACGCGCCTAAACCGCCCTGTTTCAAGCACCTTTCGAGATATGGCAGGCTTGGAGGCATGTTATGCTGCCTTCCTGGGCAATGATCAAAGCACACAATAAACGTTGGAGATTCAGGGTAAATCTGCAGTTTCTCTAAGAACAATCAGGTTTTTTTGAATTAAGTTACCAAGTAAGCGCTTTAAACATGCGTTTATCATACACAACGTCGTAATTTTTGTAAAAACGTTTGCACAATGTGTTTTAGCCCATTTACCGACTTTTATAGCTGGTTTTCTTTTTAATTCTTCATATATCGCATTATATCTTCAAATTACGATAAATTCATTCCAGAATCACACTGGAATATGGAGGGATGTGCAGCAGATTTTGCTTTAATACTGCAGGCTTTTCGCTGCTTTTGAGTATTTTTTCGACTCCCTTTCCCTGCCCCGATTCGAGTTGGACCTGCTGCTCTTTGCCTGACAAGTTGTGCAAAACTAGCACAGTTTGTTGTGCACTACGGCGCATAAAGGACACAACCGCCGGGTTGCCTGAATCATAGCTCTGGACGTCGCCATCCCGCAAAGCGGGGACATCCTCTCTCCAGCGGATCAGGTTCCGGTAGGCGGTCAACAGCGAATTCGAGTCTACCGATTCCGACCGGACGCTGATTCCTTTCGCTGCTTCCCCGGTTAAAAGCGGCTGTTCCCACGACGTCTGACCGGGCTGACGGGACAGCTCATTCCAAACCATCGGTTCCCGAATCCGTTCGTCGGGCTTCACGCCGCGCATGCCAATTTCCTCGCCATAATAAATAAACGGATTGCCCGGCAGCGTCAGCAGCAGCGCGGCGGCCATTCGCGCATGGTCCGGATTTCCGTCCAGCCTGCTCATCACGCGGTCCTGGTCGTGATTCGACAGAAAAATGGCGTCGGTGAACCGCCCCTGCGACTGTTTCCCGTAGAACTGCTGGGTCCGCTGCAGCGTAAAGGCCAGGTTGTTGTCCTTCTCGTCCTTCACCGCGCTCAGGATGCTCTCTGCCAGGCTGAAATTAAACCCCGAATCAAAAGCCCGGTCCAAATACGGCGCGATAGCGGCGGCCGAGTTCTCCCACACCTCGCCCACGATATAGGCATCCTTGTTCACCGGATTCATACCGGTCCGAAATTCCTGCCACCACGCCGTATTTTTGGCTGTAGCCGCCTGGCCCCGATCGCTCTGCAGGTTCTCGTAAATGTGTTTGGCGCCGTCTACCCGGAATCCATCCATGCCGAGTTTCAACCAGTACTGCCCGATCCGGACGGCTTCCGCACGCACCTCGGGATTGTCATAATTCAGATCCGGCATGCCTTCCCAGAACGCGGCCAGGTAGTGGCTTCCGTTCAAGGCATGCCACGGACTGCCGCTGCCGGCCGCACTGACTCCGGTGGGACTGAGCTTTTGGTCTTCCGCCCACACGTACCAGTCCCGATATTTGCTCTGCGGATCCTTCGACGCACTGACGAACCAGGGGTGCTGCGTGCTGGTGTGGTTCAACACCAGATCCATGATGACCCTCATCCCGCGCTTGTGCGCCTCGGCGATTAACTCCTGCAAATCCTCCAGCGTCCCGTAATCGGGATTGATGCCCTCATAGTCGGTAATGTCGTACCCATGATAGCTCGGCGAAGGCTGGATCGGCATCAGCCAAATGCCGCCGACGCCGAGATCGTCCGTCGTATCCGGATTACCGTCGTTCAGGTAATCAAGCTTCTGCGTCAGCCCTTTCAAATCGCCGATGCCGTCCCCGTTCGAATCATAGAATGAGCGGACGAACACCTCATAGAACACGGTCGACGGCTGCTCGTCGATGGCCGGGGCGGCACTTAATCCCCCCTGTTCTTTGGTTCCCGCTTCCGCCTGCCCCGGTTGTTTTGCCGTCTGGCTGCCGGCAGCTGCGCCGGGCCGGTCGTCTTGAGTCTTAGCGTCTTTCTCAGCGTTATTCCCCGCACTGCCGCATCCCGACAGCAGGGCACCCGCCATAAACACTGCCGTTATGCCTGCCGCGAGCTTCCGCAGCTGCGGTCCGGCAGGACTGCCCCATTGGTTTGTTTTCATGACATCCTCCTTTGCTTGATCCGGCGTCCCTTGACCGGAATGCTACGGTCCATTCCCATCCAACCAGTCAAAAAAGAAAGCGGATACACTTGCTGACGAACAGGACTGACCACTGGACAGCTTTCGGACGGCACCGGTCTGTATGAGAGAATACGACGGCTTAAATTCTATGAAAAGCTGCATTCATATCCAATTTCCCGTAATTTATAGCACTTAAGGCGGTATTATCTTTTATTTCTTTGTTCATGCTATCTATATCACGTTTTTTTATCATCACATTAGCTTTACATGCTTGCAAAAAGTGCCCCAAGTCAGATCCCTCCGGCTTCTTTTGCCGCCTCAGGTTGGATATTTACAAGCTCGGGGGTTTCGGCTAAGATAGCAATTGTAAAATAGCCAGCGTCTATGAGACGGCCGTTTCTCATTTACGATAAAGTGCAAACGGTTCCACAGGGAGGTAACCAATGTCTGTAACGATTAAAGATGTCGCCAAACGAGCGGGCGTTTCCCCCTCCACCGTCTCCCGAGTGCTGTCGAATAACACCAGAATCAGCCGTGAAACGTCGCAGAAGGTGCGGGATGTTATGGAGGAGCTCGGATACCACCCCAACATGACGGCCAAGAGTCTGGTTTCCAAGACGACGAACAGCATTTGCGTCATTTTGCCCAAACCCGCCGAAGAGCTGTTCCTGAATCTGTTTTTCATGGAATTGATCCGCGGTATCGTCACCCAGGCCAACCGCTCTGGATATGATGTGCTGATCAGTTCCGGAGGCAGTGAGAAGGAGGAGGTTGAAGCCGTATCCCGGCTGCTGAACGGCAAACGCGTTGACGGGGCGATCCTGCTCTATTCGCGCAAAGAGGATCCGGTGGTCGATTTTCTGCGGCAGAACGGCCATCCGTTCGTGCTGATCGGACGCAGTGAGAAGTACCCGGACATCCTGTCCGTGGACAATGACAACGTTCAGGCCGCTTACGATGCGACCAAGCACCTGATATCCCTCGGCCACCGGCGGATCGGTTTTGTCAGCGGGCCCCCGAATCACATCGTCTCGCGCGACCGGCTGAAAGGTTACACGAACGCTTTGCAAGAGGCCGGTCTGGAGATGCGCAAGGACTGGATCGTCGAAGGTGAGTTTCTCCAGGAGAGCGGCTACCGGGCGATGTCGTTTTTCATGAATCTGCCCGAGCGTCCCACTGCCCTTGTGGTCGTGGACGATCTCGTCTCGCTTGGCGTCCTGCGCGGACTTCACGAGCTCGGATACCGTGTTCCGGACGACCTGTGCATCGTCAGCTTCAACAACATTTCCATCGCCGAGCTGTCCACGCCGCCCATCAGCAGTATGGATATCGGCATCTACAACTTGGGCTATACCGCATCCCAGGCGCTGATTCAATCCATTCAGCACGATGGGGACCGGCAGTTCCAGAAGCGCCACATCATTCCCCACCGGCTGGTGATCCGGGAATCGTCCATTTTTACGCCGCCCAAGCCATCGTAATGTATTAAAACCATGCGGAGCATCCCGGTGCTTCCTTTCTTTTCACCCGTTTGTTCAAACGTTTGCACAACTACATAAGGAGGAATGACAGATGACAGCTGCAGCTCCCATCAAAGCTTGCCTGTTCGACTTGGACGGGGTCCTGGTCGACACGGCCAAATACCACTATCTCGCATGGAAACGCCTGGCCGAAGAGCTCGGCTTTGTATTTACACCGGAGAATAACGAGCGCCTCAAGGGTGTCAGCCGAATGGCGTCGCTGGACATTTTGCTTGAAGTCGGCGGGCTTGAGCTGGACGATGAGACCAAATCCGCACTGGCCGACAAGAAAAACCGCTGGTATGTCGAGTATATTTCGCATATGGATGAACAGGAGATCCTTCCGGGGGCACTTGCCTTCCTGCGGGAGCTGCGGGAGAACGGAATTCTCATTGCCCTGGGATCGGCCAGCAAAAATGCGATGACCATCCTGAACAATACCGGCCTGGTGCCGTATTTCGACGCGATCATCGACGGGACCAAAACAGCCAGCGCCAAACCTGATCCGGAGGTTTTCCTGCTGGGTGCCCGGGAGCTTGGCGCGCAGCCGCAGGAATGCGTCGTGTTCGAGGATGCCGAGGCCGGCATCGAAGCCGCCAAGCGTGCCGGCATGCGCAGCATCGGCATCGGCTCGCCGGAGGTACTTGGCGCGGCAGAAGCCGTGGTACCTTCGCTGCAGGACATGACAACGATCCGTCTGCGTGAGCTCGTTTCTCACCGTTAGGTTCCCCGAACCAGGCGGTGTTCGTGCGGCAGGAATCTTGCGGAGATTAAAATCAGGACTCTCCTGTCTCGCGCAGCAGAATGATTATACGTCGCCTAACAAGGCATTCATTATATTTTCAAAGGAGCCGGTTAACCATGAAGCAATATCTAACGTTGGACCCATGGAATATTATCGAGGAGCAGTACGATCCCCAGCAGCAGGAAATATCCGAGAGCGTCTTCAGCATCGGCAACGGGTATATGGGCCAGCGCGCTAACTTTGAGGAGGCATACAGCGGTCCATCCCTGCAGGGGAGCTACATGGCCGGCGTCTACTATCCCGACAAAACCCGGGTGGGCTGGTGGAAAAACGGATATCCCGAGTATTTTGCCAAAGTGCTGAACAGCACCAACTGGATCGGCATCGGCATCTCGGTTGACGGCACGGAGCTTGATCTCGCGGCCTGCCAAGTCAAAGCATTCAGACGCGTGCTGAACATGAAGGAGGGTACGCTGTCGCGCAGCTTTACCGCAACCCTTCCGGACGGCAAGGAGATTCGTGTCGAGGCGGTCCGTTTCGTCAGCATGACCCGGCACGAAATCGGAGCGATCCGTTATGCGGTGACGCCGCTGAACTTCACCGGAACGCTAACCGTCACACCATATTTGGACGGCGATGTGCAGAATAAAGATTCGAACTACGACGAGAAGTTCTGGGTCGAAGTGCACAAGGAAGTGACCGCAGACAACGCCGCATTAACGATCCGGACCAAAAAGCTCGATTTTCACGTCACCTCGGCCATGACGTTTGAGATCCATCAGAACGGCGCCAAGCTGGCGCTGGAACCGGAGCAGATCGAGCAGGAAAAGTACGTCGGCTACCGTGTACAGGTAGAAGCCAAGCAGCAAGAGGAGACCGTCATCTACAAATATGTGGCGAACGTGACCTCGCGCGACTACGGCTACGCCCAACTGCTGGACGCCGGACGATCGGCGCTCCAGGAGGCGGCTGCTGCCGGTTTTGGGCAGCTCTATGAGGAACAGGTGCAGGCCTGGGCGGCCAAATGGCGCGAGAGCGACATCGTGATCGAAGGGGACGTGGCGGCGCAGCAGGCGATTCGCTTTAACATTTTCCAGCTGAACCAGACGTACACCGGCGAAGACGACCGGCTGAACATCGGGCCCAAAGGCTTTACCGGTGAAAAATACGGCGGCAGCACGTACTGGGACACCGAAGCGTACTGCCTGCCCTTCTATCTGAGCACGGCGGATGCCTCGATCGCCCGCAACCTGCTGATCTACCGCTATAAGCACCTTGAGAAGGCGCGCGAGAACGCCCGTAAACTCGGCTTCGCCAAAGGCGCACTCTATCCGATGGTGACAATGAACGGCGAAGAATGCCATAACGAGTGGGAGATTACTTTTGAGGAAATCCACCGCAACGGAGCGATCGCCTACGCGATTTACAACTACGTGAACTACACCGGAGATGCCAGCTACCTCGCCCAATACGGCGTGGAGGTACTCGTCGAAATTTCCCGCTTCTGGGAAGAACGGGTGAACTACGTCCCAACCAAGGACCAGTACATGATTCTTGGTGTGACCGGGCCGAACGAATACGAAAACAACGTGAACAACAACTGGTACACGAATCGGATCGCCTGCTGGACGATGGAATACACGCTGCAGGTGCTGTCCGACCTTCAGGCAAGCGACCCGGCCCACTACGAGGAACTGGTGGCCAAGTTGGCGCTGGCACCCGAAGAAACGGCCAAATGGGGCGATATCCTTGCAAAAATGTATTATCCGGTTGATGCGGAACGCGGCATTTTCCTTCAGCAGGACGGGTTCCTCGACAAGGATCTGACGCCGGTCAAAGACCTGGCCCCATCGAACCTGCCGCTGAACCAGAACTGGTCCTGGGACCGGATCCTGCGCTCGGCATACATTAAGCAGGCCGACGTGCTGCAGGGACTGTTTTTCCTGGGGGACCGCTACGACCTGGATACGAAAAAGCGGAACTTCGACTTTTATGAACCGCTGACGGTGCACGAGTCCTCCCTCTCCCCTTGCGTACACTCGATCATCGCTTGTGAGTTGGGCTACCGGGAAAAGGCGTACGAAATGTACCTGCGCACTTCCCGCCTCGATCTGGACAATTACAACAATGACACCGAGGACGGCTGCCACACTACGAGCATGGCCGGCACTTGGATGTCCGTCGTGCACGGCTTCGGCGGGCTGCGTGTCAAGGATGGGGCGCTGCACCTGAATCCGTTCAATCCGGGGCACTGGAACGCCTTCTCCTTCAAGGTGATGTTCCGCGGCGCTCGTCTCCAAGTCACGGTCGGCGAGCAGGATGTGACCGTGGCTAATGAGACCGATACTCCGGTCAGCGTCAGCGTCTACGGGCGCAGCTATCCGCTAGGCGGACTGAGCCATGTCCAGGTAAGCATCGCTAGTGCCAGCGGCAGCGCGACTGTAAGCTGACATTGAGCAATGCAGTGTAGCTGGCATTGAGCGCAGCGCAGCCGCGGCTAGCATTGAGCAGTGCAGTCGTAGGCTGACATCGACTCCACTGCTGAAAAGCGGTCTGGCTTTTTTAGAAGCCGGGCCGCTTTTTTTATACAGAGAGCTAAGCGATTTGCCCTTGACAAGAGCAACCCCGATGACTATGATGACAGTAAGCACTGACAGTCAAAACATGGAAAGTGGGCCGAGTCACATGAACGAGAACAACCAGTTAAGCACTCAGGATAAGCTGATGCAGGCGGCGATCGACCTCATCTCCGCCAAGGGCTATGACGGGGTGTCCACACGTGAAATCGCTGCTGAAGCCGGGCTGAGCGAGAAGACGCTCTTCCGTCATTTCGGCAGCAAGCAGAACCTGCTGGAGAAAGCATATGACCGTTACTTGTATGCAACTGAGATGCAGAAGCTATTCAAGGAAAAGCTCACAGGAAATTTGCACGAAGACCTGCTTACGATCAGCCGGACCTATCATAAAATTATGGACCGCAACCGGAAGCTGGTTGTGATCAGCATTCAGGTCGGCGATCATTTGCCCGGCTTCCGGGATTATTCCGAAAGCCATCCCCGGCAGTTTCGGGAGGTCCTGACGAATTACTTCAAGTGCATGTCCGATCAAGGGAAGCTGGTCACGAAGGATCCGTCGCTGACGGCGGTCGCCTTTATGTGGATGAACCTGGGGGCCTTCCTCAATACGACCCATGCGGTCCAAACGTTTACGGATATCGAAATGGATGCGTTTATTGAGGAAAGCGTCCGGTTGTTCACTAGGGCATTAACCCCTTAGTCTTTCTAGCAAAAGTGCATCTGTTCACGTCCGTTAACCCGCGATCACGCCGCTCGACTACCAATAAGTGCAAAAGTGCATCTATTTTTGCCTAATTACTCCTTTCCGGGACAAATAGCTGCAAATCTGCATCTATTTTTCGAAAAATCCCACTTTTGGGCTAAATCGAGGCCAATGTAGTGCACTTTTGCATTTTTTGCCTCCAAATTGGGCGTAAGGCATCGAAATAAGTGCACTTTTGAGGTTGTTTTTCGAATAAAATGACAGTAAGCACTGACAGACAATTTGATCTCCGATTGGAACTCATTAGACTTGATCTGAGCCGATTAGAGATCATTTGACCTAATTAGAATTGGCTGGAGCTCATAAAAGCAACTAACACCTACTAAAACCGGCACTCATTAGTACCCACTAGCACTCACTCACACGCATTCACTATACCCATCATTAGAACCAACTAGAATCCACTAAAACGCATTAGATCTCACTCACCACCAAGACTCAATTAGAACTCACCTAGATCCCATTAAAGGTAGTACCGCAATGCCTCACCTCTTCAACTAATCAAGTATCCGAAAGAAGGGAATCACGATGAAATCAACAACAGATTCGGTCAATCAAGGCAACAAGCTGATCCAGATTCTTATGTTCACGCTGGTTATTTCGGTCATGAACGTCTCCATGTTTAATATCGCACTGCCCGGCATCCGGGCGGAGTTCCACCTGAGCGCCTCCCAGGTCAGCTGGGTGTCCTCCGCCTACATGCTCGTCTATGCCGTCGGCTCGGTGACCTACGGAAAATTGGCGGATAAATACGCCTTGAAGAAGCTGATCACCATCGGGCTGATCGTGTTCGTACTCGGCTCCATTTTCGGGCTCGCCGCCGGCGCCTACTGGATGATCGTCATCGGCCGGGTATTTCAGGCGGCCGGATCTTCGGTGATCCCGGCGGCCGCCATGATCATCCCTGTCCGCTATTTCCCGCCGGAGAAGCGGGGGCGCGCCCTCGGCAAGTCCGCGATCGGACTCGCCGTCGGCAACACGCTCGCTCCCGTAGTCTCCGGGCTCATTATGGGCTACGCCGGTTGGCGCTGGCTCTTCTGCTTCTCTGTGCTCGTCCTCCTCACCCTGCCCTTTTACCGGAAGTATCTGGACGATGCCACGGAAACCGGCGGGCGCATGGACGTGCTGGGCGGCGGACTGCTCGCCGCCGCAACCGGTCTGGTCCTGTACGCCTTGACCGGCGGAGGCTGGATACCGGCTGCCGCCGGAGCACTGCTGCTCGTTCTTTTCATCATTCGCATCCGCAAAACAGCTGATCCGTTCGTGCAGCCCCGGCTGTTCCGGAATCTCAACTATTCCTTCGGCATCGGCATTGCCTTTGTCATTTCCTGCATCGCCTTCTCGATCCCGTTCCTGATCCCGCAGCTGCTGGCCGGGTCCAATCATTTGGACGCCAGTATCATCGGATTGATCATGATTCCGGGCGCCGCGGCTTCCGCGCTGCTCGGCTTCGCGGGAGGAAAGTTCGCCGACCTAAGGGGCAACCTCTTCGTCGTCAGTATCGCAGCCATTCTTCAACTGGTCGGCTTCCTTCTCCTCTCCGTCTTTGCCGGCATCGAGGCCTGGATCATCGCCATCGTGCTTATCTTCAGCAATGTCGGCCAGACCTTCATGCAGGTCGCGCTGTCGAACACCGTTTCCCGCACGCTGGCCAAGGAAGAGATCGGCGTCGGCATGGGGCTGCTCAGCATGCTGAACTTCATCGGTGCGGCGGTTGCCACGTCCGTATACAGCAGCATTCTCGACTCCGGCTCCACAGCCCATTGGAACCCGCTGAACACGTATCCAGCAAGCTATCTGTACAGCAGCATATTTCTGGTGCTGGCCGTCATGATGGCCATCGTCGCCTTGATCTACCTGCTCCGCTTCGGCCGCAGCGCGGCACCGCAGAAGAACGCCCGCTCCGGTGTCGGCTCATAATCCATTCCGCAGCTGCCCTCGCTCCGCCGCAGCCCCTGTCCTCGTGCCCACAGCCAGGGGCGTGGCGGTGAGCAGCTATGGTTTTTGAATCAGCTGATCCTTCGCGGTTTTACCGCAGACCGGTACGGCCTGAAGCCCCCGCCTCGCTGCCGCCGGCTTCGCAGTGATAAAAGCCCCGTCTGCGCGAATTATCCTCACTGAGCCCCGGCGTAAACCTCCATGCCGATTCCGGGTACCTTGCAGGGTTCCCCGGATGCTCATAAATTTTTTATAGAACACAAAAAGACGAAAGGCAGAACCTTCTCTGCTCTTTCGTCTTTTCCCTTTAGATCCCGAGTGGCATCTATGATTTGAAAGTTTATGGAATCATAATTTGCTGTCCGACCTTCAATCCATGCACGTTCGTAATGCCGTTGACATGGGCGATGGTCTTCCAGTCCACACCGAACTTGATCCCGATGCGATACAAGTTGTCACCCTTCTTGATAACGTACACTTTGCTGGAAGGCTTCGTATCCGGTGTCGGAACTGGTTTGGACGGCGTCGACGGTTTCGACGGCTGTGCCGGAGTCGATGGCTCGGACGGCGTGGCAGGCGTCTCCGGTGTGGTTGCCGGAGGCGTCACCGGTGCTGTTCCTCCCGTGCTGACCGACAAATCGAGTCCGTACTTGGCGAATCCGTCCTCGGCCGCGCCGATGTACTTCATGTTTTTGCTGCTGGCCGCAAGGTCCTTCGCATCCGGAGAGGAGGTGAAGGTCACGTTCAGCTTGGCATCCACCGGCGCAAAGGTCCAGTTGCCGTCAGCAGACGGGTTGATGGTTCCGTTGTCGCGGATGTAGTCGATGATGACCTGGCGGTTTTCGTCCGGAGCGGCCATAATGATCCGCTTGCCGTCCGGGTTGGCGAGCTTCGAGGACGAAGCGCGGTAGTTGTTGGTCGCCACAACAAACTTCTGTTTCAGGTCAATCGGCTTGCCGTCGAACTGCAGGTTCTTGATGCGGCTTGCCGAAGGATTCACTACAGCGCCCTTCGCATCGTATTTATTCGGCTGAGTCACATCGATTTGATACGATACGCCGTCGATGACGTCGTAATTGTATGTCGGGAAGTCCATGTTCACGAGTGGCTGCTCCGTCGTCTTGGAAGGATCGATCTGGTTGAACTGGCCTGCGGACCACTCCAGCCATTCCTTCACTTCGGCTCCCGTAACCACAACGGCATGCACGGTGTTCGGATACACATAGAGGTCGGAGACGTTCTTGATCGCGATCGTTCCGGCCGGAATGTTCGTATAATAAGACGCTCCGTTACGTCCGCCTGCTTTGAATGGAGCTCCTGCCGACAGCACCGGAAGGTTTTCGTATTCGGTACCCTTCAGGTTCTTTTCGACATACCATTTCTGTGCGTTGGTCACGATTTGAATGGACGGATCGTCCTGTTCGAGTGCAAAATAGCTGTTGATCGGCGCGCTGGTATTACCTACCGGTCCGCGTACATAATCGATTGTTGCATCATGCTCGGTCTTCACCGCATCCACGATTTCCGGATCGGCATCAACGAGAGCTTTCTTGTTCGCCGTATCGTAAATCGGACGCGCTTCGGTCTTCGAATCGACCACTTTCCATTTGCCGTCCACGTTCTCCAAGTTCAGGTCGATGATGCCCAGGTGATCGCCCCAGAATCCGGGTTCAACCGAAGGTACCCCGTTAATGGTCCCCTTCTCCAGGTCGACGCCGGTTTTACCCTTGAAATCTGCGCTCGGGAACGTTTTATGGGCATGTCCAAACAGGATGGCGTCAATGCCTTCCACCTGGCTCAGATACAGAACCGTATTCTCCATCAAAGGCGTCTCTGGAATGTCCTCAAAGCCGGAGTGAGGAATCGCGACGATGATGTCGGCCCCTTCCTTCTTCATCTGTGGGATGAATTTTTTGGCCGTCTCGACCATGTCCTTCACGATGACTTTGCCTTCCAGGTTGGCTTTATCCCACTGGGAAATTTGCGGAGGAACGAATGCGATGACGCCGACCTTGATCGTCTGCTCCTTGCCGTTTTCGTCCGTTACCTTTTTGTCCAGAATCGTATAAGGGGTAAAATAGTTCACGTCGTTGCTGTCATCCTTGTCCCCATCGTCCTTGTAGACGTTGGCGTTGACAATCGGGAAGTTCGCTCCCTCTTCCGACAGTTTCAGGAAGTCCAGGCCATAGTTAAATTCATGGTTGCCGACACCACTGGCATCGTAATCCATCAGATCCATTGCTTTGTACACCGGGTGCACTTCGCCCTCTTTAAGCGGTTTCACTTTGGCCACGTAGTCGCCAAGCGGATTCCCCTGAATCAAATCCCCGTTGTCGAACAGCAAGCTGTTCTTCGCTTCGTTTCTGGCCGCCTTGATCAGGCTGGCCGTCTTGGCAAACCCGTATTCGTCGGTGGGCTTGTCCGCATAGTAGTCATAGTTGACCATGTTCACGTGCAAATCGGATGTTTCCATGATCCGCAGTTTCACCTTGGATCCGTTGCTGCTGCTGTCCGCAAATACCGGCACCATCGGAACGGCGAGCACGTTGATCGCAACGGCTGCGGCAGTGATGCCCTTCAGTACTTTTTTACGGGACTTCGACATGTTACCCCTCCTAATATATGTACATAGAGTACGGTGGGCAGAACAAATTTAACCCCTTAATATAACTAACCATTGTTAAATTAAGTTCTGTCTACAAGAGTAGTTTATATCGATGTAACCTATGAAATAAAGACAAAAACATCCAATTGTCAAAAAATAATGCCCGAGAACAAGGTCTCGAGCATCAGGGCGTATTACCGCTCTATGAAAATGGTTCCAATTCCTTATGGACAGAGCAAATCTACTCAATCCATTCGTGTTTTTCCCCGTCTTTTCCCGTATATTCTACACGGACGGGTGTGACTTCGAGTAGAACATAATCCGGGTCATCGGGTCCGGTAAACTGTTTCTTGAATTCTTCCTTCCAAATCTGGTGGCGCAGAGAATTCTCCTCCGTTATTTTGCAGGTTCCTTCAATCTCCACAACCTCCCGCGATCCCCCGATTTCATAGCCGAGCAGCAGGGATACGTGCGGGTTCTCCTCCAGCTCCTCGACTTTATGGGTTTTGCGGTCAGTGACCAGATGGATGCTGAGGCCCTGATTATATAAAGCCATATACCGCTGCTTTGGCCGGTTACCTTCCACCGTGGCCAATGAGCAAAACTGGTTGTGATCCAGTATTTTGGCCAGATTTTGTTCCAGTATGATTTTCGCTTCCATCTCTAGATGCTCCGCTCCTTTCAGCTTCGTGTTGTCCCATGGGCCGTAGCCCGTAACCATAGTGTACCCTGACCGGAGTGAGATGAACCTTCGAACACGGCAACTTTTATCCAAGAATAGGCATGACGTGCCCTGAATACCTTGTTATGATGGAGATGCCGGCTATGACCCGGCTTGTCCGCATCTTGAATTAATACTGTAAAGGAGTTCATCATGAAACGACTCATTTGGATAGGATGTCTATCCTATTTTCTGATCGGCCTGGCGCATGTCGTGCTGGGATCGGTCCTTCCCGTGCTGCTGGAGCACTATCACCGTGAATACAGCGAAGGCGGGACGCTGATCTTTACCCAGTTCGCCGGTTTTCTGGCCGGCGTGCTCGTTTCCCCATGGCTGAACCGCCGTTTCGGCAAAAGGGGCGGGCTGCTGATCGCCATCGGCCTGCTCACGGCCGCCGAGCTGGTCTACACCCTGCTGCCCCCTTGGGAGTGGCTGTACGTCATTGCCGTGTGCGCAGGCTTTGGCTTCGGCATGATCGAGGCGGTAATCGGGACCATTATCATTGCGGCGATTACCGATAAAACCGCCGTGGCAATGAGCCGCCTGGAGGTCTTCTTCGGGGTCGGGGCCATGGTCATGCCTCTGATCGCAAGCGGATTCATTACCGAAGGCTGGTGGAGGTTTTCGTTTCTCGTTATCTCGCTGATCGCACTCGTCACGCTGCTGTTCTGGTCCAAGACGTCCTTCGGCGAAATCGATGCCGTACTTGGCGCCAAAGGGCCCTCGGCTTCCGTGTCCGGTCAAGATCATGCCGCGGCAAAACGCTTCCCTTACCAAGGCGGAGCCTTCGGCATTCTGGTCCTCTTTATCGTATTTTTCTTTCTGTACGTCGGCACCGAAATGAGTCTCGCCAACTTTATGCCCGCCATCCTGATTGAGAAAATGGGCATGAAGGAAGCCCCCGCGGCGCTCAGCGTCACCTGTTTCTGGGTCGCGATGTCGGTCGGGCGGATCTTTTCCGGGGTCATCGCGGAAAAGATTCATTATCGGGTCTACGTGCTGTTCAGCTGCCTTATCACCCTGGTGCTGCTGATCGTGTTCCCGCTCATGAGCCAGGTATGGTCAGCTTTCGCGATCATCCTGCTGCTCGGGCTGTTCATGTCGGGGATCTTCTCGATTGCGCTCGTGTTTGCGAGCAAGCTGCTGCAGGGCAGCGAAGAATCGACGCCCAGCATTTTGATCGCCTCCGGCGGCGTCGGCGGAGCCATCCTGCCGCTCTTCATGGGCTGGAGCCTAGACCATCTGGAAGTGAACCAGTCGGCCTGGATGCTTGCGGTGTTCACCGTCGGTATGGTCGTGCTCAGCTTTGCGGCCTTCCAGCTGCAGCGGCGGAAGCTTGTTCACCAAGGCGGACTCCAGGAGCCGTCAGGTACGGGAAAATAAGCAACACCTTAAAAAGCAGGCTGTCTGGCTTGCTTTTTTTTCTCCGGTATCCATAACCTTTAAAATAATGTTTACAGGTTATAAAATTCCGGGTATACTCCATTTATAACCGGTTATATATATTTTAGGAGTTATACAAAGGAGATGGATGACATGGAACTTCAAAAGCTTCCTTGGGCAGGCATTCGGGTGACGACAGGAGCCACATCGGTGGTCATTGACCCGCTTTACCATTTTCCGGCCGTTTTCGGCCAGTCTCACGAGCCTCTCTTCCCACTTGGCGAATACGGCCCGGCAGATGCGGTGCTGATCACCCACGAGCATACGGATCACTTTGATCCCCGGGCTATTATCGAAGCTTACGGGGCTGACATTCCCGTGTACCTCCCACAGGAGAGCGTCCTCCTCGCCGAGAACAGCGGCCTCAACCGAGTGACCGGCGCTTCGGTCGGCGATGCGTTCCAAATCGGTGCGCTGAGCGCTACGGCCACTTACTCCGTTGACGGAGTCGGGGACACGCAGATCGCCTGGGCGCTAAGCGACGGCGAGCGCCGCCTGCTCCACTGCGGAGATACGCTGTGGCACGGCTACTGGTGGAAAATCGCCGCCGCTCACGGCCCGTTCGATGCAATATGCCTGCCGGTGAACGGCGCCATTCTGGAACGTCCTGATCTTCAGCCGCCCAGCGGTATGCCGATTACGCTGCTTCCTGAGCAAGCGGTCGCGGCCGCACACGTTCTGGGGGCCACGCGGCTGGTGCCGATCCACCATACCGCCATCCATCATCCGCCCGTATACCGGCAGACTCCCGATTGGCAGAATCGCCTGCGGACCGCGGTTGGTGATACAATGGACATAGCATTCCTGAACACGAAGGAAACGATTACTTTATAAAGGATGACGCATCATGGATAAGTCCCCTTCCCGAAATGTGCTGGGAGGCGCCCTGTGGATCAACCTCGCCAATACGGTACGCATGCGGGAGCATCAGGTCACGGATATGCTGGAGGATCCGGGATATTTGGACGAATGGCTTCACGATAATGAATTGCACGGCTTGAACAATACCGCAGGCGCAGCTTCAGCAGTGCCGCGGAAAGACCTGCTGCCCGAACTGCTCCGGCTGCGCGGCGTGTGCCGGCTCGTTCTAGAAGACCTGGACCATGGAGGTACATTGTCGGATAAGGCATTCGCCGCCATGAAGGCCGAAGCGGCACAGTTAGACGTGGCGCTTCGGGCCGAGCGGGGTGCACAAGGCATTCCCCTTCTCATCACCTACGGACAAACCGCGGTCCAGGGGGTGCTGTATCCCATCGTCCGCTCCTTGTTCGAGACGCTGGCAAGTGTATCGCCGGATCGCATCCGGATCTGTGAGCATGACGACTGCATCCTGCACTTTGTGGACACCTCCAAGAGCGGCAAGCGGCGCTGGTGCAGCATGGAAACTTGCGGCAACCGCCATAAGGCGGCCGAATTTTATGCAAAAAAGAAACAGCAACACGGGAACTAAAAAAGCCCGGGTAGTCTGACGGACTTCCCGGGCTTTTGTCAATGGAGCTGCTGATGCGCTGCTGGTGTTTTTTTAGTTCATGCAACCGCCCCTTTTTCATCCCCTACTGTACAGCTCGGATTTAAGTGCTATAATGACCTTAATTTAGGGCAAACCCGTTACAAGTATTATGAAAAGGAGCTTATACATATGGCTAATAAACGTTTGGATCATGTTGGAATCGTCGTGCGGGATTTGGAGTCAACCATTCGATTTTATACCGAAATCGTAGGCCTGGAGCTTAAAGGCAGACTGACGCACACCAACGGCGTGTTCCAGCTGGCGTTTCTCGGATTCGGTGGCAGCGACGAGACGGAAATCGAGCTCATTCAAGGCTACAGCTACGACCTGCCGGCCGAGGGCACGGTGCACCATTTTGCGATCCATGTCGACGACATCCAGAAGGAATTTGCGCGGATCAAAGGGTTGGACGGCGTGGAGCTGATCGATCAGGAAATCGTGACCCTGCCGAACGGATACCGATATTTCTTTATCTATGGTCCGGAAAAAGAATGGATCGAGTTCTTCCAGAGATAATGGAATCGTGCGGATGTCTGGACACCCCCATGGGGATGGACTATAATATGGGAGGAAAACAACCCGAAAACCTTATAGAATCCGGGGTGCTGGAATTGGCCGGCTGAGATTGTATCCCTTCAAGATACTGACCCTTTTAACCTGATCTGGGTAATGCCAGCGTAGGAAACCATTTGTCACGGCATACCGCCGTGCTGATCTTGCGCATATGAAGCGTCCCGTTTACGGGGCGCTTTTTTATAGATATAAGAAAGTTTAAGCTTCGGAGATTCAGCTTCCTTATATCGCAAGAAAAACTTCCGCTAAATGCGGTCTGGCTTCTTTGAATGTACGTCGATAGACGTTTTTCTTATGAATAGCACTCAGATCGGCTTACGATTCTAAATATAACGGGGAGAGGGGATCACCGGTCGATGATTCTACAGAGAAAACAAGAACGACCGGACATCAAAGGAGAGACAAAGCCATGAAGAACAAATCCATCGGCCTTCTGCTGCTGGTCTGCATGCTCGTACTGGCGCTTGCCGGATGCGGCGGCAGCCAGAACAATACGGGCAGCGGGGAAGGTACATCTGCTTCCGATAACAAGGCAGGCCAGGACGACACGGCAGCGAAGCCGCTGAAGGACGTCAAAGTCGTCCTCGACTGGACGCCCAACACGAACCATACCGGGCTCTACGTTGCCAAAGACTTGGGCTACTATAAAGAAGAGGGCTTGAACGTCGAAATCGTGCAGCCAGGCTCCACAGGCGCCGACGCCATGGTCGCTTCCGGCAAGGCGCCCTTCGGCGTAAGTTATCAGGAGAGCGTGACCCAGGCCCGCACACAGGGCGTGCCGCTCGTCTCAATCGCCGCGGTCATCCAGCACAATACGTCGGGCTTTGCCGCACCGGTGGATCGGGGCATCAAGGCGCCGAAGGATTTTGAAGGCAAAACCTACGGCGGCTGGGGCTCCCCTGTCGAAGAAGCCGTCATGGGATCCATCATGGAGATCGACAAAGCCGACGTGAAGAAGGTGAAAATCGTCAATATGGGCGACGCCGATTATTTTACCGCCGTGAAGCGGGACATCGATTTCGCCTGGATCTTCTACGGCTGGACCGGAATCGAGGCGAAGCTGCGCGGCGAGCCGCTGGACATGCTGTATGTCAAAGATTATTCCGAGAAGCTGGACTACTACACGCCGGTCCTCGTAACGAACGAGAAGCAGATCAAGGATGACCCCGAGCTGGTTAAAGCGTTTATGCGCGCGACCGCCAAAGGTTACCAATACGCGATCGACAAGCCGGAAGACGCCGCCAATCTGCTGCTGAAGGACGTGCCGGACCTCGACAAGGAGCTGGTGACCGAGAGCCAGAAATGGTTAAGTCCTAAATATCAGGACGACGCAGCCCGCTGGGGCGAGCAGAAGGAACAGATCTGGAAGGGTTACTCCGACTGGATGTACGAGCACAAGCTGCTGGACAAGCCGCTGGACGTGAAGAGCGCGTACACGAACGACTTTTTGCCGGAACAATAAACCGCCCAAAAGCCTAAAATACCCGTAACCTAATGACGTAACCTATGAAGAGAGGAAGTTGATTCGCATGGCCAATACGCTGTTAAGCATTCAGGTGATCCCGAAGACCCCGGGAAACGAAGACTCTTACGCCTACGTCGACCGCGCCATTGAGGTCATTCAGCAATCCGGCGTGAAGCACGAGGTGCATCCGCTGGAAACGACGATGGAGGGCGAGCTGGAGGAGCTGCTGGACGTCGTGCGCAAAATGCACGAAGCTTTGGTGGCCGCAGGCAGCCCAAGCATCATCTCCCAGGTCAAAATCGCCCATAATCCCGGCGGAATCAGCATGGACAAGCTGACGGAGAAGTACCGTCCATGAGAAGCTGGTGGAAAAACGTATGGCCGCCCCTCGTGGCGGTCATCTTCTTTTTACTCGTATGGCAGCTTCTGACCTCTCTGTTTCATATCGAACAATGGATTCTGCCCGCGCCGAGCGACATCGCCCGGGAAGCCGCGGCCGCTTCCGGCGGCTTGTGGGAGCATGTATGGGCCACGCTGAAGCTGACCGTCTTCGGCTTCGCCATCGGAACCGCCATCGGGCTGATCATCGCACTGATTCTGCATTTGATTCCGTTTTTGAAGCAGGCGCTGTATCCGCTGCTGATTCTAAGCCAAAATATCCCGACGATCGCCCTCGCCCCCCTGCTGATGATCTGGTTCGGCTTCGGCCTCCTGCCCAAGCTGATCGTCATCACGCTCGTCTGCTTCTTCCCGGTAGCGGTCGCCGCCTTGGGCGGCTTGAAGCAGACCGATCCCGTCATGATGAACTACATGCGCATGATCGGGGCGGGCAAGGGCCAAATCTTCGCCAAGCTGGAGCTGCCTCACGCGCTCCCTTCCATTTTCTCGGGCATTAAAATCGCCGCCACCTACAGCGTCATGGGCGCGATAATCGCCGAGTGGCTGGGGGCAGACAAGGGCATCGGCTATTATATGATGCTGCAAAAATCGGGCTACCGCACCGACCGCATGTTCGTGGCAATCATGATCATCGTCGTGCTGAGCCTGCTGATGTTCGGGCTGATTGCGCTGCTCGAAAAATGGTTCGTCCGCTGGAAGCCGAAGCAGGGCTAGCGGGCCAAGCCGGAAAGGAGGAATGCCGTGATGAATAAAGAAACCACGCCTGCGCTGGAGATCGTCTCCGTCAGCAAAAGCTTCAAAGAGAAACGCCGGACGTTGCCGGTGCTCAGCGATATCTCACTGACCGTGGGCAAAGGCGAATTCGTGTCCATCATCGGACCGTCGGGAAGCGGCAAGAGCACGCTGCTGCACGTGATCGGCGGGCTGACCCGCCCGGATGCCGGCACCGTCCGGATGAACGGCGCCGAGGTGACCGGGCAGCAGGGGCATATCAGCTACATGCCGCAGCAGCCCGCCTTGTTCCCATGGCGGACGATCGAGGACAATGTGCTGCTGGCCCAGGAGGTGCACTGCCCCGTCAGCCGGGAGGCGCGTGAGGATGCGCGGCGCTGGCTCGCCAAAGTCGGCCTGGCCGGCTTCGAGAAGGCCCATCCGCATACGCTATCGGGCGGCATGCAGCAGCGGGCGGCCTTTCTCCGCGCGCTGCTCAGCCCGCAGGAGCTGATGTGCCTCGACGAGCCGTTCAGCGCGCTCGATGCGCTGACCCGCAGCGACATGCAGCGGTGGCTGCTCGACATTTGGGAGGAGAACCGCCGCTCGGTTCTCTTCATTACGCACAACATCGAGGAGGCGCTGCTGCTCTCGAGCCGCATTTACGTCTTCTCGAGCCGGCCGGCCGCGGTACTGCACGCCATCGACGTGCCGTTTCCGCGCCCGCGGCGCGAGGAAGTGACGGAGGCTCCCGAGTTTCTGCAGCTGAAGCGTCAGCTGAGCGAATGGATGCGCGAGGAGCAGCGAAAAATGCAGGCTGCACAGCAAGGAGGCTCACGCCAATGAGTGACAACCACAGCGAAGCCCGGTCTAACAACGGCCAGGTGATAGCCCCGGACAGGAATGCGGCGTCCGCATCCCCGACGGAGGCGAACCGAGCCCCGCTCCCGCTCGCCCCCTTGATCGATGCCCATATTCATCTCGATACCTATAAGGAGCACGAGACCCGGGCGCTGCTCGGGAGCCTCATGGATGCCGGCGTTGAAGCCGTCATTGGCGTATCCATGGACCTGGCATCGAGCCAAGCCAATCTGAAGCTTGCTCAGGCCTGGCCCGGGCAAGTCTATCCAGCCTTCGGCTTTCATCCCGAGCAGCCGCTCCCTGCTGACCATGAGATCGACACGCTCTTCGGCTGGATGGCGGAGCATGCGGACGACATGGTCGCCGTCGGCGAAGTCGGCCTGCCGTACTATTCGCGGCTGGAGGCCGGCGAAGCCGGGCTTTCTTGGGATAACGGACCGTACGAGGCGCTTCTTGAGCGCTTCGTACGTTTTGCCCGGGACCATGACAAGCCGATCGTGCTGCATGCCGTATATGAAGATGCGGATATCGCCTGCGATCTGCTGGAGAAGCACGGCGTCTCCCGCGCCCATTTCCACTGGTTCAAAGGATCGGCTGACACCGTACGGCGCATGGCGGACAGCGGGTATTACGTCTCGTTTACGCCGGACATCGCCTATGAAGCGGAAATCCAGGAGCTCGCGCGCCAGTATCCCGTCTCCCAGGTAATGACGGAGACGGACGGACCCTGGCCGTTCGAGGGGCCGTTCGCCGGGCAGATGACCCATCCCCGCATGACTGCGGAGGTGGCTCGGGTGTGGAGCAGCATCCGTGGCGTCCCCCTGCCGGAGGCCAGAGCGCTGCTGCATGCCAATGCCTGCCGTTTTTACGGCATTCCACGATAAACTTTAATACAGAAAGGGTCTGCCCGCTTGGGGACAGGCCCTTTTCTTTTTACACACTATTTCGGGTTTTAGCCGCCCACAAGCGCCTCCCCGGTTTCAAGCAGCGTCTTTAAGCCTGAAAGCACAATCGGAAATCCCCTTTCAACGATTTTTGCAGTTTGGGGGGCTTGATCTAGGTCATCATGTACAACGGTTACGAGGGTCACGCCCTTAAGCTCGTCGTGTGAACCGATTTCCCACGTAATGCGTATCGGGGGTTCATTTTTCGTCCCCGGAAACGAAACATATCGCCAACTCATCACGAGTTTACTCGGAGGATCGATGTCGACAATGATCCCTTCCGCTCTCTTTTCTTCTCCGTTCCATAGTTCGAATGGAGACTCGATTTGCCAATCGGAACGGATTCCGCAGTTGTACCAAAATTTCGACGTCTTGTCCGGATCCGTAATCGCTTGCCAAACCTGTTCAGGGGTTGCTTTAATCGCGATCCGACTTACATGACGAGGGCTGTTTTCCATTTCGTTTCACGCTCCAATTCTTAAAAAATGATTTTGAACCGCTTGACATGTTACCTTTCAGCAACATATGATGAGGGTATCATAAGTGACTTTATAGTCACATGATAGCGCAAACGGATTTGTTTGTCAGCCGGCGGCATGCAAATCGCGTAAAAAATGAACAGGAGCTGATCTTCTATATGACTAAACAGATGATGGCAACTCCACAACATGAGCAGGACCGCCTCGACGAGGCCGGTATTCCACCTATTCAACTGCATCACATTGGGTTCAAAACGGCAAAGTTTCTGGAGATGCGGGAGTTCTATCGCACCTTCCTCGGAGTCAAACCGTCCCTTGAAGTGGAGGGCATTGGGGGTTTTTACACCTTCGATCTGGCTCACCATCGCCTGGTCCTCTTTCACGATCCCACATGCATCGAACAGGTACCTGCAAGCGCGGGCATGCATCATGTAGCATTCATTTACAGCGTTGACGATCTCATGCGGACGTATCAGCGCCTGAAACAGAAGGGCCTACTGCCGTACATGGCGATGAATCATGGTCCAAATACGTCGTTTTATTACCGGGATCCTGACAACAATGCCCTTGAACTCCAAGTCGACAACTACGGACCTGACTTGCTCAAAGGTCTGGAAGCCATGCGCGCGCTCCAAAAAAGTTCCAATCCCATCGAAGCACTCGGAGTCATGGTTAACCCGGAAACCTTCTTGAAAGCCTGGCAAGACGGAGCAACACTTACGGAGTTACACGAACGTTCCTACGCGGGCGAGTTTGCTGAAGGTACACCTTCGATCCCAATATAAAGGAGAATCCGAGAGCCAACCGGTAACGCATCTTCAACGAAACCGCAAATATGAGGAGGAACAACCAATGAGCAACATTCAGCGTATTGTTGATCGCTTCGAGATCGAGGCGCTGCGCGGCGAATTCACCGACACGGTGATGATGCGCGACCCCGACCGCCTTGCGTCGCTGTTCACGGAGGACGGCGTGTGGCGAATCCCCAACTTGGTTGAGCTTACCGGCCGGGAACAGATTCGCGACGGGAGCAAGCGGCTCCAGAGTCAGTGGGACTTTTTCGTGCAAACGACGCACCCGGGCATCATCCAACTCGAGGGCGATACCGCAGTCGGCCGTGCCTACCTCTCTGAGCTCGCTCGTCTGCAAAACGGCAGGAGCGGACTCAACTACGCCGTGTACCACGACCGCTACCGGCGCACAGAGGACGGCTGGAAGTTCGCCGAGCGCGTCTACGAGGTCAGATACTTCGACCCCACACCGCTTTCAGGCTCGGCGCAGATCGACTCACATGCGTAGGAGCCGATGTTCTCGGCGCCCCGCATTAGAATGAGCATGCATACGTTCCCCAAATCAAAAGCCCTTGTCCACCCCAAAAACCCGGAGACCCCTTATTTTGAAGACTGACGGCTTGCATACGGGCAGTGCCAGGGCTTAATACAGCTCCTGCTTGTTTTCGATACGTTTGGTATTCAGATTCAGCTCCTGATAGTAAATCATGTTTTTGTCCACCTTGGTCATGTTGAAGATGACGCCGGTTTTTCGGGATGTAGCCGGGCCCTTCACCACCGTGACGGTCTGGTCGAATACCCCTTCTTGATCCGGAGCGGCCTTTAAGGAAACGACGCTGATCCGGCTCTGGTACGTATTCGGATGCTTATCGAAATATTCCGTAGACCCAATCAGCCTGCCGTTCTCGTCCCATTTGGGCTCGCCGAAGGTGCTCAGCGCAGCGTAGGGCTTCAAATCTCCGGTATAGTAAAGGTCCGACTTATAGCGGTCGGGATTGCGGCTCGTCACGCGGGTGACGATAAAGTATGGACCGGTAGGGCTTAAGGATACGCTTGACTCCTTGGCGCTGTATGTATGCTTGATGACGAGCTTTTCCGTTTTCGCCTGATAGTCTCCGAAATAAACCTCGAAGCTGCTGCTGTCCGCAGTTTTGATGTATACGTATTTTTGGGTGAGCCGGGAATAGCTCAAGCTTTTGACGGTACCCGTGTTCGTCAGGGTTTTCATCTGATCGGCAAAAGAGGCGTTACTGCCTTGCACCTCCTGCTCCGGTGCTCCGGCTGCCCCGCCTGATGAATGCCCATTCTCCACAGCGGGCTTTTCTGCCTCCTCACCGGCGCTGATGGGAGCGGGAGTCATTCCAAGGCCGTCATTCAGGCCGCCCGGCTCCGTGCAACCCGCTAATGCCAGAAGCATACAGCATCCTGGCAGTACAGTTTTGAATCTTGTCCGCATGTATGGCTGCTCCTTTTCCATAAAATAAATCATTTCTAAATCTTTGAGCTGGGATGAGCGAATATAAGCATTATAGAGACCCCTGCTTGTCTATAAAAGGGGTCCTCCGTTACTTTTGAATGAAGGTTTTGTCACCATTCCTAAGTTATTTACCCAGGAAAAGGAAATTTGGCACATCAAGTATATAAAAAGAGACTTGCGTTCGTAGACGCAAGTCTCTTTTTCATCATGATCGAGTCGGCGGCTGCCGGTTTATTGTTTCATAAAGCCTTTGCCGTTCAGAAATTCCCGCATATGCAGCCGGATCGGCTCGGCCAGACGATCGGCCATGATCTGCGACCACGGCGTATCCCGCTTGCCGCCGGTACGTTCCGACAGGTAGCGCTGCATCGTTTGGTCATAATCCTGCACCGGCTCTTGAATCCGCTCCTCGTTGTAGCCGTTGCGATGCAGAACCGCCTCCACCGGCAGCCGCGGACGAATGCCCGGCTCCTGATCCGGCACGCCAAGGCACATGCCGAATACCGGGTAGACAAGCTCCGGCAGGTTCAGCAGCTCGGACAATTCGGCGATCCGGTTGCGGATGCCGCCGATATAGACGATGCCAAGCCCGAGCGATTCCGCGGCGACCGCTGCCGTCTGGGCCGCCAAAGCCGCATCGACCGTAGCTACGATAAAATTCTCCGTCGAATCCACGTACGAACCCCGGCCGGTCATGTGCCCGGCGGTGACCTGATCCAGACGGTGCAAATCCGCGCACCAGATCAGAAACACCGGGCATTCCTCGATATAGGCCTGATTGCCGGCCAATTCGGCCAGCTGCTTCTTCAAAGCCGGATCCGTCGCCGCGATGACGCTGTAAGCCTGTACATTGCTGGAAGTGGAAGCGCACTGGGCGGCGGCAATGATCTCGTGCAGCTGCTCCTCCGTGACCGGTTCATCCTTAAACTTGCGGATGGAGCGATGATTTTTTATTAAGGATATAACCTCATTCATTAGTAACACATCCCCTAACGTCGAGTGGTTGTTGACTAGCCGTCTCATGGTTGAATCGCGCCTGCAATCACGTGCAAACAGGCAGACACGGGACCCTTTTATTATAAACCAATCCTCGTCCCTTCAAAAAGTTGATGCGCTGGCGCCTCCCCCGGTTCTATTCTTAAAAGAAATCCATTAAACTAATTTTAATAAACATCTAATTTAATTTTTGTCAAATTAATTTGTCGTTTTGTTCAACACATTAACAACTTGAACCTAAGATTAGCGATCTATACGAAGGAGGTCCCCTCATGAAACGGATCACCAAGAACACTACCTTTTATCTGGTCCGGCACGGCACCAAGGTCCGCGCCATAGGCGATGTCCCGCTTTCCCCCGAGGGAGTGCTGGAGGCCCAGCAAACCGCCCGGCATTTATGCCGGCTGCCCCTGGCCGAGATCGTGTCCAGCCCGCTTCGGCGGGCAGCGGATACAGCCGGATATATCGCCGAAGCGTCCGGCCTTCCAGTGCATACGGATGCCCGGCTCAGGGAGCGGGCCAACTGGGGCGACCTCGCCGGCCAAACCTTCGAAGAGTTTGTGCGCATGTGGGAACAATGCACGCGCAATCGGGATGAGGTGCCTCCCGTCGGCGACTCGGCGAGGCAGGCCGGCGGCCGCTTGTCTTCGCTCCTGTCAGAGCAGGCGCGGCAGCATCCGGGTAAACATCTCGCCTTGGTCACCCACGGCGGACTGATCACGGACTTTCTGATCAATGCCTTTCCCGAGAGCGAGCTGAACCGCTGGCACCCGTCCTTTGTCTCCAGGCAGAGCGAGCTGGTGCCGGAGTGCTCGATCACAACCGTCCTATCCGGCGGAAACGGCATGTTCGTTCTGGCCGGCTTCGCCTCCATCCGGCATCTTCAGAAGTAGCCGGCAGCACAAAGCCCCGGCAGGGGATCATGTAACGAAAGCCCTGCCGGGGCTTGGATGGATCCATCTCCATGCATGAAGCATGGCCGATCCGTTATTCTTTTGAGCGAGTTCCATTGTGAAAGATTGGCGTCATTTACAGCGTAGCAATGTCGATCACGAACCGGTACCGCACGTCGCTGCGAAGGACGCGTTCATAAGCCTCGTCGACTTGGTCGGCGCGGATCACCTCGATTTTAGGAGCAATGCCGTGCTCTGCCGAAAAATCCAGCATCTCTTGAGTCTCCCGAATCCCACCAACGAGCGACCCGGCAATGCTGCGGCGGCCCATAATGAGGGAAAATACGTTGTACTGATCCGGTGTACCTGGTGCACCGACATTGACAAGCGTACCGTCTGCGCGAAGGAGTGATAGATACGCGTCAACGTCAAGATTCGCGGATACCGTGTTCAGAATGAGATCGAAACGGCCGGCCAGCGTCTTGAACGTATCCGGATCGCTGGTGGCAAAGTAATGGTCTGCGCCAAAGCTCTGCGCTTCGCTTTTTTTATCGGTGGACCGGCTCAAAACCGTAACCTCCGCACCCAGCGCATGCGAATATTGGATCGCCAGGTGGCCGAGTCCGCCCATTCCCAATATGGCAACCTTTTTGCCCGGACCGGCGTTCCAATGCTTCAATGGGGAATACGTGGTAATGCCGGCACAGAGCAGCGGGCTTGCCTCGCTCATCTCCAGACCGTCCGGGATCCGGACAACGAATCTTTCTGTAACGACGATTTTTTGGCTGTATCCACCGTAAGTTGGATTGCCGTCATAGTCCCGTGAATTATAGGTCTGAACGACACCCTTCGTGCAATACTGTTCTTCCCCCATGAGGCAGTATTCGCACTCTCCGCACGAGTCAACGAAGCAGCCCACCCCAACGCGGTCACCCAACGCAAATTTGGTTACTTCAGATCCTACGGCCGCTACGATGCCGGCAATTTCATGACCTGGAACCATCGGGAATATTCCCCCGCCCCATTCATCGTAGGCACTATGAATATCGGAATGGCAAATCCCGCTATACTGAATATCGATTAAAACGTCGTCCGGCCGCAGTTCTCTCCGCTCAATCGTTGTTTTTTCGAAAGGCACTTTAGCGCCCGGGGCGCTGAGCACGCGTGTTTTACACATATTTTTTCTCTACTCCTTTACTCATGAATTTGGACTGCTTTTATAGCATAGAACTTAAAGTTCACTTTAAGTCAAGGGCATTTTTCTTCACTGGCGAGATCCGAGTTATTTGGCATAAAAAGCTTATACTTGCTGATTTCTTTATTGAAAGTTTCTCTCCATTCGCTCCTTTCGCTCGATATGCTCCATTTGCCCGACTGCCGTCCCAACCTTTTTTCAATCCCTCCGCTCATTTCTGCTATCATTGAACTTGATTTATGTTAAAGTTAACTTTAATGAAAATAGTAGAGAGGTTCATCACATGATCAGTATAAAAGAAGTCACACAGATGACAGGAGTATCGGCTTCTACACTCCGGTACTATGAAAATGAAGGCTTGCTCCCTCATGTCAAACGCGATGAGAACGGTAAACGCCAATACGATGAAGAAGACCTGGAATGGGTCCATTTCATTACCGCACTTCGGGCGACAGGCATGCCCATCGCTCAAATCCAAAAATATGTCCAATTGTATCAAGAGGGCGATTTCACCATTTCGGAACGAAAAGCGATGATGCTTCAGCATAAGAAGGAAATTGAAAAGAAAATAGCAGAGCTCTACCGCAATATGGATAAAATCAATTACAAATTGGCGCTGTACGATGTTCTCGAAGCCCGAAGGGATCAGGCGGACATTAAAATTTGATCGAATCGACCCGTGGATCAAAAGTAGTCCTGTTCAGAGAAACCAGGGCGAATCGTTTACGCGCAAAAAGCCCAAGGGGCCGGTATTCATCCGGTTCCCTTGGGCGAATTTGATTTGCAGAGACTGGCATAGCCCTTGCCGCCCCTTAAGTCTCTCAGCGGCTTACAACTTCACCCGCTGCAATCGCAGCGCGTTCAGCACGACCGACACGGAGCTGAACGCCATCGCGGCACCGGCCAGCCATGGGGCCAGGAAGCCCGCCGCGGCGATCGGGATGCCGATCGTGTTGTAAGCGAGCGCCCAGAACAGATTCTGCTTGATGTTGCCCATCGTCCGGCGGCTCATCAGAATGGCGTCGGCGATGGCGTTCAGGTCGCCCCGCATCAAGGTGACGTCGGCGGCCTCCATCGCCACGTCCGTTCCCGTGCCGATCGCCATGCCGATATCGGCCGTGGCCAGGGCCGGGGCGTCGTTGATGCCGTCCCCGACCATCGCCACCTTGCGGCCGGCCTGCTGCAGCTTCTTCACTTCCTCGGCCTTGCCTTCCGGCAGCACCTCCGCCAGCACGCGGCGGATGCCGGCCTGGGCCGCAATCGCCTGCGCCGTCCGCTCGTTGTCGCCGGTGATCATGACGACCTCGATGCCCATCTCCTGCAGGCGGGACACCGCCTCGCGCGACGTCTCCTTGATCGTGTCGGCGACGGCTACGAGCCCGGCATATCTGCCGTCCACCGCCACCAGCATCGCCGTCTTCCCGGCCTCCTCCAGCCGATTCATCACCGGAAGAGCGCTGTCCAGCGCCACTCCGCGTTCGGCCATCAGCTTCCGGGTGCCGATCAGCACGAAGCGGCCGTCGACCCGGGCGGAAACGCCGTAGCCCGGCAGATTGGCAAAATCCTTCGCTTCCGGCAGCGGCAGCCCTTTGCTCCGCTCCATCGCGCCCGCCACGATGGCTTCCGCCAGCGGATGCTCGGAATGCTTCTCGACCGCTGCGGTCATCCGCAGCAGCGACTGCCCGGTCATGAGCGGCGCGGGAACCACGTCCGTCAGCTGCGGCTTGCCGCTGGTGACGGTGCCGGTTTTGTCCAGCACCACCACCTGGACATCCTGCGCCGATTCCAGATGCTCCCCGCCCTTAAACAGGATACCGAACTCCGCGGCCCGGCCGGAGCCGGCCATAATGGAGGTCGGCGTCGCCAGACCGAGCGCGCACGGGCAGGCGATAACGAGCACCGCAATGGCCTTCTCCAGGGCGGGCGCAAAGTGGCCCGGGTTCACGAGGAAGTACCAGGCCAGCCCGGTCAAGATCGCAATGCCGACCACGATCGGCACGAAGATGCCGGATATGACGTCGGCGATCCGCTGGATCGGCGCCTTGGAGCCCTGCGCCTCCTCTACTACCTTGATAATCTGCGCCAGCGCCGTCTCACTGCCGACCTTCGTCGCCCGGATGCGCAGCACGCCGTTCTTGTTCAGCGTGGCGCCCACCACGTTGTCCCCGGCCCGTTTCTCAACCGGGAGGCTTTCGCCGGTCAGCATGGACTCGTCCACAGACGACGATCCTTCGAGTACCCGCCCGTCCACCGGGATCTTCTCCCCGGGACGGACGATCACGGTATCCCCGGCGGCCACGTCCGCTACCGGAATGCTGACTTCCTTCCCCTCTCGCAGGACGAGCGCCGTCTTGGCCTGAAGCCCCATCAGGCTCTTGATCGCCTCAGAGGACCGGCCTTTGGCCAGTGCCTCAAACCATTTGCCCACTAGAATCAGCGTGATCAGAATGCTGCTCGTCTCGTAGTACATTTCCACCGAATGGTGCATCCCCATCGCCGCGGAAGCAATGGTCAGATACAGGCTGTAAAAATAAGCGGCGGATGTGCCCAGAGCGACCAGCACGTCCATGTTGGCGCTCCAATTGCGCAGCGCTTTATAAGCTCCGACGTAGAACTGCCCGCCGATAATGAACTGTACCGGCGTAGCCAGAATCAGCTGGAACCAGGGGTTCAAGAACAGCGACGGCACAGGAATCCACGCCGTAAAGGAAAAGTGGCCCACCATCGCCCAGAGCAGCGGCAGGGAGAGAATGGCCGACATCATCCATTTCCACCGTTTGCGCTGGATTTCCTGACGGCGCAGCTCGGCGGTATCCTTGGCTTCCTGCTTCGGAATCGCCTTGTACCCGAGCTGCTCGACCTTCTGCGTCATGTCCTGAACGGTCACCGTCCCCGGCATGTATTCCACCCGGGCCGTTTCCAGCGCCAGATTGACATTCGCCTGCGTCACGCCGGGCAGCCGGCCGAGTCCCTTCTCGATCCGGGTCGCGCACGCCGCGCAGGTCATTCCCGTAATGTCAAAATCCATCGTTTCCTTCATCGTGCCGTAGCCAAGCGACACGATTTTGTCTTCCAGCTGCTTCAGGTTCGTCTGCTTCGGATCAAAAGTGACGGTGGCCTTCTCCAGCGCCAGGTTAACGTTCGCCCGGCTGACGCCTTCCATCCGGCCGAGTCCTTTCTCGATCCGGGCAGCGCAGGCCGCACAGGTCATCCCCGTAATGGGCAGGGTCGTATGCTTCTCCGAATGATCCGGTGTATGCTGTTCCATGGCCGCGTTCTCTCCTATCCCAAAGACTATGGCATACCCCAGCGGGGTATACACTCGAGTCAAAAAAGGCAGCGCCCGCAAATCACGTAAATTCGCACCGCTGCCTCATATAAGCGGAGGAGCCCTCGCCTCCGCCAGCTTCTGTGTAATTCATTTCAGAAGGCGTTACATTCGCATGCCATAAAGCTTAGACAACATCGTAGCCTTGATCCTCGATTGCTGCCTTAATGGTGTCCAGACTCACTTTGTTCTCGTCGTAGTCCACTGTCACCGTATTGGACGGCAAATCAACCTTGCCTGCGGCGCCGGCATTCTTCACCGCGCCTTCTACAGCGTTGACGCAATGGTTGCACGACATGCCTTGTACGTTCAATGTAACCTGCTTCATCATATATTCCTCCTTAAATTGGATAATCCCTGCTCTTCTTGCAGGTATTATTTCATTAATTTCTTCACCGTAACCAGCAGCTCGTCAATCACTTCATGGTCGCCGGACTCGATCCGCTCGACCACGCAGCTCTTCATATGGCCCTCCAGGAGCAGCTTGCCTACGCCGTTCAGGGCCGATTGGATCGCCGCGATCTGATTCAGCACATCATCGCAATAGGTATCTTTCTCGATCAGGCCTTTCACGCCGCGGATCTGTCCTTCAATACGGTTCAAACGGGTAATCAGATTGTTCTTGGTTTGTTCCGAATGGTGGCTGTGCCGCTCGCTGCATCCCGCTTCACAGGAACTGTCAGAACCGGCAGCGGAGAGCGGAGCACCGCCCGTTATTCCTTCGACCTTCATTTCGACCTTCGCCATGAAGACACCTCCAATACCGCTTTGATATCTTTATTATACGATACCCCCCAATAGTATTCAAGCGATGAACGGTCAGATGATGATTCTATTTCCATTCCACCGTGAAATTTAAAGGAATTAAGAATTCATAAGGCGAATTAAACATCTGATTCGCTTAACATTTTTTGGCCTGCAGGGAGAAAAATTTATGTTTAAAAAACGCCTTTTTACGCAACAGCAAATCCCGGGGTTGATCGGCACGCTGGTGTTCTGCCTGCTTGGCACCCTTCTGTTTCTGCTTCACATGCACCGCCTGTCCTTCCAATATACCTCGGCGGACTGGTTTCTTCTCGGCTCCATGCTTGCCGTATCACTGGTCCTGTATATGTATACCTTCCAAGTTCCCCCGGACGGAAGCAAGCAGTCTATGGATTCGGCCGTGTACTTGGCGTGCGTCTTTACGTACGGGAGCGCGGCTTCTCTGGTCATGCTGCTGGTCAGCGCGGTCATTTTCGCCTTCATTGAGCGGAAGATGGCCTGGTGGAAGCATTTACTCAATTTCTCCATCTATTCCATCATGATTTCCGGCGCAGGCGGCATGTTTCATCTCCTGGGCGGCCGTGAGGGCTTCCTCCAGAACGCCCATTTACCGGCATACATCGGCGCGCTCGTGACCTATTTTATACTGAATCTCGTATGTATCAGCTTATATTACTGCTTGATGTACCGCAACCGGGACAGCCTGTACGCCCTGCTGAAGGGATTGCTGCGGGAATCGATGCTTGTCTACTTATGCATCCTGATCCTCTCCCTCGTGCTCACGATCCTGATCGTCCATAACGGCGTAGCGGGACTGGGGCTGTTTCTCGGTATCAGCCTGCTGCTGTCCCATCTGTTCCGGATGCAGTTCGGCATGTATCAGCAGGTGCAGGAACGCGCCAATACGGATCAGCGGACAGGATTGTACAATCATACCTACTTCGAGCAGATTCTCGACGTGCAGCTGCAGCAGACGAGAAATTCCGGCAAGCCTCTGTCTCTGGCCATGGTCGATATCGACGATTTCAAAAAATACAACGACCAATTCGGTCACCTGAAGGGCGACCGGCTGCTGGGCCTCATGGGGCAAATTTTAAAAGAGGAATCGGAAGCGGCCGGCATTTCCGCCTCCCGGTACGGGGGCGAGGAGTTTTCCCTGCTGATGCCCGGTTACGATACGCAGCAGGCTCTCCAGTTTATCAACCGTCTGCGCAAACGGATCAACGACACCCCTTTCGAAGGGGTGGAAATTTTTCCGCATGGATGCTTGTCCTTCTCAGCCGGCATTTCCGGATATAAGCCCGACATCCACGACAAGTCGCTGCTGGTGGACAAGGCCGACCAGGCGCTGTACGGAGCCAAGAAGCAAGGCAAAAACACCGTGCACATCTACGGGGAGTCCCTGCCTGTACAGGATGAACAGGACATCGCCCAGGACGTGAAAAACATCGAGCAGCTGCTCAGCCTGTTTCTGTACAAGGATATCGATACGTTTAAGCATTCCAAGCGGGTGTTTCGCTACGCCATGGATATGAGCAAAGTACTCGGGTTGGACCCGGTCAGCCGGAAGCAGTTCGTGCTCGGGGCACTCATCCACGATATCGGCAAGCTGGAAATACCACGCGACATTATCCGGAAGCAGGGCAAGCTGAGCCCATCGGAATGGGATACGGTGAAAAAACATGTCGTTTGGGGCAAGGAGATCGCGCTCATTCAGGATCAATTCAAAGCGCTGATCCCCTATATCGAGCTGCATCATGAACGGTATGACGGCAAGGGATATCCGCACGGGTATCAGAAGGAGGAAATCCCCCTGCTGTGCCGGATGCTCACCGTGATCGATTCTTTTGACGCCATGACCTCGGAGCGGCCGTACCAGAACACCAAATCGGTCGAAGATGCGATCCGCGAGCTGCGCGCCTGTGCCGGCACCCAGTTTGACCCGGACCTGACCGAGCTGTTCATCCGGTATATCGAAGCCAGACAGCAGGGCAAAACCTTCCTGGCTTCGGATCTGAATCCTCTCTATTTGGGTTCGGCATCAACATCCTGAATCCAAACCTATTCTATATATATGAACGGAAAACCCGGCGCATGTCTGCCCCGGGTTTCTTCCATTTTATTCGACCGACCCGTCCCGTTTCCATAAAGGAAAACGTCTAACGGCGCGTATTCTTTGAAGCCAGACCGCATTTAACGGTAGTTTTTCTTGCGATATAAGGAAGCCTAGGCTTCGAAGCTTGTCCTTTCTTATATCTTAAAAAAGGATACCCTACCGGGTACCCTTTTTCTGTCTGCCCGTTCGGATAAGCCCAGCCGACTTACCCGCGTTCCGTGTTTAGTTCGTATGACGTTTGGTGTAATTCCTTAATCATGTGCTGCAGGAACATGTTCTGTTGACGACTGATTCCGTACTGGTTATCTTTGATGATCAATTCTTGGATCCGTTTCTTCAGCAGCTCACTCCGACGTTCCAACACAGCCAAACTCATGAATAACATCACTCCTGATTTCAGTTTTTTCGTTCATCGGGAATTCCCTTTTTATTATATCGAGACCTGAAACTTATTGAAAATGTGCTGAAAATGGCTGATCCCGGTCCTCGCGGGCTGAACCGCGGTGACCGGGGCTCAGGTGCCCCAGCCGGAGAAATCCTGCCGGATCCTCCGGTATCCGGCAAGTCAGCCGCCAAATATCCCATTTCATGGAATATTTAGGCTTACAAAAAGCGGTCAAATCCAGAAATCCCCGGCTGCTTGGCGAAAGTTCACGAAATCGATAAATCCTGAGGTCCGCTATAGCCCATTAGGGTCATTTTCATCTCAGGTCGATGGCTATACAATTACCAGTGTGCCGGCCGCAAGCGGCGGTATCGGCCCTGAATTCAAAGTAGGTGAATCCTTATATGTTCAAACGTTATATGAAACCACTATGGGTATGGATGCTGGTGATCTTCATCGGGGTGCTCATTCATCCTGCCGCCAGCTCGGCCCATGCCTATCTGACCAAGTCGAGTCCATCCGATAATGAAGTGATGGCGCAGGCGCCAGCCAAGGTGACGCTTCAGTTCAATGAGGCGCTCCAGCCGGCCTTTCACTCGATCGTCGTGATGAGTTCGTCCGGAGAAGAGGTCAACCAGGGCACCAGTAAAATTCCGGAAGGAAAGCCGTCCGTCCTGGAAGTGGACCTGAAGGCCGGTCTTTCGGACGGTATTTATACGGTTCAATGGAAGGCCGTGTCCGGCGACGGCCATCCGGTGAACGGAACGTTTCCGTTTCAAATCGGCACAAGCAGCCAGGGTGCGGCCAACCACGTCGTGTACTCGGGTTATACGCCTGGCGCCGATCTGATCCTGATCCGCTGGCTCTTTTATGTAAGCTTGGCTTTTCTGCTTGGCGTTCTATGCTTTTATCTGTATTTGCTGCCGGCGGGCGGGGGCTCCCGGCATCCGGTATTATCGCCTCGGAGCCGTAAGCTTCTGGGCATATCCTATGCCGCTCTGGTCATCGGTGTGCTCCTGAGCTTGCCGATGCAGACGGCGATCGAAGCCGGTGTTGGCTGGGGCGAAGTATGGAACGCGGAGCTCCTCGGCAAAATGCTGCGTATCACGAGCTTCGGCCACATTTGGCTGGTGCAGGTGATCCTTGTGCTGCTCCTGGGTGCGCTGCTGTACGCCGCAACCCAGAGCACCGAGCAAAAAGGGCTCCGCGCGTTGTACGCGGGCACGCTGCTCACCGGCGTGGGGCTGCTGCTGTCCAAGGCATTCATCGGGCACGCTGCTTCGGCCGAATCGATATGGCTGCCGGTATTTATGGATTTCCTCCATCTCGTGTCGGTTTCCATCTGGCTCGGCTGCCTGCTCGCACTTGGCTTGATTCTGCCTAGGGAGGCTTCGCTCCCGAAAGAATCGGATCTTCGCAAAAAGAGTTACTTCGCGGTCATCGAGCGCTTCTCTCTGTGGGGGACCACCCTGGTTGCGGCTGTGCTGATCAGCGGCGTGTACGCTTCGCTAACCTATGTACCGACCTGGTATTCGCTCTTTCATACCGCCTACGGACGCATCCTGCTGCTGAAATGCCTGCTGCTGCTGGTCATGCTCGGCTTTGCCGCCGTGCATCTCATCCGCGGGCAGCGCCGCAGCAAACCGCTTGGCGCCGGCGTATGGATCGAGTTCGCGGCCGGCATCGCAGCCCTCGTGCTCGCCGCCGCCCTCTCGAATCTGCCCCCGGCAGCCTCCAATCCGGGGCCGGTGGATGTGCAGCAGACGCTGGATAACCGCACCGTCGTCACGCTGCGGGTCAGCCCGAATATCGCGGGCGAAAATACCTTCGAGGTAGGCATAAAAGATGGCAGCGGCAAGCCAGTGCAGGGCATTCAGCAGATCAAGCTGACGCTGACCTCGCTGGACATGGATATGGGTAAATACGAAATCGACATTCCCGGCGCCGACAAGACGTATAAGGTCCAGGACCTGATCAGCATGGCAGGCCGCTGGAACGTCCATGTCCATATTTTGACCGAGTCGCTCGACGCCTGGGATACCGACTTCCAGATTACCGTCGGAAGCAGCTGAAGCACGCGGGGCAGTGGAATTTGCCCCATCACCAAATACAATATAAAGGGGTATTGAGCATGAAAAAATTATTGAGCAAACGCATCCCGTTCTTGATGACGGCAGCCGCCGGCCTGCTTCTGTTTTCCGGCATCGCCAGCGCCCACGTGACGGTCAAACCTGCCACATCGGCTCCGGGAGCCTGGGAAACTTACACGATCAAGATTCCGTCCGAGAAGGAAGTCGCCACCACCAAGGTAACGTTGAAAGTGCCGGAGAACGTGGACCTTAAACAGTACCAGCCGGTACCGGACTGGAAAGTCTCGACCGAAAAGGATGCCTCAGGCAAAATCAAGACGATTACCTGGAGCGCTACCGGGGCCGGCATCAATGCCGGCGAATTCCAGCAATTCAACTTCGTTGCTCAGAACCCGGACCAGGATGCCGATGTGGCCTGGGACGCCTACCAATATTACAAGGACGGCAGCATCGTGGAATGGACAGGTGACGAAGGCGCGGATTCGCCGCACTCCATCACGAAAGTCACTACCTCGGAAACGGCGGAACCAGCCGACCACGGCCATGACGACACCGCCTCCACGGATAACGGAACTGGAACCAACACGTCCGCGCAGGACCAGGCTGCCACATCGTCTCCTGCCCCAGCCGCAGCGGAAACCGGAAGCAGCGGCGTTCAGACCGCGACGCTGGTCGCCTCGATTGCCGCCCTGCTGCTGTCCATCGTGTCCTTGATCACTTCGTTTACGAAAAGACGGCAATAAATGACCCGTAAAACGGTTGATAAGAGAAGCTGCTTATGACAGCTCAACAGAGCGACGTTATAGACAAAAAGAAGCTGCCCCGCATCAAAGCGGAGCAGCTTCTTTTTCGTTATCGGCGGGTATCAAGCGTTGCCGCCTGGGCACCCTATATGCTAAATTCCTATTTTTTTCCGCTGTGCTCGAGAATCATATCCACGAACATATCGATTTGGCCCATAATGGCAATCGGGTCATAGCGGTAGAACGTGTCGAAGTCGTTATAATAGATGCGGTCATTCTTCGCGGCTGCCAGGCTGTTCCAAACCGGGGAAGCCTTCAGTTCCTTCAGCTTGTCGCCTTTCTTCTCCGGATCATAGGTCGTCAGGAACATGTAGTCCGCCGCATATTCCGGCAGCAGTTCCATGGACAGCTGCAGCGTCTGGTTTTCCTTGCTGTTCTTTGCCGGACGTTTCAACTGAAGCGCGTTGTACAATACCTGGCCGCCGCGGCCGGCATTGTCGCCGAACGTCCACAGTTCGCCCTTGTCCGTCAACTCGTAGATGCCGAAGGTGGCATTCTCATCCACGACGCCTTTGAGCTTCTCACGGGCAGCCGCTGCTTTTTCGTCAAACGCTTTGATGAATTCCTCCGCCTTTTCCTTTTCGCCGGCAATGTCGCCGAACAGGCGCACCGTATCGTCGATGTTGATTGCGGTGCCATAAGGAATGTAGATGGTCGGTGCGATTTTGGACAGCGCCTCATAGTTATCATCGTACATCACGACGATCAGGTCCGGCTTGAGCGTGAGTGCCTTCTCCGTATTGATTGGGTAGCCTACATCCTCCACTCCGTTCAGCTTATCTTTCAGGAACGGGTTTTGGAAAATGCTCGGTTCCACGCCTACCACGTGGGCGCCGACGGACAGCAGCTCGCCGCCATAATAATCGGTTACGATGCGCTGCGGCTTTACCGGGATCTCCACGTCGCCTTTTTCTGTCTTATACGTACGTGTTCCTCCGTCCGACGCCGTTTCTTTCGAATCCGATGCAGTCGTATCCTTGCCGGAAGTCTCGGACGCGGTCCCGCCGGATGCCGACGTCCCGCTGCTCCCGCCATTTCCTCCGCAGGCCGTCACCAGCATGGATAGCATGACTACCAGAATCATGACGGTAAACAATGATTTTGACTTTGTAAACATAATAACCCCCTATAGGTATGTAATCAACAGTAATGATAATCATTATCAATTGAAAACTTAACAGCTCGACTCCTCCTTGTCAATGTTTATTTTCCGGCCTGGAATCCGGCACCGTCCGTAGGTTTATCCGAATGATGGAGGTCTGACCAGGGCCTTTCCTTATTGGAAATGCCCTTGTTCCAACGCATTGTGGAACCAACGCTCAAATTGTGCCAGATTTATGCCGATTTCATATTTTTCATTGCCAAGAGGCCTGCTGTTCATATAAAATGAGTAATTGAGAATGAAGTGAGAATGAGAATCAATTTCATGGAAATAGGTGACAATATATGAATCAGCAGGCAGCAGCGAATATGACCCCGGACTCCAAGGAACGCATCCGTTCCCGTCCGAAGACCGCCAGCCTGATCCTTATCGGCGGACTTGCCGCGCTCGTTCTGAGCATGGGATTATCGATCTCCTTCGGTGCGGCCAACATCCGGCTGTCCGAAGTATGGTCGGCCGTGTTCAATTTCCATGCGGATGTGGTCAATCACCAAATTATTCGGGATTTGCGCCTGCCGCGGGTCCTTGCCAGCGCGATGATCGGCGCAGGGTTTGCGGTGGCCGGCGCCCTGATGCAGGGAATGACCCGCAATCCGCTCGCTGACTCGGGACTCCTTGGCATTAATGCAGGCGCAGGCTTCGCCCTTGCGCTGTGCTTCGCCTTCTTCCCCGGTCTGTCCTTTATGTACCTGATCCTGTACGCCTTTCTCGGTGCAGGCGTCGGTGCCGGACTCGTCTACGGCGTCGGATCGCTCGCCCCGGGAGGGCTAACCCCGGTACGCCTCGTTCTGGCCGGTGCGGCACTCAGCCTGCTGTTGACCGCACTCAGCGAAGGCGTGGCGTTGTACTTTCACATCGGCCAGGACCTGGCCTTCTGGTATGCCGGCGGCGTTGCCGGCACGAAGTGGGCACAGCTCAAGATCATTTTCCCATGGATCGCCGGCGCCCTGATCGGCTCGCTGCTCATTTCGCGCTCGATCACGATGCTGAGCCTTGGCGACGAAGTTGCCAAGGGACTTGGGCAGCGCACCGCCTTGATTAAGCTGGCCGCGGTGCTGATCGTGCTCGTCCTGGCAGGTTCCTCGGTGGCCGTGGTCGGATCGGTGGGCTTCATCGGGCTCATTATCCCGCACGTCACCCGCTATCTCGTCGGCGTTGATTACCGCTGGATCGTTCCTTGCTCTGCGGTGCTGGGCAGCCTGCTGGCCGTCCTCGCCGACTTGGCTGCAAGAATGGTGAACCCGCCGCATGAAACCCCGATCGGAGCGATCATTTCGCTGATCGGCGTTCCATTCTTCCTCTATCTTGCACGAAGAGAGGTAGGGGATCTGTAATGTCCGAACAACAAGCTGTTTCTACTTACGAACAGCGGAGAAAGCTTCGCAGCATGACCGTCATGCTGATCCTCGCGCTGCTCATTATTGCGGTCTTTATTATCAGCATGAACACCGGCTACATACGGTTAAGCCCGCTCGACCTGATCCGGACGCTGTTGGGGCAGGGATCGGATCAGGAGAACCTGATTCTCTTTGAATTCCGGCTCCCGCGGATCGTCATTTCGGTTCTGATCGGCGCGGGGCTGGCGGTGTCCGGAGCGGTCATGCAGGGGATTTTCCGCAATCCGCTGGCTGACCCCGGCATCCTTGGCATCAACTCGGGAGCGGGGCTGATGGTCATGCTGCTCGTCTCGTTCTATCCGACGACACAGGCTATGCCGGTGTTCCTGCTCCCTCTCTTAGCCTTTGTGGGCGCAGGATTGACGGCAGCGCTGATTTACTCCCTGTCCTACACGCGGAACAAGGGAATCCGCCCCATCCGGCTGATGCTGACAGGCATCGCCGTCGCCGCCGGTATTCAGGCGGCCATGATCGTGCTGACGCTTCGGCTGAAGCCGGAGCAGTATCAATTCGTCGCTACATGGCTCGCGGGGAGCATCTGGGGAACGAACTGGAAGTTTGTCCTCTCCCTTCTCCCCTGGATTGTCGTCCTGGTGCCGTACATTATTTATCGGGCACGTGTGATGAACGTGCTGCAAATGGGAGAGCAAATGGCGACCAGCCTTGGCGAAAACGTGCGCAAAGAGCAGTTCCGCCTTCTCGCCGCTGCCGTCGCCTTGGCGGCGGCAAGCGTGGCCGTCAGCGGCGGCATCGCCTTCGTCGGGCTCGTCGGCCCGCATTTGGCCAGACGCCTCGTCGGTCCGAAGCATCAGATGCTGCTGCCGGTCTCGGCGCTCATCGGGGCTCTGCTCGTTATCGCCGCCGACACGATCGGCCGCTGGATTCTGCAGCCTTCCGGCGTACCGACGGGCATCGTGGTCGCCGTCATTGGCGCACCTTATTTTCTGTATCTGCTCGCCAGAGCGAAAAGTTAAATGAAAAGCCAGTGCTTGATATAGATCACATATTTCAACTTTTGGATCGGATCATACCTGAATGGACTTGGAGGGAAAACCATGAGTGAATCATTGGAACTGTACGACGTAACCATCATCGGGGGAGGCCCTGCCGGCATGTATGCGGCTTTTTACAGCGGGATGCGCGACCTGAAGACCAAGCTGATCGAAGCGAAGGATGAACTGGGTGGACGAATGCTGATTTATCCGGAGAAGATGATCTGGGATGTCGGCGGCACGGGACCGATTCTGTGCCGCAACCTGATCGAACAGCTGAAGCAGCAGGCGTTGACCTTTGATCCGACCGTCGTGCTGGGACAGCAGATCATCGATCAGGAGCGCCTGGAAGATGGCACCCTTCTTCTTACTTCCTCTACCGGAGAAAAGCATTGGACCCGCACGGTCATCATGGCGATCGGTTACGGCATCCTGGAAATGGCGAAGCTCGACATCGATGGCGCAGACCGGTACGAAGTGAGCAACCTCCACTATACGGTGCAGGAGCTCGAGCCCTTCCGCGGAAAACACGTGCTCATCTCCGGCGGCGGCGATTCCGCCGTGGACTGGGCCAATGAGCTCGAACCGATCGCGGCCAGCGTCTGCGTAGTGCACCGGCGCGAGCAGTTTGGCGGCCATGAGCGCAACGTGGTTCGCATGAAGCAGTCCTCCGTCCAGATCCATGTTCCCTACACCGTCCGCCAGCTGCACAGCAGCGACGGCACCGCGATCAACCAGGTTTCGATCTGCCATGAGGAGAACGGCGGTACTCATCGCGTGGACGTGGATGCGGTCATCGTCAACCACGGCATGCGGTATAACTTTGGATCGATCCGCGACTGGGGCATCGATATGGGCGAATGGACGGCGAACGTCAGCGATAAGCTGGAAACGAATGTGCCGGGTATTTTTGCCGCAGGAGACTTTGTAGACTACAGCAGCAAAGTGAGATTGATCGCAGGCACATTCACCGATGCCGTGCTCGCTACCAACAGCGCCAAGCTCTACATGGATCCCGAAGCCCCTAGGGTTGCCTATGTCTCTTCGCACAATGAACGGTTTAAGGAGAAAAACCGGGCGCTTGGCGTCATCGACGAAGACCACTAACACCGGGTACCAGCCTGAAACGACCGTCTAGGGTTCAGGCCATGAACTATTAACAAGATAAACGAACCAAGCCAGAACCCTCAATGGGGATAACTTCGATCCGAATCCCATAGAAAAAGGGCCTGCATGATGTGCAGGCCCTTTTGCCGTTTATATCTGATCATTCTATGATTTCACACGGGTTCATTGCTTAGGAATCGATCTTGACGCCCTTCTTGGCCGATTTCTGATCAGCACTCGAATTGTTCAAAACAGGAAGCATTTTCGTATCCCGTACCATCGGGGAATTGCATAACCGGCAGGTAGGCTCATGTTCAAAGGCGAAATTGTCTCGCATCCAACCTTTGCAGCCTTCCTTCGTACAGGACCAAATTGCTGTATTTTCCTCAGGTATTTCCTCCATCGACTTTTTGCGGTAGTTCATGCTCAGTCCCCCTTATATGAAGTATAAAACCCAAACTGTATAAACGGACGCCCTGCAGCAGTTAACCTCCGCCAAGAACGGATCTTGGACAAGCCTGCTTGGTCTATATGAAAAAACTGCCCTTAACGAATCTGTTAAGGGCAGCCGCTTGTTGATGTTACAGTTTCACTACGTTCTCAGCTTGTGGTCCACGGTTGCCTTCAACCACGTTGAATTGGACGCGTTGTCCTTCGTCCAACGTTTTGAAACCATCGCCAGTGATTGCACTGTAGTGTACGAATACATCGTTTCCGCCTTCAACTTCGATAAATCCGAAGCCTTTGTCAGCGTTAAACCATTTAACTGTACCTGTTTGCATGGGGCTGTACCTCCAAAATTTGAAATTTAATATGATCCTTCTTTTAAATAAAGCTAAAAAAAATTCACACATTGAAAAAAGTTCCATCGTAAACATGATACCCTTTTCAATATGAGAATTGGTTTCAAATTTTAGAACTAAATACAGTCTACCACGGAATTCATCAAAATGCAAGGATTTGGGAAATGTTGATATCCCATGCCAAGATATGACTTCGAGCTGACGGCATTTGGGCAGGTTAATCATTTTATCGGGCTTACAGCAATATAGTGTTACGAGCACGTCGGGCCGACATGCTCCTTAAAGGGGTTGTTCAAAAAGTCCGCTTTTGATCACAAAGTAAATCGGGAAGCTAATTCGGCATCGAATCTTGAATTCAGCCGGGCCTTCCGGTGCTCACGTACCCACTACGTACGCTCTGCTCCTCAGTCCCTTGCTTCATTCAATCTTCTCGGTGCTGAAAACCGAACTTTTTGAACACGCACTTAAAGGTTACATAGGAAGGGAGGTATATTTCTGATCGAATTCAAGAACGTCAGTAAATTTTACGGCAGCTTCCATGTCCTCCAGAATATCGACCTTCAGATCGAAGAGGGCGAAGTGGTCGTGATCATCGGACCGTCCGGTTCCGGGAAGAGCACCCTGCTCCGCTGCATTAATCGGCTGGAGAAACTCTCGTCGGGCGAGCTCTATGTGAACGGAACGGCGCTTCATGACAAAAAGATCGACATTAACCGGTTCCGCCGCGAGATCGGCATCGTCTTTCAGCATTTTAATCTGTATCCCCATAAAACGGTGATCGACAACATTGTGCTTGCGCCGGTCAAGGTGCTTGGCTTGTCCAAAGAGGAGGCGGCTGAGCGGGCGAACTCTTATCTATCCCGCGTCGGCATTGCGGATAAGGCATCCAGCTATCCTTCCCAACTCTCGGGAGGGCAGCAGCAGCGGGTCGCGATCGCCCGGGGCCTGGCCATGCATCCGAAGATCATGCTGTTTGACGAGCCCACATCGGCCCTCGATCCCGAAATGATCGGCGAGGTGCTGGATGTGATGCGCTCTCTCGCCTACGACGGGATGACGATGGTCATCGTTACGCATGAGATGGGATTCGCCCGCGAAGTTGCCGACCGTGTCGTGTTTATGGACAACGGTCAAATCATTGAGGAAGGCCCGGCGCAAAGCTTCTTTGACCATCCGCGGGAAGAACGCGCGCGGACGTTTCTCAGCCGGCTGATCCATCATTAAATCAGTTAAAAGCATATGGAAAGGGGTTATCGAATTCATGAAAAAACCTTTGAGGTGGAGCGTTGCTTTTGTCCTGTTGGCGATGTGCCTGGTATTCACGGCCTGCGGAGGCTCAAAGACCGAACCCACGGCCGCGACAGGCAGCGGGTCGACCGACACGACCGCAAGCGGGAGCAAGGACGACGGTGGGGACACGTCTGCCAAGGGCGGCACGCTAGAAGCGATCAAGGCCCGCGGCAAGCTCATCGCCGGCGTGAAATACGACACCAAGCTGTTCGGGCTGAAGGACCCTACCTCTGGCAATGTAGAAGGCTTTGACATCGACATCGCCAAGGCACTGGCCAAAAAAATACTCGGTGATGAGAGCAAAATCGAGCTGAAGGAAGTGACGTCCAAAACCCGCATTCCGCTCCTGCAGAACGGCGACATCGACCTCATCATTGCCACGATGACCATCACCGAGGAGCGCAAGCAGCAGGTCGATTTCAGCGACGTCTATTTTAAAGCGGGCCAATCCCTGCTCGTGAAGAAAGGCAGCGCCATCCAAGGGCTGGATGACTTGAAAAAAGGCGTAAAGGTTCTGACCGTCAAAGGCTCAACCTCGGCCAAAAACATCCGGGAAAAGGCGCCGGATGCCACCGTGCTTGAATTTGAAAACTATCAGGATGCGTTTACCGCACTTAAGGCCGGCCAAGGGGAGGCTCTGACGACCGACAACGCCATCCTGCTCGGCATGCAAAAGCAGGATCCGAACTACGTGCTGGTCGGCGGCACCTTCACCGACGAGCCTTACGGGATCGCCATCAAAAAAGGCGATGCGGAGTTCGTGAAGACCGTCAACGATTTGCTCAAGGAATTGAAAGACAGCGGCGAATACGACAAGCTGTATGAGCAGTGGATGGGCGTCAAACCCGAATAGAACCTTTGCTTCGATGTCTTTTCCGGCAATTTACGGGGAAGCCCCGAAAACCTTTAAGAAAGGACGAAGGCCATGCCGGGCAAATTTGACATTCATGTCCTGTTTAACCACTGGGACCGCTTTGCCGAAGGCTTTATCCACACGATCGAAGCCAGCGTCCTCGCCCTGATCGGGAGCTTCGTACTCGGCGTCATCATCGCCGTGATGCGGATTTCCCCGGTCCGGGTCCTGAATGTAATCGGAACGGTGTATGTTGAGTTTATTCGCAACATCCCACTCCTGCTCGTCGTGTTTTTCTTTTTCCTGGGGATTCCGTCCCTCGGGCTACCGCTGGACGGCTTTACTTCGGGGACGCTGGGGCTGATGGTGTACACCGCCTCTTTCATCGCGGAAGCCATCCGTGCCGGCATTCAGTCTGTACCGAGCGGACAGACCGAGGCCGCCCGCGCAACGGGACTGTCGTACATCCAGACGATGGTTCACATCGTGCTGCCTCAGGCGATCAAGATCGTGCTGCCGGCCATCGGCAACCAGTTTATTAATCTCGTTAAAAATTCATCCATTCTGGCCGTCGTGACCGGAATGGATCTGATGTATTACGCCGACCTGATCAACTCCGACACCTTCCTGCCCCTGACCGTGTATACGATTGTCGCCGTCTTTTACCTGGTGCTTACGCTTCCGCTCAGCTTTGCGGTCCATTACATGGAGCGCCGGTTCCGCTCGGCTGACCAGTAGAGGGGCTTTATTCTGGCAAGAGGAGAAGATGCCGCCATGGATTTTATAGGTGCCTATTCCCTACCCAACGTCAAGTTTCTGCTCGAGGGGTTTCTCGTTACGATCGAGGTCGCGGTGTTGTCCATTGTGTTCAGCTTCGTGCTGGGAACCGTTCTCGGGACACTTCGTTATGCCAAAGTCCCCGTGTTGTCCCGGATAGTCGCAGCCATCGTCGATATTATCCGGAACCTGCCGCTGCTGCTGATCATCTTCTTCATGTACATCGTGCTCCCCCAGCTCGGCATCAAGATGTCCCCCTTCTGGGCGACGGTCGTCGGCCTCACGCTGTTCGAGGGAGCCATGATTTCGGAGATCGTCCGCGGCGGGCTCAACTCCGTCGACCGGGGACAAATCGAGGCGGCCCGCTCCTCGGGGCTGGGCTATATGCAGACGCTCCGGCATATCATTCTGCCGCAGGCGCTGCGCCGCATGGTTCCGCCCTTGGTCAGCCAATTCATCTCGCTGCTCAAGGATACGTCGCTCGCCGTCATCATTTCGCTCCCCGAGCTCATGCACAATGTGCAGATTTTGCAGGGACACAGCCCGAACTACGTCATCCCGGCCCTCATCTTCGCCGCCGCCCTGTACTTCATCGTGAACTACATTCTTTCGATCATCGCCCGGCGGCTGGAGGCAAAGACGCTCTAAGCGGCCCCTGGCCCGCGACAAAGAAAGCAAGCCCAGCTCTCCCCCTTTGCGGGTGAGGCTGGGCTTGCTTGGGTTTGGTGTGTATGGACTCAAGTATGTTGCAGGCACTTAACGCGCCAGCGATACCGCCAGCGTTTTGATTTCGTATGGCTTGAAGCGCAGCTCGGTGCCATTGCCCGACACGCTTAACGGCTCGCCGTCTTCTTCCATTAAATTCGTTTCGGCCGCCGCGCTGATAGCACCAGCCTGCGGATCCAGCTCCACCCGGGCGCGGGTGCGGATGCCGCCGTATTCGTACAGACGGATGACGATATCGTCGCTGTCTTCGGCTTTTTTGACCGTGTCGATCATAATATTCGGCTGATTCACCTTCACCAGGCCAAGCGCCTCCGGTAGGCCGCCTTCCTGTACCGGCAAGGCCAGCAGAGGAGTGTTCAGGCCGCAAGCCGCCTGGTGGGTTCCGCCTTCATACCAGCCGCCGCGGTGCGGATACAGCGAATACGTAAATTCGTGCTCGCCCTGATCGGCGGATCCGTCCGGATAGACGGCGGATTTGATCAGGCTGAGGCGAATGACGTGGTTGCGGATGTCATGCCCGTATTTGCAGTCGTTCAGCAGGCTGACGCCGTAACCGCCCTCTGAGAGATCCACCCAGCGCTGTGCCACGGATTCGAACCGGGCGTAGTCCCAGCTCGTGTTCCAGTGGGTCGGACGCTCCACGTTCCCGAACTGGATTTCGTAAGTGGCTTTGGTGGAGCGGATGTCGACCGGAAATGCGGCTTTGAGCAGCTGCTGGTGCTCATGCCAGTCCACCTTGGTCACAAAATCGATCCGCGGATCGTCACGGTATACCGTGAACCGCTGCTCGATGGTGGAGTTATGATACGCATACACCAGCTTGATTACGCCGCGCAGCGGTCCTTCCTCCAAGATGGACAGTTCCTTCAGGTCCTCGACTGTCTGCATTTTTTCCTGGTAGAAAATATCGATATCCCAGGCGTCATGCGCCATCGGCTTATCCTCGAACACCTGCAGCACGTTGGCCGGCTCGCCCGGCTTCAGCACTTCGCGGTCCGCCTTCTTGTCGTACAGCGATACCAGCTGACCGACTTCGTTGAAACGGATGCTGTAGAACGGCGTTTCCACGACTTCTCTCGTGATCTGCCAATCCGATTTAGCGGCAGATGCGCCTGCTCCGGCAACCGACCCTTGGTGGCCGGATCCCCCGCTGCGGCCGTAAATGGTCGTGTATCCGTATGCCGGCACATCCTTCACAGTAACCAGCACGCGGGCCGATCCACCCTCCTGCGCAGGAATGATCTGGGACGGCAGCTCTTCTCCGGCTGCGGAATACCACGCCAGCTGCTCGGCCCCTTCCACGGAAACTTCGCTGACGAAAGAGCGTTCCCAGCCGAGCGGATTGAAAATCCGGACAGGGAGGCCCTTGCCTTCCGCCTTAGCGGAATCCGGCTGTGCCCCCGCTTCCCTGCGTCCCACGGCGTTAAACTGGGACAGCCCCTGTTCCAGCACCTGCACGGCCAGCTGCTCGGCTTCGGCGTACTCGACCCGGCTGTCCTCATACACCTCGTGAATGGACGAGCCCGGAATGATGTCGTGGAACTGGTTGCGAAGCACGATCTCCCAGCTGTCTGCAAGTCCCGCGGCCGGATAGGCATAGCCCGGATTCAGGATCATTGCCAGCGCGTTCACGAATTCCGCGTTGTGCAGCAGCTGTTCCATCCGGCGGTTCATCCGCTTGTTATAGGCCTGGGAGGTATAGGTGCCGCGGTGGTATTCCAGATACAGTTCACCGTCCCACAAGTGGAGCTGCGGCTGATCCTTGACCCGCTCCTCCAGCTGTTCAAAGAATGCTTCCGCTCCGCCCTGCTTCACCTGCGGTGCCGCCGGCATGTCTTCATAACGGCGGGCTGCTTCGAGCATATCCCGGGTCGGACCGCCGCCGCCGTCGCCCCAGCCGTAGGCGAGCAGCAGATTGTCGTTGATGTCCTTCTGCCGGTAGTTATCCCACAGCCCCTGAATCGAGGAGCCGGTGATGTTGCCGTTATACGTATAGAACCAGCTGCCGTCGTTGTCCGGAGTCGTTATGTAATGCGTCAGCATTTCGGTTCCGTCGATGCCGCGCCACATGAACGTGTCGTACGGGAAGCGGTTGTACTGGCTCCAACTGATTTTGGTCGTCATGAAGTAATCGATGCCGCTCTTCTTCAAAATCTGCGGCAGCGCCCAGCTGTATCCGAACACGTCCGGCAGCCATAAAACGCGGTTGTCGACATCGAACTCCCTCTTGAAGAAGCGTTTGCCCGTCAGCAGCTGCCGGACCAGCGACTCCCCGGAAGGAATGTTGCAGTCCGCCTCCAGCCACATCGCACCGGTCGCTTCCCAGTTTCCTTCCTTCACGCGATCCTTGATTTTCTCGTACAGTGTCGGGAAATCCTTCTTCAAATAAGCGTACAGCTGCGGCTGGGACTGAAGGAAGACATATTCCGGAAAGCGGTCCATGAGCGTCAGCACCGTCGAGAATGAACGCCCGGACTTCTCACGGGTATGCTTCAGCCGCCACAGCCAGGCGACGTCGATATGGCAGTGGCCGACCGCGGTTATTTGCGGCCGCGGACCGCGCGGAATCGCCTCAAGCCGCTCCTTCAGCACGTGCAGCGCCTGCTCGGTGGAGGCGTAGAAGCGGTCCGACCCCGGCGCGCTCCAATCCAGAAGACGGAACGCATCCTCGAGTGCAGACGTCATCGCCTGCTTTTCCAGGGCGCGTTCGTCCAGCAGCTTCACCGTCTGCAGCATATGCAGCGCCGTATAGTACAGATCGTCGGTCGCCGAATCCAGCACCGCGATGTCCAGCACATCGATCCGGTGGTCAAACGGCATATGGCTGCCGTTCGGAGGCGTCAGCCCGCTCCATGCCCGGATCGCCAGCTCCACGCGTCCTTCGTCTACGATCTGCGCCGGAAAGAACAGCTCGGCATGGTTGCGGTCCACGGCCTGTGCCGGCTCCCCGTTCAGGTATACCTGGCCCTCATAGCCGCTGCAGTTGCCCCCGCCGGTTTCCCCGAGCTTGATTAGTCCTATGACGTCCTGAGCCCGCCACGAAGCAGGAAATGCCACGTCGGCGATGAACCAGGCGTAGCGGTCCCTTCCTCCCCAGCGATCCCCTACCTTCACGGCCGGCTGGCCGCCTGCAGCGGCCTTCGCCTCTGCCAATCCCTCCACATCCGGTACGATATGCAAATTCTCCAGCGGCTTGCGGTCCCGGTATCTCAGCCCGGCCAGCTCCTGAATCCGCCGCTCCAGCTTTTCAATGATAAATCTCATGGATGATCACCTTTTCCCCTTCTGCATCCTTCCGTCTCCGGCTATACATGCTTCCGGATTTTCCGGAGTAATAAATTGCTGCTGCGTCGATTACAGCACATCGGCAATAAGTTTTGCTCGTATTAATATATATAATATATCATTTATGTTTAATATAAAACAAAAAAAACAGCATCTCCTGTTTTATAGATTGAACTAAAGTTTTGCATTGAACTTCCTGTTATAACGGCCCCATACGGCTTATAACATTCATTTCATTAGTTCATTCTATATTGATCAAGAAATGCCGTTTCCGATCCCCCGATTACACCGGGCCTGTCGTATTGTGAACGACGAGATGGGGTTTAAAAATCCGCCTCGTATATTTAACGTCCTTGATGTTCCCCTCCAAAATGTCCAGCAGCAGGCTCGCCGCCTCGCGTCCCATCTCTTCCTCGCTTTGATCGATGAACGTAAACACGCTGAGCTCCTCGAGCATGGGACTCGGGTTATCGAATGTGACAATGGACAGGTCTCCCGGTACCTCCAGACCCAAATCCTTGGCCATGGACCACAGATAGACTCCAAGCTTGCAGTTCAGCGCGATAAATGCCGTCGCCATCCCGCTCTTGAGGAACCGGTACAGCGGGTGATCCGTCCGGGAAGGCCCCGCCGGGATGCTGAAATCGGTAAGAATCAAAGCAGGGTTGATCATCGCGCCCTTGTTCTTAAGCGCCTCATTATATCCTTGAATCCGTTCGTCGACCGTAACCGTCGGTATTGGAGAATCCGAGCAAATCGCTATGTTCCGATGCCCCAGCTCCCACAGATGATCTACCGCCAGGATGGATCCCAGCGCCGGATCGGACAGGACCACGTTCGTCTCTACGCCGGGCAAATGCCGGTCCAGGAGCACGAACGGGTAGTTTTGCATCTTCAGCGCGATGATTTCTTCGCTGTATACTTCGGCATCCACCGGAAAAATGATCAGTCCGTCCGTCGTGCTGCGGAGCTCGCGGATCGCTTCCTTCTCCAGTTCCTTGGAATTGTAAGTGAACATGACGACCAGCGAGTATTTGCTCCCCGACAGCGCGCTGCGGATCCCCCGTACCATTTGGATGGCAAAATAATCTTCAATGGAAGGGAACACGAGCCCGATCTTGGGAGCCGACGACGATTTGACCTCAGAAACGAGGGAGACGGGGTTACTCGATATGTACTTCTCAGGCACACCCTTGACGTAACTTCCCCGGCCCGGAATCCGGTATATCCAGCCTTCTCCCGCCAGCTCGGCCAGCGCATTGGCCACGGTGATCCGGCTCACCTGAAACTGGTCGATCAGCTCCTTCTCGGTCGGAATCCGGTCGTCTTCCTTCAGCTGCCTGGAAGCAATCAACTGCTTGAAATGGTTTTGTATTTGAATATACAGCGGCTCCCTGTCCTGGCTCATGTCAATAATCCTCCAATACCTGATCTTTCGGTCATCTTCCTTTTAGCATTATATCCCATGGGACATACATGTCAACGCCGCTGCCCAGCCGCGGCTTTACCCGGACCGCTGAATATCGTACCGGATATCCAGAAAACGAAGGCCGAAAATCCACATGCGGTGGCGGGCTGTCAGCCGCTGTCCGGACTCCCCCTCCCGGATCCAGAACGTTTCCCTCAAGGGCAGCCGAATCGTGAACCATGCGGCATGCAAATAAATGCCCTCATCGCCCCGGTGAACCGGGCTGTGGGCGCTGGTCAAGACGAGCCCGGAGCCTTCATTATATAGCCGCAGCATACCGGTCATATTTGCGCCCGGCAGCGGCAGGGCGATATTCATGTACGGCTCGTCCCCGAACCAGTGTATTGAATAGAGTGCAATGAAGATCGCCTCTCCCTGCCCATTCAGACGCTGCCAGGCCCGAACCCGCTGCCTGCCGTCCCTGCCGGACGAAACCGGAAGAATCCGGCCGTACATCCCATGCCACCCTTTGAACGTACCGAGATGAATCTGTCCGATCCGGCGGCTGAAGACCTGATATACCGCGGCCAGCGGCGTAAACCACCCGGCCCAGCAAATGTCGGCCTGCATCGTGTACTGGTCGGTATGCTCGTAGAAATCGCGAATGACGGGCGACAGCCTCCGGGCACGAAACGAGGCGGAGTCAAACCCGTCGATCCGGTCGACCAGCCCTGAATAGGACGCCGTTTCGTCGAGGAGTCCATTCCTGCTTAAAAAGTGCTGCCCGATATGCCTTCCGCCGGTAATGGAGCTTACCGGTTTGCCGTAATAGCTCTCCTTCGGGAAGTTACCTTCCAGCAGCCAGCCCGCAAGCGCCGGAAGAGCTACGCCCACTGCGTTCATGACGCCATGAATCCAGATCATCCGGTCGATCGAGAGGCTTCCGAATCCCATGGCCCTTCCGGCTGCGTAAATCAGGGAGAACAGAATCGTCACCATCAATACGAGCGCCGAAAAGGATACGAGGTATTTTGCCGCCAGCCGGGTAAAGGAAGCTTTAAAAACAAGCAGTCCGTAGCCGTACAAGGCGGCCAAGTACGCCGCTACCAGAATGAACTCGAGGGCGGTGGAGAAAGCAATGCCCAGCGCAATGCCGGCCGGGGCCAGCATGATGATGACGGCCGAGGTCAAATACAGCTTCCATCCGGCCGTTATTTTTCGTCCCAGCAGTCCGGCCGAGAGCGGGAGAATAAACGAAGAGTAATGAAAATGAATGGCTGTCAGCATGATGAGCACGTCCGAAAAATCCATCACCTTCAGATGCATCGACGCGGCCAGGAACCAGAAGCCGCCCCCGGCCAAGTACATCAGACCGAAATCTACCGCGGTTTCGGCAAACGGATGCAGCCCGCGCTCGAGCAGCCTACGCAGCCCATACAGCGCCGTAATCACCGTAAAAGCCACCCAAGGCAGGGACAGCAGCGGGATATCTTCCATTAAGGATAATGCCGCACAGACGGCAGCCGGGGCATAGAACACCGTCATGATTTTGTACAAAACCATCACTTTCCCGTTTCGCAGGCGTGCATCCACGAGCATCAGGAAACCCGGAACCAGCACCATGACCGCCAGCATCAGCACCGCTTCCAACACCTGAAGCTGCCGGCCGCTGACGCCGAGAAACATCACATACAGCAGCAATCCGAACCATGCGTTACGCTTCATCCCGGTTTCCCCCACTCCCGTCTTTCCTTGTTCCCGTAAAGCTACCCTTATAAGTGAAAAGGGTGCCGAGCAGCGGATTGCGCACATGTACCCGGATCCGGAAGCACTGCCGTTCCTCGTCGTAGGACTCCACGATCTGGGCCGCCCCGTGAAAGATCCGGGGAAGCGGGATCCGCATGCCAAACAAGGGCAGCCACTGGCTCCTGGAGGAGATATGCATGGCTCCTTTGTCGTCCACGTGGAGGGACAAAGAGGAGCCGAGCAGCGCCGGCTTGCCGAACAGATCCAAAATCTGCTGCTCTTCGTCGTTCCACTTCATCATGGCATCGAAATGGCGCTTTTTCCCCCGAAAATCAAACGTCCGATCCCAGTGCACCGTCTCATTGCCCTTCGCGTCTCGGGATACTTTGTTGTGAATGACAAAGGGGATGTTCCGGCCTCTCTCGGGGAAGAGGAGGCGGGCCGGAATGCCGAGCACCATCATGGCCCGTACCGCGATCGAGCCGCCACTGATCTCCTCCATCCGGCCCGCACCTGTAAACGCCGTGCCTCCCGTCAGCCGGTAACGCTCCTGCAGCTTAGGGTGCAGCAGCTGATAGGTATCGCCAAGCGCCTGTTCATAGATCGATTTCATAGGTCACCTGCCTTTTTTCGGCGGCTGCGGGCGGCGCTGGGCAGATAGCGGCTGTTTCCATAGCCGATCAGCGACAAGACGATCAGCATTCCGTTTAGCGTCACGGGATTAAACGGAGCGACGAAGCTGCGGATGTCCCCGATCGCCGCAGAGATGGTCAGACCACAGATGGCTACAATCTGGAAAATAAACAGCGGGCGCTTCAGCTTATACAGCGGCAGCAGCCAAACGAGCCCAAACAGCATTTCCAGTATGCCGACCACCCGGATCATCGCCACGCCGCTGCCCATGCTCCCGGTTACGGCTTCCATCATCCGGATTTCGTCCGGATGGGCCATGATGACCTTGGGAACGAGGCCGTGATACAGCCATACAAAGGCGATCACCCCGCACACGGTCCAGTAGGTGAGAAAGCGCTGGAGCAGCAGCTTCGGATGAAATCCCTGCTCCAGCCACATTTTTAAAGCGTCAAAACTCCAAGCCGTCGCCCATCCGAGCAGCGGCCTGAACAGGTATGCATCGGCAAGGCGCCCCGCCGCGCCGAAAGCCGACTCATATTGATACAGCGTCTCGAAGCCGATACAGCCGTCTTTTTTCGTATACTTCCAATACCCGCTGCCCTTACGGATTAACGACAGCCGGTCATGCGTCCAAAACTTCAGCGAGGAGACCCGGTCCCCAGATTCCTTCTCTACTTGTCCCGCCGATTCTCCCTCTCCTGCAATGTCGAGTCCCATGCCGATCCGGGTTCGGTACAGAAAACGCTGAGGCTCATCCTGTGCCCGCGGCAAATACGAAATTTCCGTAAACCGGGCATCCCATGCGGTATGCAAATCCGGGTTCTGGGTATATTCCCATAGCTTATCCATCGTTGTGTCGATATCGATTTGCACATAGATGGGCCGTTGCTTTTTCATGGCGTCTCCCCCTTGCTTTGCTCCCTTCCTAATTCGCGGAAAAAGCGCGATGTCCTTCTAAATTCCCTCCTGTTTAGACAAGATCATACACGTATGGCATTTGTTCGGAGACCTCCGGCGGCGCGAACGTTGGAAGGAACTGGCGAAGAAAGGGCGAATCCTTTATACATTGTTATAATCTGCCGTTGAGGGGGAGAAAGAAAACCATGAGTTTTTTAGAGCGTCTGGAAAAATACGCCGAGCTCGCCGTCCATGTTGCGGTTCATATTCAGCCGGGGCAGTCCCTGTGGATCAGCGCTCCGATCCATGTACCGGAATTCGTGCGCATGATCACCAAGCAGGCTTATCAAGCCGGAGCGAAGCTGGTTCATATTGAGTGGCAGGACGAAATCAGCACGCAGCTGAAGTACAACCTCGCACCTGACGAGGCCTTTGAGGAGTATCCGGTATGGAGAGCGAAGTGGGTTCAGGAGTTCGCCGAGAACGACGGAGCATTTCTCTTCATCGAATCGACCAATCCCGAGCTGTTGAAAGGTGTGAACCCTAAGCGGATCTCAGTCCATTCCAAAGCGGCAAGCGCCGCGCTCTCCAAGTGGCGGGAGTATATGTCCGCAAACAAGATGACCTGGTCCATTATCGGCGTCCCGTCCGAAGCCTGGGCGAAGCTGGTCTTCCCGGATTTGGCGCCGGAGGCCGCGGTGGAGGCGCTGTGGGAGGCGATTTTCCAAACCGCCCGCGTGAGCGGCGGCAATCCAGTCCAGGCTTGGAAAGAGCATAATGCGAATCTGCGCAGCAAACGTGAATATCTGAGCCGCAAGCAGTACAAGCAGCTTCATTATAAGGCTCCGGGCACCGATCTGTTGATCGAGCTTCCAGAGCATCATGTCTGGAACGGCGGAACCGCCCGGAACGAAGCGGCCAATGAGTTCAACCCGAACGTTCCGACGGAGGAAGTGTTCACATCGCCCCGCAGGGAGGGGACCCGGGGAACCGTCCGCAGCACCAAGCCGCTCAGCTATCAGGGAAACCTGATCGAGAACTTCAGCCTGACGTTCGAGGACGGAAAAGTCGTCGATTTTACGGCAGAGAAGGGATACGAATTTTTAAAGGGTATGCTCGACATGGACGCGTCGGCCCGCTATTTGGGCGAAGCCGCGCTCGTGCCGCATCGCTCGCCCATCTCGGAGACCGGGCTCATTTTCTTCAATACATTATTCGACGAAAATGCCTCGAATCATCTGGCTATGGGCGAAGCCTTCCCGACCTGCATTGAAAACGGCACCTCGCTCACCCGGGAAGAGCTTGACCGTGCCGGGCTGAATCACAGCATGATCCACGTGGACTTCATGATCGGCTCTGCGGACATGGACATCGACGGCATCACGGCGGACGGCCAAAGAGAACCCGTATTCCGCAAGGGCAACTGGGCATTCTGATCAACCGAAATTAAGGAGAACCCTCCACCCGCCTCACATGCAGGCCGGATGGAGGGTTTTCTCTTGTCATCGATTCCGGCCGTGCCGCTGAAGCCGCTTTACGCTTGATTCGATCCAATCCGAAACGAGATGTTCCGGAGTTCCGACCGGTGCATTAAGCGGTCAAAGGCCTGCACGGCGGCCTCTGCCACCTGGATATCCTGTTCGCTCGTCCCTCCGCTGACCCCGATGCCCCCAATGATGACATCGCCTGCTTTTAGCGGGATTCCTCCCCCCAGGATGACCACCCTGCCCTGATTCGTCGTATTGATCCCGAAGGAAGGCTGCCCGGGCTGAGCCGCCTTGGACAGATTCGAGGTCGGCATTTGCAGGGCCACACTGGTCCAGGCTTTGTTCTGGGCGATATCGATGCCCCCGATCCGGGCATGGTCCATCCGGTGAAAGGCTACCAGGTTCGCCCCGTCGTCCACGATGGCGATGTCCTCGGCAAGCCCCATTTCCTTGGCTTTTTTCTCGGCTGCTTCGAGCAGCACTTTGGCAAGATCCAGCGTCATTTTCATTCGTAGGCTACCTCCAGCTTAGATGTTCTTTCCCCATTGTATGGCCGGCAGCCCATAAGCGTGTTAATGGACGCAGAAAGCTATGAATTTGCTTACATGTGCAACATTTGGCATTGCCGCCTCGTCAGGAACTATGAAGAAACAAGCATCATTTACCAATTGCATGCACGGTGAAATTCCGACCCGCACTCGCAAGAACGCCATATAGAGGAGGAAAATGACAGATGAACAAAATTTACAAAGTACTGGCAACCGCGTCGATTTTCGCTCTGGCAGCCGTTCCGGTTGCGGCCAGCGCCCAGGAGGTGCCGCCCGCAGCCGCTCAAAGCGGACAAGGCCAGGTTCAAAATGAGGTAAAAGTGGTTCCTGCCACATGGGGACAAATCACGAACTTCGTGAACGACAAGACGGGCAAATTCGTTACGGTTACGGGACGGGGGCTGGCCCCAAGCGATCAAAGCGAGATCGTCCTAACCATTACACCGGAGACCAAGATCATCGATGCCCGCGGAAAGACGGTTCCCCTGAAAACCGTGATCGATGAGAAAAAAGTCGTGAAGGCGTTCTACGGTCCGAATATTACGAAGAGCCTTCCTGCCCGCGGCACCGCGCTGACGCTCGTCGTTCAGAACCAGGACTTCACCGCTATTGACGGTACTGTCTCCGAAGTGAGAGAGAACGGCATCCTGGTCAAAGGAACCAATATTTACACCACCAATGAGGACACGATCCTTCTTCATCTCGCGGATAAGGCCACCATCCTCAGCCAGGATGGGAAAGTTCTGACCAGCGGCGACATTAAAGAGGGCACGAGCATCAGAGCTTTCTACGGTCCTGCCGTCGCGATGAGCTTGCCGCCGCAATCCGGAACGAATTATGTGATCGTGAACACCGCGGACGCCGGAAATGGCGAAACCGGAAATACGGATCAAGAACTCAAAGCCGGCACGGACGGCATCGTCACCAATACGGCGGACGGCAAAGTGACGGTCGTCGGCAAGGCTCATGACAATGGCGGCGTCAACTACGTCATCCTCTCCGTCGATGACAAAACCCAAATCGTCGACGAAGACGGCAAGGCGCTGACCAAGGATGCCCTGAAGTCGGATATCCGCGTGGACGCTTACTACAGCGACATTATGACGATGATTTATCCGGCTCAAACGCATGCCGGCAAAATCGTGGTGAAGAAAGCGGAAACGGTCAAAATCGAAGGTACCGTTAAAGCATCGGACCGCAATTCGGCCGATCAGGTCTATGTGAACGTAGGTTCCGATGATTCCACCGACAACGACGTCATTCTGAACATCTCGAAGGATACGCCGATCATCCCAACACTGGGCGGCGATACCGAGCTTCGCCCTGGCACCAAAATTATCGCCTATCATTCTCCGATCATGACCAAATCGATTCCAGGCATCACGAGTGCCGAAGCGATCATCGTGACGTCGGATGCAGATACGGTACAGCCTAAGTAATAAAAACGTCTATCGACGTACATTTAAGGCAGCCAGACCGCAGTTAGCGGAATTTTTATTGCGATATAAGGATGCCGAGTCTCCGAAAGCTTATCTTTTCTTAGATCTAAAATAAAAACATGCTTAAGCGCGCCAAAACCCGGCCGATTCGTCTGATGAATCGGCCGGGTTTTTTAATGCGCCGGTACAACGGGCCGAATGGCCGTAACGAGGTCAGGCCTGCCGGATTCACGGGCGGGATGCTCGCCCGATGTTTGGCGAACCTTAGGTGAACTTACGCCCCTTGCCGTATTATCCGGTGCTCCCTCATTTCGCCCGCTTCCTTCCGGCAAGAGCGACCGTCATTGGAATGATCAGCATGGTGTAGAATCCGAGCACCGTCATGCTGAGGATAAAGGCGCTCGTGTAGCTGCGCGCATTCGACTGCCAAACGCCGTCCGCCACCAGCCTGTCGGTGCCTCCGGCAGCGGAAGCTGTAACCTTGCAGGCATCGGGAGCCGCCTGAGTCTTACCAGCCGCCTCCGGGAAACAATCGCGCAGTCTAGCCAGCGCCGTCTGCCCCTGCTCATCCGACAAGGCGTAGGATGTCAAGTGCTGCCGCAGTTCAAGCTCGGTTCGAGCCTCCGCCTGATGGGCATAATGACCGAGCGAGCTCATCCAGACGATTCCGATGAGGCCGATGCCGATAGCGGAGGCGAGCTGCATGCCTGTCGTCAAAATACCCGAGCCCGATCCGATATCCTGCTTTTCTACCTTGGACAACACCACATTGGTCAACGGAGCGGCGACGAAGCCTTGGCCTAACCCCAGTAATATCAGAGCTGGCAGCCAGAACCATACGTTCGGCGACCATCCGGTGGCCCAGATCGTCAGTGCAACCGCGAAATAGCCGGCGGATGTCATCACCGAACCGACCGTAAGCACGTGGGCCCCGATTTTGCCTGCCAGTTTAGGCGACAATAGCGAAGCCAGGAAATACCCGATGCCCATAGGCAGAATGATCAAACCGGACTTCAGGGCGCTGAACCCGTGCCCCATCTGCAGCAAATAGGCCGTGATCAGGAAAAAAGCAGCCTGCGCGCTCATCATGAGGAAGATGACGGCCAGCCCCATGCTGAATGCCTTCTGGCCGAACAACCTCACGTTCATAAACGGCCGGCGCCCTCTGGCAAGCTGTCTACGCTGCGTCCATACGAAGACGGCGAGGACAGGGGCGGACAATATCAGGCTGATGACGAGCAGAGCCGGCCATCCTTCCTTCTGCCCTTGGACCAGCGGATAAACGAGGAGCAGCAGGCCTGCCGCCGCTACGGCCGCACCGAACCAGTCCATCCGTGAGCGGTCCGCATCCCTCGATTCCGGAACGAACGGAGCCATAGACAGGATGATCAATCCGATCGGGACACTGAAGAAAAAGACCAGCCGCCAGTCAAGATGCCACGGGTTCCAGCCGAGCAGCAAACCGCCGATCAGCTGACCCGTCGAAGCGGCCAATCCTTGGGCTGCGCCATACAGCCCGAAGATCATTCCCCTCTTCTCCGGCGGGTACTGCGCCTGAATGAGGGACAGCACCTGCGGCGATATCAGTGCCGCGCTAAAGCCTTGAAGCACACGAATCGCCGTAAGCATCCCGACACTATCGGAAATGCCGCATAACAAGGATGTTACGGTAAAACCGGCAACGCCGACCAGGAGCATCTTCCGCCGTCCGTACCGGTCGCCCAGCCGCCCGCCGATAATCAAAGCCACGGCATAGGACAAGGTGTAGGCCGAGACGACGAACTGAACGCCGTAGAAATCGGCGTGAAGCCCTCGCTGAATGGAAGGGGTCGCCACATTGATGATAAAAATGTTCGCTACGGCCATAAATACAGACAGCAGCATCACCGCCAGCATTAAACGCGGCCGCTGGCGCGGCTCAGCCGCCGCCTGCGCAAGAGGCGCGGGAATGGAATGGACCGGTTGGTTCATTGCTTGCTTCATCCTCCTCTAGCGAATCCCGAATATTTGACATCAGCCGGAATCAGCCATTAAAATAAATGAGACAGATCTGTCTCGTTTGATATTCGTATGATACAGACAGATCTGTCTCATGTCAACAGCGAATTTACCTTATTCAGGAACAGGTGATTAGAATGACCAAGAAGGAATCCGCCAAAGAACGGATACTAAAGGTGGCGTCCGATTTATTTTATAGTGAAGGCGTTCGCGCCGTAGGGATCGACCGAATTATTGAAGAATCGGGGGTCGCCAAGGCCAGCTTTTACCGCAACTTTCCGACCAAGGACCATTTGGTCGTGGCCTATTTAGAGCTGCGCTCCAAGATCAGGATGGAAGTCGTAGAAGAAATAAAGCGTTCGTTCCCCGATTCGCCCAAGGAACAGCTCTATGCCCTTCTGGAGGAACTGGTTGAACGGATGGAAAGCTCCCGATTTCGCGGCTGTCCTTTTATGAACGCCATTGTCGAGTTTCCGGATGAGGACCATCCCGGACACCAGGCAGCCATGACATTCCGCTCCACGCTATGGAAAAATGTAGAGGGTATTGCCCGCCAGGCAGGTGCAAGCGATCCGGTCCAGCTCACCTACCAGCTCCAGCTGCTGAAGGATGGCGCCATGATGAGCGCCTACATGGATAAAAGTTATTATCATCCGGACTATTTTCTGAACGCCTGCAAAGTGCTGATCGATCGGCAGTTTGAAGAGCCCACTCCGTCCCGCCGGACAGCCGAATAACATGGCGCCGCAAGCAGTAATCAAGCAGGCAAGACCAGGGAAACCTTTCGCGTTCTTCTCCCGGCCTTGCCTGTTTCCATGCCCTATTCTTTCGCAATCGCCAGCAGGTGGGAAGTGACGCCAACATACTCCCGGAAGAAACGGACCCGTTCCTGCTCGAAACGGAACATGATCACCAGCTCATTCGTGTATGGCATCCCGTTAAAGATCCCCTCCGCTTTAAAAATGACGATCCCGGTATCTTCTTGCTCCACGCAGGTGACCGGCGTTAACTTGGCACTCATGCTTGCCCGTTCCAGCTCGATCAATTCCCGAAACCGCCCGGTTCCCCTCTGCTCTCCCTGCCATTCCTGAAACGGGATCGGGACGATAAAACCAAAATCAGAGGTCACCAGCGCTTCAAACGCCCCCGTATCCCCTTCCTCAATCGCCCGGCAAAAAGCATGAAATGCTTGCAGACTGCGCTCGTTTACCTTTTCCATTGGTTCCATACAGCATCCTCCTCTATTGGGGTTGATTCTGCCTTTCCAAATCTTATGAACTCATCATATCGTTTAAACACGACAGGTGCTGTCTTGTTTCTGTGGTACACTTGAGAAAAAAAGAAAGGACGGGACGCCGATGCATAAATCCCAGCGGTTGATCCGGCTCATCATGCTCGTCAATGCCAAAAAAAACTTCACCCTCCGCGAGCTTGCGGATGAGCTGGGCGTGTCCCAGCGGACCATATCCAGGGATCTCATCGAACTTAGCGAACTGGGCATCCCCGTGTACTCCGTTCAAGGACGGGGCGGCGGCTTCCGCCTGCTAAACGAGCGGCTGCTGCCCGCGATCGCCTTTACCGAAAGCGAAGCGACCGCCTTGTTCTTCGCCTCCCAATCGCTGGCTTACTTCGGCTCCGTCCCGTTCGGAAAAGCCGCCGATTCCGCCCTCGACAAGTTCTATCACTATCTTCCGCCGGATCTGAAAGAGAGAATCAGCCGCTTAACCGGCAAAATGGCGATTTGGAGCCCCCGGCGCAGCATGTCGGTCGAATGTCTGGAGGTGCTGCTGCAGGCGGTCATGATTCGCAGCGCCGTAACGATGGTCTACCAGTCCGGCTCATCCGAGGTCCAAAGAGTCATTCAGCCAATCGGTCTCTACTCGGACCAAGGATACTGGTACTGCCCTGCTTACTGCTTTACCCGCAAGGCTTATCGCCTGTTCCGGGCCGACCGCATCCGCACGGCGATGCTGAATGAAGAAGTCTCCTGTCTGGATGAGGTTGATGAGAAAACGGTGTTCAACTGGAATGAAGAAGAGCTGGAGAAGGCGCCAAAGACCGACTTTATCGTCCGATTGACTCCGGAAGGCGTCCGAAAGTTGGAGGGGAACGGCAGGCTCCAGCCTTATATCGAGTGCGAGGCCGATGGCAGCGGCAGGATTGAAATATCCATCCCCCGGAAGGACGTGGCGTTCTTTGCCGATATGGTCTGGGTTCTAGGGCCGGAAGCAGTGATCGTGGAACCTCCCGAAGCCCGGGAGTGGGTAAATGGCCGACTGGCTTCTATGCAGCGGCAGTACGCGGAGCTAACACCGGAATCTGAATCCAGGTAGGATGACGTTCGGGCATCCCGCGATTTAATATTCAAAAGGAAAGTACCTGTGGTCGGTGTTTCGGCACAAGCCGGCCTTTTTGACATACCAAAAAAGCCAGGCCCATCAAGGACCTGGCTGTATTTCATCCTGTTAAAGACTTTTACTCTTTAATGTGTTGCCGTATAGGTATTTCTGGACCCACGTGCAAGTTATAATACTACAGCCGGAAGTATAAGTCTATACTTTTGGCGGATTTTTTCTATACTTAGACTTATTCTTTAACAGGGAGGGTCTAAGATGTTGAACCAAAGCGAAGCCGAAGAACGTCGTTATGCCGCAGCGATGACCGACAAGCTGGGACAGGCACTGGAAGACATCCGCGGGAAAATATCCGCTTCCTACCGTGACGTCATCGAGGCGAAAAAATATATGTGGGAAAACATTTCCCAACTGGATCCCGCGGAGCGGGCCGCGAACAAGGTGGGTATCTCGCTCCAAATTGACTCAGGTGAGAAAGCCATCGACAAAGAGCGGAAACTGCATAAGCTGTACCAGTCCCCCTATTTCGGCAGGGTAGATTTTCAGGAAAATGGTCAGAAAGTGGCCGATGCCTATTATATCGGGATTCATTCCTTCGCCGAGGCGGACGGGCATACGAATCTGATTTACGACTGGCGGTCACCGGTGGCCAGCATGTTTTACGATTTCGGCGTCGGACCCGCCTATTTTATCGCTCCGCTGGGGCGGATCGAGGGCGAGCTGACAGTGAAGCGGCAGTACAAAATCAGGGACGCCCGCATGGAGTACATGATCGAAAGCTCGATCAACATCGACGACGACGTCCTTCAGAAGGAGCTTAGCAGCACTTCGGACGAAAAGATGAAAAACATCGTCGCCACGATTCAAAAGGAGCAAAACGTCATCATCCGCAATGAATCCTCCGATGAGCTCATCATTCAGGGCGTGGCCGGTTCCGGAAAAACATCGGTCGCCCTGCACCGCATCGCTTTCCTGCTGTACCGCTACAAGGAAACGCTGACGTCGAGAAACGTGCTGATCCTCTCGCCCAACAAAGTGTTCTCCGATTACATTTCGAGCGTGCTGCCCGAGTTGGGCGAAGAAAATATGATGGAAATGCGCTTGGAAGAGCTGGCTGAAGCTGAGCTCAAAGGGATTGCCGGGTTCCAGACGTTCTATGAGCAGGTCACCGCTTTGATGGAGCAGGAGGATCCATCCATGATCGAACGCATCCGGTTCAAGGCGTCCGCCGGCTTCATCCAGAAGCTGGATGAATTTATCGCCTATGCCGAGCAGCATTATTTTGAGCCGGAAGACGTCCAGGTCGGCGGACTGCGGATTCCTGCCGCGGAGCTGCGAGCCATCTATGACGGCACCCGCCGGATGCCTGTGCAGTCCAGGCTGGAGCGGGCCGCAAACCAGGCGGCGGCAAACCTCAGAGACGAGGATGGGCAGAAGCTGGCCGCACCCCGGATTCGTAAAATCAAGGCAGCCGTGAAAAAGATGTTCCGGGCTTCCAGCCTGCTGGCGCTGTACAAGGATTTCTACGACTGGCTGGGCAGACCGGATCTGCTGCGCATGACGGGGCCAAAAAAGCTGGAATATCCGGACGTCTTTCCCCTGATCTACCTGAAAATGTATTGGGAAGGGACGGCGCCGTTTGATTTTGTTAAGCACCTGATCGTCGATGAAATGCAGGACTACACGCCCATCCAGTACGCGGTCCTCACCAGGCTGTTCAACTGCCGAAAGACGATCCTCGGCGACGCCGGCCAATCCGTCAATCCCTATTCCTCCTCTTCCCTTGCCGAGATCAAAAAGGTGCTCCCGAACGCGGATACGGTAGAGCTGTTAAAGAGCTACCGCTCCACCTATGAAATTACGACCTTTGCCCGGCAGCTTAAAGCCAACAGCAGCGTCATTCCGATTGAGCGGCACGGCGAGGAGCCTCGAATCCTGACCTGCGCAGATGCGGAGGAGGAAATGGAGCGCATCCGGTCTGTCATCCAGGAATTTGTGGATTCCGAGTCGCGTTCCATGGGGATCGTCTGCAAAACGAAGGAGCTGGCGGATGAAGTGTACCACAGGTTGGGAGATGCGTTTGATCATCTATATCTCCTGGATTTCGACAGCGAGGAGTTCCGCGAGGGGATCATCGTCACTTCCGCCCATTTGGCGAAAGGTCTGGAGTTCGATGAGGTGATCGTCCCCTTCGTGAACAACGAAGTCTACCGGAACGAGATGGACCAATCGCTGCTCTATATCGCCTGCACCCGGGCAATGCATAAACTGACGCTGACGCACAGCGGGGAGCGGACGGCCTTGTTAAATGAGCCCGGGGAGTTTTAGCCCCCGGGCTCTTCTTTTTACTCTTTATCCAAGATAAGATTCCAGCATCCAGACGTGCTTGTCGAGGTCCGCCTGAATCCCGATCAGCATATCCGCCGTCGGATGGTCGCCGGCACTTTCCGCCAAACGGATGCCGTCCTGCAGCTCCTTGCTGACCAGAGAGAAGTCATCGATGAGCGACTGCACCATACCGCGGGCATCCTCTTTTCCCGCAGCTTCCGCTAGCGTGCCGATTTCGAGATATTCTTTGAGCGTGGCGGCCGGTCTTCCCTTGATTGTCAGGAGTCGTTCGGCAATATCGTCCGCTTTTTGCGTAATGTCGTTATACAGCTCTTCGAACTTCGCATGCAGCGTGAAGAACTGCTCTCCTTTCACGTACCAGTGGTAGTTATGAATTTTAACGTAGAGGATGCTGAAATTCGCCACCTGCTGATTCAATACCTGTTCCAACGTGATTGTCGTATTTGCCATTAGTAATCCCATCCCTTCTTTTATATGAAATGGACCGTCTGTGACGATCCGGTTGATAAAATTGCGGCGGCCGTTCGTTACGGCTGCTTGGCGTCTTCTACAGGGACAACGGTAATGTCATCCACGATCGATTCGCAGTGCGGGCAATAATGGCGAAGCTCGACTTCGTGGCCGCAGGCGGTATGCTTCAGGCTTTTATAACATTTATCCAGGTGCTTCTCGCCCCAGAGGATAAACGCATGAAACACCATTTCCATATCCCGTCCGCTTTCCGTCAATTCATATTCATACCGCGGAGGATGCGCGGAGTATAAATGGGATACGATCAGACCGTCTTCCTCCAGTTGTCTGAGCCGCTCGGACAAAACATTTGCAGAGATCGTTGCCAGCCCTTGCTTGATCTCATTGAACGTTTTTTTACCGACCAAAATTTCATGGATGACCATCAAAGACCATCGATCGCCAACGATGTTCAACGTCTGTGCAATGTTACAATCCAGGTTGTAAATATTCTTCGGCATATCCATGACCCCCCATGTATCTTTATCTTCAATGTGATACTGCCTTCTAACCCTACAGTGCCACAAATGACTTTATCACGCAAATCATCCCATCCGCGGCTTCCATCAGAATCCTTCCAATACCACTTTGCCCACCGTACGGCCCGTCTCCAGCAGGGCATGGGCCTTGCGAAGATTGGCGGCATGAATCGGCGTCAGCGTTTCGCTTGTGGTTGTCCGGATGACGCCCTCGTCGACGAGGCGCGCAACTTCGTTCAGCAGCTTGTGCTGCTCGATCATGTCCGGCGTTTGGTATGTTGAGCGGGTAAACATGAGCTCCCATACGAATGTAACGCTTTTATTCTTGAGCAGGGTCAGGTTGAGCAGCTCATCCGTCTCCACGATCGAGCAGATTTTGCCTTGCGGTGCGATCGCTTCGGCCATGTTCGTCCAGTGTTTCTCGGTGCTGTTCAAGCAGAGGATGTAGTCGACCTGCTCGATGCCGACAGCTTTTAGCTGCGGCAGGAACGCTTCGAAATGGTTGATGACGTAGTCTGCCCCCAGTCCTTTCACCCAATCGGCCGATTCCGGCCGGGAAGCTGTTCCGATGACCGTTAGGCCGGAATACTTGGCTAACTGCGTCGCAATCGATCCGACCCCGCCGGCTGCCCCAATAATCAAAATCGTTTTGCCGGCGTTGTCCGCTTGGGTCCGGGGGATGACCAGCCGGTCGTACAAGCTTTCCCAGGCCGTAATGGACGTTAACGGCAGAGCTGCCGCCTGCGCAAAATCCAGTGTAGATGGCTTCGTGCCCACGATCCGTTCGTCCACCAAATGAAATTCGCTGTTGCCTCCAGGACGGGTAATGCTGCCGGCATAGAACACTTCATCGCCCGGCTTAAACAACGTCACATCCGGGCCCACCTGCTCGACGACGCCTGCGACATCCCATCCCAGCACTTTGGGCTCACTCTCCACGCGGTCTTTAGGCGAACGGACTTTATAATCGACGGGATTCACCGAAATGGCATGGACTTTCACCAGCAGGTCCCTGCCTGTCGGTTCCGGTTTCGCGAGCTCTACATCGATCAGACTCTGCGCGTTCTCAATCGGTAAATACTCGTATAAACCTACGGCTTTCATCGTCTCTTTTACTTTCGTCATGGTTCTTCTCTCCCTTATAAATAAATGTGATTGACGGGGTTAGTCTGGTTGGCGGCATGTTAGTTCATTTATGTAAAGTATGAGCCCGTGAGAGCTCATTGGATCGCGCCGAGCAAATCGTTGATCGTCTCCGCCATCGACGGATGCGTAAATATGGTATCGCGGAGTACCGTGTACGGCTGCCCGGATTGCATGAACACGGACACGATGTTCACAACCTCGCTGGATTCCGCCCCGAACATGGTAAACCCGAGCAGACGGTCGGTTTCGGCGTCGACGACCGCCTTCAGCAGACCGTCCGTCTGCTTCAGCTGGCGCGCCCTTGTTGATGCGGTGACGGGTAATTTCGCCGTTTTCACGGTATGCCCTCTCTTCAGCGCCTCCTGTTCCGTATACCCGACATGAGCCAGGGGCGGATCGATAAACACGGAGTAAGGAACGAACCGGCGGTCGCCTGTCGTACGCGTCCGGTCGCCAAACAATTGATTTTTGAGGATCCGGTAGTCGTCCAGCGAAATGTACGTAAACTGCGGGCCTCCGTTCACGTCACCGATCGCCCAGATATGCGGCACTTTGGTTCGAAGCGTCTCGTTAACACGGACAAAACCGCGCTCCGTCACTTCGACGCCTGCAGCTTCGAGGTTCAGCCCGTCCGTATTCGCCTGTCTGCCGGTGGCAACCAATACGGCATCGGCTTGAAGCGAATCCTCGCCGTCAGGTGTGGACAGGAACAACTGGACGGATTCCCCTTGTTCAGCGATCCGGGACACCTTGGTCTGCAGCCGGAAGCGGATGCCCTTCGCCTCCAGCACTTTTTTGACCTCTTCGGCAATCTCGCGGTCCTCTCTCGGCAGGAATACGCCGCCGTTCTCAAGCACGGTCACCTCCGAGCCGAAGCCCGCATAGATGGAGGCAAATTCCAGACCGATATACCCGCCGCCGATGATCGTCAAACGGGAAGGCAGCTGCGCCAAGTCCAGCATTTCGGTGCTCGTGTAGACGTGAGCTCCGTCAATCCCGGGAATGTCGGGAAGGATCGGCTTCGCTCCCGTATTGATAAAAATCCGTTCGGCCTCGGCCAGGATGGTTCCTGCTTCGGTTTCGACCCGAACTTCATGCGGTGATTGGAACGAAGCCGTCCCGGTCAGTACCGTAATCCCCGGATGGCTGTTCAGGTTATCGAAATTTTTGCCGCGCAGCAGGGAGACCAGCTCATCCTTCTCTTGCACAGCACGCGCATATTTAGCCTGCCGGGACTCCGAACCGCTCGCATCCTCCTGCGAAACGATATGTGCCTGATACGCCAACGCCTTTGTGGGAATGCAGCCGATATTGATGCAGGTTCCGCCATACATAAGAGGTGATTTTTCCACGAGGGCTACTTTCAATCCCTGCTCGGCCAGAAAGGGAGCTAACGTTTTTCCACCTTTGCCAAAGCCGATAATTAACGCATCGAACGTTTCCTTGATCATCGGACAATCCATCCCTTCTCGAATGAAGCTTCTATTTTGAGGTCTGTGCTCGTTGCTATGTAAGTTATAATATACTATTGGGTTAGTTTTTACAACCCAGTAGTATATTATAACTTATTCATTGGTTTTATTAAAGATAGAGCACTTTTTAGAATAAGGGGAACATGGTTAGCCTTGGCCGCGGTAGGCGCCTGCAAGGATGTTGCGGAAATAGCTGCAGGATGCTGCGGAGATGCATAGCGAGAAATCCAGAAATCCTGGATCGTGCAGCCTTCTTTACGCTCAGATATCTGCGCGAAGCCAAAAAAAACCGAGTAAAGATCAGGAATGCTTCCTGAACGTTTGCTCGACTTTTTTATACTGGGCTGTGCGGCGGTACTTTATACGATACACGCAGTTAAATAGCTGCGAAAGTGCATCTATTTTTCTCGATTTCCGCCCCATTAGCCTAATTAGCTGCAAATATGCATCTATTATCGTCCGAAACGCCCGCTTTGGGCCGATTCTTCTAAAATAACGGCACTTTTGCAGTTATTTTTGCCCCCTGCTGTTCAAAGGTTTCCGCGATTTACTGCAACAAAAAGACAGCCGATCAACATGACGGCTGCCTCCCTGAACTGCTTCATCATTAAATTGCCCGTTTGGATTCCCGGCACTACATTTTGGTAATCATCCATGTCACACCGAACCGGTCAATGACTTCCCCATAGTAAGCGCCCCAAGGCTGAAGGGCAAAAGGATACTTGCTTTCTCCGCCCTCGCTTAGCTTGTCGTATGCCGCTCTGGCTTCTGCCTCATCGTTATAGGTTAAAGAAAGACTGACGCTGCGGTTATACGAAACCGGTTCAAACGCGTCGGACAGCATCAACGGATTCGTTCCCGCCACTGTCACCGCCAAGTGCATCACTTTATCCTTCATCGCCTCGGGCGCTCCGGGCGCGTCTCCGTAAGTACTGACAAACCGGACTTCCCCGCCGAGTGCCTCGATATAGTAATTCGCCTGGCTTCTTGCATCCACCGACATCAGATAAGCGTTCATTTGTGCTCCCATTATTGTTCAACAACCTTTCACCTGTTTTTTGTCTTTACATGAATACGACGAATGCCTTTCGACGAAATCGACACGGAAGCAAAAAAATTTATAAAAAAGTTTTTTCATTCAAAAAAGGACTGCTTTCACGGCCATCTTCGCCCCGATCAAGCAGTCCTTCATATTGTCTTCAGTCTATTTCATTTTAAGATTGAATGGATGCACCCGTCGCATACCATCTCCCGGATTTGAGTTGGAGAGTTAGCCGGACCGGCTCCCTGAAACCGAAATGTTCATCGGTATACTGCTGGGTTACAAAAGCCCGGGATACCCCGAAGAAGTGCAGCGGAAATACGAAGCTAATGTCGTGAGCGCTAGGGTCATACGAATAGTCAGCCTTGGTCATACCTCGCCTAACCGGATGGATGGCATCATAGGCGGCCTCATTCATATAATCGGTATAGTCCGAATCACCGCTCATGGCTTTCACCAAAATCCGTTTCGTATCATGAGCAATCCACACGCCGAAAGCGGCATATGCGGCCACAAAGACGATGATCAGCGATAACGCAAGCCTTTTCCCCTTCACGTCTGTTCCCCCCTGTTCTTCCGACGGCACTGCAGTTTTCCTTATGTAAAAGGGATGCAATCCAAAAATTGCATCCCTCCTGTTATTTGTTATGAAATAAAGCTATCCGGGGAGCTTCATCCCGTTAGTTTGGTTCTCTTCCGGACAAACTCAGCTGCCACGTTACGCCAAACCGATCGGCAACCCAGCCGAATTTGCGGCTGAATGGATATTCGCCGAGCGGCATCAGGACGTACCCGCCTTCCGACAGGCGGTGGAATGCACCGTCGATCTCTTCCTCCGTATCGCAATTCACGTACAGCGAAATGGCCGGCGTGAACGTAAAGTCGTGCTTAATATTGCTGTCGATGCACATGAGTACCTGTCCCTTGAGCGTAAATGCAGCCTGCATCACGGAGCCCTCGGCCCCGGCCTCGCCCGGCCCATATCGGACAATGCTCCGAATTTCCGAGTTATCGAACAAGGAGGTATAGAAATTCATCGCCTCCTCCGCTTGGCCGGCGAACATGAGGAATGTCATAACCTTCTGGCTTGTGTCAGCCATGAATCAGCATCTCCTTTGCTTCATGAAATGGTTGCGTATGCCCTGCATTATAACACAGCGGCAGGGATAAGACCTCTCTTCAATGACCTTACTAGTGAACCAGCCGCGTAATCTGCTTCTTTTTCCACGAGAAGCGGTAGTAGCTGTACACTAAAATGAAGCTGGCGATGAACGCCGCCGGGTACCCGATCCAGATGCCTTCAATGCCAAGACTTGTGTGGTACGACAGCACGTAGGCCACAGGGACCTCCACGAGCCAGATCGACACGATGTTGAACACCGTTGGCCACAGCACCGTGCCGCTGGACCGCATCGTCGCCCCGTAAATTTGGGTATGGCCGAAGATGAAGTAGCTCCACAACGTGATCATGAGCAGCCGGTGGGCGATGTCCAGCGTATCTCCGCTCGTAATGAACCAGGACAAAATATGCTCAGAGAACAGGTACACCGGGATAATGATAATCGCTCCAATGATATAGTTGAGCATAATGCCCACGCGGATGACCTGTTTCAGCCGGTCCATCTGACCGGCCCCAATCGACTGCGCTCCCAGCACCGAAACGGTCATGCCTAGGCTGATCGCCGGCATCTGGACGTAGCTCGCCACCTGGTTTCCTGCGCCATAGGCCGCGGTTGCGTCCGAGCCGAATCGGTTGACGAAAATGATGACCGCAATCTCGGACAGCGACACCAGAATCATGCTGATACTGGAGGGAATGCCGAGACGTAGCAGCAGCTTCAGCATTTCCCGGTCCATCCCCAGGTGCCTGCGCACCGAGGCGTCGAACTGCAGCGGGTGTTTCTTCCAACGAAGATACCAGAGCATCACGATGAAGGTCACAATCGTCGAGGCCAGATTCGCATAAGCCGCGCCGTACAGGCCGAGCTCAGGCAGCCCGATCCAGCCGAAGATCAGCACGGGCAGCAGAATCAGGTTCAGCACCGTACTGACGATCAGAAAATAAAACGGCGTTTTGGAATCGCCCGTTCCGCGCATAAACGTCGTATAGACCGCATACAGGAACAAAAACGGCAGGCTCCAGAACATGATGCGGGCATAATGTACGGAAATATCGATGATGTTGGACGGGGTTCCGATCAGAAGCAAAATATCCTCGGTAAAAATGCCTCCCAGCACAGCCAGGACGATGCCGAGAATGAGCGTGAAGGTCAGCGTCGTGCCGACGACCGCCTTGAGCTTCTCCTCGTTGCGTGCCCCGTAGGCCTGACCAATCAGAATGGCACTGCCGGAGCCGATCCCGATTACAAACGATATGACCAGAAAAAATAACGGGAAAAACGCGGATATCGCCGCCAGCGCCTCGACCCCGATCCAGCGCCCCACGACGATGCTGCTGACCAGCTGGCCGACGGACTGCAGGGCATTGCTCAGAATAAGGGGAATGAGGAAGGCGATCATGGCCCGCAGTACCGTATCCTTCTTCTCGGGAGCGCCCGGCCCCGGCCTCTCTGAAGACACGGCACCAGAGGCGCCTTGTAAACCTTGCTTGGTTGAACTCATGTGAAACCATCTCCTTTAATCATCTTCCAGTAGAAAAACTGCGGCACGCCCATCAGTATCCCATGTCCTTCAGCAGACGGGACAAAATGCGGAACCGCTCGCCCAGCAGCTCGCCGTCTTCGTTCAATGCCTGGGCAAAAAGCTTGATATCCTCGTCGATCATCGGATTGTCCGTGCATACCGCCACTTCCATGGCGTCACCCTGCACCCCTACGCGGTCGATAGTCGCCTCTTCCGGGTCATACAGCTTGGGATACCGGTAGGCTTCGCTGAAATAAGTGCTGCTGCGCAGAATCAGAATCGCCAGATCCAACACCCGGTGCATCGGAAGCTCTTCGGATTGGCGCGACCATTTCTCGCCGGTATAACGCCATACTTTGGCGGAAATATCCACCTTCCCGCGCTCATTCCACTGGGCCAGCCCCAGGGACAGCCCCTTGGCATCCGTGCTGTACGCCTTTCTGCCGTCGATGTTTTCGTAATTCTCGGATACGATGACCGGTTTATGTTTTAACGTTGTTGGGATCTTCATGGTTAGATCATCTCCACATTTTCTAATTTGTCTTTCCAAATGTCGCGCAGGAGCTCAAGGTCCTCCGTATAGTCGGTTTTGGACTCATCCTTGTCGTAGGCGAGCGTGTCTACAACCTTCACTTCAAATTGGTCCTCCCCGTGCTCGTTCCATTCCCGCTGCAGCTCCTTACATTTGTGCAGGCCGGATCTTAACGTAAACTGGTGCCGGTTCAGCATGCTCTTCATATCCTGCGTGAAACCCAGATAGGTGCGCCCGGAAGGGACACACTTAAGCATATAAACGCCCATTTGGGGCTTCATTTCTTTGTACTGCGCGATTAGCTCCGCCCTGCGGCTTCTGTCCATGCGATTCATCTCGCTTTCCAAATAAATATTTAGTAATTTACTAAATCAGTAATTTACTAAATGACTAGATTATTTATATTACAGATATTGTAACCTGTCAAGGTATTTGGAAAACCTTTGGATGGATATTAGTCCGTTTGTTATGGGCAAGCTGCATCAAAAGCAGAAAAAAGGCACCCGCCGTTCGCCAGGTGCCTCATGGAATCGGCGCAAACTCACGCCTTCCTATTTATTTTCCAGTTTCGCCTGCTCCACCCGCTGCTGCGCCGCCGTATAGGTGTCGATCAGCTTTTGAACGCCGAGGCCGTTAATTTCCTCCACATATTTATCCCAGTCGCTTAATTTTCTCGTGCCCAGGACGAACTTGGAGAAGTTCTCTTCGCGGTATTTCTTTACCGCCTGCCCGGTCACCGACAGTACCTCGTTCTCCGCATCGGTAAAGGCCGGCTTCGGCTGCATTGCCGGCGGATCGTACTTGACCGCTTCCTCATACGCCTTTTTCAAATCGTCAGAGAACAGCGACAGGTGCGCGTTAAAATCGATCCACGTATAAGTGCCGCTCGTCTGCAGGCCGGTCTGCTTCCGCATTTCCGTCACGTCAGTATACTCCGGCTTGAACTTCTTCTCCCCATTTTCCATCGTATAGGTCTCGCCTTCCTTGCCCCAGCTGCTTAAGTTACGCCCCTCTTCGCTGTAGAAGAAGTCCATATACTTCATAATTTCGTCTTTTTGCTTGGAGCTCGAGGCTACGGTCAGACCGCCTTCGAGATAGTGGAAATACGGGTTCAGCTGCTTCAAGCCCGGCAGACCCGCCGGCGGCGCCATGAACTGCAGACTGTACTCCGGATTGTCCTTGCGCATCGCGTTGTTGAAGAAGTCGACGCGGCTGATGTAATCGATGGTCACAAAGGACTGCCCGGTAGATATGACATCCTGCCACTGCTTCGTTTGGATCGAGAGGAAATCCGGCGGAATCAGCCCTTCCTCGTAGAAGGTATGCCACATCTCCACCATTTTCTTGTAGTTGTCCTCGGTCGGTCCGAACTTCCACTTGTTATCGTCAAAATCGTAATACACGTCGGTGCCCGTATCGAAATTGGTCGTCAGGTTGGCATACATCTCATCCGGAATTTGCCCGAAGCGCATCGACAGCGGATAGCTGTCCGGGTACAGCTGTTTCAGCTTTTTCAGCACCTGGTGCAGCTCCTCATAGGTTTTGGGCTGCTGTAGTCCGTTTTTCTTGAAAATATCTTCGCGGTACAGCCAAATCATCCGGTTCGTTTCCCCAAAGCCCTGGTTCGGGAACATATACATTTTGCCGTCCGCGGACAGCGAGGCCTTGGCTTCCTCCGGATACTGCTCCATCCATTTCTTTAGGTTCGGCATCTGGTCGACATGATCCAAAATATTTTCCAGCGCGCCCTGGTCCCCGTATTTGTTGGAGTCCCTGCGGCTTGACATATACATCAGGTCCGGCAGGTTGGCCGAGGCCATGACCAGGTTCAGCGTGTCGCTCAGCTTGCCCGAAGGCGTCTGCACATTCAGCGTAACGCCGGTTTTCTCCTGAATCCATTTCCAGACCGGCCAATCCTTGCTGTAAGGGAAGGTCGCATTGTTGTCGAGCAGAGCGGTTAAGGTAACCGACTGCTTCTCTCCCCCGGTTCCGGGATTGGAAGCCGTATTCGTCTCTTCCTTCTTCCCGCTGGTGCATCCGGCTGCGGCAATGACGATCATCAGCGCGGCCAGCAGCGCCGAAGCGATCTTTCTTTTCTTCATTCGTTTCGCCCCTTTGATCAATATTGGAACATCACAGTTATCCCTTCACCGCACCGATCATCGATCCTTTCACAAAATATTTCTGGACGAACGGATATATGATCAGGATCGGAATGGTGGATACCATGATCGTTGCAAACTTCAGCGAATCCTCGACCACCATGTTGTCCCCGCCGATCTGCGTCACCTGCCCGGAGCTGACGCTTCCGGCCAGCACGAGATTGCGCAGGATGACCTGAAGCGGAAACAGGTCGGGATTGCGTAAATACAGCAGCGGATTCATGAAGTTGTTCCAGATGCCTACCGCATAGAACAATGAGATCGTAGCGAACACCGGCTTGGATAACGGCACGATAATGCGGAAGAAGATACCGATGTCGTTTAGTCCGTCTATCCTTCCCGATTCCTCCAGCTCCTTCGGAATGCCGCTGAAGAACGTCCGCATCAGAATGAGATTCCACGTGCTGACCGCTCCCGGGAGCACCATGCCCCAGATCGTATCGACCAGCCCGAGCGAGCGGACTACAAGAAACGTCGGGATCATGCCCCCGCTGAAAAACATCGTGAACACGATCAAAAGCGTAAAGCCCTTGTGAAACGTCATGTCGCTGCGGGACAGCGCATAGGCGCCCATTGAGGTAATGATCATCGCGATCGCCGTGCCCACCGCGGTGTAGATGATTGTGTTCCGGTAGGCCGACCAGATTTTCGGGTCTCCCAGCACCAGATCGTACATCCGGAGATTAAAGCCTTTCGGCCACAGCGTCACTTCTCCCTTCATGACGTACACGTCCCCGCTGAGCGAAACCGCAAGCATGTAAACGAACGGATACAGCGTCACGGCCGCGACACCGAGCAGAATCAGCATATTGACGATGGTAAACAGGCTGATCCTGCGGCTGCCGCGAACTTCCCCTGCCCTTACCATAGGCTGGTCCCCCCCAGTCTGCGGCTGATAAAGTTCGCCGTAAAAATAAAGATAAAGCTGATAACCCCCATGAACAGATCGATGGAAGAGGCGTAGCTGAAGTTCCCCTGCTCCATCCCGACCCGGTACACGTACGTGCTGATAATATCCGCCGTGTCGTATATGGCGGGGTTATACATCAGGAAGACTTTTTCAAATCCGATCTCCAGCACCTTCCCGATATCGAGGATCAGGATGATCATGATAGTCGGCGCAATGCCGGGCAGCGTCACATGCCACAGCTTCCGCCACCGGTTCGCCCCATCGATGCTGGCCGCTTCATACAGCTGCGGATCGACCGCAGTCAGCGCCGCCAGGAAAATAATCGTCTCCCATCCGATGTGCTGCCAGATTTCCGACAGGACATAGACCGGCCGGAACCATCCCGGCTCCATCATGAAATTGACCGGCTTGAAGCCGAGTGAGGTAATCAGTTCATTGACGATCCCGCCGTTCGGGGACAGGAACATGATCACCATGCTGGCCACGATGACGTTGGAAATGAAATGCGGTAGGTAGCTGACGGTCTGCACCCATTTTTTGAGCACGGCATTCCGGACTTCATTCAGCAGCAGGGCCAGAATGATGGGCGCCGGGAAGCCGAAGACCAGCTTGTAGACCCCGAGCAGCACCGTGTTTTTCATCAGCACCCAGAAATCGGGGTTCTCGAAAAACATCCGGTAATACTTGAAGCCCACCCAATCGCTCGCCCAAATGCCCTTGAATACATTGTAGTTTTTAAACGTAATGACAAGGCCGAACATTGGTGCGTACTTAAAGACCGCGTAATACAGCAGGCACGGGAGAAACAGCAGCCATAAGTATCTGCTTCGTCTCCAGGCACGCTTCAGCCTGCTCTGCATGCTCATGCCTCTGCGGCGATTTACGTTCAGGCCCGGCAGGCCGGCTTCAACCAGTCCGGACACTTCCGATCGTGCTTGTTTCACCCACATGCGCACCTCCCTCTTTGGTCATGGGCTCGATAACCCTGTACCCGAATCATACTTGAACCGTTCCCCTTAAATAAATCAGCACGTTTGTGAAGATATCCCCTTTTTCCGGGGTCAGCCGGAAGATTGTAGAGATACCCGAAAAGGTGAATATTGTTTGAACGCGAAAATAAATCTTATGATATAGGTAACAGAGCCCACATTGCCGGAGGTGTTCAAGAGATGTCACTCATCCTGACGAAAAAACTGGGGTATACGACGCTTTTCACGAAATTGCTGCTTGGATTTCTGGCCGTCATCTTTCTTCTTGCCGCCTTCAACCTGGTTTCCTTTTTCTATTTAAAGCGCCAGATCCACCAGGAGATCGTCAAGTATAACGAGCTGAGTATTAATCATGCGGTGGATGGCTACGAAGATCATTTTCGGCTGACACGGGAAATGGTGCTAGGTCTGAACCAGAACAGCCTCTGGACGACCCACATCAATTTGCTCCGGCATGCCAGGGTCAACAAGGCTTACGGCTACGTCAACGACGTCATTGCCGAGATGAAACGGCTTTACACGAATCCCTTCCTTTATTTTGACAACCTTATTATTGACTTCCGCAGCGACGCCTACGTAATCGAGAAGGACGGGACAAGCAGCGCTAAAGCCATGTTCGGCACGTATTACACCAGTCCTTCCTACCCGCCGGAGTTTTGGGACCGCCAGTTTGACGAATCGTACGCCTACCGCGTATTTCCAGCTGCCGCCTTTAGCGAGAACACGGCGGGCCATACCGCGTCTAAAGGCGTGCTGATGCCCATGGTCATTAAAATGATGCCTTACCGCGACATGTACTTCATCGTCATGATCGATGCCCAGAAACTGTCGCAGAACCTGCACGTATCGATCAGCGACCAGTTTTATATTCTGAGTGCTGACGGGCAGCCGCTCTACCAAACATCGTCCGACATGGCATCGGGCCTGGTCACCTCATTCGACCCGGAACGTTCCTATATGCAAACGAAGGATTATTATTATTTCTATAAAAAAGGGGCCGGCACGGGCTTCACTTATGTCAGCCGCGTTCCGGTCCAGAGCATCTCAGGCCAGCTTCTCAACCTGAACCTGATCCTGCTGTCGCTGCTCGCGATCGTCGGCGTCCTGATCGTGCTGACCTTCCTGTTCAGCCGGCGCATGCATCAGCCGATCCGGCTGATCGTCGACGAGCTGAAGGGCTACGAAGCCGATGCCGGCAGCGGCACAGATCATGAGCCCGTACGCGAAATTGAGCTGATCACGCGAAAAATGCACCAAATGCGCATTTCCCACCAAAGCATTTCGCACGACCTGGCACGCAAAAACTCCATGCTCCGGCATTACGCCTACACCAACAAGCTAAAGAACATCCATATGAATCTGAAGGAAATCCAGGAGCTGACCGATACGAGCCTGCCTTACGTGGTGGTGGTCTACCAGGTGCTGTTCAAGGAGGACTTCGCGCATTTTCAGCAGAAAACCGGAAAAGGGTCTTACTACCTCCGCGTGTACGTCGACAATGTATGGCGGCAGGCATTTCCTGACGCCGTAACGATTCAGACCGAGCCCCACCAGATTCTGACGCTGTTGTTCCTGCCCGATCCGGAGGCGGATCTTACTCCATACATGCAGCGGCTGCTGCAGGTATTCTCCGTGGACCGCGAGAGCTATCTCGTCACGATGGCCTATGGAGCCGTTCAGCCGGCGGGGGCGGACTTCACGGCCGCGTATGAGCAGGTCAAAGAACGCCTGAAGCTGCGCCGTCTGGTGGATGAAACGCAGTGGATTCGCCAGGACTCCCCTGCTGACGGAGGAGCTCGGAGCGAACGCTACCTCAAAGCGATGTGGGAGCAGGAGTTCCAGACCCGCCTGATGAGCGGCAGCGAAGAAGGCATGCAGGAGTGGGTCCGGCGCAGCCTGGACCAGCTCGAGAAGAAGCAGGCGGCGGCCAGTGACTACCGGCAGTTCGCCAAAGACGTAGCCGGCGAGCTGGATAAGGCGCTGCGCCAGCTTCCCCCGGCCGCATCGGGCGATACCGACGGGCGCCCGGCGCTCGATGAGACCCGGCGCTTCTACTGCCGGGCGCAGTACGAGCGCTGGTTCGAGGACCTGCTGCACCCCGTGCTGCAAGGAATCCGGCGCAAGACGGAGGAGCATGATCCGATCACGTCATTTGTGACGGAGTATATGTGCACGAATCTGGAGGAGGACATCAACCTCGACATGATGGCCGACAAGCTGAACATTACGTCCGGCTATCTGTCGACGTATTTCAAAGAGAAGACAGGCGTCAATTTCAGCGACTACCTGAACGACCTGCGTATCCGGACCGCTAAGGAGCTTCTGCAGAACCTGGATCTGCGCATCCAGGATGTGGCGGCCCGGGTCGGCTACCGCAACGTGAACTCGTTCATCCGCATGTTCAAGCGGCATGCGGGGATTACGCCTGGGGAGTATCGGCGAAAATATGCGTCGTAGGGGGATTGATGGCGGGCAGGCTGGGGGCGGGTAGCGTGGTAGCAAGCTAGCGTCCGTTAAAGTGACATCTCATAACAAAGCTGATACATCGGCGCTCGCGTTGGCGCTCCGTGTACGGATCGTTCTTCCGATCGCTGTTGTCTTTGGATTTCTTTACCGGCAACATAACAAGGGTGAAATCCAAAGACAAAGGCGACCGCTCCGCTTCTCCAGATCGATTCCGTCCACTCCGCTGGGTCGAGGTTGGAGTTACGTTGATTAAAAATTAATGGCATGAAAGGCCGTCGACCCTCAGCAGCGCCTGCCGCCATCACATGTGGGTAAAGTAAAACCCCCACCCGGTCTGCGTATCCGGGTGGGGGTTATGTTTTGGTTAGCCCGCGCTACGCTTCGGGCTGACTATTGGTTGCGATGCGCCCGTGGTGCGTGGATTGGGGGTATGGTGCGAGGTGAGGACATCATCGGGTGGAGATGGCCACGGTGTGTGGTGTGGGCATCATCGTGGGGGCAGTGCATCGCGCATCGCGTGGGCGTCACCGGGCGGAGGCCATGGCGTGTAGTGCTGGTGTCATCGGGTAGAGTGGTAGCCGGCATCGCGCGGGCGTCATCGTGCTGAGGCCATGGCGCGTGGTGCAGGCGTAATCGGGTGGAACGGCCGTGGTGCGTGGTGCAGGCGTTACCGCGTGAAGCCGGCGTCTTGCGCATCGCTGGCGTCGTACTGCAACTGCCCGCGCTTGTAGGTGCGAAGGATGCGGATGCCCGCCGTATCCTTCGTGAAGAGCGCCACGTCCGCGGGCGCGCCGGGCGCAAGTCCCTGGGCCGCGGGCAGGCCGAGCAGGCTCGCGGGGCGGACCGAGGCCATCGCCCACGCCTCGCCGAGGCTGGCGATGCCCCGCCCCGCGAGGTGCGCGATGCCGGCGGTCATTGGCAGCGCCGAGCCCGCAAGCAGCGCGGGCTGCCCAGCCAGGTGCAGCCGCCCTGCCGGCGTCAGCGTCACGCGTCCGCCGATATGCGTGTCGTACGTGCCGGGCGGCATTCCGCCGAAGCTGACGGCATCGCTGACCAGGATCAGCCGCTCTCCCTTGACCTTGGCGGCGACGCGGAGAAAAGCGTCCGGCAGGTGGAAGCCGTCCGCAATCACGCTCGCCCACAAAGGCTCCTCCGCCAGCTGATCCCATATGTAATTCGGGTGGCGGGGCAGCACCGGGTGGGCGCCATTGCCCAGATGCGTCGACATGCGCGCCCCGGCTTGGACAGCCGCCTGGATCTGGGCCGAGCTTGCCGCGGTGTGGCCGATCGAGACCAGCACGCCGCTATCGGTGCAGCGCTCGATGAAATCCACGGCCTCCGGCCACTCCGGCGAAACCGTGACGATCCGGATCCGTCCTCCGGCAGCCTCCTGCCAGGACTGGAACAGCTCCCAGTCCGGCGCCCTTACATACCTGGCGTCATGAGCCCCTCTAGGCCCGTCTTCCGGGGAGATAAACGGTCCCTCCAAATGAATTCCCGCCATATTGTGATCGCCCGATTCGCACATTTCGGCAATCGTGCCGAGCCCGCTTCGCAGCGCCTCGTCGCTGTTCGTAATCAGCGTGGGGAAATAAGAGGTGACGCCCTCCGCCCACAGCCTCTCGTTTAACCGCCGGACGGTGTCCGCCTGCAGCGGATGCGTGTTGAGATCCAGCCCCGCGTACCCGTTGATCTGCAGATCCACGAGTCCCGGTCCGATCAGGGGCAGATCTTGCTCGCCCATCTGTGCCGCAGCCTCCCGCCGGCTCTCCGCCCCTTCCGGCGTCCCGAGCACTTCGTACCCGGCAATAACTCCGCCTGCCAAGGTGAGCCGGATATGCTCCCCGGTCAGGGCATGAATACCCTCCAGCCGGGTCCGGGCGTCACGGCTGCCTGCCGCCGAAGGTTCCATGCCGCGGTGATCAGCCTCCATACGAGTCCCGATCCAGGTATAGTGTACAGTTCGGGTGTTCCCGCAAAATGGAGGCCGGGCAGGCGGTCGTGATCGGTCCCTCCAGCGTCTGCGTCACCGCGCTGCGCTTGGTCGGGCCCGGCACGATGCAGAACAGACGGCCGCCGGAAAGCAGCGTAGGAATCGTCAGCGTCATCGCCGTTTCGGGCACCTCCCGAAACCGGTCAAAGCAGCCGTCCCGAACCTGCTGTTCCCGGCACATGTCATCGAGCTCGACGATTTTTACCGTCTTCGGGTCGTTGAAATCGGCTACCGGCGGATCGTTAAAGGCTAAATGGCCGTTCTCCCCAATGCCGAGGCAGACGATGTCGATCGGGGCCTCCTGCAGCAGCGCAGCATACCGTTCGCACTCCGCGGCGGGATCGGCGGAACCGTCGATCAGATGGACGGTTCCCGGCCGGACCCGGGAGAACAGCCGGGTATCTAGAAAAGTGCTGAACCGCTGGGGAGCATCTTCGTCCAGCCCGATATATTCGTCCATGTGAAACGCGGTCACCCGGCTCCATTCGATGTCTTTATCCGCTGTGAGATAGTCCAGCAGCTCGTTCTGCGACGGAGCCGCGGCAAACACGATCCGCAGGCTGCCCCTGTCCGCCAGGATCGCCTTCATTGCTTGGGACACATCGGCTGCCGCCGCCTTTCCCATTTCGTCTCTCGACGCGTACTGCCGGACCTGAAGACGGTCCTTCCACCACTTTTTCTCCGCCAAACGGGGACTGGGCATGATCATTCCTCCTCCATTGAATTATGAACCGCTCTTGCTTATTGAAATGGAGCTCCGCTCCAGCAGCTCAAACAAGGAATTCAGGCAGTCAGTGGTCGCCTCTTCCCCTCCCTCGGAAAAAGCATATCCGGCCGGGCGCTTGAGCTGCTCTTCCGTCAGGCTCGATTGGAGCCTGTAATGGGTCTCGACCACCAAATAGCCGTCATATCCCTCTTGCACCAAGCGGTGCAGCAGGCCTGCGTAATCCACCTGGCCTTTTCCGATCGCCACCGCTTCGGTATGATCTCCCTGCTTCACCGCATCCTTCAGGTGAATGTGGCAGATCCGCCCCTTCAAAGCTTCGTAGCCGTCAGGGTAAGGAACCTCCCGGTCCGGGTCCCACAGATCGTTACCGGGGTCATACAATCCTTGAATATAAGGAGAATCCACCGCCCGGATCAAAGCAGCGGCTTTGGCTGCATTGGAGGCGTAGACAGCCGGGTCCGCTTCCAGCGCGTAAATGACGCCATGTCTCTCCAGAATCGGCACCACGCTCTTTAATTCCCGGACGATGTCGTCGAACGCTTCCTCCAGCGGGCCGTCGGCCCAGAAGCTGAAGCCGCGGACAAACCGGGTGCCGAGCCGCTGCGCCAAATCCGCATAACGGGTCAAAGTCTCCCGGTGTTCGGCTATTTCCTCTTCATTCCGAAGATTGCATTTGAACACCGGGGCGGATAAGCCGCTGACCTTAAGGCCAGCCGCACGGATGGCCGCACCGATCTCCTCTATGCGCAAATCGCTCAGCCGGTACAGCTGCTCACCGTCTACGGAGCGCAGCTCCAGCGCGTCAAGCCCGTACCTGCGGGCAATCCGGATCGCATCGTCGATGTCCTGGGAAATTTCGTCGGTAATGACGCCCAGTTGAAAAGCAGCACTCATGTCCCCCGTCTCCCTCCTTTCATCACCATCATTCGTCATCTATGCAAAAGCAGATCGTCAAACGTCTTCCTGCGCGTTCCAGGTATCCTGGGGACTTCCGCATGGCGCTTCGCCCAGACGTCATAGACGTAAGCAGCAGCCATCACACCCCGCCGGAATAGATACGCGGCATAATTGTTACACCGTGCGCCGGGAGAGCGCACGCGGCAAGATTAGGTGCTGGCCACCGGGCTGATGCCCGTATCCAGCTTCACCGTCTTACCGGTCTCCCGGCTTTCGTTCGCCGCCTCCAGAAACGCGATAACCTCCAGCGTCTCCGTCAAATCAATCGGAGCGGCGCCCGTTTGGAACATGTGGATCACTTCTTCCATCATGCTGGCATAATACGGTTTGCCGTCCGTATACACGTCGACATGGTCGGTCCCCTGCTCACGGTGAACCAGCGCACCGAAACGGCGGTTGCCCTTCCGGTTGCCTCGCAGCGTTCCGACCCGACCGTCTCCCCATACGCCTACGGCCAGATCATGGTCATCATTTGTGGTGACCGTGACCTCCTTACACCCCTTGCCCATGCTGCGGTACAGCATATCGGCGGCATGAATGCCGTACCAATAAAAGCCCGGCTGCGTCGGCTGCAGCTCCATGGGGCCGTAGGCGTCCACGCCGATGATGTTCCCCTTATCGGCTGACTCCAGTGCCCGGCCCAGGCCCTCCGACCAGCGGACGGAGGAACAGCTCATGAGCGGAATCCCGTGCTCCTGCGCCAGCCGATAGATGGCCTTGGCGTCACGGGTCGTGACGGCAAACGGCTTGTCGATAAAGACCGGCTTCCCATAAAGGGCTACCTGCCGGAACTGCTCCAGGTGCACGCGCCCATCCACCGAGAGCAGCAGGATGGCATCGGCGCTTTCGGCTGCCTCCTGAATGCTGTGAACGATAGGAATGCCGCTGTTGTCTCTGACTTCGGCGGTAAATTTGTCCACCCGCCCGATGCTCAGCTCAAAATCCGGCGATCCGCCCGGATAGGCAGCCGTCACTCTCCCTCCGCGCACGTGGTGCGGATGATCCGGGTTGTTCAGCAGCTCCGCAAAGAGCGGCGCATGCGACGTGTCCAGCCCGATGATTCCGATCTTCAGCTCTTCTGTACTCATTTCCGCAAATCGCCTCTTCCTACAATTTGATTTCCTTGCCCGTACGCGAGGACTCGTAAATGGCCAGGATCAGGTCCACCGATTTTCTCGCTTCCTCTCCCGAAATGAGCGGCTCGCGATCCTCCCGTACCGCCTGAATCAGGTCGTCGATCAGAATGTAGTGGCCGTCGGAAGAAATGGCATTCGGGTCATCCGTGCCTTCGGCGGAGCCTTCCGAAACGAGCGGCGCAACTTCGCCGTCAACCGTTTTCCATACTTTAAAGCCGCTGTCCCCGTAAATGATCGTGCCGTGCTCGCCGTGAATTTCAAAACGGGGCTCCTGGCCAGGATTGACCGACGTCGCTCCTTGAATCACCCCAAACGCCCCATTCTTATATTTCAAAACTGCTACCGCCGTATCCTCCACCTCGATGTCATGAATTAACGGAGCCGCGTAGGCAAAGACGCTGTCCACTTCCCCCATCATCCAGCGGATGATGTCGATGCCGTGCACCCCCTGATTCATGAGGGCTCCGCCCCCGTCAATGGCCCATGTTCCGCGCCATCCGGCGCTTTTGTAATATTCCCGGCTCCGGTAGTATTTTAAGTAGGCGTCTCCCAGCACTAACTTGCCAAGCTTGCCTTCGTTAATGGCCTTTTTGGTTAGCAGCGCGTGAGGCGTGGTGCGTTTCTGGAAAACGGTGGCCAGCTTAACGCCATGACTCCGGCAAGCTTCGATCATCTCATCCATGTCCGCCTTGGTAATGCCGAGGGGCTTTTCGCACAGCACATGCTTGCCCGCCTCCGCCGCCGCGACGGTGGCATCCCGGTGGCCTCCGCTGGGCACGCAGATGCTAATGGCGTCCACATCGCATTCCCGGAGCATTTGCCGGGTATCCGTATATACATGAGCCGCCCCGAATTCTTCCGCCAGCTTGGCCGCCTTCTCCGGAACGGCGTCGACGATCGCCGCCAGCTCCGCTTCCGGATGGCTCACGATGGCTCTTGCGTGCAGGGGAGCGATCACGCCGGCCCCAATAATGGCAAAACGCATTTTTTTGCTCATACCAATCTCCTCCCGGTGGGAACCACCTGTAAGTTTACAACCCCATTCTAGTGGGACCCGTCTCCACGGCCAATCGCCCATTCTGTGGCTTTGCGCACAACTTTGGCGTCATCCGCAGGATCGAAGATGAATCCGTAAAGATGTATATGACAGCGCTCTCCGGGACTTGACCGTTTTTGGGGGATTCATGCCATGAATTACCGTCCGTTTGAATATTTAAGGCAACAAAATAACCCCACCAGGGGCCGGGCGTCTGCTTCCATGCGGATTCGCGTCCTTACGGTATTCGGGAGATGATTCGGTTTATAAGCAAAAAAAAGCGCCCCTGCCCTCCGGCAGGAAACGCTCTTCTTACAGAAAATAATTCGTGATCGACTGGTCGCTGGCCAGAAGGCCCTCGCTGTCCAGCTTCTTTTTCAAATACTTTTTATCCGAGGAAATAAACACGCTCATGATCAGATCGACCACGAACAGGAACGTAATATGATTGGACATAAAGGCGCTGTTATTCACGGATATTTTATCCGGAACGATAATATCGACGGCCGCATTCTCCGTTATCGGCGAAGCGTCGTAGCAGGTGATCGCGATCACCTTCGCCTGATTGACCCGAGCGATGGATACCGCATCGATAATTTCCCTCGTTGAACCCGAACGGGAGAAAGCGATGACGACATCGTCCGGACCGCACTGGGAGGCGGCGATCTTCATTTCCCTGCTGTCGTTGATGGCTTCCGCCATCATGCCGATAATCGCCAGCCGATTGCGGAGCGCCATCGCCGCCAAAAACGAATCGAACAATCCGATGACCACGATCCGGCGGGCACTTTTCAGCAGGTCCACGACCTGGTTCAGCTGCTCCTCCGTCACGAGCGCGGACGTGTTCACGATCAGCTCATTATAATCCAAAGCGAGGGCATCAATGGGATTGATCTCGCGTCTTTCTTTCTTCTTCGCCTGCATATCCCGGTAGAACGCGTCCTGGGCAAAGGCAATCTTGAAGTCGTTGAAGCCTTTGAAGCCGACCTTTTTGCAGAAGCGGTTAATGCTCGTCTCGGACACGCCGATCTCATTCGCAATCGCGGTGATGGTGTTACGGGTAATGAACTCCGGATTATGAATGACAAAGTTGGCGATTTGATTTTCGCCGTATGTTAACTTTTGGGTTTGCGATACGATTTTGGCGATGACGGCCGGAACCTGTGAAGACATGTGACCTCCTCCTGACCTACCTGTGGGAAAATAGCTAATCCGGTAACCCCCGCTAGCACACCCCATTATATCATACAAGGGAAGGTATTTAGAAAACGATGTCACAACGCCGCCGCATGACCGCTCTTCCACGACTCGACTTCCCGGCAAAAGGCTTCTTCGCTTAAAGAACCGTTTTGGATCAGGAAGGCGTAATCCAGCACGTTCGGCAGGAAGAGCAGGCCCATCATCTCCTTACAAAAGGCATGGGCGGCAATTTCGCTGCACTGGACGATGCTCGAGCGCTTCACCAGCCGTCTGCCAAGCCGGAACACCTCGACCGGTTCCAGCATGTCGTTCGTAAACTGCCCGGCGCGGTACTCCAGATAGTGAAAATATTCATGCGCCAGGTGGATATCGACCAGCCGCTCCAGCTCCTCGTCCTGAGGGGCGGAAGCGTGCTCCGAAAGAGGATCCGGCGAGAGCCCTGACGGCTGCAGCGCATTGCCCGGTTCTGGTTTCGCATCTGCCGTATGGTTTAGGCGCTGTGCCTGTTCTCCCGGGCTCATGATCGCCCGGTAAGCATCAGCCATGCCGCGGAGGGATGCGGCGTAGACGACCACTTCCGGCGGCGTTTTGGCAAAATCGATCTGCGCCCGCAGAGAGAGATGATGGAACGTGCCGGAGCGGTCCGTGATTTCATGGCGCAGTCCATCCCTGCGGTACAGCTCCCGGATAGACATGCCCCGGCAGGTCTGGGCCGCTTCCCGGCCCCTTTGGAGCGAACGGTCCACATAATAGGCCAGGCGGTCCTTTGGGATTTTGCGGTACAGCGGATCCTTGGCGAGCTCCGCATGGGCGAGCACCTCATCGGTCAAGCCGAGGTTTTGAACATTCAAACCGTATCCCTGGAACTCCGGCATGCCTTTCATCCCCCTCTTCGTGTTCTAACCTTTATCTATCTCTTAATCTCTCTAGCTGTTCTATTGGTACGCAATGACGATCATTTCGTCTTCGGACTTCAGCATCTCCGTTTCAAGGGTAAGAATCGACAGCAGCTGCTCCTTCGTCTGCATGCCGGTCAAATCCAGCATTTTCTCCTTATAAAAGGCGAATACCTTCGGGATGGTCGCATTGGCGTCGGAGTAGATCGTATTGTCTTCCAGAAATTCGTTAAGCCGGTCATCGGCCTGCGCTTTCGTCACCTTCGTGTACTGGACGCTTCCCTTCTTGAAGCGGACGACCCCTTCGCGATCCAGTACGGCGACGTAGTTGACTTTTTTCTTCATCAGGCCGAACAGTGATTTCTTGGTCCGCTCGGCTTCGAACAGGCTCCAGCGTCCGCTCTGCGCCGCCAGCCGGGTGTTCTCCGGCGATTGGTCGACCGAGCTGGCCGCAACCACCGTCATTTCTTCCACCTGCATCGCCTGCTGGCCGAGGTCTTTGGAGCGAAGCTCGGTCGAGCCGGTCGCGATGGCCCGCAGAATGTTCTTCTGGCTGTCGATTTCAATCGTGACCTCCACCGTCTCCTCGCTGGCTCCCGATTGGACGATCCGCTCCACGATGTCGGCGCGGATTCGCTTGATATCTTCTTCCGTCGGATTCACGACGGTCCGTTCCAGCTGCTCCTTGACCATGGCCAGCGCCACGCCGATCGTGGAGACGTAAGGCGCGTTGCTGGCGATCTGGCTCTTGAAGCCTTCCCGCTCGGCCATCGCCGGCACCAGCACCGCCCCGCTGCCCCCACCGCCGACCAGCGTGACGAACGCCCGGTCCAGCTCATAGTCCTCGATCATTTCATTCACGGTTTTCATCGTTTTATCGATCGCAATGTCCATCACCTTGCGCGCGGTTTCCTCCACGCTCAAACCGACATGTGCGGCAAGGGCTTCCCACGCTTTTACCGCCGCTTCCCTGTTGCCATATGCATAGTCGCCCTCCGGCACGTAGCCAAGGATGTTGGCCGCACCCGCCAGCGTATACGAAAACTCCCTTCCGTTTCCGCATTCGAAGATCACGTATTCGGCCGGGTCGCCCTCCCGCGGGCTGACGAATTTCACCTTCGGGCTAACGATTTGGTCCGTCTGTGCGAATGCCTCGTATTCCTTACCGGCGATGTGCGCGCTCCGCGGGCCGACGTCGGTAATTTTGCCGGCGGACACCTTGATCATGCTGCCGCCGGCGATGCCGAGCGTGCGGACGTCCAGCGACTGCAGGTACGTACGGTGGCCACCGACCTGCGCGTTTTGGATCATGACCTTGCCGTTTTTAATGACGGAAATGTCCACGCTGGTTCCGCCGACCTCGAAGAAAATGCCGTCCGAAATTTTCTCGTACATCAAAGCGCCCGCCACCCCGGCCGCGAGGCCTGACAGCATGGTCAGGATCGGGCGCTTCCGCACCTCGTCGATGCTCATCACGCCGCCGTCGCAGCGCATAATCATCAGTTGGGACTGGATATTGGCGTTTTTGACGGACTTCTCGGTCATGTTGGCCGTTTCCATCATTTTCGGAATGAGGGATGCGTTGACGACCGCCGTCCGCGTCCGTGTCTTCAGCCCGTACAGTTGGGAAATTTCGTGACCGCCTGTGGCATAGATGCCCTTGCGGTTCGCCAGTTCGATGACCCGCAGCTCATTGGTCGGATCGTCGACGCTGTACGCCTCGGAGGCGACGATGACTTCGGCCCCCTGCTGCACTAGTGTGTCGATGGCCGACTCAATGTCCGCATCGGTCAAATTTTTGGAGTCGAGAAACGTATGGTACGTCTTCAAAAACTTGCCGGGCGCCAGCTCAATATCCCCCGGATTGGACTCGGATCGCGCGCTCATCCCGTCGAGTCCCGTACCCATGCCGATAATGCCGACTCTGGCCACGTCCCCTTCAAGCAGTGCGTTGGTCGCCTGGGTTGTCCCATGGGCGATAAACGTGACATCCTCCGGGAGAATGCCCTGGCTCTCCAGAATCCGGTTCAAAATCTGCACGATCCCTTTCGCCACACCGTCCTCATCATGGTGCGTCGTCGGAATTTTCATTTTGCCGATGACCTCAAACGTTTCGTTATCGATGACGGCTGCGTCCGTAAACGTTCCGCCAACGTCGATGCCTACCCTTACTTTTTTTCTCTCCATGTTATCCTCCTGAAGTCAGGACAGGGGAAGGACCGCATCAAGCCGCGCAGTCCGTTCCCCGTCCGGAATCATTCGTAAAAACCTTTGTCAAAACACCATGAATGCGCCGATGACCATCGAGATCAGGACGGCGACCATCATCCAAGGCAGCGTCTTCTTCAAAATTTCGTTAATATCGGTTTTCGTAAAATCCGAAACCCATACGTTATGCGAGTTCGTCGGGTCGGATACCGCCTGCACGTTGCTGACCACGCGCAGCGCCAGCATGGCGGCGACCGGCGTCATGCCTGCCGTAACGAACAGGGCGGCGATTCCGCTGCCAAGACCCCACACGTTGAGCGGACCGCGGTAAATCGCCAGCGGCGACAGGATGGTGAAGAAGAGAATGTACATGATCGGATTGCCCGGAAGCACCGCCTCAATGAGCGGGGAAATCAGCGCCGAAACCTGCGGTGCCATAACCGAATTGAGCAGGATGCCGATGCCGATCATCAGCGCCATGGCGCCGGCGACGTCCTGAATGCCCTCGATCAGCGCGCTGGAGAGCACATGGATCGGGCGCTTCGGCCAGGCCAGTAGAATCGTGACGAGTGCGCCGATGATGACGGCGGGAACGATATCGATTTTAAAAGCGAACACCAGAATGACCGGCACCAGCGGACTGATCAGCGCATAGGTTGGCACTTTCTTGCCGTCGCCGCCGGTAGCTGCGGGCATCGCCCACGCTCTGCGGCCTTTGCCGTCTTTGCGGATATAGAATACGATCATGGCCAGGGACAGCACGATCAGCGGAAGCGCGGCCACCAGCGTGTAGTTGGCGATTTGGTCAACCGAGAGGCCGAGCACGTCGACGTATACGGCCCAGTTGGATACGTTGAAAAGGGCGCCGACCCCGACCGCGGACAGCACGACGATCGATGCCACGAACTGCGAAATACCGGCGGTCAGCATGATCGGTATAACGATCGTACCGACCAGGATCACCATACCAAGTCCGCCTGCTGCGGAGAAAATAATGGATGCGGTTACGAAGAACAGAATCGCGATCAGCATCGGCTTATCCCCGGCCAGCTCGGCGGCTTTGCGGATAATCGATTTGGTAATGCCGACCTTGTTCAGGATTTGCCCGAACCAGGCACCGAATACGAGGCCGGCAATCGCCCCGGACAGCCGCATCGAGCCGGACGCCAGGATCGTTTTGGCAATGCTTGTCGTATCGGGATTATTCGAGTTCCATGGCACCCCGGCGATAATCGCAAACAGGATCGCCATCAGCGGAAGAGCTAGGATTGCCGGGATTTTGCGCGTCATCATCAGCCCGACGAACACCAAAAACACAATCAAAATGCCGATCGCTTGAACCCACATTACACCAGTCACTTTGGTTACCCCTCTCGTCATGAGATTCATTCAAGTGGTTCATTCACATGTTTACTTCACATGTTTAATGATTCATGGCCTATATTTCCAAATGGGCTCCTTGGGCCTTGAGCTGAGCCTGCACCGCTTTGATGTCTACGTCCTGGACACTGACGCCGTGTTTGGCCGCGTATGCCGCAGCCACGCCCCCCGCATGGCCGATCGCCCCCGTCGTCGGGGTCGTCCGCATGGCCGCCTGCGCTTCGAACGTCGCCGAGATGCAGCGGCCGATGACGATCAGGTTTTTCACGGAATTCGTGATCATGCAGGAGTACGGAATGCTGTACATGCCGCCCCACTCCAGCTTCTGATGCTTCGTTCCTTCCCCGTCCGGGCTGTGAATGTCGATCGGATAACCCGAGTGGGCAATGGTATCGTCGAAAAGCTTCTGCTCCAGCAAATCCTCGGCGGTCAGGGTGTAGACCCCTTTGATCTGGCGGGAGCTGCGCACCCCGATGTTCGGACCGGTGGACTCCACCACCGCGTTCTCGAAGCCCGGAATGTATTTGCGGACGAACAGCTCCAGCTCGCGGCACTGCTTCCGTCCTTCCATCTCCGCCAGGCTGAGGCTGAACGCATCGGTCGGGTCGTGCCCCAGAATCCGGGTCGTGTTCAGAATGACCTCGCCTGGATTGTTCGTCTCGAAGAACAGCACGTTCTCGCGCTGAATCGAAATTTCGCCACGCTCCTTCGCCTTCCGGAACAAGCTGTCAAAGCCGCCGACCGACAGGCGCGGCGCCTTCTCGATGATGGAGGTGTCGCCGTTGTAAAGCGGAAAATCCTCCGGGTGCGCGTGGATGTACTCCTTCACTTTAGGGATGTTCACGTTGTACATTTTCATTTTCAGCGTCATTGGCTGCATCGCCCCGTCGGACTCCCGACCTTTCGTGAACTCCGCTCCGGCGCCCACGGAAAGGTCCCCGTCCCCGGTCCCGTCAATAAACACGGATGCCTCGATGTCGGTCAGTCCCGACTTGTTGCATACTTTAATGCCGACGATCCGTCCGTCCTCTGCCTTCACGCCGGCGAGCATCGTGTGGTACAAAATCTCACCGCCGCTCTCGGTCACCATCAGCTCCAGTTCATGCTTCATTGCCTCGGCGTCGAACGGGGTCACCGAATACGTAAAGCCGACCGTGTCAAAAATGTGCCCCGGCGACTTCCCCTGCCGCTTCAGCCGTTCGATCAGCTGGTCGGTAAAACCCCGGATCGCCAGCTTATCCCCGGCATGGAAGGTCATCATCGGCCCGACGCCGTTCGCCGTCAGCGTGCCGCCGAGAAACCCGTGGGACTCCACGATCAGCGTCCTGGCCCCCGAGCTTGCGGCCGCCACCGCAGCCATCGAGCCGGAAATGCCGCCGCCCATAACCACCACATCATACTTCAGCTTGTTCTCCAATTCGTCCTCACTCCTCCGGTAAATGATGTATGATTGTTTCTTGATTCATAGACTATCAAAACCTTCAGTTCATGTAAATGCTTTCAAGAAAATATTTTTCTAATTATCCGGATTTTTAGTAAATTATTTTCCGACAGTTCTATTGCCGGTATTCACTTCATATAACATTGGGTTGGGGGTGGATACGGATCAAGGATTTGGCGGATATTGAGGCAATGGGACGGCGGTTGGGGCATGGTTGAGGGTATGGTTGAGGGTATGGTTGAGGGAATAATACGAGGGAGTGAATTCGTTAAGGAAAGCTGATCTGGAGCGGCACTCTTTCGGGCTGACTTATTACATTCCTGGGGAGTATAGCCTGAAACCAACACAAAAAGCACCGGAATCCATCCGGTGCTCTCTCAACTTCATCAAACCCGCTTAACGTTGTTTGTTTCATAAATCACTTCTCATAGTTCTTCGCCATAAACGGCTCCGCCAGTCTCGACGGGTGCAGCTTGCGGCCGAGGCCGAAAAACTCGCAAAAGCTCATGATCAGCGGGTTCCACTGCTCAGGGTTGATATGGTTTTTCTCGCCCATCAGCAGCTCCTCGTCGATGTGGATCCGCTTGATCCTCATTTCCATCGCCGCGATGGAGCTCGGCTCCTCGAAAGAATGGATCTGAACCAGCTCCGCCTCCAGTTGAACCGGGCATTCCCCCGCCCGCGGCGCTTTCACCAGCTCCGACGGGACTTGCGTAAACCCGGATAGGCCGAACTTATCCGGCTCATATTGGTAACCCATCTCCGCTTTGTAGGCAGGGACGGGACTCGCCCCTGTCGTCAGAGCCAGGCGGTCCACTTGGCTGACCAGATCCGCCGAAGGCAGGTTCAACACGCATTCGCGCTCACGCTTGATATTTTGGACGGTTTTCGATTTGCCGCTCATGCCGAGCATGCAGGACTGATTCAACCACCAGGCGGACGACATCGGGGCCAAATTGGCCGAACCGTCCTCATTCAAGGTGCTGACCAGAACTACAGGTGTGCCAAAGTAGAGAATATTGGGTTCTATCGTTTTAAGCATCCTCTCACTTCCCCCTATTCATTTGTAAAAGTCTATGACGAAGGGATATCCTGTAGGGCTGCAGCCACCTTAGGAATTATCTCGGCTTAAGTATACTGCCGTCGGCGATAGCTTGGAAGGCTTCCCAAGTATAAGCGCAAGATAACGAAACCCGTAGCAACAGGCGGAGGCACGCGGGCCTATCCGGGAACACATGAGAAAAAGCCAAGCGTGGGCGGCTTTCTCACATCCGAATGATCCTCCGCAACGTGCGAGGTCTTCGCAGCGGTGAGTGACCTGGAGAGCGGAAACTTATTATTCGGAGTGGTGAGTAACCCCGAAAGCGGGCCTTATTCATAGTGCTGAGCGGCTCAAAGAGCGGCGAAATATTCGCAGCACTGAGTTGGCCGGGGAGCGACGCCATTTTCGTAGTTTGTGGTCTTAGGGGCCGTTTAAAAGTGAATTAGCTGCAAAAATGCATCCATTTTTGTCGGAATCAGGGGTTTCGAGCAAATTAGCTGCGATAATGCACTTATTTTTAGTCTTTGGGCCAAAATCCGCCGTATCCACCTAAATTAGATGCACTTTTGCACACCGTACTTTTGCAGCTGTTTTCTCCATAACGCCGAATAATGTTCACGTAAGATGCACTTTTGCATCTATTTCCGCCTAATCTTGTCTCTATCTCTAGCACATCCCCATCAAACCGAACCGCAAAACAAAAAGCACCGGAATCCTTTCCACGGCGCTTCTCATCTTTAATATTACTGAACCCTACACCGAGTACAGCCGCCCGTCCTCTTCTTCCTTCAGCCAGACCTGCATAAATCCCGGCTCCCGGTTGTCCCATAAATGATACGGAACGAAGCGGTACTGCCGCTGCCCGTCGAACCCGGTGAGCGCAACGATGCCGCCCAGCTCGTCCCGCGGCTCCAGGCCAAAAGAAATCCCCGGCCGGACCGCAAACCCATCATAAGCGAGTGCCGGGTTATCCGCCTGCTCCAGGCAGTACACCAGCGGCCCGCGCTGAACCGCGACACGGCCCCGGTCGGCCTCGACCTCCGGCCGCGCGTGCACCTGCTGAACCGGCATTTCCATCTCGTAGTCAATCGTATCGCCCGGCTGCCAGCGGCGGCTGAGCACGATAAATCCCCGGTCCACGGTCCAATCCGCAGAGGCTACCGCCTCCCCGTTAATGGACAGCTTCGCCCCGCGGCACCATCCCGGCAGGCGCAGCCGCACCGCGAATTCAGCTTCCTGGACCGGCTCCACCTCGATATGCACGTGCCCGTCCCATGGATAGCGGGTTACGGTTTTCATTAAAACCCGGCTGCCGTCCTTCAGCGTCAGATCGGCCGTGCCGGCGACGAACTGCAGCATGACGGGGCCTTCCTCATTCACGGCGTAATTGTATCCGCCGATCGAAGGCAGAAACCGTACCAAATTCGTCGGACAGCAGGACGTATCGAACCATTCGGTCCGGTGATGATCGCCCTGGGACGCCAGCGGGTTGACGTAGAAAAAATGGTCGCCGGACAGCGAGATTCCCGCCAAAGCCCCGTTGTACATGGCGCGTTCCACGACGTCGGCGTACTTCGCCTCGCCAAACAGCAGGCTCATCCGATGATTCCAGAACACCATCGCGATCGAGGCGCAGGTTTCACAGTAAGCGCTCTCGTTCGGGAGGTCATAGTCGTGCGTGAACCCTTCATTATGCCGAGATGGCCCGATGCCTCCGGTAACGTACATGTTCCGCTCCACCGTGTGCGCCCACACTTTACGCAGGGCGTCCTCGTAGGTCCGGTCCCCGGACGCCAGCACCACATCCGCCATGGCGGTGTACAGGTACATCGCACGGACGGCGTGCCCGGTCACCTTCTCGATGTCGCGGACAGGCACATCGTCTTGGCAGTACGCCGGTCCCCACTCCTCGCGGTCCCATATCGCGCCATGGCCATACCCGTGCCCCCGCTCCTCAAGCAGCCACAACGCGAGCTTCCAATAACGCTCCTCACCGGTCGCGTGATACAGCTTAATCAGCGCCAGCTCGATCTCCTCATGGCCTTCCACCCAGTGCCGCTTGCCCGGCCCGAACAGGTTGTCGTAATGGTCCGCCAGCTTGCAGGCCACGTCCAGCAGCGTGCGCTTGCCGGTAGCCGCGTGATACGCGACCGCTGCTTCGATCAGGTGGCCGCCGTTATACATTTCGTGCTTTTCCATATCCGTCCATTTCTGATCCGGAGCTTCAAGCGTGTAATACGTCGTCAGGTATCCGTCCGGCTCCTGCGCTGCTGCAATCAAGCCGATGATCCGGTCGATCTCCGCCTCAAGCTCGGGGTCCCGGTCCGCCATCAGCAAATATGCCGCGCCTTCAAGCACTTTGTACACATCGGAATCGTTAAAATAAATCCCTTCGAATTGCCCTTCCATGAGGCCCGCCGCTTTGGCGAAATTGCTGATCCGCCCGGTCGATTCGCATTTGTCCAGACAGGTCCGGAGCGTTACCCGCTTGCACACCTCCAGCTTTTGCTTCCACAGTTCATCCTGAATCTTTACCTGAGTAAAAGGCACGCCCTGCCAGCCCTGCTGCGAATGAGCCGTTGTCATCCTGCACCCTCTCCCTTCATGCAATATGCCGTGATGCTTAACCTTTCAACCCCGTCAGGGTAATTCCTTCTAGAAAATAACGCTGTCCCAGCAAAAAAATAATAACGCACGGGAGAATAACCACCGCAGAGGCCGCCATGAGCAGATCCCACTGGGCCGAGTAGCTGCCCTGGAACATCTGCAGGCCTAGCGCCAGCGTGAAGCGGCTGTCGCTCTTCAAGTAAATGAGCGGTCCCATAAAGTCGTTCCAGGTGCCCAGGAAGGTGAACAAAGCGACAACGATCACCGCGGAGCGGCTGAGCGGCAGAATGATGCGCCAATAAATTTGAAAGTAACCCGCCCCATCGACGACGGCTGCTTCATCAAAGTCTTTCGGAATCGACAAATAAAACTGCCGCAGCAAAAAGATATTGAAGATCCCGCCTCCGAAAAAGGACGGCACGATAAGCGGATAATACGTATCGTAAAACCCCAGCTCCTTCCAGCCGAGAAAGCTCGGGATGAGCGTCACCGCTCCCGGCAGCATCATGCTCGACAGAAGGACGGCGAACACGGCGTCCCGCCCCTTCCAGCGGATCCGTGAAAACCCGAACGCCGAGATCGTGCTCGTCAGCACCGTTCCGATCAGCACGCTCGCCACGATGATCAGCGTATTGGTAAAGTAAGTGCCGAACGGAAGAGACGTAAGCGCCCTTTTGTAATTGTCCCAGTGAAAGGGATGCGGAATCCATTCCGGCGGCATCACGAAGATCTGCGATAAATCCATCAGCGAACTCCGGATCAGCCAAATAAACGGGATGATAAAAAGCAGCGAGATCAGTCCAAGCGCCACATAGCCCGCGCCCAGTTTCAGTCTGGATTCCCTCATGACGGCCCGCCTCCTTCATAATGAACCCAGGATTTCGACGATCGGAATACGAGGAACGTAAACGCCAGAATGATCACGAACAGCACCCAGGCCAGCGCCGAGGCATAGCCCATTTCCGTATCCCGGAACGCGGTCCGCCACAGATAGAACACGAAGAACAAACTCTTGTCGTTCGGTCCCCCCTGAGTCAAAATATACGCCTCGTTAAACACCTGGAAGGAACTGATAATGGTCATCACCGCGTTGAAAAAGATCGTCGGCGTTACCATCGGAATCGTAATATGACGCAGCTTGTGGTACCATCCGCCTCCGTCCACATCGACCGCCTCGTAGTACTGCTTGGGAATGCCGGACAAGCCTGCCAGGAAAATGATGACCGTCCCTCCGATGCCCCACAGCGTCGTCAGCACGATGGAGGGAATGACGCTCTTTTCGGAAAAAATCCAGTCGCTCGTCGGCAGATGAAGCCATTTCAGCATCATGTTGATCAGACCCAGATCCGGGTTGAGCAGCCACATCCAAATCATCGCCGATGCCACCGCCGGCACAATGCTCGGCAGATAAATGATCGTCCGGAACAAGGCGCGGGCCTTAATGTTCATGTTCAGCAGCAGTGCGATGATGAAGGAAATGATGATGCAGGCCGGCACCCGCAGCAGGACAAAATAAAACGTGACGCCAAGCGAGCGGTAGAAGCTCTCGTCTTGGCCGGAGAAGAGCCGGGTATAGTTGTCGAAGCCGATAAATGACACCGACTCCTTGAATACGTTGTAATCGGTCAAACTCAGTACAAAGCTCGCGATCATGGGACCGGCGGTAAACAGGATAAATCCGAGCACCGCCGGAGCCGTGAACAGCAGCCCGTAGAACAAAGCTTTGCGCTCCCGCACGCCCGCCTTGCGGCGTGCGGGAACCGGAACGTTCATCGGAATGTTCGTCTGCATGCGTACCTCCTGTCTCCTATTTCACGTCACGGCGCCCCTGCACCTGGGCCTGAGCTTTGGCGGCGATACTGTCCATGGCCTCCTTGGCCGTTGTCTTGCCCAGCCATACGTTATCCATGGCAGGATTGACGATATCCATGATTTTGTTGAAATTTTTAACGTAGCCGGTAGGCGTAGCATGGCTATGATTCAGCACAACGTCAATCACCGCATCTTTGTAGCCTGATGGCCGGGAAGGCTGATTCACCGCCCATTTGCCCAGCAGGGCATCATCCGTATACCAGTCCTTCAGCGAAGGCATCCAGGTGCCGTAAGTCAGCATATCGATCGACGCGTCCGGGTCAATGAGCGCCTTGAGCAGCTCCCAGGACTCTTGGGGATGCTTGGTGGATTTAAAGATGGAGAACATAGCGCAAACTACCGTGGTCGCCGGCTTTTTCATGACAGGAAGCACCCCGACGTTAAAGTGAACTTTCGACTCCGCAAGTGTGCTGGTGTTCCATTGTCCGTCAATCACCATCGCCACTTTTCTCGTCTGCAGAGCCACATTCGTTGCCGGAATGTTCTTGGCCTGCAGCGGTGACGGAGCAACGTGGTACTTATTGATCAGGTCGGCGATATTTTGCAGCGCCTCGACAGCTTCCGGCTGGTTCAAAGCAAACGTCTTGCCGTCCGGGGAGACAAAGTCGCCGCCGTTCGAGTAAATAAAGCTGCTGTACGATCCCCACCAGTTGCCGGGGTTCACCCCGTATTGTTTAATGTTTTTCGGATCAAAATTCGGATCATCCGCGTTCCGGCCTTTGTTATCCAGGGTCAGCTTCTTAGCGGTGTCCACGAACTGTTCCCAGGTCCACGCTTCCGATACCTTTGAAGGCGGCGGCGTCAACCCAGCTTCCTTGAAGACATCTTCGTTATAAAAAAGCGTAAACGATTCCGGGCCGGGGGCAATACCGATGATGTTGCCGGGCTCCGAGGAATAGGTGATATTCGGCACCAGAGTATCGGCCTTTATTTCGGGATCGTTGTCCAGATATTCCTGAAGATTCACGAATTTCCCCTGCTCCGCAAGCGGAAAGGCGATCGTCGCCGATTCCATCATAGCCACATCCGGCTCATCGTTGCCTGCAACCATGGTCGTCAGCTTTGTGTCGTAATCGGTAGGGATCTGCTGCAATTCCACCTTAACGTTGGGGTGTTCTGCTTCGAACCGGGCGATTACCTTTTTGTTGACTGCAATTTCATTAGGCGCTCCCCATAAGGTGAGACGGAGCTTGATGGGTTCCCCGGAGTCAGCCTGTGTTGCTTCCTTATTAGCGCTTCCAGCTCCTGGCCCGCCGCTTTCCTCCGACCGGGTGCAGGCACTCAGCAGCAATCCGGCCGTGAGCAGAAACGCAATCATGGCCGTCAGCGGTTTTCGATGTGCTCTCAACATTAACTTTAACCCCTCTCCTGCGTTACGAATGATTTCATAGCTGCAGCCTATGTTGCCTTTGATTATAGATTTAAGGCAGCGCTTTCAAAACCGGATTATTTTTGGAATAGTGGACTTTGATTAGGGCGATGGGGAAGTGTGATGATAACGCGTGTTCCCTGACCTAAGGCGGATTCGATATCGACGCCGTACTCGTCCCCATACGCGAGACGAATGCGGGAAATGGTGTTTTTGATGCCGATCGAGGCGGACTCTGCATACAAAATCCGGTGAACCGTTTCCCGGCTCATGCCGCGCCCGTTATCCGACACCACCAGCATGCGTACCCCGTCCTTGATCCTTCCGGTAACTTCGATGCGCCCTCCCTCTTCCATTTGCTCGAAACCGTGAAGAATGGCATTCTCGACGAACGGCTGAAACAGCAGCCTCGGCACCGGCGTATCCAGCAGCTCGGGGACGATGCCAAAATGAACCGAAAACTTCGATTCGAAGCGGGCCTCCATAATAAAAAAATAGTCCTTCATCCATTCGAGCTCCTCGGCGATCGTTACGGCCCCCCAGTCCTTGCGCGAGGTGTAGTGCAGCATATTGGACAGGCGGACGAGCATCCGGTTCAGCTCCTTCTGTCCCGATTCGATGGCCATCCAGTTCATAATGTTGAGCGTATTGTAGAGAAAATGCGGATTCATCTGCATGTTGAGCGCCATGATTTCCGCCTCCTTCTCCTTGATCCGGATTTCGTAGTTTTCCTTTACCAGCGTTTCGATGCGCGAATTCATCCGATTGAACCGCTGGAGCAGCACCCCGAACTCGTCATGGGTCCGGACCTCCACCCGCGTCTGAAAGTCCCCTTCTCCGACCGAGCGCATGGCGGTGAAAAGCTGCCGGATCGGCCCCGTGATTTTGCGGACGATAAAGTAAGCGAACAAGTACGCAATCAACGCCAGAAGCATGGCCAGCACGATCGTCGACGTGCGGATGGTCGGAATAAAGCCGCGGACGAGCGTGGATTCCGGAATCATGACCACCGAGAGCCAGCCGGTTACGGGGGAGCGGTCGAAGCAAAGGATCGTCTTTTCGCCATGCAGCACCAATCTCTGCGTTCCGCTGCCCGTCTTTCGAATGGCATCTACCCATTGTTCATTGAACACCTTGGTCACCTGGGAGGCATCCGAGCTGGCCACGACCTTGTTATCCGGATCGATGACCAAATAGCTTGAGCCTGCAGGAATACTCTGCTCGAATTGGGAGTTGAAAAAGTCCGCCCTGAAGCCGATCGTCAACACCGGCCTCTCTACGTCAGGCTTCATCCTTGCAAGCGTGGAGTTATCGACATAGGAAAATTCCATTAGGCGGGTGGCGGAAAACATGTACCGGTAATCGATATCGCTGTTTTGCAGCCAGGGCTGATCGAACATTTGGACGAAATCGTAGGTAGGGTACCAGACCATTTTGCCATGTGCTGCCTCCGCCTCCTTATACAGCGCCGTGCGGGTCGGATCGCCCTGCGGAAGATTCCGCTGTGAGCCGAAACTGTAATAGGAGGTCCACAGCTGGTACGTGTACACATCCTCATTTTGCGTAAAATACTTGCTCAGAATGGCCGACACCTGCCTGTCCGCATTCAGCAGCTCCGACGGGACGGAAGGATCCAGCCGATTGAAAATCCGAAAGAGGTCCCGGTCCACGAACAAAGCCAAACTGCCTTGGTCTACCTTCCTCAGCTTCGTGTCCATGACCTCATTGCTCTTCTTGACGATCTCGAGCACGCTGTTTTGCGCCTGATCCCGCATTGAGCTCAAGCCGTTCCGGTAATAAATGAAGCTTAGCAGCAGTAAAGGCAGCGCGATGAGAACCAAATAGCTGGCCAGGAGTCTGGAGCGGAATTTCATCTGGAGCTCCCCTCCCCTGATTTTTGCTGTCTGGCCCAATGCCGGTACGCTTCCGGCGTAGCGCCGACATGCTTTTTGAAGCTCCGGGAAAAGTATTTGGTGTCGCGGAAACCGCATCTTTCGGCGATCTCATAGACCTTTAATCTGCTGCCGTCCCGCAGCAGTTCTTCGGCTTTACGTATCCGGATCTCAATGAGAACATCGGAGAAGGAGCGCCCCGTTGCCTCCTTGAACAATGTACTGAAATAAGACGGGTTGAAGCGGAACGATTCCGCCACCGATTCCAGGGATAAATCGTCCATGTACCGCTCGCGCATCAGGTCCAGGCAGCTGTCGATCACGAGCTCGCGTTTGCTTTTTTTCTGTTCCTTCAGCGTGCTGCCGATTCGCCCGAGCGCCGCTTCCAAAATCGTCAGCATTTCCGAAAAACGGCGGCAGGAGCGGATATGCTGCACGGCCTCTTCCACCACCTCGTTCAGCCCCAACCCCGGTTTGCTGTCCGCCAGCTTCAGCAGGAGCAGGCAAGTTTGGTCCTTGACGGTCTGCGGATCAGCCATGCCGTCAGCCGACATGGCGGTCACGGCCTTGCGGCACAGCTCCTTGGCAGCATCCTCATCGCTGGTATGGAGAAGATCAAGCAGCTCTGCCGCGGAGCACGTTAAAACCGGACGCACGGGCAGAAGCTCGTCATGGAACAACACGGCGCCATGCTGGTCGTAAAACAGATACGACAGCGCAGCCAAAGCCGTTCTGTAAGACTGCGGCCCACCCTCGGTCAGATCAACGCATTCATCCCCGATGGCATGCACCCATCGTCCAGGGGATCCCCCGCCGGCAGGCTCCGTCTGAAGACTTGTAACAACCCTGCGGATTTCTTCCCGTCTTTCACCGAGACTTGCGCCGGCTTGAAGGATCGTGACCCACCTTGGCCGCGTCCAATCCGCCACATCCCATGCGACCGTAAAAGCCGTACCGAAGGTAGACCAGGCGCGTTCCAGCGCGCGGTGCAGCCTGTCGGCCTGCAGGGAGGTGGAGCGGGGTTCAATGTAAGTGTCAGGTAATGAAGTTCGGAGCTCGGATAGCATCTCACGCTGCGGATATTTCGTGGCAAAGTCGCTTCCTTTTCCGCTGGCCGGCTCCAGTTCCGAAACGATGACCAAACCCTGGCCATCCGCGTTTCCGGTTGAAAGCCAGCTCCGTTCCTCCTCCCCGCTCAGGCTGCCGGACAGCCACTGCTGCATTAAGCGTCCTTGATGGGCCAATGAGGCTGCCGTCATTTGTTCCTCCAGCACCTTGGTTTGGACCCTCGCTTCCCGCTCCTCCCGATGGATGCTTTCCAGGCGAACCAGCACTTCTTCCAGCTTGTCGACATCGACCGGTTTTAACAAATAATCAAAGGCCCCTTGCCGCAATGCCTCCTGGGCATATTCGAAAAGGTTATACGCGGACAGCATTACGACCCGCGGCTTGTAGGGCAAGGCTTCCTTCAATCGGCGCAGGAACGTAAGCCCGTCCATTTGCGGCATCCGGATGTCCGTAAAAATGACGTCAGGCCGGTCGATGCCGGCCATTTCAAGCGCTTTGGCTCCGTCCCCGGCCGTAAATACCTCGCAGCCAGGCCGGCTCGCCAGCAGCATTCCGGCCATGCCCCGGCGGTGCCGCGGCTCATCGTCTACAATCATGATTCTCAAGCGGTTCACCCCCAGAAATTCATACCATTAAATTCAACAACATCGTATCAGATGGGAGAACAGGTAGATATATAAAAAAACAACCCGGGCAGGAGGCGATCCTGTCCGGGGTGTGGTGGTTTATGGACTATATTTGAAAATTTCAGTAAGTCGAAGGGACTGCATAGCGGACACTGAAAGGTTTCCCTAACGGGATCAAGCTTTCAATGTCGTCCGGTTCATTCAAAGGCCCCCAGATCTATCGCTGACGATTCTGATGGAAGAAGAACGTCCGCAATACCATCGTTATTCGTTTCACCTGAAGCAATTTCCACACCGTTATGCAGCATTCGAATTGAGCACCGGTGCCGCCTCGGATGTTTACCGGGCCAGCGACTCCACAATCCCGCGGGCGATCCACACGCCGGCCGCCCCGGCTTGGGCCAAACCGCGCGTAATCCCCGCCCCGTCGCCACCGCAGTACAGGCCGCGGATTTCCGTCTCCAACGTCTCCGACAGCTTTGGACGAGCGGAGTAAAACTTGGCTTCGACGCCATAGAAAAGCGTATGCTCCGAAGCGATGCCCGGCGTGACATGGTTCAGCGCCTCGACCATTTCGATCAGGCTTTTCATCGTATTGTAAGGCAGAACAAGACCAAGGTCCCCCGGCACGGCCTCCTTCAGGGTCGGCTCCAAAAATCCTTCCCGAATCCGCCCTTCGGTCGAGCGCCGTCCGCGCAAAATATCCCCGTATTTCTGGACGATAATCCCGCCGCTCGACAGGTCGTTGGCCCGTTTGCAAATTTCGCGGGCATACTCGTTCGGCTTATCGAACGGTTCCGTAAATTTATGCGAGACTAACAGCGCAAAGTTCGTGTTGGATGAGCCCAGCGCCGGATCCTTGAAAGAATGGCCGTTGGCCGCCATAGCGCCGCTGTGGTTTTCGACCACGACATGGCCGGAAGGGTTACTGCAGAACGTGCGAACCCGGGTTCCGACAGACGTGTTAAACACAAATTTCCCCTCGTACAGATGCTGGTTGATTTCCGACATCACCACGTCAGAGGTTTCAACGCGAACGCCGACGTCGACCTGATTGTTGTACATTTTGAGCCGCCGCTTCTTCAGGATGCTCGTCAGCCAAGCTGACCCGTCCCGGCCTGGGGCGATGATGACTCGGCTAGCCTCATAGCTGTCCCCGTTCTTCAAGACGATGCCCTCCACCGTATGGCCGCCGTCTTCTTTGACGGTGAGTATGTCTTCCACCTCGGCTTTGAACATCATGTCGATGCGCGTGTTCAGAAACTCGTAGATCGATTTTAAAATTTCCAGGTTCTGCTCGGTGCCGAGATGCCGCACCTGTGCCCGCAGCAGCTTCAATCCCGCGGCGTAACCACGCTGCTCGATGCCCCGGATGACGTCCGTCGTCGGATCGGTAATATTCGTCGTGGCGCCATGCTGCAAGTTCAGCTCGTCCACGTACCCAATCAACTCGAGCACTTTGGATGGAGGCAGATAGTCCGTCATCCAGCCGCCAAATTCGGTCGTAATGTTAAATTTTCCGTCGCTGTAAGCTCCGGCTCCACCGAAGCCCGCTGTGATCGAGCAGGCGGGAACGCAGCCTGCAAATTCCTTACGGCCGCCGGCAGGCGGACACAACTTGATTTTGTCCTCCAGAATCGGACAGCTGCGGCGGTAAATATCATGCCCTTTATCCACCAGAAGCACCTTCAGGTGAGGCGCCTTCAAAGTGAATTCATAACAGGCAAAAATGCCGGCCGGACCGGCTCCAACGACAATGACATCATATTTACTCATCATGTTCCTCCTGAAATGGGTTAGATCCGGTAGGCCATCACCAGGAAAGCCCGGACCGAGCGCGTCTTCACAACAAGCGACAAAGCGGGGTGCCCGCTGCCTGCCAGGCCGGGATATCCGCAAACAACAAAAAACCCCCGGCATAGAATAGGTATGCAAAGCAGCCTATTCGTAGCCAGGGATTTACGGCCCCTTGTAGAAACCCTCAAACCATATCATTGAGGTTATACGAACAATGTATCCATATTTATCATTTACAGGAGTTAGTGTAATGGATAAATACGAATGTGTCAACATATTACTTACGTATCGTTCGTATATGCCAGCAAACATCTGAATAAACAAACCGAATAATAGATTATATATTAAAAAAACCGAACATTATAACAAACCAACAAAAAACCGAATTGCCAATATTCCCTCGATCGGATACGATGTAAGCGTTACCTATAGGCAGCGAGCCATACCGATTTTTGATTCTATTTCAATGTACGGGAGGTATACCGGATGATTAAAGGGATCGGGCATTTGGCCTTTGATGTGGCCGATATGAACAAATCGATTGATTTCTACTGCGGCATTCTCGGATTCAAAAAGGCTTTTTCGATTGAGGATGATCATGGCAACCCTTGGATCGAGTATATTAAAGTCCGCGACGGCCAGTTTATTGAACTGTTCCATGGTGCTGAAAGTAAACCTGCTGCGGTGAAGCGCCCCATCGGATTCTCTCATTTATGCCTGGAAGTGGACAGCATCGAAGAAATTGCCGCCCATTTGAAACGGAGCGGGGTCCCCTTGGACGTGGAGCCCAAGCAGGGCAAAGACTCCAACTGGCAGTGCTGGGCGAAGGATCCGGACGGCAATCGCATCGAATTTATGCAGCTTAACCCGGATTCCCCGCAAATGAAAGCTTAAAAAAAACCCCTTAGTCGCATCATACATGCGACTGAGGGGATTTCTTTAACTCGAGTTGGGAATGAGACCTGTTCTGCCACTGACGCCCGGCCCTATTTTCCTTCGGTCGACAGCTGATCGTCTGATGCCTTCTCATCAGACGTGTCTACGGATCCCTGATCCGTATTTCCTTGCCCGTGATCAGCGGTCAAGACGAACGATCCGCCGGACGCATTGACTTTTTCAATCTTGGCAATGTCCAGCTTTTTGCCCAGCTTCAAGGTTACGGTGCTGATGTATTCGTCCGTGAGCACCGTACCGGAACCCACCGTGCCCGTAGTTCCCGCACCGTCCGTCTCTTCTCCGGAGGTAGAGTTGCTGCTGTCTCCGCTGCCTGCGGCCGCATCGTCTTTTCCGCCGGCACTGCCGGTCGTACTATCAGCCGCCTGGTTGGTACCCGTCCCCTCGCCGTTCGAATCCGTTCCCGCTGTTCCATCCGCGGCTTTCGTCGTCCCGGTGGAGGACCCGCCGGTATCCGCCTGTCCGTCCTTCGCCGCATCCGTACCGGAGACCCCTGAGGACTCGCCGTTCTGACCGCTGTCCGTCGCATCGGTGCCCGACGTTCCCGCCGAATCGGTGGTCTGTCCGTCGGTTGACTTGTCTGCAGACGCATCTCCGGACACGGAATCCGTTCCCGCGTCCGGATCCGCCGCGCACTGGCTAACCGTCTGCGGATCAATCGCCTCGAACAGGATGTTACCATCCTTATCCAAGACGGTCACCTCGCCTGCCTTGAAGTTCCGGCAGGCCTCCGGCTGCTTGAAGTGGAAGGTGAGCTCCGTCGTCTCCCCTTGATCCCCATCCTTGACCTGCTCCGCCGTCAGCAGGGGAATTTCCGTTGCCGTCTCCGTCGCCGGAGGCTGGGATGCGACCGGCGGTTTCTTCACGTCTACAGGGTCCGCCTTCCGGTCGAAGGCGCCGTTCGCCTGCAGCGTCAGCATCGTAACGCCTGCCGCGATCACAACGATCAGCAGTACCGAGCTGAGCATGATCGGCTTGCGGTTGTTTCTGAAAAACTTCATCCACGAAGGCGCCAGCTCCCCCCGTGCTCGGGCATAGGCGGGCTGAAGCGCCGGCGGAGCGGAGTCAAAGTATCGTTTAACCTTGTCTTTGTTCCGGAACGCGCCCGGGTCATTTCTTTTAATAAACGACACGATCGCCGCGGCGTACGCCGGTACCAAGCCGCGCGGACGCACAAACAGCGGCTGATTAGCCGACCACTGGATATACTCGTACACCGTCTCCGGGCTGTCTCCGTATTTATACACGAAATCGAGCAGGGATCCGTAGTCCACCGCTCCGGTCTCCACGTCCTGGCAGAAGGCCAGGGTAATCCAATCGAACACCTCCGGCTTCACTTCCCGCTTCAGCCAGTTGCGGCCGATATGCTGCACTTGGTCCCTCTCGGCAAAGGACAATCCGTCCAGCACGTCCTCCCTTTTCGGATGGTCGGTACCGAACCATTGATAGAGCGACAGCATCACATTCGCTTTGGAACGGACCCGCGCATCGAAGCGGGATACCCACGATCTCAATTCCTTCGGCTCCCGCAGAAATCCAATATCGAGCAGCTGCTCCCTCGAAAGACGTTCCAAATCCAGATCTTTCAGCAAAAAAAGATTGGCCGCATACACCAGCCGGTCGACAAACCGCGATCCGCCTTCGATTTGGCCCAGTCCGCGGCCCGGATCCCGCTCGAGATCATCCAGCTGGTCCATCACCGCGTTTACGGCGCGGACCGGATCGGACTCCCGGCCGAGCTTGTCCATCAGCTGCGTGTCCGCAAGCTTGGTGAACACGGTGTTTTCCAGCACGATCGGATGATTCTGCACCCACGCACCGGCGAGTTTAACCAGATCGCTGGCTGTGGCGGCCTGTTTCAGCTGCTTCTCGATATAAGGCTCGAAAAGTAAGCCGGGCAGACCCGGGCTGCTGAGCACGCGGGCGAAGAAAGCACGGCTTAAAGCCGGCGTGCCCTCCAGCATGCCGTACGCTGCTTGCGCAATATCCTCACGCTGCTGAGACAGCGCATTGTTGATCGTACGGATGAAGTACTCCACGATCCGCAGGCCGAAATTTTTGCCGTCGATGGCGTAGTAATCCTTGATGCTCTCGATGATGTCCGTGCCGGGCACCTCGGCCAGCTTCACCCGGTCCAGCTCCCGGTCAAAACGCGTCAAGAACAGCTGATTCAGCCGCGCTTTGGCATGAAGCGCCCCGGGCGTGGACAGGTATTCGAGAATGCAGCGGAGCACCGGGCCGGGATGCACCGTATACAGATCTTCCCGCCCCTGATCGATCTGGTACAGCACGCAAAGCTCATGGTATCCCGCAACTGAAATGCGCCGGATCGGCTCCATGCCCTCCATCATTTGGTCGGCAAAAGCATAAAAATCCGCCGCCCGCTCCGGATTCCGCAGATTCGTCCAGGCAAAATCCAGATAAGGCTGCTTCGACCAGTCCAGGTCCACGTTGATGACGCGGCGCGCCGCCAGCTCAAACAAATAATCCTTCTCGACGCTGCGGTCGCCGAGGCGCAGGCCCCCTTTTTCCACAAAGGTCAGGTGGATGCCCTTTTTGCTCTGCGGCTCTTTGGCATAAGTCAGAAATCCAAGCTCGCGGCGAAGCGCGTAAGGCAGGCTGCCGTACAGCACATTCAGCAGCTGGCGAGCTTTGACGGATAACTGTTCCACCGGAACGTCCAGGACGATGTACACCTTCTTTTTGCCCGATATGGACGACATGGCCGCGAACAGCAGCTGCTTGTACACCTTCTCGTCGATGTGCAGCTCCTCCAGGAGCGCCATCACTTCGGCCGGCGCCATTTCCTGCGCGCCTTCCGCCTCCGGAAGGTCCACCAGTTCGGGAAGATCCGTCCCCTGCTCAATGTCGTACTGATCGGCAAACTGGGCGTTCAGCAGCTTGCGGTAATCTGTGCCCGCCTGTTCCATCCAGCCCGGAGGGAGTACGTAGTTATGGGTAAAAAAGGCGCTGCGCAGGCCCGTAAAATCCGCCGGCTGGTACACGCTCCGTCCCAGAACCGTTTCCCCGGTCTCGGCCTGAAACAGATGCAGGGCGTCCGGATAAGCGGCCGCTTCCTTCTCGCTCCGCGCGGTCAGCTCCGCCGGGGCGTCGTACTGGCAGAACGGATGCAGCACCTTTTTAATAAAACCATGCTCCAGCCCCAGCGATCTGGCGATCGTATCAAAACCTTCGGTGGAGCGGAAAATCCCGCGCCGTTCGCGGGTATACATTTGCTGCTGAACTTTTTCGGGAGTGAAATCAGGCACTAGTCTTCTCTCCCCTCGATGTATTTCAGCTTGTACAGCAGCCAGATAAAGGGCTCATCGACCCGGATCGGGCTGACCACGCTTTGCAGCTTCTGCCCCACCGGATTGCTGCCCAGCGCAGACACCGCGAAATAAGCCGTATTGGAAAAGTACACGTCCATCGTCCCCTTAAACGGCCGGTCGACCTTTTCGATGAAGCGGCGGATTTCCCCGTCGATATTCTCGAACTCGGTCAGATTCAAAGATTTGCGGTGCACCATGTTGTTGAAAATGTTGCTGTTCGACTTCACGTACTCGCCGTCCTCGTCCTTCAACGAGTGGAGCATGTCGCTCTTGGTCAGCACCACGGCCGTCGGTATGTCGGTCTTGCCCTTGTCCTCGTAGGCGATAAAGTCGCCGAACAGGGTCAGCACCACGTCCCGCGGCTCGTCGTACTGCGACACCCATTCGCCAGGCTGGTCACCTATATTCAGGCGGATCTTCTCGCGGATCGAGCGGATCTGCAGCGGATCGACCATGAACAGGATACCCGCGGAGTTTTTGATGTGCTGCCCGTGCAGACCGAGGTAGTCCTCGTCGACCATGCCCTCACCGGCCACATCGAAGAACACCAGCGTAAGCGGCGGTTTGGTCTCGTCCTTGAACACGAATTGGAAAATAAACGGCTCCTGCATCTTCTCCTTCTGCGTGGAGGCGAGCAGGTCCCCGCGTTCAAACAGCGGCTCCTCGTACATCGTACGGAACTTACGGCTGATCTCCGCATTCAGCGGCATGCAGGCCGCATCGAAATGGTCCGCCGTCATATGCTGAAGCGTATGGATCAGCGAGGTCATATACACCGATTTGCCGACCTGCGATGCGCCGATGATCGAAATGATATTGCTCGGCACTTTGCCCGCCGTTACCGGAAGTTCGTTATGGCACTTCGGGCACAGCCGTCTGCGCGTGACCACCCCGTAGCGGTCGTTCAACCCGATCAGCACATGATCGGAGTAGATTTGATGCTCCTCGGGAATGTCCCGCGGATAGAGGATCGCTTCCATGTCGTACACCGAATCCAAGCCGAAGCGTTCCCGGTAGCGGTTCAGCTCCTCATCCTCACGGAGCGCGTAATCCTCATCGTCCTCCCGATGATGGGCGGCGCGGAACACGACCTCCTCCGGCGAAAATTTGCTGAAGCAGTAAGGACATACGATATCGTAAAACAATGGCCGGGGCTCCGGCTCCGGCTTTCTCTTGAACCTGTCAAAAATGCCCATGGTGCTTTCGTTCCCCCTTCCCAGTGCTTCTATGTTAAAAAGCTGGCTCGTAAGAGCCGCTGATGCTTTTCGTAAGCTGGCTCGAAGAGCCGCTGATGCTTTTCGTAAGCTGGCTCATTAGAGCCGCTGATGCCTTTTCGTGAGCTGGCTCGGAGAGCCGCTGATGCCTTTTCGTGAGCTGGCTCGGAGAGCCGCTGATGCCTTTTCGTGAGCTGGCTCATTAGAGCCGCTGATATCTCTCGTTTTGCGAAAGCAAAACATCGAGAAGGACTTCTTCGAGCCGTGGCATGGAAGCTAAAGCCCGCTCCGATGCCGGATCATTCTTCCGATCGCTGTTGCCTCCAAATTTCCTGATTTGATTAACCCTGTTAAAGGTTGAAATTCCGAGGCAAAGGCGACCGCTGCCGCTTCTCCAGAATGATTCCGTCCTCTCCGCTGGGTCATCTCAAGCAGTCCTTCTTCTCCAGACCCTCGCGCTGCATAAGCCTTAGGGAGTTCTGTTAGCTCGGCATTCAGCTCAGCCTGCCCTTAACGCTATGATCTTCCCTAGGCTCCAAATTCTAATCTCTGATCATCATTCTAATCTCTGATCATCAAGTTCTAAGTTCCAAGCTATAATCTTTAAGCTTTAATGCTTTACGCTCTTCAAACTCCAAGCACTTCTCTCAAAGCTCTGCTCTCTTAATGTATACGTCCTGCTAATCTATTCGTTCTGGTCATCTTCTCGTTCTGCTAATCTATTTGTTCTGCAGATCTAACGTTTAACTCTACCGCGAACCTTCAAACTCCATTCTGCAACTTTACAGGTCGATTCCGCAAGCTTGCGAACGTTTAGTCCTGTAATTCGTCTCTTAAAGCAAGCAATCCGCCCTTGAATCTAGTTCCGTTCACTCTAACCCTTAATTTCACTAGTTTAATAGTTCATATGTTTAATCTCTGTATTTTATCGTACATTCCCTACCCACAAGCAGCCGGCATGGCCTGCCCCAGAACCCCGAGGCGGCTCACACCTGCCATCTTCGAGCTAATCAGCTTCCGCCCGCTCCTCTGAGTCTGCTCACAGCTTCCTCCTGCCAAGCGAGCATAGAGCGCCCTGAGTCCGCCCACAAGCCCCCTTGCCAAGCGGGATATGAAGCACCTTGAATCTGCCCACAATTCTCCCAGCCAAGCGAACATAGAGCACCCCGAGTCCGCCCACAAGCGCCTCCCGCCATGTCGATATGGAGCATCCTGAGTCTACCCACAAATTGCCCCCTGCCAAGCGGAATATATGGACCGGAGAGTTTACGTGCTTCCTTTGAAATCGTGTTATTCCCTTCTAATCTCATCCAAATAACACGATTTCAAGAGAAGCCGCAGGGGCATATATGGAGCGACCTATATGGAGCGTAACTCGTACAGCTGCCCGTACTTCTCCCCGTCCGTAAAAAACAGGCGTACGTAGTCGTTTTTGCCCACCTCGATGACGGGCAGCACGTTTTTGCCCGCCGCGAAGTCCATGACGAACGGATACACCGTTCCGTCTTCCTTGTGGGCGGGGGAGCTTCCCTGCTTTTTGACGTAGCAGAGCGCTTCCTTAGGGATCGGAACCTCGGTCGTCACCCGGATTTCCACGGTTTTGAACTTCTGCAGCCATCCGCCCTTCTCGCGGATGGAGACGGTCACGCGGGCTTTGCCTGTGCTGAAGACGGCGCGATTGGCCCCGTCAGGCTGGCGGAACAGTACGGCCTCACCTTGCTCCGTTACCGATGCGTAGACGGTGTAGACGACGCGCCCGACGCCCTCGATCCGGTCGTGGTAACCGTTGTTCGCTTTGTATTCGTTTCGGGTATACAGCCTAAGCTTACCGGAAGGCGGGTCGGACGGAACCGAAACCCCGCCCTCCCCCGCATCCTCCGCAAGAATGTCAAAGGCTCTGCCGATATACACGGCTTGAATCCCCTCCGGCCACTGCCAGCGGAGGGTACAGCGGTCCTCGTCCAGCTGGTGGGACAAGCCGCGGATGACCGGGTCGCCCGGCTGGGCATCGATAAACCGCATAAGTCATACGCCTCCTTGCTTAGAATCCTCTGCTCGTGTTGTCTTTCTGGCGCCGGTCGAAGCCGGACTGCGTCCGCCCGGCCTGTCCCGGACGCTGAAGACCGGTCGCCAGTTTGCCGTTCTCCTTCACCGGAATGACGCCGGTGAACAGAGCCAGCACGCCGGCCAGAATCAGGCATGACAGCAGGCGAACCATTTCGTCCCCAACGGTGTGGCCCGACAGGCCGAATTCAAGCACAGCTCCGGCGATCAAACCGGACACCACGCCGCCAATGCCAAAGCTGCGGGCCAGATACCGGTTGTCGAAAACAAGGCCGAGGGACAGGCCGATCGCCCCGCCGATAATGGCGATGAAGGCAATGTGCAGCGCCCGGTAATAGACGCTGTCCTGCGTCGGGCCGGTCCGTTCGGTCAGAAGCGTCCGATCGCCCACGTCTTCATAGATTTGCTGGAAAACCAGCGACAGGTCGCCCGCATTGGTCACGTCGTAATACTGCCCGCCCGTCTCCCGGGCAATGTCCTGCAGCAGCTGTGCTCCATCCGCCTGAACCAGGCTGAGCCCGATCGTGTTGACGGCGATATGGCGCTGCTTGTACGCTGCTAGGGCACTGTTCAGGTCGACATCGCTAATGCCGTCCGACAGCAGAATGACCATCGTGTTCCGGCTGGCGTCGTTCGTCTCCTCGATATGCTTCATCGTATCCGCCAGCGCCAGGCTGATGTTCGTTCCCCCGTCGGTTGCTTCAAGCCCGTCAATTTCGGAGATGACCTTACTCTTGGCGTCCTTATTTTTGACCTTCATGAACGGCTGCAGCAGGGTAGTCTGGTCATTAAAGACCATCACCGCCACCCGGTTGTCGCTGTCCATCCGGTTGATCAGGCTTTTGGCCGCGGTGTAGCGGTCATTGTCCGGATCGGTCTGCCCCATGCTTCCAGAGTTGTCGATGACCAGGGCAATGTCCTTGACGGGCTTGGCATGTCCGGGATTGATTTCGTAGACGAACTCCAAAATCAGACCCAGCACGAAGACCAGCACCAACGTGGCCGGCACGAGCAATTTCCAGGAAGTCCCCAAATACCGCTGCCTCCAGGACGGTCCGTTCAGGCGCGGTGACATCATCTCCGCGATCAGGCAGCCTGTGCCGATGCAGAGAGCCAGAATCCCCAAATATATTCCAATGGCCACGATTCGCGGAAGATCGCTGCCCCACACGTGCAGCACGACCTCTCCGATCACGTAGCCGGCCGCGCCGCCGATCAGGCTGAGGAGCAGCAGAAGCAAATTGATTTTACGCTGCATGATACCATGCTTCCTTTCTTAAGTGGCGCCCGGGCCCTTACCGCAGCTCCGGCAGCTGCCCGGGGTCCACGCCGTGAAATTCGTAGCCGTTCTGGACGTACGTCTCATAATAGGCTTTGCCGTTGCGGTAGTACATCAAGTCCTCCAGATGGAATCCGCCCATCAGGTTCAGCTTCTCGACGCCGCTGCTGCGCTTCTCGTGCACGACCCCCAGCTTGTAGATCCGTGAAGTCTCGTCTGCCGCGAGGGCATACCGGATGAATTCGCTGCGGGCGTCGCCGAAGAAATATTTTTCCTCATAGCGGTGTTCCTGCGTATAATCAAACAGCCGCACGTTAATCACCGCATGCTCCTCAAGGGTCCGGTACAGCATCTTGAACAGGTCTTCCTTCGACAGCACCTGCTTGTTGCTGTAATCGATCGTTACGTTGGCCCGGCGCAAAAGTTCATCCTCAAAGGTCTGATCAAAAGGCTCCGCCGTCAGCAAATCGCGCTCCACGACAGCAATGAGCCTCTCCAGCAGTCTGTCAGTCCCTGCAGCGGACAGAGCCGACAGGTTCCCGACATAACGGTCCTCGAAAAAGATATACGGCCCCCTCTTCGCCTCCAGGTCGCGCATAATGTCTTCCGTCACGAGTCCGTAGTACTCCATAATGTTCTGCCCGATATAATCATCGGCAGCCCGAATGCTTTGCTGCGCGGAGGCATGCAGCTCGCCCTCCAGCTGCTCCAGACGCTGCGCCTGCCGTTTGTAGTGGCCGTGCAGACGCTCCAGCTCCGCCTCGTAACGGCGGTATAGCTTCAGCTCGGTCTCCAGGAGAAGCAATTCCAGCTTGCGCTGGTAGATGGTCTCCAAAAAATAGCGGATAAAGTTCCGTACATTATGCTTGTCCATCAGCGGCCGTTTCGGAAAAGACAGGTTCTCCACCAGCTCCCCGTAATACCCGTCGAGCTCGGCCCGATCAGCCTCCAGCTGGCTGCCCATATCGCGTATCCGCCCCCGCAGTGCCTCCAGCACGCCGCCGGCTCCGTCTTTCTCGCCGGTCCATGCCGCAATGTGGAAAACGCTGATCTCCGGATGCTCCGACATCCGCTGCCGGATGATGGAATCCAGCTCTTCCGCCCCGTCCAGGCGGCCCAGCGCTTCGCTCGTCTCCTGCTCGTAGTTGGCCTGGAAATACCGCCGGCATCCGTCTCCGAACAGCGCCTCCTCCGCTTCGCGCACGGACATGCGTTTCAGCGAAGCGAAGCCGACCGGCCGGGTCATCATGCCGTTCATCTCCTCGATCCGGCTTCCGTCCGGCACCAAATGGTCCGCGCGCGACGAAACCGCCGCTGAATCCAGCCCGAAGAACGCCAGGCGTTCCTTGATGCCGAGCTCTCTGCCGGCCTTCATCCGCAGCAGCAGCTGGCTGTAGAAATGGTACAGCACCGTCAGCGCGATCGGCTGGTTCGGCCGCTTGACCCGGGAGAAACCGGCGGAGATATAACCCTGCCGGCCGGACTCGGTCATGATGTTGTTTTTAAAAGAGGTGTTGTTATAACTCCCCGCCTGTCCGTCGACCTGATGTTCCTTCTGCTTGCGGTTCTTCAGCAGGCCGAGGTGGCAGATGATCTCATAGTTGTCCTGCATGCCGCCCGGATCGGCGATGCCGCGCTCGTTTTTGTCCGACAGCACGTACACCAGATCGAACAGCGGTGAAGCCGGGTGCGTTACCGGAATGGACAGTCCGTCCTCCGTCACATGCAGCGGTGCGGAGAACGCGTACTCCGGGCGCTGCATCATGTCCAGCTCCCGCAGAAAGGAAACTCCTGCGGAACTGGCGTATCCGAACGACTCCAGCTGCTCCCGTTCGCTGATCAGCGCGTACAGGTCCATCTGAACCGACTTGAACGACTGGCTGAATATCGATTGGGCCAGCAGCGAAATTTCCGGTATGAACACATTAAGCGGGTCGTCGACCCGCGTAATGACAGAGAGATGAATCCGGTCGAACGAGGAATACATCCGGCCGTAATCCGCAATATGATGGCTGAGCCGGCGGATCGCCTTATTCAGCTCAAACAGCTGCCTTTCGTTCCGGTAGAACGCCCGGTACAGCTCTTTGCGTATCGTTTTGGGGTCATTCGGCACAGCGGAATCGTCCAACAGAAACCGGCTCAACAAGGAGCCGCCGTCTTCGGAACGCATTTCGCCGAATCCGTACCCTGGGGCCTCGAACCGTCCGTCCTCATGATGGCCCCTATCGGCCATGGACACCGAAGTGCCGAGGGTTTCGCCTGAAGCGATAGCACCCTGGTTCTTGCCGGACGCCGTGCCAACATGAAAATACGTCACTCCGGCGCTGTTATCCCACTTTTGCCGGTGGATCTTCATGATCGGGCCGATGGCGTCCGCTGTCTTATCGCCGATAAACAGAAGCACCGCCGGGTAATGGATGCTGCTCTGGTCGTCTCCCTTACCCGTCAGGCTCTCCTGGGCCGCGGCATAGCTGGATGCAAACCGCTCTAAAATGCCGTTCATCGCTTACTTCAGCCTTCTGCGGATATCGTTCAGCTTGGAAGAAATCTGTCTGTAGAACTGGTAGCGGTCTTCTCCGTCCGCCAGCTCAACCTTCTCGTATTCGAGACGGTCGCGGGCTTCCAGGAAGGTCGCCGACAGCTCCTCCAGCTTGGTGAGCAGCGGGGTGATATCCTCCGAAGCGGTCAGCTCGGCATCCCGGCGGGACGATTTGCGCAGCAGGGTGCTGCGGCTCTTCTCATCCAGCCCGCGGAAATGCTTGAACACTTCGTATTCGACGTAATTGACGCTTTTCAGCAGATTGGCAAACGGCTGCCACGCCTCTTCTTCCGGATCGCGGTCGTAGACGTACAGGGCGCCCTTCTTGCAGATCGTGCCGGTGTACATCGCTTCGATAAACTGGTCCAGCCATTTCTCTTCATCCTGATGCTGGCTGATGATATCCTCCAGTTCGGCAGCCTTGGCGGCGATGGCAGTATACTTGGCCAATTCAGCCCGCACCCGGGTAATGAGCTCCGGCGAACGGATCAGGTTTTCCTTGGCCAGATCCTCATTGATCGAGCCAAAAATATCCTTCGATCCTTCCCGCTCCAGCCCCTCACTCAAGTAATGCTTCAGCTCGGTCAGCGCCCGTTTTACTTCGCCCAGGTTCGGCTTGGCAGCATTCAGCTGCATGTCGTACGCGCGCAGCGCAGACTCTGCTTCAAACGGCTTCGTAAACACCACCGTGTAGCGGTTGCTGGTGTTCTGGTCGTCATTCTTCAACTGAACCACCTTCAGCTGAAGCGCCTGGTCGAACTCGGTGCGGACACGGGCGTTGTAGCTCTGTACCCGCGGGTTCACGTAGGTCTCGCCCCACGATTTTTCCGGAATCGGCGAAGGCAGGTACGTCCAGTTCACGCGGTCGGTCTGCACCAGGTGGCGGCCGATGCCTTCTTTGTCCAGAATCGTGCGTTCGTAGCTCTCCTCGTACACCTTAAGCGGCGTATAAACGAACAGCGGCACGCCGTTTTTCGTGTTCAGCCAGAAGATCCGGTTCTTCACTTCGCTCTCTTTAACAGTAAAATGCGATTTGCCCACCGAGTTGTTCTGGTAATTGCGGATCCCCTTCAGGATACTCGGCGCCTGCACCGGCACGGAGACAAAGCCCCACGACGGGAAGTACAGATTGCCTGCGCTGTTGCTTAAGTGGAAGACCGGCACGGCCTCTTCGTCCAGCTTGCTGGCGATGTTCCGCTCCACAAACTTCTCGATCGACTCCTCCTGGCCGAACTTCATAATCAGGAAGTCTTCCATCGAGCGGGTAATGAGGTCGCCGAACTTGTCGGTCAGAAATTCCGAAATGGAACTGACCACGTCGATCTCCTGCTCGCGGATCCAGCGGCCTGAATGGTCTAGCAACTCCTGCGCAAAGTCGCGGATCAGGTCGTCGACATCCTTCTGCTCCATCATGCGGTTAATGACCTTCGAGATATCGGGCACGCTGACCAGATTCCAGTAGTAGGTTTTGTTGCCCTTGTGATCCTGCTGCTCCTCCCCGTTCAAGAGGATGTCTCCGTTTTTGGCGAAAATGGAGTTCAGCGCGTTCAAAATTTCGGTATATACGTTATAAATGCGGTTGTTTTCCTTGTTCAGCAGATCGTACAGATCTTCGTAGAACTCGATCATTTGCTCGGTGCGCTCCACATCCGCCATCAGCCAGTATTCGTTGATCTTGGCCTCGATGTAGAAGTTTTTCTTCTTGTCCTTGGATACGAAAGCGCTCTTCGCATCGCCCAGACGCTCGTTCGCCTGCTCCCGTGCTACCTCGATATCCCGCGGAATGCGGGTCAGGTTCTCGCGCAGCGCCTCAATGTAGGAGAGCAGCATTTTGAGCAGGCTGAACCCCTTCTCCGTGTAGATCAGACGGGACACGTAGAACGGTCCTTGCTGCGGATGCAGGAACATGCGGCGGATCTGGTCGCTGAACTGCGCCACGATTTCGCCCGGCAGCTGCTTCTTCGCTTTGATGTATTCCTCACGGGCCCGCGCCAGGAAATTTTGCTCCAGCTCGGTGTCCATGTTGACGACCTGATTCTTAACGACGTTCGTGTAGCTCAGGCGCTCGCTGTTCTGGTAGCCGGGCAGCGGCTCCGGCACGCGCGATTCGAACGTCTTCACCATCGTGTCGAGATCGACGCCGAGCTTGTGGGCGAACTTCTCCACGTCTTCTTGGCTGGGCGCTTTTTCGAACATCGTTTCCATTTTGCCGAACAGGCGGTACGCCAGGAACGTCGTCATTTCCTCAATCGGAAGCACGGCCGACGAGGCGCCGATGATGTTGTAATCGTAGTTGGCCGGATACGCCTTGTTCATTTGGGCGATGTTCGTGCGGATGTTGCTGATGTAATCATGAATGGCAAACTCTTCGCCGGACTGCTTTTCCTCGCTGGCCATGAAGTTCGTAATGTTCTCGGCGGTCACGTTCATGCAGTAATCGTAGGCATTCTCGAGCAGCTTGCCTTCCGTGTTGGTCGCCGAAATCAGATGGCACAGGTTAAACGGCGGCAACGGCGAGTTGACGGTCAAAATGTTGCCGTACTGCTGTTTGAACCGCTCTCCGCGAGAATCCACGTTCATCCAGTAATCGAGCTCTTTGAGGGCCGCGTAGCCGTTCTTCTTGATGTACTCACGCGTATGTTCGCTAAGGCTCTTGTTCGCCAGGTTAATATCCGGCGTGAACAGATAACCGAGCGTGTTGACCCGGTCGATGCCGGCGGAGCCATGGTCGCGCTCGATAATGCCGCGGACGATATAGGCGATGTCCAGGAAGCAGCCGCTTCCGGTACCGCCGGAGAGGCCGGTCAGCAGAAACACCATCAGCTTTTTGTTGGTGCCTACGGACAGCGTCTTGATCTTCTTGTCGATCGCCTGCACGACCTGGTTGATCTTCGTGAACAGCAGCAAGCGTCCCGCCTGGCGAACGCCCGCCGCGCCGTTCATGCCGTCGGTGATGCTGAGCTCGGGCGACAGCCAGTCCGTAATGTACGGCTCCAAAATGCTGCGGTTCTGCAGCAGTCCGCCGATTTCGGCGTTCGACAGCAGCACGAATTCGTTGATCGGATCAAGGCCCACGCCTTTGTAGCGCTTGTTACGGTCCTGCTCGTTCGTTTCAAAAGCCAAAAACTCGACGTTGTCCGGCTTGTCCATTTTTTTCTTGGAGAGCGGATCTTCCGGCAGCTTAAAGCGCCGGTTGATCTGGTATTTCAAGCGCAGCAGCGCATCGATGCCGGTGCCGCCGAGGCCGATGATCAGAATCGGATTGTCAATCGTGTCCACCCGGATTTTTTCGCTGACGATACCGCCTCCCAGCGACACGTCCAGCTGTTGTATATGTTCTCTAACGACAGGTTTCATAGGTTCCCCTCCTGGAAAAGGTGCATTGATATGAATGAACTTTTACACCAAATATTCAAATTGTATCGTTTTGTCAATCTGCTGGAGAGACACGCTCAGGCGGTCTCCGCTCTTCAGCTCCACCCCGGCGGATGCATCCAGCACGCGGCCGGAACGTTCGATCGTGCATGGCGAAGCATTCTTCAGCACCAGGCGGTCATTCTTGCCCGGCGTAAACATGATTTTGTCGGTTTCCTTGAGTTCCGGCGCCAGCTGCAGCAGCTGGTGCAAATTGAACTTGCCCCGGAACGTGGTCAGCTTCTTATATTGCGGGTACGTCTTCTCTCCTGTATTCTCGTCACGGATCTCGATGACCATCTGCCCGACAAAGCCCCGGTTTGCCTTCTTCACGGCATTCACCATCAGGGCAACCGCAGCGCCAATGGCCGCAAGTACGATCACACCGATGACGACAGTCCATATCGGAAAAGGCTTCTTGTCATCCTTATCCGCGGCAGCCGTCCCGGAGCCCGTTCCTGAAGCCGCCGGCTTCGCGCTGACGGTAACCGGCTGTGTTTCACGGTAGAAGCTTTGGTCTTCCGCACGCACTTTCAGTTCGTACTGGTGCTTGTCGGGAATTTTATAAGAACCTTCGAAATGGTCTCCTTGATTCGTCAGCTTAACTTCCTCGGTTTTGCCCGTATCGAGGTCCTTCACCAGGAGCTTGGCGGTCATGCTGCCGTACAGCGCCTGATCCTGAAGCTTCTGGCCGCTGCTGACCAGATACGACTTGATATCTATCGTGTCACCCGGCTTCACCGATTTGGACGGCAGCGAATCCATCGTCAGGTCCAAATCATAGTTAAAGACGAGATTGATGTCGATTTTGTCCTTTGGAACACCCTTCACCTGAAGCTTCCAGTCGCCCTGCTTCGGCTTCAGCAGCTTAATCAGCGAGTACGTCTTCGATTTGGAGCTCAGTACGTTCGCCGAAGGGATGGTTTGAGCGGCGCCGGCAGGGTCGGTTAATTTCACGTCGACCGGGCTGCCGGACATCATCGAAATGTTCGCTTCCAGCACGTTCGCGTTCGGAACGCTGATGATCACTTCCTGATAGCTGCCGTTCGCGGTAATCGACTGCACCGGAACGATCTTCAGCTTCTGATGGCTGGCGAAAATTTCGCTTAAGATTTGCGGCAAATCATCCGCCGAGCTGGTGGAAAAGGATTTGGCCCCGGTCTGGCTGGCCAGGTCCGCCAAGGCGGCCTTGTTCAGCTTGCCGTCGGCATTCAGCCCGATCGTATAGATGGGGATGCCTGCCTGCTTCGCCTCCTGCACGGCGGCGTTCAGCTGCTGGTCGGCCTGCTGCTCCGTCTTGCCCGACTTGGGATCGAGCTCGTTGTTGCCATCCGCCAGGACGACGATCATCGGCTCATGGCTCTTGTCCAAGCCCTGTTTCAGCACCTTCACGGCTTCATCCACGCCGACCGAAATGTCGGTATAAGCGCCGCGGTCAAGCTGGTCGATGAACTGCTTCAAATCTTCCTTGTCCGCCGCGGACTGGATTTCAAGCAGCGCCTTCTCCCGCTGGATCTTGTCTGTATAGGAGACGATCCCGACCTTGTCCCCCTGGGCGGACAGCATGTCGATGAACATCTTCATCGCCTCGCCGCTGATCCGGTTCGGATCGCTCGCCTTCATCGAATTGCTGGCATCCATCACCAGCACGGCGTCAATCTGGGAGGACGGCTGCCCCGCGGCCGAAACCGGCGGCAGGAAGCCGCACCAGGACACGAGCAGCAGCACCGCGGCCAGCAGGCACAGCGCCCATTTATTTTTTGTATGCATAAGGTTTCTCCTTCACAACGTTAGTCTTCGGCTTTCACCATTCGAGGCCAGTATTCCGCAAAATTCGACCTTTCCTGGCCGCAAGAGGACTTCTATTAACTCTAGGCAAAAAGTCTTAAATATTCCTTAAGAAACGATAAAAAAACGTGAAGCGCCGTTTCTAGTTTCATTCCATATTCAGTAGAAACTTCCATGCCAAGCGCTAAAATATCCCAATCTATAACATTATGATATAATTATACCTGCCAAAGTTCAATGTTTACAGGCACACCGCGGCTCGTAGGCATTAGGGCCTATCTATTAATTTGCATAATTATCCATCCGAAAGAAAGGAATATTGATATGATTGCTTACGGATGTCTCGCCGTTTTGTTTCTTTTTGTTTTGATCAAATCCGTCAATTATTTCAGAGGCCAGAAGACCGCGCCGCTGCCGGAAGAGCTCGACGAAACGCTGCTCACCATCGCCAATCCGGGAGACCGCCATGGTTAAGAAGACGCCGGTACGTCTGCGCCCCTATTATAAAACGAGATATGCCTACCAAAAGTTAAGAGTTTGCAAACATTGCCATCATTTTACCGTCCTGTGGGAAGATACGTGCGCTAACTGCGGCCGGCACGCGCTTATACCGGTCATGGACCAGGCGGCGATCAATGCCAAGCGGTCGATGCAGACCGAAAGGCTTGTCGCCCTTCTGCTGACGCTGGTAGCGGTGCTGCTGAGCCAGACGTTCCTTCAGATCGCCGTCTCCCTGGGCGTGGGCATCCTGCTGACGGTGCTCCTGTGGCTGCTCCAGCGCCGGATGCTTCCGTCCGAGACGCGCCGCCAGCTGGACAAGCTGCTGCACCGCAGCCAGCGCCTGATCTTAGAAGGCATCTATTTGAATCTGTCCACCGCCTCGGCCGCCATCAAAGATGACGAGCAAATCGGTTACGAGATTCTGCGGGAGATCGCCACCATCGTGCATAACGACCGGATCCGGCTGCAGCAAATCGTGCTGCTCCAGTCGTTCGTGCTCCGTAAAGACATGGATCTCGAACTGGAGCCGCTGCTGATTGAGGATTTCGATTCCGACCTGGCCGCTTATATCGGCGAAATCGCCAAGGTCAAACGCGAGCTGATCAAAGCCAGCGCCATTCGTTATCTGCTCATTCATGAGCGTTACATCCTGCAAATGAAGCAGGGCGCCAGCATTATGACGGCGGCTGCGGGTGCAGCTGTGCGTATGAAGAAGTACGTGGACATGTATCCTGACTTCATCCGGCGCTACGCGCGCGGCCTGCCGCGGGAACGGTTTTTGCGGCTGTACCAGATCGTGCGGCGCAATCCGAACCAGTCCTGGGACGGTCTCCGCGAAGAGGTATCCGCCATTTATAATGAAAAATACCGCTCGGACCCGGATTTTCAAAAATGGGAATAAAGAGGCCATAAAGATATGACGATGAAAAACGCGCTAACCCTGCGCAATTTGTATATTTTGCTCTGTGCTGCGGCAGTGGTCCTGATCGGAGTCAAAGGCTATGACATGAACCGGAAGATCGAGTGGGTCGCCAAAGCGGGCCAGTACTACGAGCAGAAAGATCTGATCAACGCGGAGGAATGGTACCAAAAAGCCGCCGCAAACCGGTCCATTCGCTACAAGGAAGATCTGATCGCCTCCCGCCTGAAGGAGCTTGAGCCGATCACCTCCATGAAGCAGTCGCTGTCCCGTCTGGATCAAAGGGCGGAGACTGCCGCCGGGAACCGGGATTTTGACGGAATCATGAATGTGTACACCGACTTGGTTGCCGCCAAGAAAGAGTATATGGCTGCCAGCCAGCCACTGGCCGCCTATTATCCGAAGATCTCCGCCATATACGGGATTTCAGAGGATCTGACCAAGGATTTCAAGCAGTTCCAGTCCCTCTTTTACCAGCAGGCAAAGGATCAATTGGCCAAGGGGCAGGCTGACGATAATACCTTTAAATGGAGCCTGCTGGCCATTCCGGCCGAATTCTATGGCGGAGCGGAAGCGAAGAGCAAGCAGTTAAGCGGTAAATTTCAATCGTACGACGAGGCCCTGATGGCCCGCAAGGCGGGTGCCGGGCAATATCAGGACATGCTGGACTGGTCCCTGTCCATGATGACGGAATATAACAGCCGCAGCTTTAAGGCGAATTGGGTCAAAGAGAAAGCCGATTCCCTTGCCCGCACCCTGCTTACAAAAGACGTACAGGGAGATCAGGCGGCGAACTTTGCCGCCCACGCCAAGATGTATGCCGCGTACATGGCCGGCACCGGCATAAAGCAGTCCGCCGTCCAAGATTATATCACCCGGCAAATCAGCACCTGGCTGAAGAGCGCCGACCGCAAAGTGAAAAACCATAAGTATGAAGAGGCAATCGCGATCTACCAGGCCTTATCCGGCTACAAGGATACGGAAGACAAGATCAAGGCGGCCCAGCTGGCCTGGACGGTTCACGATCCGGTCCGCCTGCTGCAGAGCGCAGATCCCTCCCCGGCTTACGACTTCGTCAGCGGAGGAGCGGATCGCTTCGGCGGCAAAGCCTATGCCATCGGGGCGGACGGCAGCAACACCGTCTATTTCGCCCGGATGAACGGCGATGAGACGGTGCAGGCGTACAGCAGCCACGATTTCCCGCAGGGCGCTGCCATCCGGAAGGTCTCCATCGAACCGTCGCTCAGCATGGGCAGCAAGCCGGTCATCCTGGTAGAGGCGGACTCGCCGTCCCGGAAGGCGCTGTACGCCGCCTATGAAGTTCGGGATAACGGCATGGTCCAGCTGTTCCAACTCAGCGCGGACGGCTATAGCGTTCAATCGGACAAGTCGCTCCTGGTGACGAATCCGGAGGTTGGCGCCAGCGGCGTGACTGGTGGTACGGACGCCCCGGGCAGTACGGCGCCAAACGCGGTATATGAGCTCCACGGTGATGCTTATGAATTTGCAGGCTTCCAGCAGGACTTTACGGATATCACAGCAACCGACCTATCGTCCCATCCGGGAGAGAAGGTCCGCTTCACCATCTATGTCGTCCAAGGCGGTCAGGGTGAGGCGCTCGCCGAGATGGAAGGGTCGTATATGAAACTGAGGGGCAATTTTCAATTCACCGAGGGCAGCGTGACCGTCATCGGGACCTACCGCGATTCCGAGGAGATGTACCCGGACGGAGATCAGACCGTCGAGCCTGTGAGCGTGCCGGTCGTTGACGTGGAACGGCTGGAGTAGGTTTGGGAGGCTTCGGTTACATCAAACAGGATTTAAACGTACGAGGTGGGCCACTCCGCCAAACACCGTCTCTTTTCCGATGGAGACGAACCCAGTTGAACATCGTGCAAGAACCGTTCGTGAATCGTTCTTAGCATCGTTCTGAACATTAAAAGGCTTCCGCTTCGGCGAGAGGCCTTTTTGTTATGCCATTTCTTCAATTACGTCATCTTTTGTCGTATATATGGATTATTCTGAAGTTGTCTAAGATACGATATGGCAGAACGAAAGAGAGGGATGGATTCGTGGACGAATTTATCGAAATCGAAGGGGCGCGGGAACATAATCTGAAAAACATTTCGATCCGCATACCCAAACGCAAGCTGGTCGTGCTGACGGGCCTGTCCGGGTCGGGCAAATCGTCGCTTGCGATGGATACGCTGCAAAAGGAGTGCCAGAGGCAGTACATGGAGTCCATGGGGATGGTGACGGACTTCATCAGCAAACCGCGGGTGGATTCCATTCGCGGCCTTTCCCCTTCCATCAGCGTCAGCCAGCAAGTGTCCAACAGGAATCCCCGGTCCACCGTCGGGACCGTTACGGAAATTTATACGTACCTGCGTGTGCTGTACGCCAAGCTTGGCGTGCGCGTATGTCCAGCTTGCAGTCAAAGCATTCACCCCGTCTTCGAAGACAACCCTGCGGTGTCCGAAGAAGATCTTGAAGAAACTGAATATGCTGCGGAGGGGCCTATGCAAATGCCCTGCCCGCACTGCCATGCCCCGATCCCGAAGCTGGCGATGGCCCACTTCTCCTTCAACAAGCCTGAAGGAGCTTGCGCTACCTGCACGGGAATCGGCATCGTGACCGATATTGCCGTGGACCTGCTTTTGCTAGAAGACAAGAGCATCTTGGAAGGAGGCGTAACGCTCTGGGACGGTTGGGTTCGCGAATACTATGCGGACGTGCTGCTGGCGGCATCTAAACATTACGGCTTCCCATACGAGCCGTACATGCCCATCCGCGAATATAACGCGATCGCGCGCGACATGCTGCTCTACGGCGCAGCCAGCGAACAGTTCCAGCGGCACTTCCCCGGCGTCAAGCCACCTAAATCCGTGGCCAAGGGCAATTTTGAAGGCCTGGTCACCCATCTGCTGCGCAAATACAGGGAACATGACGGGGATCCGGAAGGCTCAGGCTCTAAGAAATGGGATCGGTACTTTATGAAGCAGACCTGCCCCGATTGCCGGGGATCACGATTGGGGAGGGAAGGCCGGGTCGTTACCATTCAGGGAACGACCATCATCGAGGCGGCCTCATTCACTCTTCTCCCGCTCTATGCCTGGCTCAAGCAGCTGGAACAGGATCTGCCAGGCGAAAGCCTGGCCGTATGGGAGCCCGTTTTCAACGGATTGGCGGACCGCATCCAGCGGCTGATCGACGTCGGGCTCGAATATCTGTCGCTGGACCGGAAGGCGAGCACGTTATCCGGTGGGGAGGCCCAGCGGCTTCGTCTCGCTTCGCTGCTCGGTTCGGGTCTCACCGGCGTCCTGTACGTACTGGACGAGCCAACGGCCGGGCTCCATCCGCGGGATAGCCACAAGCTGATCCGGGTGCTGAAACGGCTGCGCGATTTAGGCAATACCGTGCTGGTTATCGAACACGATACCGATGTGATGAAGGCCGCGGACCATCTGGTCGAAATTGGCCCGGGCTCCGGAAAGGAAGGCGGAACTGTCGTGGGCACCGGAACGCTCGAACAATTGAAAGCGATCCCCGAATCCGCTACCGGACGGTATTTGCGGGAAATGGACATCACCGGCCCTCCGGCGCGGAGAGCGGGCAGCGGCAGCAAGCTTACGATCGAGCAGGCTTCCGCCCATAATCTGAAACAGCTGACCGTCAGCTTTCCGCTGGGATGCCTAATCACAGTGACGGGGGTTTCGGGTTCAGGCAAATCCACCCTACTCTTCGATATCCTCGAACCCGCGGCAAAATCCCATCTTCGTTTGTCCGGGAGTAAACCGGGCAAATTTGAACGCATGACCGGTCTGGAGCATATCGACAGGGTCATTGCTGCCGACCAAGCCCCGATCGGAAAAGTTTCGCGATCCAATATCGCAACCTACACCGACCTGTTTACCCCGATCCGCAGCTTATTCGCGGAGCTGCCCGAGGCTCGGAAACAACGGCTGAGTCCCAAGCATTTTTCTTTTAATACGCCGGACGGCCGATGCGAAAAATGCCGCGGCATGGGCACCCTACAGCTGGATATGCACTTTCTGCCGGATGTGGAGGTGCGCTGCCCCGTTTGCCTGGGGAAACGGTTCAAAGAGGAAGTGCTGGCCGTGCAGTACAAGGGCTTCAGCATTTCGGACATTCTGAACCTGACCGTCCTGGAGAATGCCGCCCTCTTCGAGGACCCGGAAATTGCCGATATGCTGAACCTGCTGGGCGAAGTGGGGCTTGGCTACCTGCAGCTGGGGCAGCCCACAACGACGCTGTCGGGTGGAGAGGCCCAGCGGATCAAGCTGGCGAAGGAGCTCGGCAAAAAGAGCAAAGGGCATACCCTGTACTTGCTGGACGAACCCACCACCGGGCTTCATCCCAGCGATGTCCGGCATCTGTGCAACTTATTGAATCGGCTCGTGGATGCCGGCAACACGGTCATCGTGATCGAGCACCATCTCGATCTGATCGCCGCATCCGACTGGATCGCCGATTTCGGTCCCGAAGGCGGCGATGCCGGAGGACATTTGGTCGCGCAGGGCACGCCGGAAGACGTGGCGGCTGTTAAGGCTTCTTTTACAGGCCGCTATCTGGCCGAGCATCTGTCACGCTGATTGTCGCTTCGCCAAACGCCATTACATCTGCTGCAGAATGAACCTTCCCATACAGCAAAAAAAGAATCACCCCTGGTCCAATGGACCGTGGGTGATTCTTAATATCCGGATAACTTTCATCCGCTGTGTTCTGTTCTATTGTACCGTCACGACCACCTTGGTCGATTTGCCGCCGAAGCTGACCGTGATCGTCGCTTTGCCTTTACCGGTGGCGGTAATCACGCCGTCCTTCACCGTGGCCGCCAAAATCTTGGAAGACTTCCAAAGGGCCGGCTTGGAGACATCCGCATCCGTTCCGTCCATGTAGGTCGCCGTGGCTGCCAGCGTCAGCTTGTCGCCGACATGCAGGTTCACGCTGACCTTATCCGTCTGTAAATATTTGAGCGTATCCACTTCGACCGGAATCCGAACCGTTTTGTTGGCGTACTTGGCTGTTACGGTCGTTTTGCCATAGGCGGCGGCAGCGATGACACCGTCGTTGACCGTGGCCACCTTGTAGTTTCCGGTTTTCCATTCCGCCTTGGACGTCACATCCTTGGTGCTTCCGTCGCTGAACGTCACTTCCAGTTTGACGGTAACCGTTTTATCCTTGGCTTTGCCTACCGTCTTCAGCGATACTGCAGTCTCGCTCGCCTCCAAGCCGGAAATGACGTCGACTTCCACCGGAATCGTTACCTTCTGCCCGCCGTACTCGGCGGTAATGTTGGCTTTTCCGCTCTTCAGACCGGATACCAGGCCGTTATTGTCTACCCCGGCAACCGTGGAGCTGCTGGACTTCCAAGCTGCTTCCTTGGTCACATCCACTACCGTGCCCGTGGCATCCTTTGCGGTCAGAGTCAGCTGCTTCTTGTCGCCCGCTGACATGATCACGAGCGTATCCGACGCTTTCAGGTCGCTGACGAGCCCGACTTCCACGGTCATCGTGTAGGACTTGCCTTCATATTTGGCCGTAATCGTCGCGGTGCCTGTCGCCACGCCGGTGATGATTCCATTTTCATCGATGTCGGCAATATCCTTTTTGTTGGTACTCCATTCGACCTTGTCTTTGGATGAGATCGTCTCGGCCGTCCGGTCCGCACCGTAATCCAGCACGATGCTTGCCTGGTAGGTAGCGTCCACCTTCAGGGACAGCTTCTTCACCGGCAGCGAAATGCTGAGCGGCATGTCTACCGCTACGGCTGTCGTTACCGTTACGCCGCCGTATGTAGCGCTGACCTGGGATTCCCCTTTTTTGAAGGCCGTCAGATTCCCAGCGCTGGCATAGACAACGTCCTCATTACTGGATTTCCACACCGCTTTGCTCTGTACTTTCTCGGATTCCCCGTTCGCATAGGTAGCGATCAGGTCCAACTGCTTCGTCTTCTCTCCCGTCAAGCTCAGCGCGACCTTCTCGACCAGATCGAGGTGGCGCGGCACGTCGACGTCCACATTAATGGCTACGCTCTTGTCGCCGTATTTGGCGGTAATGGTGGCTGCGCCCGGCGCGATGGCCGTAATGACGCCTTTGTTCACATAAGCAACCTTTTCGTCACTGGAAGACCATGCGGCATCTCCCGTAATGTCCACCGGATCCTTGTCTGGATATACCGCTTCAACCTTGATCGGCTGCGTGGTGGAGTCGCCGGCATGGAGGAAAATATCCTGCTTGTCCGCCTTCAGGCGGATCGTCTTGTCGACATCGACCTGAATCGTCGCCGTCTTCGTGCCGTACTTCGCGGTTATTGTCGCGGTTCCCGGGCCATAAGGGGTAATTTGCCCCTTGATGACGTCCGCCACGCCTTCGTTGCTCGACGTCCACTCAGCGTCGGCCGCAACATTATCCTTGGTCGTACCGTCCGGATAGGTCGCTTTCAGCGTCACCTGAACCGGCGTCTTCTCGCTCAGCAGCATGGATACCTGCGCAGGGTCTGCATCAAGCCGCTTCACCACTTCTACGCTCACCGGAATCGTTACGGTCTGCTTGCCGTAAATCGCCGTCAGCGTTGCCGTCCCCGGACCTACCGGAGTCACCGTTCCGTTCACGACGGTCGCCACGCTGGTGTTATCCGTCGACCAGTCCGCTTTATTGGAAACTTCCTCCGTGTTGTTGTCCGTATAGGTTGCAGTCAGTTTGATTTGGGGCTTGTCCCCCAGCTTCAAATCCAGGCTCTGTACATCCTTCGTAAGCGCCTTGACCTTCTTCGTTACAGTCACCGTCACCGATTCGGACACGTCCCCGAATTCGGCTGTAATCGTTGTCGTCCCCTCGCTCTTAGCTGTTATCGTACCGCTATATATTGTGGCAACTAAGTTGTTCGAGCCTTTCCAGCTCGCCTTCACTGTCAAATCTGCCGTTGAATTATCCGAATATACACCCGTCGCGGTCACTTTTGCCGTATCGCCGATTTCAAGGGTAAGCTCATTTTTGGACAAAACCAGCTTGGTCAAATCCGCCGTGGCAGCCCAGGTCGTTCCGGCATAGGCCATGCACAGCACCATAACCAGGGACATGACCAGTACCCTTTTTAATCTGATTCGCAATGTAAATTCCCTCCAATTCCCTATTTTTGAGTAGTAATACGAAAAACGTCTATCGTCGTACGTTCAAGGAAGCCAGACCGCATTTAGCGGTAGTTTTCCTTGCGATATAAGGAAGCCGAATCTCACGAAGCTTATACTCTCTTATATCTTTAAAAAAAAGACCCTACCTCCCATATCGGTCAGCCCAGCCAAAAATGTTAGTTTTTTGGAGATTTTCTACACTTTTCGATAAAAATCGTCGTTTAACTTCTGAAATTCTGCGCGTCAAGCACACTCAAAACGGGTAATCCTCTAATTGGTAAACCTTCTAGCGAAACCTGTAAGGGGGTCATGGCGTCTAATTAAGATAGGAGGTGCCATAAGCGCATGATCATTCCTGACCATGAAATCATTGAAGAAGCCAACTACCTGGTGCAGGAGCATTACGGGGAAAGAAACCCGTTGAGCGTCACCATCGGCATTCTGGAGAACGGGGACCATTTTTACACCGGCTGGGGACAGCCTCCGGGCTTCGATTATGCATCAGCCATCTATGAAACCGCATCCGTGACGAAAGTTTTTACGACCTCACTTCTGTGTATCCTGCAGCGTCAGGGCAAACTGCAGCTGAAGGATACCATAGGCCAATACATACCTGAAATCACCTCGAACGCTAAAGTCAGCGCCATCAAGCTGGAACAGCTCGCCACGCATACCTCCGGGCTCCCGCGGCTGCCGTCCGGTCTGAAGCAGACCGTGACCGACAAACTGAACCCGTATCAAAACTACACCGAGCAGCATCTGCTCCAGGACCTGCTGAAAACCAGACCCTCCTCGGCCGGTAGCTTTGAGTATTCCATCCTCGGCGTAGGCCTGCTCGGTCTCATCTTGAGCCGCTGCACCGGCCGGAGTCTGGAACAGCTCATGCGGGAGGAGATATGCGGTCCGTTATTTATGGAGGATACGGTCTTTGAATTGAACGAAGAGCAGCAGTCCCGTCTTCTCCCCGTGTACACGGCCAACGGCAAACCGGTTCCCCACTGGGATCTCGGCGTTCTCGCCGGCGCCGGAGGCTTGCGTTCCACAGCGCGGGATCTGCTCCAGTTTGCGAAAGCCAACGTCGGCATGGGTTCGGCGCCGATCACGGCCGCCCTTCGCGACGGGCAGAAGCCCCGCCACCGCGTACGACGCGGCGAAGACGTCAGCCTCGGATGGATGGTCAAGACCGGCATCTACCACGACCGGATTCACTGGCAAAACGGCGGTACGTACGGCTCGAGCAGCTTCCTTGGCTTTCACATGGAAAAAAACACGGCGGTCGTGGTGCTGTCCAACAACGGCAGCTTCGCGATGAAACTGATGTCCATGATGAGGCCGCAGAAACGGCATGTGGACGAGATCGGTTTCCAGCTGTTCAAGCAGCTGACCAAAACGGTCTATTAACCGGCTCGTTCTCAGTAAAAAATCCTCAACTAAATAACACAGCCAAAAAGGCTGCCTCCCCGGTTTGCTCGCAAGCCCGGTTGAAGGCAGCCTTTCTTCTTCTAACAGCCTTTATTCGATTCGAGATGTCTTTGCCCCGTGTGTTTACGCCTTTTTATCCGTCGGCACCTGGCAGGAACCGTCCGTGCAGGAGAGATCATCCCCGTCAGCGCTGTTCCCCAGCAGCGTCAGCGGATGCTCCTCTTTCCAGATGTTGTCCAGCGCCTCAGCAAATACCTGGGTCGGCTGCGCGCCGGAAATGCCGTACTTCTGGTTGATGACGAAGAACGGCACGCCGTTGATGCCGAGCCGGCCCGCTTCTCCCTCGTCCTTGCGGACATCGGCCGTGTATGCATCGCTCTCCAGCATGGCGGCTGCCGCAGAAGCGTCAAGCCCGATTTCACCGGCCAAGCGCGCCAATACCGCACGGTCTCCCAAATGCTCGGAATCGGTGAAGTACGCCTTGAACAGACGCTCCGTCATCTCGTAACGCTTGCCGAACTCCCCGGCCCACTGCGTCAGACGATGCGCGTCCAACGTGTTGGTCGGAACCAGCGTATCGAAATTGTACGTGAGTCCCACCGTCTTGGCTTGCTCGGTCATGTTATCGTTGGCCGCCTTGGCCTGCTCCCAGCTCATGCCGTACTTGGAGGCCAGAATGCTGTGAATGTCCTTGTCATTATCTCTCGGCGCGCCCGGATCCAGCTCGAAGCTGCGGAAAACCACCTCAATCTCATCCTTGTGTGCGAACGGCTCGAGGGCGGCCTCAAAACGGCGTTTGCCGATATAGCAGAACGGACAGGCAAAGTCCGACCAAACTTCGATTTTCATATGCAAACCTCTCCTTTTAGAGTGATGTTCTTTGATAGGTAAACTGATACTTTTTCTATCACAGTAAGAGTTAAAAGAAAAGCAGTCACTCGGATCGTCCAGCTGTAACTGCATCAGGTACATTATATCGTGATTACCGGGAGCACGCAACCGGCCTTGAGCCGATCTCCCGTTATATCTAGCCGGCCTGTCCTCTCGGTTAACCGGTCGTCGGTACGGTTGCCGGCACGGTCTCCGGTCCGTCCTGCGGTTCGATCAGCGCATGTTTCTCCCACGCCCGGCTCCGCCAGCGGAAATACATAATGATGGCGCGTGCCCATTCGTCCGCAGCAATGGCAAGCCACACGCCGGCAAGGCCCATGTGAAGCTTGAATATGAGGAAGTATCCCAGCGGCAGGGACATGCATACCATAGACAAGAGCCCCATATAAACCGGGAACTTGGCGTCTCCCGAAGCGCGCAGCGAGTTGATGATCACGATGTTGACCGTGCGGCCGGTCTCCAGCACGATGCTGAGCAGGATGACCTGCGCCCCCATTTTGATAATGAGTGCATCGTCCGTAAACAAACCCATCAGCGGAACGCGGAACAGGATAATGATCAAGTCGATGACGATCGTGGCGGCCAGCGCCCACTTCACGCTTTGGAACACCCGGGTGTAGGCGTCCTGGTTGCGTCTTTCGCCGACGTAATGGCCGACCATGATAGCCGTGCCCATGCCGATCGCCATGCTGAACAAATAAATGTACATCGAGATGTTCACTGCGTACTGGCGGGTGGCCATCGCCTCTGCCCCAAGGTAGGTGACGTACAGCGTAAAGGTCAGCTGGCACATTTGGTACACAATGCTTTCTAAAGCCGACGGAATGCCGACGTTCAAAATTTTAAGCACGAATTTCTTCGACAGACGGATATAGTAGCGCCACTCCACATGAACTTCCATGACCCGGTACAGCAGCCAGAAGAAGATCAGCAGGCAGACGAGGCGGCTGAAGACCGTCGAGATCGCCGCACCCTGCACGCCCAGCGCCGGCATGCCGAAATGCCCGAAGATCAGTGCGTAGTTCCCTGCCACGTGAATGATGTTCATCAGGAGCGACACAACCATCGTTTCCTTGGTGAACCCGTGGGTCCGGATCGTTGCGGCAAGGGCATTAATGAGCGCCTGCAGGAAAATGCCACCTCCGACGATCTGGATGTAGGACTCGGCGTACCCGTAAATTTCACCGGTCACGTTGAGCAGACGCAGCATCATTCCGCCAAAGGCGAGAAAAATAACGCTAAGGAGCACGCCTACGGCCAGATTCAGCGTGATCGCATTTCCGGTCACCTGAGCCGCATCGCTGAGCTTCTTGGAGCCCAGGTACTGGGCCACCACGATCGCCGCCCCGCTGCCGATCACCTCCAGCACGAGGATGGCAATGGAAATAATTTGGTTGGCGGCGCCGACGCCGGAGACGGCATTGTCGGAAACCGAACTGAGCATCAATGTATCGACACTGCCCATCAGCATGAACAGGAACAATTCGAGAAATATAGGCCAGGTGAGGCGGACGAGACTGAGCCGTTTTTCTGACCGTTCAGAAGGCTCTTGAACAGTTGCGGTCATGAGTCAGAAATCACCTTTCTTCCAAACGTATTCTTTGAAACAAAGGTATGTTAGCACAGTTTTCATGAAAATACATGACATTTAACAGAAAAACACTGAAAATTTAATATAATTTTTTTGGTAAGCCCTTACTTCCGTAAAATTGACCGCTATTCGTACCGGGACAGCAGTTCAGCCAGTTTTTCACGGATCTGATCGACCAGTGCCTGAGGTTCTTTTACAGTTGCATTCGTTCCCAAACCTATGAAAAATTGGGCGTAAAACGAAAGGTCATGCTCCGGGATCGTTCCGTCCACCCAGCCGGTACCGTCTTCGCGGATATTCAGCTTGGATTCCAGCCACAGCTCCCCCTCGCACCGCTCCACGCCTTCCGGGGTCAGCTCCACATAGCAGCGGAGCTCCGCCGACTCCTCCCCGTGAAAATGCTTCCGGTTTCCGAGATGCACATGGCTGAGGTCGACCGCCTCAAGGCCGGATGTATCCTCGGCGGCGTCCGTAATCCGGTCGCAGCGGAACAGGCGAAAGTCCTTCCGCTGGAAGCAGTACGCCGGGCAATACCACAGCCCCTGGCTGGCGTAGATGCCGATCGGCTGGATCTGCCGAACCGAGCTGCCGCCGCGGGATTCGTAAGTGATGCGCAGCACCTTCTGGTTCACAGCTCCATCCAGCAGCACGGATAAATGAGGCGCGCCCGCCCGCCTGGAAGGGGTAATAAAATCTACCCGATTCTTCATCCGGTCAATCCGGTCGCGCACATCCCCGGGCATGTAGTGATAGAATTTCTGAAGCGCGGACGAGCTTTCCGTCTCAAACGGGATATGGATATAATGCCGGAGGCCGTGCACCGCGAAAAAGATCGCCACCGCCTCTTCCTCCGTAAAGGCGATCGGGGGCAGGATCCGTTCCTTCAGCACCTGGTAGCCGCCGTGCGGCCCCACTTCCGAATATAAAGGGACGCCGAGCTCGCTCAGCTCCTGCAGGTCCCTTAATATCGTTCGGGTGGACACGCCGAACTCGTCGGCCAGTTCCTTGACTTTGAAGCGGCGCATCCGGTTGATCGTCATCATCAGATCGAGCAGTCTTTTGGATTTGGACATATGGGCATACTCCCGTTACTGGATTTGGTGGACACATACTCGGTACACAACTGGGTTGGTGACAAAGCTTGTCATCATTATAAACGACAACACGATCAGGCCCAAGAGATCAGCACAGCCCGGAGTCCTCGCAGCCTGCAGGAGCATGGAGCAGCCTCCCATTCATTCGTTAATCCAATGTTAGATTTTATTACAATTGAATACAAAAGAGTGGGCGATATTGATCCCAGAGAGCTTATGAGCTGACACTCGTCCCTATTCATCCCGGTAAATATCATCACAAACAGCTCTTTTCCTGAAATATCGCGAATATTCCGTTATTAAATGTAATCTTTTATAACAGGTAACGCTTACAAATCGGAAATTTAGTATTGATTATTTTCAGACCATCCACTATGATAAATGGCAACAGGCAGGGTGAAAGTTAAAGCACTTTAACTTTTAAACTTTAACTCGCTAGTATACCTAATATAGGCGGGTTTTATTCGCAACATAAGTTAAAGCGTTTAAACTTTAATAAATTTTATGAGAAAGGTTGGTGCACCCGTGACCCATCGCGAAAGCCGGCGGCAGACGCTGTACATGTACCTGTTTATTTCCCCCTGGCTCATCGGCTTCCTGGTTTTTGCCCTGTATCCCATTCTGTCATCGCTTTATTACAGCTTCACGGACTACGACATCATTCACCCGCCCAAATTTATCGGCCTGGCCAATTATACGGAGATGTTCGGTAATGAGCTGTTCTGGAAATCCGTTACGGTGACGCTGAGGTATACGCTCATCAGCGTGCCGATCCAGCTGCTGCTGGCTCTTGGATTCGCCCTGCTGCTGAACCAGAAGATTCCGCTGCGCGGATTTTTTCGGACCGCGATGTATTTCCCGAGCATGGTGTCCGGCGTGGCGATGTCGCTGCTCTGGTACTGGATTTTCAACCCTCAGATCGGACTGTTCAACTACATGCTCTCTTGGTTCGGCATCAAAGGCCCGGCCTGGCTCATGAACCCGGACTCGGCTCTGTACGCCTTGATGATTATGTCCTTCTGGACGGCGGGCTCGGGCATGATCCTTTTTCTGGCGGGACTGCAGGGCGTTCCGGCGAGCCTGGTGGAAGCCGCCAAGCTGGACGGGGCGGGACGCTTCAAAATTTTTCTCCATGTCACCCTGCCGATGATCTCGCCAGTGCTGCTGTTCCAGCTGATTATGGGCATGATCGATTCCTTCCAAGTGTTTACCCAGGCTTTTGTCATGACCCAGGGCGGCCCAAACTACTCCACCTGGTTCTATGTCTACAACCTGTACACCAGCGCCTTTAAAGAGTACCGCGCCGGCTATTCCTCCGCATTGGCCTGGGTGCTGCTCGTGGTCGTCATGCTTTTTACCGCGCTCGTGATGAAGCTGTCGAACCGATACGTTCACTACGAAGGAGGCAAACGCTAGATGAGTACCCTTCCGGCCGCAGGCCCACACGCGAACAGCGCCACTCCCAAGCGGCGGCGCAGCGCTGACCCTGTCGGCATTCTCAGCTTCATTGCGCTGGTCGTAACCACCTTTCTTATGCTGCTGCCCTTGTTCTTCATGGTGTCGACGTCGCTGAAGTCGAAGAAGGAAATGCTGAAGTTTCCGCCGACCTTCCTGCCGGAAAGCTGGCAGTGGAGCAATTACAAAGAAATCTTCGAGACGCTCCCGTTCGGCACGATGTACATGAACAGCCTGATCATCGGCGTTCTTACCGTGATCGGAACGCTGCTTTCCTCGGCGCTCGCCGCCTACGGCTTTGCTAGGTACCGCGGCAAGGGAAGCAATACCTGGTTTCTGCTTATGCTGAGCACGATGATGCTGCCCTACCCGGCGATCATGATTCCCCAGTTCATCCTCTTCTCAAAGCTGAACTGGATCGACACCTTCCTGCCGCTGATCGTCCCGGCGTTCTTCGGCTCGGCGTACAACATCTTCCTGCTGCGCCAGTTCTTCTCGACGCTGCCCGAAGAGCTGTTCGACGCCGGACGCATCGACGGCTGCAGCGAGTTTCGCATGTGGCGCCAAATCGCCCTCCCGCTCTCTGGACCGGCGCTTGCCACCGTGGCGATCTTCGCCTTCATCTACAGCTGGAACGATCTGCTGACGCCGGTGCTGTACCTGAGCTCCACCGAGAAATTTACACTTCCGGTCGGCATGTCTTCCCTGACATCATCCCGCTTCCGGATTCCGCCGTGGCACCTGCTGATGGTTGCTTCCGTCCTGGCTATGCTGCCAATTGTGACGCTGTTCGCCGTAGCTCAGAAGCGGTTCGTGGAGGGCATCGTACTCACCGGGATCAAGTAATGGCACTTATCCTTTGGCAAGCCCGTCGTCCCGGCGGTTATCCGGCAGCATCATGCGGGCCGGCTTTTACTCCAACAGGATCAGACAGCAGCACCACCCATTACAGTAAGGCGATGGAGGTATCGGTTCATGTACAAGAACAGGAAAAAATCTGGTTTTGCCCTTCTTCTGACGACGTTGATGCTGATTGCTGCCGCACTCTCCGGCTGCAGCGGCGGCAAATCGGCGGGCGATGTGGCTTCCGGTGGCGAGAGCTCCGGAGGGGGCGATAAGGGCGGCACGGTTACGATCACCCACTACACGATCGACTCGGAGGACCGCACGTTCGTCGAGAAGCTGATTCCCGATTTTGAAGCGAAGCATCCGAATATTAAGGTCAAAGTGGAAAAAGCGCCTTATGAGCAGTTTGACAGCAAGCTGCAGACGCTGATCGCCGGCGGCAAGTCCCCGGACGTTACCAGCCATTACGGCTACGGCGGCTTCGCGGAATACTACAACAAAGATATGCTGCTGGATCTGACGGACATCACCCAGGAAGACGGCTTCAAGGCTGAAGATTACGGCATTCCGGACAACCTGATGGGTATCTACAAGGTAAAAGATCGTACTTATGGCATTCCGGTCAATATGTACGTCACGCTGATGCTCTTCAACAAGGATATGTTCGACGCGGCAAAGCTGCCTTATCCGCCGAGTGACTATGAGGACAAGAGCTGGACGTTTGACAAAATGGTCGAAGACGCCAAGAAGCTGACCGTCATTTCGGACGACATCGCCAAAACCCAGTACGGCGTGGATTTCACCTGGGCTGAGCGCGATAACCGCCCTCTCTACTTCGGGGCCGAGCCTTATTCGGAAGACACCTGGGCCAACGGCGGCGTTCCGTCCGCTACCCGTTTCGATTCGCCGGAAGTGGTCGCAGCCTATAACAAGCTGTTCGGTTTGATTTTCAAAGAGAAGGTCTCACCAACGACCGAGTGGAGCAAGAGCGTGGCCGGTCAGAACGGCGATCCTTTTGTTGGAGGCAAAATCGGCATGACCGTTGGGGGTTCGTGGAACCTGGCCGGGTCCAACGATTTTCCGTTCAAAGTGGGCGTAGCCGCCGTGCCTTGGGGCGGCAACGACAAGGTGCGCAGCACGCTGTACGTCGATCCGCTCATGATCCTGAAGGGTTCCAAGCATCCGAAGGAAGCTTTTGAATGGATCAAGTATCTGGTCACCGCCGACGTGCAGGAGAAGTCCATCGAGCTCAGCGGAGGCAACCCGCCGGTGAATACGCAGGCGGCCGAAGCTTATTACAAACATTTTGACGGCGTCGACCCGCAGGACATCAAGAACGTATACGAAGGCGCCATTAAATACGGATTCGAGTCCTATAACCACCTGATCACGAACTACTCGCAAATCAACGACATGTTCATCAATGAAATGCAGCCGATCGAAAGCGGGCATAAGACGGTGGAAGAAGTCATGCCTACGATTCAGAAGAAGCTGCAGGAGATCATCAAACGGTAATGTTGACGATTCAGCGGCCTGCGGATGCCGTCCTTCCGGGCTGGTATCCGCAGATGCCATCCCATGCTTCGCGGACAGACTTCCGTCCATGTATACTAGGGATAAGTTTATAGGTTCGGAAAAATCTGCCCAAGGAGAAATGAAAGATGAAAGTAAGTATTTTTGATGTAGCCAAAAAGTCAGGACTGTCCGTCGTTACGGTTTCCCGCGTGTTGAACGGGGCCGAAACCGTCCGGGAAAAAAACCGGCAGAAAGTGCTCGATGCGATCAAAGAGCTGGGGTACCACCCGAATGCCGCTGCCCGCAGCCTTGCGCGCGGGAAAACCGGAATCATCGGCCTTATTGTGACGACCCTGCAGGATTCCTTCTTCGACGCCGTTGTCAAGGAGCTGAACGAAGTGCTTGCGCTTCACGGCTACTACCTCGCCATTTCGGTATCGACGGGTATCGCTTCGGACGAGAGCCATTACCTGATTCAGGAGGACCGGGTGGACGGACTGATTCTGCTCTCCCCCATGGAGGAAGACAACTACATCGTGGAATTGAAAAAACGCGGCATTCCATACGTGCTGATCGACAATCAGAAGCCGGAGAACGACAGCTTCTCGGTGACGATCGACAACTTCAAGGGCGGCTATGCGGCGGCAAGCCATCTGCTCGATACCGGGTATACGTCCATCGCCCATTTGTGCGGACAGGAAATGTTCCGAAGCACGCGGGAGCGACGTGACGGATTTATGCAGGCGCTGTCAGAGCGGGGACTGGCCCCTTTTGAAATCGTGAACGGGGACTTTGAAATCCGGTTCGGCTACGAAACGGCCGTACGGTGGCTGAAGGAAGGACAACTTCCGCAGGCTGTCTTTGCCGGAGACGACAATATCGCCCTCGGCGTGGTGAACGCGCTGATGGAGGCGGGCGTCCAGGTACCCGGCCAGGTCGCCGTCGTCGGTTATGACGATCAGTCGATATCCTCCCAGCTTCATCCGTATCTGACGACGGTACGCCAGCCAGCGGACCGCATCGGCATCGCCGCAGCCGACATGCTGCTGAAGCGGATCGATGGTACGATGAAGCGCGGAACCAACTTAAAAATCGATCCGGAGCTCATCGTCCGGGCGTCGTCCGTTCCCGGGCACCAAGCCTGACTATACTGGCTCCGGATCATCATGTACGGCAAAAGCATGAATTGATCATATAGGAGTGACGACTATTGGCTTATTATTTGGGAATCGACGGGGGAGGAACCAAAACCTATGCCCTGCTCACCAACGAGCGAGGACAAGTGCTCGGTAAAGGCCAGAGCGGCAACGGGAATCACCAGATTGACGCCGCCGTGGCAGCCAAGAGCATCCAGAGCGCTGCTTTCAGCGCCATCGCCGATGCCGGTCTGCAGCTTGCGGACATCCGCCACACCTTCTTCGGCCTGGCGGGGGCCGACCGTGAGCCGGACTACCGGATTCTGCATCCCATGATCCGAAATATGGGCTTCACGGATTATTCGATCGACTGTGATACCGTCATCGGCCTCCGGGCCGGGACGAAACGCCCTTACGGCGTCGCCCTCATCTGCGGCACAGGCACTAACGCCGCCGGCCGGAATCCGAAAGGCGTGCATGTGCAGTGCGGCGGCTTTGATTATATGTACGGTGATTTTGGCGGAGGCGGAGCCCTGAACATTGAGGTGTTCCGCTCCGTCATCCGCGCCTGGGACGGACGCGAGCAGCCGACGCAGCTGACGGACCTGCTGTTGTCCATGCTGGGATACGATACCGTCGGCGAAATGTTCGACGATTTCTACGACAACCAGCGCAGCGTGCCGGTGAACGCCGCGCGCCTGTTGTTTGAAGCCGCTGCCGGTCAGGATGCCGTGGCGCTGGAAATTTTGAACCGACAGGGCGTAGAGCTCGGAAAATCGGCCGCTGCCGTCATCCGCAGGCTCGGCATGGAGCACGAGGCCTTTGATGTGGTGCTCGCTGGCAGCCTGGTGACGCGGGGCGACCGCGGATGGATCCGCGGTCCGGTTGAGCAGGCCGTCAAAGCCGCTGCACCGGCGGCCTCGGTCGTGACGCTCGCGACTGAACCGGTCGTCGGCGCCGTATGGGCCGCCATGGAGGCGGACGGCATGTCGGTTCCGGAGCAGGTCTATGAGCAAATGCGGCTGTTCCGCGATTTTGATCATATTATCCAAACTACCCGATAGGAGTGAAGAATCATGACTTCAAAACAGGGGTTGAAAGTAGCGGTCATTGGCGGGGGCTCTTCTTATACGCCGGAATTGGTGGAAGGGTTCATCCTGCATCACAGCGAGCTGCCGGTTCGCGAACTGTGGCTGGTCGATATTGAGCCCGGACTGCGGAAGCTGAACATCGTCGGCAGCCTGGCCAAACGAATGGTCGAGAAGTCCGGACTGCCGATCGAGGTGCATCTGACAACCGACCGCCGCAAGGCGATCGAAGGCGCCGACTTCGTCAGCACCCAAATGCGCGTCGGCATGCTGGATGCCCGGGGACGCGACGAAACGATTCCGCTCAAGTATGGGGTCATCGGCCAGGAGACGACAGGTCCCGGCGGGATGATGAAGGCACTGCGCACCATCCCCGTACTGCTCGATATTTGCCGGGATATGGAGGAGCTGGCGCCAAACGCCTGGCTGCTTAACTTTACCAACCCGGCCGGCATGGTCACCGAAGCTATTCTGAAGTATTCGAACATCCGCAGCATCGGATTGTGCAACGCACCGATCGGTCTGATCAAACAAACTTCCGCCAAGTACCAGGTTGCTCCCGATCGGGTCTATGCTGAATTCGTGGGCCTGAATCATCTGCACTGGGTCACCCGCGTCGATGTCGAAGGCGAAGACAAACTGGATGAACTGCTCGCCGATACCGCCGGCTATAGCGCTTCGAACGTGCCGGCACGAGAATGGAACCCCGAGTTCCTTCAGTCCCTGCGCGCCCTGCCTTCGTATTATTTAAAATATTTTTACATGACGGACGCGATGCTCGAGGAGCAGCTCGGGTCCTTCCATCAGGGCATCAACCGCGCCGAAGTCGTGAAGCGGGTCGAAGAGGAGCTCTTCGAGCTGTACAGCGACCCGGATCTGAGTGAGAAGCCGAAGCAGCTGGAACAGCGCGGCGGCGCCTTCTACTCCGAAGCCGCCGTCAACTTGATGCGTTCGCTCTACAACGGTGCCAATGACATCCAGACACTGAACGTGGCCAACCGGGGGACGCTGCCGTTCCTGCCGGAGGACGCCAGCATTGAGGTCAACTGCGTCGTGACGAAGAACGGGCCGCTCCCGCTGCCCGTGACGCGCATCCCGCGGATGGCCGTCGGCTTGATCCAGGCCGTCAAAACCTATGAGCAGCTCGCTATCGACGCTGCGGTCACCGGTGACCGCGGGCTGGCGATCCAAGCGCTGGCTCACCATCCGCTCGTGCCGTCGGTGGATGTGGCCATCAAAATGCTGGATGAGATGCTGGAAGCCAACAAACCCTATTTGCCCCAGTTCTTCGGCAAAACACCGGCCCACCCCTGACGGGTTGATCCGTGGGAAAGCACATTTGCCTTTATTTCTGACGCACAGCCGCTAACACCTCCCCCGCCGCTGCAAAGCTAACAAAAAACCTTGAACGGTACGTTCCCGTTCAAGGTTTTTTCAGTCCGCGCCGCAGCAGCGGCTGCCCCGGGCTCCCGCACAGAGGTACGGAGCCTGCTTTGCCGGCCTGCCCTCCAGGCCGGCACCATCGCGCGGCGCCCGGCGGGCATTACAGCCCTGCCGAGGCGTCCGCCGAGCCGGCTTGGCTGGCACGCGTGTGGCGGCGCACCAGCAGCACGTAGCACAGCACGGCGCCGACGTCCGCGCAGGCGATGACGATGCCCATCGGCAGGGCCGAGGTGCTGCCCCCGATGCCCACGAGCGGGCTGACGATCCCGCCGAAGATGTAAGAGAGCAGCCCGAGCAGCGCCGAGGCACTGCCCGCTGAGCGGCCGTAATCCTGCAGGGCCAGCGAGGAACCTGCGGTTCCGACGATGCCGACGCAGGATACGACCACGAACAGCGGCGGCAGGATCGCCGCAAGGCCCGCACCAATGGCGAGCAGAATCAGCAGGAGCACGCCGCCGATCGTGGCCAGCGTGATGCCGGTCACGAGGAGCCTTCTCTCGCTGACGCGTCCGGCCAAGCGGCCGGTGATTTGCCCCGCGATAATGATCCCGAGCCCGTTCATAGCGAAGATCAAGCTGAACATTTGCGGGGATACCCCATAAATTTCCTGCAGCACGAACGGCGAGCCGGAAATGTAGGCAAACATCGCGGCCGAAATAAAGCCTGAGCTGAGCGCCAGACCCATGAATTTACCGTCGCGCAGCAGCCTGCCGAACGTCTTCAGCGTGCCCAGCGTCCCGCCGCCGGAGCGGTTGCCGGGCGCCAGCGTCTCCGGCAGCCCGAGCATGACAGCCAGGAGCATGGCGACCCCGATCGCGGTCAGCACGATAAATACGCCGCGCCACGAGGTCACCTGAAGCAGCTGCCCGCCCAGAATCGGCGACAGGATCGGCGCCGCCCCGTTCACCAGCATCAGCATGGAGAAAAACTTGGTCAGCTCGCTGCCGGAATACATATCCCGGACGATCGCCCGCGAAATGACGATGCCCGCCGAGCCTGCAATGCCCTGGATAAACCGCAGCACAATCAGCATTTCAATCGACGGACTGAAGGCGCACAGCAGCGAAGAAACCCCGTAGACCACCATCCCGATCATCAGCGGCGTGCGACGTCCCCTCACATCGCTGATTGGCCCCGCCAACAGCTGGCCTACCGCAAGCCCGATCAGGCAGGACGTCAAGCTGAGCTGAGTCAGCGAGGCCGTCGTATGCATCGACTTGGCCATTTCCGGCAAAGACGGCAAATACATATCAAGCGAAAACGGACCGAAGGCCGACAGCGCCCCCAGCACAATAATCATCCAGACCCGGCTTGCACCCGGTCCGGAGGTAGCTGCAGCCGTGGAGCCGCCTGCTTTCGTATCCGCATGTGAACGTTTATTCATAAGTTCTGTCTTGTTCCCCCTCTGTGTTCCCTGCTCCGATGCATGGCATATGATTAACCGAATTCTCTTCAATAGATAGATTGAACTAAAGTTGTGCATTGATCTTCTTGTTATAACGGGCCACTAGAGGCCTATAACATTCATTTCTTTAGTTCATTCTATATAGATTATCATATTTGCCGCTGGGAATGAGCGAATTACCTTTATTTTCAGCTGCTTTGCCCTCTCCCGCTTCAACATCCGGCACCCATTGCTGTTTCCTGCTCCCTGACGCTGAGGTCGTCCACCTTCTCGGCCGTTTACGTCTGCAAAGAAAAACAGCCTGGCCAAATAAATTTGACCACGCTGCTGCGGGCTTGCTCTTAAACTAAGACGATAGTTCGTTAACCTTTAATTCCCGAGAGCGTCACACCCTCGATGATATACCGCTGACCGATGATATACACGATTAGCACCGGTATCAGTGCGATCGAGGCGCCGGCCATCATGAGCGTCCAGTCCGTGGAATACATGCCGCGGTACAGGTTCAGCATCATCGGGACCGTGAACTTTTCGGGCGTGTTCAGAAAAATGAGTGGATAGAAGAAGCTGTTCCACATGCCGAGGAACGTGAAAATTCCGAGCGCAGACAAAGCCGGCTTCACCAGCGGCAGCATAATCCGCGCGTAAATCGTCCAGCGGTTGGCACCGTCCACGATGGCGGCCTCCTCCATCTCCTTCGGAATGCCTCTGAAGAATTGGCGCAGCAGGAACACGCCGAAGGCGTTAAACAACGCGGCAGGTACAATGATCGACAGGTGCGAGTCCAGCCAGCCGATGCTTTTCATCATCAAATACAGGGGAATGATCGTCACCTGCCCCGGTACCATCATCGTCGCCAAAAACAGGACGAAGAGGGATTCCCGGAAAGGAAAGCGGATCTTGGCAAATGCATAAGCCGCCATCGAGCAGGTGAACAGCTGCGAAGCAACAACGATAATGTTGATGTAGAAGCTGTTGAAATACGCCCTTCCGAAGGGCAAAGCCGTTAACGAGGTTTTGAAGTTGGACCACACGAACGGATCGGGAATCCATTTCGGCGGCACAATAAAAACTTGGGACAGGTCCTTGAGCGAGCTCAGCAGCATCCATACAAATGGCAGCGCCATAATGCACGCACCGAGCACCAATACAAAATGAAGCAGGACGGTGGACAAGCGTAGTCCTCTGGTCTGCATGCGTTCTCCTCCTTTTCCGGTCGATTCTAGTCCTCGTAATGGACCCAGCGTTTGGACATTTTCATTTGGAACAGCGTCAGCGCCAAGATCATGATGAACAGAATGACTGCGGTCGCCGTACTTTTCCCGAACGTAAAGTCCACGAACGCCGAATCGTAAATGTGAAACACGATCGTATAGCTCGCTTTCGCGGGCCCGCCGGAGGTCATGACGAACGACTGGTCGAACACCTGAAACGAACCGATGATCGTCATAATCGTCACGAAAAAGGTGGTCGGAGATAACAACGGAACGGTTATGTTGACAAACTGCTGCCATTTGCTGGCACCGTCAATCTGTGCCGCTTCGTAATAGCTGGCGGATATGCCCTGCAGCCCGGCCAGGAACAAGACCATATTCCCGCCAAGCCCCATCCAGACGCTGAGCATGGCGATCGACGGCATGACAAATCGCGTGTCGGTCAGCCAGCGGGGACCCTCGATCCCGAACCACTCCTTCAAATAAAGGTTGATCAACCCGAAATCCGCGTTAAACAGCCACATAAATACGACGGCGACCGCTACGGACATCGTAATGTTCGGCATAAAATAAATGAGCCTGTAGATCAGCTTGCCTTTTACCCGATTCAAGCCCACCGCGATGAGCATCGCCAGAATAATGCCTGTAGGCACGGTTAGTACCGTATAGTACAGCGTATTGACCACGGCAATCCGAAAATCCTCATCCTTGAACGTGTTGATGAAGTTATCCAGTCCGACAAACTGCTTCTCCCCCATCCCGTCCCATTTCATCATGCTGAGCACGAAAGCCGAGATCAGGGGAATTAACGAGAACAGCAGCAATCCGACCAATTGGGGGAAGATAAAAACATAACCCCAAATGCCGTCCGACGTCTTGTTCGTTAAAGCGGTCTTCCTTTTGTTGTCCGGCTGCAAGGCCGGCGCAGGAGTGGTTCTATCGGCCGTCTGATTTTGCATACACATCCACCTTCCTCTTGCGAATTACGCCTTCCGAAGCGCTGGCCGTCAGCCGCCGGCCGGCATGGAAAGAGGGAAGGAACGCTGCGCTCTGCTCGCGCTCCTTCCCCCCAGGATTTCGTTATTTGCCGTTTTTGTAATCGTCGATTTTTTTGTTGGCCATTTCCTGAATGTCTTTGAGCGATGCATCCAATTCGCCGTTTTTAAGCCACAGCGCCTCGAATTTGGAAGTAATGTCCGTGCTTAACCCTGGAATGCCGGCCTCGAACGGAGTCAGCGAATACCCCACCTCACGGGCATCGAGGAACAGCTGTGCATGCTCCGGCAGGTTGCCTTCCAGAACGACGTCATCCACACCTTGAACGGATGGAACCGCATTGCCCCCGCCTTGCAGACGGAACTTCTGGCCATCTGTGCTCAGAAATTCGGAGTAGAAGGTATAGGCAGCGTCTTTATGCTTCGACGCGCTGTTCATGACCAGGAATGCCGTTGGAATTCCCGCCGGTTCAATCTTATTTCCCGTGTTGGTCGGCCAGGTCACGACATCGTACTCCAGGCTGGAGTTTTTCTTGAACAGTGGCAGATACCAGCGTCCGGCCCCGACGAACCCGACTTGGTTGGACATAAACATGGCGTCGCCGCCCTGCCCCTTCGGCAGCGTACCTGCGAATGTAATATTTTTCTCCTTCACGTTATCGTACAGGAACTGGAATGCTTCCTTCGACTTCGGATCGTCATAACCGATGAACTTGCCGTTATCGTCGTAAACCTTGCCGCCGTTTGCCGTTACCCAGCTGTAGTAACTGTTCCAGGAGTTATCCAGCACGTACCCGTACTTTTTCGAGTCGCGGATTTTCTCCACCATGCCTTTGAACGCGTCCCAGGTCCATTGGCCCTTCGCCTGGAGGTCGGCCGGCATCTCCGTAATTCCCGCTTCATTCAGCACTTTCTTGTTATACCACAGCACCATCGGATTGCAGTCGACCGGCACGCCGTAGATTTTGCCGTCACGCTTGGCCGCGCCCCACAGCCCTTCGAAGTAGTCGTCCGGTTTGATTTTGCTGTCTGCCGCCGTCATTCTCGGCGTCACTTCCTCGATGCTTTTATTCTCGATCAGTTTCACGACGAAGCCGTCGCCGGCATAAAACACGTCAGGGGCGGTCCCTCCCGTCAGCTGCGTCAGGATTTTCTGGTCGTATTCCCCCGGAATCGGAATCAGCTCCGCTTCAATGTCCGGATGCCTCGCGTTGAAATCCTTCGTAAACTCCTGGAAGCGGGTCAGCTCTCCGGGATTCCCCCAGGTCGCCCATTTAATCTTGACCTTCTCCCCGCCGCCTTTGCCGTCTTCCGACATCGCTCCCTGGTTATCGCTGCCGCCGCCCGATCCGCATGCCTGCAGCACAACCGACGCCAACAATACTACCGCGAGCAAGGACTTTCTGAGCTTCTTCATTTCTTTACTCCCCCATTCAAAAGAGTAGTGTCGTCTGCTTAGCACCTTGGTGTGAAAACGCTTACGTGTTCATTATAAAACGGCGGCCTTCGCCTTTTGAACGGCACATATTTCCGAAATCGTGTCATGTTTTCCTGTGTTTTGGACTATATAAGTTGAACTATTCCAAATGGATGATAGGGGCAAGTACGTAAAAAGTTCCTACGATCGCTCTTGTTTTCGGATTTCTTGATTGATGGATCGAAGCACCTTATCTGCGGGGCATTCCCTGGAATTCCGCAGGCGTCAATCCAACGTTCTTCTTGAACTGCTTGCTGAAATGCTTGGTGTCATTGAAGCCGGACATCTCCGCGACCTCATATACTTTCAGCGTTGGATTTTGCAGAAGCTCCTTGGCCCGGTTCACCCGCAGCGTAATCAAGTAATCGATGAAATTATGTCCGGTGACCCGCTTGAACATTTCGCTGAAATAATTACGGCTGACGCATACCTTGTCGGCAACCTGCTGCAGAGAAATCGACTCTGTAAAATGCTCTGAGATATACTCGACCGCCTGCTGGACGATCCGTTGGTGCAGCGATTTATCCGGAGGCGGACAATCCGCAGGGAGGGGCAGCGGCATCACGGCAACCGCCGGATCTGCGCTGTTTTTTTCCTTGTACTGCTCCAAAATACGGTGATCCTCCTTCTCCTTCTGTAGGCTGTGGCGCATTTCATACAGCACCGTTTTTAACGACTCCGCACTCAGCATCGGCTTTAAAATATAGTCAAAAGCGCCCAGCCGGATCCCCTCGCGGACGTACTCAAAGTCGCTGTGGCAGCTGAGCAGTAGTACCTTGACCCAAGGGCAGATCTCCCTCGTCCTGCGCGCCAGCTCAAGCCCATCCATGACCGGCATGGCAATATCGGTAATCAGAATGTCGATCTCCTTGTTTTCGACCCATTTCATCGCCCGCTGGCCGTTGGAGGCTTCTCCCACCAGCTCGAATCCGTTGACTTCCCATTCAAAAGTAGACCGAATCCCCATTCTTGCGATGGCTTCATCATCAACCAACAGCACTTTGTACATCCTGATCCCCCTTCAAATTTGAAAAAGTAATCGTGACCTCCGTCCCCTGCATGAGCTCGCTGGTCACGCTGACCCCGTATCCGCTGCCGTAATACAGCCGAATCGTTTGGTGCACATGGCGCAGCCCGATGTTGGTCATCCCTCGGTTATGATGCGGCCGCTCATCGGCGAAAATTTGGGCAAGCCGTTCCTCGCCCATGCCTACGCCGTCGTCGGCGATGCTGATGATGATCTCCTCCCCCTCTTGCCGCGCGCGAATCTCAATCGTGCCCGGTTCATCCTTCGGGGCGATGCCGTGGAAGACCGCATTTTCCACGATCGGCTGCAGCAGCATGCGCGGAATCGGAATTTGCTTCAGCTCATCCGGACAATCCATAAGCAGCGTGATGGCATTGTCATACCGGTACCCTTGAATGACCATGTATTTCTGCAGCAGGTCCAGCTCTTCACCCAATTGGATGAAGACGCCGCTGCGCCCCATACTGACCTCGAGCAGCTGGACGAGCGACGTTACGGCTTGGTCGACATCGTTCGTGCGGTTCAGCTTGGCCAGCCACCGGATCGAATTCAGCGTGTTGTACAGAAAATGCGGATTGATCTGGTACCGAAGCGCCCGAATTTCGGCCTTCTTCTTCTCGGATTCCTCCTTGGCAATCCGTTCGATGAGCAGCTCGATCTGCTCAAGCATCTTATTGAAGCTGCGCCCGAGCTGGCCGATTTCATTGCGCCCGACGCTGCGGCTGCGGATCGTCAGGTCGCCGGCTTCTCCTTTGCGCATCAAGCGGCTCAAATTGACGAGCGGATTCCCGATTCTGCGCGTAACGTAGTAACCCATCCCGATGGCCAGCACGATTGAGCAGAGGGCGATCAGCACCGTCAGATTGCGGATGCTGGCCGAATCGGCCGTCAGTTCCTCCAGCGGCACGACGCCGACGACGCGCCAATCGTTGTCGAGCAGTTCGGGAATCATCAGCGTATTGCGTCTTCCCTCACGCAGCTGCGTCTTCCGGGTCGGCGGCGGCAGCTTCGACGTTTGGCCGTACTCGCTCGGATCGGGATGGTAGAAATACTGATTCCGGTCGTTGACGATGTAGACGTATCCCGTATCGCCGAATTGGACGCGGTTTAGCTCATCAATCAGCACGTTCCCCATCACCTCGACGAACATGACGCCAATGATTTCGCCCGTCTCCCAGCTGCGAATGGCCCTCCCTAGGCCAAACACCGGAAACCCCATCCCCGTCTTTTTCAGGTATGAGGTTTCGGAGAGGCCAAACCATACGGTATTGCCGTTAGCCTTCAAAATGGCCTTGTACCAATCGGAATCCCACTGATTCGGGATCGACATGAGGGAGTCTGCGCTGAGCACCGAGTTTTTGCCTTTTACATCAAAAATATAAATATCCAGAATTTCCGGCGAGTTGATCATGATCGAAGTCAGCATATCTTTCCCGTCCTTCACCTTGAGCGTCGTTTCATAGGCGTTATCGCCTTGTCTCTGCTCCAAAATGTTGTGGACGATTTTGCTGTTCAATACCATCATCGAGGAGTCATCCAATTTCTTGAAAAACATGTTCAGCTTATCGCTGACCTGCACAATCGTTAGCGCGGCCACCTTGCTGACCTGCTGTTCAACGATCAAGGACGATTTGTGGTAGGACAAGAAACCTCCAATAAGGACAGGAAGCGTCATCCCGAAGAAAAAAAAGAGGAATAACTGCACGACAATCGAGTGCAATGGAGGAAAGCGCGTGAGGAACCAGGATCTCATTCTGCGAGCACCCTCTTTTTCCAAGTATGAATTTCGTAATGTTATTGTATATACGAATGATTGCGCTTTCAAAGTAATGTTGCGTAAATTCCGAACAAAGCACGAAAGATCAGAAGAAAAGCCCTATCGGCATACACCCCCGACAAGCGGCAGCGCGTTTTGCGGCATCCCCAAACCAGGCACCCGCCCGGATCTGGGGATATACCACACGCTCGTCATCGGCTATTGGCAGCCTTTTTACAACCTCAGCTCGGCTAAAGTTTCATACCAGCGGGTGAGTACCGCTTCAGGTTCCTTAAAGTCGACCTGGATGCCGGACCTAATGTCCGCATACTGGGCCACGTCCACGCGGACAGTTACGACGTCCGCCTCGAATCGCTCCCGCGGATGCTTGGCTGCGGGGAGCACCGGCAGAAGTCTCAATGCCAGCTTCACGTAATAGGCTTTGCCCGAGTAGACCAGCACGAGCGTCGCTTTTTCCGTGCGGATCATATTTCGGGTTGTCGCGGTTCCGTTCCACATGGCCAGCCGCACGTGCCCCGGGTCCAGCGCGACGATCTCGCCTACACTGATCATGGCCGTATGCGGCCACTGCTCCTCCGTTACGGTCATCAGCATCATCGCCTCGTGCTGCTTCGTGATCAGCTCCCTGCCATCCAGCAGTTCATACAGCTCGTCCGGAAGTTCCGCCGTCTCGTCGTATTTCATCGACTGACATCTCCTTTCTATCCCTGTGGGTTTTCCCTATTGTACTCCATGGAGCAAACGGTCGCTGTAAAAAAAGAAACACTTAAGCCCCGGCGACCCGGCCGTTCTCTCCGCTTCCATATACACAAAAAGCAGCCCGGCCAAACGAATTTGACCAAGCTGCTCCATGTACGACGAAATCCTTAGGGCAAGTACCCCAGCTCTACTTCCTGCAAAACGTTTCTTGCGTGCTGCACCCACTCGTCATCCACATGCGCATCAGGATCGAGCGGTGGCTGAAACTGGTCAAACAAGGCGCCGAGCAGATGAGGCATGGCGTGCTTGTCGGTGCCCGTATTGTATACGTATTTGAAGACAAAAGGACGTCCCAGCTTAACGGTCGCCCGGCAGCCGCCGCATTCGCCGTCCAGGCTTCCTTTGGTCACATGAAAAGGGATCCGCAGCCACACCATTCTTTCCCGGTCAAGGCCCTTATCTAAATAACCGTGCTTATAATCCCAGTTGCCGGCCAGCGAAAAGTCATGCTTGCAAAGGTAGCTGTCAATATTGAGAAACTCGTCTTCCACATTTTCCAGTCTGGACTCCAGATTGATCATTCCTGTACCCTCCCTGTCGTTTACCTTCAGGATGAGCAGGAATATCTTTCTTTATACTTCAACGGCCACCCGACATGGATTATACGGGCTTGACCGATTCCGCTTTGACCAAGGTCACATAAATCCGTTCATTTTCGACCGGCTTGCCTTCAATGATTTTGATCAGCTGCTCGGAAGCGAGCGCCCCCCACTTTTTCTTGGAATAATCGATCGTCGCCAGCCGTGGGCGGAGGTACTCGGACAGCTCGATATTATCGAAACCGATGATATGGATGTCCTTGCCCATCTCCAAGTCCGTTTCGGATATATCATCATACATGCCGATCGCCATTTCATCATTCAGGCAAAAGACCGCCACCGGACCTTCAAACTCTGCAGCAATCTGCTTTGCGGCCCGCTCGCCGCCCGACCGGTTAAAGTCGCCGGGGATTTCAATCCATTCCACATCGCTGCTCCGTTCGACCGTCTGTCTGACCGCAGCCATACGCTGCTTCGAGTCGTAAGAACCCTCGGGGCCGGTAACCACGTAAATTTTCCGGTGTCCCTGGTCGATCAAGTACTCCATAGCCAGGCTGGCCCCGGCTTTGTTATCGAGAAGAACGTGATTGATATTCGGATGATTCAGCTCCCGGTCCAGCACAACCAGCCGGTGTCCAAGCTCGGCAAAGTTCAGCAGCTGCTCGTCCGAAAAGGAGTGGTCGAGGATTAGCGCCCCGTCAAACAGCTTCTCGGCCAGCAACCGGTGCGACTGGGGGCCGCTGCATACCACTAGATCGTATCCCTTTTGAATCAGCGTGCCCTTCATCCCCTGAAGCAAATCTCCGTAGAAACCGCCGCTAAAATCCGGCAGAAAGGCCCCGATAATTTTCGACTCCTTTTTCTTCAGGCTTCGTGCCGCCGCATTCGGTACGTAATTCAGTTCTTTGGCGATGGCCAAAATCCGGGCGCAGGTCTCATCCGTCACCTTCGGGCTTCCGTTCAGCGCGTAGGATACCGTTGATATGGATACGCCGGCTTTTTTGGCGATATCTTTAATGCTGGCCACGGCTTCTCACTCCAATCGTTTAGCTTATCATTTCATTTTACCATTCCGTTAGAATCGTTTCGACACCGCTGCTCAGTTCACCTGCACAACAGCGCTTTCATGCCGGCCAAATTTCGTTTTTTTGCCGTCGCAGTTGCCCGTTATCGTAGTATAAAGTATACGTCCCGTTTCAGCTGAGTACCGTAGAGGTCATTGCACCGGAGCAATTCCCTGGCGCAGACCTGTTTATAAAAAAAGACCACCCGGGCAGCAGATCTGCTGTCCCGGGTCGGCCCCTTGTTATACCGCTTCAGATTGGCAAGATGCTCATCGTTGGCGGTCTTCGCCGTGGAGACGGCAGCAAGTCCCGTTAGACGTGGAACCCCAATCGCATCCACTGTATTTCCGGATTACTTCTTGGCGTTATACTCGACCGTGACCTCAAGGCTCGCCTTATTCCCGGTCAGGTCTGCTGCTTCCAGCACAATCCGGTTTTTCCCGCTGGCCAAGGTCAGCTTATGATTGAACCTGCCGTTCACGACTTTCATGGTAAAAGGCTTTCCGCCATTTAAGGAAACGCTAATTAAGGAGTCCTTCACAGCTTCATTAACGCGGCCGGAGAGCACGTAGTTCCGGTTGTTTTGCGGTTTGCCTTTGTCGTCCACCGTGATCACCGGTGCCGTCGTATCCTGATTGCCGGTAATATCGCCAAGGACGATGCCAAGGCCGTTGGTCGCCAAATATACGCGGCCGTACACCCTTGGATCCCCAGTGATGGCCGTGTTGGCCGAACCGAACTGATGCTGGCCATCATTGATGCGAATCCACGTCTTGCCTGCGTCATCGGAGCGGTAAATGCCGTCCACGTTGTTGATGATGGCGTGGGCATACAGCGCCATGTATTTCTGTCCGGGAGCCGCTTTGCCGAAACCGATGGCTGCCGCTTCCTGAATCTGTCCCAGTTTCGTAAACGTGCGTCCCGAATCCGTGGAATGCCATAATCCGTAAGGGCTGGCCTGGTTCGAGTTGTCTGCGGCAGCCGCTACCCAGATGTCTCCTTCCACGCCGGGCACCGCTTTGAAGTTGCTTGTCAGGTTGGTCGGCAGGCCCGCAGCTGCCTTGGCGAAGGTAGCGCCCCCGTCCTGGCTGACGTAGAACGTGCCATCCGCAATTGCGTAAAACTTATTCGGATTCACGCGGTCCGAGGATACTCTCGCGCCGCTTGGAACGCCGGACGAGGCCGTCCAGGTCGCGCCCAGGTCCCGCGAGTAGCTCACCGGCTTCGGAGCGGCCGAGTTGGACGGGCTCCAGACGATAGAAGAGCCGTCCGCCCCAACCGCGACATAGCCGCCCTGTGTGGCATCGTCAGATGCCGATGTCCAGGCGTTGGCCGCCGGCTTCCACGTCTTGCCGTTATCCGCGGACACGCCCATTCTTGGGTTGGCCCCATCGCTGTTGCCGACTCGGACGACGATGTCCGGGTTCAGTTCGGCATAGTCAATATCCGTGCTTGTCCCGATATACGGATTTGTAATCATGGTCGGCGCCTGGGTCAGATCCTCGTGGCGGAAGCCGCCGATATCCCCCATCGCGCTCAGCAGATGGGCGCCGCTCGGCGGGCTTATCAAGCCGAGAACCGCCGTCTCCTCGATCCCGTCAGCCATGACGGAGATATTGACGTCCCCTCCCTTGTCCAGCGCAGTCACATTGTCCGACCCGTACAGCGTCGCGCCCGTTCCGTACATGATCCGGTCCGGGTTGAACGGATCAATCTCCAGGTCGCCGATCATCCAGCCGAGCTTCGGATTCTGCTCGGGCAGATTCTTTTTCTCTCCCCAATCCAGCCACGGCGACAACGAATAGTCAATGGTGTAGTTGTTGGTCCTTACCGGATCTTTGGCGTAATCCAGCGTCCAGAACGGCTTCCATGTCTTGCCGCCATCTGTGCTGCGGTAGATGAATTCATCCGGCCACCATTTGTTCATCGTGGCGACCATAATCGTATCCGGATGCTGCGCATCGACGGCAAGGCCGCCGTATGGGCTGTCCGTGGAACCCGCACCAGTCGGGCTGATATCGGTCCACTGTCCGGATATCGTATCGTATTTCCACACCGAGCCCTCGCCTCCGTTATACGGCCCCACTTCTTTGGTATAGGTCACGTAGAGGCTGCCGTTCTTCGAAAGCACGCCATGGTGCGGAATGAACCCTTGATCAGGCTGTCCCGGTACCGGTTCCCAGGTTTGGCCGCCGTCGGTGCTGCGATAGATGCTGTGCTCGGTATCGGCGACCCCCACGTAAATCGTCTGGGTTGTTTCCCCTTTGCTTCCCGTCGACGGATCAAACGTCACCCACACGACGCCGACCAGATCGTTGTATGGATCCTTCACGTTGCCGGCGGCGGTGAAGCTGTCGACTCTTTTCCAGGTGACTCCGTAATCGGTGCTGCGCCACAGCCCGTTGCCGCTGCGGGTACCCATATAGAGGACGCGGTTATTGTTCGGATCGATCGCCAGACGCTCGCCCATCGACCGTCCCGGCATATTCCCCCCGAGTTTAAAAGGAAGCTCCGTGCGCTGCCACGTCTCCCCTTTATCCGTCGAGCGCAGCAGTACGCCGTTCATGTCGGTCCAGTCGTTGGTGTAGGTACCGGCTGCCACGTACAAACGGTTCGTTTCCACAGGATCCGTCGCCAGCGTATCCACGCCAAGCATGTTCCATTCCTTCGCACTGACAAAATCCAGCAGCTGCTTCCAGGTCCTCGTGGCCGGATCCCAGCGGTACGCTCCTCCGATATCCGTGCGGGCGTAGATCAGATCCTTCTCGCTCGGATTGTAAACAATCCCCGGCACAAAGCCCCCGCCGACGACCTTGACCCGGTCCCAGCTGTACGTTTGGATCTGTGCCTTGGAATCTTTTCCGTTGTTTGCCTTGTCAGCAGACGCCGAGTCCCCCGCACCAGCCAGCGGCAGCGCGATGGAAGCGGCGAGAACCAAGCTTAACGTCTTCTTGAACATCATTGCCCTCCTCAATCGTAATTGGTTATTCGAAAGCGTTTTCGAGAAAGCAGTGGTGACGGCTTCTCCATTCTTCATTCCTTTCCAGGCATACTTTCATCTCCAATCAGCCCGCAAGCCCTATAATAAAGGCATGAGGATTACTGCGGCCGCAGCATCCAATGTAAGCGGTTACCAAAGATGAGTAAATTTATTGTAAAGGCAAGGATTACCATAAAAACACCCCAATAATTGGATGACTTTTCATATGTAAATTAGACATATATACCAAAAAACAGCCCCTGGAATTATCCTTCCAGGAGCTGCGGTTTGGAACTGAAGATCGGGAAGTAAACACGAATCCCGATATCAGCCTTTTGTTTTGCTGGAGACGTTAGCCTTAGCGGCTTCCGCCTTCTTCAGCAGTTTATAGTCGCCGGACTTGCCCGGCGTTCCTTGCGGCGAGTCCTTCAACACTTGGTAAATGCTGCCCTGATCGCTCACCAGCTGATTTTTGGTGTAATCCTTCGTGTCCTTCTCATCAAAAGCCGTTACGAACATAAAGCCTGTTTCGGAGGAAAGTACGCTTTTGGAAGCCTGGTCCCCTTTCAGCACGGACAAGACGTACACCAGGTAGCTGGCATTCGTGTCCAGCTCCTGACCGTAAATATCTTTGTCGCCTGCCTGAAACGCCGTTTCATAAGAATCTTTGCTGCCTTTATCGACTTTCTTGAAGCTGTCCGGTACCTCCTTGATGGATTTCGCCGTCATGAACGTGGTCGATCCAACCGGCACGGCGAACACCTTGTAATAATCGATGCTGCTTTCATCCGCCGCCTTTGCAAAGGTAACTTTCACCTCTTCATCCTTTAGATCCGAGGCGGTGACGCGGGTCACCAGCGTCGGATTGGACTGCAGTTTGATTTCATCGGAAGGTTTCGACAGGACGCTTCCTTTACCGGACTCGGTCATCATTGACAAGACCAGCACCTTATAAGATTTTCCGTTCTCAATCATTTTACCGTCGATGTCTCTGGCATCCGGACTGAGCGTTTGTTTAAAGTTATTTCCCTTTACAGCCTCCGTGAAATCCCCAATCTTTACTGCAGCTTCCGCTTTCAGCCCGCTCACCTTGTCAGCAGGCACAACCAAAATACGGTACGCGTAAACATTGCTCTCATCCGCCGCTTTGGTAAAAGAAACCTCCAGGTCGCTGCCGTTGTTTCTGTCCCCTACGTCCGAAACATTGACATCCGTTGCCGGACCTGCTGTCTTTGTGGACAGCGTGATCGGTGCGGACGGTTCGGAAAGGGCGTTGGTGCCGTTTGACCCTACGGACAGAACAAACACCTTATAGCTGACGTCATTCTTGATGACGCCATTATCGACGTCGCGGGCCCCGGCATCCAGCACGCCGATTAAGTCGGATCCCGTTTTATCCACTGGGGTATAACGTGAGCTAGGCACGCTTTCTGCATTGGACAGATCGAAGTATCGGGCCGAACCCGCCTCGACGACGAGAACCCGGTAGCCTTTAATGTTGCTTTCGTCCTTGGCCCGGTTGAAAGTCACCTGCAGATCGCTGGCATCGCCTTTATCGCCGATATCCGCCGCCTTCACATTTGTTGCCGGATCGACCTTCACGTTGCCCGACAGCGTGATGGATGGCGAATATGAGGAGAGAGCGTTCGTTCCGGCGTAGCTGCCCGTTCCTACCGACAGAACAAATATCCGATAGGAAACGCCGTTCCGGATGGTGTCCCCATCCACATCCCTCGCACCAGAAGCGAGAGCCTTGCTGATGTTGGCACCATTCGGCGTTACTGCTGTGTAGTTCGAGCTGCGCACCGCGTTGGCGTCATTCAGGTCAAAACGTCCGGCATCCCCGTTTTTCACGACGAGAATGCGGTATTGGCTGATATATCTCTCATCGTCGGCACGCTTAAAGGTCACGCTCAGATCCCGGCCGTCGCCGTAGTCCGAAATGTCGGATACGCTCACGTTGCTTGCCGGCCCTACGTAGCCGTTGCTGCTCAGCGTAATCGCCGGAGAGTAGGAAGACAGCGCGTTGCTGCCGTAGTAGCCGCCGGCTCCGATCGACAGTACGAACACCCGGTAGCTGGTGCCATTGCGGATATAGTCGCCGTCCACGTCCCTCGCTCCGGAAGAAAGAACCTTCGTGATGTTAGATCCGGTCTTATCTACCGTCGTGTAATTCGAGCTGGACACCGAGTTTGCCCGGGACAGATTAAAGCTTCCTGCCTGGTTCGACTTCACGACCATGATCCGGTAGCTGGAAATGCGGCTTTCGTCGGATGCCCGGTTAAAGGTAACCCGAAGATCGCGGCCGTCGCCGTAATCGCTAATATCGCTGACATTCACGTTGCTTGCGGCATCGACGTTGCCGTTGCCGTAGAGCACGATTGACGAAGATGCCGAAGACAGCGCATTGCTGCCGGAATAGCTTCCCGTTCCCACGGCCATGACGAACACGCGGTATACAACGCCGTTCGCGATCAGCGATCCGTCGACGTCACGCGCCCCGGAAGACAGTACCTGGCTGAGATTATAGCCGGTTTTGCCCACCTGCGTGTAATAAGCGCTCGGAACGTTGTTCGCTGCCGAGAGGCTAAAGCCGCCTGCTTTGCTGTCCTTCACGACGAAAATCCGGTAAGAACCGATTCGCGATTCGTCGGACACCTTGTTAAAGTTCACGAGCAGGTCCCGGCCGTCGCCATAATTGCTGATGTCGTCCACGCGGGTAATGACCGGTGCAGATACCGCATTGGCCGCCAGCGTTATGGACGAAGAAGCGGCGGACAGCTGCGACGTGTAGCTGCCGGTATTGCTGACGGACATCACAAACACGGTATAAGAAACCCCGTTCCGAATCAGCTCGCCAGCAGTATCTCTCGCCGAAGAAGAAAGATTGCCGGACAGCGTCGTTCCAGCCTTGTTTACCACCGTATAGTTTGAGGACGCCACTTTGTTCGCAGACGTCAAGTCGAAGCTGTTCTTATCCTTGGTCTTCACCACAAAGATACGGTAATTGGTAATATTGCTTTCGGTTTGAGCCTTGGTAAAGCTGACCGACAAGTCCCGGCCGTCCCCGTAGTCGCTCGCATCGGATACTTTGATGTTCGAAACCGCTCCAACGGAAGGAACAGTCGGTGCCTGAGAAAGCGTAACCGTCTGGGATACGCCCGACAGGGAGCCGTTTCCTTTTTTGCCGACGGTCAGAACAAATGCGGCATACGACTGCCCCGACCGAAGCAGGTCACCATTCACATCTCTGGTTTGGGACGATAAGGTGATCGACACGTCATCCCCGTCCGGACGGATCGAGGTGTAGCTGCTGGTCGAAAGGGCCTGAGCGAGATTGAAATTGTACACATTGCCCGATTTGACCATCAGCACCCGGTATTCGCTCACGCCCGACTCCTGCGAAACTCTGGGGAAGCTGACTTCCACATCGCGGCCGTCGCCGTTTTTGGAAATGACCCGCGCCGAAACGTAGCCCACAGCATTCACCGGTCCGCCGGATGTCGTAATCGTTACCGTCTTGTTAGAAGCATTCCAGTCAACCTGTTCACCCAGCGCTTCGCTGACGAACCGGACAGGCACCATCGTGCTGCCCTTGTAGATCTGGCCGGGCACATCCAGGGTCAATGTCTGGTTGTTGACGACCGCCGACGTGGAACCGATCTTCAGAACGATCGTCGTTTGGTCCCGTTTCGCAGTGACGGTTTTCGTCTTTGCGTTCCAGTCGACCGTGGCGTCCAGCGCCTCGAAAATGGCTCTCATCGGGAGCATGGCCCTTCCCTTCACCATGATGGGAGCCTGAGGAGAGTACAGCTTCTGGCCGTCAATGTAAATCGCGATTTGACTCGCTGCGGCCGCTGCCTGCCCCTGATTGGCGCCGATGGAGACCGAAAAGATCATCATGGCGGCCAAAAGCGTTAACCAAATTTTTTTCACGAACGCGCCTCCTTTTATCCTTCCTGATATAGAAAATATTGACTGTGTAATATCTGACGGAGGAAGCCGGCAAAAAGTTATCCGTCCGAAAAAATATTTTTCAAAACATGATCATCATTCCAATTCCAATTCGAATTCTATGTCCCCGTTTCCCGTCCAGAACCTGGGGCCGCCTGAATCCCACAATGGTTTACGTGTATAATGATACTGAGCTATTGATTGCCAGAGTACGAGTACTGTTTTCATAAGGAGAATTCAATCATGTATAAAATATTGATCGTCGAAGACGATCCGAAAATAGCCGGTCTGCTCCAATCCCATATCCAAAAATACGGAGACGAGGGCATCGTGATTCACGATTTCGACCGTGTGCTGGACGAGTTTACGGCGGCTGCCCCCCACATCGTCCTGCTCGATGTCAATCTGCCAAGCTTCGACGGCTACTACTGGTGCCGGCAGATCCGCCAGGTATCGACCTGCCCGATCATTTTCATTTCAGCCCGAAACGAAAAAATGGACCAGGTCATGGCCCTAGAGAACGGCGGCGACGACTATATCACGAAGCCTTTTCACTACGAAATCGTGATGGCCAAAATCCGCAGCCAGCTCCGCCGGGTTTACGGGGATTACGCCGCAGGCGGCGAACGGACCGTGGAACAGGCTGGGCTCGTCCTGTATCCCGAACGGATGGAGCTGAAGCTGGGAGACAAGCGGATTTCCCTGACCCGGAAGGAAACGATCCTGATCGAAACCTTGCTGGAGCGCAGTCCGCGTCTGGTCTCTCGGGAGACTATCCTCGAGAAGCTGTGGGACGACACGTTTGTGGACGACAACACCTTGAGCGTCAATATTACCCGCGTCCGCAAAAGGTTGGCGGAGCTGGGCATCGGGGAGGCGCTGGAAACGGTGCGCGGCTCGGGCTACCGCTTGAGTTTGCCACGGAAGGATGAGACATGACGTTGAAGCTCTTTATTCGCGACCATATTCCGCTGCTCCTGTTCACCTTACTGGAGCTCCTGGCCGTCGTGGCCGTGTTCTGGTTTGACGGATACGACCATCCGCTCACGGCGCTCTATGGCGTTTTTCTCGGCTTGTTTATTTTTGCCGGATATCTCCTCTTTCGTTTCTTCAGCCAGCGGCTGCTGTACATGCGCCTGTCCCGTCCTTTCGAAGCCTTGAACGAGTCCATCGCTGCAGGCGGTACCGCCCCGGTGTCCCAAGCCTTTAACCACTTGCTGGAGACGCAGTACCGGCATTACCAGAACCTCCTTCAAACTTGGGAGCGCAAGCAGCAGGAGCATCTGACTTTCATGAACCAGTGGGTGCATCAGATGAAGACGCCGGTATCCGTCATCGAAATGATTACGCAGGGCGAGGACGATGAGCGTCTGCTCAGCATATCCGAGGAAACGGACCGCATCCGGCGCGGTCTGGAGATGGTGCTGTACGTGTCCCGTCTCGAAACCTTTGAGCAAGACTTCAGCGTGGAGCCCGTCGGTCTCAGGCAGGCCGTGAACGAGACGGTGCATGAGCTCAAGCGGTATTTTATCCGCAGCCATGTGTATCCGGAAGTTCAGGTGGAAGACGGCCTTACGGTGCAGACCGATGCCAAATGGATGCGGTTCATCCTGGAGCAGCTGTTGTCCAACGCCATAAAATATGCCGCCGGCACCGGCAGCAAAATTACGGTCTCCGCCAATATCGAACACGATCGTTCCTTGACTCTGGAAATCCGGGACAGGGGTGTCGGCATTCCAAAGGCGGATCTCGGAAGGGTGTTCCGTCCGTTCTACACGGGCGAGAACGGGCGCAGGTTCAAAGAATCCACGGGCATGGGGCTGTATCTCGTGAAAGAGGTCGCGGACAAGCTGGGTCACGGCATTCGCATCGAATCGGCGCCCGGGGAAGGGACGGCGGTCCGCCTCCATTTCGAGCGTTCGCAGGTACAGGCGCGGAATCGGTGATTCCGGCGCCTTTTTGCCGCGCTTCCGGATTGGGCCAGCGGGCGGTGCCGCAAACTTACATCCGTGTAAGTTTGCTGAAAGGTCCATCCATAGGAGATTTCGGAACCATCGCTTACACTGGACCTATATGAACCCCGCAAAGCGAAGAAAAGGAGTGCTTCGGATGACGGACATTTTATCCGCTAAAAATATTGGCAAGATCTATAAAGGCATGGTTTCCTACGAAGCTCTGTCCAACATCGATTTAACGATCCAGGAAGGCGAGTTCGTCGGCATCATGGGGCCGTCCGGCAGCGGAAAAACGACCCTGCTGAACATCGTGTCGACCATCGACCGCCCGACCTCGGGTGAAATCTATATCGGTGGGGAAGACCCGTACCGCTTGTCACAGGACCAGCTGGCACTGTTCCGCCGCCGGGAGCTGGGCTTCGTCTTTCAGTCGTTTAATCTGCTTCATACGCTGACGGTGAAGGAAAACATTATACTGCCGTTAACGCTGGATGGGATCAACGTGCAGGAAATGAACGACCGGGTCGCCTTGCTGGCCGAGAAACTTGGCATTACCTCGATCCTGGATAAGCGAACCTACGAGATATCCGGGGGGCAGGCGCAGCGAACCGCGATCGCGCGGGCGCTGATCCACCGGCCCAAGCTGCTGCTGGCCGATGAACCGACAGGCAACCTGGACTCCAAGGCGGCGCGCGACGTGATGGAAATACTGGAGAAGCGCAATCAGGAGGACGGGGCCACGATGCTGCTCGTCACCCATGATCCGGTGGCGGCGAGCTACTGTCACCGCGTCATTTTTATCAAAGACGGGCAGCTGTACAACGAAATCCATGACGGGGATAACCGTGCGGCGTTCTACCAAAAGATCATCAACGTGCTGTCGCTGCTGGGAGGGAACGGACATGAATTTTCGCCAGTTCGCCTTTAATAACGTCTTCCGCAACAAGCGGGCGTACGTCGCCCATTTTCTTAGCAGCGCCTTCTCGGTCATGATCTTTTTCGTCTATGCCCTGCTGCTCTTTCATCCCGACCTGAAGGGAAATATCGTGTCCTCCAGCGGGACGCTGAGCATGCTCGGCACCATGGGGCTGCGGGTATCCCAGTATATCGTGTTCATTTTCTCGTTCTTTTTCCTGCTGTACTCGGCGTCATCGTTTATTAAACTGCGCAAAAAGGAATTCGGCATTCTGCTCCTGCTCGGCATGTCCCGCAAACAGCTGAACCGGATGCTGTTTCTCGAAAATATCGCGATCGGCGTCGCTGCCATCATCGCCGGGATCATCGTCGGGGCCGTGTTCTCGAAGCTGATCCTGCTCATCTCCGCCTCGATGCTGGCGATCGTCGACGGACTGCCCTTTTACCTCCCGGGAAAAGCGATCCTGCTGACGGCCGGGGCGTACTTGATTCTGTTCCTGCTGGTCGCTTCCTTTACCTCGGTGATGACCCGAAAGGGTACGCTCATCGAGCTGATCAAAGCGGAGGATAAGCCCAAGCCTGAGCCGAAGGCATCGGTCCTGCTGTCCGTTCTGTCGGCGCTGCTGATCTTGCTCGGCTACGCCTGCGTGTTCCTGTTCGTGCTGCGCCGAATGTTCTCATTCCTGCTGCTGCTCGGCGGCGTTGCGCTGGTCATCGTCGGTACGTACTTCCTGTTCTCCCAGCTTAGTGTGTACGTGATGAGAGCCATGAAGAATCGGCCCCGTTTCTTCCTCAAGCGGACGAACCTGCTGACGATTTCCGAGCTGATCTACCGGATGCGGGACAATGCCGTGATGTTCTTTATGGTCGCGGTCATTTCCGCCACTGCCTTTACCGGGATCGGAACCGCGCTGGCCATCGGCGATCCCGGGCTCGCCGCGATGAAGAACCCGTACGCGTTCACGTACGATTCATACAACGAGCCGGATAATAAAAACCCGTTTGAGCAGAAGCATGTCCGCCTGGTTGAAGACACGCTCCGGAGAGAGGGTTTTGACTACCGCAAAGTATCCTACACCCCGACTTATTCGGATAACGGGTTCATGCTGATCAAGCTGGACGATTACAACCGCCTGGCCGCAGCCCTGGGCTACGAGCAGGAGACGCTCCGTGAAGGGGAAGCGTTCGCCACGCCTTCGACGATCACACAAACCAGCGAATTCAAGCTGGACGGATTAACCCAGGACAGCCTGACCTTGACGAAGGAAAGCTCGGAAGTGACCCTGCATCTGCTCAAAGCGCTGCCGCATATCGTCGTACCCAATACCACCAACGTGTATGTCGTTTCCGATGCAGACTATGCGAAGATGAACGCCGGCAATTTGCTCAAAATCGTCTCTGTGCAGTTTGTCGTCCCGGACTGGCATCACACGCTGCGCATCGCGCAGGAACTCCGTGACGCCATTAATAATGACGTCGATGAGTCGGGATATATGAATTACAACTTCCAGGCGCTCGTCATCGACTGGGTCCAATCCCGGCAACTGAACGGCTTGCTGCTGATCGTCAGCGGGCTCGTCGGGATCGTGTTCTTCACCTTCGCCGCGAGCTTCATCTACTTCCGGCTGTATGCCGACCTGGCCCGGGACGAAGAGCAGTACCGGATGATCTCCAAGGTGGGCTTAAGCCGGAAGGAATTGGGGCGAACCGTCTCGAGACAGCTGCTGCTGATGTTCTTCCTGCCGATGCTGGTAGCGGTCATCCACAGCACCGTCGCCTTTCTGGCCCTGCAGCAGCTGGTCGACTTCTCCGTCGCTTCGCATACGCTGGCCATCTTCGCCACGTTCCTGGCGATCCAGGTCGTCTATTATTGGATCACGCGCTGGCGTTATTTGAATCATCTGCATCAGAAGATGATTTGAAGCTGGTTAAATCCCATGGAGCAAGCCCTGGTACGTTTGAGCGTGCCAGGGCTTGTGTTATGTAGCCAGGGGAGCCAAGGCTCGCTCAAAGCTGCTCCATATCATTCTTGATATCCCGGCGTCGGTCTTCAATATATTCCCTGATGACACCCGGTTCCGAGTCAAACATATCGGTGTCCCATTTATATTTGCGATCATCATAAATGTCCTGTGCAATGGTTCTGTGCATTTTCTTGACCACAGGCATCAGGCGGGACACGGTAAAAGTGGATTCCAGCGCCCGCTCAAGGATCCGCTTATACTTCTGTCTGTACGCCCTGTAAGCCAGTACTTTTCCAGTCAGCACGTTGTATCCCTTAATCCTGACCAGATCGGATTTCACAGCTTTACCATAGCAGTTTCTGCCCCATGTGCCCTCATAATCCCAAGGAATCATTCCGTACATGTTGCGCTTGCCGTATTCGAATATTGTATAGTTCTGGAGGAACCCGTCGTAATTTCCCGTAAGCACTGCCCCGCATAACCAGCGTAAATAATTGTCCATATCCAGGCGCTGCTGAAGATAATCGTTTAGTTCGGTTCCTTTTTTCCGGTTAATGCTTCGGATGAAGTCGCTGAGACGGACCCTGTCCGTTTCGTTGCCTTTAATCAAAGCGTATCCTGACAGCAATCTATTTGCCTTCGTATTTTTTCCCGCCATTGCAAAGTCAGCGCTATCATTGACCGCATAAATAATGCTTCGCGCATGGAGCCCCCTTTTCCGGAAAAATGCAGACTTCACCGCCTCGATTCTTAAATATACCCCTTCCTTCTCTCCATTCATATAAAGCACGCAGTGCTTCGTCGAGGGGCTGGGGACGCCAAGCACATTAAAATAATGAAAAGATAGAGCGTTTCTCATCAGGGAAGGATCATCGTGTTCCGCGTTAAAGTGGTATGTCACCTTGGCCGTCCGAATCTCATAGGATTTCTTCGGATATTCTCGGGTGTGGCCCCCGCGGTAACGGATGCGAATCGGAGTCCTCCGGCCATTCATACTCATCGTTCCACTGACAAACGAGTCGGACCATATGTTACTCTCCAGCTTTTTCATCGCCGAATCCTTTAACTCGATCCGGTAGACAGGCAGACCCATACCGTAACCGCCCTTCTAGATTGAACCGCCTGAGCAAACGACCTTGCCCCGCCCACTGGGCTGAGCATAGCATGATCATCATCCCCATTTAGGCTTTGTTCAACCTATGCGCCCCAGGCAGTTCACGTAAGGGCTGGCGCCTCTCTAGTTTAAAAACTATTCGGCAGACATAAAAAGATAGACTCCGGTTTGATTTCGGATAATCTAGTATTTTCGGCTAGTCCCCTTTTTTGCAAGACACATATAAATAGATTACAGATAGACTCGAAGGACAAATAAAGCCCTTCACGAGACTATCCAAACTATCTTGGAAGGGGTAATTGGTATGTCGTTAGCAGGTCTTAACACAATGAACTCCATTGGGAGCGAGGTGAAAATCAATCGCGGCGGGCCCGATTCGATCGTAGGTGTTCTGGTGGGCGTACAACACGGTTACCTGGCCGTTGCGACGAAAGAGGGCATCGTCTATGTCAACAGCACCCATATCAAAAGCATGAGCAGCACAGGCAAATCCGGAGGGGCAAAAGCCATGACGGCGGACCCGATTATGGCAGGAAATTTCACTGAATTGCTGCATATGCTCCGCTACCAACACGTACAGATTAACCGCGGCGGACCCGAAAAAATCGAAGGCGTGGTTGCGGATGTAAATCACTCCACATTGACGCTGGTAGCCAAAAAGGATGAAGTCATCAGTATTCCGATATTCCACGTAAAATCCGTTATGGTAATCGGCTCGAACACCAGTGGAGGAAACAAAAACAAGAGCGGCGGTAACAAAAACCAATCCAAAGGCAACCAAACCAAAGGCAATCAAACCAAAGGCAACCAGACCAAAGGCAACCAGACCAAAGGCAACAAAACCAAGGGTAACCAAACCAAGGGCAACAAAACCATGGGCAACAAAACCATGGGCAACCAAACCAAAGGCAACCAAACCATGGGCAACCAAACCAAAGGCAACAAAACCATGGGCAACCAAACCAAAGGCAACCAAACTGGCGGCAATATGACAAGAGGTGCCATGGAATGGGCTAACCGATCCTGGAGAAAGACCACCAAAAACCGTACGGTACGCAAGCGTAAAATCAGTAAATAAGCCATGACTGAACTCAATAAAATAGACCCTTCGCGTTGAATCCAATCCACAAAGGGGGGAATAAACCATGTATGTATTTATTGCAGTTTTACTTGCCGGAATCCCGTTGTACTGGATGATACGTCCAGGAAAGGTCACACGGACCGCAGATCCAGTCATTCAACCAATATCCAGCGTTCTCCCCCTGGGAGGTGAGTCAAAGTAAATGTCTGACTACCAAATGTGGTTAACAGTCGGCGTATTTGCCATCACCGTCATTTTCTTGATGTGGCGCCCCCGCGGGATCAACGAATCCATTTCAACCACCGCTGGAGCATTTATTCTGCTCGCCGCCGGGGTCGTCCCTTTATCGGACCTGCTCACCATTTTTAACATCGTTTCCGGAGCCGCTGTGACGATTCTGTCTACGATCGTGATGTCCCTGGTGCTGGACAGCGTCGGTGTTTTTCGCTGGGTTGCTCTCAACCTGATTGAACGGGTAAACGGTTCCGGCCGAAAGCTGTTCTGGTATGTGATACTGCTTTGCTTTCTAATGACGATTTTCTTTAATAACGATGGCAGTATACTGATCACAACGCCCATCATTATTCAAATCTGCTCGATGCTGAAATTAAAGCCGCATCAAAAAATACCGTATCTCATTTCCGGAGCGCTCATCGCAACGGCATCCAGCGCACCGATCGGCGTAAGCAACCTCGCGAATCTCATTGCGCTTAATATCGTAGGCCTGGACCTGAACAGCTATACACTGATTATGTTCGTCCCCTCCATGATCGGGATCGCAACGATCGCCATGCTGCTCTACCTCTACTTCCGCAAACAGATTCCCGTTACCATCTCCCGTTACCCCGCCCCCGCCCGTGACTATTCATTGGTTAACATACACCCGCTTCAACAGCCAACCGAATCCAGAACCCAAATCGACTGGTGGCTGTTTCGTGTCAGCATCTTCATCGTAGTCCTCTTCCGGGCAGGTTTTTTTCTAGCAGCAAGCTTGGGTATCCCGCTCGAGTATGTCGCGATCACCGGGGCTGCACTCATCGTCTTCGTCCGCTGGTATCGGACAAGAACAGGGATCAAGGACATCGTCACGAAGACGCCTTGGCATATCCTGCTGTTCGCCTTCAGCATCTATATTATCGTCAAAAGCCTGGATAACGCCGGGTTAACCGCCGCTTTAATCAACGGATTACAACCTTTTGCCGGCATGGGTGAAGCCAGCCTGATCGCCGCTTTCGGACTTTTGTTGACCCTATTGTCCAATATCGTGAATAACCTGCCGTCCGTCATGATCGGAACTTTAGCGGTGCTCGGCATGGGACTTGATCCGCAGCATGTCCATCTCGCTTATATGGCAACGATTATCGGGAGCGACATCGGTTCGCTGTTGACGCCCGTCGGAACCCTCGCTACCTTGATATGGATGTTCATGTTAAGAAGCAGCAAAATTCATATCACATGGAAGCAGTATATGCGCGTTACGTTCATTGTGATCCCCGTCGGTCTAATTGTCAGCCTCGCTAGCCTTTATCTCTGGACCCAATATGTCATATGAAAGGAGGTAAGCTATGGAGTCCATCCGTTCTCTACTTGGAAAAACAATAGAATTAAAGATCTCGGGCTATAAAATCCCGATCATCGGTGAACTCATTGATGTCGGCAGTGATATTTTGGTCCTCTACTCGGAAAACAGATATATTTACACTCCGGTACACCATCTTCAGCACATGAAGGTCATTGAGGAGGCCGAGGATTCGTCCCATGTCAACAAAGAACCCATTCTTGACCATGCCCATATTTCTTTTCGCAAGATGCTGATGAATGCAAGAGGAATATTTACGGAAATCCATCTTGGCGGCGCCAGCTCGATTCATGGGTATGTAACCAGCATTATGAATGATTATTTCCTCTTCTACTCCCCTGTTCACCATACTGTGTATATCCCGCTGCATCACGTGAAATATTTGTCTCCGTACCCTCCGAATATGACCCCCTATGATTTGAGCGATTCGCATTTCCCCGTGCAGCCGGCCGCACCGACCTTATCACGGAACTTGGAACAGCAGCTTGAAAAATTCCAAAATTGTCTGGTCGTGTTCGATTTGGGTGAATCCCCCCTCAAAGCCGGGCTCCTCAAAAAAGTAGACAGTCATATTATTGAGCTGATCGAAGCGGGAGGCGAAACCATCCTTCTTCACACCGATCATATCAAATCCATTCATCTCCCCTAACCAAAAACAGCCAATGCAGAGCATGCTCTGGTTGGCTGTTTTTGCATAACTGCCGGAATCAAGAGGGGATCCGGTTCCGATTTTTAGGGGAAGGTTTGCGGCAGAGTTCTGAGGGAGGGGGCTCTAGGGGCAGGAGCTAGGGCGATGCATGTGGAGAATGGCGTGTTTTCTTAGCTGGGATGACCGGCTCATCTTCTCGGATTTCCGATCTGCGCATATTTTAACCGAAGAACCTGCCTTTGACGATTAACGAAAGTTAACGGATCGGCATTTTTTTTATATAATGAGAGAAAAAGTACGGAAAAGGCATCCATTTTGTCGGAAATTTGGAGGATACGATGTTCACGCGGACCGATTCTATCATTTTAAAAACAAAAATCACCCTGCCTCTCCCGAAGGATGACTTGGTCGATAGGGACCGCCTGCTCCACTCCCTGTCCGATGGCGTTCATGGCAGACTCACCTTGATCTACGCCCCCGCGGGTTCGGGCAAAACCACCCTGCTGACGCAATGGGCTCGAAGCCGTAGCGAAAGCTGCGCCTGGCTTGCGCTGGACGAACGCGACAACGATCCGGTCCGGTTCTGGCGCTATGCGGCCTTTGCGTTAGCCGAGGTCCTGCCGGCCCCGGCAGCCCCGCGAATGCTGGAGTTGGCCGATGCCCTGCCCGCCCTGTCGGCAGACGCCTTCCTGGATGCGGTGATGAATGAGCTTCATGGGCTATCCGGGCCTGTAAAGCTCGTATTTGACGATTATCATCTGATAGAGGATGACCGCATTCATGACAGCCTGTCATACCTGATCGACTATATGCCTCCCACGCTCCATGTGATGATCGCGAGCCGCAAGGAAGTGCCCTTCAGAACGGCAAAGTGGCTCTCCAAACGGGAATGCAGCGTCATTGACGCCGGCGGACTCCAGTTTACCCGGGAAGAGACCGAACAGTTCTACCAGAAGTCCGGCATCATGCGGCTGACCCCGCGGCAAATCGACCGGATTGCGGAACGGACCGAGGGATGGGCAGCCGGCCTGCAGCTGGCTTCGCTATCGTTAAGAACGGCCGAGGACGTGGACCGATGGATCGATGGCTTCTACGGGAATCACAGGAACGTCGCCGACTATCTGTTTCACGAGGTTCTCTCGCAGCTTCCTCCCGACCTGAAGTCCTTCGTGCTGACGACGGCCATCCTCGACCGGATGAATGCGGGCATGTGCGGCCTGCTGACGGGTGAACCTGCCAGCGGGGACAAGCTTGACGCGGCCCGCAGGCTGGGTTTGTTCCTCGTCCCGCTGGATCCGCAGCATGAATGGTTCCGCTACCACCATTTATTCGCCGGTTTTGTCCGGGAACATCTCAAGCGGCATCAGCCGGAAGAGTGGATACGGCTGAACCGGCTGGCGGGCAAGGGCTTTGCGTCCCGCGAATTGCTGGACGAAGCCGTAGACCACGCCATGGCAGCCGGAGATTACGCCGAAGCGGACCGCCTGCTCGAGCGGCATATTCCGGCCGTGCTGGAGCGCGGGGAAGTTTCCGTCCTGCTGCACTGGTTCGAAGGATTCCCGCCAGCGCATAAGCTGCCATTGGAGCTGTCGCTCCTGTACGCCTTTGTGCTGGTGCTTACCGGGCGCTTCGGCGAGGCTGAGGATAAACTCGGATCCTTGGAGACGTCGTCCCGGCAACTGGAAGCTTCGGAGCGGTTGAAGCAGCTGCAGAGCGGCATCCTGTTCGTCCGCTCCAATCTGATGTTCGCAAGCGGAGACTTCGCGAATTGGTTTGCCTTTATCGGCACCATGCTGGACGACATTCTGCCGGCTGATCCGACTTACTATATGTTTAACTACAACAAAACCGAGCCATTGGTGAGACGGACCGCGCTGGGGTTAAAAGGAGTCCTGTCCGCGGATACGGAAAAAATCGGCACGCTGTTCATGGGTGTGCTCGCCGCCCATGGCTGGCAGCGGTCGCTCATCCACCTGTACGTGAAGCAGTCGCTGGTTGAAGGATATTATGAATGGAACCGTCTCGACGAATGCCGCGGGTTGCTCCAGGAGATGACGATCCTGACCGATGGCTTGAACGTGCCGGGGCTGCTCGTCCCCATGCTGCTCATGAAGGCCCGACTGCTTGTTGCGGACGAGCGGACCGCTCTGGCACATGACGTGATCGACGAGGTGCTGGAGGCCCCGCTCTCATCTTCTGCCGGCTGGGGCACGCCCTGGTCCAATCATCTGACGGCATTCAAAATACGCATACATCTTGCGGACGGGCAAATGACGGCCGCCAAGAAGCTGATGGCCCGACTCGGGCTGTCCGCCAAGGACAAGCCGACTTTTCAGCGGGAGTATGAATTGATGACGCTCGTGCGCCTGCTTGGCAAGCAGCGGAAGGAGAACGAGGCGCTGCGGATTCTGGAGCACCTGCTGCCCCAGTCCGAGCGGGAACAGCTCGTTTCCAGCATCCTCGAAAACCACATCCTGCAGGCGCTGCTCAATGAACAGCTGGGGCAAAAAACAGCCGCCCTCCGCCACCTCCATACTGCATTGTTCCTGGGGGAACAAAACGGGTATATCCGGAGTTTCGTGGATGAGGGCAAGCCGCTGATGCTTCTGCTTGGCCGGTATGAGGCCGCCGTACTGCGTGGAGAGCTTGGCGGTAGTCAGAATGACTTTGGAGCCGGACTCCCGGGAGAAGTATCCAGGGACTATGTCCGCGCGCTTCTGGAGCAATTCCCCATGGCCCGGGAGGAAACGGCTGCCGCTTCGACCACGGCGGAACCGCTGAGCCGCAGCGAATCGGAGCTGCTCCGGCTGATCGGCCAAGGGGCCAGCAATAAGGAGATGGCCGCCGAAATGGCGCTGTCAGAAGGGACCATTAAGGTCTACTTATCCCGCCTGTATGAGAAATTAGGGGTTTCCTCGCGAACCCAGGCACTCGTCACGGCCCGTCAGCTCGGTCTGCTGTCTTAGGCAGCCTGACCGTCATCTCCGTGCCTTCTCCCGGAGCGCTTTGAACCGAGACGCTGCCGCCGTGCATCTGCACGATTTTCTGAATAATCGAGAGTCCCAGCCCGCTTCCCCCGCCGGAACGGGTTCTTGATTTATCCGCTTTAAAAAATCTTTCGAAAATATGCTCGAGATCCTCGGCCGAGATGCCAATCCCCGAGTCCTTGACGCGAACGACCGCTTCCTGCCCGCTTTCCTCGAGAAAAACCTGAACCGTTCCGCCCTCCGGCGTAAACTTAATCGCATTATGGAGCAGATTCACCCAGACCTGGCTGAGCAAATCCTGATCCGCATCGATCGTCATGGGCACAAACTCTACGGACATATCCAGGTCTTTGCCCTGCCATTGGGGCTCGCAGGCGAGAACGAGCGTCTGAAGCTGTTTGTCCAGCCGGATCGGTTCGGCGTGAAACGGATGCTTGTCGGAATCCAGCGATGCCAGACGCAGCATGTTCTCCGACAGCCGCGAGAGCCGCACGCTCTCCTCTTCAATAATGTTCAAGTAATGGTCCCGCTGGCCGGGGCTCAGGTTCTCCTCCCGCAGCACCCGGGCAAAACCGCCGATCGAGGTCAGCGGGGACTGAATCTCGTGGGACACGTTCGAAATAAACTCCTGGCGCATATGCTCCAGGTTGTTCAGGTCGGCGGCCATATTGTTGATCCCTTTAACAATCCCGCCCCAATGTTCACCGCCGCCGTAGTCCGGAATTTCCACTTTGAAATCGCCCAGGGAGATCCGTTTCAGCGCATCGATGACCAATTGGTAAAACTCCGTCTGCTTCCGCCGCCCAAACCGCGATATGATCGAGATGGAGACACCGAATATGACAAATCCCAGCACCGAGTTCAACAGCTGCCTCACGAGGGGGGAGATGTGCCAGCGAAGGCCATGCGTCAAATAGAACGCAGCGGTCCAGCAAACGACGAGTGCAGACATCACCAGGAGCATGAAAAAGATAATCCGAACACGCAGCCACAAGCTCGGCGGCTCGCCGTCCATGCCCCGAATCTCATCCTCTCTCCGCTTCGCAGTTTCCTTCCGCTTCCTTCTTCGCTCTTCCTTCCGGAGCAGCTGAGCTTCCTGCCGGTCCGCCGGCTTCGCCCCGCTCTCGAGGTTCAAACGCTGCCAGGTCTCGTTATGTTCCCGGTCCCGGCGGAGCCTTGGCCGTTCCCGCTTCTCGTCCGATTCCCGCTCCCGTCCGTTCATGACAGCACCTCGAGCCGGTAGCCGAGGCCGCGGATCGTGCGGATCTGAAAGCGGTCCTGCTGGTCGGCAAACCGTTCCCGCAGCCGCTTGATGTGCACATCGACGGTCCGTTCATCGCCTTCGTAATCATAACCCCAAATATGCTCAATGATTTGGTCCCGGGCAAACGTCTTGCCCGGATAACTGCCGAGCAAAAACAGCAGCTCGAACTCCTTCAAAGGGAGCGTCAGCGCAGCCGATCCTGCGTAGCATTCGTACGTTTTACGATTCAGGCGCACGTCGCCGAACTGAATTTCCTGAGAGACCGATATTTTATAACGCTTGAGCAGCGCCTTCACCCGGACGGTCAGCTCAAGTGGGTCAAACGGCTTGACAAGATAGTCGTCGGTCCCCAGCTCAAACCCTTTGACCTTTTGCGAAGTCTCGCCCTTGGCCGTCAGCATCAGCAGCGGGATGTCATAGGCCGCATCCAGTTCGCGGCACAGCTCCCAGCCGTCCATGCCCGGCATCATAATATCGAGGATGACCAGATCGGCCTTGAACGACTCCATCGCCTCCAACGCTTCGTTCCCGTTAGCCGCCTCCGCTACCGTATAACCCTCATTCTTCAGCAGATGGCTGACCAGCTCCCGGATATGGGGATCGTCGTCTACAACCAGTATATGAGCCATGTCGCTCCACTCCTTTCTCTATTCATAAGAACTTATCGCAATCGTTCGCAGTTTCCTACCTGCATTTTAACGATTCCGTTCCGATCTCGTAAACATCAATGTACCGACGATCGTGAAAACCAGGAAAAATCCGGCCATCACGAGCAGATCCGTCACCGGATGGTATAGTACGACCTGCGAGTAGACCGGTGTCCCGGAATAAAACACCGCTCGGGCCAAATCGATGCAATACGTCATCGGCATAATATGAGCGAGAAAGCCGAGAATGCCGGTGGAATGCTGAATCGGAATCATCGCTCCCGACAGGAACATCTGCGGCATGACGAGCAGCATCGAACCGATATCCGCCGTCTTACTGTCTTGGACAAACCCGATGAAGAAAATACCCAGCGATCCGCCGATCAGGCAGAACAGCGGCGTAATCAGAAACAGCCACACGATATGCATGCCGCCCAGCGGAATTTGCATCAGGAGAGCGACGATCAGGATGCCGATCAGCCCGACGATGCTGGTGAAGCTTGAACCGATCATTTTGCCGAGGATAATGGAATACCTGGAGATCGGGGACACGTACAGCTCCTGCGTCAAATTCTGGTTCCTTTCCTCGATCAGGGAGCTCATCCCCGTGATGAGGCCCGTGAACACGCTGTTGACGATCATGCCGATCATCATGAACTGCAAATAATTGTAGCCGAGATTGCCGGCCATGTTCTGCGACAGGCTTCCGCCGAAGATGCCGATAAAAATGATCGGAAAGACGATGCTCACGATCATCAGCACCGGATTTTTGATTCCCTTCGTAATTTCCCGCGCGGCGATCGCCACGACCGCGTTGCTTTCTTTTTGTGCTTTGGTCATCAGCATTTAGACCGCCCCCCTTTTCGATTCGCCGTTATGTTGGCTCTGCTGCACCAGACTCAGGTAGGCTTCCTCCAGTGTCTGCTGGTGAACCTCCATCCGGCTTAATGGCGTCTGCAGACGGGCTACGAGGGACTGCGGCGTTTTATCCTGAAAACGGACCCGGAAGCATTGCTCCTCTTCGGTAAAAGAAACCTGAAGCTCCTCCAGCTCCGCCCGCAGCGCCTTCCGGTCTCCGGCGTCGATCAGCATGCTTTTGTCGCCGAGCAGCTTGTGCTTGATCTCTTCCGGCGTTCCGAGTACCGCCACTTTGCCGTGCGTGATCATGCATACCCGGTCGGCTTCCTCCGCTTCTTCCAAATAATGCGTCGTCAGGAAAATCGTAATGTTTTCTTCCTTGCGGATCTTCTGCAGGTAGGCCCACAGCGATTGGCGGGCGGAGGCGTCCAGCCCCTGCGTCGGCTCATCCAAAAACAAAATTTGCGGCTTGTGCATCAGGCTGCGCATGATTTCCAGCTTGCGCTTCATCCCGCCGGAGAAGCCCTTGACCTTCTTGAACAAATTTTCGTGAATGCCGACGATCGCGGCCAGCTCCTCGATTCGCTGCTTGTATTCCTTCGGCATCATGCTGTAGAACGGCCGGTAGGTGTAGACGCCATAGATGCTGACATGGAGGCGAATGTTCTCTTCCGCCGTCAAGTCCAGGTCCAGGCTCGGGTTCTGAAAAATAATGCCGACATTCCGGCGCACCTTCGCCGCTTCCTTTTCCACGTCGTAGCCGGCGATCATGACCGTGCCTTCGGTTTTGGACAGCGTGGTGGTCAGGATCGAAATCGTGGTCGTTTTCCCGGCCCCGTTCGGGCCCAGGAAGGCGAAAAATTCACCCCGCCCTACCTCGAAGCTGATCCCGTCCACGGCCGGACGTTTGCCGTTTTTATATTGTTTTCGCAATTGTTCTACGCGAATGATGGGTTCCATCTCCATACCTCCCTTGTGCTGAGCCACAAGCCGGGCCCCGCAGGAAGCAGCGCCGATCTTGTGAACGGTACTAAGATTAAACCCACATTATGAACTGAATATGAACTGACGGGGCTCCGCATGCGGATCATGCTTCCGATCCCTGTTATTCCCAGATTTCCATGGAACGGATAGAAGGCTGAAATCCGGGAATAAAGGGGACCACTTCGTTTCTTCAGCATGAATCCGCCTGCTACGCCTGAAGGTAAGGGGGATGGCACGCACTGCAAGCCTAGCCTTGCAGCCACCCTGAGACAAAACGCCGATAAAGTTTGGATTTAGTCAAACTTTATCTTGAAACACTTCCAAATTATTGTATGATGGATATTATTTGCGTCCGGTCAATTATGGAAGCCGGGTGAAAGCAAGTCAACATACATAAGGTTTCGTTTGGAATTGGGGGGTTTTACCATGCAACAATCCGCAAAGCCGTCGATGTCCTGGCTGCTGAAGTATTTGAAGCCGGTCCGGGGACGGCTGCTCCTGCTGCTCGTGCTGCTGCTCGCCTCGACCGGGGCCCAGCTGGTCAATCCGCAAATCGTGCAGCGATTTATCGACACGGCCGCCGAGAACGGCATCGTCTCCAGCCTGCTCGTGCTGGCGGGGATTTACCTGGTCTTTGCCGTGCTGAACCAGGTCCTGACCGTGGCGATCAGCTATCTCGGCAACGACGTGTCTTGGCGCGCCACCAACCAGCTGCGCGGCGACCTGCTGAAGCACTGCCTTCGGCTCGATATGCGGTTCCACAATTTGAAAACGCCGGGCGAAATGATCGAAAGGATTGACGGGGACGTCACCAACATGTCGAACTTTTTCGCCATGTTTATCATCAAAGTCATCGGCAGCTTCGTGCTTCTTGCCGGCATTCTCGGCTATATGTTTACTATTAATTGGCCGATTGCCTCGGTCATGACCCTGTTCACTTTGGCATCTATTGGAGCCATGGTGTTCATCCGCGATCTGGGCGTCACCTCCTCCAAGGATGAGCGCGGCGCCAGCGCGGCGCTGTTCGGCCTGATCGAGGAACGGATCGCCGGCATTGAGGACGTTCAGGCGAACGGCAACGTACCGTACGTGATGAACCGGTTCTACCGCTCCATGCGGAACGTGTTTCTCAAGGGTCGCAAAGCCTGGATGCTGCGCGTCATTCCCTGGAATACGACGGTCGTGCTGTTCGCCATCGCCGTTACGGCGGTGCTGATGCTCGGCGTTCATTATTTTCTGACCAAGCAAATTTCGCTCGGCACGCTGTTCCTGATCTATCAGTACACCCAAATGCTGAACGATCCGATCGAGCAGCTCGGGGATCAGGTTCAGGAATTCCAAAAGGCCAAATCCGGCATGCTGCGCTCCCAGGAGCTGCTGGCGAGCCGCACCGAAATCATGGAAGGAACGCAAACCGCGCTGCCTGACGGAGCGCTCGGCCTGGAATTCGACCACGTCCATTTCAGCTATAACCCGGATAAGCCGGTGCTCCACGATATTACGTTCACCGTCCGGCCCGGCGAGCGCCTGGGCATCATCGGGCGTACCGGAAGCGGCAAGTCGAGCCTCAGCCGGGTCCTGCTGCGCCTGTACAATATCAATAGCGGTACCGTCCGGGTGGGAGGCGTAGACATCCGCGACATGAAGCTCGAGGCGCTGTACCGCCGGGTCGGCATGGTCACGCAGGACGTGCAGCTGTTTGACGGCACGCTCCGGGACAATCTGACGCTGTTTGACGGCAGCATATCGGACGGCTATATTCTGGGCACGACCGAAAGGCTCGGACTCAAGCAGTGGATCGATTCGCAGCCCGAAGGTCTGGATACGCATCTGAAGGCCGGCGGCGCCTCGCTGTCCGCCGGGGAAGCACAGCTCTTCGCACTGACACGGGTCTTCCTGACCCAGCCCAGCCTGGTAATCCTGGATGAGCCGTCGTCCCGGCTGGATGCCGCCACGGAAGCGATGCTGCAGTCTGCGGTGGATCAGCTCATGCAGAACTGTACAGGCATTGTGATCGCGCATCGGCTCTCCACACTGGAGCAGGTCGACCATATCATGGTGCTGGGCGACGGCCGAATTCTTGAATTCGGGGAACGGGAGGCATTGGCGAAAGACCCTTCCTCACGCTACGCCCAGCTGCTTATTACCGGACGAGAGGAGGACTTGGCATGACCGTAACCCGGTTTATCCAGCGCCTGTTTACGTATAACATCTCGCTGTTTATTGTGAACGGCCTCTTGTGGGGCCTGTTCCATTCCATGCCGCTGCTGCTGGGCCTTGGCATGCAGTGGTTCTTCGACAGGGCGACCGGTCAGTCGCATAACTATTTGTGGCTCGTCGCCCCGCTCATTTTTATCGCTCTTGTCCGCATATCCCGGACCGGCGTCTTTTTCTGGGCCTTTTTTAAATGGGTCACCTATATTTACGATATCCAGGCGATTCTCCGCACGAATATGCTGAAGGGCATCATGCGCTGGCCCGGTCGCAACCTCCCCGCTTCACCGGGCGAAGCCGTGAGCCGGTTCCGCGAAGACGTGGATGAAGTGGTCGAATACGTGGAGTCCTGGGTCGACTTCTGGGGACGGTTTGCGTTTGCCATCATCTCCCTGGTCATCATGGCCCGCATCAACTGGCAGATCACCCTGGTCGCAATTCTGCCGCTGGTTGCGGTGACGCTGCTGAACAATCTGTCCGGCAACCGGGCGAGACGCTACGGCCAGCAGAACCGCGAAGCCACCGGGCGCATTACCAGCTTCATCGCTGAGTCTTTCGGCGCGGTGCAGGCGCTGAAGCTGGGGCAGGCCGAAGAGCATGTCCATCGGCGCTTTGTGGAGCTGAATGAATCGCGGCGGCAGGCAGCGCTGAAGGATAACCTGTTCAAGCAGTGGATGCGCTCGCTCAATCAGCATGTGCTCAGCATTTGTACCGGCATTATCCTGCTGATGTGCGCCTCGGCGATGAAGGCCGGGCAGTTTACCGTCGGCGATTTCGCCCTGTTTACCTCATACTTGACCAATATCGCGTTCAGTATTTCCCTGTTCGGATATATGGTTTTTCAACATAAACGGCTCAAGGTGTCCCTGGACCGCATGAGCATTCTCTTCCGGCCTGGGGAGCAGGAGCGGATTATGGATTTCAGCGAAACTTACCTTTACGGCGAGCCGCCCGAGCTGCCGGTGGTCGAGCCCAGCTCCGATGACCAGCTGCAAACGCTGGAAGTCAAGAACCTTTCTTACACGTACCCGGGCTCGGAGAACGGAATTGCCGACGTGAGCTTTGCGGTGAACAGAGGCCAATTCGTCGTGATCACCGGCCGGATCGGTTCCGGCAAATCGACCCTCGTCCGCACGCTGCTCGGCTTGCTGCCCAAATCGGGCGGCGGTGTGCGCTGGAACGGCCGCAACATCGATCCGGCGGCGTTTCTGGTTCCGCCGCGGTCCGCTTATACGCCGCAGGTTCCGCGGCTGTTCAGCGATACCCTGCAGGAGAACATCGTCCAGGGCTGCCCGCCCGAGGCGGATGCGCTCGCCCGGGCGATCCGTCTGGCCGTCATGGAGAAGGATATCGAAGACCTGGAGAAGGGTCTTGATACCTTCGTCGGCCCAAGAGGCGTCATGCTGTCCGGTGGCCAGATCCAGCGCGCAGCCACAGCACGTATGATGATGACCGAGTCGGACCTGTTTATCTTCGACGATCTGTCGAGCGCGCTCGACGTCGAAACGGAGAAGAAGCTGTGGGGTCGTCTCTTTCAGGAACGCGACGTCACCTGCATCGCCGTGTCCCACCGCCGGGCAGCACTGGCGCAGGCTGACCATATTATCGTGATGAAGGACGGCCGCATCGAAGCGGAAGGCGGCCTGGCCGAACTGCTGGAATTCTGCACGGAAATGCAGCTGCTGTGGCAGGGCGAACCGACGGATTCATCGGAGTCCGATGAGCGCGCCGATAACAAAAACATGACGGTGAAGGTCTGATCCACCATCTGATCATAACGAAAAGCAAACACCCCCGGCCTCAAACTGAGCCGGGGGTATTCATGTTGTTTTTCATATCCTGGCTTGTGCCTAAATCAATACGCCCACCAGTTGCCGGACATCACCATGAGGGAGAACAGCTTGATGCTGTCTTCATAATATCCTTCGCTCGAGCTTCCGGCCGTATACGTCCACACGGAGTTCAGCCAGGTTTGGTTGGACGAGGAAGTCATGGCGCTGACGCCGAACGGGGCGAAAAAGGCGCCGCTGTTATACGAGCCGATCACGCTTCCATTCAGCTTGTATCCGTCCTTGACAATGCCCGGGTTGCTGTTCACCTTGCCCTTGATCCAGCCGTTCATCTGGTTCAGCTGATTCAGGGCCCGGTTGTCGCCGGTCATCAGGTAATCGGTCGTAATCCGCCAAGGCGTACGGCAGGAGTTATAGGCGTAGGAGCCGTCGGTCGAATCCTCCAGGAAGTCGGCCGGTGCCGGCTTATAGGCTCCGCCCGAGTAGACGACAAAGTCGGGCAGCAATCCCGTCGATGCACTGTAATTCGTATAAATCGAATTGATGATGGAGTAGGTTTTATCGATGACATTCGTCCACCGGGTATCGCCGGTAGCCTGCTGGAATGCCTTCAGATGGTTTAGCATGAAGTCCGATGGACGGGTCGCCGTAGCATAGGAACCGTCGGTGGCCCAGTCGCCAAGCCGGAGGGTCCACTGCGCCTGATTCACGTCATTTTGCATGATGGCGTTAATGATATTTTTGGCTGCCTGCAAATAGTTCACCGTGCCGCTGCTGCCCCACTGCTTGTCGGCCAACAGGAGCGAATAAGCGATGTCCATATCGCCGTCAGTAGCGGAGTCGGCCCCTTCAACATCCTGGAAGCTGCTGTTCTGTTTCCAGGCCATCAAGTACGGATTGTTGTCGCTGGGATGCTCGGTGTAATACTTATACAGTCCGTTAAAATAGGTCTGCGCATTGCCGTCGTACCCGGCCATCAGCACGGTCAGCAGCATGCCGTAGCCATGCGCTTCGGACACCGTAGCACCGCTTGCATCATACTTTACATAATATTTGCCGGTCCCGGCCGGCTTCAGGTAAGCTGATTTCCAGCTGTCCCATTTGGATTTGACTGCATCGTCCATCGTGGTCTGGGTTACATGAATCGGCTTGATCGAGCCGCTGGTGTAAGTGGTATGCTGAGGAAAAGGCTTGTTCGGCGCCGCCAGCACAAACCCGGCGGGAATCATCAGAAAGGCGAGACAACAGATCAGTACGGCCTTGCCGCTCAACGCAAATCTCTTATTTCTTCTCATCAATTTGTTCGCTCCTTTGGATTTCGATGATTAGAAAACAGGTATTGCCCCGAATACGAGTCTCAGCTGTCACCACCCGGAACTTACACGGGCAGTAGATCACGAATATAGATGCAGTTTCACCCCCTATATGTAATTAAAGCGCTTTAATTATTATACTTTCAGTCTATCTGTTTCCCATATATTTGTAAATTTAATTTTATAAGTATTCCTGCAGCTGTACGGCGTTACGCTGCATATCCTCCGTGCGCTGCCTAAAAGCGCAATATGCGATATGGTCAAGGCCGATGTGGAGCAGGCAGCAGCGGAGACGCTCCTCCATCTGAGGGGGAAGACCTCCTTGCCGCTCCCAATGACGGTCCAAAATCGTCTGCAGATCGATCTCCTGCCACTGCGGATACCAAGACCACCAGTAGAGAAGCCAGGCAATGTCATACAAGGGATCGCCGTAAATGGCGTTCCCCCAATCGATGATGCCGGTCAGCCCGCCGCGGTCCACCAATACATTCCGGTTCAGAAGATCACAGTGGGCGATGCCTCTGTACTCCGGAAGGCGGGGAGCAAGCCGCCGCAAAGTCGAGACGCCCCTATCAAATATTTTTGACTCCGCAGGAAAGGAATCCAGACGCTCCCGCCAGCCGGGAAGCCGGTCCCTCGGTCCGGCCACAGACAGCAGCTCCTCCCCCCAGCCTGCACGATGACCTCCAAGACGCCATCCATTACTTTCGCTTATACTCGCTGTATCCAACCGCTGAAGTTCGGACAACGCATCAAGCAGCCCCGGAAGGAGCAGCTGCATCTCCCCAGCCTCGAGTTCATCCAGATGTACTCCCCGGACCCGCCTCGATACAGCATAGAAGCCTTCCGGCGTCTCCCCGATCCGGGTAACCTCGGGAACAGGCATGATCGGCGTGGCGAATGTCCCCATGACTTGATCCTTTTTAAAGTCCTCCACATGCTCGCCAAACCGGATCACCATATCCTGACCGTCAAGCGTGAACCCGTAGGCAGCTGACCAGTCACCTGCACCCACCGGGGCAATATCTTTTGCCCGGCTGCCTAAAAGGCTGTTTGTAAACCGGATTGCACCAATAAGATCAATAGTCATGAGGCTTCCTCCTTTAAATAAACTCAGATGATCCATTTGAGATCCGGACCAGTCCCCCCGTATCCATTCCGGACATTCGGTTGGCTTCCACATATATAAATACAGCCTATTCAGATCAAGAGGCATCCTTTACGTCTTCCGGTACTGCTCCGGCGTCATGCCGTTCATTTTGGCAAAAGCCCGAAAAAATTGGCTGGTGCTCGAGAACCCAAGGTTAAAGCTGATATCGGTGACGGTGTCCGCAGACTTCTTGAGCTGCTCCATCGCTTCCCTCACCCGGAGCTGCAGCACATACTGATAAGGGGTCACGCCCGTCAGGGACTTGAACGACCGGATAAAATGGTACCGGCTCTGCATCGCCATCCCTGCGAGGCTGCTGACGCTCAGCTGTTCCGTAAAATGCACATGCACATATTCGAGCACCTGTTTCAGATGCCGATCGGCGGCGACATGGGCCAGCTTGGGGCCTGTCGGAACGATCCCCTCCCCAATCAGCTCCCGCAGGTCGAAGATCATTCGGGTTTCCAGCTCCTCCTCTACGAGCGGATCGACCGTGTCATGCGCCATCATGCCGGCGGCCCAGTGCTGAAACACCCGCGATACCCGGTTCACGTCAAACTGCTTTCTGTACCGGGGCTCCTTATGGACTGCCAAGTCACCAGGGTACAAGCTCTCCGGCCGGATCCGGATCACTACTACGCCCGTCCCGTCGCCGATGTGGAAGGAATGCCGGTCCCGAGGCTGCAGCACGATCCCTTCTCCGGGAGGGAGCGCCAAATATTTATGCTCATGCGTAAAATGGCAGGTCCCCTGAAGCGGGATCGTGATCTGATATTGATCGTCGTGCGTATGCGGCGTATTTTCGAACGAGCTGGAGAAGCGGTGAACTTCCAGCTGCGGCAGTATGATCTGCATTCTCATGTACCCTCACCCCGCTTCAGTATAGCATATAGTGCTCTGTCCAAAAGGCAATTTTCGCTGCGACAGCGGGGTGTCCGATCCGCTATGATGGGTAGAAAAAAAGAGGATGTGGAGAAATGTCATCATCAGAAATGACCGCAGATACGGCAAAAAATACGGCGACGGCCGTCCTGCTCGGCGTCAGCTGCGCCCACCTGCTGAACGATGCGATGCAGTCGGTCGTTCCCGCGGTGTTTCCGCTCTTTCAGCAGCAGATGCACCTGAGCTATACCGAAATCGGCTGGGTCGCGTTCACGCTCAATATTACGGCTTCCATTCTGCAGCCAGCCATTGGGTACTATACTGACCGCCGACCGCTGCCGCTGCTCCTTCCGCTCGGCATGTTTTTCACCCTGCTCGGCATGGCGGGTTTAGCGCTGGCACCATCGTTTTGGTACCTGCTGCTGTCGGCGGCCCTGATCGGGGTCGGTTCCTCTGTGCTCCATCCCGAATCTTCCCGGGTCGCCCACCTGGCCATGAACCGTCGTAAGGGACTGGCGCAGTCCGTGTTCCAGGTCGGGGGAAACACCGGCCAGGCGTTTGCTCCGCTGATGGCTGCGTTCATCATCATCCCGCAGGGGCAGCTCGGCTTCCTGTGGTTTATCGTGCTGGCCGGACTCGGCATCGCGCTGCAGATTGGCATCAGCCGGTGGTACAGCCGGCAGACCCGTCCCGCCAGGACCGCAAGCCGTATCCAACACCAGGAGCCTAGCCGGTTCAGCAAGGGTTTTATTGCGTATGTGCTCGGCATCCTGATCCTCATGCTGTTTTCCAAATTTGTGTATCTCGCCAGCATGACCGGTTATTACGCCTTCTATTACATGGATCGATACCATCTTCCGCTAACCAGCGCGCAGCTGAGCATCTTCGCCCTGCAGTTTGCCGGCATGGCCGGCACGTTCCTGGGCGGTCCGCTGGCTGACCGGTTCGGCCGTCAAAAAATCATCTGGTTTTCCATCCTCGGTACGTCACCGTTCTCCCTTCTGCTGCCTTATGCCGGGCCAGTCGGATCGGTGATCCTCTGCGCCGCCATCGGATTGATCCTGATGTCAGGCTTCTCGGTCATTATCGTCTACGCGCAGGAGATGCTGCCGGGACACGTGGGAACCGTCGCCGGGCTGTTCTTCGGGCTGGCGTTCGGCATGGGCGGCCTGGGCTCGGTCATCATGGGCCGGCTGATGGATTCGCACGGCGTGGAGCTGATGACGCAGGTATGCGCCTTTCTCCCGCTGCTCGGCCTGTTCGCGCTGCTCCTGCCCAAGGATTCGGTGATCATGGGCGCCGCCATCAAAGCCGGCAGCAGCTCATCTTCGGCTTGAGGTATATAAGGGAGCCTAGCCTCCAAAGCCTATAAAACAAAAGCAGCAAAAGACGTACCGCCTCTCCCGATTGAACGGGACAAGAGCGGTACGTCCTTTTTTCAATTCTTCAACTTATATAACGGCCGATATCAAGGATTCACGTTGATGGTGAAGGTCGACGTATTATTTTTGATCGGCGTGGCGGTGTTCACGATTTTCAGGTTGTTGAAGGTCACTGAACCGACCGCAGGTCCCTGGTTAGGCTCAGGCATTTCGTTGGCCCAGATGCCGAAGCCGGACTTGGCATCAAATGCGTCACCGCTCTTCTGTGCCCCGGAAATCGTGACGTTCGTAAAAATGGTGTCCTTGACCGGATTTTGCGGTTGTCCGTTCACATAATTAGTCTGGAACATGATGCCGTGGTAGGTCGGATCCACAATATCCAAGTCGCTCACCCGAATGCCCTGGAACACTTTCGATGCCGAGAACAGCCACATCGCCGGGAAGGTCTGCTGGCCCCAGAAGTGGCCGCCGGCCCGGACGATCGATATATTCTCAAAATTCGTCGTCGGCGAAGCGCCGAAGCCGTTCATCGGATAACCGAAGTCCAGTGAACTGATCGTCACCCCCGAATAGCACAGCGTATCGGCAATGTAAATATTGCGGAAGGTGTTGCCGTATCCGCCATATACAGCGAGGCCGGCGGCGCGCCAGGTCAAGAGCGACGTCAGGTTTTCGTAGACGTTGTCCTTTTCGTCCGCCCCGCCCGCATCGATCGCCGAGAACAGCGCGAAGCTGTCGTCGCCGGTGGCCCGCGCCTCGACGTTGCGCACCAGATTGTTCGTGCTGCCGTTGGTCATGTTGATGCCGTCGGCAAACGTGTTGCGGATGCGCGAATTGGTAATCGTCATGTAATCGGTGTTAGCTCCCCAGTACATGCACACCTGATGCTCCGTCCAGATGTTGTCGATCGTCATATTAGCCACGTTCGAAAAGTCGAAAACCTTGCCCGGACCGTCGATTCGGGAAGTATAGTTGCCGAAATAGGCAAAGTTAGCGAACGTGGAGCCGTTGGCCGTGGAGTTGGCCGTAAATCCGACATCCGTGTTGGATTGGTTCGCCGGGGCCACGAAGCGGGTGTACCATGGGCCGGCACCGACGATTTTAACGGGCTTACCGTAGACCTGGAATTTGTTCGAGGTCTGATACGTTCCCGGCGGCAGGTATACCCCGACCAGATTGCCTGTCGTATCCATCCGCACTTTATCCAGCGCGTTCTGCACGTCCTGGTGCGTGAAGCCGGCCGGCACCGCATATTTCGCCGGATCCGGATTCGGAATCGGCGCGACCTGCTCCAGGCTGATGAAATCGATCGCGTAGTTCGTCGTATTGGCCGCATCCTTCTGAAGCCGAATCGTGCTGCCTTTCGGGATGGTGCTGTCGAACATGATGTTGGCCTCGTCATAAATGTGCCTTGGTGCACCGGCTCCCGGGCTATTGCTTGGGCTCGCTTCGTCGCCGTACAGCCAGGCGTAGCGGGACGTCAGATTGATCGTTTTGGCGAAGGTGCCGTTGACGTACACGTTCAGCGTCGAATCGATACCGCCGCCCCCGGGAGCATCCGGGATGGAGAACCGGGTTACCAGCGTGTTCGTATTGGCTTTGGTCGTGAACTCAACGTAACTGCCCGTGCTGTTTAACTTCACCGCTTTGCGGCCTGAAGCCTCGCCGGCGAGATCGCCGATGTTCCGGTTCGGACTGACGATCGCCGCGCCGCCTCCAATGACGCCGTCTTCGGCCTCATACATGTCGTACGGCATGTTCGCGCCGCGGCCGACGAAGAAGGACTGTGTCGTGACGTTGTTGCCCTGCTTCACCGGCAGTTCGTTGCCGTCAACAGCGATTTCCGTCTTGACGTCATACTTGCCGTTCGCCGCCGTCCAGCTGCCCATGCTGACGGGCGCGGCCGAAGCCCCGCTGGCGATGGCGCCGCTGACCGAGCCGGTCAGGGTCTTGATCACCGAGCCGGTCGTCGCATCGGTTAACGTCAGCTTGATGTTATGGGCGCCTCCTGCCGAGGCGGCCGTTCCTTGATTTTTGACCGTCACCGTAAAGTTCACCGTGTTGCCGGCCGAAGGGTTGCCCGGCGTCCAGGTGACCGAGGACGCAACCAGATCCGAGCTCGAGACCGGCGCAATGACCAGCGGCGACGGGTTGGTGAAGGCGTTATTGTCTTCGTTTTGCTCGATGACCGACTTCTCTTCATCCACCTTGGAGGTCAGTTGGTAGCTCCCGGCGTCTTTAGCGCCGATGGACAAGGTTACGTTCGTGGAGGCCCCTGCCGCCAAAGCGCCTACCGGAGCGGTACCGACTTTGGCCGTGCCCAGATAAAAGTTCACCGTCGTTGCTCTGGAGGAAGACGTCCCCACGTTTTTGACCGTGGACGTCAGCGTCATCGCATCGGTCTCCACCGGGGATGCCGGCATCCAGGACATGCCCGTGATGGTCAGGTCCGGATTCGGAGCGGGCGTTCCGATGACCTGCAGCTCCGCCAACTGTCCACCGGTCGAACCCGAGTTGGCGGTAAATTTCAGCTGGATGTCGCTAACGGTTGCCGTCACCGGAATCGTCACGGTATTGCCGGCCGCCGGACTGAAGCTGTACTGCGCAGAGGAGACCAAATTCGTGAAGCTGGTCGAATTCTGGTCATGGCCCAGCACTTGGATCGTTTGGTTGCGCGGTCCCCAAGCGCTGTCCGGATTCAGCTTGAGCACGATGGACGAAATATTCGCATTCGCGCCAAGGCTAAGCGTCAGCGTATTCGGGTACGCATTGGCGGCCCCTTCCCAATAGGTAGTCAGGCTGCCGTCATTGGCATTGGCCGGCACGTAGATGTATTCATTCGAGGAAGAAGTTATCGGCTTGTTCAGCGCCAGATTCGTGCCCGTGCCCCCGCCCGTGCCGGTTCGGGTCACGGTATTGCTGGAGGCGGATACGTTGCCCGCCGCATCCTTGGCTTTGACGTAGTAGGCGACGGTTGCCGATGCCGGCTGGTTGTCGGTGTGCGTCAGAACGCTGCCGGCAACGCTCGCACGCAAGGCGTTATTCGTGTAAATGTCGTATCCGGTCACGCCCACATTGTCCGTGGAAGCGGTCCACGTCAGCTTGATCTGCCCGGAGGCCGGCTCAGTAAAAGCCAGATCTCCCGGGGCGGACGGGGCCTGCGTGTCGCCACCGGCAGCGGAGCCGTACACCTCAAACTCGGAAATCTGCCCTGCCGGCCAGCCCGTGTTAGCCGTAAAGACCAGCCTGACGTATCTCGCAGAAGCCGCGGTAAAGCTGACCGTTACCGTGTTGTTGCCAGCCGGATCGAAGGTGTAGCTCTGCGAGGCGGCCAAATTCGTAAAGTTTGCACCGTCCGTGCTGCCCTGTACCGAAAGCGTCTGGTTTCTCTTCTCCCAGCCGCTGACCGGAAGCTTCAAGACCACTTGGTTGACATTGTAAGAGCCGCCGAGGTCAACCTGCAGCCACTGCGGAAAAGCGCTGTTATTGCTTTCCCAGTATGTAGCCTGATTGGAGTCGCCCGCATTCGCCGCCGCGTAGGTCTGGGTATAAGTGCTCGCGCTCATGCTCTTGCCCGCCGCCAAATTACCCGGCTCGGCGGCCGCAGCCGCGTCTTTTGCCGCGGCTGCAGGCTCTGGGGACTTCAGTCCGCCGGCAGAGCCTCCGGCTGGCGTATCCGCAGCTCCATCTGCCGGATCGGCTGCGGCCGTGGAACCTTCCGCCTCGCCCGGAGCATCAATCGCGCCCTTTTCGCCGGCCGGATCCAGAGCTGCATCATGGCCGTCCGGCTGCTGGCTGCCGGAGGCAGGCGCTGCCCCCGCGGGTTCCGCATAACTCCAGGCTGGGGCATAAAAAAACTGCGAAATGAGAAGCACGAAGATCAGCGCATACAGAGCCGCCGTTTTCCGTAAAGCCTGAAAATAATGAGCCGTCATAATCATCCTCCTGAATGGGATACTTGGACTTGGGCGTATTTACGGCGAGAGATTGCCCCGCCCCTAAAAATAAACCGCTTTCATTTGTTTTGGGAACCGGTAATTTCTGGAGCTCACCTCCTTAACAGGGTGGACAAAAACGGCGTTCGATCGGTCGAGCGCCCTTCTTGGGATGGGATGGATGGACAGGTTGGTGTGGATATTGGGATGTGAAGGGGTTTTTAGTGAGAGTCCACCGCTAGAAATGGTTTGGTCTGCGGCCGGGCCTTGGCTTCCGGATGTGTTGCCGGAAGGAGATGTCAAGTTACGCATTCACTATACTGGAAAAATCTTACGTTTGGCGATGCGTGTTTGTAAGCTTTTTGTGTCCGTTCCTATGATTTTCGTGAGTTCAACCGAACGGGAAACAAAAAGACCGGTAAAGAGCGCCCCCTTACCGGTCTTCCTATTACTTGATGTATTTGCGGCTTACCAGATCGTCCGAAATCACCCCGGTCGGAACGACGAACTCGACAGCCCCCATATATCCCGGTGCCACTTCGTATTTATTGAACACGATGACGAGTTTACCGTCGTTGTTGATATAGAAACTTTGGTCCTTATGAATCGCTTGGAATTCATCGGTCGGCAACACATCCGCAGCACCTGATACCCAATAGAATTTGTTGTCATCCGCCATCATCTGCTGTTTCATTTGTTCCATAATGTTTTCGCTGATCAACTGAACGTACCGATCGTCTTTGAACAACATCGGCAGCGAAATGAGGATCTGGTTCTTTTTATCGATCGTGTCCAGCTTCAGTTCCTCGGACGTCGAACCCATGCTCTCGTCGACATAACGTTCGATGGACAGGATTTCGTTATTGTCCGTCTTGACCTCGTAGCCGACATCTACGCCCAGGTGACCGCCGACTTGTTTTTTCAGCGCTTCGATCTCCGCCTGAAATTTGTCGTAGAGCGCTTTGTTTTCTTTCATATATTTTTCATTTAGTCCCTGTTCCAGCGGCTTGTTGTCCAGATTCGTGACGGCCGGTACCTTGATGTTGGCATGATAGCCCCCAGGGTCATCGACGACATACTCCTTCAACGTCAGCACTTTGATGATCCGGTCTACGCCGGGGATGGCCGATAACGCATTAGCCACCGCCGGGCTGGCATTGATGGCCGCCAGAAAAAGGATCACCGCGGCGCAAGCTCCGGCAGCCCATGTATATTTAACGCGTCTATGCCTGCTGCTGTGCGAAGATTTTTTTATGGCTTGATCCACGATCCGATCCAGCTCTTCCGGAACCGGTATATCCTGATACGCTGTCCGCAGCCGTTCCATATGATTGTCCATCTCATTTAATCTCCTTTGAAGGTTCCACGTCTGTCTTCATTCGCATGACCCGGAGCGCCTGGTACAGCCTCGTTTTGACCGTATTTACGTTTTCCCCCAGGACCGCCGCTACTTCATCGATTTTCATGTCTTCCAAATATCGCAGCACGACCACGGTCCGGTATTTCTCGGGCAGCGCCTCGAGCATCATTGCCAAATCGAAATTCGTATACTCATCCTCCACGCCAGGGGCATAGACCTCGATCATTTCATGGTCCATCGCCTGAACCTTTTTGTTCCTGCGGAGAAAATCCAGTGCGGTGTGGACCACGATGCGGTAAAACCAGCTTTTGACGGCATCGGGATCCTTTAACCCTTCGATATGAGTCATCGCTTTATAAATGGAGTCCTGCACGATATCAAGCGCATCCTCCTTATTTTTTACGTAACTGAACGCGAGCCTGTACACATTCGCTTGATGCTCTTTAATGCACCGCGTCAACGCTTTTTCCTTTTTCCTGTTCAGCATATCGTATAACCCTTCTCTAATTAAATTGCCGGTACTGAATGGACAGCTTCGCCCTGATTTCTGCACAGAAACAAGACGAGCGAAGGGAAGCAAAAAGTTTGGCGGCAGCATCCATAAATTATTCGTTGAATGCCGTAAGGGTCTTTACGAGCAGGGAAGCGTAAAACTCTGCACCGCTGCGGTTCAGATGCACGCCATCCCGGTAAAAGAAGCCGTCTTTGCCTTCGCTGGCCGAATACCAGTCTACTACCGCGGCATTGCCGAATTCATTGGCAACTTCTGCTATATCCCTGTTAACGGTATCCTGCCATTGACGCGGCACACGCGTATTCACCAACAAGACCCGCTTGTCCTCTCCCAACGACTGGAGCAAGGATCTTAATTGCTTTTTGTTAAAAGGCCCATTGGTGCCGAGTTCGATGATAACCCGGTCCCCGAGCCGGCCCTGGCCTTTCAGCCGGTCGACCGCATCCCCTGCCTGACGCATTTGCCGGCCGACCTTGCCGTCCACGACGATGCCGGGTAGCATCTTTTCCAGGAAAGGCGCAGCGTCCAGCATGACGGAATCACCGATGGCGGTAACGCCTTTGCCGGAAGGCGGCAGTGGGTCCGCGGCCTTGGTTGCGGCTGCAGCCGGCCGCCCGTTCTGTTCTTTTTCCTCCGTGGCTTGAATCGGTTTTTCCGCCGGGTTGTTCGGCGCGATCGGCGCGATCTCTGTCTTTTCTTTCGCCGTTTCATCCGTCTTTTTTTCAGCGGACTCATATGTATGCTGCACAGGTTGGACCTCTGTTCCTCCGGCTTCGACGACCTGCGCGGCCGGAGCGGCCTTGTTCAAGACGTAGTAACCGCAGGCGGCCGTTACCAGGATCACAGGAATAACAGTGCTGAGCACGATGGGACGAAGAGTCCCTCTTCCGGCAAAAAACAATCGATTTTTTTTCAAGCTGAAACCTCCTCTGCGTAATGGCTCTTCGATATATTGATAGGAGCATGCCGCTAGCAGGAAGCTGGCGGACAGCTGAAGCAGGATGCGCAGCGGACTTGACCCTTCCGTCTGGACACCCGGGTTCGTTAGGATAATGACAGGATAATGCCAAATGTACAGACTATAGGACCGGACCCCGATCCAGCGCAAAACTTTGGATCCCATCACTTTGCCTGCCCGGCTGGCGGGATGGGCAAGCACGGCGATAACGGCTGCAGACAGCAGCGATATGATCCAAAACCCTCCGCGATAAAGGAAGGCATCATATTCGTTCGTCCGGCAGATGAGTACGAGAAGGACGGTAAGCCCCGCAACACCGATCGTATCCAGCATGCCGCGAGACCGTGTCGATAACTTGCCCTTCAGCTTCCGGCTTGGCCAGACGACAGCCAGAACCGCTCCGACCAGGAGCGCGAAAGCCCGGGTATCCGTGCCGTAATAGACCCGGCTGGGGTCCGTGCCCGGAACATAAATCGCCGCCATGCCGAGCGCCGAGATGGCAGCCAGACCGAAAATGACAAGCGCCAATTTGCCGCGCCGGTGAAAGATTTTCAAACCTAAAACCAGCAGCAGCGGCCAAATCAAATAGAACTGCTCTTCAATGGAAAGCGACCAGAGATGCCCGATCGGCGAAGGCGCTCCAAAACTTTCGAAGTAGGATACTTTATGATAGATAAGCCACCAATTATTCACATAAAATAGCGATGATAGAAAAGCTCCTCGTAGATCCTGCAGTCTGCCGGGATCAATTAGTGATAGCCATAGGGCAACGAGCGCAAGCATGGCCAGCATGGCGGGCAGCAATCTGCGGGCTCTGCGCATCCAAAAACGGAACAGATTCAGCCTTCCCTCCCTTTTCCACTCCTGAATGATCTGGTCCGTAATGAGATAGCCAGAGATGACGAAAAAGATGCCAACGCCGATCAGCCCTCCCTGTGCCCATTTCGCATTCAGGTGATACGCAATGACAGCCATGACGGAAAAGGCCCTTAGCCCGTCGAGTCCGGGCATATACCGTTTCCCCGCTTCCGGCATTTCATCAGCCGTACTCCGTGAATACCGATTTCTGCGAAGCCTGATGTTGTCGTTCATTTGAAAATTCACCCTAACCTCGTTTTCTTTGATGTATAGGCAAGACGCAGAAACAAACGGTTAAAGTTGTTGCCATATAATGGGCACTTTAGATAAAGCAAAAAAGGCATCTCCGGATGCCTCCGGGATGCCTTTATGACCCATGATTATAAGTTTAAGATTGCCCCTTCAGGTTAAAGCGGAACTCCGGCGAACCGATGTAACCCGGCGCGATGCTGTATTTCGGAAATACGATCACCAGCTTACCGTTTTCGACATAAAACATTTGCTCTTCAAACGTCCCTGTATAATCTTCAAGAAAGTATTTCTCCGGTTCTTTCTTCATTTGTGCGAGAATGTCTGCGTCAAGCCGAGCCTTGTAATCTTCTCCAAGGAGGCCGGATAGCGTTACGCGCTCTGCAGCAGCCGAGTTTGTCACGTTGTACGTATCGATTCGGGGCATGCTCGTACCGCCCGTACTGCCCTCAGTAATGACCTCAAGCGAGATTACCCCAGCCGGACTGCCGGTTCCGTCGGACTTCAGATGGTAGGAAACGCAAAGATCGTAGGGACGGAATTCAAGATGTGCCGTTTTAGCCTTGGCTGCGGCATCCGCCGCGTCTTGTTTCCACTCAGCCAGATCCTTCTCTGCATGGAACAGGATGATGTCGTTCAATTCATCCTGATATTGCTTATCCAGCATTCCCGTTAATTGAGGCACCTTTATACTGGTCGTCAGGTATTCGTTAGCGACTGGAATCAGTTTTTCCTGTACTTTGACGCCATATGCTGCGGATACACCCGCTGGCCCGTTAGCGTCAACGATGGCCGGGGGCTGCACCGATGACATGGCATGAACCGGCAAACTGGCCGTACTCGCGCCTAGGAGCGCCGCGCAACCTGCTACCGTAAACGCCGTCCGTTGCCAAGTTTTCTTGTTCATATCTTTCATCCTCTTCTCTCTTCAAAGTGTCTTTGTCCAGACACCAGCTAGACGCAGGGGAGGAGGCGAAAAGTTTGTGGAGCATAAAAATCGTACCCCCTGTATATGACCAAATCATGCAGGTACTAGAAAGTCTCCCAACCAACCGGGGTCTGAACACGTTATAATAAATGACAACTGAACGAATGATTGCCGGATCCTGAGCGAGACGAGATCAATCACCAACTGAAAGGAGAATGGTTATGGATTTTCGCAACCCTCCGGGACAGTATGACCCCGACGTGCACAAGAAACGCCACGATGAAAAGGTAAATCAAGGCACTGGCCGCGGGTTTCTCTGGAACCTGGTCAATCTGTTGATCGGCCTGGCCATTATAGCCGTGATCATCCTGTTGGTATGGCTGTTTTGATGCTCATCCTCGGCGGGAAACGCGGCGGCCTGTCAGCCACCCGCACTGCCGGCCGGAATACACAAAACGGGCTTACCCGTCTCTGCCGTAAACAGCGGAGAGAAAGGTAAGCCCGTTCTTCTATTACACCACAGCGATGCCTTATTTAAATTCAGGCAGCCAGCTTCCGTGCGCCTCGATGAGATCGTCGCACAGCGCCACGATATCGTCGATGGACAGCTCTGCGGACGTGTGCGGATCTAGCATGGCCGCATGGTAGATGTGCTCTTTTTTGCCGGTGACGGCCGCTTCCACGGTGAGCAGCTGCGTATTGATGTTCGTGCGGTTCAGCGCGGCCAGCTGCGGAGGCAGATCGCCCACGTACGTCGGAGTCACGCCGGATGCATCCACCAGGCACGGCACTTCGACGCAGGCTTCCTTCGGCAAGTTTGTGATCAGGCCGGTGTTCATGACGTTGCCGCCGATTTTGAACGGCTGGTTTGTCTCCATCGCCTCCATGATGTAAGAAGCATACTCCTTGGAACGACTATGCCCAATGCTTTCGCTGGCAAACAGCTTCTCGCGCATTTCCTTCCATCCGTTGATTTGGTTGACGCAGCGGCGCAGGTATTCGTCCAGCGGAATGTTGTATCTTTCAATGAGTTCGGGATAATTGCGTTTGATGAAATATGGATGGTATTCGGCATTATGCTCGGACGATTCCGTGACATAGTAGCCGAAGCGCAGCATCAGCTCGAAGCGCACCATGTCGTGATGCTTCTCCTTCTGCTTCTCGGCGGCGCGGCGCTTGATTTCAGGGTACAAGTCCACCCCGTCCTTCTTGACCTCCAGCAGCCAGGCCATATGGTTGATGCCCGCAATTTTGGATTCCACGCCGGTCGGATCCATTTCGAGCGTTCTGAACAGTTCGGATACGCAGTGCTGCACGCTGTGGCACAGACCGACCGTTTTTACGCCGCCCACGGTGTTCATGACGTTGGTCAGCACCGCCATCGGGTTCGTGTAATTGAGGAACCAGGCGTCCGGACATACTTCCTGAATATCCTTCGCAAAGTCCAGCATGACCGGAATCGTGCGCAGGTTGCGGAAGATCCCGCCGATGCCCAGCGAGTCGGCAATCGTCTGGCGCAGGCCGTATTTCTTCGGCACCTCAAAATCAGTGATCGTACAAGGGTCGTACCCGCCTACCTGAATCGCGTTAATGACATACTTGGCGCCGCGCAGCGCCTCCTTACGGTCCGTGTACGCCTTGATCTGGCACGTGCTGCCCAGCGTCTCCTTGATGCTGTTCAGGAGCCGTTCCGAATCGTTCAGCCGATCCATGTCGATATCGAAAAGGGCCAGCTCAAACCCCTGCAGCGCCGGGGTCGACATGACGTCTCCAAGCACGTTTTTTACAAATACCGTACTGCCTGCACCGATAAACGTAATTTTGGCCATATTGATTCAATCCCTCCCGTAAATGTTGGCTTTCTTCAAGCCCGTCGCATGACCTAAATATATAGGCCCGGCCCTGGAAATAACATGGAGCAACCCCTGCAATACCTGTCATAATCCCATTTCAGAATTCGCTTTCATCTCGTTTTTCAGCCGTTTTACCTGTTATAATGTAAAAAAACGTCTATCGACGTACCTTCACAGAAGACAGACCGCGTTTAAAAGTAATTTTTCTTGCAATATCAGGAAGCCATGGCTCTGGAGTTTATACTTTCTGATATTATAAAAAAACCGTCTATCGACGTACCTTCACAGAAGACAGACCGCGTTTAAAGGTAATTTTTCTTGCAATATCAGGAAGCCATGGCTCTGGAGTTTATACTTTCTGATATTATAAAAAAAACGCCTATCGACGTACCTTTCAAAGAAGACAGACCGCGTTTAGCGGAAGTTTTTCTTGCGAGATCAGGAAGCGGAAGCTCCGAAACTTATACTTTATGATCTCTTAAAAAAGATTTTGCGTAACGGACGGGAGGGACCTGAGCGCCGATGACCCGGATCAATGTCGACTACTATATGCCCGCCTTGCAGGGCCAAACGGATCTTCGCCTGCACTTCTTCGGCATGGAGGAATGCCTGCCGAGCCATTCGTGGGGGCCCGGACTGCGGGACGCCTACATCCTGCATTACGTTCACAGCGGCACGGGGACCTTCACCACCGGCGGCACCACCTACCGGCTCGGCGCGGGGCAGGGATTCCTGATCGTGCCGGATATGCTGGTGCAATACACGGCCGACGAGTCCGATCCGTGGACGTATACGTGGATCGGCTTTCAAGGCGTGCTGGCCAAGACGATCCTGCAGCGCGCCCATTTGAATGCGTCCCATCCGGTCTACGAGGCCGGACTGGATGGCGGTTTTCCGCGGTTTTACGGACAGCTGCGCACCGCGATGGAGGGGCCTGGCGGCGATGTGCTCAGCCAGGGTATCCTGTACGGGCTGCTGGGCGAGCTGATTCGGGACTGCCGCAGCAGCGGCGAGACGCCGCGGCCCACCACCTCGAAGGAAGCCTACGTCCGTAAGGCCGTCGGCTATATCGAGAGCAGCTACAGCCAGAGGATCAGCATCCAGGATATCGCCCGTTCCGTCGGGCTGGACCGAACATACCTGTCCGGCCTGTTCAAGGACCAGTTCGGCGTGTCGCTGCAGGCGTTCCTGCTGGAATACCGGATGAAGCGCGCCGCTGTGCTGCTGCACAACCTGGAACTATCGGTGAGCGACGTGTCCCGCTCGGTCGGCTACACGGACCCGTTCCTGTTCTCCAAAATGTTCAAAAAAACGATCGGCTCCTCGCCCCGGGCCTACCGGGAGCAGCAAATTTCCTCCGCCAACTGAGAAGCGTACGATTCCGCGGAAAGCGATTAGCCTTATCTTTCAATGGTTTGCTTGGATCTGGTCTCCCCTATGTTTGCTGCCACACATGTCGGACGCCGGCTGAAGACCGTTCCAACGCCATGCCAAAAAGCCCCCGGTCCCATCGGACCGGGGAGCTCCCTGGCTGTACATCTCGGCTGCCGGCTGAGCTTATGGCTTAACCCTGCCGCAGCTCTGCAAACCGCTCGCGATATATCTCGTACTTCCCTTCCCAAATATCTTTCCGGGACGCAATCGCCCGGCCGTCGAGCAGCGCCTCGATGACGTCCAGGCAGACATCCCATCCGGCAATGTCCTTAGGCGTATGATCGGTGACTTGGACGATCGTCTCGATCAGAACCAGGCGGCAGCCCTGCGGCTCCGGATACAGCTCAAACCGGACACGATCCTCCGCCCAGGTGTATTCCAGGACCGACAAGGGCTTCAGTTCCAAAATCTCGAATTTTTCGTAGGTTCCGTCCTGCATATCGAACGAGATGACCCCGCCTTCGCGCAAATCTTCGACGCGAAGCTCGGAAAACCACTGCTTCAGCTTGTCGTTCTCGGTCAGTGCCGCCCATACCTTCTCCACCGGATGCTTCAAATGCCGCACGAACCGCACTCGGGTTCCCTGCTCGTCCTGCTCAACAACGGCCAATTCATTGGAATTCACGGCTGGTCCTCCTCTTTCACTTGCTCATAAAGTTTGTCATTCCGTCAGGATACCCAAATGAACTCAAATTCTGCCATGCCCCTGCGGCAGGTATTTCCTGCTCAGAGCTCTTCTTCATCGAGGAAATGCTCCAGATCATCCAGTTTGCCGGTCCAGAATCTGCGGTAGGGCCCGAGCCAATCGTCAAGCTGCTCGAGCGGCTTCGCGTTCAGGCTGTACATCCGCTTCTGGGCATCGCTGCGGACGGTCACAAGCCCCGCCTCCCGCAGGATCCGCAAATGCTTGGATACCCCCGGCTGGCTTAGGGACGACAGCTCCACAAGCTCTCCCACGGAACGGTCCCGGACCCGCAAGTAATCCAGAATACTCCGCCGGTTCGGTTCGGATAACGCTTCAAACAGTTTGTCAGTGTTCATGGTTATTATATTACCTTTCGGTTATATAAATGTAAAGGAATATAAAAGATCTGCAGTGTTCATTCCACAACAAAAGAGCCGTCCCTCCAAGGCTCCGCACATGCTGCCTCGCCTCGGAAGAAAGGCTCCAAGGAAAAGTACACGACTGCCTAAAAAGGGATGGCTCTATAGTTCACCGTATTTTCATTTCAATCCATTCCAGAGAATCCTAAGCCGGGTTCAGATGCATTAGCGCAATGCATGGACTGGTTAACGCTCGGCCCCATCGGCGAATACCGAAGTGCCCCGCAAGCGCGCCCAGTCGGCCACCCGGGCAGGATCGCCTTCCCACAGCCGCTCCCTGCCCCACTGGCCAGCCTCGGGCTTGCCTTCGCATTCCACGCGGATCACCGGGAAGAGCCGCGTCGGCGCCTCCCGCGGCAGCCCGTGAATCCACAGCTCATCGCCGTTCTGTTCGAACGCGAGCTCCTGCCCCGTGGTCAGGAGCGTAACGCCCTTCACCCGGGTGGTCAAGTCGGCCAGCCGCAGGTCCGAACGGCCGTCCCAGAACCGGATGATCAAATACAAGTTATTGCCGCGGGTCGTCTGCCGTCCGCGGGTAATAAACTCGGTGACGGAGCCTCCGTCCGTACCGTAGACCGCCTCGCCGTGCACTTCCAGCCAGCGCCCGATCTCCAGCGCCCGTTCCACGAATTCGGGCGGGAGCTGTCCGTCTGCCGTCGGGCCGACGTTAAGCAGCAGGTTGCCCCCGTGGCCGCCGCCTTTCTCGGCGCTTTCGCACAGCATGTCGAGCAGCACGTCCGCCGGACGCCACCGCTCGCCGATCACATGGCTCCAGAGCCGCCACGTCGTCACCTGGCACGATTCCCACAGCCGCTTCTGCTCGGCATGGATCACATGCTCCGGGGTCCCGAAATCGCCGAGCGTATCCGAATCGCCGGCACCCACGCCCCCGTCGGCCCGATACCCGTCATGGGCGGCGGAATAACCGAGCCGGTTGTTGATGAGAATATCCGGCTGCAGCGCGCGCATCTCCTCCACCAGCTTCACGCTCTGCAGATCGTCCGCATTCCGGGGCCATACCCCGTCGAAGAAAAAGTGGTCGATCTTTCCGTAGTTCGTCAGCAGCTCTTTGACTTGAGCGTGAAGATAGGCACGAACCTTCTCCCATCCCTCCGGATCCTTGGCCGGGCCGTCGAAATACGCCGGCAGCCGCCAATCGATCCACGAATAGTACAATCCGACCCGCAGCCCCTCCTTGCGGAAGGCCTCGGTATATTCACGGACAAAATCCCTTTGCGGAGCCTGCTTGGCGCTGGAGTAGTCCGTATAAGCGCTGTCCCACATGCAGTAGCCGTCGTGATGCCGGGTCGTAAAGCAGGCATATTTAAAACCGGCCTTTTTTGCCGTATAGGCCCACAGTTCAGGATCGTAATGCTTCGGATTCCAGGCGCAGGCTTGCTCTGCATACTCCTTGTGGTCCAAATGCTCACGGAACAGGACCTGTTCCCCGCGCCCATACTGCGCGTAAGGCCCCCAATGGATAAACATCCCGTAACGGCTCTCGGTAAACCACTTCCATTTGTCCGGAACGGTAAAGGCTTGTGATTGAATAGCGGTCATGATCGAAGTTTCCTCCTTACGATTGGGTGTCGGATGTCACGGATTTGCGCTCATCGTAGGCTTCCTGGTAGATCTCCAGATATCGGTCCAGCCCCATGCTCTTCAGCGTCGAAAGGTACTCGTTCCACTGGGCGTTAAGGTCGGCATCGCCGATAATGAACCGCGCCATCATTTCGTTCGTGTAATCGAAGATCGTCTTGGATAGGTCGGCCAGCTCCTGCGATTGGTCCACTGTAAAATTGAGCGGCGGCAGCACTGTCTCGACCTTGACGCGATAAGGCTCGTATTTGGTCTTCGTCTCGTTGTACAGGATCGATTCCAGCGGGTTATCCTTGTCCTCTACAGCGCCGAGGCGCAGCGAATTCGGACGGTAGGCGATGCCTGTCTGCGCCCAGTGTTTGTTCTGCGTCACCCCGAATTGGGACATGTCTTTATAAACCGCCTGCTTGCCGTTTAGGCCGATTTCGCCTTCTTTGGCCCATCTCCAGTCCTTATCCGGCTCCCCGATCGTAGAGCGCAGCGTTATTTCCCGGTCGTACAGGGCGTCCGCGAAGCGGAAAGCCGCCGCCGGATTTTTCGCTTTGTTCGTGATCACGAACTGCCCCGGGGCCACCTGGTAAGGATCGTACTGCGTCACTTGAAGCCCCTCCGGGCCTTTCAGCGGAGGCACGGCAACATAATCCTTCCATCGGCCGCTCGCCCCGCTTAATTGGGTGAGCACGCTCATATTGGGGCCGGATGCGGCGCCCAGAATCGGCACGTCCGGATTTTCCCCCAGCTGAACGAGCTGAGCGGGATCCCGGGTCAGCGATTGCGGATCCATCAAGCCTTCGTCGTACAGCTTGTGCAGGAAGGCCAGTCCTTCCTTCCAACCGTCCTTGACGAAAGGAATATCTACTTTGCCTTCATCATTGACGTACATCCGCGTATACGGCGCGTACGTGAAAGAGTTCATCAGGAAGTTTTCCACGCTCGTCGTCAAGGTTGAATTTTGTGTTGTTTGCGGCGCTCCCGAGAACGGGATTTCGTCGGCCTTCCCGTTTTTATTCGGGTCCTGGGTCTTGAATGCCTTCAGCACCTCGTAAAATTCATCGATCGTGGTCGGCATCTCCAGATTGAGCGCCTTCAGCCAAGGTTCATAGATCCACAGTTTCTGGCGCATGGAGCAATGGTAGCACTCGTTCGGAGCCGGCAGGGCGTAGATATTCCCGTCGGCCGAAGTAATCGTCGGTTTGACCAGCGGGCTTTCCTGAAACATTTTCTTCGTATTGACGCCGTACTTTTCAATGTAATCGTTCAGGGGTAGAATCACCCCCTGCTCTCCGTATAACGCCTGCTGCTCCGGCGTGACGTTCATGGTCATGATCACGTCCGGCAGGTCGCCGCTCGCCAGCGCCAGATTGAGCTTCTCGGCGGTTGCGATTTCCCACTCCACATGAATATTCGTTTTCTCTTCGAAGTATTTGGTGAATTCGTTCGTGTTGAAATCTTCGACGGCCGGATTGGCGCCGATCATGACCTTGAGCGTCATTTTATCGTTCACGATCGGGAACACGCCCGCATCATTCACCGCTTCCCCTGCCGCCGGGTCCGCCGCCGGCGCGCCCCCCGAATCCCCGCTGCCGCATGCGCTCAGCAGCCCGATCATGACAGCGGTTACAAGAAGTAAAGACAACATTTTTCTTTTCACAACGATCATCTCCTTATCCCTTTAATGAACCGATCATGACGCCCTTCACCAGAAATTTCTGGACGAAGGGATACACTACCAGAAGCGGAAAGATGGAAATTACAATCAAAGCGTATTTCAGCAAAATTTTGAGCGCTTCCCTGCGGGCCGCATCCTGCGGATCGGCCGCCAGCATCGCCGTGTCGACATCGTTCTGGATCAGGATATCGCGAAGCACAAGCTGCAGCGGGTAGTGGTCCTGGGACTTCAAATAAATCATCGCGTTAAAATACTGGTTCCAGTTAGCCGACGCGTAATACAGCGTGATCACGGCCAGGATGGGTCCGGACAACCGGATGACCACTTTCCACAGAAACTGGAAATCGTTGCATCCGTCCAGCCGCGCCGCCTCCAGCAGCTCATCGGGGATGGACATTTGAAAATACGTCCGGGCAATGATGACATTCCATACGGTCAACGCACCCGGAATGATCATGGACCAGATCGTGTCGAGCATACCGAGCTCCCGTACCAACAAATAGCTGGGAATAAGTCCCCCTGTAAACATCGTCGTAAACATGAACAGAATCATGAATACGTTTTTGCCGTACAGGTCTTTGCGGGACATCGGATAAGCGGCCAGCACCGTCAGGAAGACGTTGAGGGCGGTGCCCGTCACGGTGTAGACGACGGAGTTTTTAAATCCGGTCCATACCATCTTGTAGTCGAACACGGCGGCATAACCTTCCAGCGTCGGACGCACCGGCCACAGCCATACTTTGCCGGACACGACGGCATTGGAGTCGCTAAAAGACGCGCTGACGATGTACACGATCGGATAGAGCACGCTGATAAAAAACAGGGTGACGATGGCGCCGTTCACGAGCGAGAACACCTTGTCCCCCCGGGAGTCATTGCGCAAAGTGCCGTTCATGGGCTTCCCTCCTTACCACAGACTTGCCTGCTTCGACTGCTGCGCAATCTTGTTGACCACAATCAGCAGCACCAGGTTAATGACCGACTTGAACAAACCGATGGCGGTCGAGTACGAGTAATTCGCCACCTGCGAGGTCAGACCGACCTTGTACACATACGTGTCGATAATCTCGGATGCCTTCAGGTTAATGGGGTTCTGAAGAAGGAGCACCTTCTCGAAACCGACGTCGAGCACATGTCCCGTGCTCAGGATCAAAAGGATGACCGCCATGGGCATAATGCCGGGCAGATCGATATGCCACATCCGGCGCAGCTTGCTGGCCCCATCGACCACAGCCGCTTCATGCAGGGCCGGATCGATCGCGGCAAGCGCCGCAATAAAAATGATGCAGTTAAAGCCCGCATGCTGCCAGACATCCGACCAGACATAAATGGAAGAGAACATCGAAATTTCTCCCATAAAATTGATCGGTCCGACACCGATAAAGCCAAGGAGCTTGTTGACGATGCCCGTTCTCGGGTCGAGCAGCTCCCGGATAATCCCGACGATGACGACGATCGAGATGAAATGCGGGGCATACGTAACCATCTGCACCGCCCGCTTGAATACCCGCCCCCGCAAATAGTTGAGGCCCAGTGCCAGCAGAATGGGAAACGGAAAGCTCGCAGCCAGGTTGTAAAAGCTGAGGATCAAGGTGTTTTTCAGAATCCTCCAAAAGTCGTACGAATGGACAAAGCGCTCAAAGTGCTTCAGCCCGACCCATTCGCTCCCCCAAATTCCTTTGGTCACGATAAAGTTCTTGAAAGCGATTTGGGCGCCATACATGGGTACGTACTTGAAAATGATCAAATATAGCAGCGGCAGCGCCATCAGCACGTATAACTGCCAGCTGTGGATCAGTTTCTTTACGGCGGGGCTCCTGCCCGCTCTGCGTGCTGCCCGTGTCTTTCGCTCGGTCACCGACATGCTCATTTCACTTTCACCCCCTTGATTGGACCCAGCATAGACCGGGACCGCCCAAGGTGTAAATTGCCTGTTCCCCGGCGGATTCACCCTCGTTTAGAATGGCCGTTGACCTCTGTCCGGCTCGTATACATTTCGTTAGAATCGAGCGTATTTGCCTTAGACAGCCAGCCGCTGACGGGGTATTTGCTGTAAAGCAAAAGGCCAGGAAATCCCTGGCCCAAAGAGCGCTTATGCATCCTGACGATGGAGAGGGGACGCCGGTTTCTTGTGCGCGATGTCGCGGTACGCCGTTGCGCTGATGCCGCTGCCGCGCTTGAAGGCCCGGCAGAAGGTGCTGGACGAGTGGTACCCGACCTGCTGGGCAATTTCCCGGATCGGCAGCCCCGTCTCGGACAGAAGCTGCTTGGCTTTATCCATCCGGATGTTCTCGACGTATTCGGAAAAATTGACGCCCGTCTGCTCTTTGAAAAATTGCGACAAGTACCCCTTGGATATATGCAGATAATCCGCCGCGGCATCCAGGCTCAGCTCAGCCTGTCCGTACTGTTCATGAATGTAGTCAACCGTATCGCGGATCAATTGGACGTTGCGGCTCTTCTTGCGCCGATCGATGTCGTCCGAGATCGACGTGAATCTCTCCGCTGCATTGTCAAAAGCCTGCTTCGGGTGATTGGCCGTGCCGAGCTGCTGAAGCAGCTGCTTCATGTCTGCCTGTTCCTTCACCATCAACTGATCCTGGACTTTGACCAGGCAGCCGACCAGGTCGAGAACGAACAGCTGCTGCATCGCCAAGGGCAAATGACGCTCTTCGAAATTTTCCCGGTGCAGAGAGGCAAGCAGCTTCCGGACCTCCTCCGTCTCGCCTGCTTTGATGTAATTCATGAGGCGGTTTTCCGATTCCGCCGGAAAATAAAAACCACGGTGATCATGGGCCAGATCTTCGAACCAGACGGACTGGCCGGTCCCGGCCTCCTGCACCCGGGAGAGCGCCTGCCTCGCTTCTTCAAAGGACTCCGGCACTTCGAGAAGCGAGATCCGGTAGCCTCCCATCGCGAAGCCCGCCTGAAGCCCGTGGCGGCTGATTTCCAGCGTCAGCTGCTGCAGCTCCCATTCCACGGTATTGCGGAAGGCGCCGGGATCGCCTTGTCCGTTGATGAACAGGACGGCGATTTTATCCTCGGCGACCGGGTAGGTGAAAGGGCAGCCTTTCAGCGTCCGGCCCAACATATCCTGAATGAGCACGCGTTCGATATCGAGCTCGCGCAGCTCCTCCTCCTGAAAATGATGCCCTCCGCGGTGAAACTGTACGATTCCGACGGCGCAGCCGCTGCCCTGAATATCAGCGTTTTGATGCTTCAGCAGGGATTCAACGTGTTCCGCCATCAGATATTCGCCTTGAAGAAGCCGGCCAAAGAACGACTCCCGCAGCAGCGGAGTCTGCCGCTCGATTTCCTGCTGCAGTTCGTCGTTGTTGTCGATCAGGCGCGCGAGCGAGTGCTGGATATAGCCGTACATATCCTTCGGCCGCTTCATCTCCCCGCCGTTCAGCCGGGATGTCAGGGCAGTCGTGATATTCACGATCGGCCTGCCGCTCCGTGTGGCGAACAAATAGGCAAGGACGAGGCCAAAAATCAGGAATGCCAGAAGGATGGTCACCGTGGTATGCTTGATGGCCAGCACTTTGCTCAGGACGACATGGGGCGGCTGGGCGACGACATAGGACCAACCGTTATAAGACGAGGTGGTATAGGTCATCATCATGCCGCCGGTAGCCGCTGAGGCTTCGATCACCCCGGATTTTGCCCCCGGCGGCAGGCTCTGCCGGGTCACCATGTCGCCGCTTGACAGCGACGTCACCAAGCGCCCCTTCTCATCCACGATGGATACCCAGCCCCCGTCGGACACGTCGATTCCACGCAAAAGCGACTGCAGGCGATGGTTGTCCACCAGGATCATCAGCGCTCCCTGAATATGGCCGGGGTACCCGAGAGACTGGACATATGTCAGCAGATCGGTCGTCCTGCCCTGATACACCGTGGATCCGGACGACATGATTTCCCGGTTGCGGAAGGTGTCAAGAAGATCGTTCCTCCAGGTCGCGTAATCCTTGCTGGGGTCAGAGAACATGTAACGATAGAACGTGGGAAGTTCGTAAGTAGAATCCGGGGATAGCGCCAGATCGCTATTTTTGAAGATCAGATAGTAGTTGAGAATAAACCCATTGGCGGAATTGTAGCTGTAGAGGCTTTTTTGCGTCCTATACACCTTGTACGCCGTCGTGTCCCGGAACGGTTCCTTCACCTGCTGAAAGCTTTGAACGGCCGGGTCGCTTTGCAGCTGCAGCGATATCCGGTTGATCTCGTTGAAACGGCTGTCGACCGTTTCCTTTACTTGATCCAGCATCTGCAGGTTGCTGTGCGTGACTTCCTTTTTCACCACATCATAGGTTTGCCTGTAAAACAAGGCCCCTGCAAGCAGGGTGAACAGCATGAACAAAAAATAGGGGATCATGAATCGAACGAAAATGTACTGGATTTTCCATCCATTGGCCCATCGCATGGATCACTTCTCCTCTCTTCATTCCGGGGTGCCGATTCCGATTCGACAATAAATGCTCGAAACATGTCTAAATATCAACATTGTAAGTGCTTTCATATTTTTTATCAACGGGTTTGTAAGGTTACGTGACATACAAAAAAGCAGCCGAAACGTTCGGCTGCCTCCATCTCTCACGGAACTTCAATGGGTTCCGACGTTAAAGTCCACTTCCTCAATCAATTCGATAATTTCGCCATTCGGGCTATGCAGGACCGCATTGCGTACATGCAGCGGCGGCTCGCCCAGCGCCAGGTTACCCGGCTCCACATAGATTCGCGCGCCATGCGCCAGCGCCTTTTCCACCATCTCATCCACATTGTCTACATAGAATGCCAAGTGCAGCAGGGAACCGTGCTTCACATCCTCGCGAGAAGGCGCCTTCTCCCCCTCGGCTGGAACCTCGGCACCGCGGTCAAACACCTCGATGCAGGTCCGTTCGTCAGGCGAAACCAGCATCGCAGCCGTCTTGATTTTAAACGCAGGCAGGCTCCATGAGTGACCGACCTTAAACCCGAGAACCCGGATATAAAAGTCCAGCGTTCCTTCATAATCCTCCGCCTGAATGGCCGCATGGGCCAGTCCTTTGACGCTCATAACCATCTCTCCCTTTGCATTTCTCATATCGTTCTCATTTTATAGATTGATTTCCGTAAGTGACATGCATGGAATAAGGATTTGAGCCGTCCTGATTTGCATAAAATAAGTTATTTTCGTATGCTTACCTTATCTTATCTTATCTTTAATTCGAATACAGGAGAGTTGGCGGATAGAGCGATGGTAATCGACGACATTGACCGGAAAATATTAATGCTGCTGCAGCATCAGGCGCGGATGCCGGTCGCCCAGATCAGCAAACAGATCGCCATGTCCCAGCCTTCCGTAAAGGAACGCATCGTTAAGCTCGAGGAACGGGGCATCATCACGGGGTACAGCACGGATCTAAACTTGCGGGAGCTGGAGCGGGGAACGACCTCTTTTATCCTGATGAAGACCGAGCACTGCAGCGAGCTGGTGGAGTTCTGCGCGCAATCCAAGGAAGTAACCGGCTTGTTCCGCATCAGCGGGGAGTACAACTATCTCATTCACATCCAGACAGGGTCCGTGGACGGGGTCGCTGACTTCCAGGACGCCCTGGCGAGGTTCGGTCCGTCTAAATCGCATATCAGCCTGAAAAATATACTGGATCACCGGATTTTGCTGTAATGGGACCGGTGTTTCCCCTATTCTGCAAAAAGTGAGGAGAAACCGTTATGACGGCAAAGCTTGTCTTTCGTTAGGTCAGAGCCCCTCCTTCGATTTCACGGAAGCGTTTTGGCCATGCTCCAAATCAAACCGCGAAACAGGAGGAATGAACAAAAATGGATATCCAGATCAGAGAAATGACAGACCGGGACCGCCCGGAGCACATTCAGATCGACGGCAGCTTTACGGTGGATTCCGAGCTCGTGCTGTCCGCCACGGATCAGCGGATCGGTTACACGATCAAGCCCGTGCCCAGCTACTCTAAAAGTTACCCCGACGAGGCGGACCAGGGTGACGACGGCAGGTTATCGGAGTACATCGGCAGTCCGGACCGTGCAGTCTACCTGGCCATGGCGGGAGATCGGGTCGTCGGCCGGATCATGCTGGCGAGAAATTGGAACCGGTACGCCTTTATCGAAGATCTTCGGGTGGATCGGAACGTCCGGGGACACGGCATCGGCCGGAAATTGATCGAGCAGGCGGTGCACTGGGCCAAATCCGGCGATATGCCCGGCCTCATGCTGGAGACGCAGAACAACAACGTGCGTGCGTGCCAATTTTATGAAAGCTGCGGATTTGTGATCGGGGGCTTTGATTCAAATTTATACCGGGGCTTTAAGGAGCATGCTCAGGAAACGGCCCTTTTCTGGTACCTGCTGTTCTAGCCGTCACGGACGTCAGCTCAGCATATAAACCGCGATGAGGATCAGCACCGCAGCGGTCAATAAATAATTCCTTGTTCTTACGGAAAGTTTGTTGGCTTTCGGGCCGATGACCTGACGGTGGAAGACGAACAGCAGGATCAAGTCTGCAAGCAGCACCAGCAGGATCAGATCCATTCTGCCGTCTATCCTCACCGTCAGGTTTTTTTCTGCAAAGCCGCAAACACATAAACCGAGAAACAGGTACACGACATTTCTGACCATTTCCACCATAGTACCGATCGTCTTCATCCCAGGACCACCTTTCTTAAAACCCCATTTTTCGCCGACAGGGACTGTCCAATCTAACCGATCGGCAGTCCCATTTCCACGGTCGTTCCTTCACCAGGCTCGCTCGTAATGTTCAGGATGCCGCGGTGGGAAGCGATGATTTTCTTAACGATCATCATGCCAAGGCCGTAACCTTCCTGCTTGGTCGTATGGAAAGGCTCACCGATCCGCTCCAGCACCTCTTCGGGCATGCCGATTCCGTTATCCTTGAACCGGATCCGCTGGTAATTTCCGTCGGCCTCAAGCACGATGTCGATCCGGCCTCCACTAGGCAGCGCTTGAATAGCATTTTTCAGAATGTTCAGGAACACCTGCTTGATCTGATTGCGGTCGCAGGAGATTGTCTCCTCCCGGATGCATGTGCACCGGATGCGGACATTGCTTTTGGCTGCCTCGATTTCGATCAGGCTCAGCACTTCCTGCAAAATCGTCATGCACCAATCTTCCCGAAAGCGGATTTCCTGCGGTTTGCCTAAAATGAGGAACTCGCCGACGATCAGGTTCATCCGGTCCAGCTCCGACATAATCAGGTCATAATGCCGCAGTCCCGAGGTCGGTCCCGCCAGCTGAATGAGGCCCTTAACCGTCGTCAGAGGATTGCGGATTTCATGTGCGATGCCAACCGCAAGCTGGCCGGCGAACACCAGCTTCTCCGTATTCCGCAGCACCTCCCCGGTCCTTTTCAGTTCGGTAATGTCCCGCAGCGTGCCGATAATCCGGCAGAGGTTGCCGTTCATATCAAAAACCGGCAGGACATCCAGCATATAATAGCTGTCGGAATCCATCCGGGTGTCCTGCAGTTCCACGCCGATGCACTCCACCTGTCTGGCAAGCACCTTCTCGAAGTAGGGGGAAACCAGGCGGTGCTCCAGCACCGGTATACCCAGGTATACATGTTTGTCCCCGCCGTCCAGACGCAGCATCCTCAAGTATCGCTCGTTCATGTCGATAATCCGGCCGGAGGCGTCCGTCACGACAACCCCTTGATAATTCGCATCAAGCAGAACCTGATTCAACGTGTGAAGGTGGGCGTTATTTCGGCGGAGCAGGATTTCCCGCTCCACGGAATCGACCATCGTACACAGCAGGGTTAACAAGTGGGGATGGGCCGAGCCGATCCCGGTCATCAGGGAGAGCGTGCCAAGCACCGCCCCGTCCTCACGGTGGAACGGAGCCGAATAGCAGGCCATGCCATGCAGCGCTTCGTAGAAGTGCTCTTTGCCCAAAGTCTGAAACGGACGCTTAAACCGGAGGCATAACGGGACCGAGCCCGTGCCGGTTTCCTCGTTGTAGCGGACCCCCTTGGTGATGCCCAGCTCCGCGATGGCCTCGAGAAACATCGGCTCGCCGTAGCATTCCAGCAAATATCCCCATTGGTCGGTCACGGTGACCAATATCGGTGTCCCTTGAATGGTCGACAGAAACTTATTGACGAAAAAAAGAATAATATCGATATATTCCTTATAAAAGGATAACCGTTCCTCCAGTTCCTCCCTGGCGTAGCGCTTGCTGAGGACAGGAAACCTGGCGGGGTCAAGGCCCTGCTGCCTATAATGCGCGTTAAAAGCTTCAATGATCTGCCGATCATCCATTTGGTCTTTCTCTCTATCCATTGCCTATACCCCATTTATGCCGATATTCAATCCCAAGTTAGTGTTCAATTCCCTCTATTCTATCATCCTTTGGGACGGAATCGTTCGCATAAAATGAAGATTTTACCGGAAAATAAATCATCCCCTTCCCACAAAGCCTTCATAGGCTTAGGAAAGAGGATGAAAGAGGATAAGGATAAATTAGATCCTGTCTGATCAGCGGCCTGTCAGGCGCTTGATAATTTCCCGGCTTTTTTTCAAATACCGGACCGATTGATCATATTCCCGACTGGCCACGCCCAAATATAAAATATCGATGACGTTCAGTTGGGTCATCCGCGACGACATGGCGCCGCTGCGGATTTCGTTCTCCGTCGATGACGTGTAGAGCGGATAATCGGCCTGGGCCGCCACGGAATTGTTGCCGTACTTGGTGATGGAAATCGTCTTGGCACCGCAGGCGCGTGCCTCTTTCAGGCATTCGATGACGTGGGCCGTCTCGCCCGAATACGAAATGCCGACCGCCACGTCGCCTGGATTCAGCATGACCGCCGAGGTCAGCTCCAGGTGCGGATCGGTGAAAGAGTGGCTAGTTTTGTTGATCCGTAAAAATTTGTGATGCGCATCCTGTGCGATCAGATTGGAAGCCCCGAGACCGTAGAAGAAAATCCGGGTGGCCTGGCTTAGCGCCTCTACGGCAAGTTCTACGGTCTTCGGATCGAGAATCGTCACCGTGTCCCGGATGGACTGGATGTTATTGGCGGACACGGTTTGGATAATTTGCTGCATGGAATCGCCCGGGCGAATCTCCCGGTATTCATAGCGCTCCTCGTTCTGATTCAGGTCCCCGGCCACTTTCAGCTTCAGTTCCGGGTATCCCTTCACCCCCATGGATTTGCATAAGCGGATGATCGCCGCCTGGCTGCCGCCGCTTTCCGCAGACAGCTGCGCTACGGACATGTCGAGTATGCTGTGCGGATAGCTGAGAATGTATTCAGCCACTTTGCGCTCTGAGGGCGTAAGGTCGTCCAAGATCTCTCGCAGTCTGACTAGTCCCCCGTTCATGATGCTCTCTCCTTTGCCCGTATCGTATCGTAGCAGATATCATCCCTGCTCGTTCTCGTTCACATCGTGATCAATCCCTGACGGCGGCGGTAATCGCGTTGTGTACCGCCGCCCGCAGCACGCCGACGCTGCCGCTTCGGCCGTAATAGACCCGGTTGGTGAGCAGCACCACCGCCAGGTCAAGATCGGGCTCCACCCACAGGCTGGTCCCGGTAAACCCGGTGTGCCCGTAGCTGCGCGGACCCATCCAGTCGCCGGAGGCGTCCCAGCGGTCCCCCTTCAGGACCCAGCCCAGCCCCCGGTTCGCACCGGCGATGCCGGCGGTATAGGTCCGGGTCGCGGCCCTGACGGCCGCCGCCGACAGGACACGCAGCGGCTGGCCGCCCGGCGCAGCTGGCTCCGGCACAGCGCCGCTAGCCAGCCACATCCGCGCATACCGCGCCAGATCGCCGGCGGTGGCGAACAGGCCGGCGTGCCCGCAGATGCCGCCAAGGGCGCGGGCCTTCTCATCGTGGACCACTCCCTGGAGATGCCCGCCGGCAGCGCGGTCATATTCCGTCGGGGCGGTCCGCGTCCGCAGCCCCGGAGGCGGGGCGAAGACGGCGCCGGCCATGCCGAGCGGCTCCCAAATCCGCGCCTTGGCCGCCTGGTCCAGGGGCATGCCCGCCGCCTTCTCGACGATCCGGCCGAGAAGGAGGAAGCCGAGATCGCTGTAGACGGCGGCCGTACCCGGCGGATGCTGCAGTGCCGTACCGGTGACTGCCTCCCACATTTGGGGCTGCGTCCAGCCGTGGGCGTGGATATTTCGATCCGCCGGTAGACCGGAGGTATGGGTGAGCAGCTGGCCGATCGTCACCTCATCCCGCCCTTCGCCCGCAAATTCGGGCAGCCAGGAGGCGGCCTTCGTACCGAGCGTCAGAATGCCGTCATCGATCAGCCCGAGCACGAGCGGCAGCGTGACGCTGACCTTGGTCAGTGAAGCACAGTCATACAGGACGTCCGGACCGGCCGGAAGCGGGTCATCCGGACCCGGGTTCGCCTTCCCCTCCGCATAGACCCATTCCTTCCCATGACGGGTGACGGCCAGCACCGCCCCGGGTATCACCCCGGCGGCCATCTCCCGCTCAATGGCACGTCCGGCGGCCTCGAGCCCTTTCGGGTCCAGGCCAAGCGCCTTGGCGCCTTCCGCTATACCAGCGTACATAATCTCCCCTCCCGATTTTCGGTTCCCTCCAAGGTCGTCGGCAGACTCAATAGGCGCAAATGTTCAGAGCAGACAGGGCATCCTCGTAAACGCCGTTAACATTTCTGGTGCCTATTATATCGCTTGCGAAATTTTATTTCAACTTACAACAAATATTTAGAAATTTTTATTTATAATTGGCAGCATCTACGGATCAAGGCCTTAAGGACCGTCCCTACTGATGTTTATGACTTTTCATTCATTTTTAAGACACTTCCATCTAGGCGTCTGCATAGGATGCAGCAGGTCAATTTCAAACGGAGGTCAACATAATGAGTGTGCAATATTCAGGCTATCAGCACCAAACGCTGTACCAGGCAGAGCCTCATATGAGCCAAACACTGCATTCGGCTCGGGACCGCTTCAACCAGTTGTGCCGCCAACATGTCAATAAGCATGTCCGGATCGAAACGCTGGACGGCGATGTATTTGAAGGCGTCCTCGTGCACTGCGACAAGGGTATCGTGTATATCCAAACTCCGCAGTCAACCGGGCAGCGAGCTTTTCTCCCCGGACGTCCGCCCTTCTTCAATCAAACCATCCTCCCCCTGGTCCTGTACGAACTGCTTGTCATCAGCTTATTAGCGTAAGTCCGCCATTACTATGCTCAAATGAGCAAGGAAAGGAGTCATCCCTATGGCATTCATGCCTCCCTTCGGCCCTCAAGGCCAGGTGCAGCCGCCTTCATCCCCGCCACCGCAATTTACGCCTGCGCAAACCGTCGCAACGCCGTTCGCCGTTGATCCCGGTGCTATTTCCGGCTGCCTCTTCCGCAATACGTTTATATGGCCCGTACGCGGCCCGGGCTTCTGGTTCTATCCCGTCTTCGTCGGACGGACCTCCGTTGCCGGATTTCGCTGGAACGGATTTTTCTGGATGTACTCAGGGTTGGACCTGAGAACCATCCAATCGTTCACCTGTTTCTAGTAAAACCCCGCTTCACAGAGACAGCGGCGGTACCCCCGGGAACGATGGCTCATCCCGGCGTACCGCCGCTTTTTCATGGAATCATGCATATTCAGGATAACTGAGCCATCCGGCAAGTGTCACGCCAGCCTCCGGTATGCCTTCCTGCCCAGAAGGAAGCAGACGATAGCCGCTCCCAGGCCCAGCGCTACCACCGGACCCGCGATCCAGGGATTATACAGCACGGTGGAGGTGGCGCTGACCACGGCTCCCCCCATGCCTGCCCCCGCTGCCAAGCCCAAATGGGTCACCGACGTATTCAAGCTGAGTGCGAGATCGGAGGATTCCGGCGCCTGCTGAATAAAGTAAGTTTGAATGGCCGGCGCCGTTACGAACATTGCGAACATCATGACGCCGATCAGAATGAGGTCCGGAACGAGCCAGGATGAAAACGCCGGCAGCAGCGACAGGGCCGCGGCGTGAACGAGCAGACCGGCAAGCAGGATGCGTACGGCCCCCCACCGATCCACGGCGTAGCCCCCCAGACGGGAGCCGATCACCCCGAGAATGCCGAAGCCTAGCATCGTCACCGCCACGCCTGCGGCGTTCATGTGGAGAACGCTTTGCAGAAACGGAGTCATATAAGTATACATCACCGAATTCCCTGTCTCCCGGAACAACGTAATGAATAGGGCGCTCACGATGACTCCGCTGCCCAGCAAGCGCAGCTGGCGTCCCAGGGATACGGGCTCATCACCTTCCACCGCCGGGAGAAGCCGGTAAATCGCCGCCATGATCAGCAGGCTCAGCGCTCCCAGCAGGATGAAGATCATTCTCCAGCCGATCCAGCCGGTTATGGCGATTCCAATCGGGACTCCCAGCACCATGGCCACGCTGAATCCCAGAATAATCGTGCCGATGGCGCTGCCGACCTTCTCCGCCGGCACGAGCTTGGCGGCGGCGCTGAATACGACGACCAGGTACACGCCCGACCCGATGCCCAGAATGACGCGCGAAGCGATCAGCAGGGCAAAATCAGTGCTGGCAAAAGACAGCCCGCAGCCGGCTGCAAATACGAGCAGTGAACCCAGCATAACCTTTTTCCGCCCGAGACGGGAGGTCAGCGAAATCAAGACCGGCGTGCCGATGGCAAAGGCTAAAGAATACGCCGTAATCAACTGTCCCGCCGCGCCGACGGAAACGTTCATATCGCCGGCGATCTCACTGAGCACGCCGCTGACGATCAGTTCCGAGGTGGCCGTCAGGAAAACGCCCAGCGTCAGTAAATAAATATAGAACCGATTCATGCGTTGGATCATGTTCATACCCTCCATATATAGACCGGCAGCCGGTGGATCCGAGGCACGGCCGGCACATGCCGGATACACCCTGAAGCCGATGCTCATAGAATCTAGGGGCGCAAGACCGGTACAACGCCGGGCCACGTCTGGCGCATCTGCGTGCACCGTTCTTCCGCTTGATTGAATTATAAGGAAGGTACGAACAAATCGTAAGAACGCAAATGATTTGGAGATAATCCTTCCATTTTGACCAACTAACAATTCGTAAGTGAATTATAAGTTTACACAAAAAAACCAAAGGAGCCCGTTCTCCTTTGGTTTGCATTTTCCGTCCGTTATATCACCATTTAATCCGTTTTGCCGTTTCCAGCAGCCGGCTTCGCTCTTCCTCCGCAAGGGGCCATATTTGGATCTCATTCCGGATCCGCTCCAGGCTGGTGTAACCTTTGGCCAGTCCGTTCAGCCTGGCGGCCAGCGTGGAATTCGCCAGCTCCTCATGCGCAGGATAGAGCCGGCTCAACTGCTCCATCGCATCCGGATGCCTTTTCAAGTAGTATTTCTGGTGGCGGTCTTCCGCCGGGTACCAGGTCGTCAAGGGAGCGATTTCCGTATCCGGCTTCCCTTCGCCCTGCTCCTCGCGCCGGTCCAAAACCTGATGAATCGTCTCCAGCTGCCCGTGATCGCGGTAGAGCAGCAGCGACAAATACTGCCTGCCTTTGTAATCGTTAATGTTGGAAGGATTGTGATGATCCCAGAACACGTTCAGAACGTCAGTCAAAGAAATGACGCCAGGGTCATACACGACCTCGACTGTCTCCGTATGGTCGCCCATGTCCCGGTACGTCGGGTCTGCAGTCCTTCCGCCCCCGTAGCCGACCCGCGTCCGGATCACGCCCGGCATATGGCCGAACAAGGCCTCCGGACTCCAGAAACAGCCCATGCCCAGCGTTACTATCTCCGGCACATCCCCTGGCTCCTGAGAATGGGTGGACCCGGATTCCTGTACGCTCATTGGTTTCACCCCCTTCAACATTTACGCGAACATCGTACTGATATCGTCGACCTGGAGGCCAAGCGTGCTGCCGATCAGAAAATACAGAAGCGTCCATACGAATGCCGTCGTGTACGAAACGAGCGCAAAGCGGCGGTAGGCCATTCCCTTCATGCCGACGGCATACGGCGTCACGTTCCGCAGAACAGGCAGGAACACGCTGATGCACATGGCCATATTGCCGTATTTCCGGTTCAGTAACTCCGCTTTATCGATATACCTGGCCATTCGCTTGGACCTAGTCAACCGGTCAAGCAAGCGGCTGGCTGCCAGACGGCTGACGACAAATCCGACGGTCAGGCCCGAACAAATCCCCAGGTAAATCGTGATAAACGAAGAGACCGGTGCTAAATGTCCCGTACCGACAAGCACCCCGCCGATCATGACCACCACCTCGTTCGGAAGCGGGAGGCCGATGATGCCTAAGCATAATACGAAAAAGAACGCAAAATAACCCACCTGCTCAATGAGTCCCATCAGCGTATCCATACTCTTACGGTTCCTCCCATACCCAGCAAATCGTCAATCTTGAGGCCCTCTTAGGCACTATGCCAGACAGGCCTGCCTTTTAACTTATGCCGTCTTCCAGTTTATTCAGAATCCCCGTCTTCCTCCTGTTAGACCTGTCCGTTCCCCAGCTCTTCCTTCAGCTTCCCGTCAAAGAGACGGAACGCGTCCCGGACCCGTTCTTTGGGCACCTTAGCATACAAGTCCCCAATGCTAACTTCATAAGAGGACTCCAACTCCCCGTTATCTTTTACATAATGCGTCAGTCCAATGCCTGTTTCGCTGATGATATCCGCCAGCAGCGCCTCAAGCCGCTCTTTGCCAAGCTGGACATGGACGTGAAACATATTAGATACGGGGATCGCCGGCCTTGTGGCAACGGCATGGCATTCGTTATACAGCGCGGCAAGCTCTTTGGCTTCCTCATAGTACTGCTTCATCCGACCCACGCGCCGGTCAAAATAGTAATCGGCGCTGACCACATACGGATACAGGCTGTACAGATCTCCACCGTGCCGTCTTTTCCATACTTTCGATTTCTCCGTAAAATCCGGATTTCCTGCAAGAATCGCGCCGGAAATGCCACCGATGCCTTTATAGAAAGAAACGTAGACGCTATCGAAAAGCGAGCAAATTTCCGCTTCGGTTTTTCCGTAGTAAGGCGTAACTTCGAACAGTCTCGCTCCATCAAGGTGAAGGCGGATGCCCCGCTCCCGGCAGTAGGCGGAAATCGCTTCGAGCTCGCCGTAATCCGGCAGCTGGCCGCCAATTTCGCGCTGGGGCAGCTCCAACAGCAGACAGGCGACGTCTTCCTGCATCCGCTGGACATCCTCCAGCCGGATCAGGCGGTCCTTGTCCGCCAGCAGCACCGGTTCAATATGATGCAGCTCCTTCAAACCGTCTTCCTCGTGGATTTCCAGATGGCACAGCGGATGGTACGCCACCTTCTTCACCTGCTTCTCATCGCACCATATCCGCAGCGCAATCTGCTGCGCCATCGTCCCGCTCGGGAAAAAGACGGCCGATTCCTTGCCCAAATACGCCGCCATCTTGTTCTGAAAGTCCTCTATGACCTTACCTCTGCCGTAGGCATCGGCACCGAGGGACCCGTCCACCTCCCGGAAGGCCTCCTTCAGCACCTCTATATTTCGGGGGCCGTGCCCCCCCAGCGCATATTCCGCCTGCTTGACTGCTTCCGCCAATGTTTTACCCGTTTTCATTCGTCCGGACCGACTCCTTTCCAACTATCGCACTGCAACCGGACCATTGCTTAAGCCCGGCCGTTTCCGTGACATGTTCAACGACGATCGTTGTTTGCTGTCTTTAGCATACTAAATCTTGAAAGGGAGATGCAAAATTTTTTGCGCAAGCAAACAGCCCCTGTCCAGCCGAGGCTGAATCAGGGACTGCCTTCATATCTCCTGTATGTGTCTATATGGACCGACCGGTCAATGGCACGATTAAGATTTAGCCGCCTCTTCAAGCTCCTTGATCTGTGCCTTGTATTGAACGAGCAGCTTGGCGAGTGCGTCCTTGATGGCTGCTTCGTCCTTGGATTCCACTGCTTCATGCAAAGCGATGTGGGCCTTCATAAAGGCAATAGCGGACTCGCTTGCTTCCTTACTGATCGCGATGCTCAATGCCTTTGGATGCTCCGGATCGGCTGCCGATGCAGAATCCGTCTTGCCAACTTCATTCTTCAAATCCTCCAGCTTGGAGATGATGATCTTGGCAGGTCCGAGCGCCTTGGCCTCATCCACAGGTTTGGCTTGGTCCGTCGCTTCGGATTTTACCAGCTCCTTGATCTGGCCCAATACCTCAGCTTTGTCCAGTTCTTTGATCTGGCCCAGCACCGCGGCTTTCTCCAGATCCTTGGCCTGACCCAGCACCTCGGCCGCCTTGTCCTTCAACTTGTCCAGGATTTCGATCCGGACGTTCTCCCCCGAAATCCCCGCTACCGGCTGAATCGTCTCAGAAACAGAAGAAAACTCACCCGTATTTACTTTCGTGGCGGCATCCGCCGGGACCGTCTTGATCACGCTGAAGAAACGCGGACCCTCTCCCGCAACCTTTTTGAATTGCTCCAATGTCTGCTTCCAGTCCTCAACGGTGTCCGGTGCATATTTTTGGGCCAGCTCGAGCGGATCTGCCATGGCCGATGTAACGACCGCTGCCTTGATTGCCGGCATCGCAGCCACCTTGGTTGGAACGTCGGAAGGAACTTGGGGCTGTTCACTCGCGTCTGCATTCGTTACGGCCGGGGCCGCAACTGCTGACATGAGCAGCGCAGAGGCGACCGTCTTTTTAAACCATGCGGTTCGAATCATTGATTCAGCACTCCTTTTATATTGGATATGGTGTTACATGTCCCAGTCTACGGAACGATTGTGGCAACCCGCCGGTGAAATTATGGAAAAACAATGGCAGAATTCCATAGGCAGGCACCCGCTTGATATACTGGAGATGAATTTCCAATCCGGGAGGTACATGGGATGAACAACAGTTATGTCATCGCCGTGGTCGATGATGATGAACATATAAGGGATCTCGTCGAGGCTTATTTACAAAAGGAAAACTACCGCACGGTCGGGCTCGGCAGCGCGGAGGAAGCCTGGAATCTGTGGCGGACGGCACCACCGGACATGTGGGTCCTGGATATTATGCTTCCGGGCATGGACGGTTACGAATTTTGCCGGCGAATCCGGCAGGAGGCGGAAGTACCGATCATTATGATTTCGGCCAAGGACAATGAGGTCGATAAAATTCTGGGTTTGGAGCTGGGTAGTGACGATTACCTCGTCAAGCCGTTCAGCCCCCGCGAGCTCGTCGCCCGCATCAAGCGGCAGCTTCAGCGCTGGTATAAACTGAGCGGAACCGGCGATGCCGCAGCAGGCCCGTCCCATCCGGCCCGGATCGAAATGGGAGACCTGCAGCTGATCCCGGACGAACGACGCGTATTCTGGCAGGGGGAGGAAGTCGACCTGACCAGCAAGGAGTTTGCGATGCTTCAGGTGTTTGCCGAACATCCGAACCGCGCCTTCACGCGGGACGAGCTGCTGACCCGGGTCTGGGGCGACGACTATTTCGGCAGCGACCGGGCGGTCGATCATTTGATCAAACGGATGCGAAAAAAGCTGGAGCATGTACCGATCGAAGCCATTTGGGGACATGGCTACCGGCTAAGAAATGAAGGAGGCGACGTTCACGATGAAGCTCGTGCATCAGATTAATTTAGCCTTCGGGATTGCTCTCATGCTGGTCCTGTCCGTTACGGCGGTGGTGATCCATTTTGTCCTGCTGGACCATCTGATCGGCTCCCAGAAGGAAGACCTGAAGGCCATGGGAGCCGTCATGTCAGCCAAACTGCGGGTCGACACGATTCAAACCGTTGCCACGGATTGGTCGTCCACAACGGTGCCTGCCTTGCCGGTTAAAATGGCGGACACCAGCGGAGTTACGGCCATTTTTACGGATATCCAGGGGAAAAGCGTACCCGTGACCGCTCCAAACCCCGCCACGAAGATCGCCGAAGCCGTGAAGGGCGTGCCCGGCGAGCAGGTCTTTAAGGGCATCATAGACGGGACGGACAAAAGGTTTATCACGTCCGTTAGCATCATGCCCCAAGGGACGCTCACCCTGCTTACGCCGGTAAGCCGGGTCAAAACGATTGAACAGGCGCTGCTGAAACGGCTGCTGATCATTTTCGGCGTCGGGGGCGCGTTCATGGTCGCATTCAGCCTGTTTATCACGAAAAAGCTGATCCGGCCGCTCATGAGCCTGCAGGAAGAGCTGGTTAAGGTCAAGGAGCGCCGGTTCTCCGAGGTCCGCTATATCCGAGCCGGCGGAGAGATCGGCTCCGTAGCGGAGTCCGTGTATGACATGGCCGGGGAGTTGGACCGGTTTAACCATGTACAGAAGCAGTTTTTCCAAAACGCGTCGCATGAGCTGAAAACCCCGCTGATGTCCATCGCGGGTTATGCGGAAGGTATTCGTGACGGGGTATTTGAGGGCGAACGTATCCAAAAAGGCCTCGAAATCATTATCAGCGAAAGCGGCAGGCTCAAGAAGCTGGTGACGGAGATGACCCTGCTCGCAAAGCTGGACAGCGAGGAAGACGTATTCCGTAAGAACGCCTTGTCTCTGCGGGAGCTGATCACCGAGGCTTCGGAACGAATGAATCCCCTGCTGGTCAAGAAGGGGATCCGGCTGCGGATCGATTACGATCCGCCGTCCGGACCGTTTGGAGTCGTTGCCGACCGGGACAAGCTGCTTCAGGCGCTGCTTAACGTCATGTCCAACGCAGCCCGCTATGCCGTTGAGCAAATAGATGTACACGCCAGGTTCGTGGAGGGTCAGATCGAAATGACCGTCAGCGACGACGGGCCTGGCATACCGGATGAGCTCCTCCCCTTCCTCTTCCACCGGTTCGTGAAGGGCAAGGACGGAGAATCCGGCTTGGGGCTGGCGATCTCCCGGGCGATCGTGGAGCGGTGCGGCGGGTCCATTGCCGCAGGCAACCGGCAGGAAGGCGGAGCCGTCATCTCGCTGAGCTTCCCGGCCGCTGCGGGCAGGTAGGGTAAAACCTAGTCCCATCGGGATGGGGCTGAGCTGCCATTTTCAAAATATCGTCAGAAGTGCAAATTAACTTGTAAAAAAAAGCGATCCCGGGTGCTCCAAATGGACACAGCTTCCAATACAAAAAGCCCCCGGAATCGGACCCGGTAAACCATAAGGTTCATCCCAAGTCCATTCTAAGGGGCTGTCAGGATCGTATTATTTGAACCAGCCCTTCTCTTTGAACCGCGTAATGGCTTCCACCCGATTCGTGACTTGAAGCTTATCAAGAATGACGGAAATGTAGTTCCGGACCGTTCCTTGCGTGATATCCAATTGATTGGAAATTTCCCTCGTGTTTTTCCCATCCGCGATCAGTCCGAGTACGTCCTTTTCCCTAGGAGTAAGCGGATTCTCCTGTCCGGAAGCATCGTCCACGAGCTCTGTCGCATAAATCCGTCTGCCCGCCATGACACTCCGGATGGAACTTGCTAATTCTTCACTGGGGCTGTCCTTTAACAAGTATCCATATGCCCCGGCCTTAATCGCCCGCTCGAAATAACCAAACCGTGCAAAGGTCGTCAAAATCATCACTTTGCAGCCGCTTCCTTTGAGTTCTTCGGCCGCTTCCAATCCGCTCTTCCCCGGCATTTCAATATCCATGATACATATATCCGGCTTCAGCTGTTGAACCAGCTTGACGGCATCCTCGCCGTTGCTCGCTTGGCCTACAACCTGCATATCCTGTTCCAAATTAATCAGCGATGCAAGCGCACCCCGCACCATCCGCTGATCCTCGGCAATAACGATTCGGATCATATGACCACCTCCTTATCCGGGTGTTTAACGGCATTCGGCACTTTAATGATCACCTTCGTGCCCGGATCGATGCCCGCGGCGATTTCCATACTGCCGTTCACGAACTCCAGCCGTTCTTTCATTCCGCGCAGACCGCTTCCTCTGACTAAGACCGGGTCCGTGTGGATTCCAATCCCGTTGTCGATGACTTTCATCGTCAACTCGGTTGCAGACGATTCGATGACGATCGAACAGACGGTGGCACCGCTGTGTTTGACTACATTCGTCACCGCTTCTTTCAGACACATGCTCAGTACATTTTCAACCAAAAGCGATGTATTGCCAAGAATCGGGTCTCCTGCCATTACAAATTCAATCTCAGCCGCCTTAAGGATCTGTTTGATGCGGAACATCTCATCTTCGAGGCGCGTGCCGCGCATCTGCGTGACCATGTCCCGCACTTCTTTCAAAGCATTTCTTGCCGTTTGACGCACATCATTGATCTCGGACCGCGCTTGAGCCGGGTTTGTGCTGATTAATCTGCCGGCTAAATCACTCTTCAGCCCGATCAAGGACAGCTTCTGACCCAGCGTATCATGGAGATCGCGGGCAATCCTCTGGCGTTCTTCCAGCTTCACCAATTCGGAAATCCGCTTATTCGCATCCTCCAGCTGTATCTCAAGTTTCCCTCGCTTGTTCCGATAGTATGTGGTGACAGGCAGCAGAATCACCGCAATCAGACTGATCAGGACGAATGGAATCTGTGTAATCATGACGGGATTCTGTGTCGCATATTCATAATTTACTGTGACCATCGTCGTAACGAGGTGAATCGTATACAGCGTTACGAATCCAACCCGGTGATGAATATTTCCGATAAAGAACGCAACGAACAGTGCAAAATAGACATAACCGAAGATAAGGGTCATTGCTAGAGAAATCAGGATCTGAATGGACGTCCAGAAATATAATGACCAGCCTTTGGAAACAAACGACAACACATAGCAGCCGAAGAACGCCAGAATCATCAAGGTGCCAAACACTACATGAACTGTGGACGAAGAACGAAATATGAAGTAAAAAGGGACAATATAAAAGATGACCCACACATAGGGACTAAGTCCTGTGCTCCTGTGGAAAATTTGATACCATTTCTGCAAGGCAGTTCCTCCCCGACGTGCGAACGATATATTCCTTGTAGTTTATCATAAACGCCGGATGACGGCGCTATTCCCCTTGTATGCCCGCCCTGCTGCTTTTCATCGGTTTAGCCCCGCGTTTGGTTTGCTGCCGTCCAAGTTTGATCTGCTTAAAGCTGACAAATGTTTTATTCTTCTCGTCCCACAGCCGGAACTTAAGAGAGGCCAAGCTCGTAGCGAGCGTAATCGTCGTAGCCTTCTGAAGCGGAGGCGTCGAATTATGCGCCTTCTCCAAATTGTAATTGGGCACCTTCGGGCTCAAATGATGGACATGATGGAAGCCGATATTGCCTGTGATCCACTGCAGCACCTTGGGCAGCTTGTAATACGAGCTTCCTTCCACCGCAGCTTTTACGTAACTCCACTCGTCTTCATTTTCAAAGTAGGAATCTTCAAACTGATGCTGCACGTAAAACAACCAAATGCCCAGCATCCCGGATACGAATAAAATCGGAAGCTGTACCATTAGAAACGCCTCCCAGCCTACCGCCCAGCACATCGCCGCATACAAGCCGACAATCGCTGCATTCGTCACATGGGTGTTGATGCGTTCTTTCCGCTTCGCCCCTTTACGGTTGAAACGGTATGATATAACAAACACGAAGATCGGCCCAAGTCCGAGCATGACAACCGGATGGCGATAGAAACGGTAAGCGAGCCGCCTCGTCCATGAAGCCGCAGCATATTCATCCACGGTCATCACCCACATGTCGCCGACCCCCCGTTTATCCAGGTTGCTGCTCGTGGCATGATGAATGGAGTGCTCGTTCTTCCACTGCTGGTACGGTACAAGCGTCAGAATCCCCGTAATCATACCGATGATTTCGTTCGCCCGCCGATTATGAAAGAAAGAATAGTGACAGCAGTCATGAAAAATAATAAATGTCCGAATGGCGAATCCGGAAGCAATAATGGCTATAGGAAGGGTTATCCAATACGATACGGATAAGCTTAAATATGCGGCGTACCAGAGCAGTAACAGAGGTCCTAGGGTTGTCACAACCTGCATGATGCTCGATTTCGTATTGCTTTTTTCATAGGGGGCCATTTCTTTTTTTAGATTGGTGACCATGGTTTGTGTTTTCATCTGTCTTCCTCCCTGAATGAAGCATGCAGTCATACTCGGGGCATCCGAGGACGTCTTCTAGCCTAAGTATAGGAAACCAGATCGTAACCGAGTAGTCATGAACATCAGGTAGGGAGTATGACAAACGTCATATATGAGGGGGCGTGAGAGACGTGCCACTAGGCTCTTTAGCGAAGCCCCGAAAAAATACATCTTCTCATGCGAAGAAACAAACCATAGGCGGGTGTCACCTCGGGCTCCATGTGAATAGGTTATAGTATTAAATTCAAATATGGAGGTTCCCCATGATTACGAATGGACATCCGTACGGGCCGTGCTGGCAGCCATGCGTGGACCCGTATGCTTATGCTTACAGCCAGCGATCCTCTTATCCATACGCCCTTCCCTATACGTGGCCCCAGTACGTTTATCCGGTTCCCTACCGCACGTACTACGCATACGACACGAACGGGCAACTCAATTCCTATCCTTATCCGTTTGCCCCTATCACCCCGCAGCCGTTTTCCTATGACTGGAACCGGGTTGAGCCTACGCCTAAAGGCTATAAATTCAAGATTAATCCTTTGACTGAGAAAACAGAGCCGGAAAATCCGGAGAATGCAGCAGTTAAGCCTGAGGCCGTAAAGGAAGCCCCCGTGAAGAGTGAAGCAACAAAAAGTGAACCCGTCAAGGAAAAGGCCGCGAAAGAAAAAGCCGTGAAGAGCGAAGCCGTAAAGGGTGAGCAAAAGGCAGAATCTACGAAAGGGGTTCAGATGAACACCTCCATGGAGATCGGCGGAAAGCACGGCGTCGGTCTTAACGCCAGCGGCCAGATGGACGGCAAAGGCGTCAGCACCCAGGCAGGCACGCATGTCGGCGGCGAAACCTACGGACTTGGTGTGCAAGGTGAAGCCGGAGTAAGCGGCAGCCACGGCTTCAGCTTCGATACCGGCGCCCAATTGGGCGGCAAGTACGGCCTGGGCGTTCATGCCGACGGACATGTCGGCATCAAGCAGGGGATCGGCATGAATACGGAAGCCCAGCTTGGCGGAGACCACGGCGTCGGCGCCTTTGTAAACAGCCAGGTTGGCGGCGGGCAGGGAGCCGGCCTCAGCGCAGGTGCCCAAGTGGGCGGCGGTCACGGTCTCGGGGCGCATGCCGGTGCGCAGGTTGGCGGCGGCAAAGGCGTCAGCTTTAAAGTCGGCGGCAATGTCGGCAGCCATGACGGCGAACTCGGTCTGAACTTTGGAGGCCCCGAAAAGAAGAAATCCTAATATTTATGCGAGTATGGCGGGAGGCCCACGGGCCTGCCGCCGTTTGCATTCCAGGGGATTTCACGGGACTTCGTTCGAAACATTTTCTCGGTCGGCTTGCTCATCCCATATCCTTATGCCTGCTTGCATCGTTTACCTGATAGAGGCGCTCGTGGCCCATCTTCATAACCCATCATAAGGAGGTTTTCCCTTGATCATTGAACATGTTGCAAGCATGCTGGAACTACAGATTGATGGATTTGGCAGTCCCCAAACGTTACACCCGACGCTCGTTTGGGATGGACAAGACGCGGTGCTGATGGATACCGGGACGCCCGGCCAATGGGGGCAAATCCGGACCGAAATGGTGCGGCTCGGCGTTCCGGTAGGACGGCTGCGGGCGATCGTGCTGACCCATCAGGATATTGATCATATCGGCAGCCTCCCGGAGATTCTGCAAGAAACCGGCGCAGGCATTCACGTATACGCCCATCCATTGGAGAAGCCCTATATCGAAGGGGAACTCCCGCTGATGAAGGCCACGATGGAGCATATGGCCTGGCAGCTGGAAGGCTTGCCGGAAGAGGAGCGCAGGCGGATTGTCTCCTCCCTGATTGCCAACCTGCCTAAAGGCAGGGTCGATCGCACGCTGGCAGACGGGCAGGTGCTACCCTATTGCGGAGGAATCGAGGTGATTTATACACCCGGACATACACCGGGACACCTCAGTTTGTATCTGCACCGGAGTAAGACGCTGATTGCCGGGGATTCAATGTTTAGCATAAACGGCAAGCTTATGGGACCCCACCGCCCTTCCACGCCGGATATGGCTGGGGCGGTACGCTCGCTGCAAAGGTTTCTAAACTACGGGATCGAGAGCGTCATTTGTTACCACGGCGGGCTCGTCCGTGGCCGCATCAGAAATCAGCTTGAAGAGCTTATAAGCATGGACTGATCTTTCTTCTTCAGTTCTCGCCTCCCGCGAGGCCGATCCGGCGGAATAGAAAAAGCTGCCGGGAATATTCCCGGCAGCTGCCTCATGCCTATTTCATAGCGGTAAACCGTCAGATGAGGTCTGACTTCTTCAGCAAACGCTGAAGGATCTCGGCCGTTTCCGCTCTGGTGATCTCTTTCTTCGGTTGCAGCTGACTGCCAAGACCGTCCAGCAGCTGGTTATGAACCGCTTCGGCCACGGCCATAGCCGCCCAGCCCGACACCACCTGGCTGTCTGTAAATACGGACAATGCTTGGCTCAGCTCTACCTGATCAGCGCCGGATCCCAGACGAGCCAGCTTGCCGGCACGGCCGAACATGACCAGCGCCTCCTCGCGGGTAATCGTATGGCCGGGACGGAAGGTCCCGTCGCTGTAGCCGTTCACGATGCCGTATTGCTGGGCGAGAGTTACGGCTTCCGTGTACCAGTCGCCCGGCTTCACATCGGCATAGCTGCTTGATTGGCCGCCGCCGGCAAGTCCTAACGCGCGGACCAGAATGGCGGCAAATTCCGCGCAGCTCACCGTATGGTCAGGGGCGAACCGATCCTCCCCTGTTCCTTGCAGAATCAGGCGGGAGGCGAGGTCCTGCACGACCTCCTGCGTATGCCCGCTCACATCGCTGAAGCTTGTGCTGTAACTGACCAGGGCGAATGTACCGCCGCCTAGGCTGCTCATGATTGCACTGCGGCTGCCGTTCTCTCCGGTCAACCGGGTAGGCACAGGGTGCACCGTTCCGTTCTCGTCGAGCATTACTCCTGTAGACACCACGCCTGCGCCTGCTGCCGGAATCTGCAGGACATGCTGCACATAAGTGCTGTACGGGCTAACGCTCAGGGTTTGACCCTGGAATGAAGCTACAATCCGGAAATCTACCGGTCCGGCCACAAACTGCAGCTCCATCTTTTTGGCGGCTGCCTCCAGCTGTGCTGCCCTTGCCGCTTCAGACCTGGCGACGATGATCTGGACGTTCATCCCCGTAACATCGCCTGAGGCTTGGAAGAGCCGGGCGAGTCTGGACATGCTGATCTCCGATATCGGAAGATTATAGTTTCCGTTTGCAGTCTGGATCACCAGCTGGCTTGCGCCCGTTTCCAGTGCTCTCAGCGATTGTGCCGTCAGCCCCACAGTCGTTGTGTTCGCCGCCTGCATGACCGGAAGCGTGACGGATTGTCCTGGCCCAGCCTGACTCAGCATGGCCTGCAGCTTCGACGCATCAAGAACGGCCGTCACCGACGTCTGCCCGTTATTGGTGGCTGTCGTTGTTTGGAGCACTCCATCGTATGACTTTCCATTCACCACGACCGGTGCGGGAACGCCGGCGGTCGAATTTCCCGGGGAAGTTGGTGTGGTTGATGTTGAGCCACCAGTGCTGCCGCCGTTGTTCGATCCACCGCTGCCGCCCGTGTTACCGCCACCGTTGTTCGATCCCCCGTTACCACCGGAGCCGTTATCGCCGCTATTGTCGGAGCCGCCATTATCGCCGGAGCCGTTATCCCCTCCGCCGCCTGATCCGCCGTCGCCGCCGGAACCATGATCGCCATCGGAAGGATTTTCGTCCGAGACCGTTACCGGACTGAAGCGGATCGCCTCCCCACTATCGATCATGGACTCTCGATGCGAGTAGAGGAGGTAATTTTGAGACAAGCCCTGCCCTGCTTGGATGCCGATCGTTGAAGACGCCCCGTTATCGTAGTCGGCGTTCTCGGTCGTGATGCCAGGGTACTGGTACTGGACATCGCCGTTTTCGGACAAAATCGCCTGGAACGTAATCGGGACATCTCCATCATAAAAGTACACATGATTCCACTGTACAATAAACTTCCGGTTCCCTTCCTCCCCGATCGTTTCCGTCAGAATTTTAGAGTCGGGATCATCCGGGTTGAGTCTTAAATCTGATACATAGGCCTGCAGTGCAGGCGGTGCATACTTATCGGGATAGACATCGGACCCAATGGCATTATAATCGCCAAAATAGAGGCCGCCGTTGATGTCGATCCACATTTGGCTGTATGTATCCCCATAAAAAGGGAATTCAAACGGAAGATCCACTTCTTTGGATGCATCGTCTGTAAGTTCGCCAAAATCGACAAGTTGCCCATCGGCTGCATTCAGAATTGCATCCATCCCATCGAGTTTTTCTACTGTGTACGGTACAAGCTGCTCAGCTTTGACTTCAAAATAAGTATGGATCTCGCTGCCCTCGAGCAGCGTTTTACTTGGGAAACGGTTCTCCATGGTTATCGGATTCACCTGAACCGATCCATAAGGCTGACCGTTCACTTCGGCTGTGACGTTATATGGCCCGCCCTTCGGCAGGTTCGCCTCATACCGGACCGTATGGGACGCATCATCGTACGAAAGTGCCAGCTGGCTTTCAGGCACCATGACCTCATGGCCTTCTGCATCCGTCACCCTCAGATTCAGGTCATCCAGCTGCTCCCGGGAAATCAACAAGCTGCCTTCGACGGTCGCAACGGGACTCCACGTATAATCGGCGCTATCCACAATCTCTTCGCCGTTTTCACTGCCGGGAACCGCCGTCACACCTGCGCGATCCCCTTGCTGTACAACGGTGCTCACGGATTCGATGCCGATCCCAGGCTCGGTTCCGGGCTCTCCGGAACTCCCGGGGATCGGATCGCCGAGCCATGCATCTCCGGTTCCACCACCATCACTGATTCCACTTCCGTCAGTGCCGCCGGTTTCGCTGGGATCCGAGCCTGCGGTGCTCTCACTGCCGCCCGTGGTGCCCCCGGCCGTCCCGTCGCCGATTTCACCACCGCTTACGCTACCGTCTCCACCAGCTCCGGTGCCGCTCTCCTCGCCGCTTCCGGCACCGCCGCTGCCGCCGGTTTCTCTATTCGCGCCGTCACCACTGCTGCTGCCGCTATCCAAGCCGCTCGCTCCACCGCTACTCTCGGAGCCCTCCTCAGACGTTCCATCTCCTTCCGAACCGCCCGGTACGTCCACCAGACCGCTATCACCAGTTTTAATCGTCTCGACCCGGAATGTGATCGGGTGCGGGTCATCCAAATCAACGTGCGGAACCCATGGGTTATCGTACGGGTTAATGGAAATGACAAAAGGCTCATCCGGTGGATTTTCGCTTGTCTCCTGGTTCAGGAGCTCACCTTGATCGTCATAAGAGCTTACTCTTAGCCTGTAACCATCCCCATAATCGCTATCGCTGACGTAAAAGACAAACGGATCCTGCTGCGGTTCCACCGCAATATCGGCATAAGCCGCCATCGGGTACAGCTGCTGCAGGCCGAGCGCGAGCACAGCGCCCAGACTTAGCTTTCTTAATCGGTGCATTCGTGTCTCTCCTTGCTTTTTAGGTATGTAAATCGTCCCGACTCTGCGATGAAATGAGTCTTTACATCTAGGCCTTTTGAATCGGTTTTCAAAAATGCACCCCCATCGTAGCAAGGCAAACAGGCACGGACAATTAACGAAAGTTAACTGGGCCGCCAAAATTCGATATTTTTTTCAACCCCGAGTTCATCCCGGACACTCGGCTTTCGCGGGTCCGTTTCCCAAGTCGGCCCATGCCAAAAAGGCATCCCATGGCCGGCGCTTGGCCGAAAGGGATGCCTTTATTCACGAATAATATAGGGTTAAAAAACAAAACGAGTGCAAAAGAGTGATCCGTCGTGCCTGCTGCCGGTTGTTGAAGTACGAAGACGACGTATGAAAAAAAATGTCATTTCTCCCTTTGCAGGTCTAATCTCAGTTCATCTACTGCTATTCCTGCTGCAGCCCCTTCATAAACTGCACGATCTTGTCGGGTAGGCCAGGGAGCCCTTCGTGGCCGAAATCCGGATAGATTTCAAGCTTCACTGACGACTTCATTTTATTAATGGCGGCAAACTGGGTCGACGGCGGGCAGACCGTGTCCATCAGGCCGACGCCGACCATGACGTCGGCCTCAATGCGCGAAGCCAGATGCTGAATGTCTATATATCCGAGCTTGTTGAAAATTTCGTCCTCGCGCTGATGCTGCGGATCGAACTTGCGGAAATAGGTGCGGAGCTCCTCGTACGCATGAACGCTGAGATCCATCTCCCATACCCGCTTATAATCGCTCAAGAACGGATACACCGGAGCAGCTTTCTTGATTCTCGGCTCCAGCGCCGCGCACGCAATCGTCAGCGCACCGCCCTGCGACCATCCCGTCGCCCCTACGCGCTCCGCGTCGACCTCCGGGAAGCCCATCACGATCGCGGCCAGCTGCGCGGTATCCAGGAACACGTCGCGAAATAGCAGCTTATTCGGGTCCTTATCGCTTAAGCCACGGATGATATGGCCGTGATGCGTGTTGCCGACCACGCCGCCCGTATCCTCGGACAGGCCGCCCTGACCGCGGACATCCAGTGACGCAATGGAGAAACCCATCGCCGGGTAGACCATTTTATCCATCCAATCTCCGCTGTCTCCCGTATAACCGTGAAATTGCAGTACGGCCGGGTGAGGCTGGGATGCCCCTTTCGGTCTGGCGTATTTGGCATGGATTCTGGCGCCGTTCACTCCGTTGAAGTACAGCGAAAAGCATTCAGCAAAAGGCACTTCGAAATCCGCCGGAACGAGCTCCACCTGCGGATCGACGGCCCGCATTTCTTCCAGTGCCCGCGCCCAATAGGTATCAAAATCATCCGGTTTCGGATTTCTTCCTTCATACTGCTTCAACTGGGACAGCGGCATATCTACGAGTGGCACAATCATCAACCTTTCTTTGTTTACAATATCAGTTTGTATTCCTTAATCTTACTTACATTCGCTCGTAAACGTTTTATTTCCTGCCCGTGCCTGCAACCAAGTTTACATATAGGATCACAACATTTACTCCCACGTCTAGAGACCAATTAATGATGCTCCTTGCTCACGAATGACCTTACCATTTTTCTCATAAGCCCGATAAGATGAAAAAAAGTGGCGGCTGTGCTACAATACTTGGGTTATAGTTGCAGGTGGCATTTCATTTAGGGGGTACACGATTCGTCATGCTTATTATTGGTATCGCCGGCGGCACTGGCTCCGGCAAAACGACGGTGGCCCGTTCGGTCATCGATCGTCTAGGTTCGGGGAAGGTCACCTTCATTTCCCAGGACAATTATTACAAGGATAACCCTCATCTTAGCCTGGCGGAACGGGAACTGATCAACTATGATCATCCGTTCGCCTTTGATAATGAACTACTCATCGAGCATCTGGGTCAGTTAAAAGAAGGCCAAACCGCTTACGCGCCGGTGTACGACTTTACGGTTCACGCCCGCTCCTCGGTCGACAAAGTGGAGCTGACGCCGAACAATATCGTCATCATCGAAGGCCTTCACGTCCTGTCGGACGAGAAGCTGCGCGAGATGCTCGACATCAAGGTGTTCGTCGACACGGACCCGGACGTCCGTATCCTGCGCCGCGTCCTGCGCGACATTGAGGAACGCGGACGCAGCATCCAGTCGATTCACCAGCAGTACCTGGCGACGGTGAAGCCGATGCACGAGGCCTTTATCGAGCCGTCCAAAAAATACGCCGACCTCATCATTCCCGAAGGCGGGGAAAACGAAGTCGGCATTCAGCTTCTGTCGATCCTGACGGAGAAGTTTCTGACGGGCGACCGGAACTGGTCGGACATCTAACAGGGCTTGAGCGGTTTATAGAACCCCGCTGGTTCGGAGCGGACAGCGGAAAATAAACCGGATAAGCCAAAACATCCCTTCGCAACCGTGTGCGAAGGGATGTTTTTTTATACCTATGAAAGAATCATCCCGCGCTCGAAACGGAGCGCAGCCCCTCTTCCTCCGCGGCTCCTTCTTCAAGGAATACCCGCTGCGATGGATACGCGAGGCGTATTCCCTCTTCTTCCAGTACCTGCATCACAGTGAGATTCACCTCCTGCCGCACTGCCAGATGTTCCGCCCATACGGTCGTTTTCGAAAAAAAGTAGAAGAAAATGCCCAGGCTGCTTTGCTGAAACTCCGTAAATTTAACAAGGATCGTTTTCGGGTCGATTTTTTCATTCTCCCTTAGGCCCGTCTCGATCCGTTCGACCGCGGCAGCCAGCCGCTCCCTGTCCGAATCCAGCGCCACGCCGAGCGTAAAGGTAACCCGGCGTTTGCCCATGCGGCTCCAATTCGTGATCGGTTGATCCGCCAGCGCAGCATTCGGTACCGTCACGACGGCATCCGCAAATGTGCGGATTTTCGTGCTCCGGAAGGTGATGTCCTCGACGAACCCTTCCACGCTGGGAGTCAGGATCCAATCGCCCTTCGAAAAGGGTTTCTCTAATATGATAACGATGCCCCCGATAATATTGCCGAGCGTATCTTTTGCAGCCAAGGCAATGGCCAGACTGCCGAGCCCCATGCCAGCGACCAGGCCGTTGATACTGAACCCCCACTCTGTTCCGATCAGCGTAATGGTCAGGACGATGACCACGAACCGCAGCACTTTGGACATAAAAGGAATCAGCATACTCGAATCATCCAGCCGGATCTTCTTGCTAAGCTGCTCCAGCAAAAACGAAGACCGGTTGGACAGAATGAGCAGGCTCCATCCGATCAGCAGAATCACCACGCTGCGGAAAAGTCCGTCCAACGCGCTGGCGGTCTCCCAACGGACGGATAGCAAATATTTCAATCCCAGATACACCCCGAGAGCGGCAACAAACAACCGGAGCGGCTTCTCCAACGCCTCTTTCCACATCAGCGTCCGTTCCTTCTCCCGGTTTTTCTTACCCACCAGCGAAAACACGTACCGGACCAGGAACCGGTTCAACAGCACAAAAAGTGCCATGATCCCGGCAGAAACCAGCACATCCATCCATCTGACACGGCCGATCACATCCTGCAGCCACGTCCATATACTCAAATAGACACCCCCCGAAAAAATTGACCTATATTATAACATTTAGGCGTTTCCCGTGTCTAAAGACCAAGCCCCTATGGAAGGTGTTAAATCATTCCAAGCCAAAAGGGCCCCGCTTCACGGAGCCTCACAACGTATATTCGCCACCTTATTTCCGGGTCAGTTCCCGGATCAGCCGGAAAGCCGACCTGAAACGCGGCCGCTTCAGATGCTCTTGAACATAGCCGTAATGGGTCAGCTCCACGCCCGCGTCCTTCAAAGCGTATGCAAAGTCTTCATCAAAGGGCAAACGGAACTCCCACACCCGCTTCTTCCAGTGCGGAATGTTGGCCAGCATCCACGCATCTTCCGCGCCGGGATGAATATAGGTTTCGCAGACGCCGTCCGGAAGGGTGTACAGCTTGGCGATGATCGACTGTTTGAAGCTGTCATACGTTTCCCCTTCCACCAGCCCGAAGGGATGGGACAGCAGGTAGTCAGGGATCGGCACCCCGAAGGTGTCCGCCAGTGCCGCTGCTTTGGCTACCGGGCGTTCAATGCCGCTCAGCGAACGAAGGAGCGGGTCATCGGGGTGGATGTAGCGGAAGAAGCGGGACGGCAGACCCCAGCGCGAAATTCTCCAAAAGGTCTGGGGCAGCAGACTGCGGCCCGTCTCCATACCGTACAGGCTGCCCATGTGGTTATCGACGTGGCTGATCCGGATGCCGGCCTGCTTCACCCGTTCGTACTGGGCGTCGATCTCCTTCACGACGGCGCCGGTCTCCGCGCCCAGCTCAAACTCCCTGACCGTCCGGTACTGCTTGCCCTCGGCGTCATGCAGCGACGAGTGTCCGGTCAGGCTGCTCCAGCGCAGAGCATCGAACTCGCTGGTCAGGGTCAGGTGCAGCCCCACATTGGGCTGCCGGCGGCGTGCGGTCCAAGCGGCTGCCTCTTCAAATCCGGGCGCCACCGCCATAACTGTCGCCGAGGAGACCTTTCCCTCCTCAAGCAGATGCATGATGGCCCGGTTCATCGCCGGGCTCTGCCCGAAATCGTCACAATTGATGATGAGCCTCTTGACCATGGTTCATCTCTCCTTTTCCCGTCATATGAAAATCAAAACGGGCCATAAAGGATATAACAACCGATATGACCAATAAGCATAACGGAACGACACTAATCAAGTAGCGAAACGTCGCTTCCGGATCCGACCCCGGATTGTCGCCGCTTTCATAACCAAAGATCAGGCCGACCACGTAAAAAGCCAGCGCCGAAATCAGCCCGCTTGAACGGGTAATGAACCCGCTGACCGCAGTATAGATGCCCTCGCGCCGCCGCCCGGTCCGCTCCGCGTCCTCGTCGATGATGCACCCGCTGACCATCGGTGGCGTGACGAGAAAACCGGCGAGGCCGAAGCCGACCGCAATGCCGGCTGCCACACCGCTCACCAGGTTGTAGCCGAACCAGAGCGGAATAACCGACAAGCCGTACAGGATCAGCGACAACCGCCAAGCCTTCACTCCGTCCATCCGGCGGACAATCCAGTACCATACCCCTACGAGCGGAATGACGGACACAAACACGGCCGCCAGCAGAATCGACACCTGGCCCTCCGAAATCCGCAGCACGTATTTAGCGTAGAACGGGATCATCGAGCTGACCAGCCCGTTAACCGTCTGAGCGAACGAGTTGGAAATGTTGAAGACCCAAAATTTCTTGTTGCTGAGCGTTTCCTTAAAGGCAGCGGCCAGTTTCATCGGCTCCGGCTTGCCGGGGTCTCGCTGCTCCCGCACGCTGAGCATGCAGATGAGCATGCAGATGCCGAACACGCAGGCGTACACGATCGCCATATTGGAGAAGTTGATCGCCGCGTAAATAATAGGCGTCAGCGCAGTGGCGATAAGAAGAGCCAGCACCTGATAGCCCTGCTGGATCGCGGAGGCTTTGGCGCGAATACGGTCGCCGCGGAACAGCTCGGGAAACAGCGCTCCATAGTTGACCCACAGGACGGTCGCCACCGCCTCATACAGCACAAGCGTCACCAGGAACCAGGTGAACAGCCCGTTTTGCGATAATCCGCCCGGCGGGGAGAAAACCAGCACGAAGGTGAGCATAAACAGCGGAATGGAGGCAAACACCCACGGCCTGCGCCGGCCGTAGCGCGTATCGGTCCGGTCCGACCAATAGCCGAACAGCGGATTGTTCACCGCATCCCAGATCAGGAAAATGGTTCTGGCGATGGTGGCGAGCCCGACGCCGAGCCCCAGCTTTTCCACGTAAAAATAGCTGTAAAACGAACTGAATGCCTGACTCGGAACCATCATCGCGAACATTCCCAACGCAAAGGCGTACGAAGAATTCACCCATCGGCGCGCCATGTGCATTCCTCCCCCACAAGAATAGGCTTCTTGGCCTAAGGCCCTTACTGAAATACTATTCAACAAATGGATGATTTTACCTTTGCGCGGCAGCGAAAAACCGATTTTAAAAAACCAACTATGCCGTTTTCAAATTGTTTTATTAATGAGCTATTGTGAGGGGGTTGTCCCCAAGCCTTTTCGAAATACAATATTTCATCTATGGTTTCAAACAAAAAACAAGCAAGTACCCCCAAGGAGGGATTCCGGGTGGCACTGGTTATCGGAGCAATTATCGTCATCGCTGCGTTAAGCTTGGCCGTTATGCTGAGCAAAGGTCGGTCGGCGAAAAGAAAATATATCGTGTGGGGAATCACGACGATGCTGCCGGTCGCGTTCGTGTTTTCGTGGCTCGTTGCGTTGTTATACGGGGACTGGGTCGCTCATGACGGGTTTGCCGCCCTGGGCCTCCTGATGATCCTGATGCCGCTGTTCTTTTTGACGGGTGTGATTCTATTGCTGATTGGACTTTTTATGAAGGAAAAGTGAGGCTAGATAAAAATAGTTGCACATGTGCATCTATCTTGAGCGTTTCAGCCTTTTTGGAACCATTTCGGCCCACACAGATGCACTTTCGCACTTATTTCCTTCAAAAGGGCTCCTTTCCCCCGAAATTAGATGCATTATGGCACTTATTCCGTCCTCATTCGAACACATTCACAATAAACGTAACTACGACGACAGCTTTTAACCAAAAACAAAAACACCCCAGCTCTATCGCGATAGAGTCGGGGTGTTTTGTAACAACTATATCTTCTACATTTCGCCTGTCCAAGCCTCTCGGCGCAACCATACCGCCGGACTCGGACTAACCCACCGCCTCGGCCTTCTTGGACATGTTGCGCTGCGCGGTGATGAGGTTGTAGTAGATCCCTCTTTTGGCCACGAGCTCGGCGTGCGTACCGATTTCGGCGATCTCGCCCTTATCGAGGACAATTAGCCGGTCGGCATGCCGCAGCGTCGAGAGGCGATGCGCAATCGCCAGCGTCGTCCGGTTGCGGGTGACCCGCTGCAGCGCCTCCTGGATGGCGCTCTCCGTATCGATATCGAGCGAGGCGGTAGCCTCGTCGAGGATCAGGATCCGCGGGTCGTTCAGCACGGCCCTGGCAATCGCCAGCCGCTGCCGCTCCCCGCCGGACAGGTTGCCGCCGTTCTCCTCGAGGCGTGTATCATAGCCGTCCGGCAGGCGCAGGATAAAGTCATGCGCATTGGCGACCTTCGCCGCCTCAAGCACTTCCTCATACGTCGCTTCCGGCTTCGAGTACCGGATATTGTCCAGGATCGTGCCGCTGAACAGAAATGTCTCCTGCAGCACAACGCCGATCTGCGAGCGCAGATGCTCCTGCTCGATCCGGCGGATGTCCACCCCGTCGATGAGAATTTCGCCCTCATTCACGTCATAAAACCGGGAAACGAGGTTGATCAGCGTCGACTTCCCTGACCCGGAATGCCCGACCAGGCCGATCATTTCCCCCGGCTTGATCTCCACATTAATTTCCTTTAGCACCGGCTCATACGATTTGTAGCCGAATATCACATTCCGGAACGTAATCGTTCCCTTAATCGAATGTTTGACGGACGCCTCGGAATCCATCACTTCCGGCTGCTCATCGATCACCGAGAAGATGCGGTCCACCGAAATAATCGCATTGGACAGCCATCTCGGCATAAACATCAGCCACGCGATCGGCCCGTAAATCATGCCGGCGTATCCGCTGAACTGCACCAGCTCCCCGAGGGACATCTGCTTGTCGAGAATCATATTGCATCCGATGAGGAGCACGAGATACTGCCCCGTCTGGATCAGATAGTTCGAGATCGGTGACAGGATGCTGAATACTTTCTCGGTCTGGATGGTCGCCGCAGCAAACTCGGCGTTATACTGTTTGAACCGCTTCACCTCGCGCTCTTCCTTGCCGAACGCCTTGACGACACGGATCCCGCTCAGCACGTCATGCAGGAAGGAGTTCGCCTTGTCGTACACCCTCCACTGCTTGCGGAACAGCTTCCACAGTACGCCTTTCCATATATACCGCTGGATGTAGGCGACGAGGGGCGCCGGCAGCAGCACGACGCAAGCCAGACGCCAATCGGCTGAGAAGAGCAGCACGCTCGCGGACACGAGAATAATGAGCTGAAAGACGGCCGTCGTAAACAGCTCCTGAACCAGATTGCGGATCCGGTCTGTATCCGAGGTGACTCGGTTCATGATGTCCCCGGCCCGCTGCGTGGTCAGAAACCCGAGGGACAAGCTCTGGATCCGCTCATAGACCAGTTTGCGCAGGTCGGCCGCGATTTGCGAGCTGACCACCGCCATGATCCGCCCTTTGATGATGCCTAGCCCCTCTCCGCCGACGAGGACGAAGAGCAGGCCGAGAATGGCCCAGATAAACACGGGGACGCTCGGCGATTGGCCGGGAGGCGGCTGCAGCGAGGAATTGACCAGCAGCTTTTGAAAGTACGGGCCCGCCATGGATATGGCGGACGCCGCAAACGTTACCGCAAGCCCGATCGCAAAAGTTCTTTTATGATTCATCGCCACCGAGAACAGCCGCTTGAAGGCCGCGGCTTTGTTCATGCATTTCCGGCACACCCGCGTTCCGCGGATGAGCGGTCCGCCGCAGTTCGCGCAGACCGGCTCCTCTTCATCATTGTAAATACGGATTCTCCGCTGCCTGGACAGGTCGTTCAAAATCTGGGCGATATAACCGTATCGCGCCGCATGCCTCATGGACAGCCTGGTGAGAATAAACTTGGTGCCGGCCTCGTCCCCTTCCAGCACGGCACTGCCGATCAGCGGCACCACCTTGTATTCCTTTGCATCGGCAATCAGGCGGCTGTCGACCACACGGCCCTCCAGCAGCAGAGCCCACTTCTGCTCGCCGACCACGAAATAGCCTTCCGTCCGCTGCCCGCCCAGCGTCAAATCGACAGGCACGCAATAGCGGATATGCTCCCCCACAGCCTGCGCGGCGGTCCCTTGCTCGCGCTCCGGCAGTGTAAAATTAAGGTTCATGAATACCTCCGTCTTCGTATCGTCAGGTGTCGAAGTTCAACCTACATGCATAATTCAACCATTTTGTATTCCTTGTCGCTCAGTTGGTCCAGTTGCGGGATGATAAACCGGTTGCCGTCCACATCCATGATCAGGAGCCGGCTTGCGGTCATCAGCTTGACGCTCCCGCCGCCTCCGCGGACCGTAAACCGGCACCGTCCCGAAGTCGTTTCCGCATCCCAATACGAATATCCGAACTCCTCTTTGACAGAGAGCACCTTCATGATTTCCGGAGCAAAATACCGCAGCTCCACCTGCTCCTCCAGCATCCGCTGCGTTTCCACCGGGAACTCGTCTAGGGATCGGATCATCCCGATCTCCTCGTTCTCAATGTTCCGAATCGATAAATAGATTCGCTTGTTCGTATGCGGAAAAGAGCAGTGCACGTACACACCGGCGTGCTCCTTGCCCCCCGTCTTCACGTTCAGCATATGGCCTTCCGTCAGGGTAAAGACCGTATCGTCCGGGGACAAATAACGGATTTGCGCCGCCTCCGCGAGACCGGGGCTGCTCCCGCCGTCCTCGGGCCTTAGAATCTCGCTAACACTTACATCCTTAAGTGTCATGCCGTAATCACCTCATTCATCTTCAGCGCCTCGTCATGCTTTTTGACCAGGTCGTAATAAGCCCCTTCCTTCTCCAGCAGCTGTCCATGCGTTCCTTCCTCAACGATTCGGCCATGCTCCAGCACGACCAGATAGTCGGCGTTTCTTAACGTGGACAAGCGGTGCGCAATCGCGATCGTCGTTCTTCCCTTAATGAGCGTATCGAGTGCCTCCTGAATTTGCAGCTCGGTTTTCGTATCAAGCGAGGCGGTAGCCTCATCCAGAATCAATATTTTCGGATTGTGCAGAATGGCCCGGGCAATGCTGAGCCTCTGCTTCTCGCCGCCGGAAAGGTTATGCCCTCCGGTACCGACAATGGTGTCGTAGCCATCCGGCAGCTTCTCAATGAAGTCGTGCGCCCCGGCCACTTTGGCGGCGTGAATCAGATCCGCCAGGGTGCAGTCCGGATCGGCATAGGCGATATTTTCCGCGATGCTTCCGGACATGACATAGACATCCTGGGATACGATGCCGATATGCGTCCGAAGGGACGCCATGGACACATCTTTAATCGGGAGACCGTCGACCCGGATCTCTCCTTCATTGACGTCGTACAGCCGCGGAATCAGGTTGACCAGCGTCGACTTTCCGGCTCCTGAGTGCCCGACAACACCGATCATTTGACCAGGCTTGGCGTGCAGTGATACCTCTTTCAGGATCGCCTTGTTCGGCTCGTAGCCGAAGGTTACGTTCGATATGCGGATTTCACCCCGCATTTCCGAAATCTGCATCGCATTCGGCTTCTCCACCACGTCCGGGACTGCGTCATGGATCTCAAAAATCCGCTGCGCCGCGGACATGCAGTAAGACCACCAGTTCATAATATTGTTCATAAACTGAATCGGGCCGTACAGCATGAGCATATAGTTCATGAAGGTCATCACTTTGCCGAACGTAAAATCCCCCTGCATTACTTTCCAGCCGCCGAAGGCCCAAATGAGAATGCCGCCAATCTGCGTAAGAATGTTCAATACGGGAAACAAGGTCACACCCATTTTGTTAAAAGACTGCTCCGCATCGGAAAAAGCCCCGCTGGCCCGCTGGAAACGGGCATTCTCCATCTGCTCCTTCCCGAACGCCTTCACCACCCGCGTGCCGCGGATCGTGTCGCTGATGATGGCATTCATCGCGCTGATCCGCTTATGCCGGCGGATGGACAGCCGCCACAGCTTGGGAAACACTTTGCGGACGAGCAGGAATACGAAGGGGAGAGGAAGCAGGCACAGCAGGGTCAGCTTCCAATCCATGATCAGCAGCACGGTAACGATCCCGATGATGTTCATGGCGTTGACCACAAAATACGAAATGCCGTCGACGAAAAAATACTGCAGCTCGGTCGCATCATTGTTGATGCGGGTCATCAGCTGCCCCGTCTGCTTCTTCTCAAAGAAGCTTAGAGAGAGCCTCTGCATGGCGTGAAACACGCTCGATTTCAGGTCAAAGGCGATATTCGCAGCCATCTTGGCGTTGATGACGCCGAAAATGACCCCGAACAGCAGCGACAGCGTCCGAAATACGATGATGAGACCGATGACCAGCCCGATTTGGCCTGCAAACGTGCCTTTGCCGCCCAGTGCCTGGTCGAACAGCAAGGTTCCCTGAAAGTAAGGGATAAACAGCCCTGCCGCCGAGTTCAGCAGCATAAACAGCACGATCCAGAACATCGAGACTTTGTACTTGCCCGCAAAGGACAGCAGCCTGCCGAAGACGGCATGCTTCTTCATACATTTGGGGCAAACTTGACGCCCCTCTTCGGGATAGATCATGCCGCATTTCGGGCATGCGGCCCGCCCATGGTCATGCTGCAGCTCTTCCGGACCGAGCTCTTCGTTTTTCTTCAGCTTCTCGAAGATTTTGGCCAGTCTGGCCGCGCCCCGCATGCCGCCGTTCGTGAACGCGGCAACGGCTCTCTCCTCCGGAGCCTTGATAACGACCATGCCGGAGGCTACCAAATTGACGATGCTCAGCGATTCGATGTCCCGGACCTTCAGCGCCTCGAGCTCCCACTTGGCCTCTTTTTCTGAAGAAAGCCCTTTCAATGGGGCGTTTGCCGCATACCCGCTGTACGTTTTCTCCCGCACAGGCGCCTGATCATGGGACAAGATCAACAGCTCCTCACGGGTCAGCAGCACATACGTATCCCTGAACCCGTTCTCCAGGGCCCGGTCGCACAGCAGCCAGCAGAGCACGCTTTCGCTTGCAACGCCGTGCTGCTCCAGCGCGTTCATGATTGCCTTTGGAAGTGTATCCATGAGTCCTCCAAATTCTCTTGTGTCTTCTCAGTGGTCTTATTAGGTACGAAATATCATACACCCTTTACCCCTCCCAAGAAAGGGAAAATTTACTTATAACAAAAATTTTACACCTGATTTTGGTCGATAACCCCTCCCCCTTCTGTTTCCACGAATTCCAAAGTCCCCCGCCCAATGGGGATTTTGCACCGGCCTTGATTTAACCCTTTGGCGCGGGCCTCTCGAACGTATCCATTTCTGTAAGCTAAAAAGGCCCCCCTCCGCCGCGGCCCGGCAGAAAGGAAGCCTTCTTATCCTAATATATAGCTTATTCAGCTGCTCTGCTGAAATATTACTTCGTTGCGTTTTTCCAGTCGGCAGCGAATTTCTCGATGCCTTGGTCTGTCAGTGGATGTTTCACCAACTGCGCGATGACGCTGAATGGAACGGTAGCAATATGTGCACCGGCCATCGCTACGCGGGTTACGTGGTCCGGATGGCGAACCGATGCGGCGATGATTTGAGAGTCCAGGTTATGAATGCGGAACAGCTCAGCAATTTTGGACACGAGCAGCACGCCGTCTTCCGAGATATCGTCCAGGCGGCCCAGGAACGGAGATACGTACGTTGCGCCTGCGCGTGCAGCCAGCAAAGCCTGGTTCACGGTGAAGATCAGGGTAACGTTCGTTTTTACGCCTTTTTTCGTCAGGTAGCGGCAAGCTTCAAGACCAGCCAGTGTCATTGGCAGCTTGATCGTGATGTTTTTGTCTCCACCGTTGATTTTGATCAGTTCATCGGCTTGTGCGATCATATCTTCTGCAGTTTCCGCATCCGGAGTAACTTCCGCCGATACGGATTCCACTTCAGGAACAGCCTTCAAAATTTCTTCGATACGATCCTCGAACTTCACGCCTTCTTTGGCAACCAGGGAAGGGTTCGTCGTTACGCCGGAAAGAACGCCTACTTTATATGCTTTTCTAATGTCGTCCAGGTTTGCAGTGTCGATGAAAAATTTCATGATTTCACAACCTCCACTTATTTTTGTCTTTGATTAGAATTAGTTCTTAACTACAGCATGGCCGCCAAATTCGTTGCGCAGCGCGGCAACCACTTTACCTGTGAACGTATCGTTATCCAGGGAACGGTAACGCATCAGCAGGGACAGAGCGATGACCGGAGTAGCGGTCTGCAGGTCAAGAGCCGTTTCCACAGTCCATTTACCTTCGCCGGAAGATTGCATAATTCCTTTAATTTCGTCCAAGTTCGCGTCTTTGGCAAAGGCTTTTTCCGTCAATTCCATCAGCCAGGAACGGATAACCGAGCCGTTGTTCCAAACGCGGGCTACTTTCTCGTAGTCAAAATCGAAATCACTCTTCTCCAGCACTTCGAAGCCTTCGCCGATGGCAGCCATAAAGCCGTATTCGACGCCGTTATGGACCATTTTCAGGAAGTGGCCGCTGCCGGATTTGCCTGCGTACAGATAGCCGTTTTCCACAGCGGTATCCTTGAAGATCGGCTCAACGATGTTCCATGCTTCCTGATCCCCGCCGACCATGTAGCAAGCGCCGTTACGAGCGCCTTCCATACCGCCGGAAGTACCTACGTCGAGGTAGCTTACGCCGAATTCCTTCATTTGGTTGTATCTTTGAATCGACTCTTTGTAGTGCGAGTTGCCGGCTTCGATGACGATGTCGCCTTTGGACAACAGAGGTTTCAGTTCGTCAAGGACCGAATCCACGACGGAGTGAGGGACCATGATCCACAAAATTCTTGGCGATTCCAGTTTGGATACAAGCTCTGTCAGGCTTGCAGCGCCCTCGGCACCTTTGCCCTTCATGTCTTCAACAGCGGCTGTGTTCAAATCGAATGCAACCACGCTGTGGTTATGATCCATCAAATTTTGTCCCAAGTTCAAACCCATTTTGCCTAATCCAATCAATCCGACTTTCATTATAATTCCCTCCACACCATGCTTTTTTTCTCTTTTTTGTATATTGAAACCTTTACCAGTATGGTTTAATACCTGGCTCAGGATTGAACCACAAGCACCTTTTCTTCTTCCTTCACGGCTTCAGGTTCCGTATCCAGCCACCATTTGAAGCCGTCCTCCGCCAGCAGGCGGTCAGACGCCTCAGGTCCGTTCGAACCTGCAGGGTACAAATGAAGCGGTACGCTGTCTTGCTCGAATGCGTCCAGAACCGGCTGCACGTACTGCCAGGACAATTCGACTTCATCCCAATGGGCAAAGAACGTAGAATCGCCGCGAACCGCATCATAAATGAGGTTTTCGTAAGCTTCCGGCACGTCCTTTCCATTCTCATGAAAGTGAATGCGCATCGGCTCCAGCTTGGAATCGTTCAGCGGATTTTTTTTGTTCAATTGCATGAAGATGCCTTCGTTCGGATTGATTTCAATCACGAGAAGGTTCGGATCAATGGTGGTATTTTGTCCCTTCAATGGCTCTTTAAATTCAATCACGATCCGCGTAGATTTTTCCTTCATTCTCTTGCCTGTGCGAATGTAGAACGGAACGTCGCTCCAGAAGTAATTATCGATCCAGAGACGCGTAGCGATAAAGGTATCGTTCTTCGAGCCCGCAGGAACGCCCGGCTCATCGAGATAACCGGGAACCGGCTTCCCTTGCATATGACCGGCAGCATATTGGCCGCGGATCACATTCTTTAGTACATCTTCCTTCTGCAGCGGACGAAGGGACTGCATGACGTTCTTCTTCTTCATGCGGACTTCGTTCGCATCGCCTTTGCCCGGAAGACGCATACTAACCATCATCAGCACTTGAAGCAAATGGTTCTGCACCATATCGCGAATCGCGCCCGAGTTATCGTAGTATCCGGCTCTCTCTTCCACGCCGACGGTCTCACTTGCCGTAATTTGCACGTTGGCAATGTGATGGTTGGACCACAGCGCTTTGAGAATCGGGTTGGAAGACTCAAGGATTTCAAGGTTCTGCACCATCGGCTTGCCGAGGTAATGGTCGATGCGGTAAACTTCGCTTTCGTCAAACGCTTTGCTGAGCTGTTCGTTCAGATGGCGGGCAGACTTCAGGTCGTGCCCGAACGGCTTCTCGATAATCAGACGTTTCCATCCGCTTGTCGAGCCAAGCCCGCTATCTTTAATATTTAAGGCGATCACGTCAAAAAACTCCGGCGCCACCGAGAGATAAAACATGCGATTCTGAGGAATGTTCAGTTCCTGTTCACGCGACTCTACTAGGCTCCGCAGCTTATGGTAATCCTCCACTTGATTGGCATCAAGGACGGTATACCGGATCGTTTGGAGAAAAGCCTCCAAAGCGGCCGGATCATTTACGGTTCTTCTTGAAAAAGTTTGCAGCGATTTCGCTACGTTTTGCTGAAAATCTGCATTTGATTGTTCTCTGCGGCCCAAGGCGATAATCGAGAACGCTTCAGGCATCTTTTTATCTATAAACAGATTGTAGAGTGCAGGGTATATTTTTCTCTTTGCCAGGTCCCCTGTTCCTCCAAACAAGACAAATGTCATGTTGTCCACGTATGACTCCTCCATTCCATTCCCACCAAAAACCATGCGCATGCTGGCAGCTAAATCCGTTGCAACAAGGTTACTTTTAATAACCTGTTGAATTCACATTGGCAATCATAAACCCATTTAAGCGATTAGTCAACAGATTCTTGTCCAAATTATGAACGGAGATAAATCCCCTTTGATGACAGCGCTTTCTATGATATTATAATGGCAATGTATGACCATTGAAGGCTGGATTTGGAATCCTGACAGAGATCATAACTTGTTAATATTAAGTAACCAGTGCACACAAGGGGGTCAGCACTATGGATGAGAAACGCGCCAGGCTTTTATGCGAAAAGGTAGAGCTCGCACACCAGATCACAGGGAAGAAGTGGGTTAGCCTGATTGTTCATACCCTAATGGAGGAACCAAAGCGTTTTAGCGAAATTCATGCATACATCCCTGATCTCAGCAAACGCATGCTCAACGAACGCATTAAAGAGCTGGAGGATAACGGTATCATCATCCGCAATGTCATTACCGAGCGGCCGATCCGTACGGAGTATTCCCTGACACGCAAAGGGACCGAGCTCGGCAGAGCGCTTCAAGCCGTTGAGGAATGGGCCGAGAAATGGTTCTAACCGGAATCATCATGTTTATCATCTGCGAAAAAGGAAAAGATCAACCCCATTGGAGTTGATCTTTTTTTAGATTGCCACCGCATTCGATAGAATGTTCATTCTAATCGAATTAGAGCAGAGCCATACGGCTGTTTGTTTATGCTTCATGCAGGATTCGTTAAACAGGAAGATGGATGATTACAAGAATGTCTTGCGCATCGTCTCCAAGTATTCCTCGATCGGCACGGACTGTCTGAGCTGAACTAATTCGTGAGCCACATCCCCCACAAGTGTACGGAATTTCTTGCTCTTTCCGGTCGCCAGATCCGAAATGACGTCCACGATCGTCTGGGGATCGTCCGCATCGGCGGCCTGCGGTTGTTCTAACCGCTTCTTCAGCCCGGCCGTCAGCTCATCGTAGTCGTGTATGTCGGGATTTGTATTCCAGATCATATTGTTCATAAAGTTATTGCCGGACGATCCTCCCTGCTCCACGAGCCTCAGCTCGATATTCAGCGGTTTCAGTTCGTAATAGAGGCCTTCCGTCAGTCCCTCGAGGGCAAATTTGGACATGTTGTACAAAGATCCCAGCGGAACCGCGCTCGTCACGCCCATGAAGGAGCTGACATTGATGAACATTCCTCTCCCATTCGCCCGAAAATGCGGCAGCAAGGCCCGGATCACGTTGATTGGCCCCCGTGTATTTACGGCAAACTGCCAGTCAATCGCCTCTTCTTCCGCCAGCTCAAGCGCCCCGTAAGTGCCCATGCCGGCATTATTCACGACAACGTCGATGGTGCCGAAGGCTTCGATCGCCTGCTTCGCGGCGTTTCGAACCTGTTCGATATCGGTTACATCCAGCTTGAACAGTTGAATGTTGCTGTATGCCGTCAGCTCCGTTTCCTTTTCCGGCGTGCGCATCGTCGCCGCCACATTCCACCCCATTTTCGCAAAATGGATCGCCGTTAATTTACCCAGACCCGAGCTGGTTCCGGTAATCAATATCGTTTTGCTCATCTTGATCGCTCCTTTTCACATCCATATTGAACGTTCATTCTAGCAGGCTGAAAAACCACACCTACGGTGCGGCGTTATTTGGCAACCGACTTCCAGCAGGAGTTAATGACCGTCTGAATCACGTCATCCGTCAGCGTAAAGTGATTCTGTAAATGCCCTTTGACCAGGTAAGCCATCGTGCCGTAGTGCATCTGCACCATCATGGCCGGCTCCTGCTCGATGAACAACTCGTAATCGATCGCTTTGGCGTACAGAGCTGCCATCGACTTGCACCAGCCGCCATCATACGATTCCCTTTTGACGGCATCGTTAATATACGGGGAGAACGAATACTGTTCAATAAACTGAAAACCTTCCGGATGCGTCAGGCTGACTTGGAACACCTTCTCCCAAGCACGATTAAAGCGGGTTCGGATCGGTTCCTTGGCGTCCATCCCCCGTGTAACATACTCCCCGTTGTATAGAACGATCGCTCGATACAACTCGTTGATAATTTCTTCCTTACTTGAAAAATAATGATAAATGCTTCCGGTCGACACACCCGATTCCTTGGCAATCAGCGCCATCGACGTGGCCTGCAGCTCTTTTTCGATAATAATGCGCAGCGTCGTTTCCAATACTGCCCGCTGAACTTTGTTATATTTCTCAAACATGATCGGTTTAGCCTCCAGCCTGCTTTCATTTTTGGAATACGATAGAACGTTCATTCTAATCTTAGCGGCCCCTGACTCTCTTGTCAAGGGAATCTCGATCGAAGGGCAGGCTCACATGCTTCCAAAACCACATTATATATAGTAGAAAAAATATCGCTTTAGCGCAGGAGAGAACGCTCTCCCATGAGAAAAGCCAACCCGGCAGCCTCCTCCGGATTGGCTTCAAGCGTAAAGTTTGAGAGCGTTTTAGGCGTGGGCTTTCTCCTTCTCCCGGACGGTATGCAGAGCCTCGCTCCAGGACACAAGCTGATCCAGCATGGCGTGAACCGCCGCTTCCTGATGGGCGCCCGGTTTCAGGACGGTGTAATTTTCAAAATCGGCGTGCAATGACAGTCCTACCTGAGCGCGAACGTCGGCTACCATCAGCTCGCCAAGAATCAGACGAAGCGCCTCCGCTGCACGCGAGCCTCCGCCGCCGCCATAAGCCACGATGCCTGCCGCCTTGTTGTTCCATTCATGATACAGGAAATCGATGGCGTTCTTCAGCGCTCCGGGAATGGATTTGTTGTATTCGGGAGTCACGAACACATAGCCGTCAAACTCGGCGATTTTCTTCGACCAGGCCACCGTATGATCTTTGGAGTACTGCCCCATGATCGGTGACATCGGCTCATCGAACAGCGGCAGCCGGTAATCCGCAATATCGACCAATTCAAATCTGGCGTCGCTTCGCCCGCTTGCGATTTCATGCACCCATCGGCCCACCGATTCCCCGTTGCGTCCAGGTCTGGTGCTTCCAATGATAATTCCAATATTCATCATGACTTCATAACTCCCTTCATAGATCAAAATCGTTCATTGTGCACGCATCATTACAGTAAGCGCTTACTGTCATTCATTGTGCACTTCATTATTTCATGCGCACCGACATCCATCATGCAATCCGAACATTGCCGCCTTATTTATTCAATCGTTGCTCCGTAGGCGGCCTCGACCGTATAATAATCGCCTTCCGCCCCTTCGATCAGATCCTTGATCTTGTCGTAATGCGCGGAGAAATCCGTCTGTTTGAGCCAGGTTTGGTGTGCCTCGACGCTTTCAAAAAGTGCAATGGCTAAAGCCCTGTCACGATTCGTTGCGCGCAAGAGGCGGCTTCCAAGCACTCCCTTGACGATGCCCTGTTGTGCAAATGAACGCAGCTCTTCCGTTTGAACCTGAATGAATTCGTCCAGCTTGCCCGGCTTCACCTGAAATGCGTTGACCCACACGACCGGCTGGCCAGCCATTCTATCATCCCTCACTGCCTTCTCCCTCCTTAGGCAAAAATACGAACTTAAGAGCATAATTGTCTGTCAGCACTTACTGTCATTTACGAATCCATCTTATTCCAGAATGTGCCGGATGTCAAGGAAACAAATGCACAATTCGATTGAGGGGACAACGAAGGTTTTATTAAACACCTATTTTTGTACATTGTATAATGAAACCTATGTAAAGTTGCTCGCTTGTAATAATTATAGTATACATATGTATAGTGCTTTTTTTGATAGAAAAGGATTGGAGGATGCTATGACACCGCGTTCCAAAAAAAAGAAGAAAATGAGCCGGCTCCGCAAGTGGATGCTCAGCCTCACGGCCGTAATCGGGCTGCTGATCATCGGAGTGGGCGGATTCCTTGGATTTTTGCACCATAAAGCGATATCAACCTTACATAAAATATCGGCTGCTGCCGAATATTACGCACCTCAGTCCCAGCAGCAGGAACAGGGCGGGACCGTCAGCGAGCCGCCGGTTGAAAGCGTAACCGAGTCGGACATGAAGCCTATGACCTTTTTGCTCGCCGGAATCGATAACCGCGAAGGCAGCGGGGGCACGATCAATACCGATGTGATGATTTTGGGGGCGCTGAATTCTGAAAAGAAGTCGGCAAGCCTATTGTCCATTCCCCGGGATTTAAAAATCAGCCAACCCCAGCTGGGAACGCACAAAGCCAACTACTTTTACGCCCATTACTATATCAAGGACAAAACGGCGGCCATGGCCGATACGAAGGAGTTCTTCGGCGATTTGGTTCATATCCCGGTCGATTATATGGTCATGATCAACTTTGAAGGATTCCGGCAAATCATCGATGCCGTCGGCGGCGTCGATGTCGACGTCGACATGGACATGCGCTACAAGGATACGGCGGACGGCACGGATATCAATTTGCGCAAGGGCATGCAGCATCTGGACGGCAAGCAGACGCTTGACTTTGTCCGTTACCGGAAGTCCAACGACGGATCATCGCCGTCCTCGGATTTCGACCGAAACCGGCGCCAGCAGCAGGTGCTGAACCAGGTCCTGGACAAGCTTACTTCATTTAAAGGCATCAGCCAATGGGGGCAGGTGCTTGACATTATCGGGGAACAGGTCCAAACGGACATTCCCGCAAAAAATCTGGAGCGCTGGCTCCTCAATTACAAAAAAATGAAGCCGGACCAAATCCAAATGCAGACCGTAGAGGGCCAGTGGAAAAGTCCTTACGTGTATTGGAACGAGCAGCAACTCAAAGATGCATTGACCTCCTTGGCCGGTCAGCTGGGCCAGAAGCCAAAGAGGCTGTCAACGCTAGGAAACCGCATCGGCCTGTATTCCGGGGAGTAACGATCCACCTCCCGAAAAGAGAGAACGGAATCTTCTGATTTGTTGAAGCCGCTAACTGTATGAAGTAAATACTTTATTTTCTTCGAACACTAACTGCCTTTGCGTTTTCGTACCGCTTGGTCAAGCCGAACGTTCGTAATATATAATCCATGTTACGCTCGCTCCCGAATACTCAAAGACTTGAAAACGCCGATGACCGCCAACGTCCGTGCGATCAGCAAAGCCACGCTGCCAAGCGCCGCCGTCTCGAAGCAAAATACCAGGGCGGGCCACCCGTAAAGAGCCGTCGTCCATGTAATGTCCCGGCCTCCGAAGAGGAAGCCAAACAGCTTGAGCAGGAAGACGCCAACCAGGATCAGCAGGATGTAGGGCAAATTGCGCACGATCGGGACGAATAGCCGCCGTGTACGCATCAGCTCCACCCAAGCTTTTGCCCGTCGAACACCACGTATACTCAGAAACAAAGCGGCGATCGTCAAGCAGCCGAGCACCGTATCCGCTAACAGACCGATCGGAGTCCCCGTTTTCGGAGCCTGATGGCGCACCATCGCGTCCAATCCGTTGAAGATCGATAGCTGCTCCACTCCGAACGCTGACGTGCTGTTTAACAAAACGACGAAGCCGTCGCCCGCGTCTGGATAGAAGGCCGCATCCGACATGTACGTGAATAACGTGCCGCCGTGCTCGATCCGTATCGTCCCGTCAGGCAGCTTATCCTGTTCCCAACCAAAGGCATAATCATGGTCCGGGCCCGAAGGGACCCGCATCGCCTCCAGGCTGGCCGATGTCACAAGTGGCGTTCCGTCAGCGGCGCCGTCCCCGTTCAATTGGAACGCGATCCAACGGGCCATATCGTTGGCGGTACTGATGACACCGCCGCTCCCCTCCACAAAATTAGGTAGCGCAGGTAACGGTACCGGAACGCCGTACGCCATCGTATGACCGTCGGGCACATCGGCGTACTCTCCCGCAAATGCTATCGACGTCGTGTTGTTCATGCCAAGCGGACGGAAAATATGCTCAGTCAAATACTGATCGAACGGCTTCCCGCTCGTCTTCTCCACAAGCTCGGCCAGAATATGGTAGTTGGGGTTGTGGTAATTCCATTGAGTCCCCGGCTCGGCGACGAGACCCGCGCTTTGCAGCCTCCGCATCTCATCGTCTAACGTATGGGGCTGCGGCAGGCTCATCTCAGGGAAACCGCTATCGGCAAGGCCGGAGGACTGGTTCAGCAGCTCCTTGACGGTAATTTGCTCAAACCGCTCGTCCCGCATGACAAGATCAGGCAAATACGCCTGTACCGGCCGATCCAGATCGATTTTCCCTTTGTCGACGAGTTGCATGACTGCCAGAGCGGTAAATGATTTGCTCACCGACCCGACATACATCGGGGTGTCTCCGGTTAGCTTTCGGCCGTCCGAGCCTTTCCCGTATGCGGCTGTGTAGACGACTTTCCCGTCCTGGACAATCCCGATGGCGGCCCCAGGCAAACCAGTCTTCTTTAAATTGTCCGTCATATATGCGTCGACGGATACCGGATCAATGCCCGCTTCTCCGGATGCAGTGGCGATGCCGTGCGTGACCGGAATCGTTTTATGGGATTGAACCCAGCGGTTCGTCCCGATATAGGCCAGAGCAACGACAACCAAAGTGAGCAGAAAGATTAAAGCGGATTTTTTCATGGTCATGGACGGATTCTCCTCTTAACATAGGTTTATCTGTCCACTATGTCACGGAACTCTTAAGCAGACTGTAAAGAAAGTCTTAAGAAAACCATAAGTTCGCGTCGCTCATTTTGAAGCCGATACCCCAGACGGTACGGATATATTCCTCGTCGGGATTTTCCTTCGCCAGCTTGGCTCGGATGTTGCTGACGTGCACGCTGACGGTGCTCTCGTCCCCAAAGTCATCCTCATTCCACACATGCTCGTAAATGTTAACCTTGGTGAATGCTTTCTAAAGGTCTGATGGCTTTCGCTTGCCCATAATCTGCTGAAGAAAGCAGCAATAAACCAAAAATGTGCGATAGCGGCACAGGGGTAGCCTCTCCTGCACCGCCATTTTCTAGCAAGTGAGCTGATCTCAGAGTGAGATAAAACTTACTTATGGGACATCCCCTTTTTACTTGGCAGCCGACAGCTCGCTTCCCGTAACCCATTGATGGTTTTTGACAGGATCGCCGCCCGTCGTTGGAACATAATCCACCATATACACCGTCGTTTTCTCGGCGGAATCAATGGTCGCCTTGGCGCCCTTCATTCCCGGCATGTGATCCGCTTCCAGAATAACCTCGTCCCCCGGCTTGAACGGCTCGGCACCGGCGTTTTGGATCTCCTCGTGGATGACCCATTTGTGGTTCGTCACCGTGGGACCGCCGGTCGTCGGCGTGTAGGAGACGGCATAGGCCGTCGTATCATAGGCACCGACGATGGTGGCCTTGGCCCCCTTCATCCCTTTCATGTGGCCAGCCTCGATGATCGCCTGGCTCCCCACCTTGAAGGCCGGGTTCGCTGCTTCTTTCAACCCCTCGGGAACTTCCCCGGAGCTGGAATGATGCATCTCGTCCATCTGGTCCGTGCTCAAGTCCGAATCATCCGCTGCCTGCTCGTGATGCGACGGGCTCACGGATGCCGGTTCCGACGCGGTGTCATCGTTTTGGCACCCTCCCAGCACCAGCATAGCCGCGCCAATGAGCAGAAGCCATTGTTTTTTCATCATGTCAGAACTCCTCTTCGTCTTCAGAATGACTGTCCTCTTAACGCTTCATGCCATCCATTGTTCCCGAAGCCTCTTCGTTTAAGACGCGGCTCGAATCGTGGGTTCCATGAGGAAGTCACGGAGGGTGCCTCTCTGAGCGGACAAGATCCGTCGCGTCGTTCAGGCGCAATTGGTCCAGCGTCTGTAACGAAAAAAAACCCGCCATCCTTTCGGATGACGAGCTGTGAAACGGATTGGTGCGGAAGTCAGAGCTTCCCCTCCAAATAAGACAAATATTCGAATGCCGTCGTGCCGTACACATGCTTATAGTGGCGGTTCAAATGGGCCAAATCTACAAAACCGCAGCTGCTCACCGCGAGGTAAATATCCCGGTGCTTTTCGATCAGCTGCCTGGCCCGCTCCAGGCGGCAGTTCAGGAAGTACTGGTAAGGCGAGAGCCCGGTATTGGCTTTGAATGCCCGGATGAACTGGTATTTGGACATCCCGAACTCCCCGCTGATTTCGTCCAGGCGAAGCACATGCTCCAGGTTCTCGTGAATCCGCTCCTTGGCTTTGCGGGTGAACGACGGCGCCTTGATGTCCATCGGCCGCAAAATGTCCTGCGAGAAGTGGCCCGCAACCCGAAACAACAGCTCGCTGCATATATCCTCGGATTTACCGCCGGCGACGGCAACCGACAGGTCGAGAATGCTGCGCCGCAGCCCCGCATTGTACACGATGGGCTCGGAGAAGCGAAGTATCTCCTTTTTCCCCAGTGCCTCCAGGAACTGATCGGGATGAATGTAGAGCATGACATAATCGATGCCGGAACGATCCTGCGACCAGCCGTCATGCGTCTGCTCAGGATGAAACAGCATCACGCCGCTGCGGTGGGAGGACTGCAGGCTCCCTTCCAGGTCGTACTGCTGAACGCCGCGGAGGGTGACACCGAGCGCATACTCCTCGTGGCAGTGTTTTTTGTACGTAAAGTCAGCAAAACTCGCCGAGAGCGCCGTAATGCCCGCCGACTGCTTGTATTCGAACCGGTCCATCCTATGCTCACCCCCTTGCCATGTCCGTGATCCCGGATACCATTATGGCCGAGTATACCAGAAGCAGAGCGAAAACGGCATTCGAGATTTTTTGGTATTTTTGCAGAATGCCCTTGAGCAGCGTGCCGAACAGCCCCCAGGAAAAATAGGCGGCAACGCCGATCAGCGAAACCAGTCCCACAAACAGGGCCAAGACCCACCCTGATGAATAGTAGGGCATGACGTAAATGGGTATGACGGTAATGGTGAACAGCACCACCTTCGGGTTTAATAACTGCATCCAGAACCCCGACATAAAAGACGCCGTCTGTTTTGCCGCCGCCTTGGACACGTCCATGCGGTAAATCTGGTAAGCCAGGTACAGAATGAACAGGCTTCCGGCGATCCGCAGCACCGTCAGTACGACGGGCATCCCGGTGACCAGCTCGCGGTTCACGACAACCGAAGCAGCCACCAGCAGAGAGTAGGCGATAGACGCCCCGGCAATATATTTGGCAGCCTGCCTGAAGCCCTCCTGCCGGACCGCCGCCAAAATCACGATATTCGATGGCCCCGGCGTAAAAGTAACGATGACACAGTACAGCAAAAAAGAAGCAATGTTCATGTTGGATACTCCTTACACCATCGTTTTTTAGCATTATAGGGTGCGGAGCCGGTAAGCGGATAGTACATTATTGCAGGGGAGCTTATTCAGCAGCCATCACGTTCGAATTCAATGGTCTGTTAACGAATATAACCCCGTCCTACAATAGGACAGGGTTATCATCAAAGTTAAGCGATCAGTACCCGCCATAAGGCAGGTTACTTTTGCACAATCTGAATCAGGTTGCCGCATGTATCGTCGAAGATGGCTAATGTAAGATGGCCCATGGTTGTCGGCTCCATCGTAAACTTCACACCGTTATCCATTAGCCGCTTATACTCTTTATGAATATCCTCAACGCCAAACATGGTCGCCGGGATGCCGTCGGCAAATATTTTCGATTGATACTCCTTGGCGGCAGGATGGTCATTCGGTTCGAGCAAGAGCTCGGTACCGTCCTGCTCATCGGGAGAGACAACCGTGATCCACCTATATTCGCCGACGGGAACGTCCTCCTTTTTAACAAACCCCAGCTTTTCCGAATAAAACTTAAGTGCCTGATCTTGGTCTTGTACAAATAAACTGGTCACAACGATTTTCATCTTTTTTGCCTCCTTTGAAATTTGCGGTGTAGATGCTCTCGTAACAACGGGTACCTTTAAATTACTCTACCCATCCTTTCAGCAAATTTTTTAGCGGCTCGTTGTTGAATATAATCACGCGATATTTTCCCTTTTTTTCTGTTTTAACGAGTCCTGCATCTTCCAATGCCGCAAGATGTTTGGCGATCGCCTGTCGCGAAATCGAGAGCTCATGCTTCATAATGAGGCGTGCCGTAAGTTCATACAACGTCAACTCGTTGCGCTCGGACAGTTCGTCCAACATAAGCCGCCGAGTCGAGTCGCCAAGAGCTTTGAATATAGCGTCATTGTCCCAATTCATAAACCCATTATAAGCAACCACAGGGTTGCATGTCAATGATAAGCAACTGTAGAGTTGCATGAGGTTTAACAAAGCCAACACAAAAACCGCGCCGGAGCGCGGTTGGATGACGGCTGCATTCTATGCGATTAAAGCTCTGCGGTCTGCAGCTGCTGTGCTTGGCCCGGGCGTTTGCCCTTAGCTAGCATATGGTTGATCGTTCCGATGAGTGCCGGCAGTTCGGCCAGCGTATCGATCGTAAAATCGGCCCCGTTCGCCAGGAATGCCCGTCTCGTACGTTCCATCGCCTCGGCCCGTTCGGCTGGGGACAAGCGGTCGTAATCCTCCTGGCTCAAGCCCATCTCGGAGCTGCCGATGACGACGCCGACCGACCATACGCCGGCCTGCACGCCTTCCTGGATATCGGAGGCTGTATCGCCGGCCTTGACTACCTTCCAGGACGCGGACAGCTTCAGGTGCTCCATGTTGCGAAAAATCATGTACGGGTACGGTCTGCCATAAGATCCCGTTTCGTCCGGCGTGACGAGATGGTCCGGAAAATACCCCTTTTCCCGTGCACCCTTAGCGACGACGTCCATCATGGAGCGCGTATACCCTGTGGTGGAGCCGATCTTCAGCCCGTTCGCCCGCAGCGCTTCCACCGTCTCGATCACGCCGGGAATCGGATCGGTATATTCCGACAGGGAGGCCATCAGCGCAGGCTCAAACTCAGCGTACAGCCTGTTCACGTCCTCTTCGCTGAAATCCCGTCCATACTTATCCTTCCAAAGCGCGGAAATTCTCGGCATGGACAGCATGGCGCGGATGTGATCGATCTTGAGCATTCCCATCGGGGCCCTAGCTTCCTCCATCGTGACTTCCATGCCGGCCTGGCTGAAAATATCGACAAATACGTTGACTGGCGCAAAGCAGCCAAAGTCCACGGCCGTACCGGCCCAATCCAAAATCACGCCTTCGATCCGGTTCATCGCTTCATCCCTCCCATATATTCCTCGATTATACCGCACAACTGCTCGATGTCCTCCTCATAAATCTCTCCGATGTTGCCGATGCGGAACGTATCGACGTCCGTTAACTTGCCGGGGTAGATCACGAAGCCCCTTTCTTTCACGTAAGCGTAAAAGTCGGCAAAGCTGAAATGCCCGCCAGGGAACAAAAACGTCGTGATGATCGGCGACTGCTTTGCATCATCGATATAGGCGCGCAGCCCGATGCCCGCCAGGCGGTCGCGGAGCAGCTGGTTGTTCCGCCGGTAGCGTTCAAACCGGACCGGGACGCCGCCTTCCTCCGCCAGCTCGTCAAGCGCCTTGGCAAAGGCCGCTACGACATGGGTAGGCGAGGTAAACCGCCACTTGCCCTCTTTGTCCATGCCCTTCCACTGGTCGTAGAGATCAAGCGACAGGCTGCGCGACGTGCCCTGGCATTCCTTCAGCTTCTCCAGCCTGGCAATGACAAACCCGAAGCCGGGGACACCCTGAATGCATTTATTGGCACTGCTGATCAAATAGTCGATTCCGAGGCACGGGACATCGATCGGGATGCCGCCGAAGCTGCTCATGGCGTCGATGATCAGTGTTTTGCCATAGGCTTGGGAGAGCTCCGCTACCGTTTCGAGCGGGTTCAATATGCCCGTCGTCGTCTCGCAGTGAACCATCGCGATATGGGTAATATCGGGATCGGCTTCAAGCAAGCCTCTAAGCTCCAATTCGTCGGGATGCCGGTCATAGTCGACGCGATATTCCGCATGGTTCAAGCCGATATACTGTGCCATCTGGACGATCCGCTCACCGTAGGCGCCGTTCGTGATGATCAGCACCTTATCTTGGTCGGAAATGGCCGAGGTCATGACCGATTCGACCGCAAACGTGCCGCTGCCCTGCATCAGCACAGCGGTGTATTTCGCGGGATCGGCGCCAGCGATGCCGAGCAATTGGGACCGGATCCGCTGTGTGATTGATTTATAATCATCATCCCAGGTGCAGCGGTCCAGGAGCATTTCTTCCTTCACCGTATGGGTCGTAGTCAATGGCCCCGGGGTCAACAGCTTGTAATGATTCATAGATAAGTCACTCCCTGCCGTAAATTGAGTTCATTCTTGGGTTTTCGTCGTTTTTTATTTGGCATCGTTAAAAAACATCTGGTGCTCTTCGAGAAGCTCCACCGTCAGCGGCTTCGCGAACTTCATCGATTTGGCCGGCTTGTTGACGTCTTCCACCGTCTCGCCTTGGTAGAGGGCGACCGGATAGTTCGTGATCAGGTCTTTGCGTGCATCCTTGATGATCGTCTCGGCCATTTTCATCGCGAGGTCGGTCGTGGCGTTCTTCTTATCGACGACCGCGATCGATTCGGTCAACGAGAAGTTACCTTCCGACGGGTCGACATAATCGATCGGTGCTCCCGAAGCCTTGGCTTTGACCGCCTGGTGGCGCAGCCCGAAGCCTGCGGCTACTTCGCCTGCTTCGACCTTCTTGATCGGGCCGGAGCCCGAGCTCTCCAGATGCGGGCCGACGTTCGCGATTAAGTCGTGCAGCACCTGCTTGCCTTCCTCTTCCCCATACTGTGTGATGACGGCCTGCACGAGCAGCCAGCCTGTGGAGGAGTCCATAATGTTCGGGATCGACACCAGGCCTTTGTATTCCGGCTTCGTTAAATCCTTGATCGATACCGGCTTCTCCAATCCTTTTTGCTTCAGCACCTCGGTATTGACGAAGATCGAGCCGGTATTGGCCAGGATCGGCGTATAGTAGGACGGATAGGAATCCATGGCGTTCGGGGTAAAAGACAGGTCCTTGTACATGTGGTATTTGCTCTGCGAACTGTCGATAAAATACGAGCTCATCGTGATAAGATCGGCCTCGATATCGCTTCCCTCCGCCATCAGCTTCCCGCCGAGCTCCGAGGTACCGAGCGACTGCAGCACGTATTTGCCGTCGTAGCCGGCATTTTTCAATGCGCCCTCCATCGCGGTCACCGCTTCTTCGTCGCCGTTGGTATAGATGACGACCTTCTTGGATTCCTCCGCTTTGCTGCTGCTGCATCCGACCATGGCGATGACGAGGCTGATGGCGAGCAGGGTGAGCAGAAGGCCTTTGAACGTTTTGGACTTGGACATGGTTAAATCCCTCGCTTCAAAAGAAATGATGGTAATGCTGGCTTGCTGTTTGCTTGCTTGCGTGCTTTCTGAGACCGCTCCGCTGGGCTTGGCGCATGAGAAAATGTGATGAAAACATTTCAAATCGTGTCATTAACCGAAGTCGCAGTCTCCCTGGTGGTGAGCAAACCCCGGACTCACCGCTGCACAGTTCTTCTTCTCTGCAATATTTCGCACAGCACCTTGATGATCAGGTTAGTGAAGAAGATCAGCATGGACAGCACGAAAATCTCATTAAACTTGGCGAAATGCTGCAGTTCCTTGATTTTGCTCGCCACCACCGACGTCTGCGCCGACACCAGAAAGATGATGCCGCTGATCGTCACCATGGCGTTGACGAAGAAGTACCCGAACATTTCGATCACCGTGGCGGCCGAATTCGGCAGGACTACCCGCCGGACGGTACGCAGCCAGCTGTCCCCGAGCAGTTCCCCGGTCGTTTCCCAGGAGGGGTTCATCCGGGAAAGGGCGTTTTTCGCCATCAGATACGGTGTCGTGAACAGATGAATGATGTTGCACAGGACCAGAATCGTAAACGTCCCCTTCAGGCTGCTGCCATTCAGAAACAGCAGGTACGAAATGCCCAGCACCATGCCCGGCACCGTGTTGGTGACCATGGATATCGTATCCGTGACTCCCCGCCACCGCAGCTTCGTGCGCACATTGAGCAGCGCCGCTGCATAAGCAGCCAGCGTGCCGAAGACGGATGTCAGCAGCGCAACCCACAGCGAATGCTTGTACACACCGGTGAGATCGCCGGATCCCAGCACGCTCTTCACGTGCTTGATGGTAAACGTAAGATCGTATGGGTATCCGTTCATCCACGGCGCGATAAACATGACGGCAAATATGGAGAGTATGCCGAGTACGACAGCTATCGAGAGAATTCCGAAGCCCGTATCCCGCACGCGGTGTTTGGGCAGCGGGGTATCAGCCATTTTGTCGACGTGGAAATTGAGCTTCTCCAGCGCCTGAAGCAGCCAGATGCCGAACACCGCAGGTAACAGCATGACGACCGCAACGACCGCCCCCTGGTTAAAATCCGGAATCGAGCCGAGCATCACCTGATACAGCTGCCCTGCCACCACCTCGTAGGTGCCGCCGACCGACGCCGGGATCCCGAAATCGGTGAAGCTTAAAATAAAGGACAGGATCAACGCACCGCCCAGTGCTCCAGCCAGCGGCCGCAGCACCGTATTTTTGAAGCTGCGCAGCGTGCCGTCCCCCATTAACCTGGACACGATGATGAACTTCCGGTCCACGTAGCGGAACGCGTTGTGGATCAGCAGAAAGGCTGGCGGCAGGGTGTAAATGACATAGCCGAGCAATAGTCCGTTGAATCCGTATATTTCAAACCAGTTCCGTCCCGTGATCCGGGTGATTAACCCCTGGTTGCCGAAGGAGTACATGATGGCGAACCCGTAGGTTATCGTGGGCAGAAGCATCGGGAGGGCGACCAGGATTCTAATTGTGCCCTTGATGGGCCTGTACACGTTGGTACAGTGAATCGAATACGCAAGAATAAAGCCAAGGGCCGTCGAGATCAGCGCGGTCAGCGCCGATACTTTGACGCTGTTCAGAATGGACCGGGTCAGGTCCCGGTTGCTCCATATATCGATATAATTTGCGAGCGTAAAGCCCTGATCATTTTCCAAGGAGCGAATCAGCAGCACCAGCAACGGGATGAACAGAAACACGGCGAACAGCAGCACGATCAGGATGAAGATTACCCGCATTTCAGGCTTGACTTTATGCATGAGCTTCACCAAAAAGCTGGTAAATGTTCTGCCGTTTGATCCGCAGCTGCCGGATGATGAACTGTTCCACGAAGGCATCCGCCGGCTGATGAATGATGTCCTGCGGCGTGCCGTATTGGGCGATCTTGCCCTGGTTGATGATCAGGATTTTATCCGACAGGGTCAGTGCCTCTTCCGGATCATGGGTCACGATAATCGTCGTCAGCTTGAACTCCCTTGCGATCGATTGGATCCGCTGCTTGATCGATTCCTTGATCACCCCGTCGAGGGCGCTGAGCGGCTCGTCTAACAGCAGGATTTTAGGCTTGGTGACCAGCGTCCTGGCCAAAGCCACCCGCTGCTTCTGCCCCCCGGACAGCTCGCTGATTCTTTTCTTCACATGGGGTCCGAGCTCCAGAAAATCAATGGTTTCCTGAACCTCCTCCTTACTGATCATCCCCTTCTTGTTGCGAAGGCCGTATACGATATTGTCGTAAGCGTTCAAATTCGGGAACAGGGCGTAATCCTGAAACACGATGTTGAAACCGCGCTTGTTCATCGGCACCCGGCTGATGTCAGTGTCATGAAACAGGATTTTTCCTTGATCCATATCGGTTAACCCAAGAATAATGCCGAGAAGGGTCGTCTTCCCGCTTCCGCTCGGACCGAGGAGCGATACGATTTCGCCCGTGCCAATCTCGAGACTGATGTCTTCCAAAACTATCTTTTCGTCGAATTGTTTACGAATATGCTGCAGCTTGAGCAGACGGCTCACCTCCCATAAACACAACCCCAGTATAAAAAGCGAATGTCAATCCAAATCGGGGGTTTTGTAAAGTTGGCGTAAATTATGCATATGTTATTCATATATCATGACTAACTTTAGAAGTAATACCAGGGATATAGCACAGCAATTTATGCGGAAGTAATGAATTAATCCTGCATCATGTTTGGAACCCAACGCTTTGATTCCGCAGTTTTTCTATTGATGTTCCGGGCCTCAGTCGGTACACTTGAGGTACATTCAGCAATGATCCAAAGTTGTTCAAGTCATAGATTACAGGTGAAAAACATGCTGCCATTAGAACGACAAAAGAAAATCATCGATCTTCTGACTGTCCGCGAGGTTTTGAAGATCAACGAATTGACCGAAGAGCTGGACATCTCTGTGGATACGCTGCGCAGGGACATCAATGTGCTGACCAATCAGGGGAAAATCGTCAAAATCTATGGCGGGATTAAGCTGGCCGAGCCCAAGTATGGAGAGCCTTCCATGGATGAGCGGATGATCGACCGGCTGGAAGAGAAGGAGAGAATCGCCCGGAAGTGCTGTGAATTCATTCAGGACGGGGATTGCATATACATCGACAGCGGCTCGACGACGTACCACATTGCCAAATACATCAAGGACAAAAAGAAGCTGACGGTGATTACCAACTCCATTCCGGTCATTACCGAGCTGATGAACACCGATATTGAGCTGATGATCATCGGGGGAAAAATCCGTAAGGACGAGCAGTCGGTCGTAACGTTCGAGTATATTTTCAACTTTCACGAGCTGAACGTCCTCAAGGCGTTTATTTGCTGCAGCGGCATAACGGCTGAGCGGGGTATTTCCGACTATAACCTGGAGGAAGCGACCACGCGTAAAAAAATGATCGAGCTGTCCAAGGAAGTTTTCGTCGCCGCCGACAGCAGCAAATTCGGCAAAGACGTCACCATTGCGATCGCGCCGCTGGACAAAATCGATGCGATCGTGACGGACAACCTGGTGGACCGCAGCTATGCCGCCAAGTTTAAAAAGACACAAACGAAGCTTATTATTGCGGACGAATAGCGGTGTATCCGCCTTAACCAAAAAAAGGACTTTCCCTGGGGGAAAGTCCTTTTGTCACCGTAAATACGGAATGGATATTGTATATATTCAATCGATCAAGCGGTGCTGATACCACTTCTTGCCCAGGAAGCGCAGCAGGAAGACGGTGCCGCGCACGCCCCACTCGCAGTTCATCGCCAGCCAGACGCCAACGATTCCCCAATGCAGCACAATACCGAGCACATAACCCAGGATGACCCGGAACAGCCACATCGACAGCATGGAGACCATCGAGGTGAACTTGGAGTCCCCAGCGGCCCGCAGCGCCGACGGCATAATGAAGCTGATGGCCCACAGCGGCACTTGTGCGATCAAGTTGATGAGCAGGACCGTGAAGATGTCGCCGACGATTTCCTTCGGCGGGTGGAACAGGCTGACCAGCGGATGGAACAAGGCCATCATGATCACACCCGTCAGCACAAAGGAAAAGGACGCCAGCCACAGGAACGTCTTGGTGAACTTGCGCGCGTCCTCCACATTTCTCCGTCCGATGCACTGCCCCACCACCGTCACCAGCGTGAGCGAGAGAGCATTCGCCGGAATCTGGGAGACGCCTGCCAGCGACCCGCTGATCGCATTGGTGGCGATAGCATAGGTGCCGAGGCCGACGATGAAGATTTGGGTCAGCATTTTACCACCGTTAAAGAACATCTGCTCCGCGGCAAACGGAATGCCGATGCTAAAAATTTTCCGGAGCATGGTCAGGTTTACCTGAACGATGGACCGGAGCTGGAAATGCAGATCCGTGTCCCTTTTTACCAGAAAGTACAGCGCGCAGGCGGCCGCCAGGTACCGGGCGATGTTGATCGAGATCGTCATGCCGAGCACACCCATGTGCAGCAGGTTGATAAACACCAAGTTCAGCCCGACGTAAGTCAGGTTCATAAACAAGGACAGCATCAGCGAAGCCCGCGATTTGCCGATCCCGCGCAGCGCCCCGCACACCGCTTCAGTAATGGCGATCCCCACAAAAGACACGCCGCCTCCGAGCAAATATACTTTGGCATTGTCCATGACTTCCGGCGAGGCCGCCCCGAACAGCACGCTTAGCAGCGGTTGGTGGAACAAGACCAGGATTAAGCTCAGGGCCAGCGCAAGGATCGCGCAGGCGGAGACGGTGCTTGACGCCGCTTTGGAAACCATCAGGTCGTTGCCGTTGCCCTTATACTGCGCGACGACGACCGTTCCGCCTGTCGACATGGCTATAAAGACGCTGACCAGAAAAATATTGAGCGAATCAACCATATTGACGGCACTGATGGCGGCTACGCCGGCTGAACTGATCATAGCCGCGTTGACCATGTTCAGCGATATAATAAACGCCTGGTCGATCAGGATCGGAATAAACAGGGAGATGATCTGCCGGTAATCGATCGATTCGCCGGTAAGATGTTTGTCTAGCAGGCGCTCGGTGTTCGCCTTAAACTTTAGCTGATACAAGGGATCACTTTCTTTTTGTCGGATTAGGCATCTGGCAGCATGCCCGCGGATAATAAATGAAAAAAACCCTTCGGAAAGAAGAGTCGGCTTGCCAGGTATGCGGATCTATGGGTCCACAAAGGACATAACGTCTTGAAAAAACGGCCCTCAAGGGTCTGCCGCGTTAATCAATCATACATATCGTATAGCAGGTTGGCTTTTTTCCTCTGGTTGAGGTTATCACCGGGGGTGGCCCCTGTCAACGGTTAATTTTTGAGTATTTTTCAAGGCGTGAAAACACGGATCATTCCGGTCCGTTTAAGAGGAATTTTGCGGGTTCACAGCGAATACATGTGGAGTTTTGAAACGAATAGGGATGGAGGATTCATCGATGGCAAGAAAACTGAGGCCGGGCATCTTATCAGTATGCCTTGCCCTGATCGTGCTGCTCACGCTGGCCTTTCCGCAGCGGGCTTTTCTGGAAGGCGGTCAAATGCAGATTTTCGTTAAAACGCTAACCGGTAAAACCATCACGCTTTATGTTGAACCATCGGATTCCATTGAGCAGGTCAAACAGAAGATTCAGGACAAGGAGGGAATTCCTCCAGACCAGCAGCGCCTGATTTTTGCCGGGAAGCAGCTTGAAGACGGTCGGACGCTCGCGGATTATGATATCCAGAACGAATCCACACTCCATCTGGTGCTTAGGTTCTCTCTTGAGGCGAGCAATTTTGATCTGGCGACCACGAAAAATTCGGATCTGGCATTTGCGGTAAGCATGTTCGCAAGTCACTTTAGCGGGAGTGGAGAAGACGCTTTGACCGACGTGCGAATTACCTCGCTGCCTGATCCGGCGTTGGGAAAGCTGCAGCTCATAGGAAGCGAAACCACTAAAGACGTGGCGGAGTCAGATGAAATTGTTGCAACCGACTTGGGAAACTTGAAATTTGTCCCTGCACCCGATGTCACCGGTTCGACTTCATTCACCTGGAGAGGCAAGACCGATGAAGGCAAATATTCCACGGAAGCCAAAGTCAACATTACGATCCGGAACCCCAAAGCCGATCTGGGCAGCTTAAGTTTCTCCACCGGACAGCTGAGTCCGGAATTTGACCCAACCGTCTCGACTTACAAATTGCTGGTCCCCTGCGGCGTTTCAGAAGTGACAGTAAAGGCTGCCGTGGCGGATCCCACTTCCACGATCGTCATTAACGGACCGCTTGCAAGCAGTGGAGTGGAAACCAGTGTTGTGCTACACTCTGGGATTACGGAAATCTTCTTGACTGTAACGGCACAGGATGGGACGACAGGCCAATATACGGTTGAGGCCTCCTATCCGGACTGCACCGCTCCTGCGTGGCCAGCCGACAGCCGCTTAACCTTTTCCGGCATCACGGCCGGAAGCCTGACACTGAACTGGCCGGTGGCAACGGACGATACCGGCGTGGCATCGTACCGTATCGTGTCAGGCACGGGCAGCGCAGTGACGGTCAGCGGCAGCGTCTATGCGTACGACGCCACCGGTCTGACGTCCGATACCGCTTATACGTTCAGCGTCACCGCCCTGGATGCGGCGGGCAACGAAAGCCTCCCGCTGACGGGAAGCGCCGTGACCGCCAGCAGTCCTGGCGGAGGATCCGGCTCTACCAGCACACCGGTCTCTCAGCCTGCCCCGCCGGCACAGGAGCCGAAGCCTCCTGCTGAACCGGATCCAGAGCCCGAGCCGCCGATGCCTGAAGCGGACCCATTCAGCGATATCGCCAATCACTGGGCCTGGGCGGATATCCTCCGCGCCGTGAAGCTGGGGCTGGTCCGCGGCTACCCGGACGGCACGTTCGGCCCGAACATGCCGGTGTCGCGGGCGGAGTTCACCGTCATGCTGGCGCATGCACTGGATTTGCAGCCTGGTCAGGATGACCCGTCGCACCCGTTTACCGATCAGAGCTCGATCGGGTTCTGGGCTGTGGGCGCGGTAAACGCCGCGTACCAGTCGGGAGTGATCGCCGGATATCCGAACGGACAATTCCGGCCTTGGGCGCCCATCTCCCGTGCGGAGATGGCGGTCATGACCGCCAAGGCGCTGGGCCTGGCACAGGAAGCCGCGGGGCATACCTCGTTTAACGATGACGCCCTGATCCCGGCATGGGTGAAGCCCGCGGCGGCGGCCTTGGAAGAGCATGGCCTGACCGTGGGCCGCGACGGACGGAACTTTGCCGCCGCAGCCCCGACGACCCGTGCCGAGGCCCTTGTCATGCTGCTTCGCCTGATGGACAATCAGCAATCCTAGGCCGACGCCGATGCTTTAAAACGGTCGAACAAGCAAAAAACCACCGCCCTGCAGTGAATTGCCCCCAATGGTTAGAAATCCACTAACTGTTGGGGGCGTGGTCACCGAGGCGGTGGTTTTTTAATTTTGAAATATACAAGGGAAGTCAACCTATTCCGGGTTTGTCGTTTTTCTATACTCGGTTGGCGTAATCCCCCAAATTTTTTTGAAAGTTTCGGCAAAATAGCTGGAGCTATTAAATCCGCAGGCCGTGGAAATCTCTGTCATGTTGAGGTTATCGTTGGTCATGAATTCCAGGCTCTTTTGTATGCGGTAGCTGGTGAGGTACTCGATCGGCGTTTTCTTGACGGAGTTCTTAAATAAAGCGCAGCACTTGCTGCGGCAGACCGATCCAGCGGCGGCAATATCTCGCAACCCGATATTTTCGGCAAAATGGGTCTGAATATAGCCCAGCATATGCTTGACCGCCGCCATATCCTTGGAATGCTCCTTACGGATACCATGTTTTGCGACGGTATTCTGATGCAGCAGCAAAAATAACAACTCAAACTGACTGAGGGCCAGCAGTTCATAGCCTTCCTTTTGCTCATGGCATGTTTCATACAATTTGCGGATAAGCCGGAGTGCTTCCTCGTGCCATGCCGTTTTTTCATTTAACACAACCGCATTACTCTGCTGGTCATATAATAACGGCCGGATATATTTATTTTCGATATGCGAATTGCGGACAATCAGTTTGGGGCTAAGCAATAGCACAAGAAAGCTGCAATCATCATCCCGGTTCGAGTAACCGTAGTGCAGCCGATTCGAATTGACGAAAATGGCCTCTCCCTTCTGCAGGGTATAGTTATCCCCATCCACAAAATAATTCATGGAGCCTTCCAGAATCAGAATGAACTCCAAATCATGATGCCAGTGGCAGCTCGCACTGCGATTGTAGAAGGAAGATAATACGCCATGCCTTGTACGGATTGGAAGATACGGCGTATCGTATTCAACGATCTCCGACATATTGTCCGCAACGTTCAACTGCATCATCTTCACCCCTCCAATAAATACGATTGTTATATAAATAAGGCCGAATTCAATATAATCCAACGCTTCATTGCACTATTATTATAATGCAAACGACGAAGATATCAATCCATGCAAGGGGGCACAAACATGTCGCAACGTGACAATATAAAAAACGGCAAGCTGTTTACGGATATGGGGGAAGGCTTGCCGGAGGAACGGCTACGAGGTAAAGAACTCGTATATGACTTTAACCATACGAGACCTTCAGAACAAGAAAAGCGGGCAGCACTGGCCAAAGAGCTCTTCGGAAGCTACGGCGCCCATTGTTGGATCGAGCCTCCCCTGCACTTGTGCTATGGGGCCCACACGTTTATTGGAGACGGTTTTTATGCCAATACGAACTTAACCATCATGGATGATACGACGGTTACGATCGGTAATGGCGTCCTCTTAGGACCCAATGTCACCATCTGTACGGTTGGCCATCCCATCGATCCTGATTTGCGGGCTACTGGGCAAATGTACGCCTTCCCCGTTGTGATTGAAGATGGTGTATGGATCGGGAGCGGGGCCATTATTAACCCCGGCGTGACGATAGGCAGAAACAGTGTCATTGGCGCAGGAAGCGTCGTCACCAAAGATGTGCCTCCCGGTGTTATCGCCGTTGGCAATCCTTGCAGAGTGCTTCGCGAAATCAATGAGGAGGACAAGATCTATTATTACAAGGACCGAAAAGTAGAATCATGAAGCCTGCAAGGCGCGAGCGTCATATAGGGACCTCTGCTAGTAAGGGTTCCTCTTTAAAAAAGTTTTCTAGAATTCATGTACAAAGGAGCCCATCCCGTAATGAGCCTCTTGGTTAGAGAACGACATTTTTATAAGACCTTCTTCAGGCTGACATTGATCACTGCCCTCCAGAACGTCATTACCATCGGCGTCAATCTTTCGGATAATCTCATCCTCGGGGGATATAATGAGACGGCTCTCTCCGCGTCATCGCTTGCGAATCAGATTCAGTTCATCGCAACGTTTCTGATGATCGGCTGCTCCCAAAGTGTTATTATTATGGGTTCGCGCCTGTGGGGGGCGGGCAAGATTCATCCCATTCGCCGTGTCGTCGGAGCGGGAATGGCCATTTCGTTTGTCATCGGACTGCTGATGTGGCTGGTGGCCTTATTCTTTTCGTCGGGACTATTATCCGCATTGACGAATGACGGAGCGGTCATTCAAGAAGGAGCTAAATTCCTAAGAATCGTCTCCTTTTCGTATGTCTTTTTCGCCGTTACCAATATATTATTGGGTGCCCTGCGCAGCATGGAGATTGTGAAAATCGGCTTGATCGTCTCCCTGTGTACGCTTGCTATTAACGTTACGCTCAATTACGGACTGGTATACGGTTACGGGGGGCTGCCAAAATTGGGGCTGGAAGGATCGGCCACAGCTACATTAATCTCGCGAATTATCGAATGCATCATCGTCGCCGTTTACTTTTTTAAACATAACCATCACCTGCGACTACAGCTGCGTGACTTCCTCAAGCTCGATCATTCGATTCTGAAGCAATACACCAAAATTTCCTTACCGATCCTGTTGGCCAGTCTGTCATGGGCAGGAGCCATGGCTGTGCAAACCGGGATTCTTGGCCATATGGGAACGTCAGCGATCGCTGCCAATAGTGTAGCAACAACGATATTCCAGTTCGTAACCGTGATTTCCTACGCTTCCGCCAGCGCCTCTTCAGTCCTTATGGGGAAAACTGTAGGAGAAGGCATTTTTGAAAAAATCAAAGCCTACAGCAAAACGCTTCAAGTCCTGTACATTCTGATAGGCGTACTGACCGGCATCGTTTTATTCTTGACCAAGGACCATGTTCTTTTCCTGTATTCCGTTTCGGACGAAGCCAAAGAACTTGCGTTAGCGTTTATGACCGTTCTTTCCGTGACCGTTATCGGAACTTCTTATGAAATGCCTGCCTTATCCGGGATTGTCCAGAGCGACGGGGACACCAAATTTGTCATGTATAACGACTTCATCTTTATGTGGTTGTTGATCCTGCCGGCATCGTTGCTGGGTGCATTCGTTTTTGGCTTCCCGCCGGTCGTCATATTTATTATTCTTAAGAGTGATCAGATTCTTAAATGCTTTGTCGCGCTTGTCAAAGTAAACCGGTATAAGTGGCTGAAAGCCGTCGAGCACTAGAGCGATAGAAAACCGGAACAGGAGGAGTGAAGGTTTGAAAGGAAGACGACTTAAAGTTAAAGCTAGTCAAATCGTTCTTACCCTGATCTATCCCATGGCCTTCTTCTGCTTTTTAAATCTGGATCAACAGTTAGATTCGTGGACGATCCCTATTGCTGCTTTGATTCTATTCGGCTTGCTGTGGGAAAACCTGATCTATTTGCTGATCTCCAACCTATTAACCTGGGTGGTCGCGATCCCTTTATGGCTCGTTATCATGGAGCCGCAGGAAGAACAAACCTTCGCTATTTTCACGGCCTCTCTTCCGTTCATTATGCTGCTATTTGCCGGTTTCGTTCTCATCCCGGAAATGCTTATCGTCACTGCAAAAAACTACATCACGAAAAAGTTCATACGCCGAAATATAACGAAGTAGCGACGGCAATTCCAACGTGGCCTTGAACGCAAAAAAGCCGCTGTACCCAGCGGCTATTCAACATATATACGCTGCACCCGAATGCCGAGCCGGCTTACGATTTCGTTGGTGACCGTTCCGCAGCGCGCGGCGATCTCGCCGGCGGTGATCCGCTCCGCGCCGTCTTCGCCGATCAGCGTGACGGTGTCCCCCTGCCGCACGCCGTCGATGCCGGTGACGTCGACGGTCAGCTGATCCATGCAGATGCTGCCGATGATACGGGCCCGCTGCCCGCGGATCAGGACTTGTCCACCCTCGTCCGACAGCATCCTCGGAACGCCGTCGGCATAGCCGATGGATACCGTGGCGATCCGGATATCGCGCTCCGGTACGAAGCGGCGTCCGTAACCGACCGGGTGGCCAGCCTGTACCTCCTTCACCTGCGTCACGGTCGCCCTGAGCGCCAGTACAGGCCGCAAATCGGCCATGCACCGCACAGCGTCGCCCTCCTGGCTGAGCAGGCCGTACAGCGCGATCCCCGGTCGGGCCCGGTCATAGCGCAGCTCCGGGTAATTCAGCATGCCGTAGCTGCCCTGGAGATGGACGAGGCCCGGATCCATGCCCGCTGCCTTGATTTGAGCGACCACCCGGTCGAAATGTCCGATCTGCCGGCGCGTAAATTCGGTTTCCTCCGCTCCAAGTCCATCTGACATGGACAAATGACTGAACATGCCCGTCACCCGAAGATTGACAAAGTCATAGCACCGCAGAATCGACTTCATACTCTGATGGGGCACGCCAAGCCGGTTCATCCCAGTATCGATTTTGACATGAACCTCCAGGTCGACGCCGCACGCCTCCAAGGCTTGTCCGTATTCCAGGCTCACCATCGTCTGCGTCAGATGGTACCGGGCCAAATCGGCGGCCCGCTCCGGATCGGTGTAGCCAAGGACCAGAATCTCGCCTTGGATGCCCTGTTCGCGCAAAAGGATCCCTTCCCCGATTTCCGCCACGGCGAAGCTGTGGATCCCCGAACGGTTCAGATGCCGTGCAATCTCTACAATGCCATGTCCGTACGCATTGGCTTTGACGACCGCCATCAGGCGGCACCCGGACGGGAGAAGCCGCTGGAGCTCGGCAGCGTTATGCCGCAAGTGCCTCAGACTAATCTCCGCCCACGCCCGGTGGGATAAGGCAGGCCGAGCCCCCCTCTTTTCGGTTGGAGAAGTAAGCGTGTATCCCCATCTCGCAGAGAATGTTTCTGCCCGAGAACGGTGTGCCCTCAACTCACCAGCCCCTTCCGCAAATCATGGAAGATAGTGATGATGCAGCCGTCCACGTTGTTCCCTGAGCACTCCACCCTCGTTTCAGGGCTGACCTTGATCGTCAGTACCTGCTCTTCCTCACGAACGGGAACATAATATATCTCCACAAGATGTTCCTTCACCTTCTTGAACAGATGCGGACCATTCAAGGTGAACTGCTTCAAGTAATCCGTATATTCCTCCAGACACATCCCGTATTGCTCCATGATGACGGCATGCGGCACGCCTACATAACGAAAATGCCAGGGCTCGCAGGCAATATGCGTCAGATGCTCTTTGCCCTGCTTGTAACGCTGGATGAAGCCAAACTCCGCCGCAAGCTCCCGAAAGGAAGCATACACGCCGTCCTCCGGAAACGACGGGCATAAATAGTCGACCCCGGTATGCTTGTCGCCCACATCCGCCGCAAGTCCGGTCTGGTGTTCGCTTTCTCCGGGACGAGCCACGTAGCTCGCGGTAAAAATTTCTCCGTTCTCCACCAGCGACCGATCGTAAATGCGCTGCTGCTCCATGGTGGTGCGGTAGCCGCTGACAATTCCGATGCCGCTTCGGCCCCCACACGCGTCCAGCAGCGCCTCCAGCCGCTGCAGGCAGTTGCGTTCCAGACGCATCACCCGCTCATGAGTGCTGGCGTGAGCGAGTGATTCCACAGGCGCGAGGCTCTTGGAATAAGGCGTCTGGCGGAGCGGGTGCTCGTTGTTAATGAGGATCAGGTGGCCCCGGTGTACCATGTTCGGCTGGATATGAATCACGCGTCCTTCAGTCCCTACAACCCCGATCATCGAACCGCCTCCTTCGCTTCGGCCAGCTGGATCAGCCGGTCCATCAGGTCCGGGTACGGCAGATGGCTGGCGCGCATCATGTTCGGATAACGGCTTGCCGCCGTGAATCCGGGCATCGTGTTCACCTCATTGAATACGACCCGCTCCTCTTCGGTAATGAACATGTCCACCCGGGCCAGGCCGCGGCAGCCGAGCGTCCGGTAGACGCGGCGCGCGGTCTCTTTGACCCGGTTCGCCGTCTCCTCCGAAATTCGCGCAGGCAGATGGATCGTGGACGAAATCAGCTGATATTTTTCCGTATAGTCAAAAAATTCGCCCTGCAGCTCGATCTCATCGATTTCCCCAATGAATGGTTCCCGATGTCCAAGAACTGCGCAGCCCACCTCAAAACCGGCGATGTTCTGCTCGACCACCGCCTTGTCGTCATGCTGCAGCGCCTCACGGATGCCGTCCATTAGCGCCAGCCTGTCGTAAGCCTTCGTAATGCCGAAGGAAGAGCCGGACTTGGCCGGCTTGACGTAGACCGGATAGCCCAGCGTCTCAGCCGATTTGGCTGCCGCATACAAGTCGTCTCCTGCCTGGACCGTCACCGAATCCGCCACATCCACCCCGGCCGCTTTAACCAGCTTGCTGGCAACCTCCTTGTCCATACAAAGGGCGGAAGACAGCGTGCCGCAGCCGACAAAAGGAATGCCCGACAGCTCCAGCAGTCCCTGCAGCGTGCCGTCTTCCCCGTTTTTGCCGTGAAGAACCGGGAAGACCACGTCCACCGGTGTAAGGCGGTATTCCGTCCCGACCAGCTCCACGATCCCAGCTGTTTCCCGGCTCGGCGGCAGAAAAGCCGGGATGCAACCCGGATGCTGCTGCCAGCAATCCCTCCGGATATCCTCCGTATCTCCGGGGTACCTCCGCCAGGCTCCCTCCCGGGTAATGCCGATGAGCACCAGCTCATATTTGTTCTTGTCCAAATGATCTATGACAGATGCCGCCGATTGCAGCGATACTTCGTATTCCGTCGAGCAGCCGCCGAACAGCACGGCGATCGTTTTCTTATGCATCTCGTTTCTCCCCATTTCCGGTCCGGTGCCCACTCCGCGTGAGCGCCTGAGCGTGAACCTAAGATGCTTTTGATTATAGGGAGAGGATGTTAAGCAAACAGAAATTAATATTAAAGGAAATCTAAAGAAAGATTAAAGAGGCGCTGACCGCTCAGCCAAGCCGCAAACCACGCCAGCCGTTCTCCGCATAAAAAAAGAGGACGCTGACGACAAGCGCAGCATCCCCCTTATTGGTTCCCATTCGGCATTACTGCCGCTGGGATTTCTCGTACTCCTTTTTAGCTTTGTGTGCGAAAACCGAGTATACGATAATCATGACCGGGATGACCATCCAGACGACTCCGCGGAACAGCGCAAACGGTGTCTCGAACAGGAACGCCTGCCAAAATCTTGGGCCGCTCATTTCCCACAACCCCGGCGTGTAATACAGCGCTTGGGGCTTCATGATAACGGACGCATCAATAGCATCGGTCGAAATCAGTACCGCGAAAATCGGGATAAAGCAGCAGCAAAGCGTCATCCACATGTCGGAAATCCGTTTATACCGGGCCGCCTTGGAGTCGGCATCGGAGAAAATATCCTCGTTCCCCTGGTCACCGTTCTGCTTGAAATATTGAGCTCCCGATCCCTTCGTGCCGGCGACATGCGTCCAGCCGCTGTCCTCAAACAGGGCAACATAATCCTCAAAGTCCCGCTGATTTTTAAACGTGCGGAAGTCGATCCGGTAGTTGGCTTCCTCCGGTACGCTTCGCTCGAATTGATAGCCGAAGGATTTCCGGACGAGTACATAGCCCTGCCGGGCCATGTCGTTCAGCCACTGTTCTTCCTGGTCCAAATTCGTAAAAAGTTTATATTTTTTCATGCAGCAACTCCTCCTTGCCCCACTGCATATTGGTCACTTCGATCATGTGGCGCATCCGCTCGTAATCCTGTCTCAGCATTTCCCGACCCAGATCCGTGATGACATACACCTTTCGGCGGCTGTCCTCGCTCGCGGCCGGCTGGATGAATTTCTGCTTCAGCAGATTGTCCACCGCCCCGTACAGCGTGCCGGCCGCCATCCGGACCTGCCCCGCGCTGAGCTCCTCCACCTTTTGCATAATCAAATAGCCATGCGCCGGTTCCAGCAGCGCCAACAAAATATAATATACCGTTTCGGTCAACGGCAAATGTTTATCTCTGCTCAATGAAGTACCTCCCATTTGCTCAGTCACACTTTATATCGTTCAACTGTATATTTACACTATATACAGTATCACTGTATATTGCAATAGCAAAAAGACCAAAACCCGGAAATATCGGGCTTGGCCTTGTTTTTCAAACGGTCTCCATCCTTGCGGGAAGCATCTGCTTGCGCCGATAGATCGATAACAGCAGCCCCATGGCGCAAAAATCAATCACCTGCGTAAACCCGCCGTAGCCGACAAAAGGCAGGCTCTGCCCCACGATGGGTACTACCCCATACGCCATAAGCAGCGGCCACAACAGCCGAATGCCAAAGACGACAATGAACGCGGAAAATATACAGGTGGCATATTCATCCCGAATAGACACGCCCATCTTCCAAATTCGGATCAGGAATCCGATGACCAGCAGCCCGATGACGATCCCGGCCCCCCATCCAAAGCAGTAAATGAGATACGGGTACATCGATTCGTCATAGATATACGGGAGGGTTTCGTTAGCCGCCGCGAATCCGTGGCCCGTCCATCCTGCGGAACGGATCGCCCCAATCGTCTGTATGGTCTGGTAATCTTTATCCTGTGCGCTTAAAAAGGACTGCAGCCGCTCCACGAGGTAAGGGGTCTGCGTCAGTTTGTATATGTATAGCGAAAGGATTGGCAGTCCGACAGCAAGCAGTGGAACCCGGTTGTGCCGCAGTGCGATAATCCCGAACCCCGCCAAATAAATGCAGCCGTACAGCAAAGACCCGCTTTGCCAATACAGCACGACTGGAATGACCATTTGGGCCGCGAACTTGATCCAGCCGACTGCATCCTTGCTACTGAATTTATGGTTCAGGCCCGACGCCGCAATGAGCAATGGCAATATGGATGCGGCCATCACGTTCATGCCAAAGGGACCGAAGGCCAAGAACACGTTCTGCCCGTTTGTCGTTATTCCTACCTTCAACGTTAAAGCCATTAAGGCGATGGTTCCCCAGAATAACACTCCAGAATACCTTTTCAGCTTCCGGTAGTCCAGGAAATAACAAATAAACAGGGCAACAAACCCCAGCACAACAATGAAGAGCTTCTTCTCGACCAGCTGGATGGAGCTCCACAGCTTCAAACCCGACATCTGCACATTCAGTAATCCAAACAACCCCACGATCGCCAGCAGAGCCAAAAGAACAACGAGCTTCCAGTCGAACACGGGCTTATGCGCCTGGTGAAGGCTTCGCCCAATGTCGTCCGGATCGCCCATCAACTTAATCGCTTCCCGCGCACGGTGTTCCTCAGCAACCCCTTCGGATGCCAGCATGTCCATCCGTTCCGCAATATGACTCCCCAACTCCTCGCGGATTTCGGCATGCATGGATTTCACGCGGATATGCCGGCACACCCGGCCGAGAAATTCCTGAACCACCGCATCCTGTTCCATAGACCGCATCAGATTCCCTCCCCGATCACCGTATCAACCGCCGTGCGGAACCGGACCCATTCCTGCTGCTTTTCTCTCAATTGATTCCGGCCCTGGTCGGTCATCCGGTAATACTTCCGTTTGCGGCCGTCATGCGTGCTCCAGTAAGCTTCCAGCCAGCCTTCCGACTCCAGGGTGTGCAGAATCGGATAGAGCGTTCCTTCCTTCATGGAAAAGACGCCTTCTGAGCTCTTCTCAATTTCCTTGATCAATTCGTAACCGTACATTTCCTTCTTGTTCAGCACCGTCAGCAGCAAAATCACCGTGCTGCCCTTGAGCAGTTCTTTATTAATTGCCATACTTATTCTCCTAATACCTAGATTTACAATACATCGTAATACTATGTATTTGAGTATATAGAACAACATCCAGATTGGCAATAGATGGGGACAAAATGACGATGAGGTCAATAAAAAAGCCCAGCCAGGCAGCCAATGCTGCCCGACCGGACTTTTATCCAAACCGCTGTGATTACCGGTAACGGTCTATCACAGGGCTTAACTCACGCTAAAGGCACGCCTACAGCACCTTATCCAAGAAGCTGATCGTACGCTCGTTCTTCGGCTGGCCGAACACTTCCTCCGGCGGTCCTTCCTCAACGATATAGCCGCCGTCCATGAAGACGACCCGGTCCGCCACCTCGCGGGCGAAGCCCATCTCGTGCGTGACGATCATCATCGTCATGCCTTCGCGGGCCAGATCCTTCATGACGCCGAGCACTTCGCCGACCATCTCGGGGTCCAGCGCGGACGTCGGCTCGTCGAACAGCATGACGTCGGGATTCATCGCGAGCGCGCGGGCGATCGCCACGCGCTGCTTCTGCCCGCCCGACAGCTGGCTCGGGAACGCGTCGGCCTTGTCGGAGAGTCCGACCCGCTCCAAGAGGCGCATCGCCGTCTCATGTGCCTGCTTCGCGTTCATTTTACCCAGCTCCATCGGAGCGAACATGATATTCTTCAGCACGTTGAAATGCGGAAACAGGTTAAAATGCTGGAACACCATGCCGATGTTTTCACGCGCCTTGTTAATGTCCGTCTTCGAATCGTTCAGATCCTGGTCATCGACGATGACCCGGCCTGCGGTAATGTCATCGAGCTGGTTAATGCAGCGCAGAAACGTACTTTTGCCCGAGCCGGAAGGGCCGATCACGCACACGACCTCGCCTTCCTTGACCTGCATATCGATTCCCTTCAGCACCTGGTTGGCACCAAAGCTTTTCTGTAATCCTTCAACCCGAATCTTACCCACGGCGCAACCTCCCTTCCAAGAAGCCTGAAAGTTTCGTTAAAATCGTGATGACGATCAGATACATGATGGCTACGACCAGCCAAATATCAAATGACGAGAACGTTCTGGCGATAATGATTTTGCCAGATTGCGTAAGCTCGACCAGACCGATCGCCGACAGAATCGACGTATCCTTCAACGTAATGACCAGCTGATTGATGAATGCCGGAATCATGACGCGGATCGCCTGCGGAATAATAATCTTCATCATCGATTTGCGGTAAGGCAGACCGAGCGAACGGGCCGCTTCCATTTGTCCGCGGTCGATCGACTGAATGCCGCCCCGGATAATTTCCGTTACGTAAGCGCCGGCATTCAGACTGAGCGTCAGAATGGCCGCCAGGAACAGCGGCATCGTGAAGCCGAAAGCCTGCGGAATACCGAAATAAATAAAGAAAGCAAGGACGATCAGCGGAATGCCGCGGAATACGTCAACGAATACCGTCGCTAGGCCGCGGAGAAATTTATTGCGTCCCACTTTCATAAAGCCGAAGATCAGCCCCAGGATAAAGGCAAAGAACAGCGACACGATCGTGTACAGCAGCGTCTTGCCAAGACCCGTCAGCAGCGGCGGCAGCGAATCCTGAATCAGTCCCCAGCGGCTTTGATTCGCCGGTCCGGATGCATTTTCGCCCAGATACTTCTCGAGAATCTGGTCATACTCCCCGCTGGCTTTGAGATTGGTCAGACCGTCGTTGAACTTTTGCATCAGCTCCTGGTTCTTGCCTTTGCTGACCGCAAAGCCGTAGGAGCCGCCTTCTTCCTTGTCGGTCACGATCTTGAGCCCGTTGTTTTGGGTCACCCCATAGGCGAGCACAGGATAATCGTCAAAGCAGGCTACGGAGTTCCCGGTTTTGACGTCATCGTACATCTGCGAAGAGTCGTCGAACGGTACGATGGTGAACCCGTACTTCGGAGCGATGGATTCGGCGAAGCTGTAGCCTTCTGTACCAGTCTTTACGGCTACTTTCTTTCCTTTTAGATCCTCGTAGCTCTTGACGGTATCATTGTTTTTGCTGATGGCCATGACCACGCCGGATTGGAAATAGGGCTCCGAGAAGTCGAATTTCTGCTTCCGTTCGTCGGTAATGCTCATCCCTGCAATGACGCCGTCCACCTGGTTCGCTTCCAGCGCCTGGACGGCTGCGTTAAAGCCCAGCGGCTTGATTTCATACTTAAAATTCTGATCCTTGGCGATGGCCTCCATCAGATCCATGTCGATCCCGACAAATTTGCCGCTGACGTCCTGAAACTCAAACGGAGCAAACGTAATATCGGTACCGATGACATAGGTTTTGCCGGAATCCGGCGCAGCTGTGGCGCTTCCCGCCAAACCGGACCATCCGGTTACCACGAGGAGCAGCAGCGCAATTGAAAATAATGATGCCTTTATGGATTTCATATGTCCTCCCCTTCTCGGTCAAGCCGAATGTTGTTTCCCTTCATACTTTCTCTTTCTGGTAGCAGGTATTCTCCCACCTGGTATCCTATTTTACCAAAAAACCAATCATTCCTAAAAATACATTTTCAACCATATAGAATGAATTAAGGAAATGAATGATATAGGCCGTATTAGGCCGTTATAACAGGAAATCCAGTGCAAAACATTAGTTCGATCTCTACAGAAAAATAGCAATTTACTACTAAGCCTAACACAGTCCGCGGATAAAGGAAGCAAGTTAGCTACCATTCATTACCCATTCAGGTCGGGTTTGCCTAACCATTATCGGGATTTTGAAAAAAAACATAGCCGAGCCTTGAACTTATTTCCACCTTGACGATCAAAGAAAGCCGCAATTATAATTCAATTAATTAATTGAATATTTTAGAAAGGTTGGGATACCTATGGACCACGATCTTCCCATTCGTGCTTTCAAAGACGACTTGTACCGGCAGTTCGCCCGAATCGGGAAATGTCTGTCCAGCGATAAAAGGCTCGAACTCATGCATTTGTTATCCCAGGGACCCAAATCCGTTGAAAAACTGGCCGAGGCCACAGCAATGAGCGTGGCTAACGTTTCACGACATCTCCAAATTTTACTGGACGCCAACCTGGTGAAATTCAGCAAGCGGGGAACGTATGTCATTTACTCCTTGGCTGGTCCCCATATCGAAGGCTTTTTGAATTCTCTATGGCGAATGAGCGAAATGCAGCTGGCCGACATTACCCGAATGAAAAACGAATTTCTGGATCAGTGTGAAGATGTACAGACCCTGTCTTTGGATGAAGTGCTGAGCAAAATGAACGAAGGCAGCATTATTTTGCTGGATGTACGCCCGGCGGACGAATTTGAGGCAGGACATATTCCCGGAGCGATATCCGTTCCGATGCAGGAGCTTCATCAATACTTACAAAGTCTGCCCAAGGGAACCCAAATTGCCGCGTATTGCCGCGGACCTTACTGCGTTTCTTCGGCCGAGGCGGTTGAGAAGATGCAGAGTGAGGGATTCACGGCTTACCGGGTGGAGGAAGGAGTTTACGAATGGCGGGAATATCAAATACAGAGGTAACGAAACCCATTTATCTGGACTATAACGCCAGCACCCCGATAGATCCTGAAGTGCTCCAGGAAATGCTGCCGTTTTTTCAGCAGCACTATGGCAATCCTTCTTCGTCGCACTGGGCGGCGGCATCGCTCAAAGAGACGATCGAACAGGCCAGAAGCCGGATCGCCGCGGCGATAGGAGCTAACTCCAATGAAGTGATTTTTACCAGCGGAGGAACCGAGGCCAACAATCACGCTTTAAAAGGGGTTTATTTTGCATCCAACCGGCGCAGCCGGCACATCATTACGACAACCATCGAGCATCCGGCGATTCTAAATCCCTGCTCTTTCCTCGAAACGTTGGGCGCTGAAGTGACCTACGTTCCCGTCGATCACTGGGGCCGGGTGTCCCCGGCGGATATCGAGCGCGCCATCCGTGACAATACGATCCTCATTTCGGTCATGCATGCCAACAGCGAGGTCGGCACGATCCAGCCCATCGAAGAAATTGCTGAAATCGCCAAACGTTACGGCATCCTGCTGCACACGGATGCTGCGCAGTCTTTTGGCAAAATCCCGGTGAACGTCGATGCTTTAGGCGTCGATTTATTGTCCATCGCCGGCCATAAGCTGTACGCGCCCAAGGGCATCGGCGCACTTTACGTGCGCGAAGGCACAGCGCTTGCCCCGTTTGTGCACGGGGCCGGTCATGAATCCGGCCGACGGGCAGGCACCGAAAATGTGCCTTATATCGTCGGATTGGGCAAAGCGGCAGAACTTGCAGCGGAGAAGGTCGATTCCCGTGAAATCCGAAATCTTCGCGAGGCCTTGAAAGAAGGGTTCAAGGCAGCTTTTGGAGACCAGGTCCGGTTTAACGGCGATCCAGAAACGAATCTTCCCAACACGCTAAACATAAGCTTCTTAGGGCTGAGCGGGCAGGAAATGTTGAGTCGTTTTCCGGAAATCGCCGCTTCCACGGGATCCGCCTGCCACTCCGGAAGCACAACCCTTTCTCCGGTGCTGCGGGCCATGGGCCTTAGCGATTACGAGGGATTGGGCGCAATCCGGTTCAGCTTGGGCCGATTCACCACCAAAGAAGAAGTGAAGTCCGTCATTTCTTTATTCCAAGACCGGCTGCAGTGTGGGGCCAAAAAATAATGAATTCAATTGATTTGTATAATTAGGGAGGATCGTTGTATGTCAGAGACCACGGTTGTAAAAAGGATAAACACCCTCCCGGAACCTTTGATGCAATACGTTGATTCGCCCGAGAAGCAGCGGCAGTTGTATAAAAGGACGATGATGACCGTCATCATTTCCCAAATATTTGGCGGGGCCGGCCTGGCTGCGGGGATCACGGTGGGAGCGCTGCTTGCCCAAGACATGCTTGGAACCGACAGCTATGCTGGAGTTCCTTCCGCATTATTTACGTTAGGGTCGGCCGGGGCAGCCCTTGTCGTCGGTCGCCTTTCCCAGCGACTCGGCCGCCGGACGGGGCTGGCTGCGGGCTTCTTGGCAGGCGGTGTTGGTGCGGCAGGCGTCGTTTTGGCAGCCCTCATGAACAGTCTGGTACTTCTTTTTATTTCTTTGTTGGTGTACGGTGCCGGTTCAGCTACAAACTTGCAGGCTCGTTATGCCGGCACGGATTTGGCGCTGCCCACGCAGCGGGCCAAAGCCATTAGTGCCGCTATGCTCTTCACCACATTCGGCGCGGTGGCCGGACCGAATCTGGTCAATATCACGGGAGGGGTAGCCACTTCCATAGGTTTCCCAGCGCTTTCTGGTCCATTCATGCTGGCTGCTGCGGCATATCTTTTGGCCGGCGCGGTCCTCCTCATCTTCCTGCGGCCGGATCCGCTGATCGTGGCCAAGGCGATGGCGGAGGCACAGCGCGTAAATGAAGGCCTGGATAGCACGAAGGAGGCCCGCGTACAAGAAGCGGGTATTCATAAATCGGGCATCATAGTCGGTGCGACGGTGATGGTGCTGACCCAAATTGTGATGGTTGCGATTATGACCATGACACCGGTCCACATGAAACATCACGGACACGGGCTGGGCGAGGTCGGCATTGTCATCGGCATCCATGTGGCAGCGATGTATCTGCCTTCCCTGATTACCGGCATTCTCGTCGATAAGTACGGACGGACCCTAATGTCCTATGCCTCCGGAGTAACCTTGCTTTTGGCAGGCTTGCTGGCTGCATTCGCGCCCGGAGATTCCATGATCTTTCTCGTGCTTGCACTGGCGCTTCTCGGACTGGGCTGGAACTTTGGCTTAATTAGCGGAACGGCAGCCATTATCGATGCGACGCCTCCGCATGTCCGGGCGAAAACCCAAGGCACGGTGGATGTGCTCATCGCATTAGCCGGGGCATCGGGAGGAGCGTTATCCGGCATGGTTGTGGCCCAATCCAGCTATTCTGCGCTTTCTTTGGCCGGAGGATTCCTGTCCCTGCTTCTGATCCCGGTTGTCGTCTGGTCGCGGAAAAAGAAAGCTTGATACGAACTTCATACGATGACTTCATAATCCCGAGCCGCGAGGTTTAGGATTTGAGGTGGTGATCACGTGGTGACCCCTTTCGTCTTTTCCGGCCTGCTGCAGCGATTGCCGGCAAAGCGTGAGGGGTTGATTTTGTTACTGCTGAACAACCCGCCGTGAGCTCAGCTTTGTGAATATTTTTTGCATCAAACCGGGGCCCGAAATCCGGCTGTTCTGAAAAGCCGCGATGCGCCACTCGCCATTTTGCTTTACGACTACATTGGTGTTGATCGAGTCCCGTTTCTTCGGCGCCTGTTTCTGCCATCTCAATTTGACGACACCCACGCCGTGAAAGATCGCCAGCTCCGGCGTGATGAACTTGATTTTCGTGATCTCCCCATCCAGCGTCGACCCTCTTAATACGCCGTTCCACAGCTCCTGATGCACATCAGCGATCGCCTTTCTTCCCTGCAAATGTTCTCCTTGGAAAGTGACATAGTCCGCCTGATCGGTAAAGCATGCCCCATATGCCTCGCCGTCCCCTTTCCCCCAAGCCCCTTTCAGCTGTTCAAACAGCCGTTCGATTTCTTTCCGGTCCTGTGCCTGACTCAAGTTCATGTTTTCCATCTCCTTTGAATTATTTGCCGCCGGTTACACGGATTTCTTCCCCGTTCACAAACGTGTTGGCTGCCGAGCCCAGATAAACGATGAGATTGGCGGTGTCTTGGACGGCCGCAGCTTTGCCGATCCCCCGAGATCCGCCGGTGATCAATACGACACGGTTCCTTAATCCGTAATCCAATCCCCAAACATCTCCATATATCTAGACCGGTTAATTATCTTGATTTATATAATATCTTGATTAATTAAGATATTATGCAGTTTGATGTGATTTGTCAATAGATCCCAACATTTTTTATTGAGTATCGAGACCATTCCGCGCCAGCCTTTGCGAAAAAGGCAAAAAAATTCCGGCCCGCTGCGGACCGGAATAAAGCATGGTTATGGTGGTGGCAAGAAACAGGCTGGCAATCCCGCTTCCCGCCGGGATGGAAATTCCTGGTTGGAATAAGTCAGGAAATGACTCGGTGTTACATTAAACAGCTAGTTTCGTTTGGACAGCAGCTTCCGGAGCAGCCTGCTCCTTCTTCATTTCGTCCATGGCGGCCAACCCGGCCGTATTCAGCACGTTCCATGGCTTGTTGTAATGCGGCTGGAAGAAGAAATCCACGAAAGCCAGCTCCTGCACCGTCATCCGGTTCTGGATGCACACCGACAACGTATTGGCCGCCTGGGTCATATCGGCCTTCGACATCACCTGGGCCCCAACGATTCGGCCGCCGTCCGCTTCGAAGACCAGCTTCAGCATCACGTCATCGTATGTCGGCATGAACTCCGGACGGTTGTTCTCATGAATGGTTACAGTTTTCACATTCAAGCCTGCAGCAAACGCAGCGGCCTCCGTCATGCCCGTCGAAGCGATGTTCCAGTCAAACAGCCGGATGGCCGACGTTCCCTGGGTACCTTGATAGCGCACGGTCGGCTGCACCAAGTTCATGCCGGCCAGCGTACCCATCCGCACCGCGTTGGTAGCCAGCGGAATGTACATCGCCGTTCCCGTCGGATTGTAGCGTACGGCGCAGCTGTCTCCAGCGGCCAGTACGTCGGGATTGCTGGTGCGCATATAGTCGTCGACGATAATCGCGCCGTTTGGCAGCATGTCGACCTGGCCTTTCAGCAAATCCGTGCCGGGACGGAAGCCGATGCACAGCACGACCATATCGGCTTCAAACGTGCCGTCCGTGGTAACGACCTCGCGTACCTTGCCATCGCTTCCGCGGAAGCCTTCCACCGCCCGGCCCAGGGCCAGCCGCACGCCGCGGTCCTTCAGCGTCTGCTCGGCCAATTCGGTCAGATCGCGGTCGAGGTACTTGGCCATGACGCGGTCCATGTTATCGATCAGAGTGACCTGCTTGCCCAGCTCGCGGAATGCTTCCACCAGCTCGATGCCGATATACCCGGCGCCAATCACTGTGATGCGCTCTGCATCGGCAGCACGGGCAATGATTTCCTGCGCGTGAGCGTAGTTTTTGCACAGCTGGACATTGTCCAAATCGATTCCTTCCATCTTCGGAATAACCGGCCACGAGCCTGTGGTGACCACCAGCTTATCATAGCTGTCCGTAAATTCCTCGCCGGTCACCAGGTTGCGGACGTTCAGCGTCTTGGCGTTGGTGTCGACGGCCAGCACTTCGTGCCGCATCCGGGTCACGGCGCCAAGCCCGGCCAGCTCTTCCGGATTGCTGTAGAACAATCCGCCTGCGTCTTTGACGACGCCCCCGACGTGAAGGGCGATGCCGCACGACAGGAACGAAATGTTATCGTTGCGTTCGTAAACCGTAATTTGGGCTTCCGGGTGCTGCACGGCAATACTTTTCACAGCGGCGGTTCCGGCATGGGTACATCCAATGACTGCGACTTTCATGGTAATTCCTCCTTCAAGGGAATGAAATGGATGAAGTTTAACGGTATGGACCACACTTAATGGATAAGCAGCGGAATGGAGGATGCTGCCTGATTGTGAAATAATGCACAATATACTTCAAAAAAATAATCACCGATGATTTAGCTGCCTTGATTTGTTTGTGATTTATATCACAACCTCTTTATGGCTTAATCATACACCTTCCCTTTTACCATTGCAAGGGGTTTGTGAAAAAAATCTCAAAATTAATTTTTGCTGCCGTCAAGGCTGACTCGGAAGAACATACATTCCGCATCAAACAAAAATCCACAGCCGATTTTCGGCCGTGGATTTGTTGTCATGTTTGAAGAAGTCGACGTATTATTCCCAGCATCAAGCGTGTTCGTAATTCCCCGCCGTTTGTTCCGCCATATGCCTAATCCTCTCGGCTACATCATCCGGTTCGAGCACCCGCAAATCAGGCCCATAACTCAGCAGCATGCCGTACATCCAATGATTATCCGGGTAACTCGCCCGGACCAGCAACGATCCGTCCTCTTCCGTTTCGACGTTCCCTATGCCAAAAGCCTCTTCTACCCGCACTCTCAACCGCGGCTTAAAACGCAGCAGGAGGGAAACCGCCGGTCCGGTCTCCTGGTTCCCCCACCTTGCATCCAGTTCTTCCATATGCACGCCGCGGTGCGGGAATTGCTCCAAGTGCACCTTCAAGCCGCTCAATCGGGAAACCCGAAACGTCCGGTAATCCTGACGGGTACGGCAGTAGGCATATAAATACCAGGCGTACCCCTTCCAAGCCAGGCCGATGGGTTCGACTTCGCGCTGCTCGGCTGTGCCTTCCGTATTGGTGTACAGGAAGGATACCACCGACCGGTGCTTGGACGCCTGCCGCAGCGAAACGAGAACGGACTTATCCTTGATTCCCCCTCCATGCCACAGGTTGGTGTCAAACACGAGCGTTTCGCCCTCTTCCTCCATTTGGTCCTGCTCGGATTTGGCCACGAGCGCCTTGATCTTGGTCAGCAGATCATCCATTTCCCGGTCATCCAGCGAAGCTTGTACGCCTTTTAGGGCGACGAGGATCGATTTCAGGTCTTCCAAGGTGACAATCTGCCTCTCGATCCGGTACTTCTCCATAATTTCATACCCGCCATCCGTACCCGCGTACGACACGATGGGAATCCCCGCAGCGTTGATCGTCTCGAGATCGCGGTAGATCGTGCGGAGCGACACCTCGTACTTATCGGCCAAGGTTTGGGCGTTCACCCTGCGCCGGCTTAGCAGGATCATGGTAATGCCAAGCAGCCGTTCTACTTTCAAGCTACCCCTCTCCTTTATCAATGAAATGGACGATTCACAAAAAATAACTTTTTAAATCCCTGCATTTCTCACTGACATCATGTTGTCAAGGTGAGGGGCCTACAATAAAAACATAAGAACCCCCAAGGAGGATGCTAAAAATGAAAATGTTCGTCAACGATCCAACCAAACCAGACACGATCCGCCCCTTCCGCTTGGAAACGACGCCGGCTGAGCTTCAGGAACTGAAGCAGCGCTTAAGCTTGACCCGCTGGCCGGATGAGCTTCCGGGCGCAGGCTGGAATTATGGAGCACCGCTCTCTTTTGTCAAAGACATGGCGGGGTACTGGGAGCATTCTTTTGACTGGACCAAGCAGGAGCAGCTCCTCAACAGCTATCCTCAATTCACGACGACGATCGATGGCGCCAACATCCACTTCTTCCATATTCGATCCTCCGAGCCGGGTGCGGTGCCGCTCATGCTCATTCACGGTTGGCCCAGCTCTCCAGTGGAGTTCCTGAAGCTTGTCGGTCCGCTGACAGACCCGACATCGTACGGCGGCGATGCCGCAGATGCATTTCACCTGATCATCCCTTCGCTGCCGGGCTTCGGCCTGTCGGGTCCGACGACCGAGGCGGGCTGGAGCCCATCCCGGACAGCCAAAGCGCTGGATGCGCTCATGATGCTGCTCGGCTATGAGCAGTACGGCGTGCAGGGCGGGGATATGGGCGCCATGATAGCGCCTGAAATCGGCCGCATCGCCGCCGGCCGCGTTATCGGGGTGCATGTGAACGCAGCGACCATGGGCTTTGTGCCGTTCGGGGCCATCGAAGACGATGTGTTCGCGTCGCTGACCGATGCCGAGAAGGTTCGGGTCGGCCGGTTGGGGCATTTTATGAAGGAAAGATTCGGGTTTAACATGATCCAGTCCACCAGACCGCAGACGCTCGCTTATGGGCTTCATGATTCTCCTGCCTTGCTGCTGGCGTGGACCTGCGAATTGTTTAACGGGTTCGGGGATACGGTCGATGCCGTAGACCGCGATACGTTCCTCACCAACCTCATGCTGTACTGGCTGACAGGAACGGCGAACTCTTCCACTCGCATGTATTACGAAGGTGCCCACGATCCGGGTGCCTGGGCTCCGAAGGATATGTCGCCGACCCCCGTGGGTGTCGCGGTATTCCAGTTATCCGACGTAGCGATCCGCCGCTTTGCCGAGCAGGGCAACCGCATCGTGCATTGGAACGAATTCGAGCGGGGTACGCATTTTGCCGCGATCGACGCATCGGATCTGATGATCAAGGATATCCGCAAGTTTTTCCGCAAAGTGTTGTAACGGATGAAAATAGAATAAGAATGGGCACCTGGCGAGGTGCCCTTTTCCCTTTTACTGCCCGGGCCCCATTTACGATGAAGTTCTCAACGCATGCAGCTGCGAGACCACCCGGTCGAGCCGCTCCTTGATCAGGATGGCCTCCGCATACTTGGCCGGAATCCCTTCATGGCCGTAATATATGCCTGCCAATCCGCCGGCGATCGCTCCGATCGTATCGGAATCGCCTCCCAGATTGGCCGCCCGCTGCACCGCATCGCTGAAGTCGGACGCGTGAAGCAGGATATGCAGCACCCACCGGAACGTATGAACCACAAATCCGCTGGGAGGGCAGTCCGGTTCGTCTTCGATTAACCCTTCGTATTCGCTGCCTGCGACCTCTGCCAAGATCGCTGCTTTTAAGTCTTCACTCTGCAAAAGACGATCGGCAATGCGATTATAGATCATGCAGGCTTCCGCGCATCTTGGATCGTAATGCGTCATCCGTGATTGCATGATCGTCACCCGCTCGATCTCCGCCGGGTCTTTGTAAGCCAGCGCCGCAGGCAGGCAGCGCATCAGGGAGCCGTTCCCGCCGCTCTGACCCATATCCGCATGTGCGATAAAGGCGGCTTCGAACCAATCCCCTTCATATTTTTCAAATACGTGCCGGATGATGTTTCCGATGTCCTTAGGCCGCGATTGATACCATTCCATAAAATGACGCCCGATCGCCTCCAGCGGCTCTGCGGGATTCTCCAGCATCCCTTCCGCCACGCAGAGCGTCATCATCGTATCGTCGGTCACTTCTCCCGGTTCGAGCTGCCATACCCCGCCGCCGATGATCTCCGTCAAATAGCCGTATTGGGCTTTTACTTCTCGAACACTCATAAACTCCGTCGTTCCGCCAAGCGCGTCGCCCACGGCCACGCCGTACAGGCCGCCCTTCAAGCGGTCGAGCATTTGATCCTGCATGCCATCACTCCCCTGTTCTGATGATCTGGAAAAGAGGTCCAGCCGTTCTATTAGCTATGATTATAATAAAAATGTCTATCGACGTACATTCAAAGTAGACAGACCGCGTTTAGCGGAAATTTTTATTGCGAGATCAGGACGTTTAGCCTCGGAAGTTTATATTTTCTAATCTCTAAATAAAAATGTCTATCGACGTACATTCAAAGTAGACAGACCGCGTTTAGCGGAAATTTTTATTGCGAGATCAGGATGTTTAGCCATGCAATTCACAGACAAAAAAACCAGCCTAGGGAGGCTGGGTTGGATTTATTTATAATACGGCAGATAAAGTATCCAAAACGCGGCCCGCAAATTGTGCCCGTTCTTCGGACGACTCTTCTTTGCCCAAAAAGTTAATCTGGAACGCATGCTGGAAGCAGCTCCCCAGGAGTAAATCGGCAATCGCTCTCGAATCCGTGTTTTCCCCGATTCTGCCCAGCTGCTTCTCTTGATTCAAATAGGCTTCTACGGCTTCGTTTGCCCGATGGGGACCTTCATTCCGCAGCTGAAATCCTTCCCGCTGACGAAGCAACAGACCCGGCTCAGAGAAAATGGAACCGATCAGGGACATGGAGCTGTGAAAATCCTCCAACGCTGCGAGAGCAACCTGCTCCAGATTGCGCCGAACGGTTTCTTTACCCCCGAGAGCTTGCAGCGACTTTAAGGTACTCATCAAATGCTTCAATTGTCCCCGAATCACATGAAGAAATAAATCTTCTTTGCTGGAAAAGTGGTTATACAACGATCCTTCGGAGCAGCCGGCAGCCTTGGCGATTTCCTTGGTTGTGGTCTTGGCCAGCCCGTTCCTTAATAACACCTGTTCTGCGGCATCGGCTATTTTATTTTTTAAGTCCAATGGTATCCCTCACTCTATTGACATGGCAGTAATTACTGGTTATGCTTCCATTATGAGTGTGCACTCACTCATTGTCAAGCGAGTTCATCTCAGCGATCAGTAAGATCAATGGCAAAATGAGTGTGCGCTCACTCAAATATCGAAAAGGTTGAGCTTGCTATTTCTGAAGCAGCTACATGTCTGCATGAATGAGTGTGTACTCACTCACAATCTCGAGAAAGGAGGTTTTGAAAATGAAATCACAACATTACAAAAATCACGTCAGGATGGTCCCGGCGTTTCATTTTTTCCTGGTGCCCCTGGGTTTTATTACGCTGATCGCTTCCCTCATCCATCTGTTTGTCGCTGAAATGCGCGGGATATCGCTGTTTTCCTCGCTGCTGTTCGTGTCTGTCTCCCTGATAGCGGTCATGACGATGATCTTCGCCCGGAGGTTTGCCTGCAAGGCTCAGGACCGCGCCATTCGGGCTGAAGAAAACTTGCGCTGCTTTGCACTTACCGGCAAGCTGCTCGATCCCCGTCTGACAACGAATCAAATCCTTGCACTGCGATTCGCACCGGATGAGGAATGGATGGCTTTGTGCGACAAGGCCGTAAAAGATCATCTCACTCCTGAAAGTATCAAGCGGTCTATTAAAGCTTGGAAAGCCGATTGGGAACGCGTATAACCCCTAAATGAATGGAGGACGAAAAGTGAAGCATCTATCCGAAACGTTAAAAGAGAAGACCCTGCATGTGCTCGCTGCCCATGCCCAGCAATATATCGATGACCAATGGAAGCCGGTTTGGGACCGCCATCTCGAGGAAACGGAACGAATTTTTGCAAAAGGCGGTGATTCCGCCTATGGCTTTTACTGCCTTAAACTGTTTCAGCCCTTGGCTGCGGAAATTGTAGAAGCGGGTTTAGTCACCCGGCCGGTTCTGCCGGGGACTTTCCCCCAATCGGAAGAGCACTGGGGACCATGGGAGAACCGGGAAAGGCGATTTTGGAGCGTGATCCAGCAAGAAAACGGAAAAGCGATCGGCACGCTGATTACGCGCTTTTTTCACGACCATACCCGACTGCGTCTGCCTAGACAACCGCATGTCTACGCGATTCACGAGACAGACCCCGCTGAAATTTCCCATATTCTTATTCACGCTGACCCAAGTGTTCTGGATTCGCGAACGGACGGTGAGGCATGATGGTGAACAGATCCTACTCCCGGATAGCCCGTATCTGTTTTATGACGCTCGCATGGTTGTTTACCATCTCCGTTGCACTCCAGGTACTTCTCGCTGGGCTTGCCCTCTTCGTCAGTCCGGATAACTGGCCCATCCATGAAAATTTCCCCAGGTATTTCTCTTTGCTGCCTCTAATTATGGTTGTGTTAGCCTGGATCGGCCGTTTGCCCGGGAAGCTGATCCGGAGAAGTCTAGGACTGCTCGGCATGACAATAGGCATCATTCTGACTGCGGTGCTGTCATCCCGAATCGGTGTGTTGTCCGCGCTGCATCCGGTCATTGCGATCATGCTCTTTTGGAGCTGTACCCTCATTCTCCGCTCGGTGATTTTGTATCGGATTTGGAAGTTGTAATACGACCGATTCTTACGTCGGACTAGCAGACACCGGTAAAAACCGGCGTCTGCTTTTTGTATGCAGTGTCAGATAGGAACGGAGAACGGGGATGACGCCAATAATATTGCGTATTGTTACGTATCATGTTATCATAAAATTCACGTAACACCGAAGTAGAAAGCATAAGATGGATGGGATTCGATCTCATGTTTTCATATCCCTACTTAAGGTGCATCCATTAATGTTCTGTATTAGTACGTTAGCATTATGAACATATAACAATTAAATCCATATCCGTAACTATTCATAGATCAATATAATTGATCTATTTTTACGGCCCAAAAACAGAACATATGTTCATTTTTATGTGTAGTTGTAAAAAAATCCCTCATCATCTCTTTATTACATATAATGGTCTCTTCAAAGGGGTGGTCTTTATATCAGCGGACGAACATGTTAATAGGCGGTTCATTAAATACATGGCCAATCTTATTTACTACAACTCTATTAATCACGACAAAAAGAGACGTCTTGTGGCTAATCGATACCCGTTAACCCTGGACAATCAAGAAAACCTGGAATCCACTTTAATGACGGTTTACGATCCGGAACCTGTATCTCCTGACCTAAAGCATCACATCGCGAATCCCACACTTTATCAAGCTTATGAAACCCTCTCGGAGCAGCAGCAAAAGATCTTATCTCTTGCTTTCATCCATCAATTAAATGACAGGGAAATTGCCAAGCTCCTGGGGGGATCCCAACAGAACATCTCCAAGCATCGTTTAAAAGCTCTATCCAAGCTAAGCCAGTTACTAAAAGAGCAAGAGGAAGGAGGAGAAGTTTTATGAATGAGATCGACTTCGTTGGCGTAATTGCCAATTTAGGCTTTCCTATCGCCATCACCGCTTATCTGCTTCTTCGTTTCGAGAAAAAAATAATCGAATTAAGCGAAGCGATTATTAGCTTAAAAAATGAATTACAGAAAAAGTAACATAAAGGGGCTATATTTTATGATGACTGAATTATTGGTTAGGGCCCAGTTACATAACGACAAAGAAGCAACAGCACAGATTCTGGCGGCCTTCACCCCAAAAATTAAAGCTTCACTGTACCAAGTACCGGCCGATCACCGAGAGGACCTGAAGCAGGAGCTCTACATCAAGATGATCGAGGTCATACGAAGTTTCGATATTAGTGATCTGAATTTAAATTTCGAGAGTGGTTGTACATCATAGACTCAAATCCTCTTTATATAGTGAGTCGCCGCTAAGGCGAACTACACTTTCACTTTATAGGAGGTCATATTTATGGCAATTGGTGACAAACTTACTTCGAGAGACCAGCTTTACGGGCGTGACAGCGTCGATCTGTTGGCAAGAACACTTTACGGTGAGACGGAGAACGACTCCGAGTCCCGCGTCGGCGTTGCCTACGTCGTGGCGAACCGAAAAAATGCTACATCAGGAGAATTTAAAAACCTGACCACGATTGAAGCCGTCGTCCTGCAAAAGAATGCGTTCTCTTGTTTTTGGGACGATAACCTGGCTAAATGCCTTGCTCCCGATACAAGCAGCGCCGTATGGAAAAATTGCGTAGGCGTCGCACAAAACCTGAGCAGCTTTTCCAACCCGATTGGCGACAAGTTGTTCTACACGGTAACAACGTTATTCAATAAACTGAGTTACACGGATAACGGAAAACTCTACTACGACTTTCCGGGTGGAAGCACCGTCGTTATTACCTCCAAAGTTGCACTTGGGGCCCATACGTTTTTTAATTACACGCTGTAACGAATTCAAATAAAGACAAGGCTGGCCCCAGGCCAGCCTTGTCTTTATTTATTGTCCGCAGAAGGTACAAATGTAATTTGATCGGCAATCAATTCATTTTTAGCAGGATCGAATTTATAGGTGACATTGAAATCGCCTACGTATTGGGGAGACACTCCGACACTCGCCCCTAACCTGGAGATGATTTTTTGATTTTCCAACCCGTAATTAATGACACCCCCGAAGCTGAGCTTGTCTTGCTTGAAATTTAGATCGGGAACATGATAATCAAATTGATATTCTTTTCCCTGCGATTTCACCTTAATAGCTAAAGTCTCATTATTTTTCCGGGTAACCTTTGTTTCAATCTGGTCGGCGACAATCTCCTGATAGCTCTGTACTTTGATTTCGGAGAGATCCTTACTGTTCAGCACATGTATTTCATCAATGCTCAAACCCGTGCCTCTTCCCGTATTGAAGATGATCACAGCCTCTTCCTTCCCATCGCCTGTAATGTCGGCATAGAAAACCCGGGGTTCTTCAAGCTTTGGAAAACTCCAGTTAAATTCCTTCTTCATTCCATTCACTTCAACGGTTACCGAAGCATATGATGAATTCTCTTCCTTACCCGGCGTTAGCTTTACTTCCTTATTTTCCGAAGACCAAGATTGAGTATCCTGTGCCGTTCCCTCATTGGCCACCTTATTTTCCTGTCCAGGCTGAGTCGTTACCTGAGTGCTTGTTGTTTTATCCGTACTTGTCGAAGAACGGGTCTGTTCACTATTGCAAGCAACAAGAGATCCTAATATTAATATTGATGTTAAAAATAACGCGACTTTGTTAATGATAATCCTCTCACTTTCTCTAGTTGATATGTAATGTATTCATTATATCTACTCGTTCATCCAATAAGTTTAAAAAATGTATTTTATTGTTTAAATTAACGTAACCACGCATGATAGGAACTATTCGGCATCTAAAATATAAACGCTGCTTACGCTAATAAAGTAACGGCTAGAATCAGAAATCCCTCTCCGTTATTACTGGAACTGCTCGAATTCAGCTAATCCATCCGTGAGCGATTGAGCGAACCATAAATGTTCCATACTCGAAGGAAAAAGCCCCCCGCGTCCAGAATATAAACACCTATGAGCGTATGATGATGGGAGAGTGAGCGCACATGAGCGATGAGCAATGGCTGAAAGTTTCCGATTTGGCGGGACAGCTTGAAATTCCTCAGCCAACAATCAGACGATACATGGACCGGCACGGACATCACTTGCATACGAAAAAGCAGCATAAAAGTTATCTGATATCTTCCACCGCCATCCCCACGCTGGCCCGGATCCGCGACGAATACTCCAAGGGACTGAACGGGGAGCAGGTTGAGGAAGCCCTTCTGATCGGCCAATCATCCACGATCACGATCGTGAACGACGCCAGCGTCCACAAGGATGAGCGCGTGAGCGGTAATCTTGCCGAAGCCTTGTCAGAACTGGAGAAATCCGTGATCGATCGATTTAACAGTCAGGAACAATTTAATCAGCATCTGATCGAACTGCTGCAGCGTGAGCAGGAAAAAATCGAACGTCTCACCGAGCTTCTTATGAAGCAGACCGAAGCGGCGGCGGCCTTGTCTCCATCTGTTCCAACCCAGAGCCGGAAGACGGCGGATCACCTGACGGAACGAAGGGTAAAGCGTCAGCTGGAGAGCGAAGCCTTGGAGCTCTGGCTTAACAAGCCTGCGCCGGAACGAACGAAAAGGAACGTTTTGTTTCAAAGGAAAGAGGACAACGAGGCTAAGGAGAAATTTGTTAGGGATTACGTGCTGGAACATTACGTGAGCCGTTTAAACGAGGAATTTAATCGAAGCTAGACCTGTTTGAAAAGCTATGAATATACGAAAAAGAGCGGTCCATATTGGATCGCTCTTTTTTTATAGGGAGCCAGACTGCATTCAGCGGAAGCTTTTCTTGCGATATAAGGACTTCAAGCCCGCAAAGCTTATACTTTTTTATATCTCTTAAAATGCGCCTTGGGCGGCCTGCCGCCGGAACGAGCTCGCGAATGGAACACGAATTTGCGCTGGCACCAGTAGCTGAACACGAACAAGAAGCCTTCCGTGAGCAGCTTGGCGATGAAAAGCGGGATTCCCAGGATCTCGTGAAACAATACCATCAGGCCGTAATTCAACACGAGAATCAGCACGACCAGCGCAAAGTATTTCGGAGCCGATTCGATCAGCCGGGGGGCGTCCCTTTTCACGAATACATAACGCCGGTTCATGGCATAGTTGAAGATGGCGCTGCACAACCGCGAGCCCACCACGGCAACGAGCAAGCTGCCGGTAACCATCTGGAGCGCGAAGAGCAGCAGGAAATCCAGCCCGGCCGACAGTACGGATGAAGAACAGAACTTCAGTATAGGGGCATAGATCCGGGCGGAATCCGCGATCGGGCGAAAATGGGACGACTTGTTTTTTTCCAAATAGACGGTATCGATGGGCACCTCATGGATGGGATAGCCATCCCCGCGTGCCTGCAGCAGCATGTTCATTTCATACTCAAAGCGGTCGCCCGGAATGCTGCACATCCAGTCCAGCATCGCCGAAGAGAAGCCGCGAAGCCCGGTCTGCGTGTCCGTGACGGCATGCCCGGTCGTCAGAGTGTACACCAGGCGGGTCGCTAGGTTGCCGAACCGGCTTCGCAGCGGCACCCTGCCGGTAAAATGCCGGCAGCCCAGCACGATATGCTCGGGATGCTCATCGACCGCCGCGGCAATCCGTACGATATCGGACGGAAGATGCTGTCCGTCACTGTCCGCGCAGACGATCCCTCCCGTCTCCCCCGCCTCCTTCAGGAAGGTAAAGCCGGTTTTTAAGGCCCGCCCCTTGCCAAGGTTCTTGCCGTGAGTCAGCACGATGCAGCCGGCCTCACGCGCCGAATGAAACAGCTCCCCGTAGGCCTCCCCGCTGCCGTCATCGACCACGACGATCCTGCAGCGGCAAACCGCCTTCAGGTCGGCAATCAGCTGCAGCAGTCTCTGATCAGGCTCATAGGCCGGAATCAATACGGTTGTCATGTCGGTAGCCTCCTTCATCTTCGCCGGTCCTTTATTCCCCAACATAAATAATGTCGCTGACGCCGCGCTCCTGGCCTTTGCCTCCGGGACTGTTGACGACTCTGCCCATAAAGTACATGGTCGATGAACCGCCGCCGTCGAGGTTGTAGGCCTCGGTCGCCCCCAAGTCCTCAAACAGCTCCGCAAACTCGTTCAGCGTCATGCCCCGGCTGTAATTCTGCTGCCGCCCGTCGACCACGACAAACACGTAGTGATTCGGCGAAATGATGCCGATCCCCGTGCGCGGATTGGCCTCGTCAATGGTCCGGTTGCCAAAATTGGTATCGATTTTGACGTGATCAAAATCCTGCACCGTCGCGCCGTCCTTCACCAGAACCGGTCCGAACGAGAAGGTATTCGTTACGCCCTGGGCAAGTAAATCCTCGGCGGAAACCTCCTCCTCGTTATACGGTTTCATCGTCCCGTCGGCGAACAGCGCTAGCCCGTCACGCGCAGGCTCATCGCGATACAAGGTGCCGTTCCGGATGACGACGCCATCGTTTCGAAACCCGTAATAGTCCCCGTTAATGGCAAAAATGGCATTGTTGGCGGAGGCGATCTCCGAGGTATGCTCGGTAATGTTACGGCCGAAAGTATGATCCGCGAAAGCCGTCCGAAGATTGGATGCGTTCTTCAGCTGAACATCGGCGACGTAATACGTAATTTTATCCTCGCCCGAGCCGGTCTCCACTTGTTTGACCGAGATATCTACGTTATCGCTCTTGTAGTTCCAGTCGTCAGAAGTGGCGTTTGCCGCTGAGGCCGTGGATGTCGTAGATGCTGAGTTCGTAGCAGCCGTCTTCGTTGTAGCAGCCGACTGCGTACCTGAAGCGGATGACGATATGGCCGCTGCCGTGCTGGGCTGTGCAACCACCTCTTCCACATGCGGGATCAAATAGCGGTCGGCCAGTCCGTACAGGATGCCGCCGACCGTAGCAACGGACAGCGTGAGACTGATGAGCAGAATTCGCTTGGACTTCTTTTTCTTATTGTTCATGGATGATTACTCCTTGTGGCTTGTATGGGATAGCCCTAGAGTAAACCCGTTTATTTAAATGGAACTTAAATGGGAGGAGGAATTGATGAAATGCCGCAGAAGTGGAGTTCTAACGGAGATGCCGGTGAGGTGGCAGAACGGAATGGTTGAATCTTAGTTCGAAAGCATATGTAGGGAAATATTTTTTAAAAAAAAGAGGAAAAATCTATTGAAGCTGGATAGCTCAAGAGGACGAATTGAGGTTCAGTAAGATCGAAAAGCAGGAGAATTCAAATCATCATGCAAATCATAACTTATGAGGCCAATGCTTCTTTCGTAATTTTTTCAATATCGATCGGGGATCTGGATCCTTCGCTTACTAAATCGGGGAGAATATGCTGCAAAAAGTAGTCGACGCAATGAAGCTTGATTCCTTTAATTTTGATGAGGGCATCTCTATACATGACGACAAACTCTTTTTCCGTGTTTCCCCGCTGCAGCTCGGTAAAAGCTTCGTAGATCTGATCGAGTTTATCGGCTACTTCCAGTATTCTTCCTTCTACGGAATCGTCCTTGCCTTCGCGCAATTGTCTGCGGAATATAGGCTGAAACTCGGCCGGGATATGCTCGTCAATGAAATGGGCGACCATGCCTTCTTCCACTTGCTGCAGCATCGCCCGCAGTTCGAGGGAGTGGTGCTTCACGGGCGTTTTGATATCCCCGATAAAAATCTCGCCGTAATCATGACTGCTCGTAATTTCGTACAGCTTCTTCCAGTCCACCGTGACTCCGTTGGTTTCTTCAATATCGGCTAATGTTTTGGCGTACTGGACGACTTTCCAAGAATGAGCGGAAACGCTGTGCTCTTCAAATTTGAACTTGCCGGGACAACGAATAATGCGTTCGAGGTCGTTTAATGATTGGAAATACGTATGAATTCCCATAGCTGCACCCTTTCCTTTCGTAAAATAGTTTATATGCTGTTGTACGTCCAGTATACACTCGGTTTGTTAAAGGACCGTAAAGTGGGGTCAAGAAGTTATTGGGAACCGGGGGATGCGCGTTTGCGTGGGATCTCGGCGACTCAAGTCATTTTAATAACGTTATTGACACGACACTAAATGGTGCCATATAATCAAATCGTCACCAAACAGTGTCCTATCAGGAAATCGAGAAAAGCTTAGGAGAGGATGTTGTGAGCGAGAACAACGAGAACCGGGATGTGTTTGACGCCATTGCAGATCCAACCAGACGCCACCTGATTCGTCTGTTATCCGAGACAGAGGAGCTGCCGCTGCATGAACTTACGCCACATTTTCAAATGGGCCGGACGGCAGTTTCCAAGCATTTGACCATCCTTAAAGAGGCGGGACTGGTACTTGACCGGAAAGTCGGCCGAGAAACGCGATTCAGGCTGAACGCATCTCCGCTCAGTGAAGTTCAAGATTGGGTGGCTTACTACACCCAGTTCTGGAATACCAATATGCTGCGCTTGAAACAACTATTAAGGGAAGAAGAGGAATGAGTTTAGCAGCACACCGTCACCTGGACGCTGGAGGATTTAGGAAAAGGAGAAGTGAACCTTCATCTCGAGCAAACCGGAATCCAATGGGGCGCTAAGTATGGTTTGAGCAAATGGTGCGGCGATCTTGAAAAGGTCGTGACCTAGGGTCTTGTGGAGCCCGCGAGAAACCGCGGGCTTCGATTTGCGGGTCAGGGTCTCTGTATCGCGCTGATCATGGTGCTTGAGCGGGTGAGCGAAAACCTCGCTGATCGCGTTCAACGGAAATAACGGCGTGTTGTAGCGTGACACCATGGCCATCAGTATTTCTATCATGAGTCAAAGTAAAAAAACGGAATCACCTTCCCAAACTCGGATTCGATCATAGGATATGCTTCAGCTTGTCCGAATTTCTCTGGATGTACAGATTTCTTAACTTTCCTCTTTCAAAGTGCATGAAAGCAACGGCTACCACTTTACTTCCGGAACGGGCAACGATCCCAATCTGGCCATTGATATTCGCCAATCCAATATCAAGCCCTCCTATAAGCTTCGGAGCTTTCCTATACGCTCCGAGTAAGAAACGAGCTGCAAGTTCGCGTGTTTGGATCGGACGCATAGCCGCAATCGCTCTACCTCCACTGTCAGAGACAATCAGCACGTCTTCCGAAAGCAGCTCCATTACTTTATTGATATTGCCTTTCTCAAGTTCAGTTAAAAATAATCGAACCCATTCTTCATTATTCGATTCGTTTGATACCGGTATATTTTCCGAGATGCCCATCTTTCCTCTGGCTCTACTCATCATTTTACGGCAGCTTACTTCATTTTTATCGAGCAACTCGGCAATTAACGGATATTCAAAACCAAGAGCCTCACGAAGGACGAATACGGCACGTTCTGCAGGAGATAAATGTTCAAGGAGTACCATCATGGCATAAGAAAGCAAATCGTTACGGACAACCGCCTCCATCGCATCCATCTCCGGGGTCGGAGCAGGCTCCGGCAACCATGGACCGAAGTATTGCTCCCTCCGCTTACGTGCTGATTTGAGAAGGTCGATACTACGGCGGGTCACCATCTTGCAAAGATAGGCTTTAGGTTTCGCCAATCGATCGGGGTCCACGTCATAAAGTTTGATAAACACATCCTGCACGATATCCTCAGCGTCTGCTACCGAGCCGGTCATCTGGTACGCGATTTTAAACATCAATCCTTTATATTGAACATAAAGTTCTTCCACCTCATTACCTCTATTCCCATCCATGGCTTTTCACTACCTCAACAGACTCGCAGCATCCCATCCGTAGTTTTTGATTCTCCAAGCTAGCTTTCCTGTAATAAGGAAGTCCACCCCCCACTTCCTCGTCCACAGTAATCCGCGTTCAGCTCCCATTCCGATGCAAAAAAAATTCAGCAGCTCTTTATGGGCGGGAGCAGGGCGACCTTCTATGTCGGCGATGACGATCTTCCTCAGCCTTCGGGCTTGAACAATCCCCTCTTTGCAAGTCATCGGATCTTCGTGTCCCGTTACAGGGTCGACGATTCTTGCACAATCGCCGATACTATATAACCCGGCCTCCCCCCCGATTCGGTAACATTCGTCAACTTGAACCCGGCCATCAGCGGTAAGCGGCACTCCCAGTGATCTCAGAATGGGGTTCGGTTCGAGTCCAAGTGTCCAGATGCACAAGCCAACAGGCAAAGATCGCCCATCTTGCAAGCTTAATTCCCCGCCCTTCTCACGCAACGCGACGTGTTTATGAAAGACAGTAACCCCGTAATCGGTTAGGAGACTTTGCAGCTTTCGACCTACTTTATCCGGCCCTTCCATGAATAACCGATGATTCGCGTTAAGCAAGTAGATCCGAACCTGATTCGGATCCAGTCCATGCTCGGCAGCTTCAGAACGCATGGCAAGCCCCAATTCAGCAGCGGTCTCGATCCCGCTGATACCTGCTCCTGCAACGGCGGCGGTCAGAAGCCTCATTCGTTCCTGGGGGTTGAATTCTACGGCAGCTTTGCTAATATTCGTCCGCCATTTCTCTCTGATGGCGATTCCTGAATTTATATCCGTCAGAGCTATACCGCCAAGGTCTTGATTTGGCCGTTTCACGACACTGCCTGCTGTGAGGACGAGAATGTCATAATCTAGATGGTGTTCGTTTCCACTCGAATCTAAATATTGAACATGTTTCTCTCCACTTCCTATGGCTGTTACTGTACCATGAACGAATTGAATATGCTTAGGCAACAAACTAGACCATGGGAGGTCGATCCTCTCTCTACCGACGGCCGGCCTGAATAACAACACCTTACGAATATGGTTAGGTTCCTTGTCAATAAGGGTAACCCGAATCGTCCGCCCGAGCTCCTTGGCCGATTTCCCCAACTCTTTAGCCGCATGGAGGCCTACATGGCCTCCCCCAACGACGACACATCTCACTTCTTTCATCGAAATGCACCCCTTTCAACTTTGCACATTTAACGATGAAGTATGGTATTCTGTGACGCCGTGACGTCTAGAATTTTATCCGGCGTCATTTGTTGAGTTCGTATGATGAGGTCGGTTTTTTTTCGACTTCAACAACGAGGCTATTCTGCTCTGATAGAACCAAGCAGTCAAACCATAGAGAACGCCGCCAAGAATAAAGTACCCATCCATTGCCCGGCTTGACCATAGCGTATACGTTGATATATGTTCATCTCCATATGTTTGCTCATACGTCAGTCCAGTGATCCCATTTGGCAGAAGGCCCGTTGACCGAAAAAAATCGTCGACAAATCCTGCGCCTCCACGCAGAATCAATACTACGCATCCAATCCAACATGCAATTACTATCATCAGGCGAGTAAAATACCGCCTCCAAGATCGAATCGTTGCAAGGGGAACGATAGTGCCGGCAGCAAACATAATGATGACAACGTAAAAATAAATCCATTCCGAAAGACTCGTGGGAAGAGGAGGAATTGGACTCGATGCGTCACCAAGGCCAAAGCGCCCACCAAAAGCCCAATAAATATGGAATAATATAAATACAGAAACCCAAACAAATGACGCATAACCTGGCCAGTTCTTTTTGATTGCGCTGTAGACATTTCAGCCCCTCTTTCTGTAAACCATATTTACAAACAACTCCTCATTTATTACTTTCATTTCCGCGTCCTACGCAGGTAAATCCGGGTTGTTGTTACTAGAAGAATCGCCCCGATCATCACATAGGCATCAAAAAACCTACCTGCCCAAATGACATAAACCGATCCCGAACTTCCGAAGAAACCATAAGGAAGGATCCCGGATACTCTCATCATCTGGTCGATTCCCCCAGCTCCCCCTCTTAGGACAAGCAGGAAACACCCAACCCAAGCAGGTATTAACACAATCCACCGCGGTACCAAAATACCCCATGACCGGACAGCCGCGAGAGAAACGAAAACACCTGCCAAACACATGATGGATACGATAATGTCGGCAGCTACTTCTACTGAATCGATGTTGTTAGTGCCTGGATCGCTCGAAATCGCATAGTATCCTCCGAGAGCCGAGTAAATATGAGCCGCTGCAAAAACGACCATCCAGATACTGGTCGCGTACGCAACCCAGCTTTTAGAACGAGTGAGTGTCATAAGAGCTTCTGTATCTCTCTGTAGAGTTTTTCTAGATCTTGACCTTGGACGGGCGGAAGGAGATGTTGACCTCCCACATGGAGGCTGTAAAATAGCCTAGCCATATCGCGAGAACGTTCACGATCATGACAGTGTTGCCAGAGAATCTCTTCGAGATATTCGAGTCGTTTTTCGTCAATACGCTGCTGGTATGATGCAACAAACGGGTCCAGTAAGGCCCAAGCCCGTATGGCCACGTCCAGTTCGTATCTTCGTTCTAGTGATGTCTTCATGATGAGTTCAAACTTATCGAGTGGTGAAAGTTGTTGTTCTGCAATATTTATGGTCCTGAGCGTTCTCTCATTTTCATATAAAGAGAGAAGGTTTTCTTTATAGTTTTGCCAGTTCTTAAAGTGATGGTAGAATGACCCTTTCGTCACTCCTAAGCGGCTTGTGAGTGTATCAATCGTTAAGAAGCCCGCACCTTGTTCTCCCAGTAGTGAAAACCCCTCCTCCAGCCATTTCAGTTTCATTTTTGTTGACATCCTATCGACTCCCTTAAAAACCATGATCTCTACATCGATTTCAACATACCATACCGTATGGTATGGTGTAAAGTGATCATTACTTGGAACGCCCACGCTTGAGTCCATTCAAAGTAAACCGGCAACGGGTGCGGGTGCTTGAAGGAGACGATGTGAAGAGACGCATGCTGGAGGCTTCGGTGAAGGCGCTGGAGCGGTACGGCGTGGTGGAAGAAGCTACGAATAAGGATGAGGAAGCGTTGGACCCCGCTCAATGAGCGGGGTTTTGTGTTCAAGAGCGGCCGAAAAGAATATGGCGGTGGGTCGTGCCGGAATTCCCCTTCTATGGAAAACGGGAACGGAATATACATGATGAACGATGGTCTTCAAAAATGGGGGGCTCAGAAATGAAGCCTGTTCTTTCGTTAACGGACGTATGGCTGCGGTACGATTCACACCAGCCTTGGGTACTTCGTGGAATTAACATCCATATTGATGAAGGGGATTGGGTGACCATCCTCGGTGCAAACGGCTCGGGCAAATCGTCATTCATTCGTTTAATGAACGGCCTCCTTCAGCCTACTAAGGGAGAAGTCATCGTTTGCGGAATGTCGGCAAGTGAACCCGAGAAATTCATCGATATTCGAAAAGAAGTGGGTATGGTATTTCAAAACGCCGAAAACCAAATTGTGGGGATCACTGTCGAGGAAGATACGTCATTTGGATTGTATAACTTAGGGTTCCCTAGTGACGAAATCGCATCCCGGTGCCGGGAAGTGTGGAGCTTACTCGGGCTGCCTGATAAACAGGACTCTCCTCCCCATTTCCTGTCCGGCGGAGAGAAGCAGAAGTTGGCGATCGCCGGCGTTCTTGTCATGCGGCCCCGGATCATCCTGTTCGACGAACCCGCCTCCATGCTTGATGCAATAAGCACCCGACAGCTGTATGCGCTGATGACCGACCTCCATCAAAAAGGCTGCACGATCATTGTAGTCACGAACGAGGTGGAGGACATGTTTTATGGTAATCGCCTTGTCATGATGCATGAAGGTGATATCCGTTATGATGGCCCGCCGCTGGAGGCTGTTAAGCATTCGTCCATTTTTAAAGATTGCCGGCTTCTTCCTCCTTTTAGGACTCGCATGCGCGACATCGCGGCAAATTGGGGGATAGAGTCATGGCTTGAATCGGTGGAGTGATGATGGATATTCATTTAGCACATGTAACCGGCATTCATTCCCCGAAAACTCCATATACAAGGACAGCTCTGGAGGGGATCTCATTAAGCATCCCATCGGGCCAGTTTGTAGCCGTTATGGGGGCGAACGGAAGTGGAAAGACCGCATTGGTGCAATTGATTTGCGGTTTGCTCCACGCTGCCTCGGGTCACGTCCAGGTCGGACCTTACGATATGAATAAAAAGTCCAACCGCCGCCGGGCTTGGAGGGTCCTTGGCTATTTGCCGCAATATCCCGAGCACCAAGTCACGGAGGATACCGTATTTAACCATATTGCTGCCGGATTGGAGCATTTAGGGCTTACAGATGAGGATGTTAAAGAGAGGGTACATCAATATCTAGAGGACGCTGGCTTGTGCAGTGAACGGTATAAGAATGCATCACCTTTTCAAGTCAGCGGTGGTGAATTACGCCGGGCAGCTCTCGCCGGTGTTTTGGCCGCTGAGCCGAACATCTTAATCCTCGACGAGCCGACGGCCGGCCTGGATAGCCTGGAGCGCCTTAACATCCTCACCTGCATCAAGCAGATCCATTTGAAACAGCGCATGACCGTTTGCTACATCACACATCGGCTTGAAGAAGCGCTGGAGTACTCCGATCGAATTCTTGTTGTGGAACATGGCCGATTATACGCAGACCTCCATCCTTCTGAAATTCGTTCGCACTGGCTGGAGCTTGAACAAATCGGCTTTGTGAAAACTCCCCTGCTTCGTTTCTTGGATCTATTCGAGAAAAGATTTGCCGGACATCGAACGCGAAGCATTTATAAGGAGGACCAGTTGGTGTCATACATCAGGGAGATGGGCGTGGGAGGGAGTCAAGACGAGTGCAATGGCTTAGACTGATGCCTTTCGGCTCATTCATGAATACACGCTCTTTTGTTCATAGCGCTGATCCCCGCGCCAAACTGATATTTTCTGCAACCTATCTTTTCCTGGTCGCCAATTCAGCGGGGTTACAAGATATCCTTATCCTTGCAGCTTCCTCCCTCGTGCTCCTCTTGCTTTCCAGGCTTCCGATCGCCTATTTATGGGCTGGACTTCAAGGACTCCTGCCTCTGCTATTGGGGTTATTTGTGTATCATCTGCTGATCAATCCTAGCTTAACTCAAGCGATGGCCGTTCCCTGTCAACTGGCATTAATGATCGTGACGACAACTACGTTCACATTAACGACCTCTCCAAGAATGCTTACGCAGGGGTTAGCAGCGATCCTGCAACCGCTCCGCTTCTTTCGGTTTCCTGTTCGAAAATTCGTACTCATGTGTTCGTTGGCATTCCGATTTATGCCCCTTTTGATCGAAGAAATCGACATGATGTTTAAGTTGGCCAAAATCAGAAATGCCCGTTCTGGCAGCACCAGTCTCCGCATCACCCTCCAGCGTCGCCTTAACATTTTCTTGGCTTTGTTTTATTCCGTTTTCCGCCGTGCGGACCAACTGGCGTTTGCTATGGAAGCACGCTGCTTTCCCGGAGTTGAACGCCAGGCGGATTCCTTACGTTTGGGTTGGCGGGACGGGGTCCTCGTTGGATTTGCGCTCACGCTGGTTCTGATCCGTATTTTCATCTAAAGGTGGCGAGATATCAAAGATGATGGGCAAGATCAAAATTTACTGGGTCGGATCCGCTTCACGTACAGGGATCGATGAAACGCGCACACGGTTAGGTATAGGGACATTTACGACAAGAAAAATGATTGCTGTCGCCTTCCTATCTTCCATTGCCGCATTGCTTCAAGCCATGGGCGGAATTCTGCCAGGCATAGGTTTTTTGTTCAGTCCCTTTGCTACAGCGCCCATTGTCATATCCTCTCTCTTATCCGCCGGTTCCGGATTGCTCGCTTATGTGCTCACGCTGTTGCTTCTCCTTTTCATCCAACCCAGCGAACTGGTTGTTTTCCCGCTAACGACAGGATTATTAGCCCTTGGAATTGGGCTGTCCCTCTTCTATTTGAAAACACGTTTGGCAGCCGTTCTGGTTGGAGCGGTTGTATTATGTTCCGGCATCCTGCTGCTGCTCAGCGTCTTTCGATTCCCTGTGCTTGGGCCGGCCGTGTCGCCCGCCATTGATTTCAAGACAGCCGCTTTAATTTTTGTCTTTTCACTCTTCTATAGCTGGCTATGGGTCGAAGTGAGCATGCTGCTGATTCGAAAACTGAACAGGCGGAATGAATAGAATATGAAGGCTCAGCATCATGCGCAAGTTTGAGGGCTACTCTTCATACCAAGGGTTTAAATGAACCATGACTTCTCCGACATCCGAGTGATGCTCCATAATCGTTTGTTTAATATTTCTGGAAATATCATGCCCTTCCTGAACACTAAGCTCAGCCGCCACCCCGACTCTAATATCAACAATAATATAATGGCCGTGGTCCCGCGCACGAAGGCGGTCTAAACGCTTTACTTCCGGAACCGTTTTGACTAACTCCGTAAGCTCGTTCATTTTCTCCAAGTCAACGTTTTTCTCCATCAGAACATCTACCGAGGATCTTCCCATATGAATAGCGAGCTTTAAAACCAAATAAGCGACAACGATTCCGGCAATAGGATCTCCATAGGAGAGAATCGCGATATCATAATGATCGCCGATCATTCCCAATGCGATGCCGATGACCGCTGCAATGGAAGCATAGACATCCGCAAGATGGTCATAAGCTGTGGCAATGAGCCCGCTGCTTCGATGACGTTTTCCAATGGCCATCGTATAAACATACAGAATTTGCTTCAATACCAAAGAAAAAGCCGCTGCGGCCAAGGCGACGACGGTTGTTTTGTGCGGGGGTTCGAACAGCACCATAACGGAATGATAGGCCATATATAGAGCCGCCAGCGCTAGAATGATGGCCACGACCCCTGCTCCGACCACCTCAGCCTTGCCATGACCATATGGATGATCCTCATCCGGGGGCTGTTTGGAAATTCGCATGGAACTGAGGGCTGCACCTGTGGCGACGACGTCTCCTGCATTATGAACGCCGTCGGCAATGAGTACTGGACTATTGGACAAGAATCCAACACCGAGTTTAATGGCGGTTAACACAATATTACTGATGAAGCTGATCCAAATGGCAATTGTCGATTGTTTGTCTTCACGGTTCACGCGTCTTTAACTCCTTACACATTCAGTTGTATCCATGGTAAAAACGATAGGTTTTAATAGTAGCGTACAAATACCGTGTGGGTCTAGAGAAACAGTTTTTGACCGTTTCTAAAAAATATGACTTGGCATAAATAGTTGTACGGGTGAAAAACATTTTTACAAAACAAAAAACCTCCAAAATGGAGGCTCATCTTAAGAGTCTGAATGGCCGTCCCACATATACATCCAGCAAATGTATCGGCAAGGTACATGGCTTAGTCAGGTTCAATATGAACCAGGACGTTATTAATCTGGTGTCTCTCCATGAGTTCCTGCTCGATCGTCTCCGTAATTTCATGGCCCTCTAGTACACTCATATCTTGATCCACGACGATCGTAAGATCGACGAAAATCTGGTTTCCATGCACCCTTGCCTTGATATCTTTAACCTTTTCCACACCATCCATCACGCTTACTGTGTTCGTAAACTTTTCAAGCTCTTTTACATCGAATCCATCCGTTAACATGTGAGAGGCCTCCCAGAAAATATCCCAGGCGGTCTTGCAAATCAGAAGTCCGACAATGACAGCGGTTAATGAGTCAAACCAAGGAAGCCCCCAGATGCTGCCCAGAATGCCGACGACCGTTCCCAAACTTACGAGCGCATCCGATTTATTATCTGCCGCAGCCGCCTTTAGTGCATGACTCCCCGTTCTTTTGGCCAGGCGCGAATTGTACAGAAAAACCCAAAACATCACTCCCGCCGAGAAAAGGCCTACCCAAGCCGCAATCACACTGGGGGATTGAAAGTCCCCCTGAATGAATTTAGTAACAGAACTGATCAGAACCTCGATACCAACGGCAGCCATAATAAAGGAGGCCACCATAGAAGCTACGGTTTCCGCACGAGAGTGCCCGTATCTGTGATCTGCATCAGCCGGCTTTTTCGATATTTTCAAGCCAACGAGCACAGCGATCGAAGCAATGATATCCGTCGTATTATTCAAACCGTCCGCCATTAGAGCTTTAGAATTCGAAAAATAGCCAATGACCAATTTTAGTAGAGATAAAGCAATGTACACCATAATGCTCAGCCAGGCCCCAAACTCGGCATTGTTTTTCTTTTTGGTTGTCACCACCACGAGCTCTCCTATCTGGTTTAGAGTTCCTGACCATTATATAAAATGATATTTGAGTGGGTCTAGAGAAACAGTTTTGCCCAGTAGGGAGAGTTTTTCTGTATTGCAATAGGGTTTGAACCAACTAATAAAGTTGTCCTAACACAAAATGTCAGACGACTCTGGGTATTTTAATCAAATTATTGACTTTATTCATAGCTTTCATCAGGAACTTAAAAGCACCTCGAAGAGAAATTCGGGGTGCTTCTTGATTTAAGATATGCCTATGATCTCATGACTGGCTTAGGATTTACAGGTGTGCTGGCTTAACGCTTATGCTGCAGCGACGTTTTACTATCGTCAACGAGCTTCGGATGTTCCCCCCAGTTTTCACCCCATATGCGCAACTCGCGAAGCACAGGAATGTACGCCTTTCCTTTATCCGTTAGCGAGTACTCCACGGTTACAGGTGAAGTGGGGAAAACCTGGCGATTGATGACTTCATACCGCTCCAAGTGTCGCAGGACATCCGTTAAAGATTTGATGCTGATATTGTCTAAATTTCTGCGCATTTGATTAAATCGTTGCGGACCCAGACTAAGTAAGGTAAGCACCAAAATAGACCATTTACCGCGAACAACCTCCAAGGCTTCACGAATAGAGATGAGGCATTGTTCGTCCTCTTTGCTTACGTCCACAGAAATCACTCCTGACTAAAATATAGGTAGTCTATTTTATGAAGCTATATAAAAATAATGTGTCTACTTTAGATTATACATTTAATAATTTATAGTAACAGTAGGACTTATTTAACTGCTATGATTCAGTTTAAGGATGAACAGTCTTATAAAGCTTAGGGAGCGTTTGAGGTATTGCTTCATACAGAGAGTGCATGAGATTGTTCCATCAGGTCTGGCATTCGAAGACCGCAGGCAATGTGAGCTTGTAACTGTAATTTATTTAACTTCAGTTAATAGTTCGACTGCATTATATTTAACATATTGTGCCTACATGGAGCACAGTAATGATGAGGAGGAGAGAAGCATGTCCGTTGCACAATCGTCCCAAACGGTGGAGCAGCAACCGTTTTTTAACGTTATTCAAGATCGGCGGTCCGTCCGCTACTATGATTCCGATGTAAAAATCTCACGAGAGGAAATGAAAGAAATCTTGCAGCAAGCTACGTTGGCTCCTTCAGGCGCCAACCTTCAGCCTTGGCGGTTTCTCGTCATCGATTCGCAGGAGCTGAAGCAAAAACTGCTTCCGATCGCCTTCGATCAGCAGCAAGTGGTTGAGGCTTCGGCTGTCATTGCGGTACTCGGAGATTTGGAAGGCTACACATTGGCCGAGAAAATTTACGGAATGGCGGTCGATGCGGGTTACATGCCTGAAGAGACAGCAAAATCGTTCGTGGAACGCTATCAAGGGATGTTTGCGAGCATGCCTCCAGAGAATGTTCTCCGAAAGGTATTTATTGATAGTGGATTGGTATCCATGCAGCTTATGCTCGTCGCCCGCGCTAAGGGCTATGATACGGTCCCGATGGGCGGCTTTGACCAGGCTAAATTTGTAGAAGCGTTCGATATTCCGGAGAGATACGCTCCTGTTATGCTTATCGCCATCGGTAAGGCGGCGACACCCGGACACCCGACGGTCAGATTGCCGATTGAGGATGTCGCTTTCTTTAACGAAATGCCTAAGGCATGATATAAATCATTTAAAAATGACGCTCAAGGATATGAACTGTACCCCAATTGTTAGACACAACTAGCAATTGGAGGTACATTCTCTTGTTGTTGAAGAAAACGAACATATAGAAAAAACCAACCTCCCCTTCCATTTGATAAGGATAGGAGGCTGGTTTTATGCTGCTTTAAAAACTTTACGTTCTCGTAACTAGTTGACGTATCGGTTATCGATAAGGTTGGCCTTGATCAAAAACCGCTGTACAATCGCCGCAGTTTCGGCGCGTGTCAGGTTTCCAGTCGGCGCCAAGCCTTCAGCCGATCCTTCCACGAGGCCGCTCTTCACGGCTGCGGCCATGGCCGGCTTAGCCCAGGAAGCAATCGCTGCCCGGTCCGCAAACGAAGACAGCAAGGACTCCGCATCGGCACCGTCGGCTTCAAGACCAGCCAGCTTCATCGCCCGGGTCATGATCACCAACGCTTCCTGCCGGGTAATCGTCCGGTTAGGAGCAAACGTCTGATTCTCGTAGCCTTCGATCAAGCCGTATTCCACAGCCTTGGCGACAGCGCCTGCATACCAATCAGCAGAATTGACATCGCTGAATCTGGTGCCGTTGCCGCTGTCGTTGTCGGACAATCCCAACGCCCGGACCACGATGGCTGCGAGCTCCGCCCGTGTAATGACCGCATCGGGATTGTAATGGTTCTCATCGGTACCTTTGACAATCATACGAGAAGCCATGTCGTTTACGGCCTGCTTCGACCAATGTCCTTCCACATCCGCGAAAGTTTTCGGATTCCAGATCAGGAAGTAATCGCTATTGGTGAGGCTGTTCACTACTGCATAGTGCTTCCCATCACGAGTCGTGATATAGGTAGGGACATGACGTACGCTTCCGTCCGTGTTCAGCACAGCTGCCGTTGTCACCTTGCTCGGATCAACGCCGGCGGGAAGCGGAATTTCGCGTTCCACGTAGCTGCTGAACTGCTCGACGCTTACCGTTTTACCATTGTAGGAAGCCGTTACATTAAAGGTGACAGGCGGAGCCGCAACATCAAAATTTCCTTGGGCCGCCGCAGTTTCTGCAAGAACCGCCGCAGCCTCATCGCTCTTGGCAATCTCCACATGAACAATAATGTCCGAAAGTTTGACCTGTTCACCCAGTTTAGAGGAAATATCGTCGATGGCAATTTGTCCGGCAGGCAGCTTGTAGGTACCGCTTGGCGTCTGTACCTCCAACACCGCTTGCTTGTTTTCCATACTCTTCACCGCTTCACCCGTCAAAACCACCGATACCTTGTCCACACTGGTAGTTACGGGAATAACCACGGTGGACTTATCTGCCGACTGCTTGAGCTGATCAGCCAGCTTGGACGGATCAATCGTTGCCGTCAGCACCGACTTGCCGTTCTCCTTAGTGGTCGAACCAGCAGCAATTTGGTCTTTCACAACGCCATCGACAATGACTTGAAGACCAGCAGGCTTACTAGGGGTCGTCGTGCTTGGAATGGATGGCGTGCCAGAGTTATTCGAATTGTTCGAGTTGTTTGAACCGTTTGAACCATTGCTTGTCCACTTCGCATACAACGTCATATCGGACGTGACCGTATCCGCCGCGAAGTTCCAAGCGTTGGTTCCCGCTGCTTCTTTGTACCAGCCTGCGAAGGTGTAGCCCGCTCTCGTCGGCGCTGGCGGAGCGCTGATTATCGTGCCGCTGTCCACATTGGTGATGCTGGAAACTGCACTGCCTCCCTGTGAATCGAACGTCACGGCGTGCTGCACTGGTCCCTCTTTGACCGTTACCTTGCCAGGGATCAACGTTTTTTCCATCTCAGCCCCGAATGCATCCAAGATTGAGAAAAGCGTCGGCTCTTCCGTCTGCACCGTCAGTTTCTTAACGCCTAGTTCTGCCCCGCTCTTAATTTTGAAGCTTACGGTAAACAACTTATCTCCCGCCTTGATCGGCGTATCGCCCGCATCGCTGTCTACCCATGCCGTTTTGAGCCAGCCTGCGTCATTATCGTAATTGGAGTCGAAGTAATCACCCGCATTTTCTGTAACGCCTGTTACTTCCAAGGCCTCCGTGTCAAAATCAATCTGTACACCGTAGGCTGCTATCCCGTAGGTGGAATCAGCCACTGCGACGGGTACGTCCACCGTAGACCCAGGCGTTCCGCTCACCGAGCTAATCTGAATCTGCGCCGCGTGCCGCATCCACTTCGCGTACAGCGTTACATCGGACGTTACCGCATCTTCCGCGAAAATCCACGCATTCGTTCCCTCTGCTTCCTTGTACCAGCCTTCGAACGTGTAGCCCGCCTTCGTCGGTGTCGGCGGCTCCGAGATTGTCGTGCCGCTGGTCACACCTGTCGCAGGCTCTACCGTGCTACCTCCCTGCGAGTCGAACGTCACGGTGTGTTGCTCCTGCGCAGTCGCTACCCACTTCGCGTACAGTATCATATCGGACGTCACCGCGTCTTCTGTAAAGTTCCACGCGTTCGCTCCCTCTACTTCCTTGTACCAGCCTTCGAAAGTGTATCCCGCTTTCGTCGGCGATGGCGGAGCACTGATCGTCGTGCCGCTGACCACGCCTGTCGCGGGCTCTACCGTGCTACCTCCCTGAGAATCGAACGTCACGGTGTGTTTAGCATTCGCTGCCTTTACGGTGATTTTGCCCGCTTCCACCGTTGTGGAGGCAATAATATTACCCTCGTAAAGTTCGCTCTTGAGAACGGTCAGGTCCAATTCACCAGGCTCTGCAGAATCCTTAATTTTGAAATGAAGGGTGAATGCCTCAGTTTCTTCCATGATTATTACCGGATTGGCTTTTACCTGGATCGTCCCATTGCTGGAGAAATCCGTTTCAAAGCTTCCCCCATTTGAAGGGACATCCAATTCATCTGTAACTTCATTCCCAGACACCAATTCGAGTGATGCAGCATCAAAACCGATCGAAATGTCGTACTGGTTGATCAAGTCCTCCGGTGTCAAAAACACCGAAACATCCACAGATTCCCCAGGATACCCCTCATCGCTGCTTACCTTCATCGAATTTGACGCTATATCCGACTCGGCATAGCCCATCGTTCCGAAAGGCAAAAGCATAACGGCCGCCAGCATTGTCAAAATCACTTTTTTCCAACGCATTGAATCAACCCTTTCCCACGGAGATGGCAAGGATCGCTTTAACATCCTCATCGTCCCATTGCCCATCGCCGTTCATGTCGAGCGCCTGCAATTGCTCCGGCGTCAGCGTAATCTTGCCTTTGATATATTTGCTCAACAGAAGCGCGTCCGCAGCCGTCACCTTACCGTCACCATCCGCGTCCCCCATAACAAACGCCGTGTAATACGCGGTATACGTCACATCAGCCGTCACCGTAGATGTCGCTACCTCTTGACTGCTAAGCTTTGTAATGCCTCCATCGCTGCTCCAACCCGCAAAATGGTACCCCTCTTCAGGCGTGACCGTCGGTACCGCCGCCGGGTGCTCGCCGATCGTCACCTGTTCACTCGTTCCGCTAATCGTGCCGTGATCTCCAGGCAAGTAGCTTACCGTCGCAATCTGCGTTGTAAGCTGTGCGCTCGCTTCCACCGAGAAGGAGCTCTCCCCATTACCGTTAACGGCCGTCACGACGAAGTAGTAGGTCGTTCCACCCTCAAGCCCTTGAACTTTATAATGGCCGGTCGTGCCATCTACCGTCGCAATCGGATCGGGGCCGTACACCCCGCTGGCGGTGCCTTGATAAATCTTGTACTTCGCAACCCCGCTCCCCAAATTCCAGCTAAGCTCCGCTTCCCCATTTCCTGCAACAGCTTGTAATCCTGTAGGGGCAGCAGGCGGTTCCCGACGCTCAGACACATGAATTTTTGAGACGTCGGACCAGGCTAGATACATGGCATTGTTCAATATGGCAAAAGAAGTAACGTTGCCGAGATTCGTGTCCGCCAGTCCCTGGTCCGCCGGGCTCCAATTCGTGCCATCGTATTCCACGACCCGGAGGTCCCACTGGAACCCTTGTGAATTCACATCGTTCCAAACGGCAACCAGTTTCTCATTATATACAAATAAATTCGGAGCTTGTGATTGGGCCCCCTCCGGTTTATCCAAATTCCCACTGCCGACAGGGCTCCAGATGCTTCCATCGAAGCTGCTTACCTTCAACTGAGCGGGATTGTTATCCCTCCATACCGCGTATAACAGCCCGTTATAGGCTTGCAGAACCGGGCTTCCTGCCGATGTCGTCGTATTCGTAATCCCCGAATTCCCCGATACGTTCCCCCAGTTGACCTTTCCTGCACCGTTGATCGTTCTTTTCATGACAGGAATATAAGAGTAATATGGGCTGTCGACCATTTGCTCGCTCCAAGTTAAATAAAGCTCGTCTTGATAGACTGCGAACCGCGGCCCAAATGCCGTTCCGTTTGGAACGAACGTCATATCCACCGCTTCGTTGGTCCAGACGCTGCCGTCATATTTTTTCACTTGAATTTTACGGCCCGTACTCCCGTCCGAAGTACCTATCCAAGTCGCATACAATTCGTCGTGATAAACGAGGAGCACCGGCATTTCACCTCTGCCGCTGCCGCTTACCGGATTGCTTCCACTTGTCGTAGAGACCCATCCGTCCCCACAATTTTTCTTGGCCATAATCTGGTTGAACGGATACCCCCCCATGAATGAAGTTTCAGCTTCCGACCAGATGGCGTACAAACAGCCCTGAAATACTGTAAGCGAAGGACTGCTTGCACTGCTGCTCGACATAAAGTTCAGGCCACTCCCGTCATCAGCTGCCGACCACTGACTGCCGTCCCACTGCATTACTCTTATTTCTGTTCCCTGCTGCATCGGGTTATTCATATATTCCTTTTGCTCTGACCATGCAGCATACAATTGGTTGTTCCAGATCGCGATGCTCGGGTCCCTCGAGCCGGAGTTCGCACTTGTACCCGCGCTGAGCCCACCCCCGTCGATCGGCTTCCATACGACTCCTTTCGCGGCGGAAGCTTGTCCTGGCACCGCCACCAGTTGGAGAATCGCCCCGAACAACATGACCAGGCTTATAACGACGGATATGACCGCGCTGCAAGCGGTGTTGTTCCTCTTCTGTGCGTTCATGTCTGACCCTCTCTTTCTGAATAGGTAAATTACGGACCTCATGGTCATGAGATCGCCTGCATTTGAGTCTCATTGTAACAAGCAGCTCTCAACATTTTCACAACAATACTCCCAAAAAACGACAAAAACGGCCTCCAGACCCATGTCTGAAGACCATTTTTCGACATTTTTAGCGATTACTCTACGGTTCTAACCTTCGTCTAAACGCATCTGCTCCTTCATGAAATGCACCTGGCGGACGCCAGCCTGATCCCCGGACCTGCTTAAAACATCCGCCAGCAAATCATAATAATGCCCTTGGCTTGGCTCCACTTCGATCAGCTTCCAGAGGAGCAGCATGCGGGATTCATCCTTCGCCCGGTCCAGAGCCGCAGTCATCGTTGACAACAAGGTAGAGCGAAGCTCGATCCGGTAGGCGCTTGCCCAATCGTAATACTCCATCTCCAAGTAGTCGCCGGCATATAGCTGAAGGATGTCCTTGATGTCAGCTCCAGCTCCTCCCTGCTCCAGTCCCCCAAGCAGATCTTCCAAATCGCTGCGAACAGACGACGCATCAATCCAGTAACGATCATCTCCGTACTTCACAACCGCTTCGTATCCGACCGACTTAAACAAGCTCCGCAAATAATAGAGTGAGGTATGCAGCAGCTTTTGCCCTCGCTCCGCCGGATCATCCGGCCATAAATGCTCCAGGATGGCGTATTTGTAAACCGGCTGCCTCCGGTGATGCCAGAGGAATGCGAACAACTCCTTCGTTTTCTTAGTACGCCATGTCAACAGCCGGCCGTCCGGGGCATAGAGCTCCATGCTGCCCAGCACTTTAAGCGACAATGCCGGCTTATCTTCCGCACGACTTTCCGGTTCAGCCGCTAAACCGGCAACACTCAGCGAGCTCCCTACGACAGAGTCACCGCTACGGCTTTCCTTTTTGGCTTGCCGGTTCGCATAACGGGACAGTACCCTAACAAGCCTGTCCTTCGCGACGGGTTTAAGCAAATATCCGATGGCGTCGGTGTCGTACGCATCAATCGCATATTGATCATAGGCCGTGACAAAGACAATTTCTGCGTCTGGACAGCTCGCAGCCAGCGCTCCTGCAGCCTCCAGCCCGCTCACTCCAGGCATCTCGATATCCAAAAAGATTAAATCCGGCTGAAGGGCGCCGCATTGTGCCAGCGCTTCGGCAACCAACTGAAACCTGCCCGCCACTTCCACGCCGCCAACCTCGTTCAACATAATATCCATGACGTCAAGCGCGATCTCTTCGTCGTCAATCAGAATGGCTCTCCACATAACGCTCCTCCGTCAAATAAATCGTTATTCTGGTTCCCTTGCCTGGGCGGCTATGAATCTCTAAATTTCGCCCGTACCTCATTTGCAGCCGGCGGTTTACATTACCGATACCGATTCCACCAGCCTTTCCCTGTTCCAGCCGTTTTAGGGTGGCCTCGTCCATCCCGGCCCCGTCATCCTCGACGACGATCTCCACACCTCTGTCGGCAGAGCGAATGATGATGTCCACGGTCCCTCCCTCAGGCTTTTGCCCGATCCCGTGGCGGACGGCATTTTCGACAATGGGCTGAAGGGTGAGCGGGGGCAGCAAGCAGTGTGCGTCTTCGTCGATCGTATAGCGGACAGCCAGCCGTTGACCGAATCGAAGCTGCTCAATCGCCAGATAGGCGCGAACCAGCTCCAATTCCCTATCCAGCGGGACTTCATCCCCGTGAAAAACAAACATAAATTTGGCGCGGAGGTAGGTGGTCAAATGATGGATCGTTTCCCGCAGCTTGTCCACATTATTGTAGCTAAGCCCAACCAAGGCATTCAGGCTGTTGAACAGAAAATGTGGGGGAATCTGTGCCTGCAAAAAGTCCATTTCCCGGCGCACTGCCCGCTCCGACGAGCTTTTCATCGCGAGCAGCGACTGCACCCGGGCCCGGAGTTCCGCCAATTCAAAAGGCTTATGCAAAATGTCGTTGGCCCCCGCCGCAAAGGCGGCCAGGATGTCGCGCGTCTGTCCCGAGGCGGTCAGCATCAGCACCGGAAGTTCGGCCAGCCCGTGCAGAGAACGGACTTCCCGGCAAATGTCGAGCCCCGATACGCCGGGCATCATCAAGTCAAGCAGCACCAGGTCGGGCTTCTGCTTTCCGCGGAGTGCCTCCAGGGCCTCCGTCCCGCCGCTCGCCGTCGTATACGTATGGCCCATGGAGGCGATCGCGTCCATCGCTACTTTCAGATTGGAGGGTTCATCGTCGACGATCAAAATATGGAACTTTTCCTCCTGTCCACCGGACGCGGATGGGAGGGCGGAGAGCGGTGTCAAGTTCTCCTGATATGCTGTAAATTCCTTGTACTCTGCGTACTCCTTATCCCCTGTATATTCGTCAATTTCGGCGATTTCCGTCACCGCAGCTGCCTCATGCTCTCCGCTCCAGGCAATAGGCAGTGTGAACGTGAACCGGGAGCCCCGGCCCACCTCGGACTCGACGTGCATTTGCCCGCCCTGCAGCTCGACCAGCTGCTTCGAAATGCTAAGACCCAACCCGATGCCATCACGCGAATGGGAACCTTCCTCGTCATGTTGGAAGAACGGCTGAAACAAATCGTCCATGACTTCTGCCGGAATTCCCCTCCCCGTATCGCTAACCGAAACAGCCAGCAGCTCCCCCCGCCTCTCGGCCGAGATCGAGACCATTCCCCGGTCAGTGTACTTTAATCCGTTCTCAAGCAGATTGTGCAAAATTTGCCGCAGCCGGTTCTCGTCTGCCAGGACAAGAGGAAGCGCGGGAGGCAGCTCGTCCGCAAGCCGGACGCCACTCTTGATGGGCGCGATCGACAACGTCTCCATGACGAATCGGGTCGATACGTACAAATCGACCGGCTTCGGCTGTACATCGAGCTGACCGTACCGAATCCGGTTCATATCAAGGATGTCATTTACCAATCCTGCAAGCCGCCGCCCGATCAGATGCAGCAGCCTGATGTTCTCACGGTGCTCCGCTGCAAGCGGCTTCTTCTTGTTTTCTAGCAGCGTCTCCGACAGATTGATGATCCCGTGCAAAGGCGTACGCAGCTCATGCGACGTTTTTGCCAAAAATTCATCCTTTTGCCGGTCATGGACCAGCAGCTGCTGAGCCAAGCGTTCACTCCGCAGGAAAGCTCCGCGAATCCGATCCGCCATGAGGAACGACTGCGACAGCACGACCAGCAGCAGCGTGACAATGATGTAATAGGGGCTATCCAGCGCCAACTGATAGCGGGTCTGGGCAAAGATCCAACTGATAATCAAAAAGAACACGCCGAGCAAAATATAATAAATCCGCACCCCATGGTGGCGATTGCGAAAAACAGAGGTAAAAATGAAGCCGAAAGCTACAATCTGCAACAAAATGCCGGGCCACAATAGAATTAGCAGACGATCATTCGGGAGCAAGACGAGCAAAGCCAAATATACGTAGGAAACCCAGCGAAATGCCTTGAACCAGTGCCCGCTCCTGTCGCTCAGATAGAGGCGTACATAGTGAATAAAGAACAAAATGGCCAAGTACGGAAGAATGAACAACAGCTTCTGCAGCAAGAGAAAGGACAGGGAAGGAACCAGGTTCGCCACAACGATTTCGTTATCGATGCTGAAAAAAAGCCCCAGCGCCCAACAGAACAAGCTGAAGAAAATCAGGTATGGCTCCTGACGCCACTGTCTGAACATGCCCGCAAAATAAATACCGAAGACCAGCAGCGTCGTAATGACGATCACGTCGGCCATACGGGCGTTGTCCCGGCGGTTCATGACATCGGCTGTCGGCCCGAACTCGGGAGCCTGCACAAGCCCGCCTTGCAGATTTCTGTAGCTCGCCACCTGAACGATAATTTCGATCGTCCGGTCCTTCACCTCAACCGTTCCAAGGAAGGGAAGATTGCTGGGCACAAAACCGGCGTCTGACAAAGCGGTTTGTCCTGTACCGCCAAGCTCCTGCCCGCCCATGTAGATGTGGCTCGACATCCGAATCTTTTTGGCCCGGAAACCGTAATCGCCAAGGTCGCCTACCAGCAGGCGCAGCCGGTATGTCCCCGCGCCGTACCCATCGTCAGATACCTTCTTCTTCCATCCTCCAGGGACCGGGAGAAAGCTCCGCTCCGCTCGCAGCTCTGATCCCTGATCCGCGAAGTCCTGGGGTGTCAGTAATTGGTCCTTGTAAAATTCCCACTCCCCTTGAAGCGGAATAATCCCCTGCTGCGAAAAATCCCAATCCCTGGCGTCCAACACGCCTTCTCGCGCCTCCGGGTAGTTGACATTTGGGTGAAGCCATTCATAAATAAAGATCGAGGTAGCGACGGTAAAAACGAGCACCATGGCGATCAGACCTGACAATTGCCTTTTCATAGCTGCATGTTCCTTCCCATTTATTACCAATTAAATCCAACTAAAGCTATCATACCATGCCTCCCCGGTTTTGTTGTACATGTCTGGTACCTTCCACGGAAGAGGGACGGCGATTTCTTATTGTAGTGTCTGTGTTATGAAAATGAGCAATTTTTTCAATAATGAAGAAGGAGAATCAAAAATAATCCATAATAAATGATTTAAGAAATTCAAAATACAGGAGGTAATTATGGGCAGATTAGTTCATTTCGAAATTCATGTGGATGACATGGAGCGTGCTAAGAAATTTTATGGAGAGGTTTTTGGATGGACATTTGAGGATTGGAGCGATTATGCCGGAATGCCTTATTTCGGAGCCGTGACGGGGGATGCCAATGAACCTGGGGTCAACGGGGCTTTGATGCAGCGTCACGGCGCTGCCCCTGAACCCGGCCAGCCTTTGAACGGCTACGCATGTACAATGGGAGTGGAAGACTACGATTCAACTGAAACCAAAATTCTCAATCTCGGAGGCAAGCTCGCATTGCCAAAGTATGCACTGCCTGGTATGGCATGGCAAGGATATTATATTGACACAGAAGGAAATACTTTTGGTATTCATCAGCCTGATCAGAATGCAAAATAGGATTTCATTCTTCTTTGCATACAGACTTTGACACAGAAAAACCCAGCCCCAAAGGCTGGGTTTTTGTTATGGAACCGAGACCTGGCGGTGCAAAATCATACTCTGCGGAAAAAGACTGCTCCAAAAATTCAACCAACAGCCACCCCCTGCCGACTTTGAACTTCGCAAGTTACCGTAGACTGGCCAGCTTCTCCAGAAAGTCTGCCACGATTTCCAATGACGCTGCGTCGAAACTTGCCAATAGTTCCATTGCCTTTTGATCCTGTTCCTGGTGAAATAGCCGATGCAGTTCAGCCAATTCGGCGCCAAGCGGAGTCATGGAAAAATAAATTTCTTTCAGGTTGTCCGGGAGCTGGGTTTTCCGAATCAGACCCTGCTCCAGCAATTTGCGGGTAATTTTGGAGACGGCGCCTTTCGTTAAGCCCATTTCGCGGGCGATATCGATCCCTTTAATGCCGTCATGCGTATTGATGACATCTAACACGTGCAGGCTTGAAACCGATAGACGGGGCAGCAGCCTTTTCAGCCGGTCGTCGGAGATACGCTCCATGAGCCAGAGCCGATCACTGTCATCCTCAGTTTCGCTAACGAGGATCCGGTACATGGACTTTTCGATGCGGTTTTTGAGCTGGAGCAAATCATCATTCATATCAGACATAAGGCAAGCCTACCTTTTTTCTTTCCATTATATCATGGTTTCCACAGAAACCATTTGACAGAACGCCATTTCCTTGCTATTGTGGTTTCCATGGAAACCATTTAATTGGAACACGGTCTTTGTGCAGCTTCTGCAGAAATAACATTGATATGGAGGGACTCTTTATGAATGAGGTTATCCAAGTGATTCGCCAGCATCGCTCCATCCGCAAGTTTAAACATATGCCGTTAACCGGCGAGCAAATCGAAGCCATCGTCGACGCGGCCCAGATGGCGCCAAGCTCGGCGCATATGCAGCCGTTCTCGATCATCGGCGTCACGGATCAGGAACTGCGCAAGAAAATCGCGGAGCACTCGGAAAATCCATCGATTGCGGAGTGCGGGTATTTTTTTGTATTTTGTGCCGATCTTCACCGCATGATGCTGGCCGCCGGCCCGGACCAACAGGAAAAAATGAGCCGCAACCTGAGCTACTCATATTTTTATCAAACGGCCGTGCTGAGTGCCTCGCTTGCCCTACAAAACGCCAATTTAGCGGCTCAATCCATGGGGCTCGGTGCCTTAATTATCGGCGGAATTAACGGAGCTCTGCCTGAACTGGACGAATGGCTTGGCCTGCCGGACTTCGTCATCCCATTGGTCGGTCTTGCGGTAGGCGTCCCCGATGAGTTCCCTGAGCAAAAGCCGCGGCTGCCACGGTCCGCTGTGTTTTTCGAAAACCGGTATGACCGCGATCTTAAAGCACAGGTCGAAAGGTATGACCGGGAAATGGAGGAGTATTACGGCGGGAGAACGAACAACAAGCAGAAAGCCAGCTGGTCGGGGAAATTCATCTCCATGCTGGATAAAGATTTGCCATTGGGCGGGTATACGGAGTATGTGAAGTGCAAGGGATTTGATTTGAAATAATCTGCTTAAGGGATGGATGGCATATCCCGGAAAAAGCAAAATCCACAACCTCATTGAGGTTGTGGATTACGTATGGAGGCGAGGGGAGTCGAACCCCAGTCCAAGCATAACAATACATAGATTCTACGAATGTAGATCGTGACCATTGTGATGTCACTGGTCCTCGCTTTATTTAATGCTTCGTCTGATTCGGACTTGTATTTGCCAAAATAGGCAGCATTTTCTCACTCTTCTCCATGAAGGAATTGCATTGGCCACAGATCGGTTGAATCAAAAAAACGAAGTTATCCCTCGTCCATCCGTTGCACTTTTCATTGGTGCATGACCATATCGTTGTCATTTCCTCTGGAAGATCAATCATCAGTCTTTTCCGTGAATAGTACAAGCCGCATCCCGCTTTCTCTTCTGGAATCATGAGCGAAAAAAAAGCCCCGACACGATGTGCGGGACCCTTCTAAATACAGCCTTAGAGCTTAACAACATTCTCGGCCTGTGGGCCTCGATTGCCTTGTACTACATTAAATTCAACTTTTTGACCTTCGTCTAAAGATTTGAAGCCGTCGCTAACGATTGCACTGAAGTGTACAAATACGTCGTCTCCGCCTTCAACCTCGATAAAACCAAAACCTTTGTCTGCATTAAACCACTTTACTGTTCCTTGTTGCATAGTCCATTACCTCCATATTTTTATTTTTACATGATCTTCGAGTTTCAAAAAAAAATCACATATTGTACAAGGCTACATCATCAAAATCTAACCTTCTACAATATGTGATCTCAGGTCGAAATTCCAATAAACTAACTATAACACAACTGGAGTTGATTTACAAGTTCACTTTGCTTTTGCTTCTATTTCATTGCCCCTAGTGGAGAAAGATAATCGATTAAGAGACATCGCGTAGCCATCTTAATGAATACGGAGATGCAGAAAAGCGACCCATTACGGGTCGCTTCTCTGATACTTCATATGGAGGCGAGGGGAGTCGAACCCCTGTCCGAAGATAACGCCACATAAGCTTCTACGGGTGTAGTGACAGTTTTGATGTCACCCTACCAGGCTCCCCGTCACCGGATCCCGATAGGGTCAGCCTGTTTGTCTTCTTCAGCTAGCCTCAGGCGGAGACTAGACAGCGTATCCCACTAAAGTTGAGCCCTCATCCCGGCACATGGGCGATGCAGAGCGAGAGCACGTCTGCAGGTTATTAAGCTGCGAGAGCGTAGTTGTTTTGTTGTTTGCCAGTTATTATTGGCTTTAGCGTTGATGAAGTGGACGCGTCCCCACTACCCGCTACTCATGCTCGAACTATCCCCGTCGAATCCAAGAACGCCCCCTTATTAAAAAGGGCTTCTATTGGATTAGATTAGAACTGTTGAAGCATAAGAAGCAATCTATCCAGCATCCTTTCCCTCCATGAAGAGAGGATGATCAGAAGCATTTGTCACGTAAAAGGCCGATCAAGCCATAACCTCTTACATACATAGTATATCACACATTTCGGCCAAAATGACACAGAGGTTAGAGGAAACGCAGGTGAAACTTGCCTTTCCCTGCATCTAACTCCAGATTACCGCGCGATCTTCTGCTTCTCGCGAAGTGCCCGCTGAATGTCACGCTGCGCGTCGCGTTTAGCGGCCGATTCCCGCTTGTCGTACTGCTTCTTACCGCGGCCGAGGCCGAGCAGCAGCTTCGCATAGCCGTTGCGGACATAAACCTTGAGCGGAACGATCGTATAACCTTCCTGCTTGGTCTGTCCCAGCAGTTTGTGAATTTGTTCCTTGTGCATCAGCAGCTTGCGGGTCCGCGTTGGATCCGTCGGATTATAGCGGTTGCCCTGCTCGAACGGGCTGATATGCATGTTATGAATATGGATTTCCCCATTGCGGATCGTTGCAAACGCATCCCCGATATTGGCCCGTCCGTTCCGGATCGACTTGATCTCGGTCCCGGTCAGCACCATGCCGGCTTCGTACGTATCCTCGATGAAGTAATCATGGGAAGCTTTTTTGTTCTGGGCCAAGACCTTCCCGTCACTCTTCTTACCACCCATGTTATCACTCCTCCCACACTTGCTATAACAGCAATGGACTTCCAGTGTACAGGCACAAGGGTAAGCAGCTCAAACGCCCTAACAAGAGCGTTCTAGAGACCGCCAATCCCGGCCGGTATACCAGAAATCCATTGTATCAACTGGACTGGGCAAAATCAAGATTTCGGCGAAAGGGCGCTCAGGTGACGCTCATTTCAGGCGAGGCCTGATTCAAAAGAAACTGCCCAGGAACCCTTCTACTTTTTCTTCTTGCGCACAAAGGCAGCTGTACCGTTCTTGGCTGCGCCTTTTTTCTTGCGCTTCCGGGTGACGCTCTCGCTGCCGGCGTTGTCCTCGCGGGTTGCAGCCGCACCATCCCCGACAAAAATGCCGCTGCGCGACGTTTTCTTCTTGCGGCCGCTGGAGTTGCTGCCGCTCTGGCTTCCGCCTGGCGCCGGGGTGCCGTAGCCGCCCTTGCCGGAGCCGAAGCCGAAGCTCACCGGCCGCTTGGCTTCGCCGCTGCGGCCGCCTTCCCGCGCGGCGCCCTTCGCTTCACCGGCGCCGCCCTCACGGGCGCTCTTGCCCGGCCGAGCGCCCTTACCGCCGCCATGGGCCGCACCGCGCCCGCCGCGGCCTTTCTCGCCGCCTTCACGGATGGCGGCGCCTCTGCCCACGCGGCCGCCGCCACGGCCGCCAAAGCTTCCGCCGCGCCGGCCTTCGCTGCGCGGCTTCATGTCCACCATCTCGAAGTCGATGGTGTGATCGTCCATGTTCACGCGCTCGACGCGGATCTTCACTTCGTCGCCGATCCGGAATACGCGTGACGTGCGCTCCCCGATGAGCGCCATGGAAGCCTCATCGAAATGGTAGTAATCGTCCGTCAGCGCGCTCAGCCGGATGAGTCCCTCGACCGTGTTCTCGAGCTCGATGAACATACCGAAGCTCGTCACGCTGCTGATGATGCCTTCGAATTCTTCGCCGACTTTGTCGAGCATGAATTCTGCCTTTTTCAGCTGGTCCGTGTCGCGCTCCGCATCCACCGCCACGCGCTCACGCTCGGAAGACTGCTGAGCGATTTCCGGCATCCGGGAGGCCAAGTATTCCATCCGGTTCTCCGGCAGAACGCCCTTATTCTCCAGCACTTCCCGGATCACCCGGTGAATGACAAGGTCAGGATACCGGCGGATCGGGGACGTGAAATGCGAATAATATTCCGCGGCCAGACCGAAGTGTCCAGCCATTTCCGCGTCGTATTTCGCCTGCTTCATAGAGCGAAGCATCACCGTGCTGATGACCTTCTGCTCCTTCGTCCCCTGAATGTCCTCCAGCAGGCCCTGCAGCGCCCGCGGATGCACGGAATTGCCCCGGCCCTTCACATGGTAACCGAAGTTGGCTGCAAAGGCCATGAACGTCTGCAGTTTCTCAGGGTCCGGGTTTTCGTGGATCCGGTACAGGAACGGCACCTTCATCCAGTAGAAATGCTCGGCCACCGTTTCATTGGCCGCCAGCATGAACTCCTCGATGATCTGCTCGGCGATCGAGCGCTCACGCTTCACGATGTCGACCGGCTTGCCGTTCTCATCCACGATCACCTTGGACTCCACGAAGTCGAAGTCCACCGCACCGCGGTTGATCCGTCTCGCCCGCAGGCGAAGCGCCAGCTCCTTCATCAGCTTGAAGGTGTCGACCAGATAGCTGTACCGCTCCGTCACTTCCGGATCCTCTTCGTTCAGGATCTTCCGGACGTTGTTGTACGTCATCCGTTCCTTTGTCTTGATCACGCTGGTAAAAATATCATGACTCACAAGCTTCATATGCTCGTCGAATTCCATCTCGCAGGACATCGTCAAGCGGTCCACCTGCGGATTCAGCGAGCAGATGCCGTTGGACAGACGGTGCGGCAGCATCGGGATAACCCGGTCCACCAAATAAACGCTGCATCCGCGATTGTACGCCTCTTTATCGAGCTCCGAGTTCTCGCGGACGTAGTAGCTGACGTCCGCGATATGAACGCCCAGAAGGAAGTTGCCGTTCGGCAGGCGTTCGACGTTCACCGCGTCATCGAGGTCTTTTGCATCTTCTCCGTCGATCGTCACGATCGTTTTGCCGCGAAGATCGCGCCGTCCCTGCTGGACGATTTCCTCCTCGGTGATCGAGTCCGGCGCTTGCTCCGCTTCCGCCATCACCTCTTCCGGAAAAGCTTCCGGCAGCTGATGCTTGCGGATAATGGAGAGGATGTCGACGCCCGGATCGTCCTTATGTCCGAGAACCTCGACCACTTCGCCTTCCGCGGCGGAACGGCCCTCGGGATAATGCACGATTTTAACGACAACTTTCTCCCCGTCGACCGCCCCGTTAAAGCTGTCTTTCGGAATAAAAATATCCCGGTTGATCCGTTTATCGTCAGGCAGCACGAAGCCGTACGCCTCATGGCCCTGAAACACCCCGACCACCTGGGTAATGGCCCGGTTCACAATCCGCACTACTTCCCCTTCCAGCTTGCCGCCGGCCGGGCTCTTGGCTGTTACCCGCACCAGAACGGTATCCCCGTTCATGGCGCTCTTCATATCGTTCGCTCCAATATATACATCCGGATGCTCCCGGTCTTCCGGGATCAGGAACGCAAAGCCCTTTGCATGGGCCTGCAGACGGCCTCTCAGGAGGTCCAGCCGTTCCGGCACGCCGTACCGTTCCGACCGCGCCCGCACGATGGTCCCTGCCTCTTCCATCGTGTTCAGCGTTTTTAGAAAATCCTTGAAATCCAGCGCATCGTCAATCGCGAAATGCTGTTCCAGTTCCTGATACGTCATCGGTTTATATTCGGGATCCTGCATCAAATCAAGTATCATCTGTTCCGTAATCATCGTTTCATCACCTCAGGTGACTTGCAGGAATGCCTTCCGCAAGTGACTATGTAATCGTTCGTTTGCTGTATTTGCCCAGTATTATACACATACCCTAGTATACACGAATTTAATCGGTTGCATCCCTGCCCGTACGCCTTAAACAACCTAAAAAACCTCCGCTCATCTTCCAATCGAAAAAGAGCGGAGGTTTTGGTGTGCTGCTATTCTTTATTTAACGACGACGGCCACCACAATGGCCAGGATGAAAAAGCATGCGGCGACAACGACCGTTACGCGCTGCAGCACGAGATCCATGCCGCGTGCTTTCGTTTTACCGAATAGATGTTCCGCGCCACCGGAGATGGCCCCGGAAAGACCCGCGCTTTTTCCTTTTTGCAAAAGAACAATCGCAATCAACGCGATGGAGAAAATCACGAGCAGCACCTTCAAAAAGATTTCCATTTGTTCCACCTCCCAATGGCTTAACATCTCAATTATATGAATGTCAAAATTTCGATTCCGTTATGGCCGAACCTAGACGCAGTCCAGCGTACACAAACAGCATTTTTATTGTACCATAGCCCATTTGCGAACACAAGCTAAACCCGCACCGCACCGCCTTTTCAGGTCCATAGACAAACTAAAATAGCCCCACAACGTGGAGTTTATGCTTCGATGCCTATTCCAAAACGTTGCGGAGTCCCCAAAACAAGGAAGCTGACTCCGATACTTTCTGATCTTTTTAAAAAAAGAGCGCCCCGGAGTTACCCGGAACGCTCTTCGCGTAAGGCTTATACAGCCTTATTTTTTCAAGTTGTAGAACGACTTCAGGCCGTTGTACTGCGCCAGTTCGCCCAATTCGTCCTCGATGCGGAGCAATTGGTTGTACTTCGCAATCCGGTCCGTACGGGACGGAGCACCGGTTTTGATTTGGCCGGCATTCGTTGCCACGGCAATGTCAGCGATAGTGCTGTCTTCGGACTCACCGGAACGGTGAGAGATAACCGCGGTGTATCCTGCGCGTTTCGCCATTTCGATCGCATCAAAGGTTTCAGTCAGCGTACCGATTTGGTTTACTTTGATCAGGATGGAGTTGCCGATGCCTTCTTCGATGCCTTTTTCAAGACGCTCGGTGTTGGTTACGAACAAGTCGTCGCCAACGAGCTGGATCTTGTCGCCGAGTTTCGCGGTAAGGAGTTTCCAACCTTCCCAGTCGTCTTCGGAGCAGCCGTCTTCGATCGTGATGATCGGGTATTTGTCGACCCAGGAAGCAAGCAGCTCAACGAATTCACTGGAAGTGAAGGATTTGCCTTCGCCTTCGAGATGGTACTTGCCATCTTTGAAGAATTCGGTAGAAGCGACGTCCATACCGAGGAATACGTCAACGCCTGGCTTGTAGCCGGCTTTTTCAATAGCTTCCATAATGGAGGACAATGCGTCCTCGTTGGAAGTGAAGTTCGGAGCAAATCCACCTTCGTCGCCAACCGCTGTGTTCAGGCCTTTGCCCTTCAGAACGGATTTCAGGCTGTGGAAGATTTCAGCACCTGTACGGAGAGCTTCCTTGAACGTAGGAGCGCCAACCGGCAGTACCATAAATTCTTGAACGTCGACGTTGTTGTCGGCATGAGCGCCGCCGTTGACGATGTTCATCATCGGTACAGGCAGTTGTTTGGCATTGAATCCGCCGAGGTATACATACAACGGAAGGTCCAGTGCGTCAGCAGCCGCGCGGGCTACTGCCATGGAAACGGCCAGGATGGCGTTAGCGCCCAGCTTGCCTTTGTTTGGTGTTCCGTCCAGTTTGATCATCAGCTTGTCGATGCCGAGCTGGTCGAGCGCGTCCATGCCGATGACTTCAGGAGCGATAATTTCGTTCACGTTCTTCACCGCGTTCAGAACGCCTTTGCCGAGGTAACGGTCTTTGTCGCCGTCGCGAAGCTCTACGGCTTCGTGAGCGCCTGTGGATGCTCCGGATGGAACGATGGCGCGGCCATGGCCGCCGGACTCCAGATATACTTCAACTTCAACTGTAGGGTTACCGCGGGAGTCGAGGACTTCGCGTGCGTACACATCAGAAATAATAGTCATTGTGTGCTAATCTCCTTTTCCACATTCGTAATTGGTTATTCAGACCACATTATATAGATTGAACTCAAGTCTCGAATGGAAAACCCTGTTGTAACGGCCTTATCCAAGCCCTACAACACGAACTTCTTGAGTTCATTCTATATTGCTTGTCAGCTTCTACAGCCATTATAGCGCATCAGATAACCGGAATCGAATTTTCCGCTTATTTGCGGCTTGCGATCATCGATTCGCCGGTCATTTCCGCAGGCTTCGGCAGCTGCATCAGATCCAGAATCGTCGGCGCCACGTCGGCCAGAATGCCGCCTTCGCGCAACGTCACGTTCTCACTGGTCAAAATAAACGGTACCGGGTTCGTCGTATGAGCGGTAAATGGACGTCCCTGCTCATCAAAAACCATATCGGCGTTTCCGTGGTCGGCGATAATAATCGCTACCCCGCCTTTGGCAATAACGGCGTCCACTACTTTGCCCATGCACTCGTCGGTGACTTCAACCGCTTTGATCGTCGGTTCCAGCATACCGGAATGTCCGACCATATCCGGGTTGGCAAAGTTCAGAATGATCGCATCATGATTCTCCGCTTCGATTTCCTTCACGCAGGCGTCCGCCACTTCGTAAGCGCTCATTTCCGGCTTCAGGTCATACGTGGCGACCTTCGGCGAGTTGATCAGAATGCGCGTTTCTCCAGGCAGCTCGACGTCGCGTCCGCCGCTGAAGAAGAAGGTGACGTGCGGATACTTCTCCGTTTCAGCAATGCGCAGCTGCTTCTTGTTATTCTGCACCAGCACTTCGCCCAGTGTGTTGTCCAGGTTCTTCGGCTCGTAGGCTACGTAGCCCTCGACCGTTTCGCTGAACAGCGTCAGACAGACGAAATGGAGGTTTTCTGGGAACTTCGGCCCGCGGTCGAATCCGCGGAAGTCCTTGTTCGTGAACACTTGAGACAGCTGGATGGCGCGGTCCGGGCGGAAATTCAGGAAGACAACGGAGTCTCCGCTTTCCACCAGCGATACCGGGTTGCCCTGCTCGTCAACGATGACCGTCGGCTCCACAAATTCGTCGAACACCGATTTGTTGTAGGATTCCGTTACGGCAACCAGCGGATCGGTGTATTTCGGTCCATCCCCGTACACAATCGCACGATAGGACTTCTCTACACGCTCCCAGCGCTTATCGCGGTCCATCGCATAGTAGCGGCCCTGTACCGTGGCGATTTTGCCGATGCCGACTTCCTTGATCTTGGCTTGCAGATCCTGGATGAACTTCTTGCCGGAATCCGGAGATACGTCGCGTCCGTCCAGGAATGCATGGATGTAAACCTCATCCAGCCCTTCTTTTTTCGCAAGGTCCAGCATAGCAAACATATGGTTGATATGGCTATGTACCCCGCCGTCGGACAAGAGGCCGTACAGATGGAGCTTTTTGTTGTTGTTCTTTGCAGCTTGCACTGCTTCAACCAGTGTAGGGTTGTTGAAGAATTCCCCTTCGCGGATCGATTTCGAAATCCGGGTCAAATCCTGGTACACGATGCGGCCTGCGCCGATGTTCAAATGGCCGACTTCGGAGTTGCCCATTTGCCCTTCCGGCAGACCTACCGCTTCGCCGGATGCGGTCAGCGTCGTGTTCGGATACTTCGCCATCAAACGGTCGTAGTTCGGTTTCTTGGCCTGCGCCACCGCATTGCCTTCGTCCGTGCTGCGCAGCCCGAATCCGTCCATGATGATCAGTGCTACGGGTCTAGGTGCGGTCATCTTACTTCGCCCCCTCAACGAGCTGGATGAACGAAGCCGGCTGCAGACTGGCACCGCCAACGAGCGCGCCGTCGATGTCGCTTTGGCCCATATATTCTTTTACGTTCTCTGGCTTCACGCTGCCGCCGTACTGAATACGAACTTGAGCCGCTACCTCTTTGCCGTACAAGCCTTCAACCAGGCTGCGGATATAAGAGATCACTTCGTTGGCGTCTTGCGCAGTCGAGGACTTGCCTGTTCCGATGGCCCAGATTGGCTCGTAAGCGATAACCACTTGAGCCGCTTGTTCTGCGGACAAGCCTTGGAACGCTGCTTCCGTCTGCACTTTGCAGACATCCTTCGTTTGGCCGGCTTCACGCTCTTCCAGCTTTTCGCCGACGCACACGATTGGAGTCAGGTCATGACGGAATGCCGCCTGAACCTTTTTGTTCACGGTCTCGTCGGTTTCGGCAAAATATTGCCGGCGCTCGGAGTGCCCGATAATGACGTAGTCGACGCCGAGGTCTTTCAGCATCACGCCGCTGATTTCCCCGGTGAACGCACCGTTGTCTTCAAAATGCAGGTTTTGCGCACCGATTTTGATCGATGTGCCTTTCACAGCTTCCACCAAAGCGGGAAGGTTCGTGAACGGAGCGCAGATGACGCTCTCTACGCCTTCAACTTCAGCTTTGCCTTTGACTTCTTCGATAAACGTTTTGGCTTCCGGAACGGTTTTGAACATTTTCCAGTTGCCGGCGATGATAGGTGTTCTCACACTTTTCACTCCTTTTTTGTCCTTACGGGTCCGTACGTTTCGCGCTCTTCAGGGCGCTTCTTGCTTACTTGTCGTTCAGTGCCACGACGCCAGGGAGCGCCTTGCCTTCCATGAATTCGAGGGAAGCGCCGCCGCCGGTGGAGATATGATCCATTTTGTCAGCCAGATGGAATTTCTCTGCCGCTGCCGCCGAGTCGCCGCCGCCGATAATGGTGTAGCCTTCGGTTTGGGCGCAGGCTTCAGCCACTTCACGCGTACCGTTGGAGAAAGGATCGATTTCGAATACGCCCATCGGTCCGTTCCATACTACGAGCTTGGAGTTCTTGATGATCTCCGCGTATTTGGCACGGGTTTTCGGTCCGATGTCCACGCCTTCCCATTTCTCAGGGATGTTGCCCACTTCTACGATGTCCACGTTCGCATTGGCGCTGAAATCGTCCGCGATGACGATGTCGACCGGAAGCAGGAAGGTTTTGCCGAGATCCTTCGCTTTTTGGATAAATCCGAGCGCGACATCCAGCTTTTCATTATCGCACAAAGACAGACCGATTTCATAGCCCTGTGCCTTCATGAACGTATAGGACAGGCCGCCGCCGATCAGGACGTTATCCGCGATATTGAGCAGGTTGTCGATGACATCGATTTTATCCTTCACTTTGGAACCGCCGATGATCGCTGTGAAGGGATGCTCTGGGTTGGACAGTGCCTTGCCAAGTACGGAAAGTTCTTTCTCCATCAGCAGGCCGGATACAGCCGGCAGGTAGTGAGCGATACCTTCGGTCGAAGCGTGCGCACGGTGAGCGGCGCCAAACGCGTCGTTTACAAACAGATCAGCGAGTTCAGCGAACTGCTTTGCGAGTTCCGGATCGTTTTTCTCTTCGCCAGGGTAGAAGCGAACATTCTCAAGCAGCAGCACGTCGCCGTTGTTCAGCTTTTCCACTTGCGCTTTGACGGCGTCGCCAACCGCTTCGTCGGCTTTAACAACCGGTTTGCCGAGCAGCTGGGACAGACGCTCTGCCGCAGGCGTCAGACGCATGGATTCCACCACTTCGCCTTTCGGGCGTCCCATGTGGCTGGCCAGAATCACTTTTGCGCCATGCTCGATCAGGTAGTTGATCGTTGGAAGCGTTTCGCGAATCCGCGTATCGTCGGTAATTTTTCCGTCTTCCAATGGCACGTTAAAATCAACGCGCACGAATACGCGTTTGCCGTTAACTTCTACATCACGTACAGACTTCTTGTTCATCGTATTGTTTCCCTCCGCACCCATATATTTTTACAGGACACCTTCGGCCCCGTGGTTCAGCATGTTGGAAATTCGGGCGATTCTTCCGCGAAATTCACTAAATTCACAAAGAGCGGAAACACAAGATACCTGTTTCCGCTCGGGATGTTTTTCGCTATGGGATAGCCGTTATTACTTAGCGATCTTAGCGAAGTATGCCAATGTGCGAACCAATTGGGAAGTGTAAGACATTTCGTTGTCGTACCAAGCAACGGTTTTAACCAGCTGTTGGTCGCCAACAGTCAACACTTTAGTTTGAGTAGCGTCGAAGAGCGAACCGAACGTGATGCCTTTGATGTCGGAAGATACGATTTCGTCTTCAGTATAGCCGTAAGTTTCTGGATCGGAAGCTTCTTTCATCGCTGCGTTAACTTCGTCAGCCGTTACTTTGGTGTTCAGCACTGTAACGAGCTCAGTCAGGGAACCTGTTGGTACAGGTACGCGTTGAGCAGCACCGTCCAGTTTGCCTTGCAGTTCTGGAAGAACCAGACCAATCGCTTTTGCAGCGCCAGTGGAGTTTGGAATGATGTTTTCTGCAGCTGCACGTGCACGACGGAAGTCACCTTTTGGATGCGGAGCGTCCAGGGTGTTTTGGTCGCCAGTGTAAGCGTGGATCGTTGTCATCAAGCCTTGAGCGATACCGAACTTGTCGTTCAGCGTTTTGGCCATAGGAGCCAGGCAGTTCGTTGTGCAAGATGCGCCGGAGATCACTGTCTCTGTTCCGTCCAGTGTTTCATGGTTCACGTTGTACACGATCGTCTTCATGTCGCCTGTAGCCGGAGCGGAGATCACGACTTTCTTAGCTCCACCTTTCAGGTGTTTCTCGGCAGCTTCTTTCGTTGTGAAGAAGCCTGTGCACTCGAGAACGATGTCTACGCCAAGGTCGCCCCAAGGAAGCTCTTCAGGGTTGCGGTTCGCCAGAACCTTAACTTCTTTGCCGTTCACTTTGAAGAAGCCGTCGTGAACTTCGATGTCTCCGTTGAAAGTGCCTTGCGTTGTATCATATTTGAGCAAATGGGCCAACATTTTAGCATCAGTAAGGTCGTTGATGGCTACAACTTCGATGCCTTCCACATTTTGAATACGGCGGAAAGCGAGTCGTCCGATACGTCCAAAACCGTTAATGCCTACTTTTACACTCATTAGAATAGTCCTCCCAAAAGTTCGTATTTTATTTATTCAAAACAGGTAGATACCTGTCATGACATCAAAAGGAATGTTGTTTACTCGCCGTCAATTTCCCGGCAGATCTCGATAGCGGCTGCCTCGTCAACCACCAGAATGTCCTCATGGCCGAACTTAAGCACCGCATGGATCGCTTGGGCCTTGCTTCGGCCACCCGCAATTCCGATGACGGTCTCGGTCCGCATAATATCTTCCAGCCGCAGCCCCAAGGTCATCATTTTATGAACGACAACGCCTTGTTCATTGAAATAGTAGCCAAAGGATTCAGCTACGGCTCCTTCCGACCGGATCTCCTCCACGGCGGCGGGATCCAGCCTTCTGCGGCGGGTCATCTCCATCGCGTCCCCAATGCCGTGCATAATGATGCGGCAGTGCCTGATAGCCTGCACGATCTCCTGGATATTGCGGTCCTGCACCAGCGATTGATAAGCTTCATCGCTCAAGAGGTCCGGCACATGCAGCAGCCGGTACTGCGCACCGACGCGCTTCGCCATAGTGGATGCGATCGTGTTCGCCTGAAACTCCACGCTTTCGCCAAGTCCGCCCCTTGCCGGCACGAACCAGCTGTTCTTCATCGGTACGGCCGCTTGCGGCGTCAGCTGCTCCGCCACTTCGGCGAGCGTCGAGCCCCCGGTCACCGCCACGGTGTCCCCTTGGTTCATGACGCCAAGCAGCGCTTTGGCTCCCGCCCGTCCCAAGTCACGCTTCGTGAGCGGCGACGATTCGCAATCCCCGGGTACGACCACGACTTTGCGTAGGCCGTACGTCTGGCGGATCTTCTCGCCCAGATCATTGAGGCCGAACAGCACTTTCACCATCGGCTCCATCTGTTCGAGCAGCTTGCTTCCCGCCTCGCTGACCCTCATCCCAGAGCTCTCGATCTCAATCAGGCCCTGGGATTTGAGAAGATCCGTCTCGGCCCGCAGCACCCGTTCCGTCATATGCAGGGATGCGGCGAGCGTTCTCCGGCCGATCAGCTCCGTCAGCATGATCTGGTGAAGAATGGTGTATCTGGTCTTGAGAACGTCCACGAGATCAGGCAGAAGCTGCTTTTGTATCTCTAATATATCCCGCATTTCTTTCCACTCCTGCAACTTCGCTTCCCTCTCTCCCCTGGCCCTAAAATGTCCCGGGTCAACGTTTTAAGTCCCACCACTATTCTACTCAATAATGGCGCTGGTTGCAAGTAGTCCACTGACTATAATTCACCTCCTCCTTTCCGCTTATACAGCATTTACCTGGTTTAAAAAAAATAAATAGCTTAGTACTTGCATTTTGAGGCAAGCTATCATATAATAACTTTTGCTATTGAATTTTGCGCCCGTGGTCCAATGGATATGACGTAGGCCTCCGAAGCCTGAGATCGAGGTTCAATTCCTCGCGGGCGCGCCATTTTATTCAATAGAAGAACGGAGAACGGCAAGCGTTCTACGTTATGTCTTTAACCAAAGACACCACAGCCAATCAGATGGCTATTTTTTTTGCACTGAGTTTGACTTTCTTTGACTTTTTGTTTGAAATTGTTTATCATGTGGTTAATACGGTAACAGTATGTATAGAATGACCTATTTTGAGCCAATTAAGGGAGGTTTTCCACGTGAGTTATATTCCTATGGTCGTCGAACAAAGCAACCGCGGTGAACGGGCTTACGACATCTATTCCCGTTTGCTGAAAGACCGCATCATTTTTCTGGGCACCGAAGTCAATGACGTGGTCGCCAATTCTATCATCGCCCAGCTGCTGTTCCTCGCAGCCGAAGATCCGGAGAAAGACATCCATTTGTACATTAACAGCCCCGGCGGATCCATCACGGCCGGCATGGCGATTTTCGATACAATGCAGTTCATCAAACCGGACGTGTCCACGATCTGCGTAGGTCTGGCCGCTTCCATGGGCGCGTTCCTGCTGAACGCCGGCGCCAAGGGCAAACGCTTCGGCCTGCCGAACAGCGAGATCATGATCCACCAGCCGCTCGGCGGTGCGCAAGGCCAGGCAACGGATATCGAAATCCGCGCCCGCCGCATTTTGAAAATGCGCGATACCTTGAACCGCATCCTGTCCGAACGTACCGGACAGCCGCTGGAGCGCATCGAGAAAGACACCGACCGTGACTACTTCATGAGCGCAGCTGAAGCGCAGGAATATGGACTGATCGATAAAGTTCTGGAAAGCACTTCGATCCAAGGCGTGTAAATACACATAGCTTTTGTACCAAAGAAAAACAGGGAATTTCCCGAATCGATCCGCTTACGGATCGCCGGGAGGCTCCCTGTTTTTTTGTTTTCCGAGGCGCTGCGCGGGGTGCGAGCGTTCTCACAGATCATGATTCTTGATAGGCTTGACCACATCAATATATTGATGTATTATTCTAATACCCACTACATATCATCTACATATTGATTTTAACGGCATAGTATATATTGCAGCATTTTCCTCAAAACACCGGTAAATCCGGTGTTATTTTGCGCCCGTGACCGCGGCAGAGAACATATTCAGGAGTGATGGATCATGCTTATCGTCTATGATTCCAAGACCGGCAACGTCAGACGCTTTATCAACAAGCTGAACATGAGAGCCATGCCGATCGAAGAACAAGAACAGGTTAATGAGCCTTACGTGCTCGTTACGTATACAACAGGTTTCGGACAGGTGCCCGAGAAAGTGTCAAACTTCCTGTCGAAGAACAATCGCATGCTTCGCGGCGTATCGGCCAGCGGCAACCGGAACTGGGGGCCTCGTTTTGCCAAAAGCGCGGATACGATTTCGGAGATGTACCATGTGCCGGTCATCACCAAGTTCGAGCTTTCGGGAACGATGCGGGATACGGAAATTTTCAAGGAGAGGGTGCGGAGCATTGAAGCATATTGAACTGAACAACGAAATTATGCAGCGCGGGGCGGACGGTTACTTCCTGCTGGCAAAGGACCAAGAAGCGGTTGCCGCCTTTATGGAGGAAGTGGAGCGCGATACGATGAATTTCGGCTCTCTGCGCGAGAAGCTGGATTACCTCATCAGCAACGATTACTACGAGAACGTGTTTGAACATTATACCTACGACGAAGTCGAGTCCGTGTTTAACCTCACGGCAAGCAGCGACTTCCAATTCCAGTCCTACATGGCGATCTCGAAGTTCTACAAGGACTATGCGATGAGAACCAATGACAAGAAGCAGTACCTGGAGCAGTACCCGGACCGCGTTGCCATCGTGGCGCTGTATCTGGGCGAAGGGAACATCGATAGAGCGCTCCGCATCGCCGAAGCCATGATCGAGCAGCGCCTGCAGCCTGCGACCCCGACCTTCCTCAATGCCGGCAAAAGCCGCCGCGGCGAGCTGGTCTCCTGCTTCCTGCTGGAAATGGACGATTCGCTGAACTCGATCAACTACGTGCTCGGCACCTGCATGCAGCTGTCCAAAATCGGCGGCGGCGTCGCCGTCAATTTGTCCAAGCTGCGTGGGCGCGGCGAACCGATCAAAGGCGTGGCCGGAGCGGCCAAAGGCATCATGCCGGTGCTGAAGCTGATGGAGGACGCATTCTCCTATGCCGACCAAATGGGCCAGCGCAAAGGCTCTGGCGCCGGATACTACAACATTTTCGGCTGGGACGTCATCGAGTTCCTCGATTCGAAGAAAATCAACGCCGACGAGAAGCTGCGCATCAAGACGCTGTCGATCGGGTTGATCGTGCCGAACAAATTCTACGAGCTCGCCGCCCAGAACAAGCCGCTTGTGGCCTTTGGCCCTTACTCGGTGTACAAAGCCTACGGCAAGCATCTGGACGACCTGGACATGGACGAAATGTACGACGAGCTGCTCGCCAATGACCAGGTGACGAAGAAAACCGTCATGAGCGCCCGCGACATGCTGACGAAAATCGCCTCGATCCAGCTCGAGTCCGGTTATCCGTACATCGTGAACAAATCGAACGCAAACAAGGTGCATGCGCTGAAGGACATCGGCCAGATCAAAATGTCCAATCTGTGCACGGAAATTTTCCAGCTGCAGGAGACCTCGGAAATTAACGACTACGGCATCGACGACGTCATCCGCCGGGACATCAGCTGCAACCTGGCCTCGCTGAATATCGTGAATGTGATGGAGCAGGGCAAAATCAAGGAATCGGTCCGCGTCGGCATCGAGGCGCTAACCGTCGTCAGCGACCTTTCCCGCGTGGAGAATGCGCCGGGCGTAAGCCGCGCCAACAAGGAGCTTCACTCCGTAGGCCTCGGAGCCATGAATCTGAACGGTTACCTGGCCAAGAACAAAATCGCATATGAAAGCGCCGAAGCGCGCGAGTTTGCGAGCACCTTTTTCATGATGATGAACTACTACTCGCTGGAGCAGAGCATGGAAATCGCACGCGAACGCGGCGAAACCTTCCGGGATTTTGGCAAGTCCGAGTATGCGAAGGGCACTTATTTCCACCGTTATCTCGAAAAGGACTTCCGTCCGCAATCGGAACGCGTGAAACAGTTGTTTGAAGGCATCGAGATCCCGTCCCCTGAGGACTGGGCGCAGCTCAAAGCGCTCGTGCAGAAGCACGGCTTGTACCATGCCTACCGTCTGGCCATCGCGCCGACGCAGAGCATCTCGTACATCCAGAACGCGACGTCCAGCGTCATGCCGATCGTCGAGCATATCGAAACGCGCACCTACGCCAACTCGACGACGTATTACCCGATGCCGTTCCTCAGCGCCGAGACGCAGTGGTACTATAAATCGGCCTACAATATCGACCAGTTCCGCCTGATTGACATGATCGCGGAAATCCAGCAGCACGTGGACCAGGGCATCTCGACCGTGCTGCACGTCAACAGCACCGTATCGACCCGGGAATTGTCCCGTTTCTATATTTACGCTGCCCAGAAGGGGCTGAAATCGCTGTACTACACCCGGACGAAGAAGTTGTCCATCGAAGAGTGCACAAGCTGCGCCGTCTAAATTCGAATATTACGCAAGGCGATGGCGGGGCTTGAACAACCCCTCTCGCCTTCTTCTATAAAAGGAGCAATGGTCTGATGAAAGCAGTAAACTGGAACCGGCCCGACGATGATTTTACGCTCATGTTCTGGCAGCAGAATATCATGCAGTTTTGGACCGACGACGAGATCCCCCTGTCCGACGATAAAATGGACTGGATCAAAATGACCGATGAAGAGCGCACCGCCTACAAGCATGTCCTTGGCGGACTGACGCTGCTGGATACGCTGCAGGGCGGCGTCGGCATGCCGAAGATTTTGGAGCATGTGGAAGGCTTGCAGCGCAAAGCCGTACTCGGCTTCATGTCGATGATGGAGCAGATCCACGCCAAATCGTACAGCAGCATTTTCACCACGCTCGCATCGACGGAGGAGATCGACGCGATTTTCCGCTGGGTGGAAGAAAACGAGCAGCTGCAGTTCAAAGCGAAGAGCATCGAATCTTGGTACGCGAACATCCAAACGAAGCGCGATCTATACAAGGCGATGGCAGCTTCCGTCTTTCTGGAAAGCTACTTGTTCTACAGCGGCTTCTTCTATCCGCTTTACCTGGCCGGTCAAGGCAAAATGACCAGCAGCGGCGAAATCATCGACCTGATCATCCGCGACGAGAGCATTCACGGCCTGTACGTCGGCACGCTGGCCCAGGAGCTGTTCCAGGAGTTCTCCTTCGAGGAGCAGGAAGAGCTGCGCCGCGAGCTGTATGAGCTGCTTGAGACGCTGTATCAGAACGAAGTGAAATATACGGATGATCTGTACAGCCCAATCGGATTGCAGGAGGAAGTCAAAACCTATGTCCGCTATAACGCCAACAAAGCGCTGATGAACCTTGGCTTCGAGCCGCACTTCCCGGAAGAGCCGATCAACCCGATCGTCTTCAACGGCATCAGCACCCACACCAAGCAGCATGATTTCTTCTCGAAAAAAGGTAACGGGTACGTGCGTGCAATCAACATAGAGCCTCTATCCGACGACGATTTCGTGTTTGACGTATAAATCCGGTCATGCCATAGAAGCTCCGCTCCATGATAGGTCCCCTTTGAGCAGATATGTGCGAAGAAAGCACATTGCCGTTTGCTCGGAGGGGATTTTTTATGGGATTTGCCGTAATCACGTTATATGCGCAATGGGTAAACGTCCTACTTAAAAAAGGCAGCCTTACTCCGGTTGAACACCGAATTAGGGCTGCCTATAACTTAAAAGTAATTTGATTTCACTTACATCAACATGCCTGCTTCAACGGCTTTATTTCGCCGCTTCGAACGGATCCGTTCCCTTCGGCAGCAGGTCGCTGAAGTTAAACGTGTACGTCGGGAAACCCGCGGCATACGGTCCGATTTCATACTGCTGGAAGAAGATCGTCAGGCCGCTTTCCTTCACATAGAAGTCTGCATCCTTTTTCAACCCGTTAAAACCGTCCGTGAAGCCGTCTTTGGTCGCTTTTTGCTTCAGCAGTTTGTCCAGCTTGGTCTTGGCGTCGGCTGAATTGTGCAGCAGGCTGTCCAGCGTCAGCTGCTTACCGTCCTTAAGCGAGAACGTATAACCTACACGAGCCGTCATGCCGTGTGCTCCGCCCGTGTATTCGTAAGAATCCGTCACGATGCTCAGGACGCCTTGGCGGTTGTAAGTGACCAGGAATGTTCCGTCGAACTCATACGGGTGCTCCACCTTCGCGTCGCGCTTTTTCGCTTTAGCCTTGGCTTCTGCAGCGAATGCATCTGCTTTGTCTTTAAATACTTTGTTGATCGCTTCCTGGGCGTCCGCGTTGTCCAGCCCGCTCAGCTGCGGATAACGGATAAGGACCGTCGCGTTGGCGTCGCTCGCCTTGATGAGCTCAGTCGAAATCGTTACCTGGTTCATCTGGCGCTGGGACAGGCTCAATGTCTTGGAGGACGCGTTATACACGCCCTGGAAGCCCATATAGTCGTTCAGCAGCTTGAAAGGAACGTACAGCTTGCTGTCGATCAATTTTCCCTCGTAGTTGTTCGAATTGTCCCCTAAATAGCTTCCGTTGATGTAGGCATTGACTCCGTAATCGGAAACCTCCAGGTTCAGCTTCGTTACCCCGGATCCAACGGTGTACGTCTTGGTGCCCGGATTATATGACAGCGGCAGGCCGGCGGCATCGCGCAGAATGGATACTGGAATCATGGTAACTCCATCCACCAATTTCCCCTGCAGCGACAGCACCTTACCGTTATATTTCAGCGTCACTCCCGGCTGCGCAGCTGGCTTCACGACCGGCTTGGCGGCGGCTGACACCTGCGAACCTCCGATCACACCGGCATTTCCGATCAATACGCCTGCGGCCAGCACCGCGGCTCCCCATTTCATTCGCTTGTTCATCCTTATCAAATCTCCTCTCCAGACATTGCTGCTTATGCTAGTCATATCATCTATTACCCAAATTCACCACTCCCTTATTATAAAAAAGACCTCTGCCGATTTGTTTACAACCGGGGTTACAGTATTGTCGTTTACGCCAGCCAAAAGTATAACTCTGGTAACCTTTGTGTCCTCCCTGTGTACAAGGTCAGAATGAATCATGTCACACGCATGATCTGCCTGCTTGCAAGCCGGATAAGCCACCCAGCAAAAAAAACGCCCTGTCCCAGACCTCAACAAACTCAGGTCTTGAAACAGAGCGATTTTCATGGACTGCTGTATTTATTTACTGGCCAATATGACTACCGTCCGCTCTTCAGCTCCGTCCAATAGCGGTCATAGAGCTGCAGCGTATCTTTTACGTCGCCGAGCCATTCCGTCCGGCCCAGCTCTTCTTCGGAAAGGTTGATCATATGGTTGTTCCGGTATTCCTCGCTGTGGAACTCCATCGCTTTGGCGTTCGGGTCGCTGTATCCGATCGACTCGTAATTCTTCGCGCTGACCTGCGGATCGAGCATGTAGTCGATAAACTTCTCGGCAAGCTCTTTATGCTCGGCCCCTTTCGGGATCGCGTAGTTGTCCGAGAAGATCGTTGCCCCCTCTTTCGGCACCACGAAAGCTACATCCGGATTGTCCTTCGCGATAAAAGCAGCGTCACCGGACCATACCGTGCCGATCCAGCCTTCCTCTTGAATCATTTTCTGCTTAATGGTATCCGTATCAAAAGCAAGAACGCTCGGCAGAAGCTTCTTCAGGTCGTCCACAGCCGATTTAATCTCGCCTTCATCCTGGGAGCTGTTCGAATGCCCCTGTTTCTTCAAGGCCATGCCAATGACTTCGCGGTTGTCGTCCAGCAGAAGGACCTTGCCTTTGTATTTCGGGTTCCACAGGTCCTCCCAGCTGTCGATCTCGTCCTTCACGTATTTTTTGTTATACGCGATGCCTGTTACGCCGGAAGTGTATACGATCGAGTATTTGTTGCCTGGATCAAACTCGGGATTCTTCAGCGATTCCTGAATGTTCTCGAAGTTCGGAATGTTGTTCTTGTCCAGCGGTTCCAGCAGATTGTTCTCGATCATCGTCCGGACCATGTAATCCGAAGGCTGGATCAGATCATATCCGCCGCCGCCCGCCTTGATCTTGGCCAGCAAATCCTCGTTATTCGCATAGTTATCATACGTAACCTTGACGTTGTATTTACTCTCGAAGTCCTTGAGCACCTGCTCATCAAAATTGTCAGCCCAGCTGTATATATGAAGCGTCTCCTTGGATGATGAGCATCCTCCCAGGGATGCAACCGACACGAGGGCGAGTGCCCCAGCCAGTACGAGACCGGCGATACCCTTTCTTTTCACAGTGACATATCTCCTCTCTTTCTCCAAATAGCATGTAGTCCATATCATGTAGCTCAATATCATGTCATTTAAAAAAACAACCTCTTATTCCATATACCCGGATAAACCCTGCAATCACCTGCGGTGATTACCGTCCAAGCTGCGTTAAATCGGCAGCATTTTATGCTTCTTCTGGCCTTTGCCCCGGTTGAGGAAAAACTGCGCCAACAAAATCAGCACGACGCTCACCACGATCAGCAGCGTACAGAGTGCGTTAATTTCGGGAGAGATTCCCCGTTTCACCTGGCCGTAGATGTAGATCGGCAGTGTGGTTGAGCTTGGCCCCGCTACGAAGAAGCTGACCATAAAGTCGTCCAGCGACATCGTAAACGCGATTAGCGCTCCCGAGATGACGCCCGGGAAAATTTGCGGCCACGTTACATGGCGGAACGTCTGCCAAGGGGTGGCGCCAAGGTCGGCGGCCGCCTCCTCCAGCTGCTTGCCCATTCCCGCCAGGCGGGCTGTCACGACGACATAGACGTACGACATGCTGAACGTGATGTGAGCGATGATGACCGTCGCTTTACCCAGCGGAACATGCATCTGGTTGAACAGCACCAGCAGCGACAGCCCCATGATGATGTCGGGAATAATTACGGGCAGGTACATGAGTCCGTTCATGCTGCCCTTCCATCGCCGCCCAAGCCCCCGCAGGGACAAGGCGCCGACCGTTCCGAGCAGCGTCGCCACGATCGTGGAAATGATCCCGACGGTCAAGCTGTTCATGAGCGCTTCAAGCACGTGGTCGTCGGTCATCAGCGAGACGTACCAGTCGAACGTAAATCCTTCCCAGTCCCCGCTGAGCCTCGTGTTGTTAAATGAATAGATAATGATCAGCAGGATCGGCACATAAATAAAAATCATCATCAGCAAGGAATGAATCCCCAGCAGGGGGTGACTTTTCTTCTTCATGCTCTCCCCTCCTTCGCACGGTCCGCCCGGGACTGCATCGCCCGGTTAAACAGCAGGATCAGAATGAGGGACGTGATCACGAAAATCACGGACAGCGCCGAGCCGAATGGCCAGTTGCGCGCCCCCAGGTACTGCTGCTGGATAATGTTGCTGATCATCGTCGACTTGGCTCCGCCGAGAATGTCCGTGACGACGAACATTCCTGTCGTGGATACGTAGACCAGGACGCATCCGGTCATGACGCCGGACTTGCTCTGCGGCAGCGTAATATGACGGAACGCCTTCCAGCGGGTAGCCCCCAGGTCGCTGGCCGCATCCAGCAGCCGCTTGTCCATCTGCTCCAGCGCGACGTAAATCGGCAGCACCATGAAGGGAATGAAGTTGTAGACCATCCCCAGCAGCACTGCGCCTTTGGTATACAGCATCTGCAGCGGCTCCTGAATCCATCCAAAATGGATCAGCAGCGTGTTCACCACACCCTGCGTGCGCAGCAGCAGCACCCAGGCGTACGTCCGGATCAGGAAGTTGATCCAGAACGGAATCGTAATCAGCACAAGTCCCCAGGTTTGAACCTTCGGAGACGCATTAGCAATAAAATAAGCGAGCGGGTAGCTGACCAACAGGCATACGAGGGTCGTCACCACCGACAGCACCAGCGTATCCCAATAAATACCGAGATACAGGGAATCGAAAAAGGTTTTATACCCGTTCAGCGAAAAATGAAAGACAACATTGCCCAGTGTGTCGCGACTCATCAAAGACATGACCACCACGATCAACATCGGGACGAGCAGAAACAGCGCCAGCCACAGCAGAACCGGCGTAATCAGCAGCTTTGATCGTTTCATGCCCCGATAACCACCTCATCCCGCGGATTCCAGTCCACCCCGATCCGCTGCCCAACCTTCCAGGCCGTCTCATCTTCGAAGTCCAGTGCGATCGTCACCATCATCGGTTCTCCATCGAGCTGGACGGTAAGCTTATGGACGTTGCCAAGATACAATACGTCCTGAATTACTCCGGTCTTGCGGACTCCTTCGGTTTCCCGTTTCGGGTGCAGCTTCTCCGGCCGCACGGCAAACAACTCGGAACCGGAACTGAAAATGTTGTTCTCTCCGACGAAGGTCGCGGCGAAAAGCGTTTTCGGCGCGGCATAGATATCCTTCGGCGTGCCAATCTGTTCGACCTTGCCGTTGTTCATGATCACGATCCGGTCGGACAGCATCATCGCTTCTTCCTGGTCATGCGTGACATAGACAAAGGTGATGCCCAGCGAACGCTGCAAATGCTTCAGCTCGGACTGCAGGCTTTTGCGCAGCTGCAGATCCAGCGCGCCCAGCGGCTCGTCGAGCAGGAGCACCTTGGGCTTGTTCGCGATGGCCCTCGCGATTGCCACCCGCTGCTGCTGTCCGCCGGACAGCTGGTGCGGATAACGCGAAGTAAGCGCGGTAAGCTGCGTCATCTGGACGGCTTCAGCAACCCGTGCTTTTTGTTCTGCCTGAGGCAGTTTTTTCATTTTGAGGCCGAAGGCGATATTATCTCCGACGGTCATATGCGGGAACAGCGCGTAGTGCTGAAACACCAGGTTCAGGTCCCGCTGATTGGGCGCGAGCTTCGTGACGTTCTGCCCTTCCAGAATAATCTCGCCGTGAGTCGGCTGTTCGAATCCCGCAATCATACGTAGTATGGTCGTCTTACCGCAGCCGCTAGGCCCGAGCAGAGTCAGGAATTCCCCTTCTTCAATGTTCAGTGACAGCGGATGCACGACAACTTGTCCTTCAAAATGCTTCTCAATTTGAACAAGTTCAATCATATGCATCAACCCCTTATCCATTACTAAGAAAAAAGCCATATCCATGGGTATGGCTTTTTCGGTAACATATTATTCTTTGTCTACCCCGTTTTTTTAACGGGAGTTAATTGTTCGTGCTATATAGAATGAACTAAAGAAATGAATGTTATAGGGCTCTGTAAGGCCATTATAACAAGAAGTTCAATGCAAAACTTTAGTTCAATCTATGCTGCATGTACAAAATTTCGCATATTCACTATAACGTTTTTTGACCCATGGTACAATACTTTTCTGTGGTTTCCCGCTGGAAAAGGGGGGATAGGCACCCACATCTGCGCAAAAAACCGCCGCTTCAAGGGACATCTCTCCCCGAAACGGCGGCTTGGCCCGGACTACATCGGTCCGTGTTTATTTCATTTCGTACTGCACGCTCAGCTGCGTCGATACCTTCACTTCACCAGGCTCCACCGACGTGGCGTTGCCGGCGCTGCTGGCCGTATCCATCTTGGCCATGGAGGATTCGGCATAGACGATCGGGTTCTGCGTATCGCCCTGGCTTACGACCAGAACTGCTCCCAGCTGGCGCTTGGCGGCCTTGGCAATCGCGCCCGCTTTCAGGTCGGCGTTAGCCATCGCCTTCTCAATCACTTGTGCCTCAAATTGGTCGCGGTTCTCGACGGAGAACTGGACGCTCTCAATGTTGTTGGCGCCCGCATTCGAAGCGGCGTCAAGCAGCTGCCCAACCTTGGACAGGTCGCGGTACGAAACCTGCAGCGTATGATGGGCGGTGTAGCCCGTCACCTTTTGTCCATCTTTTTCGTTGTAAGTGTAGTTAGGCTGCACATAGAAAGTTGTGCTCTTGATGTCCTTGTCTTCGATTTTCCATGTCGCTTTCAGCAGTGCGGTGATCTTCTGGATTTTGTCTGCCGTTGCCTTCTGCGCGCTTTGTGCCGTCGCCGCCTGCGAATCCACTCCGATCGACAGGTATGCGATATCCGGTTTGACCGAAATCTCACCCTTGCCCACAACATTAATGACATTGCGCTGCACATCCTGATCCGCATAGACGGTGGTCGAACCACCCAGTCCAGTGACGCCCGCGCCTCCGGCCAGCAGCGCTCCCGCGATCAGCACGGAACCTACCGGTTTCAGCCATGTTTTCATTACCTTCAGCCTCCCTTTTTTTACTTCCAGTGTATCCATATAGCCGAAAGTGCAAGCACACCGCTTTAGCCCGATGGTCCAGCCATTCCGCGGCCTCCCTTACCTTCCAACTGTATTTGTCTACTAGACGTAGGGGACTGTTAAATGTTGCACATATTAGTAAAATAATCTCTTGCCCGCAGGAACGAATCAGCTGACGATGGCTTTCAAGTGGCTCTGTGCTTCCTTGATGCCCGCCAAGCTTTGCTCATTGTTACCGAGGAGGGACTGCAATGTGGCCGACAGCTCCTGCAGCGTTGCCGAAGTTTGCTCGTTCACCGACGCGAGATGCGAGGTGGACTCGTCAATAGAACCCGAGAACGTCTCCACTTCTTGAAGTAATCCGCGGTACCCGTTGGAAATCTGCAGCAGTCCGGCCACCGACTCTTTAATGGATTCAAAGGCCCCGTACGTTTCATGCGTCATCTCACTGCTCTTTTGCATCCGCTGCGCAACCTGATCCATCCGCATCAAGGTATCGTTCATCAATTCGGAGAAACTGTGAAGCTGGACCGAAATTTTCTCCGCCGAATCCGAGGCGACCTCCGCCAGTTTGCGGATTTCCCGGGCGACTACGGCAAAGCCCTGGCCCTGCTCGCCTGCCCGTGCCGCCTCAATGCTGGCATTCAGCGACAGCAGGTTGGTCTGGTTCGCAATCTCCTGAATGGTCTGGCTGAACTGCGTCGTTTCGTGAACCTTGCCCGTCAGGCTTTGGATATCCTGCGCCATGGCCCCGATTTCATCTTTGAATTCAATAATCGCTTCGTTCAGCTGCTCCACCTTGTCCTTGCCGGATTCCGACAGCCGGTTTGCCGTACCCGTCTGCTTCAGCAGCGTTTCCGTCGAACCCGACATCTGTTTGATCATCTCATTCATCTGCTTGATGGATTCGTTAATGGCATAGGTCGAATCCACCTGGGATGATGCCCCGCCCGATATTTCCTGAAACGCGACGTTCATCTGCTGGAAAGAGGCCGTGTTGTCCTCAACCGCCTGTGTAAGATCGTCGATGTTGCCGGTAACCGCGGCCACGCTGCCAAGCACATGCTCCTTTTGCTCCTTCTGCTCGGCCAGCAGCTGCTCGGTCTGGTCACTGGCCGCTCTCATATTGTTCATCAAGGACCGGGTCACCCGCAGCAGCAGGAACACCATAACGCAGACAAGTACATACATGATGATCACCGCCGACGGTCCGTCCTTGGAACCGGTTCCGAGTTGAACCGCATCGGCCTTTTGCAGGCACAGATAGAGCATCAGCCCCAATCCGTACAGCATCGTGATTGAAGTTAACACGAGACGCAAAGTGATCAGCGCTAAAACGAGCAAATAATATATGGAAAACAAACTGCTCGGACTGGCGGAATCCAGTGCCTGGATCAGAATCGTCAGAGCTACACCCGTTATCGCAATAACCGCCGCCTGGTGAATAAACTTACGCCGGAATTGGCTGTACGCCATGGTCAGCAGAACCGTCAAGTCAATCAAGAAACTCAGGTTGGTTAGACTCGTGAAATCGTCGAGGCTTCCCAGCTTGACCGTGGATACGGCCATCAGCGTCGAGATCAGAATCGCAATCAGCAGAATCCGGTTTCTGCCCATCCCGTCCCGCTCCGCAATCGTCAGCCGGCGCCCTTTCCCCGACCCTTCAGCATCATCTGTGTTGGTGTTGGTTTTGGTACTGTTCCATTTCCCCATACGTTGACCCCTCTTTATAATGAAATCCGGGCTTCCCCGCTGCCGTTACCTATATGAACGGCTATAGCTATGATATCGGATGCCGGATTTATTTTTATAAGAGCCAAATCGTCCCAAACTTCTCCATACAGCAAAAAACAGCCCGCTCTCCCGAAGGAGAAAACGGACTGCTTTGTGCAGAAAATGGCCTCCGCGCCGCATCACTCGCAGCCGCAGGGCCCATTCTATAATTGTTTATTATTGGTTTTCAAGCTCTTCTTTGCCCACCAAGTTGACTAAAGCGGTTACAGCCTGCTCTGCGTCCGCACCTTCAGCACTGATGTTTACTTCCGTACCCGAGCTAATGGCAAGGCTCATAATTCCCATGATACTCTTGGCATTCACCTTTTTATCATCTTTTTCCACGAAAATTTCAGACGAGTACTTATTCGCTTCTTGGACGAACAATGCTGCCGGTCTGGCATGGAGACCCGTTTTCAAACGGACAACTACCGGGTGCTTTGTCATGGAAACTTACCCCCTATTAGATCAATCTGTATAGCACACACACATCACATTTTATAACATTATACCATTATACCATGAAGGAAACTAGAAGAAAAAAGGCTCAGACCCCACGAATCTTCTCAGCCATTTCGTCGATCTTGCGCAACCGGTGGTTCACGCCGGATTTGCTGACGGTGCCCTTTAGCAGTTCACCGACTTCCTTCAGGTTCATATCGGGATGGGCCAGTCTCACTTCGGCCACTTCCCGGAGTTTGTCTGGCAGGTTATCAAGACCCACTTCCTTCTGGAGCAGCTTGATGTTGTCGATTTGCCGGACGGCGGCGCCGATTGTCTTGTTCAAATTCGCGGTTTCACAGTTCACGATCCGGTTAACGGAATTCCGCATATCCCGCATAATCCGCACGTCCTCGAATTTGAACAAGGCCTGATGGGCCCCAATCAGGCTCAAAAATTCAATGATCTTCTCGCCTTCCTTAATATACAGTATGAACCCCTTCTTCCGCTCTATACAACGGGCGTTCAAATGAAATTCATTGGCGAGATCTACCAGGGCCTGGCAGTGCTCCTCATACATCGAGGCGATTTCAAGATGGTAAGACGATCCTTCCGGATTGTTCACGGAGCCTCCTGCCATAAAGGCACCACGTAAATACGCCCCTTTGCAGCATGGTTTGCGGACCAAATCCGGATGAATATGCGAGGTGAACAGGAAGCCCTCGGAGACAATCTTCAGCTCCTTCAGTATTTCCTGAACCTGTGCTGGAATACGTACGATGTACACATTATTTTTCTTCAAACGCATCTTTTTACGCACAAGGAGCTCGGTATGCGCTTGAAAATGCTTTTTGATCAATGTGTATATACGTCTGGCGATGGCAGCATTCTCTGTCGATATATCCAGAATAACCTTCTTATTGGAAAGCTGGACAGCCCCGTTCATCCGGATCAGTGCCGACAATTCAGCCTTTTCGCAGCAGGGCTCTGCTTCGATCATGGTCAGTTCTTTTTTAGTCAGCGCCGCAAACGACACGGGACTCACCTCTTTCGTTTAATCCAATTTTGAACCAACTGGTAAATATGTCTGCTCAGCTTGTCGGAGTCATGGCGCAAATAAGTCCGGAACAGGACCAGCGTATCGGCAATGACCTTATAGCCAAGACTCGTGACCTCGTCGTAATCGAGCTCTACTGGTTTCGCGCCCTTCTCGGCGTATTTGTCCTGCACCTGGGGCGGAATTTCGCCGCTGTTCACGATGACATAATCGAACAGATGCTTACCGACATGGTCGTATACCGCCTGAAGATGGTCGCTTACGCTGTAACCGTCCGTCTCACCGGGCTGCGTCATGACGTTGCACACGAAAATCTTGATCGCATCCGAGGACATGACCGCTTCAGCCAGCTTCGGAACGAGCAGGTTCGGCAGAATGCTAGTATATAGACTTCCCGGGCCGATCAGGATGGCATCCGCCTCCCGGATGGCCTCGGTCGCTTCCGGAAGCGGCTCGACATGGGCCGGCTCCAGAAACACCCGCTTGATCCGCCCGCCGGCTTCCGGAATTTTCGACTCGCCGGTCACGACGGTGCCGTCCTCCATCTCCGCCTTCAGGATAACGGCTTCGCCCGCCGCAGGAAGCACCCGCCCCCGCACGGCAAAAACGCGGCTGAGCTCACGCACAGCCGTCACAAAATCGCCGCTGATGTCGGTCATGGCTGCCAAAATCAGGTTCCCCAAGCTGTGCCCGGCAAGGCCAGAACCGCTGGAGAACCGGTATCTCAGCATTTCCGACAGCAGCGGCTCCACGTCGGCCAATGCCGTCAGGACGTTCCGGATGTCCCCTGGCGGGGGCATCTGCAGCTCGCTGCGAAGGATGCCTGAACTCCCTCCATCGTCTGCTACGGTGACGACAGCCGTGATGTCTAGCGGCATTTCCTTCAGTCCCCGGAGCATGACCGACAGTCCGGTGCCCCCGCCCATCACGACGATCCGCGGACGTTCACTTCTTTGTTCTGCCACTGTCATCACTTCCACTCTCTTTAATGCCGATCACGTTCGGAATCCCGATGGCTGACGGAGACCGTCTCGGTCTCGCTGGCTCCCAGCATTTTGCCCAGGTACTCGGCGATCGCCACCGAGCGGTGCTTTCCGCCGGTACAGCCGATGCCGATGATCACCTGGCTCTTGCCTTCCTTACGGTATTGGGGAATCAAGAAATGCAGCATATCCAGCAGTTTCGTCAGAAACGCCTGGGTTTCGGGCCACTTCATGACATAGTCATACACATCGCTGTCCTGACCGGTGTGTGGACGCAGGCTATCCACATAGTGGGGATTCGGAAGAAAGCGGACGTCAAAAATCAGATCGGCATCGATCGGAATACCGTACTTAAATCCGAATGAGGTTACGTTGACCGAAAGGGTATTGCTTTCCAAGTGGGAAAATCTGGAGATAATTTTGTCCTTCAATTGTCCCGGCTTCATACTGCTCGTGTCGAGCACCACCGTAGCCGAGCTCTTGAGCTCCTCCAGCATTTTGCGCTCCAGCCGGATGCCGTCCAGCGGCATGCCCTCCGGCGCAAGCGGATGCCGCCGGCGGGTCTCCTTGTAACGCTGCACGAGGACCGAATCGGTGGCCTCCAGAAACAGAATTTCGCAATGAATCGTGAAATGATCCTTAATATAATTCAATGATTCGGATAAGGCCGTAAAGAATTCCCGGCCGCGCAGGTCAATGACCAGCGCCACCTTGGCGATTTTCCCCTTCGATTGTTCAATCAGTTCCGCAAATTTGGGAATGAGCACCGGCGGTAAATTATCCACGCAGAAAAATCCCAAATCCTCCAAGCTTCGTACGGCCAAGGATTTACCCGCCCCCGACATGCCTGTAATAATGATCAGGGTGGCCATGGCCGACGCAGTGTTATTCTCTTCCAGCATCAGCTTTCCCCTCCCTTAGTGGAATATGGGCCTGTTATTACTAAGGTATACCCAGGTCACCCATCATCTTAACCTGTGGGCGACCCACCGGATCTGTTTACGAACGGAGCAGCAAACCGGCCGCGCCGACGATGCCCGCATCGTTGCCGAGCTCGGCAGGAAGGATCGACACCCCTCGCTGCAGCGGTTCCGGCGTCAGCTTCGCATACACTTCACGAACTTCGTTAAACAAGATATCCCCGGCCTTGGATACGCCGCCGCCGATAATGAACACTTCCGGATTCAGAATCGCCGCCACCGCAGCCATGGACTTGCCCAGGTAGAAAGCGGCGCGGTTCACGATCCGCAGCGCCACTTCGTCGCCGGCTTTGGCCGCATCGAAGACTTCCTTCGCCGCGATGTTCTCAACCATCGACAGAGAAGTGCGGTCCCCGCGCTCCACCGCATCTTGGGCCATACGGATAATGCCTGTTGCGGAAGACACGGTCTCCACACAGCCCATTTTGCCGCATCCGCATTGGATGGCTTCCAGATCAGGGACGACGGAGATATGTCCCAGCTCGCCGGCCAGTCCGGAGAAGCCTTGATAGATTCGGCCGTTAATAATGATACCGCCGCCTACGCCGGTTCCGAGCGTATAGCATACGCAGTTGTCGATGCCGCGTCCGGCACCGCTCCAAGCCTCTCCGAGGGCAGCAACGTTCGCGTCATTATCTATTTTGATCGGCTTGCCAATTTTCTGCTCCAGAATGGAACGAATCGGTACATCCCGGAAACCTACGTTCGGCGCGAGGATGATGATCCCTTCACGGACGTTCGTAAATCCGGCAACCCCGGCCCCGACACCCGCCAGCTGATCCCAGCTGTATGGGGACTGCTCAACGATATGGCGCACATATTTCTCAATATTGTTGATAACCGTATCGACGCCTTTATCAGTTTCCGTGGGACCTTCATACGTTTGAATCAGCTGTCCCGCTTGATTGCAGATGCCCACTTTAATGGTCGTTCCGCCCAAGTCGACACCGACGTAGATTTGCTCAGACATGTTACAAGCCACCTTTTTTCCTCAATAATAGTTTGCTCCTACTGTACCAACTATAATTGAAGCCCTCTCTCTGGTCAAGAGAAGCGGGCCTCACCTGAAAGTGGGTCCATCGCTTTTGTCAGAAGGCTTGACGGACCTATCCCTCCTATGAAAACCCTGTAAGAAAAACGTCTATCGACGTACCTTCAAAGAAGACAGACCGCGTTTAAAGGAAGTCTTTCTTGCGAGATCAGGAAGCAGAAGCTCCGAAACTTATACTTTCTGATCTCTTCAAAAAAGCATGACATTTGTCACCTCGTTTCCATGACAGAGTCCACTAACGAAGAAATGCCCCTTCGTCTATGATTACGGTAGATCATCAAATACGGATTCACCGGATGAATAGGAGGAAATGCCGAAATGGAACATATTGCCGAACTGCAGCATGTCACGAAACGTTTTGGAAGCAAGACCGCAGTCGATGACGTTTCTTTCAATATTAGTAAGGGATCAATTGTGGCCGTCCTGGGGCCTAACGGCGCCGGAAAAACGACAACGATCTCGATGATGCTGGGGCTTCTCGAGCCCACGAGCGGCTCTGTCCGTCTGTTCGGGCAAGCCCCGAAGCAGCCGCAGGTCAAGCAGAGAATCGGGGCGATGCTCCAGGATGTCAGCGTAATCGACGGCCTGAAGGTCCGCGAGGTGCTGGCCCTGATCCGGAGCTATTACCCCCGGCCGATGAGGCTGGAGGAGCTGGTTGCCCTGGCCGGGTTCACCGAGGAGGACCTGGGCAAGCGGGCAGAGAAGCTGTCCGGCGGCCAGAAACGGAGGCTCGGCTTCGCGCTGGCGATGGCGGGCAATCCCGATCTGCTGTTCTTCGACGAGCCGACGGTCGGCCTGGATACGCCGGCACGCCGCTCCTTTTGGGAGCAGGTCAGAGCGCTCTCGGACCGAGGCAAGACCATCCTCTTCTCCACGCATTACCTGCAGGAGGCCGAGGACGCCGCCGATCGCGTGATCCTGTTCAATCACGGTAAAATTGCCGCCGACGGCACGCCGCAAGCGATTACCGCCAAGCTGACGAGCCGCTCCGTGACCTTTACCACCGACACAAGGTCACTCGAGGGCCACGCGAACGCGCTGATGCATGCCGACACCGAGCGGCACATCCGCGAGCGTCTGCTCCCGGTTCCCGGCGTCCACGACTGCTCCTATCAGGACGGACGCTGGACCGTCACGGCGGACAATACCGATACGGTGCTGGCCGCGATTTTCAGATACAATCTTCCGGTCCACGATATCCGAACCCAGCAGGGCCGACTCGACGACGCTTTTGAAATCATGATCCAAAATGACGATACACAGGGGGCTGTTTCCTAATGCAGATGTTATTCATGCAGTGCCGGGCCGAAATGCTGCGGATTATCCGCAATCCATATTACGTCTTTTGGTCCTTGCTGATGCCGATCGTGTTCTATTTCATTTTTACCCGTCTCGTCAATTCGGGCATTGAAGGCGCCTCCGAGTGGCAGGCGCGTTACCTGATGTCGATGACTTCCTTCAGCGTGATGGGCTCGGCGATTATGACGCTGGGCATTCGTATGGTCCAGGAGCGCACGCACGGCTGGTCGGTCTTTATGCGAATTACCCCGCTGCCTTCCAGCATTTATTTCTTTGGAAAAATGTTTGGCCAGATGGTCATGCACATGTTCTCCATCATTGTTATTTTTATTGCAGGCTTTCTCATTAACGGCGTCCATTTGTCTGCCGGCCAATGGGCGGGCAGCGGATTGTGGATATGGCTCGCCTCCATCCCCTTCCTGGCTCTTGGTACCCTGGTCGGGACGATGAAAAGGGTGGACACGGCCAGCGGTGTCAGCAACATGGTGTATATGATTCTGGCGATCATTGGCGGCATGTGGTTTCCGATCGACAGCTTCCCGGCCTTCCTTCAGAACATCGGCAAGTGGCTGCCTTCCTATAATTTCGGAAGCGGTGCCTGGGATATTGCCGCGGGTCATTCCCCCAGCTGGCAGCCGGTATTGATTTTGCTGGGATATCTTATCTTGTTTATGGTATTATCCACCTATATACGAAAGAAACAGGAAGCGGTGTAATATCATTGACACGTCGAAAGAAAGAAATCTTTCCGAGGGCGCTCGGCTTTTCACCTTACATCTGGCTCGTGTATATCGTCATCCCGCTGTTTAACATGGCTTTTGAGCGCGGAATCAAAATGGTGCTCGGTTACGTGATGATCGCGATCTTTATCGCGGCATACCGCCAGCTCTTTTTCTCCGAACGGTCCACGGTCTTCTGGCTTGCCGTTCAGATGCTGATTATTGTGACGCTGTCCTTGTTCTACCTCCCTTTTTATACGTTTATGGGCTTTTTTACCGCCAACTTTATCGGCAATTATCAGGATAACCGGAAATTCAGGATCGCCTTGGCTGCCTTCGCGGCGACCATCTTGCTCCCGATCCTGGGGAACGTGCGAAATCTGGACGTGTCGGATTACTTAACCCTCGTTCCTTTTATTATGATTATGTTGATGACCCCCTTCGGCATGCGTTCCATGAATCTGCGAAAGCAGCTGGAGCTGCAGCTGAACGAAGCCAAGGAGCAGATCGAAATTTTGGTTAAAAAAGAGGAGCGGCTGCGTATTGCCCGTGATCTTCATGATACGCTGGGTCATACGCTGTCCTTGCTCACGTTAAAAAGCCAGCTGGTCCAGCGGCTGACGGACAAGGACCCGGAGAAGGCGCGGCTGGAAGCGCGCGAAATGGAGGAGACCTCCCGGGCAGCCTTAAGGCAGGTGCGCGAGCTGGTTTCCGATATGAGAACCTTGACCGTGGCAGAAGAGATCGAAGAAGTACGCTCGGTCTTAAACAGCGCCGATATTGCCTTGGACTGCGAAGGGGATACGCGCCTGGCGGGAATTCCCGATCTGACGCAAAATATCCTCAGCATGTGTCTGAAGGAAGCGACCACCAACATCATCAAGCACAGCCGTGCCACAGCATGTAAAATTACCATTCGGCAGGAGACCTCCGACGTTCGGATGGTGATCCGGGACAACGGGGTCGGACTGGAGGAAGGCGGGATGTCCACCAGCCATGGCAACGGGCTGAAGGGCATGTCCGAGCGGCTCGCGCTGATCGACGGGACGCTGGAACTATCCTCTTCCGGTGGGACCGAGCTAAGCATTACGGTGCCGATTATCATCAAGGGGAAGGAGAGTGTTACGGCATGATCCGTATTCTGATCGCTGAAGACCAGCGTCTGCTGCGGGGCGCCCTCGCTTCGCTGCTCGATATGGAGGAAGATATGGAAGTGGTGGGCCAAGCCGGTGACGGCCAGGAGGCCTTGGACCAGATCTTGTCATTAAAGCCGGACGTCTGTCTGCTGGACATAGAAATGCCCGTCCTTACCGGGCTTGAGGTCGCCGAAAGGCTGAAGGTGCAGATGGCGACTTGTAAAATCATGATATTAACGACGTTCGCGCGGCCCGGTTATTTTGAGCGGGCTGTCAAAGCAGGAGCCTGCGGATACTTGCTGAAGGATGAGCCGAGCGAGAAGCTGGCGGAAGCCATCCGGCGGGTCATGGCCGGCCACCGTGAGGTCTCACCAGAGCTCGTCTTCGGCTCGTTCCGGCAGGAAAACCCGCTCACCCCGCGGGAGCGGGAAATTCTGCGGCTGATTGCGGAAGGCAAGACGGCGAATGAAATCGCCGCGACCCTGCATCTCTCGCACGGCACCGTTCGGAACTATATTTCCGAAACGCTCAACAAACTGTCGGCCAAAAACCGGATCGAAGCGATCGGAATCGCCGAACAGAACGGCTGGCTTTAAGAAGTGCCTAAGACCCACCGTTCACAACACATTCGGGACCGGCTCATTGCAGCCGGTCTTTTTGCCGTCGGTGTAAACGCAGTCCCCCTTTTTCGGATATGAGTGCTTTGTCCCGCGTTGCTCCTTTAGCTTTAGGCCGGATAATAGATAACCATGCTTAATCTCGTCAGCGAGCTTCCGGAATTGTGGTAAGTATGGGGCCGGTCGGCCTTGAACCGGATGGAATCGCCGCCCCCTATCGTATGCTCGCTGTTATTCACACGAATCGTCAGTTCCCCCTCGTACACCGTAATGTACTCCTCCGTTCCTTCACCATGCGATTCCGAAGCAAGAAAGCCCCCTTTATCGATCTCAACCGCGTACATCTCAAAGCGCCGTTTCTCATCAAACGGGAAATAAGGATAGACCCGGTATTTGCCGTTGTCTTCGGACAGCTGCTGAACCTCGCTTTTCTGGATCACTTTAGTGTCGGGCTGGGGCTGGTTGATCAGGGACGTGAACGAAATTTTCAGACCGTTGGCGATTTTCCAAATGGTTGTGATCGTCGGGCTCGATTCGCCTCTTTCGATTTGGCCGATCATCGTCTTGCTGACCCCGGTGAGTTCGGCCACCTTTTCCAGGCTGAGCTTTTTGTTGTCGCGGATGTTCTTCAAATTCCTCGCGATGATCAGATTTATCTCTTCCATGGCACACCTCTTCCAATCGATTATGTACAATATAACGATCATAATGTACAATATGGTGCATAAATACGTTATAGCGTATTTTTTGGACATTATAACATACAAGCAAAGGAGACCCAAGATGCCCGTATTTTCGTTTCTGGTCTATATCGTAGTCAGCACCTTTACCCCAGGCCCCAACAATTTCATGGCGATGCTGTTTGCTCACCAGTTCGGCTTCCGCAGAACGATCCGGTTCTGTTTGGGCGTTGGCGCCGGCTTTTTTGTCGTTGCGCTGCTGTGCAGTTATTGCAACCTGCTGCTTAAACATCTCATTCCCGGCATCCGGTGGTGGATGACGATTGTGGGAGCAGCCTATATGCTGTATCTGGCCATCAAAATGATGTTCCACCGTAAGAAAGCCGTGAGCAGCAGAGAGGACAAAAACAACCGCTTTTTGACAGCGGCGCTGCTGCAGTTTATCAATCCCAAAGGTATTTTGTACGCCATAACGGCCGTATCGACCTTTATTCTCCCGTATCATGCCTCCCATCTTGCCCTGATCAGCTTTTCCTTGTTTCTGGCGCTCTTGAGCGTTCTGAGCACTTTCTGCTGGAGCATGTTCGGTTCCATATTTCAACGATGGCTGTCGGCGTACCAGACCCCGTTTAACGTCGCGATGGGCCTGCTTCTCGCATACAGTGCGGTTTCCATCCTGGTCGAATAAACGTGAGGGCCGGCACAGCGACTACCTGCATATCATCCATAGAAACTAGCACGCATGAAGCGGGTACCTTCCCTCGGCAAGATCAGGTTACGGCCCGCTCCCTCCGAATCGTCCGCATATTATGCAAAAAGGAGCCGTCCCCGGCTCCTTGTCTATGATCGTATTTATCCGATTTACAGCGTTTCGCTCCAGTCATGCACCATGCTGCCTTCCAGGAACTTCTCGCAGTCCATGGCGGCCATGCATCCGGTGCCGGCAGCGGAAATCGCTTGGCGGTAACGCACGTCCTGCACGTCGCCGCAGGCGAATACGCCCGGAATGTTCGTTTCGGTCGTTCCCGGCTTCACCTGGATGTAGCCGATTTCGTCGGTCGTAATCTGGCCGTCCAGGAACTTGGTGTTCGGCGTATGGCCGATCGCTACGAAGACGCCGTCCGCTTCGATCAGCTCTTCTTCGTTCGTTTCGTTGTTGTGGACCTTCAGACCCTTCACGCCGTGCTCACCAGCCACAATTTCAAGCGGCGTGCGGTTAAGCGACCATAGGATCTTTTCGTTATCACGGGCGCGGTCCTGCATGATTTTGGACGCTCTCAGTTCTTCTCTCCGGTGAACCAGCGTGACGCTGGAGCCGAAACGGCTCAGGAAGCTGGCTTCCTCCATCGCAGAGTCCCCGCCGCCGATCACGACGATCTTTTTGCCGCGGAAGAAAAATCCGTCGCAGGTCGCGCATGTGCTGACTCCGCGTCCGACGTTTTCCTGCTCGCCCGGAATGCCCAGGTATTTGGCCGAGGCGCCTGTGGAAATGATCACGGATTCCGCCTCAATTTCCCCCATGCCTTCCACGGACAGCTTGAACGGGCGCTTGGAGAAATCGACTTTGTTGACCCAGCCGGTTTTAAACTCCGCACCGAAGCGTTCCGCCTGCTTGCGCATGTTGTCCATGAGCTCAGGACCCATAATGCCTTCCGGGAAGCCCGGGAAGTTCTCCACCTCGGTCGTGGTGGTCAGCTGTCCGCCTGGCTGCATGCCTTCGATGATCAGCGGCTTCATGTTGGCGCGTGCCAGATAAATCGCGGCCGTCAGGCCGGCAGGTCCTGTTCCGATAACGATGGATTTGTACATAGAAATTGCCTCCTTTTCGAACGGATATGAATGGGTCTATCAGATATTCTCCGTAAACGGCCGGAAAATATCATCGCTTTCTTCGTCCAGCGAACATACGCTGTCGATCCGCTTGACGTTGCGGCTCACCGTGGAGACGGAAACTCCGTAGCGCTGGGCCACCTCCTGGTAAGTCAGGGCACGTCCGTGCTTCTTGGCCGTCAAGTATTCCAGCGCCGCCGACCAGCCCTCCGCCTGCCTGATGAGAGGCGTCTCCGGATACAGCTTATTAATAAACTGATGCCATAATTGCTGAACATGGTTTTGCTGTGCACGGTCGGCCACCGTCTCCATGCTTTTCAATGCCTTGTCCACGACGGACTGCAGCATCCCGTTCCACTGGGGCAGAGCCGCAGCCACTTCCCGGTAAGCCGCTACTTCAGCCACGGCTCCGGGAAGTTCGGAGCTCTCAACCCCAAGATCCCGAAGCACCCGCAGCGCCTCAGCTTTGAGCTCGGCTAGAACGTCGGGATCTTCCAGGAAAGTCATCAGCGTCTCCTTGACTTCATCATCGGCGATCCAGGCCAACGCCCGGATGACCTGCAGCTTCGTACCGGAATCGCCGTACCGGAGCGCCCAGGAGAAGGAAGAGCGAATAAGCGGGTTGTGCTTGATTTCCTCGCACATGCCCTCTCCGTCCTTCTCCCACCGCTTCAGCTGCTCTTCAAAGGGCAGATGATATTGATAACTGAGCTTGACGCTACCGCCGAAGTCTTCCTTCAGCTGGTCCAGATAAAACCGGGGAATTCCCGATTCCGGGTCCATCTTCATTGCCGTGCTCCAGTAACGGGCCGCTTCCTTGCTTCTGCCGCTGTTATAAGCGGCGACCGCCGTGTAATGGTACAGGCTCGGGTCCCCGTTGATCTCGTCATCCTTCAGCAGGCGGCGGAAATGACCGTAGGCCGCTTCATGCCGGCCCAGAATCCCCATCGTCGTCGCAAGCTTGAATACATGCTCCTGGTGAAAAGGAACCGTAACCTCCAGCATCCTCATCATGCCATCTAATGCTTCAGTATCCCCTTCATGCTGGTAAAAAACCGCCAGGTTGCACAGTCCATGCAAATTTCCCGGCTCCAGGGACAGCACTTCGCCGATAGTATCCTGAGCTTTGCGGAACAATCCCATGTAATAATAAGCAAGGGATAAATTATTGCGCGCCGCCAGGAAGTCAGGGTCTTCCTTCAAGATGCCTTCCAGCAGCTCGGCCGCCTGGGCAAATTTCCCTTCTTCCATCAGGGACCGCGCGCGTTCGTGCTCCACGATGCCCCCGCGGCTCTTGATCCGGCTCAGCTTGGCCGGCCGCTTCAGCTCATACTGAAGCAGCTCCATCATTTCTTCCGCTTCGTCCAAAAATTGCCCGGCCGAGTCCTCCTCCAAATACGTGACCAGCGCGCGTTCCGCTTCCTCAAAGTTCTCCATATTGGCGTAATTGTTGGCCATATAGAAGTAGCACTCTGTCATGGTCGCATCCACATGCTCCAAAATGTGCTCAAGAACGGCGTTCGATCCTTCATAATCGCCCATCTCTGATAATATACCCGCCATATTGCAATGATTCACCGGATTTTCCGGCTCATATTCAACAGCTTTGCGAAAATATTTTAATGCCTTATCGTATCGGTGCTGGTCCAACGACCGAACCGCTCGCTCAAAAAAGAAATTGGCATCCATTTGAATGGGTATTACTTTTTGGTGTAGGTCCTCCGCCCGCAGATGATAATCGTTCATTCCTAAGCAAGGCACCTCCTTGATTGCTAGATAGAACGAACTGCAGCCACGTTCGGAACCCCATGAATCAGGGAATGCATACGCTAAACTTTAAGTTCAATCTATCCAGAATAGTATACCATAAGATGCAAGGGGCATCTAAGCCATAATCTACTATAAGAAAAGTGTACGTCGACGTAAATTCATTGAAGACAGACCGCGTTTATAGGTAACTTTTCTTGCGATATAAGGGAGCCGGCATCTCCGAAGCTTATACTTTCTTATATCTAAAGAGA
>NZ_NQMO01000005.1 GCF_002257645.1 Paenibacillus sp. XY044 | reverse complement strand
CACCCGTCCGCCGCTAACCATCAGAGGAGCAAGCTCCTCATCAAGTCCGCTCGACTTGCATGTATTAGGCACGCCGCCAGCGTTCGTCCTGAGCCAGGATCAAACTCTCCAAGAAAGTTTGTAGCTCATTTTGAAACTGACGAGATTGATTTAATCTCAAGTTGCTCCGGTCCGAAGACCATCGCATGTATACTCACTCGTTGTTCAGTTTTCAAAGATCAAACTTCGTTTGCTACCAAGACCTCATCGCCTCAGCAACTTTTATAGTATATCATGCTCTCAGCAAGTTTGCAAGCTTTTTTTATATTTCTTTTAAAAAGCTGTGTAATCATCATTCCCGCTTTAAGAGGGCAAGAAATAATATAACACAGCTTTTAATATGAGGTCAACTATTTTATGAAGAAATAATTTCGTTAATGAATAACTGTCTTTGCTGAACCAGATTAATGATCTGCCCATTCACAGAGACCATGGGGCGTGTTGGATGATTTCGGTCCGTGAAGACAATCTCTCCAATCTGATCATTGCTTAAGCGGACAATTGTACCATTATGAAATTCTGTTACTTTGCTGATCAATGTTTGAACGATTCCTGGGTCAAGCTTGCCAAAAGCCTCGGAATGAATTTGTTCCAGCACCAGATACGGGGATTGGGCCTTCTGGTATATGCGATTCAGCGTCATGGCGTGAAAAATATCAACGATCCCCACAATTTTCGCATAGATATGGATTTTGCCTCCATCCAGCCGGAGAGGATACCCTGAACCGTCTACTTTTTCATGATGCTGCAGGGCAGCCAAGCGCACGCCTTCATTTATGGCTGTTACGTTCTTTAGCAGCTGATAGCCGTAGGTGGTATGCCTTCGCATCTCTTCAACTTCCGCTGCGGTAAGGGGATGGGGCTTGTACAAAACAGACGGGTCGATTTTGATGTTGCCGATATCATGGAGTAAACCCGCAAAGGCAGCCTGCATCCAATCCTTCTGCTGAAGTCCAATCCATCTGGCCAACTGATAGGATGATAAGGCGCAGAGAACCGCGTGGTGATAAATATAGTCATACTCACTCATGGTTCTCGGGGAAAAGGTTAATAAATTATAGTCCTTCATTTGTGAGATAAGGACCTCCAGCTGGCTTCGCAGCTCATAAATCGGGACCTCTACTGCAATAACAGAAGTGTACGTGCTTTTGACCAGCTGAATCATTCTGTCATATTCGTCCTGGAAACTGGAACGTTGGGCAGTATTGCCCGAATCCCTTCCGGACTGAACTGGAGATGCGCTTCGCTGCGGAACTACTGCTTTGCTGTCGCCGGATTTCTTCGTCTCCTGCTCTCCCTTGTCGATCTCAACCGACTGTACCATAAATGCACGCAGGATCTCCAGGTCCCTGGGCAGCAATACCGTTCCCTTCTGAAGCAGCAATCCGCCTAATGGTGTGTGAACGTCTTTGGATAATTTCAAACCGGGTTTGATTTCCGTAATCGATACGCTGGCCATTAATAAACTCACTCATTTCCGACTCATATGGTGGTAATATACACCAATTATATTACGGATTAAGAATGCTGTACAATTGCTTACTTTCCAGGTGAACCCAAAGAAAAAAAGCATGAATCTGATGGAAATCAGACTCATGCTTTAGCGTATGTCGTATCTGCGGTATTATTCTTCGTCAGATGCCTCATCTGAAGCATCCGTCATCTCTGAGGCAGGTGCTGAATCGTCTGCAGGCTCTGCGCCTTCTTCCGATCCGTTGCCAACCTCCTGGCCTTCGATCAAGTCTTCATCTTCATCGTCTGGATCGTCGCTCTTATCCGCGCGGCATACGGTTGCTACGGCGTCATCTTCACGAATGTTAATGAGCTTCACACCCTGCGTGTAACGTCCCATCGTGGAGATTCCCTCCATGCTGGTCCGGATCAGCGTGCCGCTGGTCGTAATGATCATCAGGTCTTCTTCAGACTTCACGACCTTCAGCCCAACCACCGGTCCGTTCTTATCCGTGACGTTGATGGTCTTAATCCCCTTACCACCGCGGGATTGGGAACGATAATCGCTGGTAGGGGTACGCTTGCCGTATCCCTTGGAAGTCACAATGAGGACATCCAGTTCTTTATCGATGATGTCCATGCCGATCACCGCGTCCCCTTCTTCGAGGGTAATCCCCTTAACCCCTGTCGCTCCGCGTCCCATCGAGCGGACATCGTGCTCGGAGAAACGGATGGACATGCCATGGGCGGTACCCATGATCATTTCCTGCTTGCCGTCCGTCAGTTTTACTTCAATCAAGCAGTCGTCTTCGCGCAAGTTGATGGCGATCAAGCCGCCTTTACGAATGTTGACGTAATCCTCGAGAGGCGTCTTCTTCACAACCCCACTGCGAGTGACGAAGAACAGATATTTGTCATCCTCGAACTCGGAGACCGGAATCACCGCATTGATCGTCTCTCCCTGTTCGATCTGGATGAGGTTAATAATCGCCGTTCCCCGGGCGGTACGGCCGAGTTCAGGAATTTCGTACGCCTTCAGGCGGTACACCTTACCCCGATCCGTGAAGAACATCAGGTAATTGTGCGAGTTGGTGACGAAGAGATGCTCGACAAAGTCCGCATCCTTCATATCCAGCCCCGTTACCCCGCGTCCGCCACGCTTCTGGCTGCGATAAGTGTTGGCAGGCAAGCGCTTGATGTATCCGGTATGCGTAATGGTGATAACCACCTCTTCACGCGGAATCAGATCTTCATCCAGAATGCTTTCCTCACCAACGGTAATTTCGGTGCGACGCTCGTCGCCGAACCGCTCTTTGATTTCTTGAAGCTCATTCGTAATAATGTCCAGAACAAGCTGCTCGTTCGCGAGAATTTCGCGGTACTCGGCGATTTTCACCATAAGCTCCTGGTATTCGGCCTCGATCTTCTCGCGTTCCAAACCGGTCAGGCGCTGGAGTCTCATCTCCAGAATAGCCTGCGTCTGCTCAAGGCTTAAGCTGAAGCGTTCCATCAAACGGTCACGGGCAATTTCCGTTGTCTGAGAAGAACGGATAATCGAGATGACTTCATCCAAATGGTCGAGTGCAATTCGCAAGCCTTCCAAAATATGAGCGCGGGCTTCCGCCTTTTTCAGGTCATATTCGGTCCGGCGGCGGATAACTTCAATCTGGTGCTGCAGATAATGGTACAGCGCATCGCGCAGCGTCAGAACCTTCGGCTCCTTGTTCACGATCGCCAGCATATTAATGCCGAACGTAGACTGCAGCGCCGTGTGTTTGTACAAATTATTCAGCATGACGCTCGGATTGACGTCACGGCGCAGCTCGATGACGACCCGCATACCGGTCCGGTCGGATTCGTCCCGCAGATCGGTAATGCCCTCGAGTCTTTTCTCGCGGACCAGCTCGGCGATCTTCTCGACCAAACGCGCTTTATTGACCTGGTAAGGCAGCTCGGTCACAATAATGCGCGCTTTATTGTTTACTTCTTCGATCTCGGCTTTGGCCCGCATCGTAACGGATCCACGGCCGGTCTCATATGCTTGGCGGATTCCGTGCCGTCCTAAAATGTAGCCGCGGGTAGGGAAATCCGGTCCCTTAATGTAATCCATCAATTCCAGCGACGTAATATCGGGATTCTTGATAAGCGCCTGTACGCCATCAATCACTTCTCCCAAATTATGCGGAGGAATATTGGTGGCCATGCCTACCGCGATTCCTGATACCCCGTTGACCAGCAGGTTCGGATAACGTGCCGGAAGCACAACCGGCTCCAGTTCCTCGCCGTCATAGTTTTCGGTAAAATCGATGGTTTCTTTGTTGATGTCGCGCAGCATCTCGATGGCGATCTTGGAGAGACGCGCCTCGGTGTAACGCATGGCGGCTGCAAAGTCACCGTCAACGGAACCAAAGTTTCCATGGCCTTCCACAAGCATATAACGCATCGAAAAATCCTGTGCCATACGAACCATGGTCTCGTACACAGCCGAGTCACCATGCGGGTGATACTTACCGATGACCTCACCCACGATTCTCGCCGATTTCTTAAATGGTTTATCCGGGTACATACCGAGCTCCGACATCGCGTACAGGATACGCCGGTGGACCGGTTTCATCCCGTCCCGCACATCCGGCAAAGCCCGGGAGACAATTACGCTCATCGCATAATCCATAAAGGATTCGCGCATTTCGTCACGTATGTCCCGATCTTTGATTTGCGAGCCTCTTTCTTCCGCCATGGTGGACCTCCTCCAATTTCTATCAAACCACTAGCATTGTCTTTTCAGACGATTCGTTCAGTACAGCGAATATAAAATCAATATATGAGGAAAAACGTCTATCGACGTACATTCTTTGCAGGCTGGGCTCCTCGCCCGTAATTCCGCAAAAGTTCCCATAACATTCAGCTGAAGCAAGCCTCCAGAAGCTGAATTACTCCTTGCCCCGATAATCAGAGAAATGCATAACAGCAGGGCTGAAATGGTGAAATTGACGGACGCCAATCCGCAAAACCACCAAACTTTATTATATTACTTTCACAAAAAGAGCACAATTAAACGTTTGAGCACGGTCTGCTCCGCTGCTGCCCAAGTTCTGTTTCTCTAGGGATTCGCCCGGCCTTCTGTGCCTTTTCCACATATACTGGTAGGGCAAAAGGGAAGCCTTGTGCTGTTTGAAGCAAACAAAACACCACATCTTTATATTATACCATTGTTTTGCTTGCTTGTCCTATGTTTTACGCCTTTGAACCGCGGAGAAGAAGCTCCGGCCGACATGCACATAACAAGGCCAATTCAGTAGAAAGGATGATATTTCTTGGCGATTCAACGTGTTGCAAGCAAATGGGCAAAAACCCAGGTCCTTTTACAGAATCAGCAGGTATCTCCTTACATTCCTTTAACGCAAAAATATACACGCGCTACGCTGGGTAATATGCTTGAAAACACACCTCTTGTATATATTAAGCCGGACCGCGGCACATACGGCAACGGGGTTATGAACGTTCGGCGGCACGAGGAACCGGCTGCCCCGGTTAGCGTGTCACCAGCCGGAGACCCTGCCCACAATCGCATAGAATATACTTTGCGCTACGGCACACGCTCCGAGACGTACCCGAACTTCGATGCGCTGCATCATGCCATACTCAGACACACAAGAGGAAAGTTATATATTATTCAGCAGGGAATCGTAACTTTGAAGTACGAGGAGCGCCAGTTTGATCTGAGAATCCTGACCCAAAGAACACCATACCGCAATTGGGAAACGACAGGGATCATCGGCAGGGTGGCCGCTAAGGACATGATCATTACGAACTACCACGGCGGGGGTTCCGTACGCCTGCTGAACGAACTGCTCGAAGGAAACGTAAGCCCCGAGGAAGCTCCTCATTTGGAAAAAAGACTGTATGAGCTGGGTGTAGCCACCGCTCAGCAGCTGCAGACCAAATTCCCCGGTATCAAGGAAATCGGTCTCGACGTAGCCATCGACGAACAACTCAACCCCTGGATCCTTGAAGTGAACACGCTCCCGGCCATCTTTCCGTTTAAAAAGTTTTTCAAGGATAAAAGCATCTACCGCCGCATTGAACGGTATGCGATCAGCTACGGGAGGCTCCCCGGCAGAAGTAAAAGAAGGGGCAGCTATTAACAAAAACAAGAGAAGCTCCGGTCCCGGAAACTTCTCTTGTTTTCTGTCTATATTCTATAGGGCTGGACTCACCAAAACGTTCAGGTGAAGTTCAATCTTAAATGTCCAGATTTTTAACCGTTTTTGCGTGTTCGTGAATAAAATCACGCCGCGGTTCAACGTTGTCACCCATAAGCGTGTCGAAAATAAGGTCCGCCTGCATGGCGTCTTCAATCGTCACCTGCAGCATGGTGCGGCTCTCCGGATCCATGGTTGTCTCCCACAGCTGCTCCGGATTCATCTCTCCCAGACCTTTATACCGCTGGATATTGAATTTGGCTCCCTCTCCGAATTCGGCGATGATTTCATCGCGCTCCTTCTCGGAACCGGCATAACGGACCGTCTTGTTGCGCTCAACTTTGAAGAGCGGCGGCTGCGCGATGTACACGTATCCCGCTTCCAGCAGCTGTCGCATGTACCGGTAGAAGAAGGTCAGCAGCAGCGTACGGATATGCGCGCCGTCGACATCGGCGTCGGTCATGATAATGAGCTTGTGGTACCGGGCTTTGCTCAAGTCGAAGTCTTCGTCGCCAATGCCCGTACCCATCGCCGTTACAATTGCCCGAATCTCCAAATTGGACAAAATCCGGTCCAGACGCGCCTTCTCGACGTTCAGGATTTTACCACGGATCGGCAAAATCGCCTGGAAATGCCGGTCACGCCCCTGCTTGGCGGATCCGCCGGCAGAGTCCCCTTCGACGATGTACAGCTCGCAAATGGACGCGTCCTTCGAGGAGCAGTCCGCCAGTTTGCCGGGAAGGGCACTGACTTCAAGGGCGCTCTTGCGGCGCGTCAGTTCACGGGCCTTACGGGCAGCCTCACGCGCACGAGAAGCCTGCAGCGCCTTTTCAATGATCCGCCGGGATACGGCAGGATTCTCCTGCATGAAATCGGACAGCTTCTCCGAAAACAGCGATTCTACGATGCCGCGGACTTCACTGTTGCCGAGTTTGGTCTTTGTCTGACCCTCAAACTGCGGCTCCGGAATTTTGACCGAAATAATGGCCGTCAGGCCCTCGCGCACATCATCGCCGGACAAATTGGATCCGTCTTTGGCAAGGCCGCTCTTGCGGACATATTCGTTAATGATCCGGGTCAAGGCGCTCTTAAAGCCCGACTCGTGAGTTCCGCCCTCATGCGTATTGATATTGTTCGCAAAAGAGTAAATGTTCTCGCTGTAGCTCTCATTGTACTGCAGCGCGATCTCCGCCTGAATGTTGTCCCGGGAGCCCTCTACATAGATCGGCTCTTCATGAAGGACTTCCTTTTTCTCATTCAGGAACTTGACGTATTCAATAATACCGCCCTCGTACTTGAAGTAGTTGGAAGCCCCCGTACGCTCATCGGTCAGCGTCAAAGCAATGCCTTTGTTCAAGAAGGCCAGCTCACGAATCCGCGTCAGGAGAGTATTATAGTCATACTCCGTTGTCTCCGTGAAAATTTCCGGATCCGGCAGGAAGGTAACCGTCGTACCGTGCTCGTCGGTATCCCCGATGACTTTGACATCATACTGGGGTACGCCGCGCCGGTATTCCTGCTGATAAATATGCCCATTCAACCTAACTTGGACAACGACCTTGGTGGACAGTGCATTCACGACCGAAACGCCGACACCGTGCAGACCACCGGATACTTTATATCCGCCGCCGCCAAACTTGCCGCCGGCATGAAGCACGGTCATGACGACCTCAAGCGTCGATTTTTTCAGCTTCTCGTTCTCACCAACCGGAATACCGCGTCCGTTGTCGACAACCGTGATGCTGTTATCCTTGTGGACAATGACTTCGATATGATCGCATACGCCCGCCATCGCCTCGTCGATACTGTTGTCCACCACTTCCCACACCAGGTGATGAAGTCCTTTGGCGCTGGTTGATCCGATATACATGCCCGGCCGTTTGCGGACGGCTTCCAGACCCTCCAGAACCTGAATCTGACTCTCATCATATTGCGGTTGATTCATAGACATGCCTGTCACCTACTTCTATATATTCTACGTTTGCTGATTGGAGTGTACCTGCGTTCACAGTGTCCTAAGCGTTGGCGAAGAAGACATTCGCCCGCTTCTTAAGCGTGGATGAGGAAATTGGAGAGTAATAGACGGTGCTCTTCGTCACGACGATGGATTTGGCTTCCTCTTCGCCGATAAACTCCACGTTCTTCTCCTGCATTGCGTGGCTAACAAACTGCTTTGATATTTTGGAGGATTTCTCGATCGAAATGTCAAAGATCGCAACCAGCTCCGCAGAACGGATAATTTTTTCACCGCCTAGATGGATATACATAACCATTCCCCATTCCTTAAGTGTTGACCTGTCCCGCATGAACATGATAGATGTTCGCGTTCTTCAGCTTATCGGCATTCAAGCTTTCGATTCCCGTTGCCGTGATAAAGGTCTGAACCTTGCTCTGAAAAGTCTCAATCAATTGCGTTTGCCGGTAAGGATCAAGTTCAGACAGCACGTCATCCAGCAAGAGCACCGGATACTCTCCGATCTCCTCCTGGATCAGTTCGATTTCCGCCAGTTTAAGAGACAGAGCGGTTGTTCTCTGCTGTCCCTGGGAACCGTACGTATGAACTTCTTTGCCGTTAATGAAAAAGGCCATGTCGTCGCGGTGAGGCCCGGCAAGGGTCATCCCGCGGCGCACTTCTTGATCCTTCACTTGTGATAACTTTAACATAAATTGTTCAAAAAGATAAGCTTCATCTTCCTCCTCGGCGTCGCCAAACGACGGCTGATAGACAAGCTTTAGCGATTCCCCGCCGCTTGTAATGCCTTGGTGGATCGTTTCCGCCCACTTCTGCAGCTTTATTATGAATTGTTTCCTCTTTTTGATGATTTTAACACCATGCTCCACGAGCTGCTGGTCCCAGATTTCCAGCATTCCCGGCTTCACGCCGTCTTTCCCCCACATCTGCTTCAAGAGGTTGTTCCGCTGATTAAGCACCTTCTGGTACTGCTGGAGATGATAGAGATACCCCGGTTGAACCTGGCCGATTTCCATATCGAGAAACCGCCGGCGGATGCCCGGCGTGCCCTTCACAATTTCCAGATCTTCAGGGGCAAACATAACGACGTTCAGCGCACCAATAAAATCGCTCAGCTTCCGCTGCTCGAGCCCATTAATCTTCGCCTTCTTCCCCTGTGGGGACATCGTCAAATCGAGGGTAAGCGGACCGTACTTCTTATCCACAACAGCGGACAGATGCGCGGTTCCTCCTTCAAACGAAATCAGCTCCCGATCTTTGGAGGTCCGGTGACTTTTGGTTAATGCCAACACAAAAATAGCCTCCAGCAAATTGGTTTTGCCTTGGGCATTTTGTCCGATCAGCAGATTTACGTCTCCAAAAGAATCCAGCTGCAGCTTCTCGTAGTTGCGATAATGCTGCAGACTGATATTTTTAACAAACACGCCTTATCCTCCCCATCTTCGCCGGCCGCCGCGTAAAAGCGGCGACCTGGGGGCACTTTTATGCCTCTTGTGCTACCACAAATTCACCGCAGTCCGTCACTTTGACTTGATCGCCCGGATACAATTTCCGCCCCCGGCGATCTTCCGGCTCCCCATTCACGGTCACCATGTTCTCCGCCAGGAGGGCTTTGGCCATCCCCCCTGTGGATACGCAGTTGGCGAGCTTCAAAAATTGATCAAGCTTAATATATTCACTGTGGATAACTATTTTGTTCATCAGAAATCCTTTCGCTGTGGACAAGTTTTGCGTTAGTTGGTGGTCCGATATGGAAGGATAACGTACAGGCTCTTGCTGTCATCCACCGGCTTCAGAATGATCGGGCTCATGATGCCGGTAAAAGCAATTTTGAGCTGCTCGCTTTCCACCACTTTCAGCACGTCCAGCATATATTTCGAGTTAAACGAGATTTTCAGGGGTTCCCCTTGGAAATCAATGACGTCCAGCTCTTCGCGCACCTTGCCGAGTTCCGACGAGCTGGAAGAAATTTCGATACCGCCATGCTCCATCGTCTGCAGGCGTACGATATTCGTTTTCTCCTCTCTGGAGAGCAAATAAGCGCGGTCGATCGATTCGCTTAATTTTTTTGTGTCCAAAACCAGTTCTGTTTTGTAGTTTGTCGGAATAATCCTAGAAGTATCCGGATAAATGCCGTCCAGGATGCGGGAATAGAACAGAACCCGGTCGATTTTGAACAGCACCTGGTTGTCCGCTACGACGATGTCTACCAGCGTATTCTGGTCGGGAATGATTTTGCTCAGCTCGTTCAGCGTTTTGCCGGCAATGACCACATTGTGAAATTTCACTTCTTCGGTCCCTTCCAAATGTGCGGAGCGGGTGGCCAGACGGTGACGGTCCGTAGCTGTAAACTTCAGCTCGTTCTGATCCAGGTTCCACAGGACGCCTGTCAGGATCGGTGTCGTTTCATGAGTGGAGATGGAAAAGCCGGTTTGGCGGATCATGTTCCTGAGCAGTGCTCCCGGCAGGGAAATCGTTTGGTTCCCCTCGATATCCGGCAGTACTGGGAACTCCTCCGGATCCAGTCCGACCATTTGAATTTCAGTGGCTCCCGAAGAGATAAAGGTTTGGAATTGATCCTTTACCTCCATTTGGATTTCCTGAGAAGGCAGTTTCTTGATGATTTCCACGAAAAACTTGGCTGGCAGTACGACGCTGCCCGGTTGATCCACGGTAACGATCGTGCGTTCGTTATCCTCTACCGGAATAAACGATTGAATGGAAATATCAGTGTCGCTGGCTGTGAGGGTTACCCCCGAATGGTTCACGTCCAGCTTGATGCCCGTCAAGATCGGAATCGTAGTTCGGCTCGATATGGCCTTGGATACGTGCTGAATAGATTCATTAAGAACGTTTTTAAGGATGCTGATTTTCATAGTTTCACTCCTAGCAGAAAATTCGGCTTGCTTAACTTTTCCGGATTTGCCGGCTGCGTGCAGCCTATTTATGAATATTATTTTATTTAAATAATATAGTAATAGCAGTAGGGGCCCTGAATTTGTGGATAAGCTCAAAAACTTCAATAAAATCAAGCCTATTCACATGTGTATAGATTGTGCATAGGCTTTGAACTTGTTCAGGTTGGGTTTTTGATTTTTTCCGTGATGTTATTGATGACTTTGAACAGATCCTGGTCCTCTTTTAGAGACTGGGATATTTTCTCGTGGGCGTGGATGACGGTTGTATGGTCTCTTCCCCCGAAAGCCTCACCGATTTTGGGCAGCGAGAAATCCGTCAGTTCCCTGGACAAATACATGGCAATCTGTCTTGGAAAAGCGACGGCCTTAGTCCGTTTGCGCGCTTTGAAATCCTCCAGCTTCAGGTTGTAATACTCCCCGACCTTCTGCTGAATGTCCTGAATGGTGATCATCTTCGGACGGCTCGATGGAATGATATCCTTCAGCGCTTCGGCGGCCAGATGCGTGGTCACATCTTGATTGGTCAGCGAGGAATAGGCGACAACGCGAATCAGCGCGCCTTCCAGCTCCCGGATGTTCGTGTCGATCTGATTGGCGATATACATCATCGCTTCGTTCGGAATATCGAGATTCTCCGCCTTGGCCTTCTTCCGCAGGATCGCAATCCGCGTCTCCAGGTCCGGCGGCTGGATATCCGTAATCAGTCCCCATTCAAAACGCGAGCGCAGCCGATCCTCCAGCGTCGGAATTTCCTTGGGTGGCCGGTCACTCGAGATGATAATTTGTTTCTGTTCCTCATGCAGGGCGTTGAACGTATGGAAAAATTCCTCCTGCGTCGACTCTTTACCCGCCAGAAATTGAATATCGTCAATCAGCAAAATATCGACGTTCCGGTACTTGTTGCGAAAACTCTCGGCCCGGTTGTCACGGATCGAGTTGATGAATTCATTCGTAAATTTCTCGGAAGAGATATATACGACCCGGCTGGCGGGATTGTGCTCCAGAATGTAGTGTCCGATCGCATGCATCAAGTGGGTCTTGCCAAGCCCTACCCCTCCATACAAAAACAATGGGTTATACGCCTTCGCCGGTGCTTCCGCGACAGCCAAAGAGGCCGCGTGCGCGAACCGGTTGCCCGAACCGATGACGAACGTGTCAAATGTGTATTTCGGGTTAAGCATATGGGTCAGAGCCTCGTCAGGGGTCGCCTGAGGCATGGGCGCGGGCTGTTGTGGGGCGAGTTCGGCAGGTTTGTTCTCCTCGATGACAAATTTCACGTCAACCTGCTTCCCCAACACTTCATAGATCGTGGAGCTAACGAGTTTTGTATAGCGGCTTTCCAGCCATTCGACAGCAAATGTGGTGGGAGCGGAAATTACGATGGAATGCTCGCTCATTTGTATCGCTTTGGTTGCTTTAAACCAGGTGTCAAAACTCGGCTTGCTGAGCTTGGTATGAATAATAGATAGGATTTGCTGCCATAATTCGGAAGTATGGCTGTCCACAGACTGTCACTCCTTTAAATCTTCCAAATGTGGCTGGGATCGAGCCATGAGTGGAAATGTCGAAAAAAGATGAATGGTGCAGAATATATCCCCAGTTTCAAAAACGGGGGAAAATAAAAAAAGTGGACAAATTGAAATTGTTCACAAGTTTATCCACAGCTTGTTGATAATATATGGGGTGAAATCACATATTCACATCCAAAAACAATATAATCATAGCAAAAGAACGCCCGTTTATCAATGAAATGGCGTAAATTATCCACAAATTCAATAAGTTGTGTATAATTTTTATTCACACCACTATATATTGTTTATAAGGTGTTTAATTTTCGACAGCATCTCCCAAAATAAAAAATCAGTTGTGCACAGGTTATGCCGGATCTTAGAATTTTATTGCGAACCATGTGAACAAGTGGATAAATGGGGTTTGTGGATTTTTGAGGTGCGTTGAGCGGAGGGCTGTGGAAAACTCGGGTCGGCTGCCTTTATGATGTAATGACGTGGAATCAACCAAAGTTAGATGAATACCAAACGAATGCAAGGGGAAGGTGTCCACAGAAACGGAAAAGAGGAAAGAAGTACGAATTGGTGATTGTGGCCGTTGCCCGATGATTGTGCTGAAGCAAGAGCTGCTGGACAGATCGAGACAAATTGGAAGAGGAAAAACTAAAAAGAGGGAGAAGAGCGATCGCTAGGGTCAAATTCCGAAAAGTGGGGGAGCAGGTTTGAGTTGACTTTTGGGCCTGTTCATGATTAAATGTATAAAGGCATTTTCTGTGTGAATGAAAATGAATATTTAACCATAAAGGTTATGAAATCCTGTAAGGGGGTGTGCAATACATGAGACCGACATTTAAACCGAATGTAAGCAAGCGCAAAAAGGTGCATGGTTTCCGGAAAAGAATGAGCACGAAAAACGGCCGCAAAGTGCTGGCTGCTCGTCGCTTGAAGGGCAGAAAAGTACTGAGCGCGTAAATTTCGTACATGAAGACCACCGAGGTGGTCTTTTTTTCATAAGAAAAACGTCTATCGGCGTACATTCTATGAAGCCAGACCCGATTAGGGGAAGTTCTTCTTACGAGATCAGGATGTTTAGCCTCGGAAGTTTATACTTTCTGATTTCTTAAAAATGAGTTTTATTACTTTCTCATCTACAGATTTCTTCATGAAAAAGAGGGAGAAGCGGGCTTGGTAGCCGAGTAGAAGACGAAAATAGGACCCGATCCCGCTGAAATTAAAGAGACCGGGCCATGCTCAGAGATGAGCACCGTTTCTTTTTATGGTTTATTTCGCAGATTGGATGACCATACTAGGAAGTGGAATATCGCTATATATTATATGAAGCAAAATTTTGACCGCTGATATTTTTGGAGGAAAGGCCGCTGTACATTGGTATGGCGGGCAGCAAGCAGGGGATATTCGTGCATAAAAGTTTACGTTTACGAAACCGGGCAGACTTCAGCCGCGTATATAGGCATGGGAAGTCATTTGCCAATTACCAATTCGTCGTATATTGGTTCCGCAAAAAAGAGGTAGAGAAGTTCCGCGTCGGAATATCCGTCAGCAAGAAGGTCGGCAATGCCGTTGTACGCAACCGGATGAGAAGACTGGTCAAGGAAATTATGCGTCACCATGAAGACAAGCTTATTGAACACGTCGATCTGGTGTTCATCGTCCGAAAAGGCGCGGTTGAAATGTCCTATAAAGACCTTGAAAAAAGCGTTCTGCACGTACTTCGGAAGGCGTCGCTGCTGAAGCCTCCGGGGCGCTGAATGCTGGTTTCTTTGTCCAATTAATTATGGTATGATTTACGGTGAATGGAAGCGTTAAGAGAGGGGTTATGAAGTGTCGCTACTTAAGACTAGCCGAGGCAGGAAATGGATCCTCCTCATCGCTGTGATGATGCTCGCAGTGGTTGTATTAGCTGGGTGCGGAACGGGCAACACTGTGACGCATACTACAGAAGAAATGAAGAACGGCGGCTTTTGGCAGGCTAACGTCGTTTATTATTTCTCGCTCGCATTAGATACGTTCGCCGGTTGGTTTGGCGGGGCTTACGGCTTAGCCGTCCTTGTGATGGTAATTATCGTCCGTACGATTATTTTGCCATTGTCCATTAAGCAGGTTAGAAGTTCCAAGGCGATGCAAGCGATTCAGCCTGAACTTGCAAAGATAAAAGAGAAGTATAAGGATCAGCCGGAGAAACAGCAGCAGGAAACGATGAAGCTGTTTCAGGAAAATAAGGTTAATCCGATGGCGGGATGTCTGCCGCTGATTATCCAAATGCCGGTATTTATCGCACTCTATAATTCCATCGTGTACAACTCGCATCTTCGTGACCACTCATTCCTGTGGCTCCAATTGGGTAAGCCGGACCATACATTCGTCCTGCCGCTGGTGGCTGCTGCAACGACCTTCCTGCAGTCCCGCATGATGATGAAGATGAACCCGAGCCCGCAGCAGGGTGCCATGCAATTTATGATGCTGGTGTATCCGGTTTTGATTTTCTTCATGTCTTACCAGTTCCCATCCGCACTGCCGCTGTACTGGATTTACAGTAACCTGTACACCATCATCCAGAACTACTTCCTGTATCGTAACAACCATACGACAGCAAATGTAGCCGCCGTTTCTTCAGCTGGAGTTAGCGGAAATGCCAAGTCTGGAAACAAAGGCAGCAGCAACAAAGGCGGTAAAGGAAATAACAAGGGAAAGAAGGGGGCAAAAAAATCTAAATGAGCAAAGTCGTCGCTTCAGGAAAAACCGTTGAAGATGCTGTAAATCAAGGGCTAACCCAGCTTGGGGTAGGCCGCGACCGGGTCACGGTCCAAATCGTATCGCAGCCGTCAAAAGGATTCCTGGGACTGATCGGTGTCAAGGAAGCAAAGGTGGAACTTACATTGCTGCCTGAGCCCGCACCGGAACCAGTGGAGACGGCGAAACCTTTGCCACTAGATTTGAATGAACCCGAAGCTTCCGATGTGGAAGAAGAGAAGGACCCTTACGAAACGGCTGCCGAGTTTATCATTGACGTCGGAAAGAGCATGGGGCTGGATGTGAGCGTCGAAATTCAGCACGCAAGGGATGCTACGACACTTCATATTTTCGGTCCTGATTTGGGACTGATCATCGGCAGAAGAGGACAAACCCTCGATGCCCTGCAGTATTTGGCTAACATTGTGGCGAACCGGGTGTCAAGCAGTTACGTGCGGCTTGTGCTCGATGCCGAGAACTTCCGTGAACGCCGGAAGAAGACGCTGGAGGATTTGGCTGACCGGTTGGCAGGTCGGGTGATTCGGACCCATAAAGAGGTCGTTCTTGAACCGATGTCCCCGCAGGAGCGCAAGGTGATCCATTCCAGACTGCAGGATCATCCACAGGTGAAGACCTACAGTAAAGGGGAAGAGCCCAACCGGCGCGTAGTCATTACGATAAAGTAAAGAGAGAACTGTACAATGACTTTATTGAGCTTACCTTTAGCTTATGAAGTCATTGTTTTTTTTGAATCTTGAATGGGGTCACCCGGCGGTGCCGGCCCAGGGCAAAGCAGGTCTTGAGACGTCTTGTTATGGCAACAATAGAGCTAACAGAAACGGATGAACGTTTAATATAGGAAAAAGAGGTGACAGCCTTGCTTACGGATACAATCGCAGCGATATCGACGGCTGTAGGGGAAGCGGGAATCGCCGTCATCCGCGTGAGCGGACCGGACTCGATTTCTGAAGTCGAACGGATTTTTCACAGCAAAACGGCGTTAACGAAGGCGGAGTCGCATACGGTTCATTATGGGCATATTGTCGATCCGGATACCCAGGAGCGGGTGGAGGAGGTGCTGGTCACCGTGATGCGGGCTCCGCGGTCTTTTACCACGGAAGATGTGGTGGAGATCAGCTCGCACGGCGGCGTCATTTCGGTCAAACGGGTGATGGATCTGCTGCTGCAGCTGGAGATCCGTCTGGCGGAACCGGGTGAGTTCACCAAGCGGGCCTTTTTGAACGGCCGGATCGACCTTTCCCAGGCCGAAGCGGTGATCGACCTGATCCGGTCCAAATCGGACAGGGCCTTCTCCATCGCCTTGAAGCAGGTAGAGGGATCCTTGTCCCAGAGAATCGGGGAGCTGCGCCATACCTTGGTGGAAACGATGGCTCACATCGAGGTCAATATCGATTACCCGGAGCATGACGTGGAATCGCTGACGGCGGAGTTCATTAAGCAGAAGAGCAGCAAAGTCATGGAAGGCATTCAGAAGCTGCTGAAAACTGCTGAAGAGGGAAAAATTTTGCGCGAGGGCATCACCACGGCCATCGTCGGACGCCCAAACGTGGGCAAGTCTTCGCTGCTGAATGCGCTGGCTCATACGAACCGTGCCATAGTCACCGATATTCCGGGCACGACGCGGGATGTCATTGAGGAATTCGTCACAATCAACAACATCCCGCTCAAGTTGCTGGACACGGCAGGAATCCGGGAAACGATGGACGTCGTGGAGAAAATCGGCGTGGAACGCTCGAAGCATGCGGTCACCGAGGCCGATCTCATCCTGCTCGTTTTGAATGCAAGCGAACCGCTGCATGAGGACGAACTGGAATTAATGGAACAAATCCGTGGTAGACAATCCATTGTCATTATGAATAAAATGGACTTACCTTCGCAATTGGACAGGGATCTGCTGTCCAGGTACTATCCGGATGAATTGATCGTCCCGATGTCGGTGATGACCGAAGAGGGGATCGACATTTTGGAAAAGGCGATTTCATCGCTCTTTTTCAGCGGGAAGCTTGAGTCAGGCGATTTGACTTATGTCAGCAACGTCCGGCATATTGCACTCCTTAAAAAGGCGTACAAATCCCTTCAGGATGCCTACGAAGCGGCGGATCAGTTCATTCCGATCGACATGATCCAGATTGATGTCCGTCTTGCTTGGGAACAGCTTGGTGAGATTACAGGTGATACCGCAGCTGAGACACTGCTGGATCAAATTTTCTCCCAGTTCTGTTTAGGTAAATAAGTCGTTCGTTCATATAGATCCATGCATTTATTTTCAGAAAAATAAAGGAGGTTTGTCCGATGAGTTATGATGGAGGTAGCTATGATGTCATCGTCATCGGCGCGGGTCATGCCGGCTGTGAAGCTGCCTTGGCCGCAGCGCGGATGGGCTGCAACACACTGATGATTACCATCAATCTGGACATGGTCGCATTTATGCCGTGCAACCCTTCGATCGGGGGACCGGCCAAAGGGCATGTCGTCCGTGAAATCGATGCACTTGGCGGCGAAATGGGCCGTAATATTGATAAAACGTTTATTCAAATGCGGATGCTGAACACAGGAAAAGGGCCGGCGGTGCATGCACTGCGTGCTCAAGCCGACAAGTTCCTGTATCAACAAACGATGAAGGAAACGATGGAGAAGGAACCGAACTTGACGATGCGTCAAGGCATGGTGGAACAGCTGATTGTTGAAGACGGTGTCTGCGTCGGTGTAGTGACGAAAACCGGCACCTCGTACCGGGCCAAATCAACGGTACTGACTACAGGCACGTATCTTCGCGGTAAAGTCATTATGGGTGAGCTGACCTACGAAAGCGGTCCAAACAACCAACAGCCTTCGGTGAAGCTGGCGGAAAATCTGCGTGAACTGGGCTTCGATCTCGTTCGTTTCAAGACCGGTACGCCGCCGCGCGTACACAAGTCTACCATCGATTTTTCCAAGACGGAAATTCAGCCGGGAGATGAAAAGCTGAAGTTTTTCTCCTATGAAACGGAATCTTCCGATAATGAGCAGCTTCCTTGCTGGTTGACGTATACTTCGGTGGAAACCCACCGCATAATTAACGAAAACCTACACCGGGCACCGATGTTCTCCGGTATTATTGAAGGAACGGGGCCGCGTTACTGCCCGTCGATTGAGGATAAGATCGTGCGCTTCAGCGACAAGCCGAAGCATCAAATTTTCCTCGAGCCGGAAGGCAAGAACACCTCTGAATATTATGTCCAAGGGCTGTCTACGAGTATGCCTGAAGACGTTCAGCTGGCGATGCTGCGCAGTATCCCTGGCTTGGAGAAGGTTGAAATGATGCGCAACGGCTATGCGATCGAATATGACGCTATGGTGCCGACGCAGCTGTGGCCGTCCCTGGAAACGAAGAAGATGCCGGGCTTGTTCACAGCCGGTCAAATTAACGGAACCTCCGGTTACGAAGAGGCTGCTGGTCAAGGCATCATGGCGGGCATTAACGCCGCTCGCAAAGTACAAGGCAAGGAAGCGGTCATTCTGGACCGTTCGCAAGGCTATATCGGGGTTCTGATCGACGACCTTGTAACGAAAGGAACCAACGAGCCTTACCGCCTGCTGACATCCCGTGCGGAATACAGACTGTTGCTTCGCCATGACAACGCCGATCTGCGTTTGACGCCGGTGGGTCATGAGATCGGCCTGATTTCGGATGAACGGTTTGCGAAGTTTTTGGATAAGAAGGAAAAGGTCGAGCTCGAAATTGAACGCCTTCGTTCAACGAAGGTAGGTCCTTCCCATGTAAATGCGATGCTTGAATCGATCGGCTCAGCTCCCATTCAGGATGGCAGTAACCTGCTGACGATTTTGCGCCGTCCCGAAGTGACCCACAGCCATATTGAACAAATTTCACCTTCACCGTATGAACTGACGGAAGAAATGAAGGAGCAGGTGGAAATTCAAATCAAGTATGCAGGGTATATCGAAAAGCAGCTGATCCATGTGGAACGTCTGCAAAAGATGGATAAGAAAAAGATTCCGGAAACGATCGACTATAACGATGTTCAAGGTATCGCCATTGAAGCACGTCAGAAACTGAGCAGCATCCGCCCGATTTCGATCGGCCAGGCTTCACGGATTTCCGGCGTTACGCCGGCGGATATTTCGATTCTGCTGGTGTATCTGGAACACTATAATCGCGTTACAGCGGCAAGAGGTTAACGAATGGATCCGATACAAGAGCAGTTTGTACAACGTTTGAATGAACATGGCATTACACTAGTACCATCCCAGTTGGAACAATTTGAAATTTATTTCAAGGAATTGGTCGAATGGAACGAGAAAATGAACCTTACCGGGATTACCGAGCGGGAGCAGGTATACACCAAGCATTTCTATGATTCTATCTCCCTGGCGTTTTATGTGAGCATGGGGGAGATTAAGACAATGGCCGATATCGGCTCCGGCGCGGGATTCCCCGGAATTCCACTGAAGATCTGCTTTCCGCACTTGAAGCTGACGATTATTGATTCGTTGAATAAGCGGATTTCCTTCCTTCAGCACGTTGTGCAGGAGACCGGACTTAAGGATGTGGAACTCCTTCATGGCCGAGCCGAGGACTGGGGAAGGAAGGCGGGGTACCGAGATCACTTCGACCTCGTTACCGCCCGAGCAGTGGCCAGGTTGGCCATACTGAATGAATTCTGTCTCCCCTTCGTCAAAGTGAATGGTTTGTTCGCTTCGATGAAAGGAAGTGATCCAGCGGAAGAGGTACGAGAGGCTGCCAAGAGCTTGAAGGAGCTTCGGGGGAAGGTGGTTGGAGTTGACCAATTCTTGCTCCCCGTGGAGGAATCGGCTCGCCACATTGTTCAGATTCGTAAGACGGCGGCGACTCCAGGCAAATATCCGAGAAAGGCCGGAACTGCGATTAAAACTCCTTTGGTGTAATGAAAAAAACATGGTTATAAGGAAATTATACTAAGCAGTGTAGGATGTAGCAGTCGACTGATTTTCGATTATTAAACTGTCTGTAACCAGCCATATATAATGAATGAAGAGGATTGTTTCACGTGGAACAGTCCTCTTTTTTTTAGATTATAGAATTTATAAATTTTCAGCGGAGCTGGACCATTCTATAATCTCAGAAAGCTTCCGCTAAACGCGGTCTGTCTTCAATGAATGTACGTCGATAGACGTTTTCCTTAATGTGAAATAATGGATAAATGGCAGGAAAAATCGGGAACTTTGGAGAATAGGATTATATGAAGAAAAGTGGTAGAATAGAGTATAAACTGTATTCTATGAACTGGCTTCAAATGGTATGATATAGAGGGATGATCGTTGGTAAGTCGTCCGAATCTCAGACCGTGCAGTCATGTAAACCTTATACATAAAACGCGAACGGATCTGATGATTTCCATCTTCCATGTTGAAGTCGCTGAACGTATTTCTATGACTGGATCGCTGCTTTCAAAGCTCAAAGTTCAAAGCTAAAAAAAGTAGGGTTATTACCCTGATCCGTCATGGATGTCTCTATGACCTGTACATTGTTGTTAGGTGCTCTAGCGGTGCGATTACGAAATTAGGTGGTAATATACGGAATGAAAGAACAATTTTCTAAATTGTTTGGTTTGACGGAACGAAGCAATGGGGATGAAGTAAAGCAAATTCCGGTGGCGGAAATCGTGAGCAGTCCTTACCAGCCCCGGACCATTTTTGATGACGATAAAATCGACGAACTCTGTCAAACGATCAAGACGCATGGGGTTATCCAGCCCATTGTTGTTCGTATCCGTAACGCCAAATACGAGATTATTGCCGGTGAACGGCGCTGGCGTGCCGTTTCCAAACTCGGTATGGAAACCATTCCCGCCATTGTCCGTGAATTCAATGATTCCCAGGCAGCTTCCATTGCGTTGATCGAAAACCTCCAGCGTGAAGGTCTGACTTCCATTGAGGAAGCCGTTGCTTACCAAAAGCTCATTGATCTTCATCAACTTACGCAGGAGAGTTTGGCGCAGCGCCTTGGGAAAAGCCAATCGACGATTGCTAATAAAATCCGGCTGCTTCATCTTCCGGACGAAGTGAAGAACGCACTGATGGAGCGCAAAATTACGGAGCGGCATGCGCGCGCGTTATTGTCCCTCGATACCGAGGAACTGCAGCTGAAAGTGCTGGCTGAGATTGTAGCCAAAGAACTGAACGTGAAACAAACGGAGGCTAGAGTCGCGTTTTACAAAGAATCGGCCAAAATTAAAAAGGCAAAACGCATCTCATATTCCAAGGACGTCCGGCTGGCGTTGAATACGATTCGCCAATCCATTGACATGGTGTCGGGATCAGGGATGGCCATTAAAACACAGGAGAACGATCATGACGATCATTACGAGATCGTGATCAAAATTCCTAAACGTTAATACGATCGGGCTTAGCGGCTGAGCATCCGCTTTTTTCAGGAAATGTAAATGAGTAAACACCCAGACAAGCTTCTGCACAGTCCTGCATGATAACGGATGAATCCATTTTGCTTGAAGATCATGAATTCAAATGTCGCAGGCGGCTGAATTTCATAAGATGGAAGGATAGAGGGGAGGGGAGAAGTTCGCATCTCCCATTTTTCTCGTAATTGTTCTGAAATCGAAGTTGTTAATCGATGTTGATCGAATAATAGAGTAAAGGTTTTTCTTGTTATTCCAGTAAGGGGAAGCGCACTACTGCAGGGCGAAGCCGTTTCTGCGTATCTGTATACAAGCACCGGCAAGCTTGATTTGCCGCCGGGGGTCATACAGGTATAAGCAGCCGTTTGTTTTGCTGATGATCACAATCCCGCGACCTACAAGAAGAGTCTTCATACACATAGAGGTGAATTGAGTGTCCAAAATTATTGCCATAGCAAATCAAAAGGGCGGAGTCGGCAAGACGACAACCTCCGTCAATCTCGGTGCAGGATTGGCTTCGCTCGGGAAAAGGGTGCTGCTCGTCGATATCGATCCCCAGGGCAATACAACGAGTGGAGTAGGTGTCAACAAAGCGGATGTAGCGAACTGCATTTATGATGTGATTATCAATGATGTACATCCCAAAGATGCCATCTTGCAAACCCAAATCGAAGGCCTTCATATTATTCCGGCAACGATTCAATTAGCAGGGGCGGAAATTGAACTGGTGCCGACCATCTCAAGGGAGCTTCGGCTCAAAAAGTCGTTGCAGTTGGTAAAAGCAAATTATGACTATATTTTAATCGATTGTCCGCCGTCACTTGGTATACTTACTATTAACTCACTTACTGCCGCTGACTCGGTCATCATTCCGATCCAGTGCGAGTACTATGCCCTTGAAGGATTAAGTCAGCTGCTGAATTCGATTCGTCTCGTTCAGAAGCATTTGAATACTTCACTTAGAATCGAAGGCGTACTGCTTACCATGCTGGATGCCCGAACGAATTTAGGAATTCAGGTCATTGAAGAGGTTAAGAAATACTTTCAGGAAAAAGTATACCAGACGATCATTCCAAGAAATATCCGGCTTAGTGAAGCTCCGTCCCATGGTCAGTCGATCATTACGTATGATCCACGTTCGAAGGGCGCTGAGGTATATTTAGAGTTGGCAAAGGAAGTGATTTCTTATGAGTAAACGATTGGGCAAAGGACTCGATGCATTAATTCCTTCACTTTCGATTAATGAGGATGACAAAATCGTAGAAATCCCACTCAGTCAACTTCGTGCCAATCCTTACCAGCCGCGCAAGGACTTTAACGAGGAATCTATTCAAGAATTGGCCGAATCGATTCGTCAGCATGGGGTCATTCAACCGATTATTGTACGCAGCGTGCTCAAGGGATATGAAATCATTGCAGGGGAGCGGCGCTTTAGAGCTTCGCAATACTGCGGCAAGGCAACCATTCCGGCTGTAGTTCGTACATTCAGCGATCAGCAGGTCATGGAGATTGCCTTGATTGAAAACCTTCAGCGCGAAAACTTGAATGCGATGGAAGTGGCTGTTGCTTATCAAGGTTTGATGGATCAATACTCTTTAACACAGGAAGAACTGTCGTTGAAGGTAGGTAAGTCCAGATCCCATATCGCAAACTTTCTTCGATTGTTAGCTTTGCCGGATGAAGTAAAAGACTATGTTTCACGTGGAACAATTTCCATGGGTCATGCACGGGCGTTGGTTGGTCTCAAGGATCCGTCGCTCATTAAGCAGTTGGCGAAGCAATGCGTAAACAATGAGTGGAGTGTACGGGACCTAGAGGAAGCTGTGAAACAGCTTGACCGGAAACCGGTGGATAAAAACAAAGCGAAGGTCAAAAGGCGTGACCCGTATATTGATAATTTGGAAGAATCACTGCGGGAGCGGTTTAGAACGACAGTGAAGATCAAGCAAAACAAAGATAAAGGCAAAATCGAATTAAACTATTACAGCAAACAGGACCTGGAACGGCTGCTGGAGTTGTTGCAATAAAGATCAGTGGATGGGATGACGCGTCTAAGTGATTCCTGAAAGGGACCGAAGATGCGTCATTCTTTGTTCCTTGGAGCGGAGTGAAACGGGATATGAACTCAGTTGTATATCTGGATCATGCAGCGACTTCTTGGCCAAAACCACCGGGTGTTCTGGCGGCCATGCAAAAGGCAATGGAGGAAGCGGCAGCGAATCCGGGGCGGGGGAGTCATCAAATGGCCGTGCAAGCGAGCAGGGTTCTCTTTGAGGCCCGTCGTGTGTTGGCTCAGTTGTTTCGGGTGAAGAACCCCAATAACATCATTTTTACCCATAACACAACCCAAGCATTAAATATGGCGATCAAGGGGATTCTGAAGTCCGGTGACTATGTCGTTGCGACCATGATCGAACATAACTCGGTGCGGAGGCCGCTGGAATATTTAATGCGTACGCTGGATATTCAAGTGGATTACATTGGGGTAAATGATCAAGGAGAACTGAACATGCAGCAGCTGGAGGCTTGCTTATCTAAGAAGCCGAGGCTCGTTGTTTGCAGTCATAGCTCGAATTTATTGGGAAGTATTCTGCCGATCCAGAGGATTGGTGAGTTGGCACGCAGCAGCGGAGCGGTATTTTTGGTGGATGCGGCCCAAAGTGCCGGTGTGCTGGACATTGATGTGGAGGCTTGCTATATAGACATGCTGGCCTTTCCGGGCCATAAAGGGTTGCTCGGTCCGCAGGGGACGGGAGGACTCTACATATCGCCGGAGATTGACCTGGAGCCACTGATCCATGGAGGGACAGGCAGCCAGTCCGAGGAAAAGGAAATGCCCACCGTAAGGCCGGACCGGTATGAAGCGGGAACTTTGAATACGATCGGAATTGCTGGGCTTAAGGCAGGGGTGGAGTATGTATTGAAGGAAACTCCGCGGCGAATTTATCGGCATGAATGGGCATTAACCCAGACGATGATCGAGGGTTTGGGAGGACTGCCGGGCATGAATTTACTTGGTCCAGCACTCGGGAAGGATAGAACCGGAATCGTAGCCTTCACGGTCCAGGGAAGGGATTCAACGGAAATTGCCTTCCACCTGGATCGGCAATTTGGGATTGCAGTCAGAGCGGGGATGCACTGTACACCGCTGGCCCATTATGCGATGCAGACCGAAAAGACCGGAGCGGTAAGGGCAAGTGTAGGTGCGGACAGTACGGAGCAGGACGTTCAGCGGATGATTGAAGCGATGCACGAGCTGGTTCGTTGACTAAAGGCCTCGACGGAAAACTTTCAAAGTCGTTTTTTTAATTAAACCTCGATGGCAAGACAAAGCCGGTACACCCTGGATAGCTGAAGGGATGACCGGCAAAAATGGGTGGTTGGAAACAAACAACCCTATAAGTATCAAGTGACAGTGTATGTGGGATGACGATGCGTCGTGGAAAACGGGTAGGTCAAGATTGGGGAAAAGGAATGAACAGCATGTCGGACTTAAATGATTTAATCAGCGAACAATTACCAGGAATCATTGGCGGGATCGTACTCCTCATTTTGATCTTGCTCGTGTTGGTGCTGACACAAGGGGCAAAGCTAAGAAAAATTCGCCGTAAGTACGAAACGATGATGGCCGGCAGCGGGGTGGAAGATTTGGAGACGCTGCTCATCGATCTGAAAACACAGGTGGACAGCGTAGAGGATGAGCAGCAGCAGCAGCGAGAATCCGTGTCACTGGCATTGAACAAGCTCCAAACGATCAAAGGGAATATCGGCATCAAACGCTACAATGCATTCAGCGAACGAGGGAGCGATTTAAGCTTTTCGATTGGAATTGTTGATTCTAACCGGAACGGAGTCGTCATCACTGCGCTGTACAGCCGTGACAGTTCCTACGTTTATGCCAAACCGGTGGAATCCGGGCAGTCGACTTATCCCCTTTCTCTTGAAGAGGTAGAGGCGATTAATCTAGCCTTGCAAAAAGCGTAGTACGGGCTTTCCATTCCTTAATGGCAGAATGGAGGCTTGATGCAATAATCTCTGACAAACGCATCACCAAGCTGAGCCTGGTGTTCTGCAGCACAAAGTATTCCATGAAGCCGCCGACATTAACGATACCCGTCAAATGGATATCGCCAACCGGCGGTAATTCTTTATGTACACCTGCGCCGGGTTTGAGCGGGCCGTTAGCGACTTGAATGCAGCCAACGCTGGAGGATTGTCCTAGGCACGCATCAATGCCAATAACGAACGGATTGTCATACAGCGCATAGATAGAGGAGAGCGTCTCTTGGAGGTTCACGGCATGCACAGGCTCGTCCAGAGTGCCGAACAGATGAAACCAAGGGCTTTTATACCGGGCCAATGCAGTGCCTACCAAAGGACCGAGGCAATCGCCAGTGGACCGGTCGGTACCGATACATACGACGATGACCTGTTGATTTTCCCCGGCTTGAGAGAGATGAAACAGAAGACGATGAATAATAGCGGAATGGATTTCAGGGTCTGTATGTGGTATTTTTAAGCATGTAAGCTCCTGTTTGGGAGACGTTTTTGGCCACTGAGTCATAGTATCTTCCTTTCCTTGCAATTGGTAGTAACTAGTATATGGAAGGAAGAGTGTTTTTATACTTCATGCAGGCGTTCCATAGAAAAAGTATTGCGGACGGATGCGGTAGAAAAAGGGCAGGGGAGAAACGGATGGTGGCAAAGATGGAGACCTGGATGCTGATTGCCTTTGATTCGACACAGCAGGCGCTGCGCGCCGAGATGCTGCTTGAATATGCGGATATTGAAATGGATTTATTTCCTACACCAAAGGAAATTACGGCGGGTTGTGCACTATCGATCCAGTTCCCGCGGGAGGAGCTGGAGAGTGTGCAGACGATCATTGAGCAGGAACAGGTGGAGATTCGGGGAATCTACTTCAAAGACAACACAGAGGGATATAAGAGCATCGAAGATAGGAGGTAGAGTTGATTGAGTAAGTTATGGCTTGAAGAAACCATTCCCGATCCAGAGCAGGCCGTCAAGCAGGCGGTAAGTATCGGCGATAAGTTTCTGGACTGGGTGACGAATGTAGATATGTGGACCAACGTGCTGTTTTCGGGCATTCGGATCATTATCTTGTTCTTTGTTACCCGCGTCATTATCAAGGTCGTCTCCAAAATTATAGACAAGTCGCTGGCGCGTCATGAGCAGAGCAGGATGAACGTCAACCCGCGGAGGTTCGCCACGGTAGCCGAGCTGCTGAAAAACGTGACGGCAGTCACCTGCAATTTTATAATGGTGCTTCTGATATTGTCGGAATTCAACTTTCATTTGGGACCGCTCCTTGCAGGGGCAGGGGTGCTTGGTTTGGCCATAGGTTTTGGCGCGCAAAGTTTGGTTAAAGATGTGATTACCGGATTCTTCATTATATTGGAAGACCAATTTGCGGTAGGAGACGTCATCCAGACAGGGACCTTCAAAGGCACCGTAGAGATGATCGGCCTTCGGACCACTCGCATCGTGAGCCCTACCGGTGAAGTTCATATTTTACCTAACGGTTCCATTGCCAGCGTAACGAACTACTCCTTGTCCAATGCGCTTGCGATGGTTGACCTTCCGATGAAAAACGAGCGAAACCTGGATGAAACCGTAGCCCTGATTAAACAGGCGCTTACCGGCATTCAGCAGCGGGATCCCAACGTCATTTCGATACCGAATGTACTCGGGGTGCAATCTTTGAACACAAGTGAATACGTCATCCGGATCGTAGCCGAGTGTATGCCGAACACCAAAGGGGATGTCGAACGGCAGATTCAGGCGGACGTGAAGCAGGCTTTGGAATACGATGACATGATGAAACAGGCGCAGACCGAGCTTGCGGCAGGTAATGAAGGGAATAACGAAATGGGGGAAGGATAACGGTGGAACGTAAAGTGTTTCAGCTCGGAGATATCGTCCAAATGAAGAAAAACCACCCATGTGGAAGCAATGAGATGGAGATCATCCGCATGGGAATGGACATTCGAATCAAATGTGTCGGCTGCCAGCACAGCGTATTGATTCCCAGGGCGAAGTTTGAAAAAAACATGAAAAAGGTGCTTCGTTCGAAATCGGAAGAGGGGACGGAAGGACAGGTTTAGACCTCAATATCTTTTGGGCAACTAAGGCTTGCACAAATGATGGACATGTGCTATAATCAATTTTGCTGCGGAAAGGTACCCAAGAGGTCTAAGGGGGCTGACTCGAAATCAGTTAGGCGTCGCAAGGCGTGCGAGGGTTCGAATCCCTCTCTTTCCGCCACATTCCCTTTTTTAAGTGACTGCGCATAGAATACATACGGCGAAAACCTTCAGTTGACGAAACTGAAGGTTTTCTTATTTTATTAGATCCTGAGGCTTAATGAGAGTAGCAGGGTGTAAACCTGTTATGTGCCAATAACTCCTAAGGGTGCAGGGTCTTCATTATAAGCTGCCTGCAGACGGCTGCATATAAACCAAAGGAGGACCTAGAAGGTCCTCCGATTTGGCAGGCGATGCCATGATTTTTTGGAATTCATTCACATACACTTCAGCAAGTGAAACTCGGGTCAGCCTTTAGCAAATCTTTGCTTTAGACAAAAAGTGTTTTTAGCACTTCCCTCCGCTTCTTGAACGTGCTGTTTCTGACTTCCTGTGCTTTGTTGCGTTGATCATGTCCAACGGAACCACACCTCTCTCAAGCACCGCCTGATTGTATTATGTGCAGTTTTCGCACGGTTATTCATCCATTTTTAAAATTAGTGGACCCGGGCTTTCGTCATCTTTTTCCATTTGCGGTCTTTGTTCGAAGTCTCTGGAAAGGTATCACCCTTAGCCAGCTCCACCCGTTTCGGATCGTTGATTTCGGTATGAAAGCTGTTTTCGCCAACCTCCATGTACACGCCGGGATTCGGCGCTTTGTCGCCTGGCTCGAATTCCGTTTTTTCACCCATGGACAAGGCCTCCTTTACTCGTTAGAATGGACTGCCTCTGTAGTGTGTACCCTTGACGGATAATCATGTGCTATGGGGAATCAATACCTGCTTTGTACTTGCAATCATTAGGCCAATTTGATATATTAATATGGTGCGAGTTTAGGCTCGTTCCTTGCTCCTGACATGATCAGGGGCCGAAGTCCATAAGGAGGTGAAACATATGCGCAAATACGAAGTGATGTACATTATTCGTCCTGACATTGAACAAGATGCTGTTCAAGCTGCAGTCGAAAAATTCCAAGGCATCATCTCCAACGGTGGAGAAATCACTAAGCACGATGTGATGGGTAAACGCCGCCTTGCGTATGAGATCAACAAATTCCGTGACGGTACTTTTGTTCTGGTTAACTTCAGCGCCAATCCTGACGTTGTAGCCGAGCTTGAGCGCCTCATGAAAATTTCTGACGAAGTCATTCGTTATCTCATTACGCTTGACGTTGTTGCTTAATATCCGTTTACGGTATTAGTGATGAAATTCGCTCAAAGGAGGGGACTCGATTGTTGAACCGTGTTATTTTGATCGGCCGGTTGACCCGGGATCCGGAACTGCGCTATACACCTTCAGGGGTAGCCGTAACGCAGTTTACGCTCGCTGTGGATCGCCCGTTTACGGCGCAAGGCGGAGAGCGTGAGGCGGACTTTATTCCGGTGGTCACATGGAGGCAGCTTGCTGAGACCTGCGCCAATTATCTGCGCAAAGGCCGTCTGACGGCTGTAGAAGGGCGCATCCAGGTACGGAATTACGAGAATAACGAAGGTAAACGTGTATACGTCACCGAAGTCATTGCCGATAACGTACGCTTTCTGGAATCGTCCAACCGCGAAGGCGGAAGTGGCGGTGGAGGAGGAAGTACTCCGCGTGAAGAACCTTCATATGGAGGCGGCGGACGCGGCGGTAATAACAACTATTCGCGGAACAATTCCAATCAAGATCCTTTTTCCGATGACGGAAAACCGATTGATATTTCGGATGATGATTTGCCATTTTAAAAAGGAAAGGACTGAAACAGCATGGCTTTTAAACAAAGAGAAGGCGGAGACAACGACAAGAGACCGGCTCGCCGCGGCGGCCGTAACAAACGTCGTAAAGTGTGCTTCTTCACTGTGAACAAAATTACTCACATTGACTATAAAGATACCGATCTGCTGAAGAAATTCATCAGCGAACGCGGTAAAATTTTGCCTCGCCGTGTAACCGGCACAAGCGCAAAATACCAACGCATGCTGACGATTGCGATCAAACGCTCCCGTCAAATCGCATTGCTGCCATACACTACAGAGTAATCTGTACAATGGCCAGCGAGAAAGCCAGTACTTGGACATCCCAGGTGCTGGCTTTTTTTGCTGTGAGGAAATGTTCAAAATTATTCCATTTGTCTTACGGGAAATGAAAAAGTTATCATAGTGGTATTGCTGCATAGGCATTGGCGGCATGGTTGTAAGCGTACTCGCGGCAAAGTGAAGGGCAGGGGATTCCATTTCCCGGGCAATTTCCTGGTGATGATTTTTCGGTCTTGGAGGCTTAGCAAACAGCGTGTTCCTTAACGGCCAATGAGGGTATGATATAATGGAAAAACGGCGAGACGGGGGGATTACCATGGGACTAGGCAGAATCTACAGGAATTATTTTAAAAACAACATGTTCATGAGGGTTCTGCTGATCTTTACGATCGTTGCGATCTTTACGATTGTGATCCTGTCCTATCTGATGTTCTCTTCCCTGTCCCAATCGATCGTAGAGAAGGAACTCAACAACCAGAAGGCCGCGATGGAAAATGTCAGCCGGTACCTGGATCAGCGTTACCAATCGGTAGAGAATATTGCCAGGGATATGTACCGGAACGAAATGCTGTTCTCGAACATTTCCTTTTTGATGGAGCATCCTTATTCGCAATATGTGCAGCATCGCATGGACCAGTTTTATAACGAAACGAATAACAACTCGACGGACCCGCTGCAGTATTTCCAACAGGTGATGGACGAGAACGGGGATATCCGCAACATCATGCTGTACAGCTCGGAGCGGCAGTATCTTTCTGTATTCAAGCCAAACAAGCAGTACAAGCAGCTGACCACCGATCTGACCCACTCCTACATTCCGGACGTCATGGCGATGGATTATAAGGGTATCACTTCACCCAACTACTGGATACGGAAGGCGGCGGACCAATGGGCGCCAGAGCTGTATGCCATCCGGGTACCGATCAACAACCGGCAGCTCAAGAACGCGGGACAGTTTCTCGTTTACTTGGATTCTGGGGGCATTACCGATGCCCTGACCAGCTATAAGGACAGCTTCAAAGGGGATATTGCGGTACTTTCTGCGGACGGCAAGGTTTTGTATGATTCGGAAGGGAAATATTATGGAAAGACCTATCCATATATGGATGTGACTGATTCTCTGTACGACGGTGGGGATACCCGCCCGGCTGAGGTTAGCAGCCGAATGTATATCAACAAGCTGACCTCGGCCGATAACGGATATGTCGTGATTGGAGCCGTTCCGAAGAAGGTTGTTGAGGCCAGCTACTCAGGGATCCGGAAAACGATAATTACGATCAGCGGGATCTGTATTTTGTTTGCGATCTTTTTCCCGGCCTTCTTTGTGATTAATTTCGCCAACCGGACGAACCGGATTATCAAGATTACGCGCAAGGTGAAAAACGGGGATTTGTCCGCAAGGATCGATAACCCAGGAGAAGATGAGCTTGGCCAGATTTCCAGAAGCTTTAATGACATGCTGGACGAGCTGAACCTGTATATCGAGCGGGTGTACAAGGCCGAAATCAAACAGAAACAGACGGAACTGGTGGCGCTGCAGGCGCGTATCAATCCCCACTTTCTGTACAATACACTTGAAGTGATCCGGATGCGGGCTATTTCCCAGGGGGCCAAGGATGTCGGGGAGATGATTTACAGTCTGTCCGTGCTTTTCAAAAGTCTGGTTCAGAAGAAAAAGATTTACACGCTCAAGGATGAGCTGGAGGCATGCCGCCTATATCTGGAGCTGTTCCGGATACGCTATAAGGAGAAGTTCAGCTATACCATCGATTCGGACCCGACGCTGCAGGGCACATCGGTCATGAGGCTGTCGCTGCAGCCGCTGATTGAAAACTATATCGTTCATGGCATTCAGACGAATCGCGACGATAATCATCTGGACATACAGGTGAGGGAAGAAGGCGATACGTTGGTGGCCGTGATTACGGATAACGGTAAAGGAATCACGCCTGAGCGCCTGGCTGAAATCCATGAAGAACTCGGGAAGCCGGAGGAGTCCGGCGAAATGTTTGGGCTGCGCAGTGTACACAGCCGGCTGCAGTTTCTGTACGGCCCAGATTACGGGGTGGAAATTGACAGTCGGCCAGGAGTCGGTACGGTCGTCACCGTACGCTATCCTAACCGGGAAGGGACGGATACTGAAGATGTATAAAGTGTTTATAGTGGACGATGAGCCGTTCATTATTGAGGGGCTGTACGATATTTTAGATTGGGCCACGCTCGGACTGGAGATCGTCGGGCATGCAGAGAACGGCCGTCAGGCGCTCGAGGTCATGGCGTCCACGCCCGTGGATGTGTTGATTACGGATATTTCCATGCCGGTGATGGACGGACTGAGCTTGATCGGCGAGGCACGTAAAACCCGCAACGACCTGAAGGTGATCATCCTAAGCGGATACAACGAGTTTGATTACTTGAAACAGGGGATGAGGCTCGGCATCGAAAACTATTTACTGAAGCCGATCAATGTCGAGGAACTGGAATCGACGCTGCGCAATACCGTATCCAAACTGGACAGTACGAAAGCGGGCGGATTGTACAGCGCATTTGATGTGCAGATTTTGAAGGACAATACGCTCTACCGCTGGATGAATGGGCAGATCGCCCCTCCGGAATTTACGGAAAGGGCCGACCTGCTCGGCGTGGATTTGAACCGGCCCTATATGGCCGTGGCAGTTCTTCGGGCAATAGCCGATGAAGCGGTGTTCGAACAGGCCGACGGCTTGCTGAAAGACAGCACGGAACTGACGCTGTTCCGCGATGTGGACGGGGATACCGTGCTTATTGGCAGCCTGGAGGACCCTAAGGAGGGGAAAACACGTCTAATGACGGCGCTGGAGCAGCTGGAGGCTGATTTGGCGAGGCAGGGCTGCACAGTGCATATCGGCGTCGGCTCGGCGGTGAGCATGCCTGATGAGGCTTCTGTCAGTTACAGAGAGGCCAAGCAGTCGCTGGAGTATTTCATGGTATTCCCGGATCGACGGATCATCGATTACACCAGCCTGGAGGAGAATAGCGGCGGCCCGGAGCGCCATATCGCCATTGCCTGGGACGAATATGCCAAGCTGATTCTGGCGAGGGACGAAGCCGGGCTGAACCGAAAAATCAAGGAAGATTTTGAGCAGATGCAGACGGCAGGGCATATTCGGCCGGAGGATTTGCTGAATGCCGCCCTCGAGCTGGTGATCCGGTTCAAAATGGAGCTGGAACAGATCAAGCATACGGATGAGTCGGATATATTTAAGAACGGCCTTGGCAGGGTTCGGGAAAGCAACTCGCTGCAGGATCTGATTGCCGCGCTGCAGGAAGTGGCTGGGGCTGCTGTTCAGTCGCTGCTGCAGGACATGAAGAACCCTGTAGTGAATCAGGTGCTCGTCCATATTCACAACCATTATGCCGACGAACTGTCGCTGAAAACGCTGGGGGTACAATATCATATCCATCCTGTGTACCTGGGTCAGCTGTTTCATAAGGAAACCGGGGAAACGTTCGCCGAATACATCAACAAGTTCCGAATCGAGAAGGCGAAGCAGCAGCTGAAGAACACGAACCTCAAGGTACAGGAGATTGCACGGAACGTAGGCTACTGGGAGACCGGATATTTTTATAAACAGTTCAGGAAATATGTCGGGATTTCGCCGACAGATTACAAGGGGCTGGGTTGACCGGCTTTGGATACCCTAAATCAGATGAGACTTAACACCTACATCTCATCCGATTTAGGGTTTTTTTGTGACGTTTGATGCACATAAACTCAAATGAAAATGAAAGAAAAACAATAAAAGTAAGCGTTTCATCGAAAAAATGACAAAATTAGACAAAAAGAAAACCTTTTCTTTAATTTGTACACGGTTTTATTTAGTTTATCTTCTTTTTGTAACGGCTTACATCCGTTAAGGTTATCTTAGTTAAACAAACCGAGCCGGAAACAATAAAAGAAAAAGCCGGCTAGGCCGCTTGGTGGGCAGACATCATTGACTGCAACACAAAAAGGGAGGAACACACATGAGCAAGGGTAAGAAAAGCTTCTCGTTCGCACTGGCCATGTTGACGGCCTTCGCGCTAGTTCTCAGCGCGTGCGGAGGGGGCAACAAAGACGCGGAAAGCAGTGGTTCCGGATCTTCTGGGAGCTCCGAGAAGCCGGTTAACCTGATCTGGTACACGATTGGCACACCGCAAAAAGACGTTGACAAGGTTATGGCCGAGGTCAGCAAGTATACGAAGGAAAAGATTAATGCAACCGTCACCATGAAAATGATCGACTGGGGCGACTACACGCAAAAAATGCAGGTAAACGTGGCTTCCGGCGAACCAATGGACATTTTGTTCACATCCGCAGGCGGATTTGATTACGTACAGAACGCAAGAAAAGGCGCGTTCATGGAACTCGACGATCTGCTTGATAAATACGGAAAAGGCATCAAGGACACCATCGATCCTGCGTTCCTGGAAGGCTCCAAAGTCGATGGACACAACTACGGCATTCCGGCTAACAAAGAACTTCCTCAACAAGAAGTATGGCGCTTCAACCAAAACCTGGTGGACAAGTACAAGCTGGATACCTCCAATGTACGTTCCCTGGAAAGCATTGAGCCGCTGCTGAAAACGATTAAGGAAAAAGAGCCGAACGTAACGGCGTTCGCGATGGACAAAAACTACGTTCCTTATGTTCCTTATGACTATGTCATTCAGAACCTGCCAATGGCGGTGAAGCTGGATACGACCGATTACAAAATCGTCGACATCCTCGAAACGCCTGAAATGAAACAAGCGCTGACAACGATGCACAAATATTATCAAGCCGGTTATGTGGCTCCAGAAGCAGCAACGACGGGTTCCACCAACGATTTGATGACTTCCGGCAACTGGTTCATGGATCGTGCGCAAACCCAGCCGCTGGCTGACAACGCTTGGTCTTCAAGCTACGGCTACCCGGTTAAATCGACGCCTGCAAGTGATGCAATCATCACGAACACATCGGTTCAAGGTTCGATCATGGCGATTTCCGCGAACTCCGAGCATCCGGAGAAATCAATGGAATTCCTGAACCTGCTCAACACGGATCCGGTACTGCGCAACATGGTTGACTCCGGTATCGAAGGCACTCATTACAAGAAGGTTGACGACAAGCACATTGAGAACCTTCCAGAAGGCAAAAACTACGACATGCCGTCGTACTCTCTCGGCAACAACATGCTGCTCTACTTGAATCCGAACGACCCGGACGACAAGTGGGATCAATTCAAGAAATTTAACGCCGAAGGTAAAAATTCTCCAATCCTGAGCTTCAACTTTGACAGCACGAAAGTAGCAACCGAAATGGCAGCCGTACAGAACGTGAAAGAACAGTTCTGGGCATCCCTGATGACCGGTACCGTTGATCCGAACACGTACCTGCCAAAAGCGATTGCAGCATTCAAGCAAGCTGGACTCGACAAAATCATTGCTGAAGCTCAAACACAGCTCGATGCCTGGAAAGCTGCAAACAACAAGTAATAAAGAAAACAATTCGGAAAGGATCGGGCGGGTGGTTTAGCGCCCGGTCCTTTTTCACTGTATGACCAATCTATATGTAGGAGGGAAACAGAATGGCCGCATTTTTCAAAAGCCTCATTAAAAACAAAGTCATGCTGTTCATGGTACTGCCCGGTGCCATTTGGTTTTTCTTCTTTTCGTACCTGCCGCTGGTCGGTACGATTGTGGCGTTTAAGCAGTACCGGTTTAACCGGGAAGGCTTCTGGGCCAGTATCAGCAAGAGTGAGTGGGTAGGATGGGACAATTTCAAGTTCCTGTTCAGCACGAATGACGCGTTTACGATTACGCGAAACACGTTGTTGTACAACCTGACATTTATTATTCTCGGACTCATCCTGTCCGTAGCCATGGCGGTCCTGCTCTCCGAGCTAGTCGGCAAAATGATGGCGAAGGTGTATCAAACCGGGATGTTCCTGCCGTACTTCCTGTCCTGGGTTATCGTTGGATACTTCGCATTCAGCTTCCTGAGCATGGACCGCGGGATGTTCAACCAGATCCTCGGCTGGTTTGGCGCCGAGCCGGTTCAGTGGTATTCTGATCCGAAGTATTGGCCGTATATCCTCGTCTTGGTCAGCCTTTGGAAATCCGTCGGCTATAACAGCGTCGTGTATCTCGCCTCCATCATGGGCATCGACAAATCCCTGTATGAAGCAGCCATGATCGACGGCGCCAGCAAATGGCAGCAAATCAAGAACATTACGATTCCGATGCTCTCGCCGATCATCATTATCATGACACTCCTCGCAGTGGGCCGGATTTTCTACGCCGACTTCGGACTGTTCTATCAAGTCCCAAGAGATTCGGGTACGCTGTACTCCGTCACCAACGTTATCGATACGTACGTATACCGCGGTCTGAAAACGACGGGCGAAATTGGTATGAGTACCGCTGCAGGCCTATACCAATCGGTCGTCGGCTTTGTTCTCGTTATCGTGTCCAACTTTGTCGTCCGTAAAATCGACAAGGACAGTGCATTATTCTAAATCATTTCTTGAAGGGAGTGTCAGGTTATGGCGGAGGTCATTCAAAGAAAAAAACGGGATTTTCATCATGTTTCGCGCGGCGCGAACGCCGTTCTTCATACAATTGCGGCGATCTTTTCCTTCTTGTGCGTATTTCCATTCCTGTTTGTCGTCATTATCTCGTTAACCGATGAAAAAACGCTGGCAACGGACGGCTACCGTCTGATCCCGGCCAAATGGAGCTTCGAAGCTTACAAATTCGTATTTCAAAGCGGTGACACGCTGCTCCGTTCCTATGGCGTGACGATCCTCGTTACGGTCGTGGGTACGCTTGTCAGCTTGATCCTGATCTCGCTTTACGCATATGCCATTTCGCGGAAAAGCTTCCGCTACCGCAAATTTTTCTCCATATTCGCAATTTTGACGATGCTGTTTAACGGCGGGATGATTCCGACGTATATGGTCGTGTCGCAATTGCTCGGATTGAAAGATACACTGTGGGCGCTAATTTTGCCGCTCGCGATGAACGCCTTTTATATCATGATTCTGCGTACGTTCTACAGCACCAGCGTACCGGAGGCGATTATCGAATCGGGCCGGATCGACGGCGCGGGCGATTTCTACATTTTCCTCCGTATCGTGCTGCCGTTGTCGCTGCCGGGTCTGGCCACGATTGGTCTATTCAGTACGCTCGGGTATTGGAACGACTGGTTCAATGCCTTGCTCTATATCGACAATCCGAATCTGGTGCCGCTGCAATCGATGCTGATGCGGATCGAATCCAGCATTCAGTTCATCCAGCAAAACTCGGCGAACAGCTCGCTCAGCATGGCTGCACTGCAGTCCATTCCGCAGGATACGTCCCGTATGGCAATGGTCGTGCTCGCTACGCTGCCAATTATTTTTGCATATCCGTTCTTCCAACGTTATTTTGTACAAGGACTTACCGTGGGTGCCGTCAAAGAATAATAAACAACATCATTATATGGAGACAGGAGAGAAGTCGAGATGTTGATTTACAAAGACAAGACGAAACCAACTGTGGAGAGGGCCCGGCATTTGCTAGGTCTGATGACTTTGGAAGAAAAGGTCGGCCAGCTCGTGCAACCGTTCGGCTGGCAAACCTATGAACATAGAGATGGAAAGATTGTTTTAAAGGAATCCTTTAAGCAGCAGGTCCAAAACGGAGGCGTCGGTTCCCTGTACGGGGTGCTGCGCGCCGACCCCTGGACCGGCGTTACGCTGGAGAACGGGCTGTCCGCCAAGCAGGGGGCAGAGGCCGTTAACGAAATTCAGCGTTATGCCATCGAAAACTCCCGGCTCGGCATTCCGATCCTGATCGGGGAAGAGTGCTCGCACGGGCATATGGCGATCGACGGCACGGTGTATCCGGTGCCGCTGCTGCTCGGAAGCACCTGGAACGTCGATTTATACCGCGAGATGTGCCGTGCCGTGGCCGCGGAGACGCGGGCGCAGGGCGGGGCGGTTACGTACTCGCCGGTACTGGACGTAGTGCGCGATCCCCGCTGGGGGCGCACGGAGGAGTGCTTCGCCGAAGACCCTTACCTGATCGGCGAATTTGCCGCCGCATCGGTCCAGGGGCTTCAGGGCGATGCTCTGGACAGCGACGCTAGCGTTGCCGCGACGCTGAAGCATTTTGTCGGATACGGCAGCTCCGAGGGTGGACGCAACGCCGGCCCTGTGCATATGGGCTGGCGCGAGCTGCTTGAAGTGGACCTGTATCCGTTCAAAAGAGCGGTGGAAGCCGGTGCCGCATCCATCATGCCGGCGTATAATGAAATTGACGGGGTACCGTGCACGGTGAATACGGAACTGCTGGAGGACGTCCTCCGCAAGCAGTGGGGATTTGACGGCATGGTCATCACCGACTGCGGGGCCATCGACATGCTGGCCGCGGGTCATGATGTGGCGGAAGACGGCATGGATGCCGCCGTTCAGGCCATTAAAGCGGGCATCGACATGGAGATGTCCGGCGAAATGTTTGGCAAGTATTTGCTGGATGCAGTCAGCCAAGGCAAGCTTGGCATAGGCGTCCTGGACCGGGCGGTGCTGCGGGTGCTCGTACTCAAGTTCAAGCTGGGCTTGTTTGACCGGCCGTATGTTGATCCGGACCGGGCGGAGCAGGTGATTGGCCGAACGGAACATGTGGAGCTGGCCCGCAAGCTGGCTGAGGAAGGTATCATTCTCTTGAAGAACGCGAATAATGCGCTGCCGCTGGACAAGCAGGCGGGCACCATTGCGGTGATCGGGCCAAACGCTGATCACGGTTATAATCAGCTGGGCGATTATACGTCGCCGCAGCCGGCGGACAAGGTGGCGACCGTGCTGAAGGGCATTCGGGCGAAGCTCGGCGCTGAATCCAGCCGGTTGCTGTATGCACCGGGCTGCCGGATTAAAGGTGATTCCCGGGAAGGGTTTGACACGGCGCTGTCCTGCGCGTCTCAGGCAGACACCGTAGTGATGGTTATGGGAGGATCGAGTGCACGCGATTTCGGCGAAGGCACAATCGACCTGAAGACCGGCGCCTCGAAGGTGTCGGACAACTCCTGGAACGACATGGAGTGCGGCGAAGGCATCGACCGCATGACGCTGGGATTGGCGGGCGTGCAGCTGGAATTGATGCAGGAGATCCATAAACTTGGCAAGCGGCTCGTCGTGGTGTACATCAACGGCCGTCCGATTGCCGAGCCGTGGGTGGACGAGCATGCTGACGCGATCCTGGAAGCGTGGTATCCTGGGCAAGAGGGCGGACACGCGGTGGCGGACATTATGTTCGGCGACGTCAATCCGTCCGGACGGCTCACCGTGTCGATTCCGAAGCATGTCGGCCAGCTGCCGGTGTATTACAACGGCAAACGCTCGCGGGGCAAGCGGTATATGGAAGAGGATTCGAAGCCGCGGTATCCGTTCGGTTACGGCCTCAGCTACACAACCTTTGGCTACGATCAGCTCCGCGTCAGCACGAATTCCATAACGGAAGATGAAACGGCGACCGTGTCCGTGAACGTGACGAACACCGGCAGCCGTGCCGGGGCGGAAGTGGTGCAGCTGTACATTTCCGATGCCGTCAGTGCCGCAAGCCGTCCGATGATGGAGCTCAAAGGGTTTACGAAAGTGGAACTTGAACCGGGTGAATCCCGGACCGTGGAATTTAAGATCGGCAGGGAACAGCTGCAGTACGTGGGCAGGGACCTGAAGCCCGTCGTGGAACCGGGGCTGTTCCGGATCCATGTCGGCAGACATGTAAACGACACGAAGAGCACGGAGTTGGCCGTGCGGGAGGGTAAATAAATGGAACGGATCAGACGCTTTATCCGTGAATTGTCAGACAACCGCTGGCTGGAGCAGACAGAGCTCCGCAGCTGGGATATCACCCGCTCTTATTACAAACTGCCTGGCGAATATGAGAATACGGCTCCTTACCCGGAAGGGAAGGGGCTGGCCTCTTTTCCAAGCAAACAAGGAACGACATATTTCTTCCGGACACGGCTTGAGCTGCCGGAAGGCTGGCCATCCGAGCCGGTTGGTCTCGTCTTCGCATCGGGCGGAGAAGGCCTGCTTCGCGTTAACGGGGTTTCCTTTCAGGGCCTCGACCGCAACCATACGTACGTGACGCTCGATCCCGCAGTGATCGGGGAAACACCGGAACTCGAAATTGAACTGTTCGACCCGGTTCCGGAACCGGTCGATCCTTTGAACCAGCAGGCGGTCATCAACCCGCCGATCACGTCCGTCACGAGTCAGCTCGTGAGGCCGAACCATGCGGTGCTGAGCCTGATGTATACAGTCACCGTCGTGCGCGACTCGCTGGTGCTGCTGCCCCAGGAGGATTTCCGCCGGGTGCGCCTGATGGAAGTGCTGTACCAAGCGATGGACCGGTTCGTAAGCTTGGATTCGGCGGCCATCCGTGATGGAAAGACCGTTGCTAATATTGAGGAAGCGTTAAGAGAGGGTGTCCGCGAAGTAGGCGGCAATGCCGAGGGGCTGGAGCATATGGTCGGCCAGTCGCACATCGATATCGCCTGGCTGTGGCCTGTTCGCGAAACGGTGCGCAAGGCGAGCCGCACATTCTCGACGGTCGACCGGCTGATGGAGGAATATCCGCAGTATCGTTATGCGCAAAGCCAGCCGCAGCTTTTTGCGTTTCTGAAGGAAAACGATCCTGAGCTGTTCGAACGGGTCAAGGCGCGGATCGCGGAAGGACGCTGGGAGCTGGTCGGCGGCATGTGGGTCGAGCCCGACCTGAATCTGCCGAGCGGTGAATCGCTGATCCGGCAGATTCTGTACGGCCAGCGGTTCTATCAGGAGGAATTCGGCCAGACGTCGAATATCGAATGGCTGCCGGACACGTTCGGCTACTGCGCGTCGCTGCCGCAAATTTTGAAACACGGCAAAGTAGATTATTTCATGACGACCAAACTCGGTTGGAACGATACCAACCTGTTTCCATATGATTTGTTCCATTGGGTGGGCATCGATGGAACACCGATTTTGTCTTATCTGAACCACGGTGTGAACGAGAACACGCTGCCGAAGGATGTTCACGACCACTGGCAGTCCTATCGGGAAAAGGCACTGCATCCCGAGCAGATGCTCCTGTACGGACACGGGGATGGCGGCGGTGGCGTCACCCGCGAGATGCTGGAGTATATCGACCGGTCCGATCTGATGGTTGGACAGCCGGCGAACCGCTACAGTACGGCGGCCAAGTTCTTCGAAAGCATTGAGCAAGCGGGGCCGGTACTTCCGACGTGGCGCGGCGATCTCTACCTGGAACTGCATCGCGGCACGTATACGACGCATGCTCGCAACAAACGCAGCAACCGTAAGGCAGAGGTGCTGTACCGGGAAGCCGAGCTGTGGAACACGCTGGCTGGGCCGCAAATGGATGCGGCAAAGCGTACAGAGGTGACCCGGCAGCTGCATGACGGTTGGAAGCTGATTCTGCTGAACCAGTTCCATGACATTATTCCGGGATCGGCGATTACCGAAACGTATGAAACGTCGGACAAGGAATACGGCGATATTTTCGCCAAAGGGGAGCAGGCACTGGACGAGGCGCTGCGTGCACTGGCGCCCGAAATCAACGTTTCCAGCACGGACGGCACTCCTTATGTCGTCTTCAACAGCCTCGGATGGAGTCGGAGCGCAGTGGTCCATATCAATGCCGATCAAGGCGAAGGTGCCTTGTTGGCAGCTTACGACGAGCATGGCGCGCGCCTGGAGACGGATATCGTCGATGGCGGAATCTCCGTCCGGGTTTCCGACGTTCCGGCACTGGGTTACAAAACCGTTTGGGTGAAACCGGAGGCTGGCGTGAATGCTGCTTCCGCCGGAGAAAAAGCGTTGGGTGATACATGGGAAACCTCCGCTTACCTCGTGCGGTTTAACGAGCGGGGTGAAATCATCAGCCTGCTGGATAAAGCCGCCGGCCGCGAAGTCGTGAAGCCGGGTGAACGGGCGAACCGTTTCCACTTCTTCCACGACCGTCCGACGCTGTGGGATGCCTGGGACATTGACACCCGTTACGAACAGCAGCCGGCCGGTGAGGCAGAGCTCCTCGAGAAGCAGTTGATTCTGGCCGGACGCACCAAGGACGTGCTCCGCTTCCGCTGGAAGATCGGACAGTCCGAAATCACGCAGGACATGATCTTCTATCACCATGACCGGCGGATCGATTTTAAAACGCATGTCCATTGGAACGAGGCGCACAAGCTTCTGAAAGTGGGCTTCCCGGTAGATGTGGTCACCGATAAGGCGACCTACGAAATTCCGTTCGGCTCCCTCGAGCGTGCCACCCATCGTAACACGAGCTGGGAGCAGGCGCAGTACGAGGTGTGCGGACACCGCTTCGTAGACGTGTCGGAGCATGGATACGGCATCAGCCTGTTGAACGACTGCAAATACGGCTATGACGTTCAAGGCAGCACGATCCGCCTATCCCTGCTTCGTGCGCCGAAATGGCCGGACGTGACGGCAGATCTTGGCGAGCATGATTTCACCTACTCTTTGCTGCCGCATCAAGGCGGCTGGAGGGAGTCGCATACCGTCCGTCAGGCGACGGAGCTGAACGTGGACATGCCTGTTCGCCAAGCTGGATCCGGTACGCAAGGCTCACGCCCGTCTACGGGATCGCTGATTTCGCTATCCGGCGGCCACGTCGTGCTCGACACGGTGAAACCAGCGGAGGACGGCAGCGGCGTCATCCTGCGGTTCTATGAATCGACCGGCGGACGCGAGCAGGTTGAGTTGACCTGGCCGGGTGCTATCAAAGAGGCTTACCTGTCCAATGCGCTCGAGGAGCCGGCTCATCCGCTGCAGCTCCAGGAGGGAAAAGTGCAGTTGTCTTTTGCCCCTTATGAAATCAAAACCGTCCTGCTTAAGCATTAAGCAGGTTGAATAACACAACATATAGAACTTTTTTAGATCAACAAGCAACACATGATTTGATGTGACATCATTTCACTCGACAATTCAGCCAAGTAAAGGGGCGTATCGCTTTGGAACAATTCAGACTTCCTAAAATACCGATGCCGACGCTGGAGATGCCGCAGGCGATCCAGGACGTAATCAAAGAAGCCGAGCAGAAGCTGGCCCACCGGCCGAAGCTGCTGCAGCTGTTCAAAAACTGCTTTCCGAATACGCTGGAAACGACGACCAAACTGATGGACGATGGGACAACCTTCGTCATTACGGGCGACATTCCGGCTTCCTGGCTGCGCGATTCCGTGGAGCAAGTCGTCCATTACGTGCCTTTTGCCAAAGAAGACAAGGATCTGCAGCGCATTATCAGCGGATTGATCAAGCGCCACGTGCAGTACGTCCTGATCGACCCGTACGCCAATGCGTTCAATGAATCGGCCAATGACTGGCACTGGAACACGACCGACGAAACGGACATGTCCCCTTGGGTGTGGGAGCGCAAATTCGAGATCGATTCGCTGTGCTTCGTCATTCGTCTGGCGTACCTGTATTGGAAGGAAACCGAGCTGACCGATATTTTCGATGCCAATTTCAAAAAAGCTATGCACGCTATGATCGACGTGTTCAAAACGGAGCAGCACCATTTCGAGAAGTCTCCGTACCGTTTCACGCGCAACAACGGCATTCTGACCGACTCGCTGCGTAATAACGGAATGGGTATGCCGGTCAACTATACGGGCATGATCTGGTCGGGTTTCCGCTCCAGCGACGACGCATGCGACTTCCATTACAACGTTCCGGGCAATATGTTTGCGGTCGTGGCGCTTCGCCAGATGCAGGAATTCGCCGAATGGGTCTTCCGCGACATGGACATGCTGGCTGAGCTCAAGGAACTGGAGATCGAGGTCAACTATGGCATTCAGCTGTACGGCATTTACCGCCATCCGCAGTTCGGGCCGATTTACGCGTACGAGACCGACGGCTTCGGCAATTACTGCCTGATGGACGACGCCGGTACGCCGGGCCTGATGTCCATCCCTTACCTGGGATACACGACGGCCGACGATCCGATTTATCAAAATACGAGACGGTTTGCGCTTAGCAAGGAAAATCCGTTCTACTTCGAGGGTAAGGCGGCCAAGGGTATCGGCAGCCCGCATACGCCGGAGGATTATATCTGGCATATGGCTTTGTCCATGCAGGGCTTAACCGCCCAGACGGCCGAAGAGAAGCTGGAGATGATCTCCATGCTGGAAGCTACCGATGCGGATACAGGCTTTATGCATGAAGGCTTCCATGCCGACGATCCGACCATTTTTACGCGAAAATGGTTCGCCTGGTCCAACAGCCTGTTCTCCCAGCTCGTGTATAAGGCTATGAAGGATGGTCTGCTATGAGCGGCCATATCATCATTCTGTGCGATCCGGATTTCCCGGCTGCGGGCAAGCTCCCGCAGGCTGGGGATTTCCAGCATGCTGCAGAAGTGGCGGTCGTTCGCGCCGAAGAACTGGCCAATGCGCTTCGCGGACTGGATCAGGGTTGTTTTGTCAATTTACACGCGCCTTATTTTCCAAAGACCGTCTGGACGGAGATTTCCGCCTTCCTGCATCGGGGGGGCAGCCTGATCAGCGCGGGCGGGGCGCCTTTTAAAATTCCTGTGGTACGGGATAACGGGTCTTGGATTTCGGAGACTGAGCAAACCGGTTACCATCAGGAACTATATATTCACGAAGCGCTGCGGGTGGACACCGCTAAGGTGACGGAACTCGCCGTTTCGGCCCGCATCCCGCTGCTGGACGGCCAAGAAGGCCTGTTTGAGCTGGCGGATGCCTGGAACCTGGTGCCGCATACGACCAAAAGCGCCGATTTGCCGCAGCAGATGGGCTCAGCCGGCCCGATGAGCACGCAGATCTACCCGCTGCTTACAGGCATCAGCGCCGAAGGACGGGAGATCGCCGCGCCGGTCGTGCTGTGGGAGAACTCCCGCGTGACGTTCGCCGGATCACGCTGGATGTTCGTGTTCCTGCCGCTGACCGAAACGTTCTGGAGCGGCAAGGGTGCTTCGCACCTGATCGACTGGGCGCGTTTCTGCGCCCGGGGCGTGACCGAGCTGTCGCTGAAGCCGAATTACGCTTCGTACGAAGCCGGGGAACACGCAGTGCTGACGCTGCAGACGCAGATTTTGCAGCGCGGGGAATCGCGCAGCACGGCGCCTGAACTGTGGAGCTTCGAGCTGGAAGTCCGCCATGAGGGCGGAAGCGGAGAGGCCTGGAACCACCAGTTCCAGGCGCAGGTGACGAAGGAACAAAACTTTGTGCGCATTCCGGTGCCGCTGGCCGTGAAGAGCGGGCTGTACCGCATCGTGTGCCGCGCGGAGGGACCGGACGGTGAGGTCCGCGTGCTGCGCCAGGGCTTCTGGGGCCGTGACGACCTCCTTCTGGCCGAGGGCTCGCCGATTACCCGCAGCCGCGACTATTTCATCAAGGACGGGCGGCCGCTGCCCGTCGTGGGCATGACGTACATGACCTCCGACGTGGCCCGGAAGTTCCTGTTCCTGCCGAACGTGGACGTCTGGGAGCGGGACATGGCCCAGATGGCCAAAGCGGGAATCAACTGGATCCGTACCGGTGTTTGGACGGCTTACCGGAATATGATGCAGGTCGACGGGCATGCCTCGGAGGAAGTGCTGCGTGCGATCGACGCCTTCTTCCTGACGGCGAAGCGCCACGGCCTGCAGGTGACCTTTACGTTCTTTTCCTTTACGCCGGAGACGTGGGAAGGGTTGAATCCTTATCTCGACCCGCAAAGCGTCGAGGCCCAGAAACGCTTCATCCGCAGCATCGTCAGCCGCCACACGGCCACGACGCATGTGGACTGGGATTTGATCAACGAACCGTCGATGTTCGATCCGCCGCGGATTTTCTCGGATGGACCGCGTTCCGCCCGGGATCCGTTTGAGCACCAAGCATTTGTGGAGTGGCTGGAGCGCCGCCACGGCGATATCCGCAGCCTTCAGGAAGCATGGAACATGACGCCGGACCAGCTGCCCGACTTTGCTTCGGCAGCCATTCCGGAAGCGGAAGAGATCAACTTCGACGTACAGGATATGCACAAAGCGAAGAAGGGAACAAGATGGCTCGATTACTGCTTGTTCTCGATGGATATGCACAATCGGTGGGCGGAGCAGCTCGTCGGCACGATTAAGGAGCTGTGCCCGGATCATTTGGTGACGGTCGGGCAGGACGAAGCTCTCGGCGCCCAGCGTCCGTCTCCGTTCTTCTATGAGCAAGCCGTCGATTATACGACGGTGCACTCCTGGTGGCTGAACGACTATCTGGTATGGGACGGCATTTTCACCAAAACGCCGGATAAGCCGAATCTGATCCAGGAGACCGGTATTATGTACGTAGAGACGCCGGATGGCCGCTCCAAGCGGTCGGAGGCCGAGCTGCGCAGCATTCTGGAACGGAAATACGCCTATGCCTTCTCGACAGGAGGGGCCGGCGCGATCCACTGGATCTGGAATACGAACTTCTATATGGACAACGCCAACGAATCGCATATCGGAGCGCTCCGCGCCGACGGCACGGAGAAGCCGGAAGCGGACGTGTCCTACGACTTTGGACGCTTCATCGCGGCTACGCGGGACTTGTTTACGGACCGGGAGCTCGAGGACATCGTCGCTGTCTTCCCGTACTCCAACGACTTCTCGAACCGCGCATTCGCGTTTCAGTCAACGACGCGGCTGACCCGGCTGCTGGCCTATGACCTGAAGCTGCCGTTCCGCGCGGCGTCGGAATACCATCTGGACGCCCTGCGGCAGAAGGCGCCGAAGCTGATCCTGCTGCCGAGCCCGCATAACATGGACAGCCGGGCACTGGACGAGCTGCTGGAGCTCGTCAAGGACACCGGCGCGACGCTGCTCGCCACCGGCCCGCTCGGCCTTGACGCCTACTGGCGGCCGACGACGCGGCTGGACGCCGTTCTCGGCGAGCGCCGGCTTGGCAACGTGCGCCGGGAGGAAATGCTCGGCTTGAACGGCCGCGCATTGCCGGTATCCTTCGGGCACCGGCGGATCGCCGAGGTGGCCAAGGAAATCCCGGCTGCAGGCAATAGCGGCAGCATGGATGCCCTCGTGGATGTGCCGCTGGGCAAAGGCCGGCTCATCTGGAGCCCGCTCCCGCTCGAACTGAACGGCCGCGACGAGCCGATCCTCGAGCTGTACCGGTACGCGGCTGCCGCAGCCGGCGTGGAGCGCGAGCTCGAGTGGCTGGCCGGCGGAGACCTGCCGGGCGTTTATGGCCGGAAGCTCAGCTTCAAGGACGGCAGCCTGTACGTGTTCGTCTCCGAATTCGGCTGGGATGCCCCGGTACAGGTCAAGGACCCGCAAACCGGAGCCGTCTACAGCTTTACGCTGGAAAACGACCGCAGCGTGCTGTTTGCCACCGATCGGAAAGGAAGCATTACGGCCGTTTACCGTCCGGAAGAGGTTGACATCCAAGTGGACTAAGGGCGTTAATTCGGTACAATACGGTTGAGACATTGGCCGGAAATTTTCAGGGATGCAGTCGCCCGGCCGAACGGGCCGGGTATCAAACCAATCCTTGTAAGGCAGGGGAAAAGGATAATTTTGGTGCGGGATCCAGGGATCCTGCGCCTTTCCGCTGCCGTATCGAGAACGGAGGGGTGTCCACTATGAGTGGACACTTGTTTTTAACAACCGGTAAGGGGCCGGGAAGAAGTCCGCTCCCTCACTAAGCTAAAGGCATTTGGCAGTGACTGCTGAACTTTCGGATCATAGTGTCAGAGTGTCCACTTATATGGAGAGAACCCTGGGATTGACCACCAAAACTGGGCAACCGTGAGGGGGATATTTTGGTCTTGAACCGAAGGTGCGGGCCTGCAGAAATCGTCTGTTTTACGGATCGTCAAAATTTTTTCTTCCATTATATATAGGTTGTATTGAAGACTTACTTCGAATGTTAATTTGTACACGATGGATGGACACTGGCGGACGGACATGGTCATTCCCTAAGTTATTTATGCCAGCATTGTGCCATCCATGATGGTGCAAATTTATCCAGGGCAAGGCCTGGCCATGGATCTGGGCCTCGGCCCAATATGCTTATCTGTGTAGGGGATGAACGTTCCGATGAGGAACGAGCAGCCCAAGGAAAGGAGACCCGATTTCTATGTCAACTAAGCCGAAACGAACTGCGCATATCATCTCCCATACCCACTGGGACCGGGAATGGTATTTGCCATATGAAAAACATCATGTCCGTCTCATTCGTTTGATGGACGTGCTTATGGATACATTGGAGAACGACACCGAGTATAAGAGCTTCTACCTGGACGGACAAACGATCATTCTGGAGGATTACCTTCAGGTGCGCCCCGAGAAGAAGGAGCGGCTCGAAAAATACATCCGCGAAGGCCGCATCTTCATCGGCCCATGGTATATTCTGCAGGATGCGTTCCTGACCAGCGGCGAGGCCAACATCCGCAACATGCAGATCGGCCATAAGGACGCCCGCCGCTACGGGCAAATTTCCAAGGTGGGATATTTCCCCGATACCTTTGGCATCGTCGGCCAGGCACCGCAGCTGATGCGTCAATCCGGCATCGATAACGCCTTGTTCGGCCGCGGCGTCAAACCGACCGGCTTTAACAATACCGTTGCCGACTCCGAATATGAGTCTTCCTTCTCTGAGCTCATCTGGGAAGGGCCGGACGGCTCTAAGGTACTTGGCATTCTATTTGCCAACTGGTACAGCAACGGCAATGAAATTCCGGCCGATCCCGAAGAGGCGAAGGCATTCTGGGACCGGAAGCTGGCGGACGCCGAGAAGTATGCATCGACGCCGGAGCTTCTCTTCATGAACGGCTGCGATCACCAGCCGATCCAGACCGATTTGGCTGAGGCGCTGGAGACGGCACGCAAGCTGTATCCGGACATAGAGTTCGTCCATTCGAACTTCCCGCAGTATTTGGAATCGGTAAAAGGCCATCAAGAGAACGAGCTGTCCGTAGTCCGGGGTGAGCTTCGAAGCCAGCGGACCGATGGATGGGGGACGCTTGTGAACACGGCATCTTCCCGGGTATATCTCAAGCAGATGAACCAGCTCGGACAAGCACTGCTGGAAAAGGTAGCCGAGCCGCTTGCGGCGTATGCGCACCTGATCGGTCAGGCTTATCCGCATCATCTGTTTACGTATGCATGGAAAACGCTGATGCAGAACCACCCGCATGACAGCATTTGCGGCTGCAGCGTTGATGAGGTTCACAGCGAGATGGTAACCCGCTTTGCGAAGAGCCGCGATGTGGCGGAGTCGATCATTGAAGACAGCAAGCGGGCAGTGGCCGATGCGGTAGATACGTCGTCCTTCGCGCAGTTCGGCGAAGATGCGCTGCCGTTTGTGGTGTTCAACACCACCGGATGGGAGCGGACCGGCACGGTATCCATCGAACTGGACGTTCAGCGGATTTACTTCCGCGACGGAATTCCGTTGGATGAAATCAGCCGCCGGATTCAGGCGCTCGAGCTGGGTGATCGCGTGGTACTAGGCCCGGACGGTACGCCGGTGCCATTTACGCTGGAGGACCTGGGCCAGCGTTTCGGCTACGATCTGCCGGATGACCGGTTCCGTCAGCCATATATGGCGCGTGCAGTGCGGATTACGCTGCAGGCGGACGCTGTTCCAGCGCACGGACTTCGGGCGTACGCACTCGTATCCGGTCAGGCAGCGGCGCAGCCATCGGCGAATGCTCCGGCATCCTTGATCACCGGGGACAACGTGTTGGAAAATAACAACCTGCGGGTAGCGGCTCAGCCGAACGGAAGCCTTACGGTAACCGATAAGCGAAACGGACGCGAATACCGCGACCTGCTCATTTATGAGGATACCGGGGACATCGGCAACGAATACATGTACAAGCAGCCTGAAGGTGAAACTCCACTGACGACGCGCGATGTACAAGCATCGATCCGGGTTCTGGAGGATACCCCTTACCGTGCTACGCTCGAAATCGTTCATGACTGGGAGGTGCCCGCATCGGCTGATGAGCTTCTTCAGAAGGAGCAGATCGAAGTGGTCTATTATCCGGAGCGCAAAGCTCAAAGGGTGAAAGAAACCGTGCCGATGAAGATCCGTACCCTGGTTAGACTGGAGAAAGACGGCAAGGGCGTTATGGTCGAGGCCTCGTTTAACAACCAGGCCAAGGATCACCGCGTCCGTGTACTCCTGCCGACCAATATTGAAGCCAGCCGGCACCGCGTGGATTCCATGTTTGAAATCGTAACACGGGATAATGAGCCCACAATCGAGTGGCAAAATCCGAGCAACGCCCAACATCAGCAGGCTTTTGTCGATGTGAGTGGGGAAGCGGCCGGTCTGGCGGTAGCCAACCTTGGCTTGAACGAGTATGAAGTTTTGCGGGACGGCCGGAATACCATTGCGGTCACCCTGCTGCGTTCGGTAGGCGAGCTTGGCGACTGGGGCTGGTTCCCGACGCCGGAGGCACAATGCCTTGGCGAACATGCCGTTCAGCTTGAAATTATCCCGCACGACGGCCGCGGGGAGGAGTCCGGAGCTTACGCGGAAGCTTACCAATTCCAAATTCCGTGGACAAGCGTGCAAACCGGAATCCATTCCGGCGATCTGTCTGCGGCGCATACTCCTTTTGCCTGGGGTGGAGAGGGAGTCGCTTTCTCTGCATGGACGGTTAATGAGGATTCCGGAGACCATATTGTTCGCTGGTACAACATGAAACAACAGCCTGCCCGCCTTCGGGTAGAACTGCCTCAATCGGTGAGCCGTGTATATAAAACGACCATTTTGGAAGAGGCGGAAGGCGCTTCGGTAGAACAGGTATCTGAGTCTTATGAGCTGGAAGCAGGACCGTGCGAAATCGTATCGATAGGTATTGAGCGCTAGTTTGTTAGTTGTGTGGAATAAAATGGTTTTAATAGATTTATTGAAAAAGTGATTTATAATAGGGGTGTGAGGGGGGCTTTTTCCCCCTCCGGCAGCCCCGGCTCCTTGACAATTAAAATATTTAAATTCCCATCTATTTCCCAGAATTCCCTGCTATTTTTTAATTGACAGATGATTTCCGTTCCAGTAAATTTGAACGTAATATATTGTTGAATAGCACGAAATGATTCGGAAGATTCCTATGCTGTTAGTCTGTGACTTCCATAAATTACAAGACACCTCACTCACATGTCACAGAACCTGACACGCTTTTTTATATATTCGCAATGTAAGCGGTTTATAATTTAATCATTTTTAAAAGATGGATTTTCCGGACATCAAACCTTCCTGATTTTAACATTAAAATTTGGTGAAAACGGATCGCCTCTTTCATCAAAATCCCATTGATACAGCTTATTTTTAGCCATTTTAAAAAATATATTAAAACTGCCTAAAAAAAATATTGACGTGATATTAATTTACACGTATTATTTACATTAAATTTATTAGGAAGTTTTAACCATTTCAAATATAGTCCTTTTTGCTGATTCAAATTGACCGATGGTCATTTAAAGCATTAATGCTTTATTGCGCTATAATGCATCTCGCAGCCAGCATCGCGGAATCTACCGTTCTTTATTCCTGCACGATCCCGCAACGGTCCTGCCTTACATCTGGATATATTATTTTTTAATATATTGCTTTACTTTGCTACCGTCGTCTTGTTGCAATATGAAAGGTCTACAAGAGGGGGAGTTGTTTCAACGTCATTCGGGGGTCTGTTACGGTAACCGAAGTAGGTGTAAAGTCCCTGATGGTTCTCACGGCTAGATTCGCTGGGACCATTGGAGAGGTCTTGGGTTGTTCTCGTTTCTATGCGGGACGCCATTATTTTTCAAATCACAAAGGGGAGGAAAATGGTACATGACAAGTAAGAAAAAGTGGCTCTCATTACTCGTTTCATTATCGGTAATCAGCACAGTGTTCGTAGGCTGCGGCAGCAAGGACGATGCAAGCAGCACACCTAAAGACGAGGGTAACACAGATTCGTCTACAACTACGGGCACGGAAGGAACTAAAGAGGCGACCGGTCCGGTGGACGGCGGAACGCTGACTTACGGAAGCTTCTCCGATATCGTTAGTGTCAACCCTCTTTTCGTTCAAGATACGGCTTCTGGCGATGCGGTACAGTTCATGTATGCGAAATTGTTTGACATTAACCGCACAGGTGAAGTAGCGGCTGAGGCTTGGTCTATTGCTGCTGAGCCAATGACGATCTCTGAAGACGGGCTCACATACACGATTAAACTGAAAGACACTGCGAAATGGAGTGACGGACAACCGATTACGGCTAATGACGTTGTATTCACGTTTAATTCCATTCGTGATCCTAAAGTGGGTTCGCCGGGCATCACCGGCTTTGATAAAGTAACGAACATTGAAGCTGTTGACGAGCACACGGTTAAAATTACGCTGAAATCTGTTTACGCTCCATTCCAATACGTTCTGGCTACTGAAATCGTTCCAGAACATATCTTGAAAGATGTTAAACCGGAAGAACTTCAAAAGAACATCTACGGTACAGACCCTGCCAAAACCGTTTCCAGCGGACCATGGGTATGGAAAGAGTGGAAACAGAAACAATATCTGTCCTTCGAGAAGAACCCGAATTACTGGGGTCCGGCTCCGCATATCGACAAGATCGTATATAAAATTTATGCCGACCAAAACACAGAAGTTCAAGCCCTTATCAAAGGCGACGTTGACCTTCTCGGCGGTATCCCGGTAACCCAAGTCGAAGCTGTGAAGAGCAGAGACGGCTTGACAGTTATCCAGGAGCCAGGTCCGCAATACGAATACCTCGGCTTCAACTTTAACCCGGACAACTTCAAGGACAAATTCGTACCTTGGGCCGGACAAAAAACAAGACAGGCGGTCGCTTACGCGCTCAACCGTCAAGGTATGATCGACAACGTTCTGAAAGGCACAGGCAAGCTGATGAACGCTCCGTTCCTGCCAGGTTCCTGGGCAGATCCGGGCGATGCGGCAGTCAATTATGCCTTTGATCCGGAAAAAGCGAAGCAGCTGCTGGCTGAAGATGGATGGACTGCAGGCAGCGACGGCATCCTGACGAAAGACGGACACCGTTTCTCCTTCGAGCTTCAATACAACTCGGGTAACAGCCGCCGCGAGCAAGTGGCGAGCGTTATCCAGCAAAACCTGAAGGACGTAGGTATCGAAGTGGTGCCTAAAGCACTGGACTTCGCTGCATGGGTTGACCAAAACCTGACTCCAGGTAAATACCCAGCGATCCTGATGGGCTGGTCCTTGAACAACCCGGATCCGGATGGAGAATCTACATTTAGCTCCAAGTTCTTCCCGCCAAACGGCCAGAACCAAGGCTTCTACAAAAATGAAAAGCTCGACAAGCTGTGGGAAGAAGGAACGGCTGTCGTAGACCAAGAGAAGCGTAAAGAGATTTACAAACAAATCGGTCAAGAAATTTCTACAGACCTTCCATACGTGTTCATGTACCAATACGGTACGCCAACCGCGTATAACAACAAGGTGAAATTTGCGGAAGAGGATGCTCCTGAATCCTCCTTGGCTTACGGATACTTCTTCCACCTGAACAACTGGTGGGTAGACGCGAAATAATTAGACAACATAGGCAGTTACAACGGTGCTAGAGGGGGAGGAAACTTCCCCTCCACCCTTTTTTGTGTTTAAAAAGGATGATGATTAGGCGTCCGTGTCCGTAAAATCTCTAGGAGGATCAACAATGACTGAATACTTCATCCGCCGCTTACTGCAATCGATACTGGTCTTGTTTCTGATCTCTTTGGTTGCATTCGGCCTTATTCACGCTGCGCCAGGCGGTCCCACACAGATGATGATGGCCCCTGGAGTATCGCCTGAAACCGCAAAGATTCAAGCCCACAATATGGGTCTGGATAAGCCGGTCCCTACCCAGTATGTCATTTGGCTGACGAACATGCTGAAAGGTGACCTGGGTCATACATTTAAAAACAACCTGCCAGTAGGTGAGGTTTTGTGGCCAACGGTTGGCAACACGATCAAACTAATGGCGTTCGCCTGGTTTATCGCGTTATTAATTGCGATCCCTTGGGGGATATACAACAGTACGAAAGTGTACGGCATATCCGACCAGACGGCCAACTTCGTCAGTTATATAGGCTTTGCGATGCCTGCGTTCTGGTTCGGGATCATCCTGCAGGAATTGTTTTCCTTAAAACTAGACTGGCTCCCGCTGTCCGACATGTATGACATGGATAAGCAAGGGAACTTCGGTAACCTGCTGTATCACCTGATTCTGCCATGCTCCGTCTTGGTGCTTGGTTTCTTGGCTTCGTATTCCAAATACGCGCGTTCTAGTATGCTCGAAGTGCTGGAGCAGGACTATATCCGTACGGCCCGTGCGAAGGGCGTGCCTGAACGCAAGGTCATTTTCCGGCATGCGCTGCGCAATGCTTTGATTCCGATTATTACGATCATCGGCCTGGATCTGCCGATTCTGGTCGGCGGTGCGACGCTGACGGAAAGCGTATTTAACTGGCCGGGCATGGGGCGCTTGTTCGTCGAAATGGCCCGTTCGCGCGAGTATTCGGTACTGATGGCGATTACGCTTATAACGGCTGTGGTCGTTGTTGCCGGCAACTTCCTTGCTGACATTCTGTACAAGATCGTCGACCCACGCGTGAAACTTGGAAGTAAAGGAGGAAAATCGGCATGAGTGACATGAACATCGAGACAGCTCCTAATGTTCAGGCATCTGAGCATACGGAACCGGCAAGCGCGCCACTTCCCCCTTCCAAGAAGCCTCCGGGCCCGTGGATGACGGTCGTGAAGAAATTTCTCCGTAATCCTTATGCCGTAACCGGGCTTATCGTATTGCTCTTTTTTGTCGTGATATCCGTACTGGCAAACGTTATTTCGCCCTATGACCCGGCTAAGATCGACCTGATGAACGCCAACTTGAAGCCAGGCTCTGGCGATCACCTTCTGGGCACAGACGAGCTGGGACGCGATATTTTCTCGAGACTGCTGCACAGCGGTCAGATTTCCCTGCTGGTCGGATTTTCCGTCGCGGCCATTTCCGTTATCATCGGTACATTGGTCGGTGCGATTTCCGGCTTCTTCGGCGGCTGGATCGATACGATCTTTATGCGTCTGATTGACGTCATGAACTCGATTCCGACGCTGTTCCTGAACATTTTGGTTATGGCGATTTTCGGAACGAAAATCCAATATATGATTATGATTTTGGCCTTTACAAGCTGGATGGGCGTGGCCCGGCTCGTTCGCGGTACGTACCTGCAGCTTCGTGAAATGCAGTATGTGGAGGCTGCCCGAGCAATCGGCGTTTCCAAAACAGGCATTATTTTCAGACATTTGCTTCGTAACGCAAGCTTTCCGATCATCGTTAACGCCACCCTAATGGTAGGGGGCGCGATTCTTTCCGAGTCCGGATTGTCCTACCTGGGTCTGGGTATCCAGGCACCGGCCACAAGCTGGGGACTTATGCTGAGCAACTCGCAGGAATTTATGCTGATTGACCCGTTGCAGGCCATTTATCCAGGGGTTTGTATCCTGGCGGTCGTGCTTGCCGTCAACTTCATCGGCGACGGTATCCGCGATGCGATGGACCCTAGACAGAAGAAGATTTCCCGGAGGAGGCTGGACAAATGGCGGAAAAACTACTCGAAATCCGGAATCTGACCACGGCATTTATGTCCGAGAATGGTTTCGTCAAAGCGACGGACCGGATCTCACTCAATATCGAAAAAGGACAGACGCTCTGCCTCGTCGGCGAGTCCGGCAGCGGCAAAAGTGTTACCTCTTTATCCATCATGCGTCTGATAGATTATGCAGGGGGCAGTATACTGGAAGGTAACATCCGGTTTAATGGCGATGACCTTGCATCTAAAGAGCAAGACCAAATGAAATCAATCCGCGGCAACAAGATCGCGATGATTTTCCAGGACCCGATGTCTGCGCTTAACCCCGTCTTTACCGTGGGCGAGCAGATTGCGGAAAGCCTGCGCTTGCATCAGAATAAGAGCCACAGCGAAGCTTGGAAAGAAGCAATCGAACTGCTTCGTCTGGTAGGTATACCGGCTCCGGAAATGAGAGCCAAGCAGTACCCGCACGAGTTGTCGGGCGGTATGTGTCAGCGCGTCGTCATCGCGATTGCACTCGCCTGCAAACCGGAACTCTTGATCGCGGACGAACCGACGACCGCGCTGGACGTGACGGTGCAGGCTCAAATTTTGGAACTCCTGATGAAGCTGAAGGAAGAGCTCGGCATGGCTATTCTGCTGATCACGCATGATATGGGCGTAGCCGCCGAGGTTGCCGACCACATTGCGGTTATGTACGCGGGCTCGATCGTCGAGCAGGGTACCGTTGAAGAGATTTTCTCAAATCCTTCGCATCCGTACACGGTTGGCCTTCTGCAGTCCATCCCGGGATTTGAAGGCAAACGCGGCAACGAATTGTACACGATCAAGGGCACCATTCCGGGTCTGGGCAATCTGCCGAAAGGATGCCGCTTTAACCCGCGCTGTCCGCATGTGATGGATAAATGCCGTCAGGTGGAACCGGGCGATATCCAGATCGGCGAAGAACACAGCACGAAGTGCTGGCTGTATGAAGGCAAGGATCGTAATGGAGTTTCGGTAAGCGGTGGAATAGGGGGAAATGCAAATGGCTAAGAACTTGATCGAAGTAGAGCACGTGAAGAAGTATTTCCCTATCCATAAAGGACTGCTGAACCGCGTTGTGGGCAACGTCAAAGCGGTCGACGACGTGTCCATCACGATCCGCGAAGGTGAAACCTTCGGACTCGTAGGCGAGTCCGGATGCGGCAAGTCGACGCTGGGCCGGGTCATTCTCCGGCTGCAGAACGCTACTGCCGGTGCCGTTAAATTTAACGGGCGCGATATTCATTCCATGGGCTCCAAGGAATTGAACAAAATGCGCGAGGAAATGCAGATTATTTTTCAGGATCCGTTCGGTTCCCTGAACCCTCGCTTCCTGGTCAAGGATATTATCGGCGAACCACTGAAGGTCCATACGAAGATGTCTTCGTCGCAGATCGAAAAACGCGTCATCGAGCTGATGGAGCTGGTCGGTTTGGACGCTTCCCGCCGGAACCGGTATCCGCATGAATTTTCCGGCGGTCAGCGCCAGCGGATCGGGATCGCCCGCGCCATCGCACTGAATCCGAAATTCATCGTGGCCGACGAAGCGGTATCCGCACTTGACGTGTCGGTTCAATCGCAGGTCATCAATCTTCTGATGAAGCTGCAGCGTGAAATGGGCCTGACGTTCCTGTTCATCGCCCACGGCCTGAACGTCGTCCGGCACATTTCCGACCGCGTCGGCGTCATGTACCTCGGCAAAATGGTTGAAGTCGGCGAAACGGAAACGCTGTACGCCAACCCGCTGCATCCTTACACCGCGGCGCTTCTGTCCGCAATTCCGAAGCCGTCGCCAACGAAAAAGCGCAACCGGATCGTCCTTCAGGGCGATGTGCCGTCTCCGGCCAATCCGCCGTCCGGCTGCCGTTTCCATCCGCGCTGCCCGTTCGCTCAAGAGAAATGCAGCCAAGTGGAACCGGCCCTGACGGAAGTGATTCCTGGGCGCCAGGTGGCCTGCCACTTCCCGATCGGCGTGGAGGGCGGCTCGGATCTGAACAGCTTGAAGTAATATTCTATTCCGATTTTAGAGTGATATGCTAATTGTATACAGGAAGGATTGGGGTCCTTCTGAACGTTCCATATACAGCCCTGCTTGCGGCAATGCGCCGGAGCAGGGCTGTTTTTTTAAAAATTAAGAAAGTCTAGGCTTCAAAGACCCGGCATTCATCTATCCGCAAGAAAAATTTCCTCTAAATGCGGTCTGGCTAACTTGGATGTACGTTGATAGAAATATCCTCATTCCGGTAATGCTGTTACCTTTTTAAGGTTTTCTTTTGTTTCGTTTGCGTTTACAATGTAAATGTCGTTTGACTATGACTTTATACCCAAACGGCAGTGGGCAAGCTTGTGCGTCAAGCCTTCGCCCCTCGTGTATATATAGAAGGGAGGGATGGAAGTACGAGCTCGACCTGGCTATAATTCATTTTTTATTCTAAATTTAAAGAAGGAATCCCTTAATGAAAAAGAGAACAAAAACATATATAACGTTAACTGTGATTTTGCTGCTTCTGGCCGGAGGGGCTTATCTCTTCCGCAAGCAGCTCGCAGTCATGGCCTTTGACCTGTTCCTGTCCAAGCAAGTGGAAAGCTCGCTGCAGAAATCGTATCAGCCGTTGACGTCCCAGGATAACGTGCCGAGCAAGCCGGTAGAGAAGATTGCGTACCAAAGCAAGCCGTTCTCGGTGCTGCTGCTCGGATCCGACCAGCGGGACAGCGAACCTTCGCGTTCAGATACGATCATTTATTCCGTCGTGCGTCCAAAGGATTCCAAAGTGCTGCTCATTTCGATTCCGCGGGACACGTATACGGAGATTGTAGGCAAAGGCAAAAAGGATAAAATCACCCATGCGTATGCCTTTGGAGGTCAGCAGATGTCCAAGGATACCGTCGAAGCGTTCCTGGACCATCGTATCAATTATTATGCCACCATCAATTTTAAGGGTCTGAAGGACGCGGTAGACGCGCTGGGCGGCGTGGAGCTGCCGATCGGCAAAGATATTGTCAACAAAGGCAAGGATCACGAGAAATTTACGGTCAAAGCCAATAAACCCATTTACAGCGGCGAAGAAGCGCTGAACTATGTGCGCTATCGGGAAGACAGCGATTTTAACCGGACGAAGCGCCAGCAGGTCTTTTTGGATGCGGTGGCCAACCGGATGCTGAACCTGAATCAAATTTCCAAAATTCCGGATCTGCTCGAAATTATGGGTGACAATTTCAAAACGGATATGCAGCCCAATTTTATTATCAGTTTAGCGAAACAAGTGCTGGCCGGCGATAAGGCTGAGATGACCGCCTATACGATCATGGGCGAAGGCATGAAGATTGACGGCATCTATTATGATGAACCAATCAAGAAGGATGTTCAGAATGCCAAGAAGCTGATTGACAGCTGGGAGAATCCCGATACCCCTTCGGATCAGCTGTTGACGCCGGATATGCTGGATAAGAAGGAAGAAACGACTGCTGCAAAGTAAGAAAAACGTCTATCGATGAACATGTTTAGCAGCCAGACCGCATTTAGCGGAAGGTGGAAGTTATTCTTGCGATATAAGGAAGTGGCTTCTCCGAGGTTTAGTACTTCTTATATCTAAAAAACGAGCCTTCTGGTTCGCTTATAGAGAAAACAAACCGCAATTTGTTAAGGTCTGAATTGCGGGATCTAAAATGCGGGGCGATGATCGGCAGCCACAGGTTCGGCTGCTGATTTTGCGTCCCCATTGAAACAATGGACAGTTTGAAACGTATGGAGTTAGGGGAACCTTGAAAAGGGTAGAGGAGGATCAATTTTCATGAATATAGCGTTTTTTCTGCTCCCTAAACAGGAAGTGGTCAGTGTCACCATGGACTCGACGCTGCGGCAAACGCTGGAACGGATGGAGTATCACAGGTACACGGCCGTACCGATCGTCGGAAAGAACGGGGAATATGCAGGAACGGTAACGGAAGGCGATCTGCTCTGGTATATGAAGAATTCCGGTGGAAAGGTGACCTTTGAGAACACGTCCAAATTTCTGCTGAAGGAAGTTCCGCTCAAAGTGTTTAATAAGCCGGTGTCCATCGACGCGAATATGGAAGATCTGATTAACCTGGCGAAAGTGCAGAACTTTGTGCCGGTGGTGGATGATATGAACCGGTTTATCGGCATTGTGCGCAGAAGCCAGATTATCGAATATTGCGAGAAGTTCGTCTCCAAGGAATCGAAGGAACCGGAGGAAACTAAGGCATCCATAGAGACCCGTTAATCCGCTGGTTTTAGAGGAAGATGGGCAAGATTTTGAATAGGCAATGACAAGAGACCTGCTTGGATTGGGATGTACGGGATGGCAGGTCTTTTTTGCCTTATCATTTATTCATTTGGGGTCCCCGCAAGATTAACACGGCATAAGGGGAATTACCCCACTTTGTGGGATGTTTGCCGCCGTATTATGCCCGGGGTGGCTTTTCGTGAGAGACTATATTTTATGCTATAATGGAGAATAAAGCTTTTTCACTTAAGTAAGGAGTATTTGCTGATCGGGGCCGCCGAAGAATAACTGAATAGGCATCGGAGGATAAAGCCCCACATCGTGGGGTTATTTGAGGGAGTGTGACCTAGAGGCATGCCAAAGGATTTGGATGTAGCCAAACGCGCTAAAGTCATTGAATGGCTGAAAACCGAAGTCGTAGACCACGTATCCCGTCTTTTCAAAGCCTTGTGGGAAGGCAGCACCACCCGGGTGGGTGACAGTCTCGCCAGCTTGATCATGAGCTCTTACATACTGGCCCGCAGGCTCGGCATGTCCTACAAGGACATGGATAATCTGCTGCTCGACAAACTGAAGAAGCATAAACAGGAAGGTCACCAGCTTGAAGATTGGTACCAGGATATTTCCGCGCTGGAAGAACATATGCGTAAGAGGTGAACACATTGAAAATGCGCTGGTCGGTAGTTTGGAGTGTCGTCTATTTGCTCCTGCTGCTATCTTTACTATCTCCTTTCTCGATTGTGACCGTCTTTTTTCTGATACTGCCGGGCGCAATCCTATTCGCAACACTAAACGTCAAATCGTTCGTACTGCATGTGCTCCCGGTTTGGTTGATTGCCTACCTTGTACATCCGGTGTATTTGCTGCTCGCCGTTTATTTTATGATCCCTGCTCTGATTATGGGTCGGGCTTATAAGAGAAGGGTTCCGGCTATCCGGACATTAATGCTGGGTGCGGGCACCATTCTGGCGGAGCTGCTGATCCTGCTGTTGATCGGAACGGCATTCTTCCATTTTGATCTGTCGAGCTATGTCCATGACATTGTCAAAATGACGATGTCCCCGCTTCGCGATGTGGGAGGAAGCAACCCGCTGATTTCGGATATGGCTTGGTCTCCCGAGGAGATGCAGATGGTAAGCGACGCCACGGTGCAGATGATTCCTTTCGCCATGATTGTCAGTTCCTTTATGATGGCGGTGATCACGCACGCGCTTGCCCGTCCGATCATGGAAAGCATGGGCTTCTCTGTTCCAAGACTGAAGCCGGCCCGCGAATGGATGCTGCCGAGATCTCTGATCTGGTATTATCTGATTGGTGTCATTATTGAAATTTTCGCAAGCGGATCAAAAAGCAGCTTTCTCGATTTGATTGCCGCGAACTTGCTGCCGCTTCTGCATATTTGCTTTATGATTCAAGCGATTGGCTTCTTCTTCTTTTTGGGGCACAAGCGGAAATGGCATCCCGTCATTCCGCTGCTGTTCGCGATTCCCATTCTGTTATTCCCGCCGATGCGGATTATCGGCATTCTGGATCTCGCATTTCCGCTTCGTCAATTTATGACCAAATCAAAACGTTAGGGTGGGTGTCATGCCTAAATTTCTACAGAAACGCTGGCACGGCTATTATACCGTCTGGGCGTTTGCGCTGATGCTGGTTCTGGTCATTATTGTGACCCGGTATAACTGGGCGCTGGGAATCGTCAGCCTCTGCCTTGTCGTAGCGCTTTGCTATGCGGTGCTGAAGAAGGAAATGGACTTCCGCAAAAAACTGCTTGAATACATTGGCGGCCTATCCTTCCGGGTGAAACGGGTGGAAGGAGAAGCGATCAACACGCTGCCCTTCGGGATCGTGCTGTACAGTGAGGACCGCGATATCGAATGGAATAACCGGTTCGTGTGTACCATGTTCGGTCAAAAGTCGCTTGTGGGCTCCAGCCTGTCCGAGCTGTTTCCCGATCTGATGCCGCTGCTTGCCGAGAAAAGGGACGGGGGCCGGGAAGCGCATAAAGATGGGCCTAAGGAGATTCAGACGGAAATCCAGGTGGGGGAGCTGCATTACCATCTGATTCTGAATACCGATGAGCGGCTGATTTATCTGTACGACGTAACGGAGATGGTCGTGCTCCGGGAGAAATACGAGGCCGAGAAGCTGGCGATCGGTATTATTATGATGGATAACCTGGACGAGGCGGCCCAGGGCATGGATGACCAGCAGCGCACGACGCTCATCGCGAAGGTGACCAGCGAAATTACGGAATGGGCGAAGCATTACGAGGTGTATCTGCGGCGTCTCTCGTCCGACCGGTACTTGATGATGCTGAACTACAGATCGCTGCAGGAACTGGAGAAAAGCCGCTTTGTCATTCTCGACGAGGTCCGCGAAATGACCGCGGAGCTGAAGGTGCCGATGACGCTCAGCATCGGGCTGGGCTTTGGCCCGGACAGCATCAGCGAGCTGGGCGAGCTGGCGCAGTCGTCGTTGGACATGGCCCTCGGTCGCGGCGGCGACCAGGCGGCCGTTAAGGCCGGCCAGCGGCTGTCCTTTTACGGCGGCAAGTCCAACGCCGTGGAGAAGCGCACGCGGGTCCGGGCGCGCGTCATCGCGCACGCGCTGCGCGACCTGATGCAGGAGAGCGACAAGGTGTTCATCATGGGGCACAAGATGCCGGATATGGACGTCATCGGCGCCTCGATCGGCGTGCTGAAGGCGGCGCAGATGTACAATGTTGAAGCATACATCGTGCTTCCGGGCACGAACCCGTCCATTGAGCGGATGATGACCCAGATTCAGAAGGACGAGAAGCTAGTCGAGCGCTTCATCTCGCCGGAGCAGGCGCTGCAGTTGATCAGCCCGCACAGCCTGCTGGTCGTAGTGGACACGCACAAGGCGTCCATGACGATTGAGCCGAAGCTGGTCCATCACGCCAGCCGGGTCGTCGTGGTCGACCATCACCGCCGCGGCGAAGAGTTCATCAACGACGCCGTGCTGGTGTACATGGAACCTTACGCTTCATCCGCGTGCGAGCTGGTGACGGAGCTGCTGCAGTACATCCATGAGAAAATCCAGCTCACGCCGCTAGAGGCGACCTTGCTGCTGGCTGGGATTACGGTGGATACGAAGCATTTTGCGCTGCATACCGGCTCCCGGACCTTTGAGGCAGCAGGCTTCCTCCGCCGGAGCGGAGCGGATACGATTCAGATCCAGCGGATGCTTAAGGAAGATTTGCAGGAATATCTGGCAAAGTCAGATATCATTAAGCATGCTAAAATGGTATATGATCATGTCGCTCTGGCCGTCACGGCTCCGGGGACGGTCATTCCGCAGCTGCTCATTGCGCAGGTGGCGGATACGCTGCTGAACATGACGGATGTGGTGGCCTCCTTCGTGATCAGTGAACGCCCGGACGGCTTGATCGGGATCAGCGCCCGTTCCTTCGGGAAGATGAACGTGCAGGTCGTAATGGAGCGCCTCGGCGGCGGAGGCCATCTGACCAATGCAGCCGTGCAGCTGAAGGGCACCGTCAAGGAAGCGGAGGCCCAACTGCTCGAAGTTCTTGCACAAATTGAGGAGAAAGAGGGGTTGTTCGAATGAAAGTCATTTTTATTAAAGATGTTAAGGGTCAGGGCAAAAAAGGGGACATTAAAGATATATCGGAAGGCTACGCAACGAATTTCCTCATTCCGCGCGGACTCGCCCGCGTGGCAACAGATGGCAACATGAAGACGCTGGAGAACCAGAACGCGGCTGAACAGAAGCGCAAGCAGCAGGAGAAAGAAGAAGCGCAGGTCCTCGGCAAAAAATTGGAAGAGATGGCCGTGCAGCTTAAAGCGAAAGCCGGGGAAGGCGGACGGCTGTTCGGAGCGATTACGAGCAAGCAAATTGCGGATGCACTCTCGCAGCAAGGCATCAAGATCGACAAGCGCAAGATCGAATTGGATGAGCCGATCCGGACGTTGGGCGTGACGCAGATGACCGTGAAGCTCCATTCGGATGTCAAAGCTACGCTGAAGGTTCAGGTCACGGAGGAATAAGATGGACGGAGAGCTCTTTTTCGACCGGATTCCCCCGCAAAATCTGGAGGCGGAGCAGGCGGTTCTAGGTGCGATTCTGCTGCAGAGCGAAGCTATGATCACCGTGATGGAGCGGGTAACGCCCGAGGATTTCTACGATGTCCCGCATCAGCTGATTTATGAGGCGATGATCCAGCTTGGAGAAGAGAACCAGCCCATTGATCTCATTACCTTAACCTCGCGTCTGCAGGATAAGGGGCAGCTGGAGGAAATCGGGGGCGTCAGCTACCTGGCGAAGCTGGCACATGCGGTGCCGACGGCAGCTAATGTGGAGTATTACGCCCAGATTATCGAAGAGAAGTCCATGCTGCGGCGGCTCATCCGCACAGCGACACAGATCGTCAGCGAAGGCTACACCGGCGGCGAAGACGTATCCGGCATGCTGAGCGACGCCGAGCGTCGCATCCTGGAAATTTCCAACCGGCGCAGCGGCAGCGGCTTTGTCGCCATCCGCGACGTCCTGATGGAAGTGTTCGAACGCGTTGAGGTGCTGCATCAGCAGAGCGGAAGCACCAGCGGCATACCGACAGGATTTGTGGATTTGGACCGGATGACTAACGGATTTCAGCGTTCCGACCTGATCATCGTGGCTGCACGTCCTTCCGTCGGGAAAACGGCGTTTGCCCTGAACATTGCCCAGAACGTGGCGGTGCGCGCGAAAGAAACGGTCGCGATCTTCAGTCTGGAGATGTCGGCGCCCCAGCTCGTCAACCGGATGATCTGCGCCGAAGCGAACCTGGACGCCAACCTGATGCGTACCGGTGATTTCAAGACCGATGAAGATTGGGCCAAACTGACCATGGGGATCGCTTCCCTGGCGGAGGCCGAAATTTATATCGATGATACGCCAGGCATTACCGTTGCGGATATCCGTTCGAAATGCCGCCGTCTGAAGAAGGAGAAGGGGCTTGGGATGATCGTGATCGACTACCTGCAGCTGATCCAGGGACGCGGCAAAGCAGGCGAGAACCGTCAGCAGGAAGTATCCGAAATTTCCCGTACCTTGAAACAGATCGCGCGTGAGCTCAGCGTGCCGGTTATTGCACTGTCCCAGCTCAGCCGGGGCGTGGAGCAGCGGCAGGACAAGCGTCCGATGATGAGTGACCTTCGTGAATCGGGTTCCATCGAGCAGGACGCCGACATCGTTTCGTTCCTGTACCGCGACGACTACTATAACCAGGAGACGGAGAAGAAAAACATCATCGAGATCATTATCGCCAAGCAGCGTAACGGTCCGGTGGGCACCGTCGAACTGGTCTTTATGAAGAATTTCAACAAATTCGTCAATTATGAGCGGACGCATACCGACGCATTCGCGATGTAGCGAAAGCCGGGCGTTGTCGTTCGCGAGAACGGATAAATGGATCAAATCGGCCTTATATACGGTAATCCATATTTCTGAGAATGCTTGTCTTATTTCCGAACAATTGTACTTTAGACAGTGCAATTGTTCGTTTTTTATTTGACTTTGAAAATGGGGACTGTTACACTGGTAATGCTGCTTTAGCACAGTCCAGCGCTCATCTTCGCAAAAGAAGTGCCGGGTCTTTGTGTGCCCTTAACCGGAGGCAGCTTGAAATGGTGCATAATCAGACTTGCAGGTAAACATAATGAAATAAGCTTTTAATTAAAATGCGGTGGTACACACCAAGCGGGGGAATGAACATGTCAACAGTAGTCGTTGTGGGAACACAATGGGGAGACGAGGGCAAAGGCAAGATTACGGATTATCTTGCAGAAAGCGCCGATGTGGTGGCCCGGTATCAGGGCGGCAACAATGCCGGTCATACCATTCTGATTGACGGTAAAAAATATAAGCTCAGCCTGATTCCATCCGGCGTATTTTATTCCGATAAAATTTGCGTCATCGGCAACGGGATGGTTATCAATCCGGCGGCACTGCTCGAAGAGATCAAATACATTCATGATAACGGATTTACGACGGACAATCTGAGAATCAGCGATCGCGCGCATGTCATTATGCCGTATCACATGGTGCTGGATGGTCTGGAAGAAGACCGCAAAGGGCCGAACAAGATCGGCACGACCCGGAAAGGGATTGGCCCATGCTACATGGACAAGGCGGCTCGTAACGGCATCCGGATCTCCGATCTGATGGATCCAGAGGAGTTCGAACTGAAGCTCCGCCATCTGATGAAAGAGAAGAACCAGGTCATCGAAATGTACGGCGGGGAGTCGCTGGACGTGGAGGAAACGCTGAAGCAGTACCTGGACTACGCGGAGCAAATCCGTAAGTACGTTACCGATACCTCGGTCGTCCTGAACGACGCGATTGACGAAGACAAGAAGGTGCTGTTTGAAGGCGCGCAAGGGGTCATGCTGGACATTGACCAAGGCACATACCCATACGTTACTTCGTCCAACCCGTCCGCGGGCGGCGTATGTATCGGTTCGGGTGTAGGCCCGTCCAAAATTCAGCAGGTCATCGGCGTGGCCAAGTCCTACACGACCCGTGTGGGCGACGGACCGTTCCCGACCGAGCTGAACAACGAGATCGGCGATTATATCCGGGAAAAGGGCCATGAGTACGGCACCGTAACCGGTCGTGCGCGCCGTGTCGGCTGGTTTGACAGCGTTGTGGTTCGCCACGCCCGCCGTGTCAGCGGCCTGACAGGACTGTCGCTGAACTCCCTGGACGTGCTTACAGGACTGGATACGGTCAAAATCTGTACCGGATACAAATACCGTGGGGAAATCATCACGCACTACCCGTCCAGCCTGAAAATGCTGGGCGAATGCGAAGCGGTGTACGAAGAAATGCCGGGCTGGCACGAAGATATCTCTGGCGCGAAGACGCTGGACGATCTGCCGGAAACGACTCGCAACTATGTCAACCGCGTATCCGAGCTCACAGGCATTCCGATTGCCATCTTCTCGGTAGGACGCAACCGCAACCAGACCAATCAAGTGCTGACGATCTATTAATCGTCAATAGGCCTGGAAGCAGGCGAATATATATCAGCTTTTATCGAGGAGGTCACCTCGCTGCCAATTGCGGCGGGGTGGCCTTTTTTTGATTTATAGAATTTATATTTTCCGGAGTCCCACGAAGTACCTGAGTAAGCATCGAAGCCAAAGCCTCACGGTGTGGGGTTATTTTGCGTACCGCAGGATTGAATCCTCCCCATCCCGTCAATACTGCTAGATATATAGAATGAATTGAAGTTTACAGGATGTCTTCAGTTCATTCTATAGGGTAGAGCCATTTCATAGAGTTCAGCCATGTGCCTCTGACAGAGTCGGAGCAAGGTAGATTCGGGGCGGCTTGGCCCAAGGCGTTTATGCTCTAATCAATGGACGATTTTACGTATCGGCAAGAATGGGTCGCAAGGACTAACGGCTCGATTCCGGGAAACGCCCGGACAAGGGCCGGAAAGGGCAAAGGAGGAGGGACGTCATGAAGATTGCGCAATGGCTGCTGAAAACGGTGCTGACTGTGGTGCTGATCAGCGGCTTGACGGTGCTTACGACGGGAGCCGTCGTGAATATGTATGTCCAATCGCTGCTGGCCAGCTTTAACATTCAGTTGGAGGGCCAGCCGGTGGGGTTTGGGGGCATGATGAAAGGGATGCTGGGTTTGAATACCGCCAAGGATAAGAAACCTGTTCAAAAGACGGCTAGTACTGCTGAAACGGCGGGCGATAGCAAGACCTCGGAGGGAAGTGCGAATACAGCAGAAAACGGAACAGGCAGCACGGCGGGAGCGGGAGAAACTACCGGGTCCGAGGCTGGAACCTCCGGCAGTACGGCCGGTACGGAGACGGGGGGAACCGCGGATGCTGAGGGTGCGGATGCCCCGGATGATGCGCTGCCCGTTATGGGACAAGGCTTGAGCGAATCGGCCATGGGCGGACAGTCTGCAGCGGATCAGCAGGTCGTCATGAGTCCGGACGAAATGATTCAGAAGAAGGATGGGCTGACCGCGTCCGAGAAGGAGCAGATTTTTAACATTTTGATGAAAAAGCTGCCGCAATCGGAAATGCAGAAAATTTCGGCTGCCATGGAGGACGGCCTGACCGAGCAAGAATTATCGACAATAGAAGACACGATTTCCAAGTACTTGACGAAGGAAGAATATGCCGCGCTTAGCAAACTGCTGGAGCAATAGACAGCTGGAAACACTGGGCGATCAAACCCAGTGGAGGAAGTTGTAACCTTTTAATAAATTAAAGCGATGCAATCCACATATAGGTAAATAACAAAAACCCGCGCCGGATGCGGGTTTTTCGCTTTGTACCGAGAGTTGAATTGTTTGTAAACGTTGTGTTAAAGTATAGATTGTGTTAAAAGGTATCAAAAATTTAACTTTTTCGTCATTTTTGAAAAAGCATACAAAGCAAACAAGGAGAGACTTATGAAGGGTTTTAAGGGTAACCGCTGGAAGGAGAATAATCAAGTTTCGACAAATTCCGCGCAACTCTCCGGAAAGCAGGATGAACATCAGGATATGGGCGCTGCGACGCCTGGAACCGAACCTCAAGGGCGGAAATGGAGCGCTCCACGGAAATGGATCGCGGGGACGGCCGGTGCGGTCATCGTTATCGCTGGACTTGTGTATGCAGGCAATCAGTACGTCAATGCCAATATGGTCCCGTATTATCATGTCCTTGTACATAATCAGGAAATCGGGACGGTCAAGGATCCCTCTCAAATCGATAAGCTGTTCAACCAGAAGCAGCAGGAATATCAAGATAAATATCCGGGCGTGGAGATGGTGCTTCAGACAGACGGCATCACGACGAAAGTCGAGAAGGCGTTTCAGGCCAGTCCGGATACGGATAATACGCTCAAGAAGCTGGACGGCATGCTCAAGGCTTACGCCGAAGGCGTGGAGCTGAAGGTGAACGGCAAGGTCGTCGGCATTGTGAAGGACCAAGCCACGGTAAATACCGCGCTGGAACAGGCGCAGATGAAGTTCGCACCAAAGGCTGTAGTCACGGCGGCCAGCGGGAAGGATAAGGCGGAAGCGAAGTTGAAGAACATGGCAGCCACCTCCTCCTCTGCGAAAGTCGAGAGAACGCCGGGAGCCTCGGTCCAAAAGGTGTCTATTGAGGAGAAGGTGACAGTGGCGCCGGTCAAAGCCGACCCGAACAAAGTGCTGACCGCAGCGGAAGCGGCCAAACTGCTAACGACGGGGCAAGAAGCGCCGCTCGTGTACACGGTGGAGGAAGGCGATACGATCAGCACGATCGCGAACCAGTTCAAGATCAGCCAGAAGGAGATTTTCAGCAACAACCCGGATGTGAAGGAAAAGTACCTGCAAATCGGGGATCAACTGAAGCTGACGGTACCGAAACCGCCGATTACGGTCAAGACGGTGGAGAAGGTGACCGAGCAGGTATCGACCGCGCCGGAAATCGAAATCCGCAAGAGCAAGGACCTGCCGGCCGGCAAGACCAAGGTCGTTCGTCCCGGACAGGAAGGCCTGAAGGTCATGACCTATCAGGTCACGAAGGAGAACGGGCAGGTCGTCAACGAGCAGTGGCTCGGACAATCGGTCGTGAAGGCTCCGCTGAAAGAGATCGTCCTCCAAGGAACAAAGGTTCCGGGCAAAGGCTCCGGACAGTTCGCCTGGCCGGTGAGCGGCCATATCATATCCAGCTCCTACGGCACCCGCTGGGGCAAGATGCATAAGGGCATCGACATGGTATCCGGCAACCGGACGATCATGGCGGCCGATGACGGCACGGTAACCTTTACAGGCCAAATCAGCGGCTACGGCAACGCCATCATCATCAGCCACGGCAACGGCTATGAAACGCTGTACGGGCATTTGAAGAGCATTTCCGTTCACAGCGGCCAGAAAGTGAGCCAGGGTGAAAAGATCGGCATCATGGGCAGCACCGGGCATTCGACCGGCACCCATCTGCATTTTGAAATCCACAAGAACGGATCGATTCAGAACCCGATGAAATATTTGAACTGAGTTTTGTGCAGTAACGTTAAGCTGGTCCGGAATATGGCTATCATACGTTTTATATTCGAAGCATGGTCTCCTGAGGGAGGCTGTGCTTTTTTTATGTCATGAGCGAAGGTTTGCAAGAAATTTTCATGAAAAGGAAAGGATTACTGTCAAAACTGCGGTTATGCGGGATGTGACGGGCTTCCAGGTATGGTAGAATAAAAAGGACAGTTTCAATAAGTACGGAGAGAAAACGAGGTGGGGTCAGCCGATGCAGGGAACCATTTTGGTCGTGGATGATGAACAGCCGATTGCCGATATTTTGAAATTTAATTTGGAAAAAGAGGGGTACGAGGTCATCTGTACCTTTGACGGCGTCAGCGCCGTGGAAATGGCCTTGTCTGCGCAGCCGGACCTGATGCTGCTGGATCTGATGCTGCCCGGCAAGGACGGCATGGACGTGTGCCGCGAGGTGCGCGCCGCCGGGATGGAGCTGCCGATCATTATGCTGACGGCCAAGGACGAGGAGATCGACAAGGTGCTGGGCCTGGAGCTTGGGGCGGATGACTATGTCACCAAGCCGTTCAGCACGCGCGAGCTGCTGGCCCGGGTCAAAGCGCAAATGCGGCGCCAGAACAAGCCGGGTGGTACGGAAGCGGCCGCCGCGCCTGCCGCGGAAACGGCTAAGCAGGGCGTGCAGCTGTTCAGCCTGTTTATCGATACGGATATGTATTTGGTGTACAAGGACGGCGAAGCGCTGGATCTGACGCACCGGGAGTACGAGCTGCTGTATTATTTAGCCAAAAATGCGGGCAAAGTCATGACGCGGGAGCATCTGCTCCAGGCGGTATGGGGGTTCGAATACTTCGGCGATGTTCGTACCGTCGATGTGACGATCCGGCGCCTGCGTGAGAAAATCGAGGAGAATCCGAGCAAGCCGGAATACATCCTTACCCGGAGGGGGCTAGGTTACGTCATGCGGAGCCCCAAAAACGGAGGCCTGTAAATGAAATGGCCCTCCTTTTTCCGCACGATTCAGGCGAAGCTGATCATCATTTATGTGCTGCTCATTCTGATCGCGATGCAGCTGATCGGGGTGTATTTTGTCAGCGCGATGAAAAATTCCCTGACCAGCAACTTTACGAAGGACTTGCAGGAGCGGGCCGAGCTGCTGTCGGTGCTTGCGGCGGATAAGCTGGGCGGCACCGGGGACACGGGAGAAAACAATCCGGTGGAGAGCCTGGGGGCGATCGTCAACAACCTGTTCAATCTGAATGGGGCGGAGATTCAGGTGCTTGACGCCAGCGGCAAGGTGCTGATCACGTCTTACCCGTCGCATGCGGACTATGTCGGGAAGAAGAACACGCAGACGGTTGTGAGCCGGGCGCTGCAGGGCATCAAGGACAATGAGGAATATGTCATCGATGAAGACAATGTGCGAAAGAAGGTCGTCGCGAAGCCGGTCATGAACAATGGGAAAATTGTGGGTGCCATCTACATCGTCGCTTCGATGAAGGAGCTTTACGACACGATGGGCCGGGTGAACAATATTTTTATCTCCGGCATCCTGCTGGCGCTGGGGATGACCTGCGTGCTCGGCGTCATTCTGGCTCATACGATCACTCACCCGATCAAGGAAATGACCAACCACGCCACCGCTGTGGCCGAGGGCAGCTTCGACCAGAAAATGCCCGTATTCGGCAACGATGAAATCGGCCAGCTCAGCGAGGCGTTTAACTATATGACTTCACGGCTGCGCGAAGCGCTGATTCAGAACGAAGAGGAGAAGGAAAAGCTCGCTTCGATCCTGACGAACATGAGCGACGGCGTGATCGCGACGGATGACGCCGGCAAGGTCATTCTGATGAACCGCCGTGCCGGAGCGATTCTGGGCGTCGACGAGGATGAGCTGGCGGGAAGCGATATCGCTCAAGTGCTCGGGCTGACGCCGGAGCAGGCGGATACGTTCACGGAAGGGACTTACGTGACGATGCTGCTGCAAATCAGTCCGGAAGAGGAAAAGGAGAAATCGCGCCATTATATGGTGCGCGTAACCTTTACACCGATTCACCGCCGCGAATTCGGCATCACGGGCACGATCGCGGTACTTCAGGACGTGACGGAGCAGGAGAAGCTCGAGGCGTCACGCCGTGAGTTCGTGGCGAACGTGTCGCATGAGCTGCGCACGCCGCTCACGACGATCAAGAGCTACACCGAAGCGCTGGATGACGGTGCCCTGGACGATCCGCCGCTGGCGGCGCGGTTTGTCGGGGTCATCCAGAACGAAACGGAGCGGATGATCCGCCTCGTGACGGACCTGCTCCATCTGTCCAGGCTGGACAACAAGGAAGCGCTGCTGCGCAAGCAGCCGACCGATGTGCTGGAAATGCTGGAGGACGTGTCCGACCGGTTTTCTTTTCAAATGCGGCAGAAGGGCATTCAAGCGGCAGTTCGCGTGGAGGAAGGTGTCCAGAAGGCGCCGTTCGACCGGGACCAGATCGATCAGGTGCTCGACAACCTCGTATCCAATGCGCTGAAATATACGCCGTCCGGCGGAAGCATCACGATGGAAGCGGCGTTAACCGAAGGCCGCCTGCTCGCCATATCGGTGCAGGATACCGGCATCGGCATTCCGAAGAAGGACCTGGACCGGATCTTCGAGCGCTTCTACCGGGTAGACAAGGCCCGTTCCCGCAATATGGGCGGCACCGGCCTCGGATTGTCCATCGCCCGCGAGATCGTGCTCGCCCACGGCGGCACCATCTCCCTTCAGTCGGAGCTGGGGCAGGGCACGAAGGTAACGTTTACGCTGCCTCTGAGTGACGAAGGGGGGAGCGCCTCATGAAGGAGAAGATGAAATCGATCCTGCTGGCGCTGCTCGTTGCCGGCAGCCTGGTGCAGAGTTATTATCTGATTTACCGGCTGCCGGGAGGGGACTCGATCGCCAAAACGGAGAACAATTATATCAAAACGGACAATATGGGACCGGAGGAGAGTGCCGAGAACCTGATTTATCCGGATAAGATGCTGATTCATATGGGAGAAGGCAAGCACACGGTCTTCTACCCGAACTCTACGTTCTATAACTTGATTTACTCGCGTCTGAAAGGACGCAGCTTCGAGAGCTTCCAGCGCCGCCCGGTGGAGAACACGGACTGGAACAAGATTAGGAGCGAGGATCCCGGCATCGAACTGACCTTCGGGTCGGGCATCCCGGTATCGCTGCTCCAGCGCGTCATGCAGATCGCGCCGGATTCGCTGTTTGAAGCCGAGCGGATCGACCGGATCTGGATTTACACGTCGCCGAACGATTCCAAGACGCATGCGATGTTTTTCAGTACCGAAGGCGACGTCGTCTATGAAGCCGGCAAAGTCGACCTGACGGTGCAGGACGTGCAGCAGCATGTTGATTTCGGAAAAGAATGGACGGCCTACTCCTCCGAGGCAGGCGGGAAGTATTATGTGCCGGAGTCGTCCGTCCAGATGGTGGAGGCCGAGGTCAATATCGGGGTCTATACGGTGGAGCAGATGCAGCAGAGCCTCTTCTTCGATCCCGGCATTACGCGGTACATCCAGGAAAAGGACGGATCGGAGATTTATACGGACAGTAAGCGGAGCCTCCAGGTGCGGCAGGAACAGAAATGGATCAGCTACACCGATCCGGCCGCGCCGCCGGCGGGTGAGAGCAGCGCCGGGAAGGATGCGCTGGCGGCCGTTGATTTCGTTAACGAGCATGGCGGCTGGAACGGGACATACCGGCTCGGCCAGTCCGGTACTGGAGAGGACCGGAGCCAAATCGTGTTTCAGCAGTATTACGGCGCTTATCCGATCCTGGACACGCTCAATTTCCATTACGGCACGATCCGGTTGAACCTGCAGCAGGGAACCGTTTCGGCCTATGAGCGGTCCCTGATCTATATGAAATCCGGGGAGCAGCATAAGACGATGGTGAAGCTGCCGGGCGGTGCCGGGCTCAAGGAGAAACTGAGTCAGATTGCCAAGGGTTCGGCGATTGAGGATTTGTATCCGGCGTATTTGCCGGTGCTGACCAAGACTGGAACGGGTCTGAAGCTGACGCCGGTCTGGGCGGTGAAGCAGGAGAGCGGAGCCGTGACGGTGATCCATTAAAGGACGCCATCCTTGGCATGATTCAGGTTGACCTATGGAAAAGTGTGGCGTAAGGTGGGAGTAGCCGGAAATGCTGCTTGGCAATCCTAATTTGACTACTGCAAAAGATGAGCTATACCGGACGCAGCATCAAGATACGAAGGTTTATTCGGAAGGAGCGCAGCTCCATTTTCATAACGATGGGAAAGACCCCGGGCTAGCTGAAGTTTTGGGAAACAAGGCTTGATCCAATTTCGGGTAAAAGGAGGGCAAGGGATGGATTGGGGAAGGGCCAAAAACGTGCTGATTTACGCTTTTTTGCTGTTGAACCTCGTGCTGGGCTATCAGCTGTGGGCCGACGTGCGCGAACAGGCGGACACCAATCTGGACTTTGCCTCCCTGGCGGACAGTACGCAGAAGGCGATGGAGGAAAAATCGATTCAGCTGCTGTGCCCGATTCCGAGCATGACGCCCGCGCTGCCCAAAATCTCCTACCACTACCTCAGCGGGGAAAGCATCGGTAAGCCGGTCACGCTGAAGAAGCCGGTCGAGAGCAAGCTGATCTTTATGGACACCGACCTGGTGGAAGCCATGGGTGACCAGATTCCCGAGTTCGGCAACTACCGGTATGACCCGCAGGCGAGTCAGGAAATGACGAATTCGGAGCTGGAACGGGTCAAGGTTGCCGGTGCCGCGGGCCGCTTCGTGCTGCATACGCTGGTGGACGGCAAATGGCCGCTGTTCAACGATCAGCTCGAGCTGTACTACAGCGAGCAGAAAATCGTGTCGTACCGCCAGTCACTGGTGGAAATCGCCCCGATGGGGGACGAGCAGGAGCAGAAGATTTTACCGGCATCCGGTGCGTTGAAACGGCTTGTGGATGCTTTTATCCCGGAAGGTTCGGCCATTAAGGATATTCAGCTCGGCTATTACGGCCAAGTATTTAACTCGGAGAGCCAGGTGGCTGCGCCATCATGGCGGTTTACGCTGGAGAGCGGGGAAGTCTATTACGTACAGGGGATCAGCGGTGACGTGACCGTGAACAGCCCCAAGAGTGAAGAGGGAAAGGAGCAGGGATAATGGGCATATCTTTTACTGTCCTGTCGAGCGGTTCGACGGGAAACGCAACCGTGGTCAGAAACGAAGACACGACGTTGATCATTGATGCCGGGCTTAGCGCCAAGCGGATTGACGAGTTGATGGAGCAGCGGGAGCTGTCGGGAGAGGAACTTGACGGAATTCTCGTCACCCATGAGCATTCCGACCATATTAAAGGGCTCGGTGCCGTGGCCCGCAAATACGACCTGCCGATCTATGCTAACGAGAAGACATGGGAGGCGATCAACAAGTCCGTCGGCAAAATCGCCGAGGAGAAACGCATCGTGATGGACAGTGGCGAGGTGCGGGACTTCGGATCGCTGCGGGTGGAATCTTTTCAAATCTCGCATGACGCGGCAGAGCCGGTGGGCTACTGCTTCTACGACGGTGACGAGAAGCTGAGCGTGGCCACGGACCTGGGCTATATGAGCGATAAGGTGAAGCAGGCCATCAGCGGCTCAGATGTGCTGGTGCTGGAGGCTAATCACGATATCGAGATGCTCCGGATGGGCCGGTATCCGTGGAACACCAAGCGCCGCATTCTGGGCGACCTCGGGCACTTGTCCAACGATGCCGCAGGCGAGGCGATGAGTGAACTGCTGACCGGAGACCTGAAGCGCACCTATCTGGCGCATTTAAGCCGGGACCACAATCAGATGGATTTGGCGAAAATGACCGTACGTGCCGGGATGGAAGACCGGGGATGCTTTTATAAAGACAGCGAATTTAAACTGTGCGACACCTATTACGACCGGCCTACACCGTGGGATAAGGTGAGTGAGCCATAAACGCGTCTAGCTCCGCCGCTTTTCTCTCCACCTCTTCGCGGGTGAGAATACCCTTGTCAATGAGCAGCTCGATGATGGTGCTTAGGGCAAGGGTGTTGCGGTAGTGCTCGTCCTTTAAATCCCCCAGCTTGGCCATCATATTGACATAATCCATAGAAGACGGAAAACGTTCCATAAGGCAGTTCCTCCTTGTCGTTTCATCATCATTTCAATTCCATAACCCACCAATTACGCAAGCGATAAAAAATTAGGGCAACCGCCGCACTTATGTTACAATAAAGTCTGCGAGGGCTTGCAGAAAGCGGGTTTGACTACGGAGTCCACCCTGCTGTAAACAGGTCATGCTTCGCCCATTTTCATAGTTTCATCAGGTTTTACTTTTATTCTAGTCTGTTTATCCTGGAAACATTCCTGTTTCTATGAAATAAATCTCATGTGCTATATAGATTGAACTAAAGAAAGCCACATTTTTGACACGGTTATTCCCCGTGGATCAAGGAATGACAAGTAAAAACTTTAATTCATTCTATATATATAGATTGAACTAGAGTCTTGCCTTGAACATGTTATAACGGCCCCATACGGCCAATAACATTCATTTCTTTAGTTTTATTCTATCTAGAATCCGAAATCGACGTGGGTGAGTCCCATACATATGTGAGTGACAGGCACTCGGTTGCTTCAAATTTGCTGCTTAGATTCAGCCCAATGTGGTAATGTAAAAAATAAAGGGTCTGCCGCGTGCAACCTTGATGTACTAGAAGCAGTTATTAATAATATAGGCAGTCCGAGTTAGAAGCTTACAAGAACATGCCGCCACGTCAAAAGTTATACAGAATCGGCCATAGGCGATGAAAGACTTTATTTCCGCCAAAGTCGTCTGTATGGATGAATCTCACACGATTTTCGGGATGTGTTACAACAAAGGGGAGAGGATCACATGGGGCTGTTTCGTGACGATTTTTATTCGACCAAAATTTCCAAACGGCGGCGAAGCCTTCGCAAAGTTTATCCTGCGCAAAAAGTCTGGGGCAGAAGCAGGCGCGGCCGGGGGACGTCCACATTATTCGTGGCGACGGTCAGCTCTGTCATCAGTGCGGTGGTAGCGGTGCTTCTCTTCAGCCTCATCACCGGCCTTCCTTCCCATACGAGGGAACTTGCCGCAGTCAGTGCGGTGAATTCGACCCCGCTGGACGGCAGCGGAGATCCGTTCGACCGGCTGGTTCAGGCAGCGGCCAAAGTTCGCCCGACCGTCGTCAGTATCGTAAACTATAAGGACGCGAAGGACGCGGAGAAGGGAACGACCGACCTGGAGGATTCGGCGCTCGGATCGGGGGTCATTTTCAAGAAGGCGAACGGCAAGGCTTATGTCATTACCAATAACCACGTCATTGAAGGCTCGCAGGACCTGGAAGTGATGACGGTCGGCGGGGATATGAAGAAGGCGACGCTCGTCGGTACCGATAAAGTGAGTGATATCGCCGTCCTTTCAGTGGACGACAAGAATATCACCGATGTAGCCGAAATGGGCGATTCTACGAAGCTTCGTCTAGGGGAGACGGTGTTCGCCATCGGTAACCCGCTCGGGCTCGGAGATACGCTGACGTCTGGTATTATCAGCTACACCAACCGGGTTGTGCCGGTGTCGCTGAACCAGGACGGCGTGTACGACTGGGAGCAGGAAGTGATCCAGACCGACGCGGCCATCAATGAAGGCAACAGCGGCGGTGCGCTGGTGGACCTGAACGGCAAAGTGATCGGCATCAACACGATGAAGATTTCCGATGCCGGCGTGGAGGGCTTGGGCTTTGCCATCCCGGTCGATCAGGTGATGAAGACGGTGGATGAGTTGATGAAAGACGGCAAGATCTCACGACCTTATCTGGGCGTGTACACCGTGGACCTGAACAACCCGTACGCTCCACTGGATGACGATCAGCGTAAGGAGCTGAAGCTTCCGGCTGACGTGAAGGACGGCGTGGTCGTGCTGGATGCTATCGGTCCTGCCAAGGATGCCGGGCTGAAGCTGAACGACGTCATTACGGAATTTAACGGGGACCCGATCAAGTCTACGCTGGAGCTGAAGAAGTATCTGTATGATCATGTGAAAATCGGCGATATGCTCAAGGTCACCTTCTACCGGGCAGGCCAGCAGGAGACCGTAGACGTCAAGCTTGCCGACAAGCCGGATTCCTAAAATAGGACGTGTGATCCGGTCCAAAACCGGATATAATGAGAGCCATAGGTTTTCGGATGTTCAACAGCCAGAAATACGTACATTGTGTGCAATTTTAGAGGGGATGCCATTCTATGTTTGTCGTTTGTAAAGACCATGTGGAGCTCGCGATCGATATGTTCGTCGACGAGTACGAGGACGCGCCGGATATCGTGGACCTGAAGGAGACGGAGTTCTCCGATTGGGACCCGCCCGTACAGTGCGCGCACTGCGATCAACCGGCCAAGTTCCTGGTCGTGTAGCCGCAGGGTCGGCAGGAAATGCTATGAAGAGATGAATAGCGATGGGGAGAGCGTGGAGACACGCTCTTTTTTACTTTCAGGGAGTGAATCGGAATAGGGCTCCGAAGAATAAATAGGGCCCTGGAATAGATAGGATTGTGGAATGGATAAAGAGTGGAGGGGTATTCATGCTGATTCAAATTATCGGCGTCGGCAAGCTGAAAGAGAAGTATCTGGTGCAGGGCATCCAAGAATACGCTAAGCGGCTGACGCCTTACATTAAGTTTCAGATGGTGGAGGTCGCGGATGAGAAGGCCCCCGACACCTTGAGCGAAGCCGAGGTGTCGATCGTAAAGGAGCGCGAGGGCGAACGCATCCTCGCGCACATTAAAGAGAGCGCGCATGTGATCGCGCTCGCCATTGGCGGCCAGCTCTGGAGCTCGGAAGAGCTGGCCGCTGAGATCGACCGGCTCGGCACCTACGGGACGAGCCATGTCGTGTTCGTGATCGGAGGGAGCCACGGGCTCTCCGATCCGGTGCTGCGCCGCGCTCAGCAGCGCTTGAGCTTCGGGCGCATGACGCTGCCGCACCAGCTGATGCGGTTGGTGCTGGTAGAGCAGATTTATCGTGCGGTGAAGATCAATCGGGGGGAACCTTATCATAAGTAGAGCGAAGTTTAAGGCTTTTACTGTGCAAAGTTCAGAAGGATACTGCGCAATTTTGAAGGCTGCCGCTAATGATCTGGCAACAGCCCAGCAACTTCCTCAGTACCTCGAATTATGAGACTAACTAACAGGATTATCTATTCTGTGCACACCTGCTCTACTCCCTTTCTGCTTACGTGTGACGGAAATCGCGGCGGAAAGGAAGGCCAGCAAGCCAAAGAGTCCGGCCGCCCAAGGGTTTGCTTTTACGGAATGATAGTTGACGATCGCACCTCCTACCGCAGAACCGATGGAGATACCCAAGTGCATAAACGAAGTAAACAGTCCGATCTGAATATCCGACGATTCAGGAGCCGATTGAATCAAGTAACTCTGCACCGGTGCCGCGGGCGCAAATGCGAGTGCTCCCCAGACGATAACGACAGGCAGCAAGCTGATGAGAGAAGTTGTCGCATACGGCAATAGGAGTAGAACAGATGCAAACAAGATAAGTAAAATGAGAAACGAACGGGCACCGCCAAGTTTGTCGGTCATCCAACCGCCGATCCATCCCCCTACTACCCCTCCCATGCCGAGTAGCAGAAATACAATTCCGATTGTGCCGGAAGAGAGCCCCATCGTCGATTGGAGGAAAGGAGATAAGTAGGTGTACATTGTAAAATGGCCAATGAGCATCAATGCCACCATGAGCTGTGCAAAAATGATTTTTGAGCTTCTCAAGGCAGCGATTTGCTTGGACAACGAGGCGGATGGCTGAGGAGGAACTTTGGGCAAATAGCGCCATAGGCCAAGGAAGACGATCAGGCCGAGTACGGCAATCAAGGCGAAGGTCATCCTCCAGTTCGTCAAGCCTGCGATTAAGGTTCCAATCGGTACTCCGAGTACCAAAGAAGCGCTAATACCGGTAAAGACGAGTCCCATCGCCCGCCCGACTTTGTCAGGAACGGTAATGTTCGCCGCTAGGATTAGCGAATTGACCACGACAACCGAACAGCTTGCCGCTGTAATTGCCCGGGCCACGATCAGAATCGAGAAATTGGGGCTCACCATGGAAACCACATTTCCGACGATAAATACGAACATCGCGGCTAACAGAAGCTTGCGACGTTCAATTCTGGAGGTTAAGGCTCCGATAATGGGCGTGCCTAACGCGAAGACCAGCGAATAAACCGTAACGAGCAAACCAGTCATGCCGATCGACACGTGCAGCTCTTGGGCGATGCGGTCCAATATGCCAGCTACGACGAGCTCGACAGTGCCGGTCACGAAAGTAGCCAAGACCAATAGATAAATGCCTCGATTCATCTCTCCACTCCTTCTCAACGCTTTAATCCTTGTTTATTATGTAATGATAACAAAACTGTTCTGTTCTGTTATCACCAAGATAATACAGTACTGTTCTGTAATGTGTCAAGCGTGGCAAATCGATTGCACACGAATGTATTCCAGAAGGGAATCGGTAAGATGCCTCACCCGTAGATGCCTCCAAACATGGAATCTCTTTCTGCCTTTTCTATGGAGGACTAGCCGGCCAAAATAAAACTTTTAAGTTTAGGTATTGACACGTTACAGAACAGTGCTGTAATTTATAGATCGAACATAAAACAGAACAGTTCTGTTTTATTATTTGGGGATTTTTATTATCCGGAAGGAGAATTACGATGAGAAGTTATCACGTAAAGAATGGCAAGGGACTAGAAAGTCTTGTTGTTACCGAGCGGGATATTCCAACACCAGGTTCTCATGAAGTTTTGCTTCGAGTGAGAGCCACTTCTTTTAATTACAGAGACGGCTTAATCATGAGCGGTGCATATCCGTTGCCGGTTAAGGAACCCTCTGTGATTCCACTGGCTGACGGGACTGGGGAAGTAGTGGCGGTAGGCTCGGGAGTTACGCGGGCCCAACCGGGAGGCCGAGTCGTGGTGAACTCTCTCGTTCATTGGATCGAAGGCCCTTTTATCGGTTGGGAAGAGCACGGAACGCAATTCAGCGGTTCGCTGGACGGGTTCCTGTCGGAATATATCGTGGTGAGCGAAGAGGTGGTTTTGCCTATTCCTGAACACTTAACCTACGAAGAGGCTGCAACCTTGCCAGTATCGGCTCTTACCGCCTGGAATGCTCTTACGGGTTTTCGACAGCCTACAGAAGAAGATACGGTACTGGCGCTAGGGTCAGGTAGTGTTTCCCTGTTTGCTATCCAATTCGCGAAGTCGTTTGGTGCTCGCGTCATTGCAACAACGACGAACGAGGACAAGATCGATAGACTTGCCGCACTCGGAGCGGAGGTCATTCATTCCCGAACGACGTCCAATTGGCATGAGACGGTAAGAGATATGACGAATGGACGGGGGGCTCAAATGATTATCGAGAATACGAATCCGGGAACGCTTGAACAGTCTATCCATGCAGCGGCGATATCGGGGCTGGTGAGCGTGGTCGGATGGATTCCTAGCAGCGTTAAGACGATGGACATCAGCGCTTTCTACTTTAATATGGTGACACTCCGACCTATCATGACCGGCAGCCGTAACCAATTCGAAGAGATGAATCAATTCATTGCCGAGCACAGGATTAAACCCGTTATTGACCGAATCTTTCCGTTCGAAGAGGCAAAAGAGGCTTATGACTATTATATGAATTCCCGGTCATTCGGTAAGGTCGTCATTCATATGGACTAAGCGTTGCGGTGATGAACGTGGCCCTTGCAGCAAAAGAAACATCCGTGATATTGTAAGATCACAGAACAGTTCTGTTGTGTGAAGGAGGATGACCAACATGGCCGCACCACGTTCATCGCCGCGTCAACGTCTTTTGGAGACGGCGAGCGATTTGTTCTACCGAATAGGTATTCGTTCCGTTGGAGTTGACACGATCTCCGAACAATCGGGAGTGGGGAAACCTACAATGTACCGACATTTCTCAACCAAGGACGAGCTAATATCTGCCTATCTAGAGGAGGAGAACCGGCGGCATTGGCAATGGTTCGAAGAAGTACTAACCGCTTATCAAGGAAATGCAAAGGCTCAGTTATTGGCTTTGTTAGAGGTAACTGCACAAATGATCTCCGAACCGGGTTATCGAGGTTGCGCTTTTCTCAACGTATTAGCCGAATTTTCCGACGAGGGACATCCCGCTCGTAGACAAGCAATTGAACATAAGCAGGAGCTTAATCGCCGATTGTATGATATCTGCCGGGAAGCAGGTGCACTCGACCCTAAGGTCCTTGCCGATCAGCTCTCGCTGGTTATTAATGGGGCTCTAGCTTCGGCTCCTATATTTGGAGCTGCCGGTCCGACCGGACAACTCACTGCAATTGGGACCCATCTGATCAATCTTCAGTTTAATGCGCCAAACGGATAATTTGAGTCCATACACGAACCGCAACGAGGGTGCCAAATTCGGTATCCCCGTTGCGGTTCTCTGCTTAACTGTGAGAGTGATGACATTCGCTCGGTCAGCCAAGGACACCTCATTGAGAGCGTCCTTCGTTTCGCTCTATAGATGATAAGGAGAACCGTATCACAAGTGACGCGAAAATTTTTGCGAGCAGGTATTGATCCATTTCACTGTTTATCGAGATAATATCGTTGAGATAAGGAGGGGTTGGATTGACTACTTATGCTCGTATTCTATACCCCGATAGAGCAGAAGACATAAGACAGAACCCTGCATTACGTCAAGGATATCGTATCACTGGCCTGACTTGATCAAATTTTATACGTGCTCTTATGATATAGTAGCCTGTGAAGTACCCTCAAATTCTTCAGGATGGTGCCTCTCTATTCGTGGTATACGTCCACGTGTATTCAATCGGTTCCCACGACCAATTCACGTCGCGCTTTAAGATCCGCCCCAAGCTCGGCCAGGGGAAATGATAGGCTAGCACCAGCAGTTGTTCCTCGGCAGCGCGGTTCAGCAGCATGCGCCGCGTGCGGACGGTCTGCTCAGGGTCCAAATCGAAGACGGTAAGCCAGTCGGGGTGTTCCGGCGTCAGCTTATAATGAGACCAAGCGTCGCCGACTACCAGCATCGAATCGCCTTTGGAGGAAACAAGGAACGCGCTGTGCCCGGGCGTCTCTCCTTTGGCGGAAATCGCGGCAATTCCCGGAATAATGACTTCTTCATCATCGATCAGCCTTAGTTTTGGTTGAAGGCGAGCAAGGCAGTCCTGAGCCAATTGCACCGTTCTTTGTTTGAGAGGTTCCGGGAGTGCTAGAGAACTTAAATCGGGCTGTTCCATCCAGAACGTCCACTCTGCTTTGGAGAGTACGTAAGTGGCGTTAGGAAAAGAAAATCGATTTTCTTCGTCGAAGATTCCGCCATAATGATCGGTGTGAGCATGAGAAAGGATGATGGTATTAATCGACTCAGGAGCAATGCCGAATGCTTGCAGGTTCGAACGCACCTTACCGATGAAGTCTGCTCTGCCGCTCGGTCCCGGCAAATGTCCAAGCCCCGTATCGATAAGAATTTGATGCTGTCCTGTATGAATGTACAGAACGCTAATCTGCATCGGCACATGCGTACTCGGCAAAGCATATTCTCTGAGGGTGGCAGCTACTTCTTCTTTGGTTGCATTTGTTATGAGAGAGGTAGGCAGCGAATAGCTTACCTCATCACTGATTACAAGGCAGTAGAAATCTCCGAGCGTTAAGGGATAGACTCCGGCAGGACGGATATCCGGCGTGCTTGATTGGAAATGATTCTGCATCATGTAGACTCCTTTTTCTTTGATTAAGATGGGGGATCTCAATGTTGTTTCGCTTGTTGAACTTGATTATACTGTATTTGTGCCGGCGGGACGTGGGCGCCTTAATCATAGGTTTCCTAGTAACAGTTAGGAGCGGTGGATATGAACGATAGCGAGCGACGCAAGGTGCTCGGCGAGTTTTTACGCAATAGACGGGCAAATCTTTGTCCGGGTAACGCAGGGCTCCCGCCCACCAAGCCCCGCCGGAAGCCGGGGTTGCGCCGCGAGGAGGTTGCGCAGATCGCCAATGTTGGCGTTTCCTGGTACACCTGGCTGGAACAAGGACGCGATATTCACCCTTCAGTGCAAGTACTGGAAAGCCTGTCCCGGGCGCTCAGACTTACCCCGGACGAACGGCGCCATCTCTACCTGCTCTCCGGGCAATCGCTCCCACCTCAAGTGAATCAAATAGAGGAAAAGACCGGCTCCTTATTGCAGCAAGCGGTCAATGAACTCGGATCGGCTCCTGCCATTGTGATCGGACGGCGCTGGGATTACTTAGTGTGGAACAAAGCGGCCAACGACATATTTGCGATTTCCCAGCCTGATCGGATAAACCCGTCTTACGAATTGAATTTGCTGTGGCAGTTTTTCGCCAACCCGGTATTGAAAGGGCGATTCCGGGCTTGGGAGCAGGTCGCGAGCGGCGTGGTGGCGGAATTTCGCACGGCAAAAGCCCGTTATTTGGAGGATTCTTCGTTTGACGGGCTAATCGAGGATTTGAAGGCAGTCAATGCCGATTTTGGCCGGCTATGGCTGCAACACCATGTTCGCAGCGTCCTTGATGGATATATAGCGTTGGAGCATCCTGGGCTAGGGATTCTGGAATTCGAGCATATCACGCTGCAGGTTCCCAGCGATCCGGACATCAGAATGATGATGTTCTTGCCGTTACAGGAAACGCGAAACAATCTGGTTCATTATTTTGAACGCAATCTGTAAGGTGATCCACGTGCACCTCAAAGTGCCTCGCCACCGAATCGTCAGCCTGTCTTGCAGATCATAGAAATAAAATCCATGTGAGCATCAACGAAGGAGCATGCTGCGGCAGCTCCTTTATCGATTTTCGCCGATGGTACCGTTAAGGAGAACCGTATCACAAGTAACGTCGAAAAATTTTGAGATAAACTCATAATGAGGAGTGAAGCTTTAACCAGCTTCACTCCTTTTTTTATCGGTTTTATCAATGAAAAGTAAGTTTAGATTGACGATTGCATTAAGATAACGGGCAGAGTAGCATTGTCGGATGACAAGTATATGCTCCGATTGCCGAACCGATAATCAGGCCGCCGATTACTTCATTTTTCGGCGATAGCCACCGTGTCATGAGGTGGACGAAATTTACCTTCGTAACTATTGAAGAATTCAATAAATTACTTCTCACCTGAACTTGAAGAATATATTTCCTTGAGGGTTGCTGCTGGAATGAGAAAGTCCCGAAAGGTTCCTAGGTTAGTTTATCCGAAATCGGTTGGTATGTATAAGAAGTATTTAATTAAGTAAAGAGATAAATTTATCGGTCTAAAATTGGTAATTTAAGGTATGATGGAATTGAGATTACTAAATGGGGGGTACAAAGCATGTCTGAATCATCTTCTATAAAGTATTATTCCGACGCCGTCAATTTGAATGACCTAGAAGCGCTAGAAGCCAGATTGCAGCAGATGCTCCAGCAGGGAATTAAGTCCGTTGCCGATTTGGAGGAATGGCTCGAGGGGGAGAGGAAGTTACGGGAGGAGATTGGAGAGGCAATGTACGGTCACCAAATCGACTTCTATCGTGATACTATAAATGCTGTCATGCGCGATATCTTTTCACACGATCAAACCGCTGTGCAGCCAATGCTGATGAAATATCAGGCAGAATTCGACAAGAAGTTATTGGACAGTTCGTTTCACGAACAGTTGGACGATAAGAAATACGGCCTGATGCTTAAAGTGCGGCGAACGAAGGCGGAACTATTTCGCGAAGAGAATATTCCGCTTACCGTTCGGGAGCAAGAACTGGTCACTGAGTACAATGAGATTATGGGTGGTTTGAGCATCGAATGGGATGGCAAAACAAAACCTTATTCATTCGTGGAGGGACAATTGGACAGTCCGGATCAAGTAATTCGCGAACGAGCTTGGCGTGCATTGGCCGATGCTAGGTTACGTGTAAAGCCGCAAATGGATGAAATGATGAACGAATTGGTGAGTCTTCGGCACAAGATGGCTGTCAATGCTGGTTTTGATAATTACCGCGACTACATGTTCACGATGAAGAACCGCGAATATAGCATCCAAGACTGTTATGACTTCCATGATTCTGTGGAGAAACACGTTATCCCCGCATGGGACCGTCTTGCCGGCATTATGCAAACAAGCCTAGGCGTAGAATCTTACCGCCCATGGGACAAAGGCCCGTGCTTGATGCAAGGTGCGCCGTTCCAAACGGTTACCGAGTTGATGGACGGCGTGGATCAGATGCTTGGCATGACCGATCCCTATTTCCAGGAAAGATTCCGTCACATGCGCGGGAATGGGCTGCTCGATCTGGAGGTTCGTCAAGGAAAGGCGCCCGGCGGGTTCTTAGAATTCCTGCCAGCGTCCCAAAACGCATTTATATTTTGTAATTTCAGTCCATCGTTCTTCGCGCTCATTGCCCTGATTCACGAAATGGGTCATGCGGTGAACGCGTATCTGCAGTACGAATCCGGGGAAGGGATTCAAGATCACCAACTTCGTGCGGAAGTAGCAGAGCTTTACTCCCACGGTTTGGAGCTGTTGCTGCTCGACAAGCTTCATTTATTCTATACCGATGATAAAGAATGCAGGAATGCACAACGTGAAGAACTTAGCCGAGCATTCACCATGCTTATCGGGCCCGTCGCAGGCGACTTGTTTCAGCATTGGCTCTATACGAATCCGGATCATACACCGGAAGAGAGAGATGAGAAGTATTTAGAATTAGAAAAACGCTTCACATATCACCCTGTAGATATTACGGGTCTTGAGTCTGAAGTGGCAACCAAGTGGACCGCTATCATTCACTATTTCGGTTATCCGTTCTACAATATCGAATATTCAATGTCGATGGTGGGCGCTCTGCAGTTATTACAAATCTACCGGGAAGATCCGGCTAGAGCGACGTCGTTATACAAGCAGGGAGCAGGTGCGGATCCCAATCAAACTATAGCCGATATTTATCGCGATACGGGTATTGAATTTGACTTTACGGAACGATGTCTGGCGAAGACCTCCAAATTTGTGATGGGTTTGATTAATGAGCTGCAGTAACAGGATCAGTTCGAATGCTATATGTTTACATACGCTATTTGTCACACTCTTTGGGAAATAAATGTACAGTAGTGTTTTTTTTCGCCTTTTTGCTTGGGGATTACTATTCGCCTACTAGGCTGGCTTCTTCTAAGTCATTCCTTAAAATTTGACTTGTAGACGCAATCAGTAGTACCGTCTCTGTAGTTTTTACTAGCCAAAATATGGGGACATCTCGGTCAACTAGTAAACGCTAGCAAGATTATGAGCTTAGTAAGCAAAAACTACTGCGGATTTTTCGCCGGTAGCCCTGTTAAGCTGAACCGTATCATAAGTAGGGCGGAATTTATGCAGTTATGGTATTGAATGAGAGCCGTACCGTCAAAAAGCCCCAAAATTCTTGCTATGATTAATAAGTTGAGTCTGCACTAAACTTTTAGGTACAAAGGAGGATAACGGAAGTCAAGCTAGAATTAGTAAGCCATCACCCAAAAAAGGAAGTGCATATGGATGTCATACTTCTTCGGTACAGTTCCCAATATAATAAACAATAGAAAACTAAGGGAGCCACAAATCGAGGCTTATATAAAAATTAAGGATTACTATGAGGCAAATCCTCAAGGTGAAGCGTTAGTTGTCCTCCCTACAGGTACTGGTAAAAGCGGATTAATATCAATCGCACCATACGGTGTGTCGAATAAAAGAGTTCTTATAATTACACCAGGACTTGTAACTAAGAAAAGTGTAGTGAAAACACTTCACCCACTTGAAGATAACTTTTGGCTCAATCAAGATGTGATTTTCTCCCCAGAAGATATGCCTGTTGTAGAAGAATACGAGTCTGATATGTTAATGTCGAGTTTAGAAAAATGTAATTTTGTCATTACCAATGTTCATAAACTGGCTAAAAGTAACGCAAACTCACTGTTGAATAAAGTGCCACAGGACTTTTTTGATTTTATTATTGTTGATGAAGCCCACCATTCTGTCGCAAACACATGGGTAGAAGCGTTGGAGTATTTTTCGGGTGCCAAAAGGCTTCATGTTACTGGTACACCATATAGAGGTGACCATAAAGATCTTCCAGGAGAGGAAATTCATAATACTTCATTATCCGAAGTTATGGCTTTGAGATATGTTAAATGGCTTAGAAAAGCTACTATTAATAATGATAATTTGTTTTTCTCTATTCCAGGGGACTCTAAAAAATACACCAAAGATGAAGTACTTACAATAAAGGATAAGGAATGGGTCGAAAAATCTATAGCTTTGTCGAAGGAATGTTCCTTGGATGTCATAAATGAAAGCATTAAGCAACTACAAACAATCAGAGACGCATCCCCGAGTGTACCTCATAAAATATTAGCGGTTGCTTGTAGCATTGAACATGCTAGGGATGTGTCTCAATGGTACAAGGATAAGGGATGTGTAGTGCGGATTGTACATAGTCATATGCATTCAAGTGAGCTTGAACAGGCATTTTTAGATATCGATAACCATAAATGTGATGTTGTAGTGTCTGTAAATATGTTAATGGAGGGGTATGACCATAAATATTTGACTGTACTCTCTATATTTAGACCCTACAGAAGTTTGAATGCTTTCGCACAGGTTGTAGGAAGAATACTTCGAGCAATTCCTAATGAGGAAATAACTGATTTTGCTATTGATAACAATGCGGTTGTTATTTTCCATGAGGAAATAGGATTGAACACAATGTGGGATATATTCTCTAAAGAAGTGGAGAAAAGCAAAAAAATCCCAGTTAAAGACTATACAATACCAGGTGGCGAGTATAAAAAAAGGGAAATCGTATATGCAGGAATCGAAAAAGACGAGTATTTTATTAGTGATAAAGAATCATATCTTACAGGGCTTGATTTTAATGAAATGTTCGAGCAAGCAAGGCGTCAGATTGAGCTTGACTTAGAGAGTAAAATGCAGAAGTTAAGAGATGCTGGCCTAAGTGAAGCGGAAGTAGAGATCGCTAAAGAAGCAATTAAAAAACAATCTGTAACATCCAAAAAGTCGGAGATTGATGAGCTCCTGCTATCTAAGAGGCCGGAACTTCTAAGAAAAAAATCGAGAAGCTTCTTATACAACAATGCTAATGAGGCAGTGCAATCGATACTGGAAGAGAAAGGGATAGATCCCAAGGGGACGGAGCTATTTCCTAAGTTCTCTAAGAGCATTCGAAATTTAAAAAGTGATTGTCCCAATGATGGAATATTAGTAAGATATATTAATGCGAGGCTATATTTAAAATACGGTCCAGTAAATAAGCGAGAGCCAGAAGCATTATTAGACTCTCAAAAATACCTTGTTCAGATTGTTGATGAATTGAGGAGGATGATCTAAAAATGGAAAAACGGATTAATATGATTACTAAGAAAATTGATGAGTTAATAAACTTGTTGCTTACTAAAGGTGTGCAACCTAGTGACATTGCTAGTAATATCTTTTTAAACGATTACAGTAGTATCTGCTATAGGAAGATAGATGGAAGGGTGGTTGGAGAACTGCTTATTCAAGAGACAGATATTAGTAGTTCTAAACTTCGCTACTATTATAATCTTACTCAAGAAGTAATCAAGATAGAGGAAGAGTTTATGGGGGTCACCTCAGTTATTTGGGATAGAAACTTTGCAGAGTCAAAAATAGTCAATGAACTAGTAAGTTTACTCAAAGATGTCTATGATGAAAGGCAGATTTCTAAATTTATTTCTACACTTCCTAAGTCACTGCAAAGCAAGGTGATAGATGAGGTAAATAAATTGACAGCATAAATTTGTAATTAGAGCAGAATGTATAAACTCGATTGACAAGATCGAAAATAGGAAAAGAAAGAGAATATTAATTTCACAATGATAGAACTGTTGTTGCTTCTTTCGACAAAGTACTTTTAGAACAAATAGAAGGTTGACCATAGACTAATGGGCAACCTTTTTGATTTAGGCTTTAGCCAGTTGAGTGCGTGAAACGCGCGAAACAAAAAAACCACCCGCTATGCGGGTGGAGGATTGAGGGTTTGACCAACCGGAGCTGCGATTTTTGATAGCGGATATTACACTAGATCTGGTGCAAGTAACGATCCAAATCCTGTTTCGCCGGAAAGTATGCCTGCCTTTTTTGCCCTCCCGACAAGTTTTAGTCGGGAGATTTTTAACTGTGATTAATAATTGTCTTAAATTAAAGTTAGATGCGAAAAAAAGATTGGCGATGCGACGGCATGTAAAAAACTGCACTCTTAGAATTCGCCAGTATCCCCGTAATGATGAACCGTTCACAAATAAAGCAAAATTCCAATAAAACAGTATTTCCGTTACAAAATGTCGGCATAAGGCTAAGGAATAATATGTAATTAATGCCGATATAGAAATTGTAAATACCTTTTCAGTATGGGATTAGTGAAATAAATACATCTGACTTTTCACGAGGAGGGATCAAATTGGGCTTTTATAAACTCTTGGCGGCAGCCCCAAGCATATCTGAGGTCTCCAGCTTACATGCGCATATTTCTTTAATAACACAGCGACATAAACATGCTATTGATGAGATAGATATATTACATTGGCTGGACAACTTTGAAAAAGCGGATCGGAACATTGCTTTGGCACTACTCAACAAAGTAGATTATCTCGATGATGCCCAAATAATAGAGGCTTACAATGCTCTCATTGAGCGTTTACTTGCATCATACCCAGGTAATTCTACATTTTATATATTACCTATTGGCGATTTTGGAAAAAGCGCTACCGCAATGATTTATTTTTTTAGAAAAACCCAACAATATGATCAAAAACAAGATAGACTAATAATAGTAAAGCATAAGAATATGTTGAAAAAAGTTCTAGGTTCTAACGAGTATCTAATATTTATTGATGACTATTTTGGAAGTGGTCGTTCATGTGTCAAGTTCTACAAACAACATATAGAATCAATATATAAAAAACACCCACTTTCAGAAACAATATGGCTGTCAATAGCAGCCCAAGAACAAGCAATTGAATATTTAAATGCTAATGTTCCCAATCCAAAAGTATTGACATGGATGCCGGTAGAAAAAGCGTTTAAAAGAGACCGTTCTCCTTTCGGTAATTATAATAAGATGAAAGAATACAGAGAGCTTGCATACAAATATGGTTTTATATTGGATACTAAAGGGCCCTTAGGATATGATAATACCCAAGGACTCGTAACATTTTCATATGGTTCGCCCAATAACTTACTACCGATATTTTGGTCGTCAAAAAGGTTACATGGCGGGAATAGGTGGAGACCTTTGTTTCCCCGATATTCAACTGATAAAATACAAATGGCAAAAGAATATAGAAAAGAGACGATGTATTGGCTAAGTCTTACTGAGACGTTAGACCATGAACTATTCGAGTTATTTGCAACAGGGAAGAGGTTGAATAATGAGAAAAACTTTGAGTATAGTTATATCCAGCGGATTGACTTCAGATTATTTGCACTGATACGATTAATACGGCAGCGTCGCTCTTTACCTGTAATTATGAAAATACTTGGAATTGTAGAAAGCGATTATCACGAGCTTATTATGGAAGGTGTTAAAAGGAATTTAGTTGACAAAGATGGAAAGTTATCTGAATATGGTAGTGAGTGTTATAAAAGAATCTCTAGAAAGATTTTGCTTTTTCAAGAAAATAATCATGTGACGAATTCTACTGACTTTTCGAAGGTTTATGTACCTTCATCTTTTCGGGGGAGCACTTGAAATTCGCTAGCATCGGCCTAATAAACCAGGCGACTAGGTTGAGTATACCTAGTAAGGATAATGTTTCTATTATAGCAACTTCTCTACAACCACGAGATACAGGAAGTAATTCGGAGAAGATGGTTGCAGAGAAGGTGCACACCGCAAAGAACGCGGTGCAATCAGCTCATAAAATAAGTAAATGATAGAGTAGGAGAGTAGCGATTTGGATATTCGTTTCCCCCGAGACGCTTTTGTTCAAGAAGCACAAAATCAAGGACGATCTCAGCTTTTTATAGAGGAATGTCTTCTATATGCGGACGGCCTTCAATATAAAAATCTGCCAGTTATCTTCTCCACAAAGCATTTATCTTTGTTATTGGAGTTAGAATATAAAGAATTAAATAATATTATTTTGAATAGTTACAGGTACTACAAAACATTCTCAATTGCCAAAAAACGTGGTGGAGAAAGACAAATAAAATGCCCAAACCATATTTTAAAGAGCCTCCAACGCTGGATACTAAATAATATTTTAATTAATGTAAGGGTTAGTAGCGCATGTAAAGGATTTCGCAAAGGGGAATCTATTATTACAAATGCGGATACCCACCTAGGGTGTCAGGCAATATTGCGAGTAGATCTTGAGAATTTTTTCGACACCATTACCGAGAATCAAGTTCGGAAATCCTTTATAAGGATTGGTTATAGTACTAATCTATCGGTGGACTTAGCAAAATTATGCGTAACCTCCCGACTTGATTCTACTACGGGCGAGTATGTCTCTTCGCTTCCCCAGGGTGCACCTACAAGTCCTATGCTAGCCAATATAGTTGCATACCGTTTAGACAAGAGACTTAGTAGCTTAGCCAATAAACTTGGAGTTAGATACTCTCGATATGCTGATGACTTGGTTTTTTCTGGAAATACAACGCAACTTCCAAAGATAGAATTATTGAAAAAGATAATAACTGAAGAAGGTCTCAAAATTAATAACCAGAAGACATTACTACGGAGAGAAGGCCAGAAGCGAATGGTAACAGGTATTATTGTCTCTGGTGATAAGCTACGTGTGCCGAAGAAGTATAAAAAGGATATATGGAAACACCTACATTATGCTTTGCTTTATGGACCAGATGGTCATACATCTAGGATTAAGGTCAATCCAGCAACATTTAAAGAATGGCTGCTAGGAAGAATTATGTATGTAAGATCAGTTGAAAAAGATGCTGCAGAAGATATGTTAAAGGTTTTTAACGAGATTAGTTGGGGGTTTTAGACTACTAGTTCATTTCGACTTTTAAGGCACCTTATAAGAAGGTGTCTTATTCATTCTTTCGAAGAATAAGTTTCGCCGTTAGCCCCGTTACGGTGAACCGTACCATAAGTAGGGCGAAAAGAAAATCACCGCTAATTCAAGCGTCAAAGAACACTTCAATGTCCTTGACGCTTCTCCAACGTTTACGTTGAAGGCCTCCGTTGGTTGTGAGATTTCATTTATTGAGGTGACGGGAAAATTGATATACCTTCTGCAATAGATATCCATGGACACACGAATCTATGGTCATTAGAAAACGATAGTTATGGACAAGTAACATGAATACGAAGATGACCAAGAATATGATTTAGTCGCAATCAGCTTAATTTGTATCTAAACATAGCATTCATGTTGAAAGGAGAATATAGATGACGGTAAAGTTTAACTTGAGTTATACGGATGGAGATTTCATCGACAACATAGAAGTTCCAATTTATAAAGTGTATCGCAAGGGTACCTCTTTTCAACTGTATCATTTAAATCGCAACCCTGCTCGTAATGAACACAAAGAATTGCTGGTTATCGATGAATCGGGGATAACACCAGAGAGCATGTTTAAAAGTGTTACAGAATTTTGTGAAAAAATTATCCCCTATTTATTGGATAGGAAAAATGAGTCGTTATTTTTATTTGGGGAGTACTATGATGCAGAGAAAGATAAGATGGTGGACATTGATGATATTGAGATTTCCTGTTTAATAGGCGGGACAGCCATCTCTACAACAAGATATCGATTTAAAGGCTCTTGAAGTCGCCGTAATTTTACCACTGGCAGAGTTGATTTAATGAACTTTTAAAGTTAGTATTTGAATAAATAAAAGAGAATTTTTATCCAGCAAAACCACTCCATTGTTAGAAGTGGCTTTGCTTTTATGTGGTCATAATATATTGTAACTTAGATTCTGCGGTAAAGAAATAAAAGACTAAAAGGCTTCATAGAATACTGGATAGATTTAAAGTCACTTCTGCTTTGATGTATCCACAAGTCGAATCGGTGTTTTAACAATATCTTTGATTTTTCTCCATTCAATTAAATGAGCCTGGAGATTTGTGACTAAACCATCAATTAACTTTAAAAAATCTTGTTTTCGGTCAATAGGTATATTCTCATATGAATAAATAGTGGTTAAGTGAATTGATCTATGACTGGGTATACTTGAAATTAAACTCTTCAATAAAACTTCTATTTCTGTAAAAACAGTGGGAAGGACAACATGATCCTCTTTATGCGATGGAAGTGTTGTAGCATTAGCAAGTCTTGGTTTATCAGCAAATCTCTGTTTTTCGATCTTTTTCTCTTCTAATATGGACCACGTCTCAACAATGTCGTGAAATGGCAATGCTAATAAAGTGAATTTAGATTCATCGTCGAGTTCCTTACTTGTATAAACTTGAGCAGCCCTTTTTAAATCATTGACAGATACCTGTTCTGATGCAGCTTTTAACGCTAATTTGTCTTTAAAAATAATGTCGACTTTTTTAAGTGAAAGTGCCTGTTCCTCATTTAATTTGTTAGGTAATATTTCTTTTTCAGCATGAATGATCTCTTGAACATCTTTTCCGAACTTCAGTAATTCTAACTTTCTCTTAATGTATCTTTCGTTTTTACCAATTTTCTGAGAAATGTATAATTCGGATTTATGAAAAACGGGATCGGTTGTTAACTTATAAAACAATTTAGCTTCTTCAATTGGAGAAAAATTTTCTCTTTCCATGTTTTCCGCAAGTTGCTGCAAATAAATTTCGGTTTCATCCTCAGTATTAGAAATATTGGCAGGTATATGAGTCTTTTTCAATAACTTGACTGCTTTGTATCTTCTAGCGCCTAGAATAATGCGATAATTTCCATTTTGAAGTTTCTTAACTGTGATTGGTTGTAAAAGTCCGATTTCGCTTATGTTTTTAGCTAGTTCCTCAATATTATCATGAGCATCCCTTGTTAAAATAGTTGATTCATCAATAAGTTTTATTGGAATCAATTCAAAATTCATTATATATTCTCTCCTTTCGAAGTTATACATTTTCCGCACGCGTAAAAGTAACATTTACTTCACCATTACTAATTAAATGCGGTGGGGCATCTATAAAACCCTGTTGAGCATGATTTAACCTTTTTTGTAATCCATCAATTCGAGATTGATAAAAGTCTTTAACATGTTGAAACTCTTCAATATATTTTGGAACGAAATAACCTCTTCCCAAATTGTATAGAAACTCTAACTGCGTGTAGGAATTCTTGATTTCTTTTAAATATTTTTTGAGGTAGTATTTATCTCTGCTTGTGCGGATTGGTCTCTTGAAGAATCTCATTCCTATATGCTGTAAGCTCCATGGGTCGTCATAACTAGCTTCATTAGTTAAAGCATTAACAAACTTTATAACCTCCGCGGTTGGTAATGAAAATGACAAATTTTCTTTTGTTGACATTAGAAACTTCCTCCTTTGTTTTATCAAACTATTTTTAGTTTTATTTTTATCAAAATATCGGAATTATATACTAGAATAATAGAGTTGTAATAAAATAAATAAGAGAACAATCGATGTGACGGCCGATAGGTCAAAAAGAGGATAGTTCAATACAAAGAAGTTCTACACAAAAACCACTCCTTCATTGGAGTGGCCTTGTCTTTATATATATTTTAAGCTGAACCATATCATAAATAAGGGTAAGTTTTTTTCCAGTTCATAAGCTTTGAGTAAAGCGTGTACCTTCTTAAAGGAGTCCTTGCTGTATTCTGGGGAGACTTGCCGAGAAAATCAAAACCTCAAGCACTAACTTTGTTGTAGAGCCAGATATACGTACGTACTTTTCTTCCCTACCAATCTCTCAAATTTTTTACATAGATTTGATATACTTTACGACTTCCATGATTTGATTTATGTTAAAATATCTCAGGATCAGAAATTGGAGAGGGGTTTTATAACTCATGTCATGGAAAAAAGTTCTGGGTAAAAGTACCATTCGCGTGGCTACTACTGCACTATTGCTTTCCCAGCTATTTGGCGCCGTAGGTTCTGTCTCTGCTGCAGGAACAGATGTAGAAGTACACTTGATCGGAATCAATGACCTGCACGGTCAGTTGGATACCACATCGATGGTTAGTGATAAAAAGGCAGGAACGGCTCCAATTCTAGCTACATATCTAAAAGAAGCTCAAGCAAAATATGAAAACTCCCTACTCTTCCATAATGGAGACTCTGTTGGTGCATCCGCTCCAGTCTCATCTCTGGATCGTGATGAGCCTACGCTGGAATGGATGAATATGATGGGCTTTGATGTAGGTTCTTTGGGCAATCATGAATTCGACCAAGGTACCGCTGCATTAAAAGCACAAATCTTTGGTGGCCTTGATCCAAAAGAAGGCAAGGTAACTCATGCTGGCGCAAAATTTGATTATGTAAATGCAAACGTCATTGAAACCTCCACTGGCAAACCATTGATTAAGCCATATGTGGTTAAAGAAGTGGGCGGAGTCAAAGTCGGATTTATCGGATTAGTGACGAAAGCTACACCTTCGAAAGTATCCCCATCTGGTACAGCAGGCGTGCGTTTCTTAAGCGCAGAAGAAGAAGTTGAAGCCGTTAATAAATATGCAAAAGAATTGCAAGATCAAGGTGTAGAAACGATCATCGTCCTGGCACATGATCCAGCAACAACCAAAGAAGGCGTAACCACTGGAGAAGCGGCTGATTTAGCAAAAGCTTTGCCTGCCGATTCCCCTGTTGACGTTATCGTTGCAGGTGACAATCATGCTTTAGCTAACGGTGAAGTGAATGGGAAATTGATCGTGCAGGCTTATTCTTATGGTACGGCATTTGAAGATATTAAGTTGATGATTGACCCTAATACGGGGGATGTAACCGAAAAATCAGCTACAGTTACAACGACTTTTCAAGAGGGTGTAAAAGAAGACCCTGAATCTTTAGCTATTATTAAAAAATCATTAGACAAGCATCCTGAGCTAACGAAGCCAGTAGGTACTACAGATGGTTCTGTGACTCGCACAGATGCTTATAATAACGAAGCACCTCTAGGAAACCTCATTGCAGATGCAATGCGTCAAGCAGACTTTGGTGATAAAGCAAGCGATGCTGACTTTGCATTTATGAATCCAGGTGGGATTCGTGCGGATCTGCCACAAGGCGATGTGACCTTTGCTGATCTTGCTAAAATCCAACCTTTTGGCAATACTCTGGTAAAATTAGAGCTGACTGGTGAACAAATACAAACCTTGTTGGAGCAACAATGGGGTACAAACGCGGACGGTACACCAAACACAAAAACACTACAAATCTCTGGCTTGAAGTATACTGCAGATTTCAATAAGCCAGTCGCAGAGCGTGTGACTAGTCTTAGTCTTGAAGATGGTACACCCATTGATCCTGGAAAAACATATACGGCTGTAGTTAACAACTTTATGGCAGCAGGTGGAGATAACTATACAGTGCTAGTGGATGCTAAATCATCCTTAGCTGGTCCTATCGATCTGGATGTATTCTACCAGTACATTGTAGATACCTTTAAAGGTGGCGCTATTCAAGCTAAAACTGAGGGACGTATTACCAACCTCGCTGCATCTGCAGAACAACCAGAAACACCTGTAACCACAGAAGTCATTTCTCGAGCTGAATTTGTAAGTGCTCTAGTAGAAATGTTGAAACTAAACGAAGTAACTACAGCACCTGCATTTAAGGATGTTGCTGCTGACGCTGCATATGCTGATGCAATCGCTGAAGCCGCTCATGCCGGATTCATTCAAGGCTACGGTGGTAACTTCAATCCTGATCGTGATATCACTCGTGAAGAAGCAGCTACAATTCTTGCTAAATTGTTGAACAATCAGGTTTCTGATAAAAATGCCGCTACGATTATTGCAGGTTTCGAAGATGGCAAAACCGTTTCTACTTATGCGGTTAAATCTATGGCAAAACTGATTGATAAAGGTATTCTAAGTGCAGCAGAGAAAAATTTGCTTCAACCTAAACAAGGTCTTTCTAATAACGATGCAGAAGCTTTAATTCAAAAAGCTGTTGCAGCAAAAGCTTCATAATTTAGATCTTATTCAAGCCTTATATTAAGACAGGAAAACACATCCCTTTTGGTAAATAAGTTTTCTTTTATCGATAAACCCTCAATTCTTCCTTCAATTCATGGAGAGGTTTATCTAGAAGAATGCTATATCCAAACTTAGGATGTGTTTTTTCATGCTTACATGACTGGTCAGAAAATGAAAATACGCACACCAGATCGAATTAAAACAAAGTAGCTGATAGTGGCAGTTCCTTCAGCAATTTCGCTGATCGCGATGCTAAGCTGAACCGTATCACAAGTGACACTAGCTTTTTATATAAAAATTTTTCTTGTAATGTAGAAATCGGAACAGCCCATACGACAATATAGTGCAACCCAATTCCAATACGGTTTTAAAGGGAGGAGTTTTAGTATGAGTTACACCTTAATGTTTTACGAGAGTCAGGAGGACTTTGCGGCAAGAATGGACCCGGCCCGGCAACAAGAATACTTGGCAGGCTGGACGCACTACGTGCATGCTTTGCGGCAGTCCGGAATTGTGGTATTCGGTTCGGGTCTCCATGCTCCTGAGACAGCTGCAACGATGAAGCGGCACGGCGGTGAGATGGTTGTTCAGGACGGACCGTTTCCCGAGACGAAAGAGCAGCTCGGCGGGATATTCGTGATTGATGTTCCGGATCTTGACACTGCATTAGAGTGGGCTGCTCGGGGCCCTGTCGATACGGTGGAGGTCAGACAAAACCTTCCCGCGCTGAAGTAATCATCTCTATGGAAGCTCATCAAGTTATTGAACAAACAGCCCGTAACGCTTACGGCCGTTTGCTCTCCTATTTGGCTGTAAATTGGCGGGATCTGCAGGCTGTTGAGGATGCCATTGGAGACGCTTTTCTCGCTGCGCTAGAAACTTGGCCGAAGATCGGCATTCCGGATAAGCCTGAAGCATGGCTCGTTACTGCCGCCAGGAGGCGGCTTATCGACCGTGCACGTCGTACCCGCGTTTCCGAAAGTGCGCTGCCGACACTCATTGCCATGTCAGAGGATGCACAACGGTTGGCATCTTCGAGTGCTGGCTTTCCGGACGAACGACTGAGGATGATGTTTCTTTGTACCCATCCGGCAATTGACCCTGCAATGCGTACACCGCTTATGCTGCAGACGGTGCTTGGAATCGATGCAGCCCGAATTGCGTCTGCATTCATTGTCAAGCCCTCCACCATGATTCAGCGTCTTACCCGGGTAAAGGCAAAAATTCGTGCCGAACGCATCACTTTTGAATGGCCTGATGATGAAGAAATTGCGAATCGTCTCGATTCCGTGCTGGAGGCCATTTATGCTGCTTACGGAAGCGGGTGGGACGAAGCAGCCGTTGCCGACTCGCCTCGCAGGAGATTGGCGGAGGAAGCGATTTTTCTAGGAAGGCTGCTTCTTCAATTCGCTCCACGCAAACCGGAGGTGAAGGGTCTGTTGGCGCTCATGCTGCACTGCGAAGCGCGACGTGAGGCCCGGCATGATGGAGAAGGGAACTTTATTCCCCTCTCTGAGCAGGATTGTGCCCGATGGGAACAAAGCTTGATCTTGGAAGCGGAGCGTTATCTGCATATCGCCTCGCAAGCCGGTGAGATTGGCCGATTTCAACTCATGGCCGCGATACAATCGGTGCATGCACAGCGTTTATGGACTGGGCGTACAGAGTGGGAGGCGATTGCTCAGTTATACGAGGGCCTCACTCGTATATCCCCCACACTGGGCGCATTAGTCGGCCGAGCCGCCGCGGTGGCGGAGGCTTATGGATCGGAACGTGGCATTGCTCTCTTAGAAGCCATTCCATCTGAAAGGGTGGTTAGCTATCAGCCCTACTGGACACTTGCAGGCCATTTGTACAAGCGGATGCAGCGAAAAGAAGGTGCCCGCTCGGCTTATAGCCGTGCCATTGGACTAAGCACAGATGCATCGATTCGGCAATTTCTAAATCGCCAAGCTAGTGAGATATAAAACGCATAGCGAGATAAATTTAAGGCACCCGAGAGGGTGCCTTAAAAACTTGCCGTCACAGACAGGGCGGAGAACGCTAAATTTGCTCTGTCCAAATGGTTAGAAATGGAAAAAATGCCAAGTTAACAATAAGTAATACTAGTCATCCAATCAAAAGACTCGTTCGGTATAATGAATTCCTACGGGTCTTTTTTTGTCTTGTAGTTTGGAAAATCACTTCAAATATAAACAACCATTAACGTTCCATTAAGGGTTATCCGTTGTCGAAAATATCACAAATAACAGACAGAAAACAACAATATCATTGTTAAAAACAGGAATTACGATATTTTTCGACGAATATTAGGTCATCTGATATTAAAGGGGAACTCGACTCATGTCCGCATTAAAAAACCGTTTGGTTTGGAAGCTGTCTATCGTTATTTTAGCGATACTGCTGCTTCTCTCATTTACGTTAGTTTACACGCAAATTCAAAATACGAGGAAGGCAAGCGAAGAAGCGATCGGAAATTTCAGCATTCATAACGTGAGTGCGTATGCAGGAAAATTCGACGTGGAAAAATATAAAAATTTCACAGAAAATACTCAAGAGAACGATCTATATTGGAGCATTCGGGGAGAGTTGAATCGTTACCGTGAGCAAATCGGAGCAATGTATGTGTATACGGTGAAATTCAATGACCAGGGGAAACCCATTCTCCTGATTGACGGTCAACCTAAAGGCTCGGAGACCGCATCCCCGATCGGCGAAGTCACGGATGTGCCGCAAAATGCTATAGATTTGATATTAAAAGGGGAATCCGCTAAATCGGATATTATCCACAATCCGGAATACGGGGACTACATTTCATCGTATGCCCCACTCCGCGATGCGGCTGGAAACATCATCGGAGCGCTTGGGCTCGATATGGACGTATCCGTATACGATTCAATTAATCGTCAAGTTATGGGGCAGAGCATTCCGGTATTCGTCTTGATGGGGATTCTGGCGCTTATTGTCTATGCGCTGATCGTCTGGTATATATCGCGGTCGTTGCGGCCTTTGGGTATCATTGTCAAAGGAGCCGAGGCTACTGCGAGAGGGGATGTCGCGGAAGCAAAAATAGTTCTGAACGGCGCACGAATTCGCTCGAACGACGAAATCGGACGTGCCTATTTCGCGATGACACAAATGGTGGAGAAACTTGGCGTTACGCTTAAGGAAGTGACTTCCGATATGGAATCAACCGCGCATAACCTCGTCCATTCCGTAAATCAGTTCAATTCAGAAACGAGTGAGATGCTCCATCAGAACGTGAACCTTGAGGAAGCTGTCACGCAATTAGCCCAAGGCGCGCAGCAGCAGCGACTAGGTACGGAAGAGAGCGCAAAGTCCATGAGCGAAATTATTTTGGCGATCACACGGGTATCTGAGGCGTCGGCCAGCATGTCGAGAATGTCCGGCGAAGCACTGGAACGGGCAGAGAAAGGACAGGATTCCATTCGACAGTTGAAACATCAAGTAGAGTCTATTTACGATATGACCACGCAGACGTCGATCACGATGGATACCCTGAACGAACGGATGAATGAGATTGATCCGGTGCTCCATTTGGTCGCGGATATCGCCGAACAAACGAAATTGCTGGCGTTGAACGCCGCCATCGAGGCTGCAAGAGCAGGAGAAGATGGTTCCGGCTTCGCGGTTGTTGCCGGGGAGGTACGTAAACTTGCCGATACTTCCGCTGTTTCCACGCAGCGTATTACTTCGCTTCTCCAACAAATCAGACAGGAGACCGCTCAGATTGTTGTGAGAATGAGAGAGGGAAGTGATGGAATACGAATGGGGACCGAGCTGTCGAATCAAGCGGAAGTACTATTTAACCGAACGATGGAAAGATTCGTTCATGTAAATAGTCAAATTCAAGAGATATCTGCAGCTTCGGAAGAGGTGCTGGCAAGTACCGAGGAGGTCACGGCCTCCGTGGAGCAAATTTCGAATATTTCCGGGGTTGTCGCTGAAAATACAATACTGGTTCAAAGCATGTCAGCATTGCAACTAAAAGCGGCGAAACGAATTGCTGAGACGACAGAGCTTTTGAAGCGGAGAAGCACAAGTTTGGAGGCTGCCGTCACGAAGTTCACCCTATAGGAACAAGGCACAGCGAGGGCAAGACGCTGGGGTGCGTATGAATTACTTGGAAAAGCAAAACTTTATGAAAAGTGACGACTCGCATTGAATCAAGATACGGAATCCAATATATATTCTCTTGTGGCAGACACAGCAAAAAAGGATGAAACGGTAGGTCCCTTCGTTCATCCTTTTTGTTATGCCTTTGTACAAGCGGCAGGAAGATCAAATCCATGATCTCGACAACGTCCTCATTGATCGGCGGTGTGTGAGTTGTGAGTAACTCGAATCTTATTAGAACTTCAACGATTTTCCGCATCCGTCAAAAATGGATTAAAGCTCTTTTGAGCATATTCCATAGCATCGATATACTCTTGCTGTTTTGATCGCTCTATCATTTCTTCAGGACTAACATCCTCTACTTTAGATGTTATCCACCACACATTCCCAAATGGATCCACCACTCTTCCACCCCGTTCCCCCCACGCCTGGGTGATCACTTTCGTCATGGATATAGCGCCTGCCTTTATAGCTTGAGCATAAAATTCATCACTGTTGTCCACGTACAGGCGAATAAAGCAAGGAAACGACGGCCATTCGGCAGGAGAATCGAACATAAGAATTTTTGAATCCCCGATGCCTACCTCTGCATGCCCTATGCTTCCATCAGGATTGTATACCCTGCCAAGTTCTCGCGCATCAAAAGCCGCAATCAAAAAGGCAATCAACTTTTCAGTGCTTTTTGTAGTGATCCAGGGGGTGATGGTATGGTTCTCGTTTTGCAATTTTTGTTTTTCATTCATTCGTTTCAACCCTCCATTTATTAATTTTGAACTGATTGTATCAGGGGTAATTTGACACCTGTATGTCATAGTTTTAGGATGGCTGGGGAGTGATATTGCAGTATTCAGCTACAGTCTGTTGACGTATATCGATAGAAAAAAAGAAGTAACCCGCCACAGGTTGGAGGCCTGACGGGTTACGTCTGTTCAGGGGCACCTGAGGAGGTGATCCCACATTAAATTATAATTTACCCTCGTTATAAAGGAACTGTTTGGGGGCGATTTGGTCGATCCCTCCAGCAAACCTAAATCCCTTTTAAAATCTCTTCCGTTGTGCGAATCCGCCCTATCCTCGGGAAAATGACATTCCGTACATGCTCATGCTCAGCCCTCGTAAACCCGGTCATGGCGTCGATCGCGAAAATGATATTATATCCATGCTGAAAGGCTTCCCTGGCGGTTGTATCTACACCGATCCCCGAGGCTATGCCGCAGATGACGATCGTATCCATGTTTCGACGGCGCAGCTGAAGATCAAGGTCTGTTCCGTGAAAAGCCCCCCATTGCTTTTTGGAGATGATGTGGTCCGTTTCGGTTACGCCGAGCTCGGGAACAAATTCATCCCAGCCTTCGATCATGTTCAGCTTAGGAGGAGCGGTATCGAGCTTGGGACTAAGCATATCTCTGAAATCCTTACTGGATACATGCACAAGCGTCACAAAAGCCCCTTTGTTCCGGAAATGATGGGTCAGCTTGGCTGCATTGGCAATGACCATCTCGGCAGAATAGGGTGCATACTGCTGACCAATCCATTTTTGGAGATCGATGACGACCAGAGCTGTCTTGTTCCAATCTATTAACGGTTCTCTTTCTCCGCTATTCGTATGATTATCGTTTAGTTGGTTCATATAAAAACCCTCCGCTAATCTTGTAGTATAGATGACTGCATCAGTATATATTAGGCCGTGGTGATTAACGAGAGGGGGAATTATCCTAGGAGTGTTACTCCTAGACAACATCGATTTGCTGAAGTTATCTGTAGGATTTTGACGAAAAGCGCTGAATATATAATGAGATGTTTGTTTCTACCAGTCTATGTAAATAATATTTAGAAGACTATCAAATTCGTCAGTCAGCTTGTGAAATATAGATTATTAGAATAAAGAGAAAACGAGGGATGGAAATGACGTATATCGTTGATTTTAAAAATGTGTCTACAGTAGGTTTGGAATCTTCGCCCGTCGCCGAAGCGCTTGCCGGTTTGCGCGCGAATGAAGCCCGTTACTTTATGAACAAATACAAGCATGAGTTTACGGTGGTGCCCGCCAGTGAAAGCCAGGACACTCTGGATTATGTGAACCGGATTTTGAAGGAAGAACGGGATATTGAATTTGCGGCCAAACCTTTAGAGACATCACGTTTTCAAGTGGAAAATATCCAATTCACCTACGTCTTTTATGAGGACGGTCTCGGGCTTAATGTCATGTATACGGTGGATGACCCGAAGAAGCGGGCCGTTGGTTTTAAGCTTTCTGAAGGGATGGAGGTACCCCAGGAGTTAGAAGGGAAGTTTAAGTTTGCCAGACAGAAGTCCAAGCTGGCCGGAACCATTCGAGGCTCATTCTTTGTCATTAAAGGAGAATATTAAGCAAGGCATAAGAGCGAAGAACTTATATCAAAAACATGAGCAGGACAGGCGGGGCAGATCGGTGCTCTCCTGTCCTTTGTTTTTGAAAGAACAGGCACCTCTGCTCCTTCTATCCTAGCTATTCTATTCCTCAACGGAAATTCCGGCAGCTTTCAATTGCCCATAGGTCACGATTCCACTGAACTGGGATGACACTTCGGTCGCAGGTAGAGGCCGGTCGTTTTTAATCCACCAAATGACGATCCCCATGAACGCCGATACGAGGTACTCAAGAAGCAATTCCTTGGACATCGCTAAAGGAGAATTCTCTTGACCAGGATTCCACCCCTCATCCAGTTTCTCCTTGATGATGTTCTCCATTTTCGCTCGAAACGGATAGATTCGACTCTCCTCAACCAGCATGGCATAGTAAAACGTAATACTCCCCGAAATGTGTTCCAACACGGCCTGCATGACGGTCTCTAGTCTGGACATACGAAAAGGGTTCATATGGAATGGACAAAGCACGACGGTCTGCTTTAATTCGCTCAACAGCTCGTCCATGCATATATCTAATAAATCCGGTTTGTTCTGGTAGTGAAGATAAAACGTGTTTCGATTGATCATCGCCCGGTCGGCAATATCCTGGATCGTGATCGCTTCATATCCTTTTTCCCGGATCAGCTCATAAAACGCCTTTCGGATCGATTGTTTCGTGCGTACGATTCTTAGATCGGTCTTCTTTTTGTTCATATTTTCGTTCTCCTAAAAAGAAATTTAAGACGTTAAGCGACATATCCGTGCGAATTGTATTTTATCCTGCAAAACTCAAAAAATTGAATATTGAGGGTTATATCGATCCTTATTATAATGAGCACAAGGTAAATAAACAACAAAATGTTCATTATTTATCTGATGACTATAAATGGTGAGAGATCAGGGCCGGTCCATCGCTCGCAAAAAGGAATTTTAAACTTTCGATAACATAGGGAGGATATTCCGATGACATTCAACGATCACAATGAGCTTGTCCGTAAGGCAACCGCGGTGCTGGAAAGTTTGGAGAGCGGCCGCCCCGAAGCGATTACGGCTTACGTTCATCCTGAAAAATATATTCAGCACAATCAAGCCTTACCCAATGGCCGTGAAGCCATGCTAGGTGCGTTAGATCATTTGAAGGAAATCGGTACGAAGGTCAGCATTAAGCGTGCTTTGGTCGACGGAGATTTTGTGGTGTTCCATTCCGTATATGATTTTTTCGGCCCTAAGATCGGCATTGATATTTTCCGTTTTGAGAATGGGCTGATCGTCGAGCATTGGGACAACTTGCAGGAGATGGTGGAGAAGACGCCAAGCAGCCATACGATGATTGATGGACCGGTCACGATTCAGGATATCGACAAGACGGATGCGAACAAGGGACTTGTCAAAAGCTACGTCGAGAACATTTTGTTTGGGAAGAACCCGGATCTGCTTGGCTCTTACTTTGATGGGGATCGCTACATTCAGCACAGCCCGCATATTGGGGACGGCCTTTCGGGTCTTCATGCGGCACTCCAGGCACTGGCGGAGAAAAAGATTGAATTTCAATATACTCACCTCCACCAGGTCATCGGACAAGGCGATTTTGTGCTTACGGTGAGTGAGGGTTTGTTTGATGGCCAGCCGACGGCTTTCTACGATTTGTTCCGCGTAGAGGACGGAAAGATCGCTGAGCATTGGGACGTCATTGAGGCGATCCTGTCAGAAGAAAAGCGGAAAAATTCGAACAGCCGGTTTTGAGGCTTGTGCGGATGGGGTTGATAGAAAGGCATCGCCGAATCATTGCGGCGGTGTCTTTTCGTGCTAAGGTCACTACCGGAAAAGTGCCCCTGAAAAAGGGAGCGTGACGATGAGTCTCGAATACGATGAATATCACATCATTTACCTAAGTAGTTTAAGCTAATAGGTCATTTAGCATGGAAATGGATTTGGATAAGGAGGGCTTAGTTTGGAGTATGAAGTGCCTAAACAGTGTATTTCGGTATCAGCTCTACTCACTAATGAGAGCGGTGAGGTACTGTTACTGAGAACCCATTGGCGTTCAGATACATGGGAAATGCCGGGTGGAAATGTTGAATTAGGGGAACCTCTTGATCAGGCGATTTGCAGAGAATTTCTTGAAGAAACGGGTATTGTTATTAAGCCAATGGGTATAACCGGCGTCTATATGAACACAACAAAACAAGTTTTGTCTGTGTGCTTTAGAGCACAATACATAAGCGGAGACATCAAAATACAAGAAGACGAAGTACTTGAAGCTAGATATATAAAAATTGATGAATCCAATATTGGGAAATACATCACAAGACCACAGCAACGATCCAGATTTTTAGACGCCATGAATGCGAAATACTTTGTGCCCTTTGAAGCTTGGGAGGCAAACCCTAATTATAAGTTACTGCACAGATTAGAAGGGGACATGGAGCCATAATGATTTGTAAGCTGAACCCACAGAATATTAAACCCCGCACGGAAGAACAATACGAGTTAGATTACACTTGACACCATCGTGTCGGTGATATAGCATTAATCCTAATAATTAAACTACGTTGAAAAGGAATAGTACGGTTTTCTAAGCGAACAGAGAGCTGTTGGCCGGTGTGAAACAGCCGTGGAGAAAATTGGAACTCGCCTTGGAGTTGCTCGCTGAAATAGAAGTAGGTGGAGCCGGAGCCTGACCGTTATCATCAGGAGGATCCAGGTTTGTCCGTGTTTATGCAAACCGTATCCGTAGAGTGCATGCCGGCGTTGGCATGAATTCGGAGTGGTACCGCGTAAGATGTTAAAGTCTTTCGTCTCTGTTAATGGAGATGAAAGGCTTTTTTTGCGCCTCCGATCTTTGGCAGATTAGCATAGGAATCGACGAAAGGAAGGGTATCCATGAAAAATGTAAACAAATACGACAGAGGATATTTTATGCCGCCGGAGACCAGCCTGAATTGGACCCGGAAGGAATATATTACGGAGGCGCCGATTTGGTGCAGCGTTGACCTTCGCGACGGCAATCAGGCGTTAATCGTTCCGATGAATCTGGAGGAGAAGCTGGAATACTTCAAACTGCTTGTAGATATCGGATTCAAGGAGATCGAAGTTGGATTCCCCGCAGCCTCCGAGACGGAATTCGCCTTTTTGCGCACACTGATTGAGCAGGATTTGATCCCGGACGACGTGACGATCCAGGTGCTGACCCAATCGAGAGAGCACATCATCCGCAAAACGTTCGAATCGCTGAAAGGCGCGAAAAAAGCCGTCGTCCATCTGTACAACTCGACCTCCGTGGCGCAGCGGGAGCAGGTATTCCGCAAATCCAAGGAAGAGATTATCGCCATCGCCGTGAGCGGCGCTAAGCTGCTGAAGGAATGCGCGCAGGAGACGGAAGGGAACTTCCAATTCCAATATTCGCCGGAGAGCTTTACCGGAACGGAGATCGAGTTTTCGCTGGACATCTGCAACAGCGTGCTTGACGTATGGCAGCCGACGGCGGAAAATCCGGTCATCATTAATCTTCCGGCAACGGTATCCATGTCGATGCCTCACGTCTACGCCAGCCAGATCGAGTATATGAGTGAGCATCTGAACTTCCGGGAACATGTGATTTTGTCGGTGCATCCGCATAATGACAGAGGAACGGGCGTAGCGGACGCCGAGCTGGGCATGCTGGCCGGAGCTCAGCGCGTCGAGGGCACATTGTTCGGAAACGGGGAACGGACAGGGAACGTGGACATTGTGACGCTGGCTCTCAACATGTACTCTCACGGGGTGGATCCGAAGCTGAATTTTGAGAACATCCCTGCGATCGCCTCCGTGTACGAACGGTTGACCAAAATGAGAGTGAGCGAAAGACATCCTTACGGAGGCGAGCTGGTATTCACCGCGTTCTCCGGTTCGCATCAGGATGCCATTGCCAAAGGAATGAAATGGCGCGAGGAAAAGGAACCCAAGCATTGGTCGGTCCCTTATCTGCTGATTGATCCGATGGACATCGGCAGGGAATATGAAGGCGACATTATCCGCATCAACAGCCAGTCCGGCAAAGGCGGAATCGGATACGTGCTGCAGCTGAAGTACGGACTCGATCTCCCGGCAAAAATGCGCGAAAACTTCGGATACTTCGTTAAAAACGTATCGGATCAGCAGCAGAAAGAACTGATGCCCGAGGAGATCTACGCTATTTTCTTGAAGGAATACGTGAATATCCAAACGCCTGTCGAGTTTGTTAAATACCGCATGACCGACAATGAAGATTTCCAAACGATCGTCACGATTCGTACCGGCAACGAAGTTAAGGAAATTGCCGGCAACGGAAACGGCAGACTCGATGCGATCAGCAATGCCCTGCAAACCGAACTTGGACTGGATTATTCCGATTTGATCTATACGGAGCATGCTCTGGAAATAGGCTCGAAATCCCAAGCGGTGTCTTATATCGGCATCACGGCTACCAACGGCAGTGTATATTGGGGCTGCGGCATTGACGTTGATATTATGACCTCATCGGTAAAAGCTCTGTTTAGTGCTGTGAATCAGTTTAGTCGTTCCACAAACTGATCGCTTCCACGAAGGGAAATTTCTCGTCTGCAAGGATGGGAGTCTTCACACACATAAAATAAACCAAGGAGCTGCCTGTGGCAGCTCCTTTTGTTTACTCGCGGTTGGCGTTCAAGGGATTATTACGCGCGGAAAGTAAAAGCCCCTCCGCCGATTTGGTGGAAGGGCTTGTTCTATGTCGATCACGGTCAAGGCGGCGGGGCATTGCAAGACGAAGACTTTGCCTTCTCCGCCAGCCTAGTAATCGACTCGATGTCCTGATCCGTTAATTGATCAAAGAAATGCTTGCGTATTGCCTTTGAGACGATGGGACGGGCATCATCGAGTGCTGATTTCCCCGCAGGAGTGATGATGACTTGAACACCGCGATCCGTGTCCAGCGGTTTCCTCTTCACGAGTCCACGCTTCTCCATTCGTGTCAAATGATGTGACAGTCGGCTCTTATCCCAATCCATTGAGTCGGCTAATTCCTGTTGGCGAAGACTTCCGTCTCCTAACAGGTCTAACCGGTCCAATACACCATAATCACCTTCGGATAGTCCTGTGCTCTCGGACATGTCCTTGATTACGCGGCCGAAGATGGTCTGGAAGGAGCCTTTCCACATATGCCATATTCGCATTTCTTCTTCGTTTAGCTCGTTCTTATCCATAGAGACATCATATCATGGTTGACGCATCAACCACAACATGTTACAGTAGATACCAGGTTGATATATCAACCAGAGGTGATAATCTGATCAATAAGTTGACGTGTCAACCCAAGGTACCATTCCGGGTATTAGGTTGACACATCAACTCGGAAGTTTACAAATACCGCACTTCGATGCACGAAAGGGAGATGATTACGATGAATGATAAACCCGTCGCCCTGGTCACCGGGGCCAACAAAGGAATCGGTCTTCAAATTGCAAAGGATCTCGCATCACACGGCTTCACCGTGCTTGTCGGGTCACGCAATCTCGAGAATGGGGAGACGGCGGCGAATAGCGTAGGGACGGATGCCCGTGCCCTCCAACTTGACGTCACGAATCAGGCTTCCATCGACGCGGCGGCAGAGCGTATCCGCAGTGAGCTAGGCCGCCTTGACGTGCTCGTGAACAACGCGGGCATCTCGCATGCAGGCAAGCCCGGCAGGTCGCTCGAGGAGGTCGGGAAGTCAGGCCGGCCTAGCGTCGCATCTCTCGATGAGGTGCGGGCGGTATTCGAGACGAACGTATTCGGCGTTATCGCCGTCACGCAAGCAATGCTGCCGCTTCTGCTTAAGGCGCCGGCTGGACGTATCGTCAACGTATCGAGCGGTGCAGGCTCGCTGACGTTGAACGCGGACCCGACCAATCCGCACCGCCCGATGTTCGGTGCCGTTTACAGCCCGTCCAAGACCGCCCTAAATGCGATCACCCTCGCTTTCGCTATCGAACTCGAGTCCACAGGCATCAAGGTCAACGCAGTATGCCCGGGCTTCACTTCGACGGACCTCAACAACTTTGAGGGTACGGGCACGGTCGAGCAGGCCGCACGTCAACCCGTGCGCCTCGCACTTCTCGACGAGAACGGTCCAACGGGCACATTTTCAAATGAGAATCGCCTGCTTCCATGGTGATCGAGCGTGTGATTCAAACCCAATCTCTCTTCAAGAAAGGAACTTTATCTATGAATATCAACGTTAACACTCCAACTCCAGTCATTTCAGTAAAACCGGTAGTGCTATCCGCCCCGGAACGGGGTGAAGATCTGCAAGTGCGGGTATCTGCGCCCGTGACGGGACGCGACCTGCCTATTCTCGTTTTCTCCCACGGCTTTGGCTCGTCGATGGATGGCTACGCCCCGTTGGTTGATTTCTGGGCCGCTCACGGCTTCGTGGTCATTCAACCTACTCACCTCGATTCGAGAACGCTGAATCTTCCTCCTGAAGATCCCCGTACACCGCTGATCTGGCGCTTACGGGTCGATGATCTGAAGCGCGTCCTCGACCAGCTTGATCGGATCGAAGCTTCCGTGCCCGGCCTCAGCGGGCGCCTGGATCGAAGCCGCATCGCCGCAGCCGGCCACTCCTGGGGAGGACAGACGGTGAGCACGCTGCTAGGCGCGCGGGTCCTCGATGCCGACGGCCAGCCGGGAGAGGACATGTCCGACCCGCGGATCAAGGCGGGCGTGCTGCTTGCCACGACGGGCAAGGGGGGAGCTGACTTGAGCCCATTCGCGGCCGAGCACTTCCCCTTCATGAACCCGAGCTTCGAGGACATGAACACGCCGACGCTCGTGGTCGCGGGAGACCAGGACCAGTCCATGCTGTCCAATCGGGGACCGGACTGGTTCACCGACCCGTACTTCCTGAGCCCGGGCAGCAAGAGCCTGCTCACCCTTTTCGGGGGAGAACACTCGCTTGGCGGAATCCCCGGGTACAACGTCACCGAGACGACGGACGAGAGTCCCGAACGAGTCGCCCTGCTCCAGCGGGTCACATGGGCTTACCTGCGCAGCGCGCTCGGCCTCGACGATTCCAGCTGGCAAGCAGCCTGCGCGGCTCTGGGTGAGAGCGCCAACCCGCTGGGTCGCGTCGAATCAAAGTAAGGACCAGACAGGGCGCACGCACCGACCTGATGGCAACGCCGTGGAAAGCAACGGATGCACCATCTCGAAGTTGCATGTCGGCGTTGTCAGTCAAATTAACTTCCGAATCAATGGAGTTAGAAGAACTTTATGTACCGCATCCACGGATACACATCCACAACAAGCTCTTGAGCGAACACCCCTAAGGTGTTCGCTTTTTTATATGTTTTTATCTTAATTGCCAAAGGAGAAGTGGTATGGCACAGCGGCAGCTAAATCCCCCCATTCCGGCTGGCTGAAAAAAAGAAGTTGACAATGACGCTGGAATAAATTAATTTATTGGTAAATAAATAAACGAGGTGCAATATGGCCAGACATAAAGATCAAGACCTCGGCTCTCTCAATCGCAAGGGTCAGATATTGGACGCCGCGGCGAACTTATTCGCGAACAACGGCTTCTACAAGACGACGACGGCGATGGTGGCTGCCGAAGTAGGGGTTACTCAGCCTTATGTGTTTCATTTCTTTAAATCTAAAGAGCTATTGTACTTGGCGGTCCTAGAAAGGGCGATCGGCCGGCTGGTCGAGGCGTTCCGGGCCGTCGAGGCGCCGCCGGAGAAGTTGGCTGACCGGATGGGCAACGCGTTCAACGAACTGATGGAGACGCATCGCGACGAGATTCTGTTGTGCATGCATTCGTTCGCAACACCGGAGCCGGAAGTGCGAGCTTTTGTGCGTGAGCAGTTCGCGTCCATCCATGAATTTGTCGCCAGACGGTTTGCGGACGCCGGCTTGCCGCACCCCGGTCCGCTAGCAGCCCAGTTCATCGCCTGCGGGATGGTGATCTCGATGGGAGAAGTGCTCGACTTGCCGCAGCTTAAACGGCTGGACCCGGGAGATGGCGACGTCTGATGTGCGCGGAGACCTGCTGGCCGGCTTGAGAAGGCCGGTCTGCCAGGTACCGCTTGCATCCGTCGCCCTTCCGGGCAGGACCGGATAATGATCGGGTTCGTCGTTGGGGGCTGAATCGAGACGGAATACGGGGAGCCCGAGTGAATAGCGGGAAGCCGAATATGGAAAGGCCGGTGCAGATTGCCAGGTACGTTAAGCCGAATGCCGGGAACGGCAAGATTAAGTGTGGTCAGCCGAGGGAAGGCCCTATTTTTTTGCCGTTTTATTTATTTATCTATAAATAAAAATTAAAAAGAGGTGTATTTGAAAATGATGTCTGCCGCAGATCGAGTCCGCTTGTTGATCGTTACCTGCATTACACTGTTCATGGCGATGCTGGACAATTTGGTCATTGGGGTGGCGCTGCCGTCCATCCAGGCTTCCTTCCATGCTGGGATGTCCGACCTGCAATGGTTTATGAACGCTTATACGTTGGCGTTCGCCGTGCTTCTCATTCCGTTCAGCGCGCTGGGAGAGCGCTTCGGGCGCAAGCGCATGTTTCTGACGGGCGTCGTCCTGTTCACGCTGGGCTCGCTCGCATCGGCGCTCAGCGACAGCTCGCTGCAGCTGACGCTGGCCCGTGCGCTTCAAGGGATCGGCGCCGCGGCCATTATGCCGATCAGCCTGACGCTGGTGAACGCCGCGTTCCCGCCTGAGAAGAGAGCGGCCGCGATCGGCATCTGGTCGGGCATCTCCGGCCTCGGGCTGTCCGTCGGTCCGCTGGTCGGCGGAGCGATTATCGAGGGGGCGCCGTGGGAGGCGATCTTCTGGGTCAATGTTCCGATCGGCGTGCTGGCAGTGCTGTTCGGCATGCGCTGGCTGAAGGAGTCGAAAGGGGAACGCAAACCGATCGACCCGCTTGGCATCGCGCTGCTTGGCGCCGGCTTGTTCGGACTGATCTTCGGCATGGTCCGCGGCAACGACGAAGGCTGGGGCTCGTTTAGCGTCTGGGGTCCGATCGCTGGCGGCGTACTGCTGCTCCTTGCCTTTTATGGATGGGAACGAAGCCGCAAGCAGCCGTTCGTTCAGTTCAAACATTTCCGTGAACGGAATTACAGCGCGTATTTGTCCGCAGGGTTCTGGCTGAACGCCGGTATATTTGGAGCGATCTTCCTGCTTACATTATTCCTGCAGCAAGCTCAGGGCTACTCGGCTCTCGGCGCCGGCGTCCGGGAGATGGTGTGGACCGCGTGCACGATGGTCGCTGCGCCGCTGGCGGGTCTGTTCGTCGGAAAATTCGGCTCGAAACGAGTATTGTTGTTCGGCATGCTCCTGCAGGTCCTCGCCTTGATCGGCATTGCTCTGGTCATCATCAGGGAAGGCGCTGTCTTCCCGTTCGGGTATATCGTTCCGTTGATGATGGCCGCGGGAGCCGGCATGGGCTTCAGTTTCACGCCGCTATCGCACGGGCTGCTCAGTTCGGTGGCGGAAAAAGCGGCCGGTGAAGCGAGCGGGATGAGCAACACCGCTCGCGAGCTTGGCGGGGTGTTCGGCGTCGCCATCGGCGGCCTGGTGTTCGCGAGCGGCAGCGCTATCGCCACTCCGAATGATTTCGGTCATCATCTCGTACCGTCCCTCTTCGTGTTCGCGGCGATGATCGCCGTCGGCGTCCTCTCCGTTGCCTTCCTCGCACGGAATGACCGGAAGACGGCTGAAGCCGGTTCCCCCTCCGGCGCCGAGCTGAGCAGCTGATCATACGATACGGCAAAGCCATGAATGAATGAAGCGGACATCGCGCCTTTGTGCGGTGTTCGCTTTTTGCAGATCGTTCTTTGTGACGGACATGCCGATATGACAAAAAAGAAGCAGGATAAGCGATGACTTATCCTACTTGCGTGCTTCAGATCACTTAAAATTAATCGATGGAGACACCCGATGCAGCCTCGGTATGGAAAGCCCGGCGGCCGATCAGGCCAACCCCCAGTGCCAGCAAGGTTAGGACTGACGCAAACAGATACAAGTTCACGATGCCGAGCCATTCGGCTAGGGCGGCCATGACCAGCAGCGAAATGCAGAACACCAGATTCAGCAGGGAGGCTTGAGCGGACAACACCTTCGGCAGCATCCCTTTGTCTACGCTGCGCTGTATCAAGGTGCGCCGGTTGATGACCGAGAGCTCGGCGAAAGGGCCCATCAGAAGTACGAGAATAAGCGCGATGAATGGTTGGGTGTTGAGGGCGTAAACAGCGGTCAGGACGCCATACCCAGCCATGCCGATCAGCATGGCGGCCAGAAGGTTGCCGCCGATGGCGCGTGCGATGGCCAGAACCAGCAATCCGCCGCCGACCGTCCCCGCAAAATACGCCGCATTAATGAAGCCCCACCACTCTTCGCCCTGACCAAGCGCCACTTGAACGAAGGCCAGCGTAAAGGCGCCGACCCATACCGACCCGCCTAGCATGTCGATGATGTCCATAAAGGTAAGCAGCCGCAGGCGCGGCATCTGCCAGATCATTTTCCAGCCTTCGGTCAAGGTATGCCATCTGGAAGATGGAGCCGCCGCTGCGCTGCCGTCAGGCATTACATCAGTCTGCTGCGGTTCAGACTGGGCCTCCACCGGCTCCTTGACGCCCAGCGTAAAAGCCGCCGCTAATCCGTAGATGACGGCTGTCAGCAGCAGCGTGTGACTGGGTCCCAGCAAAGCGACGATCACACCGCTGAGCCCCCAGCCGGCAAACTGCACCACCTGGTCGCTGACGCTGATCAGGCTGTTGGCCTTGAGCAGGCCCTGCTCATGCGCGACGAGCCGCGGGACCAGGGCGTTGCGGGCGGGCACCGTCCATCCGTCGAGGAAGGACATGACAAAAACCAGCGCAAACACAAGAACAAACGAAGCGTCCTTTCCGGTAAGCTGCAGGTAAACGGCCAGGCCTACGAACAGCAGGAACTGGCCCGTCTGCGAGAGGAGCAGCAGGGCCGCCAGTTTGAAGCGGTTCATCAGCAGCGGTGCAATCAGGCCGCTCAGCATTTGGGCGCCGCTGCGCATTAGCGGCATAAACGCCGCCGATATCAGCGATTCAGTCTGGTTAAGCACCAGCACCGTAAGCGCCATAATGTAGAGCACATCCGCAGCGTTTGCCGCCGTCTGGGTGGTCCACAGGAAATAGAAAGGCCGGGTTAAGATCGATGATTTCATGGCGGTCGTAATCTCCATTTCTACGTGCATGACGCAACATGCTTGCAACTAAAATAAGGATACGGGAACTTGAAGGTTTTGACAATTCATAGAAGGCAGATTGCTTCGGCAAGTACCAAAGGCCCTCGGGAAACGATACCTGCTATAGCTAATAGCTATAACGTGCTATAACCTTTTAGTAGAACGTTATAGCGATTCGGATATGCTATATTGATCTTATTAATATTTTCCGAGGAGATTAACCGATGAGCACTCAAACCAAACCTACCAAACGAACCGTTACTCCGTTTCGATATGATATCGTTGGCAGCTTTTTGCGCCCGCAATCGTTGAAAGAGGCTAGATCCCAATTCAAGAAAGGCGAGATCACTTCCGAGCAACTGAAGGATGTGGAGAATGCCGAGATCATCAAGCTCGTACAGAAGCAAAAAGAGGTAGGTCTTCAGGCCGTAACCGACGGCGAATTCCGCCGCTCCTGGTGGCATCTGGACTTCTTCTGGGGCTTTGACGGCGTTGAACGGACCTTTATTGACCAGGGCTATCAATTTAACGGCGCAGAATCCAGACCCGAAACGGCCCGCCTGACCGGTAAAGTAAGTTACAGCAGCCATCCTTTTGTATCGCATTATGCATTTTTAAAAGAGACTGCAGGCGAGGACGTCGTTGCGCGTCAATCCATTCCTGCAGCCGCGCAGCTCCTGTTCGAGCTGGACCGGGCAGAAAATCAGGAAAGCACAAGAGCCATTTACCCGAATCGGGAAGAGCTTGTTGCGGATATTGCCAATGCTTACAAAGCAGCGATTTTTGCTTTCTATGAAGCCGGCTGCCGCAGCCTCCAAATCGATGACTGCACGTGGGGAGCGCTTTGCGACGAACAGTTTATGGCCTTCATGAAACAGGCGGGCGTGAACGTGGCTGATTATGCCAACGAATTTGCAAAATTGAACGAGGAAGTGGTATCCGGCCTGCCGGAAGACCTCGTCGTCACGACGCATGTATGCCGCGGAAATTATGTATCGACTTATGCCGGGGTGGGAGGAGGCTATGAGCCGATCGCGCAAACGCTCCTCAGCATCGATAACTACTCTGGCTATTATTTGGAGTTCGATACCGAGCGGGCAGGCGATTTTAAGCCGCTTCGTTTCCTGAAGGACAATCAGCAGGTCGTGCTGGGCCTGTTCTCTTCAAAATTTGGTGAGCTGGAAAATAAGGCAGATATCCTGAAGCGGATCGAGGAAGCGACGCAATACGTCGATCTGAACCGGATTTGCCTGAGCCCGCAATGCGGCTTCGCTTCCACGGAGGAAGGCAACCACCTGACCGAGGAGCAGCAGTGGCGCAAGCTTGCTTTTATTAAAGAAATCGCTGAAGAGATCTGGAAGTAATCCATATTATCGGAATAGAATAAGCACCAATATAGCCGTATGGATGATGATCCGTGCGGCTAAGGGTGCTCTCTGAGTACTTCACGAAATGAGGCGGGCGGACATTGCCTAAAGCATATTCGTCGGTAGGAAGTATACTAGAGGAGCAGTTAGTTCCTGGTTTTAACGGCTAACCCACTAAATGATATAGCCACATCTACTCTTGTATTTGCAGCAACGTTTTCTGCCGTGACAATGTAAGCATGGGTACCTGCCTTTACATTTCTATCCTCAGCTTGAAAGGTAACTACATAATTTTGTTCGGAGCCTTTGGATTCGATGCCTTGTTGTGTGTTGAAAATTTCCGTATCACCGCGGAAGACTCTAAAGGGGATTTGCCCAATACCTTTGATGCCTCTGACGCCAATGGTTGCCACCAAATCTACCCGGTTGGGTTGAGATTTTGCTGGAATCCGTATCGGGATTGTGGCGATGCCGGACTTTGACGGGGAACGTCGAATAGTAAACGATTTGGCCGGGTTGAAACGACTAAGCGACTGAACGGCCGCTTTATCAAGAATTCGCACCATAATATCAACTCCTCTTTTTAATACTCCAATCTATGTAAGAGATCAAGAGGAGGGTTGGACTCGTTTAGTATAATGACATTTCATATGATGATTGTCTCAACAAAAAAGGATCCGCCGCGGCGGATCCTTTTTGATCTTCCGCACATGAACAAAGGTTACTTATAGATTGTCACTGGCCAACTTGATCCGCATGATGCCGCCCTTTAGGTACGACCAAGGGAGAGCCCGATACGGGATCCTCGATCACCATGCAATCGAGTCCGAAAATGTCCTTAACAAGCGTGCTGGTAATCACCCTGGATGGCGCACCCTCAGCCATAAGCGCTCCTTTATACAGCGCAAAAATATGGTCAGCGTAACGTGCAGACAAATTGATGTCATGAAGAACCATCACGATCGTTGTTCCGTACTTTCGGTTCAGATCGGTGAGCAGGTCGAGGATTTCGACTTGATAGGTGATATCCAGAAAAGTCGTCGGCTCATCGAGAAATAAAATATCGGTTTGCTGCGCCAAAGCCATGGCAATCCAGACGCGCTGCCTCTGGCCGCCTGAAAGCTCGTCAATATGCTGGTTAGCCAGCTCGGTGATGTCCATAATCTGCATCGCTTCGGCAACGGCCTCGTAATCCTTTTTGGTCCATCCGGTGTGCCAGGATTGGTGCGGAAATCTTCCGCGTCCCACTAGATCCGCGACCGAAATCCCTTCCGGCACTACGGGCGATTGCGGCAGCAAACCCAAGACTCGTGCCAATTGTTTCGGCGGAATTTTACCGATGGGCTTTCCGTCCAGCGTAATGCTGCCGGATGATGGCTTATTGAGCCTCGCCATGGTTTTCAGCAGCGTAGACTTCCCGCAGCCGTTGGCTCCGATAATGACGCTTATTTTATTGCTCGGTATCACCAGGCTGACGCCTTGGATGACCGTTTTATGATCATAGCCGGCTACGACTTGTTCGGCCTCAAAAATATGTGTCGGTTTCATTATAATTCTCCCTTTCGATTCATTCGGATGAGCAAGAAGATCAGATACGGCGCTCCGAGTAATCCGGTGATGATACCCACAGGGAATCTGTACTCAAAAGCAAACTGTCCGATGAGATCTGCCGCCAAAACCAAATTAACACCAACCAGACCCGCCGGAATGATGTTGGAGAAGCCGACTCCGACCAATCTTTTCGCGATCGGTCCCGAAAGGAAGGAGACAAAAGCAATTGGACCTGTGGTAGCGGTCGCAATCGCAATCATGCAGACGGAACTCACAATGAGCGCAACTCTGGTCTTGTCCGTGTCCACGCCGAGAGAAGAAGCCGATTGTTCTCCGAGTTCCAAGATGTTCAGATGTTTGCCCAGCGCGATCACGATCGGCGCAAAAATAATAACCGTGATGATCAGGGGCGGCAGCTCGCGCATTTGCGAGCCATTGAGGCTGCCGGTGAGCCATCGCAGTGCGGCGGGAATATCCTGCTGCGCGCTGACGAGCAGAAGATAGGATATCACGGCGTCTAGCATGGCTTGGATACCTATGCCGACCAGAATCAAACGCCCGACCGAAAATGACTTACCTCTGGATAATACATAAATCAATAGTACGGTTGCCAGACCGGCAATGACGGAAGCAACGGAAACGACAGCTCCGCTTGCATGAAGCATAATAATGCAAAAGACGGCCGCCACGCTAGAGCCGGAGGTAATCCCGATGACGTTCGGGTTCGCCAGGGGGTTGCGCAGCATCGTCTGGAAGGTGTATCCGGCAATACCGAAAGCAAATCCGGCAAAAAGACCGGCCAGCATTCTCGGCAAGCGGATCGTATTTACTGCAAAATATACGCCTTTGAGATGCTCTCCGAAAAGGGCGCGGATCACATCCTGAACCGGATAAATGGTGCTCCCGAGTAAAAGCATAGCGCAGCAAAGCATGCATGCAAGGGCCGCAAGGAGACTGGTAACTAGGATCCATCGGCGGTGTCTTTGACGTCTGCCCGCCATAATAAATTCAATCGATTGATTTTTCATAATGAACGCACTTTCGATTTCATCGCTAAAATGATGAGAATTGGAGCGCCGATAAACGCGGTAACGACGCCGACTTCAAGCTCCCCAGGGCTGCCGATCAACCGGCCGCAAACATCGGATACCGTTAGAATGATCGCTCCCGAAATCGCCGACATCGGTATAACAAACCGCAAATCGGGGCCGAGAATCAGGCGGATGACGTGAGTGGCCAGCAGTCCGACAAAACCGATAGGGCCCGCCAGAGCGGTCGCTGCGCCGCACAGGAGAACCCCTGCCAGCGCGGCGACAAGCCTCAGCGTTCCTGTCCGAACGCCCTGACCGGTCGCAACTTCGTCACCCAGGGCCAGGGCATTCAGGGCAGGAGCCGTGAAAATAGCTGTCAGGATGCCAACGATCAGAAAAGGAACAAAGGTAGCAATCGCACTCCAGCTCGCCGAACCAACGCTGCCCACTTGCCAGAACCGGAATTGATCCATTACATAAGATCGTGGAATCATGATAGCGGTGACCAGGGAAGAAAGGGCGGCGCTGGTGGCCGCCCCGGCCAGAACAAGCTTAATGGGCGTGGCTCCGCCGCGCCCCATCGAGCCGATTCCAAATACGAACACCGCAGTAATCGCTGCTCCGGCCAAAGCCAGCCAGATATACTGGTTGGCCGTGCTGATGTTCAAGAACGCAATGCCGCAAACGACAAATAAGGATGCGCCTGTGTTCACTCCCAGTATGCTCGGATCGGCGATCGGATTGCGCGTGACTGATTGCATCAGCGCGCCGGAAACGCCGAGCGCCGCACCGCAGAACAAACTGAACACGGTGCGGGATATCCTCTTGCGAACGACGTTTGCCCCATAGGAGTCGACATCGTGGTGAAATAGACCATCGATCAGTTCATGGAAGCTCACCAGCCGAGAGCCGAAGACCAGTGAGGCGACCACGCATAAGCCCAGCAGGACAAAACAAATCACCAGAACGAGCGTGAAACTTCTCGGGACATGCGATTGATGTTTTTTTTTGAGTGAAAAACTACTCATTGATCTTGCTGATCGCTTCATCGATCAGATTGAGGTACTCATCAATCGTATAAGAGATCGAAAGCGGATTGGGGTTCCCAGAAGCCGCCAGAGGTGTGCCGTTGCCAATATTCACGACTGATCCTCTTTGGATCGCCGGGATTTTACCGAGTACGGGATCTGCTTGAACAGCCTTGTAGACGTCTTCGTCGTTATACCCGACCAGAATATCGGCGTCGTTCAGCATGTCTGCATTTTCGGCGCTTAAGTTCATAGAGTAGCTGGTAGGATCCTTGATCTGGCTCGTAACACTCTCAGGATAGACCATTCCCAGCTCCTCCAGGAAAGATCCGCGAGGGTCAGCAGGTGTATAGATATGTAATTTGGACATGTCTTTCGCCGAGAAGTTCACCCAAACGACTTTCTTGCCTTTGATCTGAGGATGCTCGCTAACTTTATCCTGGATCATTTGCTCGGTATCTTTAATGAGCTGCTCGCCCTCAGTTTTCATGCCCATGCCGGTTGCATTCAACATGACTTGCTCACGCCAGGTGGTCAACCATGGAGTGGTTGGGTAGGCCACGACCGGAGCGATTTGACTCAGAATATCGTAGTCTTCCTGGGTGATACCGGAGTAAGCGGCAAGAATGACGTCCGGGTTGGCGTCGGAAATTGCCTCAAAATCAAGTCCGTCCGTATCTTGGAACACGTTAGGATCGGTTGCGCCGAGTGCCTCAAGCTTTTTCGCTGTCCAAGGCAGCAGCCCACTGTCATCCTGAACGCCGTAATTCGCCGCCGAGAAACCAACAGGCACCACGCCAAGAGCGAGAGCCACATCCTGGTTCCCCCATTGAATGGTAACGACTCTTTCAGGCTTTTTCTCAATATTTGTTTCTCCAAAAGCATGCTTGATCACGATTGGATACTGCGTATCTGCATCTTGGGAAGCCGTGGTTTCGGTTGTGGCCGTTTCGGTGCTTGCCGAATCACCCTCAGTTGGTGTAGATGCAGAGGAACCGGATGGCTGACTGGAGCAGCCAACAAGTGCTAATATGAGCACCATTGAGACTAGTAATGTGGTTAATGAGAACCTTCGTTTTGAATTCATGTGCAGACCCTTCCTTGTTATAAGATATATGATGACTATTCCGATATGATAATGATTATCATTGTCATACAATATATAGTTGGTTTGGCGGGTTGTCAATGAAAAATTTGTAAATGGAGAACAAAAAAGACCGCCCTCTGTCATGCATTGCATGCGAGGACGGTCCGTTTTCAGATTTCTTGCATGGTTGGCCGAATCGTGATTTCGTTTACAGCGGCATCGTCAGGCTCGTTGATGGCGTAGGCAACGGCTCTGGCGACGCTGTCTGGTGACAGTGCCATCCCGCTCCCTGGCGCAACGGCATCTTGGTACTCGGGTGGAAGAACACTGATCGCCGTTTCCGTCGCCACCATCCCTGGAGAGATGTTGGTGGTCCGGATGCGCGAAGTCGGTGATTCCTCCTGACGCAGTCCTTCAGTGATCGCCCGCACGGCATGCTTAGTGGCGCTGTACACGGCCGTTACCGGAACGACCTTGTGCCCCATAAGCGAAGAAATGTTGACGATATGCCCCGCTTGCTGCTCCCTCATCGCTGGCAAAGCCGCGGCGATGCCGTACAATACTCCCTTGATGTTCACGTCGATCATGCGGTCCCAATCGTCGATCTTCAATTCGTTCAACCAGGAATTGGGCATAATACCGGCATTGTTGACCAGCACGTCGATCCGCCCGTATTTTTGCAGTGCAGCCTGCGCTAATTCCTGCATCCCACGCGCTGAGCTCACGTCGGTCGGCAGGACAATCGCTTCTCCACCGCTCTTTATGATATTGTCGGCAAGAGATTGCAGCCGATCTTCCCTTCTGGCAGCCAATACGAGCTTGGCTCCGTGCTGGGCGAGCAGTTTCGCTGTCGCTTCACCGATTCCACCGGTCGCTCCGGTCAAAATAACTATTTTCGATTTTATATTTTCCATGGGTCATCGTCTCCCAATAATAATTTATTGTATCGTGCTGTCGACAGCATTTCACTACACGTGTTGTTTATTTAACGTCCGTTGATTAATATTATATAGAGAGAAGGAATGGATTCAATCGTTAAATCACTAGGATCCGTATGATACGCGACATTCATATTAATATTGTCAATTAACTATAGGGAGTGTAACCGATCCATGGAGGCTAAAGTCAAAAAAGACCGGCGCATTACAAGAACAAAGGAAGCCATCAATCGAGCGTTCGTGGAACTGTTCGCAGAGAAGGCGTTCGATCGGATTACCATAAACGATATTGCCGAACGGGCAAACATCAACCGGGCAACGGTGTATCTTCATTATGCAGATAAATACGATCTGCTCGACAAATGTATCGAAGATCATTTGAACCAAATGGTTACGGCTTGCTCGCTCAACAAGTCTTTCCAGCAAAAAGTAACGGATCTATTCGAAGCAACGGAAGCGTTGAAATCGCTGTTCGCTTATTTCGAGGATCATTTTCTGTTTTTCTCTTCCATGCTATCCAGTCAAAATACGGTCGCGTTTCGCGAATGTATGCTGGGGATTACGAAGACCTTGATCCAGAAGCAGATCGATATGGAGGGAGCCAACCGAGGCATGGATCCGGAAGTCACGCTTCAGTTTACGGCTTCGGCATTCGTTGGAACGGTAGAATGGTGGATTGCGAATCAGATGCCGCATACGCCCGCAATGATGGCGGAGCAAGCCATGAAGCTGCTCAAGCGTCACGACATTTATTGTACGGTTTAAAGTGAAAAAATCCCGGTTAAGGGATCTTTGGGTGGTTCACGAGTTGATTCGTTTTACGGCTGTTGTTAGCTTGCTGCTGGAGAGCGTTCTCGCTCACGCCTGATCCGTTTTGCCAATCCGGTCAAACAACGCCATCCACTCGGGATCAACCGCAGCGTTTCGGCAGGCAGCGATTTTTACCAACATATCGGGATCGGGATCATCCAAAACCGTCATTTGGGACAGTTTGGCCAGTAAAGGGATGAACTGAAAATCCCCTTCGCGATGGGCAGGCTCGCGAAAATACCGGTCGAGCGCCGTCAGGTCGGGGATACCGACACAATATGCATGCGTGAATCCTTCCTGAGGATCGCCGAAATATCGGCCGATGGAATAAAACGCGACCGATTCCGCCTTGGCTGTACGCTCGATGATGGAGAGAACCCGTTGTATTTCCGCTTCATTGACACCATCCTTGAATTGTAACCGCAAAATGCTTGTGATCATCTCTGTCCCTCCGAATATCGTTTAATTAATAACGCTCGTCGTTTAATTAGAAACGCTCTAAGATTAACACTGCGTTTCAACGACATTGTATCAATCTCACTTACTGAATGTAAGTAGTCAAATTACTTGGATATAATCATCTATTATGGATCAGCTTACTTTAATAAAGTTAAAGTAACTTGAAATCATGCGGACCTTAGATGAGGCGCCCTGGATAAAAAAAGCCCCATCCGGCCAATGGCCAGAAAGGGCTGAATTCCGCTTTCCCAAACTTCGTTCGACTCACAATCGCAACCTGTAAAATCAACGCTTGAGGGTCATACGCCAGCTGTCTGAGCGGCTGAGCTCCGTGGAGGTTCTCGAGGTATTCACGGCGCTCACCAAGAGGAAAATGATTTGATCTTCACCGGTGTTGTTGTTAAATAACACTTTGTTTGGCGTTAAATCCCCGGCACCGCCACGGGCAACAAATTTTCCCGGGGACGGCTGGGCCTCTATTTTAATCGCAAAGGCTTCATTGTTAAATAAGAAATTGAGGTTATTTAATACCAATTTTCTTCCCTTTTTCACTCGGATGACGATTTGCTGCAGCAGCAGCGTCTTCCGCGGCCCTACTTTAACCGGCGTTTTTCCGCCTACGATCCCGCTAAGTTGAATCATGTTCTCACCCCTCTAATGAAATTCCTACACTATATTCATAGAGGATGAGCTTGGACACGGCACATGGGATTATTTCGCGGCCTCTGAAACGTTGTCGTAATGCAGTCCCAATTGATAAGCTCGCGTCAGGAGATTATCGAAAATATCCGGCCTGGAATCCAGGGTATCGTATAGGATCTCAACACGGCTGTTAGAGATACCGCAGTAATCGGCTATGCCGACGTTTAGAAGCTGGGAGAGCATTGTATCGTACTGCCTCTTCTCAAAATGCTCTTTCGGGGCTGCCGCCAAACCAAGCCATAGGGCTTGTTGATGATGCAGGTGACTTGCGCCATAGGCATATCCGTTGTTCCATACCCGGTCGATATATCCTTTTAGCATGGCAGGCAGGCTGTACCACCATATCGGGAAAATAAAGGCGAGCGCGTCGTGCTGCTTCATCCGTGCGATTTCTGCCTCCACTTCAGACGAATAGACTTTATGATCCGATGACCAATCCGGCTCGTCCGCTTCCCACAACACGGGATTGAAGCCCCTGCGATGCAGATCCAGCACCTCGGTCTCATGCCCTGCGTCGGCAAGTCCCTGAATAAACCGGTCCGTCACGGAAAAGGTTAAGGAGTTCACCCGTGGGTGCGATACGACCGTCAAAATTTTCATTGATGTCACCTTCCCTACTCAAATTTCAATGCGAAGTGAGGTACGATAAAATTATCGGGTATGCTGAGATAAATAGGAAGTACTTACTTTATTGTGATATAAACACTCCGAAGTGATATACTCACCCAAAAGTAACTGTTCATTCGAATCGACGAGAGGATGGTGATTCCATGGAGATCCAAACAACCCGGACGTTTAACATTCCCGCGGAAGCGACGCTTCAGGTGATCGGGGGAAAGTGGAAGCTGTTGATTTTATGCCATCTGGACTGTGGGGACGGACCGCAAAGAACAAGCGAATTAAAAAAGGCGATTCCCGAGATTACGCAAAAAATGCTGATCCAGCAGCTCAAGGAGCTGGAGGAAGACGGCATCGTGACGAGAACGTCTTACAATCAGGTTCCGCCGAAAGTAGTCTATGAAATGAGCGAGTTGGGAAAGTCGCTGAAATCGATATTAGATCAATTGGATGAGTGGGGCGAGAAATATATGAGCCACCGTGAATGGAAGTCTTCCTGTGCGGAATGAGGATAATCCTAGGCCAATGCCGGCTTACAAATACATCTCCCGGGAGGTTTTCTACACGAAGGCGGGGCATAACCTCCTGCGAAACACATCAGCCTGAGCGTATCCGTTCCAACCGTTCGGAGCCTGAAGGGTGGTCTACGATGTACCGCCAGCTTCCGTCGGTTTGTCGTCTTATCACTTCGGACGTATGTCCTTCCATTTGGGCCAGATTACCGTCTCCATCCCGTGTATGAAGGATGAAATGTGCACGCAGCAAAGCGATATTTTCGAATGGGATGCAGTAAATATTGAAGTACGCAGAAATAGATGACTTAGTCATAAAAAACGGACCAGGGGAGGAAAAGATGCCTTATCAGGATGGAACATTTGGTTGTCCGGTAGATGTAGGGCTGCAGCTGATCAACGGAAAATGGAAACCGAAGATTATCTACGAGCTGCTTCAGCAAACGTGCCGTTTCGGCGAGCTCCACCGGCGAATTCCCGGCGTTTCCAGGCATGTGCTGACGACACAGCTTCGGGAGTTGGAAGACGGCGGCATCGTACAGCGAAATGCATTTTTGACCGTGCCGCCGAAAGTCGAATACTCGCTAACGGAGTTCGGTCAACGTTTGGAGCCCATTTTGGAGCAGATCATGAAAGTGGGAGAGCACTATATTTCACGGCAAAAACAGGAGACGGCAGGCGACCCCGAACTGAGTTGAGTCATGTCGATGTAAGTGCACTGTGGTCTGAAAATAAAAACGGACGCTGGTCTTCAACCGGCATCCGTTTTTTATCCTATTCCAAATCCACGATCCGATTGATATTCGTGCCTTCACCGCTTTTGCCCAGCAGCCTGCGGAACAAGAACTTGGCCATCTTGAACTTGTTGCCGGCATCCCAGTACTCGGCGGTTTCTGCATTGACCTTGATGAGAACGAGGTTCGGATCGTCGTAGGTCGTTTCCAGCAGTTCCTCGTAAACGGGGTTCCATAATTCTTTCAGTTTTTCGGGGCTTTGGACCAGCTCAGCTTCCCCGCGGATGGAGACGAAGGACTTGCCGGCATAGGCCACGTTGACCTGCCGGTTTCGCAGCAACTCATGGAACTTTTCGGTATCTTTCTTGGTCAGGAACCATAAGTCACCATCGAACTCAATGTCCTGGGTCTTCATGGGACGTGATACCAGCCCTTCATCCGAAACGGTCGTCAGCATCGCCGTGTCGATGCCCTTCATCAATTCGCGTACTTTCTCGATCGCTTCTTGGTTGTCCGAAGTTGGATTTGTCATGTCAGCTCACCTTTTTCATAATATATTTTCCTTATTATTACACTCGTTACGGTTCGGCAAACCACGGGATGGGCGAATCTATAATTGTGAGAGAAGTGATCCGCGTCAGATTGAATCACCCCTGGGACAAGCCTATACTTAAATATATACATATCGTTTTCCAGCTCGCTAAGATCATATACAAAGGAGCCCAGATTCCTATGCAAAATTCAGAGAGCCAAACTGCCCTGTTGGTCATGGACATGCAGAACAGCATCGTGCCGCGGTACGTGAACGACGAGACAGCATTGCAGCCGTTTCAGACGGCCATCGAAGCCGCGCGAAGTCATGATATTCCCGTGATTTATGTGCGGGTTGCGTTTCGCCCGGGTTACCCCGAGATCAGCCCTAGAAACAAAATGTTCGGTGGCATGGCCAGCCGGGCCGGATCTGCGCCCATGGAAGGAGCTACGGAAATATACGAATCGGTCAAGCCTCTCCCGGACGAGCCTGTTGTGACCAAGGTGCGGGTGAGCGCGTTTGCCGGGAGCGACCTGGAGGTCATCCTGCGCGCGAAGCGGATCGATACGCTCGTTCTCAGCGGGATCGCGACAAGCGGCGTTGTGCTGTCAACGCTGCGGGAAGCAGCCGATAAGGATTTTGTCCTTAAGGTGCTTTCCGACGCCTGTATCGATGCGGACCCCGAAGTTCATCGCGTCTTGACGGAGAAGGTATTTCCGAAGCAGGCCGAGGTGCTTACCGCCGATGAGTGGGTGAACTCTTTAAATTAGGACTAAACCAAAACCAAAGCCGCAATGCCGGTATGCTGCGGGCGATGGCTTTGGTTTTTTGTCTATTTCCGAGTTGTACGCACGACAATCATTTAACAGACCAAAGAATAGTGCTATACTATAAATTAAGTAATCATTCATCAGAAAAGGTGGATAACCGGGTCGCACTCTGGCTTGCCTCTTGAGAGCGCCTACATCTTTTCTTCAAATACTAGCGTGTAAGGACGGTAATTATGAGCAACAGACAAACCGAAACAGACGTTATCTTAATTGGTGCCGGAATCATGAGTGCGACTCTGGGGACACTGTTGAAAGAATTAGTGCCGAACTGGAAAATTACAGTGTTTGAGAAGCTGGCAAGCCCGGGAGAGGAAAGCTCGAACGAATGGAACAACGCAGGAACGGGGCACGCCGCCCTATGTGAGCTGAACTACACGTCCGAGAAACCGGATGGTTCCATAGATATCAGCAAAGCGATTAGCGTGAACGAGCAATTTCAGGTTTCCATGCAGTTTTGGTCTTATCTCGTGAAAAGCAATTTGATTCGCAATCCTCAGGACTTTATTATGCCTCTCCCCCATATGAGTATGGTGCAGGGGAAAGAAGATGTTGTGTTTTTGAAGAAGCGTTTTGAGACGATGTCCAAGAACCCGCTGTTTCAAGGGATGGAATTTTCCGATGATCCGAAGAAATTAATGGAGTGGATTCCGCTCATTATGCAAGACCGGACCTCGGATGAACCGATCGCAGCCACCAAAATGGACACGGGAACGGACGTCAACTTTGGCGCTTTAACGCGCATGCTGTTTGAACATTTGAAAAACAAAAACGTCGGTATCCATTACAAGCACAGCGTAGACGATATCAAGCGCACCAGCGATGGCGCGTGGGATTTGAAAATACGCAATTTGAGCAGCGGCAGCGTCGAACGCCATACGGCGAAGTTCGTCTTTATCGGCGGTGGCGGCGGAAGCCTTCCGCTCCTTCAGAAATCAGGCATTCCGGAAGGAAAGCATATCGGCGGGTTCCCGATCAGCGGGCTCTTCATGGTGTGCAACAATCCGGATGTGGTGGCTCAGCATCATGCCAAAGTGTACGGCAAGGCTAAGGTGGGGGCGCCGCCGATGTCGGTTCCGCACTTGGATACCCGGTTTATCGACAATCAGAAGTCGCTGCTCTTCGGACCGTTTGCTGGCTTTTCGCCGAAGTTCCTTAAGACCGGCTCCATGTTCGACTTGCTTGGTTCGGTTAAGCCGAACAATGTGCTCACGATGCTGGCGGCAGGCGCTAAAAACTTGTCGCTGACCAAGTATCTGATCCAGCAGGTGATGCTGTCGAAGGATAAGCGTATGGAAGAGCTGCGTGAGTTCATTCCGAACGCCAAGAGCGAAGATTGGGATATGCTGGTGGCCGGTCAGCGCGTGCAGGTCATCAAAGATACGGTTGCCGGCGGCAAAGGTACGCTTCAGTTCGGTACGGAAGTCGTTACCGCCGCGGACGGATCCGTCGCTGCTTTGCTTGGGGCTTCTCCGGGGGCCTCAACCGCCGTTTCCGTCATGCTCGAGGTCATCGAAAAATGCTTCCCTCAGCATGCGAAGGCGTGGGAGCCGAAGATCCGGGAAATGATACCATCCTATGGCGCGCCTTTAATGAAAAATCCGGGGCTGATCCGCGAAATTCATACGTCGACCGCACGGACGCTCGGCCTCAATCGAGGACTGCATTCGGCCAACGTGATGTAACTTATATACCTCCATATATCGTGATAGCGGCCTTCGTCCTAAAGTTTTATGGGGCGGAGGCCTTTTTGTTCCATCGAGGTTAATTGGATAGGCGGTTATGAAATCCGGGAGAGAAGGGTGAGGAAGAAACGAATGGATTGGAAAAATGGTGCCGATGGTCAAACCTTTATTGCCTCTTTTAGCGGAGGGAAGGACAGTGTCCTGGCTTTGTATAAAGCGATGCAGGTTGGAGAAGCGATCGGGCTGATCGCGATGCTGGAAGAGGAAGGAAAACGCTCTAGATCCCATGGCATGCCGCCTGAGCTGATCTGCGCCCAAGCCGATTCGATCGGTTTGCCGCTGCATACCGGGGCAGCCAGTTGGGCGGAGTATGAGTCCGTCTTCACCGGATTGCTGAAGCAGGCCAAGATGCTCGGCGCCGAGGCGTTAGTGACCGGGGACTTGGATGTGCCTGCTCACGGATGCTGGCATGATAAGGTCACGAAAAACGCCGGCCTTAAGCTGGGGATGCCCCTATGGGAGACAGATCATGCGGATGCCGTCAGGGAATTTATCGACCTGGGATTCGTCACGGTTCTGGTCACGGTTAATCTTTCGTTAGGGATGAAGGAAGAGGATTTGGGGAGGGTTCTGACCCGAGCGTATGTGGAAGAGCTCCTCGCCCGCGGCATCGATCCCTGCGGAGAAGGCGGCGAGTTCCATACGACGGTGATCGACGGCCCTCTTTTTCAGCGCCCGATTTCCATTCGTAAAGGCGAGATCGTCAGAGACGGCGACTATGCCTTTTTGCCCTTGGAACTGGATGTTGCAGCGGTTCATCGCCAAATATGAGCGGCCCAGTCGGCGCTTCAAGGGATGTAGGCACCGACGACCTCGAACTTTGGTTCGCCTGCGATCGTCATATACTTCACATCAACGACGCAGCCTTTTTGAAAAGAAGGGATATTCACGATCGGGATGAAGGTCTTCACCACGGTACGAAGAATCTCACCATCCGGTTTGGTCACGGTTAGATCAAGCAGGACCTCCGGCTGATCGTCGAGCTGCGCATTCGTTTGCTGGATGGAATGGATGACGGCTTGCGCGGATGTACCGTCCGTAAGAATGGCTTTTCGCTGCGAGAGCCGTTTGCGCTGGCCTCTCAGCGATTTGATGGTAAAGGCGATCGTCAATGACGCTGTGAACAACGAGAAGATGATGATAATCATAACAACCGTAGTCAATGGCATGCACCTCGCTTCCATTTTAACTCCAATACAGATAAATCATCCCAAGTATTAAGCTTAATGGACCAGAGGTGCTTTCGTCTATGGAATTCGTAAATAAATCATCGGCACTATCGTGTTGATGCATGAACTTCCGAACAGGAGAGAAGAATCCATGATCCAATTGAAAGATATCGGGAAATTCAAGGAGCTGCCGGAAATCGCGATGCACATATATCAAGGGAATATTCCAGCTTTACAGGATGCCCTTGCGGCAGGTTGGGAAATGGAGGAGGACATCGCGCTTAGCCAATATACCGCCTTAAGCCCGCTTGATCTCGCTCTGATCGTGGAACGGATGGAAGTGGTTAAGCTGCTGATAGAGCACGGCGTCAATCTTAATGCCAAACAAAATCCGGCTTTTTTACGGGCCGTCCGCTATGGCAGGGAAGAGATGGTACGCTATATCGCCGCACAGGGCGCCAAGCTGGACATGCTTAATCGGGTGGGCTCCGGCGCGTATTCGCAGGCTTACTATGGCGACAAAAACAATATCCCGCTCATTCAGGAGCTGGGGCTCGACATCAAGCTGCACGGCGGGGCCGTACTGCGTCAGGCGGTGTCCGATCATGACTATAAGACTCTCGATTATTTGCTCGATCAGGGGGTGGACATTAACTACAACCAGCCGGATCAAGTCTACCCTTACGAAGCAACGCCGTTAACCGTGGCCGCTCGCATGGGGAATTCGGGTATGGTCAAGTATTTGGTAGAACGGGGCGCGGATGTGACGTTAGCGGAGAAGGACGGCGACCGGCCGTATACGATTGCGGTCAGCCAAAAGAACGCAGTCCTGGCGGACTATTTGAAATCGCTGGAACCGCCGGGATTTCATGATCTAGCGAATAAGAAACATGAGCTCAGAGCCTATAAATTGCCAGAGGAGTTGGTCATTTTGTTGACCGGTGGCAACCTGCGCCTTGAGCTGGCCCCCAATGAATACGCTATCCGGCATATCGATTTCTTCGCATTGACCGACACGATTCCGATGAAGATCGGGCGGCTGAAGCTGCTGCGCCTGTCGGCTGACATAGACAACTACTCGGATCTTCAGCTCGTATGGAATCCGAAGAAAAAGGGATGGATCGGCTGCTATGACGTCGAGCATGAGAATTATTCGGACTTGTGCGGTTTAGGAGAGTTTCTCGAGCAGCCCGAAACGTATCTGATTCGTTTTCTGGAGGGAGAGCTGTAGAAACGAGTCCGGTGCCTGAGGATGGTTCGGATGAAATAGGCAAAGCCATGACGACCCTGCGGAAACCGGACCTGTATGATCTGTTCACGCTCCATGCCAAGGCCCGAGGGGAGCTGACCGAGACCCCGGGGCAGGCCGATGCGGTGTTCTCCGTGGAGCAAGGGCTGACGCCTTACGATATCGAGGAAATTATGGCGGAATTTATGGTGTAAAAAATATTGAAGCGAGAAACCGACACATGATCGCTATGAGTCGGTTTTTTTGCATTCCTAATTTTTTATGGATAAGCCTATAACTATGACAAACCCTGTCACCAATATGCGATATGATGGATGTATGAAAGGCCGAAAGGAAGCAGAGGCTGGTCGTAGGGAGTTTGATCAACTTAAAGGAGGAAGTATGTTATGTATGTGACGGTTCAAGATTTTATTATGGAATGGAACAAGGAAGCCGAATTGACGCAGGGGATCCTGGATGCCCTGACGGATGAATCACTGGGGCAGCAGGTCTATCCGGAAGGACGCACTTTGGGCAGAATCGCTTGGCACTTCGTCTCGAATGTCCCCGACTATTTGAATGAATTCGGCGTTGCGATGGACAAGGTTGCGAATCCGGGTGAAGTCCCTTCCGCCAAGGAAATTGCGGATACTTTCCGGACGGTCAGCTCGGAGACCGCCAAGGCACTGGAAGAGCAGTGGACCGACGAGTCGCTTAGCAAGGTGCAGAACGCTTTTGGACGAATGGAATCCAATGCATCCATCCTGATGGGGCTTATCAAGCATATTGCTCATCACCGGGGCCAGGCGACGGTTCTGATGCGCCAAGCGGGACTGGGCATACCGGCCGTCTACGGTCCATCGAAGGAAGGCTGGATCAAGTTGGGGGTACAGCAACCACCGCTGTAAAAGATTGTAGAGCAGTGACGCCAGTGAAGACTGCAACAGGCTGTGTGAAGCGTCCCGGCTGCAGCCTTCTTTTTATTCAAAAGGGCACATCCACAACAGCGCGCCGTCTTAGACGTACCATTCATAAATGCAATGCTGCTCCCTGATGCGGTCGTGGCCTGGAGAACCTCCTTCGGAAAATGCTATAATCACACCAAGAAGGATAATGCTGGGGGGCAAGAGGATGAGCGAGGATTTGTTGGAACAGTTGGAAACATGGCATGAAGAGGATGATTACGAACGGATCGTGGAGGCCGTGACGGAAATTCCCGCCGAGGAAAGGAATTACGAGCTGGTCAGCCATTTGGGCCGGGCGCTGAACAATCTGGAGCGCTACGAGGAGGCGGTGCAGCAGTTTCTGACCGTTGCCGAAGAAGGAGCGGATGATCCGCTCTGGCATTACCGGATTGGACTGGCCTACTATTACCTGGAACAGTACGATGACGCCGAGCGGGAGTTTACCCGTGCCGATGAGCTGGAGCCGGGGGATGAGGATACGTTGGAGTTCCTGGAATGGATTCGCGCCAAGAAGGCTGGGGAGTTCGAGGAAGAGACGGATGAAGACGTGGAATCCGACGATTCGGCGGACGACAGCGACTCGGATGACGCCGAGGAAACAGAAGAAACGGGCGGTGCTGCGGCGGTCGTGGCTTCCGTGGATGTCATCCCATCCAGTGAAACCGATTTAGGCGAAGGGTATGACTCGCCAAACATTGGTTTCGATATCAACAACTTCTGGAATGACGCCGATCCCGATTCGGAATCGTACGTTTCGGCACCGCCAACGGATGATCTGATCGATTCCGTGCAGGAGGAACTGGTGTTCAAGCTGCCGGCGTTTTATGTGCAGATGATGAAAATACATAACGGGGGCATCCCCCGCAGCCGGTACTTCCCGCTGGGGGAAGCCGCTGATGGAGCACCAAGCGGGGTCCGGATTACCGGCATGCTCGGCATCGGCCGGGACAAGCCCAAGTCGCTCTGCGGCGCCTCCGGCAGCCGGTCCATTATCGAGAACGGAGGTTATCCGGAATTCGGCGTCGTCATTTGCGATGGCCCACAGGAATCCGGCGTGGTTATGCTGGATTACCGCGGCTCCGGCAACGACGGGGAGCCTGAGGTAGTGCATGTGGATCAGGCAAACGGGCGTCGGATTACCCGGCTGGCGCCGGATTTTGAAACCTTCGTCCGTGGATTGGTCAACGCCTAAAGCCCTAACAAGGCGAAACCATAAAAACGTGAGCGGGAGATAGAATCCCTGCAATATCGCCAGAAAATCATGAGGAAGCTGCTCCCTCTCAGGGAGACAGCTTCCTTTTTGCGTTCATGTGAGGAACTTTCCCCTAGAATGGGCACTGCAGCTGCAATCCCATACACTTGCACTTCCATTTCTGCAGTTTAGGTTGCCGAATAGGTGCGATCCGCGCCAGTAAGCTCTAAGGCCTCCTTGGCGCGCTGCTTCTTGCGATGGACCCAGCCCGCCAGCCAGGCGCTGATTTCGTACAATGCGATCAAGGGGATGGCCACCATCAGATGGGAGACGAGGTCGGGCGGCGAGATCAGCGCAGCCACGGCGACCAGAATGACGTAGGCGTAACGCCTCATCCCTTTTAGAACCGAAGGGCTTAAGATTCCGATCCGGGCCAGAAACATGACGATCACGGGCAGCTCGAAGGCGATGGCGAGCGGAATCATGATATTGAACATAAATCCGAAGTACTGAGAGACGCCATAGGTCTCCACAAGGCCGATCTGGCGGTTGATGCCGGCCGTAAAGCGCAGGCTCATCGGAAAGACGACGAAATACGCAAAGGCCACACCCACCAGAAAGCAGGCGGCGGAGAACGGGATGTAGCGGACTGCGGCCTTCTGCTCGCCAGGCTTGAGCCCCTGGCTGACGAACCGCCAGATTTGAAGCATCCCGAAAGGCACGGTCGGCAGCAGCGAAAGCACCATGGCAATGCTCATATAGATTCGCAGTCCGTCCCATGGTGAGAAGACGTTCCATGCGACCTGGAGCGGGGAATGCGTCCGCAGCAGCGTCAGGATATGGGGGGCTGCTACCAGGCCGGCTGCCATACTGACGATGAATACGGCGGCGATCCGAAGGATCCGTTTTCTAAGCTCGGCGATATGGCCAAGCAGGGTCATCGTATTTTTCGCTTCCATTGGCGAATGTCACTCCTCCCAAGTCATGTCCGTTACCGGAAGACCGGCGTGCAGCGCGGCGTTTTCGATTTTTTCATTTCCTTCAGCTCCAGCGTATTAAATCCCTCCTGCATTTTTTGATGTATGTCCTGTATGGCCTTCACGTCTTCAAAAGAATAACGGCGGTTACCTCCTTTCGTCCGCTCCGGGAAGATCAGTTTCCGTTCCTCGTAATACCGGATCTGGCGTTCCGACAAGCCGGTCAGCTCGCAGACGACCCCAATGCTCATCACCTTGCTCTCCATACTTTTTACCTCCTGTGCAAGTATAGTTAACCCCGGGCTATTTGCGGAAATGGCCAGGATTGAAACCTAAAGAGAAGATAAACGGAAGAGAAGAGATACACCTTTCGGAATCTTATGGAAGGAATTATGACATGATTTTAAGGAAATCCCTTTGAAAAAGCAATCGGTTTTTTAAAAATAAAAAAACACTGTCAGAAATCCTTACACAAAATCACCGAAAATCAAAGTTCTTTGCTAAGATCGCCTCAAGAGGTTCCAATCCACTAGTGAAGGAGTGATCGAGGTGACGATGAAGGAGCAACCGAAAGAGATGACCCGCAGACAATTTCTGTCGACTGTCGGCAAGGTGGGGGGATCCGTAGCCGTCTTCAGTCTGATGGGAACGATGGGTCTGCTGTCGCCGGAGACGTTGAAGGCCGCCGAATATGAACCGCCGGGGCCGAATGATCTGCACTTAAGCGGACGGGGCGGCAAAAAAATCATTATTCTCGGCGCCGGGATCGCCGGCATGACGGCAGCGTACGAACTGGGATTGGCCGGGTACGACTGCACGATTCTTGAGGCGAAAAGCCGAGCAGGCGGCCGATGCTGGACCATCCGCGGAGGCACGTCGGAAGCAGAAATCGGCTCGGACATCCAAACGTCCCGCTTCGATAAGGGTTTGTATTTCAATGCGGGCCCGATGCGCATACCGCAATTCCATGTCACCTTGGAATACTGCCGGAAATTCGGCGTTGCGATCGAACCGTTCAACAACGTGAACGAGAGCGGCTATTACTACAATGAAAACGTAGGCGCTTTGTCCGGCCAGAAGGTGCCGAAGCGGGCCGCCAAAGCGGATGTGCGCGGCTACGTCGCGGAAATGCTCGCGAAGGCGGTCGACCAGGACGCGCTCGATCTCCCGCTTACGGCCGAGGAGAAGACGAAGCTCGTCGATTACTTAAAGGTAGAGGGCGACCTAAACCCCGATTTGTTCTACAAAGGCTCGCAGCGCGGCGGCTACAAGGATGAGCCGGGAAGCCGCCTTGATGCCGGGGTGCTCCGCGATCCGTTCGACCTGAAGGCGATCATCAACTCCGGATTCGGCAAGTACTTCAGCAATGAGTACGAATATGACCAGCAGATGATGATGTTCCACCCGATCGGCGGGATGGACGCCATTGCGAAGGCGTTCGAGAAGCGGGTCGGCCAGCGGATCAAATACCGGGCCGAGGTCAAGGAGATCCGCCAGTCCTCGACCGGCGTGCGGGTCGTATACACCGACATGTCCTCCGGCCGGGAGCAGGAGGTCAAAGGAGATTACTGCATATGCACGATTCCGTTATCGGTGCTGAAGAAGATCCCGGCCGATTTTTCCCCCGAAATGTCCAAGGCGATTCAGAGCATAAACTACGCATCGGCCGGGAAGATCGGGCTGCAGTTCAAGCGGCGCTTCTGGGAAGAGGATGAGCACCTGTACGGGGGCAGCAGCTTGACGAATATGGACATTACGCAGATCTATTACCCGCCGACCGATTATTTCGGGAAAAAGGGAGTCCTGCTCGGCTACTATGCCTACGGCGGCGTTGCCGACAAGCTCGGAGCCATGTCGTACGCGGAGCGGGAGAAACTCGCGCTGGCACAGGGAGCCAAGATTCACCCGCAGTATCCGAAAGAGTTCGAATCCTCCTATTCGATCAACTGGAAAACGGTCAAGTACCAGGAGGGTGGCTGGGTTTCGTACTCGGCGAACGACCGCAAAACCTACTACCCTACCCTTTGTAAGCCTGACAACCGGATATACCTGGCAGGTGAGCATATCAGCTATATTACGGCCTGGCAGGCCGGTGCGATCGAGTCCGCCCGCGAGGCGGTCACCGATATTCATCAGCGCGTGATGAAATCATAAATCCATAAGAGAAGGAGCTTGATTCCATGATGAAAAAAGCGAAAGCGGCGCTGCTGATGACGGTTCTGCTTGGCACAGTCAGCGTCACGGCTTATGCTGACAGCGCCGCCCATACCCCGGCGAAACCGACCAAGACGGCGCCAGCACCTTTATTTTACGGCAGCCCGTCGTCGTCCATTTCCAGCGGTGTGGTCGTTCCCGAAGGCGCATCGTATCTGTTCACGAGCGGCACCGTCCCGCCTGTGCTGAACAAGGACGGCAAGACGGTCTACGAACGCTACGGGGATACGAAAACGCAGGGCATCGGCATTTTGAAGGAAATCGAGAAGCAGCTGAAGGAGCAGGGCCTTGGCCTGAAGGACGTCGTTTACCTGCGGGTATACATTGCTCCTGACGCCCAGAAGGGCGGCACGTTCGATTACACGGGATGGTTCGATGCCTATGCGCAGTTTTTCAATACGGAGGCCAATCCGGTGAAGCCGGCCCGCTCTACGGTAGGCGTGGCAAGCCTGGTGAGCTCCGACTGGCTGATCGAAATCGAAGCGGTGGCCGTGAAGCCGGATTCCAAGAAGAAGTAAGGCCGGGAGCGCTGACTTTGATATGATAAATGGTTTTTACCATGATAAGTGAGAAGGAGCTGATTGGTTATGTTTCAAAACGTGGGATTTGCCGGGTTGATGATGATTCTGGTCGTCGTGCTGATTTTGTTCGGACCTTCCAAGCTGCCGGAACTGGGTCGTGCCGTAGGACGCACGCTCTCCGAATTCAAATCTTCCGCCAGGGACCTGGTCGGCGAGGACAAAGAGGAAGACAAAGAGCGTGAGCGAGAGTCCGGTGTCATTAAACTCAAAGGATAACGTATAATGGAGTCAGCCCCGCCATTCTGCACGAATGGCGGGGTTTGTTTGTGCGCAGTCTGACAGAACGGCCGCATGGCCTCTTCCGCTGTGTTCTTTTATAATAGAATGATCAGCCGTGGTTCGGCCGCCGCTGCCCTGAGCCGTATAATAAATTCCGTACGGCACAGGCTATGAAGCAGTGGAACCGGCCTTGGTCGGAAGAAAACAGGTTGCCATGATACGAAGAAGATTTCATTAGGATTTAAAAAGGAGACCTTTATGACAGATACACAAGGAAAGCTGGAGGCGGGATGGCATTTTGACAACAGCTACGCCGGACTGCCGGATCTGTTTTATACCCGGCAGGATCCGGTGCCGGTGCGCTCGCCGCGGATCGTCGTATTTAACGAGCCGCTCGCCGCGTCGCTGGGCTTGAACGCTCAGGTGCTCATGAGCGATGAAGGGGCGGCGGAACTGGCGGGAAATCGCGTTCCGGAAGGGGCGCAGCCACTCGCTCAGGCATACGCCGGTCATCAATTCGGCCATCTCACGATGCTGGGCGACGGGCGGGCGATCCTGCTGGGGGAGCAGATCTCTCCGCAGGGTGAGCGAATAGATATTCAGCTGAAAGGAGCGGGCCGCACGCCATACTCCCGGGGAGGCGACGGACGGGCGGCCCTGGGGCCGATGCTGCGCGAGTACATCATCAGCGAGGCTATGCATGGCCTCGGCATTCCCACGACGCGCAGCCTGGCGGTGACGGCGACCGGCCAGCCGATCACCCGCGAGAAGGAACTGCCGGGCGCGATTGTGACCCGCGTGGCGGCCAGCCATATCCGCGTCGGCACGTTTCAGTTCGCGCGGGGAGCGGGCACGACAGATGACCTGCGGGCTTTGGCCGATTATACTCTGCAGAGGCATTATCCGGACGCTGATCTTGCCTCCGGCGAGAACCGCTACCTCGTGCTGTTGCAGGAAGTAATCAAGCGTCAGGCCGCCCTGATCGCCAAATGGCAGCTGGTCGGATTCGTTCACGGCGTCATGAATACGGACAACATGACCCTCAGCGGGGAAACGATCGACTATGGTCCGTGCGCCTTTATGGACACCTACGATCCGGCCACCGTATTCAGCTCCATCGACTCGCAAGGCCGGTATGCCTACGGCAACCAGCCGTACATCGGCTCCTGGAATCTCGCCAGATTGGCCGAAGCCTTGCTGCCGCTGCTGCATGAGGACGAGGAGCAGGCCGTTAAACTGGCGGAGAACGCGGTCGGGACTTTTGCCGGGCTGTTTAATGATCACTGGCTTGCCGGGATGAGGGCGAAGCTCGGGATCTTCCAGGAAGAGCCGGAGGACGAGGCGCTCATCGAGGAGCTTCTGGAGATGATGAAGACCCACCGCGCTGACTATACCAATACGTTTCTTGCTTTAACGTTTGACCGGTTGGAGGGGACGCGGCTGCATGGCACCGAAGAATTCGAGGCCTGGCATGGGCGCTGGCAGGCAAGGCTTGACCGGCAGTCCGAAACCCAAGAGGCTGCACATCAGTTGATGCGGGACAGCAATCCGGCGGTCATCCCGCGGAACCACCGGGTGGAGGAAGCGCTGGAGGCGGCGGAGCAGGACGGCGATTACGAAGTGATGCACCAGCTGCTGCAGGTTCTTGCCGATCCTTACGCGCATACGCCGGAACAAGCTGAGTATGCCGTCGTACCGGAGCCATCGTGCCGTTATCGGACCTATTGCGGCACCTAAACCCGATAACCTTCTACAGGGGGCATCCAATCTCCATACCTTACAGAGAAGGTCAGCCGAAGCTCCCTTCCCATCCATCGAAAAAGACCGCAGCTTCCATGGCTGCGGTCTTTTTTACGTTCATTCACTTGTTCAATTGAACTTATTCCTCACTGCCCGTGTACTTTCGGATCACGGCCGACAGCTCGTCCCACTGCTCGCATTGGTCCCAGTGGAAGGACTCAGGAAGCCGGTACGCTTCTTCCCAAGGCAGCTCACGCAGGAACGGCTTCAGGTTCTGCTCGACGCAAATGACCTGCATGATTGTCCGCATGCGGAACTGCAGCGGATAGCGCTCTTCCTTGGAGATCGGCTTGAAGTGCGTTTCGGCCATGTAATCGACGAGTGCTTCGCCTTTTTCCTGCTCCTGATGCTGGTTCCACACCTCTTTGATCCGTCCGGTGAGCTGACGCCACGGCGTATCTTCCCGGGGATACACGATACCCATCGTGGCCGCGTCCTTATAAGTCCACAGCGCCCAGGAGACGTCGCTCTCCTCGCACAGGTCGAGCATGTCCTCGATAATCGTCATCTCAAAGTCGATCGATTCTTGGCTGAACACGAGTCCGAGCTCGCCGCACCAGAGCGGGCGTTTGTATTTGTCCCGAATGCTGACCAATTGGCCGAAGGCATCCTTGAAGATTTCCCGGCGGCGGGTACGGTCCATTTCCGGCGTGAGCACAGCGGGCTCATCCACGAACGGATAGAAGTGGAACTCATAGGCCACCTGCGGGTCGTCTACCGGATCCAGCATCGAGAAGTCGGTGGTGAATTTGTTGCCTTCGATGAAAATAATATGGTGCGGGTCCACCTTGCGGATCTCCGCGATGACTTTGTGGTAAAACTCGTTGAACACTTCGGCGTTCGTGACGAGCGACGGCTCGTTGACGATGTCGTAGGCTGCCACCCAAGGCTGGTCCTTGTAGTAGTCGGCGATATGCCCCCAGAGCCCGATCACGGTGTCGCGCAGCGCTCCGTATTCCCAGAACAGCGGCAGGCCGGAGTTCGTATCGCAGTGCCAGTCCGGATTCTGCCCGCCGGGAACGGAGTGAAGGTCGAGGATCGCGTAAATTTCGTATTTTTCGCATAAGGACACGATGTGATCCAGGTACTTAAAGCGGTTTTTATATTCGCCGGGGTGCTGGTCATCGATAAAATATTTGTAGTTAAACGGAATGCGCAGTGAGTTGACGCCAAGCTTTTTCAAGAACTGAAAGTCTTGTTCGTCCACGAACTCCAGCAGGAATCGGTCGAAGAACCTGTCGCTGCGCTCTTTGCCGTACACTTCCGCAAAGGCCTGCTTGATCATCGTGTCCGTTCCCGGCAGTCCGATCATGAAATGCTCCAGGTTCATCCATGAGCCGAGTCCAAATCCGCGGAACAAGATCTTTTCCCCATCAACCGTAAAATCCTGACCCTTCACTTGTACAAAATGCTTCAAATTTGTTGCCATAATACCTCTCCTTTGCTGCATTTACTAGTTTTTCATGCCGGTCGTGGCCACGCCCTGAATAAAGAACCTCTCGCCGATCAGGAATACGATAATCATTGGCAGCGTGGACAACAACGTTCCGGCCATCAGCAGGCCGTAATCCATCGTATGTTCGGTCTGGAATGCTTTCAGCCCGAGCTGCAGCGTTTTTAAGGTGTCGTCGTTCAAATAGATCAGCGGCGCCAGATAGTCGTTCCACATATACGTAAAGGTGAAGATCGCCAGTGTGGATACCCCGGGTGCCGCCAGCGGCATGATGATCCGCCAAAAGATACGCCATTCGTTAAATCCGTCCACCCGCGCGGCTTCGTTCAGCTCGATCGGCAGCGTCAGAAAGAACTGCCGCAGCAAGAAGATGCCGAATCCGCTGAAGAGCTGGATTAGAATGTAGCCGATATGGGTGTTGTACAAGCCCAAATGGCTGACGATCGAAAACTGCGGAACCATGATCGAATGCCAAGGCATCATCAGGTTCGTCATGAACAAAATGAACACGACGCCTTTGAAAGGCACCTTCAGCTTGGCGAACGCATAAGCCGCCATGGAGCAGATGATCACCTGCACCACCGTGATGATCACGGACAGCTTCAGCGTGTTCAGAAAATACCGGGCAAACGGGATCGTCTCCCACACTTGCTTGTAATTGTCTAAATATAACGAATGGGGAATCCAGTTCGTCGGGTTTTTGAACAGGTCCACATCCGTGCGAAGCGAAGTCGATATCATCCATAAGAAGGGGAAAAGGGTGATGATCGAAGCGACGACCAACAAGACCAGCAGAAGCGTATGCAGCAGCTTGTCTCTTCTGGTACTTCCGACGGCATTCAACATGTGCACTCTCCTCCCATCTTAGTAAGTGACCCACTTCTTCTCCAGTTTGAACTGGATCAGCGAAATAATCATGATGATGATGAACAAGACCATCGACATGGCGGAAGCGTAGCCCATCCGGTAGTTGATGAACGCTTCTTGGTAAATCCGGAACACGAGTACGTTGGTGGATCGTCCCGGACCGCCGTCGGTCATGACCGAGACGAGGTCGAAGACCTGAAAGGAATTGATGATGGTCAGCACAAGCACCATGAATAAGGTAGGCGACAATCCGGGCAGCGTAACGTAGAGGAAGCGCTGGAATTTGCCGGCGCCGTCCAGTTTGGCCGACTCATACAAATATTCCGGGACGCCCTGAATGCCCGCAAGCAAAATGATCATATAATAGCCGAAGCTTTTCCACACTGCGACGAGCACGATGGCGAGCAGCGCCCAGTGGGAAGACATCAGCCACTGCGGCGGATTGGCGATGCCGACCGCTTTCAGGATCTGGTTGATCGGACCGGACATCGGGTTGAACAGCAGTCCCCAGACGATGGCGATCGACACCATCGAGGTGATCTGCGGGAGATAAAAGGCCATCCGCAGGTACCGCTTCAGGCGCAGCACGTTGTTCAGGGCAATGGCCGAGAAGAGAGCCAGCGCCATCGTGAGCGGCACGAACAGGACGGTATAGATCAGATTGTTTTTCAGCGAAATAAGGAAATAGTCGTCCTTCATCAGCTTCTGGTAGTTGTCCAGGCCGATCAAGTGGGGCTTGATATTAAATCCGCCGTAATCGGTAAAGCTCATATACAAACCGTAAAGCAGCGGAAGGAAAATAAAAATGGCAAAAAGCACGAAGGCCGGAAGGATGAACAAGGTTCCTGGCACATAGGTTTTCCACTGTAAAAGACGTCTGTTTGTCACGTTCCATCAACTCCCTTTTCGTGACGTCTGTCATCATTGAAAGACCTTCTGCCGCCTTAAAACCGCGCGGCAGAAGGTCGCATGCAGCTTACTTATTTGTTCAGAACCGACTGGCGCTGGGACATAAAGTTTTGAATCGTCTTATCGGCATCCTGCTCGTGGAACAGGAACAGATCCCGCTGTTCGCCGTATACGCGGTTCACTTCTTCGATCTGTCCTACCGGCTGGTTCTCCGCTACAGCCTTCGCTTCGAAGAAGAAGCCGCTGCCCTGGATGCCCGTCCCGTTCAGGAAGGAATCCTTGGTCTTGTCGCTGGAGAAAGCAGGCAGCACGCCGGAGTCGGCGATGATCGATTCGCCTTCCTGGCCGGTGACGAACTGCACGAACTTGAAGGCGGCGTCTTGATTGCCGCTGGCCGGGTTGATACCCATAAAGGTGCTGACGCCGCCGACGGTGACCGGATCCTTGACACCGTCCGGCTGCGGAAGCGGAGCCATGTCGAAGTCGATATCCGTTTTGCCGGCAGCGATGTCCGCTTTTAGCATGCTGATCGTCCATTCGCCGTTGACCATCATGGCCACGTTGCCGCTTTCAAACTGCTTGATCCAGTCGATGCTTTCCGCTTTCATTTGTTTGTAGCTCATGTGGGACTTGTCCTGCTCATACAGGCGGTCCTGGAATTTCAGCCAATCGCCGACTTTGTCCAGGTTGTCGTCCAGCAGGGTCGTTCCTTGCTGCAGTGCTCCGAGCGGAGCCGTGATCCAGTCGGCATAATAGCCGCCCCACTGCTTGCTTGAACCGTCTCCCTTGGTCAGGCTTTTAGCCAAATCCGCGTATTCATTCCAAGTCATTTGCTTGGGAGGTTCAATGCCTTCTTTTTCAAAAATGGCCTTGTTGTAGAACAGCGCATATTCGGAGGTACGGTAAGGCAGGGCGTAATACTTCCCTTGGGTGAGCACCTGGGTGATGTCCTGGAAGCTCGGGCCGTAGGCGCCAACATCCAGGTTCGCCTGCTTAATTGGGTCGGACAGGTCGACCAGCTGGTTCCGGGATGCGTACAGCCCAAGGCTGCTCGTACCGTTGATGCTGTAGACGTCCATTTTTGAACCGCCGGACAGGTTGTTCATGATTTTGGTATTGTATTCGTCGGAGTTGTTGCTGATCGTGTTCATTTTGACCTCAATGTCCGGATTTTTGGCATTGAAGGCATCCACGACCTTGCGCATGTAGTTTTCTTCATCCGTCCATGTGTAATATTGCAAGACGACCTTACCCTGGTCGCCGCCGCCGCTGCTGCCTTGATCGCCGGCATTATTGGAGCTGCAGCCGACCGCAGTCAAGGTGAGCGCCGTGACGAGAAGCATGCCGATGAAGCTGTGCTTTTTCCTCAAAATGAACCCCTCCTGTATCTCGTTGTGCTTTTAATATTAGATCGTATCAGGCAGCCGGGTAAGGTTGAACTTTTATCATCGGCCGGGGATGAGCCCTTTCAGGTGCCCGGAAGTCAGGTGTTCGGGAGAAGAACCGGGGCAGACCGGATGAGCCGGAAAGGAGCAAGAGCGGCAGAGGTTGCATAAAATTTCAACCTTTACAAGAGGAACGGCGTGCCTTAAAATTTGTTAAATTTAGAGGTTATATAGAATGAACTAAAGTTTCTACTTGTCATTCCATGATCCACGGGGAATAATCGTAACAAAGTTGGGGTTTTCATAAATTCAATCTATATAGGATGGAGTCATCATGTTTATCTTCCTGGTGTTTATCCTTTTTATCGCTATAGCCATCTTCTGTCTCACGCAGCAAAAATATACGAAAGCCACGCTGTTCATGCTGGTGATGGGGCTGTCCTATCTGCTCGTCGTTTCCGGCATCATCATCTACATGTCCAAGGATGCGTATTACTATTACAGCCTGTACAGCTATTTCGGGATCAGCCAAAAGTTCCAAAACCAGCTGATGTTTCTGCCGGTTTCCCGGATGGTGCTGATTCGGATGTCCGTTTTTTTTACGATGACATTCCTGTATACGGGGCTGTGCTCGGCCATCTATTTTGCGTTCACCGTGCCGCGGAAGCGAAGCCGCCTGATCCTGCCGCTGTTGGCCGTACCGTGCATCATTCAGGTGATCGCGTATGATCCGGGCTTTTATACATGGCTTTACTACAAGCTGTATCCGGCCTATACCTCATCCCAGGACCTGATCTCCGCGTACGAGACGTTTCACCGGGTGACTTCAGTCGTGAACGCGCTGTACATCGCCGCGGGAATTCTGCTGCTGGTGTATGCGTTTTTTGATGCGCCGAAGGTTCGCCAAATCCGCAGCAACATCCTGATGATCCTGATCGGCTATGTATCGGTTCAGGTGACGTATTATTACATCAATTTCTGGGCTCCGGACATGCTGATCATTGTATCCAAAGCAGCTCACTTCATCCGGTACAAGCCGATCAACCTGGTCGGCAACCCGTCCATCTATATTCTTCTGCCCTACATCGCGGGGTTCTGCCTGTTCGTCAGCCTGTATGGCATCTACAAGTATGCCCGGATCCAGAACAGCATCCGCAATCAGGAATCGTTCATTTCCCGCAACATCGATTCCGCCGTGCTGACGTCGCGGGTGTTCAGCCATTATATGAAAAACGAGCTCCTGGCCATCATGGCGCAGACGGAGTTTTTGGAGGAGATGTGCGAGAAGTCGCCCGAGGTGGTGGGGGAGATCAAAGTCATCGAACAGCGCTGCCGCAGCATCTATGATAGACTGGACGTAATCCACCAGAAGACGGTCAAGTCCAAACTGGACCTTGAACCCGTCGCCATCGACGAGCTGATCGGAAAGGTGCTGAGCGATATGAGCCTGGAGCTGAAGGCCGTGCAGGTGGACTACGCGAGAAATCAGCGGAAGCTCATGGTGATGGCGGATCCGTATTATTTTTCTCAGGCTGTGGAAAATATCGTATCCAATGCGATCGATGCGCTGGAGCACATTCCGGAGAAATCGAGAAGAATCGAGATCGAAACGCATGTAAAACATAAATGGGTGGAGCTGGTCATCCGCGATAACGGTGTCGGCTTTCCTGAAGAGGATGCGGCAAACATCTTTCAGCCGTTTTATTCGTCCAAGCCTACGTCCACCAACTGGGGCATGGGCTTGTCGTTATGCCGGGCCATTATTACGACGCACGGGGGCAAAATCGGAGCTGTCAGCAAACCGGGAGAGGGCAGCACGTTTCATATCATCATGCCTCTGCTTTCGATAGCAAAGACGGAAGGGGGAAGACCGCATGAGTAATCCTGTCATCAAGGTGCTGATCGTCGAAGACGATAACCTGATCGCCAAACGCTATCAGATGATTCTGACGAAGGATCCGGAGATCGAGTGCGTCGGCAGGGCCGCCAGCGGCTACGAAGGGACGATGTTGGCAGCGCTTACGAAGCCGGATATCATCCTGATGGACATTGAACTTGAGGATAAGCAGGCGGGTTTGCGCGCCTCGTCGGAAATTTTGAATTACATGCCGAACGTCAAAATCGTCATGCTGACCGTAAATGAGACCGACGACACCGTGTTCCGGGCGTTCGAGATCGGGGTAACGAACTATTTGCTGAAGAACATGCCGGCCGAGGAGATTCTGAGCGCCATCAAAGACGCGTATTACGATATGCCGTCGCTGCATGCCAATATTGCCGGGAAAATCACCCGGGAGTTTAAACGGATCAAGTCGACGGAGGACAGCCTGATTCATAACTTTCATATTCTGACGAAGCTGACGCCGACCGAAATCGAGGTGCTGGATTTGCTCCTGCAGGACTACACCCGCCAGGAAATCTGCAAAGCGCGGCAGGTGGAGCCGTCCACGTTAAAGTCGCAGATCAACAGCATTTTGAAAAAGTTCAACAAAACCAGCATGCAGGAGGTCATCCCTATGCTGCGCGAGCTGCATATTCCGCAAATTTTGGCCCAGCGTAAAGGAGGCATTCCGTTCCAGGATAAACCCCATATATAAGCCTTAATACAGGAGGCAGGATCAGGCAGCATTTATAAAGGATGGCCCTTGCCGTCTCCGGGCATGTTAAGGGAAAACCGATGGGGAGATGAAGCAGGAATGTCCAGAAGAAACCGAAAATACGCGGTGCCTGGTGTGGCCAGGGGAATGCAGAATTTTAAAGCGGAAGTCATGCGGCGCGAGGGGTATGACGTGGACCCGAACCGGCCGGATGACGTGAAATACGAAGTCGCCAAAGAGCTCGGCGTGCCGCTCAGTCCGGACGGTAACGGCGAGCTGACGACGGAATCCGTCGGCCATGTCGGCGGTAAAATCGGCGGATCGATGGTCCGCGAAATGATCCGGCTGGCCCAGCAGCAGCTGGCGGAGCAGGACGGGCAGAAGTAACAAGCTTAGGCTGTGGTATGACGGCTTCTCTTGCGATAAAGGAAGCCTGAGTCTCTGAAGCTTATCTTCTCTTATATCTAAAAAAGGAGGCACCCCAAAGGGTGCCTTTATGCTATTCACTACCGTTTATAGCCCGGCCATGTGCCGGTCCCTTGTGAATTCAAAGTAAACCAAACCCTGCTGCAGCTCTGGTAACCGGACAAAATGCAGTTTGTCCAATAAGCGGACGGACCGTTCATTATTCGGCTCGACGGTGGCGTGGCCGGCAAAAGGGCTTACCCCAGCTGCACATCAAACGTCGTTTTCTCGTTCGGCACGCTTTTCACGGATATTTTCCCTTTATGCTGCTCAATGATCGATTTGGCGATCGCCAGGCCAAGGCCGTATCCGCCGTGCCTACGGGAGCGGGAGGCGTCGACGCGGTAGAAGCGGTCAAAGATGCTGTCCAGATGCTCCGGGGCGATGCCCTCGCCCGTGTTCGTCACCCTCAGCAGCTGATGGTTATGCTGTTTCTTCAAACTTAGATGGATCGAGCCCCGGGGATTGGTATATTTGACGGCGTTGTCCAGCAGGATCATGACGACCTGCTTGATCTGCTCGCTGCTGCCGGTCAGGGTCAGATGCGGCTCGATATCATAGGTGAAGGACAGCTCCTTTTCGAAAATAACGGCTTCCATCGTAAGGATGACGCTTTCGACTGCCTCGCTGAGGTCAAACGGCACGAAGATCATATGGCCCCGCGCATCGTCCATCTGAGTCAGGTACAAGAGATCGTTCGTGAGCGTCTTCATGCGCTCGGTCTCTGATTTAATATGCTGCAGCCATTTCGACTGCGACCGGATCGACTCGTCGCTGTTGGCCAGAAGGACGTCGGCATTCGTGTTGATGACCGCAAGCGGCGTCTTCAGCTCATGCGAAGCGTCCGCGATAAACTGCTTCTGCTTGTCGAAGGCTTCGCGGACCGGTTCGATGGACCGGTTGGCGAAATATCGGCTCGTCAGATAGATGACAGCCAGCATGACCAGCGCCACGATGGAAAAGGTGTAGATCAGGGTGGTGATGATTTTCAGCTGGGCCGTCACGTCGAGGAACACGATGGAGTAGCCGCTCGGAGTCTGCTGAACGCTGTAAGCCCAGCGCGTTCCCTCCAGTGTGAACTGGGCGTTGCGGACGGGCTTTGAAGCCGCCTCCTCCTTGGCCGTCTCATAGAACGTATCCTCCATATCAAACCGGGTGTTCTTGGACAGGAGGTTCCATTCCCGGTCCGTCTTCAGCTCGAAGGATACCGACAGTTCCGGCGGCGGCGTCTGTCCGCCGTCCCGGGGACGGCGCGGATCCATATCTCCCGAGCCGGACGGCTCCTCGCCGATGCCTGCAGAAGCCTGGCTCTGGGCGACGGTGTTGCCAGTGCCGGACAAGCTGCCCGTCTTCCCGCCGCTGCCGGTCTGCGCCATCGAGGCCCCGCCCTGCCCGGAGCCCTTCCCCGGGCTTTGCTTCCCGGGCACTCCATCCTTATGGTAAAACTCCGAGACACGCTCCAGTTCCATGCCGATGTCGCGGCGCACGTTTTGATAGGTAATCACGTAAATCGTTGCAAAGGCGACCAGCATGATGATGGTGATGATGACCATGTTCATCAGCAGAAACCGGTTGCGCAGCTTCTTGAACATTAAGAAGTCGCCTCCAATACATAGCCGACGCCACGGATCGTGCTGATCCGCACCGAGGCGTTCAGGAACGTGATCTTTTTCCGCAGAAATGAAATATACACTTCCACGTTGTTGTGCTCCGCATCGGAGTCAAATCCCCACAGCTTCTCAATCATCTGCTCCTTGGATGTGACCGCCGATTTCCGCAGCATCAGCAGCTCGAGCAGCTCGCATTCTTTCAAAATCAGCTTCAGCTCCTTGCCGTTGCAGCTCAGCTTCAGCGTGGATGTATTCAGCTCGATATCCCCGAATTTCAGGCCGTCTTCGGGGACGACTTCCCCTTTGCGGCGCAGCGCCGCCCGGATCCGGGCAAGCAGCTCGCCCGTCGAAAACGGCTTGGCGACATAGTCGTCGGCCCCGCAGTCCAGCCCCGAAATCGTATCCGAAATTTCCCCCTTGGCGGTAAGCATGATAACCGGCGTCGCGATGCCTTCGGCCCGGATCGTCTTCAGCAGCGTGATTCCATCCATCCCCGGCAGCATAATGTCGAGCAGCAGCAGATCGTAGATCCCGCTGAGGGCGTTATCCAGACCCGTCTGGCCGTCATGGACGGCATCGACGGAGTAATGGTTTTTTTTCAAAATCTGGGTTAGGGCCTCGGCCAGGTTGACCTCATCTTCCACAATTAATATCCGCATGATCGTAATCTCCTTCATACCTTCTGGCGAAGCGTTATTGTCTCACTATTATAAGAAGCGAACCTTTAATCAACCTTTAACGCCTTGAACGGCGGCCCCTTGGGCTGCGGTTGGGGTGGCTTAAGCCCTGACCCGCGCTTGTTCCCTATTGTACAATGGTGCACTTGTTTTGTAATCGGAATGTAAACGGAATGTTATCGCAATGTTTAAGATTCGTTAAAGGTTAAGCCATTAAGCTACAAACATGAAGGGCGATGAGCCCGGGTGAACCTGCATAAACGAAAGGAGCGAAATGACAATGGCTATTGAAGTGTTTAACCGGTATGAGAACAAGTATCTGATGGACACCAAGGCTTTTTACAACATTTACAACGATCTGATGGCATATATGGAACCGGATGAAAACAACAAGGACAACAAGTTCTACACCATCAGCAACCTGTACTACGACACGGAGCATCATACGCTCATCCGTACGAGTTTGGCCAAGCCCAAGTACCGGGAAAAGCTGCGGATCCGGTCGTACGGCGTGCCGGAGAGCGACGCCAAAGTGTATCTGGAGCTGAAGAAAAAGGTGTTCGGCCTGGTGAACAAAAGAAGAACCTCGCTCAAGCTTCATGAGGCATATGATTTCGTTCGGACCGGGGTTCCGCCGGAATTCCGGAAGGGCATGAACCGCCAGGTGGTCAGCGAAATCGAGTATTTTCTGAGCCGGTACGAGCTGAAACCGATGGTGTATCTGGCATACGACCGCATCGCCTTGTTTTGCAAGGGAAACCGGGATCTGCGGATCACCTTCGACACCAACATCCGCTCGCGGCGCTGCGACCTTGCGCTTGAGGCCGGAGATTACGGCGATCAGCTGATGGAGCGGGGGCAGTGGCTGATGGAGGTCAAGGCCGAGAAGACCGTTCCGGTCTGGCTGTCCAAAATGCTCTCCGAGCATCAGATGTACCGTACAAGCTTCTCCAAATACGGGAACGAGTATAAAAAATCGATACGGCATGCAAATGCACCAGTTGTGGAAAGGGAGAGAGTTGTTTTATGATCGATTCCATTTTGAATTCGTCCGCTGCGGACACGACATTATCGTTATCCCATGCGCTTCTGACGCTGGCTATCGCCATCGTGCTGGGTGCCATTATCAGCTTCACTTACATGAAAACACAGCCTGCCTATTCGCCGAGCTTCACCTTGACGATGATGGTGCTGCCGGCGATCGTAGCCATCATTATTATGCTGATCGGCAGCAATATCGCCCGGGCGTTCAGCCTGGCCGGCGCCTTCTCGATCATTCGCTTCCGGAGCGCGCCGGGAGACTCGAAGGACATTTCTTATGTTCTGTTCTCCATGGCGGCTGGTTTGTCGGCCGGCGTTGGCGCTTTTGGCTATGCCGTGTTGTTCACGATCATCCTCTGCGCACTGATGTACGTGCTCAAGCTGGTCAAGTTCGGCACACGCAAAGACGCGATCAAAACGCTCAAGGTGACGATTCCGGAGAATCTCGGTTACGAAGAGGCGTTTGAGGAGATTTTCCGCATGCACAACGTCGAATACGAGTTGAAAAAGGTCAAAACCACGGAGCTAGGCAGCCTCTATGAGGTGGTGTACTCCGTGAAAATGGGGCCGCAGACGAACCAGAAGGAATTTCTGGACGCCATCCGGACCCGCAACGGCAATCTGGATATTACGCTGACGATGAACCCTGCGGTGCAGGAATATTAAATGAAACGAGGTTGATACGATGAAACATTCCTATAAAACGAAATTTGCCGCGATTCTGATCCTGTCGGCCATGCTGGCCTCCGGGTGCACGACGAATGCGGCGAGCAATACGACGACTGCGGCGGACGGCGCGGCGACCGAGGCGACGGAAACAACAACGGTAGATGCGAGCGAAGCGAACGCGAAGCTGGCCAGCCTGAAAATCAAGGACTTGGTGGAGTATGACGACGACGATACCACGGTGGATTGGTCAGCCGGTGATTCCACGGTCATCAAGCTGAATGGCACGGACGCGACCGTAGCCGGGGCGGGCGCAAAGTCCAGCGGGGGCGATGTTACGATATCCTCGGCCGGAACGTATGTGATCAGCGGCAAGCTGCAAGGAGGCAGCATCGTGGTCGATGCGGGCGAAGACGACGTCGTGCATCTGGTTCTGAACGATGCGCAAATCGCGAGCTCGGACGGCCCGGCCATCCAGGTTAAGAAAGCCGGCAAAACGGTGCTGACGCTGCCGAAAGGGACGCAGAACACGCTGTCGGACGGCACGAAGTATGCGGATACGTCCGATGAGGCGCCGACGGCAGCCCTGTTCAGCCAGGACGATCTGACGATTAACGGCACTGGCCAGCTGACCGTGCAAGGGAATTATAAGGATGGCATCACCAGCAAGGACGATCTGAAAATCGTCAGCGGCACGCTGAGCATCAACGCGGCGGATGACGGCATTATCGGCCGCGATCTGGCCGCCGTCAAAGCGGGCACGATTACCGTCAACGCCGGTGGAGACGGCTTCAAGACGACCTATGATGGGGACAAGGACAAAGGGTACCTGCTTATTGAGGACGGCACGTTCCATGTTGAATCCGGAAGCGACGGCTTTCAGGCGGCGGCATCTCTGCTGATCGCCGGCGGTACCTATGATGTGGTGAGCGGCGGCGGCAGCGAGAACGCCGAACCGCATGAGGAGGAAATGCCGATGCAGCGCCCTGATTTCGGCGGCCAGTCCGGAGCGGACGGACAGGGAGGTAAGTCCGGTGCCCAAGGCACAGACAGCGGCGCGGCTGCGGATTCGACGAGCGGCGACGCGGCATCGGCTAAGGATTCCGCATCCCAGGTGAAAGATGACGCCGCTGCGGGTACGAACAGCAGCAGTGGAACAGACGCGGATGCGGCACAGACGGAAGATGAAGAAAGCGAGTCCACGAGCTCGAAAGGACTCAAGGCGGAAGCGGGCATTGCCGTTTCGGGCGGCACGTTCGCGATCGACTCGGCGGACGATACGGTGCACAGCAATGGCAGCATCCTTGTTTCCGGCGGGCAGCTGGATCTCGCGACCGGCGATGACGGCATTCACGGCGACGTATCGATCGTCATTTCCGGCGGCAAAGTGAACATCAAGAACAGCTACGAAGGCATTGAGGCCGCGGATATCAACATCGCCGGCGGCGAGGTGAACGTCGTCGCCAGCGATGATGGCGTGAATGCTTCCGACGGAAGCGGCAGCTCAGAAGGGCCGGGCGGCATGTTCGGCGGACAGCCGCCGGCAGGCATGCCAGGACAGGCGCCGGATCAAGCGACCGGCAGCCAAGGGCAGACGGGCGACCAAGCGCAGTCCGGATCGTCTGCGCAAACAGGCAGCAGCTCGCAGTCTGGTACGGACTCGGCGCAGTCCAATACTCAAGCGAATGCCGGTGACCAGGCGGCGCAGAACGGCTCGGCCGACCAAAACGGCGCCCAGCAGCGTCCGGACGGCCAAGGCATGTCTGGCGGCCCGAGTGGAGGCGCCGGCACTGCGCAGCTGACGATCAGCGGCGGCTACCTGACGGTGAATGCGCAAGGCGACGGCCTGGATTCCAACGGCTCCATCACGATGACCGGAGGCACTGCGATCGTGAACGGTCCGACATCGGGCGGCAACGGCGCCCTTGACTATGACGGCACGTTCGAGCAGTCCGGCGGTCTGCTGGTTGCCGCAGGAAGCGCCGGCATGGCCCAAGCGCCATCGGAAAGCTCGTCGCAGCGCTCGGTGCTCATGACGTTCCCGAGCACAGTCAAGGCGGGCACGCTCGTGACAATGACCGACAGCGCAGGTACACCGGTCTTGAGCTTCGCACCGGCTAAAGACATCCAGACCATCGTCATTTCCACGCCGGATCTGAAGTCCGGAGAGACATACGCCTTCTATACAGGCGGCACGTCGACAGGCACGCTGAAGGACGGCTTGTACACAGGCGGCAAGCTGAACGGCGGTACGAAGGTCGTCAGCTTCAAACTCGGTGACACGGTCACTTATGTGAACGAGTCCGGCGTGACCACCGGCGGCGGTGGATTTGGCGGCGGATTTGGCGGCGGCCGGGGGCCGGGCGGCAGAGGAGGAGCGAACGGTAACGGATCGGGAGCGAGCGGCCAAAGCGGTACCTCCGGCACCAGTGGAGGCGGCAGCGCATCCGGTAACTCCAGCGACAGCACGTCCGGCAGCGGAACAAGCAGTACCGGACAGTCCGGCACGTCGGGCTCCGGCAGCTCGGATGCTGCTGATACAAGCACATCCTCGATCTAATGACCGGCACGAAAGTGTGCAGAATAAGCGGTGTTACGCATGATTCTCGAAGAGCCCCCATTCCTATGGGGGCTCTTTTCGTCGTGCTGTGAGTGGACGCTGCTGAAGGGAGGTTGCTTTTTCTCCGAATGTTCGCTTTACTATATACGAAAAAAGTACAGAATATTAGATAGATTAACTTATGGAGGTTCTTGGGGATGGCAAAAACGATCGTAGAAAAGTTGAACCTGCAAAAATATAACAAGACGGCGGTACTGTATCCGCCGGAAGGGGAGGAACTGCTGGCCGGTCTGGAATCGTACGATACCGAGCTGAAAGACGGCGGATACGACCTGATTTTCGCCTTTGTGCTCGACATGGAGTCTCTGCAGGAGCTTGTACGGACGGTGATTGACGACAAGCATCTGAACGAAGGGGGATATTTGTACGCGGCGTATCCCAAAAAGGGAAACAAGGTGTACTCCACCTATATTCACAGGGATGAGCTGCTGGAAGGGCTAGGCGCAGATCAGGATGGATATATCGGGACAAGCAGCATCAAGTTTGCACGCATGGTCGGATTGAACGACGTGTTTACGGTCGTCGGCTTAAAAGCAGAGGGGCGAAGCAAAAAGCAGCCTTCGTCCAAACCGAGCCAATCGGTCGGCGATTATGAGACCTTGATTCCGGAGGTGGAGAAAGACCTGCAGGATGCTCCGGAAGTGCTTGCCTTCTACCAGTCCCTCACGCCGGGATACCGCAGGGATTGGGCCCGGTACATTTACAGTGCGGTACAGGAAGAGACCCGGGCGAAACGTCGCGAGGACATGAAAACAGCGCTGGCGGCGGGCTATAAAACGATGGACTTGTATCGGAGAAGATAGGGAGGTAGGCTGTCATGAAAACAAAGCAGGGCTTGGACATGCTGGAGCGGGTACGGGGCATCTGCCGTCCGCTGCCGGAGGTGGAGGAGATCATCGACGGCTTTGGCCACAACGTCATGAAGGTCAGGGGGAAAACTTTCGTCATGATGGGGGAGAACGAGGGCATTCCGAGCCTTTCGTTCAAATCGACCAAGGAAGAGCAGTTCCTGCTGCTGCAGCAGGAAGGCTACGTCAAAACGCCTTATATCGGGCACCACGGCTGGGTTTCGTGTGATAAATCATCCGTCCCGGACTGGGATGAGTTGGCCGTGCTGATCAAGGAGGCATATCTGCTTGCGGCGCCCAAACGGCTGGTGAAGCAGGTCATGGAAGGTGCATGATTTTGGAGTTTAGCACAAAACTAGAAACATATTCCTTTCCCCGGACGTCTATAATCTAGGCGGTCCCTGGCAGATCGATTAAGCCGGGTTCGTCTGAGATGAGACTACATTCTGAGGGTAAGGAGAATTTTCGATGTCGACAAAATTGAAGTTCACGAGTTTGCTGCTGTCTGCGGCGTTGGTATGCGGGGCGGTCCCGGCTTATGCGGCAGAGAAGGCGGCGCCTAAGCCTTTAAGCCAGACCTTCGACCAGATGGTCATCATCCCTTATGATTATCACGGAAAAGCTTTTGTTAACGGGGAAAAGACTAATCTTTACGGTGATTATGACATCGTCCAGCGCAGCGGAAGGGTCATGGTACCGATCCGCCTAATGGGAACCCTGGCTTCGCAGTTCCGTTCTCAGGGTTCGTGGCAAACGATTTGGGAGGCGCAAAATCCGGATGACGTTACGTTTGTGAACTATGGGCTTAAAAAAACGATCAAGTTCAAAGTGAACAGCACCACGATGCTGGTGAATAACGAGTCCAAAAAGATGGACGTCGCTCCACAAAAAATCGGCGGCCGCGTCGTTCTGCCTCTAAGAAGCGCAGCGGAGGCACTCGGCAAAAATATCCAGTGGCTGGACGGTCTGATCGTGATGGGAGACGAAGTCGTTGACGAGAAGAGCGCCGAAACGCTGGCCGTCAAAGACCGTATCCTGACCCAGCTGAAGGACACCCGGAAGCCGGTGGCGGACGAAAAGATACTGACGCCGATCACCAAATACGGAGACGCGCTGTACTATTACAAGCAGATCTATCAAAGCAGCGGCACGTTAGAGCGTTTATATCGGAAGGCCGACGGCAAAAAGGAAGTTCAGGTTGACATTCCGGGTGAGCCGGCACTGCACAGCGGGAAGGTCATCGGACATGACCTGTATATCGCATCCACGGTGAACAATCAGGGCGTACTGTATGCTATGGACCTTACCAACAATAAAGTTCGGAAGGTGAGCTCGCTCACGGATTGGAAGCCGTCGGACGGCTGGCTGCAGAGTGTCTCGATGATTGACAATGAGCTGTACGTGAACCTTCATAGCGGCGATCTTACGATGGGATCGGAGACATTGTACCGAGTCCTAAATGGCGCCCTGAAAGAGGTAACAGGTGCCAAAAGCATGATCGGTCCTGTCAAGTCGGGCGATTTCCTGTATCATGCCGATTTTAACATTATGGGCAAAACGGTCGATAATCTGAACCGGGTTAATCTCAAGACCGGAGACTTCAAGGCGATCGGTCAGGACGACTTCGTCTATGCCATCAACCGGAAGCAGCATGACGGGGGCGGGACCAGCTATGGCGTTAATGACGCCATTTACGTCAAAGGCGGCTTTGTGTACGTGCTCGGTTACAAAGACAGCGATCCGAAGGATGAGGGCTCGGTGTACAAAGTCAACCCGTCTGACCAGACGCAGGTGAAGCTCACTCCCGCCGCCGGTCCGTTCTGGATGGTGGATAACCAGATTTATTACGTCGACGGCGCAACTGGTTATTTGGCCAAGACCGACGTGAATGGAGCGCAGCCCAAAACCCTGATTTCCAGAAAGGTGCTTAATACCCAGCTCTTGAACGGAAGCTTGTATTATACCTCGAACGCCGCTGGCAGCTCCTCCGATCCGGGTGTTCTGTACCAATATGACTTGTCGAGCGGCAAGGAAACCCAGCGCAGCGACAAGCCGGTGAGCTCGTACTACATCGGAAAGACGGGGATTTACTACCTGTCGGAAGGCTATGATCCAGGTATATACAAGATTGACGCGAAGGGGAACACCCGTCTGGTATCCGACCTGATCCAAACGGCAAAGCTCACGGATGAAGGCTTGGTTTACACCTTGACCTACAAGGAAGGGGTTTATTCGGTGAAATAAGCCGACCCCGTTGGTCTGCCCGGGTAAACGGGCAGGCCATTTTATTTACCTGCAAAAGGAGTGACGACCATGTATGAGCTGAAAACGAAAGAAACCGATGACAGCGTCCTCGCGTTCATCGAACAGGTGGAGCATCCCGGGAAGAAACAGGATGCGTACTGGCTGCTGGACATTTTTACGGAAACAACAGGGTATCCGGCGAAAATGTGGGGGCCGAGCATCATCGGCTTCGGTTCGTACCATTACAAGTATGCGTCAGGGCATGAAGGGGACGCGCCGCTCGTGGGCTTTTCACCCCGCAAAGCCAAGATCAGCCTCTATTTCGCGCCTGGAGAAGAACAGCGTGAAGCCCTCCTGAAGGACTTTGGCAAGCATACGTCAGGCAAAGGCTGCGTCTATATCAACAAGGTTGCGGATATCGATGCAGAAGTGCTGAAGGCGCTGATCCGGCAGTCGGTAAAACATCTGCAAGAGACGTATCCGGACGGGAAGTGACGGCAGGTTATCGGGGTCATGTAAACATATCATTCAGGCGGTAAAACGAATGCAAAGAGTGGCGAAAAATAGCGGATTTTGCTAAAATACTTCTTTCGTTTTGAAGGGGCGGTCCTTTATACTTGCTCTATGAGCTTTTCTGCGTTGACAACAAGGAGTGAGCCCCCATCGTCCTGTTAGATGAATCATATAATTTATGGATTGTTATGCTCTCGTTTATTATCGCCGTATTTGCGTCCTATTCGGCCCTTAACCTGGCGGCCAAAATATCAAGGTCCCGGGGCAGGACGCAAAAATGGTGGCTGGTTGCCGGCTCATGCGTCATGGGCAGCGGGGTATGGTCCATGCATTTCGTCGGCATGCTCGCCTTTCATTTGAACGTGCCCGTGAACTACGATATTCCGATTACGCTGTTATCGATGCTGTGCAGCATTGTGGCGTCTTTTATTGCTTTTCAAATACTGCTGTCCAAAGGCGTGAACTGGGGCAAGTTTGCTTTGAGCGGGTTTTGCATGGGCAGCGGCATTGTGGCGATGCATTATACCGGGATGGCCGCGATGCGTCTTCCTGCCGAGATTATCTACGACAGATCTTATTGGCTGCTCTCAGCATGCATTGCGCTGGCGGCTTCTTACGTCGCACTGCTTCTATTCCTCCGCTTTCGCGATCATGCTGAAGTCAGCTGGTGGAAGTGGGCTTCGGCTCTGCTGATGGGGCTGGCCATTTGCGGGATGCATTTTACCGGCATGAAGGCCGCCGATTTCTGGTGCGTGAACCCGAATGCGATGGCCTCTACCGATGCCGGAGAGATGAACCTATTGCTGCTGGCCGGCGTGACGCTGACGACGTTCTTCATCCTGATGGTTTCATGGGGAGCGATGTTATTCGATCGTCATGTGCTGGAGAAAATGGCGTACAGCGACCCGCTAACCGGGCTGCCTAACCGGCATGACCTAAATCGGCTGCTTGGCGAAGGCGTCGACACCTCGAAAGAAACCGCCGTATTGTTTATCGACCTGGACCGCTTTAAAACGATCAACGATACGCTGGGTCATGACATCGGCGACATGCTGGTTCAGGAGGTGGGAAGACGTCTGAAGGGGCACCTGCAGCAAGGCCAGATGGTGTTTCGCTTAGGCGGCGATGAATTTCTGGTGGTTGCGGATGGCTGCGGCCAAACCAGGGCTGAGGAGCTCGCGGCCGGCATTTTGGATATCATCACCAGGCCATTTGTTCTGCAGGGCAATGAGCTGTACATTACGGCCAGCATCGGCATCAGTCTGGCTCCGAAGCATGGAGCGGACCGGGCGTCGCTGCTGAAGACGTCGGATACAGCCATGTACAATGCCAAGAATGCCGGCAAGAACCGGTACTGCGTATTTGACGACGAAATGGACAAAAGGCTGCTGCGCCGCCTGGAGCTGGAAAAGGATATGCGTGGAGCGTCGGAACGCAAGGAGTTCTATGTCGTGTATCAGCCGAAGTGGGATGCCCAGACGGATACTCCCGTCGGACTCGAGGCGCTGATGCGCTGGCCGCACCCCAAATTCGGCGTCGTCTCACCGGACGAATTCATCCCGATTGCGGAAGAAACCGGACTGATCATCCCGATGACCCGTTGGATACTGGAAGAGGCTTGCCGCCAAAACAAGGTGTGGCTCGACAAAGACATGCCCTCGATGATCGTGTCGGTCAACGTGTCCGTCCGTTTGTTTGAAAGCCAACATCTTCTTTACATGGTGGAACATGCACTTCGCGCGACGGGGCTTCCTGCCCGGTACCTGGAGCTGGAGATCACCGAATCGACGATGCTGTACGATGTACCCGATATGATACGGCAGCTGAATGAGCTGCGTGAGATTGGGGTGAAGATATCGATGGACGATTTCGGATCGGGGTACTCCTCGCTCGGGTCCCTGGATCAAATCCCGATCGATACGATCAAGATCGACCAGCTGTTTATCCGGGAAAGCGATTCTCCCTCCAAACGGGCGATCGTGGGCGCCATTATCGATATGGCGCTCAAGCTTCATCTTGAGCTGGTGGCTGAGGGTGTGGAGACGAGAGAACAGATCGATTTTCTCCGTGCATCCGGGTGCAATGTAATGCAGGGATATTTCTACGGCAAACCGATGAATATCGATCAGATGGATGAGTGGCTGCTGCAGAATGCGGGCAAGCCGATCGGAGAGACAATGGTTTGAATATAATGAAAAAAGGATGCCAGTGCTAGCTGGCATCTTTTTTATTTTGCTGAGTACTCGGATGTTTCTTGATGCTGACTACTTAACGTCATCCTCAAGGATGGCTTGCCAAACCTCGGAACCTTCATCGCTGCGTGTGGACACGTGGGAAACCGTCGCTTCCTGCACGTCGCCGAAGGCCCAGAAGCTCTTGTCCACATCCGGGAATACCGGATCCAAGCCGGTCAGAGGTCCGCGGTATAACGCTCTGTTCATCAGGGTCACCGCTTCCGCCCGGGTGATCTGGTTGTTCGGCCGGAACTTGCCGTCCGGATAACCGGAGAGGAGATTGTTCCGGTACAGTGCTTCGATGGCATTCGCTGCCCAATTTCCGTCCAGATCCGTGAAATGACGGTTAACGGCCGGAGCATTGTCTATCTTCAGGAATCTGGAAAGCACGGAAGCCAGCTCACCGCGGGTAACCGGGGCATCCGGACGGAATGTGTTGTCCGCATAGCCGTTGAAATACCCTTGGGACGTTGCCACTTGAATGTAGCCCGCTGCCCAGTGCCCTTCGCGGATATCCTTAAACGTCGATGTACCTGTTGGTGTTTCGCCCGACAAACGAGCGACGATGGCTGCCAGCTCGGCCCTGCTCAAAGAACCGGCCGAATGGAATTTGCCGTCTGGATAGCCGAGAATATAACGCTGATGCTTCAATTGTCCGAAACGGTCGGAGAAAACTTGGACATAGACGGAAGCATTTTTGCTGGTGCCTCCCGCCAGAAGCTGGCCATCCAGCTTATAGGTGGCCTGTTCGGCTTGGATCAGTCCCCATTTCACTTCAATTTTGAAGCTTCCGGTACCACCGGCGGGTAAGCTGGAGACGTTCCAGGATACGGTTCTGCCTTCGACCGTACCGCCACCTGCATTAACAAGTTCCGTTCCTTCTGGTAGGGTGACCTTAACGACCGCACCGTTCACGGCAGAGCTGGTCCGGTTGTTGTAATCGATCGTAATGGTCGATGTCGCGCCTTCCTTTACCTGATTTTTGTCGATCGACAAATTCAGGGCTAGATCCCCTTGAGGGGCAGGGGCCGATGCGCTTGTACTTCCGCTGCCTGAGCTGCTCTTAGGCAGCGACTGCATGGCAAAGTCAAAAGCGACGATGCTTTGTCCGACATGAATAATGCCGTCTTTAATGTAGCTGTCGGCTCCGTCCGCATTTGGCTTGGTCTGACGAGTATCGTAGGTGTAATATCCTGCTTTTTTCGCAATGATGTAGTAGTCGCCTTCAGGATAGACCATCCACGCGTATTCGCCTGCTGCATCCGTATCCTGCGGATTGGCGTTTTCGTTAGGAGCAAATCCTGGAAGACCCGGCAGGGAAACGAGAGCATTCGGCGTGCGTCCCTTTTGCTTGTTGAGGTCTGTATCTGCCCAATACAGCTGAACGTCAACGCCGCTCAATACGGATCCGTTGGACGAGTCGGTGACGACACCGTAAGGATCAATCAAGGAATAGACAATGCTGGTTTGTCCATCTTCGGTGAAATTGATGTTCACAATGGAAGAAGGTCCCGCAAGCGTCTCTCCACCTGATGTAGTAAGCTGATACGTCACTTCGTATTTGCCTTTAGGAACATTGTCCAACGAGAACGTTCCGTCTTCGTTGATTGGGAGCTGTTGCTCGAAATTGCTGCCGTCCAGGCCTTTTAGAACAGCAAAGGCTGTTCCATTACCGAATAGAGCTCCTACGGTAGGATTAGAAGAACTGCCGGCAGGCGGAGCGATGAACAGCTGTCCGTTCAGCGCGTTGACGGGCTTAATGATTTCTCCCGTCTGAATGGTGCCGATCGTAACTCCCTTGGTTTGGGTCAAGACGGCTTGTTGACCGCCTACTTGAACCGGAGTTTGAATGTCCAGGACGTATTTATAATCCCCGCGAGGGACCGGAATTTGGTATGAACCGTCTTCGCCAGTCGTTACCTCGGTGGAATAATCAATGATGCCGTCATTATTGAAATCGGATTTCACGATAATGGTTGCACCTGCGACCGGTTTGCCGCTGACTTGGTCGATAATGATTCCGTCAATGGCAGCCGGATAATAATCGATGCCAATGCTGGCTTGGGCATTCGGGTTGTCATTGCCATCCTTCGTTTGGACCGTAACCGTGTGGTGAATCGGCGTCGTGCCGGACAAGGCCTCAGGAGTATATTCCCAAACGGCTGAGCCCTTTTCGTCCGTGACCTTTTGGATGCTATCCCCGCTGTCAAGGGTAAACGTCACCGGCACGTTAGCCGCAGGATTTCCTTGGTCATCGGTTACCTTGGCTGTAACGGTCACCGGAGTTTTGCCATCGGCGAGCACGCTGTCAGGTGTTACGGTGAGTTCCACCTTGTACTGCTGTTCTTGATCCCGATCCCGAACATATACAGTTTCGGTAACCGTCTTTCCGTCATAGGATGCGGTAATCTGTGCCACACCCGGCGATACGGCAGTAACTTTGCCGTTGGCATCCACAGTTGCCACATCCGGATTGGAGGACGTATACGTTGCTGCGCCGGTTACATCATGGATGCTTTCATCGGCTGCCGTTACCGCGGTCACTTTGGGCGTATGCTGTTCTCCTGGTTGAAGTGTCACGCTGGATGGATCGATCAACAGGTCGCGCAGGCTGGATGCTATCGTCGTTACACTCACAGGTGCAGACGGATCCGATTCGATGCCGTTGCTGACCGATGTGATCTTGTAGGATTGTGTGGTCTCCGGTTTCAATCCTGTCAGGGCGAAATGGAGATCCGTCAGATCCTTGGCAACGGGGTTGCCTGCATCATCATACAGGTTATACTTTTCGGCACCCGGAACAGCACTCCAGGTCAGTTCGGCACTGGTTGAGGTTTCGTTGCCGACTTGCAAAGTAGGTGGGTCAATCGTTACCTTAATCGTTGCCTCGGCGGTTTTATCGTTATATACCGCTTTAATAACTGTGGTGCCTGCACCTACGGCGGTAATTAATCCGTTCTCATCGATGGTCGCTACGTTGGGGTCCGTAATGCTAATAACCGTATTCGGATCCAGCGTCACGTCGGTTGCGTCTTCGCCAGAGTATACCGATGTAACGACGGTTTGATGCGTTTCTGTCAGTTTTAACTCATACAATTGCTGATCCAGCCGGAGACCAAAGTCGACAGGAAGCTCAACTTCATTGGAAGGGGGAGATTCCATGGTACCTTCACCGGTCTCTACCACAGCCGTTACCGTGAACCGGGCGGGATCCTCTGGCGTTACGCCGCTAACCTCGTACTGTGTGCCTGTTACATCGGATGCGAGTAAAACTCCATCCTTGTAAACATTGTAGTGGGTAGCACCTGGAACGGTATCCCACTTCAGAATGTTACCTGTTTCAGGTGTATCTCCTCTGGTTAGAGTCGGAGCCGTCGGAATTGCGGCCTCTGCATAAGCTCCTCCTACGGTTACGACCTTAATGATTCCTGTTGGGGGCGCGGAATCTAGATCCCAAGTGGTTTCCGCCTGGCCACTTTCGTCAGCGACGAATTGCGTCTCGGCGAGTACTCCACTAAGGGTTGAAAAAGTGAGGGGGGCCTTTGGCACCGGGTTACCGTCTGGATCTAGTGCGGTGCCGATCACGGTATATATACCGGATTCGCCGGTTGGAACGGCTTTGATCTTAACGCTTGTCGGCGCTTGTTTATATACGTAGCTTGGGTTTGCAGTATCGATGGGTTCCGGCGTATTCGTGAAATACCAGGAAACGATATCATGCGTCTCCATGGATCCGCCGGTAGCTGAAGTAAAGCCGGCGTAAACGCCAGGTAATCCTTTGAAAATATTATCTAAATCAATATTGGATGTTTGCAGAACGGGGGTCTCCGGGCGATTCTCATTTTGGCTGAGGTAGACCTTGACGACTTTGTTCTCACCATCGTAATCGATCCAGGAATATAAGTCTTCTCCGCCCGATAAGCTAATATCGTTCAGGTTGGTTGTATACCAGGTAGGATTAGTATTGTTTACGTCACCATTCATAGCTAATCCAATATAGTTTGCCGAAGGATCGTTGACCGGGCTGGCATTTTTGTAAGTATCATATTTCACGGCAAAACTCGGGGTAATTCCCCCGTATCCAATACCCTGGCCGACACTCCCGGCATTGTTGGATTGGGCTTGAACTGTGAACGTAATTCCATCTGCGGGTGAACTTTTCCGGTTATCCCCATTGAGGCGGAATTTAAAGAAGGTGCTGAAGGAATAATGGTTACCCGCTGCGATTAGTTTTTTATTAAATGCGGTACCGAATTGATTTCCCTGAGCCTCTGTCAGGCGTAGGATTTGGCGGTCCCTGGTGTCCGTTACAATGCGGGACTGACCGTTCAACGCGAACAAGCCGACCTGCTTGGAGTTGCTGAAATTATCAATCTTGTACGTTACCCATCTGTCCTCGGAGCCAGTGGGGTCGGCGTAGACGGCACCTGTCATTGGCTGAAGCGTTGCGATCAGTATACAGATGACGAGAAGAAGCGGTTTGAATTTGATAGAGCGCATCATGTTGTTCTTTTTGACCTCCTTAGGTGTGTGAATGCTGTGTCGTTGGTACTAAATAACTAAAAGTTAGATAAGACCAAATTCCTAATTTTCGACACATAATGACACTCTACTAGAGTCATCTGAACAGATTCTGAACAATCCAAAGGGAATTCCTCAGCAAAAAAACCTCTGCGTAAAAAGCAGAGGTTAAATGATGCGACTTTAATTTAACGCCTCACAAATTTACGGAGGAGGCTTATCAAGTGCTATCAGACTATTCCCATGGATCTCCGGAGGGGTTGTAGAGGTTAGGATCTGTATGGGTATTTGGTTCATTCCGTTGGTTCTGGATCAAGGATTTCAGCTCCCGGACCTCCCGGCGTAGATGCCGCAGCTCGGTACGCATATTGGATTTGTCCACGGCCAGCCGGACCAGTAAAAAGAAGATCAGCGCAAAAACCCCCCACATCACCAGAACAGCCACCAGGCCCCCCATGCCAATAGCGCTCATCATAGCATTCAACTCCCTTCTCAATCACTTTTGGTCATCTGCTACATAAGCAGGTGCAATCAATCAACCTCTTAAGACGTTTGCTGCCATCTTTTTATAACAACGCCTTGAAAGGCATAAAAGTTATCAATGTTCTGATAAGACCAGCTATGAGCCTGCATTACAAAGCTTGTCGATAAAACCGTACGAAAAAACCCACTCGCGGGCAGTCGCGACTGGGCTTGAAATACTTTAAAGTGCGCATGGGATACACGGTATCCGGGCTGCCTTTTTCACCGATTTCTGAAAATCAGATATCCTCCAGCGTAGTCCCCGTTTCCAGGAAGGTTTTCATTCCTGAAAGGACGAGCGGCAGGCCGTTCTCCAGCACGCCCGCGGTAGAGAGCGCCTGTTCAAATTCGTCATGGACCGCCGTGACGAGCGTGACGCCGGGGATTTCCGCATGCGGGGCGATCTCCCACGTGACGCGGGAAGCCGTATCGTTCTCCGTGCCGGGGAGATTTATAAACTGCCAGCTCACGGACAGCTTATGCGGACGGTCCAGCTCAAGGATGATTCCCTCGACCTTCTTTTCCCCCTCCGGCCCCAGCAGCTCAAAGGAAGAGCCGATTTCCCAGGTGGAATGAATGGCACAGTTGAACCAAAACTTTGTCGTTTTGGCCGGGTCGGTCATCGCCTGCCACACCTGCTCGGGACTTGATTTGATGGCGATCCGGTTGACATGCTTCGGTTTGGTTTCCATTTGCGTCTCACGCTCCAATTCGAATTGAAGTGATGTTAATCCCGCCGCCCAAGGTTCGGCGTATTTGCTGACCCATCGCTCGTATATTTGGCGGATGGGTACGGCATTGAGGTAGTGCAGCTTTTCCCGGCCGACCTTTCTTGTTGTAATGAGTCCGGCTTCCTCCAGCAGATTCAGATGCTTCATTACGCCGAACCGGGACATGTCAAGCGGGGCGCACAAGTCGTTCAGCGTCCGTCCGTCGTGCGCCTGCAGCAGGTCCAGAAGGGTGCGGCGTGTAGGGTCGGCGAGCGCTTTAAATACTAGATTGTCCTCCAATCGTAACACCTCCTTTACCACATGCATAGAAAAAAGCGGAACAATGCCCTTGACATGTTACTATATAGTAACGTATTATAATCTCATCAAGAGTGACAATATAGTCACATATTATCATACCCCGTTTCGTTTGTCAGCCGGCGGCCGTCAGGACCGGATGCAGCGCAGGGGAATCCAAAGGAGATGTAAGAGATGAAAGTAACATTAATTGCCGGAAGCAACCATGAAGGATCCGTGAGCACCAAGCTCCTTCGTTATCTGAAGAGCCTGCTGGGCAGCAGCGGAATTACGGTTTCGTTCGTGGATATGAGGGAGCTTCAGCTGCCGCTGTATTCGCCGGTAGCGGGACCAAATCCGGGTGCCGTACGGCTGCAAAATGAGATCATTGCGGCGGATGCGCTGGTTTTGGCAACACCGGAATATCACGGCTCCATCTCGGGCGTGCTGAAAAATGCCCTGGATTATTTGACGCCGGGACATGTGGAAGGAAAGCCGGTTCTTTCCGTAAGCTCGGCAGGAGGGCCGCTTGGTATCAGTTCGCTGACGCATCTGCAGACGATCGTCCGGAACCTGCATGGCGTTAATTGCCCGGAATGGATTTCCGTGGGGTACGGATCGAATGAGTTTGGTCCGGATGGCGTGCCTTTGGATGCTGGAGTGAGAGAACGGGCCGCCGCGGTTCTTGGGCAATTCATAAAGGTGACCCGGCTGCTTTCAACCGAGGCGGCAGCAGTAATCGGATAGTCGGCGTATTTTTTTGTACAATATGTGACTAAATGGTAACATAATAAAATCAATCATGAAGCGGATGTACGCCGAAGGATTTGAAATATGACAAACAAAAAGGAGATGGACCGATATGAACACAACGCGGCAGCAGCAAGTAGAAGCGGCAGTAAAGTGGATTGAAGAGGCATGGAATGAAGGGACGTTGAGCCAAACGGGGCAAGGATTCATCGGTCAACTGGAAGAGGCCTTTACGGACCGTCAATACGAAGTGGATGACGTGATCGTCCAGGGAGAGAAGATCATCGCAAGAGTCCTCATCACGGGCAAGCATACCGGATCGTTTGCCGGTAATCCCGCCACGGGGAAAGCGGTCCGCATCACGCAGTTCCACGAGTTCACGTTTCAAGAGGGGCGGATCACTCATCGTTTCGGCTGGTTTGACACCGGTACGCTGCTCCCCCAGCTGCAAGCGGGTGCCTGAGGTCACCTGGAACGATACGGCCAATATAAATTAGAGGAGATGGACGATATGACAACGACCGAGCAAAAAAACACCGAGGTGATTGAGGCCTTTATTCAGGCGTTCTGGAACGCAAACGATCTGAATGCGGCGGATACCTTCACGACAGAGGACTATCGGGAGCTCAGCTATCAATCGAAAGAAGGGCTGAAGCAGTTTGCTGCAAAAATTTTGGAAGCTTTTCCGGATAAGCAGTATACGGTAGAAGAAATCATCGCCGAGGGCGACAAGGTTCTCGTTCGGATGACGGTCCGGGGCACCCATCTGGGTGTGTTCTTCGGCACCGCACCGACCGGACGCACGATGAATGTGACGCTGTACCGCCAGTACCGTCTTACGGACGGCAAAATCGCCGAACACCGCGGCTGGATCGACATGGTGACGATGAGGAGCCAGATTCAAGCGGGATAACCCCGAACGCGATTGGAGCCGAAAATTCAGCGCCATCGCTCACTCCATTGCCTATGCTATATCCAAGCCGCCGTAAACGGCGTCAATGAAATCGTTGTAAGGCCCACCAGACAGGAATTATAATACGAATAACCACGGCTCACCTGTCGTCAGGTGGGCTTTGCGCTTAAGAGGGATCTGGACCGCAAAATCGGTCTTTATCAAAAATGCCCAAAGGAGACCTCAATGAAAAACACCATAGATAACGTCCGGCTGGCCTTATATCACCCAGAACACGAAGCTGCGCTCGAAGCTTTTACGCTGCCGAAGGAGCAGCATGAATTCACCGCACTGCCTGGCGAAGTCATACAGAAGGCACTGGAGCGGAAGGAGCGGCATCCGATCGTCATTTTGGGGGAAGAAGGGCCGGTTGGCTTTTTCGTTCTCGATACAGGGGAAGACCGGAGGCAGTACTCGGACAACCCGAATGCTTTGCTGCTGCGGGCGTTCTCCATCGATCACAAGCACCAGGGGCATGGGTACGCCACGAAGTCTCTGCTCGGACTGAAGGAGTTTGTCAAAAAGCATTTCCGTACGGCCGATGAAGTGGTCCTTGCGGTCAATATGAGAAACGCAGCCGCCCGGCATGTCTATCTCAAAGCGGGGTTCCGTGACGAGGGACGTACCCGAATGGGTCCGGCGGGTCCGCAGCACATTCTGGTGCTAGGGGTATCATAGCGAGAGCTCCCCTTCCCCAAACCCCCGACAGACGAGACAAAAATTGCATACCACCCGATTATATGCTATGACTGAACTACAATCATAAAGGATATAGGTGTGGGATTAGATGAAAATAAAAGCCCTATTTGTAGCTCCATATGCAGCCATGGAAAACTTGATCGAGACGTGCCGTTCGGAAGAGAAAGATTTGGACCTTCAGATCCGGGTCGGAAATCTTCAAGAGGGGGTCGCCATCGCCAAGCAGGCGGAAGCCGAAGGGGTCGATGTCATCATCAGCCGCGGCGGAACGGCCAAGCTGATCGGAGAGGCCGTCGATATCCCCGTCGTCGACGTTCACGTGTCCGGCTATGACATGCTGCGGGTGCTGACGCTGGCGAACGATTTTCCGCGAAAAAAAGCGATTGTCGGGTTTCCCGCCATCACCCTCGGTGCCAAGGCCATCATCGATTTGCTGGAAATTCCGATCGATATTTTCACGATCCATGACGAAGACGAGACGGAGAGCCTGCTCAGAAGGCTCAAGGAGGAAGGCTACCAGCTGATCATGGGGGATGTGGTGACCTTCGAGACGGCGTCCCGCCTGGGACTTGTGGGCATCCTGATCCAGTCTGGGCGGGAAGCGATCTTTGACGCCTTTCAGGAAGCGAAGACCGTCTCCCGGTGGATGATGAAGAACCGGCAGGAAATCGACAGGCTCAAAGCTGTGCTGCACGTCACGGCAGGGGATGTGATGGTTTTGGCGGAGAACGGACAGGTTGCGTACGAGCAGTGGAAGCATTTCGATTCCCGTCCCGTCCCGAATTTCGGCGTGGATCCGCACGCTTTCCGGGAGACGGCGGCCCGGGAGATCAGCCATGCGAGCGATGCGGAAGGCCGGCCGCTGAAGATCGTCAAAACCCGGGTAAAGGTGGAAGAAGGGGCTTATTTGGTATGCGAATTTTCGCGTGTTCATATGGATTCGCCGGCCGAGGCATATTTACAGGTGAAGACGGGCACACCGCCGCTGATCATTCATCAGAGCGAAGCGATGGATTCTTGCTTGTCGATGATCGATCGCTGCCTTTCCGCAGCCCGGTTTGTTCTGATCGGGCCGAAGGGTGCCGGCAAGGAGTCGATCGCGCGCTATATTCATGACCGTAAGTTCCGCGGGGAAGGCCTATTCGCCTCCGTCCAGGCGGCCGATATGCTGGCCCTTGGTCCCGACGAAGTGGACGCGGAGATCAAAACGCTGTATATCCACGCGCTTGATATGATGGATAGCGGCCTGAAGGCCGAACTGTGGCGGAGGATGGAGGCTTTTCAGGGAAGGGGAATCACCCTGATCCTCTCGATGATTGAAGAGCAGCATTTATGGGGAGCCTATGAGGACGGCATCGTCCGGATTCATATTCCTGCACTGGCGGAACGCAAAGAGGATATCCGGGAGCTGGTTACCTCGTTTTTGCTGTACTTTAACCAAACGGAAGGCACCTCGGCCATTAAGATGACGGAAAAGGGGCTTGCCCTGTTAATGGATTACAGCTGGCCGGGCAACGTATCGGAACTGCGGGCGCTGCTTCAGGAGGCGGTGCTTTTGGAGAAAGGGTACGTTATCGAGCATGCCTTGATTGAACAGCTGCTGCAGCGAAAAGGCACGGCTAACGGAGTGAGCGGCGGGGATCTGCTGAACGGCACCCTGGAACAGATCGAGAAGGCGATCATTGAGAAGGTGCTGGAGCAGGAGGGTTTTAACCAGACCAAGGCGGCGAAACGGCTGAACATCAATCGGTCGACATTATGGAGAAAGTTGAAGGAATAAACCCAGTATTGTTTAAATATGCAACACTTTTGGTTAAATGATATTTATTTAGCTAAGAAGTGTTGCATTATTTTTTGTAAACGTTTATTATAATCGATGTAATCGTTTTTTGTAATCGCTTTTACAAAACAAACTGTTTAAATTTACAACACGGGAGATGACACAGCCATGAAGATTAAGGCAGCCATTGATAAAGTCCCCGGAGGGATGATGTTGATCCCTTTGCTGATCGGCGCCCTGATTCGTACGTTCTTTCCGCAAATGTTCGATATGCCGGAATTTAAGAGCTCGTTTACAGGCGGCCTGTTGACAGGTACATCCGCGCTGCTTGCCGCCTTTTATATTTGCTTGGGGTCGACGATTCGGTTTCAGGCAACCGGTTACATTTTGAAGAAAGGCGTCAGCCTTTGGGTGGGTAAAATCGGTACCACCTTCCTGATCGCCCTGCTGATCAAAGCGATTTTCCCGGACCAGAACAATCTGTTCCTGGGACTGTCGGCTCTGGCCATCATTGCGGCGTTCTCCGACACCAACGGCGGCCTGTACATGGCGCTGATGGGTCAACTCGGCAAGAAAAAAGAAGACGTCGCCGCGTATTCGATCATGTCGCTGGAATCCGGCCCGTTCTTTACGATGCTCATTCTGGGCGTCGCCGGCCTGGCCAGCTTTCCGATTATGGCGTTTGTCTTTGCCCTTCTGCCGCTTTTGCTCGGCATGCTCCTCGGGAACCTCGACGAGAAGATGCGCGAGTTCCTAAGCAAGGGACAGGATGTCATCATTCCGCTCTTCTCGCTCGCGATCGGCGCAGGCATTAACTTGACCAACGTTGTTAAAGCCGGATTATCCGGCGTCATTCTTGGGATTGGTGTCGTCGTGATCACCGGCGTCGTCCTGTTCCTGATCGACCGCCTGACCGGTGGCGACGGCGTTGCCGGGATTGCGGCTTCGTCGACGGCAGGCAACGCTTCGGCGGTACCGATGGCGGTTGCCGCAGTGTACACCGGCTACAGCAGCATTGCTGCGGATGCAACGCTTCAAGTAACGGCATGCGTCATTGTGACGGCGATTCTGACCCCCCTTCTGACGACCTGGTTCGCAAGACGGGCGCAGCGGCGGAGTTCACAAGCGTAAGTGGCATGGAAAAGGATTCAAGTAAGGGAGTCGTTCATTATGCAGCATATGTACATTATCGCAGATGATTTGACGGGAGCTAACGATGCCGGCGTGCAGCTGTCCAAGATCGGGATCACGTCCACCGTGTATCTTGATTCCTTGGCGGCTCCGGCCAAGCCAGACGGGGATGTTGCCATTATCGATACGGACACCCGGGCAGCCGGTGAACAGGAAGCTTACGACAAGGTATTGCAAGCGAGCACTTTGTTTTTTCAGCAAGGGTATCATCAAGTATATAAAAAAATGGACTCGACCTTACGGGGAAACGTGGCTGCCGAACTGGCAGCCGTCGTTTCCGTTCATCAGCCGGAAGTGGTCGTGATTGCCCCGGCATATCCGAAGATGAACCGTCAAACCCTTGACGGTTATCAGCATGTCCATGGGCAGCGCGTCTCCGAGACCGAATTCGGGCGCGATCCCAAAACGCCGGTCAAGGACAGCTTCATCGAGAATTTGTTCCGGCCGTATGCAGGTCAGCAGAGCATCGTCCTGATCGACCTTACGCAGCTGCACGGGCCGGCGGAACGGCTGGTGCAGACGATCGAGGAACATGCCGCATCGGGACGGACCTGGTTTATATGTGACGCGGCGACGGATGATGATTTGAAAGAGATCGCCGAGGTTTTTGTCCGGGCGGGCAAAAAGACGGTATGGGCCGGATCGGCCGGCCTGATCGAATATTTGCCGGAGACGCTCCAGCTTGAGCGGACCGAAGATTGTCTGGAGGACCGGCTTCGGGTCGCCAAGACGCTGACCGTGTCCGCGAGCTTGTCGCAGGTGACCAAGCAGCAGCTGGAGAACGTGCGGTCGCTGCCGGACACCTGTTTCGTGGAGATGGACCCGGTGGACCTGATCAAGCGCACCTATGCCCTGCCGGACGTCATGGCGGCCGTAGCTAAGGAAGCGGACAAGAGGCATTTTGTATTGTTTGTCGATTCGTCTGTCAACAATAGAGAGGCGACGAAGCAACTGGAAGCCGAGCTTTCGATCGGGAAAACCGAAATCGGCGAGACGATTTCCAGGGAACTCGGGGCGATTGCCCGGGAGATTTTAGGCGCATACGAGGACATTAACGGCCTGGTTCTGACCGGCGGCGATACCGCCAAGGCGGTATGCAACCAGCTGAACATGAACCAGATGCAGCTGTGCACCGAGGTGGAGGCCGGGCTTCCGCTCGGAATACTGCGCGGCGGGGCGGATACAAGAGAGTTTTGGGCCGTGACGAAAGCTGGAGGATTCGGTAACGAGCATTCGCTGAAGAATGCGTTGATCTATATGAGTGGAGAGGATGATTGGAAATGAGCGACACCAAAGCGGTCATTGGAATTACGATGGGGGACGGAGCCGGGGTTGGCCCCGAAATTATTTTGAAAAGCCTGCAAAACCAGGAGATTTACGACCTGTGCCATCCGCTGGTGATCGGGGATGCCAAAATCCTGAATCGGGCCAAGGCATATGTAAACAGCAGCCTGAACGTCGAAGCGGTAACCGAGGATCAGCTCAGCGGTCTGACCTATGAGCACGGTACAGTCTACTGCCTTGATCTGAACCTGCTTAGCGGGGATCTTCCGCTTGGACAGGTGTCGGCTGAGGCCGGCCACGCAGCGTTCGAGTATTTGGCTAAAGCGATCGATTTGGCGAAGAAGCAGCAGATCGACGCGATTTGCACCGCTCCGCTGAACAAGGAAGCCCTGCATAAAGGCGGCCACAAATACCCGGGACATACGGAAATTTTGGCCGATCTGACGGGAACGAGCGAGTTTTCCATGATGCTCTCCGCGCCGAACCTCAAGGTCATCCACGTCACGACGCACGTCGGTCTGATCGACGCCGTGAAGATGATCAATCCGGAACGCGTATATCGCGTCATCCAATTGGCGCATGAAACGCTGAAGAAGTCGGGCATCCCGCAGCCGCGCATCGCCGTCTGCGGCATCAATCCGCATGCGGGCGAGAACGGCCTGTTCGGCTACGGCGAAGAAGAGGAGAAGGTTGTGCCCGCTGTGAAACGCGCCCAGGACGAAGGCATCGACGTCGTCGGACCGCTGCCTGCCGACACGCTGTTCTTCCGCACCGTCCGCGGCGACTTCGACATCGTCGTAGCCATGTATCACGACCAGGGACATGGGCCGGTCAAGGTGCTCGGCCTCGACGCGGGCGTGAACATTACCGTCGGTCTGCCGATCATTCGTACGAGCGTAGACCACGGAACCGCCTTTGACATAGCGGGCAAAGGAATCGTGGAAGAGAAGAGCATGATGGAAGCGATCCGCCAGGCAATTGAGCTGGCGCCAAAGAAATAATCATTTGTGGTTGAGAAGAAGATGGCTCCCTTAACGGGAGCCATCTTTTTTTATTCGCCAGGTTCGCGCCCCATCGTTCAGAAAATATTCAGAAACCATTCAGCTACTTTTCATCCAAATGCTATACTGTTCTAATGGGGAAGCCCTCTGAACTACCATCATAACGTTGATAGATGCGGCCGGTTTTTCGCATACTAAATAGACGCCAAACGTTCAACGCAAAACTTTAGTTCAATCTATATCATAGGCAGCATTTACGGTAGAAGCACGCCGATTTCTGTGGATACATCTCATTTGGACGAAGGAGGGGACGTTCATGCTCAAACGAATCTGGCCCTTCGGCTTGATTGTCCTTGTTCTGATTTTTGCGTATATTTTGGTCCGATTCATTCTTTCTTCCATGACTGTCGGCGACTTGGTCGGGCAGATCCGGCTCCAGCGGGCCGATGATCCGTCCATCAAACATGTCGTGCTGATCGCCCAGGAGCTCGACAACCCGTTCTGGCGGGAAATGGAGCAGGGGGCCGTGGAAGCGGCAGACAAGCTGGGGATACGGATTGATTATACCGGCCCGATCCGGATTAATCCCACCGAGCAGATGAGGCTGCTGGAAAAAGCAATCTCATCCAGGCCCGACGGCATCCTCGTGCAGGGAATCGTGGATCGGGACTACGATGCGCTGATTCAAAGAGCCGCCGGACAAGGGATTCCCGTGATCACCGTTGACGCGGACGAACCGGGCAGCTCCCGCCTGGCGTATGTGGGGACCGATAACCTAGGGGCGGGAAAACGAATGGGCGACTTGGTGCTGAAGGAGGCGGCCGGCAAAAGGAAGATCGGCGTCATGATCGGAAGTGAACGGGCCGAAAATATGCAGCTGCGCCTGGCGGGGTTCCGTCAGGTGATTTCCGCTGCTCCCGGCTTCGCCATCGTGGATGTCCGCTCGTCCAACATCTCGCGGATCGGGGCGGCCAAGCAGGCCGAGGCGATCCTGAAGCAGCACCCGGACATCCAGACGATCGTTGGCTTCAGCTCCCTTGACGCGGCCGGAATCGTGGAGGGTATTCAAGCAGCGGGCAGGACGGGAATCCGCGTATACGGCTTTGACGACCTGACCATGACCCGGCAGGGGATCGAGCAGGGGGAAATCGCGGCGTCCATTGTGCAATCGCCGAAAGAAATGGGGGCCCGGTCGATCGGTCTCCTGAACGAGTACTTCCTCGGCCAATCGTTTGCCGCCGAGCATTTTATCCCAACGAGCGTTATGGACAAGGCTGCGCTGAACGCGGAGGTGGACGGCCGATGAACATGCGCCGAATGCTGCTGATTGTCATCCCCGCCTTGTTTGTCCTGACGAACGCGGTATCGTTTTTTATTTTTCAAAGCGGACGAACCGTTCAGCAGAGCTATAATATGATGCTGGACCGGGTATTACTATACAAACAAATCGATGCGGAGACCCGCAGCAATTTAAGCGCCGTCAATGTGTATTTGACGGACCGGAGCGAGCGAAGCCGGCAAATCTATCAGGAGCATCAGAGCCAGCTCAAGAAGCTGCAGGCGGAATTGAACGCTCAGGACGCCATCCCGTCCACGGAATTGAGCGTGCGAAGCTACCGGAACCTGCTGGAGACGTTTATTTCGCAGGAATCCGGCATCCTGCAGGCATTAAACGGCAAGACGCCGCTGGCGTATGCGAATTCCTATGCGGCAGCGGAGAAGACGGCCGGTTTCATTCAGGAGGAGGCGTACCAGCTGATCGACCAGGAGCTGAGCTATTACCAGCCGCTCTACCGTAGCATACTGGCACAGACCGACCGTATGAACCAGTGGGGCGTCGCCTTGTTTATATTCAGCACGCTGATCAGCGTGCTGCTGGCCTACTGGATTTCCCTCCGCATCACCAGTCCGATCCGGCAGCTGGCCTGGACGGCCCAGCAAATTTCGAACGGCAACCTGGGGGTTAAGCCGCCGGAGATGAAGAGCCGCGATGAGTTTCGGATTCTGTCCGAAGCTTTCGTGCAGATGCAGGACAATTTGAAATCGCTCATCCGCAAGGAAAAAGAGGGGTTGGAGAAGGACCGGCTCGTCAAGGAATTGGAACTTGCGGTACTGCAAAATCAGATCAATCCCCACTTTCTGTTCAATTCCTTGAACGTGCTGTCCAAGCTGGCGCTGATCGAAGGAGCGGAGAAGACGAGCGATCTTACGGTAACGATGTCCAATCTGCTCCGTTATAACCTGCGCCAACTGGACCGGCCGGTGCCGCTCCGCGACGAGGTGGAGCACGCGAAGGAGTACTTCACGATTCAGCAGGCCCGTTTTCGCGACCGCATCCGGTTCGTCACCGCTATCGACGAGAAGGCTCTGGACGTGCTCGTGCCGGTGCTGACGCTGCAGCCGCTGCTGGAAAACGTGTTTGTGCACGGCATTGAAGGCATGGAAGAGGGAGCCGAGGTGCGGCTTGCGATCTCTTCCCAGCCGGGCGGGACACGGGTTGCCATTTCAGATAACGGGATCGGGATGAGCGAAGAGACCCGGCGGTCGCTGCTGCATACCGATGTGCCGCGGCTGGAAAGCCAGGGAGACGGGGAAGCCCGGCATGCCACCGGGCACTCGACGGGCCTCGGAACCCGCAACGTGTTTAAGCGCCTGGAGCTGTTTTATGATAGGAAGGACTTGATCGACATTGACAGCGAGCCCGGGAAGGGGACGACGGTCCTCTTGAACATCCCTGCCGCACGAAAGGAGGATGGCCATGTATCGTCTGCTGATCGCGGATGATGAAGCACTGGAGCGGGAAGGCATCGAATGGATTGTGAATCGGATGATGCCAGATACGTTTGAAACGATCCATGCGGAGAACGGCCGGATGGCCATACAGAAGGCGGAGGAGCATCGCCCGCACATCGTCATGATGGACGTGAGAATGCCGGGCATTCAGGGGCTGGAAGCGCTGAAGGAAATTAAAGCCCAGAATCCGCAGGCCAAAATGGTACTCATCACCGCTTATGAAAATTTTGAATATGCCAAGCAGGCGATCTCCCTCGGCGTGCACGAATATTTGGTCAAGCCGGCCAAAAGGGAGCAGATCGTTTCGGTGCTGAGCCGCCTCGTGCAGGAGCTGGAGGAGGAGCAGCATAAGCGGGATGAGGAGCTCGCGGTGCGCGAGCAATTTTTTCAGCTGCTGCCGCTGGCTGAGACGGAAATCGCGCTGCATCTGATGTCGGGCCATGTCAATGAGACGGAGACGGGCCATCTGGCCGATATTTTGCAGCTCCCGGTCGACAAAGGCTGCTCCCTGGTGCTTGGACTGTCCGAAGTAGGGGACGCCAAGAAAAAGGTGTACGACGCCGTGAAAACGGCTGCGCATACAGCGCCCAAGGACAGCTACGGCACGGTCGTCAGCTCGCTCATTCACAGCCATATGGCCTTGTTTCTGCTGGGAACGAGGCAGACCGGGGACACGGCGCTGGCTGAAGGCGCCAGCGAGCTCGGCACAAGGTTGGCGGATGTTCTTCGGGAGCAGTGCGGGACGGCCGTCCCGGTCGGCATCGGTACCGTCCGGAATCGGTCGGAAGGCATCAAACGGTCTTATTATGAGGCGGTATTCGCCTCCAGGTTCGATCCGGAAGGGAGCGGCATCTGCCGCTTCGAAGACCTGATTCAGGTTTCGGGCGCCGACAAGGTTCATGCGGAGAGGCTGATCAACGGATCCGGCGATGCCGGAGAGAGCGCCTACGTTGAGCTGGCGATCCGCCAAATCCGCGACGAGCGGGAGCAGCGGACCACCAACATGCTGGACCGGGCGGTAATGTATATCCGGAGCAAGTTTCAGGAGGAGCTGTCGCTCGAGGATGTGGCGGAGTATGTCCATTTGAATCCGTACTATTTCAGCAAGGTATTCAAACAGCAGACCGGGGAAACGTTTATCGACTATGTGACCCGGCTGCGGATCGACAAAGCCAAGGAACTGATGAAGGACGGCCGGTACAGCATGAAAGAAGTCTGTTACCAGGTCGGATACAAGGATCCGAACTACTTTAGCCGGGTATTCAAAAAAGTGACGGGTCTCACGCCGTCCGATTATAGAGTGCAGCACCAATAAGAGCAAAGTCCATGCCGTATACTGGCATGGACTTATTTGTGATGAATAGCGAATTTGTGCTAGTCCGAACCTCAAAGGCGGCGGACGGAGCGATTTTATGCTGATCTACCGCAAATAAGTGAAGGGAATCGAAAGCGGATGCAAGCGACCCCCATGTTACAATGGATGTAGGTTATTAGTGATGATTTCTTGGACTTCATCAATCCAAATAGATTGAACTAAAGAAGTTTTGCACTGAACTTTAGCTCATTCTATCTAAATAGATTGAACTAGAATCGAACTTTAGTTCATTCTATCCAAATTAATGACATGGAAGGGATAATATATGAGCTCAATTACATTGGAACACGGCAGCGAGCAGGATAGCCAGAAGATCAGCATGAAGTTCGTGACGCTGGTGTCCATCGTAGCCGCTTTGGGCGGGCTGCTGTTTGGTTTTGATACAGCCGTCGTATCGGGCGCCGTCGGTTTCATGGAAAAGCGCTTTAACCTAAATGATTTCCAGACGGGGTGGGCAGTTTCCAGCTTGATCATCGGCTGTATTCCCGGGGCGCTGTTCTCCGGAATGTTAAGTGACAAGTTCGGCCGGAAAAAGGTCATCATTGCGGCAGCGCTTCTCTTTATCATCGGATCGATCGGTTCGGCCATTCCGAATACGTTCAGCGGGTTTATTATCGCCCGGATGATCGGCGGTCTTGGCATCGGCATTACCTCCACCTTGTGTCCACTGTATAATGCGGAGATCGCACCAGCCAAATATCGCGGCCGCCTCGTCGCATTAAACCAGCTGGCAACGGTTACAGGCATCTCGCTTGTGTACTTCGTCAACCTGTGGATCGCCGGACTCGGCGACGACGCCTGGGACATATCGAGTGCCTGGCGCTGGATGTTTGGCTTCGGCGTCATTCCCGGCGCATTGTTCCTTGTGCTGCTGTTCTTCGTACCGGAAAGCCCAAGATGGCTGATCAAGCAAGGACGCGCAGCCGCAGCGCTGCCGATTCTGCTCAAGATTCACGGCGAAGAGCTGGCGAAACAGGAAGTTCGCGATATCAAGGAATCCTTTGATCAGGAGAAAGGATCGTTCCGCCAGCTGTTCAGCCGGGGGCTTCGCATGGCGTTGATCGTCGGCGTCGGTCTGGCGGTTCTGCAGCAGGTGACCGGCATCAACGCCGTGATGTATTATGCGCCGGAGATCTTTAAAGAGACCGGTGCCGGTACGAACGCGGCGCTCATTCAGACGATCTTTGTCGGCTTGATCAACCTCTTGTTTACCATTTTGGCCATTTGGCTGATCGATAAAGTGGGACGGAAGGCGCTGCTGCTGGTCGGATCGGCCGCGATGCTGATCTCCCTGGCCGTTATCGGAACGGCATTCCAGACCGGACATACCTCCGGCCCGCTGGTTCTGATCTTTATTCTGATTTACGTCGCCGCCTTTGCGATCTCGCTCGGACCGGTGGTATGGGTTCTCATTTCGGAGATCTTCCCGAACCGGGTCCGCGGCATCGCGACGGCGATTGCCTCGATGGCTTTGTGGATCGCCGACTACGTCGTATCCCAAGCCTTCCCGCCGATGCTGTCTTCGGCAGGTCCGGCGGCCACCTTCTGGATCTTCGGCGTGATGTCGCTGATTTGCCTCGTGTTTACATGGCGCGCGGTGCCGGAAACCAAAGGAAAGTCACTGGAGGAAATGGAATCCATGTGGGCGCAGAAAAACGCGTAATACGGCATGCAAAAAGGGGATGTTCCCGGGTCGATGAACCTGGAAACATCCCCTTTTTTGTTTTGGATACGGCAGGTATGGAGCGATGTTATCTCCTGGTTCCAGCCGACGATCGGGTTACAGAATCCGGCGCGCGGTGACGAAATGCTTTTTCCACTGGCTGTCAAAGGCTTCGACGTGAACGCCGAGCTCCTTGGAGTACGTGTGCAGAATCTGGTTATTCCCCATATAGATGCCGACATGGCCGATATCCAGCCCACGGGCGCTGAAGAACAGCAGGTCCCCTTTGCTAAGGTCGCTTAAGGGAACTTCCTTGCCGACCTTAGCCTGGTCGTAGGACACGCGGGGCAGCTCGACGGACAGCGTATCCTCGTAAACCCGCTTGACGAAGGAAGAACAGTCGAATGTCTTCGTCTGATCCGAGGAGGCGCCGAACTCGTACGGCGTGCCAAGAAACTTCTTGCCGTAAGCGATCAGCTCGTCCGCCTGCATGTCGGCCAGCGAAGTGCTGGCGTAGTCGGTATATTTCGGTTTGGCCGATATGTATCCCGTTTGATGGTTTTCGGTTTCCACCTCCAGCCAGAGGGCGTTCACCTCGCGGATGACATGCACCTTCTGTCCGGTTGGAATCATTCCGAGTGATGTCGCATCGCTCGATGAATCCGGCTTGCTCCGCAGGTTCACGCCCCAGCGGATGGAGGTTTCAAGCGTAATCTTGGACGTAATCCGGATGGTGCGCGCATCCGGCTGCCAGGCGACCTCGCTGCCCAGCGTTTCGCTCACAAAACGCAGCGGTACGAGGGAGTATCCGTCCGAGATTTGGCCGGGCACCGTCACCGCAAGGGCTTGTCCGTTCAGACTCGCGGTATGCTCGCCGATCCGGTAGATCAGCGTGGTGGCTCCCTTGGTGGCCTTCAGCGTTTTTGTGGCGTTGTTCCAGGCGAGCTTGGCCCCTTGGCGCTCAAACAGGCCGCGCATCGGCACGAGTACCGTACCGCCGACATTCAGCGGCTGCACTTCGGTCTGCAGCTGCTGGCCGTCCAGATAGACGGCGATCGGCTTGGCGGCTGGCGGGGCGGTGTCTGCATAAGCCGACGTGCTTCCGATCATGGCGGCGGCCAAGCCGGCAAGAACCGCTCCTTTTTTTCTCATCATGTCATCATCACCTTGCTTTAACAGAATTGACGGTTCGTGGGTGATGAACCGCATAGGGCAGGGGCTCCCGGCGGATATCTTTACCAACAAGTCCCTGTATAGTTGGACGAGGGGGAGGCGGATTGGTTTTGTTCTTCAGGATTGGTAAATTCATGAAATGGATCTTCCCGGATCGTTTTATTCGATTGCCGTATAGAATGAACTCAAGAAATGAATGATAAAGTGCCGTATTGGACCGTTCTACCAGGAGATTCAATGCAAAACTCTAGCTCCATCTATATGTCATTTAAGATTTACTAAAGGTTCGTCCACTATCTTGGTTCCATAAGCATCCGTTGCTTAACCCAGAAACCAAGAAGGAGGATTCAGTCATTTGAATAGCCTACTACGAAAATTTGCAGTGACGGCCCTGTCCGTGACGATGGTGACATCGTCATACGGCCTGCCCGGAAGTTCGGGTGCTGCCTATGCAGCAGCGGAAGGGACTGGAGTTGCGCAGGCGTATGAGTCGTTGTTCCAGACGGATAACGTGATTGATGTAAAAGTTACGATTGATGACGCGGACTGGAAGAGCATGCTCGAAAGCCCCCTCGATAAAGATTACAAGAAAGTCAGCGTGGAAGTGGACGGTCACAAGCTGGACAACGTCGGGTTCTCCACCAAAGGTAATCTAACGCTAAAGGCGGTAGCCTCCATGGATGATTCCGACCGTTACAGCTTCAGGCTGAAGTTTGACAAATACGACAAAACACAAACGCTGCTCGGTTTGGACAAAATGGTCTTGAACAACAACTACGCCGATCCATCGTATATGCGGGAAGTTCTTCATTATGAAGCGCTGCGCAGCATTGGCATGGATGTGCCGATGACAAATTACGTCAACCTGTATGTTAACGGTGAACTGGTTGGCTTCTATACCGGTATCGAAGCGGTAGATGACAGCTACTTGGAGCGCAACTACGGGGATGATTATAAGGACGGCGTCCTCTATGATACCGAGGAGAAGAGTTACCTCCAATATGAAGAAGGCAGCGATTACAGCACAATCACGGAAGATTTGGGTACGGACGATAACAAAACCAAACTCAAAAACTTCATCAAAACGCTGAATGATATGCCAGAAGGAGAAAAAGGCGATATCGAGAGCGTGCTGGATGTGGATTCGGCGCTCCAATATATTGCAGGCAACGTGGTCTTCGGAAACTATGACAGTTATAACGGAGACAAAGGGCATAATTACATGCTCTATAGCGATGCAAATGGCAAGTTCACCGTGGTACCATGGGACTTTAACATGTCCTTCAACGGGTACTCGGGTGGCGGAGGACGTGGAACCGGTACAGCGGGATCGACAACAACCAATACGAATGCTACCAATGTATCCATAGATCAGCCTGTTCTGGGTATTAGCATGGAGAGTGTCCCTATGATCAACAATCTGCTTAAAGTGCCGGAGTATAAGGAAAAATACTTAAGCTACGTTAATGAGTTGACGGACTACCTGGAAGGCATCCAGGACCGGATCACCGGACTTGCTAATGTCATTCGTCCTGATGTGGAAGCAGACCCAACCAAGTTCTACACGACAGAGCAGTTTGAATCTAACATTGCTTATTCGGCGAATGGTGATGCAGCTGGCGGTATGGGGGAAGGCATGACCCCGCCGGATGGAACAACACCACAGGCGAGGCCGGAAGGCACGGTGGGAACAGGTGCAACAGATACAACAGCCGAAACGGGTAATACCCAACGCCCGGGCGGCAACTTCGGCGGTGGACAGGGCATGGGTTCCATGGCTGCAGGTTCACTGACGACTTTTGCCTTGAATCGACTGGCCAACCTCCAGGAACAACTTGGACGTGAAGTGACGCCTTTGCCTGAGACCTCAGAAAATACAAGTACGGATACATCGTCAGGAACGACGGACAAAACGATCTCTGTAACGCTGGATGGCCGGACTATTGCGTTTCCGGATCAAGATCCGCTGCAGGAAAGCGGACGGGTGATGGTACCGGTTAACGCTATCCTTGAAGCATTGGGTGCGGAAGTGACTTGGGACAAAACAGCCAAGACGGTAACAGCTGTCCTGAATGACCGGAAATTCGTGCTGAAGATCGGCAGCAGCACAGCAACCGTGAACGGGACGCCGCTGGAGATTGACGCACCGGCCATCATCAAGAGCAGCCGCACCCTTGTGCCCGTCCGCTTCATTTCGGAAGGATTGGGACTGACAGTAGACTGGAATCAATCCGCTGCCCAAGTACGCCTTACAAGTAAATAAACCAGCTCGATCCCTTGCGAGACGTAAGGAGAAAGAGAAAAAGGGGTTCGATGTCTCCATCGAATCCCTTTTTTGTGCTGGCGAGGCGCTCATGCGTCCACGACGCACGGGCAGAATCAGCCGTCCGAAGCAAGCTGGTACTCAGCCGCATCGCTGGCGGGTGGCAGCGTCATGCCCTTTTTCCAAATGAGAATATGGTCCTCCGGGGTGCCCAAATAGATCGCCTGGATCTCGGCTCCGGTGCCGCCAGGGTTGTGATTGGCATTTTGCTCGTCGACGTTGATCCAGTAATACGTATTCGCCAGGCCGATATCGGCAAAGGCCTTCGATTTGATGACAGGGCGAAGGGGAGTCATGTAGAAGTTTCCATTCTGATCGAGTTTATAGCTGACCTGCTTCACGTTATAGCCATCCGTCATTTTGACGTGGTACGCGATGTTTCCGTTTGTCATCCGGCCAACATCGGTAACCTCGATTACTTTGGTGGGTACGCTCCGGATATTCCAACCGGTTAATAACAGGTAGCCTCCGAACAGCATTCCGCAAACGACGGTTGCGATGGCTATTCCCTTGATAAAAGAGACAGCCTTGGAGCGGCTCCAGTACGCGGCGATCCGGCGCAGGCTGTTAGCCTCAGTTTGTTGCTCACGGGTGGGCTCCGGACCCAGCATCAGCCCATCCTTCATTTTTTCTAACACGGACCGGCAATCCGGGCATAGCCCAATATGGCCTTCGACCAGCTCGCGGGTATCCGGACTGCACACATCGTCGTGATATAACGGCAGCAAGTCTTGAATCACATGGCATGATATAAAAGGTTTGTTCATTGTTCCTCCTCCTGATAGCGCTCCTGAATTTTCTGCTTCGCCCGGTGAAAAGTCACTCGGGCCCAGCTCTCCGTTTTGCCGAATAGGCGGCAAATGTCCGCAAAGGATAACTCACCGAATACCCTGAGCGTAAATACTTCTTTATAGGGCTCCCCGAGTTCGTGCAAAATGCGGTGAATCCGCAGTGCTTCCGATTGGAGGACAATCTTGTGTTCCACATTCAGCTGGCTGACGGGGTCTGTCTCCGGTTCAGCACGAGGATACCGCTTTTGCCCTTCCCAATACGAGAAATATGTATTCTTCGCGATTTGGCACAGCCAAACGCTGATCTTGCAGGTTCCCTGAAAGGAGTTGATCCGCTTGAGCGCTTTATAGAACGTCTCCTGGGTGATCTCTTCGGCAATGTGCTCATCCCGACTGAGCGAGAGCACAAACCGGTATACTTCCTGAAAATATTGATCGTAGATTTGTTGGACATCCTCCACCGATTCACCTCCTTGTCTTTTATAAGACCTCGATGGAGAGGATTCGTTACACGCTTTTCAAAAAAATGATTGTACTTGTGCCCAGTACATTCCTGCAACAGTAACCCTCTCCAATTCTCCAGAGTTCATAGACGATTCACAGGTTTTGTCGTAGAATGATTTCTATTACACAAGAAGTGAGGTTCGGAGAGATGAATGCTGTTGCAAAAGTGAGCAAAGTTGTGGGTGGCACGTTTTCGATTTGGGTCATTCTGTTTGCATGTCTGGGCTTTTTTTTACCTGATGTCTTTACCCCGTTAAAGGGCTACATTTCTATCTTTTTGGGAATTGTGATGTTCGGCATGGGGTTGACTTTATCCTCCGCCGACTTTCGCGAAGTTTTCCGCAGGCCGCTCGAAGTGCTGATCGGCGTGGTCGGGCATTTCATCATTATGCCACTCCTGGCCTATGTCCTGGCCCTGGTGCTGAACTTGCCGCCGGATATCGCCGTAGGCGTCATCCTCGTCGGATGCTGCCCGAGCGGCACCTCGTCCAATGTCATGACGCTGCTGGCGAAGGGGGACGTTGCGCTGGGGGTATCCATCGCTTCCGTGTCCACCATTATCGCACCGTTGGCCACGCCGGCGCTGATCAGTTTGCTGGCCGGCCGCTGGATGCCGGTCGATGCCGGGGCGCTCATCAAGGACATTCTGATGGTGGTCATTCTGCCGATCGTGCTCGGGGTAATCGTCAAGTCCTTGTTTAAAAAGCAGGCCGAAGCCAGCGTTCAGGCGCTCCCGCTCGTCTCCACCCTGGCGATTGTGCTGATTGTGGCGATCGTCGTCGCCGGCAGCCGCACCAAAATTATCGAAAGCGGTTTGCTTATTTTTGCGGTCGTCATTCTTCACAATCTGCTCGGGTACGCCCTCGGCTATTTGTTTGCCAAGCTCTTCCGCATGAATCTTGGCAAGCGTAAGGCGGTTTTATTTGAGACCGGTATGCAGAATTCGGGTCTGGGCGCGACGCTCGCTGCCGCTCACTTCAACCCGGTCGCCGCCGTGCCGAGTGCGATATTCAGCGTGTGGCACAACATTTCCGGATCGCTCCTTGCCACCTGGTTCGCCCGGCGCTACGAGAAGGCGGAGATGGATAAGAACCGGTAAGGCAATATTGAAATCATAACCTTTGTGGGGGGCTTGTCCATATGACAAGCCTCTTTTTGCATGGGAATCAGACAGGCGCCGCACCAGGGAGGGCATACACCATCAGCGGGCCATGCTAGTGAAGCGTATGTTATAGCAGAAGATGTCTCGTAGATTTTAGATTGAAAGAAGGGATATGATGCGGTCAAAGCAAAGAAAGATTCAGGAGCAGCTTGCGGCGTTTGCTTGGCTGCAGGCATGGGGGACCAACGTCGCGGCGATAGGCCAGACGAAAATGCTCTCATCCCGCAAAAAGCAGCAGCAGGAGGGAGAGAAGCTATCGCTCATCGGGAATGCGATGCAGGCGATCGCCAATGCCGCGCAGGCTGAGTTAACCGCCAGGCTGCGGAGCTCGGCTTCGAGCAAGGAAGTGAACGATCTGATGGTCACTGGTAACCTGCTGCAATCCCTGGGGAACTCGCTGGAAGTGATCGCAGGGGATGGGTCCTAACCGGCGGGGCAAGGATAAGAATAACTGGCCGGGGAGCTGCTCTAATACCAGGCAGCAGCGGGTATGCACTGCAGGAGACAAGATTCCCGCGTTTAGCACGACAGGAGAGATGATATTGCTGTTATCAAGCGCCTTGAACACGTACCGCGGCGCCATCATGTCACTGCCGGCAGACCGGCGGCTTACCCGGGAGGATCTGCTGATCCCGGAGCTGCGTATATCGGCAAGCGGCCTTGTAGAGACATTTTACGCTCCGCACAATGATTATGTTCACTCATCGGCGTGCCTATTTATCGTAGGCTTGACCCCGGGTTTTACACAGATGAGAACCGCTTATGAAGCGGCACGGCATGCGATGGATCAAGGGATGGGCGATGAGGCGGTGTGCCGGAAAGCGAAAGAGGCGGCCAGTTTTGCCGGAAGTCTGCGGGCGAACTTGATTTCCATGATGGACGAGTTAGGGTTGCCGGGTTATTTGGGGATCGGCTCGAGTGAAGCTTTGTTCGGCGGAGAGCGGGAGCTGCTGCATACCAGCTCGGTGCTCCGCTATCCCGTTTTCGTCAACCGGGCCAATTACAACGGCAGCCGTCCGGGTCTGCCGGGAACCCCAAGTCTTAGGGACACCGCGCTAAATGGCATGGCCGAAGAGTTGAGCATCTTCCGAGACCGCCCCTTCCTCATTCCACTCGGAACCACCGTGGAAAGCGTACTTCGCCTTTTGGACGAGCAGGGAATGCTGGACGCCGGGCAGTGCTTGTGGGGATTTCCGCACCCATCGGGGGCCAACGGCCATCGGCACAAACAGTTTGCCGCCCGGAAAGCAGAGATGAAAAAGACCCTGCATCGTTACTTCTCTTGATTGTCTGGCGGGCGTTCCCGTGTTATCGTAAGGATGGGCTTAAGGAATCCAAAAGTTTCTAGACCATCTTGATGGAGGTGTCTTTTTATGAAAGCGCTATTTATTGGAGGAACGGGAACGATCAGTACTGCTATTACGAAGCAGCTGCTGGCGCAGGGATGCGAGCTGTATCTGCTGAACCGCGGACACCGGAATGATGCCCTGCCGGAAGGGGCTCATATCATTCAGGCCGATATTAACGACGAGGAGCAGGTGGCTGGTCTGATCGCCGATCTCCATTTTGACGTCGTGGCTGACTTTATCGCCTTCGTGCCGGAGCATTTGGAGAGGGATTACCGTCTGTTCAAGGACCGTACGAAGCAGTTTATGTTCATCAGCTCGGCTTCGGCTTACCAGTCGCCTTTATCCGATTACATCATCACCGAGGGAACTCCGCTGTCCAATCCATATTGGGAGTATTCCCGGAACAAGATCGCCTGCGAGGATTACTTAATGAAGCAGTACCGTGAGAATGGCTTTCCGGTCACCATCGTAAGGCCAAGCCATACGTACGACGAGCGCTCGATACCGCTGGGCGTGCACGGCAGCAAAGGCAGCTGGCAAGTGGCGAAGCGGATGCTGGAGAACAAGCCCGTCATTATTCACGGTGACGGTACGTCGCTGTGGACCATGACGCATAACCGGGATTTTGCCAAAGGCTTTATCGGCCTGATGGGCAACATTCATGCGATCGGTGAATCCGTGCATATTACATCCGATGAATCGGTTACCTGGAACCAGATTTACGAGATCATCGCTGACGCTCTGGGCGTGAAGCTGAACGCGGTTCATGTCGCATCCGAGTTCCTCGATGCCTCCAGCAAGGAGGATTTTAGGGGCAGCCTGCTGGGAGACAAGGCGAATACAGTCGTCTTTAACAATGCCAAATTGAAAAGGCTTGTTCCCGATTTTGTGGCGACCACGCGGGTCGATCAAGGCATTAAGGAGACGGTACAGTACATTCTGGCCCATCCGGAGCACCAGACCGAGGATCCTGAATTCGACAGCTGGTGTGACAAGGTGGTCCAAGCTCTGCAGGAAGCGGCTGAGCGGATTAACGGGTAAGTGGGCAGCAGGTAAAGCTGCCGATGATATATACTTCGTTTATTAAAAGGTGCCTGGAGACAGGCGCCTTTTTTTGCGTTCATTTATAGATCGTTGCCTTGCCCGTAACAATTACACGCGCCGGTACGCGGACCCTGACCATAAGGAAACAGGCCTCCTAGTCTGGATAGGAGAGCCTGCTTTTGGGCTGATGGCCGTTCACACCATTATTTATCCGTAAAAAATACCCGGGAGTGCAGCACATCCATCGCATGCACGATCTCCTGCACATCCTGCTTGGAAGCATCCTGCAGCCGGGCCAGGAACCGCCCTCCGATGTGGCCGAAGGCTTCTTTCATCACACGCTCCCCTTCGCCAGTCAGGCGAACGTACTGTTTGCGCCGGTCTTTGGGGTCATCGTATTTTTCGCACAGCTGCTTATCACATAGCTTTTTGATCTCCCGGCTCGTATTGGGCATGGACATCTGCTGGCAGTCACTGATTTTGCTCAAGGTTACCGGCTGGCTCACGGCGATGTATTCGAGCATGCTGTATTGTACGGGTGTAATGCCCTCAGGTTTGATGCCTTGGGTCATTTCATGCTTGACCTGATGCACGGCTGCCGTAAAGGCAATCAACTTGTCAAAAAGCGTATTGTGGTCCATGACGTCACCTCTTCCCCACGAACATATCAAAATTATTATCAATAAACAATTATCATTTGACAACTAAATATTCGGCGTGGTAGGATTTGGTTATCAAATGATAAGTAAATGAGGTGGCACGATGAAGGTACTGGTCATTTACACGCATCCGAATCATCAAAGTTTGAGTTACTCGTTTTTGCAGAAAGTATTGGAAGGCGGCCGTGAAAATCCGGCGTTTTCGCAAATCCAGACGCTGGATCTGTATGAAGAGAGCTTTAATCCGGTTCTCTTCTTCAATGAGACCAAGCGGAGACGGGATATGCATAAGGACCCTGCACTGCAGAGGTACCGGGAGATGCTGCTGTGGGCGGATAAAATCGTTCTGGTTTATCCGATTTGGTGGGGCCGGCCGCCGGCCATGCTGCTGGGTTTTATCGACCAGATGTTTGCTTCGGGCTTTGCTTACAGGGATAAGGGCGGATTGCTGCCGGAGGGACTGCTGAAGGGCCGATCGGTGGTATGCATCTCTTCCATGAAAGGGCCGGCGTTATATCCTCTATTTTGGCTGAATAACGCACACAAAGTGCTGATGCGGAAGGCGCTGTTCCGGTATGTGGGCATCAAGCGGGTCAAATTTTTTGAGTTCGGGAATATGGAAAGTCCCAAGGCCAGGCATGAGGCGAAGCTGGACCGGGTGTATCGGTACTTTAGAACCGTCGCACGGTGACCGGGCTGGTGCAGGACGGCGAATCGGCGATTTTTGTGGGAGGGCTTGAAATGGGATCCAAAATAGTTCAATATAAAGATATACGCAATTAAGAAAAATGGACTCGCTGCGGCGGTCGGTTTGAGTATACAAAACTATTGAAAACTAGGGGATCCCATGGAAATAGGCATCAGTACCTTTGTGGAAACGACACCTGACGTAGAGACGGGTGAGGTCATCAGCCACGCGCAGCGTCTGCGCGAAGTGGTCGAGGAAATTGTGCTCGCCGACCAGGTAGGGCTGGACGTATTCGGGGTAGGCGAACATCATCGAAAAGACTATGCGGCATCCTCGCCGGCGCTCGTGCTGGCGGCGGCTGCGCCGCAGACCCGGCGAATCCGGCTCAGCAGCGCGGTCACGGTGCTGTCATCGGCCGACCCGGTCCGGGTTTTTCAGGATTTTGCCACGCTCGATGGAATTTCGAACGGACGCGCCGAAATTATGGCGGGCCGAGGGTCCTTTATCGAATCGTTCCCCCTGTTCGGATACGATCTGAACGATTACGATGAGCTGTTTGACGAGAAGCTGGAGCTGCTGCTCAAAATCCGGGCTTCCGAAAAGGTGACCTGGGAGGGCCGCCACCGCCCGGCGATTCATAACCTGGGCGTGTATCCGCGCCCGGTTCAGGATCCGCTGCCCGTCTGGATCGGCAGCGGAGGGAACCAGGAGTCGGTCATCCGTGCCGGCCTGCTGGGCCTGCCGCTGGTGCTGGCCATTATCGGAGGCAGACCGACGCAATTTGCGCCGCTGGTGGACCTGTATAAGCGGGCGGCTGCCCACGCGGGCCACGATGTGTCGAAGCTGGCGGTGGGTTCCCATTCGCACGGCTTTATCGCCGAGAATACGGAGAAGGCCGCCGACCTGTTCTTCCCTTCCACCCAGTACAGCATGAACGTGCTTGGACGGGAGCGGGGCTGGGGCCAGTATGACCGCAACAGCTTCGACAACGCCCGCAGCTTCGAAGGCGCTCTGTACGTCGGCGATCCCGAGACGGTCGCCCGGAAGATCATTCATCTTCGCAAGAACGTAGGCGTCACGCGTTTTATGCTGCATGTGCCGGTCGGCTCCATGCCGCATCATCTCGTGATGAGAGCCATCGAGCTGCTCGGAACCGAGGTGGCGCCGCTCGTGCGCGAGGAGATCGCGAAGTGGGAAGAGGCGGGAGAGGCTTGAAGCCGCAGACTAAAGCGATGGCAGTGCTCGGGCATGCGGTAGGTGAAGGCCAGGAAGCTTTCGCAGACATAACAAGCACAAAAAAGAGGGGGATATCCCCCTCTTTTTTAGTATGCTCGAGTCGCGGCATACCGGTGTGAAGGCAGGCCGCGCTCTATTCACCGCTCTACCAATGAAAACTATACCGGATCGCCGCCAATCCCATGCTCCACCTACGCCACGCCCGGAATCGTGATTGTGACCGTTGTTCCTTCGCCTTCAGCGCTTTCAAAACGGATCGATCCCTGGTGATTCTCGATGATTTTATAGCTGACCATCAGGCCGAGGCCCGTACCCCTATCCTTTGTGGAATAGAACGGCTCTCCCAGCTTCGCCAGCTTGCTCTCCGGAATGCCGGAGCCGTTGTCGGCAAACTGGACGACAATGTTGTGGTTGTCGCACAGGCTGGCCTGGATATTCACCTCGCCGCCGCGCGGCATGGCTTCGATCGCATTTTTCAGCACGTTGATGAACACCTGCTTGAGCTGGTTCTCGACGCAGACCACCCGCATGCCCGGCTTCAGGTCGATGTTCATCTCCACATTGTTCATGTTGGCCTGCGACTCCAGCAGCATGATGACGTCATGCAGAATAGGCTCCAGGTCCATTTGGACAAAATCGACCGCCTGCGGCTTTGCCAGCACCAACAGTTCGCTGACGATCTGCTCGATGCGGTTCAGCTCGTTCAGCATGATGCCGATATACGAGTCGTTGCCCGTCCCCTTGTTGGACATCAGCTTGGTGAAGCCCTTCAGTGCGGTCAGCGGGTTGCGGATTTCATGGGCGATGCCTGCAGCGAGCTGGCCGACGGCCGACAGCATTTCGGTCTTGCGGAGCATTTCTTCCGCCTGCTTGCGTTCACTGATATCTTCGGACAGCTTCACGAAGTGGATGATTTCCCCCTTCTTGTCCTTGATCGGAATGAGCTTCACCGATTCCCAGTACAATTCTCCGTTCTTCTTGGTGCTGGTCAGCTCGCCTTTCCAGATGCCGCAGCTTTTGGCCGTCTCCATGATCTGATCCACCGTGGGACTGCTTTCGGACGTCTGGCAGAATTCCTTCAAGCTGTTCCCCCGCGTCTCAAACAGGCTGAACCCGGTAATTTCGGTGAACTTCGGATTCACGTACTCGATGGAGCCGCCGACGTCGGTAATGACGGTAATACTCGGGCTTTGTTCGACGGCATAGCTGAGCTTCGTCAGCTCTTCATTGACCGCCTTAAGATCCGTGATGTTCACGAACGTGAGCACGACCCCGCTGATAAAATTCTGCTCCGTCCGGTACGGCAGGATGCGCATGCTGTACCAGGTGCCATCCTGACTCTGGATCTCTTTCTCGAAAGGGACGAGCGTTTGCAATACCTGCTTCGCATCGGCTACCAGCGTATCGTATTTAAAATGGTGGGAGATGTGCTCGATCGGCCTGCCGTAGTCGACCTCCAGCAGGTTGATCTCCTTCGTGATGGCCGGAGTAAACCGGCGGATGCACATCCGTTTGTCCAGAAAAATGGTGCCGATGCGCGTGCTGACCAAAAAATTGTTCATGTCGTTGTTCACGTCGGTGAGTTCCTGGATTTTAAACTGGTATTCCGTGTTGACGGTCACCAGCTCCTCATTCACCGACTGCAGCTCTTCATTGGCACTCTGCAGCTCCTCGTTTGCGGCGACCAGCTCTTCGTTCGTCGCCTGCAGCTCCTCGTTGGACGTCTCGAGCTCTTCGACGGTGGCCTGAAGGGATTCCTCCGCCATCAGGAGAGCCTGCTCCAGCTCGATAATCCGGGAACTGACGTTGTGGTCGATTTCGAACGGTTCCAAGACCATTTGCGCCGCAGCTTCCGGCTCCTCGGGGCCCATGAACAGGATAAGCACGTATTTATCGAAGGCTTTGTTCTTCAGCGAAAACGGCCGAATGTGCAGGTCCACCATTCTTTCGCCGGCGTTAGTGTCGATGCTGAGCGAGTGATACACAACGCCGCTCCGCTCCTGCCGAACCTTCTGGACGGCGGCCGATACTGCGACGGTTACGTTCGGGTCGATCATTTTGTACAAATTCCAGCTGGGTTTACCCTGGGCAAGCATGAGATAATCGTTGATCGCTCCGTTCAGGTGAATGACGTCGTTGTTCTGGTCCACGATCAGGCCGGGAGGAATGTGCTCCTCGACCAGAGCCCCCTGCAGATCGTCTAGACGTTTGGGCGATGCCGAGTCGCGGACGGCGGCCGGAGGAGGCGCGGTTTTGCGGTAGGACTGGGTTTGCGAAACCCGGCCCTCGAGCGAAAACAGCCGTGTTTCCGCTTCGACTTTTCCGTTTTTGTGCGAGAAAATGTTCCAGCGCCGGTCCACAAAATCGAACTGTCCGGCAAAGCGCCCGATCGTTTCGCTGGGCCCGAGAAACAGGAAGCCGTCCGGATTCAGGGCAAAATGAAACAGGGACAGCACCTTCTGCTGCATTTCCGGCTGCAGGTAGATCAGCATGTTCCGGCAGGTGATTAGGTCGAGATTCCGGAACGGAGGGTCCTTGATGATGTTTTGCGGAGCGAACACGACCATCTTGCGGATGTCTTTGCTCACCTGGAACATATCGTCGTCTTTAATAAAGAAGCGCTCTTGGTCCTCGTCCGAAAGGTGGCTGATGTTGCTCTGCGTATAGATGCCTTGGCTGGCGTATTCGATAGATTCCTTGTCCAGATCCGTGGCGAAAATTTTAATCAGGTAGGGCTCTTCCAGCGTATCCGCATATTTGCGCAGCAGCATTGCAATTGAGTAGGCTTCCTCGCCCGTCGAGCACCCCGCCACCCACACGCGGATTTCCTTGGAGAGGCTTTTGCGCTCGAAGATTTCCGGTAGCACCTTGTCATATATGGTCTGGAACGCTTCGGGATCCCTGAAAAAATTGGTGACGCCGATCAGAAGATCCTTCCGCAGCGCCTGCAGCTCCTCGCGGTGTTCTTCCAGGTAGGTCATGTAAGCCGCCATAGACGGGGCGTTATGGATGGCCATCCGCCGTTCGATCCGCCGCAGCACGCTGTTTCGTTTGTAATAGGTAAAATCCACGCCGCAGTCCTGGCGGATTTTCTCAAAAATGAGCTGAATATATTGCTCGGTCGTAATGCTCTCACGGACCGTTGTCATGCTCTCGTATTCTGCGCCATGCAAGTGCTGCATCAGCCTTTCTGTCATTTCTTTCGGGGCGAGCACCACGTCCGCGTTGCCGGACAGCCTCGCGCTGCTGGGCATCCCGTCAAATTTAGCCGATTGACTGTCCTGTACAATGACGAGTCCCCCGGCCTCCTTAATGTCATGTATTCCCCGTGAACCGTCAGTGCCGGTCCCGGACATAATCACGGCTACGGCTTTGGGGCCATAAGCCATGGCAAGTGAGCGGAAAAACATATCGATCGGCAGATGCAGCGCTGTAGGCGGAATGGAATCGGTCAGCTGCAGACGTCCTTCCAGAACGGTGAGAATTTTACGGGGAGGGGTCAAATAGATATGATTCGCGTTGATCTTCATATTGTGCTTAGCTTCGCGAATGGGCATGGAAGTATACTTGCGCAAGATCTCGTCCATCAGGCTTTTATAATCCGGAGAAAGGTGCTGAACGACAATGAAGGCCATCCCTGTGTCTGTCGGCATTTGGTCAAAGAAAACCTCCAATGCTTCCAGTCCGCCGGCTGATGCGCCCAGACCCACCACAAAGCTGGGGGCCAGTTCCTGTGTATCCTTAGCCACGAGCGTCAGTTCTTGTGTCGATACCGGTGCTGCAGCTTGCAGCTCATTACGTCCATTCCCGTTCATCCGCGTCTACCCCTTCCGTTATCATTCTTGAAAAGCAATCAATCGTGATCTGCCTCAAGCCGCTGTATCGCATCGGTCAGGTACTGGCCGAAGGCCCGCTTGGTGGGCTCGTCCAATTCATCCACTGTGGAAAGGGACTGCTGAAGATATCGAAAATTATCCGTCAGCGTACGCGTTTCCATGCCGTAGGTGTTCAGAATCCCTTTCAGCCAAACGGCATAATCGCTAAATACCCGTGAATTATCAAGTTCGAGTGCCGTTTCCAGATGACGCATGTGGTGAGCATTATCATCTTTGCATTTTTGCACTCCTTTCTCGCCGTACCGGTCCATGAGCGACGGGTCGGCTTCGTAAATCAGCTCCGTCACCCGATCGATCAATCGTTCGTATGTGCCGGCTTGTCTCATCGGGCGACCACCTTGTACTTGCTGACCTTCGGGACGATCGCTGCCAGCTCTTGGTCCGGATACTGCTTCTCCAGTTCATGGACCCGCTTGAAATCTTCTCCCCTGGCCCAGCGGAGATAGTCCTCCTTGGTTTCCCAGGTAATTTGTACCGTCAGCTCATGCGGCTTGTGTTCATTCTGCAGCAGCATGAAGGAGTGAAAACCCGGAGCTTGATCAACTAATTTGGATCTGTGGTTATAAATATGGATAACTTCGTCGGCCTTGTCGGCGGGTACAACGACAGTCGAATGAACGATATACATGCATGGTCCTCCTTGCCTCTTGAATGAGGGCTATTTATATTATAATAAAGATCATGGGTATAATCTCCCAAAGTTCTCAAGTCTTTCATTTTTTTATTTGTGTCCATGGTAGAGGAACAGACCCTAGGTCGTCAAATTCGACAAAGACCGGGTTGAATCTACATTTCCTTCTGTTCGTATGGATGGTAGTATATAATGTTAATATATATTACGTGATATATCCTTGCCTGACGGAAAAGGAGGCTGCTGCTGTATGAATATGGGTTTTGAACAGCTCGCTGAACAAATGATCCGCGGAATGACTGAAGCATGCTGGGTTAGCCTTATGGAGCAAGTCGAATCCGGCAGGAACAGCCTGTATATCTACGAGCAGTGGCTGGGACCGGCCATGCGATACGTCGGATCGCTGTGGGAGCAAAATTTGATTACGGTGGCCGATGAGCACCTGGCCTCAGGAGTCTGCGATATATTGTTGACCCGGTATGCCGCTCTGGTGAAGCCGGATCAGACCAACGGGAAAAGAGGCATGTTTCTGTGTGTGGAGGAGGAAGCGCATTATTTCGGACTGAAAATGGTGTCCACCCTCTTTGAAGAGCGCGGGTTCGACGCCCGGTTTTACGGCCCGAACCTGCCGCTGGAGGGTGCCCTTCTTAGCGCCATGCGCTGGAAACCCGATGTAATCGGCCTTTCGGTCTCCATCGTGTATCATTTACCCAAATTAAGACAGTACGTAAACGCGCTGGCGAGCCTGCCTAGCAGGCCCACGGTTATCATTGGCGGCCGTGTGATCGAACCGTACGGAATCGAACGGGGCTTGGCGGATCAGGCCGTGTTTGTGCCCACTTTGCTCGAATTAAACGATTGGATCGATTCCTATTTATTAGCTGATGCCGAGCAGCAGATCGTGAGGTAATGAAAGTCCATGGACATGACGCGAATGCCGGTCCCTTATTTTTGCATTGACAGGGATTATTATATTTTAACCGCCTCCAGTCAGGCCGAGGCGATGTTCGCCGGAAACGGATCGTTGCTCGATCTGATCGACGAAGGTTCGGTGGACAAGGCGACGACCTACATTTCCCCTTCCCATGCCAATGTGATGGTTGAGCTGATTATGAAGACCCGTACCACCCCGCTTGCTCTTGTTGACGTCTATCAATCCTGGGACGAGGAGGGGACGGGCCATATCGTGTGCATCTGTCAGAGCCGGCAGTTCCAGATCGTGACGGACCAGCTCCATAGGCTGCACGAAGATTTAAAGGAGCCTGCGCGGAACCGTCCGGCGGAAATGGCCCGGACAGCCGGGGGCCCCGTGATGATGCGCATCCGCGAGCTCTCCGCCGCGCTTACGACCATCCGCGAGCTGGTGGATCTGCTGTATCCCAGCCTGCTGGAGATGAACCAAACCGTCTATGCGGACATTATTAAGGAACAAATCGACCGGGCGCTGCGGGATGCAGCTGCAGGTTATCCGCAGACCGGCAAGAGATAGCAGCAGAGGCCCAGGCCGCAATTGTGCGGTGTTACGGCAACCGGTCTACGCATATGAAGAGCCGCCCGAATGGGCGGTTTTCAGCATGTTGAGAAGCCCCGTCTTTAGGAGACGCGGGTTTCTTTTTCGTATCAGAACATGGGTGGCGTGCGAAAAACAGGCCCTAATCCTGAGGATTTTGGATTCGCGGCTTTTCTGGCGAGACTTCCATATAAATGGTCATATTTCCCTTTCGCTTTCGGATGCAGGTGAATAGGATATAGGAATGAAGCGGGAAGGAGGAGTAAGCATGATGCTGATCCAATCACCATCGGCTGAGAGATGCAGATCGCATGTCGGCAAGCACGTTTGTGTTGTTCTTAGGGATGGTACGCAAGTATATGGCACAATTACGGGAGTTTCGGATCAAGGTCTGGAGCTCGGCAACGCAGCTCCCCGTGCGAACATTTTGTCCACGAATCCCGGAAAAGCCAGCAAGCAGTTAAGCGAGCTGCAGCAAAAAGCCAAGACATCCAGCTATCCGGGATACGGTGGATACGGTGGATACGGTGGATATGGTCCTTACGGCGGCGGCTATGGCTACGGTTACCCACCCGGATACGGGGCTTTAGCCTGGACTTCCATTGCTTTATTATTCCTGATACCGTTCCTCTTCATCTAAATAGAATAGACGTGTTATATACTGGCGCTCCGCTGGATGTGAATTGATCTCTGCAGACGAAAGGAATGCAGAGGTCTTTTTTTAAAAAAGGAAAACGGGAGATCTGTCCGTCCGCCATGGCGGGCTGAGGACCGGGACGGAATGCCTGATGGAGGCGAATAACGTTGAAATACTTTGATATGCTGGCTGCGCTGGGAGAAGGCGCTGCTCATCCAGGCGGCTTTGACAGCACCTTGGCACTCCTTGAGCGGGATGCCATACCGACCGGCGCAAATATTTTGGAGGTGGGCTGCGGAACCGGGAGAACGGCCTGCCACTTAGCGAAAATGGGTTACCGGGTAACCGCCGTCGATGTGCACCAGGGCATGATTGAGAAAGCCCGCCGGCGTTCCGAAGCCATGGAGGTGGAGGTGGATTTCCGGATTGCGGATGCCGCCTCACTTCCGTTTGAAGCCGGCGGGTTCGATGTCGTTTTTGTCGAATCGGTTACCGTATTTGTGGACATTCCGGCTGCCTTGAAGGAGTATCACCGCGTGCTTAAGAACGGCGGGCTGTTATATGACCGGGAAATGGTCAGAAAGCAGGCCCGTCCGGGGCTGATGGAAGCGACGCAGGAGCTCTACGGCACCCGGGACATTCCCTCCTTGGAAGAATGGGAGCAGCTATTGAAGCAGGCGGGTTTCCACAGTTTGGACGCGCGGCTTCCTTCGGACCGTCTGGCTTCGCTGCAGGAGCAGGGAGTGAGCATATCCTTTGATCCATACCAGATGTTCGATCTGGAGTGGTTGGATGATCCGGCAGCGCTGCAGCTGCTGCAGAGGAATCATCAGTTCTACGACGAGTTCGGCGACGCGTTGTCCTATGCGGTATGGATCGGAGAAAAGGGATTGGTGGACGGATCAGATAGCTGAAAAGCGAGGTGAGTATCATGAAGCAGGAATTTGTTGTTGATCCCAGACAAGCCGCCCAGTTGGTGGGGCAGCCGGTTTGGGTCGTGCTCAAGGATGGCACGCAGTATGTGGGCTACGTAACGGGCATTGAGGACGGTCAATTTGTTCTGTCTGCGGCCAGAGGACGGTCGAAGATGACAGGCGCGTCTACGCGGGAGAAGGAAGTGCAGGTATCCGGCATCTTCAGCGCTTTGTTTGGCGGCGGCAGTCAGGGAAGCGGGCAGCGTCAGACACAAGGTCAACCCGGAGGGATCATGGGCATGTTCGGCCAGATCATTCCGAATATTCGGGTTGGCATGAATGTGCTGAAAATGATTATGCCTTTGATGGGGGCTTTTAAAATCTGACGGGGCAACCTGTGGGCTCTCTGGAACAAAAAGGTCGTTCCCTAGGGAATGGCCTTTTTTGTAGTTTCAGCCAGAGGAGGGCCGATGTAAAATGGAGGAAATGGATTGTTGGGAAGGGTGTTTCTAGCATGATCACCAGAGTGTGTGGGATCGAAGAAGTACGAGAGCTGCTGCAGGAATACATAGAAGGGCTGTCTTCGCCGTTTGATACCTTTCTGGAACAGTATATCCTGGCGTCACAATTTTACATCATTCTGTCTGAAGACGCTCTGATAGGATATTACGCCGTTTATGATCACCGGCTGCTGACGCAGTTTTACCTTCGCCGGCCTCACCAGAGGCATGCGCAGGTCCTGCTGCACCGGGTGGTGGAAGAGCATCATGTGAGTGAGGTGTTCGTGTCGACGGGAGACGAGCTGCTGCTCAGCTTGGCACTGGATCGGGACATGGCTATCGCCAAACAGGCCTATTTCTTCCAGGACAGCGAGATGGGCCTGACGAGTGGTCCAGGTTCCGACCCGAACGTGTTACGTCCCGCAGTGCCTGCCGATCTGGAGGATATCCAGCGGGTAAGCGGAGACTTTCTGGGTTCTTGCGCATTGCGAATACAAAAAGGGGAGCTCTTTACCTGTTATCGGGACAGTGAGCTGCTCGGGATCGGCATTGTGGAACGCTCGGCCTTGATCGACGGCACCGCCAGTATCGGCATGTTTACGAACGAATCGTATCGGCACCAGGGAGTAGGGCGAAGGATTATTTTGGGGCTGAAAGCATGGTGCTATGCCCAGGGGATCCGGCCGATCAGCGGCTGCTGGTATTACAACGAGGCGTCCAAGAGGACGCTGGAAAGCGCAGGGATGGTGACCCGGACCCGGCTGCTGAGGATGGAAGTGGCGGGGCAGGAGGGATAAGAAGAGAAAGGGCCAAGATGTTGGCCGTTTGAAAACATCCCGGCAGGGCAATCCTTGAATGAACAACGGATTCAGGGTGGACTGGAATCGCAGGGAAAGAGTGGGCCACCTTATAAAAGTTAGCAAATTACTTTTTATTTTTGATAATCGGAGTATAATGTTCAGTGTGAAAAATAGCACGAGCGAAAGGAGGGAGCGAACTTGGCAGATTCTTTTCCCAGCAATGACATGGACATGATTGTGACCTGGGGGGACTGCGACGCGGCGGGAATCTCCTATTACGCCAAAGCTTTTGACTGGTTCACGAACGGGCGCATGAGATTCATGCACGTATACGGATTTCCTTACATGGAAACCTTTCATGGTAAAGGCATTTCGCTGGTTTGCTTGAAAGCGGATTGCGATTATAAGAAAATGCTCCGCCCGGAGGAGCCCGTCACGGTCCGCACGTCGCTGACAGCCCTGTCGAGGAGCCGGATGACGTTCACCTATCAGGTGCTGAAGCAGGACGGAAAGCTGGCGTGCGAGGGGACGACGTCCCACACGTATGTGGATGACCAAGGTCTTCCGTTTAATGTGGAGAAGCGTTACCCGGAGCTATGGAAGCAGATCAGCAGTACATGGAGCGGCGCGTTGGCAAGCAAGCCATCGGCCCAAGCATAATCTACAAGCAAGGACGATATATTTTGCGGCAAAAAATAGAGAGGAGGTGCTTTCTGAGTGAAGGAGCGCGTAGTGATCACAGGTATGGGGGCCGTAACCCCGATCGGCATCGGCGTGCCGGCCTACTGGGACAATCTCTTGCAGGGACAAAGCGGGATCGGAAGCATTACGCGGTTTGATGCCTCGGAGCTGCCGGTCAAGATCGCGGCGGAAGTCAAAGCGTTTAACCCTACGGACTACATACCGAAAAAGTTAGCCGGACAGACCGATATTTTCATGCAGTTTGCCTTGGTTGCGGCCCAAGAAGCGCTGGCGGACAGCAAGCTGGACGTCAAGCCCGAGCGGGTGGCCATCGTACTGGGAACGGCGCTGGGAGGCATCACGACGGCAGCAGCGGCGCAGGAGCAGATGACCGGAACGGGAAGCACCCGCGTGAGCCCGTATTTGGTTCCCAAAATCCTCGGCAACATTGCGGCCGCCCAAATTTCGATCGCACATGGCTTCAAAGGCCCGAGCTATACGGTTAATACGGCCTGCTCTTCCGGAGCGGATGCCGTCGGCATGGCATCGATGCTCCTGCAATCCGGACAAGCCGATGCGGTCGTTGCCATCGGCGCGGAGTCCATCCTGTGCGGCCTGATGGACGCCGGTCTGGCTTCAGCCCGGGCACTGTCGACCCGGAATGACGATCCGGCCAAAGCGAGCCGGCCGTTTGACCGCGGCCGCGACGGATTTGTGATGGGCGAAGGAGCCGGGGCGGTCATTCTGGAGAGGCTCGAATCGGCCGAGAGCCGGGGTGCCGATATTAAGGCCGAGCTGCTCGGCTACGCCAATTGCTCGGACGCCTATCACGTAACTTCGCCGGAACCGGAGGGAACCGGTGAAGTGCGGTGCATGGCACAGGCCTTGGCAGAGACCGGACTGGCTCCGTCCGACGTGGATTACATTAACGCGCACGGAACGTCCACCCCGCTGGGTGACCGGATCGAAACCAAATCCCTGAAAGCCGTATTCGGCGAAGGGGTAGGCCGGATCCCAGTCAGCTCCACCAAAGGGGCGACCGGCCACTTGATGGGTGCGGGCGGCGTCACGGAGCTGATTACCTGCATTCAGGCGATCCGCGAAGGGATCGTTCCGCCGACGCTCAATCACGAGCAGCCGGATCCGGAATGCGATCTGGATTATGTGCCGAATGAGGCGAGAGCGGCGAAGGTCCGCATCGCGATGTCCAATTCTTTTGGCTTCGGCGGGCAGAATACGTCCCTGATCGTAGGGAAATACGAAGGAACCAATTAACGAAGCGGACGGGCGAGAGACCTGGTTCCGCTTTTCGAAGTCTTGTAAATAATCGATTTTAAATATGAAGGAAGGAAGTTAGATGGGTACCATGGAACAACAATTTACCTATGATGTTCGGATGTTTAAAGATACATTTGAAAATGATTTTACGTATATTAACGGATTTATGCGGAACGTGCACCGGTTTGCCGGGCGTCCGGCCTTGACCGATCCGGTGCGGGAGCGCACCTGGACTTACGCTGAGCTGAACGGGGAAGTAAACCGCCTCTCGCATGCCCTGCTCGGAGACGGGGTCGGCAAAAATGAAGTCATCGTGTATCAGCTGCTCAACTCCGCCGAATTTGTGTTCAGCTACCTGGCTCCGCAGAAAATCGGCGCGATCAACTGCCCGATCAACTTCAAGCTCTCCCCCGGAGAAACCGCGTTCATCCTCGATGACAGCAAGCCAGCCGTCTACATCTACGATGCGGAAATCAAGGAAACAGCCGAGCAGGCGCTGGCCATGGCCAAACACCGCCCCCGCCGGATCGTGATGGTCGATATGAACGGCAATCAAGAAGCACCTGCGGACCACATTAGCTACAGCGATTATGTGCAGGATAAGCCGGAGCACAACCCGGACATCGAGCGGCCATCCCACATCTACGATGAAATTACGCGCCTGTATACCTCGGGAACCACCGGCCAGCCGAAAGGGGTTCCGATCAACAACATCAACGACATCCTTTCCGCCCACGACGTGGCAATGCACTTTCCTCTCAACCCTACCGACAAAACGATGAATATGAGCCCTTGGTTCCATCGCGGAGGCATTCATTCCGGAGGACCGACGCCATCCCTGTATGTGGGGGCCGAAATCGTCATTCTTCGATACTTCCATCCGAAAACATGCCTGGAACTAGCCGAGAAATACAATTTGACCTTCCTGATCGGCGCTCCGCCTATGCTCAAAATGCTCTATGACGCCCAAAAGAAAAACCCTGTGGACCTGTCCACATTAAAAGGTATCGTGACCATGGGTGCGCCGCTGGAGCGGGAGGATTGCATTAAATTCCAGGAGACGCTGACCCCGAATATTTTCAACGGCTACGGCACTTCGGAAGCGTTCTGGAACACGTTCCTTCGCCCTTATGATCTGCCGGAAATGGCGGGGTCGGCCGGACGTTCCTGCACCGACGACGATGTCGCGGTGGTCAAGGTTTACCCGGACAGACGGGCGGAACCGAATGATGTTGTGGCGCACGACGGCAGCGAGGTGGGCGAAATCATCGTCAAGTCGCCGGGCAAATCCACGTATGCCTATGTGAACAACCCGAATGAGAGCGAGCGGGTCTTTTATAAAGGCTGGGTGTATATCGGGGATATGGGAACCTGGGACGAAAACGAGTTCGTGACCGTGGTCGGCCGCAAAAATGATATGATCGTCTCCTCGGGTGAAAATATCCACCCGGTGCAAATCGAGGAGATTTTGAACCAGCACCCGAAAGTGAAGGAGTCGGTCGTCGTCGGTGCGCCGGACGAGCTCCGCGGCGAATCGATCGTGGCTTACGTGATCAAGGAGGATCCGGAGCTGACGGCCAAGGAACTGAACAAATACTGCAGGGATCACCCGATGCTGGCCAATTACAAGAAACCGCGCTTCTACCGGTTTATTGACGAGCTGCCGTACACAGCGACCGGCAAGAAGAAGCATTTTGTCGTGAAGCAAATGGCAGTGGAGGATCAGCAGAAGGGATTGTTTGAAAGACAATAAAAACTGGCGAAAACCGCTGTTTATGGGTTGAAAAAACAGAAAAGATTCGACGAAAGGGCACCCTGAGGGGTGCCCTTTTTTGATGCCGCCGCCGGCCTGGCGAAGGAGAAGGTGCAGGGACAGTTAGAGATACCGCCGAAGGTGGGAACCGGAATGAGGAACCGTCGGAGATGGCTTCGCCCTGGACGTTGGCGGTACCGCAGAAAAGAAGCCTATTTTCTATAGGTAAAACGGTTGTCGGCCCATCCTTTTACTCTTATAATATGGTAATACGGTAATCAGATAAAGAACGAAAGCCATACAACAAGGAGAACGAGATGAAGCGAATAGCGATTGCAGGCAGCAGCGGAGGCAACCTGTTTAACCTCGGCGGCAAGGATCCCGAAAAACTGATCGGGGAGATCAAGGCGCAGTGTCAGAGCGCGGGCGTGGACATCGGCCTCGTGCAGTTCATCGCCGCGTCCGAATCGATGGATATCGCCAAGGACCACACTGCCGCCGTGCTGTACGGATGGGATGAGGGTGAGCAGCGTCTGGCGAAGCGGTTCGAAGGGACGCTGAAGGATACGAATGAAGCGTCCGCGGAAGCAGATGCGGAGCTGGCGGAACGGATCCGGTCCGGCGGCATCGACGGGCTGATCGTGATGAGCGCCGATCCGCAAGGATCCAACCGGCAGGCGGTACAAGCCGCGGCCGAGGCGGGCATTCCCGTCGTGGGAACCGGCGGAACATCGATGGCGATGATCAGCTCCAAGGGGGCGAACGTCATCGCCACGTCCGGAACGACGGGGACGACGAACCGGACGAGAGCCGTTTCGTTTATGACGTCCCTGTGCAAATACTGGGGGATCAAATACATCCCGGTGCTCGGAAGCGCCGGGGCTAAGTCCGCCGTATCCGCGGGCAACCCGCTGCGGCGGATCAATTTGAAGGGCATCATGCAGTCCTCGCTGCCGGGTTTTATCGCCATGGCGATCGTACTGGCGATCAGCCAGATCCCGGCGCTGAAAGGTCTCAGCGAGGTGTTCGATCTGATGCTCAAGGCGCTGCCGGTCGTACTGGCGGTTGTGGCGGCCAAGCAGATATCCGACATGGACGAGGTGTCCATCGTCGCAGGCGTCATCGCCGGGGTGCTGTCGGTGAACGGCGGCATTATCGGGGGCATTATCGGGGGCATCGGTGCCGGCCTGCTGGTGCAGTATTTATTTGTCAAATGCGTGCAGTGGAAGTTTCCGATGACGACCGTCAACATCGTGGCCGGAGGATTGGCGGGCCTCATATCCGGATTGATCATGTATTATTTGGTTGCTCCGTTTGCCCTGCAGCTCGGCGAGTTCATTAAATACATCATCAATCAGGCGATTTCGTTTAATCCGATCATCGCGGGTGTGGTCGCTGGCCTTCTGATCTGGCCGGCGATTATCGGCGGCGTGTATCATGCGGCGATTCTGCCGATTGTCCTGCTCGAAATGGAGAAGACCGGCAACAGCTTCCTGGGGGCGATCGACATGGTCGGCCTCGTGATGGTATCCGCGGGAATCACCCTGGCCAACATCATCGCTCCGCGGGACCGGGGAGAAGCGGCGGTGGCCGCGCCGGGCTTTCTGATCAACATGGGCTTCGGCACCTTTGTCGAAGCGGCATACCCGTTTATGTTCTCGAACAAGGTCGTCTTCGCGGGCGCTATTGGGGCGGCAGGTGTTGGCGGGGGACTGGTAGGATTGTTTAACGTCCGCGGAACGGCATACGTTCCGTCCTTTATGGGACCGTTTCTGTCGAACAACGTAATCGGCTTTGCCGCGGCCATGCTGGTGGCGCTGATTTTGGCGATGCTGGTGACGCTCGTGGCGAACAAGGCGTGGAGAGCGGGCCGAAAGTCTGAACAAAAGGCGGAAATAGAGGCGTCAGCCTAAAATTCACCATCCTTGCGCAGTACATGCGATGCAATTTAGATAAAGCGAAGAAATATGAGGTTTGAGCATAGAAGGGCCCGGGAAGCAAAGCTTCCGGGGCCCTTTTCGGCCACATCGGACAACCGCATCCATTTATTCCAAGGTGACATGGGGACGGTCCGCCGCAATGCGGTGTGGTATGATAAACAAAATAACAACGGACCCGTGGAAAGGAGGCCACTCACATGAACGAAAAGGACGCGGCCATCCTCCAGCACCTCGTCGAAGAGCAGAGCTTGACCAAGGCCGCAGAACGCCTGTACATGACGCAGCCGGCGCTGACGTACCGGATTCAGCTGCTGGAGCGGGAATTCGGCGTGCCTCTGATCGTCAAACACGCCAAGGGCACGTACTTGACGCCGGAGGGTGAGGCGCTGGCCGCCTATGCGAAGAAGACGCAGGACGAGCTGAACCATATGAAGGATTATCTCCTGAACATGCGGAGCCGGGTGAAGGGGACGCTCCGGCTCGGGGTCGCCAGTTATTATGGCCTCTACAAGCTCCCGCCGCTGCTCAAGAAATTCAAGGACCTTTACCCCGAGGTGCAGTTCAGCGTCACCTGTGCGCTCAGCCCGGAAATTCTCGACTCGCTGATGGAGCAGGAGATCCATGTCGGTATCGTTCGCGGCGATTATCCCTGGGTGGAATCCCGGTTCCTGCTGCATGACGAGCCGATTTGCCTGATCTCCAAGGATCCGATCGATTTGGCCATCCTGCCGGAGCTGCCGCATATCCACTACAGCGAGCCGAAGGCCAAGGCCGCCCGCCAGGTGTCCTCCCATTTTGGGCAGACGATCCGGGCCTGGTGGCACGAGCATTATGACACGCCGCCCACCATCGCCATGCAGGTGGATGCGTATGAGACATGCAAGGAGATGGTCAAGCACGGGCTGGGCTATTCCATCGTGCCGGGCGTGTTCGTCTCACCGGAGGACGGCTTGTACACGCTGGAGCTTAAGTTAAAGAACGGTGAGCCGATCCGGCGCAACACCTGGATGCTGTACCGGGAGCCATCGCTCGAGCTGGCCATCGTGGACCGGTTCGTCGATTTTATGAAAACGGAACATCCGTCATAACGAAGTCCTGCCTGGGTATCAGGCGGGGCTTCTTTTTATCCAATCTGAATGAAACGAAGCACCTACATAAAAATTCTTTAGGTCCAGCGCGAAAAAATCTTAATTGTACATCTTCCTGCGCCTGCCCTTATTATTTAATACATATTAGTGCATAAATATACGGAGTTATGCCGTGCTCAGTGACGGCTTCATGAATCATTCATATCGATAGGTGGGATAGCAATGAGTGCACAGCAAGGAACAGAACCAAAGCAGCAGCTGATTCAGGCGGTTGACGCACGTGACGCCATGCTGCGGGAGATTTCGCGGAAGATCCATGCCAATCCGGAGCTCAGCTTCCATGAGCATCAGGCACAGCAGTGGTTGACCGAGCCGCTCGTCGAAGCAGGATTTACCGTGGAAAAGGGCCTCTCCGGACTGGTAACCTCCTTCCGGGCTACCTGGGAAGGGACATCCGGCGGACCGACGATCGCCCTGCTCGCCGAATATGACGCGCTTCCGGGCATCGGTCATGCCTGCGGACACAATCTGATCGGGACGGCCGCCGTCGGTGCGGCTTTGGCGCTCAAGGACGCGTGCCCGGAGCTGTCGGGTACAATCGTGGTGCTGGGCACCCCGGCCGAAGAAGAAGGCGGCGGCAAAATTATCATGTGCCAAGACGGCGTCTTCGACGACGTCGATGCGGCCATGATGGTGCACCCGCAGAACAAAACGATGGTGCTGCGCGGAGCGCTCGCCTGCGTGGATGCGACCTTTACCTTCCACGGGAAGCAGGCGCATGCCTCTTCTTCGCCGGAGAAGGGCATCAGCGCGCTGGATGCGCTGGTTAACGCATATGTGGCGATCAACTCGCTGCGGCAGTTTCTCAAAGAGGACGTGCGGATTCACGGCATCATTACAAAGGGCGGGGATGCGCCAAACGTCGTGCCGGAACTGACCGAGGCGGTGTTCATCCTTAGGGCATCCACCGTTCAGGAGCTGGAGACGGTTAGAGAAAAAGTATACCGCGCCGTCAGATGCGCGGCCGAAGGCGTCGGTGCTACCGTGGACATCACCGAGGGCCTGATTTATGCGGAGCGCAACAACAACAAGGCGCTGGCCGGGTTGATCGCCCGCAATCTGGAGGATCTCGGCATTGAAGTGAACGACCCGCCGGAGAAAGGCGGAGTCGGTTCGTCGGACATCGGCAACGTCAGCCAGATGACCGCCGCGATTCACCCGTATATCCGGCTCGGAGACGCCACGACGCATACGCCGGAATTCGCTGCGCTGGCCGGTTCGGAGGAAGGCATGATCGAGCTGAACCGTGCGGCCAAAGCGCTGGCGCTGACGGCTTACGACCTGTGTGCCGACAGAGAAGCGCTGCGCGAGGTCCGCGACGAGTTTGAACAATGGAAAGCGCAGAGAAACGAGGGATAGACCGATGAACACCGCAAAAGCTGCACCCCGCAAATGGTTTAAAATGCCTCATACGTATGTCATTTTGATTTTTCTGGTGCTGGTGGCCACGGCGCTCACTTACGTCATTCCGGCCGGCGAGTTCGACCGGGCCGAAGACCAGGCGACGGGCAAATCTCTGGTCGTTCCCGGTTCCTACCATCAGGTGGAAGCCAGTCCGGTCAGTATTGTCAGCATTCCGAAGGCGATTGTGCACGGGCTGATCGACTCGGCGGACGTCGTCTTCTTTATCCTGATCATCGGCGGCACCTTCGAAATTATATCCTCCACCGGGACGATCGAAGCCATTACCGGCCGGGTCGCCAAAAGGTTTTCGAACAAGGGTCGCTGGGTCATTCCGATTTTTATTACGCTCTTCTCGGTCGCCGGCTTCACGATGGGAATGTCGACCGAGGTCATGGTCTTCGTGCCGATCGGCATCGCCATCGCCCGGGCGCTCGGGTTTGATGCTCTGACGGGCACCGCGATGATTTCCCTCGGCGCCTCGTGCGGGTTCACCGCGGGTATTCTGAACCCGTTCAATGTGGGCCTGGCACAGGCTATCGCCCAGGTACCGATGTTTTCGGGCGCTTGGCTGCGGATCATTCTGCTCGTATGCCTGATTACGGTCACCAGTCTATATATCGTCCGGTATGCCGGTAAAGTAAGAAAAAATCCGGAGCGAAGCCTTGTCCAGGATCTGGAGAAGGATGCGGACAAGCAGGAGCTCGACTTCTCCATGCTGCCTCCGATGCAGCTCAAGCATTATTTGACCATCGCCACCGTCGTGATCGGGTTCGCTTCCTTGATCTGGGGCGTATCGAAAAAGGATTGGTGGATGGAGGAGCTCGCCGCACTGTTTCTCACCATGGGCATCGTGTCCGGCTTCTGCGCCGGGTACGGTCCGAGCCGGATTGCTTCGGAATTCGTCAAAGGCGCCAAGTCGATTACGTACGGCGCGCTGATCATCGGTTTTGCCCGGGGCATCATGGTCGTGCTGGACCAGGGCGACGTCATCGATTCGATCGTGAACGGGTTGGCCGTTGTGGTCGGCGAGCTGCCGGGATCGGTCCAAGTGCTTGGCATGTACGTGTTCCAGAACGTGATGAACGTCTTTATTACGTCCGGAACCGGGATGGCGGTAACGACCATGCCGATCATGGTGCCGCTGTCGGATATTCTGGGCGTCACCCGTCAAACGACGGTGCTCGCCTTCCAGCTTGGGGACGGAATCACCAACATGATTCTGCCGACATCCTCGGCACTGATGGGAAGCTTGGCCGTATCCGGCATCGCGTACCAGAAGTGGGTCAAATTTTTCTGGCCGCTGATGTGCATGTGGATTGCCATCGGGGCGGTCCTGATCGTGATCGCCAACATGATAAAATATTAGCCTTGCACCGGCGGGCAGCCGGATCGCACAGGGCAAATCGGGCAAGAATCCAATCGTACCGCCGTGTAAACCGCATGGCAGTACGATTTTTCTTTCTTCCCAAGGGTCCGAAATTGGACTAACATGAAAGGTAGCTGTAATCGCCGCAGGCAGGGTTCACCGGATTGCACCCTGCGGGCGGGGGTTTCAATCTCAGACATCCGGGGTGTGAACATGAATGGTTTGATCGGTCTTCTATGTTTAATATGGGGCTTCAATTGGGTATTTATGAAGCTGGCTAACGGCGTGTTTCCGCCGGTACTTTTTGCAGGCTACCGCTTTGCGCTCGGGGCGCTTGTGCTCCTGGCAGTTTGTTATTTCCGCAAGGTGCCGCTGCCCCGTTGGAAGGATTTGAAGTGGTATATCATATGCGGCATTTTGCAGACGATGTATTTTAACCTGGCGATCCAGATTTCACTGGAGGATTTAAGCGCCGGCCTGACATCGGTCCTCACGTACAGCATGCCGCTCTGGCTGACGCTGATGGCCCACTTTTGGCTTCCCGGGGAAAAGCTGCGTTTGCGCAAGGTCGCCGGCATTATGATCGGGATCGTCGGGCTCTTCATCGCCATGGATGCCCACTGGGGAGGGAGCACGGGAGCGCTGCTGCTCGCGGTGTCCTCAGGTCTTTCCTGGGCCTTGTCCAACCTGCTTATCAAGCGCAAGCTCTCGCAATGTGACATGCTCCAGTTTACGACCTGGCAGATGGTGGCTGGCGCGGCAGGGCTGCTGCTGTACTCGGCGATCTTCGAGCACGGGACAAGCCACTGGGGCGTCATGCCGGCCGTGTACGTCGTGTTCTCGGGCGTGGTCGGCTCAGCGCTGGCGTTTGTGATGTGGTCCTACATTTTGTCCAAGGTGGAGGCCAGCAAGGCCTCGATTTCGCTGCTGCTGGTGCCTGTCGTCGGTGTTGTCTGCGGATGCCTCTTCCTGAAAGAAAGCCTGAACCCCGTCGTGGCGGTCGGCATTGTGCTTGTGCTGCTGGGGATCTGGCTCGTGAACGGGGGAGGGAAGCCGAAGGCGGAAGTATCGGCGGACGGCCTGAACTTGGGAAGCAAAAAGTGATTCTTGGCTGAATGATCTTGGGTTGTACATGCGCTTTATGGCGTGCCCGTTGGTTTTGCACTTTATCGTAAAGGGGAAATGAACAGATGAAATACCGTTACCTTGGCAATACCGGACTGGAAGTATCCGTCCTGGGACTTGGCACAAACGCCTTCGGGAAGCGGGCGGATCAGGATACCTCCATCCGGATCATCCACCACGCGCTAGCAAGCGGGGTGAACTTTATCGATACCGCCAACATTTATGCCGGAACTGAGTCGGAGCGTATCATCGGACTGGCGCTGGAAGGCAGACGCCAGGAGGCAGTGCTTGCCACCAAAGCAGGATTGGTTATGGGGCATGGCCCTAACGGCCGCGGGTCATCGCGATATCATCTGATGCAGGAGCTGGAAAACAGCCTGAGACGGCTTCGCACGGATTACGTCGATCTGTACCAGATCCATACGTTTGACCCGCATACCCCGCTGGAAGAAACGCTCCGGACGCTGGACGATATGGTCCGCTCCGGCAAAGTCCGGTATATCGGGGCGTCCAATTATGCCGCGTGGGAGCTGATGAAGGCGATTGGCATCAGCGAAGCCAAAGGGCTGAACCGGTTCGTGTCGTCACAGGTCAGCTACTCGCTTGCGGACCGGACGCCTGAGCGGGAGCTGGTTCCGATGTGCCTGGATCAGGGCGTCGGCATCATCCCTTATTTTCCGCTGGCCGGGGGCATCCTCACCGGGAAGTATACGCTTGCGAACCGGGCGCCGCAGCAATCACGGGCGGATACCGATCCGAACTTCAGCCGGTTTATCATTGACCGCAACATCCGGCTCGGCCAAGAGGTTGGAGGGCTGGCCGCCGATCTGGAATTAACGCCAAGCAGCTTGTCACTGGCTTGGTTGATGGACCGTCCGGCCGTTTCGACCGTCATCGTCGGGGCGACGCGCACGGGCCAGCTGGATGACAACCTGCGCAGCGTAGAAATGACGCTGAACGCGGAAACGGTCCAGGAGCTGGATCGGATCAGCGAGCCGTTCCGAAGCGGCGAGCCGTTTGCCACCTACCGTTTGTCCTAAACCATAGACATGAACACATGCCCAGGCCCCCGCATAGCATATAGCACAAATGCAGCAGGGGAAGGGTGTGACCGATATGGTCATTCATTTAACGGCCTTACACTATGTGTACTTGGCGTTTATCGTGTTTATTATGGCGCTGCTGATCAAGCGACGGGACACGACGATGATCTGCGTGGCAGGCATTTTCGTGCTCGGATGGATGGCGACCGAAACGCTCAGCGGCTCGGTGTCGGGCGTCTTTAATTCTTTTATTTATGCAACCAAAGAGCTGATGGGCACCATCATGATCATTTCGATTATCGTGGCGATGAGCCGGGTCTTGATCCGCACCGGCATTAACGAGACGATGGTCGCGCCGCTGACGCGGTTTATCCGGACACCGGCGGTCGCCTTCTGGGGGATCGGGCTGATCATGCTGGTGACGTCCTTGTTTTTCTGGCCGTCGCCTGCGGTAGCACTGATCGGAGCGGTGCTGCTCCCGGTCGCAACCCGCGTCGGACTGCCCGCTCTGGGCGCGGCGATGGCGATGAACCTGTTCGGACACGGCATCGCGCTCTCCGGGGATTATATTATCCAGGGCGCGCCCAAGCTGACCGCCGACGCGGCGGGCCTCCATGTATCGCAGGTGATGGAGGCGAGCGTTCCGCTCGTCATCGTGATGGGCCTCGTGACGACCGTGACGGCTTATTGGATGATGCGCCGGGACATGAAGAACGGCACGTGGCGGGACGGTTTGGTCGCCGGATCCGGCGGGGCGGGTTCCCTTACGGGCGAAGGCGGGGGAGCGGTAGAGTCAGCGGCGCCACTTTCACCCCGTGTGAGAGTGTGGCTTGCCGTCATCATTCCGGTGTTGTTCCTGATTGACGTGGCCGCCATGTTTGTGCTGAAGCTGCAGGGCGGCGACGCCACGGCGCTCGTTGGCGGAACGGCGGTGCTGATCCTGATCGCTGTGACGCTGCTTGCGCACCGCAACCGCGGGCTGGAGAAGGTGACCTCATACCTGATCGAAGGCTTCACGTTCGGATTTAAAGTATTCGGTCCGGTCATTCCGATCGCCGCCTTTTTCTATCTCGGCGATGCGGCGTTTACCGACCTCTTCGGCAAGGTGCTGCCGGAATCCTCGAACGGCATCGTCAACGACCTGGGCGCCGCGCTGGCGCATGTGGTGCCGCTGAACGGAGCCGTAGGCGCCGTCACGCTCACGATCACCGGAGCGATTACCGGGCTTGACGGCTCCGGTTTCTCCGGCATCTCACTGGCCGGCTCGATCGCCCATCTGTTCGCGGCGGCCACGCATGCCAGTGCGGCTACGCTCACGGCTCTCGGACAGGTGGCGGCGATCTGGGTCGGTGGCGGCACGCTGATCCCCTGGGCGCTGATTCCCGCCGCGGCCATTTGCGGCGTAAGCCCATTCGAGCTGGCCAGACGGAATTTGAAGCCCGTACTGATCGGGCTGGCGGTGACCACCGCCGTAGCGATCTTTTTGGTATAGCATATATTATCCCTGCGTTCCCATCCGTTTGACACAAGGACCCTCCTCAGGTCGGGAGGGTTTTTTGCATTTTTCATGCCCTGAAGCGATTTAAATGTTGAGGAGGGGATTCCTAGATATACCCGGAGTTGTTTGGCTGGGAAAGGGATACCCTAAAGAAGCCATACTATCGACAGAGATCGAGGTGCTATTCATGTTATCAGCCGTCAAGAGATTTTTGATCGGCCGCCCGCTCAAGTCCGGCCAATTGGGTGAACAAAAACTGAATAAAACCAAGGCGCTGGCCATTTTGTCCTCTGATGCGCTGTCATCCGTCGCTTACGGTCCCGAGCAAATTTTGCTCGTGCTGGTGACGGTCAGTACAGTGGCCTTCTGGTACACGATTCCGATCGGTATCGGGATTCTAGTCTTGCTGCTGGCCCTCATTTTATCGTACAGGCAGGTTATTTTTGCTTATCCGTACGGGGGCGGAGCGTATGTCGTCTCCAAGAAAAACCTGGGGATCAACCCGGGCCTGATAGCCGGCGGTTCGCTGCTGGTCGATTATATTCTGACGGTGGCGGTTAGCGTGTCGTCGGGAACGGATGCCATTACGTCGGCGATTCCCAGCCTGCACCCGTACAATGTGGTCATCGCCTGTGCGTTGGTCGTCGTGATTACGATTGTAAACCTCCGAGGGATTACCGAATCGGCCTCGATCTTGGCATACCCGGTCTACCTGTTCGTGCTGGCGCTGTTCATTCTGATCGGAGTGGGCTTGTATAAAATCGCAACCGGACAGGTATCCCCCGCCTTGCACGCGCCGATCGGCACGCCGGTGGCCGGGATTACCCTATTTCTGCTGCTGCGGGCTTTTGCCTCGGGGAGCTCGGCGCTGACCGGGGTGGAGGCCATCTCCAACGCCATTCCTAACTTTCGCGACCCGGCGCCGAATAACGCCTCAAGGACCTTGATGGCGATGGGTGGGCTCTTGGCGATCCTGTTCGCCGGCATCGTCTTTCTTGCTTACTATTACGGCATCGCGCCGAATGCAAAAGAAACCGTCGTATCCCAAATCGCCTCGACCACCTTTGGGCGGAACTTCCTGTATTATTTTATCCAGGCGACAACCGCTATTATTCTCGTTCTTGCGGCGAATACCGGCTACTCCGCCTTTCCGCTGCTCGCCGTCAATCTGGCCAAAGATAAATATATCGCTCGGATGTTTACCGTTCGCGGTGACAGGCTCGGTTATTCCAACGGCATCATGTTTCTGGCCACGGCGTCGATCATTCTGATCATCGCCTTCAAGGGACGCACGGAGCACTTGATCCCTTTATATGCGGTCGGGGTGTTCATTCCGTTTACGCTGGCCCAGACGGGGATGCTGGTCAAATGGATCCGTGAAAAGCCGAAAGGCTGGATAATCAAGCTGATCATCAACTTTGTAGGGGCACTCATCAGCTTCACGGTCATGATGATTTTCTTCATTACCAAGTTTGGACAGGTATGGCCGGTGCTGATCTTTTTGCCGCTGATCGTATATATTTTTCATGCGGTCAAAAGGCATTACGAGGCCGTCGGGGACCAGCTGCGGATTACGACCTGTGAGCCGGCCGTCCCCGTCGAAGGGAATGTGATGATCGTGCCTGTTGCCGGAATTACCCATGTGGTGGAGAACTCGCTCAATTATGCCAAATCGCTGTCGCCCGACCAGATCATCGCCGTATACGTAGCCTATGACCGCGACTCGGAGCACAAAATGGAGGAGAAATGGAAGCAGTGGCAGCCGGATGTCCGGCTGGTGACGCTGTTGTCGCCTTACCGGAGCATTATCCAGCCGCTCACGAAATTTGTGGATACCGTTGAATACAAGGCTTCGGAATCGAACTACCGGGTGACGGTGCTCATTCCGCAGTTTATCCCCAAGAAGAGCTGGCACAACATTCTGCATAATCAGTCGAGCTTGCTGATCCGTGCCTTCTTGCTCTACCGGAAAAATATTATCGTCACCACGGTGCCTTACCATTTGAAAAAATAGCCGGTTCACCAGAAAAAGAAGCTGCCGCCCGGGATCTTCCGGTATCGGCAGCTTCTTGCTCTGCGCGTTGCGTTGCAGCTATCGTCTTACTTCCAATCCTGTACCCGCCAGATGTCCGTGACCCAGTCTTCGTAGAAGGCGGGTTCGTGGGACACCAGCAGCACGGTGCCGGGGTAGGAGGCCAGCGCCTTCCGCAGGGAATCCTTTGCGCGGATGTCCAAATGGTTTGTCGGCTCATCCAGCACAAGCAGATTGCTCCGGGTGAGCATCAGCTCGGCGAGCCGTACCTTGGCCTGCTCCCCGCCGCTCAGCGTCCGCAGGGGCTTGCGAATATGCTCGGCGCTTAGTCCGGCCATGGCCAGCGTGCGGCGGATCTCCTTCTCCGTCAAATCCGGGCGCAGCGACCAGACGTACTGAAGCGGCGTGTCCGAAGAGGGCTGGTCTTCCTGCTGGTAATAGGCGGTCTGGACCGTGTTCTGAACGGTCACGGCGCCGCCCAGCGCGTTGATGCCGCCGAGCAGGGTTTTCAGCAGCGTGGACTTGCCGGCGCCATTCTCCCCAATGATGGCGATTTTGTCGCCGCCCTTGACGGTGAGATCCAGCGGCCGGAACAGCGGTACCCCGTACCCCGCCTGAAGCCGTTTGGCTTCGATCAGCACCGAGCCGCCGATGTTTCCTTCCGTCCGGAACTCAAAGCGTGGCGCCGGTCCGTCTACCGGCTTCTCCACCCGCTCGATGCGGCTCAGCATTTTTTCGCGGCTCTTGGCCTGCTTCGCCTTGCGGACCCGGTTGATGTTAATAAACGATTCCAACCGCTCGATCTCCCGGGTCTGCCGCTCATAGGTTACCTGCTGCTGCTTCTGGGCAAGCGCGTACTGTTTCTGAAACGCGGCATAGCTGCCCGTATAGCGCTTCAGGGTCTGATGGGCCAGATGAAAAATCACGTTCGTGATTTCGTTCAGGAAATGCTCATCATGCGACACGACGATGAAGGCGTAGGGGTACTTTTTCAGGTAGCCGGTCAGCCACTCGATATGCACCGCGTCCAAGTAGTTGGTCGGCTCGTCGAGCAGCAGCACATCGGGTTCCTCCAGCAGCAGCTTGGCGAGAAGAAGCTTCGTCTTCTGTCCACCGCTTAAGCGGCTGACGTCCGTGTCCAGGCCGATCTCGGCCAGGCCCAGCCCACGGGCCACATCCTCGATCTTAGCGGAAATGGCGTAGAAGCCGGCCTGATCCAGCCCGTCCTGCAGTTCGCCGTAACGCCTTAGCAGCGCATCCAGCTCTTCTTCTGCCTCCCCGAACCGGGCCGCGATATCATTCATTTGGCGTTCCATGTCAAACAAGTGCTGAAAGGCCCGCTCCAGAAACTGCAGGACCGTCATCCCCTCCTGAAGCGAAATGTGCTGCTCCAGGAAGCCGACCCGCGCCCGCGGCGACCACTCGATCCGGCCTTCCTCCGGCAGTAGGCTCCCGGTCAGCAGGCGGAACAGCGTCGACTTGCCGGCGCCGTTCATGCCGACTAGTCCGGCATGCTCGCCCGGCAGCAGGCGAAATTCAATATGGCGAAACGTGATTTGGTCTCCGTACATATGCGTAAGATTAGTGACATTTAATATGCTCATGGTTCTCTCTCCTTAGGTTTCATGGATTGCGGACAAATGAAGCCATCAGGAGGACAGCGAAATGATGTAACTATCCGGTTGTATGCAAGATACCCCAGCCAATTGGGTCCGTTCCCCCGGTGTTTCAGGTTGTGGGGCCGCCCCAATATGCAAAAAAGCGGGTAAGGTGGACACACCTTACCCGCTAACGCTCAAAGCTGGAAAGGATGTGGAAATCATATCGACTGTTCTCGAGATGGCTAAAAAAGGGCAGACTTCTCCCGTGTCAAGCCAAATCTCTTCTAAGAACAGTAGACAAAATTTCCATTACCTTTCCACCTCATTCAAGTTTATCGTTACGCCACACAGTATAAGCGAGCATTCCGGGATTTGTCAATCGGACAACTGCCGGGGTGCGGGGCTTACTTGGCGATTTTGCTAATGGCGTCTGCCATACTTTTTGCTGAATCCAGAATCAATATGCATAAGCTTAGCTCTCTACCCACCCCGCCGCAAGATAAGAGCCTTTATATGGGGGTATCTTTACAAGGCTGAAATGAGAATTTATAATGTCGATGTATGTGCAGAAGTTCGAGAGGGGAATCCATAAGTGGCAGTTGTTTGCTTGTAGCCGGCAAAAGTGCAAAAATTTCGTGATTTCGTTCACGGGATACGTATGCCCTTTTGACCTAATACAAGGAACTTCTCGCATCGTATTTTTTTCGATACCGACGGAGTGCCTTATTTGAGGTACTCCGTTTTTTGGTGATCTGAGGAGGAAAAACACATGCAAACGCCATTTATGGGGAACCACGAGTATAATTTGATCAAGCGCCTTGTGGGGCGCCTCGAATATAACATCAAGACCACAGCCGACCAGAAGGTGATCTCCGCCATCCGGCATACGACTTGGACCCGAGTCGTGGAGATGTTCCCTGCTGCGACGGAGGAGCAGAAGCGGTTCTTCGATCGCATTCCGACATTGAACCGTGCCGAGGAATTTCAGGCTTATCTGAACGAGCTGGAGCAATACGTCACGGCCTTTCCGCAGATAACGGAGCAGCAGCTGAAGAAGCTTTTTCCCAAAATTAAAAAGCTGAAGCTGCCGCCGCTGGCCGAGCTGGATTTCCGGTTCCTGACCTATATCGGCTGGACCGATATTTCAAGCAATAAACTGTTCATCGTCTATAACCTGGACGGGAAAATGACAGGCATTGAAGGACGATTTACCCCGACGAACAAGAAGGGGGTCTGCTGCCTCTGCAACAAGCATGAGGAGATTGCCTTCGTTACCGCGCAGACGAAAGCCAAAGGATCCGCGCTCGATCATTTCGGACGGGTCGGAAATTATATGTGCATCGACAGCGCCAAGTGCAACCAGAATATTACCGATGTGTTTCCATTGGAACGGTTTATGAAGGATGTCTTGAACTAACTTTGCTAACACCTGCGTGAAACGCAGGAGCTCCCGGGTTGATTCCGGGAGAATGACAGCGGGCAGGCCGAGGGGCCTTGCCCGCTTTTGTATTCCTTTTGGTTTGGGTAAAGGAAGTGGAGTTAGTGAATCAGCACAGGTGAAGGCGTCTGGATATGCTCGGCGTACCGGATGCCTTCACGCTTCAAATGCTCCTGGCTAGCCCGGTTGGCGTCGTACAGCACGAACGGGGGAAGGAAGGTGCCGTGACAGTGGGCAATCGTAAGCTGGATCGGTTTTAGCAGCTCGCTGATCGTAAACCAGTTGTCTCCTCCGGCCTGAAACGACTTATCCGTTCCGCCGGCCGTGGTGACGACGATAAATTCTTTGCCCTTTAAATGCTCGCCTCCGGGGCCGTAAGCCCAGCCGGAAGTCAGTACGTCGTCAAACCATTTTTTGAGCAGGGGCGGTGAGCTGTACCAATAAAAAGGGAATTGGAGGACGATCCGATCGTAAGCAAGCAGCAGCTGCTTTTCCCGGTTCGCATCGATCTGCCAATCGGGATACTCCTGATACAGATCGCGGACATGAATATCGGTATGCTTCGGCAGCGATTCGAGCAGCGCACGATTGGCTTTGGATTGGGTCAGATCAGGGTGGGATACGATGACCATCGTTTTCATTTCAAATCATCCTTTCGGGTGGTATGCGTTATGAATGGTGCATCTCCAGTATTGTTCAGGGCCGATGTTCTTGAAAAGTACGCATTTTTAGCATACTAAGTCCTGCAAACCGTACTTTAGAGCAGGACGGCGTATTGCCGAGTAGTACGAAAAACCATACTATGTACGATTTAGAAGAGTACTGTCACGATTCGGCGTACTCTGATACAATGGCAGCAAAGACGGGGGTGCTGCTTCAGCTGGAAAGGGGAGGGCTTACGAGATGAGTACGGAACGCGGGACGGGAAGCACCGGAGGAATCATCACGACGCTGCAGGCGATCGGGGGCAAGTGGAAGCCGCTCATTTTGTTTATTTTGCTGCATGAGGGGACGAAACGGTTTGGGGAACTGCGAAGACGGCTCCCCCATATTACACAGGGCATGTTGACCAACCAATTACGTGAGCTCGAGCAAGATGGATTGATCCACCGGAAGGTATATCAGGAGGTTCCTCCCAAGGTAGAATACTCCTTGACGGAACATGGGGAGTCGCTGAGATCCGTGCTTCACGATATGTGCAGCTGGGGTTTTGAACATATGGATTTCAAGGCGAATGCTTATAAAGAAGAACCCGTTACTGATGCGGATGGAAATATGTAAAGGAGGGCCTGAGAGCCCTCCTTTACTGCATAGTGGCTATCATTCTTCAAATGTCAGGTTGGACGGCTCGTCCCGGAGCTCGTAGACGATCTCCAAATTCGTGGCGGGTACGCTCTCGTCGACCTCTTCAAACCGGAAGCTGTCCACCCATACCTGCCCCGGTCCCATCAGCAGCACGCCGAGCGCAATCGTTGCGGCATTGCCCGGGACATCTAGGACGATGGCGTAATGGTTCCAATGCGTGTCGCCCACAATTCTGCGGTTGTTCATATTGTCAAACTGAAGCACGTCCTCGGCTTGATTATCGACCCGCATCCACAGTCCGCAGAACTCGGTCACTCCTTCCGTCCGGATAAATCCGGAGAAGCGCATTCTACGCTGTAGGTAACGATCGGCTTTGAATTGCTGCATCATGGTGGCGAACGCGCTCGGCCCTTCCGGGGTGACGGCTTTCAAATAACCCGAGGCGTTCCCCTGATGGACGTTATGGCGGTCCAGGCCGATTTCATATTGATGCGGGTGGCTGCCGCTCAGCACCCAGCCCTTCACCATCGATTCCTCAATCATGTTCGTTTCTCCTCCTTGGGCGGCATGGGCCCGGGCATGAAGGCAGAACATCTTCCGGTATCGCCCTGGCGGCATGCCGTACATCTTTTTAAAGGCGCGGGTAAACGCCTCTTGGCTCTCAAAATGGCATTGCAGCGAAATGCCGATGATCGGCTCCTCCGAGTACAGGAGCATTCGCGAGGCGAGGCACAGCCGGCGGCTTCGTAAATATTCCGCGATGCTCAGCCCAGTCTCCCTGCGAAACAGACGGTGAAAATGGAACGGCGAGAATCCGGCCTCCGCCGCGATCTGCTCGAGTGTCAGCGGTTCGTGAAGCTGTTCCTCCATGAACCGGATGCTGTGTTGAATCCGATTTGAATACACCAGCGCGCCCTCCTTTGATATCAGCATAGCAGACGGGAGAAGGTGCGTTTTGACCGTTCTTGCTAAAAATCGAAAAAGCCCGAAATGGGCTTGCTGCCATTTCGGGCTGGAACAAGGCGTGTGGAATGCGGGTGACACTGGATAGGGACAGGGTGCGAATCTGCGGCCCTAAATTCATCTAAGCGTATATTCCTATGGGAAGATGGGCTCCACTTTTACTATATTGCATTAATGACGAATTGTCCTTTGGGAGCTTTGATCTCAAAGTAGTATTGTTTATTTTGATGTAAACCACTTAAGGACCTGCCATTTCCAGGAGACACCTGAAACTCATCGATCACGATATCTCCCTGTTCATCCTTAACTCTCATAAGCACACTACCTGAACTGTTTGCATCATTTATGACGGTCTTATCCCAAAAAACACGATCAAACTGAATGGAGTTTTGACCATTAAACTTCATGCTGTGCCATTGATCGGATTCTTTTTCAACTGCTAGAACTGAGGTTATTTTAGGGGAGAAGTAATGATGAACGGTTGCTACGTTTTGATAAACCTGATAAAAACAGACTAAAATAAGAGCAAATGTAGTGAAAATAACAATTAAGCCCACTTTTCTGAGTTTAACATTAGCCATATTTTTCTCCCAACTCCTTTATTAATCGAAATATAAAAATTCCCCATTTTACAAATCCTTTCTCTTGCAGTGTATAAGTCCCACTATTCCAACGAATCTGATCAGGTCTTACGGTTTTTTCTATCGCAATTGCTATTTCACCTCCCAGGAGTTTTTTTGCTGTTATACATATAAACAAAACTAACATTGAAAAAGTTAGGGGTCTCTTCGAATAGACGAACTTATTGGATGTCAAATAGCCGTAGCGCACTTTGTTGTTCATAGAACGCACGCTACGGCGGGTAGAATATTAGATTTTGTTGTTAGAGCTCGGAAAGGTCGAAGCGGATTTCCCGGTTCGGACAATCCGCTGCGGCGAAATCCAGCAGGCGGTGGCCCTCATCGGCCAATGCCTCGCGATCGGCGGCCGATATGGGCTCAAACAGCTTGATCACGAGCTCGGCGGATTGCTTGTTCCGCTCCAGGCTCCACATGCCGCGAACGAATCCGTCCACAAGGACGGCTGCCCGGATGATGCCGTTCACCGTAAAGATGCGGCGGCGGTAGCTCTCATCCATAATCCGGGAGCGGTCGGCGAAGGAGAGAAGCATATTGTCGAATTCGCCGAGGAGGCGCGGAGGTGCGGGCGTATCCTCCGCGGGCAGGGGGGCGTCCGACAGGTCGTACAGCAGGACGCCCTCTTCATCCAGGAAGGTCCGCAGACGCGGCCCGAGCCGGCGGATGACCTCGCTCAGCCGGGTCAGTCCGGACCAGACCTGGATGTCCTTGACCGAGGCCGGCCCGAAGGCGGCCAGGTAACGCAGGACCAGCTCCTCGAGTCCGGAGCTGGAAGCTGCCGCGGGCGGGCTGCCCAGCCACGCCTCCGCGGTGGTGTGCAGGGCCTGGCCGCTGGCGCCCCACAGGCCCCTTGGGGGCACCTGCACGAGCGGCAGTAGCGTGCGCACCGTGTTCGCGAGCGCGGCCGCGCTGCGGTCCGGCCAGCGCTCTTGCAGACGGGCGCCGAGTTCGCCGTAGGCAAGCGGCCCCTCCTCTACGAGGGCCCGGCCGGCTTCTGCGACCGCGCCGGTATTCAGGCCGGCGAGCTCCTTGCCGTAGCCTCCCTTCAGACCGCGATCCAACGCGGGCTGAAGAACGGGGCGCAGCGCCAGGGCATCCTCAGCCGTCACCAGGTGGATCGTCGAGCGCATCATCACGATGCGCACGGCCTGGCGCGTTTCGATCAGCCGGGACAGCTCCTCATGCCGGAAGCTGGTCAGCCGAGCCCACAGGCCGTAATAGGGCGGGATTGGGGCTTGGGCCTGCATGCCGGCCAGATGCCGCAGCGCGTCAAGCACCGGCATCTCGGCCCGGCGCAGGAGGAGCTGCCGGTCGAGCAGTGCCCGGTTCAATGCCCGGCGGCTGAGCACCGGGGGAACATTTTTCGTAAACAAGGATTTATCGGTTGACTTGGGCATCGGCTCGGTCATGGCTGCAGCGCCTCCTCAAGGTTCATGGTCTATACGTTCTTATATCCTCAGTATAGCCATCAACGCTGACAACAATATGTCAGGGTTTGGAGAGCGCGATCAAAGGAATTTGTGATCCTCGTCCTGGAGATCGCTGTGGGTTTTCGGGACGGAAGACAAAATGCGGAGCATGGCGGAAATCCAGTAATGCAGCAGGCCGGGAACCGAGAGGAGCAGAATCAGCAGTGGTCGAGCGGGTATATTCCAATGATCCAGTAAGAACAGCAATAGGCAAGACACCAAAGCACACCATACAAGCGGCAGGACCCAAGGCTGCGGCTTCCACCAAGCCGCCGTTAACCTGGAAACGGCTTGCAGGAGCAGTGAATAGCAAAACATCGAAACGGAGGGGAGGAACAGCATGACTGTGACGATATCCTGGAATAAGGGAAACTCATGCTCCGGACCATACCTTGGCCAAGAAGCAAGCAGGCCGAAAGCGCACCAAACCAGAGACAGGCTTGTCCACAGAATATAACCAATCCGAAACATGCAGATCCCTCCCCCGAAAAAAAATTTATAAAAAGGGAGCGTACCCGTCACTGGGCCGCCCCCCCTGTGTATCAACTGGAACCATTCACGGCATTACGATGCCGTTGATTTGAGGGTGGGAGAAGTCTTTTAAAATAAGCCTCGGCTTCGGCAGCGACCTCTTCCGGACCTTTGGAGCCGTCCACTTCAAGGAGTGGCAAGGCTCGTTCTTTCGCAGATTGTCTGTACTGCTCGGCCCACAGCAGGTCCCGCTCGATGTGGTTCCGCTGGGCAAGCTCGGGGTTATCCAGCAGCTCGGCACGCCGTTTCCCCTTGAGGCGTCGATGATGGGAATCCCGTTTGAATGATTCGCTCGGCACCATCCATATGGCTTGCCGGGAATTCATTAACAAAGGAAGGATTACTTCCGGAAAAAAGCCGGGCCCCTCTGCGATGATCGGACGATCCGTGGACATGGCATGCAAATCTTCAATGACCAAATGGATCCGCTCCAACCAAACCAATTTTCCACTCGCCGCCATTTCTTCGGGCGTGCACGACAGCCATAGCCATTCCTGAAACGCCTTCTCATCCAAATCCGCGAGTTTGGTTCCTAACGCGAACAATGCGGGATGCCGCTCAGGATCCGCGCGACGGATATGATCCATTTCTTGCCGGTCGAAGTGGTATACCTGTAATTGGTATTTTGATCCAAGCAGGTCTGCAATCGTCGTTTTACCACAATCCGGAGGGCCCCCGATCCATAGAACATGCGACAAGCCCGTCATTTTCTCATGAGCAAAAGGAGCGATGATCTTCACCTCTTCTTTCTTGGAAAGTTATCCGGTCGAATGGAGCGAATGCTATTCTACATTTAGTAACGTCCAATTATTGGTATTTTTGGGGCGGATGCCTCAACATTAACACGTTATTGGGGAGCGATGCAAAAGCAGCGGAGTTAAATATTAGCGCTCCTTCAAACCGGGGTTATTACCGATTAAGGCTGAGATAACGTAATAACAAACGGATTTATAGTATATCGTGGCGCAGGGGCCAGGCCGCTGTCTACGTAATGAACGATACGGTATAATGGGGAAATAATGGGAAAGAGACACGATACAGAAAGGAGCCAGCCATTGTGAAAATAGGTCAGCTTTCCAAAGCAACCGGCGTCAGCCCACGATCGATCAGGTATTACGAGAAGAAAAAGCTGCTTACGGCAAAGCGTTTGGACAATGAATACCGGGAGTTCGACGAGGTTGACATCAAGCGGATCCGAACGATCCAGATTTATTTGGAGCTAGGGATGTCGACGAAGGAAATCCTCGAGATCTTGAAGTGCCACGACGATATCAACGCTTATACTGACAGCGACGGATTTTGTGAGGAAATGCTCGAAGCCTACGAGGATAAACGCGAAGAAATTTCCGGGCAAATTCAATCGCTCATGGCAGTCCAGCAGCGGCTGGATCAACGCATCGAACAAATGAGAGAGCAGCGGGTCTTAGTCGATAAGGAAAGCAGCGCTTTCGAAAAAACCAGCACACTTTAATAAGGCGCCGATAAGATTAGCGGAAAAATCATTGCGAGAGGCCCGGTCCACCAGGTGGACCGGGCTATTCGGCCAGGTTCGGACGCTTGCCGAGGCTGACATCTTCACCTTTGCCTTTTTTGCAGCATTTCGGTAAGAAAAGAAAACCCGTCAGCGCCATGCCCGTCCTCGATCGCGCGCAGGACGATATCGTTAGCTGCCGTTAGTACGCTGGTATCGATTCCATGGGGATGTGCAGTTTCAATAATGTGCTTCATGCCTGCGGCTGCCGAAAGCAGATTGGAGCCGTGCCCGGGATATTGCCCGTTGTCGACCTGCTCAGCCAGTCCGGCCATAATATTCGGGAGGATGCTGCTAATCCCTTGAGCAAACGGAAGGAGTTCCTTCGCGCTGATGCTCTCCGCTTTCGCCAAGGTCAGGGCATGAATATATCCGCTTATGGACGTCCAGTAGATATCCAGAAGCGACACATCGTAGGCCGCGGCACGGCCGGGATCTTCCCCGAGATACGAAGAAGTGCCCCCGATGCTTGCCAAGGTATGGCGATGGGCTTGATAGACAACCTCCGACCCGCTGTATAGGACCACGGCCGAGTTCTGGCCGATCGTCGTCGTCGGTGTCATAATCGCTCCGTCGAGGTAGTGAATCCCGTATTCTGCCGCCCATTCGGCGGTTTGGCGTGCGCGAAACGGTGCGTCGGCGGTCAGATTCACCAAGGTGCGCCCCCTCAGCGCGTCGCTCAGCGGGCGGATGATCGCGTGCACGGCGTCATAATCAAGGACGCACACGATGACCAGCGGACTGGCAGCGGCGGCTTCAGCGGCCGTCCCGGCAAGACTCGCGCCTTGTGCGACGAGCGAACCGGCTTTGTCGGCGGACCGGTTCCAAACCGTGGTCGGATGCCCGGCCAGTAGGAAGGCTTCAGCCAGCGCGCGTCCCATGGGACCCAGACCGAGAACCGTCACTGGTGCGCGGGTTTCTTCGACGGGAGAGTTATGCTGAATTGGGTTATTGGTTGTCATTGGTATTCCCCCCTTTTTCATATTCGCATTCCATTTCGATTGCGGTGATACAACAGCCGTTCAGTCCGATGGTCGATTTCGGATCAGCTCGATGATCCTGGTGAGGCCGTCGGTACCGTATCCTTCCGCTACTCCCCGGTCGATCAGGGCTTGCATCGGCGTAATAAGCTCCGGACTGATGCCCAGCTCTCCGGAGGCTTCGATGAAATTGACGAATCCCGTCTGGTTGATATAGAGGCTGGATACATCCGTTCGATGATCGTTGGCATCAACCGCCTGTGCCATACGGGGCATGGAGGCCGACATGGCCTGAAGCCAGGGAACCACAAGCGGCGTGAACGATTCGGCTTGGATTCCTGCCGAGCGGACCATGGCAACGGCATGGAAGAAGCCGCCGTACATCCCGTACATGGCGCTCAGCAGCGCCAAGTCGTAGAGAGGGGCGAGTCCGGGATCGTCGCCGAGGTACTGCGTGCTCCCCAGTTTTTCCAAAGCAGGCTGCCAGGCTTCGAAAGCACTAGACGAACCGCTGTACAGGACAAGCGCCCCGGAGGATCCGATCATTTGTGGCACAGCCATGATGCCGCCGTCCAAATATTCAGCGCCGTGCTCGGCTGCCCATGCGGCCGTCTGCCGGGCTTGTGCCGGCGATCCGTTGGTGAGGTTCACCACCACCCGTCCGGCCAGCACGTCTCCCGCCTGCTCGAAGATCTCTTGCACGGCTGCATAATCCAGTACGCAGATTAGAATCAGTGGACTGGCCGCGATGGCTTCAGCCGCCGTGCCGGTGGCCACCGCGCCTTGCGCCGCGAGCTTTTCGGCTTTGCCTGGCGTGCGGTTCCAGACGGTGGTCAGGCGTCCCTCCTTCAGGAAGGCTTGGGCCAGAGCCGACCCCATCATGCCTAGTCCGATGACGCTCACCGGTAAAAGATGTCCCTCAGCTTGCTTCCATTCCCGCCCTAGCGGAATCTCTTGTTTATTTTCCTTCATAGGGTGTTCTCATCTCCTTTCCTACCCATCTTAAAAGGTTGACACAGTGTCAAAGTCAATGCGTATTTTTCGCAGTTTATAGATGCAAGGCCCCGGTTTGTGCTGCAAGGGCGTTTTGATAGCGGGCGGTTTCAAACCGATGAAGTTTGCGTTCGGATTGATGCCCAGTTATTGACAATGCAATCATAAAAGTTCTACAATAAAGCCAATGGAATGTTAGTGATCACTAACATTGTCTGGATGACTACACCAAAGGATGTTGGCACAATGATGGAACCAACGGCAAACCGTGACAGGCTGATGCTGACCGCGATTGACCTGATGGCCGAGAAGGGGTACCAGGGAGTATCCACGAAGGAAATTGCCGCAGCGGCGGGTGTGAGCGAGATGACGCTATTCCGCCAATTCGGCTCCAAGCTGCAGCTGCTGGAACAGGCGATCGACCGTTTTCATTACGCGGGCGAGATGGAGGAGCTGTTTTCCACCCGCTTGACATGGAACTTGCGTGAGGATCTCCTGCAAATTACCCGTACCTACCATGACATCATGAATCGGAACCGGAAACTGGTGCTGGTCATGCTGCGCAGCGCGGAGCTGTCCGATCAGCGCGACCGGGCCCAGCATCATCCGCGGCAGCTGAAGAAGCTGCTGACGGCGTACTTCCAGGAAATGCACCGGCAGGGGAAAGTGAAGGCCATAGAGGCCGAGGCGCAGGTCATGGCGTTCATGTGGATGAATTACGGTGCCTTCGTTTCCCGTCTGCACAACGCGGATTTGATTACAGACATGTCCCATGAGCAGTTTCTGCAGACGAGCATCGAATTGTTCGTCGATGCCCTGACTCCGGTGGACGAACGGATTAGAGACCGGTAGAGAAGAGGGAATGGGCGGCGGCGCCGGATGCTCGATTGGCCGGGACAGGCCAAGCAGCCATTTTAACATTGCGAGGAGCGGTGACAATGAGTAAAGCAACAAGCAAGCTGGCGATACCAGGCGCGAATGAAGCAGCGAAACCCGTGGGTCTGACCGCCGCTGCCGGGTTTCAGGTCGGCGTCCGGAGAACGTTCCCGGTATCACGGGAGGCGGCTTGGTCGCTTCTGACTTCCCCCGAGGGCATGATGGTATGGCTCGGGGAACTCCCGTCGCTTGATTTCAAGCCGGGATCGACGTATACGTCCAAGGAAGGAAATCACGGCGAGATCCGGGTCGTCAAGACCGGGGAGCAAATCCGCATGACCTGGCAGCGGCCCGGCTGGAACCATCCTTCCACCGTCCAGATCCGCCTGCTGGTGGCCAAAACCGGGACGACGATCAGCTTCCATCAGGAGAAGCTGACGGATATCTGGCAGCGTGAGCAGATGAAGGCATATTGGGAAGAGGCCGCGGACCGAATCCGGCAGCAGCTGGCTGCAGGCGAATCGCAAACGTGATCAATGAATAATGGTTCGCCGCTTGAATCACTTGAATGAATAAGGGAGCCGCTAGGCCTGTAAGACGACCTGGAGAGTTAATTTTCTCCTCCGCCGCGGTCTACTATAAAAACTTCAGGAGGAGATCTGCTGATGGCTGAACTGAAGGCAGTATACAACGAGGAATTTTTACGCGGATTTGGGGCAAGGGTTCATTCGGCCCACGCCGCATTTGATACAGACAAATTTGTTCGTGACGTCATGGACGGCACGTGGGAGGAGCTTGAGCTGAAAGCCCGCATGCGGCGGATCAGCGAAACGCTGGGAGCTCATTTGCCTGCCCGGTATGAAGAGGCGCTGGAGGTGCTTTTCACGATCGACGAGCATTGTGCTGGGTTTCCGTACCTGTTCTTTCCCGATTTTGTGGAAGTGTTCGGGCAGGCACCGGAGCACTGGGACCTTTCGATGAAGGCGCTCGAGCGCTTTACGTCCAAATCGTCGGCGGAGTTTGCCGTCAGGCCTTTTCTGCTGCGGGATCCGGTGCGGATGATGGTTCAGATGAATGCATGGGCACAGCATCCGGACGAGCATGTGCGGCGTCTTGCCAGCGAAGGCAGCCGGCCACGGCTGCCGTGGGGACAGGCGCTGCCGATGTTCAAGAAGGATCCGGCGCCGGTGCTGCCCGTACTGGAGCTGCTGAAGCAGGACCCTTCGCTTTATGTCCGCAAGAGCGTCGCCAACAACCTGAACGATATTGGAAGGATCACCCGGACGTGGTGCTGGAGACGGCGCGGCGCTGGAAGGGTGCCCACCCGCATACCGACTGGATCATCCGTCACGGCTGCCGGACCTTGATCAAGAAGTCTCATCCGGAAGCGATGGATCTGTTTGGCTATGCGGAGTCGTCGGAAGAGGAGCCGCTGGCGGCCGCTGCTTCGCTGACGATAGAGCCGTCCGAGGTAGCGGTTGGCGGCAGCACCGAGCTGAGCTATGAGATCCGCGTGCGGGACGGGCAGCCGGCCCATATCCGGGTGGAATACGGGATCGATTTCGTCAAAGCCCGGGGCAAAATATCGCGCAAAGCGTTTCTGCTATCTGACAAAACCGTACCCGGAGGCTCCCGCCTTTCAGGGACGCGTAAACATTCCTGGGCCGATCTGACGACGCGCCGCCATTATCCGGGCGAGCACCGGATCGTGCTGCTGGTCAACGGCCGGGAGGCGGCTTCCGCCAGCCTCATGCTTACGGGCAGCGGCGGGGAGCAGCACGCATAGGCGAAGCATGCGCCGAAAATATAAACAGGAGTACCCGAGCGGTCTTTGGACCTGCAGGGAACTCCTGTTTTCGTTATCGGCGCGTTTTAATTTATAATGGAACGCTCAGAAACAGCATTGCTGCTGGTTTTCCTATACTTCTTCTCGTGCTGAAGCAGCCAGCTTTTACGCGTCAGCCCGCCGCCGTAACCGCCCAGGTCGCCGCTCGCGTTAATGACGCGGTGGCAGGGAATGACGATGGCGAGCTGATTGGCGCCGTTGGCTTGGGCCGCGGCCCGGAAGGCCTTCGGCCTGCCCAGAGCTCCGGCCAGCTCGGAATAGGAACGGGTCTCACCCGGCGGGATTTGCACGAGCTGCTCCCAGACCGACCTCTGAAAAGGGGAGCCGATCAAATGCAGCGGTGTGGCGAAGACGGACAGGCTCCCGTCAAAATAAGCCGTCAGCTCCTGCTCAATGGAGCGGATGGGAGCGGTGACGCCCGGGATGATCGCCGATTTTGTCCGCTGACGGAGCCGCTCCACTTCGCGCTCGAGTCCCCGCCGATCCACAAACTCCAGCAGATACAGCGCCTCCTCGTCGGCGATGGCGACCATCGGGCCGAGACGCGTATCGATCCATGCCGCGCGCAGGACGCGGCTGTCTGCGGATTTCGCCGGCGCTGCCCCCATGATGCGGGAGAAGGCGTCCCGGAATCCGCTTCCGGATTCGTATCCGCTCGACAGCTGAGCGTCAATCACCGCCTGCCCGGACCGGATCTGCTTGAATGCGAGCCCCATACGCCGGGCGCGGGCATATTCTACAAAGGTCATGCCGAACCTTTTTTTGAACTGCCTCCGCGCCGTCGAGGCATCGATGTCGAGCGCCTCAAAGTCCTGCTCCTTCCACCTCTTTTCCGGGTTGGCCTCGACGGCTTCGACGAGCTTCTGGACGACGGGGGAAACGTGATTGGGATGGGACAGCGGGCGGCAGCGCTGGCAGGGCCGGAAGGAAGCGAGCAGCGCCTCCTGCGCGGTCTCGTAAAACTCGCAGTTTTCAAACTTGGGCTTTCTGGCCGGGCACGTCGGACGGCAGAACACCCCTGTCGTTTTGACCCCGACATAGAATATCCCTTCGTACTCCGATTTTTTATCGAGCAGCGCCTGATAGTACTCCATTTTATGTTCAGCCGTAATCATGACCGGCCTCCTCTTCTTCAGCATCCTTTTTTCTTATTATAGTCCAGTCCTGCGGATGCCCGCCGCCGAAAATCGCGCACTCATTTTTTTCTAGGACCGTTCTTCATCAACAGGACGCCGTGAGTGCCAGCCAGCAGCCTCCCCCGCGGCCAAATTCCCGCTGCATCCCTTGTTTTAACAAAAAAAATTTGGGACAATAATAGACAGATTGCCTTCCGGATCTGGTAAAGTAGAGATATATGGAATGAACTAAAGAAATGAATGTTATTGGGCAAACTTTAGTTCAATCTATAGAGCATGCATTTTAACGCTTTTGAAAAGAGGAAAAACAATGAACAAACCATCCATTTATGGATTAACCTTCGATCAGCTGACTGCATGGCTGCTTGAATATGGACATAAACCATTCCGCGCCTCCCAGGTGTGGGACTATTTATATGTACAACGGGTCACCGACTTTGCCGACATGACGGATGCCAATCCGGACTGCGTGAAGCTGCTTGCGGAGCACTACGTCATCCAGACGCTCGAAGAGCATGTGAAGCAGGAGTCGGCCGACGGCACGGTCAAGTTCTTGTTCCGATTGCAGGACGGCAATCTGATTGAAACGGTGCTGATGCGCCATAAGTTCGGCCTTTCCGTCTGCGTAACGACCCAGGTCGGCTGCAACATCGGCTGCAGCTTCTGCGCGAGCGGACTGCTGAAGAAAAGCCGGGACCTGTCCGCCGGGGAAGTCGTGGAGCAGCTCATGAAGGCGCAGCTGTTCCTGGATCAGAACAAGCCGGGCGACCTCGTCAGCCATATTGTGGTGATGGGCATCGGGGAGCCGTTTGATAATTTTGAGAACATGGTCGACTTCATCAATGTGGTCAAGGACCGCAAAGGGCTGGCGATTGCCGGGCGCCATATTACCGTATCGACCAGCGGGCTGGCTCCGAAGATCATGGAATTTGCCGACCGCGATTTGAAGGTGAATCTGGCGATTTCGCTGCATGCGCCGAACAATGAGCTGAGAACCCGGATTATGAAGATCAATCGGGCTTATCCGATTGAGGAAGTCTTGGAGGCCATGGATTACTATCTGACCAAAACGAAGCGCAGGGTGACGCTCGAGTACATTTTGCTCAAGGACGTCAATGACGGCAGGGAACACGCAGCTGAATTGGCGGAGCTGATCGGTGACCGCAAACAGCTGGTCAATGTCAATCTGATCCCGTACAACCCGGTCGATGAGCACAGCCAGTATCAGAGAAGCGCGCAGGAGTCGATCCTGGCTTTCTATGATACGCTCAAAAAGAACCGGGTCAGCGTCAGCGTCCGGCTGGAGCATGGAACCGATATCGACGCGGCCTGCGGACAGCTTCGCAGCAAACAAATCCGCAAGGAAAACGGCAGAGGCACGAACCAGGCCAGCGCGGTAAACGGTTGATGCCGACATCCCGTTTATAGGGGATCAACTCAACACGCCATTCAGCATGAATAAACACGAAAAAGCCTGCAGATTTGCAGGCTTTTGTCATGTCTAGGGGCATCCTACGCGAATCATCCCTATCCTCAATCGGTTATCCGGCCACAGCCACGATGAATACGACCCATCCCGCCAAAAAGGCCACCCCGCCGATCGGCGTAATCGCTCCCAGCTTGCGGATGCCGGTCACGCTCAGCGCGTACAGGCTCCCTGAGAACAACACGATGCCCGCAAACAGCAGCCATCCAGCGAGCTGGAAGGTGCCCGAATGTTCAGCGGATGAGGCGAATAGACCGATCAGCAGCAGGCCAAGTCCGTGAGCCAGATGGTATTGGACTCCCGTCTGATAGGTTTTCTGCCGGTTGTCGTCGAGTCTTTCTTTCAGGGCATGCGCCCCAAATGCGCCGATGGCGACGGCCAGAAACATCATGATTCCGCCCAGAATCAGCAGCGTGTTCACATCAATCACCTCTAAGCGCCATCATAAGGTCTTGCGCCGCGGCCGTCAACGATTTGGATCGGGGGTGCGCCAATGATCCTTTTTCTTAATAATGCCGGCGGATATGGTGACTCCGTTTTTTCTTCTTCACAAACTTGTTCATACCGCTAGCCCCGGGTCCGCCGCCGACCGAGTCCTGCTGTCTGGTGCAGGGGCTGTCGATGGTGGAGTTCGTACCGCTCGTGCTGTGTTTGCCGGAACCGCTGGCAATTTGGGTGGCGGCAGCCTCCTCGCTTCCTTCCGGCATTTGAACCCGCTGGTGATTCAGAACAAAGATGGCTTCCTTCTTCCGGCGGCGCGAGCGTTTCCGCTTACCGCGGCAGGCGTGAGCGGACTCGCGGAGGATGCTGATGTTATCGGCGGTGCCGCCGGCTCCGACGCTGACCTGCTGGTCCGTATTCGGAGAACCGATGGCCGCGTTGCTTCCCGACGCGCTGCTGTGGCCTGCGCCGCTGGCAATCTGCGTCGTATTCGGGGCGTTGGTGAACTGATCGTTGATGACGAACACGAACTTATCGAACCTACGGAGTGGAACCTTGGTGGTCAGCCGTTTTTCGCCTCGGACGATGCTGACGATGAGCTTGCCCTGTGACCGTGAACGGGAGTGATTCTTCAGTCGTCTTGCCATATGCCGGCGGGCATAGCCGCAGCCGTAGCTTTTAAGATACCTCCTCATATCAACCATCCTTTGTTTATGGTATGGTTCATCCTAGTGATGTTAGCTGGATTTTGTGAGGGACAACTGTCTCGTAGGGGCAAAAAATAGGGCGTTTCATATAGAATGAACTAAGGAAATGAATGTTATAGGCCTCTATTGGGCCGTTACAACAGGAAGGTTAAATGCAAAACTTTAGTTCAATCTATTTAGCCGGATTTTGCGCCCGGTAGGTGATTAATGATCCTGTCGGTGATAAAATATAGCAAAACCGTCCGGCAATAGAGAACGGCCTGCCGGAAGATCTATCGATGTACGGTTCCGGCATAACAGTCCAGTCTGCCGGGGGCAGCAAAGACACTTGTAAACGCTTTAATCATAAACCGGAGATTGCTTGAGCACAGGCAATCATCCAGGAGAGGATGGGAATGCAATGCAGGTGAATCAAGTTCGCGAGTTGGCTGTGAAACTGAAAGAAAATATCGGGAGAGTCATTGTCGGCAAAGAGGAAGAAGTAGAGCTGCTGCTGACGGCCTTGCTGGCGTCGGGGCATGTGCTCCTAGAGGATGTACCGGGGACCGGTAAGACGCTGCTGGCCAAAAGCCTGGCGGCGTCCTTGTCGCTAAGCTTTCAACGGATCCAGTTTACCCCCGATCTTCTGCCGTCGGATTTGACGGGCATTCATTTCTACAACCAGAAGGACGGGGAGTTTCAGTTTCGTCCGGGTCCACTGTTCTCGCGGATCGTGCTCGCGGATGAAATTAACCGGGCCACGCCAAGGACCCAGTCCAGCCTGCTGGAATGTATGGAGGAGCGGCAGGTCAGCATCGACGGGGAAACGATGGCGCTGGAGCGGCCGTTTATGGTGCTCGCAACCCAGAACCCGGTCGACAATCAGGGCACATTTCCGCTGCCTGAAGCCCAAATGGACCGCTTTATGATCCGCATGAAGCTGGGTTATCCATCCGCAGCGGAAGGCAAAGAGATTTTGAAGCGGACGCAGGGTTCGTCCGGCTTAACCGCAGAGCGGGCCGAGCGCACCGCAACGGCCGGCGAAGTACTGGAGGCCCAGCAGCTGTGTACGCAGGTGGAAGTGAGCGAGGACTTGCTGGGGTACATCGTATCCCTGGCGGAAGCTACTCGCGTCCATGCGGAAGTTGCCCTTGGCATCAGCCCCCGCGGAACCCAGGCGCTGCTGCGTGCGGCGCAGGCTTATGCCGCGCTGAATGGACGGGAGTACGTACTGCCCGACGACATCAAGCATCTGCTGGTTCCGGTCTGCGCCCACAGGCTGGTGCTCAAGAAGCGCTACGGCGGGCAGCATGAGGCAGCCCTGCGCATTCTGCTTGAGGTGCTGGACCACATCGCAGTTCCCAGCGAAGCGGGACTGGAAAGCGGCGTGAGATAATGGCGATGCTGTGGCTGCTTCTGGCCTGCGGCGGCGTATTGGTGCTGCAGGGCCTGTTCCTGGGCAGAGGATCGCTGCGGAAACTGACGTACGAGCGCCATTTCAGCACGGAAACTTGTTACGTGGGGGACCGGATCGAAATGGTCGAAGTGATCGAAAACGGCAAAATGTTTCCGGTGCCCTGGCTGCGCCTGGAAGCGATGCTTCCCTCGTCCCTGATGTTCAAGCGCAGCCGGGAAACCTCCATCAGCGAGGGGAACATTTATCAGAATCATACGAGCTTGTTCATGCTTCGTCCCCGAACCCGGATTACCCGGACGCATCAAATCCAGTGCACCCGCCGGGGGATCTACCGGATGGATTCGGCCACGATGACCGGCGGGGACCTGTTCGCCGTCTACACCCCGTCACGGCAAATTTCGCTCAGCAAACGGCTCGTCGTCTACCCGGAGCTGCTGGGTGATGACCAGCTGCCGTCTTCCTGGAAAACATGGCAGGGGGAGCTCGCCGTACGGCGCTGGGTCGTAGAGGACCCGTTCCTCATTACCGGAATCCGGGAATACGCTGCGGGAGATCCGATGAACCGGATCCACTGGAAAGCTACCGCCAGAACGGGGGAGCTTCAGGTGCACAAGCACGGTTATACCGCCGATCCACGGGTCATGATTTGCCTGAACATCGAAGTGTCCGAGCAAATGTGGAACGTGGTGACCCGGCCGGAGACGGTCGAGGATGCGCTGTCCTATGCGGCCACCTGTACCGCCTCGCTGATCCACCAGGGCATGGCCGCCGGCTTCACCCATAATGCTTCGGTCAACCCGGAGAGCCAGGCCATGCTCCGGCTCGACCCGGATTACGGCACGGCCCATTTAGAGAACGTGCTGGAGGCGATGGCTGGCGTGGATATGAAGACGCGGATGTCGTTCCACGAATTGCTGCGCTTGGAAGCGGAGCGGGAGCAGGAAGAGACGGTCGATTATTTGCTCATTACGGCACATCTGTCTGAAGCGGTCCGCGAAAGCATCCGCGGACTCGAGAGTAAAGGCCACCGCGTATCGGTCGCGGAATGGACGGATGCGAGGGAGGCGGCGGTATGATGCGTCAGCAAGTGCAAGCCCGTTACCGGGGAGTCGTGGATGCGCTGTATTTCTCGCTGCTCGAGTCTGCTTCGCTGTACCCTGTAGCCGTGCTGCTCGCGGTATATGCGCTGCCGCTCCATCCGCTGCTCATCTGGCTGCTCGCGGGAGCCGTACACGCGGCAGGCGTGTTGGCCGGCAGGGAGCAGTCCCGCCGCGGAGGCGGCCGCCTGGGGACGCCGATCCTGCTGGCGGCCGCAGTGCTGCTGCCCCTGGCCGTCTTCGGCCTGCGGCTCGCCGCGGCGGTAGCGGCTTTGGCTCTGCTTGCAGCCGCCATCCGCGGGCTGATCGCCGGCCGCAAGCAGTGGTGGAAGACGGCGGTCCAGCGGCTGCCGCTGATCGGCCTTGGCGCCTCGCTTGTGCTGTATATTACGGCCGGCCAGGTCAGCGCCCTTCATCCGCACCGCACGTCAATGTACGTGATGGCCATGATCACGCTGTTTGCCCTGCTGCTGCGCATGAACGGCGAGCGGGTACGGGACGCCTCGCATGCCGAGCAGGCCGACCGCCAGCTGTTCGGCCGGATTCTAACGGCAAACCGCTCGATGACGTGGATCGTAATTGTCCTCATCGCCCTGCTCAGCGGATGGAAGGGCCTTGGGGCGATCTTCCTGCTCCTGAGGGACGGCATCCGGTCCCTGCTTCAAGGATTAGGGGGAGACGGTCAGCCTGCGGAACAGCCTCCGCAAGCACCGGCCGAGCCCATGACGCCTGATCTGGCCGGATTGGATCAAGGTCCGGTGCAGCACCCGATGTGGCTGAAAATCACAGGGTATGTCATCTTGGGCATTCTTTGTCTGATCGCTCTCATTTTGCTGGGGATGCTGCTGTATAAGCTGTTCCGGCGCTGGCTTCCGGAACGCATCCGGAACTGGGTACGGCACCTTGCTTACCGGCTCGGATTGCTGCGCCAGATCCGGCGGATTTCCGAAGAGACGGCGGACTTCGTGGATGAGGTCGAGAGAATCGACCGCGTCTCCGCCAAACCCCGCCGATTCCGCCGCTTCCGCAAGGAACAAGACATCAGCGGCAGCGATCCGCGTCAGGCTTACGAGAGCCTGATCCGCCGTGCGGTCAAGAAAGGATTCGCGTTCCGGGCGAGCCGTACTCCTGCAGAGAACGGCGCCGAACTTTCGGGGGGCGAGGGCCTCACTGGCCTGACGCCGGAAGCGGTCCATACGCTCATCGATCGGTATAATGCCGTTCGGTACGGCGGGAAAAGGGATCAGTAAAAAGCTCTGCTCCGCCAGCATGCTGCAGTCCATTTTGATTGGGAAGGTCCCCTAACGGGGGCCTTTTTTGGCTTCATAAGGCTTCCAATAGTTACGCCGAGGTAACTTCATTACGATAAAGTGCCTACTTACGCAAGAGAAATAGAGGAACTACAATGGGGTTGTGGTTCACGAACTAAATTGATCATAAAGGAGACATCACACTATGGAACTTCAATTGGCACTTGATCTTGTCGACATTCCCGGAGCCAAGGAAATCGTAAACGAGGTTGCTGAATATATAGACATCGTGGAAATCGGAACCCCGATTGTCATCAATGAGGGGCTTCGGGCGGTGAAAGAACTGAAAGAGGCCTTCCCCTCCCTGCGCGTACTGGCTGATCTGAAAATCATGGACGCCGGCGGCTACGAAGTCATGAAGGCATCCGAAGCCGGAGCGAGCATTATTACGGTTCTCGGCGTGTCCGATGATTCCACCATCCGGGGTGCCGTGGAAGAGGCCCGGAAGCAAAACACAAAAGTCATGGTCGATATGATCAATGTGAAGGATATTGAACAGCGTGCCCGGGAAATCGACCAAATGGGCGTGGATTATATTTGCGTGCATTCAGGGTATGACCATCAGGCGGCAGGCATCAGCTCCTTTGAAGACCTGCTGACGATCAAACGCGTGGTGACCCGCGCCAAAACGGCCATTGCCGGCGGGATCAAGCTGGGAACGCTGCCTCAGGTCATTGCGGCTGGCCCGGATCTGGTCATTGTGGGCGGAGGAATTACCGGTGAGGAAGACAAGCGGGCTGCGGCATCGCAGATGAAGCAGCTAGTGAGTCAGGTCTAAGATGAACACAGCCGATTATGCCTTCGAAATTACGAAGGAGCTGCAGCGATCGGTTACCCGCATCTCGGATGAAGAGGCGGACCAGCTGGCCGACATGATTCTCGGAGCCGGAAACGTATTTGTGGCGGGAGCCGGGAGGTCGGGCCTGATGGGCCGGGCGCTGGCCATGCGTCTGATGCATCTTGGGATCAACGCTTATGTGGTAGGCGAGACGGTGACGCCGGGAATCGGCCCGGAAGACCTGCTTGTGATCGGGTCAGGGTCAGGCGAAACGCAAAGTTTGGTTACGATGGCCAGAAAAGCCAAGGATATCGGTGCAGCGGTCGTAAGTGTAACCATTCACCCGGACTCCACGCTGGGCAGGTTGTCCGATCTCGCGGTCCGTCTCCCGGGTACGCCCAAGGATCAGCAGACGGCGGGCAGCGGAGAAAAGGCGACCATTCAGCCGATGGGATCGCTATTTGAGCAAACGCTGATCATTTTGTACGATGCCGTCATTCTCCGGTTGATGGAGCAGCGGGGCCAAAATTCCTCCCAGATGTTCGGCAGGCACGCCAACCTGGAGTAAAGCTTTACCTGGAATAGAAATCAAGCAATCCGAACAGGAGCCATCCCGGAGGTCGCAGACCGAGGGATGGTTCTTTTTTGCATAAAGCGAAAAAGCGAATCGTGTAGTATGCTATAAGAAGGAGGTGGCAGCGTGGCAACGGAAATCAAAGACCGTATTAATTTAAAGGAAATCAATTGCGCGAAGGAACTGACCCTTGCCGTGATCAGCGGCAAATGGAAGTTAATTATATTATGGCATCTGGGGCTTGAGGGGACGAAGCGGTTTGGCGAGCTGAAGAAGCTGATCCCCAATGTGACCCAAAAAATGCTGACCAACCAGCTTCGGGAGCTTGAAGACGATCAGCTGATTTCGCGAAAGGTATATCCGGAAGTCCCTCCCCGGGTGGAATACTCGCTGACGGAATACGGCCGCTCCTTGATGCCGGTGCTGCGGATGATGTACGACTGGGGCAGCCATTATGGGGACCGTGTCATTTGGAATGACGACAAATAACAGGGCTTCATTCTCTTCATCGGAACGAGTTTTTCCACCTTAAAAAAATATGAATGGCATCAATCCCCCGCAGAGACCAAGGCATCAGAGCGCTGAGCCCCACTTTGCGGGGTTATTTTTGTGACATCGCCTGCAAATGGGGTAATAATTAGAAATTGATTCCAATTTTAGGGGCTGCAAAGGAAGGGTGATGATGAAAGACCAAACGCCGACACGACGCATTGAAGCAGGCTATCTCATCCTTGTGTTTGTCATTATGATTCAGGAGCTGCTCATTTTTATCAAGGTATATGCAGACCAGACCTATACCACCCAGGAGCTGCTGTTCAGCCTGGGGACACTGGCTGCGCTGCTGATCGGTTTCTTTATGCCGGCCGGCGTTACGGCAGTGGCCGTCTTCTTCTATCTTGTGAGTTATTTTGTATGGCTGAACACTTATGCACATGTGGATATCTTATCCTTCTCATGGCTGCTGCTCGTTCCCGCCAACATGATCCTGGCCTCCGTGATTCATACCGGCCTGATCCGTAACAGGCGGTTGATTGAGCGGCTGGAGGATCTGAAGGACATGAGCCCGCAGCTGGACCTCGATACTTCCCTTGGGAACAAGCTTTCCCTGGAAGATGCCGTCATCAAACACTCCAATCTCGCCAAACGTTATCCACACCGGTACGACTTTTGCATGGCGATGTTCAAAATCGAATTTTTGCCCCTTGTCAAAGAGTCGCTTGGTTCCAGACGTTACGCCCGGCTGCTGATCGAGTTATCGTTCACGATTCAGAAGCAGATCCGTTATGAGGATTATAAATTTTTTATCGACCAAGGGCGCTTTGTAGTCTTGTGCCCGATGACGGATCAGGAGCATTTGCATCAGCTTACCGCCCGGATCAAGCAGGCCATGATGAATGTTGAATCTGTGGATCGAAGCGGGAGTCCGCTGAAGCTCGTCGTCCGCGCAGGGGCGCTCGTGTTCCAGCCGGAGCAGTACGGCAAATATGAACATATCGACGCGGTCATCGCCGCATTGGAGCGCAATACGGAAACCGATCTGATCGGTGAGTATGTGTAAGGAGAAAGGAGGGGCACCCGCATGTCGTATGCCCATTGGTTTATTCCTGTATGTATTGGCGTCAGCATCCTTTTTGCCGCAGCGGTGCTGGTGCTTACGATCGCCACGCTGATGTTCCGGGCCAAAGTAAAGAAAAAATACGATCGGGGGAATTTCAGTGGCTGACGTCATCCTGCTCCTGTCGATTGTATCGATCTGGATTGCCGTACTGGAGTCGATGGTCATCATGTCCGGCGCAATCCGGTTTGTGTACAGGCAGAACCGGGGGGCTCTGGTGCGCAGAGGGCAAATGGACGATTATCCGACCGTGACGGTGATGGTCCCGGCCCACAATGAAGAGTTGGTCATTACATCGACGGTGGAGCATATCCTGCAGCTGTATTATCCTCCGGAGAAGGTCCAGATCATCGTGATCGCCGATAACTGCACCGATCGCACGGCGGACAAGCTGAAGGCGCTGAAGGCGAAGACCAGCTATAAAGACAGGGACCTGATCCTATTGGAGAGAACCGGCACCGGCGGGAAATCGGGAGCTCTGAACGATGCGCTGAAGGAAGCCACCGGGGAATGGATCTGCGTCTATGACGCCGATGCCGCGCCAGAGCACAACGCCCTTTACTTTCTGATCCATAAAGCCATGGAGCAGCCTGAGCGTTACGGCGCGGTGTTTGGGCGCAACAAAGCGCGCAACCGCGGGCAGAACCTGCTGTCGCAGTTCATCAATCTGGAGCTGGTCACCATCCAGCGGGTGCATCATACCGGTCTGTGGGAGCTGTTTCGTTTGGGAACGATCCCCGGGACCAACTTTATCGTTAAACGCTCGCTCATGGAGGAGATCGGCGGATGGGACGAACATGCCATTACGGAGGACACGGCGGTATCCTTTGAAATTTTGGGCCGCGGCCAGCTGATCGCACTCGCACCGCAGGCAGAGGCCTATCAGCAGGAGCCGGAAAGGCTCGGCGTCTATATGAAGCAGCGCCAGCGCTGGGCCAAAGGGAATTACAGGGTGGTGATCGATAATCTCCACCATCTGTTTAATAGGAGCAGCTGGCGGATCAAGCTGCATGTGCTCTATTATGCCGCCAGTTACTTTTGGTTCATGGTGGCGATTATCGTCTCCGATCTCATTTTTATCGTCAATATCGTGTACCAGATCATGGCGTTCTTTTACCCGGACACGTTATCCCCGTTCCAATTTAGCAGCGACCTGTATGTGTATCTGGTTATCGCCTGGGCCCTGATGTACTACATTTATGTTCTTCAGATCAACCTGGCGCTGGCCACTGATATCGGACAGAGCAACGTCAGAAACTTCATCCTGTCCTGCGTGTCTTACTTCACGTATGCCCAGCTGTTTCTGGTCATTTCGCTGCTGGCCTTCTGGTCGATGATCGTCGATAAAGTAACGGGAAGACAGAGTAAGTGGTATAAAACCAAGCGCTTCGGGTAGGCGTTTCTCACCATTGCCCAGCCGCGGCATATAATGGACCGACCGGTACTTACAGAAAGGAGATCACGCCATGAGTTATCCCTCATATGGTGGATGGTGTCCCCATTATTACCCGCGGCCCTATTACTATTCATGGATTCGTGAATACCCGCAGATCAAGACTGATACCCTCAACGAGTCCATTCAGGGATATTATTCGCTGATGGAGGAAGGCTACAAGATTCTCAATAGACTGTCGGACCATTCCTTTGCCGTTCAGGTGATGACGGCTGCCCAGGCAGGCAACAAGCAGGAGGTGGACCGGCTGATGAAGTCGATCAGCAGCTCGTCGAAAATCTCGTCCGTGTTTTCCCCAAGCGGGATCGGGATTACCGTCGACCCGTTAGTTGAGACCAACCCATGCTGCAAGCTGGCTATGTTCCTGAAATGGGGAGATTAAAAAGTTTAACGGTGTGCATATTCAATGATCAGGCCCGAAACCTTTGCGTTTTGGGCTTATTGGCGTTCGATGCGGGGCTTCCAAAAGCCTGGGTTTCTTGATTCCTGCTGTCCTCAGCCTACGGAGTGCCGCGCCTCCTTGATCCTGTTGTATACTTAAATCTACGGAACGGACAACCTGTTCCGCGAGAGCACGGAATGACAGGACTTTGGCGAAAGCCGGGGTTATGATGACATACGAGGGGTGAGCGAATATGGCATGGGTGGAATCGCTGCAGCGGGCTATCGATTATATGGAGGACCATCTCTATGAGGACATCACCATCGAAGAGATCGCGAAGCAGGCGCACTCGTCGCCGTTTCATTTTCAGCGGACCTTTACGCTGCTGACGGATATAACGATCGGCGATTATCTACGGCGCAGGCGGCTGTCTCTTGCGGCGAAGGAGCTGACGGGGACGGATACCAAAATCATCGACCTTGCCTGCAAGTACGGATACGACACTCCCGAGGCGTTCTCGAAGGCATTTCGCAAGCAGCACGGCGTCACCCCGACGGAGGCGCGGAAAGGGATCGGGAAGCTGCAATTTTATAACCGCCTGGTCATCCAGGTGAGTCTGAAAGGAGCCGAACCGGTGAAATATCAAATCGTGGAGAGAGAAGCGTTTCAGGTCGTTGGAGTCAAACGGGCCTTTTCCTATGAAAATGGCCAGAACCTTGAGGGAATTCCGAAGATGTGGCAGGAGGTTCACCAGAACGGGGTCAACGACTTGTTGTTCCGCGTGAACAGCGGGCAGATCAAGGGCGTGCTCGGCGTGTGCCTTGATCAAGGGGCGGTGAGACCGAAGGAGATGGACTACTGGATCGCGACCGAATGCGATCAGGAAGTGCCGGAAGGCTTGGAGAAGCTGGACATCCCGGCTTCCAAGTGGGTAGTGTTCGAAGTGCGCGGTCCGATGCCGGATGCGATGCAGAACGCCTGGAAGCGGATTTTCTCTGAATGGTTTCCGTCCAGCGGGTACGAATATACCGGCACCGCCGAGCTGGAGGTTTATACAGACGAGGATCCTTCCAGTCCGGACCTGTATTCAGAAATTTGGATTCCGGTGAAGTAACGATCTATACAAGCGCTGCAGCCCAAACAAGGCCGCCTCTTTAGAGGCGGCCTTGACTGATGTTTAAGCGGCGGAAGCCGTCATTTAATTCCGACGCGCGGCTTACGGCTGGATTTTGGTCAAAATTTTCGCCTGGCTTTTGTCCTGGATCAACAGCTCGAAGCCCTCTTCAATGAGGTTGTCCAGCGCAATTTTCTTGGTGATTACCTGCTTGACGTCCAGCGTACCATTTGCGATTAAGGAAATAATTTCAGGGAAAATGTGGCGGTAGGCCAGGATGGCGGTAACGCTCGCTTCCTTCACCATCAGCTGCATCAGATCAATGCTCGCCGGTTTGGCGAACGCAGCGATCACGACAACCTCGCCGCCCTTCTTGACGGTGTTCACGGCATTGGTGAACGTCGGCTGCGCACCTGCGGCTTCAAAGGCCACATCCACGCCGGTTCCGGTCAATGCAATGATTTCTTCCTCGGTGTTCTGCCGGGCCCCGTTAATGATCGCTGTCGCACCGATCTCCTGAGCCTTCGCCAGCCGCTCATCGGAGACGTCCACCGCGATGATTTGGGCTGCGCCGGCCGCCTTGGCGGACAGAATGGTGAGGAGCCCGATCGGTCCGACGCCGAACACGGCCACCTTGTCGCCGACCTTCATGCGGCTGCTGCGCACCGCGTGAAAGGCAACGGCGGTGGGCTCCACCAGCGCGCCTTCCTCCAGCGACACGTGATCGGGCAGCTTATGCACCATATACGGCTGAACGATTGCATATTCGGCAAAGCCGCCGTTCGCGTTCAAGCCGACGAACCCGAAGTGCTCGCACTGGTTATACCGGCCCTGGCGGCAGTATTCGCACTCCCCGCAGTAGATCAGCGGCTCGATCGTGACCCGGTCGCCCACGCGGACGTTCGTCACGCCATCGCCGACCTCGGCGACCGTGCCCGTGAACTCATGTCCCAGCGTAAGCGGTGCCATCTCTCCGGAAATCGGGTGCGGCACTCCGGTTTGTACGCCGATACCGTGATGGTAAGCATGCAGGTCGCTGCCGCAGATGCCTGTCCATTCCACCTTAACCTTCACTTGTCCCGGCTTCACGGCGGGTTCTTCGATGTTTTCGATTCGTACGTCGTTGGTTCCATACCAAACGGCTGCTTTCATATCTATATCTCTCCTTGTCCAAGAAGTGGATGATGGGATTCGCCTTGCCTCAAGCAGGGCAAAAGTTAACCTTACCCTTTTATTGTACGCCCGGCTTATGTTTAAATAAAATTAATTGTGGTTACCTTAACTTAAGTTAAACTTATATAAGAAGGGGATAAGCTGCCTTGAATATCGATCAGCTGTCTTACGTGGTTGAAGTCGCCCGCGTGAACTCGCTTGCCGAGGCAGCGGGGAATTTGCATATTACCCAATCGGCGGTCAGCCAGGCGATCACGAGCCTGGAGCATGAACTGGGCCTGAAGCTGTTCAAGCGCTCCCGGCTGGGCACTTTTCCAACGGCCGAAGGCCAGAGTCTCATCAAGAAGATGACGGAAGCTGCCAAAATGATTCAGGAGATTCGCCTGGAAGCGGAGCACCGGACGCAGGTCATGAACGGCGAGCTGCGGCTGGCCACGATGCCTGCTGAAATGGCCGCGCTGGTCAAGGTCATCTCCCTGCTGCGCAGCGAGCATCCCGGGCTTCAATTTGAAATATCGGAGAAGGGTTCCAAGGAGATCATCAACGACATTCGGCATGATCTGGCGGATCTTGGCTTTGTAGGTCTGCCGGAAAGCATGCTGCATCAGGAGGGGCTTACGTTCGATGCGGTCTATACCGGCAAATTGATGATTGCCGTACCGCGCATTTCTCCGCTCGCCGCCCGCAAATCGCTGACGCCCGAGGAAGTCCGGGGGCAATGGTTTGCGCTGTATAAGGACGACTACGTCGATGCGTACATTAAGGAATTTACCCGCCAGTTCGGACCGGTGCGGGTGCTGTTCAAGACCAACAACGGCGGAGCCGTGCAGAGCGCATTGCAGGAGGGACTCGCCGTTACGGTAGGACATGATTATTCCTTTTACAGCCTGGGCGGACCGCTCCGCGACAATCTCGTCATGCTGGATGTCGAAGGTTTCGTCCAGGAGCGGGTTCACTTTGGCTGGATTTGGTCGGAGAGCCGAAAGAGGCCGGCATATCGGTATTTTATCGACCGTTTTAAACATGAATCCCGGTTTGGAGGTTGGGGAAACCAATGAAGCCTTTTACGATGAACGTCATCCAGATTATTCAAAATATACCGGAGGGCCGCGTGATGACCTACGGGCAAATCGCCGAGTTGGCGGGGAGCCGGAGAGCGGCAAGGCAGGTCGTGCGCATTCTTCATTCGCTGAGCAGGAAGCACCGTCTTCCTTGGCATCGGGTTGTGAATGCAAAAGGCGAGATCGCCATTGCGGAGGAGGAATCGCGCATGCTGCAAATTCTGTATCTTAACGGCGAGGGGGTAGAGGTCGACGCCGAGGGACGGGTTGACTTGGAGGCATATCGCTATCATCCGGCTTCTGTGGCCGATTGAGGTGCGGCCGGAGAATTCAGGAAGAAGCGAGCAATGCGCCCAGGTCTTTTCGATACTGCATGAATTGGGCTGAGGAAGGGATGACCCGCGCGGCGGACCGGATTCCGCCGATATTGATGCTTCGGACAACGGGATAAGGAGCAGACAGCAGCGCGTGCAGCAGGGAGAGATCCGAGGCGCTGAGCTGCCGGTACCGCTGGTAATATTCGACGGCGCGAAGCATTCCGCTCGCGTTCCAGGTAAAGTTGCGGTGGAGGATGTGGGATAAATCCTTCATTCGCACATGCAGTGAGCTGTTTTCAAAATCAATCAGATGCAGCTTCCCCTGTTTGTCCTTAATCAAGTTGGGATAATTGTAATCCCCATGGATAAAAGCGGATGCCTGCTGCTCCGCTGTAATTGCCGCAAGTAAGGCCGGCTCTCGCAGACGGCTTATTACTTCTTCGCAAAGAGGGACGAAGTAGCCTGTGTTATCGTAGCTTCCGAGCAGGTCCTTATATTCCGAGACATCGTTGTCCAAATCGAAATATCGGGTTCTAGAGGCAGGGGCTTCCCCTGCGGGAAAGCCTTCGGCGGCAGCGTGAAACCTGGCGAGCGCGCGAAGCCCTTTCCTTAAGTCCGTTGCCTTCCCAAAATCCGGCTGCCTTCCGTGCACCCAATTCGTCAGCATGTACACCGTGCCGCGATGGGTCATGACCGGTGAATGCGCGGTGGTAGGATGCACTTTTGGACTGCGGGTAAATCCCCGTTCATCCAGCCAGGCAAAGATCCGGGCTATATAAAAGACTTCTTCCGCCTGAACATCGTAGCCCTTTAAGCAGTAAGTACCCAGAGGGGTCCGAATCCGGAATACGTCCTTCACCCGCCTGATTTCGCGGATTCTCATTCCATAGGTTTCTTCAATGCCGGTCCTCAAGTCCGTCACAACAATCACCTCTTGTTATGGATTTGCCCACCTGCTCATGTATTCCATCGCTTGACGCCTGAGCGTCCAAGTCTGGTCTATCGTCTTCAGCATTTCAGCGCTTCTTTTGCTCCGGGGGAACCGGACGGCATACCAGGCTTCCCTCGGCAAACCGTATAATGCCTTGATCAATCTTCGCTCAGGTGGGCTTAAGGGCCGGATACCTTCGTATCCTCTTAAAAAAGCCTCCATGAATGTGGTGTTAAACCCGGTCGTATTCATAATTGTCTTGGCCGTATCCGCATAGGTGGAACCGACTCTGATAAAATCCCAGTCTATAATATGAAGACGCCCGTCATTTGCGATAATGACATTCGGTGGCGTGATATCGCCGTGAATAAGGGCGGGATTCGTCTTTTCCTGGGCGCAAATCCGGGAAATATCCGGATGGCGGATCTCGGACCATGCCTCATCGGAGAGGCGTTTCCAAGCCGCGCCGTATTTCTTGATGGCCCTTCGGAGCGTCGGACTTACGGAAGAAGCCTGAACCATGTTTTTCCGGAGAAGATGATCCTTGACTTTCCACAGCCGAACTTGCTCCAGGGTAGCAGATTGAGGTGAGTGCGGAAGCCCGCAGCGGAGGGTGTGAAGCTTTGCCAGGGCATGGCCCAGCTGCTCATAATCTTGCTCCGCCCCCAAAGGCGGCCCATGAATCCACTCCGTCATGTAAAAAGGTTTCCCTTGGCGCATGATCCACAGCTTTCCTGAGTCGGCAGGAAGCCAGTCCGGCATAAAGCCATACGCGTTGTTCATTAACAGGCGGACATACTTTGCGGCTGTTTTCATTTGGGCCGCCAGACCTGAGCGAAGATGGGGGTTCCGCTTATACGGCTTTAATGCAAACGTACCGAGGTTCGTCTGTATTTGGATCACGGCATTTTTTTGGTAAAGCGTAGAGACAGGCATGGAGCGAAGGGCTTGCAGGCGGAAGCGCCGAGAAATGCTGCGGATTTCCTTTTGACTAAGAAGATGTGCCATGGTGGGGTCTCCCTCCATTAGAATGTAACTTAGACGACAGCGCATGGTGTGATGACAGTTGATGTTTTTATCGTATTCTTTCTGTCGTGAAAGGTATGGATTCTCGCCTTGGATTTCGCAAAAGCTTATGGATTCCTATTAGGGTGGGCGCTGTTCCAGGGGTTGACTTTCCACTTAAGGGAAAGCTTTATACTGGAGCGGAGAGGAGGCTGGGAAATGTTCAAAATTACGGAATTTTCAAAAATAAGCCAGGTATCGGCCAAAGCGCTTCGCTATTATGACCAGATCGGGCTGCTGAAACCGTCTTTTACCGATCCGGATACAGGTTACCGCTTCTATACGGCGGATCAGCTGAAGCGGGTTCACCGGATCCTTGTTTTTAAAGACTTGGGGTTCACCTTGGAGCAGATGATTCCGCTGCTGGACGGAGCCTTGGGCACGGAACAGATGCGGGCGATGCTCCTTCATAAATCGGCCGAAATTACCGAGATGCTGAGGGAGGAACAGGCCCGCCTGAACCGGATCGGTGCCAGGCTGGATGAGCTAGACCGGAGTGAGGCTGGAGAGCCGCCCCTGGACGTCGTCGTGAGGGAAGCCGGCCCTGAATGGATCGCCTCCATTCGGGAAGTCACCTCCAAATCGAAGGTTCCGGGGCTGATCCGGGAGCTGCTGCAGGCCGTCAAAACGCTGTACAAGGGCGCTCTGAATCAGCGGGTGATCGTTCTGTGGCACAGCTGTGCCGAATGCGAGGACGCCGTGGACCTTGAGGTAGGCGTTCCGGTTGCGGGACCCCTCCCGGATCAGGGCCGGGTACGGGTTAGGGAGCTGAAAGGCGCCAAGCTCGCCTGTATCGCCCATTCCGCAGGCCTCGCGGGTTCCTATGATGTCACGGCCAAGCTGGCCGGTTGGCTCGAGGAGCAGGGATACGGCATCTCGGAGCAGGAGCCGAGCCGGGAGGTCTACTGGGAACTGCCGGAGCAGCCGGCCAGCCCGGTGCTGTCCGAGCTGCAGATGCCGATCGTGGGCAGACCTGGCGGGGCACCCGGGGCAGAGGAGGTGCAGGGTTGAGGGATAGCGGATGGATGCGGTCCGGCACCCTGCAAGTCCTCCTGCTGGCCGTGGGCATTTTTGTGATCAGTACCTCAGAGCTTCTGCCAATGGGGCTGCTGCCGGACATCGGGCGGCAGTATCACGTCACCGTTCAGACAGCGGGCTGGCTCGTCACAGCCTATGCGCTCGGGGTCGTCGTGGACCTCCCGAAGGCGGGAGGTCCTTTTTTGATTTTGCCGCCTTTTTTAATCTTTTTCTCCTTCCGGTGTCACAAATGCTTCCCCTTTCTCGTGATATATGCAAAACCAAAGCGGGGAGTGGACGTTATGGAAAAATTAACATGTGTCGTGGTCGGCGGCGGCTATGCCGGAATCAATGCGGTCAAGGCTTTGCAAAAATCGCTTAAAGGGGTTGGTCGGGAGCTCAAACTCATTCTGATCAACAAGGACCCCTATCACCTTCGCAAGGTACTGCTGTTCAAACCGGCGGCTCTGCAGGAGGATATTGCCGTCCCCTTGAGACGCTTGTTCCCCGAAGGGGAAGGGGTGGACATCGTTCAGGGGGAGGTCACGCGCGTAGACTTCGAAGCGCGGCGGCTGGCCTACAACCGCAGCGAAGGCGGGGAAGTGCTGCTTGGGTATGATATTCTCGTGATGGCGGCAGGAAGCATGGTCCGGCATCCGCAGCCGGATCAGGGCGGCATCGCGCTGACCTCGCCTGAAGCGGCTGAACAGATCCGCCGGATGTGGAAGCATAATCTACGCGAGGCGGCCGGCGCCGGTGCGGAGGAACGCGCCAAGCTGCTGGCATTTGCCGTGGCCGGAGGGGGCATCAGCGGCATTGAAACCTCGGCCGAACTGGCTCATGCCATCCGGGCGGATGCCGAGGGCTTGGGTCTCAATCCCGCGGACATCCGGGTGTACCTGGTCAATGCAGAGGAGCGGCTGTTTGCGCAGGGTCCGGCGAAGGTGTCCCGTAAACTGGAGGGTCTGCTTGCCGACGAAGGGGTCACCACGCTGCACGGACGCAAGGTCATCCGGGAACGGGACGGGGTGATTGCCCTTTCCGACGGGAGCGAAATTTCGGCAGGGCTGTGCATATGGACGCTCGGCATCGTACCGAATCCACGCCTTCAGAGCATGGGTTTTCCGGTCACTGCCGAAGGAAAGATCGTCGTTGATGCGAGCTATCGGGTGGAAGGGAAGCCCGGCGTATACAGCATTGGGGATTGCGCGCAGATCATCGATCCGGAAACGGGCAAGGCGGACGGAATGACCTGCAAGGAGGCGGGCGCTCAGGCGACCAGGCTCGGGCAAGTCGTGGCGGCGGATGCGGAAGGCCGAACTGCACCTGTCCATAAAGGGTACATGGATGTCTTCTGCTTCGGCCTCGGTCCGGACAAAGGAATGGTCTGGACCCGGCAGTGGGGACTCGATATGATCATACAAGGGAGACTCGGCTGGAATATTCGGAAATTCACCTGGGATCATGCGAGTCTGCTCAAGTGAGCACTGCTATGCCAATAGGAAAGGTGAGCATCCGATGAGGGAACTGTATGAAAATTACCGGCCGCTGCTGTTTTCTATCGCTTATCACATGATGGGCTCCGTGTCCGATGCAGAAGATGCGGTGCAGGACGTTTTCGTGAAGGTCGCGGACCGGGATATGTCGCAGCTGATTGAACCGAAAGCCTACCTGTGCAAAATGGTTTCGAACCGCTGCCTGGATATGCTGAAATCCGCCCGCAGGCAGCGGGAGCAGTACTTCGGGCCGTGGCTGCCCGAGCCGGTGGAGACGTCGGCGGAGGACACGGCTGAAACAGTCGTACGCGGGGAGCTGCTGTCCTATGCGATGCTGGTGCTGCTGGAACGGCTGTCCCCGCTGGAGCGCGCCGTGTTTATCCTGCGGGAGGCGCTGGGTTTCGAATATCCGGACATTGCGGAACTCGTCGACAAAACGGAGGTTCACTGCCGCAAGCTGTTCAGCCGGGCCCGGGGCAAAATGGGGTTTGATCCCGAGATGCCGATTCAGCCGGAAGCCGCGGACGAGGAGTGGGTCCACCGGTTTCTGGCGGCCCTGAAGCAGGGAAGCATGGATTCCGTATTGTCCCTGCTCTCGAAGGACGTCGCCATTACGTCCGATGGTGGCGGTAAAGCGTCCGCTGCGGTTCAGCCGATCATGTCGCCGATCTTCGTCGCCCGCTTTGCTCTGGGAATCTATCATAAATTTTTGGCCTTTGAGGGCGGCATACAAATGGAACATGTCTCACTGAACGGCCAGGCGGGGCTTGTGTTCCGGTCGAAGGAGGGAATCGAGGGCGCCATGCTCCTTCATGTGGAGGATGGCCGGATCCGCGACCTGTATATCGTCAGAAACCCCGATAAGCTTCAGCATCTGTAGAACGATGGGTTAACGTATCAGTTACTCCAGTTAGACGAATACTGATTAAATGCCCCGGGGAGTCCCCGGGTCTTTTGCTTTTTTCTCGCCCCCTAGAAAATACCTGGGTAATTTCCCCCATCATATGGGTAATACATGTTTACGGCTGAATCCAAACATCTGGGGTGGACATTGTGGGAAAAAGAGAGAGGATTACCTATCTGGAGCTGTTGAGAGGTATATTGATCATCGCGGTAGTCGCCATTCATACGACTTCGTTTTCGGTCACGAAGCTGCCGACCGGCTCGGCGTTATACCCGCTCTACTATATCGTGAATGTCGGCTGCAACTTCGCCGTTCCGGGATTTCTGTTCCTGAGCGCACTCCTGCTGTTCTACCATTACGATGGGCGGCAGCTGAGTTGGCTTTCTTTTTATAAAAAGCGGGTCAAGAAGGTCGTGGTCCCCTATCTATTCTGGTCGTTCTTCTATGCCGCCTATTACACGTACGATCACCGGCTTTCGCTGGAGCAGGGCTGGAACCGCTTCTGGAAGAACCTGCCGCTGGGGGACAATTACGAGCACCTGTACTTCATGATCATTATCGCGCAGTTCTACCTGCTGTTTCCGCTGTTCATGCTGCTGCAGAAGGCTCCGGTGCTGAAGCATCATCCGCTCGTTTTCGGAATCGCCATCCAGCTGGCCATCTATTTGCTGAACTATTATGTTTGGCATATGGACGAAGTCGGCACGTTTATCGGATCGTATATGCTGTATTTATACCTGGGGGCGTATGCTGCCAAAAAGATGAGGGAGAAAGGCGTCCAGCAAGCCTTTGGCTCAGGTATGGGCTGGATGTTCGCTGCATTTGCAGCATCTGCAGTCGTGTATGTAGGGCAGAAGTGGCTGCAGACGGCCGCACCGCACTGGGTTTCGCAGCCTTATCTTTCGTACGTCAACAAGCTGTCCGAAGGATTGTATTTCTCGCTGGCCTGCTTATTCCTGCTGCAGCTGGCGCGGGGATTCCGCCAAGGAAGCCCGCTGTACAGGGCGCTGTTTTCACTGGGAACGTATTCGTATGGCATTTACCTGCTGCATCCGTTCTTCCTGCTCCTGTGGCGGGAATATGTGCAGCAAAACGGTCCAGTCTCCTATCATCTGCTCTTATGGGCCGGCGGAGCGCTGTCCATCCTGCTGTCATGGGTGATCGTCAAGGCGGTCTCCCGGACGCCGCTGGCACCATACATTGTTGGCGAATCCGCGAAATAGTCATAATTTCCCCTATTCATTTCCCAAGCGATCCTCTATCATATAACACAGGCATTGAAGGAGGACACGATGAGATGAGAAAGTGGTTTTTCATGCTCGCGGTCATCATCATCCTGGTGCTGGTAGGCTTCAGAAGCGTACAGCATCAGATCGGTGGCACGGGCAAAAGGCACGTCACGACAGAAACCGAACAGGGGGCACCCAAGCAAGACGGGGCTTCGGCGAAACCGGACCCAGAGTCCCCAACCAAGGAAGAAAGTCCGTATTTGGACGTCAATTCGAATCAGGTGCATCTGGGCAACCTGCTGCTGGTCAACAAGGATCATCCCGTTTCCGGGGATGCGGTAAAGAAGGACGTTGTCAATCTGTTTGATCATAAAGAACTGATGGAAGGATACAGCCTGCTGGACGCGCATATTATGCTGTCCGAGGATTTGGCACGCCATTTTATGACGATGGTGGATGCGGCCAAGAAGGACGGTGTGGATCATTTCCTCATCAGCAGCGGCTATCGCGATTTTGACAAGCAGGAGGAGCTGTATAAGGAAAAGGGCTCCAAATACGCCCTCCCGGCCGGTGCCAGTGAGCACAATTTGGGACTATCCATGGATATCGGCTCCAGTTTGAAGGAGATGGACCAGGCCCCTGAAGGAAAGTGGCTGAAGGAGAACGCCTGGAAGTACGGCTTTATTCTGCGGTATCCCGAGGACAAAATCAGCATTACCGGCATCGAATATGAACCGTGGCACTTCCGGTATGTCGGCCTGCCGCACAGCGCCGTGATGAAAGAGAAGAATATGGCGCTGGAAGAATATCTGGACTATTTGAAGCAGCAGGGGAAGATCACGGAGACGGTGGAGGGCAAGACCTATGAGATTGCTTATTATCCGTCGGCGGATATGGCAAAAATGGATAAGCCGGCTTCCGCAAACTATGAAATTTCCGGGGATAATATTGATGGGGTCATTGTCACGACCGAGAAAGAGCAGGCAGCGGAATAAAGGGGCGAGACGTAACTGTAACCATTTGGCTGCTTGACTCTGCTGAAGGCAAAGGAGTAGGATAGTTGCATGACTATCAAACTAACGTCAAAAGACGATGAGAAGCGAACCAAAATTTTCAAGGCGCTGTCGGAAGTGAAGAGGATCGAAATGATCCGGTATCTGGTTCAGCATCCGGAGCACAAAACATGCGGTGAGGTCGGCGAATCGCTTGGGATGGACAAGTCCAACGTGTCGTATCATCTCAAGATTTTATATGAGGCCGACCTGATCCACATTTACCGGAAAGGCCAGAATAAATACGGACAGCTTAGAGAGGATACGTTTAACGCATTTTTGCCGGGTTTCCTAGACAGTCTATGATTGGGCGGGAAACCTCTCTTTATTCTGGATAATTTGAAAGTTTTAAAACTATCTGAAAAGATCAGAAAGTATACATTTCGGAGCTTCTGCTTCCTGATCTCGCAAGAAAAACTTCCTCTAGACGCGATTTGTCTTCTTTGAAGGTACGTCGATAGACGTTTTTCTTATTTAAATTTGATTGTTTTAAGGATCGCATTCGTCGCCTTTTGACCCCAATTTTAAACGATGGAGATGTGAATATTGTATGGTACAACAAACAATGAATCGTTCGATTCTGTTAAAATCGCGCCCGGTGGGCATGCCCGGACCGGAAAATTTTGAGTTCCGCGAAGGGGCCGTGCAGGAGCCGAATGATGGACAGGCCGTCATCCGCACGCTTTATTTGTCGGTGGACCCGTATATGCGGGGAAGAATGAGCGACGCGAAGTCGTATGTGGAGCCGTTCAAGCTGGATGAGGCCATTTCCGGCGGAATCGTCGGCGAAGTGGTGGAATCGAAGTCCGATGCGCTGCAGCCGGGCGATAAGGTGATCGGGATGCTTGGTTGGCGGCTGTATAACACGGTCGATGCCGGCAGCGTCCGCAAGCTCGATCCGTCGCTCGCCCCGTTGTCCGCGTATTTGAGCGTGCTGGGTCTGACAGGACTGACGGCTTATTTCGGTCTGCTGGATATCGGCAAGCCGAAGGTAGGGGAAACCGTCGTTGTGTCGGGCGCGGCCGGTTCCGTTGGGATGTTCGTCGGCCAGATTGCCAAGATTCAAGGCACGCGCGTCGTTGGCATCGCCGGTACGGATGAGAAATGCGAGTATCTGATCCGCGAGCTCGGTTTTGATGCAGCGGTGAATTATAAAGCAGCCCATTTCCAAGAGGCGCTGGCAGCAGCATGTCCGAACGGGGTCGATGTGTATTTTGACAATGTCGGCGGCAGCGTATCGGATGCGGTCATGAACCTGCTGAACGACTATGCGCGGATTCCGCTGTGCGGTGCGATTTCGTCCTACAACAGCACGGAGGATGTCGGCCCGAGAATTTTGTCCAAGCTGATCAAGACCCGCTCGATGATCAAAGGTTTTGTGCTCAGCGATTATGCACCCCGCCAAGCCGAAGGCCTGCAGCAGCTCGGGCAGTGGCTGTCCGAAGGCAAACTGAAGTACGAAGAAACGATCGTCGAAGGCTTTGATCATGTCGTCGACGCGTTCCTGCAGCTGTTCCAGGGCACCAATCTCGGTAAAATGTTAGTGAAGGTCAGCGAGCCCAAAGCCTAAAAAAGGCGCGTGACGAAAAAATATCTTGATCTGGTATGCATTTCATACGTTATGATCATTACAGGGAACGGCTAAGGTCCGCCGGCGTTACCGCTTTATCGCGGGCGTGACGGGGACTCTCTTGGCGCCGTTCCTTGCTTGTTGTGGATCATGAAAAAAGGATTAGAGCGAGAATCGCTCTAATCCTTTTTTGTCTGCAGCCTTTAACGTCTGCCGCGGCTTACGCGCGGATATAGAACAAAAACTCCTGGCCGTTCCGGACGGGGTCCTGTTCCAGCGTATACCCATGCTTCACGACTTCCTCCGGTACGTTGCGGAAGGAAGAGGGGCAGTCGGTAATGACCTGCAGCAGCTGGCCTTCCTTCAGATCACGCAGCGTTTCCAGCGTGTAAATGACCGGGTACGGGCAGGATTCCCCGCGGAGATCGAGCGTAAAATCAATGGACATGTTTCGTTTCCCCTTTCTTAAAGCCGATGCCAAACCGGTAGTTTTTTTGCCAGTACACGGCGATGCCAAATCCGACCGCCAGCAAAGCCAGCGTCAGAATGATCGCACCGGCCGGTCCCATGGCCGTAATGAGGTTGATCGGTTTGCCGGGCTTCACGATGGCATCGAAAATGCCGAGATGGTCCCAGGCGTATGCCAGAGCGGTGGCTCCTGCAATGTTACCGATGAATACAGGCAGGAACACGACCTGGCCTTCCATGAGACGGTACATCATGCCGGTCTCGCAGCCGCCGGCCATGACGATGCCGATGCCGAACAGGATGCCGCCGATCAGTGTGCTCGGCGCGGCGATCTTCGTAATCGGATCCATTCCGTTTACCAGAATAATGATCAGCGTGGCGACCGAGCTGACGGCCATACCGACGAAGATCGCCTTCGTCATGGACGCCCGTCCGCTGATCCAGAGGTCGCGGAACGCGGACGTAAAGCAGATCTGTCCCCGTTCGATCAGAATGCCGAAGGCAGCCCCGAACAAGGCGGCCGTGCCCAGCATCGTTTTGCCTGCCGCATAGAAATAGACGATCAGCACGGCGTAGGCGAGCGCCAGAACGGCGCCGATGTAAGGCTGAATCCTCTTGCGGGGCGCGGAAGGGGCGGCAGCATTCCCTTTCAGAAGGGTTGGCATTCCCTTCCACCACGAGGCATTCACCAGCTTGGTTCCGAGGTATGTACCGATTGCGGTAGCCGCAATGAAAATCCAGGAGTGGAGGGAAAATTGCGGCACGCCCGTAAAAAACGCCGCAAGATTGCAGCCGAGGGCAAGCCGTGCGCCGAAGCCGGCCACAAAACCACCGGCCAATCCCTGAACAAGCCGGCGTTTCTGCCGCGGGACCCTGATTTTGAAGCTGTTGCTGAGCAAAATCATGACCAGCGCGCCGATGAACATGCCCCATACGATCCATCCGTCGGTCCGGGTGAACGTGGTTCCGTCCATATGGATCAGCTTAAAGTAAGCCCAGCCCGAAACATCCACACCGCACCATTCCAGAAGATGCCCGCCGAGGCGGGTAAACTCCCCGGTGACGGCCCAGACCGTGCCGGTGATGCCGAAATAAACGGCGCTTAATATACCGGCCAGCGCCATGGCCAAATAAGGGCTCCAGTAGCGGTTAAACACCTTGTCGTACACCTGCTTCATTCTCGTCCAACATTTCCTTTCCGAACCCGTCCCGAGTAGGGGACGAGTGATTTCATCGTTTGGCTCTCCCAATGGTTACCTTGCTTTCCATAGGGATGCCATTCTATTCTACAACAAAGGCCAGGAATTAGAAGAGGGATTTTTCGCGCTAGGCGATGCCCATGGAGTTCGGGGGAAGTTGTGGTACAATGGCTCTAGTTAAACAAAGATTGGAGATGATTTCACCCATGAACAAGCCGCTCAAACAACAAGAGTTGATTTCATATATTGCCGAGGAAACGAAAGCCGACCGGGACAGCGTTGCGCTCGTCCTGAAGCATGAGGAAGCCTACATTAACAACGCCAAGGCCGACGTGAAAGGCGAGGTAGAGATCGATATGGATGATTTGGTCGATTATGTGGTGAGCCGCCGCGACGTCAAGCTGGATGAGATGACCATAGAAGCCATTCTGGAGGCGGAAATGGATTATTTGATGGACCAGGGTTTGGCCGGTTACGAGGACTAGGGCAGCCGGGGCATGCCGACAGACGGAAAAACCGCTTCGAACTTTGTACTGCATCTCCAATCGCAGATTGTATCTACGATTGGAGATGCAGTCCCGTTCGGGCGGTTTTTTTGTTAGTGCAGCATTTTGCCGTAATCCCGGATTTTGACGTCGACGTGAACGCTAATATCGGCTTTGGAAAATACCTCTTCCCACTTTAGCTGCTTCCATACGCTGTGGGGAATCGAATTACGGACATGCTGTCCGATACCCATAGGGTCGGATTTTTTCTCCTGCATGGAGTCAATCAGCTCTTGGCACTTTCGATGGACCGCTTTCTCCAGCTCGACTTCAAGCTTTTGTTGGTCGGTTCTCTTTTTCATATCAAGCTGTCCGATATATTCCAGCAGCGATCCCGCCAGCTTGATGTGGAGGACCACCTGAATCGGTTTGCCCTCGCGAATGTCCCGGGTCGAAAGAACCTTTACCTTCCGGCTGCTGGACAGGTACTCCAGCGTCGCCTGTTCTTCTCCGTCACGCTCTGACTTGAGTCCGACGTTCAGATCCCCCGCCCGCACCCCGTGATGGAGCAGAGCGAAGAACATCCGGTCATCCGCTTCGATTTTCCCGACGTATTGATCGTTCTTGAACAAGGCGATGCCGTCAACGGTCAAAGACTCCTTCTCCTCCTTTAGAATGGTGGCCACAGGATCGATGCCGTCGTCAAAGTAATCTCTTGTGAACGTGTACAGGCTGGTGTCCGGAATTTCCCCGGCTTTGGCTTCGGTCCGGATCAGTGTGTCGATATATTCCCCGGCTGTGGGGCCTTGGGGATAATCGTTGCGGATCAGGATGTGATGCGGGTCGGATTCCGACACAATGATATGCAGACGCGAGCCGATGGACGGGTCACGGGTCAACGTGTCCATATTGCTCCAAACGCCTCTTCTTGCCAACCTCTCCCCGAATACGACCTGGCGCAGCTGCCCGTTGACCAGGCGGCGGTTGTTCTGCCGGTCAAAGGTCATTTTGGCCTTTTTCCCTGACTCCGCCATGGTGGAATAGACAATCGCATCCTCGTGGTTTGACTTCGGGATGCTGACGGTCACTCTTAATTTCGTGTCTGCTCCTTCCCCGGATAAGTCATAGGCGATCGTCCGGACGAAACCCGCCCTTTCAATAATATGCTGGTCGGTACATCCCGTGAGCAGCAGAAAAACGGCAATCAGCGTTATCAGCAGGCGCTTATTAATGTCCATGACTGTTTGTCCTTTCCCGAAGCTTTTGGAACAGGAGCATCATGATCAGCAGCATCGGCAGGATGTAGGCAATCCCGATCTCCGTAAAGAGCACACGCCGGAGTTGATACTCCGACTGGGCTAAATATTTGGAATACAACCCGACGATAAATACTCCCAACACGATGAAGAACTCGAGACGCTTTGGGCGGGCCTTGGGAAAGATCCGCTTGACCGTGGACAGGGACGCAAACGAAAACATGGTGGTCGTCACCAGATTGCCGAATACGAAGATGACGAACACCAGGTTTTCCACCCGGTTAATAAACGGCATTTCAATAAAGTCCAGCATATCGATGATCGGGTACAGCAAGGACTGAAGCTGCTGGAAGCTGAAGAAGCCGAACGCCGTCAGCAGGACGATCACCTGGGCCAATGCGGTCAGCAGATGCCCGAACAGGACCCCTTTAAACAGCTTGCTCTGCTTATTGACATAAGGAAATAAAAAAATGCACAGCTCATAGCCTATAAAGGAAGTGTAGACCTCGGCCCAATTATGCAGAACCTGCCCCCCTGCGGGATCTTCAAAAAAGTATGACGTCAGGCGGACCAGTTTCCACTCGCGTAGCTGGTAAGACGTTAGCAGCAAGGTCCACCAGGTCATAAAGGCGAATATCGTAGCAGCTTTGCTGATGTTGTAAATATGCTTGGTGAGCAGTAAATACACCATGACGCAGAACAGCAGAAAGATAAGGGTTACACTGGATGTCTGGAAAGAAATCATCTGGAAGATCAGAAAGAAGTTTTTTCCGACAAAGGAAGCGATCATGATATAAAATATGGCCAATCCTACATATAGCGGGTAGAGAATCCATTTGGAAAGGGACTTCTCCAGAATGTCAAACATGGACCTTCCCTTCCCCATGCGGTAGACCGCCCAGTACAGCAGAATATTGCCGGTGGATACCAAGGCAAGAATGATATATCCCACCCAGCCGTTAGTTCCCATGTTCTCCGCCACCAGACGCGGGAGGGCAAACAAGGTGATGTTGTTTTCGATCATATAAATCAAGGTTGCGATATGAAAAGCACTTAGTTTTTCGTTCATAGTCATTCACCGCCGCTATTTCCGCATTTTATTGATTTTCTTGTTGGGCGTTCTTGTAATGGTCGGCCGTGAGCGCAATGCCCAGAAAGGTCCCCGCATATAAGTGTCCAGCATGTCTTTAAAGTTGATAGGGGCGAGCGGCGTGAGATAGGAAGCTCCCATATTGGTCACCCCGGCGAGATGAATGACGACGAAGCCGATACCCATGAACAGGCCGAGGTTCCCCAGAATACCGGCCATGATGATCAGTCCGAACCGGATGAGGCGGATGGATGCACTCATAATGTAACTGGGGATGACAAAGGAAGCGATGGCAGACGTAGCAACCGAGATAATGAGAATGTTGCTCGTAAATCCAGCCTGAACCGCGGCCTGCCCGATCACGATACCGCCAACGATGCCGATGGTCTGTCCGACTTTAGTCGGCAGCCGGGCCCCGGCTTCCCGCAGCAGCTCGATCGTCGTTTCCATGAGCAGCGCTTCGAGCAGCGGAGGAAACGGGACCTTGGCCCGGGATTCCGTCAAGTTGAGCAGCATCGTGTGCGGAATCATTTCATAATGATAGGTCGTGACGGACACATAAAAAGCGGTAAAGGAAATCGTGATCAGGAAACCGATGAACCGCAAAACGCGCAGCGCGGTGCCGATCAGCCATCGCTGGTAGTAATCGTCCGGCGACGAGAAAAAGTCGAAAAAGTCGGTAGGGCAGATAAAGCCCGACGGACTGCCGTCCACGAATCCGGTCACCCTGCCGGCGACCAACTTGGACACGATCGCGTCCGGACGCTCGGTCGTCATAAATTGCGGGAAGATAGAGTTGGGATTCTCATCAATGAACTGAATCAGCATATTGGAATCGGTAACGGCGTCATATTCAATCGATTGGATCCGTTTGACCAGCTCGTCGACAATCTGCTGATTGGCGATGCCTTCGATATATGCAATGACGACGACGTTTTTGGCGACTTCCCCGACCTCCAGCTTGACGAACTTTAAGTGGGCGCTCCTCAGTCTTTGGCGCAGGACGCCGAGGTTCTGGTCGATATTCTCCACGAATCCGTCATGGGGACCGGAGATGACCGTTTCGGTCTCGGACTGTTCGATGCTGCGGCCGACCGGTTTGGCGATATCGACCAGATAGGTGCTGCCCCGGAAGAAAACGGCCGCCTTGCCGTTCAGAATGCCGTTGATGCACTCCTTGCTGTCCACGACCACGACATATTGGGAACGGTTAAGGGCGATTTTGACTTCTTCTTCGTCCGCATCGGTAAAGGGCTGAATGACTTCGTGCAGCAGCTGGTCGTTTCCGACGATAGAAGCTAAATATAGGACATCTACTTTGCATTGCGGATAAGTCCGGTGGACAAAATCCATCGAATGTTCGAATTGCCGTATCGTGTGCTCAAGCGAAGGATGCTCGTTTTTCTCCGGCTCTTTGACCGTCGTCTTCTCTTCTTCGCCGGCCACGAAAAAATGCTTAATTTTTGCAATAATGTCCATAATCACACCTCATGGGTATTCTATCCAACTGCGGTTCAGTTATACGCTCCCCGGATGTAGACTGAACAGGTTGTTGTTTGAGCGCAGAACAGAAGGGTACTGTATGAAGTAGGGACTAAACAAAGCGAGAAAAAGGAGGCAGGCCGGGAATGAAGGATTACCGGGAGATGTATATTCGCGGTATTTTGGATATAGCGGAGGAGCACGGATTGGATTATACGAAGGAGCAGCTTGATCTCATGCATGAAGACGAGCTGATTGCGCTTCGGGATCGGCTGAGAATGAAATATGAGAACATCCATTTCAAACGGTACTGCTGATGCGACGCAGGTGCGATTATGGAGTGAAATATTTCTCCTTTTAAAAATTTGATTATGGAGAAAATATCTAGTAATTGCTATAATGGAAGCATCTGAGCAGGACCGAAGGGATGTGCGATAGATGAAGGCAATTGGCCTGGATATTGGCGGAACTTCCATCAAGGGCATGGTGCTCGATGGGAGCGGACAGGTACTCGACCTCGGCAAAATTGCGACCGATGCGCAGCAGGGAAAAGATCGGATTATGGCTAACATGCATTCACTTTTGCACGAGTTGATCCAACGACACGAGGATGTATCCGGCATCGGCATCGGCACCGCCGGCCGGGTCGATGTCCATACTGGAAAGATTGTGTATGCGACCGACAATTTGCCGGGCTGGCAGGGGACGGAGCTGATGTCGATCCTGGAGCAGACATACGAACGGCCGGTCTTTGTCGATAACGACGCTAACACGGCACTTGTCGGGGAGGCCTGGCTGGGAGCGGGAAAGGGAATTCCCGACATCACGATGCTCACCCTGGGCACCGGCGTAGGCGGGGCGAACATGACCCGCGGCGAACTGTTCAGGGGAGCCGGTTGGAATGGCGGAGAATGGGGACATACCATTCTCGTACCTGGGGGACGGCTCTGCAACTGCGGCCAACGGGGCTGCGTGGAGCAATACCTGTCCGGAACGGCGCTGGTTTCCCTTGCGGCTGAGTCCGCAGGCAAGGCGTATTCATCAGGGGTTGAAGTGCTGGGGGACTACAAGCGAGGAATCCCGTCCGTTGTGAAAGTTGTCCATGAATACGTCCGAAATTTAGGCGTGCTGCTGCACAATATCCATATCGGCCTCAACCCCGGGGCGATCGTGATTGGAGGAGGCTTGGCCGATTCCCGGGAAATTTGGTGGCCGCTGCTTGACGAATGCCTCTCCGGCTTTGGTCCGGGGATCGATGTCCGCCCGGCGGTACTAGGCAACCAGGCCGGAGCGATCGGGGCGGCAAGGCTGATTTTGAACCGATTGGGGAAGGATTAGGGTACATAGCAGAGCAGTCATTCGTGCAGAATGGCTGCCTTTTTTTCGTTTCGGCACAAATTTTTTTCTCGGAAAGGAATGTATCCCCTTACACCTTTGCTGCGCATCATGTAGGTGGAGTCATGTGATTCAAAAATTAGTTTGTATGTTAATTATTTGTCTGCGAATATTATTTACAAAAAACATTATTGGTTGTAGAGTGAAAAGAAGAACATGGACAAGAGAAAGGACTATCCGGCCGTGAATAAGGGAGACTACGAGGATCTGTACGGACAATTTGTATCCAGAACGAGCCGTGCGCTGAACCGGTACATGGCGTTTCATTTAAAGGATGACGATATCACCCCGGAACAATGGACGGTCATTAAGCGGCTCAGCGAGCAGGACGGCATCACGCAGAAGGAACTCGCATGGATTGCGGATAAGGACCAGGCGAACCTGACGAAGATTCTCGACATCCTGGAGCGGAAGCACCTCGTCCGCCGCAGCCGAAATGAAGAGGACCGGCGTTCGTTTCTGATCTATATCACGGAAGAGGGCAAGCAGCTGCACGTGGAGCTGGTCGGGCAGATCAACCGGCTGTACCGGGAGGAGGTGCTGGCCGGAATTCCGGAGGCAGAGCTGGCACTGTTCAGCGAGACGCTGAAGCGGATCAACCGGAATATCGGCGTGGGCGGTCCGTTTGTGGATGATCATGGAGCTGAGTAGATAAGAAAGAGTGACGTACCACGGTGATGGGTGCGAACAAAATATGGAATTTAAGAAGAGAGAGATGATGTGAATTGAATTCGATGAATACTTATCCGGGGGTTCGGGCGGTGCAGAAAGGCCCGGCTCCCGGAACCGTCCGGGATGCGTTCCGCATCCGGCCGCTGCCGCTGCAGTGGTTCCGGGGAATTGGCTCGGCCGTTGCGGCAGGAGTGCCTACGCTGGTCGGCGCGCTGACCGGGCATCTCGATTACGGGCTCTGCGCCTCGATCGGGGGCTTTGCTTTCTTGTACGTGGGCAGCGAAACGTACCGGCAGCGGGCGATCAAGCTGGCTTGCGTGGCCCTGGGCCTATCGCTTACCTTTGGCCTTGGAGCGATCTCGGCGGCAACCCCGTGGCTGATGGTGCTGCTGTTCGGCTTGATCGGTGCCCTTGCCGTATTCGGCTTCGGAGCATTTCAAATGGCCGGGCCGTCGGCGATGTTCTTCATTCTGACCTTCTCGGTCGGGACGAGTCTGCCGTACGATCTTCATGCCCTGCCTCTGCGAACCCTGCTCGTGCTAGCCGGTGGGGCCTTCGCCTGGATCGTAGGGATGAGCGGCTGGCTTCTTCGTCCTCATGGGCCGGAGACGAAAGTGGTCGCCGGGGCTTACCGAAGCCTTGCCGCTTGTGTGGATGCGATCGGAACCGACCTGTACCCGGAGAAAAGATACCAGGCGGCCGTTCAGCTCCGCGCCGCTGACGCAGCCGTGTCCGGCGGGGAGCTGCGCTGGCGCCGGAATTATGGGCCGACGCTGCGCCTGATGGCATTGACCCGGAAGGCCAATGAAATGTTTATGGCTGCCGTCGAAATCTCGCTGGACCGCCAGGCGGCGAAGGTGCCGGCCGGCACGGCGGCGTCCCTGCTCTCGATTGCGGATCGCTTGCAGCATCCGCAGCAGGAAGTGCTGCAGCCCAAGGCGGCTGCGGACAGCCCGAACGGGCATGTCCGGCGCTTGTCCGGGCTGCTGAACGAGGCGGCCGCCATCTGCCTGGGCGAGGCTGCGGGCCGCGTGAAGGCGGAGGAAGTGACCCTTCCTCCCTCTTTTTCTCTGCGCCGTCTCTTGTCCGGCGCCCTGAACCCGCATTCGGCGCTGCTTCATACCTCGCTTCGTTACGGCATCATGATTGCGGTCGCTGCCGCGGTCGCCTACTCGCTGGATTTGAACCGGTCCTACTGGGTGCCGCTCTCTTGCACGGCGGTGATGCTCGGTACGACGGTACTCGGCACGACCCACCGGGCCATCCAGCGGACGGCAGGCACCGTCATCGGACTGTTCCTCGGCGCCTTCATCTTGTCGCTGCGGCCTGAAGGCATCTATATCGCGCTCATTATGGCCGTTCTTCAATTCATTATCGAACTGATTTACTTGCGTAATTATGCTCTGGCCGTCATTTTCATCACCCCGAGCTCGCTGCTGATTGCGGAGAGCAGCCATCCGGACATGGCAGTAAGCTTCTTCATCTCGGCCAGATTGACCGATATTCTGATCGGGAGCGCTATCGGCATCATCGGCATGTTTTTCCTTTGGAGACGGGCTTCCTCCAGCAAGCTGCCACGGGCGCTCGCGGGCGTCATCCGGATGGAAGGCAAGTTGCTGGAAAGTATTCTGTCTTCCTCCCCCTCCAGTAGGGTCACCACATTGACGAACGAGCTGGAAACTGCGCTCATCCGGCTGCGCCTGCTGTATGACGGGGCTCTCGCCGAATCGGTGGGCCGGCGGAATCAGGCCAGCTCCTGGTGGCCTGCGCTGGATGCGGTGCAGCATATTGGATATGCCGTGATCACGGCTGCTGGGAACGCCCAAAGCCATGCCGCTTCGGGCGATGCGGTATCGGATTGCAGCGTATTTTTTGAACAAATGGCCCAGGCCGCCGAGCGGCAGCTTCCTCCGGATCCGGCGAATATACCTGCGCTCAGCTCCATCCCCGCGCTTCAGCACGAGCTGGCCGGGCTGCATGAAGCGCTGCAGATTCGGGACCGCACGGCGCAGTCCCCTGTCTTGAAATCATCATAACCCTTCCTCTCAGGCAAGCCGTATGGACTTCATATCCCGCGGACTTGCCTTTTTCTTGTCCTCCTCAGCCTGCGGGCTACACCGCCCACCACCAGACGTTCCTCTACAAAGTTCGGCATAGTTGTACTAAACAATACAACGCTTTTCGACAAGTTATGACGTGGTCAAAATCATATCGATGAACCTCTGGGCGGGAGGAGAAGACTCCTCCTTCCGGGTGTATATGGAAACCGGATTTGTCAAATGGACACCGTCGACCTCCACCCGGGAAATATCGCCTGCCGCGATATGTTCGCGGGTCTCCAGCAGCGACAGAAAGGCTGCGCCGTAGCCCTCCATCACGACCCGCAGCGTTTCGTTCAGGCCGTTCATCTGCAGCCCTACCGGCGGGGAGGGAAGATGGCGGGCGGAGCATAAAGCGATCAGCTGCTCCCTGCCGAAGCTGCCTTCCTCGCGGTAGATGAACGGCTCCTGCAGCATCTCTTCCAGGCTGACCCGGGCGCCGGCGAGCGGATGCCGTTTGTGGACGATGAAGCACATCTCGTCCTCATACCACGGGGTGCGCAGCAGAAGCGGGTGATCCAGCCGGATGCCGCCGATAAAGGCGATCTCTGCGTGGTAATGCAGCAGCATATCGGCGGCCTGGCTGGAATTGGCGGTGCTGAGCTCGACCCCTACGCCGGGATAAGCGCGTTTGTAGCGGGCGATCCACTTGGGGAGCAGGAAGTTGGCCGGAAGATAGGTGGCTGCCATGTGAAGTCTGCCGGCGCTGCCTGACTTCAGCTGCTCCAGCTTCTGCTCGATATGGCCTTCCAGCTCGAACAGCCGCCGGGCTTCGGCGGCCAGATGCTTGCCGGCCTTTGTCAGCATGACGCCCCGCCCTTGGGGAATCAGCAGGCGGAGGCCGATCTCGCGTTCCAGCTTTTTGATTTGGGCCGTCACGGCGGGCTGGCTGAGATGCAAAGCCTCGGCGGCGAGGGTCACGCTTCCCAGGGAAGCGGCCTGGTGAAAGAGGCGCAGCGCATGCAGGTTCATGGAAATTCTCCTTTACATAGGGATTAGGGATTACGGCTAAATCATAACTGAAATTTATGTTTCCTTAAAAATAATATATTAGATTTATACCAGGTTTGAGCATATTCTAAGCTTAAATTGCAGGCGGGTGCAACCAAATGAGGAAGCGCGACGTCAAAATAGGAGGAATTTGTCAATGAGGCTGAAATGCGTGGATTGCGGCAGCAGGCATCGCCTGGAGCCGTTTCGGGTTCAATGCGAATGCGGCGGGCTGCTGGAAGTGGAGCAGGAACTGGCTCAAATCGATACCGAGCTTCTGAAGCGGCGATTTCAGGAACGCCTGTCCGAACGGATGGGGGTCTATGCCAGCGGAGTATGGCGGTATAAAGAATTAATTTTTCCGGAACTTCCGGTCGAATATATTGTTACTAAATATGAAGGCAATACCGGACTGTACGCCCCCGAGCCGATTCGCGAGATGCTGGGGATCCGCCGGCTGTACTTCAAGGCGCAGAGTGAGAATCCGAGCGGATCTTTCAAAGATAACGGGATGACCGTGGCTGTGTCGCATGGTCGTTCTCTCGGGTACTCCGGGTTTGCGTGCACCTCGACGGGAAATACTTCCTCTTCGCTCGCCATGTATGCGGCCATGGGGGGAAGCCGCGCTTATGTATTCGTCCCCAATCGGAACGTATCCGAAAACAAAGTGCTGCAAACCCAGGCTTACGGCGCCCGGGTGTTCAGTTTTGACGGCACGTATGATGACGGAATCCGCTTCCTGCAGGAGCGGGGCGAGGAGCTGGGGTTGTATGTCTGCAACTCGGTGAACCCGCTTCGGATCGAGGGGCAGAAGAGCATCATTTATGAAACCGCCCAGACGCTCGGTTGGAGCCTGCCGGACTGGATCATCATTCCCGGAGGCGCGCTCAGCAACGTGTCGGCGCTTGGCAAAGGGCTGATGGATTTGAAGAGCCTTGGGCTCATCCCGTCGGTGCCGCGGATCGCGCTGATCCAAGCGGAAGGGGCCAGCCCCTTTCACCGCATGATGGCTTCCGGCAGCTCGGTACTGACGTCGGAACCCCGGCCGGATACGCTGGCTACCGCGCTGAACATCGGTAACCCGCCGAGCTGGAAAAAGGCGCGCAGCGTGCTTGAGATGAGCGGCGGCGTAACCTGTTCCGTCACCGATGGGGAAATTCTCGCCGCCAAGGCGCGGATTGACCAGAGCGGAATCGGGTGCGAGCCCGCTTCGGCGGCAACGCTCGCCGGGTTGCAGAAGCTGATCGCCGAGAAGACGATCACCAAGGACGAGACGGCGGTCTGCATTTTGACGGGAAATCTTCTAAAGGATACCGATGTGCTGAAGGGGAGCTTTCAGGATGTTCCGGTGGACTTGTCGGGTTCCGAATGGCAGGCGCTTCTCCGGTAAACCTAAGCTGTGCGCCCCATAAAGGTGGCGGGGGAAGCCGGAGGGACGATTGCAAACATACGGGGAGCGTTTTTGGGGTATTTTTTATGGAATAAGAAGGGATGGCCTATAGCCTGTGCGTCTTTTGCCTCCCTTATATCTGTCACGGATTTATTTTATCAATACCCAAGTATCCTCGCGGGTTTTCCATGACCACGACTCTGTTGGCACCCGCATCATTAGACGTTTTCCATGCAATGATTACAATTGGACAAGGGGCGCATGCTTTTTCATGATCAACAAGCGGAAATTTGTATATTTCGTCCTTTTTCCTCTCCTTATTTTGGGGCTGGTTATTTCTCTGACGCCGGCCTCCCTGTTCCCTGAGGCCGCGACGGCTGAGGTGGATGCTCCCGTGAGGACGGGGGGCACGGCGGGAACGCAGGGCAAACATACGCAAGGCAATCACACGCAAGGCAATTCTGCGAAGAACAAGCATTACGACGTGGTCGTAATCGGCAGTGAAATCCAGGGGGTGCTGCTCGCGAGGGAAGCGCAGAAGCAGGGGCTCAGCGTTCTGATTCTCGACCCGCGGAACAAGCCGGGCGGCGAGCTGATTCAGGGGCAGATGATGTTTCTGGACGAGCCGCACGACGCCAAGAAGCGGAGTCTGGTCCAAGGCGAAATCAAAACGTTGTTTGACGGCTACAATAGCGGAAAAATCCGTAAGGAGGCCGACTTTAACCGGTACTACGACCGGCTGATCAAGGGAATTCCGATCCAGAGCGGAATTACGGTCATGTCCGTGGCGAGCACGCCTTCCGGCGGGAAGGAAAAGCTGCTGAAATCTTTAACGTACCGGGACCATCAAGGCAGCATCGGCATAATTGAAGCGGGCTATTGGGTGGAGAACACGGACTTTAACGCCCTGACGGGTCAGCTGAACGTGAAGCGGATTCCCGGGATGGAGCGCATTTCAAAGGTCGGCCATCCCGACTACATGGCGGCCACGATGATGCTCAAGTTCAAGCACGTGAATTGGAGCAAGCTCCATCAAGCCGTGCTGGACGATTACCCGTTGACCAACGTGCGGGATAAATACGGAGGAAATACGTATGTCGACTGGGATTTTGCCACCGGGTTCAGCAACATTACGCTCAAATACAAGCCGCGCGATCCGCAGCTGCTGCTAAGAGGAATGAACACCTCTTATCAGAGGGGCGGCGAAGCCATAATGAACTCGCTTCTGATCTTCGACGTTAATCCTTCCGATCCGAAATCGGTGCAGACTGCTCTAGAGAAAGCTAAGGCGGAGGCACCGTCCATCCTGCAGTTTTTGCGGCAAAACATACCCGGGTTCGACCGGGCGGAGCTGAACGGTTTTCCGGATTATTTATATATCCGCGATTACAACCGGTTCGAAACGGATTATATGTTGACCTTCTCGGACGTCATGAACAGCCGGATGTTCTGGGACAACGTGAGCATCGGCGGCTATGCGCTGGATCTGCAGGGAACCCGGACGGTGCCGAAGGGCATCCATCTGGGGCAGCCGGACCGATACGGCATTCCGCTGCGTTCCTTTGAGCTGAAGGGCTATGGCAACGTCCTGGTGACCGGCAAAAATATCGGGGCAACCATCGAAGCCTACGGCAGTGCGCGCATCATGCCGAACACCGCCCTGGCGGCGCAGACGATCGGCATTATTCTGGGCCGGGAGCTAAAGCAAGGCAAGCGCCTGCACGACCTGAACCCGGATGACTTCCAACGGATCCATCAGTACTTGAAGACGGACTACCATATTAAAGTGGCCGGATAAGGAACACGTCAGGATGCCTGTGCGCGGTCTCTTTTCCCGGGGTCCTTGTACTAGTTCAACCATTAACCGTGCGGGCAGACGGAATCATCGACAGTATGTAGTCAAGGCAGAGAGCTTAGGGCTCTCTGCTTTTTTGCGTTCGGCAGCTGCTTTACGGGTTCACGCACCTGTCCGGCAGCTTATCCGGCAACTGAAGGGGTGCCTCTTTAATTGTCTTTTGTGCCGAATCCTCGGGTTCCTTTCACGTTGGTACGATAGGTTCGCCTTTCAGACAGGCACGAAACCAGAGGCAGCGGTTTGCCGTTTCACTCATTTACAGCAGTTGACCGATCTGCTAGAATAGCGGTAAATTAATTGTCAACCAACATTGAGTCGATTAGGTTGACAATTAACGTGTGGCTAATAGACCGATTTTACGATGTAACGATTAAACGATACCGAAAATATGACAGTTTGAAGGGAAGATGACCTATGCATAAAGACACGGTTCTGGAAAGTCCGGCACGACAGGATTGGCAGGCTATGGCCGACAAAGCGCTGAATGGACAGCGGCTTGCCATGGAAGAGGGGCTGGCTGTATTAAACGCGCCGAACGATGAGATCCTGGGGCTGATGCAGGCAGCCTTTGCGGTAAGAAAGCATTTCTACGGCCTGAAGGTGAAGCTGAACATGATCTTGAACGCAAAAAGCGGACTGTGTCCCGAGGACTGCGGCTATTGTTCCCAATCCATCGTATCCACGGCGCCGATCGAGAAGTACAGCCTGCTGGATAAAGAAACGGTGCTTGCCGGGGCCCGGGAGGCCCTAGCGCGTAAAGCGGGTACATACTGCATCGTGGCCTCCGGCCGAGGCCCGACGCCGAGGGAGCTGGATCAAGTCGTGGAGGCGGTTCAGGAGATCCGGGAGACGATGCCGCTGAAAATTTGCGCATGCCTGGGGCTTTTAAAGGACGGACAGGCGGAGAAACTGGCTGAGGCGGGGGTACACCGGTATAACCACAATCTCAATACGAGCCAATCGAATTATGGCCGCATTACCACTACGCATACCTATGACGATCGGGTGGACACGGTCCAGAAGGCAAAAGCCTCCGGTTTGTCCCCCTGCTCCGGGGCCATTATCGGCATGGGCGAAAGCGACGAGGATATCGTCGGAATGGCTTACGCCTTGCGGGAGCTGGACGCTGACTCGATCCCGATTAACTTTTTGAACGCGATTCCGGGGACCCCTCTGGAGCATGCCGGGCGTACGCCCGCGCTGAAGGCGCTGAAGGTGCTGGCATTGTTCCGGCTCGTGTGCCCGTCCAAAGAAATCCGCGTGGCCGGCGGCCGCGAGCTGAACCTCCGTTCCCTGCAGCCGCTGGCGCTCTACGCAGCCAACTCGGTATTCGTGGGCGACTATTTGACGACCGAGGGGCAGGATGTGCTTGCGGACCATGCGATGATCGAGGATCTCGGTTTCGAGATCGAGGAGCGGGCGATAGCTGAGGGACGCTGACCGTAACCGCCTAAAATCAACGTATGTTTCGACAATTTCCCGCATAGGATGAAAAGCCGGAAAACCGACAATTGCCAGCAGGCGATGAAGCGGCTATAATTAACTCATTAATCTATCAGTAAACGGGTGTTTATTAATGCAAATTCTCAAAGACGACGTCCGCCAAAGTATACTGAACGCCGCTCTGGCCGAATTCAAGCAGCATGATTACGCCGACGCCTCCATGCGCCGCATTTCCGCCTCGGCCGGCATGACCACCGGGAACATCTACCGTTATTTTAAAAATAAAGAGGAGTTGTTCGAAGCGCTGGTCGGGCCGGTCTATGAGCGATGCATCGCCAACATCCTGGTCATTAAGCAGGAAGTGGACCAGAACTTCGCCAAAGGGACGGAGGCGAGCGACTGCCTGCAGATGGTCGAGAGCATTATCGTCGGTCTGTTCGAGGAATCCAGCGCCGAGCTGATGATTTTGCTCAACCGCAGCACCGGTTCCAAATACGCCGGTGTGAAGGCAAGCATTTGCGCCTTGGTCGTATCGATTCTGGAGAGCATGATCCGCTTCGGTAAGGAAGAGACCGGCGAGCTGACGCTGGAAGAGAAACAGACGGCCCAGATGCTGGGCGGAACCGTAGTGGAAGGCGTATGTCTGATCCTGCGCGATCATGAAGACGGGGAGACGGTCAAACGGCTGGTGAACCAGTTGGTGTATCTGTACTACTTTGGCACGGATCATTGGAATAAAAAAAAGGGCTGAATCCATAGGATTCCCTTTTTTTCGCTCAAAAATGAACGCTTGTTTACTAAGGAAGTTGAAGGAGGAATATCAACAACATGCGGCAAATCATCAAGTGGCGCTGGGCGATTCTGGTGTTATGGCTGGTGGCGACGGTCCTGCTGACCGTATTTCAGCCCGACGTGAACGCTATTCTCCAGCAGAGAGGCCAGGATCCCCTCGCCGAAGACAGCCCATCCAAGGTTGCGGGGGCGCTGCTGAATAAAATGACCGGCCAGACCGGGACCAGCGACATCGTGGTGTTCCATGAGGACAACAAGCTGACGGACGAGGATATGAAGAGCATCGAGAGCGGCGTAATGGACATGAAGGCGAAGCAGTCCGAGCTTGGCATCACCGAAGTCCTGGATCCGTTCTCTATGCCCGAAGCCAAGTCACAGCTGATTTCGGAGGATGGCACAACCGTGATGGTCAGCTTCAGCCTGGATAAGAACGGACGGGATATGGAGGAAATCACGGACCAGTTTAATCAGGTGCTGAAGGATGTCAAAGCGACATACTACCTGAGCGGCGAGGATTTTATCCAAAACGACTACATCAAGGCATCCACGGCAGGCGTGGAGAAAAGCGCGGTGCTGACCGTCATTTTCATTCTGGTCGTGCTGATTGTCATGTTCCGTTCGATCATCATACCGTTCGTGTCCCTTCTTGCCGTAGGCGTATCTTACCTCTGTTCGATGGGGATTGCGGCGCAAATCATTGATAAAATGAATTTCCCGATCACGAGCGTGACCCAGATGCTGCTGGTGCTCATCCTGTTCGGCATCGGGACGGACTATAACATTCTTTTGTTCAACCGTTTTAAAGAGGAACTTTCGCATGGCAAGTCCACCGATGAAGCGATCATCGCTTCCTACAAAACGGCGGGCAAAACGATCGTATACAGCATTCTGACCGTCTTTATCGCCTTTGCGGGGCTCAGCTTCTCCGACTTCGGCATCTATAAATCGGCCAACGTGGTTGCGATCGGCACGGTCATCTTGGTGCTTGAAATTTTGACGCTGACGCCGTTTCTGATGAAGACGCTCGGACCGAAGCTGTTCTGGCCGTCGAAAAAAGTGGCGGGCCACAAGGAGAGCACCTTCTGGGCGAAGCTGACGGCGGTTTCCGTCAAGCATCCGGTCATCGTTACGGTCATCATCGTCATTCTGATGATTCCGGTGCTGCTGACCAGCGGCCAGAAGCTGTCCTTCGACCAGCTGAAGGAGCTGGGGGACGGCTATCCGTCGACCAAAGGCTTCAGCATCGTAGCCGATCATTTCAGCCGCGGCCAGGCGCTGCCGACGTCAGTGGTCATCGAAGACGACAAGGCGTTGGACAACAACGATTCACTTGGGGTCATCGACAAGCTGACCGAGAAGTTAAAGGGCATCGACGGGGTCAAATCGGTATCGAGCGTGACCCAGCCGCAGTCGGAGCCTGTGGATGACTTCTATATCAGCAGCCAGACGGAGACGGTGACAGACGGCATCTCGGCCTCCAAAAAAGGCGTGGACCAGATCAAGGACGGTCTGGACCAGATCGGAGATAAATTGACGACGCCCGACTTCTCGAGCGCCAATCAGCTGGTGTCGGGTACCGGGCAGGTCAAGCAGGGCTACGATCAAATTACGGCTGCGATCTCTCAAGTGTCCGGCGGTATTCAGCAGGGGGCAAGCGGAGCGTCGGAGCTCAGCAAGGGTATCGCAAAGCTTGAAGCCGGCATGAATACCGTCAGCACCAATACGTCCAAAATCAACCAGGGCCTTTCCGAGCTGTCCAAAGGTTATGCTTCGCTCGCAGGCGGTTATGAGCAGGTATCCGGACAGATTCCACAAATTCAGCAAGGGCTTGCCGGCATGAACACGATGATCGGCAAACTGGGCGAGAGCCATAGCGAATTGGCGGAGGATCCGACTTATATTCAACTGAAGCAGACCGGCGAAGGACTCGTTACCGGTTTGGCGCAGCTGGACGGCGGTCTCAAGGAGCTGAATGCGAATTATGCCAAGCTGAACGCATCCTTCGCCCAGGCTTCCGGCGGCTTAGGCCAAATTGCCGCGGCGCAGAAGCAGATGACCACCGGTCTGGCTGCGCTGGAACAAGGGGCCGACCAGTTGGCCAAGGGATTGCGCCAAGGCAGCAGCGGCAGCCAGGAAATCGCCGCGAACATGAAGAAGCTGAACGATGCGCTGGGCAGCGTCCAAAGCGGGCAGCAGCAGCTGCTGAGCGGACTCTCCAGCCTCTCGGGCGGCATGTCCCAGCTGAAAGAAGGCATCGACCAGAGCGGCAACGGACTGGGCGACATCTCCGATGGTCTCGGCAAGACCAATGACTTCCTGACCCAGCTGAACAGCTCGAAGACATTCTTTATTCCGCGCGAGGCGCTGGAGAACGAAGACTTCCAGCAGGCGGTGGACGCCTTTATGTCTAAGGACCGCAAGATTACGAAGCTGATCGTCATCCTGAACGACGATCCGTATTCCCCGGCGGCCATGGACACGATCGAGAAGATCAACGACGAAGTCTCCGGCACACTGAAGGGAACCGTGCTCGGGAATGCCACATTCGGGGCGGCCGGACCTAGCTCGACCACCTACGATACGAACAAGGCTCAGATCAGTTCCTTCAACAGCACGGCAGTTATCGTCATCATCAGCGTATTCGTCGTTCTGCTGTTCGTAATCCGGTCCTTCTGGCCTTCGGTCTTTATCGTATTGTCGCTTGTAGCTTCTTATTATGTAGCGATGAGTGCCTCGAAGTTCGTGACGACCTATATCATCGGGGCGGAAGGGGTATCCTCTTTTGTACCGTTCTTCTCCTTCATCATCATCGTCGCGGTCGGCGTGGACTACAGCATCTTCCTGATGGAACGCTACAAGGAAAATGGGGATTTGTCTCCGGGAGAAGGAATCGTCAGAGCAGCCCGGAGCGTCGGCGGGGTCATAATTTCCGCTATGGTCATTCTTGGCGGAACGTTTGCTACGCTGATGCCATCGGGGCTCGTTCTCTTGATCGAGTTGGCCACGGCTGTGATCGTCGGTCTGGTCGTTCTCTGTTTCATCCTGCTGCCGATGCTGGTGCCGGCCTTAATCGTACTGCCGGAAACCCTATCGCGCGGGCGTTCCCGCAAACAGCAGATGGCCCATGTCAGCGGAAAAGATTCCACGCTCGATTCTTAAGAACCCATAGACGCATGAACGTATCGTGCGCAGGCATATGGAGACATAATTATGTATACAGCAAAAAGACCGGAAGAGGCTGCAGCCCTCTTCCGGTCTTTGTATCTATATCAAGGCTTCACGCGGTGCGTTGTCCCGGGGGTGGTGGGGCGTGACCGCTTTAAGCCAGTGTTTTCAGCGCTTCCGGCGTGAATGGAGCGAGCTCGTCAAATCGGCCTTCACGCACTTTGGTAGCCCAAGCCGGGTCTGCGAGCAATGCGCGGCCAACGGCAACGAGGTCGAATTCACCTTCCTCCAGGCGCTCCAGGAGATCGTCGATGTCCTTCTGGCCTGCTCCTTTGCCTTCTGCGAACAGGCTCGTGAACGCTTCATCGAGACCAACGGAACCAACCGTAATGGCCGGCTTGCCTGTCAACTTCTTGGCCCAGCCGGCGAAGTTCAGGTCAGAGCCTTCATACTCCGGCTCCCAGAAACGGCGGGTCGAGGAGTGGAACACGTCAACGCCGGCGTCAGACAAGGCGCCAAGCAGTTGTCCAAGATCTTCCGGTGTTGGGGCGAGCCTTGCGTCGTATTGGTTCGTCTTCCATTGGGAGAGGCGCAGCACGACCGGGAAGTCCGGTCCTACGGCAGCGCGGACCGCTTCCACCACTTCAATCGCAAAACGGGCGCGCTTCATCATGTCGCCGCCGTAACGGTCCGTACGGCGGTTCGTTCTTTCCCACAGGAATTGGTCGATCAGATAACCGTGGGCGCCATGGATTTCCACACCGTCAAACCCGATCCGTTTGGCATTGGCAGCCGCATCGGCATAGGCCTGAATCACGTAGGTGATTTCCTCTTCCGTCATCGGTTCGGAAACCTGATTGCCGTTCAGATCAAGGCCCGACGGTCCGATCGGCATCGCTTCCGGGTTCGGCTCGGCGCCGACTGGGCGGGTCATGCCGATGTGCCAGATTTGAGGGATGATTTTGCCTCCTACTTCATGAACCTGCTTGACCACTTCGGCCCATCCGTTCAACGCATCTTCACCGAAAAATCTCGGAATGTTCGGGCTGTCGGTGGACGCCGGATGGTTGATTACGGTACCCTCTGTAATGATGAGGCCGACGTTGTTCTCAGCACGGCGGCGGTAGTAGGCCGCCACGTCCGGGCCCGGTACTCCGTTCGGGGAGAATCCGCGGGTCATGGGCGCCATGACGATGCGGGTAGGCAGTGTCAGACTGCCGATGGTAAACGGTTCGAATAATGCTGCGGTGGAACGGGTATGCTGTGGATTGCTGGTCATGTATGATTTTCCTCCAATATGTGAGATTTGTACTTTTCTATATTTCCATAAAAACAGATATATATGATGAAAAGAAAGAGCGTTTAAGCCAAATGGTTCAGGCGTGTACCCTATGTCAATTCAGCCTAAAGCTCCTTCTTGAGTTGTTCGATAAAACGGTTGATACCCTCCTCATTGCGTCTATAGTAGGTCCACTGGCCGGCCCGGTGGGATTCCAGCAAGCCAGCCTTTTGCAATTTCACCAGATAGCCTGAAACTACCGACTGTGCCAGCCCTGTTTTCTCCGAAATGCTGCCGACGCAAATGCCGCCCTTGAAATTGCAGGATGCCGGCATATGCTCCTGAGGATCAAAATGCTCCTCCGGATGTTTCAGCCATTCGAGAATTTTAAACCGGGTCTCGTTTGATAATGCTTTAATGGTTAATAAGGTATCCATGGCTCTTATTATATCTATTTTTATAGAAATGTAAATATGGTTTGGTGAAAAAGTTTGAAAAACTAAAAACGGCGCTGCAGTCCCGTTTTCAAATGGCTCTGCAGCGCCGTTTTTTACGAAGTAACGCACAAGTCCCCGTTTATTGCGCCGTTTGGGCGGATTTTGTTCCGGGTAAATAAACATGTGTAAATACTCGGACACCGTCCGTAACCGACCAGGAGGGGATTCATTGATGGACCGTAAGAATGAGCAGCAGCCGCAGAAGGATATCAAGGACAGCCAGCTGGAGGATTTCCGCGTAAGCGATGCGGGCGAACCAATGACCACCAATCAAGGCGTGCGAATTTCCGAGGACGAGCATTCGCTCAAGGCGGGCGAACGCGGACCGACGTTAATGGAGGATTTTCATTTCCGGGAGAAAATGACCCACTTTGACCATGAGCGTATTCCTGAGCGTGTGGTTCATGCCAGGGGTTTTGGCGTGCACGGTTATTTTCAGGTGTACAAGCCGATGACACAGTACACGAAGGCGAAGTTTCTGCAGGACCCGTCAATCAAAACACCGGTATTCGTGCGTTTCTCCACCGTGGCCGGTTCGCGCGGCTCGGCTGATACGGTCCGGGATGCCCGGGGCTTTGCCACCAAGTTTTACACCGAGGACGGCAACTTTGACCTCGTAGGCAACAACATCCCTGTTTTTTTTATTCAGGACGCACTGAAATTCCCTGATTTGGTGCATGCGTTCAAGCCGGAGCCCCATAACGAAATTCCGCAGGCGTCCACGGCCCATGATACGCATTGGGATTTTGTCGCCAATAACACGGAATCCGCCCACATGATCATGTGGACGATGTCGGATCGGGCGATCCCGCGCAGCCTCCGGATGATGGAAGGGTTCGGCGTACATACCTTCCGGTTGGTCAATGACAAGGGCGAAGCGCATTTCGTGAAATTCCATTGGAAGCCGCTGCTGGGCGTGCATTCCCTGGTCTGGGACGAAGCGCAGAAAATCGCCGGCAAAGATCCCGACTTTCACCGCCGGGACCTGTGGGAAGCGATTGAAATGGGCAGCTATCCCGAATTCGAGTTTGGCGTGCAAATCATCCGGGAAGATGAGGAGTTCAACTTTGATTTCGATATACTCGACCCGACCAAAATCTGGCCGGAGGAGCTCATTCCGGTTCAGCGAATCGGGAAAATGACCCTGAATCGTAACGTGGACAATGTGTTCGCCGAAACGGAGCAGGCGGCCTTCCACGTGGGCAACGTGGTACCGGGAATCGACTTCTCCAACGATCCGCTGCTGCAGGGACGCCTGTTCTCTTATACCGATACGCAGCTGATCCGTTTGGGCGGACCGAACTTCCACGAAATTCCGATTAACCGGCCAGTGGCGGAGGTTCACAACAACCAGCGCGACGGATACCACCGCATGACGATCAATCGGGGCCAAACCAGCTATCATAAAAATTCCCTTGGTAACAATGACCCCCGTCCCGTTTCAGAGCAGGAGGGCGGATACACCCACTATCAGGAAAAGGTGGAGGGGCGCAAGGTCCGGGCGCGCAGCGACAGCTTCAAGGACCACTACAACCAGGCCAAGCTGTTCTGGAACAGCATGTCAGACGTGGAGAAGCAGCATATCATTAAAGCTTTCCGCTTTGAAGTAGGAAAGGTGAAAAGCAAAAGCGTGCAGCAGCAGGTCGCCGATATGTTCGGCAACGTCGATCTGATGCTGGCCGAGCAAATCGCCTTGGGTGTTGGCGCCACCCCGCCGAAGGCTGGGGGAGAGGCCTCGGGGACGACGACGGCAGGAGGTGCCGAAACCCAGGCCTCCCCGGCGCTGAGCCAGCTTCACACCGCCATGTCTCCGGCTACCCGCAAGGTGGCGGTGCTGGCCGCTGACGGATTCGACGCGGGCGAAATGAAAGCCGTCCTCGCCGCCTTCGCTGAGGCAGGTATCGTGCCTGAAGTCGTCAGCGAGAATCTGGGGATGATTGCCGGAACCGACGGCAGCCAGCTGGAGGCCATGCATACGTTCTTGACGGCTGACTCCGTGCTGTTTGACGCCGTATATGTGTCCGGCGGGGAGCAGAGCATTGCCAAGCTGCAGAGTATCAAAGAGGCGATCCATTTTGTGGCGGAAGCCTACAACCACTTCAAAACCGTGGGTGCTTCCGCGCCGGCCACCGGGCTGTTGTCCGGCTCAGGCATTCATCTCGCCGATCCAACCGCTTCTTCGGGCCATCTGACATCACCTGGCGAGGATACCGGACTGGTGATCCGTAAGGAGACGGAAGACGGCGGCGTCTTCGCCCGGCAGCTGGTCGATGCGATCGCCATGCACCGCCATTGGGGCCGGGAAATGCAGATGATGTCCCGAGCGAAGTGAATCGATTTGAACATTGGATAGGAAAAAAAGAGGTCCGGCTCCGCTCATTGCGGGGTCGGATTTTATAACTTTCAGCCCGTTGTTCTGACACTTGACCGCTGAAGATCATTTGGAGACTGTTTGTAGATGATTTAGGGATGATCTGGAGATCATATGGCTAAAGCGATTGAAGAGCATTTGAGAGCGTTCCTGATCCATTGAAGAACGTGTTTGGATGGGATGAAAGCTTTATGGTAGGATGAGGAAGAATGTCAGGATCGAAACCATTGGCGTTTCATTGTTGAAAGGGTGCATACCATGAAGGAAAAGCTGGAACGGTACAAAATTTTCCGTATCCTGGCTTCATTATATCAGATCAAAGCGATTCGCCTGCTCATTCCGCTTGCGGTGATCGCTCTCGTTTATTGGGAGGGACAGCGGGAGCTGCGGCAAATTCACTTGGCGCGTACCTTCCATGAGCTGCGGCTGCTGCCGGTGGGCAGCGTCGTGGGGATCTTCCTCGTTTCCCTGTTTTCCGTCGGGGTCATGAGCTTGTACGATTATATGATCCGCATGCATTTCAAGCTAAAAGTGGGCTGGTGGAACACGTTCCGTTATGCTTGGATCGCCAACACGTTTAACAATATTATCGGCTTTGCCGGGCTGACCGGCGCCGGACTCCGTACCTTGCTATATAAAAGGAGCGGCATTGCGCCTTCCCTGATGGCGTCTGCGGTCGTATTTCTGTCGCCGGTCATCATCACGGGGCTCTCCATTATGTCCTGGGGCGTTCTAACCGGGCTGTTCCCGGCTACGGCGATGATTCAGGAGCATCGGTGGCTTGTCTTCGCCGTATGGGGAATGGCACTCTACCTGCCTCTGTTTATTCTGATGCAGCGCTCATCGCTGTTTGCGCGGTGGTTCAACAAAGGGGAGGGCAGGACGCCGTGGAGCACGGTGGCCGTTTCCCTGTGTGCATCGCTGCTGGAGTGGGCCTGCGCCGGCGTGACGTTCTGGCTGATTGCCGGCAGCGTCCTGCATGACGTGACCTTCCAGGGCATCATGGGCATGTACACCGTATCCGCCATTGCCGGTATCCTCAGTATGGCGCCGGGAGGCATCGGCGCGTTCGACCTGACCGTCCTCCTCGGCATTGAGAATATGGGACATCCCGCCGAAAGGGCGATGGCGGTTCTGGTGCTGTTCCGGTTGTTCTATTACGTCACGCCTTGGCTGATCGGCCTCATCATGGCGGCTTTCGAATTCGGAAGCCCGGCGAGACGCACCATGGAGAAGGCAGAGGCTGCCCTCGAGATTCCCCTGAACGCCTGGCAGCGGCTATGGCGCTGGCCGGGGCAGATGCGATTTCTCAGTGATCTGGGCGTGTGGGCGCTCGGAAAACTCGTGCTGGTCAGCGGGCTCCTGCTGCTGCTGTCGGCGGCCACGCCGGGACTGCTGTACCGGCTGCGATTGAGCGAGGAGCTGCTGTCCATGCCGATCATGCGTATCTCGCACCTGCTGTCGGTCATGATCGGCTTTATGCTGATCATCCTCTCCCGGGGCATATCGCTCCGCATCCGTGGGGCGTATCTGTGGACAAGCGGGCTGCTGTTCGCCGGGGCGGTCTTCACCTTTACGAAGGCGTTTGATTTCGAAGAGGCGATCTTTTTGCTGATCGTTGCGCTGATGCTGTGGATCTCGCGAGCCCGCTTTTATCGCTCAGGGGCCTTGATCGAGTGGAGAAGCGCAGCCGTATGGTACGTCCTCTCGTCAGTGATTGCCTTGGTTTATTACTGGGTCGGCGCCCATGTCCATCATGGATGGCTGCGCCACCTGCCGACCGCAGATCGGATGCATTGGATGGTCGGATCGAACCCTTATGCCGCTTCTGCTATGATCGGCCTCGCCGGGGCGTGGGTTTTGCTGACCATGCTCATCGTGCTGCGGCCCAGCCGCAAGGTGGCGGCTCCGGCGTCGACGGCCGATCTGGACAGACTGCGGCAGTATCTGCAGAATCATACCGGCAATTTGCTGACTCATATGCTGTTCACGGGGGACAAAAGCTTCTATTGGGCTGCGGACGGCGAAGTGCTGATCCCTTATGCTCGGTCACGGGACAAGCTGGTTGTACTCGGGGATCCGCTCGGTCCGGAAAAACGGGTGCCCGACGCGGTGGGCGAGTTTCTGCAAATGGCCGATACTTACGCCATGTCCGTCGTATTTTACCAGGCGACCCCGAGCTATCTGCCGATGTATCATGAGTACGGGTACCGTTTTTTCAAGCTGGGGGAAGAAGCTTTGGTGCATCTGGACCAGTTTACGCTGTCGGGCAAAAAGAACACGGACCTGCGCACGGTACGCAACCGCTTTGAGCGGGAGGGGGCGGTGTTCGAAGTGGTTCATCCGCCGTTTGCGCCGGAGCTGCTGCGCGAGCTGCGCGCGGTATCGGACGACTGGATGCACGGCAGGCGGGAAAAGGGGTTCTCCCTGGGCTGGTTTGACGAGCCCTATTTGCAGGAGGCGCCGATTGCCGTGGTCCGGGAGGCGGAAGGAAACATCTTTGCCTTTGCGTCCCTTGCCCCGGCTTATGACGGCGGGCGGACGATATCAATTGATCTCATGCGCCACCGCAGCAAGGTTCCGAACGGGACGATGGATTATTTGTTCATCCAGCTCTTGGAGTGGTCCAAAGAACAGGGCTACGCGGTCTTTAACCTCGGAAACGCGCCGCTGGCAAGCGTCGGCGAGACCCGGAGCGCGCTGCGCGAGGAGAAGCTGGCCGCCTTGGTGTTCCAGTACGGAGGGCAATGGTACGGATTTAAAGGCCTCCGGAAATACAAAGGCAAGTTTTCGCCCGAATGGGAGCCGCGGTTCCTGGCGTATCCCGCTTCCGTGTCACTGCCTGTGCTGACCGTCGATTTGGTGCGGCTCGTGTCGCGCAAAGTGTAAGGATGCTAGGCGGTTGCTCAGGATGGCGGTAAAGGTCTAGTATTTTATATTGTGAAGTTTGGTGATTGGCGAGCCAGCGTAGAACATCCTTAGCGCCAGGCCGACCGTAAATTTGGGAAATCAGCCCCAAAACCTGAAGAATGCCGGAGAATAGCTGAATGATTTGCGATTTAGACGATTTAGAGCTGGTTCACGGTTAAATTGATCTTGTCTATGTATAATGAACAAATTCGGTTTTTGTCTTTTAAAAGATGGACAGAAGTAACATATCTTTGCTCAAACGTTCGCTTCCATATATAAGACATGGGTTGGATATTGCCACTAGATATAGGGGTTTTTGGGTCTAACCGCTTGCAGGAGAATATATATGTCTTGTCCTTCTTTTGTAGGACAAAATATGGATGTGTCCATTGGATAAGGACAGACATCGTTTTTCATACTGTGGATGGCCAAAAGGCAAATGATCATCGTCATAAAAGGGAACTGGGTATGAAAACATCAGCCACTCTCCGCCAAAGAGATCCTATATGAAAAAACAGCCATTCCCCCTAAAGGGAGGCTGCGACATTTTAATTTTATTGTTAATAACAAAAGAGGCAGACCGTACCAGGCCCTTATAGGGTCGCCGATACGGACTGCCTCTTTTGTTGTTCATGCGAAGCTTGCTTTGCTATATAAGGATGAGACGGTCAGCTTGCGAGATCTTGCTCAGTCGCCTGCGATTCCGTCCGCCTTGGTTTAGGCGTTCTCCGGCGGTTGAAGAACATCGCAAACAGGGTGACCCCGATCAGAAGGACGAAGAAGACCGACGCGATGATGAGGTCCGCGGTCGTAAAGCGGCCCGTCTCGGCATTCTGGTTATTGCCGCCCATTCCCGGCATGCCGGGGAAGCCGCCGCGGTTGTTGCCGCCGCCTCCCTGGCCACCGGCCCATGGCATATTGCCCTGGCCCGGTCCGCCCTGCATTCCCTGGGGCGGTTGCATCTGCCCGTCCGGGGGCTGCATGTTCCCCGGCATCTGCCCGTCCAGCCAGGCCGGTGCCGCTCCCCCGGCCTGGCCTTGCGGCGCATTGCCTGCCCCTTGCCCCTGGGGAACGGCGTCTCCGTCCGCTCCACCGGCTTGGCTCTGCGGATCGCCGGCCGCGTTCGGCCCGCCGTTCTGCGCCGCTTGCGCACCGCCATTGCCGCCCTGCGCCGCCTCGCCGGCCGCGGCCTGGCCATTCATTCCCGGCGGTTGGCCGCCGAAATCGCCGAACCCGCCATCGGTCTGGGCTTCGACGACCAGCTCTCCGGACAGCTGTTTCTTGATGGACTCGGCCCGTTCGGTGGCGAATTTCACCAGGCTCTTATCGCCCGAAGCCCCTTCAAGCAGCTGTTCCTTGGTGTAGAACTTGGTCGGGTCTTTTTCCACATAAGGTGCGATTAGGGAAGATACCTGTGTCGTCAGCGACTGCATGTTCTCTTCTGCAAAGAAGCCGTCGGCGATCTGCTGCAGGTACTTATTATATTTCTCCCGGTATTCATCGACCGAGAGGAGGGCCTTGATCAATGGCCGTTCGTCCAGCGTCGTCCCCGATACCGGAGTCGTAATGCTGAAATTGATATTGTCCTCGCTCAGGAAATTGGCGGCCATATCCATGCCCATGCCGCCCATACCCTGGCCGCCCATGCCTTGGCGGACGGGGTTCGCATTGCCCTGCGCCTTGCCGGCCGCATCAGCGCCAGCAGGTGCACCGTTCGTGCCGTTCTGCCCGTCCATGGCGGGAACACCGCCTCCTTGGGCAGCGCCAGCATTGCCCTGCGCCTGGCCGGCCGCATCAGCGCCAGCAGGAGCACCGTTGGCGCCGTTGCCCGCAGCCGCTGCACCTGCGTTCCCGTCGGCTGCGCCTCCTCCTCCAGCAGCGCCGGCGTTGCCGTTCCCGGCGCGGCCCTGGCCGCCGTTCATGCCTCCGCGTCCGCCCATGCCGCCGCCCATGCCAACGCCGAAGCCGGCAAAGGCCATGTTGTAGTCCCAAGGCAGCATGGAGAACTTGCCGTTTTGCTCATACAAATAGTAATTATGCTTCATTTGTCCCTGGTAGCTGTCCAAGCTGACCAGTGCGGTGGTGGCGGCAAAATACCGCAGCATTTCATCCACATCCGCGACATCCGCGACATCCCCGCCGTGATTGATCGTGTCGAGGAACTTTAGCATGGCGGTTTGCGTGGAATTTGGATTTGTTTTTAGGTTAAGCCCGGAGTAATCCTTGATACGATCGCTGATCCATTTCAGGTCGCTGCCCGTGCCGTCCGGCTTGTACAGGTCCCCGGTGCTGTTCCCGAAATTGCGCTGCAGGTAAGGCTCCTCGATCGCTTCCACGCCGAGGTACAGCCCCCATTCCTTGCCGTTGATCGTCACGTACATGTACGCGTATCCGGGAGCGGGAACGTCCATTTTGTTCATCAGCTCATAGGACAGGTACTCGCGCATTTGCGTAGGATCACTGTAATTGTTGTTGAGGTTCAGCTTGCGCAGGCCGTAAAGATTCTCGTCGTCGTTGTAATGATCAAAATCGATCTTAAAGCTGTACCGGTCGGAGTCCTCCATCTGCGCGACGGAGGAGAGGGTCATGTTCCCTTTGACCCGGATGCCGACCCCGTCGACCTGCTTGCCGTCCACGGTCACGTTGGCCTGCATCATTTCTTCGTCCAGCGGGCTGTCCAGGATCGACTGCAGATCCTTCGGGTTCATCGTAATGTCCACCGTATGGACCTTGCTCTTGTCAAACACCTTCTCCATGTAGGTATCGGCCAGGCTGACGGTTTCCAGTCCCGCTTTCGGAAGAACGGCCGTTACCGTGACGAACAGCACGACGAGCAGCGCCGCGGCCGCTACAATAGTTCTGTTTTTCACCAAGCGTCAAACTCCCTTCCGTCCCAAAATGGTTGCTTCGGGACTTACGCGGTGAAGTTGCCGTCGTAGCTCAGCATGATGGCGGAGGTGACGCCTTCCATGCCCATGATCTGCTGCACAAAGTCGGTGTTGTTGTCCTTCAAGCGGATTTCATAGGTCATTTCCAGCCCGCTGCCGGGAACGACGGATTTGGACTTGATGCTGTGCTTTTTGGATTGCATGGAGATCATGTGCTCCAGCGGCTTTTCCACCTCGGCGTTCGTGTATTTCACGACCAGCAGGTACGGGTTGTCGATGGTGAGGCGGTTCACAAAGAAGAGGAGAACCAGACCGATCAGGATCGCGCCGATGATGACGAGCGGGATGAGGCCCGCGCCGCACAGAATGCCGGAAGCGACCGACCAGAAAATAAAGATCAGATCCATCGGATCCTTGATCGGCGTCCGGAACCGGACGATGGAGAGGGCGCCGACCATGCCGAGGGACAGCACGATGTTAGTGGATATCCCCATGATGATCAGGGCGGTTGCCATGGTCATTACGATCAGCGAGATGTTGAAGCTGTGGGAGTACATCACCCCGCTGAAGGTTTTTTTGTAAATGACGTAAATGAACAGCCCGACCGCGAACGCGACTACGATGCCGATCAGCGAATCGACGATGGAGAAGCTGCTCGTTTTCTCCAAAAAGCTGGATTTGAATATATCCGAAAAATTGGTGGTTGTCGTTTGATCCATGAATCGTTCCTCCGAATTTTAAATGGGATGCCACCGCTATTGGGGCTCTGGTGCTCAGCCGTACATCCGGCTGTACTGGTATTTGGAAAAGGATGTCTTCCGGCAGTCCTTTACTTGCAGAAGGTATTTGATCACATCCGGGAGATACTCGTCGTATTTGACCTCCAGGATGACCATGTTCGGGTCGAGGGTCTCGACCATCAATAAATCCGGGTTCAGGATATTGATATCCTTGTAGCTGGTTTTAACGGAGCTGTCAAAAGTTACCCGCACATTCCCCTGTTCGTAAATGTACACCTCGCGGATATAATCCACGACGCAGACAGGCTTCAGCTGAAACAGGTTCATGTGTACGGACAGCTCGCGCATGAGGGGACGGTCGTCCTCCTCCATCCAGGCGGTGTCGCCTATACGGATCCGCTCGTATTCTTCAGCGGTGATCCGGCATTTTTCCTTGTAGCACAAATTATCGCGCTTGCTCTTCTTCTCCAGATTAATAAAGCTGGTGTCGTGGTCGTACAATCTCACCCGAAACTTGTCCCGGTGGTACAACCCTTCCTTCTTCTGGTTCAGAATCTTGTTGTCAAAATTATCGAAATACACGCTCCGGATCAAATATTGCCCGTTCTGTTTGGCATGGGGGTCAAGCGTCATGAAGTGCTGCAGGTTGCTGCGGAGCAGGTGACAGTCGAGCCGGGTGATCGCATGCTTCAGCTCCCGGCGTCCTTTGACTGGCGGCCGTTCGGGGGTCGTTCCTGCTGGGTTCAAAGCCTCAATCCTCCTTTTGTAAAATTTGTTCACGATTTGTATTATCGCAGTGTAAACTTAACGAAACCTTAAGTTGGAAATTTCATGAAAATTCCAGGAAAACGCCAAAAAAACCCTCACATCTTCGTGATTAAGATGTGAGGGTTGGCGATATAGACGGGGTGGCCCAATCGGAGTGGGACCGTTTATTTGGGCAGACGGATGCGGATAATGACACCCTTCGGATGGTTGTGAAGCGCCTGGATGGTGCCATGATGGCTGTGCACGATCCACTGGGCGATCGAGAGCCCGAGACCGGAGCCGCCGCTCTCTCTGGAGCGTGCCCGGTCTTCACGGTAGAACCGGTCGAAGACGCGCCTCAGCCCTTCCTCGCTGATACCGATGCCGGTGTCGCTGACTTCGATAAACACCCGGTTTTCCTTGGTATAGGTGCTGATGCCGATGCTGTCGTGCTCTTTCGTGTACTTAAGGGCGTTGTCCAGCAGAATGACCATCAACTGGTGCATTCGGGCGGGATCTGCCTGAATTCGGGCCTTGCTCGTCAGCCGGAGCCAGATATGCTTGTCCGAGAGCTCGGCGATTTCGATATATGGGCTGCACATTTCGTGGATTAATTCGTCAAGCTCGACGGACTGCTTCTCCAGCTGGGTTTCGGTGGAGTCGGCCCTGGCCAGCGTGAGCAGATCGGTCGTGAGCCGGGACAGTCGGCGCGTTTCCGAGAGGGACAAGGCGATGTTCTCGAACGTGTCCACGATTTTTTTATCCGGCATGGTCTGCAGCAGTTCCAGCTTGTTTTGGATGATGGTGAGCGGGGTGCGCAATTCATGGGACGCATTCTCCACAAACTCCACCTGCTTCTCCCAGGAGCGGATGACCGGCTTCATCGTTTTCCGGGATAATATGATGCTGGCCGTGATCGATAACAGGATAAACACGGTCGCGCAAATGATGATGATACGCTTGAAGTTGCCCAGCAGACTATGCTCGGTATCGACATCGGTCAGCAGCTGGATGTAGCTGTCCTTGAAGAGTGGATCGGGAACGGTAAGCGTGCGGAAGTGATACGTGCCGTTCAGTGTCAGATTGGATATGACGCCGATTGTGGACGGATCGAATTTCAGGTTTTCCAAACCGTAATTTTCGTAGTTCAGCATGCCGATCTGCTGGATGTTGGCAATTTCCCCTTTGCTGTTCCACTGGACCGGAATGATTCGGGGGCTTGGGGGCGGCATGACCCTGCCAAACCGTAATCTTTCCGATGAGCCTTCCTGGAGCGGACTGCCGCCAAACCTGGATTCGATGATGCTTTTGTACATCGTCAGATCCCGGTCGGTTTTGGCAAACAGCGTCGTCCGCATTTGGCCGAATACGATCGTGCCGAACAAGCCGAACAGAACGGTGAACGCGATCAGGTTGTACAGCATTAGCCGGAGCTGCTGGTGGCGGATCACCTTGTTTTTATTCATGGTCATCACCGTTCTCCGACAGCATGTATCCCATGCCGCGGATTGTCTTGATGTATTTGTCGTAACCGGCCGCCTTGAACTTTTTGCGCAGGTTGCTGATATAGACCTCGATCACCGTATTGGTGGTACTGGAATCCATGCCCCAGACCCGGTCAAAAATTTGCTCTTTGGTCACGATGATATTTTTGTTGTTCATCAGGTATTCCAGCAGGTCGATCTGCTTGCCGTTCAGCAGGATCGCTTCCTCGCCGATGTTGACCGTACGGCTCTTCAGGTTAAGCCGGAGCTCCTTAAAGGAGAGGGTGTGCTCCCTGAACCCTCCGACGGAGCGCCGGACGATCGCTTCCAGGCGGAGCAGGAGCTCCTCGCGGTGGAACGGCTTGACCAGATAGTCGTCGGCCCCCTTCTTGAAGCCCTGAATCTTGTCGTCGATGCCGTCCTTGGCGGTCAGAATCAGCACCGGCGTGGAGATGCCGTATTCCCGAAGATGGGTCAGCACTTCGTAGCCGTTCATACCCGGCATCATAATATCCAGAATGATGACATCGTATATATTTTGTTGGGCGAGATACAGCCCCTCTTCGCCGTCGAAAGCCTGATCGGCCTCGAACAGGTCGCGGGTCGTTTCGCATACGGTATCGGATAAATGCTTATCGTCCTCAATGACAAGAAGCCGCATGGCATGTTCACCTCAATTGACGTTTGATCCTAATCGAAACCTATTTTGTCAGGAATGTCAAATGGGTGATATGTCTTGCGGATTAACAGGCTAAACGGCTGTATTGCATTCCGCTTCACGGGGCTCGTTCATTCAGCGGTTGTCTAAGGACGGTTCAGGCGTGATTTCCCGTATGCTGCTGCGGCTTCCAGGCACTCGTCAGCGGGCCGGCCGCACCGTACAACGGATCGGTAGTCGGGAGCGGCACACGGGCAATATCCTCCAGTACTCCTGGACGTTCCCCGGGCTTGCCGGTGCACAGATTGTAATCCATGCCGTCCGGATAGGCTCCGACCACCTTGAAATCTTTGCTGGCGGAGCATCGCTTATGCCCGGTTCCAGCCGGGAGGACGGCGACGTCACCGGCGTTAAGCTCGACCTTCTGGCCATGTGCACCGCCGAGCTGGAGAACCGCGGAGCCGCGAATGACCCCCAGCACCTCATGCGCATTGCTGTGATAATGATGATAATCAAAGACGCCGTTCGTCCAGCTGTTCAGCCAGCCGTTGCGGTTAAAAACGGCTTCCGCTTCCTCCGGTTCATCCTTAAGCGAACCCAAGTATAGGATTACCGGCAGGTTGGGGTTGCCCGGGATGACACCGTCATCCTGAAAGAATATCGTTTTGATCTCCGCTCCGTTCATGACGTCGCCTCCGCTTCTTAAGCTTCGTTTTTTATTGTAAATAGAATGAACTCAAGAAATGAATGTTATTGGCCATATAGGGACGTTATAACAAGTTGTTCAATGCAAAACTTTAGTTCAATCTATGTAAATAGAATGAACTAAAGAAATGAATGTGATAAGCCGTATTGGGCCGTTATAACAGGATGTTCAATGCAAAACTTTAGTTCAATCTATGTAAATAAACATGTTTGCACTTCGTGAAACGCTGTTGTTCTTGGAACCGTACCTATGCTATAATCAAGACTGGTAAACGTCAATTTCATATTGTCGGGTAAATGAATGAATATATCCTTGGATAAAAGTCATTTATGGCCTAACTTTTTCTTGCGGTTAAAGGGAAAGTTAGGCCTTTTTGTTTTGCTGAGGACCCGGAGGTTGTGCCGGGGACAGGGAAACACCCGCTTATTTCGTAATCAGGAGGGATATAAAGACACGCTTTTTGCGGACAACGGTATGGCAGCTTGCAGCAATCATTTTCAGTAACGTACCGCAACGACGCGTCTAATTCAATGGATCAATTACATAACCAACAACCATTTCATCAGCTCTTTGCCAGCTATACCAGCAAGCTATTAAGAGACCACTTTGGCAAAGGACCTGAATCCGTGGTGGTTTCTATCGGTCACACCTTTATTACGATATATTTGCGCAACTTCCTGACGCCGTCTGAACGCATCCTGCTGGAACAGGAGCAGGAGGACATGATTGTGCAGACCAGGGCCAATCTGATGCAGGCGGTGATTCCCGAAATTATTGGTTATCTTGAAATCATGAACGGATTGAGGCCGGAAGAGGTGTATTATGACTGGAATCTCCAAAAAGGCTCGGGGATGATCACGGTCGTATCGGCAGAAGCGGGCAAACAGGGCGCTGCGGTCAACAGGGAGTACCCTGTGAAATCCGAAGTTGAATCGGAAATGCTTCGCATTTGCCAGAAGATTCAAAAAACGCCCGAACAGATTGAATCTTATGAGCTCAATCCCAGAACGCTGCTGGTGGTACGAAACGGCGTATACCTGGAGCTGGAGAAGGAGCTGATCCGGCTGGGCCATGGCCGCTTGCTGAATACGGTGAAGAGCAGGCTGGAAAAAGAGTATATAATAGGCAGCAAGCACTTAAACAGTCTGCTGCACCAGCCGGTATCCGATTGTTTTATAGACTGGAATGATACGCTGGATAAGAGCATTCTTATGCTGATCATGAATCCGCCCCGATAAATTTCGCGGGCGGATTTTGATGTTCCTGAGGGGATTCATGGCGTACGGGGCGTGTAACGATGCGTTAGCTTGACCGTCATCTCGCGGATTTCCTCCTCGGTCGGCAGGAGTAAGCGGCTGGCCGCTGCGGCCATTCCCGCAGCCGTCTGAAGGCTCCGGACCACTCCCTTTACGGAGGCGGCGAACGTGTCGGCTGCGCCCGGCCCGATGCCGGTCAGCTCCTCCAGCGAAGCCATGGTGCCGGGCTCAACGGACGGGTAATCCCCGTCCTTGGCTCCGGCCGCAGCCTGGTCGTAGAACGACTTGACCAGCTGCCCGCGCTCTTGCCCCGATCCTTCGGCAATCACAAAGGCCTGAATCACGTAGGCATGGGCCTGGCGCCGCTGCGCAATGCCGCAGAACTTGCGCCCGCCGATGCTCAGGTCATAGTCGCCCGGGCAGTAGGCCCCGGCGATTTCCCCCTTGTCCACCGGGAGGCCAGTTGCGGCAAGCGCCTGCCGGATCAGGGCATACATCCGCTCGAAATCCCGGTGGAAGTGGAGATCTCCCGCGCCCCGCTTCGGCAGAATGAGCGAAACGTTGACCACGCCCGGATCGAGCGGAACGGCGGCGCCGCCCGAATTGCGGATGGCCGTACGGTACCCGAGCGATTCCAGCCAAGCCCGCGCCCGCTCCGCTCCGGGCAGCCGGCTGTCCCTCAGCCCGATGATAAAGGAGCGCGGATGCCGCCAAATATGGCATAAGGGCGGGCCGCCTTCGCCCGTGCGCCGGCACAGCAGCTCGTCCATCGCGAATGGATACAGGGCGTCCACGTCCTCCAGGTTTGCCGTCCGGTCCAAAATGAGCATCTGCCCCGCTATTTCCGTAACATCTTCAAACATGCGTACCGCTTCCTTTTCCTCATGTGATACCGGGATACCGGATATTCAATATTTCATACCGTCCCATATGGAATCTTCCTGATCCTGATTATGACATAAGCGGTGCAGCCTGGCTACTGCATGAACTTTGCCTTCCTGGCAGGACAGGCTGCCCGGAAATGTCAAAAATCGGACAAAAAGGAGGTATACACCTTAACCCCGTATACCATATAATGGATACAAACCGGACGGTCGGTTTTTAAAATCATAAGGAGCCTTCTGATCATGAAAAAGCGTAAATACGAAGCCGAACAGACCAAACAGACCATTGTCGAGGGAGCTAAGGCACTGTTTGCCGCCAAAGGGTATGCCGCAACGTCCATGATGGATATTTGCGAAGCTACGGGCTGCAGCAAAGGGAGCATCTACCACCATTTTCAGAGCAAAGAGGATTTGTTTCTCTACTTGGCGGAGCAGGCGTTTACGAATTCCTGGCAAACTTGGCACGAGCAGTCTGAGGGGGAGCGTTCCGCGACGGATCAGCTCTACGCATACGCCGACTATTTTGTCGACACGCTCCAGAAGCCGCTCAACAAGGCGGGCGAGGAATTTATGATCCGGGTGGGTGCCGAGTCGGAAGCCGGGCGGCGGTTTATGGCGATCATCCAGAACTACATGAAGGGATTTGAGGATCTGGTCCAGGCCGGACTGGACAGCGGGGAATGGAGAGGGGAGAGCGTGCAAGAGCTGTCCTTTATGATTCTCAGTTATTATTCCGGACTCAGCGACAGCTACCACCTGATGGACAAGGCAGCCATGAAAGAGCTGTTCCGCAAAGCCACCACGTTATTGCTCGATGGGATTCGCAAGTAATCATTCCTAGGGAGAGATGGCTTATGGAAACAAAGCGGTTCGCAGGTACAGACCCTTCGGGGAACATCAAATTTTCGGTGATTATTCCAGCCAGAAACGAAGAGGGCTATATCGGGCGCTGCCTTGATTCGCTGGCGGCTGCTGCAGAGCCTTATCCGGGGCAGGTGGAGGTCATCGTCGTCTTGAACCGGTGCACCGACCGCACCGAGGAAGTTGCGTCGTCATACGGCGCCGTCATTTTAAAGGACGACAGCAAGAATCTCTCGCAGATCCGCAATGCTGGCATTCAGGCGGCAAGGGGCGAGATCATCGTGACGATCGACGCCGACAGCTGGGTGACGGGCAACATGCTGACGGAGATCGACCGGCTGCTGGCGACGGGACGGTTTATCGGCGGCGGGGTGCGGAGCCAGTTTGAACGGGTATCGCTCGGCATTATCGTTTCCGGACTGCTGCTGATCGTGCCTCTCCTTTTCAAATACGGACTGGTCACCGTTGGGTTGTTCTGGGGGTACAAGAAGGACTTTGAAGCGATCGGCGGCTTTAACGAAAATATGCTGATGGCGGAAGATGCCGAATTTGCCAAGCGGCTGAAGCAATGGGGCAAGCGGCAGGGAAAGAAGTACGGCACCGTCACCAAGGCTACCATGACGACTTCCTGCCGGAAGTTCGATGCATACGGCGATTGGGGCGTCGTCAAGAACCCGAGAATTATATGGGCGTACCTGAAGGGAACGGACCGCAAGCACGCGGACGAAACGTACTACGAAATCCAGCGGTAGGCTTGCTTTCGGATCATCAGGCGATTTTTATCATAAATATATATTTCTGGGGCATACTAAGCGAACACCGATGGACTGAGGTTAATTACGGGAGGGTTCGCGATGTATTTCGGAAAAAAAGTGGTCGAGGAAATTCCCGAGGCCGATACTTTAATCTGGTCATGCGTAAACGAAGAATGCAACGGCTGGATGAGAGACAACTTTGCTTTTGAAACGGAGCCGGTTTGCGTCCAGTGCAGCTCTCCAATGACAAGCAGCATGAAGATGCTGCCGCTGGTCGTCAACGACCATCCGACGAAAATGCTGAAGAAAGGGACGCTCATTTAGGGGAGCGACGTTCTGTCAGTTCAAAGCGCTGTATGAAGAGGTCCTGCGGGGACCTCTTCTTTGCTTTGGATGCATGTTCTGGACCTGGGCCTATGGGCGCGGCCCCTAGTCGAAAATGCCCCCTATGAAGAATGATACATATAGGGGATTGGGATTATTTTCATGCGTTTAACCAGATATGTCATTTCCTTTTACATCGGCATTACATTCCCTTCTTAATATCTAGACTGCAAGCCGATTGAAATCGATGAGCGAAGGAGAGGGAATGAATGAGACGGAGGAAACTAGGTAAGAAGAGGGGCGTGGCTTTGATTTCACTGGCATCTTTGCTGCTCGGCGCAGGGAGCGTATATGCGGCGGTAGGGAACCCCTTTGATAAAGATCTGGTCGGACGGCAGGCGAACGGTTCAGTATTGACACCGGTCAATCAATACGTCACGCCGGCAGGCCAGCAAGTGGAGTTCGGGGGGAATCCGATTTCGGTGAAGGTGCGTCCGGACGGAAAAACGGCAGCGGCCATTATCGGAAGAAGCGATTACGGTGGCAACGGCATCAACGTCGTGGATTTGGAAACGGGAGCATTGATCAAAAATAATATCCCGTTAAGCCTTTCGCATATGTGGGGCCTGGCTTATTCCACCGACGGCAGCCGCCTGTATGCCACAGGCTCGTCCGGGACGACGGGCAAAGTCGTCGTCATGTCGGTTGCCGAAGACGGTACACCGTCGATCCTGCAAACGGTAAGCCTTCCTTTGGCAGCCGTAGGCGGCAACATTAACCCTCAGGATATTGCGCTGGGGCCGGACGGGAAGACCCTCCTCGTGGCGCTTAGCCGTGATAACAGCCTGGGTGTCATCGACTTGGAGTCGGGTCAACTCACCGATCGAATCCCCGTAGGCAACGCACCGACCAGCGTCGTGGTCAGCGGCAATACGGCTTATGTAACGAACACCGGCGGAAGAGCCGCGGAGCCCGGCGACCTCACGGTTGACTCTTCCGGGACGCCTATCGTTGCGGAGCAAACGGGAAGCTCGGCCAGCGGTACCGTTTCCGTGGTGGACCTGTCCGGGAAAACGGTCAGCACAACGGTAGAAGTCGGTCTGCAGCCTGCGCGGATGGATGTCTCGGGTTCATATGTTTTTGTTGCCAACACGAACAGCGACACCGTGTCGGTCATCGATACCAAAACGAACCGCGTCGCGCAGACGATCGACGTCGAGCCTTACCCTAATGCACCCAAAGGATCGGCGCCCAATGCGGTAAAGATCATTAACGAGAACCAGCTTGTGGTCAGTCTCGGCCGCAACAACGCGCTGGCTGTCTATGACTGGAACGGACCGTCCAAGGAACCAAGCCTTCGTGGACTGGTACCGACCGCGTGGTTCCCGGTGGATATCGCAACGGACCCAGCCCATAATCGGCTGCTCGTAGCTAACGCCGACGGGGTCGGCTCCCTCGGGCCGGAGCGCAACTTAAAGATACAGGGTATCAGCGTAACGGGACACTCTTCTTATGCCCAGCAAGGGTCGCTGTCCATCATCCCGGCTTCCTTCGCGAACAAAGAGCTTGTCCAATGGACGGATGACGTTTATGCCAACAACAATTGGTTTGAAATTGCCGGGCGCAATGCCAAGCCGCGCAACAACAAGAAGCCGGTGGCCATGCCCGAGCGGATTGGCGAGCCTTCGCCGATCAAGCATATTTTCTACATCATCAAAGAAAACCGAACCTATGACCAGGTCCACGGGGATATGGGCAAAGGCAACTCGGACCCCGCTTTAACCCAATTCGGAAAAGACGTAACCCCCAACTTCCACAAAATCGCCAATACCTTCCCCCTTCTCGATAACTTCTACGTATCCGGCATTCAGTCGGCTAGCGGACACCAGTGGGTCATGCAGGCAACCAATACCGATTATGAAGACAAGGAAACGGACGTAGGCAACGTGCGGAGCTATCCGGGGGGCGCGGGAGATTCCCTGGCTTACGCATCGACCGGACACCTGTGGGACAATGCCTTGAAGCACGGGGCATCCGTCGTCAACTTTGGGGAAGACACCACGACATTCAGCGGCCCTCAGGAATTCGGTACTTGGACGGATTGGTATAACGATTACTTGATTCTGTCAGGGCAAAAACAGGGAGAGCTTCATGTGCCGATCGGGGATTACACGGCAAAAACCGATATTCCGTCGCTTGATCCAATCACATATAAGCCGTTCCCGACGTTCGATTCGGGCATTCCGGATCAATACCGGTTCGAAATTTTCAAACAAAAGTTTGAGGACTATGTGAAGAACGACGACCTGCCGCAAATTGTGCAAATGTGGGTCATGAACGACCATACGGCAGGAACATCCACGGGCTTCCCGACTCCGCAGGCCCAAGTGGCCGACAATGATCTGGCCGTCGGGAAGATCGTCGATTTGATCTCCCACAGCCCGTATTGGAAAGACTCTTTGATCCTGGTGACCGAGGATGACGCACAGAACGGGGTGGATCATGTGGACGGCCACCGTGCACCAGCTTACGTCATCAGCCCGTGGGTCAAGAAAGGCGTGACCGACAGCCATTATTGGACCGTGATTAACATGGTCCGGAGCATCGAGCAAATTTTGGGCCTGCCGCCTATGAATCAGAATGATGCGGCAGCTGTTCCCATGAGCGAGCTCTTCACCGACAAGCCGGACTTCACGCCGTATGAGTTCGTGCCGAACCAGATTCCGCTCGATACGTTAAACGGCCAGCCTGGATCCAATGCAGCGGCGCTGGCCAATACGGCGGAGGTGACGACCGATGTGAAGGAAATCGAGAAAGCGTGGACGGCATGGTCGAATGAAAACAAGGTTCATTTCAGTGGAGAGAAAGCTTCCCCGGACGAAACGAACGCCAACATGCTGAACCATGTGACGTGGTATGCAACCAAAGGGTTTGACACGCCTTATCCGGGCGAGGACAAGGTCCTTACGCCTGCCGAGGTCGCAAGCCAGCCGGACAGCAAAGCGGTCCAATAAGGGGTTTACCCTCAGCAGATACGCGTAAAACCAAAGATGCGGCATATTCCCCCATCGTTCCTTTTCCAGGAACATGGGGGATGCCTGCATTCGTTTATCCCACAAGGAGCTGAGTAATGTGAACAGACTCATCGAGGCAGCGATGAAACGAACTGCGCTGATTCTGATCCTGCTGGCCATCATCTTGGTCTGGGGGGGAATATCCGCTTACCGTATGCATCGGGACTATCTCCCGCCGATCAATAATCCCACCCTCATGATTACGGTTCATGCCCCAAGTTTCCTGGCCGAGGAAATCAGGAACAACGTGTCGAAGCCGATCGAGCAAGCGGTCCGCGGCGTGGAAGAGCTCCAATCGCTGGAGACGAACAGTTTTAACGGCGGACTCCTGATCAGTATGTATTTTCCCTTGAATTACACCATGGATCGAGCCGAGCGGGATGTAACCGATGCTTTGCGGGATGTAGCTTTGCCGTCAGGCGCGGGCGAGCCGACCGTCACCCGTGTCAGCACGAGCTCTTTTCCGATCATGAGGCTGACGGTGACAAGTCCATCGGGAAAAGTGGATGAAGATACGCTGAGAACGACCATTCAAGCCCAAATCGCCGATGAACTGCTGCATACACCGGGCGTAAGCGAAGTCCGGGCTACCGGCTCCGCGAGGAACGGCTATGTTCTATCGGTTCGGATGGAGGATCTGTCCAAGGCCGGATTAACGGTCGATAACGTCAAGCAGTCTCTGGCCGGGGTATCCTTTCCTTCGGTTCAAGGCAAGCTGACGGACAGCGTCATGTCCATCCCTCTTGAAGCCTCGGGCTGGAGTCCGGACCAGACGGATTGGATGGGCCTTAACGTCCGCGGAGCCGGCGGTCAGAGCGCGCCCCTCTCCTCGGTTGCGGCCCTGTCTCCATCGCTGGTTGATATGCAGACGATTTCCCGGACCGGAGGAGCTGCGAGCGTCGTCCTGGATATCCTCAAAAAACCGTCGGCCAACATTACGGAGGTATCGAAGGGCATTCGCGACCGTCTCTCAGGAATGACCGGCTACCTGCCGGAGGACGTGAAACTTTCCGTCATGTTTGACCAGGGAGCACAGGTCCATTCTTCCCTGAACAGGTTATTTCGGGAAGGGCTGTTAGGATGTTTTTTTTCCATGGTCAGCGTATTTCTATTTTTCCGCAGTGTCCGCTCCACGCTGCTCATTGCGCTGTCGCTGCCGATTTGCATTCTGGTGACCACGGGACTGCTCCATGTGATGGGATTCAGCCTCAATATTCTCACCGTTTCGGGACTGGTCGTGGCGATGGGGCGGGTGATCGATGACACGATCGTGATCCTCGACAATATCCACCGCAAGCAGAACCAAGCCAAATCTCTATCTTCCGGGCGGATATCCGAAGCGGCTAAGGAAATGCTGCCCGCCATCGTTTCGTCGACGGCAACGACCGTCGCGGTGTTTGTCCCCATCGCTTTGGTCGGCGGGATGATTGGCTCCGCATTTTCGGGGTTCGCATGGTCTGTGGTGATTGCGCTTCTGACCTCGCTGCTGGTAGCGGCAATGGTTGTCCCCGCTTTGTATTATGTATGGCAAAAAGACCGCATCAGCGCTTCCGCCGTCTCCTTTGACCCGGTTTCCCGGCGTATCCTGCAGTGGGCCTTTCCCCGAAAGGGGAGATTGTTGTCCGTCTTTGCGGTGCTACTGATAGGTGCCGTCGCCGGAGGGTTTCTGCTGCCGGTAAACTTTTTGCCAGCCAACTCCACAGGGCAAGTCGACGTCCAGCTGGAATTTCCCGAACGGACGACGTTGCCTCAGGTGGATGCTGCCGTCAAGCGTATGGAGCAAGTCCTTGCTTCGGATTCCGGAGTTTCCGCCTATTCATCGGTGCTGGGCTCCACTTTCACGCCTCAATTCGACGATGTGTTTGACGCGGGCGGAGGATGGATCCAGGGCGACAATATCGCCAATATTGCCGTGTCCGTGCAAAAGGGAGAGGATGTCGATGCAGTGACGGCGAGGCTGAAGGAACGGCTGACCGCCTTGTCGGGCAGTGCGGTGGTGACTGTCACGAACCAGAATATTTCCGGGGATGACTCCCAAGTAAAGATTGATTTAACCGGGGCCGACGGCGCCACGTTGGAGCAGGCCGCCGGAACGATCCGCAGCAGCCTGGAAGGGATGTCGGACTTGAGCGTTCTGGGAGCCGCCGACGATGAGGACGGCCTGGCGGGTTACCGGGTCGAGCTGGACCGGGCCAAGCTGGACCGCGCCGGCGTGAAGCCAGAGCAGGTGCTTGAAAGAGTCCGGAATTATTTGGCCGGAGGGACGCTGCTCGAGATGAACGCCGGAAGGCAGGATGCGGTTCCCCTTGAAATTCGGACCGAACTGCCGGCTGCCCGCAACGGCGCTTCCGTCATGGAGCTGCCGGAAACGGAGGTACTGGCCGTGCTTGGACGGGAAACGTTCCAGGGCGAGGACGGCAGGCTCGTGCCGCTGGAACAGCTGGCGACCTTGACGAGGGCTGCCGGGGCGACGGTCGTTCGGGAGCGGGACGGCGAGCCTTTCGCCGTGGTGACCGCGAATATTACGTCCAGGGATATCGAGCGGGTCGCCGGACAAGTCAAAAAGCGTCTGGGTGAGCTGACCATGCCCGCCGGCGTGCATTACTCGATGAACGGCATCACCGCTCAGGTCGGGCAGATGATAGGGGAAATGGCGATCGCTTTATCGGTATCCGTCGTGCTGATCCTCTTAATCCTGAGCATGGTCTTTAGGGGTTGGAGGGCTCCCTTGTGCGTGCTTGCCGGCATTCCCTTCGCTTTTATCGGCTCCATTGCCGGAATGGTCCTGGCCGGGGGAGAATGGGACCTGGCCACGCTCGTCGGCCTGCTGATGATTACCGGCATTGCCGCAACGAATGGAATCGTGCTGGTGGACCGGGTCGAGCGCCATCTGTCCGCAGGGATGGCCCCGAGCGAAGCGATCCTTCTCGGCACCTCCTCCAGGGTGCGCCCTGTATTGATGACGGCGGTTACGACCGTATTGACGCTGCTGCCTTTGTGCTTTTCGAACGGCAGCGATACGGTCATCTCGAAAATGCTCGGCATCGTCGTCGTTTGCGGAATGATCAGCTCCACCCTGATCAGCCTGCTGCTCATCCCGCTTTTGTATGATTGGGTGCTTGTTCGCCGCTTCAGTTCCGCGGCAGCAGACAGTGGCCCAAAAACGCTGTTGCGAACCTCGTGAGAACCTTCGGATACCTCTGAGCAGACTAGAGAATCTTCGGAGAAATCTCCCGAAGACCTTCTGAGAAACCCCCGAGGACCTTCTGACTATCTCCTAAGGAGCAATCAAGAGGGGGATAACGTTGTTTGCTGCACCTTGTTTCTTCAAAAAATTTCCATGTGCATGGTATGATAAGGGAAACGCTATGAAATGTCCATTAAAGTACAGGACAGTGGATTCATGGAAAAGAGGTGCAGCAGATGAGCAAATTATGGATTCGGGCAGGTGCGGTAACCGGTCTGGCCGCCGCCGCATGGAGCTTATCCATCGCCGCCTATTCCTCCGATACGCTTCAGGTCAAGCCAGTTCAGCCGCGGCTGGTTGTTAACGGGGAAGAGGCGAAAGGCGGAACCGGTCCGATGTTCTCTTACCGGGACTCGACGTATGTCCCGCTGCGAGACGTTTCCACGGCGATGGGGGCCACGGTCTCTTACGACAAGGAGTTCAATACGGTGCATGTGGATACGCCTGTCCCGGTGAACGGCAAGTCGCAGGTTCATGCCTCGAAGACGCTGGGGGATTTCAAGCTGTCCATTTATGCAGCCGAAACGGAGGTTCCTAACGGCGAGCCGATTCCGGTCTGGGCGCAGCTGGAGTATCTAGGGGACAAGGACGCGGTTGTTAATCAGGGCTTTAAGCCTTTCTACTTTAAGATTCTCAATGAGGCGGGGGAGGGAGGGGGCGCCCTTATCCCAGCGATCCTGATCCCCACTACATATTCGCCTGGCGATGTGTTTCTGGATCAGCTGGACTCATCCATCGATATCCCAAGCTATAACTTTACGATCTACCAGAGGGCCCACCCGAATGAGGAATTGCCCGCCCAGATGTTGAAGGACACCAGATGGAGCACCCTTCCTCCCGGGAAGTACACGATTAGTGCCGGGACTCGTTTTAGCCTGAAGTCCACGGGCGAGCGTTTCGAGGAATCCACCGAGATTCAGATCACCGTCAAGTAATCCAAAGCGAAACATAAAAACCGGCTCCTGATGATCAGGAGGCCGGTTTTTGCACATGGACAGGGTCTCGCGGAGCTGGATGGTAAAACTACACTTTAATGCGTCCCAGCGCCTTTTCCGCCGGCACGTAGTCATAGCCGAGGTCGCGGGCCACCGCCTCGTAGGTAATACTGCCGTTGACCACGTTCGCCCCGCTGCGGATGGCGCTGTTCGTCGTTAGCAGATGCTGCAGATCCTCGCCGGCGAGCTTCAGGGCGAACGGCATGGTGGCGTTCGTCAGCGCCAGGGTGGACGTCTGCGGCACCGCTCCCGGCATGTTCGCCACCGCGTAGTGCACGACGCCGTGCTTCACGTACGTCGGGTTATCGTGCGTCGTAATATGGTCGATCGTTTCGACGATGCCGCCCTGGTCGATCGCCACGTCCACGATGACCGAACCCGGCTTCATCGATTTGACCATATCCTCGGTGACGAGGCGCGGCGCCTTGGCGCCCGGGATCAGGACGGCGCAGATCAGGAGGTCCGCCTCCTGAACCGACTTGGCAATGTTCGACGGGCTGGACACCAACGTCTTGATCTGGCTGCCGAAAATGTCGTCCAGCTGGCGCAGACGCGGAATACTGAGATCGAGCAGGGAGACGTCGGCGCCGAGGCCCACGGCGATCTTCGCCGCGTTCATGCCGACCGTGCCGCCGCCGATGACCGTCACCTTGCCGCGCGATACGCCGGGAACGCCGGAGAGCAGGATGCCTTTGCCGCCATGCGGGCGCTCCAGCAGCTGGGCGCCGATCTGCGCGGCCATGCGTCCGGCCACCTCGCTCATCGGCGTGAGCAGCGGAAGGGTGCCGTTCACGTTCACGGTTTCATAGGCGATGGCGGTAACGCCGGACTGAACCAGCGCCTCGGCCAGTTTCGGCTCGGCGGCCAGGTGCAGGTACGTGAACAGGATCAGTCCTTTGCGGAAATATCCGTACTCGCTGGGAAGCGGCTCTTTGACTTTCATAATCATATCGGCCTGGGACCATACTTCCGATGCTTCCGTCAGAATGGTGGCTCCGGCCTGCTTGTATTCTTCATCGGGGAATCCGCTTTCCGCTCCGGCCTGATGCTCGATATAAACCGTGTGTCCGTGCTGAATCAATTCGAGGGCACCTGCCGGCGTGACGGCGACGCGATTTTCGTTGTTTTTAATTTCCTTGGGTACTCCGATTTTCATGACAGATCACCTCACCTCATAATATATTAAAAGTGTACAATCGAATCGGCGCGTATTCATCATACGTCTTGTCAATCCGTTTGCCGCAGCGGCAGGACATAATGTTCGGCTGGTGTTACCATAATTAACATAAGGGATGTGAATGCCGATGAGCAGCGGCTTCAACCTGCATATCCGGGAAGTGCTGGAGCGCCCGGTGTTCAAGCGGGCCCGGCTGATTGCCGGAGCGAACGGCCTGGACCGCGAGGTGGGCTGGGTGCATATTCTCGAAATCACGAACGTGGCCCCGTTCGTCACGAAGAATGACCTGATCCTCACCACCGGCCTTTGGCTCCATCATTACGAGCAGGAGCGCCTGTCCTACATGCAGCAGCTCATCCGCCAGCAGGCGGCGGGGCTGTGCGTGGAGCTGGGCACGAGCATTGAAGACATTCCGGAGGAGATCATCGAGCTGGCGGACCAGTGCGACTTTCCGCTGCTCGTGTTCGAGCAGCCTGTCCGCTTCGTTGAAATCACCCAGGATATTCACGGGCTGCTGATCAACCAGCAGCATCAGCTGCTGAAGGATCTGGAGGCTTTCTCCCGCCGGCTGCAGCAAATTACCCTGCAGAGTACGGATGTTCATGCCGTTCTCCATGTATTATATGAATACACGGGTTATCAAATTGTGTATCATTCGTCCGTGGAGACAAATAAATTTTGTCCTAAGCCGGCGACGGCGGAGGAGGCCGACGAGCTGACCTTCTTCTACCGCAAGCAGGTGGAGGGAAATGAAGCGGCCGCCCAGGAACCCAGCCGCTTCCCGATGCCGGGCGACCGGCTGCTGCTCTCGCAGCCCGTCATCTGCCTCGGCGAGACATTGGCGTACGTGGGGATGATCCTCCCGGGCCAGCAGCCGCTGGACCGGATCGTCCTGCTGCTGGATTACACGGCCAAATCGCTGGCCACGCTGCTGCTGCGGATGCTGTTCCTGGAGGAAAAGCATCTTCGGGATCAGAACCAGTTGATCCAGGATATTCTGTCCCATCAGCTGGAGGACGAGGAGGCGGCGCGTTCCCGGATGGGGGTAAGTCCGGCCAAACAGGGGGAGGCGCTCTTCATCGGCGGCATCGTCGAGCTGGAATATCCGGACAGCGCCCTGCGGCCCGACCGGGACCGGATCGAAGCCGAGGAGCAGGATCTCCTCGTCCGGCTGCGTGCTCTGCTGAAGAAGCATGGGCTGCACAACTTGCTGATGCAGAAGGGGCACCGCATTTACATTTTGTGCGCGAGGGAGCGTTCCGCTTCGGGAGATAACGCGGCGGCCCTGAAGCAGGCGGTGCGCCGTACCGTAGAGAGCCTGCGCCTGACGGGCGTGGGTCTGTCCCAGCCGTTCAGCCTGCACGCAGGCTTTGGCAGCATCCGCCCGCGGATGACCGACATGTACAAGGGCTTCAAGGAAGCGGAGCAGGTGATGGAGGTATCCCGCACGGTGGAGCTGATGCGCAGCAGCCTGTTCTACGAGCGAATCGGCGTCTACCAGCTGCTGAAGGCCATCCCGGACAAAGCGTTCCTCGAATCATTCGTCGAGGAGCAGCTTGGGGCGCTGATGGCTTACGACAAGGAGCATCATCTGCATTTGGTGCAGACGCTGGACGTCTATTTGCAGTACATGGGCTCGAAGAACGATACGGCCAAGGCGCTGTTCATTCACAGGCAGACCCTGTACAATCGGCTAGACAAACTGAATGAAATTCTCGTGGAGGACTTTTTGGAGCCGGAACGGCGCATTTGCCTGGAAATGGCGTTGTTAGCCTGTCCGCTCGTGTCCTGACCCTCCAAACCTGTTGATTTTTCAACTCAGAAAGGCAGTGCAGATAAAGGATGATGAAGTTGTGAAAAAAGTCGGACTGGTCATGAGAAAGATCCAATTTACCGAAAGACAGGGGCCGCGCGTCTTTGCGGACCGCCTGCAGGCCATCGGCCGTGAGCTGGGGGTGGATATCGTCTTTATATCTCCGGAGCGCCATGTGAGCGGGTATGACTGGGTGCCGGGATACGAGCATGAAAAGGGCGACTTGGTGAACTATGACATTGTGCTGGACCAGATCTATGCGAACGGCATCGAGCACGTGATCTATACGGTATCCGGATTTACCTATCTGAAAATGTTTCTGAAAAACAGCGTGCTCTTTCCGCACAGTTTTCCCGACCCGGCCCTGACGGGATACGACATGATGAAGCCTTTTTATCAAATGGTGGACAAGGCGATCGTGCAGACCGAGTTTTTGAAAGGCGAGCTTGCCCGCAATTTCGGGGTAACCGACGTGGATGTCATCCCGATCGGCTTCAGCGAGGACTTGGCGGAGCGGCACTTTGACCCGTCGCAGATCGTGAACAACCGCATTCTGTGGATCGGGCGGGACGAGGAGAACCGCCGGCCGGATCTCGTGCTGGAGTATGCCCGGCAAAATCCGGATAAGGAGGTATACATGGTCTTCGGGGGCGAACGCTACCGGGAGAGCATGAAGAAGTACGACATTCCGCTCAATGTCCGGCTGCAGTTTGCGCTGAGCCAGGATGACATTTTTAAGCTGATGAACACGGCTAAGGTGTACTGGAACTGTTCGAAATTCGATACGTTCGCCATGCCGCTGACCGAGGCGCTCGCCATGGGCAAAATCGTCGTAAAGCCAGAGCACCCGTGTTACGGTCATATCAGCGCGAGGCACTCGTTTTCAGGGAACGAGAAAAATTGGTTTGAGCTCGTCAATATGGCGGCGGCATCGCCGTCCTCGTATTCCTGGGACAACCGGAGCTATGCGTTTGAGAGCTTTTCCAGCCGCATCATGAAGGAAGGGTATCGCGAGTTTTTTGATAAGTGGCTTAGGGAATAAAACTGTTTTTGCCGGATATTGGTCGTGACAGATGACCGAAAAAGGAGTAATCTTCACTAGTGTATATGTCTTAAATTACATATCGGTGAACATGTAGCTTTACCTAAAATAAGCGTAAAAGGTGATGCAGCCATGTCCTTTTTCAACAAGTATGTCAAGAAATACTGGAAACTGTTTTGCGTAGCGGTATTGTTTCTGGCGGTTGAGTCGCTGTGCGACCTGCTGCAGCCAACCATGATGTCCAAGGTCATCGATGTCGGGGTGGCCCAGAGCCGGATGGATCAGGTCCTCCATTACGGAGGGCTCATGCTCTTGATCACCGCCGTCGGCGCGGTGTCGGCCACCGCCCGAAACATCATTTCAAGCCATGTATCCCAGCGGTTCGGGGCGGAAATGCGTTCGGATTTGTTCCGGAAAATCCAGTCCCTGTCGTTCGAGGACATGGATAAATTCGACCGGGCCTCGCTCATCACGCGGCTGACGAACGACGTCACCCAAGTGCAGAACTTCGTCAACGGGATGATGCGGTTTTTCGTCAAGGCGCCGCTGTTGTGCGTGGGCAGTCTCATCATGGCCATCCGCCTGGATTTGCATTTGTCGCTCGTACTGGCGGCGGTGGTGCCAATTGTGGCGGTCCTGATCGTGCTGAACATGAAGATCGGTTTTCCATTCTTTATTCGGGTGCAGCGGGCACTGGATAAAGTAAACGGCGTCATGCGCGAGTACTTGTCGGGCGTCAGGGTGGTCAAGGCGTTCAACCGCTTTGATTATGAAGTGGGAAAATTTGAAAACGCCAACACGGAACTGTCCAGCCGCTCGGTTTTGTCGATGAGAGTTATGTCCGTCTTCGGGCCGGGCATTTCGCTCTTCCTCAATTTCGGCATCATTGCCGTCCTCTGGATCGGCGGGTTACGGGTCGACAACGGGCAGATGCAGGTCGGAAGCATCATCGCTTTCATCAACTATATGACGCAAATGCTGTTCTCGCTGATGATGATCAGCAACGTCTTCAACATGTTCGTGCGTGCCAAGGCGTCCGCCGGCCGGGTCGGCGAGGTGTTTGCCGAAGGAAGCGGGCTGGATCACGGAGGCAATTCGGCGGCGAAACACGCTTCCCAGCGTGGACGCATCGACTTCGAGCATGTGAGCTTCTCCTATGCGGGCACCCAGGGCGACCCGGTCATCCGCGACTTTACGCTGACCTGCCTCCCTGGGGAGACGGTGGGCATTATTGGCTCGACCGGTTCAGGCAAAAGTACGCTGGTCAGCCTGATTCCGCGCTTTTACGATGCCAGCGAAGGGCGGATCAAAGTAGCCGGCACCGATGTGCGGGATATGGATCCGCATGCGCTGCGCGATATGATTGCCGTCGTTCCACAGAAGATCATGCTCTTCACCGGCACGGTGGAGGACAATTTGAAATGGGGCAAGGAAGACGCGGGCCCTGAGGAAATGGAGAAGGCGTGCCGGATCGCCGAGGCGCATGATTTCATCACGGCTTCGCCGGAAGGCTACGCCAGCCGGATCGGCCAAGGCGGGGTCAACTTCTCGGGCGGGCAGAAACAGCGCTTGTCCATTGCCAGGGCACTGGTGAAGAAGCCGGAAATTCTGATTCTCGACGACTGCACGAGCGCGGTGGACGTCGCGACCGAGGCGAGAATCAAGGAAGCGCTGCGGACATATGCCAGCGAGCTGACCTGCATTCTGATCGCCCAGCGGATCACGTCGGTCATGGATGCCGACCGGATCGTGGTGATGGACCGCGGGGAGATGGTCGGCACGGGCACACATGAAGAGCTGATGGAGACGTGCCGGGTCTACCAGGAAATTTACCAATCCCAGATGGGAAAGGAGATGCATCAGCATGCCGCAGAATGAAGCCGCACAAGGACAGCAGGCGCCGCCTCCGGGAGCACCGGGTCCTGCGGGACGCCCTGGCGGGATGATGAGGGGACCCGGAAACGGGGCCATGGGCCGGGGCAAGCCGGTCAAGCCCAAGAACTTCCGGAGAACGATGGGGCGCTTGTGGCGCTATTTCGGACGCGAGCGCAAGCTGCTCAGCCTGATCATGGTGTTTATCATCATCGATGCCGGCGTGACCCTGATCGGGCCGTTTCTGATCGGCAAATCGATCGACGCTATGTCCGCGAACCATGGACGCGTCGCTTTCGGGCTGCTTCAGTCGTTTATTATCGTGCTTGCCACTGCCTATATCACGGACGTCGTGCTTGTCTTCCTGCAGGGCTGGCTGATGGCCGGCGTATCGCAGCGAATCGTTGCGGGGCTGCGCCGCTCATTGTTTCAGAAGCTGCAAAAGCTTCCGGTCTCTTATTTTGACGCCCGTTCCCACGGGGAAGTAATGAGCCGGCTGACCAACGATATCGACAATGTGAGCCAGACGGTTTCCCAATCCACCACGCAGCTGATGGCCGGCGGCATCGCCATCATCGGCTCGCTGGTGATGATGATCGTGCTCAGCCCGATCCTGACCCTGGCGAGCCTCATAACCGTACCGATTCTGTATTTGCTGACGCGCACGGTCACCCGCAAAACATCGGTGTTGTTCAAGGAGCAGCAGGTTCAGCTCGGCATGCTGAACGGACATATCGAAGAGACGATTTCCGGCATGGAAGTCGTCAAGGCATTCAATCATGAGCATCAGGCGATCAACGAGTTTGAGGCGGTCAACGGCCGCTTGTTTGAAGTCGGGCTCAAAGCGCAGATTCGCTCCGGCTTCATGATGCCGCTCATGAACGTCATCAACAACATCGGCTTCGCCGCGGTCGCTCTTGTCGGCGGGATTCTCGCCGTCAAGAGCCTCATTACCGTCGGCGTGATCGCGAGCTTCCTGAGCTACTCCCGCCAGTTTGTTCGTCCGCTGAACGACCTGGCCAACATCTACAATCTGCTGCAATCCGGCGTGGCCGGTGCGGAGCGGGTGTTCGAGGTGCTGGACGAGAAGGAGGAGCCGGACGATTTGCCGGATGCGGTACGGCTCGATCGCACCAAAGGCCACGTCGTATTCGAGGACGTAAGCTTCGGATACCGGCCTGAGGTGTCGATCCTGAAGAAGGTCAGCTTCGAATCGAAGCCGGGAACCAGTACGGCCTTGGTGGGGCCGACAGGGGCGGGCAAGACGACGATCGTCAATTTGCTGACGCGGTTCTATGACGTGACCGGGGGTTCCATCCGAATCGACGGCGTCGATATCCGCCAGTATACCCGCGACAGCCTGCGCCGCACGTTCGGGATCGTGCTGCAGGACACGTACCTGTTCTCCGGCACGATCAAGGAAAACATCAAGTACGGCAAGCCTGACGCGACGGACGAGGAAATCCGCCAAGCCGCCGTGATGGCAAACGCCGACGTGTTCATCCGCCGCCTGCCGGACGGCTATGAGACGGAGCTGTCGGAGAACGGCGGCAATCTCAGCCAGGGTCAGCGTCAGCTGCTGGCCATCACCCGGGTCATCCTGGCGAAACCCTCGATCCTCATCCTCGATGAGGCGACGAGCAGCATCGACACCCGAACTGAGCTGCATATCCAGGATGCGCTGCTCCAAATCATGAAGGACCGGACGACCTTCATTATCGCGCACCGGCTTAACACGATCCGGGACGCTGACAACATCATGGTCATCGATCACGGCGAGATCGTGGAGCAGGGCAACCACGATGAATTGATCGGGCGCCAGGGCTTCTACGCCCGGATGTTCGAGAGCCAGTTCAAAAACCTGGAGAATGCCGGGGAATAGCTGTTGGTTAGCGATATGGAGAGAGGCGATGAAATAGCTGATCGGTTCGCGTACCACTGCTGGTTCACTATTATATTGGAATTGTCTACTGATAGAGAACAAATTGCAATTTTGTCTTTTAAAAGGTGGACAAAGGCACTATCACTTTGCTCCACCAATCGCTTCAGTATATAGGGTGTGTAATGGATATTGGCACTAGATATAGGGATATCCGCATCAAGCCGCCAGCAGGAGAATATATGTGTCGTGTCCACCTTTTGTAAGACAAAACGAGAGTATGTCCAATGGATAAGGACAAATGGTGTACATGAGGGTGGGGTGTTTGAGGGCCCGTTCAAACATCTTGGGAGTACCGTGGAGCAGTCGGATGATTTGAGATCTAGGGAGTACCGTGGAGCAGTTGGATGGTTTGAAACCTGGAGGGGATCCCCATGAAAAAAGCAGACAGTCTTACTCCAGGGAGGACCCCATATGAAAACACTTGCCACTCATCCCGAAAGGACCTCACATGAAAAATCAGCGGCTCACCACGGAAGGACCTTTCATGAAAATGCAGCCAGTTTCTCACCCGAAGAGAGTCCCGCATGAGAAAAGCAGCCAATCCCCAAAGGGAAGGCTGCTTTTGATCTGTTTAGCGCTTCTCGACGAGCTGCTTCACCGCAGACTCGGAGGAAGTCTCTTCTTCCTCAACGATTCCGCGCGTGGAGCTCCGGAACTCGCGGAGCGTGTCTCCGAAGGCTCTTCCGAGCTGCGGGAGCTTCGATGGCCCGAACAGGACGAGAGCGATGGCCAGAATGATGACCAGGCCGGATACGCCAATGTTGTTCAGCATAGCATGTACACCTCTTTTCTGGATTAACGTATCAATGGCCGGACGGTCTTGACTGGTGGCAGCTGTCGAATGGGCGAGACTGCAACTACCTGGCAGCTCGACGGATTGGACTGTTGCAGCCGCCGGACGACTGGACTGATGCGGCGCCAGATGGGCAGGGACTTCAACTTCCTGCCGCTAGGCAGATTGGACAAATGCAGTTGCCGGATGGGCAGGGAATGCAGCTTCCTAGCCGCTAGGCGGATAGGACGAATGCAGCTGCCGGATGGGCTTGACTGCAATTTTGTAGTTGCCAGATGGATTCGACGAGAAAACCACGGCTTCTTTAGCTGCCGGATGGACTGGACTGCATCTTCCGCCACTGGCGGACGGATACATATACGCTGATCTCGAACAGCAGGATGAGCGGAATGGTGACGGACAGGTGCGAGACGAAATCCGGCGGCGAAATGCAGGAGCCGAGGATCGCCAGTCCCAGGTACGCGTACTTACGCGTCTTTTTCAGCGTATCCGGCGTCAGGATTCCGATTCGGGTCAGGAAAAGGATGACCACTGGAAGCTCAAAGGCGATAGCCATCGGGATGACCAGATCGAACAGGAACCCAAAGTACCGGTCAATCCCGTACGTTTCGATTGCGCCGATCGTTTGGTTCATGCGCTTCATGAACTTCAGCATCATCGGAAACACGACGTAGTAGCTGAATGACAGTCCGGCCAGAAAAAGCATGAACGCGACCGGAATGAAGGGAAACGCGCTCTTGGCCTCGTGCTCGGTCAGCCCCGGCTTAACAAACGCCCACAGCTGATACAGCAGGACGGGAACCGTGAACATGAGTGCGAAGATGAGCGCACATTTCATGTAGATCAGGATTCCGTCCGTAAAGGAAAACACGTTCCAGGCGATCGGCTCCGCCAAAGGCTGCGACTTGAGGTAGAGCAGGATGCCAGGGGCGGCGTACAATCCGGCGGCAAACGTCACGATGAAGCAGATGCCGACGACGATCAGCCGCTTCCGCGCCTCGGCGACATGAACAATCCAGTTGTCTTGATCCATTTGATTCCCTCCGCTTTTCCTTGCCAACAGGCGGCGTTTTCGCTTAAACGAGAGATCCGCCCGATTTCAAATATTTCGCAATGCCTTCCGCGGCCCGGTAAGCGAGAGCGCCAACGGTGCCTGTCGGGTTATAACCGCTGTTATGCGGGAAGGCGGATGCGCCGACGACAAACACGTTTTCGGCATCCCACATCTGGAGATAGTTGTTGACGACCGAAGTCGAAGGGTCCGATCCCATAATCGCGCCGCCGGTGTTGTGCGTGGATTGATACGGCACGATATTGAACGGCCCCAGCTCTTTGGAAGAGCCGATGGACGAAGGCTTCATTTCCTTCATGATCGCTTCGGTTTTGCCAGCCATGAAGGAGATCATTTGCCGGTCCTGCTCCTCAAAATCGAACGTGATCCGAATCATCGGTTTGCCATAGGCGTCTTTGTAAGTCGGATCCAGATCGAGATAGTGGTGTTTCCACGGCATGCTCGAGCCTTGCGCCGACACGGTCAAGTAGTTATTCGCGTATTTCAGCGAAGTGGCTTTAAAGTCCTTGCCCCATGTAGGCGTCCCTTTTGGAACTGTATTGTTTGCGATAGGACGAAGCCCGGTTTGCGAAATCCGGATTCCTGCGCCATGGATGAAATTCAGATCGCTGTGGTCAAAGTTGTCGCCGTTGAAGTCGGGAATTTCCATACCAAGTGCGCCGGCCCCGGCAAACAGGTTGAACTGCTTGTCGTCATAAAATCCCGTCGCCGACCCGCCATTCGTTTGGTAAGCGTAGTTTTTGCCCACAACGCCCGTTCCCGTATTCGGTTCGTACGGCTTGCCGAGCTTGGACATCAGCAGCAGCCGGACGTTGTTGAACACGTAGCTCGCTAAGATGACGACGTCCGCCGGCTGCTCGTACTCCTGGCCGGTCAACGGGTTGACGTATTTCACGCCGGTGGCCTTTTTCCCGTCATGCAGAATATCCGTCACGTTGGCGTACTCGCGGAGCTCGAAATGCCCCGATTTCTGTGCGACCGGAAGGACGGTCACGACCGGATCGGCCTTGGCGCCGTATTCGCAGCCGAAGCGCTCGCAATACCCGCAGTACTGGCAAGGGGCGCGGGTAATGCCGTCCGGGTTCGTATACTGCTCGGACAGGTTGGCCGACGGCATCATATACGGATGGTAGCCAAGCTTTTTGGTCGCTTCCTCGAACAGATTGATCATCGGCGTTTTGATCATCGGCTTGGTCGGGAAGGGCTTAGAGCGTTTGCCGACCATCGCCGCCTGTTCCTGATCCCCGGAGATCCCTGCGACGGCCTCGAACTTGTAGAAGTAAGGCTCGAGTTCGTCGTATGTAATACCCCAGTCCTGTATGGTCATGCCATCCGGGATTTTTTTCTTTCCATAGCGCTCGATCGTTTTGCTCCGGATTTCGAAATCATACGGCAGAAACCGGTACGTTTGTCCGTTCCAGTGGATGCCCGCGCCTCCGAGACCTTCCCCGAGCAGGAAAGCGCCGTATTGGCGCATCGGCAGGGCCGTCATTTTCGACGTATTCCGGAAGGTGATCGTTTCCTTGGACAAATCCTGCATCAGTTCATATCGCTGGGCGTAGCGGAGCTCGTCATGGACCATGTAATAGTCCTCGGTGGAACGGGGCTTGCCGCGTTCCAGGCCGACGACCTTGATTCCCTGCTTGCTTAATTCGGCGGCAATGATCCCGCCGATCCATCCCATCCCGACGATCAATACCGGGACTTTCGGCAATTTCGTAGCCATGGATAACTCTCCTTCTCTGTCAGCATGTAGAAATTAATGGGTGGCCAAATGGTCATGCAGGCTGAGTGGATCCGTTTTGGCAAAAGCATCCTCGCCGACGATTTTGGCATAGGACATTTGGTTGCCCGGATAACTCCGCATCTTCCAGCCTTCCATGTTGACGTTGCCGCCATAGAGCGGATCCGCATATACGCCTTCGATTGTCATATTGCGAAGCAGATCGAAGAAGCTTTTGCCGGTAATGCCGTTAATCACTTCAATGTCGCCTTTTTCGAGCGAAGCCAGAATGGCGTCCTTTTCTTCGTCGGCGAGGTCGGTGAACCCCTTTTGGTGCTTTTTCTGGCTGGCGTTGTCAATGGCGGTGAGCCCGAGGAGGAAGACCTCGTTGCGGTTAATGCTTTGATAGTCGCCCTGCGTGGCTTCTCCTTTGACAAATGGCCCCATGCGGTATTCACGGGCGTTGAAGCCCCAATGACCCGCTAACTGATGGTCGATATAATAAGCGACACCCAGATCGTTTGCTCCAGGGCCGTTATCATCCTTCGGAAAAATGCGCTCCGTCGCTGCCTGGGTAATTTGCAGCTGGCGTTGGTTGAAGTACATGGTCGCATGGTTATAATCTGCAGCAGGCTGCTTTCCGGTTTGCGGCGATGTCGGCGCGTTCGTGGCCGGTTTCTTTTTGTTGAAGCCGCCGGTAATGGCCCCGCCGATGACGCCCCCGACGACCAGACCGCCGATCGCCGTCCCTGAATATTTCAGAAACTGGCGCCTGGACCCGCTTGGTGGTTGCTCTTTTTGTTGTTCTGCCATGGTTTCATTCCTCCTTGTCGGATATGTTCCCCTTGGCTGGGTATATTATGCACAGCGCAATTCCGGCCGGAAAAAAAGTTGAGTACATGAAAAACCTACGTACATGAAAAACCTATTTCTGGGGCATCGTAGCTGTATTGAGGCAAATTTGAAAAAGTTGAAGGGAGACGACCTCAATGAAAAAATCGATTATTTTCCTGAGCCTGCTGCTCGTTCTTTCCCTGTCCGCCTGCGGCAAGAGCAGCGACAATACCAACAACCAAGGCGCAGCCAATAACAATGCCGGAACGACCACCGGCCAAACCGGCGGCACCGCTGCAGCCGGCAATGGGGAAGCAACCTTTAAAGCCAACTGCGTCAGCTGCCACGGCAACAACCTCGAAGGCGCCGTCGGACCGAACCTGCAAAAGATCGGAGCCAAATACTCGGCGGACGAAATCGCCGGGATTGTGTCGAACGGCCGCGGTGGTATGCCGTCTTTCAAAGGCCAGCTGTCCGATGCTGACATTCAAGGCGTAGCCCAGTGGCTGGCCACTAAGAAATAGGCTCGGGTCCGGTCCAGTCATGAAAAAAGCAGCCTTTCCGTCAGGGGGCTGCTTTTTTACTTAGCCGGGAAACCGCGCTCCATTCGCCCACTTGTAGTGGGCTTCATGCTCAGTCGCTTGTTTACCCTTCGACAAAATCGGGTAAATTTAGATAAAATTCAACATCAAGAATTTCGATATGGGGGGTTTCGCATGAAAACGGGAAGAATCCTTCTGGCCTGCCTGCTGCTCGCGTCGATACTGACAGCCTGCGGGAATTACGGGGAGAACGCCGGGAAGGTCAAGCTGGAGTTTTTTCAAAACAAACCGGAGGCTAAGGGCTCCTTTGATAAGCTGGTGGCCAAGTTTAACGCTTCGCATCCCGGGATCCAAGTCACCCAGGTGAATCCGCCGGATGCCGAAACGGTCCTGAAGACACGGGTCGTCAAGAACGACATTCCAGACGTCATCGGCATGGGCGCAACCGACACGTATTCGATCCTGGCGCAGAGCGATATTTTCGCCGATCTGACCCAGAGCAAGCTGGTCGAGTCCATTGATCCGAACTACATACAAATGCTCAAGGACGTGACGGGGCTGAATAAAATCACCGGCATCCCCTACGCGACCAACGCCAACGGCATTATGTACAACAAGGACATCTTCAAGAAGCTGGGGCTGAGCGTTCCGAAAACATGGGATGAACTGATTGCGACCGCCCAGAAAGCCAAGGAGAGCGGCATCATCCCATTTTACTTTACATACAAGGACGACTGGCAGACGAACCTGCCGTTTAACGCGCTTGCGCCCAATCTGGTCGGCATCGACTTCTTCAAGCAGCGCCGTGAGAACCAGGTGACCTTTCAGGAGAAGTTCCGCGAGGTGGCGGAGAAGCAGCTGAAGCTGCTGGACTACGGCCACGGGGACAACTTCGGGAAGACGTACGCGGACGGCAACCGCGCGTTTGCCCGCGGGGAATCAGCCATGTACATCCAGGGAAGCTGGGCCATTCCGGAGATCCGGAAGTCGAATCCGAACGCGAATATCGGCTTCTTCCCGTTCCCGACGGGTAACGATCCGGACAAGAACAAGCTGATCTCCGGGGTGGATACGCTGCTGACCATCTCCGAGAGCACCAAGCATAAGCAAGAAGCGGAGGAATTCATCGCCTTTCTCCTCGAGCCGGACAACATCGGCCAGTACATCAAAGAGCAGACCGCGTTCTCGGCCGTCAAGGGCGTGACGCAGGACGACCCGGCGGTTGTCGAGCTGCAGCCTTATTTCAAGGCGGGCAGAGTCGTCGACTTTGCGGACCACTATATCCCGGCTGCCGTGCAGCTGAACTCGATCGTTCAGGGATTCCTGCAAAACCGGAACATCGATGCCTATCTGAAGACGCTGGATACCGAGTGGGACAAGGTTCAGAGCCGGAAATAACATCATGATCAAAAGAGGAGGATGAAGGGATGTCCAAGCGACTTACGGCGTTTTATTGGATGACCGTGCCGGCGGTCGTACTGTTCTTCGTATTTATGACACTGCCCGCACTGCAGGGCATTTACTATTCGTTCACGAACTGGAACGGGTTCGGCAAGCATTACGACTTTATCGGATTCCGCAACTATGCAAACCTCTTTACGGACAGCAATGTGGGGAACGCCTATCTGTTCACCTTCAAGTTCGCCATCGTCGTCACCATTCTGATCAATGTGCTCAGTCTGCTGATCGCTCTTGGCCTGAATGCGCGAATTAAGGCGCGCAACTTTTTCCGGGGCATTTACTTTCTGCCGAACATTCTGAGCGTGCTCATCGTCGGTTACATTTTCAACTACCTGTTCTCCAACGTCTTTACGATCTGGGGGCAGAACCTGGGCATCCATGCGTTCTCAACGAACATTCTGGGCAACGAAAACCTGGCTTGGATCGGGGTTGTGATCGTAGCGGTATGGCAGGGGATTGCGTTTAATACGATCCTGTATCTGGCGGGACTTCAGACGATCCCGACTTCGTTGTACGAAGCTTCGAATCTGGACGGGGCGAGCCGCTGGCAGGAATTCTGGAAAATCACCTTTCCGCTCATTTCCCCGTTCTTCACGATCAACATGGTGCTGGCGATGAAAAACTCGCTGATGGTCTTCGACCAGATCGTCGCCTTGACCAATGGCGGACCCGGCCGGGCAACGCAGTCCATTTCGCACCTGATCTATATCGGCGGGTTCCAGGGCGGCGAATTTGCTTACCAGTCCGCCAACTCCGTCATTTATTTTATCGTCATTGCGATCATCTCCATCCTGCAGCTTAAATTTCTTCAAGGAAGGGAGAGCGATATGTAATGAGGACGAAAACGAACTGGGTCGTCATGATCCTGATAGCCCTGGGGACGCTGCTGATTCTGTTCCCACTGTACATGACCTTGACCATTGCGCTGAAGAATCCCGAGGAAATGACGCGGTCGGTCTTCGCGATTCCAACGACGTTTCACTGGGAAAACTTTTCGAACGCGGTGAAAATGACCAACTTCTTCCGCGCACTCCGCAACAGCGCTGCCGTGACGATCTCAACGGTGGTGCTGACGCTGCTGACCAATTCGCTCGTGGCGTATGCCATCGCCCGGAACATGCACCGAAAGTTCTTCAAAGGGCTGTATTTCTACTTCATCAGCGCGATGTTCATTCCGTTTCCGATCATCATGCTGCCGATCGTCAAGCTGGCGTCGGCGCTGCATATGACCAATTTGGTGGGCCTGACGATTTTGCATACGGTCTATGCGCTGGCCTTTAACGTTTTCGTCTACGTCGGCTACATCCGCTCGATCCCGGCAGCACTCGAAGAGGCCGCCACGGTGGACGGGGCGACGACGTGGGGCACGTTCTGGCGGATCATCTTCCCGCTGATGGCGCCGATTAACGCCACCGTCGGCATCCTGATCTGCCTGTCGACCTACAACGACTTCCTGCTCCCGCTGATTATCATCAGCGACCAGTCGAGCTATACGCTGCCGCTCGTGCAGTACATTTTCCAGGGACAGTTCAATACGGACTACAACCTGGCCTTCGCTTCGTATCTGATGGCGATGCTGCCGATGATCATCATCTACCTGTTCGCGCAAAAATGGATCATCAACGGCGTGACACAGGGTGCCGTCAAATAAAGCGTACGTTTACAAGCCGCTCCCCGGGCAAGCGCCGGCGGGGGCGGCTTTTGATGCTGTGGTCGGATGCCGATGCGGTAAACGTTCGGTCTTCGCGGTCGCTGGCTTCCGTCGGAAGGCTGCCTTAATCCTCCTGCCGTATTTCCGCTTTGACCCGGGGGGATGACGACTTTTTTCTCCGCTTCAGGTACACGACGAGACCCAGGACCACAGCAGCCACCAGGATGGCGGCGAGCGAATAACGGGAAATCAAATGCAGGAACTGCTCGATCTTCGAGCCGACCAGCCTGCCGATCATGACATAGACGATAACCCAGACGAGTCCGCCGATATAGTTATAGAGAAAGAAGGTCCGTACGTTGATCCGAAGCACACCGGACACATATCCGGTAAAATGCCGAAGTCCGGGCACGAAGTAACAGATCAGAATGAGCTTGGTGCCGTACCGCTCGAACCAGCCGGTGATTTTAGCGATCCGGGCCGGGTTCAGAAGGACGTACTTGCCGTATTTTTCAAAAAAGGGCGTTCCCATACGATAGCCGATAATATACGTCACCGTCGTACCGAGGATGGCGCCGATATACGAATACAAAATAATTTGCAGCAGGTGAAAGCTCCCCAGCGTCGACATATGGCCGGAGATGGCCATTGCGAGCTCTCCCGGAAACGGGATTGCCAAAGATTCGGCGAACAGGCCGCCAAACAGTACCATATACCCGTATTGTTCAAACAGATGGATGATCCACTCCATAGTTTCTCTCCTTACCGGCCTTCGCCGCCTGCGGTCAGATCAGACCTGAGGCCGAAGCCGTCTCATGCCTTTCGTCCATTCTAAAGCAGCAGCGGATCATCCAGAAACTGTCTCTGGCCTAGGTTCAAACTGGACTTTGGTCTTGGAGATTGCAGAAACTTTGCGAAAAACCCTGAAATATAAGAAAAACGCCTATCGACGTACCTTCAAAGTAGACAGACCGCGGTTAGCGGTTGTTTTTCTTGCGATATAAGGAGGAGCACTCTCTGGAGCTTATACTATCTTATATCTTCAAATAAAAAGGGCACTTCCCCGTCAGGTCGAAAGGGAAGTGCCTTTTGGATTACCGGTTATTTCTTCGTGCCATGCTGCTTGGTCGGAAGCTTCGCGCTGGCTCCCTTGCTGATGCCATCCTTGTGTTTGCGGGCCTTTTCCTGGGTATCGTGAAGCTTCTCCACGTACTCATGCGTGCTGTCCATGGCTGTTCAACCTCCTTATGTTTGCAGTCGGCATTCCCTGTTACTATGACCTCTCCGGGCGGCGGACATTCATCTGCGGAGGATGAAGCCGAGACTAAAAATACCCAGAAACGTTTGACAAAAGACGGTCAGCTGTTAGAATAATAACTAAGTCAGTTAATTGAGAATGAATATCATTATTAATTAGATCAAAAGTGACATATGCCTTTTCACTGCATTTTCAATGACTGGCCAGACTATAGAAAGCGTTGGGTAGCCATGAAAAACACTTATCTGTGGACGCTGTGGATTCTGCTTATCGCATTCTCAGCCGCTTCTTTGTTTATCGGGGTGAAGGATATTTCCCCGCTGGATCTGTTACATCTCACAGCCGAACAGAAGCAGGTGCTCTGGATCAGCCGCCTGCCGCGCCTAATCAGCATTATCATCGCCGGCACGAGCATGAGCATTATCGGCCTGATTATGCAGCAGCTGACGAGAAACAAGTTCGTGTCGCCGACGACGGCCGGAACGATGGACTCGGCAAGGTTCGGCATTCTGGTAGCCCTCATGGTGTTTGGTAACGCGACGCCGCTGGTGAAAATGCTGGTGGCCTTCGTTTTTGCCCTGCTGGGAACGATGATCTTCATGCGGATCCTGGATAAAGTCAAATACAAGGACGCGATCTTTATTCCGCTCGTCGGCCTGATGTTCGGCAACATCGTGAGCTCGGTGACGACGTTTTTTGCCTATAAGAACGATCTGATCCAGAACATGTCATCCTGGCTGCAGGGCGACTTTTCCATGATTCTCAAGGGCCGCTACGAAATGCTGTACATCAGCATTCCGCTCCTCATCATCGCCTATCTGTTCGCGAACCGCTTTACGATCGCGGGCATGGGGGAGGAATTCGCGGTGAACCTGGGTCTTAACTATAAGGCCGTGGTCAATATCGGACTGGTCATCGTCGCCGCCATCTCATCGGTCGTGATTTTAACTGTGGGCATGATACCTTTTCTGGGCTTGGTCGTTCCGAACATCGTCACGCTGTATCTGGGGGACCATCTGAAAAAAAGCCTGCTACATACTGCACTGCTGGGAGCCGTGTTCGTGCTGTTCTGCGACATCCTGGGCCGGGTGATCATTTATCCGTATGAAATCTCTATCGGCGTTACTGTCGGTGTGATTGGCAGCGCGATCTTCATCTATCTACTGCTGAGAAGAAGGGCGTACACGACATGAGCAAATCCAACTTGACCAAGTTGATCGTTTTAACTGTCATCGCCCTTGTCCTGATTGCGATATTTATGCTGATCCAGTCCGGCGGCAACTGGGATTATATCCTTCCGCGCAGGGGCAAAAAAGTGCTGGCCATGGTCCTGACCGGCGGAGCGATCGCCTTCTCGACGGTCGTGTTCCAGACGATTACCAATAACCGCATTTTGACGCCGAGCATCATGGGACTCGATTCCCTTTACATGCTTTTTCAGACCTTCATGGTGTATGCCTTCGGCTCGGTCAGCCTGACGATGATGGGCAAGAACGTTAATTTTCTCATCTCCGTCGGCATGATGGCCGTGTTCTCGGTCGTATTTTACAAGCTCCTGTTCAAAAGGGAAGGGCAGAACATTTACTTTCTGCTTCTGCTCGGTCTGATTTTCGGCACGCTGTTTCAGAGCCTGTCGTCCTTCATGGAAGTGCTCATCGATCCGAACGAGTTTCAAATCGTCCAGGACAAAATGTTCGCCAGCTTCAACAACGTCAATTCGGATTTGCTGCTGGTGTCGGCGGCCGGGATCGTGCTGGTGACTGCCTATTTTACTCGGTATACCAAGTATCTCGATGTTATTGCTATGGGAAGGGATCATGCCGTAGATCTGGGCGTCGATTACGACCGGGTGGTGAAAAGGCTGCTCATTGTCGTGGCCGTGCTCATTTCCATCGCGACGGCGCTCGTCGGGCCTATCACCTTCCTGGGACTGCTCGTGGCCAATGTGGCCTATCAGCTGATGAGGACCTACCGGCACGCGCTGCTGATCCCGGCTGCGGTGCTGATCAGCATCGTCGCCCTCGTCGGCGGGCAGCTGCTGGTGGAGCGGGTATTTACCTTCTCCTCGACGCTGAGCGTCATCATCAACATGGTTGGTGGCGTGTACTTCATCTATCTTTTGCTAAAGGGGAGTAAATCATCGTGATCGAGGTTAAAGGAGTTTCCAAGCAATATGGCGGCAAAACAGTGGTCGACAACGTCTCGGTGAACATCGCCAAAGGAAAAATCACCTCCTTTATCGGTGCCAACGGGGCCGGCAAAAGCACGCTTCTATCCATGATCAGCCGCCTTATTGCTAAGGACAGCGGTGAAATCCTGATCGAAGGGGAGCAGGTGGACCGCTGCAAGAGCAGCGAACTCGCCAAGAAAATCTCCATTCTGAAGCAGTCCAATCACATTAACGTCCGCTTGACGGTCAAGGAGCTGGTAAGCTTCGGACGGTTTCCTTACTCGCAGGGCCGGTTAAAGCCGGAGGACTGGAAGTACGTCCAGGAAGCCGTCGATTACATGGAGCTTGGCGATCTGCAGGACCAGTACCTGGACCGGCTGAGCGGGGGTCAGCAGCAGCGGGCTTATATCGCCATGGTCATTGCCCAGAACACCGACTATGTGCTGCTGGATGAACCGCTGAACAACCTGGACATGAAGCACTCGGTGCAGATCATGAAGGTGCTGCGGCGAATGGTGGATGAGCTGGGCAAGACGGTCATCATCGTCATTCATGACATCAATTTTGCTTCCGTCTACTCGGACGATATCGTCGCCCTGAAGAACGGCAGGGTCGTGAAGGAAGGACCGTCGGACGAGATTATCGATACGTCGGTGCTGAAACAGGTCTACGGAATGGATATCCCGATTGAGAACATTAACAATAATAAAATTTGCGTTTATTTTGCCTGAAGCTTGAGGACTGGGAGAGAAGCGGCTTGTTCGAACGTAACTTTCCCCCGGAGTTAATAGGGCCAGAGAAGAATCATTTGCAGTGCCAACCAAGGGAAATTATATGCATGGACTTGTGACAGCCAGGCGCCGGCTGGGAGTTCATCACATAATTTTATACATTTACGGCTTGCATCAAGCCGAAAACCAATTCAGAACATGGGGTGGATAAAGTTGAAGACAAGAAAGATGATGCTGTTCATCATAACGGCCGCATTGGTCGTCGTGCTGGCAGCCTGCGGCAGTAAAAATCAGACAGAGCCCGCGAAGGAAGCCGCCGCGGAACCAACCAACACTTCGGCGGCTGCCGGTTCCGAAGAACTGACGATCAAACATAAGCTGGGAGAGACCAAGGTCAAGAAAAATCCACAAAAGGTCGTCGTGTTCGACTTTGGGATTCTGGATACATTGGATAAACTGGGAATTCAGGTCACCGGAGTTCCGCAGGCTAACATTCCTCCGTACCTGTCCAAGTATGCCGACAAGGATGCATACAGCAACGTAGGGGGCTTGAAGGAGCCGGATTTTGAAAAAATCAACGCGCTGAGCCCGGACCTGATCATCATCTCCGGCCGTCAATCCGATGCGTACGAGGAACTGAGCAAGATCGCGCCGACGGTCTACCTGGGCCTGGATACGACGCGGTATATGGAATCGTTTAAGGAAAATATGAACACCGTCGGCCAAATCTTCGGCAAAGAAGACGAGATCAAGGCGGAGCTGGACAGCGTCGACAAGACGATCGCCGAAATTCACGATAAAGCCGTCGCTTCAGGCAAAAACGCCCTGATCGTGCTGGCGAATGAAGGCAAGCTGAGCGCCTACGGCGCGGGCTCCCGCTTCGGCTTAGTCCACGACGTGCTGGGCTTTACGCCGGTGGACAAAAACATCGAGGTATCCACGCACGGCCAAAGCGTCACTTCCGAATACGTAGCCGAGAAGAATCCGGACTACCTGTTTGTCGTGGACCGCAGCGCCGCTGTGGCCGGAGAAGGTGGAGAGTCCGTGTCCGCCAAGCAGACGGTGGAGAACGATCTGATCAAAAATACGAAAGCCTTCAAAGACGGGCACATCGTATATCTCGATCCGAACTACTGGTACCTCTCCGGCGGCGGACTGTTGTCCGTGCAGGAAATGGTCAAGGAAGTCGGAGCAAGCATTCAATAATTTGGCAAAGGGCGCGTCTTTCAGGCGCGTACCCGCCAGGAGCTGCCGCGGAGGTCCTTCAGGACGCCGCGGCAGCTTTTTTGTGTTGGCGGGGGCGACTGATGCCGGGGAAGCGGACGGATCCGGGAAGGGCCTGCGGGGCACGGTGGTTGTGAGGCGCCCTCAGTTCCCTTCTCGATGCCGTTCCGCCAGCATCAGGAAGTAGGAGACTAGATAAGCGCAAGAGGTGGCGCCGAACAGCGCAAATATGCCCGGGGTCATCGCCAAATACAAACTAACGGGCAGGGACCAAAGAAGAGCAATCAGCACAAGCGTTTTACGCCCAAACCATGTGGACACGATCGCAAGAACGGCTGGCACGCACAGCATAAAGAAGGTGATCTGAAGAGGGCGTGCTTCAAGGTTGGATGAATACGGATTAAAAAAGCCCAGCCTAACCCAAAGCAGGATCGTGGCTGTACCGGCAGTCATGGCGAGCAGAGCCGCCGGGCGTCTGAGTTGGCGTATCATTGAAATCACCTCTTCCGTCAACTAGAAAATTCGGGAAACCGCGATTCGTAGACAGCCAGCCCCAGCCCGCTCCATGCGGTAGGATTCCGAGCGGGATGCTGCTTCCTTGTATGCTGGCCGTTAATCAATTTTTTTGTTCCTCTATCTTGGAGACTCCCTCCGCCAGAATCGGAGTTACCTTCAATTCAGAGAAAGGCGCCTCGTGGACCATAAAGAAAAAACGGGAATGCCCCGTAACGGACAGCTCTTGGACTGCGTCGTCCCCTTGAACGGTAATGCCGGTAATCTTCGGGTCAAACACTTTTCCGGCCAGAATGTTCACGTGCTGCCCTTTAGCGGTTTGAACGGTAAATCCCCCGGTCATATAAGGGGAGTCCTCTCCTTGAAAGTCCAGATAGGGAGACGACCGGTACCATTGATATCCGCGAGGTCCCTCAGCCACCCCTCCCACTCCGAATGCGCCGTCTTTTTCGTAAAAAATGAGCTCTTCTCCGTCGACCATGATGGTCGCCAGGACGTTGGAGCGCTCTGCCTGCTCTTCGTGCAGGCCGTAGGCTGCGGCTTGAGCGGCGCTGTGGAACCAGGGAGGATCAGCTGCAGAAGCTGACTTCGGGTGACCGCAGCCTATCAACAGGCTGAGCATATAGAATACAGCCGGTATCATGGCCAGCCTCGTTTGAATTTTGCTCACAGTTGTACCTCCTTCATAAATCCCAAAACAAGCTCAAGGTTCTTTTACTATTAGCGTTCGCCACTCGAATTCCCTCCCTATTGTGCGACAAATCGGGAATATGCTTAAATAACAGAAAGGGTTACAATCGGTCGCCGATAGCGCGGTTGAAGAAAGGAGGGAGGACGGTGGCCCAGCTGGATTTTGATCTAAGCGGATACACAGTCAGCTACCAGGAGGAACGCATTCCTCTGCTTGCCAAAGAATATGCGCTGCTGCAATTTTTATACAGCCACCGCGGTCAGACCTTCAGCCGGGAACAGCTGCTGGACCGGGTATGGCCGATGGAATATCCGGTGGAGCGGACGGTGGACGACCATATTTACCGTCTGCGCAAGAAGCTGCGTCCTTGGAGTACCCGTATCTTTCTGAACACGGTCCGCGGCTACGGCTACAGCTTGACGGTCAAAGAGCCGGATCTCCGCAATCCTTCAATGCAGGATACCGAACTGCAGGCTCAAATGCGGCAGCTGATGAACAAGTACCTCATGTACGGTCAATGCAAATCGATGATTACGCTGGCGGGCCAGCAGGATCTGCTCGGCTTTGAGCTCCCGCCGTCCCATCTGATTTTTATCCGGTACGTGCAGGCGGATATCGCCTGGTTTTTAACGGATAACGAATTCCCGCTTTCGAGCAAGATTTACTATTTGCTGCACTTTTATTTGTACTTTTACCATGAGCCGAAAAAATGCCTGGATTATTTTGAGCGCACCATTGCCGCAAACATCGGTCCGGAAGATCATCAGCGGGAGCTGAGGATTTTAAATATTATCGGACTGTACACCGACAATGGCCGGGTCGAAGAGGATCTGTCCAGGGTTAAGGCGGCATACGAGGCCGTCCGCGAAGCTGGGGGAGATCTGGATATTTTCAACGTCCATATCAAAATGGCGGAAATGTATGTCCACCTGGGAGCAGACAACCTGCCCGAAGCCGAGCGCTGCGCGGGCGAAGTCGAGCGGATGCTGGCCGAGACCCCGTATTTGCGGGAAATCTGCACTTATCACGGCCTTAAAGGGCGAATGCTGCTCCGGCAGGGAAAACGCGCCGAGGCTGCGGCTGCCCTGAACTACGGTATCGAGGTCGGGGAAATGACGCACAACGTCCCGCTGATCGTCGGCTCGATCCGGGAGACGCTGGTTTTTCTGGAGCAAAGGGTGCAGGATCCCCAGCTTCACAGCCAGTTTTCCGCGAAATACGCCGAATATAACCGGAATGTTCAACTGGATGCCTATAAAGCGCCGATCGAAGAAAAAATCGAAAGCATTCTGAATGCTGTCTGATGTTCCTCTGATATTCCTTCGTTAAAGTGAGAGTACGCCACATTCTGACTTAACGGAGGAATTTTCATGTCTCAATCCCTTGCTACTGAGCCGCGGCCGCCCGCAAAATCGGTGTGGGCCAACCGCATCTATGCCAAAATGTTTACGGCTTACGCCATTTCCTCGTTCGGGGAATGGTTCGATGCCTTTGCGATCCAGGTACTGGTCGCCTACCGCTGGCAAGCCGATCCCTTAATGATCGCGCTGATCCCGGTCATGATGGCCCTGCCGGGCATCCTTCTCGGATCGCTAGCTGGGGTGGTCGCCGACCGCTGGAAAAAAGTCAACCTGATGCTGATCGCCGATGCAGCCGAGACCGTCCTGACGCTCCTGCTATTGTTTGCACCCGGCATGTACTGGCTGCTGCCGCTTCTGGCGCTGCGTGCCGCCATGGGCGTATTCCGCGTCCCGTCACACCAGGCGCTGACGCGCCAAGTGGTCCACGAGGATCAGCTGCTGAAGGCGACTTCCTACAACGGTCTGGTCAACCAGTTTTCCAAAATCGCCGGTCCGCTGCTGGGCGCGGTCGTCCTGACCGTGCTTTCCCCGCAGCTGTGCATTCTGGTGAATGCCGTGACGCGGTTGATCTCCTGCCTGCTGCTGTTTACGCTGCGTCGAATCGAGGAGAATCATACGGCTCCACAAGCAGATGCGGACCCGAATGGGGATGCAGCACCGGAGCATAGACCGGGCTTCATCGAACAATGGAAGCAGGGCTGGGCGGTGCTGCTGCAGCGCCGGATCCTGCTTAACACGATGATTGTGAATATGGCGGTCATCTTGGTCATCCTTATGATTGATTTTCAGTTTCCCACGCTCTACAGGGAAATTGCGCCGGATAACGAATCCCTGCTGGGGTGGATGGTCTCCTCCACCGGCGTGGGTGCCGTGGCCACCATCATGATCTTGAACCGCCGGAATCGGATCGGTTACGGCACCGGGATCGGAGGCGGCATTGCCCTGGTAGGCGCTGCCATCGGCGCGATGGGGCTGCTAAGACCCGGATCCCCTGAGATCTGGAGCATTGTGCTGGGCCTCTTGATCGGGATCGGCAACGGGCTGTTCATGGTGACCAACAATTACGTGCTGCAAAAAGAAACGCCAGAAGGCATGACCGGGCGGATTTTCGGAATTCAGAACATGATGTCCAGCACGATCATGATTGCGGCCCCATTAGCCGGCGGTTTGCTGATCAAGGGGTATGGCGTGGAAGAGGTGTTCTGCGTCCTTGGCGTGCTCGTTCTTGTCTTTGGTCTCATCTGCCTTCTTCTGCAGCGGGTCCTTTGGCCGGCCGACGGCAAGAAGCGCGCCCATGAAGAACCTCTGCGGCAGGTATCCGGGTAGACGGTGTTACCTTGATCCTGTGCAGGCCGGATAGCTCCCAGACATGAGCAATCCTTCTACGAGCTCAAACAGAAGCGCAGGAATGTAAAAGCTTTAACTAACGACAGCCCTGAACCGGTCTAACCGGCTTAGGGCTGTTTGTTCTGGCAGAAATCCAGCCAGCTTATTTCCTTCAGCGAGCCGCATATAAAGGCAGCTTGTATCCCGCACTTTGGTCGGGGACGGCATCGACCAAAGTCCAGGGAAAAGTCTGGACCACGGATAGAATTCCCAGAGCCTCCTTCTCTGTACAATAAGACGTATTCAAGGCCAAAACGTTCGGACGGAGGAGATTATTAATGGAAATGGTTACGGTGAGGAGTGCTGGCGCCCGGCCGGCGTTCCGCTGGTTTGAAGGGGAAAAATGGCTGGTTTTGACCGCTGTCTTGGGATTTTTGCTGTCCGCCTTCTGCGGGATCTGGACCCTTGTGAATGGGGCGGACGTAGCCCCCGGGGGGAATGTTCAAAACGCGTTTTCTTTTAACGCTGCGATCGGGATTTTTTTGCTGTCGACGGCTCTCATTATCCCGTATTCGGGTCTGGGACGAAGAGGCAGGGCCTTTTACCGCTATCCCTATATCGTGCTTGCGCTGTATTCCTATTTTGCCGAAACGGTACAAAATTTCCGCGGCGTCAATCCCCGGTTTGTCAAAGACGGGTCCGCCTTTGACAAGGCAGTGGGCAACATTTTTGCGTTCGTCGCCCTGCTGCTCGTTGTCTTTTATTTGTTCCTGGCCGTGCAGTATTTCCGTCGCAAAGTATACGCGGCTCATCCCGAGCTGGCGACGGGCATCCGTTATGCCATGGTGGCTGTAATGCTGTCCTTTGCGGCGGGGATCTGGATTTCGGTCAACCAGGGTCGGACCGTGGGGCTCCACGGCAACATAATTTGGCTGCACGGCTTGGGCTTCCACGCGCTTCAGGCCATCCCGCTCGTAGCCTGGCTGAGCACGCGGACGTCTCTCTCCATTTGGGTACGCCTTCGAATGATCCACTTGACGGGCATTTGCTACGTGCTTGGCCTGGTATTTATCGGATGGCAAACCATTCTGGGCCAAACGGTTCTTGAATGGTCAACGCTCACCGTCGCTGCCGGCTTCAGCTTCCTGCTCTCCTTGGCTGCCGGTACTTTGATGCTGCGCAACGCGAACGGGTTATTAAGAAAAATGCAATGAGACCTGCGTCTCCAGCAGCCAGAGGAGAACATCTTAGGAGTACAACGCCGCGAGCTTCTCGGCGGTCCGGCTCCATGTGAAATACTGAAGTACCGTGCTGCGTCCGCTGCCGCCCAGGCTGCGACGCAGCTCTTTGCTTTGTCCCAGTTTTACCAAGTATTCCGCAAAGCCCTCCGGACGCCAGTAGTCATCCACCAGGTAACCGTTCACCCCATGCTTAATAATCTCGGGAATGCCGCCGATCTGCGAGGCGATGACCGGAAGTCCGGATGCCATCGCTTCGACGTTGACGAGGCCGAAGGCTTCGTGCCGCTGGGAGGGACAGACAACACAGTCGGCCATCCGGTAGATGCTGTGAATTTCGCTGTGGTTCTTGTTGCCGGTCCAGGTGACCGACATCCCCATCCTGGCAGCCTCGGCTTTCAACTTCCGGATATAACCCGCCTTGCTTCGGCCTGCAATGATAAGATGCAGCGGGACCTGCTTCCTTGCGATCTGCGCTGCTTTCAGCAGAACGGGTACGCCTTTTCTCGGGATAATCCGTCCCGTGAACAGCACGGTGAAGACATCTCCGATTCGATACCGGCTGCGGGCCTCATCCCGTTCAAAATCGGTTGACGGGCGAAACCGGTCGGTGTCGACTCCAAGCTCAATTGTACGGATTTTGTGAGCCTGCGAAGGGAAACGTACGGACAGCTTCTGCTTCAGCGAAGCGCTGTTGGCGACGATCCACCATGCATGTTTCAGGCTTGCGGCAACGAGCCGTGTTGAAGGCACAAAGGTGAGTGAATGGAGGAACAGGGTTACCTTAGCCTTTGGGAAGGCCCGCTGAATGGCGGCCATATAATGGGGGCGGTTATCCACCTGGATGACGTCGTAAGTTTTCCCTTGAATGAATCGAAGCACCGAAGTGAGGTAGACTTTGGAGCTGCCGGAACGGACCCGGACAATATGGACCCCCTCATCCGTGCTGTGCAGAGGCAGTCCCGCGGAAGCCCTGCTTAAGACGGTTACCGCATGCTTCTTGGCCAGCTGTCTGGCGATGGCCAAAATGCAGATTTCCACGGAGCCGCTGCCGGGAACAGGGAGCCGTTCGGGTGCCACGATCAGTATGTTCAAGCCGTTTTCCTCCCTTTCAGCAAAGATGCTTATCCCCGCACCTGCCGCATCAATTGTTTCATTCTATTATTTATGCTTCCCCCCATAAGGGAGTACGGGATGATAGCCCAGTAACGGAACCTAATGTTCCGTTTGCGGGATGTGTGTCCTGTCCAATCCGCCGTGCCATGCATAAGATAAACAGGTTTTGCGAGCACGCGACAATCAATTCTGAATACAGGACAGGAGAGATCGGTGAATGGGGGAGAAGAAGAACCGCACGGCAGTCGTCAGCAAATGGATCAAAACGAAAGTGCTGCTTGGCAGCAAGGAAGTTCGGCCGTTCATGCTGGATACCCGTAAAATCAGTAACTCCAGCTTGAAGTCGATGCTGAGTTCGTACCGCATGGTCTATGTCAAACCGGAAAGCGGTACCCACGGCAAAGGTGTGATTCGCGCCGAGCAGCTGGAGGGCGGAGGTTATACGTATCAGGTGGAGACGGTAAAAAAGACCTTCAGCAGTTATGACCCGTTCTATCAATCGCTGCAGAAGCTAACCGGGAAGCGAAGCTATCTGATTCAAAAAGGGATTCATCTCATAAAGTACCGTAAGCGGCGATTCGATATCCGGGTGATGGTGCAGCGGCGTCCTGGAGGAGATTGGGAGACAACCGGATTGATCGGGAGAGTCGCTCGCGAGGGCAAAATCGTGACCAATTATCACAGCGGCGGAACGCCCATGGATGTCAAAACACTGCTTAGGGCCCACTTAAATGAGGGCGAGACGGCCAAAGTTATCCAATCCCTGAACAAGCTCGGGGTGACTACTGCAAAGCATTTGCACAAAAGTTACCCCGGTTTCCGGCAAATCGGCCTGGACATCGGCTTTGACCGGACGTGGACTCCGTGGATTATTGAAGTGAACACGATGCCTGATCCGTATATTTTTAACCAGCTGAAGGACAAATCCATGTACCGGAAAGTGATGAAGTTCAGACAGGCTTGGAAGTAAGCAGGCATCCACCGGATGCCGTCAATAAGCAGTATATGTGGGGAAGGGCTCGGCTGAAGCGCCGGCCTTCTTTTTTTTTGTGCAATCGAACCAGGAGAAAAAATAGCTTTCGCGTCCTCAGCCGGAGGAGTGTAGTGTATAATCATGTGAAAATCACGCCTATGGAGGGCCGCTGGAGTAACTCGGCACCCGTGCAGGGCGAAGGAGATGAAGCAGATGGAGCTGCTCCAGAGGGCGTTGTTGGCCGCTGCAGCCCGTACGTTTGGACTGCGGCATGAAAAACTGGAAAAAGTTCACGGCTCGGAGCATAGTTTGATTGGCTCTTACCCGCACGGGAAGGGCAGGGTCTTTCTCCGCATCACGGAGGAATCCCATAAAACGTATGCCCATATCCTGGGCGAGGTGCAGTGGGTGAGCTTTCTGGCTCAAGAAGGATTACATGTATCCAGCCCCGTCCGTTCGGCCCAAGGACGCCTGGCGGAGCAGATCTCCTTTCAGGAACGCCTCTATACGGCCGTTTGTTACGAGGGGGCTCCGGGGCAGCCGGCGGGGGAATGCGCTGCCGACGAGGAGTTGTTTAAGCGTATGGGTGCGTTTATGGGCCGCATGCATCGCATCAGCAAGCATTATGTCCATCAGGATCCCTCCACGAAGCGCCCGGACTGGTCCGTGGAGGCAGACCGAGTGCAGCGAATAGACCTGCCGGCCTCGGAACGGGACATTACCGGTCTATACCGCAGGTTGCGCGGTTACATTTCCTCGCTTCCGGTGACGGCGGACGCTTACGGGCTCATCCACGCCGATTTTCACTACGGCAACTTCTTTATAAACGAGGGACGCTTATGCCTGATTGATTTTGACGCCAGCCGATATTCCTGGTTCGCGGACGACATGGCGGTGGCTGCTTTTTTTGCCGGGATGATGCGGGAGGCAGAGAACATGGAAACGAACATGGGGCCACATGGGTTCCTGCAGCCTTTTTTGGATGGGTACCGCGCCGAGAATCATCTGGATGAACGCTGGCTCAGGGAGATCCCGTTTTTTATGAAGCTGAGGGAAATGGGCCGTTATATCAAGCTGTTTCATGCCTGTAGAGGGGACTTGGATCGGCTTCATTCTTGGGGACGGTCGTTCATGAAGGGCCGAAAGGCACTCATGATCGAGGGGTTTCCCGAATGTTAAAAATGCAGCCATTGTCCAGCAGGTGAACCTGCGGCAAGGCTGCTCCTTCCGTATTAAGGCGTTTGCCGAACTTCCCGTTCAAAACCGACGATCCAATCGCCCTGGACCGCGGCGTATCCCGCATCTCCCTCGGCAACCAAGCCGTACAGATTCTTCACGTCCAAATATTCCACCCGCTCTCCGTTATCAAATTCCAGGGTGATGTAGTAGTACGTTCGGGAAGAGCTGCCGGAATTCACAAAACCGCTGTCGTTATCATGATGGCTGCCGCTGTGATGGCGGATGTCCATCCGTTTGGCAACGATGCGGGCGTACACGGACGACCGGGGTGTACGGGCATTTTTTACATATCGGGCACCGCTCATTATGATGCCGACAATGACGATAACGAACACGATGCCGATTAAAACAGGTACGAGGGTAAACATAAAGTCGAAACTAAAGCCTCCTCCGCCAAATGGCGGTGGTCCGGGAGTCGCCATAACGTGTCATTCTCCTTTCATTGTGCCGGTTTGGTGTATGGTACGACTGCAGATTCGAATGGTTTCAAAAAAGGATAATTCTGCATGCAACCGGACATCGTTTAGAACGCGAAAAATTAAGGAAAGTTATCGCATTTCGTAAAAACTTACGCCGATTGCATGATTCATGGCCGCTTCCATCCCTATATCTGCTATGCTAGTATTTGGAAAATAGGGTGATAGGAGGAGCTGCTATGTCAGAATCGAACCATGAACCGATCATCTCCATCCAAGGACTCGAAATGAACTATGGGGGAAAGCAAGTTCTGAAGGGCATCAACCTGGATGTGTATGAAGGGCAAATCATCGGATACATCGGTCCGAACGGGGCGGGAAAAAGCACGACGGTCAAAATCATGCTGGGACTTGTAACAGGCTACAGCGGCCGGGTTCGCATTTTCGGTAAAGATATTTCGGACGGCGAGGTAGAGTATAAGGCTAAGATCGGCTATGTTCCGGAGATCGCCGAGATGTACGACAGCCTGACCGCCCAGGAATACCTGACGTTCGTTGGCGAGCTGTACGGTCTTGAGCGGCGGCTTGCCGATCTTAGAGCGAGACGGTTGATGGAACAGTTTGGATTGGAAGAGGTCTACTTTAACCGGATTTCCTCTTTGAGTAAAGGCATGCGCCAGAAAGTGCTTCTCATTTCGAGTCTTCTGCATAATCCCGACATTCTCTTTTTGGATGAGCCGCTGAGCGGACTGGACGCGAACAGCGTTATGGTGGTTAAGGAGATGTTGGCCAGCCTTGCAGCCGAAGGCAAAACGATCTTTTATTCTTCGCATATTATGGAGGTCGTGGAGAAGATCAGCAGCCGGATCGTTCTGCTGAATGAGGGGAACGTTGTCGCAGACGGCAGCTTCGAGCAGCTACGGGAACAGCTGCATGAGGGTACGCTGGAAGAGATTTTTACGGAGTTGACCGGCTATCATGAGCATAAGGATACGGCTGCCCGAATCGTCTCCATTGTGAAAGAGGTATAGCGATGAGGGACTTCAAAACGCTGATCCTGCTGGACCGCTGCCAGTGGTTGTTCGAAAGAGCAGGGATCGATTATGTACAGATGCGCCGTATACTCCAGGTCAAACTCACGATGGATGGCCGCCGGGCGCCGACGCTCATCGGCAGAACTTCCCGCTCTGCCGATCCGGATGAGTTGTCCAACCAGTTTATTAAATCACTGTGGATCTATGCAGTGATGGGGGTGGTCATGATCCCGCTCGTGATCATGGGTCACAATCTTATTTTTCAGATGAGCCTCGTATTCGGTATCCTAATGTTTATGATTACGACGTCGCTGATTGCCGACTTCTCCTCCGTGCTGCTGGATGTTCGGGACCAGACCGTTTTGGGTTCCAAACCGGTGAACGTCAAGACGATCAATATGGCCAAGACCATTCATATCATGATTTATTTATTTTTCATAACAGGCTCGATTACGGCCGCACCGCTCGCTGCTGCCCTGTTCCGGCACGGTATCTTGTTCTTCTTGGTATTTGTGCTGGAGATCGGACTGATGGATCTGCTGATCGTCGCCATAACGGCATGGTTGTACTGGCTGGTCCTCCGCTTTTTCGACGGAGAAAAGCTGAAGGATATTATTAATTATGTGCAAATCGGCCTGACGATGGTGATGGCGGTCGGTTATCAGCTCATCGCCAGAATGTTCAATTTGGTGGATCTGCGGATCGCTTATGAAGCCCACTGGTGGCATGTATTTCTGTTTCCGGTTTGGTTTGCGGCTCCGTTTGAATGGTTATTCGGTCGTCATACGGGGGGCAGCCTCATCGCGTTCAGCCTGTTATCGGTTCTCCTGCCGCTTCTGGCCGTTCGAATTTATACATGGATGATGCCTTCGTTTGAAGCCAATTTGCAAAAACTGTCCGCCCAGACAGCCAGGAAGAAAGGTGGGAATGGACGGTGGTCTGATGTTCTGGGCCGCTGGATCTGCAGAAGCCGGGAAGAGCAGGTGTTTTTCCGCTTTGCGCTGGGCATGATCAGGAAGGAGCGGGATTATAAATTGAAGGTGTATCCTTCGCTTGGACTCTCGTTCATCTTTCCGTTTATTTTCATGTTTAATGCCTTCAATTCAGGCAGAGGCTGGGAGGATATTCGTTCAGGCAACTCCTATTTTTTTCTCTATTTCTGTGCCCTGATGATACCAAGCGTCGTCATGATGCTGCGGTACACCAGCACGCCGAAAGGGGCGTGGATTTTCGATACGGTACCGCTGCGTGATCATACGCCCGTCTATAAAGGAACGCTTAAAGCATGCATTGTCCAGCTTATCCTGCCGATTTACGTCGTAGAGAGTATCGTCTTTACCGTCATTTTCGGCGCCAGGATCCTACCCGATCTACTCGTAATACTAGTCATGATCCTGATGTATACGGTGATCAGCTTCCGGCTGATGGGGGTGGGCATGCCGTTTACCGAACCCGCTCAGGCAGGGACGCAATCCGGACAAGCCGGCCTGATGCTCCTTTTATTTTTGATATTGGGGGTCATGGCGGGACTTCATTTTGCATTCCGTTCCTCGACTTATGGGGTATATGTGCTGCTGGCTGTGGCTGTAATCGCTAATATCGCCGTGTGGAAAACGGCCTTCCGCAACCTCTAAGACACAGCCCAGGATACGCCCCTGCGCTATAGTTTCCAATCAGATTGTAGATAAAGCGGCTCCGGCAATTCGGCGGAGCCGCTTTTTTCTGCCCAAAATCGCTATTGACATCATAATTGAGAACCAATATCATTTAGATATTTAATTGATACTGATTCTCAATATCAATAACGAAATACATAGCAGAGAGGGAGTTTGTGTTCATGAAGACTTATCCGTTAAAACGGGGGCTGTTCGTCCCGTTCGTTGTGTGCTGCCTGATCGCTTTATTGACTGCAGGCTGCAGCACGGGGGGAGAAACCAAAGGGACCGCCGCAACGGCTGGCAGCGGTGACTCAAGCACGCCGGCTCAGCAGGAGGAGGTCCACACCATCCAGCACTCGATGGGAACGACCGAGATTAAAGGGACGCCGAAGAACATCGTCATTCTGGAATGGACGTATGCGGAGGATTTGATCGCGCTTGGCATTCAACCCCAAGGCGTTGCCGACGTGGAAGGGTATAAGAAGTACGTGAACGCCCAGCCAGGGCTGTCGACCGACGTTGTCGATGTGGGTACGCGCCAGGAGCCCAGTCTGGAGCTGATTACGAGCCTCAAACCGGACCTGATTATTGCGGAAAATTTTCGCGTGAAGGATACCTATGAACAGCTCAAGGCGATCGCGCCGACCGTGGTATTTGACAATTACTCCAAAGAAGCGTCTCAGGATCAATACGCCACGATGGAGAAGTCCTTCCGGACGATTGCCGATATTGTCGGCAAGAAGGAGGAAGGCGAGAAGGTGCTCGCCGACGTGCAGGCCACCTTTGACGATGCCAAGGCGAAGCTGAAGGCCGCGGGCAAAGAGCATGTGAAATACGCCTTGATCCAAGGCTTTTCGAATCAGGATGCAGCGGTCATGCTGCTGTATTCGGACAACTCGATTGCTGCAGGCGCGCTGAAGCGGGCAGGTTTAGAGAATGCCTATCAGCCCAACCCTCTTCCGGAGGACGGCTATGCCCAGACGACGGTGGAATCGCTGGTTCCTGTGCAGGATGCCAATCTGCTGTACGTTGTTCAGGACGATGATAACATTATCGAGAAACAGATGAAGAACAATGCGGTTTGGAACGGTCTGCATTTCGTCAAGGAACAAAAAACGTATCCTCTGGGCAGCGATATGTGGGTATACGGCGGCCCGCTGTCGGCGAAAATCCTAGTCGATAAAGCGGTCAGCCTGCTGACGCAATGAAGCCGGCGATGGAGCCGATAACGGGGCACGAGGCAGCCGTAAGGCCGGAAAACCGCCGAATCAGCCTGAATCTGCTGGTATTCGGCGGGGGAGGCGTTCTGCTGATATTCCTTCTGGCGCTGAGCTTGACGCAAGGGGAGCTCCATATACCGCTTCGTACGGTATATGAGGCGATCATTCACCCGCAGAACATCGCGGAACACCAGACCATTCGCGGCCTGCGTCTGCCCAGAGCCGTCATGGGCATATTGGCAGGGGCCGCCCTGGCTGCGGCGGGCGCCCTGCTGCAGACGGTGACGCGGAACTCCCTGGCGGAAGCGGGAACCTTCGGCATGAATGCCGGGGCCTATTTTGCCGTAGTGCTGTGCACCATCTTTATTCCGTCCCTGATTCATTCGGCGCCGCTCATCACGGCTTTGCTCGGCGGCTGCCTGGGTGCAGGGCTGTCTTACCTGCTGGCCGGGGCAAGCCGGAGCACGCCGGTCCGGATGGCGCTCTCCGGCATGATCGTGTCACTGGTGCTTGCCTCGTTCACCGGCGCACTCCAGCTGCTGTTTGAGAACGAGACGAACGGACTGTTCGTCTGGGGTTCGGGATCGCTGAACCAGAACGATTGGCACGGAGCGGCCTACAGCTGGCCGTGGGTGATCGGTGTCATCGTTCTGGCATGGCTGTTCCGGCGCAAGCTGGACCTGCTGGAGATGGGGGACGAAACCGCACAGGCCCTGGGCCAGCGGGTCGGGCTGGCCCGGGCTGCCGCACTCTCCGCGGCGGTCCTGCTGGCCGGGGTCACCGTCAGCGTGGTGGGCCCGATCGGCTTTGTGGGGTTGATCGCCCCGCATCTCATCCGCTTGCTGGGGATGCGGCGGCATGCGCTGCTCATTCCGGGCAGCGCGTTATGGGGCGCGGTCATCCTGCTGGGTGCCGACGCCATTGCCCGGATGTTCCGCGGCACGCTCGGTGAGCTGCCTGCGGGGGCCGTTACGGCGCTGTTCGGCGCGCCGTGGCTGATCTGGCTGGCGCTGCGGGCCAGCCGCTCGGCTGCGGCGGACGGCGGAGGCGGGATGAACGCCGGCGTGCTGCATAAGCGCCCGCCGTACCCGCTGCTGCTCGCCGCCATGATTGTGCTGATCCTGCTGGCATCGGTCATCGGCATATCGGCAGGCAGCCTGCGCATCCCGCTGCGAGATACGATCGCCGTCCTGAGCGGTGGCGGGGAAGCGATGTACCGCAATATCATCCTTGATATGCGTCTGCCCCGCCTGCTGGTTTCGCTGCTTGCGGGAGCCGGCCTCGCCGTTGCCGGCGTCATGCTGCAGAGCACCGTCCGTAACCCGCTGGCAGATGCCTCGGTGGTGGGCGTCACCTCCGGCGCAGGCGTCGGCGCGCTGCTGCTGATCGTGCTCGTCCCGGCCGCCCCCGGCGGATGGCTGCCGGCTGCGGCCATCGCGGGCGCCGTGGGCGCTGCAGCCGTGGTGGGCGTGCTGTCCTGGCGGAAGGGGCTGGAGACCAGCACCCTGACGCTGGTCGGGATCGCCGTGTCGGCGGCCTGTGCCGCGGCGATCCAGTTCCTGGTCATCCGCTCCGGCATGGGGGCTGCTCCGGCGCTGGCCTGGCTGGCCGGTACCGTCTATGCCCGCGGCTGGAGCGATTTGATCAGGCTGGCTGCGCTGCTGATCGTCCTTCTTCCGGCGGCCTGGCTGATCGGCCGCCGGGCGGACCTGCTGGGATTTGGCGATGCCGTATCCCAGGGGCTCGGCCTGGCGCTGACGCGGGCCCGGCTGCTCACGGCGCTGATCGGCGTGCTCATCGCGGCCGCCGTCGTTCAGGCCGTAGGCACGGTCGGTTTCGTCGGCCTGCTGGCTCCGCACGCCGTCCGCCTACTGACCGGGCACCATACCCGGCGTGCGGTCGTTCTGTCGGCACTGCTCGGGGGCCTGCTGATGGTTATATCCGATATCGTCGGCCGGCTGCTGATCTCCCCTAAGGAAATCCCGGTCGGTCTTGTCGCAGCGGTCATCGGAACGCCTTATCTGCTATTCCTCATGTTTCGCTCCAACCGGCTCAGGAAATAGCCTTCCGCCCCGGCCCCCTTCGCTTCAGCAGGAATAAGCTGGGGAGAAGGGGGTGAGACGCATGGCGAAATCCAAGCATTATTCGGCAGCCAAGAAGTATATGAACCGCCGGGTAAAGATCAAGACGAAGTACGGAAGCACGTTCTACGGTAAGATCGTCAAGGTCAGCGGTACCAAGGTGTACCTGAAAGTTTCCTCGGTCTCGAGCAGTCCGGGAAAAGCGCATATTTCGTTTTTCCCATTTATTTTGCCGCTCGTTCTGTTCGATCTGCTGGTCATTGTGCTGGTGGACGGCCGTCACCATCATGTTCCGCATCCACACGGCCCTTATCCACACGGTCCGTATCCCGGACCGGGCCCATACCGTCGTTTCTAGACGGCCTTGTTCCTGCGGCTAACAACCGCTTACAACCGGCGGATTTCGACAAAAGGGCTGGGGAAAGTTATCCTTTTGTCGTAATTTCATACAAAAAATGAAGCCGCACGTATGCCGCGTTAAAGCGCTCTACTTCCGGCAGCTGCGGGATTCCCGCTTTGGAAGGCCCCCGAAAGGGGGCTTTTTTGTGTTTCCGGCACTTGGCACTATTTCTCACTTTGATTATGTCCCTCAGAAGTAGTACATTAATAATTGAAATCATAAGGAGGTTTCCGAATTAATGTTCTATGAAGACAATGAGAATTTGAGCATCATGACCTACACCTTGAATAGCGGCATTAAAGGAACTGTACCTTTATCCAATAAGCAGATTCAGGAATGGATCGAGTGCTATCGCACGGATGCGAAATTCATCACAGCGATCGGTAAGGAGTTTTTTGGCCTAAACCCGGAGCTGGTTGCTGATTTTAAAGTGCATAATCGGTTCTCCAATTACGCTGAACTGATCAAGCCCGTGGTTCCTTCATCGGAGTCCGACAACACGGATCAGCTGTCGAAGGCGTACGAAGAAAACCGGGTGTACTTCAAAGTCGATTGCAAATGCGGTACGACTTACACGACCTTTTCCCAATACTACACGACCAAATGGTATTGTTCCAAGTGTAAGGAAATCGTATTTTTGGACAAGAAGAAGGGCAGAGTGCCGACCGATAAGGGCGATGCCTGGTACATGACCAACAAATACTATGTGGCACGGGACTAGCATGATTTCGCGAACGAGCCTGAAGCAGGCAACATATATAGAGGAACCAAGGAATTGGACGGCTGCGCCGGAAGGTGCGGGCGTCTTTTTTGTGCTTGAAGGGCCGCAATTTTTAATATTTTGTGACTAATTTCACAAAATCGATGATTCGGGCATTATATTGTGATATAAATCACAATAAAGGGATTCAAAGTCTGCCAGAATACAGGAAGAAACGATGAAGCCATGTTATCGGAACCTGTTAGGGCGGGTTTTTAGAATAACGACAGGAAAGAGGGAAGAGACGATGGATGTAGTCATGCTTTCACGTATCCAGTTTGCCGCGACGACGATTTTTCACTTTTTCTTCGTGCCGCTGTCCATTGGACTGGTGTTCACGATCGCGATCATGGAAACGATGTATGTCGTCAAGGGCAAAGAAGAGTACAAACGAATGGCTAAATTTTGGGGGAAGCTGTTCTTGATCAACTTCGCCGTGGGCGTGGTGACGGGGATTCTGCAGGAGTTCCAGTTCGGTATGAACTGGTCGGCTTACTCCCGCTTTGTGGGTGACGTGTTCGGGGCGCCGCTGGCGATCGAAGCGCTGCTTGCGTTTTTCCTCGAATCGACGTTTATCGGCCTGTGGATTTTCGGATGGGAGCGCCTGTCCAAAAAGGTCCACATGATCTGCATCTGGCTGGTCGCCTTCGGCACGGTGATGTCAGCGTTCTGGATTTTGGCTGCCAACTCCTTTATGCAGCGTCCGGTCGGGTACACGATCAATAACGGCCGTGCGGAGATGAACGATTTCCTTGCTTTGATTACGAACGGCCAGCTGCTGCTGGAGTTCCCGCACACGATTCTGGCGGCTTTTATGACCGGGGCTTTTCTGGTCACCGGGGTCAGCGCCTATAAGCTGCTGAAGAAGCAGGATACCGCCTTTTTCAAAAAATCTTTTATCATCGCGGTGATCATCGGGCTTGTGTCCTCGCTCGGCGTGGCACTGGTGGGCCACCAGCAGGCGCAATATTTGGTGAAGACCCAGCCGATGAAAATGGCTGCGACCGAAGCGCTCTGGGAAACGAGCAGCGATCCCGCACCGTGGACGGTCACCGCGTTTATCGATACAAAAAATCAGACCAACACCGGGGAATTCCAGATTCCCTTCCTGCTCAGCTTCTTGTCTTACAGCAAGTTTTCCGGCGAAGTGACGGGGATGAAAGAGCTGCAGTCCCAGTATGAGCAGCAGTACGGCCCCGGAGATTACATTCCTCCGGTGCGCACGACCTTCTGGAGCTTCCGCATCATGGTGGCAAGCGGCTCCCTGCTGATCGTGCTCAGCTTGTACGGCGTCTACCTTGCGGCGCGCAAAAAGCTCGACAACCGCAACACCTGGTTTATGCGCCTCATGCTGTTTGCCATTTCGCTGCCGTTTATCGCCAATACGTCGGGCTGGATCATGACGGAGATCGGGCGCCAGCCTTGGACCGTATTCGGGCTGATGACCACCGCCGACGGGGTATCACCGAGCGTCACAGCCGGCCAGGTGCTGTTCTCCATCATTGCTTTTACAGCCATTTACGCCATTCTGGCAGTGGTCATGGTGTATCTGTTCGTCCGCGTCATCAAGAAAGGACCGTACGCCGACAACGCTGTTCATTCGAATGAGTCGGCCGATCCATTTGATAAGGAGGGAGTTCCGCATGCTGTCTCTCAATGAGCTGTGGTTTGTCCTTGTAGCTGTCCTGTTTATCGGGTTTTTCTTTCTGGAGGGTTTTGACTTTGGGGTGGGGATGTCCACGGGCATTCTGGCCAAAAACGATACCGAGCGCCGGGTGCTGATCAATTCGATCGGCCCCTTCTGGGATGCCAATGAAGTGTGGCTGCTGACGGCCGGCGGCGCGATGTTCGCCGCATTCCCGAATTGGTACGCGACGCTGTTCAGCGGTTTTTACACGCCGCTGGTGCTCCTGCTGCTCGCCCTGATCGGGCGCGGGGTGGCTTTTGAATTCCGCGGCAAGGTGCAGACCGGCGCATGGAAAAAAACATGGGATATCATCATCTTTATCGGCAGTCTGGTGCCGCCGCTGCTGCTCGGCGTCGTCTTCGCCGACCTGATCCGGGGGCTGCCGATCGACCAGGCGATGGAGATGAAAGCCGGATTCTTCGGTGACATCGTCAACCTGTATTCCGTGGTCGGCGGGCTCACCATGGTGGTGCTTTGCCTTGTGCACGGCCTGATGTTCACGACGCTCCGCGTCACCGGCGACCTGCAGGTGCGGGCCCGCCGTTTGGCGGAGGTGCTGCTCGCGCCGCTGGCGGTACTGATCGCGGCGTTCGGGGCGATGACTTATTTCGAAACGGACATTTTTGAAGGCAAGGCCGTTCTGCTGACCGCCATGGGTGTGGTGATCGCAGCCGCGTACGTGCTGGCCGCCGTCTTTATCGCCAAGCGCCGTGACGGTTGGGCATTCGGCATGACGGGCGCCGTGATTACGCTGACGATTGCCTTCTTCTTTACCGGATTGTTCCCGAACGTCATGATCAGCTCGATCGATCAGGCGTTCAACCTGACGCTGACGAACGCCGCTTCGGGCCCGTACTCTCTGAAAGTCATGACGATCGTGGCTTTATCCCTGCTTCCGTTCGTGCTTGGCTATCAGATCTGGAGTTATTTCGTCTTCCATAAACGGGTTCACGAGCAGAGCCATCTGGAGTACTGAGAACCATGGATAAACAGCTGCTGGGTTACAAAGGGATAAAACCCGTTTTCGGCGTCATGCTGCTCCTGACGGTTCTGCAAGGCGTCTCCATCCTGATGATGGCCAAAGGATTGGCCGAAGCCGTATCGGCCTTGTTCGCGGGGGCGCCGCTGTCTGGGCAGACCGGCAGGATCGCCATGTTCCTAGGGGCTTTTCTGCTCCGGCATGGGCTCGGACTGCTGCAGCAGAAAATCGGCAGCGCGTTTGCCGACCACACCGCGGCCGATGTCCGGGGACGGATGCTGCGCAAGCTGTTCCAGCTCGGCCCGCGGTTCGCGAGAACCGAGGGCACGGGCCATCTGGTCACGCTGGCGCTCGAAGGAACGGAGAAGTTCCGCAAATACTTGGAGCTGATCCTGCCCCGAATGGCAGGCATGTCCATCATTCCCTGGCTGATTCTGGCCTATGTCTTTTTTCGGGACATCACGTCCGGCGTCATTCTGCTGGTCTCCATGCCGATCCTGATCGCCTTCATGATTCTTATCGGCCTGGCCTCCCGCATGCAGGCCGAAAAACAGATGGACACCTTTCGGGTGCTGTCCAACCACTTCGTCGATTCGCTGCGCGGCCTGGAGACACTGAAGCTGCTGGGGCAGAGCCGGGAGCATGGCGCATCGGTGGCCAAGGTGAGCGACCGCTACCGGACGGCGACGATGCGCACGCTGCGCGTCGCCTTCCTGTCCTCGTTTGCGCTCGACTTTTTCACAATGCTGTCGGTGGCCGTCGTCGCCGTCGGCCTTGGCCTGCGGCTCGTGAACGGCCAGCTTGAGCTGGTCACCGCGCTGACGGTGCTGATCTTGGCGCCGGAATATTTCCTGCCCGTCCGGCAGGTCGGGACGGATTTCCATGCGACCCAGGACGGCAAGGAGGCGGGGACCGTAATGCAGTCCATCCTGGACCGGCCGGTAGGAGAACCGGCTGATTCCGATGGAACGGCCGGTCCGGACGCCGACTGGCGATGGTCGCCGTTCAGCCGGCTGACCCTGTCGGGGGTGGCCGTGCGGCACCGGGCCGAGGTCGCGGCGGGCGGTTCAGCACCGGAAGCAGAAGGTGCTGAACGCAGACGGGAAGCTGGAGCTGACCGGCCTGCAGAGCGTCGCGCGGATGGGACCGGACAGGGGCCCCGTTCCCTCGATGGCGCGTCCTTCGAGGTTCAGGGCATGCAGACCATCGGCATCATCGGGGCCAGCGGCGCCGGCAAATCCACGCTGATCGACGTGCTGGGTGGGTTCCTCGCACCCGAGGCGGGCGAGATTTGCCTAAACGGGACGCCGGTAGATTCGCTTGCTGGTGAAGCATGGCGGAGCCAGATCACCTATATCCCGCAGCATCCGTATCTGTTCAGCTGCTCCCTGCTGGATAACATCCGGTTCTACTCACCGGAGGCGTCCCGGGAGGATGCGCTGCAGGCTGCGGAAGCGGCCGGCTTGGCCGGGCTGGTCCGCAGCCTGCCGGGAGGTCTGGATGAGCCGATCGGCGAGGGTGGACGCCAGCTGAGCGGCGGGCAGGCGCAGCGCGTGGCGCTCGCCAGAGCTTTTCTGAGCGACCGGCCGGTTATTTTGCTTGATGAACCGACGGCCCATCTCGATATTGAAACCGAGTATGAACTGAAGCATACGATGCTGCGCCTGTTCCGGGGCAAGCTTGTTTTTCTGGCCACCCACCGCCTGCACTGGATGCCCGATATGGATCATGTTTTGGTGCTGGAGCAGGGCAGGATCGTCGAGGAAGGAACCCATTCGGGGCTTCTCGGAAGGGGGGGAGCATATGACGCTTTGATTCGATCGCAAATGGAGGGAGTAAGGTGAAAAAAGAAGGATGGATATTACCCTATATCCGGACCCACTGGGGTCGCTGCCTGCTGATTATCGGGCTTGGCAGCCTCGCACTGCTGTTCGCGGCAGGCTTGATGTTCACCTCCGGACTGCTGATCTCCAAATCGGCGCTGCGTCCGGACAACATCCTGATGGTTTACGTGCCGATCGTGCTCGTCCGAACGTTTGGCATCGGGCGGGCCGTCCTGTTCTATACCGAACGGCTGGCTGGCCATGATACGGTCCTCCGGATCGTCGCCTCCATGCGCGAACGGCTGTACCGGATCCTTGAGCCACAGGCGCTCTGGATCCAGTCGCGGTTTCGCGCCGGGGACGTTCTGGGCGTGCTGTCCGCCGATATCGAGCATCTGCAGGATGTGTATCTGCGGACCGTGTTTCCCGGAGCGGCGGCGCTGGTGATGTACGCGGCGGCTGCAGCGGCGGTGGGCCAGTGGGACCTTCGCTTTGCCCTGCTCCTGGCACTGTACATGTTCATCCTGGTCGGTATTCTGCCGTGGGTATCCCTGCTGATGACCAAAGCCAATACGAAGCTGTCCAAAACGCAGAAGGCCGGTCTCTACCGGCAGCTGACCGATGCGGTGCTGGGCATGGGCGACTGGGTGATCAGCGGCCGGGAAGCCCAGTTCCTGGCGGCTTATGAGGCGAAAGCGGGAGAAGCCGCCCGAACGGACGCGAAGCTCCGCGGCTGGGTACGCTTCAGACAGCTGGCCAGCCAGTGCGTAGTCGGCTTGATCCTGCTGACGGTGCTGATTTGGGCGGCTGGAATGCATGCGGACGGGAAGCTGCCTGCCGTGCTGATCGCGGCCTTTGTGCTGGTCGTGTTCCCGGTGACGGATGCCCTGCTTCCGGTCTCGGAAGCCGTAGAGCAACTTCCGCGCTATCGGGATTCCCTGCGGCGGCTCTCGGATCTGGAAGGGGAGGAGTCTTTCGTGAATGGAGACGGAAACGGACAGATGAGCGAAGACCAAGCCGCGGCGATGGCCGGCGGCGCCGTTCATATCCGCGTGGACCACGCCGGCTTCCGCTATGAGGGCGATTCGTCCTGGGCGCTGCGGGATATTTCCCTCGATATTCCGCAGGGGAAAAAGGTCGCCATCATCGGCCGCAGCGGTGCGGGCAAATCGACCCTGCTCAAGCTGCTGGAGGGTGCGCTGGCCCCGGCGGAGGGCGAGATCACGCTGAACGGCGTTCCGGCCGCGACGATCGGGGAGCATATGCCCCATATCGTTTCGGTGCTGAACCAGAACCCGCACCTGTTCGATACGAGCGTGGCCAACAATATCCGGCTCGGCAGCCAGGACGCCGGCGAGGAGGATATCGTGCGGGCCGCCCGGCAGGTAAAGCTTGACCAGCTGATCGAATCGCTGCCGGACCGCTACCATACCCGGATGCACGAAACCGGGCAGCGGTTCTCCGGAGGCGAGCGCCAGCGGATCGCCCTGGCCCGGATTTGGCTGCGGAACAACCCGGTGGTCATTTTGGACGAACCGACGGTCGGCTTGGACCCCCGGACGGAAAATGAGCTGATCCGGATCATGCTCGATTCGCTGCAGGGGAAGTCACTGATCTGGGTAACCCATCATTTGGCCGGAGCGGAGCATATGGACGAAATCGTGTTTATGGAGGACGGAAAGATCGTAATGCGCGGCAGCCATGCCGAGCTGTTGGAGAACGAGCCGCGCTACCGCAGCTTGTACCAGCTGGACCGGCCGGAGGCGCTGTTGACCAAGGCCAATTAATCGGTTCAAAGGGAAGCGCGCGGCATGCATAAAAAAACCGGACTGGTGCATCCTACCATTTGGGCAGTTTTTTGCCATTAAAGGAGGTGCACCCGGACATGACCAATCACAACGATCAAGAGCCTAGCAAATACGAAGTCCAAAGAACCGAGCTGAACAAAATGCCGGTACCGGACAAACAAAGAGAAGAGTTTGCCAAAGAAATGGTGAAGGACGCAAAAGAAGCGTTCAGCCAGCAGCCAACCCAGGATAACGAATAATCGGCCATTGGGTTATGGGCGAAAGGCTATTTTCCATTTATAGCAGCGATATGACGTCGGGGTGCCCTGAAGGAGATCATGAAGATCGGGGGCACCCCTCTTGTTTTTGTGCTTAATACTTGACTGCACGTTCAAGAAAATGTTATCCTCACATCAAGATAAGGGAAGGAGCGTTGATGGTTATGGGCAGACACAAGGAATTCGACCAGGAAAAAGCCGTCGACCAGGCGCTGGACCTGTTTTGGGAGAAAGGTTACGAGAGCACCTCGATTCAGGATTTATGCGATCACCTCGGGATTCACCGAGGCAGCCTGTACGATACGTTCGGCGACAAGCATGAGCTGTTTTTGGCTTGCCTGGACCGTTTCAGCGCAAGAGCGGACGAGAACTACAACTATATTTTAAAAGAGGACAGCGACTCTCCAAAGGAGCTGCTGGAGCGTTATTTTTCCAAGGTGATCGACGTTTCGCTGAATAACGCGGCCCGGGGACGCGGCTGTCTGATGACGAACACGACCTTGGGAGCGGTGGCTTTTGTCCCGAACGTCGCCAGCCGGATCGATGCGCACTATATGCATACGGAAGCGCTGCTGTTCAGCTTTTTGATGCGGGCGCAGAATAAGGGGCTGCTGCGAAGCAAGCAAAGCCCGCGCCAGCTGGCCCGGTATTTGAACGGCATTAAGCAAGGATTGCATGTCATGGCCCGGACGGCCGCCGATCGCGGCGTGCTGGAGGATATTTGTGCAGTCGCGGTATCGACGGTGTTTTAACGGCGTCTATGCAAGTTGAAACAATGATGCAGTGTCATGCTATGTATCCATGCTGTGTGTCTCCCTTTTTCAAGCCTTTTTTTTGAACGGGCATTCAAATAAAATTCGGATTTTGATGTGTTCTAATTAGAGGGCTCGTAGATGGATTAAAGGCTGATTTTTTCACAAGGGAGCATCTCGCTTTCTTTGCTCTTTTCTTGAACGAACATTCCAATAAGTGAGGGTGATTCTCTTGAAACGCATGCTTTGGGTCATTTTGATGATGTCGATCGGGGCGACGTTTACGTCCCCGTTATTTCCGCTCTACCAGGAGCGTTACCATTTAAGCAGTTTGCAGATTACGATTTTGTTTGCCGTGTATGCCCTATTTTTGCTGCCGTCGCTGCTGGTTTCCGGATCTAGGGGAAGCGGATGGGGGCTCAAACGGGTACTCCGGATCAGCGTATGGATCTCCATTCTTGCTACCCTGGTATTTATGGGCAGTCAGCAGGCGTGGCTTGTGTATGCCGCAAGAATTCTGGAGGGGATTGCGTACGGAACGTTTACGGGTACCGCGGTGGCGTTTTTGCTGAAGCAGACACCGGGCGATAAAATCCCTCTGGCCATCACCTTATCCGGGATAACGGTATCCGTCGGATTCGGTCTGGGTCCGGCTGTGACGGGACTTGTCATTCAGTATTTGCACTTGATGCCGCTGCGCGTTCCGTTCTGGCTGTTGACGGCATTATTGGTAAGCGCATGGTTTGCTCTGGAAACGTTGAAGGATACCGATTTTCTGGCGCAAAAGGGCCGGCCCAAAGCATCACCTGCACCGATATCGCTGGGGGTACCGTCCGAGATCGGTCCGCACTTCTGGTCGTTTAGCGCCCTGCCGATCTTTACGCTGTTTACGCTGAACGGCATTATTTTGTCCCTGATCCCTTCCTTTGTAAAAAGCGTTCTTCATACGTCCAACCTGTCCGTCTCTGGCCTGCTCATCCTGCTGCTGCTGGGGGGAGGGGCATTGCTGCAGATGATGCCATTGGCGAGCGAACCGGTCACCCGTTTGCGGCTTGGCATCGCGATGCTGTCGCTAGGGGCCTGGCTTGTCGTCTTTTCGGGATCCACCGGAAGCATCGTTCTGCTGTGGATCGGTGTATTTGTTCAAGCCCTTGGCAGCGGCTGGACGTTCCAGATCAGCTTGCGGCTGGCGGGTGAGCTGCCACACGCCGAGGTTCGGCCAAAGGTGATCACGACCTTTTACCTTGCCGGCTATGCCGGATTTATCGTGCCGGTTGTCGGCACGGGCGTGCTGACGTACTTTTTCGATCTGCACGTATCGCTCGTCGTATTGAACACACTGGCCTCGCTGCTGGTGCTGTACATGCTCGGTTATTCCGTCCGCTTCCGGCGTTATTACGCCGCGAGAAAGCAGGAAGAGGCCCGGTTGGCGCACTGCAAAGCGAAACTTGCCGCGACTGGGGCAGAACAGGGAGCGATGACGACCTGAGAGGGGCATGGATATCCAGTATGCGTGGAATACCCTGTGTGTGTGCGTGCCGAATATCATATTAAAAAAAGTCGAGTAGGCCAGGAGCATTCCTGGCTAACACTCGACTTTTTTACTTCATGCGGGGGGCAGAGCGTGGAGGAACCAGCTCCAGGATATGCTGACATGGATCTGCTCACTCCTCCGCTACTTCCTCCTTAAACTACTCCTTCGGATGGATCATTTCCTCCGGACGTACGACGGCGTCGAACTGCTCTTCGGTGAGCAGGTTGCTCTTCAAGGCCGCCTCTTTCAGCGTCAGGCCTTCCTTGTGCGCCAGCTTGGCGACCGCGGCGGCGTTTTCGTAGCCGATGTGCGGGTTGAGCGCCGTCACGAGCATGAGCGACTGATTCAGGTTGCGCTCGATCACTGCACGGTTCGGCTCGATGCCGATGGCGCAGTGGTCGTTGAATGAGCGCATGGCGTCGCCCAGCAGGCGGGCGGACTGCAGGAAGTTATAGATGATGACCGGTTTGAACACGTTCAGCTCGAAATTGCCTTGGCTCGCCGCAAAGCCGATCGCCGCGTCGTTGCCCATGACCTGGCAGACGACCATCGTCAGCGCTTCGCTCTGCGTCGGGTTGACTTTGCCCGGCATGATGGAGCTGCCCGGCTCATTGGCCGGAATCGTCAGCTCGCCGATGCCGCAGCGCGGACCGCTGGCCAGCCAGCGCACGTCGTTGGCGATTTTCATGAGATCTGCGGCAAGCGCTTTCAGCGCGCCGTGAACATAGACGATTTCGTCATGGCTCGTGAGCGCGTGGAATTTGTTTTCCGCCGAAGTGAACGTTTTGCCGGTCAGCTTGCTGATGTTGGCTGCCGTCATTGCGCCGAACTCCGGATGGGCGTTGATGCCGGTTCCTACCGCGGTGCCGCCGATCGCCAGCTCACGCAGGGATTCCATGCTGCTGCGGATCATGCTTTCGCTCTTCTCCAGCATCCGGTGCCATCCGCTGATTTCCTGGCCCAGGGTAAGCGGGGTTGCGTCCTGGAGGTGGGTCCGGCCGATTTTGATAATATCCATAAACTGCTCGCTCTTGGCGCGGAAGGTTTCCTTCAGCTTCGCCAGGAAAGGCAGAACTTGATCTTCCACGGCGACCAGGGCGGCAATATGCATAGCGGTCGGGAAGGTGTCATTGGAGCTTTGCGACTTGTTGACGTCGTCGTTCGGGTGGATACGCTGGTCGCTGCCTTGTTCCTGAAGCAGCTGGTTCCCCCGGTTGGCGATGACCTCGTTCACGTTCATGTTGGACTGGGTGCCGCTTCCGGTCTGCCATACAGCGAGCGGGAAATGCTCGTCCAGTTTGCCGGCGATGACTTCGTCGGCAGCTGCGACGATGGCGCCCGATTTCTCTGCGATCAGCTTGCCGAGCTCTTTATTGGCTAGGGCCGCGCTTTTTTTAAGGATAGCGAATTCACGAATCAGCTCAAGGGGCATTTTCTCCGTGCCGATTTCAAAATTTTCAAAGCTGCGCTGGGTTTGTGCCGCCCAGAGCTTGTCCGCCGGAACCTTGATCTCGCCGATGGTGTCTTTCTCAATTCTGAATTCCAATTGTGTTTCCTCCTTCTCCACTTCTATTAAAAATAGGTCTTCCTGATATGAAATATATCATAATCCGGGGACCAGAAGAAAATAGATTTCACCCGAAGCCCGATAGGGCCCGTCCGGCCCTTGCCCTGCCCTTTCGCAAATATGAAGTACATTTTACAAACTCCGCCATCCCGTTTAACAATCGGTTCCTATAATGGGGACATGCTAGAATCCCTTAAAGGAGTGAATGATGAATGAAACGCAGTAAACGTCTGGTTCAAACCGCTTTCTGCCTGAGCGCGGCGGCAAGTTTGATTTTTACGGGATCGGTCAGCGCCCAAGGAAATTCGAAAGCCCCTTCGCAAAATGCGGGCAAAGCCAAAAACGTCATCCTGTTCGTCGGTGACGGTATGGGCACCGCAGCACGCGACGCAATCCGTCTGAGCACAGTTGGCGTCAACGGCAAGCTGCAAATGGACGATATGCCGTATGTTGGACTTCTGCGCACACACTCCACGACTACCGTCACGGATTCCGCCGCAGCGGGAACGGCCATTGCCAGCGGCGTCAAAACTTACAACGGAGCTGTCGGGGTGGACGCAAACAAAAAGCCGGTCAAAACGCTGCTTGAAATCGCCAAGGAGAACGGCAAATCAACGGGCCTTGTGACGACAAGCCAAATTACCGACGCAACGCCTGCAGCATTCGCATCCCACGTGGAAGACCGCTCCAAACAAAGTGATATCGCCAAGCAATACTTGGAGAAAAAGGTAGACGTGCTGCTGGGCGGCGGTGAGGATTTCTGGTACCCGCAAGGTACGCCGGGTCCGCATCCGGATCAGCCTGCTGAAGATCCGACAGAAGGAAGCAAGGGCACTCAGGGCAACCTGGTGGAGAAAGCTAAGCAGCTCGGATATCAATTTGTAACGAACAAAGAAGAGTTGAGCAAAGCGAAGAACGGCAGAATTCTGGGCCTGTTCGCCAATGAAGAAATGTTCCAGCAAAGAGAGGAAGGACAGGGTGACCTGTACAATCCAACGGTACCGCTCGTGGACATGACGAAGAAAGCGCTGGATACCCTCTCCACAAATAAAAAAGGCTTTTTCCTGATGGTCGAGGAAGAAGGCACGGACGAAATGGCGCATGAAAATAACGCCAAGCTGACGATCAAAGCCGGCCAGGAGCTGGATAAAGCCGTAGGCGCAGCCAAGGAATTCGCGAAGAAGAATCCTGACACACTGGTGCTTGTGCTTGCCGACCATGAGACAGGCGGCTTGACGATCGAAGAACCGGATGACAAGGACGAGTCCGGAGACGGCATCTCCAAGGAAGACGGTCCGTTTGCCATCGCGAACTCCAAGGATCAGTTCTATGTAGACTGGACGACTTCCGGCCACTCCGGCGTGGACGTTCCCCTGACGGCTATGGGCAGCAGAGCCGAGCTGTTTGCAGGCGTCTACGAAAATACGTATGTGCATGATGCCATTTTGAAAGCTTGGGGAATCAAGAAGTAACGTATTGTAAAAGGAATCATTGGGCTATCTATTTCAAAAGCCGTGGTTTGCAGGAGGATGGAAACTCTGCAGGCTGCGGCTTTTTCCGCGTTCCTGCTATTGCAAATTGCGGCATGCGGCTCCTGCATAAGACAGCCCGTTCCATAAAGCCTCCGAGCCTCAGGGACCCGGTATAAAGTACATAAGATGTCAGCTCCAGGGGATGATAAACAGAATTCGACCAATACCGTGGAGGAAGACATTTATGGCACAGAACCAAGGCTACCAGACGAAAGAGAAGAAGCTGAAATGGTGGCAGCTGTCGCTCCTTGGGGTTGCCTGTACAGTCGGTACGGGCTTTTTTCTGGGCTCTCATATTGCGATTGAGATCGGCGGCCCTTCCGGGGTCGTTGCGTACGTCCTGGCGGCGTTCGGGGCTTACCTGGTCTACGACAAGCTGTCGCAGATGACGGCGGAGGACCCGATGGAGGGCTCGTTTCGCTCCTATGCGAAGAAGGCCTTTGGCCGGTGGGCAGGGTTCAGCAGCGGATGGGTGTACTGGTCGTCGGAGCTGCTCATCATGGGGAGCCAGTTAACGGCGCTTGCCTTGTTTTCGCGCTTTTGGTTTCCGCAGATTCCGATGTGGTGCTTTGCGGCGGGGTACGGTGTTCTCGGACTCCTCATCATTTGGATCGGGACCAAGGGGTTCGAGCGAATGGAGAACATTTTTGCCGTGCTAAAAATCGCGGCGATTTTCATGTTTATCGTGATCGCCGTTCTCGCGGTAACCGGCCTGCTCCGGACGGACGCCCACGGCCCCGCTTTTCCACGGGATTGGATACCGGGCGGGTTTACGGGATTTTGGGCAGCGCTCATTTTCGCCTTTTACGGATACGGGGGACTGGAAGCGCTGGGACTGATGACGATGAGGCTGAATGAGCCCAAAGAAGCGCCAAAAGCGGGCAAAATGATGCTGCTGTTGTTAGCGTCTGTCTATGTCACTTCCATCGGGCTGGCGCTAATTCTTGAGCCCTGGAGATCCTATGCTGCCGAGGAGAGCCCCTTTGTGGTGGCACTCGTCGACTACAAGCTGCCGTTTGTGCCGCATTTGTTTAATGCGGTTCTCATCATTGCCGGCTTCTCGACGATGACGGCCTCGCTGTTCGCGGTAACGACGATGATCGTGACGCTGGCCAGCGACGGGGATGCGCCGCCTCTTTTCATCAAAGGAAAGAAGAAGGAAGGGAAAAAGCCCCTGCCGGCCATCGGTTTGACGGCTGTGGGGCTTCTCGCTTCCGTGGTATCCGCACTTCTGATGCCCAAAAGCGTATATGAGTACATTACGACGGCCGCAGGCTTGATGCTGCTGTATAACTGGCTGTTTATCCTGCTGACGTCGGGCAAGCTGCTGAAGCTCACGGGTTGGGGAAAGGTCAAGCTGTATATCGGCATGGCGCTGATCGTCCTGACGCTGGTCGGCACGCTGTTTCATAAAATCAGCCGCCCCGGCTTTTTTATCAGCCTCGGGTTCATCGTCATCATCGGCTGCGTCACGCTGGTGATGCGCCGCTTCTGGAACAACGCCGATGGGCCGAAGAAGAGCTCGTACGATAACAAAGAGCACGCCGAGACTGGCCCAAGAACGATCAGGACCCGAACAAAATTCGGTATGCCTCGTATCCGAAATAGAGGCCGAATCCGATAAGCGAGAACCCTGAAATAACCGAAATGGCTCTGATCAGGCGGTTGGTGAGCATCCGCCGGAACATGCTGGCCACCAAAGCCATCAACACATCCCACAGCATCAGGCCGGCCATGATAGCGCAGCTGTACAGGAGGACCTCTTTGGCTTCGTATTTGGCGATCATATCGGCGAGAACCGAACCGTAAATCCCCATCCAGAACAGGATGGACAGTGGATTGGAAATGGACATGATGAAGCCGGCGCTGAAGGATTTGACATGCGATTCATTGCTGCTGCGGGTTTCCATGCCCGCTTTTCCAGCGGTTAGGAGGCTTTCTACCCCGATATAAGTCAGGATAAAGAACCCGAACAACAGCAGAAATGTTTTCATAAAGGGGATGTTGAGAAAATGAATCACCCCGAAATACACAAGCAGCATAAAGATGCCGTCGGCCACCATGGCCCCGAGACCCACCAGCCACGCATGTAAAAAGCCTCCACGCAGTCCGCGGTCCATCTGCGCCGCATTAATCGGGCCAATCGGAGCGGATAGAGAGAGGCCAAGCAGGAAATGGCTGATCCATACACTCATTAAGGGAGAACCTCCTTCATTGATCTATCGTCGCATTGTTACATCTTATGAGAAGGGGCCAGCTTGTACGACTACAACGGAGAATCTTGTCCGAAAATTAAAAAAGCCGTTATCCCTTACGGGATAGCGGCTTTGTATAATGAACCTCATGGACGGGAGCCCCATATTGCTGGCGGTTCGTCTTGTTGGTGCCGAGCTTATGGCTGCTTGGCCGGGCTGCCGGAACGTTTTCCTTTGCGCGCCCGGCGCAGGAAGAGGGAAAAGAACAAGGCGGCGATGGCAAACCAGGTCGCCACAATAAAGGCGTCATTGATGCCGTTGATGCTTGCGTTCGTTGACACCAGCCCGAGCACCGATTGCAGTGCCAGAGACACGCCCGTCTCAGCGGGAACGCCGGCAGTGACGGCGACTTCCTGTCCCAATGCGGCGATATCCTGCATGATGAACGGGTTGTCCTCGTTGTAGAGCGTGGCGGATTCGGCGACGTGAAACGTCGTCCGCGTCGACATGACCGTTACAAGCAGTGCGGTCCCGATCGACCCGGCCACCTGCCGCATCGTATTGGACATTGCCGTCCCGTGGCTTCCGAGGTTGTAGGGAAGCTGGTTGAGCCCCTCGGTCTGCACGGACATCATAATCAGCGACATACCGAAGCTGCGGATCGTATAGAGCAGCATCAGATGCGAATATGACGTGGCATCGGTCAATCGGCTGAACTCGAAGGTCATGACCGCGGTGATGAGCAGGCCGACAATGGCGAGGGGCCGTGCGCCGATTTTATCGAAAATCGCTCCCGAGATCGGGGACATGATCCCCATCAGGATCGCCCCCGGTAGAAGGAGCAGGCCGGACTGAAGCGGGGTGAACCCGCGGATATTTTGCAGGTAAATCGGGAGCAGCAGCATCGCTCCGAACATCGTCATGTTGACGAGGCCGCCGACGACCGTCGAAACCGAAAAAATGTCGTATTTAAACACGCGGAAATCGAGCATCGGCGTGTCCATATTCAGCTCGCGCACGATAAACAGGATGATAAAGACCGCACCTACAATCAGCGAGCCGAGCACCGTGAAGCTGGTCCAGCCTTTGTCTCCGGCGGAGCTGAAGCCATAGAGCAGTATTCCGAAGCCAAGGGTGGAGAAGATGACGCCCCAAGTGTCGAATTTCGGTTTGGTCAGGCGGTTGATGTTGTTCAGCCATTTCAAGGCGAACAGAATGTCGAGAACGGCCAGCGGAATGACCATGAAAAACAAAATCCGCCACGTATAGTGCTCCACGATCCAGCCCGATAGCGTCGGTCCGATCGCCGGAGCGAACATCATGGCAATCCCCATCATGCCCATCGCGGTTCCGCGTTTTTCGGGCGGGAATACCGTCAGGAACACGTTCATCACGACGGGCATAATAATCCCCGCTCCGCTGGCCTGCACGACGCGGCCGAACAGCATCAGCGGAAAGTTGGTACTGACGGCGCAGAGCACCGCGCCAACGGTAAAAAGGCTCATGGCCGTAATGAATAGAACCCGGGTGCCGAAGGACTCGATCAGAAAAGCGGTGACCGGAACGAGCACACCGTTCACCAGCATGTAGGCGGTGGACAGCCACTGCACCGTCGTTGCCGAAACGTTGAAATCGTTCATCAGGTGGGGGATCGCCACGTTCAGCAGCGTCTGGTTCAGGATGGAGACGAACGCCCCGAGCATGAGCACCGTCAACGTCCGCCCCATGTGTATGTTTTCCATTAGACAAGCCCCCTAAATATGGATTCGGACAGTCGCATTCATGCCTGGAACGATTCCGAGGCCTTTATACCCCTCAATGGTAACGACGATAGGGATGACTTGCGTCACTTTGGTGTAGTTGGCATTGGAATTGGTCGTTGGAAACAGCGAGAACGTGGACGCGGTAGCCAATCCGATTTGATCGATTTTGCCGGTCAGCGTCGTATCCGGAAAAGCATCGACATACACGTCGACGGTTTGGCCGACCTTGATTTTATCCAGCTTGGTTTCTTCGATATTGGCCGCAATCCACAAGTTGTTTAGGTTGTAGGCTCTTGCCAGCGCAGTCCCTGGGGATACGTAGGCGTTCGGAACGGCGGTTTGCTGTACGATGGTGGAGTTCACAGGGAACGTAATATCGAGCCGGGTACCTCCGGCTGTCACGCTTCCTACGACATCGCCGGAATTATAATATTTGCCGACGGAACCATTCCAGGTCGTGAGCTTACCGGCCGCGGGTGCGGTAATGGAAACGGCCTGTCCGGTAACTTGGGCGTTGTCGGTTTTAATATAGTTGGATGTCTGGTTGTAGTAATAAATAGCCGCGCCGCCTAGGACGAGCACAATGATGACGACTACGACGTTGACCAGCAGTGCACGCGAATTCATAAAAGCATATTCCCTCCTAAATTTGGCTTCCTCAGTTCAGATATAGAAGAGCATCTCCTAATTGCTCCATTCATATTCAGCAATGGAAATCCTCGGCTTTCCGCAAGGATAAAGGGACGCGGCCCTGGGGATAAATAAGAAATCCAGTTGATGAAAGGGGAGTTAAACATGAGAGTGTATGTGGTTTACGACAGTGAAAACGGCCACACGGAAGCGTTGGCGCGTTCCGTTTGGGAAGGGGCATCGAGCGTTGACGGGGCTGAGGCAGAGATGGCTCACGTCAATGAAGCCGATATTTATAAACTTGAGGATATGGATGCTATCGTATGGGGGTGTCCGGGGCATTTTGGAACCATCAGCGCGGGGCTGAAAAATTGGATCGACCGGCTGGGCTACCTGTGGGCGCAGGGCAAACTGGTCGACAAAGTCGGGGCTGTATTCTGCACGACGGCAACCGTGCACGGAGGGGTGGAGTCCACCATGATCAATCTCCTGACGCCGATGCTCCATAACGGCATGATTGTCGTCGGTCTTCCCGGGAACATTCCGGAGAACGCCCTGTACGGATCGTATTACGGCGTGGGTGTGACTTGTCCCGTGGAGCTCTCGGAGGATGATCCCAAAAACCTGCCCAGCGAAAACGACCTCGCCTTGGGCCGTGCATTAGGTAAGCGCGTAGCCGTATTGGCCGGACGATTCTCCTCGGCAGCAAGGTAAGGTACAAGGCTATGATTATCGCCTTTATCGTTCTGGCTGTCCTCGCCCTGGTTTTTCTTTTTATTTACAACGCCCGGATGTCCAAAAAATCGGCGAAAAAGCAGGCTCAGGAATCAGTCCGAAAAAACCAAGAAGCGGAGGAGCCAGCCGCACATCTTGAACCTGTGAAGACGGAGGAAACGCCGCCGTTGACCAACGGGCCGGTGACCAACGAGCCGCCAAGAAATCCAAAGCCGGCAACGCTGACAACCCGGCATCCGCAAGCTTCCGATCTGCAGAGCGACCGGGCCTACCGGGAGGCGCTCCGGCAGTTTTCCGGAGGCACGCCGGCCAAGGAAGAGGAACCGCCGCCGCCAAAGCCGGACCGCAGCACGGACAATGCCTATCGGGAAGCGCTGCGGTCAATGGCGAAAAACAAAAAGTAGCATGTGGGTGGATTGGACTGGGGGACATGTTCACCCTCGGTTCAATTTTATAGGAATGGATAGAGCTTAAAGCCACGTGCAAGGCCTTGTATTGTTTGGATTGAGCGAAATGGAGAAACATGCAAACCTTGACTTTAATATGCGGATAAAACTCCCTGGATAATAAGGCGAACTTTAGTTCAATATCCTGCAGCACAGCGAATCAGCTCTATCCGGCCGACGGAAGGGCTGTTTTTGCATGTCTGGAACAGATTGCGGCTGAAGCCGTTCGAAGGGCCAGGTGTGGGACTTTTATGTAGATAAAGGGGAGAGAGTGCCGGGCTGATGCAGCAGCATGATCGCGTGATCGCGTGATTGTCTCGCGCTTCGGTCCGCCCCCTAGCCCCGCCACAACACGCGGAAACGCCATTGTATGCGGTGCCCTGGAATGTTATTTTATACATATCCAATATTCACCTGAGATCGGGAGGGAAAGATCACGATATGTTCACCGCCGTATGGGTCGCCATCATTTGCCTGGCCGCGATCGTTCTGCTGCTGGCCGCGGCAAGTGCTTATTTCTATAATGTGGGCATCAAGCGCAGTACCAAGGAGTTTTTGGAGGCCGATCCGGCGCTGGTCAAGGAAGAATACCCCTGGGAGCTGGAGGAGGAGTGGCTTCACAGTCAGCCTGTTGAAACATTGGAGCTGACGTCCTCGGATGGAATTGCCCTCAAAGGGTATTTTATCCCCGCGGACGCGGCCACCCGCCAAACCGCCATCGTCGTGCATGGTTATTCCAGCCAGGGCCGGGAAATGGGGGCTTTTGCAAAGCTGTACCACGAGTTGGGCATGAACGTGCTGATGCCGGATAACCGGGGGCACGGCCAAAGCGGTGGAAATTACATCGGATTTGGCTGGCCGGACCGCAAGGATATCCTACGGTGGATCGGCATGGTCATCGATCGCAGCGGGCCCGAAGCGGAAATCATACTGCATGGCGTATCTATGGGAGGGGCAACGGTGCTGATGACCAGCGGGGAAGAGCTTCCTGGGCAGGTAAAGTGCATCGTGTCCGACTGCGCTTATACGTCGGTGCGTGACATTTTGACCCATCAGCTCAAGCAGATGTATAAGCTCCCACCTTTTCCGCTGCTGCCGGCGACCAGCCTGATGTGCAAACTGCGGGCAGGATACGCCTTCGGAGAAGCGTCGGCGTTAACGCAGGTGGCCCGGACAAAACTTCCGATTCTGTTCATTCACGGGGACCGCGATACGTTCGTCCCATACGCCATGCTGCATCGTCTTGTGGAAGCCGCGGCAGGGGAGAAGGAAGTCTACGTGGCCCAGGGGGCTTCGCACGCAAACGCTTATTTTGTGGACAAAGCAGAGTACAAGCGCAGGATACACCAATTTATTGGCCGGTACATCCGTTTAAGAAAGGGGACGGAAAGGGACTCGATTCCCGACCCGGAGCCGCAGGTGATCCTGACCCCCGTGGAGGGCTAGCCTATTATTCTAATATCATCTATCATCGAAAAAACGATTATCGAAAAAAACTCCGGAAGCGCCCGCAAAGGCATCCGGAGTTTTTTTATGCCGAATAAGTTATATCGCCCGTTGAAACTGACTGGTGTACAGGTCATAGTAGAAGCCTTTGGATTCCAGCAGCTCCCGGTGGTTCCCCTGCTCGGCAATGCGTCCGCCGTGGATGAACAGAATCCGGTCCGCATCCTGGATCGTGCTCAGCCGGTGGGCGATGACAAAGCTGGTCCGCCCTTTCATCAGCGTCTGCATCGCTTCCTGGACATGCATTTCCGTCCGGGTATCAACGCTGCTGGTGGCCTCATCCAGAATGAGGATGGCCGGATCGGCGAGGATCGCCCGGGCAATGGTCAGCAGCTGCCGCTGTCCATGGCTGAGGTTGCTGCCCTCGGCGGCCAGGACCGTATCGTACCCGTCCGGCAGACGGGATATGAAGCGGTCGGCATTCGCCAGCTTGGCGGCATGCTCCACTTCGGCATCGGTCGCAGCAAGTCGTCCGAACCGGATGTTCTCGCGGATGCTGCCGGAGAAGACGTAGGCGTCCTGGAGGACGATCCCCACCTTGCACCGCAGGCTGTCTTTGTCCGTATCGCGGATGCTCGCTCCGTCGATGCAAATGTCGCCCTGATCGATCTCGTAAAAACGGGTCAGCAGGTTGATGATCGTCGTTTTGCCTGCGCCCGTAGGGCCGACGAGGGCGATCATCTGGCCGGGATCGGCGGTAAAGGATACGTCCTGCAGCACCGGCGTCCCCGGTTTATAGCTGAAGGACACGTTTCTGAATTCGACGCTGCCTTTCACCTGTCCAAGTTCCGTGGTGGCCCGCTTGCGGTCCTCGGCGTACTCGGTGTCGAGGTCGAAAATCTCAAACACGCGCTCGGCCCCCGCAATGGCGGACTGCATCAGGTTGAACTGGTTGGCCAGATCGGTGATCGGCCGGCCGAACTGCTTGGAATAGTTCAGGAAGCTGACGATGATGCCGACGGAGGTATGCCCTTTTAACACCATCCATCCGCCGACCGCCGCGATCAGAGCGAAGCTGAGGTTGTTCACCATGTTCATGACCGGCCCGACCATGCCGGAGACGATCTGCGCACGGATTCCGACCTGATTCAGCTTCCGGTTGATCTTCTGGAACTGTTCGACCGCAACAGGCTCCCGGCGGAACAGCTTGACGATTTTTTGCCCGCTGACGGTTTCCTCGATAAAGCCATTGAGTTCGCCGAGGTGCTGCTGCTGGGCTTTAAAAAGCTTGCGGGTCAGCTTTGTGATTTGGCGGGTGGCCACGAGCACGAGCGGAATGCTGATGAGGCTGACGAGCGTAAGGGGCAGGTTGAGTCTCAGCATGATGACCAGCGATCCGGCCAGCATAATGATGCTGTTCAAGAGCTGCGTCACGCTCTGATTCAGCGTGTTTGATACGTTCTCGATGTCATTGGTCGTGCGGCTCATCAGCTCTCCGGTCGGATGGGTATCGAAAAAGCGCAGCGGCAGCTGCTGGTATTTATCGAATAAATCCTCGCGGAGGGCCAGCACGGTGCGCTGGGAAACCGCCGTCATGACGTACACCTGTATCCAGGAGACCACGCTGCCCAGCACGTAGATGCCGATCATCAGCAGGCAGAGAGACCAGAAGCCTTCATGCTCCTTCGGCATGATGAAGCGGTCGATCGCTTTGCCGAGCAGGAAGGGGCCGATCAGGGAAATGACTGCACTGAGAATGGTCGTAACGTATACAATGATCAATCCGAACCGCTGGCGGTTCAAATAGGCCCACAGTCTTCTCAGGGTAGCGGCAGCCTGCTTGGGCTTGGCTTTCTGCATCACCATGTTTCGGCCCGGTCCATGGCCCATCATAGGAGGGCCTCCACGACCGGGATCGGCGCCGGCGGGTTTAGTTGGCTGCGGCATGCGTATCTTCCTCCTTCCGCTGCGAACGGTAAATATCCTGATAGATCGCGCTGGTACGCAGCAGTTCTTCGTGGGTTCCCCGGGCGGCAATGGCGCCGTTCTCCAGCACCAGGATCTGATCGGCTTCCATGACCGAACTGATCCGCTGCGCGATGATGATGTTGGTGCTGCGGTTCATCAGTTCCTTCAGCGCCGCCTGGATGCGCGATTCCGTGCCGACGTCGACCGCGCTGGTGCTGTCGTCCAGAATGAGAATCCGCGGCTTCACGAGCAGCGCGCGGGCGATCGACAAGCGCTGTTTCTGCCCGCCGGACAGGTTGACGCCTTTTTGCCCGATCAAGGTCTCATAGCCGTCCGGCATCTGCATGATAAAATCGTGGGCCTGGGCAGCCTTGGCCGCCGCGGTCACTTCCGCAAGCGAAGCGTCGGGCCGGCCGTATCGGATGTTCTCCAGCACCATGCCGCTGAACAGCACAGACTGCTGCAGCGTCATGCCGACCATCCCGCGGAGAGTGTCCAGCGGGATGTCGCGGACATCCGTGCCGCCGATGAGAACGCGTCCGCCGGTGGCGTCATAGAGCCGCGGGATCAGGTGCACGAGCGATGATTTGCCTGATCCGGTCACGCCGAGAATGGCGGTTGTTTGTCCGGGTTTGGCCGTAAAGCTGATCCCGCTGAGCACGGGATCGGCATGCGGGTGCTCCCCGTAACCGAAGGATACGTTTTCGAAAACGACGTCCGCGGCAGCCGGTTCCATGGCATTGGCACCGGCAGGATCGACGATGTCCGGCTGCTCGTCAAACACTTCCTGCACCCGGGCTGCGGAAACTCTGGCCCGGGAGATGAAGGTCAGCATGTTGCTCACCATCAACATGGCGAACAGGAGCTGAGTCACGTAATTGATATAGGCGATCAAGTCGCCAGCGGGAAGAGACCCGCCGCGGGTAAGGGCGCCTCCGTACCAGAGCACCGCCACGACGCTCAAATTAAGGATCAGCGTCATGACCGGCATGTTCAGCCCCAAGAGCCGGTTGGCCGAAATGGCCTCCTTCGTGTATTCGCCGTTGGCGCCGGCAAAACGCTTGCGTTCATAGCCTGCGCGGACAAAAGCCTTGACGACCCGAATCCCGGCCAGGTTCTCCTGCAGGACGCCGTTGACCTGATCGAGCATCGACTGAACGCGGCCGAACATCGGAAAAGACTTACGGATCAGCAGGACGAGAAAGACGACCAAGACAGGAATGGATACAGCCAAGATAAGTGTCAGCCGTGGGCTGATCCACAAAGCCATGATAAGGCTGCCGAGGAACAGCAGCGGGGAGCGGATGCTCCGCAAAATCATCTGGACTACCGTCTGCAGCTGAACGACGTCGTTCGTCAGCCGGGTAATGAGCGATCCGGTCTTCAGCTCATCAAGATTACGGAAGGAAAACGTCTGTATTTTCTGGAACAGGTGGTCCCTGAGATCGGTGCCGAAATGCTGGGAGGCATAAGTCGAAAAGACGGTGCACCCCACGCCTCCAAGCAGGCCGACTACGGCAACCCCAAGCATGATAAGACCCGTTCGCTCGATGTACGCAAGGTCGCCGAGGACGACTCCTTTATTGACGATGTTCGCCATCAGCGCAGGCTGCAGCAGGTCCATGGATACCTCGAGCAGCATCAGCAGAGGAGCCAGCAGGGCCGACACCTTGTAAGGGCGAAGATAGGATAACATCAATTTCCACATAGGCGGGACCTCACTTGGTATCAGGATCGGCAGACTGCGCCTGGCCTCCAGGCGAAGAACCTAAGACTTCGCCTTCCCCCATTTCACGCAGCTCAAAAGTATGGATGTACTCTTGGATCATCTGGTCAACGGCTTTCAGCTCGCCGGTAATAACCTGCTGGATCGGCTGGAACTCGGGCTGGTTCAGCTGCTGCATCAGCGTGCTGCGCATCACCTGCATGCGTTCGAGGAACATCAGCACGCGGCCGCGTCGAAACGTCTGGGCGCTGTGGAAGCTCCGGCCGCCCTCGTCGTCGCCTTGATGCTCCCTCTTGCCGCGGCGGCCGTGGTCGTGGTGTCCATGTCCGCGGCCCCCGCCGCGCCGGTCGCCTCGCTCCCAGCGGCCGCCAGCCTCCAGAATGCGGGGATCCGCGGCCGAATCCGGGTGACGGCCTGCCTCGTTGTTCGTATCCTCTTTCATTGATATCACTCCTTAAATTAGAAAATGAGTATACCTGTTGTTCTGTTTGTATACAAATGTATACGAATGTGTAATGGGAGTCAATCCCTTTTATCCCCAATATGGAAAAGATTTTCGTTTCTCGGTTCTTCGATATCGTCTCTATATAATGCCGGTCCCCATTTTGTTATAATGTTGATGATTCTGCAGGCTAACAAACCCGATTTCATTAGAAGCGGCTGTAAATAGACCGAGGGTATTTACCGACGTTTTGCCCGCCTTTAGGAAGCGGACAGCCGAAGCAGCCTTTTACGATGTTCGTAACATGAATGATAGTTTATTTGAGGTGAAATAGAGACGATGGCCAAAAAGATTACGATGCAGCAAATCGCCGACCATCTGGGCGTATCCAAGTTCGTTGTATCCAAGGCGCTGTCCGGCAAGGGCGGAGTTAATGAGATGACCCGGGAGCGGGTGATTCAGGCGGCTTCCCAGCTCGGGTATTTTTCGCAAAAGAAAGCCTATATGAGAAGCCCGCGCACGGAATCCACTACTCTTAAGCGCAGCGGCGTCAAGCATTCCGTGATCGTGCTGATGCCTAATATCCGTTTTCAGAACAGGGAATCGCTGTACTGGGGCAAAATTATGGAAGGGATCTCGATCAGCCTCGAGGAACGGGGACTGGGCATGGTGATCATATCCGAACAGAACGTAGATAACTTTGTCAGCCTCCTGAATCCGGAGGGGATTCTTGGGCTCATCGGCGTTGGGGAAATTTCCACGCCGCTGCTGCTGGAGGTACACCGGATGGGGCTGCCGATCGTGCTGGTCGATATGGAGGATCCGCTCATTCCGTCCGACACGGTCTTTGTGAACAACATGGATGTGATGGCCCGGCTGACGACCCACTTGATCGGTATTGGCCATCAGCGGCTGCAATTCATCGGGAACGACCGGTATTCGCGCAGCTTCCGGGATCGTTCCATCGGCTACCGGACGGCACTGGACGAGCAGGGGCTGTCTGGCCAGGAAGGTCTGGTCATCCCGCTCGCCGATTTGGAAACCGGCGACTTTGATGCTGAGATCAGGTCGTGGATTTCACGGAGAATCAAATCCAAATCGCTGCCGACCGCATTGGTGTGCGCCAACGATGCGATTGCTCTGAAAGCCATGGATACGTTGATCGAGTTTGGCGTACGGGTTCCGGAGGACGTGTCGGTGACGGGGTTCGATAATATCGCCGATGCGGGCAAGGGCAGCCCGTCCTTGACGACCGTCCATGTTCCGAAGGAGGCGATGGGCCGCCGGGCTGTCGAAAAGCTGCTCGAACAGATGGACAAGGCGGATTCGCCGCTGGAAAAAATTTTGCTCGCCGGCGACATCGTCTACCGCGATTCCACGGCGCCGGCGCCTGGAGGAGGCGGCTCCCCAAGCTAAGGGCTGACCCATATATTCAGTCAACGAACATGAAAGGCAGCCGGTTTCTTAAACGGCTGCCTTTTCAACGGATTGACTGAATCTGTTTACTTATCGGCAAAAATAAAAGCCCTGCCCGTAATTTTACAGGCAAGGCTTTCATATCATGCGGTCGTTACTCTATTTAAGCGGCTGCTGATTCACGTAGCTGTCGGACAGATTGAGGAGCTTGAGCGCACGGTTATATTCGTCTTCCGTGGTGCCACCGTCCACCGAGGTTCGGCCGCTCAGCGGGTACTGCGCGCCATCCTCATATCCGGCTCCCGACACGAAGAGCGCATTGCCGGTCAGGAAGGAACCGGTCGGCAGATAATACCGCTCGGGAATCAAATTATAGCTCTGATTTAAAAGATCCTGCCCGAAATGAATATGATCTTTGACGGAAACGCCCGTCAGATTGGCGACGGTCGGCAGGATGTCGACCTGTCCGCCCACCGTGTTGTTCACTTCCGGCTGCTGAATCGAGCCGCCCGCCAGAATCAGCGGAATGTTGATCATATCCGAATAGGAATATTCATGTCCGTAAATTTCCTTCATCAGTTCTTTGTCATCACGATCCAGGGAGTACAGCGGCAGTCCCATATGGTCGCCGTAGATGACGATGAGGCTGTCGTCCCAGAGGCCGTTTTTCTTCAGGTCATCGATAAACTGACCCAGCGCATAATCCGCATAATTTTGGGCGCGGATATAATCCCCGACAAACGTGCCGTCATACCGCTCAGGAAGCTGCATGTGGTATTTTCTCTCCGGTATCGTAAACGGGTGATGCGCCGACATCGAAATGACCTGGGCGTAGAACGGTTTGTCTTCCTGATCCATTTCCTTCAATTTTACGGCGGTTTTCTTATACAGCACTTCATCGGACGGACCGAAGAAGAAGGAGTCCTCGTCGCCGTAGAAGGATTTGTCGTAATAATGCTGGAAGCCAAGGGACGAGTACAACTCCCCGCGATTCCAGAACTCCACGTCGTTCGTATGGAAAGTCGCGGTCGTGTATCCGTTGCTCTCCATCAGCCTCGGAAGACTCGGCAGCTTTTTGTCGACGTAGTTTTGCGTGGCCGCCCCGCTCGGCGGCACATAGAACGAGGTATTCACGACGAATTCGGCATCCGACGTATTGCCTTGCCCGACCATTTGGTTGAAGTTCGGGAAGTAATACTGCCCTTTGGCCAGTTTGTTCATATTGGGCGTAATTTCCTGGCCGTCGATCTTCAGGTTGACCAGAAAGTTTTGGAACGATTCCAGCTGAACAATAATGACGTTCTTGCCTTTGGCGTCGCCGAAATGCTGAGTCTGATCGGTCTTGTTGATGCCTTTGAGCTCATCGATCGAAGCCTGGGTAATGCTGTTCAGCGGAACGTTGTCCTCTTTTTTCTTGGAGAAAATCGTATACGCTTCATAATTCAAAATGCCCATTTGCTGGGCTTTTTTGATTTCGTTCATGCTGGCCCGGTTCGGAACGATGTTAAACAGGCAAACCACAAGGGACAAGATGAACAGCACGGTAACGACGCTGCGGCGAGTCCGGTGGTGGGTTTGGCCCCTCCATTCCCGTGCCTTGCGGCCGCGCAGCATGACAATAAACATGACGACGATATCGACGTAGATCAGCAAATAGTATGGGTCCATCAGCGAGAAGACGCTGTTGCGGACGGCCGTGACTTGGTTGACCTGCTCCAAGGCGTGGTAGGTTGCGATGACACCGTAGTATTTGAAATACATAATGACGGCGAAAAAGATCGTGGTGAGCAGCAGATTGGCGATGACATAAGCGCCGAATTTTCGCTTGCCGGCAAACCACTCAATCAGACAGAAAACGAGCCAAATAAACGGGATTTCGGTAATGATGGGTTTCCAGGGCATCAGGTCATTAAACGTAACGGCCCATGCCAAATATCCCTTTAAAAGTAAAAGAATGGTGAATAAGACAAACGGTTTTCGCAGAAATCCACGAAGTGAAGACACATTACCAACTTCCTTCCTTTTAATGACGGGCTGACCTGCCGATATAAGCCGGACAGCTGAGTATATCGCGCGAAAAGCTGGATGATTGCGCAAAAAAATGAGTATCCTGCGGATGCTTGGGCCCTTTTGTCGCATGGAATCGAGGGCAATAGGTTTATTATGCCTTCGGCTCAGAAAGATGTCAAAAGGCGAATCCTTGTCATTTCTAGTTATCATTTACCATATTGGGAAGTAAATGAACCGCTTCCGCCACTCCTCTGCAACATTCTCCGAAAACGTCCGGAATCCGGTCCGTTGGCAAAAGCCGGGCTGAGCTGTAACATCACGACTTCCCCCGTTAAACCCTGGTAAATCCCGCATATTTCCCGCCGGTCAATAACCCCCTAATAACTGTAAAATATTGCATTGATAAGGTCCTGCATTTTAGGTAAAATGTGCGAAAGCCATACAATGTTAAATAATATGACATGTAATGTTATGTCTACTGAAAGGGTTGAGGGGGATGTTTGATTGGCTTGGTTTCAAAACGGGTCTGCCGCTCTGGTGGTCGTACCGCTTAAACCGTCATCTGAAAGAGGATATCGAGGACATTTTTGAAGGGATCGCCCAGAATCGTATACAGATATTAGAGAGCTGGGTTACGGAGTATTGGTCCCATTTGGAGCGTTTGAGCGCACAGCTTGTCTCGTTCGACGCCAATATCGTTCAGGATGCTGCCGGAGCTGCTGCCTTGGAGCCGCTGTTCGCTTCCTATATGAAGAGGGGTGCCGACTTCTCGGAAGTTTTTCTGATCCGTGAGGACATGAAGGTGGTGTATTCCACCGATCCGTCCCGCATCGGGGGGAGCTGCAGCCGGGAGGGTTTACTGACGGCAGGATTGCAGCATACGCTGCAAGGAAGTCCTTGCCTGTACGGTCCCTATTCCGACCCGGCCACATTGGAGATCGGTCCGAGCACGTCGGCGTTTCACGACGCAATGACGTTGATGTTTATTTTTCCGGTTATGAAGGACGGTCAGTGGAAAGGGGCGCTGTGCGGCCGGGTTCCGAACGATGTCTTGGGCGACTTGATCCAACGGGAGCAAGGGCATGTATATCCTGACTCTGGCGATAACTACATATTCATGGCCAAGCCGGGGCTGAATAAGAACATCGCACCTGGAACGGCGCTGTCGCGCAGCCGCTTCGAGGACTTTACCTTTACGCACGGCGATAATTTGAAAGACGGGGTGCGGACTGACTACGGGACGGTACAGGTGAAGAACCATACTGAGCTGGAGCTGGTGTTCAAAGACCCGGCTACCGGAGAACTGCATCCCGGGGTCGCGAACACGATTCGTAACGGCAGCAATCTGTTTGTGGAGTTTCCCGGATATTCAGATTACAGGCACATCCCGGTTATCGGTAAGGGGGTTACCTTTCAACTTCCGCATTGTCCGGACGTATGGGGGATGATGTGCGAAGGGGATTTGGAGGAAGTGTACCGCTTCCGGAGCTTCGGTTGGAAAATGAGGAAGATGCACCTGATGACAGGCTTGGCGGCCCTGGTGTTGAACGGTCTCCTGTTTGGTTTGCTGGCCCGGAGTCTGCCGCTGGTCACGGGGCTGATCGCGGTTCTGGCGGCAAACCTGCTGTGCGGCTGGGTCGCGGTCTCCATTCTTGAACGCAGGGGCACACGGCGGACGGCGGAGCATTTCCGCAGCTTGAACCGGTTTATCCGGATCAACGCTGAGGGCAAGGGGGATTTGACGCAGCGGCTGGACCTGCGCGAATTTGCGGATGACGAGGCCAAGGAGCTCGGCAAATGGGTAAACAGCATGATCGATGCGCTGGAAGGCATTATGCTGCAGGTTAAGCAGGCGGCCCAGGACGTTCAGGACAGCCAGCAAGTACAGCACGCAACGGCCCAATCCACCGTCAGCTCCACGGAGCGGGTGAGCGGGAAGGTCCACAGCATGATCCGCGGCATCCGCGGCCAGCTGAAGGATATCGACGTGGCCAAGGACGTGTCGGTGGAAATGAGCGGCACCCTGCGGCAAATCGAGGAGGCGGCCGCTCAGCAAATTGCGGTGGCGCAAAGCGAAGTGCAGCACATCGGTGGCAAGATGAAGCGTATCCAGGACAAGGTTGAGGAGAGTCATCGGACGATCCGGACGTTTATGGAAACGACCCGGGACATTGCCGGGCTGCTGACAGCGATCGAGAACATTTCCAAGCAGACCAACCTGTTATCGCTGAATGCGTCGATCGAAGCGGCGAGAGCGGGCGAGCACGGTCAGGGTTTCTCGGTGGTAGCGGGGGAGATCCGCAAGCTGGCCGAGCTTACCCGGCATTCCACCGAGCAGATTCAGCGGACGCTGCAGCAGATCGGCGGGCAGGTGGAGACAGCCTTTGCCTCCATGGACGAAGGCAGCAGAGCGGTGGAGGAAGGTACGAGAATCGTCGCTTCGGCCTCCGAAATGCTTGGGCAGGCGAGCAGTCAGGACAGCCTCAAGACAAAAATGGTCGGCGAAGTGGTGGAGCTGATGGAAAAGGTAGCTGCCGTCAGCATCGAAAACCGCAGCATCTCGGCAGAGGTCGAAGGAACTTTGCAGGAGCTGCAGGAGGATATGCAGCATGTCCGTGGCACATCGGAGAATGTGGAATCCATCACCGGATCGCTGTTGCAGCTGGTGAACCAGTTCCGTCTGACCGAGACGCGGCGAAGGTAGCGAGAGGACGGTGGTGTGGTGTGACCCGCCGCTTCCGAATAAGTTCATCAGGCAAGCTCGTGCCCCTTAGCAAGGCGGCACGGGCTTTTTTTAGTGGATAGAGCATTGGGATTGCCTGCGAGAGTTATGGTATGATGGAAAAAACAAGGGGAACGGGTGATCCTATGTCTGAAGAAAACCGGGAGCGGACGGAGATCAGAATATCGGTCCGGCCGCTGGTGGAATATGCTTTCTCGAGCGGGGAAATAGATTCCGGATTCCGGTCGGCCACCGCCATGGTCGAAGGCACGCGAATTCACCAGCAGGTGCAGAAAACCTATGGGGAAGGCGACCAGAAGGAAGTGTTCCTGAAGCGGGAAATCTCGTACGGGGACCTGACCTATGTCATTGAGGGAAGATGCGACGGCCTGATCCAAACGGATGAAGGCTGGATGATCGATGAGATTAAATCGACCTCTGCGAGCCTGGATGCGATGGAGGGGGACGGACAGCCCGTTCACTGGGCACAGGCTAAAGTTTACGCCTATATATACGCTATGGATCACGGCTTGGAACGGATGACGGTCCAGCTCACCTATGTGGAGACGCGTACCGGCACGGAGCGCCGTTTCCGGCAGACGCTGACGCTGGCGGAGCTGGAGGCGTTTATGATAGGGGTGCTGGACGTTTACACCCCATATGCCGCGCTCCGGCTGGAGAATGCGCGTCTCCGGGACGAGAGCATCCGCGCACTGCCGTTCCCGTTCGACGCTTACCGGGAGGGCCAGCGCAAGCTGGCGGGGGCGGTCTATCAGGCGGTGAAGGAGAAACGGAGGTTGTTTGCCAAGGCCCCCACGGGGATCGGCAAGACGATGTCCACGCTATTCCCGTCCGTGAAGGCGATCGGGGAGGGACTGCTTGGGCAAATCTTTTATTTGACGGCCAAGACGATCACCCGAACGGCCGCCGAGCAGGCTTTAGCGCTGATGCAGGCCAAAGGACTGCGGATGCAAACGGTGACGATTACGGCCAAGGACAAAGTTTGCTTCCAGGAGGAGACGGTCTGCCGGAAGGATGCCTGTCCGTTTGCGGACGGCTACTACGACCGGGTCAACGGGGCGATTCTGGACATGCTGTCCCAGGAAACGGTGATGGACCGTGCCGTCATTGAGCGTTACGCGCGTAAGCACCAGGTATGTCCCTTTGAGTTTTCGCTGGACGCAGCCTATGCGGCGGATGCCGTTATTTGCGACTACAATTACATCTTTGATCCCCGGGTTTCGTTCAAACGGCTGCCCGAGGAACAGAAGAAGCAGACGGTGCTGCTCGTGGACGAAGCCCACAACCTCGTCGACCGGGGGCGGGACATGTTCTCGGCCGAGATCGGCAAGGCTGCATTTCTCGAGCTGAAGCGCGGATACAAGGGCGTGGATGCAGGGATTCAGAAGGCGGCGGATGCGGTCAACAAGTTTTTTATCGAGCTGAAAAAAGAATTGGGCGAAACCCGCCAGAAGCTGTGGCAGGAACAGCCCCGGGAGCTGGTGGAGCGGCTGGAGCTGTTCATCGCCGAAGCCGAGCGGGAGCTGCTGGCTCCCAAAGGCGACCCCGGGCTGCAGGAGCAGCTGCTGGATGCCTATTTTGCGTCGCAGCATTATAACCGGATCGCCAAGCTGTATGATGAACGCTTTCTGACTTATGCCGAGATTCGCGGCAGCGACTGCGTGCTGAAGCTGTTCTGCATGGATCCGTCCTACCTGCTTGCCCAAGCAGGAAAAGGCTTCCGCTCAACCGTGTTCTTCTCAGCCACCCTGTCCCCGCTGTCCTATTACCGGGACATGCTGGGCGCCGGCGAGGAGGACTACAGCTTGTCCGTGCCGTCGCCGTTCAGCCGGGAGCAGCTGGATGTGCGCATCGAGCCGCTATCCACCAGGTACCGGGACCGGGACGATACCCGGGACGCCCTGGTGAAGCTGCTGCACGGCCTCATATCGGAGCGCAAAGCGAATTACATGGTCTTTTTTCCTTCTTATCAATATATGCGCATGGTGGTCGAGCCTTTTGCGGAGCTGCATCCGGAGGTTGGCATCATCGTGCAGGATACCGGAATGGCCGAGGAGGAGCGGGAGCGGTTCCTCGCGGCGTTCCAGGCGGACAATGCCGATACGCTCGTCGGCTTCGCCGTGCTCGGAGGCATTTTCTCCGAAGGGATCGACCTGCAGGGGGACCGTCTGGGAGGCGTCGTCGTGGTCGGCGTGGGCCTGCCGCAGCTCGGTTTTGAACGTAACCTGATCCGGGACTACTTCAATGAACACGGAAAAAGCGGTTATGACTACGCCTATGTGTTCCCTGGAATGAACAAGGTGCTGCAGGCGGGAGGCAGACTGATCCGTTCCGAGCAGGATAAGGGCGTGCTGGTGCTGGTCGACGATCGTTTTCTCCAGCGGCACTATCAGGGGCTGCTTCCGGACGAGTGGAAGGGGTTCAGCGTCGGGAGACCATAGGAGGACGCGTCCTGGCACAACGAAAGGGTCCGTCGGCGCGGCTTGGTCCAGTGGGGGTTGATGTCTTCGAACAGGAGGGATCACGGGTGGCGTATGTTCCGAACAAAATCATAGCCAAACGGGACTCCCGCCCGTATAGTGGAGAAAACAGGATAAAGGTGGGATCGTGCAGGATGACACTTCGTATCGGATTGATCGGAACCGGATGGTTCAGCGGTGTACATGCCGACAACTTGGCGGCGATGGATGGGGTGAAGTTGACGGCGGTTGCTGGGACAAGCCTGGAGAAAGCAGACCGGATGGCACGGCGCTACGGCGCAGAGGGGTATGCGGATCTGGATGCCATGCTGGACGCCGGGCCGCTGGATGCGGTATATATCTGCGTGCCGCCGATGGCACATGGTGAAATCGAAATGAAGCTGATTGAGCGCGGCATCCCGTTTCTGGTGGAAAAGCCGCTGGGGCTTGATACCGATCTGCCGGAGCGAATTTTGGATCGAATCCGGGAGACGGGACTGCTGACGTCGGTGGGCTACCATTTCCGTTATCAGCACAATGCAGCACGGCTGAAAGAGGAACTTTCGAACCATACGACCGGTATGGTGCTGGGGCGGTGGATGGACAGCATGCCGGGCGTGTCCTGGTGGAGACGGCAAAACGGCTCCGGCGGGCAGTTCATCGAGCAAACGACGCATATGGTCGACATGCTCCGCTATACGGCCGGTGAAGTGGAAGAAGTGTATGCGCTTTACGGTGACCGGGTCAAGCGGAGCCAGGTGGACGGGGTGGAGGTCGCCGACGTGGGGACGGTCACGCTCCGCATGGCGAGCGGCGTGGTGGCGAACATCTCCAACACCTGCGTCCTGCCGGAAGGCGGCGGGCTAAGCCAGACGGGACTGACATTCTACACGGACCGCGGGATCGTCGATTGGAACCCGCAGCGCCTGCAGCTGGCGGGGCCCGGTGTTACGACGGAATATGCGGAGAAGGGGAGCCCCTATGTACGCGAAACGGAAGCGTTTCTCCATGCGCTGCGCACCGGAGACCGCTCCCGTATTCTTTCGAGTTATGAAGATGCTTGTCTGACGCAGGCCGTGACTTGTGCTGCTTTGGCATCGGCATCTTCCGGCAAGCCGGTCCGACTCTGACCCTTTACCACATCAGCATGAGCAGCGGCGCCGCACCGAGCGTGAATAGGGCGGCCAGAATCATCGAGACGCTGGAGATCGCTCCGCTCATCGAGCTGAAGCCGAAGGCCACGGACGTTCCCGTCCCATGGGCGCTCGTGCCGAGCAGCACGCCGCGGGCGATTTCGTTCTCGATCCGCAGGAGACGCAGAATCATCGGCCCGAGCACGGAGCCGAGCAGACCGGTCATAATGACGAAGACCGCCGTAATGTTCGGCACCCCGCCGATGACTTGCGATACGTTCATGGCGATCGGCGTCGTGATCGAGCGGGGGATTAGGCTGGTAACCAATGAAGTGTCCAGCTTCAACCCTTTGGCGAGCACCGCCGAAGAGATCATAGCCATGAAGGAACCGGTAAGCACGCTGACGACGATTTCGACGGCGTGCTTTTTGAGTACCTTGAAATTTTTATAGAGCGGCACCGCAAAGGCGACCGTCGCAGGCTGGAGCATATCGCTCAGCCATTTGCCGCCGGCATTGTAATGTTCATAAGGAATATGGGTGCACAGCAGGAAAATAATAATGACGCAAGGCGTCACCAGCAGCGGCGACAGATAGACTCTGGGATACCGCTTATACAATCGTTTGGCTGCCATGTAGATCCCGAGGGTTAGCAGCAGACAGATGAGACCGATCATCATGACACCTTCCGTTCTTTATGTTCGGCAATACGTGCGGCGGTTAAGCCGGAGCTGGCCATGACCACAACCGTGCTGAAAATGACGACGAGCAGGATTCTCACCCCGTCGCTCTCCAGCATTGAAAAATATTTCATGACACCGACGGCGGCCGGGATGAAGAATAGCAAGAGCTCGGCTAGCAGCCAGTTCGCTCCGACTTCGATCCATTTGAGCTTGACGACACCGGATTCGAGCAAAAGAAACAAGACGATGATTCCGAGAATGCTGCCCGGCACCGGCAGATGCAGCAGACCGGCCAGCTGGTTCATCGCATATGAAAACAGCATTAAAACGGCGATCTGTACGGTCCCTTTGACGGCATGCTTCATCAATTGTTTTCGCCTTCCTTTCATTGATAATGAAAATTTTACAGCATTCATTTTCATAGGTAAAATGCATATATCGAATGGATACCATTCCAATTGGCTATGGTAAGGAGATAGTGGATCCACCGCAGTGGATTCAAGGAAAAGGAGAACGACGTATGGACATCCGCCAATTACAGTATTTTATGGAGGTCGCCCGGCTGCAAAGCTTTACGAAGGCGGCGGAATCGCTCTACATCACGCAGCCGTCGATCAGCAAAACGATCCGCAACATCGAAGAGGAACTTGGCGTTACCCTGTTTGACCGTTCAGGCAAACGGGTGGTGCTGACCGATGCCGGCCGGATTATTTACGAGCAAGCTCAGCCGATCGTGAAGTCGTTTCAGAGCTTGTCCTCCGAGCTCGGTGATTTGAAAAACCTGAAGAAGGGCCATATCCGCCTCGGGCTTCCGCCTATGGTCGGATCGAGTTTTTTCCCCGAAGTGATTGGGCAGTTCCATCAGAGGTATCCGCAGGTGACGATGCAGATCTTCGAGGACGGCGCCAAAAAGGTGGAGGTTGACGTGGAGAGCGGTTTGCTCGACATTGGCGTCGTGGTGCTGCCGACCGATGATTCGCTGTTCCACTCGTTTTCGTTCGTCCGGGAAAACCTGATGCTGCTGGTACATCCCTCTCACCGCCTTGCGCATCGCGAGTGCGCCGGTCTTGCCGATCTGGCGGAAGAGAACTTTGTGCTGTTTCGGGAGGATTTTGCGCTGCACGACCGGATCATCACGGAGTGCGTCAAGGTCGGCTTCCAGCCGCATATCGTCTACGAAAGCTCCCAATGGGATCTGATCAGCGGCATGGTCGCTGCCAATTTGGGCATCGCTCTGCTGCCGGAAACGATCTGCCGGGAAATCAACCGGGAGCGGATCCGGATTATGCCGCTGGTGGAACCGGTCATACCGTGGCAGCTGGGGATGATCTGGCGCAGGGACCGTTACCTGTCCTATGCCGCGCGGGAATGGATCGCGTTTACGCAGGGGATTTTAATGGAAGACAGGGAGTAGCCGGTCATACGGGTGCGTGATATTTTCATGAGGCAGACAAGAAAGGCGCTATTTTACACACCTTCTCAGACCGTTGTATTTTCCCTTGTGTGGCGTTTTTATCTTCAATATGTATCTCCTCATTAAATTAATGTTTTGTAGTGGTTGAACGACCGTGCAGACACCTTAAAACTCGTGTTTTCATGCGATTTCAGTCTGATATAATGAAAGATGGAAATGCGCATTTCTACTGAATATAACGAGCGAAAAGGACTGATTCACGATCGATAACGATAAAATGAGCAGCCGGTTTGCCGAGGGGAATATCCCCAAGCTGCTGTTGTCTCTTGCACTTCCAGCGATTGCGGCTCAAATCGTCAACGCGCTGTACAATGTCGTCGACCGGATGCTGATCGGCAGGATGCCGGGTGGCGGCACCTTTGCATTAACCGGACTGGGCATCGCCTTCCCGTTGATCATGACCATCTCGGCGTTTGCGGCCCTCATCGGCTTGGGCGGCGCTCCGCTGGCCTCCATGAAGCTGGGGGAAGGGAACCGGAAGGAAGCGGAGAAGCTGCTCGGCAGCTGCTGCCTGATGCTTCTGCTCGTTTCGGGAATGCTGACGGCGGTGCTGCTGTGCTTTCACCGTCCCTTGTTAATCGCCTTTGGGGCGAGCGGTAAAACACTGCCCTATGCCAGTGATTATATGGGCATCTATTTGCTGGGAACGGTCAGCGTGCTCTTTTCCCTGGGGCTGAATTCTTTCATATCGATCCAGGGTTTTGCCAAAACGGCAATGGCTACGGTCTGTGCCGGAGCTGTGCTGAACGCCATCCTGGCTCCCCTTTTTATATTTCCGATGCATATGGGCGTTCGCGGAGCCGCCTTGGCAACCGTCATTTCCCAGACTGTGTCTGCTTTATGGGTGCTGTGGTTCCTTACTTCCAGGCACAGCCATCTACGCCTTCGGCTCCGTAATCTACGGGTGAACTCCAGGATGGCATGCCGCATACTTGCGCTGGGGCTTTCCCCTTTTATCATGCAGTCGACCGAAAGCCTGATCCAGATCGTATTTAATATTTCCCTTGCAAAGTATGGCGGCGATTTGTATGTGGGTGCGGTCAGCATCCTCACCAGCCTCATGCAGCTGTTCTCCCTGCCCTTATCCAGCTTTGCACAGGGAGCGCAGCCGGTCATCGGCTACAATTACGGTTCCGGAGACTACGCAAGGGTGCGGGCGGCGATTCGAATAAGCACGACCATTTGCGGCGTCCTCGGCCTCATCATGTGGGGGGTGGCGGTATTTTTGCCGCGGGTTCCCGTTATGATCTTCACCGATCAGGCTGAATTGATCGCGCTGACGGCAAGGCTGATGCCGATCTTTTTTCTGGGTACGTGCATTTACGGCATTCAACTGGCGCTGCAGCAGATGTTTCTTGCGCTTGGGCAGGCCAAGGTGTCCATCTTTATTGCCGTTCTGCGTAAAATCATTTTGCTGATTCCGCTGGTCTTTGTGCTGCCGGAGTTCATATCGCCCAAAGCCGACGCCGTTATTATGGCCGAGCCGATTGCTGACGCCTGCGCGGCCGTCACCTGCTGCATATTGTTTGCGGTGACGATGAAACGTCTGCTGCGGGATCCTGATCTTGCACGCACAGCCGATCATCGATCGGCCGTCAAAAACAACTGGTTAGATTGAATTAAAGAAAGCCTCAGATATGAACTTGATATGTTGGACTTTTTTAGATATGTTTTAATTGACATATAAATCAGAAAGGCCATATAATTAGGTTGCCTATTTAATTGGTAACCTAATTATTTTTTTATGCAGGATAGCATCCTTCATAGCAAGTTGGGGAAAGGAGGACTATTTGCGTCATGAACGACGATGATAACAACCGTCAGAAAGCCCTCTGTCAGGGTACCGAACCGCAGGAGCATGATCAGCACCACGAAACCGTTGTTCAACTGCTCCAGTCGGTCATGAGGTTTAACAGGGGTGAGTTTCGGCACCGGGTGATCGAAGGCTTGAAAATGAGCGAGATGGGTCTGATGGTTCTACTCATGCGGCATGTCGAGCCGGATAGCCCGGGACTGAAGGTGTCCGAGATCAGTGCGATGCTGGGGGTCACTTCTCCGACCGTCACGCAGTTTGTCAAAGCGCTGGAGAAGAAGAAATGGATCGTACGGACGCCGGATGAGGCGGATCGAAGGGTGGTTCGGATCAAGCTTAGCGAAGAGGGGCGGGAAGCGATTATACAAGCCCGTAAGGCGACAATTCATTCCTTCAAGGGGCTTGTCGATCACTTGGGCATCCAGGAGAGCGAGAAGCTGTCCGAGCTGCTGACCAAGGCTTATAAGTATTATGAAAGCAAAACGCAAAATGATTCATCGGATGGAGGTGAAGTGCCAACATGCTGAAGCTCTTTCGTTCATTGAAGCCATTCTGGCTTCTGATCCTGTTCATATTTGTGCTTGTGTTTCTACAGTCCATGTCGGACCTGTATCTCCCGACGCTGATGTCGGACATCGTGGATAAGGGCATCATCGAGGGAGACATTCCTTACATTTGGAAAATCGGCGGCTTTATGCTGGCCGTAGCTTTGGGGGGAGCAATTTGCTCCATTATTGCGAGCTACCTGTCGGCCAAAGTGGCTGGCGGCTTCGGCAGATCGATGCGCAGCCGGGTATTCCAGCATGTCCAGAATTTCTCCCTGCAGGAATTCGACAAGCTGGGTACGGCTTCGCTCATTACCCGCACCACCAATGACATCGCCCAGACCCAGCAGGTGCTGACCATGATGCTGCGGATGATGATCAGCGCGCCGATGATGTGTATCGGCGGGATCATTATGGCAGTGTCCAAGGACGCCAAGCTGTCTCTGGTCATCGTCGTTGTCGTGCCGGTGCTGGCAGGCTCCATCGCTCTGATTGCCGGCAAGGGACTGCCGCTGTTCAAGGCGATGCAGGTCAAGCTGGACAAATTGAACCGGGTGCTCCGCGAAAACCTGACCGGGATCCGGGTTGTTCGTTCGTTCAACCGGATTCAGCATGAGCAGGAGCGCTTCCGGGAAGCCAACTACGATCTGACCAGCACGGCGATTCGGGTCAACAAAATCATGGCGGCCATGATGCCGATCATGATGATCGTTATGAACTTATCGACCATCGCCATCGTCTGGTTCGGCGGACTGCGCATCAGCCATGGGCATATGCAGGTCGGAGACCTGATGGCCTTTATCCAGTACGCCATGCAGATCATGTTCTCCCTGATCATGGTCTCCATGATTTTCGTCATGGTTCCGCGTGCTTCCGCATCCGCTGCGCGGATTAACGAGGTGCTCAGCATCACGCCGGATATCGATGATCCGGCCTATGCGCAATCCCCTGAGGAAGCCCGCGGCTATTTGGAATTCCGGGACGTGACGTTCAGCTATCCGGGCGCGGAGCAGCCGGCGCTGTCGGGAATTTCGTTCACCGCCAAGCCAGGGGAAACTACAGCGATTATCGGGGGCACCGGTTCCGGCAAGTCGACGCTGCTCAGCCTGATTCCGCGTTTTTATGATGTAGCGGAAGGCAGTGTGCTGGTCGACGGGGTTGACGTCCGCGAAATGACGCAGGAGGAGCTGCGCGTCAAGATCGGCTTCGTGCCGCAGAAGGCGCTGTTGTTTACCGGAACGATTGCGGACAATATCCGCTACGGCAAAAAGGACGCCACCGAAGAGGAAATCCGCGAGGCGGCGGATATCGCCCAGGCGACCGAATTTATTTTGAATATGAAAGACGGCTTTGAGTCGGAAATTGCCCAGGGCGGAAACAACGTGTCCGGTGGTCAGAAGCAGCGCCTGTCCATTGCGCGGGCGCTGGTACGCCGGCCGGAAATCTATGCGTTTGACGACAGCTTCTCGGCGCTCGATTTCAAGACGGATGCGAAGCTGCGCAGCGCGCTGAAGCCGGTGACGCGGGACGCGACCGTCTTGATCGTAGCGCAGCGGGTCAGCACGGTCATGGACGCCGACCGGATCATCGTCCTCGACGAAGGGCAGATCGCCGGCATCGGCACCCACCGTGAGCTGATGGAAACCAGCGACGTTTACCGCGAAATTGTATCCTCACAGCTGTCAGAGGAGGAGATCGCATGAGTGAGCAAGCAAGAAGACCCGGACCTCGGCCGGGAGGACCGCGGCATCCCGGCGGCCATCCCGGCCAAATGATGCCCGTGCAGAAGGCCAAGGACTTTAAGGGCTCTCTGAAGCGGCTTGTAGGGTACCTGCGGCCGCGCCGGGGGACGCTGATCGTTATTTTCCTGACGGCGATTCTCAGTACGGTGTTCAGCATCGCGAGCCCGAAAATTCTCGGCAAAGCGATCACCAAACTGCTGGAAGGCGTCCTCGCGATGGCGAAGGGGACGCCGGGAGCCGGAATAGATTTTACCTACATTACCCAGATTCTGTTGATTCTTATTGGTCTGTACCTGTTCAGCGCGGCGTTCAGCTATATTCAGCAGTATCTGATGGCCGGCGTGGCGCAGAAGGTCGTGTACGATATGCGGGAGCAGATCAACGCGAAGCTGTCTCGCCTGCCGCTGAAGTATTTTGATTCCCGTACGCACGGCGAAATTTTGAGCCGCGCGACCAACGACGTCGACAACATCAGCACCACGCTGCAGCAGAGCTTGACGCAGCTGATCACGTCCATCGTGACGCTGGTCGGCGTCATCGTGATGATGCTGTCGATCAGTCCATGGATGACGCTGATTCTGATCGTAACGCTGCCGCTGAGCTTCATCGTCATCAAAGCGGTGGCTTCCCGTTCCCAGAAGCATTTCATGGCCCAGCAGGCGTCTTTGGGACAGCTCAACGGCCATGTGGAAGAAATGTATACGGGACACAAAATCGTGAAAGCCTTCGGCCGCGAGCGGGAGTCCGTCGAAGATTTCAACAAAATCAATGAAAAGCTGTACAGCTCCGGCTGGAAAGCCCAATTCATCTCCGGCATCATCATGCCGATGATGATGTTTATCGGCAATATCGGCTATGTGCTGGTGTGCGTGGTCGGAGGGATCTTCGTCACCCACGGCCGCATTACGATCGGGGATGTGCAGGCGTTCATCCAGTACGCCAGACAGTTCACCCAGCCGATCATGCAGACGGCCAACATCGCGAACATCATCCAGTCCACCATCGCTTCGGCGGAGCGCGTGTTCGAGCTGCTGGATGAAGAAGAAGAAGTGCCGGAAGCGGCGGATGCTGCTGTCCTGAACAATCCGAAAGGTGCCGTGCAGTTTGAGCATGTTCGGTTCGGCTATAAAGAAGACGCGATGCTTATCGAAGACATGAACATCGACGTGAAGCCGGGGCAGACGATTGCCATCGTCGGGCCGACCGGAGCCGGCAAGACGACGCTCATCAACCTGCTGATGCGCTTCTATGAGCTGAACGGCGGGGCGATCACCATCGACGGCGTGAACATTACCCATTTGAAGCGCGGCAATTTGCGCAGCATTTTCGGCATGGTGCTCCAGGATACCTGGCTCTTCAACGGGACGATCATGGAGAATATCGCTTACGGCCGGGCCGGCGCCACGAATGAAGAAGTGATCGAGGCGGCCAAGGCGGCTCATGCCGACCACTTCATCCGGACACTGCCGGACGGCTATGACACCGTGCTGAACGAAGAAGCGTCGAACATTTCCCAAGGGCAGAAGCAGCTGCTGACCATTGCGCGCGCTATTCTGGCCGACCCGTCCATCCTCATCCTGGATGAAGCGACCAGCAGCGTCGATACCCGGACGGAGGTCTACATTCAGAGGGCGATGAACGACCTGATGAAGGGCAGAACGAGCTTCGTCATCGCCCACCGGCTTTCCACGATCCGCGACGCAGATCTGATCCTGGTCATGAACCAGGGCAGCGTGATCGAGAAAGGCAACCACGAGGAGCTTCTCGCCAAAGGCGGCTTCTACGCCGATCTGTATAACAGCCAGTTTACCGGCGGAAGCATTCAGGAGGTTGTCTGAGGGGGAAAGCGAGCACCCGTAACGATTACATCCGCATTTCAAAAGAGCAGCCATGACGGCTGCTCTTTTTTTGAATATTGGAAATTCATGCTTGAATATCGAACGTGTGTTTGTCAATATTGAACATATAAGTTCATTCAGGAATGAAAACCGCAGAAACGTCTTGCGGCGAACGCTTTATTAACATTAGGAGTCAGGAGGTACGTGGTACATGAAAGAAACAATCCCGCTTCTCACACCCTTCAGCATTGAACGAACCATGGTTGCGGTCAGGGGGCAAAATCCCCGGCTCGTACTGGCCCATCCGGAATATCCAGCATTCACGAAAGTGGTTCCGGTCGAAGGGCGAGACATTCCGGTCACCGTGACCCTGGTAGAGACCGATCAAGGGCCGGCGGCAGAGCTGGAGCTGCTGCAGGCCTGTAGTCCGAAGGAAACCGACGCCATCCGGGGGTATATTGGCAAAATGCTGTCCAACCATGTGGATCTGAGGCCGTTCTATGCGCAGCTCCAGAATGAGCCTGTTATCGGTCCGATTCTTCCCGGGCTGCATGGATTGAAAATACTGCTGGAGCCGAATTTGTTTCAAAATCTGGTGCGGACCATCATCGGTCAGCAGATGAACCTGAGCTTTGCGGCTTCGCTCGTCTCGCGGATCACCGAGCAGTATGGCACTCCGGTGGCGATTGGGGACCATACGCTTTACAGCTTTCCGAAGCCGGAGGCGCTGGCCGCGCTCGACCCGGATGAGCTGATGCCGCTGCAGTTCAGCCGTCGCAAAGCCGAGTACATCACCGGTCTGGCGCGGCAGGTAGCGGACGGCTCCCTTGACCTTAACGCCATGCCGGACCTTGCGGACGAAGAAATTTTCAACCGGCTGCTCCCGATCCGCGGCGTCGGCAAATGGACGGTCGAGTGCTTCCTGCTCTTCAGCGTGGGCCGAACCGATTTCTTCCCGGCCGACGACATCGGGCTGAAGAATGCGATGAAGCTGCTGTGGGGCTTCGACAGCCAGCCAGCCTCTTCGCTCATGATGGAGATCAGCCGCGACTGGTCGCCGTGGCGAAGCTACGCCGCTTACTACTTATGGGCTTGGCTCGACGAGTGGAAGCTGCGGCAGAAGCAGGAGAAGGAGCAGAAGAGGCCGACCCGCGGCAAATCCGCCAGACAAGCGTCGGAAGAACATACGTAAAATCCTTTTAAAGCCGCCTTCGGCCAAACCTTACGCTACGCTTCCTGCATGCCGACGCCGTTCCAGAACATGTTGATGATCTCCTGGGCCAGATCGCCCGCGGAGGGGGCAAACTCCCTGGCGATCTCCCGGTTGCCGATCATCAGCATGGACGCCAGCGTGTGCGCCATGAGCAGCGGGTGTGCGGAGCGCACCTCCCCATTTTTAATCGCCTCGGTGAAGCTGACGGTCAGCACGTCGTGAATCTGATCCTCGCTGACGCGAATTTCCTCCAGCTGTTCGGGCGCCAGCGATGCGCTGGCATCGCGCATGATCGTTTCAAAGTCTCCGTGCGGGAAACGAAGCTTGTTCTCGGCCAGCTCCACAAGCCGGTCGTAGAGCGGCTTATCCTGCTGCATAATCCGCAGGGAGGCATTGCGTGCCTTCTGCATCATGGCGGTGACGGCCGCCGTGAAGAGCTGGGCTTTATTTTCAAAGTGATAGTAAATGGAAGCTTTGGTTACGCCGCACACCTGGGCAATCTGCTGCAGCGAGACCGGCTCATAGCCGTACTCCATGAACAGGGCGGATGCCGTTTTTAAGATGAATTCGTTCATGGGGGTATCCTCCTGCCGGCGTTTGGGCCGGCCCGGGGAGCGTTTGATCGGATGTTGTCCCTGGGATTGTTCCATATTGATGTCCTCCAGTGTTTAAATCCTGATTGATAATTAACCTTCCGGTATATATAATTAATGTGGCATTGCATCAGCGGATATGCCATTCATTGGCATCTGCGGTTTTATGCCGTCTACAGAGGCTGAAAAAGACCGCGTTCGTACTGTCCCATATTGTATCACGGAGCCAGCGGAACCGCATTTTTTCAGCATAAACATGTACTTATACTATACCATTTAGACACCTGTAACAGGTGGGGAGGAGCAGAATATGGGGGATTCCGGATACGGGCGATGGGTCGCCGGAAAAAGAAGCAAATGGATCACGCTGGCCGTATGGGTCATCATCGTGGGCGTGCTAAGCGCCATATGGCCGATGGTCAACAAAGAGGTCCAGAACAATGCGGCCAATCTGGACGACGCCAAGCCTTCGGTTCAGGCTGAACGCGTCGCGGAGGAGCAGTTCAGCACTGATGCAGGGGTTCCCGCCCTGTTGGTCTGGCATCGTGAAGGCGGGCTGAAGGACGACGATTTACAGCATGTGCAGAAGATGTACGCCGAGTGGAGTACGAATCCGGTTCCTTACCAGGATTCTGTTCCGCCGTTTAACCAAATGCCGGCGGCCGCGCTGAAAGCAATGCTGTCCGAGGATCAGAGCACGCTGGTCACCCCCGTGCTGTTCCGCAAAGACGCAGACAGCGACCAGTTGAAAGAAGGGGTGGAGCAGCTCCAATCCGGGATCACGGAAGAAACCGGGCAGGATCCCTTCGCCGCAAGCCATAACTCCGGTTCGGACCTCAGCGTCCGCGTAACGGGTCCGGTCGGCATTTCGATCGACGCGACCGGCCTGTTTAAGAACGCGGATTTCAAGCTGTTGATGTCCACCGTCATTTTGGTGCTGGTCATCCTGCTGCTCATATACCGCTCGCCGATCCTGGCGTTGATTCCGCTGATCGCAGTCGGCTTTGCGTATGGCGCGGTCAGCCCCCTGCTCGGCTTGATGGCCCAGAAGGGCTGGATCACCGTCGATTCCCAAGCCGTATCGATCATGACGGTGCTTCTGTTCGGCGCCGGAACGGACTACTGTCTGTTCCTGATCTCGCACTTCCGCCATTTGCTGAAGGAAGAAGAGAGCAAGACCCGGGCGCTGCTGCGGTCGGTGACGGAATCTTCAGGCGCGATCGCCATGAGCGGCTTCACGGTGGTCCTGTCGCTGCTGGCCCTGCTGCTGGCGAAGTACGGAGCATACCACCGCTTTGCGGTTCCGTTCAGCGTTTCCATTCTCGTGATGGTGATCGCGAGCTTGACGCTGGTACCTGCACTGCTGGCCATTTTCGGGCGGACGTCGTTCTTTCCGTTCGTTCCCCGCACGCCGGAGATGGAAGAGGAACGCGCCCGCAAGAAGGGCAAACCGGTACCGGCCCGCAAGCCGAAGCGTCCCGGGTTTGCCAGCCGGCTCGTGGTCCGCAAACCTTGGATGATCGTCATTGTGACGGTGATCGTGCTGGGCGGGCTCGCTTCCGTTTCCAGCCAGGTGAAGTTTACCTACGATATTATGTCTTCTTTTCCGAAAGATATGGCCTCTCGTGAAGGCTTCGATACGATCGGGAAGCAGTTCAGCCCCGGGGAGCTGGCTCCGGTGAAAATCATGGTCGATACGGAGGGCAAGCCGGACGGCCTGGATCAGAAGCTGAAGGAGCTGCCGTATGTGGATGAGGTGTCGAAAGGACAGCCGGGCAGCCAAGACACGAATATTATCGCGTATGACGTAACGCTCGACATGAATCCCTATTCCAGCGAAGCGATGGACCAAATTCCGGATCTGCGGAGCACGGCAGAGCAGGCTCTTCAGGCGGCGGGAGTAGCATCCCCGGCGGATAAAGTGTGGATCAGCGGCCAAACTGCCGAACAGTACGACACCCGCGAGACCGGCGACCGCGATACGATGGTCATTATTCCGGTCGTCATCGGTATGATTACGCTGCTCCTGCTCGTGTATTTGCGGTCGATTACCGCAACCGTGTATTTGATTCTGACCGTCATTTTATCTTACTTCTCGGCGCTCGGGCTGGGCTGGCTCATCATCCATTACGGGCTTGGCGCGGACGCGATTCAAGGGGCGATTCCGCTGTATTCGTTCGTGTTCCTGGTGGCGCTGGGCGAGGACTACAACATCTTCATGATCTCGAGCATCTGGAAAAAACGGAAGCACATGCCGTTAAAGCAGGCGATCCAGGAAGGCGTGTCCGAGACGGGCTCGGTTATCACCTCCGCCGGCCTCATTTTGGCCGGAACTTTCGCGGTGCTTGCCTCGATGCCGATTCAGGTGCTGGTTCAGTTCGGCATTATTACCGCCGCCGGTGTCCTGCTGGACACTTTCATCGTCCGGCCGTTTCTCGTGCCGGCCATTACGGCGCTGCTGGGCCGCTTTGCATTCTGGCCGTCTTCCCATACGGAGGCAGAAAACACCAAGGCCGGCATGCCGTCCTAATCAGTCAAGAGGAGTTCCTGTCTTCCAGGGACTCCTCTTTATTTGTGCGCCTCGAACCGCCGAACCTGCCCAAGCTCCCCAAACTCGCCAAACTCCCTAAATCCCCTAACCGCCTTATCCGCCGCAAGATTCACCATTTGCTCAAGCCTTCCGCGGCTGTGGCTTCTGCATCTGGCTTATAATAAAGGGAGACAGACCTTTCTTACGAACGACGAGGTGAACGCGGCATGAAGGTGTATGACATTCTGCAGAAAGATGCGGAACAATATATATGGTTGTGTTATAAGGAGCTTGGCAAGACGGAGGCCGAGACTGTCCGGAGGTTTGCGGAGATCCGGGCCAGCATTGAAGCGACCGGAACATATGAGCATACGTACGAGGAACTGGTTCATGGGGCAAAAATGGCTTGGCGCAACAGCAACCGCTGCATCGGCCGCCTGTTCTGGGACTCGATGCAGGTGATCGATGAGCGGGGCCTGGAGCGGCCGGATGACATTGCGGAGGCGCTGCTCCGCCATATTGAACGCGGCACGGGCGGCGGCAAAATCGTGCCGACCATCACGGTATTCAGGCCGTCGGTACCGGGACGGAGGGATATCCGCATTTTGAACCACCAGCTGATTCGCTATGCGGGGTACGAAAACAACGGGACGGTAACCGGCGACCCCGCGTCCGTCTCCTTTACGAAGCTGTGCATGAAGATGGGCTGGACGGGAGAAGGGACGCCCTTCGACGTCCTTCCCCTCGTCATTCAGGGCGGGGAGGGCGGCGGGCCTGAGCTGTTTCCCATCCCGCAGGAGCGGGTCATGGAAGTGCCGATCACGCATCCGGACATTCCCGCCCTCGCGGATCTGGGCCTGCGCTGGTACGCGGTGCCGATCATTTCCGATATGGATCTCGTGATCGGGGGCATCCGGTATACGGCCGCTCCGTTTAACGGATGGTACATGGTGACCGAGGTCGGTGCCCGAAACTTCGCCGATGAACAGCGGTATGACATGCTGCCGCGGGTGGCGGAGCTGATGGGCTTGTCCACGGCGAGTGAAACCTCGCTGTGGCGGGACCGTGCGCTCGTCGAGATGAACGTCGCCGTGCTGCATTCCTACAAACAGGCGGGGGTCAGTATGGTGGATCATCATACGGCGGCTTCCCAATTCCGGCTGTTTGAAGAGCGGGAAGTCAGAAGCGGCAGAGAAGTCACGGGGAACTGGACCTGGCTGATCCCGCCGTTATCACCGGCGACGACCCATATTTTTCACCGTTCGTATGACAATACGGTCAAGACGCCCAATTTCTTGAAGAGAGAGGCGGCAGCTGCACCGAAGGAACGTGCCGGATGCCCTTTTCACCATAGCTGATCCTTTACCTGAAACATCAAAGAAAATGCTTGATTGCTTGTTGCTTTCCGTCTGCTGCGTCGTATAATGATTTATTAAGGGATTTGACATATAAAGGGGATAAAGATAGAGCGTTGAACACCATACTTTTGAACGATATCATCCGTGAGCTGGTCGAACGGTCGGGACTGGGCGTTCAGGTCAGCCTGGAATCACGTTCCCGGGACGGACGCCTGATCGGCGGCAAGTACGGAATGGTTTCCAAGCGGATCACGATGTATACCGGTGTGATCGAGGAACAATGCATGCAGATGTTCGGATCATTGGACCGGGTGGAGGAGTATTTTACGATTGTTCTGGCCCATGAGCTGGGCCATGCTGCAGATCCGGAGCTGCTTGCGCTCTCTGAAGCACTGGAAGACATGAGTCTGGCCGAGGAACATAGGCTTCGTGTGGCGCTGCAGATTGAAGAGAACGCATGGAACCACGCGCTCGAACTGATCCCCGAAGCGGATTTGCCGATGATGAGTGCCATTATTGACGAATCGCTGTATGCATACCGGCTTCAGGTCGAGGAAGCGGGAGCCGAGGCGGGCATTGCCTAAACGCCCGGGCCGCTGGGCCAGCAGGAGCAGACGCCCATAGGCGTGCTTTTACAGGGACCCATCGCAGGAGGCGGTTGGCCGCGGGGAAGAGGCGGTTCAGCTGCATTTTAAAAATAATAAAGGATAGGTTCGGCAGATCCCACGGATCTCGAACCTATCCTTTTTTGGTTGAACGGACGGCAACCGTCCGCTACACCTGCCGATTATTCGGCCGCATTCAGGGGGCTGACGACGAGCTCGTACTGGTTCAGCGTAGAGCCGAGAAGGACGTCCTTGCTGCCTCCTGCACCGCGGTGGGACGCGCGGAAGGACTCGCTCTGCGTCCAGTTCTTAAACGACGCCTCGTCCTCCCAGACGGTGGACACCTTCAGTTCCTCGGCGTCCGTCTCCTTGCTCTTGCCCAGCCAAACCTCCATACGGACAAAGCCCGGCATGTCCTGCACGCCCTTGGCATTCGCAAAACGCTCGGACACGGCCTGTCCGTGCCCTTCCTTGATCAAAATCGTGTTGGTGATGACTATCATAAGGAATCGCCTCCGATTGTGATATCGTTCCTTAATTCAGTCTACTCGTGTGCATCCAGTTTCTCAAGCGGCTTGATGGCCGGTCCCTCAAACACGACCCCGTCATAGGAAAACCGCGAACCGTGGCAAGGGCAGTCCCAGGTTCGCTCCGCCGCGTTCCACTCGGTCTCGCAGCCCATATGCGTACACGTGTTATCCACCAGATGAAGATTGCCCTCCGGGTCTTTATAAGCACCGGCTTTTTTACCGTTATGGCGGACCACGGCGCCTTCGTCAGGATTCAGGTCTTCGATCCGGCTGTGGACGAGGCCGACTTTGCCGGAAATCAGCTCTCCGGCCACATCCGCATTTTCCTTCACCAGGTTTATGATTGACGGGTCGGCCAGGAAACGGGACGGCGTGTACAGCTCGCTGTACGGATTGTCCCTGCCGATGATTTGATCCGATAACATCCGCCCGGCGAGGGTACCGCTGGTCATGCCCCATTTGTTGAAGCCGGTTGCCACGTAGATCCCTTCGTCCTTGGACGTAATTTGTCCGATGTACGGCACTTTGTCGATGGTGACCAGATCCTGGGTGGACCAGCGGAAAGGAATGCCTTTGCTGCCCAGCAGTTTGCCCCCATAGGCTTCGAGCGCCTCATAGTAGGAGAAGGTGCACATATGCTGCCCGGTTTTATGCCCTTCGCCACCGACGATGACCACCTCTTCGCCGTTCCAGGAGGCGGCCCGCAGCGAGCGCGTCGGTTTGTCGGCGCTGATGTACATACCGCCGGCGAACGCCGTTTCCGGTTTCATGGCCAGCGCGTACGAGCGGTCCGCATGCAGCCGCGCGAAATAGAAGCCGCCTTCGTCCAGGAACGGGAAGTGGGTAGCGGCGACGACATGGCTGCATTGAATCTTGTGGCTTCCGCGGTAGGTGACGACCGTTAACGGCCCTTCCTTGTCCACCTTATGGACCGTAGTATTCTCATATACTTGTCCGCCAGCCTTCACGAACTCCTCCAGCAGACGCCGCAAATAATGCAGCGGATGGAACCGGGCTTGTCCCGGCAGCTTGATGGCACCCGACGCGAACTGCGGAATCGGCAGCTTGTTCACCCATTCGCCGGGGATGCCCAGCTTTTCATAAGCTTCGAATTCCTTCTCCAGCTTATTGAGATCCTTATCCTTCTCCATATATACATAGGCGTCTTCCTCATGAAGACCGCAGTCGATATTCAGCTTGGACGCCGTATCCCGGATGAATTGCAGCGCATCCCGGTTGGCCTGATAATACATGGATGCCCGTTCCTGTCCGAAATGGTTAAACAGCTCATCGTACAGCATGCCGTGCTGGGTCGTGATTTTGGCAGTCGTATGCGCGGTTGTGCCGTTCAGTACTTTCCCCGCTTCGATCAGGGCGACCTTCAGCCCTTCCCGGGCAAGCAGGTACCCGGTCGTAATGCCCGCAATCCCCGCGCCTACGATCGCAACGTCCACCTTAATGTCTTCCGCCAGACGCGGAAAGGAAGGGAGGTCCGTTGTCGCTCTCCATAAAGATTCGGGGTACTGCGGCAGCTCATTGGATATCGGTTCAGATGGTTGCATAGCATCGTAGCCTCCTAAGTATTTTCATTTCATTTATTACCACTTTTCGCCAAAAAGAAACGGAGCTCGCCGGGGATGCGGCTTTTCTTCTCCAAAGGGGTTGTTTACAATAGAGGGATAGCCTAAATCGTCCTGCAAACGGGGCGAAATGCCCCAACGTTAGGGTAGTCATTTGCGGGAACCCCTATATCAAAAGGAGGCGTTAAAGCAACGATGAAATACCGGAGACTGGGAAGAAGCGGATTGAAAGTGAGTGAAATCAGCCTGGGCAGCTGGCTGACTTACGGCGGATACGTGGAGCGCGAAAATGCGGTTCAGGCGATCCGGACGGCTTATGATGAAGGCGTGAATTTCTTTGATACGGCCAACGTGTACGAACGGGGGGCGGCCGAGGAACTGCTGGGACAGACGCTGAAGGCGTACCCGCGGGAGTCGTATGTGCTGGCAACCAAAGTGTTCGGAAAAATGGGGGACGGACCGAACGATCAGGGACTGTCGCGGAAACACATTATGGAGCAGTGCGACGCCAGCCTGAAGCGCTTGGGCCACGACTATGTGGATCTGTATTACTGTCACCGGTATCATGACGAAACGCCGATCGACGAAACGCTGCGGGCGCTGGATGATCTGGTTCGCCAGGGCAAGGTGCTGTACGTCGGTGTCAGCATGTGGACCGCGGCGCAGATGGAGGCCGCACTCGGCACGGCTGACCGCTATCTGCTGGACCGCATCGTCGTGAATCAGCCGGTGTACAACATGTTCCAGCGGCAGATCGAGCAGGAGGTTATTCCACTCGGCGAGGCGAAGGGCATCGGCCAGGTCGTCTACTCGCCGCTTGCGCAGGGCTTGCTGACAGGCAAATATACGGCACCCGGCCAGGCTCCGGAAGGCAGCCGTGCCGCGAAGCTCGGCTGGAAGGATGACCGCATCAGCGAGGAGAAGATCGCCAAAGTGCGCCAGTTGGAGAAGGTCGCCGCCGAGCTGGACATCAAGGTAGGCCAGCTGGCTCTAGCCTGGATTCTGCGGCAGCCGAATGTGGCGAGCGCCCTGGTGGGTGCAAGCCGTCCAGAGCAGGTTACCGAGAACGTGCAGGCCTCGGGCATCGAGCTTTCGGCGGATGTGCTGGAGCGGATCGAGCAAATTTTGAACTCATAATGATCGAATGATGCATGACGAAAGCCGTCCTGCAGCGGGTATCCCGATACCGCGCTGGGGGGCGGTCTTTTTTTCTTCAGACCGGGGTGTATCGCTCGTCTATGCCAACCGGATATCGGGAATGCTCTAGATACGCCGGAGGCCCTCCCGGTGGCGTGCGGCTTTACATCGGGCGGGGCAGCTTGTAAAGTAGTTCTACGTTAAATCTGTTGCGGCAAGAAAGCCAAGTGGAGGATTTCGGATTGAAACACAGATACGAGTTTATCGAACACCAAGAGCATATGCCTTTTACGCTGTTTATCAACAGCATTGATCATATCCCGTTTCATTGGCATAAAGAGCTGGAGCTGATCTATGTCCTCAAAGGCTCGGTGGAAATCCATGTCGCCCAGGAGCGTTTGATCCTGCGGGAAGAGGACCTGCTGGTCATCAACAGCATGGACGTGCACAAAATCGATAAGACCGGCGAGGCCAACGTCCTGCTTACCCTGCAGGTCGATCCCGGAACGGTCCAGGCTCAGCTGCAGCAGGCCAAAACCCGAATCGACTGCAGCTCATTGAACGCCCGGGGCGCGGGCGATGCCCGCTTTGCCCCCATCCGCTCCGGTCTTGCCCAAATGATGTGGGAGCTGAACAAGCGGGAAGACGGCTACGGTGACAAGGTCATGGGGCATCTGCATCTGCTGCTGGGCCAGCTGGTTCGATATTTCGCTTCCTCCGAGCCGCTGGACGACAGCGCGAATGCGAGCGACGTGGATCTCGAGCGCCTTCGCCGGATCATTCAATACGTGGACGAGAACTATATGTACAAAATCAATCTGAATCAGATGGCGGAACAGGAGCATCTGAGCTTCTATTATTTCTCCCACTTTTTCAAGAGCAAGATCGGCATCTCCTTTCAGAAATATCTGACCCTCATCCGTTTGGAAAAGGCTGAGACGATGCTGAGGGAGACCACGAGCAACATTATCGATATCGCCGCGGATTGCGGGTTCGCCAATGTGAAGCTGTTCAACAAGAGCTTTAAGGAAAAAATGGGCGTAACGCCTTCCGAGTACCGGCAGAAGCATGAGCGGCAGAGCGGGGGAACGGATGACAAGCATCTCCCTTTTACGAGAGATACGAGCGATAGCGGCTCTTATATCAAGGTCGATACGGTGAAGGTGCTGGAGGGGCTGTACCGGCATCTGCCTCAGGCTGAAGCCCTGCCGCAGTCCGTTCTGCCCGCTCCCGCCCGGTCCGTTCAGGAGAGTCTGGTTCTGGATGCGTCCGCTCCCGGAGAAGGGTACGAGCCTCACTGGAGCCGGCTGCTGACGGCCGGCAGAGCCGCCGAAGGGCTGCGCGAGGACTGGCGGAAGCAGCTGGCGGAAATCCAGGCGGAGCAGCCGTTTCAATATATCCGGTTCCACGGCATTTTCAATGACGAGATGATGATTTACGACGAATCGGAGGACGGGACCCCACAGTACAATTGGAGCTATGCCGATGAGCTGTATGATTTTTTACTGGCTCAAGGGATACGTCCCTTCGTCGAGCTCGGGTTTATGCCCGGCAAGCTGAAGCGTTCGGACGAGACCCTCTTTTGGTGGAAAGGGAACATATCGCCGCCGAAGGATATGGCCAAGTGGTCAGAGCTCATCCGCCAGTTTGTCCGGCATCTGGTCAACCGCTACGGCATGGAAGAGGTGCGGCAGTGGTATTTTGAAGTGTGGAACGAGCCGGATGCCGTCGAAATCTGCTGGTCGGGGACGAAAGAGGAATATTTCGAATTTTACGCCGCCACCGCGCTGGCGATCAAGTCGGTCTCCCCGGATCTCCGGGTGGGCGGGCCGGCGCTGAATTATATTACCGTGTGGGAGACGGACTGGATCCAGACCTTCCTGCAGTACTGCCACGAGCACCGGGTGCATATCGATTTCTTTTCCTTCCACAGCTATTCGGAATATTGGCCCGGGGACGAGCACTCCGGCGGTCTATCCCATACACAGCCGCCGGGATTTTTTGTGGATACGATCCACAAGGTCCGCGAACGGATCGCCGATTCTCCGGCGGAGGGATTGGAGCTGCATTTGACGGAATGGAACTTTTCCTTGTATCCGCACAATCTGCTGCATGACACGATGTTCATGGCGCCGTTTATTATCAAAAACGCGGTGGATTCCATCGGTCTGCTGCAGTCGCTCGGGTTTTGGACGTTCACCGATATTTTTGAGGAGATGCGGGCGGGCGACAGCCCGTTTCACGGCGGATTCGGGCTGATCAGCATGCACGGGCTCAAGAAGCCCTCCTATTACGCCTTTGCTCTGCTGAACAAGCTTGGCCGCCGGATCTTGGCCAGGGGTCCGTATTATATAGCGACCGAGGAGAACGGACACATCCAGGTGCTGCTGTACAACTATACACATGTGGACAGCTTGTACGCCAAAGGAGAATGGTCGGGCATCAGCGAGCAAAACCGGTACGACGTTTTTGAAAGCAAGGAGGCGCTGGACGTCAGCCTCGACATTCGCGGGTTGATGGGGGATTACAAGGTATCGCACTACACCCTGGACCGGGAGCACGGATCGGTGTTTGACGCATGGCAGGCGATGGGAGCGCCGGACTTTCCCAGTAAGGAAGAGGTCGCCTATCTGCTCCGCCAAAGCGGACCCGACCTGAAGGTCTCCCAAATCCGGGGCGCTTCCTCTCATGTCGTTCGGGTCACCGTGCCACCGCACGGAGTGCAGCTGATCACGCTTCATAAACAGTATTGAACACAGCTCCGCAATTTCCCGTTCTTTTGCCGGACGGAAATTCGGGGCTGTTTGCGATTTGCCTGCAGCAGCCGGGGGATGACCGCAAAAAAAGGGGTGCATTTGGGCAAAAGAGAACAAGAACGGGCTTTTGCTTCAGGGTTAGAATGAAAACAAGCAGTCATTTGTTGATTCTGCAAACGTCTACATAGAATGAACTAAAGAAATGGAGGTTATAGGCCCTATTGGACCGTTATATAACAGGAAGTTCCATGCAAAACTTTAGTTCAATCTATGTACAATACATGATTAAAGGAATGAGTCGTCATGAATACATCCATAGATAAGCTGCTGAAATCGCTGACCCTGGAGGAGAAGGCGGCGCTCGTTGCGGGAGCCGATATGTGGAAGACCCAAGAGATTGGACGGGCAGGCATTCCGTCCATTACGATGTTTGACGGTACCAACGGCATCCGTAAGCCCGGAAGCACGCAGGAAATGGGATTGTTTTCGGAAAATATGCCGGCGACCTGTTTTCCGACCGGTGTGGCGCTGGGATCTACCTGGAACACGGAGCTCATTGAGGAAGTGGGCGAAGCCCTCGGCCGGGAAAGTCTGGCTCTGGATACGCAGATCCTGCTTGGACCTGGCGTAAATATGAAGCGTTCTCCGCTTGGCGGAAGGAACTTTGAGTACTATTCCGAGGATCCGGTGCTGACCGGGGAGCTGGGCGCCGCCATGGTGAACGGCTTGCAGCGCATGGGCGTCGGCGCATCGGTCAAGCATTTTGCCGGCAACAACCAGGAGACCGAGAAGATGGTTTCGAATTCCGTCGTGGATGAACGCACCCTGCGGGAAATTTATTTGACCGCATTTGAAATCATCGTCAAGAAAGCGAATCCATGGACGGTGATGAGCTCGTACAACCTGCTGAACGGTACCTATACCAGCGAACATGATTTTCTGCTGCGGCAGGTGCTGCGCGGGGAATGGGGCTATGACGGGGTCGTCATGTCGGACTGGACGGCCGTCCATGACCGCCTGAAGAGCCTTCGGGCCGGGCTTGATCTGGAAATGCCGGGACCGGCGAAATATAACGCCGTCAAGCTTGCCTCTGCCGTGCAGAGCGGCGAATTGGACGAGAGCGTGCTGGATGCGTCCGTGCGCCGCATGCTGGAGCTGATCGCCAAGGTCACCGCCGCAGCCGGCGGCAAGGATGCGCGGCAGCCTTGGGACGTTGACGCGCACCATGAGCTGGCGCGCCGGGCCGCAGCAGAGAGCATCGTTCTCTTGAAGAACGAGAACGGCATTCTTCCACTTGCGGAAGGGCAAATCCCCCGGCTGGCCATGATCGGCCAGAAGGCGAAGAAGCCGCGCTACCAGGGCGGCGGTAGCGCACGGGTGACGCCGACCCGCCTGGACATCCCGTACGAAGAAATCGCCGCGATTCTCGGTGGCGAAGACAAGCTGGAGTATGCGGAAGGATACCGCAATGACAACGAGCCGGACGATATCCTGATCGAGCAGAGCGTGCGGATAGCCCGCGCGGCGGACGCGGCGGTCCTTTTCGTCGGCCAGCCTGAAGGCACGGAATCCGAAGGATACGACAGCAAGACGATCGACCTGCCGCCGGCCCAGGTGAAGCTGATCCAGAAAGTCGCCGCGGTTCAGCCGAACTGCATCGTCGTTCTGTGCAACGGCACGGCGGTGGCGATGCAGGAGTGGATCGGCAGCGTGCCGGCCGTGCTGGAAATGTGGCTGTCCGGGCAGGGCAGCGGCAGGGCGGTGGCGGACATCTTGTTCGGACGGGCGAACCCATCGGGCAAGCTGTCCGAGACGTTCCCCGTGAAGCTGTCGGACACGCCGTCCTACCTTACGTTCGGCGACGGAAACCAGCAGGCGGTGTACAGCGAAGGGATTTTTACCGGCTACCGCTATTACGATAAAAAGCAACTCGAGCCGCTGTTCCCGTTCGGGCACGGCTTGTCCTACACGACGTTTGAGTACGGCAGTCTGCGCTGCCGCACAGCCGGCGGGGTGACTACGGTGGAGGTGGATATCCGTAACGCGGGGGACCGCACGGGTCAGGAAGTCGTCCAGCTCTACATTCAGGACGAAGAGAGCCGCCTGATCCGGCCGGTCAAGGAACTGAAAGGCTTCTGCAAGGTATATCTGCTGCCCGGGGAGACGAAGACCGCCGTCTTCACCCTAAGCCCAAGGGACTTCTCTTATTATGATCCCAAGCTGGGGCAATGGGTGGCGGAAAGCGGCTGGTTTACGCTCATGGCCGGCAGCTCCTCCGCGGATATGCGCGCGGCTGCACGGGTGGGCATGGCCTTTGAGGCAGAACGGGTCAGTCGTCTGCACCGGTACAGCCTCATTTGCGACTGGATGGCGGAGTCCCGGTCCCGGGAAGTGCTGGAGCGGTTCATCGAGCAGATGAACGGGCAAATCTCCGACCCGATTTCGCTAAGCGAGCAGTCGCTTGAGTTCCTCGGCGACTTTCCGCTCATCAAGCTGATCCAGCTGTACGGGCAGGAAATGCTGGCCCAGCGCTCGCCTGAATCGATGGTCGACGAGCTGCTTGCTTCGGTTCACCAGGCGAAGGTTTAAGCACAGCCCATAACGTTCACTCTATAAGGTACAGCTGTTCTTTGGAACGGCTGTACCTTTTTTGCGCTTTTCGGACATGATGATTCCCCAAATCACCGCCGGGACCCGGATGCAGCCGGACCGGTTCAACAAAAAACGTGAAGGTTCTGAGCAAAAAACGCGATGAAAGCGATATCAAGCTTTTCCTATAATTGAATATATCAGGAGCTCACCTAAACATCCTGAATGAAGAATTTTTGAAAGTGGGGCAATGACATGGGAGCTAAAACTTCAGCGGCATCAGTATACGGCAAGCTCAGCTCATTCAGAATGATGGGATACGGGCTTGGCGACGCGGCCAACAACTTCGTGTGGGGCATGACGTCGGTATACCTGATGTTCTTTTACACGGACGTTTACGGCATCAGCCCGGCGGCCGTCGCGTCGCTGTTTCTGGTCGCCCGGTTCTTGGATGCCATTTTTGACCCGGTCATCGGGATGATCGTCGATAAAACGAATTCAAGATGGGGACGCTTCAGACCTTATTTGTTGTTCGGCAGCATTCCGCTGTCGGTCATGTTCGTATTATGCTTCTCGACGCCGGATATGGGGAACACCGGTAAACTGGTCTATGCGTACGTGACTTATATTTTGCTCGGATTTCTGTATTCCCTGGTCAACATTCCTTATTCGGCCATGTCGCCTGTCATTACACAGGATCAGAGAGACCGCACGAAGCTGATGACATACCGCATGATCTTCGCCAACGTCGCGACGCTCATCGTATCGTATGCCACAAGCCCGCTGGCCAGCTGGTTCGGCGGCGACAACACCGCCAAAGGCTATCAATACACGGTGGGGCTGTACGCCATCGTAGCGATCGTGCTGCTGCTGGGCTGCTTCAAGAGCACGCAGGAGCGGATTCCGATCCAGAAGGAAGTCAGCACCAAGGGCGGATTAAAAACGCTGATGAAAAACAGACCGCTGCTGCTTTCGTCCTTTGCCATGATGCTGAGCGGCGGAGCCAATACGATTTTCTTCGCCATTCCGGCGTATTATTTCAAATATAATGTAGGCCGGGAGGATCTGGCGACGTATTACATCCCGGTGGTCCTTCTGATGGGTATGATCGGCATGGCCTGCGTTCCTTTTGTGGAAAAGAGAATCGGCAAGAAAAATACGCTTCAGCTTGCCTTTCTGATCACGATCGTCGGCAGCATATGTCTGTACTTTACGAGCTACAGCAGCGTTACGCTGATCTTTATCTTCTCTGCATTGATCGGTTTGACCCTGACCGTGCCATGGGTTGTCGGCTGGACGATGGCGGCGGACTCCGTAGACTACGGCGAATGGAAAACCGGGGTCCGGGCCGAAGGCATCAGCTACGCTTCCTTCAGTTTTGCCCAGAAGGTTGCGACGGCGCTTGCCGGCTCGCTCTCCGGTATACTGCTCACGCTGACCGGATATGTGGCTAACCAGACCCAGACGGTTACCGCGCTGCACGGCATCGCTTTTTCGCTCACGCTGGCTCCGGCCATTCTGACGCTGGGCGCGATGGTCCTGATCTTCTTCTATAATTTGACGGATCGAAAATACGCCGAAATCATTGGGGAGCTGGAACAGCGCAAAGCGCAGCAGGCTTAAATTCGGTATAGCTGCACAAGGCAGTCAATCTAAGGATTGGCTGCCTTGTTTTTGTTATGTGTGTTGACATTGTGTTCACAACGTGTAAAAATGATTCGTATATGAGAATAAAATTGGAGGAACCGACCCATGGATTCAAGTTTGCATATCCGACTCCCGAAAGAGCTGAAAGAGAGCTTTCAGCAGGCGGCGAAGGATAATCATAAGGATACTTCCACCCTGGTCAGAGACTGGATTGCCGATTATGTTGCCGAGCATCGCAAAACCGATGAGGAAACGGCTGCCGTTTTGTATGTGGCAGGTTATCGGCTGCAGCAGGAGCTTGGAGGGAGGGAGCAGATCGATAAGGACTTCGTCAAGCAGCTGCAGGAGTTCTCACTAACGGATCAAAAACAATTCATGCACCGCATTCTCTCGATGTACTTGGAACATGATTTGAGCGTTCCCGCGATTGTGCAGAAGATTCATGGCGGTTTTGCTTATTCCCAAATGTTTCTGCTTGGTTTGATCGGAGAAAAACCGAAGGACAGGTTGTAGGCCGGCCGAACCCTCCGCATTGGCATTCCGCCAGGGAGAACGATATACTTGGGGTAGAACCTTGAATGGGAGGAACGGAAGTGGACTGGCTTAAAATTGATGACGTAGCGAAGGAAACCGGCCTGACCAAGCGGACGATCCGCTACTATGAGGAAATCGGCCTCATCAAATCGCCCGAGCGCTCGGACGGAGGCATGCGTTTATATACGGAAGAAGACGTACAGCATTTGAAAAATATCGTTTTGGCCCGCAATGTGCTCGGCTTCTCCCTGCAGGAAATTCAGGAGTATCTGCAGATTCATGAACAGGTGGAGCTGCACCGCAGCAAATTTTCGTCCTCGTCCGACGATGCCCAGCGCACGGCTGAGCTGGAGCAGATGGGAGAGGCGGTCACCAAGCAGATCGGCCTGCTGGACGTGAAAATCCAGGAGATCGCCCGTGTACGGGAAGAGCTTGTGGCACTGCAGGAACGGATTACGAACGCTTTGAAACGTTAGTCTGTTTTTAGAGGCAGGAAGCAGCTTTATTTACCGGGAGTCAATAAACAGCAGCAAGTTGGCAAGCAGTCTGGGTGCAAAGTACCAGGCTGTTTTTTTTGTTCAAAAAGGCCGCAGTCCGTTGGAGGATATGCCCTGAACTTTATCGGATATTCAATGATAAAGAAAATATCACTAGTTCTTAGTACCTATTGATAAGTTCAAAATTTTTAAAGAAAATGGATATATGTAGAAATGTTATGGGGATGAGCGAGATAAATCTATGAGAAAATGCTCATATAGACCATGACTACAGTAACAGATGTGAGGTCGGGAGATACAGAATACCCAGTAGAAAGGAAACTGCTAGTGAAACGAATGTCGCTGTCCATTAAACGAAAAATGCTGGTATCCTATCTCGTCGTGTTGATCATTCCCAGCGTCATGATCGGAATGCTGTCTTACCAATCGGCCAAGGGGAAAATGGAGGGGACGCTGATGAACAGCGCCCTGGAGAGCAGCCAATCGGCTGACCGGATCATCACGCAGAACATCCAGGCCAAGGTGGATGATCTCGCCTATTTGATCCAGCAGCCTTATGTCGCCAGTGCTGAAAGCGATCCCACAGGCAAGGGAGGAGAGCTCAAGGCGCAGCTGAGGCAGTATCTTACTCTGCACAAGGAGGTCAAGGATATATTGCTCGGCACGGATAGCGGCGATTTCGTCCGGGCCTCCGAGGACCCGCTGCCGGAACGGTACGACGTCCGCAAGCAGGACTGGTATATCCGGGCGATCAAGCAGGGGAAGGGCGCGACCATCTCGCCGGTGTTTAAAGCGGCCAACGGCCAAATGTCCGCCTCCATCGCCCAGATGCTTCCTTCGGGCAAAGGTGTCATGTCGATCGAGCTCAACCTGGATACGATTCGCAGCCTGACCCAGATGAAGCTGGGCAAGGACGGATACATCGTGATCGTCGATACGGCAAAGAACTATGTGGTGCATCCGAACAAGACGGGAGAACCGGTGGAAGAAGTGGTGACCAAGCATCTGTTTGCCGGCCAAGAAGGAACATTCAGCTATACATACGAAAACGAGAAGAAGCGGGCGTCCTTCACGACGAACGAGCTCACCGGGTGGAAAATAGCCGGAACGATGTACGACAAAGAGGTGGCGGGTGCCGTCAGCGGCATCCGGAACACGGTGATCCTAGTCATTTCGATATCCATCTTGGCCGCGTTGGCCATCATCCTGTTCAATATCCGCTCGATCATTAAGCCGATCTCCGCGCTCACTTCGGCGACCGAACGTATCAGCAAGGGGGATTTGCGCGAAGATTTGGATACGACGAAGAAAGATGAGATCGGCAATCTCAGCCGTCATTTCCAGGCGATGGTGGACAATCTCCGGACGATGATCGTCAGCGTTCAAGAGATCACGGATCACGTGAACGCGTCTGCCAAAGGCCTGGCTGCAGGCGCCGATCAGACGACCAAAGCGATCGAGCATGTAACCGAAGCGATCCAGGAGGTCGCCGCCGGAAGCGATCAGCAGCTTCGCAGTGTGGAGCAGAGCATGGTGAGCATGGAGGTCATGTCCAAGGAGTCCGAGCGGATTCGGGCGAACATGGAGGACGTCATGCAGACAATGCAGCGAACGACCCAGTCGGCGGAAGAGGGCAACGCCGCCGTGATCAGCGTCACGGACAAAATCCAGAGCATCCATGAGACGGTCAGCGACCTCGATGGTATCGTGGACATGATGAACGAGCGTACAGCGCAGATCGGCGAAATTGTCAATTTGATCACGGGCATTGCCCAGCAGACACACCTATTGGCTCTGAACGCCTCGATCGAGGCGGCCAGGGCCGGAGAGCATGGACGGGGCTTCGCGGTTGTCGCGATCGAGGTGCGGAAGCTGTCGGAGCAATCGGAGAAATCGGCCCAGCGGATCGAAGCGCTCGTCAGCGGCATGAAGGGCGAGATGACACGGATTCTGTCCGCCATGAACGATGCGAAGACGAGGGTGTCCGAGGGCATCGAAGCGGTGGATTTGACAGGACGGTCGTTCACGCGGATCCGCAAGGCCGTCAAAGGAGCCAGCGCGGACATCGCCTCGGCCGCCGAAGCGTCGCGCTCGCTTGCGCAGAGCGGAGAAAGCGTCGAGCAGTCGATCCGGCTCATCCAGGGGTACTCGGAAGCAGCCGCCGGCAATACGCAGGCCGTCTCCGCTTCCGCCCAGGAACAGCTGGCCTCCATTGAGGAGATTGCCTCTTCGGCGGCCGGATTGAACAAGCTGGCTGAGCAGCTGCTCGAGCAAGTAGCACAATTTAAAAACAAATAATGAATGATAGACAGGCGCCACCCGGGGATACAACGGGTGGCGTTTTTTTGTGCTGTTCACGGATCGATTCACATAATTTATCCAGATTTGGCACAACCTACGGTTAAATTCCTTCTTGATGGCAAGGAGCGGAAATCGAGGTGACAAGTGGAGATGAAAAAAGGCGGTGCAACACCGGATAAGCCGCGCATGGCCCTTCCAACAGGCAGGGCACTGGGTCTGCCGTCTCCTTCGTTGGATAAGGTGCCGATCCAGAAGGATCTGAAAGTCAATACAGAGATGCTGAAGGATATCTTCGATGACTGCTCGGACATGGTCTACCGGAGCATGGAGGTTGCCCCGGGCGTCAAGGGCCTGCTCGTATACGTGGAAGGGATCGTGTTCTCCGAAGAACTTCAGATCCATATGATCCAGCCCATCATCCAGGGGTTGGTCCGGCTGAAGAACGAGGGGGATGAGGGCAAGGAACAGGACCCCGATCTGGAGCCGCTGGAAAATACGCGCGTATCCCTGTCCCAAGTCAACAGCGCCACCATGTGGGGGGACGTCATCGAGGGACTGATGAATTCCAGCGCTGTCATCCTGGTAGACGGGTATTCGGAAGCCCATCTGTTCAATGTGAAGGGTGGACTGCGGCGGACCGTATCCGAACCGGAGACCGAGGCGGTCATCCGCGGGCCGCGCGAAGGATTTACGGAGATGCTTCGCGTCAATACAGCGCTGCTGCGCTTCAAGATTAAGTCCCCAAAGCTGAAGATGAAGAGCATGGTCCTCGGGACCGAGACCAAAACGGATATCGTCCTTTCGTATATCGAGGGACTGGCGAATCCTAAGATGATCCGGGACGTCGAAAACCGGCTCAAGGACATTGAAATCGACGGGGTACTGGAATCCGGCTATATCGAGGAATTGATCGAAGACCATCCGTATTCGCCGTTTCCCCAGCTGCAGTACACCGAACGCCCCGACACCGCCGCGGCGCAGCTGCTGGAGGGACGGTTCGCCATATTCACGGACGGTACGCCGTTCGTTCTCATCGGTCCGGTGACCTTTTTCCAGCTGATGCAGGCGAGCGAGGATTACTACGAGCGGTTCTTCATCACGAACTTCATCCGGTGGATCCGGTACTTATTCGTGTTTATCGCCCTCTTTCTGCCTGCCTTGTACATCGCAACGACGACTTATCATCAGGACATGCTGCCTTCGACCCTGGTGCTCAGCATCGCGGCTGCCCGGGAGGCAATTCCATTTCCTGCGCTCGTCGAGGCCCTCATTATGGAGATTTCCTTTGAGGCCTTGCGCGAGGCTGGCGTAAGGCTCCCGAAAACCGTCGGCCAGGCAGTCAGTATCCTGGGGGCACTCGTTATCGGTCAGGCTGCGGTCGAAGCCGGCATCGTATCGGCCCCGATGGTCATTATCGTGTCGATGACGGGGATCGCCTCCTTTACGATTCCGCGCTTCAACCTGGCCATCACGGTCCGCCTGCTGCGGTTTCCGCTGATGATTCTGGCCGGGGTGTTCGGATTGTTCGGCATCGTGCTGGGCACGGTCTGGATTCTGGTCCACGTGACCCAATTGACCTCCTTTGGCGTACCGTATATGTCCGGCATCAGCCCTTTCCATGTTCAGGATAACAAGGACGTGTTCGTTCGCGCCCCATGGTGGAAGATGAAGCGGCGCCCATCCTGGGCATCGAAGAAAGACCGGGTGCGCGAGAAGAAGGAGATCAATGGTACCCCGCAATCAAACAAGGTGTGGTGATATGGACATGATCAAGAAATGGGCGGTAGCCGGTCTATTGCTCCTGAGCCCGCTGGCGCTGGCCGGCTGCTGGGACCGTAAAGAAATCAACGACGTTGCCTTCGTCATCGGATCTTCCGTCGACAAGGAAAACGGGATGTACCGAAGTGCCCTCCAGATCGCCCTGCCGGGGAATTTGGGCGGAGCGGGCAGCAAAGGCGGCGGCGGGGGCACCAGCGGCGGAAAGTCCTACTATTTGGAATCCAAGACGGGCATTACGCTGCGCAGTGCCAATATGGAAATCCAGGCAGGCAACTCCCGGAACCTTTCCTTCTCCCACCGGCGCGTATTGCTTGTCGGTGAGGAATTCGCCAGGGACGGTATTGCCCCGATGCTGGACCAATTCGCCCGGATTCCGCAGAATCGCTTGTCATCGCTGGTGGCGGTGACAAGCGGATCGGCCTATAAAATTCTGGACGCCGCAGCGCCGATGGAGCAGTTCTCCAGCGAAATGATCCGGGAAATGATCAACGAATTCACGAAAAGGCCCGATTCGCTGAAACAGCTGGTCAACATGCTCATGACGGATGGCGTGGACGTGGCTCTTCCGTACCTGTCCATTCAAGAGGCGGTCCCGCCGGGCGTGGGCACGTCCAAAAATAATATCCAGGTTACGGGCCTGGCCCTGTTTGACGAGGACAAGTTCGTGGGAGCCCTGGAGGGGCAGGAAGGCAAAATCATTAACCTGGCCATGAATCAGGCCCCCTCCCCGGACATTATCGTCGACGGACCTCATGGGAAGGGGCATATTTCCATCCGCTTCAGCGAAAATGAGGCCAAGCTGAAACCGGTTGTCCGCGGCAACGATATCACGATGACCATCGAAATTTACGCCAAGGGCGCCGTGTACGAAAATGATTCGAACAGCATTATCAGCGATGAGCATAGCCTCCGGGACCTGGAGCGCCGGGCCAGCGAGGAGATTGTCGATAAAGTGCAGCTCGCCATGCGTTCTCTGCAGCATAAATACAACTCGGATATTCTGGGATTCGGCAGGACGATCTACGAGAATGACCCCAAGGCATGGCAGAGATTTAAGGGCAATTGGAAGAAAGTCTATCCCGAGGTCAGGGTTATCGTAAAACCTGAGCTTCATATCGAGAATATCGGAGCCGTCGGCAAGCCCTTCGGCAGAAAGGAAATCAGGAATGATTAAGCTTCTGGGGCTGTATATCTTGGCCGCTATATTGGTGATCCTGGTCGATCGGAAGGTCATGCGCGACATTCCGGGGATTAACCGCTGGTTGGCCTATATTCTGCTCGCAGGCGGGTTCGGAATATGGGCCTACTGCCTGCAGTTTGGCCACGTCGTGTACGGATCGGTACTGGCGGGAAATTATCTCGACAAATTCGTTCCTTTTTGAATGAAATCGCTATAAAGGAGGCAGGGCTGTGAATAAAGTGACGAACCGGCAGTTTAGGATGCTCGGAATCACCTATATCTTGAACACCACATTAATCCACGTACCGAGTGAGCTGGCCAATTATGCCAAGCAGCACGCCTACCTGTCCTTTTTTCCGGCGGGACTCGTCGTTGCGCTGATGCTTCTGCTGCTGTCCAAAAGCGCAAAGCGGTTCCCCGGGAAGGATCTGTTTCAATCGCTGAACGGCCGGCATAAAGTGCTCGGAAGAGTGATTACCTTCCTGTACCTGATGTTTTTCTTTATCATCCTGGCCAGAGATATCCGTATGGTTGCCGACTTTACCAATGTCGTCCTGCTGCCGCTCACGCCGATCTTCATCATTTCTATTGCGATTACGGCGACGGTGATTTTTATTGCCAGAGGAGGCGTGCAGACGGTGATGGGCATTGCCGACCTGTATGGGCCGATGATGACAACGGTGGTCCTCATCATACCGTTTATCGTTGCCAAGGATTTTGATTTCAACTATATCAAGCCTTACTTTTATGTCGATTGGGCGGGCGTCGGCAAAGGGAGCTGGGTCGTCTTTTCTTACCTGGGCCAGATCTTGGCGCTCCCGTTCATCTTCTCAAGCAAAGATTACCGGATCCGTGACGGGATGTACGCTTTGCTCCTGTCGACAGGGCTGCTGCTGCTGATCGTCATTATGACTTCGCTGCTGGTAGGCATACCCATTGCCGAAAGCCTGATGTACCCGTCTTACGAAATGTCCCGGCAGATTAAAATAACGGATTTCCTCGACCGGTTCGACATGCCGCTCGTTGGCCTCTGGTTTCCGGCGGTTCTGCTGAATATCGCCACCAGCTTGTTCATCATTTGTTACGGATTAAAAACGATGATCCCGCAGATTTCCGGAAAAATGATGACCTCGCCCATCGGGTTGTTCGCCGTGGTCACAGCGTTCTGGATCTACCCCAATTCGATCGAAGTGTTCCGGTTCGACCGGGAGTGGACGGTCGTGGCCTTGGTGTTTGTCATCGTGCTGCCGCTCCTGATCTTTTTGTTCCACCGTCCCCAAAGGACGCACCGGGTGCAGGAACGCCGGGAGGACGCTTCCTGATCCATCTCCCGGCAAAAATAAATCAGACCCATCTGGTTAGATTAGAGGGCATAAAAGTGATACAATAGAAGCAACGGGCGGCCCTGAAGCATACGGCTGAAGGGATGTCCTGCCTGCTAGGCAAACCTGAAGGGTGATTACATGACAACCAAATCAAAAAAGTACAACATTTTTCATAAGTTTTACCGGAAAATCAAGCTGAACATGATCAAGCTGTTCCGCTCCCCGGGCGGAGCGCGTAAGGTGTCGCTCGGATTCGCGCTTGGGTTCGGGCTTGAGATGATCGTTATTTCCACCGGGTCCTTGGTGTATTTGATTTTCTATCCTACGGTAAGACTGGCCGGCGGCTCGCTTCCGGCTGCTATTATAGGCAATGTGATCGGCAAGCTTACTTTCCTTCCTATCGTGCTCCTCCCTTTTGCCAAGAAAATCGGAGAATGGTTTTTTCCGAAAAAAATGATGGATCTGCCGGTCCAGGAGCATGCCTGGAGAAACCTGCTGTCCGGCGACTTCACCATATTCAAGCATCTGCTGCAGGGCGGACTACACGTGCTGATCGGCATGTCGGTGTTCGGCCTGGTGCTTGGCGTCATTTCCTTTTTTGTCGTTCGATTCTTGTATAACCAGCGCAAAAGGCACCGCCTGGCCAAGCGCCAGAACGCCGCTGCCGTCAAAAGCCTGTGAATCTTTTCATCTCCTGAGTTGGAATATCAAGTATACTGTTTAATAAACAGTGACGGGTTCCATGAACCCTGATGAGGAGAAGGATGCATGGCTCGGAATTTGGCAGGCAAAAAAATTGCGTTAACCGGTCCCCGCAAAGCGGCCGAAATGGCCAAACTCGTGGAGAACATGGGAGGCATTCCGCTGATTCGTCCCGCCCAAGGAACGGTATTCCTTGACGATGTGAAGCTGCTCGAGGATATCAAGGCCTGGATCGCCACTCCCCCCGCGTGGGTCATATTGACGACGGGCATGGGTTTGGATGCCATCGCTCAGGTGGCGGAGGAGATGGGCGCAGGCGCGGCGCTGCTGGAAGTGCTGCAGGGCTCGTCCATTGCTGCCCGCGGATACAAGACGGTGGGTGCTCTAAAAAAGAGAGGGCTTGTCCCGCTCGTTCGGGATGATGACGGAAGTACTGCAGGTCTGATCCGGGGACTGGAGTCTCATTCTTTTCAAGGGGCGGAGGTCATTCTGCAGCTGCACGGCGATCCGGCCCCGAAGCTGATGAAATGGCTGAAAGAACAAGGAGCTGAGGTGCGGGAAGTGCTGCCGTATCAGCATATTGCTCCGGAGGAAGCGGAGCTGTCGCGGCTGCTCGCCGAAATTACGGCGGCGGAGCTCGACGCCGTCGCGTTCACCAGCGCCCCGCAGGTGCGAAACTTGGTCGAGTACGCCCGGACAAAGGGGAGGCTTCCGGAGCTGGTATCGGCTTTCTCCGGGCCGGTCGTTGCGGCGGCCGTCGGCAAAATTACGGCCCAGGCCTTGCGGGAAGAAGGCATCGAGCGCATCTGCTCGCCGGAGGAGGATGAGCGGATGGGCAGCATGATGGTGGAACTGGGACGGTATTTTATTCGGAATTGACACAGAGACATGTCCATACGGAAGGGGGGGTGCGGCTGGCCGCATCCCTTTTTTCCTTCACGGAAAGCGAAAGGAATTAAAGGTTTTTTTCGGGAAGTGTGGAATGCTATAGGGAACGAGAGCGAGCAAGGAGGAACATAATGAACAAGAAAAAGAGTATTTTACTCGGCGATTACACGCATCCGAAATTTCACCCTTTGCAGGGGGTGGACGCACAGATTAGCCATATTTTGAACGAAGTCATTTCGGTTCAGTGCAGCGAGAACAAAAATTTGCTGCTTGAGGAGAATCTGAAGCCGTTTGACCTTTGCATATGCTATTTCGACTTATGGGATGAGAAGGTTTCCCCGCAGCAGACAGCGGGCCTGCTGTCTTATGTGAGCCGGGGGGGCGGCCTGCTTGTCATTCACAACGGTCTGTCCATCGGCAACCGGCGCTCCGAGCTGGCCCAGCTGTCCGGCGGCCGTTTTAACGGTCATCCGCCATATCAGCCGCTGTCATTTCGGGTGAGCGCGGAGGACCAGATCACGGAAGGCATCGAGCCTTTTGAACTGGATGAAGAGCCGTACCAGATCGATTTCGACCCGTTTGGCGAAAGAACCGTGCTGATGGAATACGAACTGGAAGGAACGTGGCATCCGGCCGCCTGGAAGCATACGTACGGCATGGGGAGAGTCGCTTTTCTGATGCCGGGGCATCACGAGCCGACATTCCTCCATCCGCAGATCCGTAAGCTTATTCTGCAGGCCGCGCAGTGGACGGCACATCTTCCGGGATGATTAGGCCCCCCGGGTTTATATGACCCATCATTTGGGGGTATAATATATTGACTATAGCTTTGGGAGGAATAACCATGAGTGATCTGTTTAAAAAAGCAATTTCATTAGGATGGGGCCTTACCATAGTGAGTAAAGAGAAAGTCGAGAAGATCGTGGACGATCTGGTCAAAAGGGGTGAGCTGGCGCCGTCCGAATCCAAAGACCTGGTCAACCGGCTGGTGGAACGCGGCGAGGAAGAGCAGTCCCAATTCAAAACGTGGATTCAGGAGCAGGTTCGGCGTGTTTTGACGGACATTCACGTTCCTTCCGACAATGATATCGTCAGCCTGGAACAGCGCATCGCAACTCTGGAAAAGAGGGTGGCGGAGCTCGAAGCGGAACGCTCCGAACCGGAACGCTCCGGACCGGCTGCGGAATAAGATGGCACTGCGCATCAGACATACCGGTCGTTACCGGGAAATCGCCATGGCGCTTATGCGTCATGGCTTTGGTTATATCGTGGAGGAGCTGGGCCTGTTCCAGATGCTGTCCATTCCGAGACGGTGGATCACCCAGGAAGCTCCACCGACCAAGACGCTGGGGGAACGGATCCGGCTTGTTCTCGAAGACCTGGGCCCGACGTTCGTCAAGCTGGGGCAGCTGGCCAGCACCCGGTCGGACCTGCTGCCGGAGCCGATCATTCGGGAGCTGATCAAGCTTCAGGATCAGGTTCCGCCCTTCTCATCCGAGTCGGCTAAGGGCATTATCGAGCAGGAACTGGACGACGCCATCGAGGATATTTTCGCCTGGTTTGAGGAATCTCCGGTAGCGGCTGCTTCCATTGGACAGGTCCATCTCGGCAAGCTCAAAACCGGCGAGGATGTAGCAGTCAAAGTCCAGCGGCCGGGCGCCCTGCAGATGGTGGTCAGAGACTTGGAAATTCTCAGGGATCTGACCGCAATGGCGGAGAAGCGCTGGGTGTGGGTCAAGCAGTATCAGATCGCCCGCTTAGTGGAAGAGTTTGCGAGCTCCATGCGGGCTGAGCTGGATTACACCCAGGAAGGCCGCAACGCGGAGAAAATCGCCCTGCAGTTTCAGAACGATGAGACCGTGTTCATCCCGCGAATATATTGGCAGTATACTTCCTCGCGCGTCATGACGATGGAATATATCCGGGGCATCTCTTTGAGCCATCAGGAGGAGCTTGTGGCGAAGGGCTATGATTTGAAGGAAATCGCCGAGAAGCTCGTGGAGAGTATGCTGCACCAGATTTTTATCGAGGGCTTTTTTCACGCTGATCCGCATCCCGGTAACCTGCTCGTGCGCAAGGACGGCAGCCTCGCCTATCTGGATTTCGGCATGATGGGACGGCTCAGCGAGGAGATGAAGGATCATCTGTCTTCGCTGATCATCGCCCTGATGCGGAAAAACACCGACAGTATGGTCCGCGCCGTACTGAGGCTCGGTATGCTGCCCGAAGACGGCGACATCCGCGAGCTGCGCAGGGACCTCGACGGTCTGCGGGAGCAATACTATAACATTCCTTTTTCCGAAATCAGCATGGGTAAGGCGCTAAATGATCTATTCGCGGTCGCTCAGCGCCACAAAGTCATGATTCCGCCCGATCTTACGCTGCTCGGCAAGGCGCTGCTTACGATGGAAGGGGTCATCGAGAAGCTGGACCCTTCGCTCAGCATCATCGACATGGCGGAGCCTTTTGGACGGAAGCTGATCAAGGACCGCTTCAGCACCCGCAACCTGCGCAAGAAGCTGCTGGGCGGAGCGGCGGGTCTGGCTGAGGCGCTGTTTGACCTGCCGGACCAGGCAAGGCAGATTTCTTCGCTAATCAGCAAGGGCAAACTGAAGGTCGAGATCAGCGTTCCGGAGATGGAGGCCCTGATGAGGAGGCTCGACCAGATCAGCAACCGCCTATCCTTCAGCATCGTGCTGCTCGCCTTCAGCATCATTATGGTCGGGCTAATCATTGGTTCTTCCCTAAATCAGCAATCTTCGGTGCTGTGGCATTTCCCGGTAATCGGAACCGGCTTTGCCGTGGCACTGCTGATGGTGCTGTGGCTGCTGTATTCCATATTCAAATCCGGCAGGTTTTAGCTGTCCAGATTGCTGTCATCATGATCATCCATTGTTCTTCAAGCGATTCCATACAATCCATCAAGGGAGGTCTGTCCGGCGGCCCTGCACGGGTCCGTGGACGGTCCTCCTTTTTAAGAGATAAGAAAGATATTGGCCCTAAGTTTTAATCAACTGTATCCCGCCAGAGGCGGATCTTAATGAATGAGGTGCATTTTTGTTGAAGTTTTCAAGTTTGGGCGTTAACGAATCATTGGTCAATACATTGAGGGCGAACGGCATTGCCATCCCGACGCCGGTACAAGCGGAGACGATCCCGCTCCTGCTCGCAGGGAGCGACGTGATCGCCAGAGCACGTACAGGAACCGGCAAGACGCTGGCCTTTATGCTGCCGATACTGCAAAAAATCGACCCTACGCAGCTGTATCCGCAGGCGCTTGTCGTTGCGCCCACGCGCGAACTGGCGCTGCAGATTACCGAGGAAGCACGAAAGCTTGCAGCAGGGACTGATATCCGGATTCTGGCCGTATACGGCGGACAGGACGTCGAGAAGCAGCTGCGGAAGCTGGAAGGGGGACGTCAGCTGATCATCGGTACGCCGGGCAGGCTGCTGGACCACCTCCGGCGCGGCACGCTGGAGCTCGGACGCGTCAAAATGCTCGTGCTGGACGAAGCCGACCAAATGCTGCACATGGGCTTCCTGGACGAGGTTGAGACGCTGATTCAGGCGCTGCCTTACAAGCGCCAGACGATGCTGTTCTCGGCCACGATGCCTGCCGAGGTTAAGCGACTAGCGGCAGCTTATACCCGGGACGCCCAGGACGTGGTGATCAAAGGGGAGAAATCGCCGGTGCCGCTGGACCATATCCGGCAGATCGTTGTGGAAGTGACGGACCGGACCAAGCAGGAAGCGCTGATGTCCATGATCGACACGTACCGTCCGTTCCTGGCGATCATTTTTTGCCGCACCAAGCGGCGGGCGTCGACGCTCAACGAGGCTTTGCTCGAGAAGGGCTATAACTCGGATGAGCTGCATGGCGATCTGTCTCAGGCGAAGCGTGAAGCGGTCATGAAGCGGTTCCGTGAGGCGAAGCTGCAGCTGCTGGTCGCGACGGATGTGGCGGCCCGCGGGCTCGACGTGGAAGGCGTCACGCATGTGTTTAACTACGATATTCCGCATGACGTGGAGAGCTACATCCACCGGATCGGTCGCACGGGCCGGGCCGGGGAGAAGGGCATGGCCATCACCTTGGCCGCCCAGAAAGACAAAGGCGAGCTGGCGCGCATCGAGCAGCATATCCAGTACAACATTGAACGGCGCCGGTATGACAAGGGCGCCGGCATCACCGCCGCGGGAGGCAAGGCGCGCGCCATCCATGCGGAGCGCGGCGAACGCGGACGCGGCGGCAGAGACGGCGGGCGCGGAGAGGGCCGCCCGCATCGGGATGACCGCCCCGCACGCGCGGGCGGTGAAGGCAGAGGCGCCCGCGGCGAGGCCAAGCGGGCGCGCGGTGCCTACGCCGGAAGCGAAGCCGGCATAGGCGGAGCAGGGGCCGGCCGCTCCCGCACCGGTGCGGCCGGACAGCGTGACGGCCGCAGCGCTGGCAGCAGCCGGGGCCAAGCGGCACGCGCGGAACGCGGCGCGCCGTCTGGCGGTTCCCGCGGAGGCCGGGATGCCAAGCGGAGCGGCACGGGCCGCCCATCCGCTCCCGGCGGCAGAGGCCGGAGCACGGGAGGACGCGGGCGCCGGAAATAACGGCGGCCCTGCGCGGGTCAAGGCAGCAGCTACCCCATAGGGGACAGCTGCTGCCTTTTTTTTAGCAACCGAGCGCATGATATAATAACGGGGCAGCCGACCCAAAAGTTGGATGCCGCTGCAGCCCCGGGCTGCAGACAGTCATAAGCAGAAAGGTCTTGATGCGCAATGATCAAGCTTAGCATATTGGATCAATCGACGATATCGGAGGGCAGCAATCCGGTGGAAGCGCTGGCCCAGACGGCGGCCATGGCTCAGGAAGCCGAACGCCTCGAGTACCACCGTTTTTGGGTGTCGGAGCATCATTTTTCCCCGAACCTGGCCGGCTCCAGTCCGGAAGTGCTGATCTCCCATCTGGCGGCGAAGACGTCGACGCTCCGGGTTGGATCGGGCGGAGTGATGCTGCCTCACTACAGCTCTTACAAGGTGGCGGAGAACTTCCGGCTCTTGGAAGGCCTCTATCCGGGCAGAATCGACCTGGGACTCGGACGTGCGCCGGGAGGTATGCCTTTGGCCACCCGTGCCCTTCAGGAAGGGAAAATGCGCGGCGAGGACCGCTACGCCGATCAGATCGACGATTTAATCGCTTATCTGACGGATTCCCTGAGTTCGGAACACCCTTTTGCGGGCCTTCTGGCTACGCCGATGGTACAAACGGTTCCGGAAATGTGGCTGCTTGGCTCCAGCGGAGGCAGTGCCGGGATTGCCGCCATGCAGGGAACCGGCTTTGCCTTCGCCCAGTTTATCAACGGTTCCGGCGGCAGCGATGTGATGCGCTGGTACCAAGAGCACTTCCAGCCGTCAGCTATTTTTGACAAGCCCCAGTCCCTGGTGGCCATCTTTGCCGTATGTGCCGAGACGGAGGAGGAAGCAAACCGGATTGCATCCAGCATGGATCTTTCGCTCATTTTATTGGAAAAGGGCGGCTCGTCCGCAGGGACCCCCTCGGTGGAAAAAGCGCTTGAATATCCGTATACGCAGTATGACCGGATCCGCATCGAGGAGAACCGCAAGCGGATGGTCGTCGGTTCCCCGCAGCAGGTGAAGCGCAGGATTGAAGAGCTGTGCGCGGAATACAACGCCGATGAAGTCATGATCGCCAGCATTACCCATCGTTTTGAGGACAAGCTGCAGTCCTTCCGGCTGATCGCCGAAGCTTTCGGGCTGCCGGACGCGGCCGGACAATAAAGGTACGAACGGGCGAAAAAGGAAAAACGTAGATCGACGTACATTCATAGAAGTCAGACCACACATAGCGGTAGTTTTTCTTGCGATATAAGGAAGCCCAGTCTCCGAAGCATATATTTTCAAAAAAAGACGGCCCCCTGGATGTTACCCATCAGGGGTGCCGTCTTTTGGCTTCGTATAGGTGAAACCGGGGAATTTGACTACCGGCGATTTCTCTTTACGCAGTGCATCCAGCAGATCAGATCCAACGTTCAGGTTTTCCGCCACCAGCGCCCGCGGCGTCAAGGCCATCCACTGGTTCAGCGAAACATCCGCAAACCGGTCGCTTTTGAACATTTCCAGAAACCAGAGGCTGTCTGTTCCGGTATTCTGGATATAGTGTCCGAAGGCGAACGGCACATAGCCGACGTCTCCCGCGCGGACGTTGAACGTGCGGGCCTTGCCGCCACCGGCGAATACGGTCATTCGGCCTTGCCCGGTGAGGAAATACTGCCATTCGTCCTGATTCGGGTGCCAGTGCATCTCCCGCATTGCGCCGGGTTTGATTTCCACCAGTGCTGCTGCCACGGTGCGCGAGATCGGGAAATTGGAAGAATCCACGATCCGCACGCTGCCGCCGGATGTGATGATCGGGGGCTGCGCTAGCAGGCGGTGCGTAAAGGTTTGGGGCACCTCCCCGTAGGGTGAGGTTACCTTTTGGCTGTCCAGCGGACCGGGAACGGGTTCCTGTTCGATGTAAACCTGGCCGTGGGGGATGCTTGCAAACGCGCTTTTCGGAACGCCGAAATTGGCCGAGAGCACCTCCTTGGGCGTGTGGGCGAACCAGTCGGAGATGCTGAGGGTATTGAGATCGGAGAAATGTCCGTCGTCAAAGACGAGCAGAAATTCGCAGCCTTCCTCAAGCCCCTGGATGGAATGGGGAATGCCCGGTGGAAAATACCACAGATCTCCGGGACCCACGTCGGCAATGAAATTGCGGCCGTTCTGGTCCACTGCCGTAATGCGTGCCCTGCCGAGCAGCATAAAGGACCACTCGGCCTGCTGGTGCCAGTGAAGCTCGCGCAGACCGCCAGGGGTGAGGCGCATGTTGACGCCGGCCAGTGTGGTGGCGATGGGCAGCTCGCGAATCGTCACTTCTCTGGACCATCCGCCTTCGTTAAGCTGCATGTGCGTATCGGAGAAGGAAAATTTTAAATTGGGAATCAGACCGTTGTCGGTCTTCGGTGGAACGAGCATGTCGGGATTCTCCATATCCCGAAGCACGTCGCGCGGGCCCTCGTCGGTCGCCCCTTCGCGGCCGCGGATCGGCTGGGGGATCCGACTGCCCGCCTCCGGTCGATCAGATGAATGATTCATGCGTAAGGCTCCTTTTCAACAGTAATCACGCCTTCAGCTACAGGTAAGTATATGAACCGCCGCATGCCGATATGTAGCTGTTCTCCGCCCCTTTTGATTCGCTTGGGGTCGGACTTGCATCGTGGCCACATTGGAGTATCATGGAAAGTGGATCGTAAAAACACAGCCAAGCATCGGGGCAAATAGCAGCAGAATGCCAATTCTATATGAATGATAGAAAGGGGTAATCACATGTCCGTATACCAATTCACAGCAGCCAAAACTTCAGGTCAAGAAGTGTCCCTCCAGGATTATGAAGGCAAAGTGCTGGTCATCGCCAATACGGCCAGCCAATGCGGATTAACGCCGCAGTATGGCGACCTGCAGAAGCTGTATGACCAGTTCAAGGCACAGGGGCTTGAAATCCTTGGATTTCCCTGCAACCAGTTCGGAGGACAGGAGCCGGGAACCAGTGAAGAAGCCGCATCGTTCTGCCAGTTGAATTACGGGGTTCAATTCCCGGTGTTCGCCAAAGTGGAAGTGAATGGGGAAGGGGCTCATCCGCTCTTTCAATACTTGAAAAAGCAGCAGCCGGGCCCGGCCGAAGACGGCGAGATTCAATGGAACTTTACGAAGTTCCTGGTGAACCAACAGGGAGAGGTGGTTGCCCGCTTTGAGCCGAAGGAGTCGCCGGAGGCTATGACAGAAGCCATTCGCGAGTTACTGTAACGCTGCTGGACATCATCCGCAAGCGATACGAAACGATAATGTTTTGACAAAAAGGTCTGTCCCGATAACGGGACAGACCTTTTTGAGTTCTCCTTCGCCACCCGGAATTGGTGCGATGATAACGGTTACTGCCGAACGCCACCGTTCAATTCCGTCAAGGCTTCCTCTACCGGAATATCGCCTTCAAGCAGATCGAACGACTGATAATGGGTCTGCCGGGTTTGCAGCGATACGAGGGCAGCCGCGGCCACATCATCCCTGGATACCCGGCCGTGCCGCTGCAGCTGCGTAGCGGCATGCACCTTGCCTTTGCCAGGGTCGTTCGTCAATCCACCCGGGCGGATAATCGTATAGTTGAGTCCGCTTTCTTCCAGGATGGTCTCGGCCTTGCGTTTGGCCATCAGGAAGGGCTTCAGAAAAGAAGGCATGGCGTCCGGATCCTTCGTGCCCATGGAGCTGATCAGCACAAACCGTGGGATTTGCTCCAGCACGCTCTGCTCAATGAGCCGAACGGTTCCGACATGATCTACATGTTCCGGATCCCCCGAGGCGCCGGCTCCTGCGGCACAAACGACGATGTCCGCTCCTTTCATGCCGTCGGAGAATGTCCCCGACAAGTCCCCAAGGTAACCCTTGGCTCCGGCGGATTCCAAATCCCTGAGGTGGTCCTCTTTACGGACCAGGCCTCTCACGTCATAGCCTGCTTCAACCAGCTTCGATACGATTCTGCGCCCGGTTTGCCCGTTTGCGCCTGCCACAAAAACGGTTGTCATCGTTGATCACCTCTACCGAATGATTACCCCGATGTCGGGGGCGGGAACACAGATTCCGATAGGATTCCAAAAATAAACAAATTCGCCAGGTCAACGTCCGGGGGAACGAAACGTCGACCTGGCGAATTCGGTTGGGAGTGGTCCATGATATATGGCATAGCAGGCAGGCGAACGCGGTTCGTCCACTCTATGCTCCTGTTCTTTTTATACCCGGCGGGCATGGGCGTGAAACAGAAGTCCTCATTTTTCTTTTGCGGATTTCCCCGACTCGCTTTAAGATAGAAATACAAGCATATACAGACATCATATAGAGGGAGATGGAGCGGGAGATGATCGAGCAAGAAAACGGCGTTTTTCCTGCGGTGTGCCCGCTGGATTGCCCAGATACCTGCGGCCTGCTGCTGCACAAGGAGAACGGTAAAATCGTCAAAGTGACCGGCAACCCGGATCACCCGATCACTCAGGGTGCGATCTGCAACAAGGTACGAAATATGACGGAGCGGGTTTATCATCCGGATCGGATTCTGTATCCGATGAAGCGGACGGGGCCCAAAGGGGAAGGCCGGTTTGAACGGATCACCTGGGACGAAGCGGTGACGGAAATTACGCAGCGCTTTCGGGGGATTATCGCGGAGCATGGCTCCGAAGCGATACTGCCCTACAGCTTTTACGGCAATATGGGCATTCTCAGCGTCGATGGCATGGACCGGCGTTTCCTCAACGCGCTGGGTACAAGCCGTTTGGACCAAACGATATGCAACTCCGCCGGCGGCGCCGGCTGGAAATATACGATGGGCTTCGGCGGCGGGACAACGCCGGAGGATACCGAATATGCCGACCTGATTCTGGTCTGGGGCGGCAACATCATCAGCACGAACATGCATCAAGTCGTGATCGCGGAGAGAGCCCGCAAGCGCGGGGCCAAGGTGGTCGTGATCGACGTGCACCGCAACCGTACGGGACAGTGGGCCGACTGGTTTGTTCCGCTGTATCCGGGAACGGATACGGCGCTCGCACTGGGCATGATGCACATCCTGTTCCGCGATGGGCTGACGGACGGCGGGTTCATGGCAAAGTACACCGTCGGCCATGAAGAGCTGCGGGAGCATGTGAAATCGTACACCCCGGCGCGCGTATCCCAGATTACGGGCATTCCGGAGGAGGATATCGAGAAGCTGGCCCGCATGTACGGGGAGGCGGAGTCTGCCTACATCCACATCGGCAACGGCCTGCAGCATCATGACAACGGCGGCATGAATATCCGCAGCATCGCCTGCTTGTCGGCCCTGACCGGCCACTGGCTGAAGCGGGGCGGCGGGGCGGCCAAGTCCAACGGCGGCTATAATGCGATGAACAGCGAAGCGCTGGAGCGGCCGGATTTGCGGCCGAACCCGGAGGCACGCAGCATCAACATGAACCGGATCGGTGAAGCGCTGGCCATGACGGAGCAGCCGATCAAGGCACTGCTTGTCTACTGCAGCAACCCGCTGGTCGTCGCGCCGGATACGGCACGGGTTCAGGCCGGATTTGCCCGGGAGGACCTGTTTACGGTCGTGCATGACCTGTTTATGACCGATACGGCGAAATACGCCGATATCATTCTGCCGGCGACCTCATCCTTTGAAAGCACGGACTTGTTCGGGTCTTACTGGCATCAATATGTTCAGATCCAGGAGCCGGTGATTCCCGCCCTCGGCGAGAGCAAGAGCAACGTGGAGCTGTTCTCCCTGCTGGGCCGGGCGATGGGCTTCGATGAAGAGGCCTTCTCCCAGACGGAGGAGCAGATGATCGAGGAGGCGCTGAATTATCCGGACAATCCTTATTTGAACGGAGTAACCCTGGAGTCGCTGAAGGAACAGCGCTTCGTGAAGCTCGACATGACGCCGAAGCAGCACTATTTGGACCGGCTGCCGACCCCTTCCGGGAAAATCGAGCTGTATTCCGAAGCGATGAAGCAGGCGGGACTGCCGCCGCTGCCGGAGTATGTCCCGCTCAAGGAAGGCTACGACGGGCAGCGCCGCCCAGCGGCAGGGGAGAGCTTCCCGCTCATGTTCATTTCGCCGCCAAACCATAACTTCCTGAACTCCACCTTCGCCAACGTGGAGAAGCATCAGCGGCTGGAGAAGGAGCCGGCGCTGCAGATCCATCCGGAGGACGCCGCCGCACGCGGTATTGCCGATGGGGATCCCGTCTGCGTCTACAACGAGCGGGGACGGTATGAGCTGAAGGCCATGGTAACGGATAAAATGCTTCCCGGCACTGTCGTAAGCCAGGGATTGTGGTGGGATAAGGGCGGCCGCAGGCAGCGGGCGAACGCCTTGACGCCAGACCGCCTGGCCGACATGGGCGGCGGAGCCACCTTCTTCTCAACCACTGTCGAAGTAAAGCGTCAGTGAAGGTCATTGCGGGATGACACAATATGATAGATACTGTCATGTGGGACGGTGGACATAACGATAGATTGCTACAGCCGTCAGCCGGCTCTACGCTTGGCTGGCGCCTGCCGGAGAGCCCCCTGGGGCTTTCTTTTTTTGTCCGTTGTCTGCCGGATCTGAAGCTGGGCATATTGCCCGGGTTCATCACACACAGCTGCACAGGAGATTCCTACAATGAAATTTTTGCAATCCTATCCAAGGGAAGTTCAAATATTTTTGGCGGCCAGCCTGATCAACTCTGCGGGCGGGTCGCTGATGTGGCCGCTCACGACCATGTATGTGTTTGAAAAGCTGGGCCACTCGATGGCCGACGCCGGCCTGGTCATCATGATCCAGGCGCTGGGCGGTATCATCGGTCAGCTGCTCGGCGGCGCGCTGTACCACCGGGTCGGGGTGAAGCGGCTCATCGTCGGATCACTCGGCCTGAATGCGCTGGGGCTGTTCGCCCTGCCTTTCATCAGCCCGTATTGGTACCTATATATGGTTCTGATGGGCTTTATCGGCTTCTGCAACGCCGTGTCCATGCCGGCGATTCAAGCGTTCATCGGCTACCGCTTTGCCGACCGGCGGGGCGAGCTGTTTAACGTCGTGTATGTCGCCAACAACATCGGCGTTGCCCTGGGAACGGCGCTGAGCGGATTCCTTGCGGATCTGTCCTACGACCTGACCTTTGTTCTGAACGGGGTCACTTCTGCGGTCTTCGCGATGTTTTTCCTGAATTATCTGGGCCGGCTCGACAAGGAGCAGGGACCGGTTCATCTGCAGAAAAAGGACAAGCCCGAACATGCCGACGGCACATGGTCCCTGCTTTGCAATAAGAGGGTTTACCTGTTCATCGGCATCGGCTCTCTGTTCCTCTGGCTGGGGAACTCGATCTGGAACACGGGCGTTTCCCCGTTCATCATTTCGGAGGGCATGCCGAAGCGGGCCTACGGCTTCCTGTGGACGATGAACGGCATTCTTATCTTTGTCGCCCAGCCGCTGACGAACTTGATCAAACGCTGGTTCGCGCGGACCTCGTCGGCCCAGATTACGGCCAGCGGCCTCTTTTACCTGGCGGCTTACCTCGTCTTTGCAGGTCTGCACAATTATCCGGGCATGGTCATGGCCATGGTTTTGGCGACGCTCGGAGAGATGCTGATTTCGCCGGCGATACCAGCCTTTATTTCCGATCATGCCTATAAGGCGGCTCCGTTCTACATCGGTTTAACCGGGGGGATGGGGGCTGTCGGAAGAATGGCAGGACCATATGTTATGGGAATACTATACGACAACGGAGGACTGATGCCGGTGACCTGGCTGGCGATTGGGGTAGCGGTGCTGTCGGTCGTGTTCTTTGTGACGCATGCGGTGCGCAACCGGCAGGCGGAGATGGAGCTGGCCGAATCCTTCGGAAGCTGACGGTGACTTGAGAACCCCAAACCAAGTCCTAGTTTATAATCAATCGAGGTGAAGCTGTTATGCGATCCGAACATCGTGTTTTGACCATCCGCCTCTCTGAAATGAGGGACGCTCAGGCGCTGATGGATATCGACGCCCTCGTGTGGAACGAGTTGACCGCTCCGGAGCCGCTCCGCTGGGCCTCCCGGGAAGATTATCTGCGTCATTGCCCGCCGGGTTCCCAGTTGGTGGCCGTGGTGGACGGCGTGCTGTGCGGATACATCGGATTCCGTCCGGCTACGGGGCTTTCCAGCAACAGCCATGTTTGTGAAATCAACATTGCGGTTCATCCCGATTATCAGCAGGAGGGGATCGGATCCAGGCTGATCGAGGCCGGAAAGCAATGGGCGCAGGGGCAAGGGAAGAGGAAGCTGAGACTGCGTGTTCTGTCCTCCAATCCCGGGGCCATCGCCTTTTACCGCAAGTGCGGATTTGTGCAGGAGGGCTGCCTGGAACGGGAATTTTGTATCAGCGGCCGTGATGTCGATGATATTTTGATGGGCTGCTTTCTGGCACGCCCCTAATGGGGCTATGGGGCTATCCGTCCTAGAAAATTCCATGATATTACATTTTTTGTGCATAATTAGTCAATCTGCCCGATATAAAACGGTACAAAAGGGACTTTCACTCGGTGGAGGTTCCTTTTTATAATATGATTATCCGGTTGTCATCAGCAGCATTCAAGAATTCGAATGGTTTCATCCCCGAATGATCAGTTTATAAGGGTATAGCAGAATTTTTAGAAGAGGGGTCATAAGAGAATGGATCTTCATCTTGAGGGTAAAAAAGCGCTTGTCATTGCATCCAGTCAAGGACTGGGCAAAGCGATCGCCGCTGAACTGGTGCGAGAAGGAGCCGATGTCATGCTGGTCAGCCGCAGCGACGGCAAGCTGGAGGCGGTACAGCAGGAGCTGCAGAAGCTCGGCAGCGGCGTGGTGGAATATTATGCGGCGGACATTACGATTCCGCATGAAGTGGAAGCAATGGTGCGTTATACGGCCGAAAAATTCGGCCGCATCGATATATTGGTCAATAACGGAGGAGGTCCGTCTCCGGGAACTTTCGAAATGCTGACGGACGAAGACTGGGAGAAGGCCTTCCAGCTGAACCTGCTCAGCTATGTCCGGATGATCCGGGAGGTGCTCCCGCATATGAAGGACCTCGGCGGGCATGTCGTCAATTTGACGTCCACCTCGATCAAGCAGCCGATTCCGGGCCTCATTTTGTCCAATACCTTCCGCAACGGCGTAGCCGGCATGAGCAAGTCTTTGTCCCAGGAACTGGCTCAATACGGAATTTTGGTGAACACGGTGGCTCCGGGGCGGATCGAGACCGACCGGATCATCCAGCTGAACGAATCGAATGCGGAAGCGAAGGGTGTCAGCGCGGAAGAGATCATGGAGCAGTCCCAGAGCGAAATTCCGCTCGGACGGTACGGAACGCCTGAGGAATTCGCCAAGGGCGTCGTGTTCCTGTTATCGGGTGCCAACACCTATATTACCGGAACAACCCTTGTCATTGATGGCGGGTTGGTACAGGCTCTCTAAGGGGCATCTCAGCCCCTGTAAGATTCTTTTGTCCCGGCACACCCCCATCTGCTATGATGGAAGCATGATGGTCAATTTGGAGGGAAGCCGCAATGAATCAGGTAGATACCGCTTACCGGATCGTATCGGTTAACGTCGGCAAGCCGATGACGGTAGAGTATATGGGCAAACCGCTCACGACCGGTATACATAAGCGCCCGATAGAAGGAGAAGTGTTCGTCGGACGCACGCAGATGGACGGGGACGGCCAAGCCGACTTGAAAAATCATGGCGGACCGGACAAGGCCGTGTGCGTCTATCCTGTGGAGCATTACGCATATTGGGAGCGGGAGCTGGGTATTTCGATGGAGTGCCCGGCCTTTGGCGAGAATTTGACCGTTTCCGGTCTGCTGGAAGAAGAGGTTTGCATCGGCGATATTTATGAAATCGGCGGGACGGTCATGCAGGTCGCCCAGCCGCGATTTCCCTGCTTCAAAATCGCCAGCAAGCATGGGGTGACCGACTTCCCGGCACGGGTGCTGGATACCGGGTACAGCGGGTTTTATCTCCGCGTGCTCCAGGAAGGGATGCTGGACAGCCAATCGTCCATCGTCAAGCGTGAATCTCACCCGGACGGCGTGACGACGGTGGCTGCGGTTTTACGCCAGCTGGCGCTGGGCCGCAAACGGGCGGATCGGGACGAGATCGCCCGGATGCTTCAAGTGGAAGCTCTCGCTCCTAATGTGAAGGAGCAATTTAGTAATTGGCTGGCTTAACCGGACATGCTTCGGCTAGGCCGCCGACAGCCCAGTTTATCAGCGGTGGCACGTCTTGACATCGCTGAAGTGATCGCTGCATCGTACCGCAAAATGCCGCCGCTTCCTGTCCGTTGGGCCAGGAGCGGCGGCATTTTGTCTGTTTTGGGGGAAGGGGTTTCAAAACGGGCTATCGAATCAGCTTCCATTCGCTTTGCACCATCCCATAGACGGCGTGATTTACGTAACCTTGGGGCAGCTTCTCCGCCTCGCGGACGATTCCCTCGAGAACGAACCCCAGCCGTTCGGGGATCGCGCGGCTGCGGTTGTTGCCCGTTGCACAGCGGATCTCGACCCGGTTGAGATCCAAGTCCATCAAGGCATAATCGACGAAGGTCCGGCAGGCGCTGGTCATGATGCCATTGCCTTCAAATTCCTTGCCCAGCCAGTAGCCGATGCTGACGGAGCGGTTGTTCCAGTCGATCTGATGGTAGCTGATCAGACCGGCGATTTCATCGTTTACCCAAATGCCGGCGGTAATGCCGCCGTTTTCGGCCCCCTGCTTAATGGCGTTTTTCACAAAATTGGCCGTATGCTCCACTTCGCGGATGGCATCCACCCAAGGGAGCCATTCGCGCAGCCGGTCGCGGGACCGGTCGGTCAAGTGAAACAGCGGGCGGGCATGCTGCAGCGCCAGGGGCCTGAGCTCAATTTGGTCATCAAGTGCGTATGTAAACATCAGTGAATCCCTCTTTCTTTTCCCAAGATCGGCGAAATTGGCGGCCAGCTTATAGATGTAACCAACCATGTGTTTTCACTTCTCCCCTCTTACTTAACGGGACGGTTTAGCCTTTTGTTCCAATGCGTATATATCGTCTTCCAGGGATATCATTCTCTGGCTGACCACATGGCGGCAGTCGCTCAGCGCCTGGTTGTACACATGCGGAGCGATGTGCGACATGAAGAAGTCCAGCACACCGTCCGCTCCCAGCTCACCGATCGCTTCCCCGCGTTCATTCTCGAAAAACTGCTGGATCTGCTGAATCGCCTGGTCCCGCTGTTCTTTCGTCAGCTTCATCGATCGCATATGTTTTTAGGCCCCTTTCGGCTTTTATTTCCATGCTACCTTATTCCTCAAATGGCGTCAAAATGGTATTAGCCCCAATTTTCATGTTTATCCCTGGATTGGGGAAGGATGTAGAAGGCTTCGCGATCACGTAAAAGGGGAGAGAGGCGCGAATGATTGAACTCTCCCGGCATTACAGGTATATTTATATGAAACGAGCTTTATACAGAGAATAAGATGGACGAAGTCTATCTGTAGAGAAGACTTTATGGATGAAAGGTTGATAACTGTGGAGAAACCAAGCACTCCCTCCAATTTTATTAAAAATGTCATAACGGAAGACCTGAAGTCGGGCAAGGTTCAGAAAGTGGTCACCCGCTTTCCTCCGGAACCGAACGGCTATTTGCATATTGGGCACGCCAAGGCGATCTGGATCAATTTCGCGCTGGCCGGCGAATTCGACGGCGCGACGAACCTGCGCTTTGACGATACGAACCCGCTGAAGGAAGACGTGGAGTACGTCAGATCCATTGAAGAAGACGTGAAATGGCTTGGATATGAATGGGCGGAGAAGCGTTATGCATCGGACTATTTTGATGAGATGTACAACCGCGCGGTGCTTTTGATTAAAAAAGGCAAGGCGTACGTCGACGATCAGACGGCCGACCAAATCCGCGAGACGCGCGGCACGCTGACCGAGCCAGGGCAGAACAGCCCTTACCGCGACCGAAGCGTGGAAGAGAACCTCGAGCTGTTCCAGAAGATGCGCAGCGGCGAGTTCAAGGATGGGGAGAAGGTGCTTCGCGCCAAGATCGACATGAGCTCCCCGAACATCAACCTGCGGGACCCGGTCATTTACCGGATCGCGCACGCTACGCATCACAACACGGGGGACAATTGGTGCATTTATCCGATGTATGCCTTCGCCCATCCGGTGGAGGACGCCATCGAAGGCGTGACGCACTCCCTCTGCTCGCTGGAGTTCGAGGATCAGCGCCCGTTCTATGATTGGGTCATCCAGGAATGCGAAATGGAGAGCACACCGCATCAATACGAATTCGGCCGCCTGAATTTGGCGCAGACGCTGACCAGTAAGCGGAAGCTGAAGCTGCTCGTGGACGAGAACATCGTCGACGGCTGGGACGATCCGCGCATGCCGACGATTTCCGGACTTCGCCGCCGCGGCTACACGCCGGAAGCGATCCGGAATTTCGTGTACGAGACCGGCATCTCGAAGAGCCAGGGCCTGGTAGACCTGCAAATGCTGGAGCATTTCATCCGCGAGGACCTCAAGCTGAAGGCTCCGCGGACGATGGCGGTGCTGCGGCCGCTGAAGGTGGTCATCACCAACTATCCGGAAGGCCAGGTGGAGTGGCTCGAAGCAGAGAACAATACCGAAAATCCGGACATGGGCACGAGGCAAATCCCGTTCTCGCGCGAGATTTACATCGAGCAGGACGACTTCATGGAGAACCCGCCTAACAAATATTTCCGTCTGTTCCCGGGCAATGAGGTTCGGCTGAAGAATGCCTATTTCATTAAATGCCATGACTTCGTGAAGGACGAGAACGGCCAGGTGACGGAAATTCACTGCACCTATGATCCGGAGACGAAGAGCGGCACCGGCTTTACCGGCCGCAAGGTCAAGGGGACGATTCACTGGGTAGAAGCTTCGCATGCCGTACCGGCCGAGTTCCGCCTGTACGAGCCGCTGATCAAGGCGGAAGAGACGGATGCCCCAGCCGAGGAGAACGAAGGCGAAACGCCGGTGAAAAGCTTCCTGGACGAAATCAATCCGAACTCCCTAGAAGTGCTGCACGGCTTTGTGGAAGCGGACATGAAGAATGCCCAGCCGCAGGACAAGTTCCAGTTTTTCCGGCACGGATATTTTAACGTGGATTCGAAGTATTCGGCACCCGGACAACCGGTATTTAACTTGGTCGTTTCCCTGAAGAGCTCCTTTCAACTGCCGAAATAAGGCGGGAGCGGTGCAGGAACCAATGCGTAGGACCGGGAGCGATCGAATGATATCATTAAAAAGCCAGCCGCAGATGCAAATCATCCAGCGGCTGGCTTTTCATTTAGGCTTAGCTTGCTTTAGTTCTCTTATGTTCCAGACTGGCCCGGTAGATCGGATCCAGCTTCTTTAGAACGGTGTATCATCATCGCCGGCAGGCCCGGTTGCGGCTCCGGCAGTATCCGCATGGGTATGATGCTGCACGCGAATCCAGTACCACATAATCCCGAAGCCGGCAGCGCCGATGAGTGCCAGCATCTCGCCAATCTTGTACATGGCCGCGCCGCCGAAGTTTTGGAACAGCCAGCCGCCGGCCAGGCTGCCGATCATGCCGGAGATGCCGCCCCAAGTGAGCGTGTATAGCGCCTGAGCGGGTCCGCGGAAGGGAGCCGGCGTCAACAGGCGGACCACCTGGGTTCCGACAAAGAAGAAACCGCCGAAGGTGATGCTGTGCAGGATCTGAATCACGGCGATTTCGACCGGGTGCGTGGCGCCGGCCATCAGCTGCCAGCGCAGGACGAACAGAAGACTCACCAAGGAGAGGCATCCCACAAGCGTGGATAATTTACGCCTTAGATATCGATTGAACAGAATCAGCACGCCGATCTCCAGAATGGATGACAGGAAGACGGCCAGTCCCACGACCGTTTTCGATCCTCCCAGTTCCGTTATGTAGAGCGACATAAACGTATTGTTCATGAAGGTCGGGACGGAAACGGCCATCCCCAGAACGATAAAAGCGATAAAATAACGGTTCGCCGCAAATTTGCCGAAGCCCCGAAGGCGCATCGGCGGCGTCTCGGAAGTCCGTTTGAGCGGAGGCAGGAGCAGGACGGACACGATCGCCAGGACGAGAATTCCCGTAAATACAAAGGAAAGGCGGGAAATTCCGATCCGGTCGAGGAAGAGGCCGGCCGCCACCGCCGTCACCGCCCAGCCGATGGAGCCCCACATCCGGAACGCGCCGAACCGGTGCGGCTGATCCGGAATATAGCCGAGAATCAGCGTGTTGCTCTGCGCAAACATCGGGCTTTGAAAGAAGAAAAATAGCATCATGGCTACATAAATCATCGTAAACGTATCGGCATGAAACACAAATTGAGTCAGCAGCAGGGTACCCGCCATCATGAGAAGCAGACTGCGCTTGGTATCCTGCAGGCGTTCACTGGCAAACGTCCAGACCGGATTGGCCAGCAGGGAGATCAGCGGCCCCAGTGCCATCAGGCTGCCGATTTCCAGTTTGTTCATTCCCGCATCCTGCAGGTATAATTGAAAATAGCTGGTGAATATCACCATGGTGCCGTAGATTAAAAAGTTGAACGCCTTAAGCGACGTTAACGAAGACGGCTTGCTTACGTTTTCCTGCACGCTAGCACATTCCTTTCCGGCCGTTTGCTAATATATAGATTGAACTGAAGTTCTGCGTTGTAATCTTCCGATGATCCGTTTCGTGCGCGAAATTTGAAATTCTTCTGTTCATTCCATATCGTAAGCGGCGTTTTAAAGACTGCCAATCCCACTTTATCATTTGTTGAAAAGGGATACAAACCAACTTTTGAGAATTAAACCATAATTTATTTGGCCGTACTTTAAATGTATGAAAAATAGGACCTAAGTTGCCTACAAGCGCATGTAACGGAGGGGAGATGAGACGAACGATGATGAATATGACCGGAATCCTGCTGGCCGGGGGCCGATCCAGCCGAATGGGTACCGATAAAGCATTGCTGAGCGTGAACGGTGAAGCGGTGATCGAGCGGGTCATCCGCATGATGTCGCCGGCTGCTTCAAGCATCCTCATTTCGGCCAATGATGACGAAAAATATGCGTTCCTGGGCAAGGAAGTGGTTCATGACCGTTATCCGGGGCAGGGTCCCCTGTCAGGGCTGGATGCCGGACTGCATGCTGCAGCCACGCCTTGGAGCATCGTTACGGCTTGTGATTTGCCTTTTGTAACGAAAGAGGTCTTTCATCTTCTGGCACGGAAGGCAGGAGAAGCGTTAGCGGCTCCGGAGGATGAGGACGGCTTGCAGGCCATCGTCCCGGTATCGGGAGGGCGCATTCAACCGCTGCTGGCCGCCTATCATTGCAGCGTCATGCCGTCCTTGGAGCTGTGCTTATCATCCGGCCAGCTGCGCCTGACGGGATGGCTGGATCAGCTGAAGGTGCGCTATGTCTCCGAAGAGGAGCTGGTCCAAGAGCTGGGGCCCGGTGCGGACAAGGTCTTCTATAATATGAATGAACCGGCAGACTACAAGCGTGCCATGACGGGTCTTTCTTAAAACAGGATTTTTGTAATTTGCCTGTATAATCAGATTTTATGTATGGGTTAGGTTTCGGGGCAAGCCGAAGCGACATAGAAAAAGGACGTGCTTTTTCCCTTTCAGGGAAAGAAGCACGTCCTTTTGTTTTAGAAGAATTAATCTTCTAGTTTCGGTTTGCGGAATTTCATCAGGAACTCATACACAACCGGTACGATAACCAGCGTCAGCAGCGTGGAGCTGACCAAACCGCCGATAACCGTGATGCCGAGACCTCTGGAGATGATGCCGGCACTGTTCTCCAGTCCCGATACGAGCGGCAGCAGGGCGCCGATGGTGGCGAGCGCCGTCATCAGAATCGGACGGAGACGGGTGGCTCCGGCTTCCAGCAGCGCTTCGCGCGTCGACAAGCCTTCGCGTTCCTTGTGAATAACCCGGTCGATCAGGACGATCGCGTTGGTAACGACGATACCGATCAGCATCAGGGCACCCATCAGGGCGGATACGTTCAGCGTCTCTCCGCCGATCCAGAGGCCGACAAGTCCGCCAATGATCGTAAACGGCAGGGAGAACAGGATCGCAAACGGCGCCAGGCCGCCGCCGAAGGTCACGACGAGCACGAAGTAGACGATGGCAATCGCCGCAGCCATGGCCAGGCCGAGCTGAGTGAACGTATCGTTGATCTGCTCGGTGGTGCCGCCGAATTTAACTTCAACGCCGTCCGGCAAATCGATCTTGTCGATTTCCTTTTGCAGGTCCGAAGAAGCCTTGCCGACGTTGGAGGTGACGATGTTGGCCGAAACATCCACGACCATTTTGCCGTCGTTGCGGGTGATCGTATCCGGCGACGTGCCTTTTTCCACTTTGGCAACGTCTTTAATCGGAACGTTCATGCCCAGCGGCGACTGAACCGTTTCGTTCTCAATGTCGTTGATGCTCTTGTATTCCTTGTTGTCGGTTTCGATATAAACTTTGTAGTCTTTGTTGTCGACCGTCACTTCGGTCAGCACCGGACGCTCGCGGACCGGGCTCAGCTTCATAGCGATTTGGCCGGCCGTCAAGCCCATCGAGCTGAGCTTTTGCTGATCCGCTACGATCGTGTATTGGTCGTACGCTTTGGTAAGGCTAGATTTTGCCTTTTCAAAATCTTCCGTGTCCGCTTGCACCAGTTTCAGGATTTGCTCGGAGACCGGCTTGATATCGTCCAGGCTGTTGCCGTAGACGCTGACGCTGAGCGAGCTTCCGCCCATGCCGCCGGACATGTCCATAACGTTCCATTCTCCGGTGGACACTTGTTTCTTCAAACCTTCTACGAGGTTCTTCTTCACGTCCTCGAAGTCTTTCGTATCTTTGTTGTACTCTACATAGAACAGACCTGAGTTGGACGACGAGCCTCCGGCCAGCGGATTGCCGCTGCCACCGACGGAGTACTGCATCTTGTCAATGTTCGGCTGGCTCAGAATATATTTCTCAGCCTCAAGTGCACGCTTCTCTACGGTTTCCAGCTGAGCGCCAGGTTCCGGAGAGTAGGTCACCATTACGTATTTGTCTTCCTGGTCCGGCAGGAAGCTGGTGCCGATCAGCGGTGTCAGGAAGAAGCTCGCCACGAGCAGAATGACCGCCGATCCGAACGTGATCAGTTTGTGGGACAAGGCCCAGTTCAGAATCCGCTGATAGCCGCGGGCCATCCGGCCCGGCTTGTCGTGATCATGCTGCTTGGAGGCTTTGATGCCCTTCTTGAACAAGCTGTGTGCCAGCATCGGCACGAGTGTGATCGCTACGAGCAGGGAAGCCAGCAGAGCGAACACCATCGTGAGCGCAAACGGCAGGAACAGCTCGCCGACCATGCCGGTGACGAATGCCAGCGGCAGGAAGACCGCGATCGTTACGATCGTCGAGGACAGGATCGGAACGAACATTTCGCGCGTCGCTTCGCGGATCAGTTCGCGTCCGCGAAGCTTCTCTCCGCTGCTGGTCAAGCGGCGGTAAATGTTCTCGATGACGACGATGGAGTCGTCGACGACGCGGCCGATCGCGACGGTCATCGCGCCGAGCGTCATCATGTTGAGCGTAATATCGAGCCGCCACAGAATCAGCAGGGCGATCAGCAGCGACAGCGGAATCGACAGGATCGAGATGATCGTGGAGCGAATGTTCCGCAGGAAGATCAGAATGATAATGACGGCAAAGAGCGCGCCGAAGACCGCTTTATCCAGCATCGTCGCCACGGAGTCTTCGATCGGTTTGCCCTGGTCGAGCAGCACCGTAAGCTCCATGCCTTTGAACTGGCCTTCGAGGTCTTTGGCTTTGTCCTTCACGGCATTGACTACGTCCACCGTATTGGCGTCATTGTCCTTGACGATCTGCAGGCCGATCGAGGCCTTGCCGTTCGTGCGGGACACCGACTCCGCGCTGCCGACCACCTTGATGTCGGCGATATCGCTGAGCTTCACCGTCGGAATGCCGGTCGGAACGCCGGCTTGGCCGCCTTGGACGGAAGCCGCAGCTCCCCCGGCATTGCCTCCCGGTGCACCGGCAGCGTTGCCTGCGCCTGCTGCGCCGGCACCTTGTCCGGCCGCGCCGGCATTGCCGCTCTGTCCTTGCGCACTGCCCGCTCCCGGCGTGACGGGGATCGTCAGATTTTTCAAATCATCGAGCGTCGTAATATTGCCGTCCACGACAACCGCTTTGGAGGACTGCTCCAGATTGAACAGACCGAGCGGAACCCGTACGGAAGAGCCTTGAACGATGCCCTTGACGGTATCTTCGGACAGGCCGAGCTGAGCCATCTTCTCTTTATTAAATGTCAGCTGGACATCCTTCACATATTGTCCGGATACGGAGACCGAAGCGACGCCCGGAATTTTCTCCAGTTCAGGCACGACTTCGTTCTCAATGTTTTTGGTCAGACCCTCCAGGTCGCTCGAGCTGTCGGATGCACTGAGGGATACGACCGGAAACGAGCTCAGGCTGAACTTGGAGATCGTCGGCTTCTGGGCGCCGTCAGGCAGCGTCACTTCGTTGAGCGCTTCCCGAACAGCAGCCGTGGCCTGATCCAGGTCCGTGCCGTAATCGAATTCCATGGCGATGTTGGCTGCGTTCTCCATGGACGTGGAGGAGACGTTCTTGACCCCGTCCACGTTCTGCAGGCGCTGTTCCAGCGGGATGGTAACATCCTTCACGACGCCTTCCGGCGCCGCTCCCGGATAGACGGCGGTCACGCTAAGGAACGGGATGTTGATGTTCGGAATCGTCTCCTGCTTCATCACCAGTCCGCTGTACAGGCCGGCAGCGGCGACGATGACCGTCAGGATCCAGATGGCGAATTTATTGTTCAAAGAAAAATTAATAATGCTCTTCATTTCGCAGGTTTCTGCTCCTCTCCGTTATATCTCTTGCTCACGTTCAGGTACAATCGGTTCTTGAAAACACGTACAGCTTGCAGATTTCTTTCAGTTCGCGGCTCAAGGAGCCAAGCTCGGGCACGCTTTCCAGGTTGGCGATCATGCCGGCCAGGATGGCCTTGCGCGGTTCGATGTCCCGGAACTCCTTATCGATGATGTCGATCGATTCCTGAGCCAGGTCCCGCGCCGGACCTTCCGGCAGCTTGTCCTTCAATAGGTCCCGCATCTGCTTGGTAATGATCAGCGGATGCCGCAGGTTTCCACCGGATCGGTCCTTCAGCTTCTCCGTCCACTCGGTCCATATTTCGGGGGAAATGAGCGGATCCCGCTGCGACCGGACCATGCCGCCGACGACTTCGTCCAGCAAATAGACGATATGGTCGGCAACCCGCCGGATATTCAGCGGCAGACCCGGAATAAACAGCGTCCGGATATATCCGTCGAGAAGGCCCACCACAAACATGGTAAGGTCCAAAGTGTAGGGATACACGTCATCCCCGTAAATTTGCTCCAGCTTGTTTTTAAACCAGTGGATGCCGATGATTTGCTTTTCGCGTAAATGCTTGTGGGACGGAAGCTTTTTTCCCGAAGCATGATGATCCTGAATCTGCGCCACCAGAAACTCGCGGAGCTCCACGAGCAGATTCAGCACGACTTCCAGCTGTTTCCGCAGCTGTTCTTTGGGAGTCAGAAGGTGTTCCTGTTCCACCTGCATGACGCTGTCCCGGATCAGGCCCTCACAGTACAGGTAGATGCTGCTCTCCAGATCCTCCTTGGATTTGAAGTGCAGATACAAGCTGCCTTTGGACATGCCGCAGTATTCCGCGATTTCCTGCATGGAGGTGGCCGAAATCCCCTTTGTGGAAAACAGCTGCAGGGCGGTCTTCAGAATCTGTTTTTTCTTGTCCGCCAATTTCTCAGACAAATTCACCTTCACTCCTTTCTGACACATCGGTTCTCAAATTGACCTCTTAGTCAGAACGATTATATTACAAAGCGAAGGCCGTTTCAAACAGCCGGGCACTCTTTACAAAAAAAGGCACCTTCCTGGTTGTAATACGCAGGAGGGTGCCTGTTCGGCTTCACATTTATAGGGAATGAATATGGCAAAATTGTGACGGTTTCGATGGCCATGGAATAATCCCCCACAGCAAAAAGGGAGCCGTTGATCGGCTCCCTGATCCAGCAATCATGATTTTAACCCATGCAGCCCGGAAACATGCCGGTCGAAATGGCCAAACGGTTCCAGCAGTTAATGGCGTTGATCGCCATCAGCAGGTCTACGATTTCTTTCTCGTCAAAATGTTCTCTGACCCTGCCGAACACCTCATCCGGAACGCCTGCCTCGGAAATTTTCGTCACGTATTCCGCAAGCTCCAGCGCAGCGCGCTGCTGCTCGGTGAATACGGGAGCTTCCCGCCATACGCAGACCAGCGTCAGCTGCTCCTGGTAATCTCCCAGCTTGAGCAGGTCCTTGCTGTGCATATCCAGACAGAACGCGCATCCGTTGATTTGCGACACCCGGATTTTGATCAGCTCATAGAGCACTTTGTCGATCGAACTGCCGTGGGCAAACTGCTCAAAGGCGAGCATCGCTTTAAAAGCCGGCATATTGGCGTCCCGGTAATTGAATCTGATTTTCATCGATAACAGCCTCCTTTAGGTTCATTCACTAAGAAGACCGATCTGGGACGGAATTTGTGACACCATTTCATAAAAAACAAAAAAAATTATGAGATCAGCTTCAAACCTACCGCTGAGGCCAAAATCATGGCAATAAACAGAATTCGCCGCCATTCCTTGGGCTCGCCGAACAGAAACATGCCGGCCAGGGTACTGCCGACCGTGCCGATGCCGGTCCATACCGCATACGCCGTTCCCATCGGAATCGAGTTCATGGCGTAGGACAGCAGGGAAAAGCTGAGCGCAAAGGACAGGATCAGCATGACATATGCCGGCATTCCTTTCTTTTGCGTGACGCCCTTGATCCCGATGACCCCGAACATTTCGCACAGACCGGCGATGACGATTGCAATCCAAGCCATCAGTGATTCGCCCCCTTTTGTTCCTTGCCGTCTTTGTCGGTGACCAGCTTAAGGCCGATCACTCCGGCGAGAAGAACGAGAATGAGCAGTATCTTGGGCCAGCGGAACGGTTCGCCGAAGAACAGCATCTCGGCGACGACGGTGCCGGCCGTTCCCAGGCCGGTAAACACCGCGTACACCGTTCCGACCGGCAGATGGTTCGAAGCGTCAATAATGAGAACGAAGCTCGCGATGATGGCGATGACGGTAAGAATCCATTCGAGCGCATTGTTCGAGTGCTTCAGGCCGGACACCCACAGCACTTCCACAACGCCCCCGATAATAACAAAAAGCCAGTGGCGATTCATGATTATCCTCCTTTGATGTCCGTTAGGATGCCACTTGCGTCAAATATGATGAATGCCCGCCCAGTATACGGGCCATGCGGCCGCCAGCCTGCGCTGCGACCCCTCCAGCCCGCCGCACACCATTTCGATCAATACGCCGTCGATCAGCGTCATGTAAGCCACAGCGGCCCCGTCCGGATCTCTAACCGGCAGCTGGCCGGTGGAAGCGTGGTGGCGCATAACGCGGATCATCCGCTTTTCCATCGAATCCAGAAACGGAAAGACCAGCTCCATCACCTGATCATGCAGCGAGGATGGCGGAAAGTAGGACATGCGCAGAACAAACTTGGTTTTGCTGCTCCGGGTGTACTCCTCCTGGAGATACTCCAGCAGTCCTTTAAGCCGCTGCTCGAGCGGCTGGTCCTTCAGGCTGATATAACGGCGGATAATCCGGGTCCCCTCCTCGTCGAGGGCGCCCTTCAACGTCTGCAGGAAAAGCTCATCTTTCCCTTTAAAATGCGCGTAGATGGACGGCTTTTTGATGCCGACTTCCTCGGCTATTTTTTGCAGGGACGCTCCTTCATATCCATCCTTGGCAAAATGCGATAATGCAGTTTTGAGCAGTGTGCGTTTGGCGTTCATATCATCGACTCCTATTGGCTACCTAACGGTCGTTAGGTGTTATTTTTTCACAGGATGCAGCCATTGTCAAGAAAGATGGGTATCCTAACATCAGCATGCATGGAATTTTCAGGCCAGCTTGTCCATTCGATAAAAATTCGTAGGAAGTTTGAACTTGTTCATGTAAAATATACCTTATGGGTTTGGACGATGACCATGGATATGCATGTTTTTAATGATACTTAAGAGAGGTAACATATGAGACGGGGAATACAAATTGTTATCATTGCCGCCATATTATTTGCATTTTACTATTTTGGGTTCGGCGTGTTCGGCAAAACCGCGGGAACCATTGTCAGTATATTTTCAACGCTCACCGTCGTGTCGCTCGGGTTCATGATTTTTATGGAGAACCGCAATCCGTCTTCGACGATGGCCTGGATTTTATTGCTCGCCCTGATGCCGGTGGTGGGTCTGTTCTTCTATTTGCTCTTCGGGCAAAACTACTTCAAACGGCGCAAATTCGATAAAAAAGCTGAGCAGGACCTCAGAACGTATGACCGGCTGGAAGAGAAGGGGGTGCGGTTTCATCCGGATCTCTCTTCCTTTAACCCCATGCAGCAGCAGCTGCTGCATCTCTCGCAGCGGCTGGCGCGGACTCCGATTTCTTTCTCTAGCGATACCAAAGTGCTGACCAACGGGCAGGAAACCTTCTCCACCCTGCTGAAGGAGCTCGAGAAGGCCAGGCATCACATCCATATGGAATATTACATCTATCGCGCCGACCATATCGGGACACGGATTCAGCAGATTTTGATCGAAAAGGCCAAAGCCGGCGTGCAGGTCCGTTTTATGTATGACGCCTGGGGAAGCATGCAGCTGCCCAAATCGTTCCTGCGGTCCATGGAGGAAGCCGGGGTTCAGGTCGTCGCATACGGAAGCTCCAAGGCATTCTTTCTCTCCCGGGTCAATTTTCGCAACCATCGTAAAATCGTCGTGATTGACGGCAAAGTCGGCTTTATCGGCGGATTGAACGTCGGGGACGAATACCTGAGCCGCAATGCGGCGTACGGCTTCTGGAGAGATACGCATATGCGCGTCAGGGGCGAGGCGGTTCGGACGCTGCAAATTATTTTCCTGCAGGACTGGCTCTATATGACCGGGGAAAAGGTGCTGGACGCCGAATATCTGTCTCCCGAGCTGGCGGAGAGCAGCGGCGGCGCCGTGCAGATTATCCCGAGCGGACCGGACAACGACCGGCGTACGCTCAAAAACATTTTTTTCTCGATGATCACCTCGGCGCAGAAATCGGTCTGGCTGGCAACGCCTTATTTTATACCGGACGACGATATTCTGACGTCCCTGCGCGTGGCTGCGATGTCGGGGCTGGACGTGCGCATCCTTTTTCCGTCCAAGCCGGATAAATGGCTGCCGTTCCTGGCCTCTCATTCGTATTTCCCGTCGCTGCTCGATGTGGGCGTCAAAATTTTCGAATATGAAAAAGGGTTCCTGCACTCCAAGCTGCTGATCATTGACGGCGAGGTGGCGACGATCGGGACCGCGAATATGGACATGCGCAGCTTCCATTTGAATTTTGAAGTGAACGCGCTGCTGGTACAGACCGAGAGCGTGCAGCGGATCGTGTCGGACTTCGAACGGGATTTGGTGTATACGAAGCAGATCATTCCCGATAAATTTAATAAGAAAAAAATACCGGAGCGCTTTTTGGAATCCCTGGCGAGGCTGTTATCCCCTTTGCTGTAGCGGCTTTGCGGCGGTATGAAGCGGGTAGTAAAGTAACTGTGGGCAGGGCTGTGAATGGTTGACATTCCAGCGCCCGCCCATTATATTGGTGATAATGATTCTCATTATTGTGGACGGACGTTATTAGACGGTTTTAAATCATAAATCATAGGATGGACAGAATCGGGGGGTTACGGGAAAGATGACGCTATTGCAAACGGAAGCACTGACGCTGGGGTACGGGGATACCGATATTATTAAAGACTTGCATTTGGACATTCCCGAAGGCAAAGTTACGGTTCTGATTGGCAGCAATGGCTGCGGCAAATCCACGCTGCTTCGCTCCATGGCGCGTCTCTTGCGCCCGAAGAGCGGGTCGGTTCTGCTCGACGGCAAGGAAATCCATCGGACGTCGACGAAGGAAGTTGCCCGGAATATGGCTATTCTGCCGCAGGGGCCGACGGCTCCTGAAGGCCTGACCATCCTTCAGCTGGTGAAGCAGGGGCGTTATCCGCACCAATCGTGGCTGAAGCAGTGGAGTGCGGAGGATGAGCGTCTGGTGAACGAGGCGCTGGAAATGACGGGCCTTACCGATCTGGCCGACCGCGCGGTCGATTCCTTGTCCGGCGGACAGCGGCAGCGGGCCTGGATCGCCATGACCTTGGCGCAGAATACCGACCTGATTCTGCTTGACGAGCCGACGACATACCTGGATTTGAGCCATCAGATCGAGGTGCTGGATCTGCTGTATGAGTTGAACCGTGATCAGGGACGGACGATCGTGATGGTGCTTCATGACCTGAACCTGGCCTGCCGTTACGCCGACCATATGATAGCCGTGAAGAACCAGGGCGTCTATTGTGCCGGCGCACCGGAAGACGTGCTGACGCCGAAGATGGTCAAGGAAGTGTTCTGCATGGATTGCATGATTGCGGAGGATCCGATCTTCGGAACGCCGATGTGCGTACCGCATGGCAAAGGACGCTTATGCGGGGACCGGTGCAAGCTGTCGGCGGTTTGCGAAGCATAGAAATACGGATCCGTAAGCCGGGGATTCACTTAAACGGTAAGATAACAAGATAAATGTATAAACGAAGGCGCTTCTGCATAAACAGAAAGCGCCTTTTTTGCGTCATATGAGAGTACGGACTACGGATGGATCAGAGACCATCAGGAATAAAAAGTTGAGCTGACACGGTCTATGCGGGGGCCCTGGAAACGCCGGGAAATCACGGCAGCTTCGTTACGACTCAGAAGGTCGTAAATCCAAGCAGCTTCTGCACCCGGAACAGGAAGTCCTTGAACCAGGTGGACTTTTCCTGGTACGCACTCAGGTCCAGACTGTAGTGCCCGTCCGTATTGTTCCAGAGACGGTCGAAATAGCCGGCCAGCTGCCGATCCAGCGCATCGCCGCGCGGAACGGATATCCAGAGGTCATTCTCCAGATTGTAGTTGTCCAGGTTCCGCGGCGTGAGATTGCTCGAGCCGCCCATGATGACGGAGTTCCCGGAAGGATTGGAAATGTACATCAGCTTCGTATGATACTGCTCCTCGGTCGTGTTGTACCAGCGGACGGCGATGCGCCCCCCGGAACGCTCGGTCAGTTCCTTCGCCACCGGCCGGTTCGGTATGCCGATCTTGTCCTGGCCGAACGCGTTCTGATTGGGGTCAAACAGAAGCCGGATGTTGACGCCGCGGTCAGCTGCATCCAGCAGGGCGTTCATCACCTTTTCATCGGCCAGATAGAACATGCCCATCCACAGAGTGGACCCTTGCGGCGCCCGGTTGATTTCCAGCAGGGTATATTTGTCGATTTTACCCTCGGTTAGGTAGCGGATGGCTATGTTTCCTAGGGTGTGTTTCTGATCGTTCTCGGACTTAGCGGCATAGACCGGGAGACGGTAGTCCCCGGACAGCTGGGCCGCCGCCTGCTCGCTCTTCAGGATATCCCCGATGATCGGGCCTTGCACCTCAAATGCGATATTGGAGTGGTAGGCGCTGGCATCATGCACGTTGCCGGAAGAGACCAAAGCGGTCTTCTCGCTGACTACAACCTTGCGGTGGTTGGCCTTGACGTTCAGCATTTTTAAATACGACCTTGCGGTGACCTTGGGCCCATCGTTTGCCATCAGGTTCGGAATCCATCCTTTGCCCGACTGGCCGAACCACTGGATAAACGTCCGCCAAACGGCGGAATAGATCGGGTTTGAATCCCGCAGCGGATCCACATTGGTGACGACGACCTGAATGCCTGCCGCCTTCATGGCTTCGAGCAGGGGGTTCGGGGCGGAGCCATAGTTCGTATTGATTTGGTCGGTGATAAAGACGATTTGCATTTGGGGATACCGCTTTTTATGCGCAATCAGCTTGTCCGCCAAATCCTTGCTTACGGTCGGGAACTTCTGGCCTTTATGCTTATAATCGTTAAACAGGAACAGATCGAAGACAAGAAATTCCCGGGATTCATCGATGATCTGCATCATGCGATTCGTAATTTGGGGCTCATTGATGACCTGGCCTTGGCTGTCAGGGTAAGTTAAGTCGCGATAGAAACGGACCTGATCGACATGATAGAGCGGGCTCTCGTAAGAAATGCCGGGAGGAAGCGGCTTGTGTGTCTGATAGACGATGACCCCTGCGAGCCAAATGATGAGCAAGCAAACCGCAGCCAGAATCCAGCGCAGTACACGGCGCTTGCGGCTTTTTCCCTGCAGCTGCCGGCTGGCCGTATGCGCATTGTACGGTTCAGGGGCGTTTTGGGAACGGATATGGTGGGTCATCGGACCATCGCCTCCTTTGCTTGTCCGCTGTAATTGGGTTTAAACGGCAGGGTTCTCTGGAGGGGGAGCCTCACGGTCTGGAACCCTGCCTTGCTTCGTTCAGCGGTCTATCCACCTATTAACGTCGAAAGGGCTATTTTGAAGCAGCGGAACGTTCTCATATCGCAATAGGAATGACGGTCCGCGGTCATCTAGAAAAAAGTGCCGTACAGCAGATAAATATTCAGCGCAGCGATGACGGCTGCCACAATCCAAGCGAGTATCCGCACCCAGCGCGGTGCGATAAAGGGACCCATTTTGGCGGGATCGGAAGTGAATTTGACCAGTGGAAACACGGCAAAGGACAGCTGAAGCGACAGGATGACCTGGCTGAAAATGAGCAGCCGGCCGGTGGAGCCTTCCCCGTAAATTCCGATCACGATCACGGCGGGAACGATGGCGATCAGACGTGTGATCAGGCGCCGGATCCATGGCTTCAGCCGGATGTTCATAAAGCCTTCCATGACGATCTGGCCGGCCAGGGTTCCCGTCAGCGTCGAGTTTTGGCCGGAAGCGAGCAGCGCTACGGCGAACAGGACGCTGGCCGCACCGGTCCCGAGCAGCGGCGTGAGCAGCTGGTAGGCGTCTTGAATCTCTGCTACTTCAGTATGCCCTGTCGAATAAAAGGCAGACGCCGCGAGGATCAGAATGGCCGCATTGACGAACAGGGCGATGGTGAGCGCAACGGTGGAATCCACGGTAGCGAAACGGATGGCTGACTTCTTGCCGGCAATGGATTCGTCGTATCGGCGAGTCTGCACGATGGAGGAGTGCAGATACAGATTGTGGGGCATGACGGTCGCACCGAGCATGGCCAGGGCGATGTAGAGCATTTCCGGGTTCTGCACGATGTCTGTTGTCGGAACAAATCCGGCCATGACCGCACCCATCTCCGGTTTGGACAGAAACAATTCGACCCCGAAGCACATGATGATGACGGCGATAAACGAAATGACCAAAATTTCGATATGCCGAAAACCTTTATTTTGCAGCATCAGCACGAGGAGGACGTCCACGGACGTGATGAGAACGCCGGCCAGCAGTGGCAGGCCGAACAGCAGCTGCAGCGCGATGGCCGAGCCGATGATTTCGGCCAGGTCGCAGGCCGCAATCGCCAGCTCGCACAATATCCAGAGCCCGATGCTGACGGGTTTGCTGTAATGATCACGGCATGCCTGGGCCAAATCCCTTCCCGTAGCAATGCCAAGGCGGGCGGACAGGGACTGGAGCAGGATCGCCATCAGGTTCGAAATCATGATGACCGACAGCAGAGAGTAGTTGAACATGGCTCCGCCGGCCAAATCGGAGGCCCAGTTGCCGGGATCCATGTACCCGACGGCTATGAGGTATCCGGGGCCCGCGAAGGCGAGCATTTTACGGAAGAAGCTGCCCTTTAAAGGAACCTTCATCGATTTATGGACTTCAGGCAGGCTGGGCGAACCTCCTCCTTTGCGCCAGCCGCCGCTCGCGGCTGCCAATCGGCTCTCTTCACTTGCGTTCATGGGCAGCACTCCTTTCAAAAACCATTGTTTGGGTCTATATCGAGTCTAAACAGATATCACATCCTATTGGAGAGCACATGGGCAGTTGCATGTACTTCAAAAATTTTCCCCAAGGAAACTTTTTGCGGGCTTCAGTGAACGCTTCGGCCGGACAACCGGCAAAGCACACATGAACCGGGTCGTGAGAGGGGAGGACTATGGCGCATCATCATGGTGTGAAGGATGGATGATGGACCCGGTTTAAGGCAGATTGGCGAATTTAACAGGGGTTCTGTGGTATAATACCTTTTTTAGAGAAACGTGCGGTGATGACAGGGTTACGATGTTATCAGGGTTCGCAGCATATCCAAGAAAGGGGCGCATCAGATGAACGGAAACGAAGCGGAAAACGGGTCTTTGCTGCCCGAAATACCTACAGGGGAAAGGAAAATCGAGCACGTGCGCCTGTGTTTGAGCGAGGATGTGGGCAGTGGCGTAACCTCCGGCCTGGAGCAATACCGATTTCGTCACTGTGCGCTGCCGGAGATCGGTTTCGAGGAGATTTCCCTCGAAGCCTCCTTCCTTGGGCGGACGTTACGGACGCCGCTCCTGATCAGTTCCATGACGGGCGGAAGCGAAGCGACCGGCGCGATTAACGCGCGCTTGGCAGCCGTCGCCGAGAGGCGCGGCTGGGCGCTCGGGGTCGGCTCGGTCCGCGCGGCGGTGGAGAAGGAGGAGCTTGCACCGACCTTCCATGTGCGCGCGCATGCACCGACGATTCCGGTGATCGCGAATCTGGGCGCCGTCCAGCTGAACTACGGCTTCGGCGTGGAGCAGTGCCAAAGGGCCGTCGATATCGCCGGAGCGGACATGCTCGTGCTGCACCTGAACGGCTTGCAGGAGGTGTTCCAGCCGGAGGGGAACACGAATTTCAGCGGGCTGCTGACCCGGATCGGTGAGGTATGCCGCCGGCTGACCGTGCCGGTCGGCGTCAAGGAGGTCGGCTGGGGCATCGACGGGGACACGGCGGCGCGGCTGTACGATGCCGGCGTGGCCTTCGTCGATGTGGCTGGCGCCGGGGGGACCTCCTGGAGCCAGGTCGAGAAGTTCCGCAGCCAGGACGCGGTGCGGCGCCGGGCGGCGGAGGCGTTCGCGGGCTGGGGCATCCCGACCGCGGAGTGTATTGCCGAAGTGCGGGAGGTGTCCCCGCACGGAGGGCTGATCGGCAGCGGCGGGCTGCAGGGCGGCGTGGACGCCGCCAAGGCGCTGGCGCTCGGCGCCGATCTCGCGGGCTTTGGCCGCAGCCTGCTCGGCCCGGCCGTCTCGTCCGAGCAGGCGCTGGACGAGGCGCTGGCGCAGGTCGAGTTCGAGCTGCGCACCGCGATGTTCGGCATTGGCGCGGCGGACATCGCCGCGCTGAAGGGCACGCGCCGGCTGGTGCGGACCCGGGCGTGATCTACATGTTTGACCGGAAACGCCGCTCGTTTTCAGCGATGTTGATGCCAAAAAGCAAACAATCAACCAAGGGCCTAATTTCCAATAAGGAAAATGGGCCTTTTTTGCTGACATCACGGTTGTTTCCGCGTTCTTTGAGGCGATCGATCCAAAAATTTTATATAATATTTACCAAAAAAAGTTTTGCCTTCGTTTCTGCCTGACCTTATATTAAGAGTACAAATAACGCGAAATGTTCGTCTTTGGAACATGGAAGGTTGTTGAATTTTAAAGGGGAAGGTGACTCTGCTTTGAAGAAATCCATTTTTCAGTTAAACACAAGAACAGTGGTGACGATAGGCATCGGTGCGGCCCTCTATGGAGCCACCAGCTTTATTGGAATTCCCGTGGGACCCGATACCTCGCTGCGTCCGGCGATTGCGCTGCTGGCGATTTTTGGTGCCCTGTTCGGCCCGGTGGTCGGGTTTATCGCAGGACTGATCGGCCACGTACTGAACGACCTGCTCACCAGCGGTACGGTATGGTGGGGCTGGGCGCTCGGTTCCGGGATTACGGCCGCATTTATGGGACTCATTTACTTATCCAAAGGATTTGATCCGCAAAACGGTACATACAAAGGGAAACATATCGGCCTGTTCATCGTGTACGGCGTCGTCGGTATCATTCTGTCGCTGCTCTTTTCGGGGTGGTTTGACATTACGTTTATGGGAGAGCCGGCGGATAAGCTGCTGGTGCAGGTCACGGCCGCTTCGATTTCGAATATCGTCGTCTTTTTGGTGCTCGGGGTTCCGGCGGTGATCGGATTCGCCCGCAGAAACGCCAAAGTCAGCAATTTGAGCGTCAACGAGTAGGTGCTTGGCAGAGCACCAAAGGATAGGAGATTTACGCCATGATTCAGCCGATCATCTCGTTTCAACAATACAGTTTTAAGTATAAAAATCAATCGGAGCCCACGCTGAAGGACATTACGCTGGACATTCATCCCGGAGAAAAGATCTGGATCGCCGGCCCCAGCGGCTCCGGCAAATCGACCTTGGCCCATTGCATCAATGGGCTTATTCCTTTTACCTACGGCGGGGAGATCAGCGGCAGTCTGAGCATTGCCGGAAAGAATCCTTCCGAGCTGAGCATCTTCGAGCTGAGCCGCACGGTGGGGACGATTCTGCAGGACCAGGATTCCCAGTTCGTGGGCTTAAGCGTGGCCGAGGACGTAGCGTTTGTCATGGAAAATAAAGCGATGCCCCGCGAGCAAATGAAGCGGGAAACCGCCGCTTCCCTGGAGCAGGTCGGCATGCTGGATTATATCGACCACAGCCCTTACGAGCTGTCGGGCGGACAGAAGCAGAGCGTGTCCCTGGCCGGCGTGCTGTCGACGGATGCGGAGGTGCTGCTGTTCGACGAGCCGCTGGCCAACCTCGATCCGGCGGGCGGGCGCAAAGCGATGCAGCTCATCGACGATATCCACCGGCAGAGCGGCAAGACGGTCATCATCATCGAGCATCGGGTGGAGGACGTGCTGCAGCAGCCAATCGACCGGATCGTCCTGATGAAAGAAGGGCGCATCGAGGCGGTCGGTACACCGGACGAGATCCTGGCGACTGGCCTGCTGCGCGGCTGCGGCTTGCGGCCGCCGCTGTATGTAGATGCGCTGCGGTACGCCGGCGTGTCCCTGGATGGCGTACAAGGCCTCAGCCGGCCGCAGTCCTTGGGCATTTCCGGCCTTGGAGAGCGGCTGGATGGATGGAGCGAACAAGCAGCTGCCGAGGCGCCGTCACGGCCTGCCGAACCGCTGCTGGACGTACGCGGGCTGACTTTCGGGTACGAGCCCGCTCACCAGGTTCTCAAAGATGTATCGCTTCAGATCGGCGCCGGTGAAATCGTTGCGCTCCTGGGGAACAACGGGGCAGGCAAATCGACGTTGTCCCAGCTGATTACAGGCATTTTGAAGCCGCAGTCCGGCTCGATGTCGTATGCCGGCCAGGATATGGCCATGTGGTCGATCCGCCGCCGGGGTGAATCGATCGGCTATGTGATGCAGAACCCGAACCGGATGATCACGCAGCATATGATCGCGGACGAAGTTGGCCTCGGACTGAAGGTCCGCGGCGTGCCCGCCGATGAAATCAAGGAGCGGGTCGCGAGCGTCCTGCAGACCTGCGGGCTGTATCCATTCCGCAACTGGCCCGTTTCCGCGCTCAGCTACGGCCAGAAGAAGCGGCTCAGCATCGCCTCGATTCTCGTGCTGGAGCCGAAGCTGATGATTTTGGATGAGCCCACGGCCGGTCAGGATTATCGTCATTATCAGGAGTTTATGGATTTTATCGAGCAATTGGCCGAACAAGGCATCGGTTTCCTGCTCATCACGCACGATATGTATCTGGCCTTGGAGTACGCACGGCGCGCCGTGGTGCTCAGCGGGGGTGAGATCCTCGCCTCCGATACGGTCGCCTCGGTGCTCAGCCGCCCGGAGGTGACGGAGCCCGCCCATTTGAAGGAGACGTCGCTGTCCCTTTTCGCCAAAGCCAACGGCCTGGCTGCGCCGGAGCGGTTTGTGCAGGCTTTTATCAACGAAGAGAAGAAGGGGAAGAAGGGCCATGAATAGAACGGGCAGCCTCTATGTGACGGGGAACTCGCTGTTTCACCGGCTGGACGGAGCGGTCAAGCTGGTGCTGTTTATGGCCTGGACGGTCATGACGTACATGTTTTTGGACCTGCGGGTGTTTGTGCCCATGCTGGGTGTCGGGATCGCGCTGCTCGTAACGGCGGGTGTTCCTTTTAAAAAGATGGCGTTTTTGTTTTGGCTGATGATTATTTTCACGGTGCTGAACGGCATCTTTATTCTGCTGATCACGCCGACCTTCGGCACACGGCTTACAGGGACGGATACGCCGCTGATTCCGCTCGGTTATAACACGATCAATGCGGAGACGCTGTTTTACGTGCTGACGCTGTCGGCCAAATATTTGACGCTGCTGCCGATTACGATCCTATGCATTTTCACCACGCAGCCGAGTGCATTTGCCGGCAGTTTGAACCGGATCGGCGTACCTTACAAAATCGCCTACGCCGTCAGCATCGCCCTCCGCTATATTCCGGACCTGACGGAAGAATTCCGGGGTACGCTGAACTCGATGCAGGCACGCGGCATGGGGATTACAAAGGAGGACGGCAGCATGGCGCAGCGTCTGCGCAATCTGGCGGCGGTCGTCGTTCCCGTGCTGCAGTCGGCGCTGCACCGGATCGATTCGGTGACCAACGCGATGGAACTGCGGGGCTTTGGCACGCAGAAGAAGCGTACCTGGTACAGCGGCAAGGAGATGGAAGGGCTGGACTGGACGTTGGCCGTACTCGGCGTGCTGCTGCTTGCCGTGGGTATCTGGCTGAAGGTGCAGGCGCTGAGAGGGTTTTGGTATCCTTTTTAGCGATGGTCTAGCCATGGGCCCGGAATATCCGGGTCTTTTTTTGTGATCGCTTGATCATCTTCTTCAGAGGCTCTGTTTTATGCTGCTTCCCGTTCATCTTATTACCTTTCCATGTTACACACGATCTTGACGCTCTTTATGCTCCTTTGTTCCGTTCATCCCTGCAGCACAGCGGAATTTCGAATCGGTTCGGGCAACCGATAGTAAAGTCAAATCCTTGCCGCACCGGGGGTTCTAATATATAATGGGTAGGATTGAGAGACGTCTGTTTAACTATTACCTAAATAGGAGTTGTCATATAAATGGCTTTGAAAGCAGGGATCGTAGGACTGCCGAACGTCGGCAAATCCACGTTGTTTAACGCAATTACCCAGGCGGGCGCCGAATCCGCCAACTATCCGTTCTGTACGATTGATCCAAACGTCGGGGTTGTCGAAGTTCCGGACGAACGCCTGGATAAGCTGACCGAGCTGGTGCAGCCGAACAAAACCGTGCCGACCGCCTTTGAGTTCGTCGACATCGCCGGCTTGGTCCGCGGCGCGAGCAAAGGGGAAGGGCTGGGCAACAAGTTCCTCGCCCATATCCGTGAGGTGGATGCGATCGTGCACGTGGTGCGCTGCTTTGAGGACGAGAACATCACGCACGTGGACGGCAAGGTCAACCCGATCAGCGACATTCAGACCATCAACCTGGAGCTGATCCTGGCCGACCTGGAGAGCGTGGAGAAGCGCATCGACCGTTCGCGCAAAAATATGAAGGGCGGCAACAAGCAGTACGCCCAGGAAGTTGAAGTGCTGGAGCGCCTGAAGGAGGCACTGTACAACGATCAGCCGGCCCGCAGCGTCGAGCTGTCGGACGAAGAGAAGGTGATCGTGCGCGACCTGCACCTGCTGACCCTGAAGCCGGTTCTGTACGCGGCCAATGTCAGCGAGGACGGCGTAGCCGACGCGGACAGCAATCCGTACGTGCAGCAGGTCAAAGACTTTGCGGCAGGCGAGAACGCCGAAGTCGTTCCGATCAGCGCCAAGGTTGAGGCTGAAATCGCCGAGCTGGAAGGGGAAGACAAGGAAATGTTCCTCGAAGAGCTCGGCCTGGAAGAGTCCGGGCTGAACCGTCTGATCAAGGCGGCTTATCGCCTGCTCGGCTTGTATACGTACTTTACAGCAGGCGTGCAGGAAGTGCGCGCGTGGACGATTCGCAAAGGAACGAAGGCGCCGCAGGCTGCCGGCGTTATCCACACCGATTTTGAGCGCGGCTTTATCCGTGCCGAAGTCGTCTCCTACGACGACCTTATGGCCGCCGGTTCCATGAACGCCGCGAAAGAACGCGGCCAACTTCGCCTGGAGGGCAAGGATTACGTCGTTGCCGACGGCGACGTGATGCATTTCCGTTTCAACGTTTAATCGAATCGATCGCGCCAGATTTGGATTGCGAGTGAGCTAATAGTAAACGTAAAACTAAAACCGCCATTCCTCGGGGATCCCCGGGAATGGCGGTTTTTGTTGGTTGACGGGAATAGGTATCTTTCGCACGCTCTGCTTGAGATTTGCTCCGTCGGCAACACTCACTGCTTCTTAATGATTCACCGTAATGCTGCCGTTGGACGTGGCCAGCCCCACGGTATACTGGCCGTCCCCCAAGGTGACCGCGGCGCGGGAGTCGCTCTCATCGACCCAGCCGATGTTGCCCTTGATGGAGGAGTTGGACGTCTTGGCGGTCAGCTTGGCGCTGGCGTCTTCGGAAACGGTCAGGCCAATGCTGCCGTTCGAGGTTTTGACGTCCCAATTGCCGGTGATGCCGCTCTCGCCCCGCACCGCGCCGTTGCTGGTCCGGATATAGACCGGGCCGCCAAGTTGGTTGGCCGTCACCGTACCGTTGCTGGTCACCAGCTCGGAAGAGCCGTTGATGTTCGTGGCTACGATCCGGCCGTTGCTTGTTTTGGCCGACACCTTGCCCTGAATATCCTTCACGTTCAGGGTGCCGTTCGACGTCACGGCCGTCAATCCGGCATGAAGTCCGGAAGCCTCTAAGGTGGAATTTTTCGTATGCACTTCCACTTCCACCGACTCGGGAACCTGGAGGTTGAAATAATCCTCAGGCGCCGCCCAGCCGCCGATCAGAACGATATCCGGTTGGTGGCTATCCAGCTTAAGGGTCAGCGTCCCCCCCGATGCTTCGGCCTTCCAGTGCTGCTTCGTCCATTTGTCGGCATTGGCCTGGGAGGATTCGGTGCGAACGCGGACTTTTCCTTCATAGGCAATATCCGAACCTTGACCCCCCGTTACGTTCACCTTGCCGCTGTCCAGGAAAACTTCCACCCGCTTGATCTCTCCCTGTGCCGGAACCGATCCCTGCACGGCGCTGAGGTAGCCCTTGTTAAACAGGAACGACCAGTCGGGGTAGATCGCCTGGGCTGCACTGACGATCAGAAGCAGGACCAGGATCGTGACGCTTCCACCGCCCAACCGAACCCGCTGGTTGGCATGCACGACATTGGAAATGACGATTTCAATGCCAAGCAGGATGAGCAGGGCGGGCCATACGTATTTCAGGAGTTCAAAGCTGATGAAATGATTCAGCTGAAGAATAATGATGACCCCGAGGCCGATCAGTCCGATGGCGGTGGTCCACCGGCCGATTTTTCGGACCGGGGGGCGCGTATCAAGCGGTGCGGTCACAGATGCTCACTTCCCTTATGGTTTGGTCTTTTGCCAAGCAGCCACATGCCGTAAACGATCAGGCCGACGGCCAGGAGCACGCTCGTAATATTGCGGTTCAGCAGCCACTCCCACAGGCCGGGGAAGACGCCGACGAGCAGGACGAGAATCCCCATGCCGATGCAGGTCGCCCCGATCCAAAACGGATGGACCGCCGATTCCTTCTGATATCCGTTCATTTGAATCCAGTCACGCTCGGTCCAAGGATAGCCGAAGGTATCCTGGCCCATCATCATCCGTTCATGCTCCATAGCCGCGGTTTTCATCCAGGTCGCCTTCTGCAGGGCGTCAAACAGCTGGAAGAACCACAAAATCGCCAAGGCAAACGGAAAGAGCATCGGGATCGACGGGATGAGGATGATGCAGACGCAAGCGCCAATCATGTACTGCAGTCCCTGTTTGGCGAACCCTAAATATAAATGGCCGAGGCCAGGAATCATGGACAACAAAAACGTGAGCCATCTGCTTTTTCTAATCATGGGTTACCCTCCTTGAATATGTGCTCCACTCGAGTGGATAAATGCTGCGTAGCCTCTGTCAGCCCGTTCCCCAAATGCTCGAAAATCCCGAACTGGAACAAGCAGAAGGTCAGGCAGGCCGCAAGCCCAAAATGGGCCAGCTTCGATTTCTGTGACTCGCGGGGCCGGCTTCTCGGCAGCGATCGTACCGCCAGCGGCGGCATCTGACGGATTTCCTCCATCACGCCGGAGACGATATCCGGCATATCCGTGACCGGATCCGGGCTTTCCCACATGTGGGACATCTCCACGATCTCCTGGTACCAAGCCTGGCATTCCGGGCACTGGTTCAAATGCTTTTCAATCAAGAGGGAGGTTTCGGGCGGCAGTTCATGGGCGGCGTAAGCGGCCATTTGGTATTGAATGAGTTCGCATTTCACCTGAGCTCCTCTCCTTTCTGACGCATCATTTGTCTGGCACGGTATAACTGGGACTCGACGGTTTTGGCGGTAATGCCCCGCCTCTTGGCAATCTCCTGATAGGAGCATTGTTCAAAATAATACATCTGCACAGCCGACTTATACGGCTCCTGCAGTTCATCGACGATTTGACGGATCCGGCTGTTCGTCTCCTCGGAGAGGACGATCTTCTCGGGTGTCTCGGCGGTCACCCAATCGCTTTCGTTCACCTCTCCCATGGTCCTTCGTGCCTGTTCCCTTTGATGGGCCCTTTTCCAGTCCAGGCATTTCCGGACGGCGATTTGATACAGCCAGGTGGAGAATGAGGATTCCTCTCGAAAAGCAGGCAGGGCCGAATATGCCTTAAGGAAAATGTCCTGCGACAAATCTTTCGCCGAGACGCTGTCGGCGGTCATTTTCAGGCATACGTGGTATACCATGCTCTGGTACCGCTGTACCAGATATTTATAGGCTTCCGGATGGCCGGCTTTGACCGCCCGGATCCACTGCAACTCTTCTTCCAGTCTTCTCCCCTCCTCCCGGGTACGTTTAGTTAGACGCCGCATGCCGAGGTATCCCTGCAAAGTTTTTTAATAAATTTTTTTCAGGCGTTTTGGTGCCATCTTGCCGCATGCTCCCGGGTCAAGCGGATGAACTCCCCGAGGGCCGGGGACAGCCACTTTCCAGGATGGAACAGCATTTGGGTGGCCACTTGGCACGGGCTATCATCCCAGGGCAGCTGGATCACCCGGCCGGAGGACAGCTCGTCCTTTACCGTGATGGCGGGCAGCAGGGAAATGCCGAGGCCGGACATGACGCAATTTTTGATGGTTTCGATGCTCCAGAATTCCAGGTCGCTGCTGCTGTAGATCGAATGGCTGTTTAAATGTTGTTCGAGCAGCAGGCGGTAGCTGCAATCCGATTCGGTATGGATAAAAGAAACGTCTTTCAAGTCCAGGGTATCGACCTGCGAAAGCAGGGTCAGGGGATGCCCCGGCGGAGCAATGAGCGCCATCGGTTCATGGATCAACGTCTCCGACTGCAAATACGGGTCATCGGCTTCAGGCTCCAGCACGAATACCAGGTCCATATCACCGGACATGGCAAATTTCTTGAGCTCCTTGCAGCCGGCAGGGCGGAGGATGATTTTTACGTCAGGGTACAGCTCTGTATATTCCTTAATAATGCCTGGCAGGCGAAACGCCGCAAGGGACTCGGGAGCGCCGATGTTCAGCGTGCCGGAAGGCAAGCTTCCGCTGGTGGACATGTCGGCCAGCGCCCGGTCGTGCAGCTCCAAGAGCTGGACGGCGTAGGGCAGCAGGCGCTCGCCTGCGGGCGTAAGCTGTACCTTTTTTCCGAGACGGTCAAACAGCTTAGATCCGACCTCTTCCTCCAGCGCTTGAATTTGTGCTGTAACGCTCGATTGGGCGTAGGACAGCGCTTCGGCGGCTTTGGTAAAGCCATGCGTGTCCGCCACGGTTCGGAAGGTGTGTAAATGTTTTAAGTCCATCGATGATCCTCCCATGGATACGCAATAAAATTCGAATCGAATCAGCCATCGGCTCTTCCGATGGAAACGATCAAAATAATCTGTTTTACCTATTCATCTATTATCTGCTAAGCTGTGAGCACTGCACAACCCTTAAAATACCGGTAATCCATGCCGGTTACACCATAAATAACAGATAGGATGATCCACCAAATGGCTACATTAGAAAAGGCTTCAGCAACTCCACACTTAACCTCTTCCATCCGGCTGCCTCAAGCCATCGCTTTATATATCGGTTCGGTGCTCGGATCCGGCATTCTGATCGTGCCGGGGCTCGCCGCGCATATGGCAGGTCCGGCTTCGCTCCTGTCCTGGGGGCTCATGACGCTGCTCGTCCTGCCGATGGCCCTCGTCATGGGGATGCTCTCGGCGCGTTATCCCGATGCGGGGGGCGTGTCCTCGTTTGTCTCCAGAGCGTACGGCGGAAAAGCCGGGACGCTTATCGGCTGGTTTTTCCTGATGTCGGTGCCCATCGGCGCGCCGGTGGCCGCACTGACGGGGGCCGGGTATATGACCGCTGCCTTTGGTCTGGGCGAAGGGGCACGAATCGTCATCGCCGCACTGATGCTGGCTGTGTCCCTATGCATTAACGTCTTCGGCATGAAGCTGGCCGGCAGCATTCAGATCTTTGTCGTGTCAGCCATCGTGCTGGTGCTCATCCTGGCGATATTCGGTTCTTTTCCCCATATGGAAGCCAGGCACTTCACGCCTTTTATGCCGGAAGGATGGTTGAGTGTCGGTCAAAGCGCGGCGATTCTGTTCTGGTGCTTTATCGGCTGGGAGGCGGTATCGCATTTATCCGAGGAGTTCGTGGACCCGAAACGGGCGGCGGTGCAGGGCGTGACGGTCGCGGCCATCATCGTCGGCGTGCTGTATTTCCTGACGGCCTTGGCGACGGTAGGAACGCACAGCTACGGGGGAAGCGGTTCGGACGTATCGCTGCTGCTGGTCATTGAAAAGCTGCTCGGTCCGGCCGGGGCAGTCATCGCCGGTTTGACGGGGATGTTTATTTGCACAGCTACCGTCATCTCGTACACCGGCGCTTCGTCGAGGCTGGCTTATGCGCTCGCCCGGGAAGGAAAGGCGCCGGCCTGGATGGGGAACATGTCGTCCCGATTCAAGACGCCTGTCGGGGGACTTAGCTTCCTGGCAGGATGTTTTGTGCTTGTGCTCGTTCTGTACGGGACAGGCGCGGTGTCGCTGACCACGCTGATTACGCTCCCGAATGCTACGTTTATTTTGACATATCTGGGAGGCTGCGCGGCCGGAATTCGGCTGCTGAAAGGCCAGCGGTGGGGACGGACGGTCAGCTGGCTGTCTTTTATCCTTACGGCGGCGGTTTTTCCTTTCGTCGGCTGGGCGATCTTGTATCCGCTGGTCATTTGCGCCGTATATTTTTTGGTAAGTATAGGGCGGAAAAACAAGGTGCAAGATTAACATAACAGGCTTTCGGTGTCCCGTTCACCAATGTCGGCTATGGTAAATATGTATGTATCGTGGTATAATATAAAGTCGTCTACCCTCTATGTTTACCATAGAGAGCGGCGATAACGATATGGCATATATATACCTAGTGTATTTTTGAAATAGGAGAGGTGAATCCCAGTGTTGGACCGATTGCAATCCTTGGCTGACCGCTACGAGAAGCTTAGTGAACTGCTTTGCGATCCTGACGTTGCGAACGACAGTAAGCGACTGCGGGAATATTCCAAAGAACAATCCGATTTGCAGCCTGCATATGAGGCTTATACCGAATATAAATCCGTTATGGAAGAACTCGAATCCGCCAAAGCGCTCCAAGCCGAGAAGCTGGACGATGAAATGCGCGAAATGGTGAAAATGGAAATCGAGGAACTGACCGAACGCCGCACCGATCTGGAGGAACGCATCCGCATTTTGCTCCTGCCGAAGGACCCGAACGACGACAAGAACGTCATTATCGAAATTCGCGGCGCGGCGGGCGGCGACGAAGCGGCTTTGTTCGCTTCCGACCTGTATCGGATGTACACGCGTTATGCGGATACCCAGGGCTGGCGCGTGGAGCTGATGGACGCCAATACGAACGATCTGGGCGGCTTCAAGGAAGTCATCTTCATGATCAACGGACGCGGCGCCTACAGCAAAATGAAATACGAAAGCGGCGCGCACCGCGTGCAGCGCATCCCGACGACGGAGTCCGGCGGACGGATCCATACCTCCACTTCCACAGTAGCGGTCTTGCCGGAAGTCGAAGATATCGACATCGAAATCCATGACAAGGATATCCGTGTCGATACGTTCTGCTCCAGCGGTGCGGGCGGACAATCCGTCAACACCACGAAATCCGCCGTTCGCGTGACCCATGTTCCAACCGGAATCGTGGCCACCTGTCAGGACGGCAAATCGCAGAACTCGAACAAGGAAAAGGCGCTTCAGGTGCTTCGTGCCCGGATCTTTGATATGATGCGGCAGGAAGAAGAAGCGAAGTATGCCGGTGAGCGGAAAAGCAAAGTGGGTACAGGCGACCGCAGTGAGCGGATCCGCACGTACAACTTCCCGCAAAGCCGGGTGACCGATCATCGCATCGGATTGACGCTACACAAGCTCGATTCGGTCATGAATGGCGAAATCGAAGAGATCATTTCGGCCCTCAACATTGCGGAGCAGGCGGAAATGATGGATAAAGGGGAATAAGGGCTTTGAAGGAAAGCACGTTTGTGATGACGACAAAGCAGAGTATACGGGAAGCCTTTGCGGAGGCTTCCTCTTTTTTAGCGGCTCATGAAGTGATGGAGCCGCAGCGGAACGCCCAGCTGCTGCTGGAGCATGTGCTGGGCCTCTCTGGCGCGGACTATTACATGGCGATGCCCGATCCGTTCCCCGATGAGCGGAAGAAGGCCTGGGAGGAAGCGATCTCCCGCAAGGCGGCGGGCGAACCGGCCCAATACATTATCGGGGAGCAGGAGTTCTACGGCATCCCCTTTCAGGTGACGCCCGCCGTACTGATCCCGCGGCCCGAGACGGAGCTGCTCGTGGAGGCCGTGCTGCAGCAGGCCGCGCGGCTGTGGCCGCAGGGAGCAGCGCCGGCTGAGCCGGCGGCATCCGCGGCGGGACAAGAACCGCCGCAAGGACAGGATGCCGGCCGCGCAGCCGCTATGCCCGGCGGCCATGCCGGCGCCGCGGACGGCCTGCACCCGTTGGTCGCGGCCGACATCGGCACCGGCAGCGGCGCCATCGCGGTCACGCTGGCGCTGCACGCCCCGCGCTGGCGCGTCTACGCCAGCGACATCTCGGCGGACGCGCTGCGGGTCGCCGCGCGCAACGCCGAAGTAAGCGGCGCCCAGGTCGCCTTCGAGGAAGGCAACCTGCTGGAGCCGTTTGCGGGCCGGCGGGTCGACATTCTCGTGTCGAACCCGCCGTACATTCCTGCGGCCGACATTCCCGGCCTGCAGCCCGAGGTGCGCAACCATGAGCCGCGCACGGCGCTGGACGGCGGAGCGGATGGGCTCGCGCCGTACCGCATCATGATGCAGCAGCTGCCGCTGCTGCAGGGGCCGCCCCGGCTCATCGGATTCGAGCTGGGCATCGGGCAGGCGGGCGAGGTCGCGGACCTGCTCCGCCAGGCGGGCCACTGGGATGAGATTATCATCATCCCGGACCTCGCCGGCATTGAGCGCCATGTGCTCGGCGTCCGACAGATCCCATAATTTTCTTTTTGACCCAATTTCCTCTACAATGGAATTACCTATGGTATCCTGGAGGGAAGGATATGCTTCGCAAACTGAAACAAATGGACTTTGCCGTCATTTTGGTGCTGCTCTGCCTGATGGCATTCAGTCTGTCTTCCATATACAGCGTCACCGCCGGCCGCCCCAAAACCGATCATTATTCGGTGCGGATGGCCGTCTATTATGTCATCGGCTTTGCAGGGTTTCTGGCGACTTCGCTCGTCAATTATAAGCTGCTGATTAAATATGCGCTGTACGTGTATATATTCGGCCTGATGCTGCTCTTGCTTGTCCTGTTTGCCGGCAACGAATACTACGGTGCCCGCGGCTGGCTCACCCTTCCGGGGGGACTCAGCCTGCAGCCTGCCGAACTGTTCAAACTGTTCTTGGTCATTTTCCTGTCCAGCCTGCTGCTGAGGAAAAACCGGGACCGGTCTCGCGGCCTGTATTTTTGGCGGGATGTCGTACCGATGGGGCTCGTCACCTTTGTTCCGCTCATGCTGGTGATGGCACAGAACGACCTTGGGAACGCGCTCTGCTATCTCCTTATTCTGATAGGACTCCTGTGGATCGGCAGCATCCGGTATGTTCATGCGCTGATCGGGTTCGCCGTGGCCTTTGCCGCCATCTTCGGCGGAATTCAGGCGTACATTCATTATCATGACGAGGCGGCGCGCCTGTTCAAGTCCATCGGCCGCGAGCATTGGATCGCGCGTTTCGACCCCTGGCTCGTTCCGGACAAGGCGTCCCGCGACGACAGCTGGCAGACCTACAACGCCAAGCTGGCGATCGGATCGGGCGGCCTGGACGGCAAGGGCTACATGCAGGGGACGACGATCCAGTCGGACGGCCGGGTTCCGCTGGCTTTTGCCGACTCCATCTTCGTCCAGATCGCCGAGGAGTACGGATTTATCGGCTCGTCGGCGCTGCTGCTGCTGTATTTTATCCTGATTCACCGCATGATTCTGATTGCCGCGGACTGCCGCGACCGGGCCGGGCCATACCTGATCACCGGGATCATCACGATGTTCATTTACCAAATTTTCGTCAACATCGGCGCCTTTATCGGCCTGATGCCGCTGACTGGCATTACGCTGCCTTTCATCAGTTATGGCGGTACCTCCCTGCTGATCAACATGGTCAGCATCGGGGTGGTGATGAGCATCCGGATTCACGGACAGGAGGAAGAGGAGCTGCTCCCGCTGCAGAAAGAGCCGGATCCAGCTACGGGGACAGGCAAAATATTGCGCCTCATCCGGGATGGATTTAACAGGAATTGAATATGGCATGGCTGTTCTATTACAATAGACAGGTACGCATCAGGGGCAACGAGGAGCGGAAGGCTCCGCACAGGAGGATAGCCATGCTTCAAAAGCTGAAAAAAGTGGATTATGTCGTCGTTTTTATTCTTTTGATTTTCATGGGCATCAGCATCATGTCCATTTACAGCGTCACGCAGGGAACGAAGTTTGCCGGTTCCCATATTAAAATGATCGAGTTTTACGTGATTGCCTTCATCGCATTTTTCGGGCTGGTTATCGTCGATTACAAGCTGCTTGTCAAATATGCGCTTTATCTGTATTTGTTCGGCTTGGCCTTGCTCGTGGCCGTTAACTTCATCGGGACCGACGTCAATGGCGCTCAGGGCTGGATCAAGATGGGGAGCTTCAGCTTGCAGCCTGCCGAGCTGTTCAAGCTTATCCTCATTATTTTTCTGACGTATATCATTATGCGCAAAAATAAAACGAGGCTCTCGTTCTGGCATGACGTGGTCCCGATCGGACTGCTGACGTTTGTGCCGTTTGCGCTCGTTATGATTCAGAATGACCTGGGGAACGCAATCAGTTACGTTCTGATTTTGCTCGGACTGCTATGGATCGGCAACATCAAGTTTTGGCATGCGCTGATTGCGCTGGTGGTTTTGGCGACCGTCGCCGTCGGAGGTATTTTTTCGTACATTCATTTTCACGACAACATTGAGAAGTTTATGAAAGACATCAAACGGGAGCACTGGACCGAACGGCTCGATCCGTGGCTGGTGCCGGATAAGGCGACGGCCAAGGCGTCCTACCATACCAAAAACGCCAAGCTGGCGATCGCTTCCGGCGGCATGGTGGGCGAAGGGTATATGAAAGGGTCCTCGGTACAATCCGGGCGCGTGCCGTATACCTATTCGGACTCCATTTTCGTGGAAATCGCCGAGGAATTCGGCTTCGTCGGGTCATCGGTCGTGCTGCTGCTCTATTTCATCCTGATCCACCGGATGATTCTGATCTGTCTCGAATGCCGCGACCGGGCGGGGCCGATTCTGATCGTGGGCATTATTGCGATGATGCTCTATCAGATCTTCGAAAATATCGGCGCTTTTATCGGACTGATGCCACTGACAGGGATTACGCTGCCGTTTATCAGTTATGGGGGAACCTCACTGCTGATCAATATGGCGAGCATCGGCATCGTCATGAGCGTGCGCGTTCATGGGGAGGAAGTGGACGACGAGATGTTGACCCCGTCCAAGGGAGCTGCAGCTCAGGGCGGACAGGCAAAAGTCGGCATGTGATGCAGCAACGTGTTGCATGTCCTGCGATCATTGCACTCGCTGATGATCTACAAGAAACGACCGTTTTCGACAAGTCTTCGGACTTGGGAACGCGGTCTTTTTTTTGTGAATTCGAAGCGTAAAAAAAATACTAGATTGCTAGGTTTGGGTTCTACCATTCCCGGACATACTGAGAACTATACAGAATGAACTAAAGAATTCAATGCAAAACTTTAGTTCAATCTGTAATCATAGATTGTTCTGATAGAGAGGGGCCCGGGGAAAATGGAGAAGACAGTGAAACAGTGGAAGCATAGAGGGCAAGACCGGCTGCGCGACATGGTGAAGGATACCGCTATTATTTTTTGTATTTTGTTTATGATCGCCATGATGTGGGACAGCCAAAAGACCGACGCGGCCGTAGCCGGCGGGCCGATTCCACAGGAATCCATCCGCCTGCGCATTCTGGCCAATTCCGATAATCCGGACGATCAGCTGGTCAAACGCGAAATTCGTGATGCCGTGGTAGCCGAGATGGACGGCTGGGTACAGGAACTTGAGGACCCGCAAAGCTTGGAACAGGCGAGAGCGACAATCCGGGAGCGTCTGCCGGAGCTGAACGAGCTGGTGGGCCGTGAGCTGGAGAAAAGAGGCATTCATTACGATTACAACGTTGAGCTGGGCGTCGTGCCGTTTCCGACCAAACTGTACGGAGGCACGGTGTACCCGGCGGGCAATTATGAAGCGCTCCGGATCACACTGGGGGCAGGCAACGGTCAAAATTGGTGGTGCGTGCTGTTCCCTCCGCTCTGCTTTATCGATGCGGCCAGCGGGGATGCGGCGGCTCAGCCCGCCGATGCCAAGGCTCAGGCGGCAGACAAGGATAACGCTAAGGGCGCCGTGACCACCGCGTCGGCCAAGGTGACGGGTGCTGCAGCCGCGCAGGCCCCTGAGAAGGTGGCGGCCAATGCTTCCCAGCCGCAGGTTCGTTTTTTCCTGGTGGATATGCTCTCCGGGCTGTGGTCCTGGTTGACGGGGCTGTTCGCTTAGAAATTCGTGGCCATTTCTGTCCAAGGGACAAGGAACATGGATATGCTGCGGATGTGGTATAATGGAACTTACCAATTTTGATGACAGGAATGAACAGCGATGAAAGGTCTGAACCAGGGGCAGGATGGAGGAACCGCTCCTTCCACCCATGATGTAAATAAGAATCATGCCACACCGGCATGGGATGTTACCGCACTGATGGGACGCGGCACCGACGCCGCAGAAGCAGGGACGGAAGCGGTGTCCCGCGCGGAGCTAGCGATCGGCCAGGCAGCCGCCATTCTTCGGGATGGCGGTACCGTCGCTTTCCCGACCGAAACCGTATACGGTCTTGGGGCGGATGCCCGCAATACGGAGGCCGTAGAGGCCATTTTCAAGGCCAAGGGCAGACCGTCCGACAATCCGCTGATTGTCCATATTGCGGATGTTAGCCAGTTGGACGGGCTCGTGACGGAGGTCAGCGATACGGCACAGCGGCTGATGGCGGCCTTTTGGCCCGGCCCGCTGACGCTGGTGCTGCCGCTTCAGCCGGGCGTGCTGTCCCCGCGGGTGACAGCAGGGCTGATGACGGTCGGCATCCGGATGCCGGATCATCCGATCGCGTTGAAGCTGATCCGGGAGTCCGGCTGCCCGGTTGCGGCGCCGAGCGCCAACCGCTCCGGACGGCCAAGCCCGACACTCGCGGGCCACGCCTGGGAGGATTTGAGCGGGCTGATCGGCGGTATTCTGGACGGAGGGCCGACCGGAGTCGGCCTCGAATCCACCGTCGTGCAGGTCCAAGAGGACGGCAGCGTCACCGTGCTTCGGCCCGGAGGCATTACCCGTGAGCAGCTTGCTGCCGCTTCCGGGACGGCGGTGGCGACGGATCCGGGAATCGAACGGGCACCTGGCGGGGAGGAGATCGTCGCCCCGAAATCGCCCGGCATGAAATATACGCACTACGCTCCCAAGGGCTCGCTCACCATTGTGCAGGGCGGCACCCCGGAGCTGGTGTCCGGCTGGATCGATGAGCAGCTAAAAGCGGCTGCGGCCCGCGGAGAGAGAACCGGCGTGATGGCTTTCGAGGAGCATGTCGGCGGTTACGCCGCGGATTGCGTGCAGTCCCTCGGCAGTCTCGCCGGTTTGGAAGCGGCGGCCCACCGTCTGTATGCCGCCCTTCGCCGCATGGATGAAGAAGGAGTGACGTTTATTTTGTCGGAAGCCTGCCCGGAAGAGGGCCTCGGCGCCGCCATTATGAACCGGCTCCGCAAGGCCGCCGGCCAGCGGGTTGTCCACTTGTAACCTCCCGCCTTGCTATTATGAGACATCATTTACCTCTTGTCCGCATATGGTTGTACAAGAACCTAACGGACATGGGGGAATAGGAATGTTGGAGACTTCTGCCGGTTTAGGGCAGCTAATGACAATCATGATAATGGCCGTTGCATTAGGACTGGATGCGTTCTCTCTGGGCGTAGGAATCGGCATGAAAGGAATTCGGCTGCTGCATATTCTCAAGCTCAGCGTGCTGATTGGCCTTTTCCATGTGTTGATGCCGCTGCTGGGAATGTTTATGGGATATTACGTCAGCTCGCTGCTCGGACAAGTTGCTTCTCTGGTTGCCGGTGGACTGCTTGTGCTGCTGGGCGGACACATGGTCCTGAATTCCTTCAAAACGAGCGAAACGAGAATGGTGGATCACCGCTCATTGCTGGGGATGCTGCTATTCTCGCTTAGCGTCAGCATTGATTCTTTTTCGGTAGGCATATCCCTGGGGATGTTTGAGAGCAACCGGATCGTGACCGTGCTTGCTTTCGGGATCTGCGGGGGCGTGATGGCCGTGCTTGGACTCATGCTTGGCAGGAGGGTGAGCCGGAATCTAGGTGAGTATGGGGAGGCCCTTGGCGGCGCGATTTTGCTGGCATTTGGCCTCGCCTTTATCTTCTGATACAATATCGGCAAAGACACTTCGGGAGGTGCTAGAAACGTGAAGCATATTTTGTTTGTCTGTACGGGAAACACGTGCCGCAGCCCGATGGCCGAAGCCCTGCTTCGCAAGCTGGCCAAGGAGCGCAGCATTCCGCTCGAAGTTCGTTCGGCCGGTGTGTCCGCCCTTGAAGGGACGCCTATCTCGCGCCATGCGGAGGCAGTGCTGCGGGACCACGAGATCGATGAGCGTTTGACCTCCAAGCCGCTCAAGGCCGATACGGTGAAGTGGGCGGATTTAATTTTGACGCTGACCCAGGGGCATAAGCAGCATGTGATCCGGAGCTTTCCGCTCGCCGCTGACAAAATTTATACCCTGAAGGAATACACGGAAGATGACGAGAACGTGATCAAGGACTTGCAGGAGCTCGACAGCCTGTACGCTACATTGGAAATGAAGCGGGCGCTCGGTCAGCAGCTGGAGGACAAGGAACGGGAGCGGGTGATCGAGATCCAGCAGCGCATCCCGAGCTTTGATATTTCGGACCCGTTCGGCGGGACCCGCGATGATTACGACGTCACCGCCGCGGAAATCCGCTCCGCCGTCGAACGGCTGCTGGATAAGCTGGAGGCGTTCCGTACATTTTAAAGTAGAAGCCTGGATTGGTATTTTGGCGGAAGCCTAAGTTGAAAAAAATGGAGTGAATTTGCAGATTGATTTTCATCGCGTCATGCTTTATGATGAAGTTGAAAAACATCGGTTCCGGTGTAACTGGCGACAATGTGGATCCAACCACGATGGAGCACCGGAATATACGGCCGGTCGCCTGGGCAAAAGAGCAATTCTGCGGAATGATCCGCGGACTGCTCTTTTTTTCGTCTAGTGGCTGCAAATGAGTTATAATGGTACAAGAAGTCACGGGAATACAGGGGGAGGCGAAGCTTCGTTTCTCTGTATTGCGCGAAATTTTAGGAGGTTTTTCGAAAGATGAAAATTGCTGTTGGAACAGATCATGCGGGTATACGTTTGAAAGAAGACATCATTGCCGTGATCGAAGGGATGGGGCATCAAGTTGCGGACGTGGGATGCGGATGCACGGACTCCGTGGACTATCCGGACTATGCTCTCCCTGTGTGCGAGCTGGTCACCAAGGGCGAGGCGGACCGGGGGATCCTGATCTGTGGAACAGGCATCGGCATGAGTATTGCGGCGAACAAGGTTCCGGGCATTCGCTGCGCTTTGGTTCACGATGTGTTCTCGGCGATGGCTACCCGGGAGCATAACGACTCCAACGTGCTGGCGATGGGTGAACGCGTCATCGGTCCGGGCCTGGCCCAGGAAATCGTCAAGGCGTGGGTGGGAACGGAGTTCAGCGGCGGCGAGCGTCATGTCGGGCGCGTGAACAAGATTAAAGCGATTGAAGAACGGTATCTGCACAATTAGGGAGGTTTTCTCATGGAAAGCATGTCAGCAGGCAGTCCATTGGAAGTTTCGCTGGGAGAACAGGTATCACGAATCCTTCATGAGCTGGTGGAAGCCGCAGCGCTTGGCCCCGGTAAAGTGCTGGTCGTCGGAACGAGCACCAGCGAGGTGGCCGGGAAACGGATCGGTACTTCGGGTGCGCTCGGTGTAGCCGAGGAGCTGCTGCAGGCGGTCGGCGAGGTCCGGGCCAAGTTTGGCTTCGATACCGTGTTTCAGTGCTGCGAGCATTTGAACCGGGCGCTTGTTATGGAGCGTTCCGTGTTGGAACGCCTTCATTTAACCGAAGTCGCTGCCGTTCCTGTTCCGAAAGCAGGCGGCTCCATGGCTGCCGCTGCTTACCGTTCCATGAAGGACCCTTGCCTTGCCGAAGCGATCGAGGCCCATGCAGGCATCGACATCGGCGAGACCATGATCGGCATGCATCTGCGGCGTGTGGCGGTGCCTTTCCGGCCGACCCTGCGCTATGTGGGGCATGCGCGCGTGAATGCGGCCTATACGCGGCCCAAGCTGATCGGCGGCGAACGGGCGGTGTACCGTCTGGATGAGGAATCCGGCGATGCCGGCCGTAACGACGGTGGTTCAGATCTTTGCGATTAACCAGAGCGGATGATTGAAACAAACATTTTGAATTCCAATAAGGGAGGAACTATTAACATGGATCAATTGCGTAAGAAGGACCCGGCTGTACTCGAGGCCATGAATTTGGAACTGAAGCGTCAGCGTGCGAACATCGAGCTGATCGCCTCGGAGAATATTGTCAGCGAAGCGGTTATGGAAGCCATGGGCTCCGTCCTCACGAACAAATACGCCGAAGGATATCCGGGCAAGCGGTATTACGGCGGCTGCGAGCGCGTCGATATCGTCGAGGATATCGCCCGTGACCGCGCGAAGGAACTGTTCGGAGCCGAGCATGCCAACGTGCAGCCGCACTCCGGCGCTCAAGCCAACATGGCCGTATACCTGGCAGCGCTGAAACCCGGGGATACCGTTCTCGGGATGAACCTGGCCCATGGCGGACACCTGACTCACGGAAGCCCGGTCAACGCTTCCGGTCTGCTGTACAACTTCGTCGCTTACGGGGTCCAGGAAGATACGTTCCTCATTGATTATAACGAAGTCCGCAAGCTTGCGTTCAAACACCGCCCGCGCCTGATCGTCGCCGGCGCGAGCGCTTATCCGCGGACGATTGACTTCGAAGCACTTGCTTCGATCGCGAACGACGTGGGCGCGTTGTTCATGGTCGACATGGCTCATATCGCGGGCCTGGTTGCGGCCGGTCTTCATCCGAACCCGGTGCCTCACGCTCACTTTGTAACGACTACAACGCACAAAACGCTCCGCGGTCCGCGCGGCGGCTTGATTCTGTGCAAGCAGCCATGGGCTGCAGCCATCGACAAAGCCGTCTTCCCGGGCACGCAAGGCGGTCCGTTGATGCACGTCATCGCGTCCAAAGCCGTAGCCTTGGGCGAAGCGCTTGACCCATCGTTCAAAATTTATGCCGAAAACGTAGTGAAGAACGCCAAAGTATTGGCTGAGACGCTGATCAGCGAAGGGCTGAACATCGTATCCGGCGGTACGGATAACCACCTCATGCTGGTGGATACCCGCAGCGTGGACATTACCGGTAAAGAAGCTGAGAAGGTGCTGGATTCGGTGGGCATCACCGTCAACAAAAACGCCATTCCGTTCGATCCGACCAGCCCGTTCGTCACAAGCGGCATCCGGATCGGTACGCCGGCTGCGACTTCCCGGGGTATGGACGAAGCGGCCATGGTGGCGATCGGCAAAATTATCGCCATGACGCTGAAATCGCCTAAAGACGAAGCTGTACTGTCCAAAGCGGCGGCTATGGTGAAGGAATTGACGGATCAATATCCGCTGTATCCTGAACTCAACTACTAATAACGCATCAATCATAGAAGGAAGATCTTGCTAGAAAATAAGGGGCTGGGAGAATGTTCTCCGGTCCCTTTTTTTAAAGAGATCAGAAAGTATGAACTTCCCGGCTAAACATCCTGATCTCGCAAGAGGAACTTCTTCTAAACGCGGCTTGTCTTCTGTGTATGTACGTCGATAGACGTTTTTAGATAGGCGGGGCTTGATAGGGTGCTCGCGGCTTGCCGTTTCCCTTGTGCGGTCTTCGGTCTAACGTTTAAGCCGGCTGATTTTTGGGCCAGAATAATCATATCTTTCTTGGGTGCAAATTCATTTCCAGGAATGATATAATAAATAAGATTTGTGTACTTGCATGTATCGTATGTGAATGGGCATCAAACTAACCGGCATGGACATCAATTAGACTTACGATTTAACCGGAGGGACTAACATGGGAAAACTGGTGATTTGTGATCACCCTTTGATTCAACACAAACTGACATTTATCCGCGATGTGCGGACGAACACGAAAGATTTTCGCGAACTGGTCGATGAGGTTGCTTCCTTAATGGCTTACGAAATTACACGCGAGGTTCCGCTCGAGTCGGTGAGGGTACAGACGCCTGTCGCCGAAATGGATGGGAAAGTACTGGCAGGCCGCATGCTCGGTCTGATTCCAATTTTGCGCGCCGGACTCGGCATGCTCGACGGCATGCTGAAGCTGATTCCCGCCGCCAAAGTGGGACATGTCGGCCTGTTCCGCGATCCGGAAACGCTGCAGCCCGTCGAGTATTACACCAAGCTGCCGACGGACGTGACGGAGCGCGAACTGATCGTCATCGATCCGATGCTGGCCACCGGCGGATCGGCCATAGCCGCGATCGACGTCCTGAAGAAGCGGGGCTGCACCCAGATCAAGATGATGAACCTGATCGCCGCTCCGGAAGGGGTCAAAGCCGTGCAGGATGCTCATCCTGACGTGGACATTTATGTGGCGGCCCTGGACGAGAAGCTGGACGATCATGGTTATATCATTCCGGGACTGGGAGATGCCGGAGACCGGCTGTACGGAACCAAGTAAGGAGAGGGGAACCCTATGTCAAAAATTAAAGTGATGACGATTTTCGGAGTGCGTCCGGAAGCCATCAAGATGGCTCCGCTCATTCTGGAGCTGCAGAGACATCCCGAACATATCGAATCCGTCGTATGCGTAACGGCCCAGCACCGTCAGATGCTGGATCAGGTGCTCGAGGTATTCAAGATTACCCCGGATTTCGATCTGGACGTCATGAAGGAGAACCAGACGCTGAACGAGGTGACGATACGCGTTCTGCAGGGCTTGGAGCCGGTTTTGAAAGAGGCCAAGCCTGATATCGTTCTGGTGCACGGAGACACGCTGACGACCTTCCTGGCCAGCTATGCGGCCTTCCTGCAGAAGATCCAGGTAGGACATGTCGAAGCCGGCCTGAGAACGTGGAACAAGCTCTCCCCTTATCCGGAGGAGATGAACCGGCAGCTGACCGGCGTGCTCGCCGATCTTCATTTTGCCCCGACGGACTGGTCTGCAGGCAACCTGAAGAAAGAGAACAAGAACGAGTCCCATATTTACGTGACGGGCAATACCGTTACCGACGTGTTCCAGTACACCGTCAAATCGGATTACCACCATCCCGTGCTCGACTGGGCGCAAGGCAAACGGCTGATCCTGATGACGGCGCACCGTCGCGAATCGCAGGGCGAGCCTCATCTGAACATCTTCCGTGCAGTGAAGCGGATCGCCGACGAATTCGACGATATCGCCATCGTGTATCCGGTCCATCCAAGCCCGGCGGTCAAAGAACCGGCGCATCAAATTTTGGGCAATCATCCAAGAATTAAGCTGATTGAACCACTGGATGTTGTAGACTTGCACAATTTTTATCCGCATACGCATCTGATCTTGACGGATTCCGGTGGTCTTCAGGAAGAAGCTCCTTCCTTCGGCGTGCCGGTGCTGGTGCTCCGTGACACGACCGAACGTCCGGAAGGCATCGAGGCGGGAACGCTCGAGCTGGTCGGAACGGATGAGGAACAAGTGTACGGTCGGACGAAGCATTTGTTGACCGATCAGGAGGCTTATAACGCGATGAGCGGCGCCGCAAACCCTTACGGAGACGGCAAAGCATCCCAGCGGATCGTGGACGCGATTTTGCATCATTTTGGCAGCAAAAATGAACGCCCAGAACAATTTCACAGAATGTTCACAAAGGAAAGTTAAGCCATATTCTGAGGGCAAAGAGTACAGCATACAGTTAAACTGTACGGTTGACACGGATTTGCGGGCTTTTTGCAGTGATTAAAGTCACATTTTCATCCGGTTTCGACACGGATTTGTTCAATTGACAAACTCTCGGGTCATTCAGTAAAATGAACTGGGATTAGAGGGTGGACAGAGATGAATCAACCTGAAAAGCCGCAAAAATCCAATAAAAATGCTGCAAGCCCTCTGAAGTATGCGGGCCTTGTAAGCGCCATCGGGATCGATCTTGCCGCATGTACTTTAGGGGGCTTTTATCTCGGCTCTTGGCTGGACAAGATTTGGGGAGGACCCGGACTCTGGATCGCATTCGGAGTTTTGCTGGGTCTGGCGATCGGCGGCGTAAGCGTTTTTATGATCACCAAGGCAGTCATGGGGGAAAGTGATGAGTGAACTATGGAAATACCGCAGGGTATTGACTAGAGCGACACTTTATTTCCTGGCTCTTTGCTTCTTGGGTGCTGCTGTCTTCCCGCAATACCGGAGTATAGCGCTGGGTATGGTGCTTGGCTCCAGTGTCAGCCTTGCTAACAGCTTTTACTTGGGCTATAAAGTGCAAAAAGTGTTGGATTCAGTCGAAGGCGGGGGTAGCAAGAGAGTAAATATGGGTTTTCTGACCCGTGCAGCCCTCAGTGTGCTGGCCGTCGTTTTGGCCTACAAAAGGCCGGAGACGTTTAACCTGTATGCCGTAGCGGCAACACTGGTATTGGCACAGTTTCTTCTCTTATTCATAGGGATTCGATTGTCTCGTAAACAGGAGTAGACCTTCAACTGAGAAAGGGGTGAGAAAAACATGCATACATCACCGATTATTGAATTGGGCGGCATAAGATTCGACCTTTCCGCAATTCTGATGCTGATTGTGACCTGTGTGATCGTGTTTGTGATCGCAAAGCTGGCAACCCGTAATTTGTCAGTCGAAAACCCGGGGAAATTGCAGAATTTCATGGAATGGACAGTGGAATTCGTCCAGAACCTGATTTCAAGCACGATGGATTGGAAGAAAGGCAAGCACTTTCTGTCCCTTGGATTGACGTTTATTATGTTTATCTTTGTTGGCAACATGCTGGGACTTCCCTTTGGTATCGTAACAGACTTCCATGATGCAGGACACGCGCACATCTTCGGTAAAGAAATCGTTTCTGTCACCGAAGAATTTGCAAAGCATCCGGATGTGGAAGAAGTCGGTGTGGCTTGGTGGAAATCGCCGACGGCTGATGCTTCGGTGACCATGGCACTGGCATTGATCGTATTCTTGCTTTCGCACTTCCTGGGAATAACCAAGAATACAAAGAGCTATTTTAAGCACTATTTCCAACCTTATTGGTTCTTCTTCCCGATCAACGTTATCGAGCAGTTTGCGAAGCTGCTGACGCAGGGCATGCGTCTATTCGGTAACATCTTCGCGGGTGAAGTTCTGATCTCGGTTCTGTTGAAACTGACCGCACTCGGCGTAGGCGGATATATCGCTTCCGCGCTCGGTCTCGTCGTTTGGCAGGGCTTCAGTATTTTCGTCGGCGCCATCCAGGCTTTCGTCTTTACGATCCTGACGATGGTTTATATCTCTCAGATGATCGAGAGCCACGACGAGCACGAACATTAGCTTCAAAGTTAAGCTTGGGGTTTTCTACCTTCACTCTTAACTAAACATAAATAATAATAAAATACACATCTCTAAGGAGGATTTTACAAATGGGAGTTTGGGCATTTCTTGCAGCTGCGATTGCAGTAGGTTTGGGCGCACTTGGCGCAGGTATTGGTAACGGTCTGATCGTAAGTAAAACGGTTGAAGGTATCGCTCGTCAGCCAGAAGCGAAATCCACGCTTCAAACGACAATGTTTATCGGTGTAGGTCTGGTCGAAGCCCTTCCAATCATCGGTGTAGTACTCGCGTTCTTGTTCTACGCAGGAGCTTAATCTAAGCAGTAAGGTTTGGCGGGGAAGGCCACGGCCATCCGCGCCTTCTTTTTAGCTGTCAGGTAAGGAAGGTTCTTGTACCCTTCCTTACTTGATTGTCTGATGAACAAGACTGAACGTGCACCGGAAAGGAGTGACTAGATTGAGTATTAACTACGCGTCTTTCTTTATCGCATTGATTGCGTTTGTGATTCTGTATTTGCTTCTGAACAAATACGCTTTCGGTCCGTTGTTCTCCATCATGGAGAAGCGCCGCGAGCTCGTGACGAGTCAAATGAACGAAGCGGCACAAACCCGCGAACAAGCCATTGCTTACGTTGAGGAGCAGAAACAGGCTCTGGAAAATGCGCGCAAAGAGGCTTACGACATTATCGAACAATCCAGACAAACGAGCAACAAGCAGGCTGACCAAATCATGGAACAAGCCAAGGTGGAAGCTTCTCGTATTAAAGAGGACGCTGTCCGCGATATCGCAAGCGAAAAGAACAAGGCGGTTCAGGAGCTGCGCAGCGAGCTGGGCGCCGTATCCGTAAAGATCGCATCCAAGCTGCTTGAGAAGGAAGTCAGCAGCGACAAAGCGCAGGAAGAGCTCGTGGACCAGTACCTTAAAGAGGTAGGGGGCAGACCATGAGCCGGGAAACAATAGCAGCCAAGCGTTATGCGAAGGCGCTGTTTGAAGTGGCTGCGCAGCAGCAGAAAACGCTGGAAGTGGAAGAGGAACTGAAGGCTGTCGTCGGCGCGATTACGCAAAACGACGATATTCGCAAATTTATCTCCACGCCCAACATTGCCGTAACGGTGAAACTGGATGTGCTGAAGAAGGCCCTTCAAGATAAAGTATCCCAGCCGGTCATGAACACTGTTGACATGCTGATTGAGCGGGGCCGAGCGGATCTGTTCGCCGACCTGCTGGAGAGCTACGTCCGGATCGAAGGCGAAAGCCTTGGACTTGCGGATGCCACGGTGTACTCCACCTATCCGCTGAGCGACCAGGAGATCGAAACGGTTACCGCGGAGTTTGGAGCATTGGCTAAGAAGAAAATTCGCGTAAACAACGTGATTGATAAAAATCTGCTCGGCGGTGTAAAAGTCGTCATCGGCGATATGCTGTACGACGGCAGTTTGGCAGGGAAGCTGGAACGGCTTGAAAAGTCTTTTAACAGACTAGCACAGTAGATAGGGGTGAAGACACTTGAGTATCAGACCTGAAGAAATCAGTACGCTGATTAAAAGTCAAATTGAACAATATAAATCTGACATCGAAGTGGCCGAAGTCGGCACCGTTATTCAAGTAAGCGACGGTATCGCCCGTATTCACGGGATCGACAATGTTATGGCCGGTGAGCTCGTCGAGTTTGCCAACGGTGTCGTAGGCCTTGCGCTGAACTTGGAAGAAAGCAACGTAGGTGTCGTTATCCTCGGACCTTACACGGAAATTAAAGAAGGCGACCAAGTGAAGCGTACCGGACGCATCATGCAGGTTCCCGTTGGGGAAGCCCTGCTCGGACGCGTCGTGAACCCTCTGGGTCAGCCAGTGGACGGCAAAGGACCGATCGAAGCTTCTGCTTACCGTCCGGTTGAGAGCAGCGCACCAGGCGTTATCGACCGTAAATCGGTTCATGAGCCGATGCAAACCGGTATCAAAGCGATTGACGCTCTCGTTCCAATTGGCCGCGGACAGCGCGAGCTGATTATCGGTGACCGTCAAACGGGTAAAACCCAAATCGCGATCGATACGATCATTAACCAAAAAGGCAATGGCGTGAAATGTATCTATGTCGCCATCGGCCAAAAGCAATCGACGGTTGCGCACGTCGTGGAAAACCTTCGCCGTCACGGCGCTCTGGACTACACGATCGTCGTTACCGCTTCGGCTTCCGAGCCTTCTCCGCTCTTGTACATCGCTCCTTATGCGGGCTGTGCAATGGGTGAGTACTTCATGTACAAAGGCGAGCATGCCTTGATCATCTATGATGACTTGTCGAAGCAGGCAGCGGCATACCGCGAATTGTCCCTGCTCCTCAAACGTCCTCCAGGCCGCGAAGCTTATCCTGGTGACGTATTCTATCTGCATTCCCGTTTGCTGGAGCGCGCGGCGAAACTGTCCGATGAACTCGGCGGTGGTTCATTAACCGCTCTGCCTTTCATTGAAACACAGGCGTCCGACGTATCCGCATATATCCCAACCAACGTTATTTCGATCACGGACGGACAGATCTTCCTTGAATCCGAACTGTTCTATGCTGGACAGCGTCCGGCGATCAACGTAGGTATTTCCGTATCCCGGGTAGGTAGCTCCGCGCAGCTCAAGGCGATGAAGAAAGTCGCCGGCGGTTTGAAGCTGGATCTGGCCCAATACCGCGAGCTTCAAGCGTTCTCCCAATTCGGATCCGACCTTGACAAATCCACGCTGGCCCGTTTGAACCGTGGTGCGAGACTGATGGAAATCCTCAAGCAGGGTGTTAACCAGCCGCTCAGCGTTGAGCAGCAGGTAGTCAGCTTGTACACGGCAGTCAGAGGACACCTGGACGACATTCCTGTCGGCGACATCCGTCGTTTCGAGAGCGAATTCCTGGCGTTCCTTGAAAGCAACCATCCTGAGATCATGGCATCCATCCGCGATACCAAAGATCTGGTTGCCGACAACGAAACGGCTCTGAAAGCGGCTATTGATAAATTTAAAAGAGGCTTTGCTGTGATGGCGTAAGCCTGGACGTGAACCGGGCCGCAAGGCTCGGGTTCATCTTTTTAAGATATGCGCATCGAAGTCGGCTTTGACGACGTCAAAGCTTAAGTGTTTGCTTACGAAGTAACTTTAGCTTTGACTTCGTCAAAGCTTGAAGGTGGTGAAAACATGGCAAGAGGATTACGCGAAATTAAACGTCAGATCAAAAGTATTCAAGGCACGAAGCAGATCACGAAGGCGATGGAAATGGTAGCAGCCTCCAAGCTGAGAAGAGCCCAGGAGATGGCCCAGCATTCCCGTCCTTACTCCGAGAAACTGAAGGAAGTGGTCTCCAGCATCGCGTCCGGTACCAAAGGCATCAAGCATCCGATGTTTGAGAAACGTCCCGTGAAGAAAACCGGATACTTGGTCATCACCTCCGACCGCGGTCTTGCGGGCGGTTCGAACGCCAACGTGTTGAAGCTTGTCTCGACGATGATTAAAGAACGCCATAAGTCCACGGACGAATACGAACTGTTCGTGATTGGACGGAAAGGCCGGGACTACATGCGCCGCAGAGAGCTTCCGATTGTGAAAGAGGTTACGGATTTGTCCGATACGCCATCGTTTGCCGACATCAAGTCGATCGCTTCCGCAGCGGTCCGCGAATTTGAGGAAGGCAAAATCGATGAGCTGTACGTCATCTATAACCGCTTCGTGAACGCGTTGACGCAAATTCCGGAAGCCAATCTGCTCCTGCCGATGGACAGCATGGAATCCGCGGCTTCTCCGGTTGCCAGCTACGAATACGAGCCGTCTCCGGAAGCCGTCCTGGAGGCGCTGCTTCCTAAATACGCCGAAACCTTAATCTTCAGCGCACTGCTGGACGCCAAAGCCAGTGAGCTGGGTGCGAAGATGACGGCCATGGGCGCGGCTACGAAGAATGCGACCAAGCTGATCAACGAATTGACGCTGTCGTACAACCGTGCGCGTCAGGCGGCGATCACGCAGGAAATTACGGAAATCGTGTCTGGTGCGAACGCTCAGGCGTAAGAGTTTTAACCATTGCTTTATTTTCGGATATCCGTTGTTTTATATCCCGGTGGTGCTTTTCAGCTTCTGCAGAGGAGCACTACTTGGGTTCAAACAGCAAATTCATCCTTAATCGGTCTGTCGGCTTCGGTTACCTGCGATAGACATGATCTATATTTCATGATAGAACCTTGCACGGAGCATACCGTTAAGCCGGATGGCTTACGATTTAGGTTTGCGAATAGAGCAGACTTGTAGGAGGGAACAAAAAAGATGAACAAAGGACGCGTTGTCAGCATTATGGGTGCGGTTGTCGACATCGAATTCGAAAGAGGTCAACTACCGGAAATCTACAATGCAATTAAAGTTGAGGGCACAGTCGCTGGCGGACGCCAGATTGACTTGACTCTGGAAGCTTCAAACCATCTGGGCGATAACATGGTGCGCTGTATTGCCATGTCCTCGACCGATGGACTCGTTCGTGGCTTGGAGGCTGTGGATTTGGGAGGCCCAATCACAGTTCCGGTAGGATCCGCTACCCTTGGACGCGTATTTAACGTGTTGGGTCAGCCAATCGATGAAGCAGGCGAAGTGGCTTCCGAGGTTTCCAGCCCGATTCACCGTGAAGCTCCGAAATATGACGAACTGTCGACCCAAGCGGAAATGCTGGAGACAGGGATCAAAGTTATTGACCTTCTCGCTCCTTACCAAAAGGGCGGTAAAGTCGGTCTCTTCGGTGGTGCCGGTGTAGGTAAAACCGTTGCAATCCAGGAATTGATCAACAACATCGCTCAGGAACACGGCGGTATCTCCGTATTTGCGGGTGTAGGTGAACGTACCCGTGAAGGTAACGACCTGTACCACGAGATGAGCGATTCCGGCGTTATCAGCAAGACGGCGATGGTATTCGGTCAAATGAACGAACCACCGGGAGCCCGTCTTCGCGTAGCATTGACAGGTCTGACGATGGCCGAATATTTCCGTGATCAAGAAGGCAAAGACGTGCTGCTGTTTATCGATAACATTTTCCGCTTTACCCAAGCGGGTTCCGAAGTATCCGCCCTCCTCGGACGGATGCCTTCCGCGGTAGGTTACCAGCCAACGCTGGCTACCGAGATGGGTCAGCTTCAAGAGCGGATCACTTCCACGAAAAAAGGTTCGGTTACGTCGATCCAGGCGATCTATGTGCCTGCGGATGACTATACTGACCCGGCTCCAGCTACAACGTTCGCCCACTTGGACGCAACGACAAACCTGGAGCGTAAAATTTCCGAGATGGGTATCTATCCGGCGGTGGACCCGCTGGCATCGAGCTCCCGTATCCTGACGCCTGAAATCCTGGGCGAAGAGCACTACAACGTCGCACAAGGCGTTAAGCGTCTCCTGGCCCGTTACAACGAGCTTCAGGATATCATCGCCATCCTCGGTATGGATGAGCTTAGCGAGGACGACAAGCTGATCGTGGGCCGTGCCCGCAGAGTGCAGCGTTTCTTGTCCCAGCCATTCCACGTGGCCGAGGCGTTTAACGGCATGCCGGGGATTTATGTACCGGTTAAGGAAACGATTCGCAGTTTCAAGGAAATTCTCGAAGGCAAGCACGACGACCTTCCTGAAGCAGCCTTCCTCTTCGTTGGAACGATTGAACAAGCCGTAGAAAAAGCGAAGACGTTGGAATAGTATCCTGCCGGGAGCAAGCCGCTTCCGAAGTGAGCATTCAGGGAGGGATGTAAGTGAGCACCTTTTTATTGGAAATCGTCACACCGGACCACGTGGCTTATTCCGGAGAGGTGGACAGCCTGGTTGTACGCGGTGTGGAGGGTGAGCTCGGCATTCTGCCGAACCACATTCCGATGGTCACCCCGCTGCGGGTTGCTCCGATTGCCGTGACGAACGGCAAGAAAACTACCGAGATTGCGGTTAACGGCGGCTTTGTTGAAGTACGCAAAGACAAAGTTGTCGTTCTGGCTGAGAGCGCAGAGCTTCCTGAAGAGATCGATGTTGAACGCGCACGTGCCGCCAAAGAGCGCGCCGAGCGCCGTTTGGCAGCGGGCAAGCAGGATCAGATCGATTTCCGCCGTGCGGAAATGGCCCTGCAGAAAGCAATGAACCGGATCAATGTGGCCGGTCATAAATAATAGTAAAGAGAGCCTGTCTCGTTAAAGAGACAGGCCTTTTTATTGATACGGGTAAGCGCATGAAGGTATAGATCCTTGGAAACAAGGGGATTCTTCACTCATACATCCCGGAACTCCTTTTAGAACATCGGCGCTTACTAGTCCAAATGACCTATTTATTTCCGAGGAAATTAGACAGAAAGCGCTTTACGATAAATTATTTTAAAATAACGGATTTGGAACTGGATTCTTGAGGTCAAGGCAAGTATTATATAATAGTCCCTTGATGAGCTTGGTTGCCGGAAGGGACACTGCAGCGTTCATCGTTCTTCTTTTTAATCCAAGTGATGATGGAGGTAAGGGCATGGATTCGGACGTATCACAGAACATATCAAGCACCATCGGAGTCAGCGGTCTGATGTCCATTGTGGTGTCTTTGTTCTGCATCGGTTTGTCTTGGTGGGCACTCCAGAACCTGAAGCTGGATCTGTTTATCAGGCATCCTAAGGGAGCTCAGGGTAAACTGCTGCAGCTGCTGCTGGCGGTAGTTCTGGGGCATTTCGTTGCCAAGTTTCTGCTCGACTATATTGGCTGGAGCAACATGATCCGGTATATGTTTTAACAGGACAACGTTTGGTTATATCACTGGTAGGCTGCTTATAGGACTTCAGCAACCGGACGCGGTTGAAAGATGTCGAATAATAACATTTTTTTATGTCAACAATGAAAAAGAACAGTTTAGGTAAGGCTAGCGGTTCCACTTGCCATGGATGGCGAGAAAGCCTTACACGTTTAAAAAAATGTGGACATGGAGCCCGAAAAGTCTGATTTCGTAACTCATCCCGCCTAGCGTGCCCTGGGTACCGGCCGGCTTAAAGCGATAGTTCCTCCGGAGCATATTCGCCAAAAAACGCTTGTATCCGTCAAAAGGTCAGTGTTATGATGGAAGTTAGGGAATTAGCAATGTAATTTCTTGAATATCCAGAAATAATGGAAAAAATGGACGCGGAGGGAATCATGATGAGCAAATTTATCGTCCGCGGTGGCAATAAACTGACCGGAAGCGTGAAAGTCAGCGGGGCAAAAAATTCTGTTCTTCCGATCATCGCTGCCTCTCTTCTTGGGGAAGAAGGAGAAAGCATCATTATCGATGCGCCTCCTCTTGACGATGTAATTACAATCAGTAAAGTATTGGAATCCATAGGTGCAGTCATTACATATGAAAAGGATGTAATGAGGGTCAATGCCCAAACGATTACCTCATGTGAAGCGCCTTATGAGTGGGTGCGGAAGATGCGAGCGTCATTTCTGGTCATGGGTCCTCTGCTCACGAGAATGGGCCATACGCGAATTTCACTGCCGGGCGGGTGCGCCATCGGTACAAGACCTATTGATCAGCATTTGAAGGGTTTTGAAGCGCTGGGAGCCGAAATCAACCTGGGACATGGATACATTGAAGCGAAAAGTAATGGCAGACTGCGCGGGGCCAAGATCTATTTGGACGTGGCTAGCGTAGGTGCTACTGAAAATATTATGATGGCCGCCACGCTGGCTGAAGGCGTGACGGTGATCGAAAATGCGGCGAAAGAGCCGGAAATTGTCGATTTGGCGAACTACCTGAACGGTATGGGCGCGAAAGTGCGCGGCGCCGGTACCGGAGTCATCCGCATCGAAGGTGTGGAGAAGCTGCACGGTACTGAGCATACCGTCATTCCGGACCGGATCGAAGCAGGCACCTACATGGTGGCAGCCGCGATTACGGGCGGAGACGTATACGTTGAAGGCGCGATTCCGGACCATTTGGGCCCGGTGATTGCCAAGCTTGAGGAGATGGGCGTTGAGATCGAACCAGGCGAAAACGGCGTACGCGTGAAGGCGGATCACCCACTCAAAGCGGTTGATATTAAGACGCTGCCGTATCCGGGCTTCCCGACTGACATGCAGTCGCAAATGATGGCGCTGCTGCTTAAGTCGGAGGGCACGAGCGTCGTGACCGAAACCGTGTTCGAGAACCGTTTTATGCATGTGGATCAGTTCCAGCTGATGAATGCGGAGATCAAGGTAGAGGGCCGTACGGCCATCGTAACCGGCGGTGCCAAGCTGACGGGCGCCAAGGTATGCGCTACCGATCTTCGGGCCGGGGCAGCGTTGATTCTGGCGGGCCTCGTTTCGGAAGGAACGACAGAGGTCAGTGGAACGCATCATATCGACCGGGGTTACGTTCACCTGGCAGAGAAGCTGCAAGGCCTGGGAGCGGATATTTGGCGGATCTCCGTCGATGAGCCGACCTTAACTCAGCCGGCAGCGGCCAAGAAAGAGGCGGACAGCAAGGAAGAGGAAGTTAAGCTGGTGAACGTGCAGCCGACTTGGGTGTAAGTCCTTATTTGATCTTGTGATAGGCGGAACATTTACTGGAAACGATTCATTGTACTGTAAAGAAACAAATGGCCTTGAGTATGTGGCCATCCACCATAAGCAACCGAGAAAAGACCAGGCCCGTGCGGCCTGGTCTTTTCTGTCATTCTCTTTTCTGCGATTCCATCATGACCTTCATACTCTTCCTTATTATAATAAGAACATTTCAAAAGGGATGGGCACCATCCTACTCATTTTATTAGGCTATATTGATTAGCCCCATTCCATCCTTCTCCAGTGCAATTCGACCAACCTCTTTTGGGCAAGGCGCTGCCTATTTCTCCTCTTAAGGAATGAAAGGTTCCGATCCAAAAGGACAATCTCTGTTTCTCTTAAAAAGGGTTCTATCACTCTCAAGCCTCTCATAAGTATGAGTATCGGATGTGAACGGTGAAGACGGGAGCGGACTAAACTCGGCTTCCCATCGATTTCTGCCCGCCGCGCAGCCGGTATCCGGAAGGTCTAGTAACGAAGGACGAAGCATGGACGGAGGTTTGAGAGAATATGAAGGATCCACGCACACAATTAAAAATTCCCGTCGCTCCCAGAAGCGAAGCGCTCACGCCGGATGATCCGAGAAGCACGGCCCCGAAGCCGGGCAGGCCGCAGCTGACGCTGCTGCCCGGCAATGCTGCGCAGCCGCCAGAGGCTGCAGCGCCGGCCAGGCCGGAGCGCCAAAGCACGCTCCGGCCCGAAACCCCGGGCGCGCCTGGCGGCGCCCGGCACACCCCCGGGCGGCGCCCATGGACGCCGCCGCCAAGCCGCGGCCCGGCCAAAGGGCCGCGCCGCCCGGGCAGCGCCCGCAAGGTGCCCCCAGCCGCCCTGTGGGGGGCGGGCGGGGTGCTCGCATTGGCGCTGCTGCTGCCCACGCTGGTGGTGGTGACGACGAACCACCACCCAGCGCCGATGCCCGCGCCCATCCCGGCGCCGGCACCGGCCAAGCCAACCAAGCCGGCTGCGCCGCAAGCGGAGGCGCAGCTGCCGAACGTGTCCGTCTATCTGACGAAGACGGGACAAGTGGAAGTGCTGCCGATGGAAGACTACGTCACCGGCGTGCTGGCGGCCGAGATGCCGGCGGACTTTGAGCTCGAAGCGCTCAAAGCGCAGGCGATCGCGGCCCGCACCTTTATCGTCCGCCGCCTCGTCGACGGCGATATGAGCGGCGTGCCGGACCGCAAGGCCATGGTGACCGATACGGTCAGCCACCAGGCGTACATTTCCAAGGAAGTGTTAGACAAGGAGTGGAAGGGGCAGGGGAAAACTGCGGAGCTTGCTAAACTGCGCCGGGCGGTGCAGGAGACTCGCAATACGATCATGACGTATAAAGGCAAGCCGATTACGGCATCCTTTTTTTCTACCAGCAACGGGTATACCGAGAATTCGGAGGATTATTGGAAGGAAGACATTCCGTACCTCCGCAGCGTAGCCAGTCCTTGGGACAAAGCGTTGGCGCCGGGATATAAGGAAACGGTCACGATCAGCCGTAAAGATTTTCTCACGAAGCTTGGTTTGGCGGGACAAGCCATCACGGTATCAACGGGACAACCTTTTCTACAAGTCTTGTCTACGACGGAGGGGCACCGGATCAAAGAGATTTCCATCGGCGGACATGTCTTCAGCGGCCGGGAAGTGAGAGAGAAGCTGAACCTGCGCTCCAGCGAATTTTCTTGGGAGACTTCGGGCGCCGACATCCAGATCACCACATACGGATACGGGCATGGCGTCGGGATGAGCCAGTGGGGAGCGGACGGGATGGCCAAGGAAGGGTCCACCGCCACGCAAATTCTCAAACACTACTATACCGGCATCGACTTTATGCAAGCTTCAAAACTGCTCTCTAACATTTGAAAAAATAATATAAAGAGATACGTATAAAAGATTCCGCCCCGGTAACAATGTTACTGAGGTGATAAACATATGAATGAACAAAACAAAAGTAACCAAAACCACGGCGAAGCTCCTAAAAAAGTGCAAGGAGAGCCTGTAAATCAGCCTTCTTCGTGGAAAAAGCTGTTGTCCAAACGGTGGGTATACCCGGCAGCTTACGTGGCCGCAGCAGCAATTATACTAACCTTAGTGTGGGTCTACCAGGATACCAGCCAGAAGAACCTTACCCAAGACCCCGCTAATGTAACGGAGCAATCTACTACCGCTTCGAATGCTGCAGCCGGCAAGGACACTGCTACAGACGCCAAGGACAATGCTGTTGAAGTAACCGCCAATGCCGAAGGCATGGCTTGGCCGGTGGCGAATGCCAAAGACGTAAAAGTCGTGAAGCCGTTCTATGATGAAAATGGTAGCGAAGAAAATCATCAAGCCGCGATGGTTCAGTACGATGACACGTTCACTCCGAACGTCGGCGTCGACCTGGCCCGCGCAGATGACCAAGCATTTGACATCAAAGCCGCCCTCGGCGGAAAAGTAACTCGCGTCGACCTGAACCCGCCGTTGACCGGAACCGTGATTGAAATTACCCATGACAACAATCTGAAGACCGTATACCAAAGCCTCTCGGACGCCAAAGTTAAACTGGGCGACACCGTGAAGCAGGGAGATACGATCGGCACGGCCGGACGCAGCGAAATCGAGAAGGAACTGGGCAACCACGTACACTTTGAAGTGTATGACAATGGAACGCCGGTTAACCCGGAGACTGTTCTTCCGAAGCAATAACGTAAGGCTTTTCGCCAAACATGCAAAAAATAAGCCTAAAGGCAGGGATAATCCCTGCCTTTTTGTGTGCGATTCCTTGAGCATGCCGGGAATGCGCTTTGGGCAGAAACCCCGCTTTGCGGGGTTATTTTGCGCTGCCCGCAAAAATAAATGGGCCTTGCGGAGCTTGTCAGGCTTGGAAAGCGCGAATATATAGGCACGCCCCTCATATAATGTACCAAACTATCCACAGTAGGGAGGCGGGAACGTGCACGATTACATCAAAGAACGGACCATTAAAATTGGTCGTTGTATCGTGGAAACGAGACACACGGTCCGGACCATTGCCAAGGAATTTGGCGTATCGAAGAGCACAGTGCATAAGGATTTGACCGAACGTTTGCCGGAAATCAATCCCGATCTGGCTGATCAGGTTAAGCACATTCTTGAATACCACAAATCGATCCGTCATCTCCGGGGAGGCGAAGCGACCAAGATTAAGTATAAAAAGACCAGCGGGAAGAAACGGGAAGCCGTCGCTTCCGCCAAAGCCTGACCTGCTGGGCTTCCGGGCCCGGTTCATATGAACTTGCGTCAGGGCACACCTGTGCCCATTGTATCCCTCCCCTGAAGTATGATATGTTAAAAGATGGTATAAGGTCGAAAAATGTGATCCCTTTTTCCCAAAAATACATAACTTCCTGCCACATTCTGTCGAAATGGGACTTCGATAAGCGGTAACGGGGACTCTTTTACCATAAAATAATACTTTGGGGGCTCTTTTCATGATGTTTAGCAAGGATATTGGAATTGATCTTGGCACGGCCAACGTGCTGATTCATGTCAAAGGGAGGGGGGTTGTACTCAACGAGCCTTCTGTCGTGACGATCGAAAGCGAAACCAAAAGAGTCCTTGCCGTCGGGGAAGAAGCCCGGAGAATGGTTGGCCGCACGCCCGGCAATATCGTGGCGATTCGTCCGCTGCGCGATGGGGTCATTGCGGATTTTGCAATTACGGAAGCGATGCTGAAGTACTTCATCAGCAGTGTGGGAGGACGCAGCTGGAGCAGCCGGCCGCGGATTCTGATCTGCGCACCTACGAATATTACCTCCGTTGAACAGAAGGCCATCCGGGAAGCCGCCGAGCGAAGCGGGGCCAAGGATGTGTTCCTGGAAGAAGAACCGAAAGCTGCAGCCATTGGCGCGGGTATGGATATTTATCAGCCGAGCGGCAATATGGTCGTCGATATCGGCGGCGGAACGACGGATGTAGCCGTCCTGTCTATGGGCGACGTCGTTACCGCCTCTTCTATTAAAATGGCGGGGGACAAGTTCGACGAAGCCATCGTGAGGTATATTAAAAATAAATACAAGCTGCTCATCGGTGAACGCACCTCGGAGGATATCAAGATCAAGGTAGGCACCGTCCGTCCGGGCGGACGCCAGGATGAGATCGATATCCGTGGGCGCGACATGGTCAGCGGGCTGCCGCTTACCGTGACAGTCTCTTCCAACGAAGTTCAGGAAGCGCTGTGGGAACCGGTCTCGATGATCGTGGCTGCTGCCAAGTCGGTGCTGGAACGGACGCCTCCCGAGCTGTCCGCCGACATTATCGACCGCGGCGTCATTCTCACCGGCGGAGGTGCTTTGCTTGACGGGCTGGACGAGCTGCTCGCCGATGAACTGCACGTACCGGTGCTGATCGCAGAGGACCCGATGCATTGTGTCGTTAAGGGCACCGGACTGATGCTTGATCACTTGGACAAGGTCACCAAAAAAGCGTTCTAATCATACTTCCCCGGCCATGGGCCAGTTGAGCTTTGGAACTCTAAAAAAACCCGGACCAACGTCCGATATATGTACTAAGGATCGCGGGCTCTGAGGAGCCCGTTTATATAGATCGACGATGCCACTATATTATATGAAGATAAAATTTTAATTACCCAGTGTACAAGCACATGAAACAGGGAGGGACCCCATCTCAATGCTGAGAGGACTTTACACCGCCGCTGCCGGCATGATGACGCAGCAGAGCCGCCATGACACCGCCGTCCAAAATATTGCCAATATCAATACCCCCGGTTACAAGCAGGTGAATAGCGTAGCCCGTTCGTTCCCCGAGGTGCTGATTTCGATGATCGGCGGGGGAGCGGAAAATCCGAACCCGCAGATCGGCAAGCTGAACACGGGCGTTTTTGCTGAAGAAAGCTTGTCCATGTACCAGCAGGGCGTCATCACGGAGAGCGAGAAGCCGACCGATTTTGCGCTGGTGTCCGATATCGAAGTCACCGATCCGGCGACGGGCCAGAACATTCCGTTTGACGCATCCGGCAAGTATGTCGATGCGGACGGCAATGTGACCTACAAGCCGGAGGCGTACTTTACCGTCCGCAACGCGGATGGGGAAATCGGATATACAAAGGACGGCAGCTTCCAGGTCACTCCGGACGGCTTGCTGCTGACTTCGGCTGGATACCAGGTATTGGATGCCAATAATCAGCCGATTCGGTTGACAGGCTCGGTGGACAGCCTTAAAGTGAACGAGCAGGGGTTTATTGTGAATCCCGCAACGGGTGCGCCCGGAACAACACGGCTCGGCATTGCCGTCGTGGGGCAGCCCGGCCAGATGGTGCGCACGGGTGACGGATTGTTCAAGGTGGATGATACCGCAGCTGCCGGAGTCCGCGCATTGGGTAACACCGACCGCGTAGAAGTGCGGCAGCATTATTTGGAGCAGTCCAACGTGGATTCCTCTGCGGCGGTCGTAGACATGAACACGGCGCTTCGGGCCTATGAGGCCAATCAAAAGGTCGTGCAATTTTATGATAAAAGTTTGGACAAGGCTGTCAACGAGGTCGGCAAGGTATAGAGGATGCTACGCACTAGGGAGGGTGGACGTAAATGAATAACTCCATGATCAGCGCGATGGTATCCATGAATGCGTTACAGCGGAAGCTGGACGTGATCGCGGATAACATCGCCAACATCGATACGGACGGGTACAAACGGAAGGAGAGTTCCTTCGAGGACGTGCTGACGACGGTAACGCAGCAGCCGGACGGCTTCAAGCAGAACGGACGGGTTTCCGCGCTTGGATACACGAACGGTTTTGGCATGCGGATGACGGAAATCACCCGGGATATGCAGCAGGGACCGCTGAATCAGACGGGCAATCCGATGGATCTCGCCATTGAAGGCACGGGCCTGTTTGCGGTCGAAGCGGGCGGACGTACGGCTTATACCCGGGAAGGCGCCTTCCATTTTGTGCCCGATCCCGACCCTGCCAAGCCGGATAACATGGTGCTGGTCAACAATCAGGGGTATTTCGTTCTGGATGCGGACGGCAAACAGATCTCCGTTGCGAATGATGCCAAGGTAGCCTTTGATAAGGACGGACGCCTGATGGTGTCGGATGCGACCGGGACAACCGCCGTGACTACCATTCAGTTGGCGTCGCCGGTCCGCCCGGATGCGCTCGTGCAGATGGACGGCAACCTGTTTGTCATTCCCGCCAACCTGACGAAAGCTCAGGTGTTCGGCAATGCCCCTTATACCGCAGCCGCCTCCGGGACAACCATCCGTTCGGGATATTTGGAACAGTCAAATGTCGATTATGCGCAAGAAATAACGGATATGATGCAGGCGCAGCGCGCTTATCAGCTATCCGCCCGGGCACTGACATCCAGCGACACGATGATGAATCTGGCGAACAATATCCGTGGATAGGAGTTCTGCAATGAGTGAGAAAACCCAAGCAGCTGTCAAAGCGAAACCGGCCGTGCGGAAGACGGCAAGATGGAGAATCGTCATCCGCTGGATGATTCCGCTGTTTCTGCTGCTCGCTCTGGTTGGCGGGATGACCTTCGGTTATGTCTTTATCGGCAAACAGAGCCTGTCCGAGGTGTTTCAATGGAAGACTTGGCAGCATGTGATCGATTTGGTATTTGCGCCATGACGGCGCTTCTAACCGCTGACTTTTGACAGAAAACTCCTTCCATTCGGGAGTTTTCTTTTTTTGCTCGGAAAATGTATAATGATGGGGGACTTGCGAAGCCCATACAAAAGGGCCTCCCCCGTGCCGTTCATCAGGATCGGCATACCGGAGAAAGGCCCCTTATCTGAACCTTCACTTCTGCAGAGGGTGAAGGATAGTTTAATTTTTACCGAAATCTATGGATTTTATGCAGTATAACCCTTGAAAGTTGCGGTGATTTGTCTATTTTGAAAGGAGTTTGAGAGACGTGCTTAACGTGAAAGAAATTCAGGAGATCATCCCACACCGGCCTCCGTTTTTGCTGGTGGACCGCATTATCGAGATGGAAGTTGGCAAACGTGCGGTCGGGATCAAGAACGTTACCATTAATGAGCCTTTCTTTATCGGCCACTTTCCGGAGTATCCCGTGATGCCGGGCGTGCTGATCACCGAGGCGCTGGCGCAGGTTGGGGCAGCCGCCATTTTGAAGGAAGAGAGCAACCGGGGCAAAATCGGCTTTCTGGCCGGTCTCGACAACTTCCGCTTCCGTGGGCAAGTGGTGCCTGGCGATACGCTTCGCCTTGAGGTGGAGATTACCCGCTTGAAAGGAAGCATCGGAAAGGGACACGCCGTAGCCAAGGTCGACGATAAAGTGGTCGCTGAAGGCGACATCATGTTCGCCCTGTCCGACCCCGCACAATCTTAAGTACGATCATTCTTATTATGGAAAGGAGAAGCAGTAATGACACAGCAGCTAAGCAATCAAGCAAGTGAAAATGTCAAGCAATGGCTTCAAGATCCTTCTATAGATGAAGAAACGAAACGGGAGCTCGAAGGGCTGTCTGAGCAGCCGCTGGAGCTGGAAGACCGTTTCTACAAAGATTTGGAGTTCGGCACAGGCGGCCTCCGGGGCGTGATCGGTGCAGGAAGCAACCGCATCAACCGGTATACCGTCGGCAAGGCGACGCAAGGATTTGCACGCTACATACTGGAGCAGCACGGTTCGGCCGAAGGCAAGCCATCGGTCGTGATCGCCCATGATTCCCGCCACTTCTCGCCGGAGTTTGCACTTGAAGCCGCTCTGGTACTTGCAGGCAACGGCATCACAGCCAAGCTGTTCCCGTCCCTGCGCCCGACGCCGCAGCTGTCGTTCAGCGTGCGCCATCTGGGAGCGACCGGCGGCATCGTCATTACGGCGAGCCATAACCCGCCGGAGTATAACGGATACAAGGTGTATAACACCGAGGGCGGACAGCTCGTACCGGATGAAGCGGAAAAGGTCATTTCGTACATCCAGCAGATCGATTCTTTTGCTGCGGTGAAGCGGCTTGATCAGCAGGAAGCGGAGGCGAAGGGGCTGCTCGTGTGGCTCGGCCAAGAGGATGACGATGCGTTTATCCGTACTGTTGCCGATGTCAGCGTAAACCGCGAGGCCATTGCTTCGACGCTTGGCAAAGATTTTAAAATCGTCTACACGCCGCTTCATGGAACAGGAAATATTCCGGTTCGCCGCGTGTTGGAGGAAGTCGGTTTTACGAATGTGCATATCGTAGCGGAGCAGGAGCAGCCGGACGCCGAATTTTCGACCGTGAAGTCTCCGAACCCGGAAGAGCGCGAAGCGTTCACGCTGGCCATGAAGGTGGGTCAGAAGATCGGCGCCGACCTGCTGATCGGAACCGACCCGGATGCCGACCGCATGGGTGCGGTGGTGAAGAACCAGGCGGGCGAGTTCGTCGTATTGTCCGGTAACCAGTCCGGGGCACTCATGATTTATTATTTGCTCAGCCAGTTAAAAGAAGCCGGCAAGCTGCCAAGCAACGGGGCGGTCATCAAAACGATCGTGACCAGCGAGATGGGTGCGACGATTGCCCAGCATTTTGGCGCGGAAGTGTTCAATACGCTGACCGGCTTTAAATATATCGGGGAGAAAATGACCCAGTTCGAGGAGACCGGCTCCCACACGTATCTATTCGGATACGAGGAGAGCTACGGGTACCTCGCCGGCAACTATGCCCGCGACAAAGACGCCGTGCTGGCTTCGCTGCTCATCTGCGAAGCGGGTGCCTACTATAAAGCTCAAGGCAAGACGCTGTACGAGGTGCTGCAGGAGCTGTATGAACAGTTTGGCTATTTCCAGGAGAAACTGGAGTCCCGCACGCTGAAGGGCAAGGACGGCTTGGCCCAAATCCAGGCGAAAATGTCCGATTGGCGCAGCAACCCGCCGCAGACGGTGGCAGGAAAGACCGTTACGCAGGTGCTGGATTATTCGGAGGGGCTGGACGGCCTGCCGAAGGAAAACGTGCTGAAATATATGCTGGAAGACGGTTCTTGGTTCTGCCTGCGTCCATCGGGGACGGAACCGAAGATCAAGGTTTACTTTGCCGTGAGAGGCGATTCTCTGGACGATGCAAATGCGCGCATTCAGAAATTGTCCGATGAAGTGATGGCTAAGGTAGACGCCTAACATTTAAGAAATGGATATTCCGGGAGGCCGCGTGTTCGTCGAAGAACGCTGCGGATTCCCGGAGTTATTATGAGGAGGTACTTTTGGTGCATCAGAAATGGCAGCGTTGGAACACGGCATCCCGCAAATGGCTGTGGATTCTCGTCGTGCTGGGCATTATCGCCGCGATTCCGGTGATTTATGACCGCTACCGGACGGAGTCATCTTCCAATAACGTAGAGTTGGTGTATAACTATCGCGGGCTGGTGGAGACGGCTTCGTATCAAGCCCATCCGGAGGAATACCTTCAGCAGCAGCTGGATCAGCTGAAGGCGGCGGGCGTGACGAGCATGGCGATGTTCGAAAGTACGCTGGACGATTTTAAAAAATCCCGCCGCATCATGATGTATAATGCCGGGGACGTCGCCTCGATGACGAAGAGCGTCATCCCGACCAACGATAACTATACCTATATTCTGTTTACAAACGAAGAGAATGCGGGCCGCCTGTCTCCCCTGATCGAAGACACATTCACGGGGATCGGCATCACCGTCAAGCCATGGGAATTCAATGGGCAGAAGGGCTTGATTCTGGAAACTTCCCCGGAGGATGCCGTGCTTAAGCCAATGCAGCCAGATCCGATTGCATTCGAAATGCTGCGCAGCAAAGGGTTCAACATCGTACCGCGGATGTCCGATAGCCTTCCTTACAACCAGGAAGCGATGGAGAAGCTGCTGGCTTACTATCAGGCGAACGGCGTCAAACGCGTATTGTTTGAGGGCGATTCCGTTAAAGGCTTCAATGACAATGAGGACATGAACAGCCTTCAGGGCTTCGCCAACCTGCTGAACCAATACGGGATCGGCATTGCGGCCATCGAGAACCTGAAGCAGCCGCAGCAGGGGCTGTCCAAGCTGGCCTACGATACGGATTACAACGTAGCCCGTCTGTACTCCCTTAGCGACCGGGATGCTGCTGCGCTGAGTCCGGAGACGCTTGCCGACCGGTTTGCGCTGGCGACGAAGGACCGGAACATCCGGATGCTGTATATCAATGTGGCTCCTTCCCGCAACATGACCAAGGCCACGATTACCGATTCCGTGGATAACATCGTGAAAACCTTGCAGGAGCCGGGAAATGCCATCAAACAGATGGAAAACAACGGCTTCAAGATGGGACAAGCGGGAGCATTCCATATTTATGATTCGGCCGGACAGCGTTATTTTAAAATGGTCGTTGTGCTCGGAGGGGTTGCCTTTATTGCGCTCCTGGTTTCTTACTATATCCCGGCACTGACCCTTATCGCGTTTGTGCTTGGTCTAATCGGCAGCGCAGGACTGTATGTTCTCAAGCCAACCCTGTTTGAACAGGCGCTGGCGCTGCTCGTGGCCATCAGCGCACCGACCATTGCCGTGCTGCTGGCGGTGAGAAAGCTGAACGAGATGAATGCCGCCAATGCCGGGCTTGCGCCTGGACGCCGATTGGCTCATGCGGTCGTGACTTATATCAAGACGGCGATTATTTCACTCTGTGCGCTTCCTTATGTCATTGGGCTGCTGAACAACATTACGTACAGCCTCGTGCTGAGTCAGTTCCGCGGCGTCAGCCTGCTGCATGTGGCGCCAATCGGTCTCATCGCGATTTATGTCGTGCTGTACCGCGGCGGCAAACCGCTGCAGCAAATCGGTAAATTATTCCGCACCCCGATTACGCTGACCTGGGTAGTGGCAGCAGGGGTCATTGGTGTGTTAGGCTTATATTATCTGAGCCGCACCGGCAACGGGGGAAGCGTCAGCTCGATCGAAATGACGTTACGCACGATTCTGGAAAACACGTTCCACGTTCGTCCTCGGAACAAGGAGCTCGTTGCGCACGCGCTGTTCTTGCTTGGCATCTTCGTGTCGCTTAGATACCGCAACGTCGTTTACTTGATGATCTTTGCGGTCATCGGTCAGCTGTCGATGGTCGATACGTTCGCGCATATCCACTCGCCGATGAAAATTTCACTCGTTCGTGACCTGCTTGGCCTGGGTCTCGGATTTATCTTTGGCCTGATCGCCATTGGCGTATGGCAAGTACTGGAAGGGTGTTGGAAACGATGGGTACCACGTCTCAGAAGACCGTAGTCATCTCCGGATACTACGGGTTCCGGAACAGCGGGGATGAGGCGGTGCTCCAATCGATCTTAACCGCTCTGGAGGAGCGGGGTAAGGCGGCCGGCGTTGCGATTCGGCCGGTGGTCCTCTCCATCGATCCCGAGTGGACCAAGGCCACCTACGGCGTGGACGCGGTACACCGGATGAAGCTGGGTGAAGTCAGACAGGCGCTTAAGGAAAGCTCCGGCCTGATCAGCGGCGGCGGCAGCCTGCTGCAGGATGCCACCAGCTCCAAGACGATCCCTTATTATCTCGGAGTGATCAAGCTGGCCCAGTGGCTGAAGAAGCCGGTCTTTATCTACTCGCAAGGGATTGGGCCCGTCAACCGGAAGCTGTTTCATCCATTCATCAAAAGCGTGTTTAACCAATGTGAATATATATCGGTTCGGGATCAAGAGTCGGCGCATCTGCTGGAGCGCATGGGACTGGGCTGGAACCGGGTTCAGGTCGTGCCTGACCCCGTCATGGGCCTGACGACCGGGGGCGAGAAGCCGGAACTTCTGCAGCAGGACGCCGAACGTCCGCTGCCGGTGATCGGCATCTCGGTCCGGTATTGGGATCCGGAACGCCGGGAGCTGCAGGCCATGGCCGACGGGCTGAGCAAGCTGTGCCAGGAGCAGGCCGTGCATCTGCGCTTCCTGCCGTTCCATCTGCCTGACGACGTGAAAGCGTCGCAGGAGATGATTGACCGGCTGGGCGATGTGGCCGCGAACGGCAGCGTTGTGTCGGTGTGCCGCGATGTGGTTCACCCGCAGCAAATGCTGGCCGAGGTCGGCCGCTGCGACGTCGTCATCGGTATGAGGCTGCACAGCCTCATCTATGCCGCGAATCAGCTGGTGCCGATGATCGGGGTGTCCTATGACCCGAAGATCGATAACTTTTTGAAGCGGCTGGATCTGGAGCCTGTAGGGACGAGTGCTTCGCTGGCGCCTGAGGCGCTGAAGAGCGAGGTGTCCCGCCTGCTGAGCGAGAGCAGCCTCTGGCAGGAGGCGAACCGCGAACGCATCGCGGTGCTGAAGGAAGAGGCGCAGGCTCCGGCGCAGCATATCATTGATTTTTTGCAGCAGCAATAAAGGATAAGGTGATTATAGCGTGAACCAACCAAGCCAAGTGCCCACGGTACCGATTTTCGGCATACCGGTGAGCCGATGGGGCATGACCGATACCGTTCAATATTTAACCGGAGCCATCCAGTCGGATGAGCGCCGGCCGCATCAGATCATTACCGCCAATCCCATTATGGTGATGACGGCCCTTCAGGACCCCGCTTACATGGACGTCATGAGGGGAGCCGATCTGCTCGTCCCGGACGGGACGGGAGTGGTATGGGCGGCGGATAAGGCCGGATCGCCCGTGAAGGAACGCGTTGCAGGTTTTGACCTCCTACATGAATTGATGAAGGTCGGAGAAGACTATCACTGGAAAGTGTATTTGCTCGGTTCGACGTCCGAAGTGATTCAGGCGACGGCGGAGCGGTTACATTTGCAGTATCCGGGAGTTCAGATCTCGGGATTTCGTGATGGATACTTTTCCCAGGAGCAGGACGCCGATGTGATCGCGGCGATTCGCGAAGCGGAGCCGGACATCCTGTTCGTGGCACGTGCCGTGGATACGCAGGAACCGTGGATCGCTCGTTACAAGGAGCAGCTCGGCGTGCCGGTCATGATGGGCGTGGGCGGAAGCTTCGACGTCATTTCCGGCAAGTCCAAGCGGGCTCCGAAGCTGTTCCAGCAGCTGCGGGCGGAGTGGTTATACCGCCTGTTAAAGGAACCGACGCGAGCCAAAAGAATGCTTGCGCTGCCGAAATTCGTAGTGAAAGTGCTGCGGGATAAAGAAAACCTGACAAAACCCAGATAAAAAGATGAAATCGTCTTGAATAACCCGATATTTTGCGAAAAAACGGGATTGGTTTTATTTTTCGATCAGAGTATAATTCAATCCGGTAGAACAATTGGGGGTTGAACAATCACATGTTAATGCTAGCCATCATCGGATGTATCGTGTCACTCATCCTGGCACTGGTCCTGACGCCGCTCGTCAAGAAACTGGCGGTGAAGATCGGAGCCGTGGACGTACCGAATGCCCGAAAAGTGCATACGCGAATTATGCCTAGGCTTGGCGGTTTAGCCATATATCTTGCTTTTATATTAGCCATGTTCGCAGTCCTTCCGTTTGTCGCTGATCATTTCACAATGCGGGATTCCAACTTTATTAAGGCATTCCTGCTGGGCGGAACGCTGATCGTGCTTATCGGCGCACTCGACGACCGCTTCGAACTGTCGGCCAAGGTGAAGCTGCTCGGGCAGATCATTGCTGCTTGCGTGGTTGTGTTTGGATTCGATATCAAAGTGGACTTTGTCAATATTCCTTTTGCTGATAACTATTCATCGCTGGAAAACTGGATTTCCATTCCGCTGACCATCATCTGGATTATCGGCGTGACGAACGCCATTAACCTCATCGACGGTCTCGACGGCTTGGCAGCCGGCGTATCCGGCATCGCGATCGGCACCATCCTCGTGATGTCCCTGCTGATGGGCAACATGATGGTCGCCATGCTGTGTCTCTTGCTTCTTGGCGCCATCGTTGGTTTCTTGTACTTTAACTTCCACCCCGCCAAGATTTTCATGGGGGATACGGGATCGCTGTTCCTGGGCTTCTGTCTGGCGATGCTCTCCCTGCTTGGATTCAAGCAGATTGCGATCATCTCGTTTATCACCCCGCTGATCATCATCGGCGTGCCGCTGTCCGATACGTTCTTTGCGATCATCCGCCGCTGGGTACAGAAGAAACCGATTTTCGCCCCGGACAAGGGCCACCTGCATCACTGCCTTCGCGAAATCGGCTTCAGCCACCGCCAGTCGGTGCTGATCGTGTACGGCATCGCCGCATTCTTCGGCGTCCTGGCTGTCATCCAGTCCTCGGCGGCAATGTATGAAGCGAACTGGGTCACGTTCGTCGTGATCTGCATCATGATGTTCTTCCTGCAAATCGGCGCAGAGATCATCGGCCTCGTCGGCAAGACGAAGCGGCCGATCCTGAATCTGATCGCAAGGCTGCGGATGAAGGTTAGTGATAACCGTCATAATTAGGGTAAGATAATAAGCGTTATGCAATTATATATATTGTAAGTAGGACGTCGCACCTGGGGGTGCGGCGTTTTTTTGTTACTTATGGGGCAGTAATAAGTCTTTCTGACTATCCAAAATCAGGATGAACAGCCTATCGACAATAATTTAAAAAATAAATAAAGTTTGTTTAGTCAAATGCTAACTAGGTGGGTAATAAACATCAGTGTAAGTACTTTAACAAGGGGAGAAGGATACATATGAAAAAATTGATTATTGGTCTTACGGTTGGAATGCTCATCGGGTCCTCTACGGTAGCAATGGCTGCTACTTCGAGCACAGTGAAAGCTACGCTTGTGAAGTATAAAATCATCGCGAATGGAATTCCGAAACAAGTGGCATCCAACCAATTGTCCTATAATGGGAACACTTATGTTCAACTGCGCGATGCTGGCTCTATTTTTGGTTATAACACAACGTATGATGCGGCCAGCAAAACGATCAAGTTTATTCCAAAAGACGGAACCGAAGGCTGGGTTACACTTGGAGATTATGCCGGCGGAGCAAATTTCAAAATTGAAGTGGATATGAATAAACCTTATGTTTACAACCTGATCCGAGGAAAAGACGAAGTCATCGCTTCATTTAACACACAGGATCTCAAAGAAAAAGAAGAAAGAGGCTCGTCCACGACTACAAACGGGACGGTCATTTATTTCACCAAAATTAACGGATCGCTTGTTCTGAGCAAAGAAAGCTTGAAAAAAGCAGGATTAATGTAGAAACTACTTATACTTGAGTAATTTTAAGGATTCCAAGCCTGAAAAACACCGAGGTGTTTTCAGGCTTGGAATCCTTTTTTTGTTTTCTCTTTTTCCACTACTAGAACGATGCCTAACAAAGGGGGGACTTTTTTTCTAGATTTCCCTAAAAATTAGGTAGAAAGTATCCGATACAAAGAGTTAGAAGATCAATTGGAATTTCCAGTCATGATTACCGGAAATCTCACAAAAGTTAGGCGAAAAGGAGAGATCAAACATTTATGCACCGCATTAAAAAGACGTATGTTTGGATCATGCTCATGGCATTGATCGTTTCATTGTTTCCTGTAGGGTTAGCTCAGCCTGTGCATGCAGCGGCCTCGCAGCCGGCCACCTATTTTATACCGGATGACTTGGATCTGCGGAAAACATCGTTATTAACGACCGAAGTCTCCGAAGACCAAATTAGCAGGGGAAATGTGTATGTGTCCAGCAGTCCCACCCTTACCATAACCGGTACATACGCATATGTTACCGAGGATTCGCTCAAAGCAAAAGTGGAGCAGTTAAGCTCTAAAACTCTGCAGGGCGGCGGAATTGAATGGGTGACGGATTCGTCCCATTTTAAAGACGGGAATATTACGAAAGACACGACGTCTTCAGCCCAAAAGTTTAAAGCGACGAACTTGTCGCTGTTCCCGGGATTCAACAAGATTACCTTGTCGGGGTCGCAAAACGGGATTACGCGCTCAGACGTGTTCTACGTATTGTTTGACCAAGTTCCTTACGTTCAAAACCTGAAGTTGTTAGGATCCAGCCTGGGGGAAATTTACCTCAATGAAGGAACTCAAGTTGTATCGGACAAACAGTCCGTAACCCTTCAAGGGGATGTCAAAAATGCAACGGATGTTACCGTAGCCGTAAATAGTGATACTCCGCTGGTATCAACGTTAACGCAAACGGGTAAATTCTTTTCTCCTGCGTTGAAACTGAAAACGGGTCTTAACACGCTGACGATTGCGATCAAGAATGGCTCGGACTCAGTCTCCGTTACACGTGAGGTTTATTACTACGATAAGAAGAGTCCGTTTGTTACTTTGGACATGAACTATAACGGTAAGGACTACAACCTGTTGAATAACACGCCAACCGTTACTGATAACGGCCAAAATGGGTCTCCTACGGGTACTCTAACCGCAAGGGTTCTTCTTGATGACACGGGTAAATCCTTTAAAGATGCCGGTACGGTGTTGATCGATAACAATATTTTAACTCCAAATACGGACTACTCCGTATTGGATGAAATTGCAGTTCCAGCACCGGATGGGGTAACCCCGGCATATCGACTTGTCACCTTTAAAGTCAATTCTCTCGCTTTTGCTGCTGGTGTCCAAGCACAGAAAATTAAGCTCGGCGTTTCCTACGATAACAAGATTGATGCCGCTACTGACTTGATTTTCAAATATTTGCCTGGTGAAGTCGGCATTTTGACTATGAAGTACCTGAAGGGCTATCAGGAAGGCAACAAGTTAGCTGACACGAGTGTACTGCCACTGGATGGGACGGAACTTGAGTCCGATTCCTTCTACGTGCTCGTCCAAGCAGACCAGAATTTAGATGGTATCACTCCTGAGCCGGTGTTGAAGGCCGAGTATCTTCCTACGGGCAGCGTAAATGTAACCAAGGCTGGCTCGCAACCATCTGATTTGGCTAAGAGTGAAGCTGTATACAAAGTAACCGGGTTTTCCAACGGTAAGCAGCAGGTGAGATTCCATTTCAATGACTCCAGCGCTTATTATACGGTCAATATCACATATGCTACGAAGAACTATATTTATGTAGAAAATCTCTACGACGGTCAGACATTTGAAATTGACTCCAGTAAGGGAGAAGCAACGATTCGTCTGAAAGGTGAATACCGTGATTTTGAAAACATCTCGAATGCCGAACTGTTCGTCAACGGCCTGACGGGAACCGATTTGAAGCTTAGTTCGCCTTTTAAAGTTGACAATACAACCAAAACCTTTGATTTAAATCTTAAGGTTGATGTGTCAGGTCCTCTTTATTATGGAGAGAACCGGATCGTTCTGACAGGTTCTTCGATGGACGGTAAGGGCAATACACGGGTCGTCCGTAAAGAACTGCGAATTTATATCGTAGATACGAATGTTTCGAATATTACGACATTCCAGCCTTCCATTGCCGATGATGCAAACCGTGAATCGTTTAGCCAATTGAACTTGGCGCAGACGACAAGCAATCCGAAGCTGGATAAGATTCTGGAACGTTCTCCGCTGTTCGAATATAAGGACAACATTTATGAGACGAGCCAGTTGAAGTACGACTTGGTGATTCAAGGTGGCGGTGCGAAAATTATCAATCTGAACCTTGGATCGCAAAAATTCTTCTCGTCTCAAGATCAAAAAATTGACCTTTCAAAAGTGACAACGGGAACAACAGAGATCAAAACAGACAAGTTCCAATATAATGGCAAAGATTATGACTATGATCTGGCCATAGTTGATGGGAAGTTCTTACTGAGAATTCGGAACATTCCGTTTGATGCACCGGGAAGTCATGTCTATAATCTGGAGCTGATTAACAGTACAGGGGCGCGTACTAGCCAACGCCTTGAAATCACACGCGTCGTAGCACCGTTCCGTATTTTGTCACCGAAAGCAACGGTTGGAGACCAGATCGTGGTCAATAAGAACTTTGTGCGTTTCGATATCGAGGCAGAAGGAGCCACTCAAGTTCTGGTCGATAAAGGTGTAGCCACGAAGAGATCGGATATGAACGACCGTTTCTTCTATGATTATGTAGGACTGAAACCGGACAAATCCACGAAGATCAAAATTTCAATTGTAAGAGGCACGCAGACACTCACCCAAACGGTGGATGTTTATTATACCAGTGCTGTTACCGTGGACTCTCAATACATGACGGAGAAACCGGCTACTAAGTATAGTGCATTCAATAAAGCCTTGGAGCTTTCTTTCCCGAAAGGAACCGTACTGAAATCGGCGAATGTCGGCGTAGGGGAAGTGGCTAAGTTCTATCCTGACAACAAGTATCTGTTCGGCATTGCCGACCCGAAAGACGGAGTGTTGGAAAGAAAGAACGATTACGGAGACGTGATCGGCTTAAACAAGGACCAAAGAACGCCGAATGGGCAGGAGACGATCAAGCTGCCGGTAGACCTGCTGGAGTTCTTCAATTCTACGGCCAGAACCTATAACTTCACTCGAGTATCTAACGTATATTGGATTAATGCCGGATTAGGGGAATCAGGATCTCCGGATACGCCTGGTTATAAGCCATCAACAAATGGTTTGGCGCCATACTCTATTGAGGGTAACTTCAGAGATCTGTCGATCCTCGAGCCGGAAAGAAAAATCGTACCTTCCCAGCGGGGGACGTTGACCATTGCGTTTAACCCTGACGTAGTGGATGCAGCAGGTACAACCGTGACCGTATTCCGATTCACGGATAAAGCAGAATGGGAAAACATTGGCGGGGCCGTGAACACTAAAGCTCACACCATTACAGTACCTTTCGATGATTCGGGCTATTATGTCGTTATGAAGCAAAGCCGCGGGTTTAGTGATATTACGAAGCATCCTTGGGCAAGAGACATTCTAAATGCCCTTTATGCCAAAGGTATTATGTCCAACGTTCAAGCTGACGCCTTCGGTGCGGATGATCTGACGACTCGTGGTGAATTTGCCACTTTGCTGGTCAAAGGGCTCGACATCCCGCTGAATTACGATAATAATGTGCAGACCTATTTCGATATTGTACCTGGAGCCAAGACCGATACATGGGATTTCAAATACATTGAGACGGCGTCCAGAGCAGGCATTGTCACGGGCATTGGTGAGGGATACTTTGGTGTAGAAGAACCGATTACCCGTGAACAGGCAGCGGTCATGGTCGCACGTGCACTGAAACTGAAGATGCCAGCGAATGACGCTAAGCTTAAAGCCTCGTTAGATAAGCAGTTCCAGGATTCGGGGAAAATTGATATATACGCGCGTCCTGGTATTTCAGCTGTCGTGAGCGCTAAAATCATGGCCGGCCAGCCGATTACGATTACCGGTCAGAAGAAACCTTCTTATAATTTCAACCCGCAAAGCAGCATGACGCGTGCGGAAGCTGGTAAGATTGCCGTTGAGCTGCTCAAGAAGAGCACCAGCATCTTCCCTAAAAATCTAAGCTAGTACGGAACAGCCTCTTCCCCTTAATTTATGGGAAGAGGCTATCTTTTTCCAATTGCAACGCTTTGTAATTTGTCGGAAATTAGGATACAATGGCGTAGAACGATATTTTATCTTAGAGGGTGAAGGCAATCTTATGAAACCGATCTATTCGAAGGCGCAGCTGGATTATTTGAAGGCGAAGACTAAATTTGAGAATAAAGCTAACATTTTGGAGAAGAAAATCGAAACCACTCGGAAAACGAGAGAAGTTACGCAAGAAGTAATGGAGGGTCTTGTAATGGAGACCGGATTCCATGATGCATATAACGAGTTGGTCATTTCCGAAAACGAACTCATTGAATGGTCTCATTCGACAATTAAGCATGAAAAAACCTACCGCGAAAACAAGCAGCCGATTGAGCAAATGTACGACAACCTCAATACAAGCCCGGAAATGCGCGCACAAATCATTCAGCTTGCCATGAAAATTCGTTAATTTTTTGTAACCTTTGACTCATTTACAATATCCAACAAGGTGCCAATCGGCGCCTTGTTTTTTTGTTTTGCTTGTTTCAAGCAATTGAGGAAAGGTTAATGTCTTCCAGATATTTCTTGGACAAACAGGCCTTCTGACGTCTTTTATTATGGTTCGGTAACAATTTTGAAATTTTTTTAAAAAAGGTGCAACTTTTTAGAAACACGCGCGTCTAAGATGTAGAGTCAATTACGATGGGTATTTAACCAGCATTGCCCTAAGCAAGAAAGATGTCTATTTTTTAGAAAAATTATCTTTACGCTGTGTGGGGCCCATTGTATAATACTTAGGTAGGATTAGGAATCTACTCTTTTTTTTGCCGCTTTTCATTGATAAGTTTACCAGTTTCTGTGATATCGTCACAGACATCATTTATAAGAACCATGCTCAACTCGGGAAAGGGGGTGCACTGGCTAATGAGTAACACGAGCTACCCATTTAAAGAAAACTCTAATGTGATGAATGTTCAAGGAGGAGAAAAAAAGGTTATGAAGAAAATTTTGACAGTCGCTCTGTCTACAGCAATGGCATTCTCCATGTTTGCATCTGTAGCATTCGGTGATACCGCAGTAACTCCGCAACAAAAATTCGACGCTCTGGCAGCTAAAGGGATCTTCAACGGCTACCCAGACGGATCTGCTCATCTTGAAAAAGAAATGACTCGCGCTGAGTTCGCGAAAGTCATCACGAAGCTTCTTGGACTGAAAGAAGTAACTGGAACTCTTTCTTACAAAGACAAAGGTTATGACGCCAAGAACTGGGCAGTACCTTACATTGAAGCAGTAACTGCTGCTGGTATCATGCAAGGTCAAGACAGCGTGAAGAAAATCTTCAACTACAACGGAAAAGTAACCATTCAAGAAATGGCGACTGTTCTGACTCGTGCGCTGAAACTTGAAATCCCTGCAAACCCAGACAACAACGCAGCTGACTGGGCTAAAGGATATGTTCAAGCAGCCATCGACAAAGGCCTCATCTCTAAAGATGCTAACTTCAAAGCAAACGCTAGCCGTTCCCAACTGGTTGAAGCTGCATATGCAATCGACCAAGCGGCTAACATCACTTTCACTTACAAAGTAGTTGACCCAAGCAATGTTGAGTTCACGCTTTCTACTGGTGAAGTAGTAAAGGTTAAACTTGACAAGCCGCTTGAAGCCAACAAAGAAACTGAAGTGAAATTCAAAGACGCAGCTGGCAATGAGTACACTGCAAAAGTGACTTGGGCTGTAACGACTGCAACTAAAGTTCAAGGCGCTAGCGCTACGAACCTCAAAGAAGTAGTGGTTAAATTCGACGGTGAAGTTGATAAAGACACTGCTGAAAATGCAGCAAACTACACTTTGAGATCCGGTAAACAGGTTGACTCGGTTTCTTTGTCTGATGACAAGACTACTGCAACCCTCTTGCTTAAAGATGGTAGCGTATTGACTAACAACAAAACTGAAGCTGTTTCCGTTTCCAACGTAAAAGCTGGCGACAAAACAATCAGCGCAAGCAATGTTGAGTTCTCTGTTGTTGACAACTCGCTTCCTGAAGTTTCCTCAGTTAAATCTTTGGGAACAAAATCGCTGAAAGTTGTATTCAGTGAGCCTGTAAGCAATGTTACTCAAAGCAACTTCAGCCTTGACGGCAAAGAGTTCTTTGGTAAAGTGACTGTAAGCAACAACGACAGAACAGTTGTTCTGACACCATTCAGTACTACTGCACTTGCAGTTGGCGATCACAAAGTTACAGTAAGCGGAGTTAAGGATTATGCTGGATTTGTTTCCCTGGCATCTTCCCACGATTTCACTGTAGCTGAAGATACTACTGCACCAACTATTTCTGAAGCAACTGCTACTTTGGAAAGCGTAACAGTAACGTTCTCTGAAGATGTAGATGTTGACACAGTATCTGCAAGCAAAGTTTACTGGAAATCCGGTTCCAGTAAAATCACGGCTGTTAGCGTGAAACAACTGGCCGACAACAAATTCAGATTTGACTTTGGTGCTGATCGCGCTCTCCCAACTGGAGCAGTTTCGGTATTCGTTGAAGGAGTTAAAGACTACTCTGGTAACGAAATCGCTAAAGATACATCTGTTGTTGTAAATCCGGTAATCGACCAAACCCGTCCTGAAGTAGGCAATGTTACTGCTGATGACGCACGTACTATTAAAGTAACTTTCTCTAAGGCAGTTAACAAAGAAACTGCAGAAAAAGTAGCGAACTACACAGTTAAAGACAAAGATGGTAAAGCTATCTCTGTAAAATCTGCAACTCGCGATCTTAACGACAACAAAGTGGTTCGCGTAAGTCTCTATACTGATTTGTCTGTTGGAAACAACACACTGACAATTCAAAACGTTAAGGATGACACTAGACTGCAAAACACGTTGCTTGACTACACTGGAACAGTTACTTTGGCGGACAAAAACGCCCCAGAAATCGACTCTTCTGCTGTGAATACGCAGCAACGTCGTGTTGTCGTTAAGTTCAACAAGAAAATGGATGTTGAGTCATTAACTAACTACTCCAACTACCTTGTTGTTATCGATAACAAAACACAACCATTGACTCAAAGTATTGCAGATATTACTCCTCTGCAAGATGCATCTGCTGTAGCGATTACATTTGCTGACAGCATTAACGGTAAAACCGTAGTTCTTACAGATAAAGATGCTGCTCCAGGTTATACCAGCATTTCTAAATTGCAAATTCTTGCAGTAAGAGATGCTAACGGTAACGTTCTCAAAGAATTTACTACTAATTCTGGAGTCGTTACATTGGACCAAAGTACTCAAGTTAAACTTGGTGATAAGGTTGAGTTGGTAGACAGAAAAACTGTAAAAGTTAAGTTCAGCAATGGTATCTACTCTTACGCTGGAAATGCTATCGTAAACGCTAATGGAAATCCTGCTGTTTCCAGTATTGATGTTGACGGTACATCTACAGTAACAGTTCACTTTAATTCCGATCTGAATACTGATGGTTCTAATCTGGATCTAACTGTTTACTTGGATCGTTTGACTACAACTGCTGGCAATGTTGCTGGAACAGGTACCCTGAATGTTACTAAGGACACTCCTGGATTTACTGACAGTGTAGCTCCTGTTGTGGATACTGATAAGAAATTCGCTGTTACTGGAAATTCCTTCGTAATTCCATTCTCTGAAAGCATTAAATCTGCATCTAATGAAGCTGCAGTAGGTGCATTCAAGATTATCCGTAATAATGATAATAAGGAATTATTGGCAGTCGATAAAGACTTCACAGTAGAAATTATTAACGGAAATCAAGTTAAGGTTAACCTTAACGATGCTGCAACCAGAACTGTAGATACTTACTACCGTGTAAGTGTTATCGGTGCAAGTCTGATTACTGATGCAAAAGGTAACCCAATTTCTACCTTCGACAACGGAGTGAGCGATGTTGTTATTGCTGGTGCTACTGATACGACTGATGTTACTACCGCAGCAAAGGCTTTGACAGCAGCAGATCTTAAAGCCAACGGTGATGCTATCACTCTGCCTGAAAAAGGTGAAAATGGAACGACTATTTCTTGGGCGGCTGATAAGGGTACTGTAAACGGAACAACATACACTGTAGTTAGACCAGATAATGGTTCTGATACAGCTACATTGACTGCCACAATCAAAAAAGGCGATCAATCTACAACAAAAGCATTTGTTGTGACTGTGCCAACTGGTACTGATGAAGTTACAGTAGCAGCTAAGTAATTTTGCGATTATCAGAAAAGACTAGGGATCACATCTCTAGTCTTTTCTTTTTTTTATATTAGTCTATTGAATACCTTAATAAGTTCCTCTATCATTTAATAGAAATAAAATCAGGAGGTCCCTCATGAAATCCATCAAGAAAATAACCCTAACCGTGGTCGTTCTCGGCGCAGGCGTAGCCCTTGGCTCCATCTTTGACATCACCGCACAAGGCGCTGGTGTGACGGGCCAAGCCGGCACAGTCGATGATCCGGTCGTAACGAAGAGCTACGTTGATCAACAAATTCAAAAAGCGTTGGGCGGAGGAACAACAACGCCTACGACGCCAACCAATCCAACGGCACCAACGGATAATGGAAACAACAATTCCGGGAATAATAATTCTTCATCAAGTGACCAAGTTACGATTGTCACCGTAAAACCAGGTGAGAAGCTAATCGCAGCAGCAGGTGCTGAGTTTATCGTCCGTAATGGACACGCTGTAATCTACAGTGCAGACTCCAACGGCGTCGCCGATCTTACGGATGGTAAAGACGTTACCAATGGACAAGCCGTAGGAAACAACCATCTCATGTCCTTTCCAAGAGCAGGACGCGGTATTATGGTGCAAGATGGCGTCAAGTCCAGCTTGACCGTTATGGTTCGTGGCGGTTATTCGATCCAATAAAATCGAGCTACATAAGCTTATTTTTACCAGAAGTAACAATGATTTATACGTCTAGAGACGGCCGGATGACAAATACTACTCTTGCAAGACCATATTTGCAGGAGGTGTATCCATCATGGCAAGAAACAATCGTAAAGTGGTACCGGAAAGCCGTAATATGCTGAATCAAATGAAGTTCGAAATCGCTGCCGAGTTTGGACTGGGTGCGGCGTATGAAGCTGCAGGATTTAGCGGTGCGGACACCGAGTTTGCATCCGACCTGGGTGAAGCTGGGGGCCCTGGATTTGGCCGTGTGAACGGTGCACATCTGACATCCCGGGAGAACGGTTCGGTGGGCGGCGAAATGACGAAACGGCTCGTTCGTCAAGCGCAGCAAAACCTGCTGTAACAAGCTTTTTTCAAGGCGGGACAGAGGAGCACTCATGCTTTTTCCAAAGCCCATGTTCAACCTGCATTCATTGACATGGTTTGACAAATACGTTAATATGACATACGAGGATTGTACAACAACCTTTTCCTTTGCGGAAAAGGTTCATTTTTTGTTTAGAACCTATCTGCCGTTGTTATAATACCCTTATAGGAGGTTGATACAATGTCTGTAAAAGGACGTCATCTGTTCACATCCGAGTCCGTTACGGAAGGACATCCGGACAAGATTTGCGACCAGATCTCCGATGCGGTGCTTGACGCTTTTCTGGAAAATGACCCGAATGCCCGCGTGGCGTGCGAAGTCTCGGTTGCGACCGGTCTGGTGCTCGTCATCGGTGAAATCAGCACGAAATCCGAATATGTTGATATTCCAGCTATTGTTCGAAATACGGTAAAAGAAATCGGGTACACCCGTGCGAAGTATGGCTTTGACTCCAACACGATGGCCGTGTTGACATCGCTGAACGAGCAGTCGGCTGATATCGCCCAAGGCGTTAACGCCGCTCTGGAGAGCCGCGACCCTGCCCAAGTGGACAAGGAAACCGAAAACATCGGTGCTGGCGACCAAGGTCTGATGTTTGGTTTTGCGACTAACGAAACACCTGAACTGATGCCGCTTCCGATCGCGCTGTCCCACCGGATTGCCCGCCGCCTGTCTGAGGTGCGCAAGAACGGAACTCTGGACTACCTGCGTCCGGACGGTAAAACGCAAGTGACGATCGAGTATGTGGATGACAAGCCTGTTCGTGTAGATACGATCGTTGTTTCGACACAGCACTCGGAAGATGCGACGTTGGAGCAAATCCAGAAGGACGTGAAAGAGCAGGTCATACTGCCGGTTGTTCCTGCTGAACTGCTTGACGCCGAGACCAAGTATTATATCAATCCTACGGGGCGTTTTGTCATTGGCGGACCTCAAGGCGACGCTGGTTTAACAGGACGTAAAATTATCGTCGATACATACGGTGGATATGCCCGTCATGGCGGCGGTGCCTTCTCCGGTAAGGATCCGACGAAAGTGGACCGTTCCGCAGCATACGCAGCGCGTTACGTGGCGAAGAACCTGGTCGCTGCAGGACTTGCTGACAAATGCGAAATCCAATTGGCTTACGCCATTGGTGTAGCGACTCCGGTATCGATCAACGTCGATACGTATGGAACGGGTAAAGTAAGCGACGAGAAGCTCGTTGAGCTGATTCGCGCTAACTTTGATCTGCGCCCAACCGGCATCATCCGCATGCTGGATCTGCGCCGTCCGATCTACAAGCAAACCGCGGCATACGGTCATTTTGGCCGTACCGATGTGGATCTGCCTTGGGAGCGCGTGGACAAAGCGGAAGAGCTTCGTGCTCAAGCCGGTCTGTAATCGTAATAGTTACTATAATAGAAGAAATTTTAAAACCTCAGTTTGGCCTAACAGCCGGGCTGAGGTTTTTTGCATGCCGATCACTCGGAGCTTCTAGCTATGGACTAAACTTCCTACCAAAATTAACCGACATAGAAGTATAAGCGTGTGCCTGTGAAAAGAGCGACGAATGTATTTTTTGCAGGGGCGGAATACGAGGAAAGGTAGGTTTAAGCCATTCTATGAAAAAAATATCGGCATGCATTCTAGCACTCGCCATGGCATTGGACATAGGAATTACAGGGGGAGTGGGAGGAGGTACGGTTTCGGCAGCAGCCTCGGCGGTGCAGGGTCAAGCGAGCACACAAGTTGTCTCCACGCTGCCAGCGAATAAAGCTGTGGAGATCGGGAGACGACCGGATTTTCAGCTGACCTTTGATCAACCCGTACATATTGCAGATTCATCCGACGATTCAACGAAAGACCCGGTCGTCCGGATCATCGATTCGGCCCATCCGGAGGAAGCCAACCAAATCAAGCTCAGCCTGATCGATTTGAAGACGATGAATTCATCAAATCCAGAGCCAAATAAATTCACCTTCCAGCTGCCTTCAGGTAAATGGCTGTCCTATCAGACGACATACCAGGTGAAAGTCGAGGCAGGAGTCCTCTTGGACGCTACGGATCAGCCGTTGGACGAATCGACGTCTACGTTCACCACGCTAAGCAAGCTGGCTGTCGTGGACTACACGCCACAAGTGGGTTCAATCGGAGCCAGTACTTTCAACGCACTGCAGCTGTCTTTTAATGAAGAAATCCAAACGGGAAGCGGCAGCGTGCAGATCAAACGGGCATCTGACAACCAAGTGGTGGATACCATTACGCTGACGCAAGGGCAGACGAATTCGCGGGTACAAGTGGATGGGAAGAAGGTAAGCTTCACGTTATCCCGTTCTTTGGACAAAAACACCACGTATTATGTGTATATCCCTGCTGGCGCCATCACCTCGCTGGATGGGCAAGCGTTCGGCGGGTTGACGACGGGCGGGCAGTGGTATTTTACGACCCAGGGAGATACCGCGATTACGGCGAAATCGCCGCAAAGCGCCGCGACCGGGATTGCCACGAACAGTAAGCTTCAACTGACCTTCAACAACCCGGTATATCCGGGGCAGGGTACGATTGATTTGTATAAATCGAACGGCACCAAGGCGACTTCGATTAACGTCCAATCCACCCAGGTGACAGGCGGCGGGTCGACGGTCGTGACGATCGATCCGGGAAGCGTTTTGGCGTTCGGGACGTCATATTATGTGATCGTGCCTACAGGGGCTTTTCAGGACCGGGGAGGCAGCAACGTGGTGGGGATTACTTCAACCACAGGCTGGACCTTCACGACGGCTGCGGCGCCAGGCAGTACGACTCCGCTATCCGTGACCAGCTTGTCTCCAACCAATGGAAGCACCAGCGTGGCGGTGGATGCGACGCTGGTTATGAATTTTAACCGGGAAGTGGTTCGCGGTTCAGGGAATGTACTGCTCCGCAAATCCTCCAATGGTGCCAGTGTTCCGGTAACAGCCACGGCAAGCGGGACCCAGGTCAAAATCCAGCTGCAGTCCGGTTACACGCTCGACAAGGACGCGTCCTATTACGTGACCGTAGAGCCGGGGGCTTTTTACGACAAACTGAACCCTAGTATGAACTATGCCGGGATTACAAGCAGTACGGGCTGGACGTTCCAGACGAACACGTCGGACAAGCAAGCTCCAGTGCTGCAGAGCAGTGAGATGTACAGCAACACGACCATCCGGCTCGTATATAATGAAGCTTTGTATTCGGACTCCTGGCCATCGACGGCCAATTTTAACGTGACGGTGAATGATGAAGCACGGCGGATCAGTTATGTGTATACCTCCGGGGAAAGCGTATATGTCATTCTGGAGACCGGCGTCGCCGTAGGACAAAACGTGAAAATCAGCTACAGCGGCGGTTCCAGCCCGATCCGCGATATGGCGGGGAATGCGGCGGCGGCTTTTGGGGCCCGTGAGGTCGTGAATGGCGTGGACTCCGCGCTGCCGAAGCCGACCAGCGGCACGATTTCGGGAAGCACGGTGGTGCTGTATTTTAGCCAGTCGCTGAAAAGTCCATCTGCCAATGCCTACGAACAGTTCACCGTAACGGCGGACGGAACGAGCATGGGCGTCAAAAGCGTGAGTCAGAGCGGCCAGTCCTTGACGCTGTCCCTGAACACGTCCGTCGGCGACGGGCAGGTCGTAAGGGTCAGCTACAAATCGGGAGCTTACCCGATTCAGGATTCCCGCGGGCAAAATATGGCCGAATTCACGGACTATATCGTCCGCAACTATTGGGACACGAAGCCTCCGGTCTTCGACAAGGCGGAAGGCGGCGGCACGAAGCTGGTCCTGACGTATAACGAGCTGCTCAGCACGACCAATGTGCCGATGAAAAGCCAGTTTTCCGCACTGGTCAACAATGTGCCGAACTACGTGTCCGCGGTGGAAATCAAGGGCAATCAGGTGACCTTGACCCTGACCACTGCACTCAGCAAAGATAACAAGGTGACGATCTCGTACGTACCCGGTAACGCGCGCCTGACAGACCTGAACGGGAACTCGGCCGGTTACCTGAATTTGGAGCCGGTCACCGTTACAACGCTGCTCGATATGGGGGACATCCAATCGGCAGTGGTGCAAGGAGATACAATCCAGGTCGTGTTCAATAAAACGCTGGTGTCCCAGTCCTCTGTGACGGTAAACCAATTCCAAGTATTGGTGGATGGTACGACAGGCTCTCTAACCAGCGCTTCGGTGAATGGCAGCACGCTGACGATCAAGCTCAGCAATCCGGTCAGCAGCGGCCAAAAGGTGGAGCTGTCCTATATTCCAGGGGCAACGCCGCTCAGGGACAGCGCAGGCACCTATCTGAAGTATTTTAACAAAATCCCGGTCAGCAACACGGGCACGACGACAGGCAGCGGATCGACCGATCCAAATCGTCCGTCTTACCTTACGCTCATGGAGACAGGAGAATTTGGACAGGCCATGTTTGCGCTCGGTAATCAGGCGACGGCCGTGTCGGATGTCAAGACCCGCAACAATCAATATATTAAGCAGTACCGGGTCGATGGCGAGAAGCTGAAGCAGGCTTACCAATATATGCTTGGTTCTAGTGAAAAGCTGCACACGCTCGTTGTGGATGCGGCAGTCGGGTTGAGCTCAGCCTCGGTTACGTTCCCCTTGGACGCGCTGCAGCAAGTCTATAACATCGACCGCAGCGCGGTGCTGGCGGTGAAAGCCGGGGACGCCATATATATGGTACCTTTTAGCAAAATGAATCTGCCGGACATTGCCAGCAGCCTGAATACTAGCAGCTCTTCTATCACGCTTAACATCACGGTAGAGAAGCTGTCGACAGAGGCCGCCGCGGATTTGAGCAAGAAGCTGAACACCAGCTCCAGTCAAAAGATGACCGAGCCCGTAGACTTCTATGTATCCGCCGTGAATAACAGCTCGCCGAACAATCCGCTAGAGCTGAAGCTTAGCGGGGAATATCTCGTCCGGACGAGCAGCGCGCTGCAGGACAGCCGGTCCAGCCTGGTCCGCTTCGACAGCGGAGCGAACAAGCTGACCTACGTTCCCGGTGTGATTGACACGGCAGGCAGCCGCCGGGTATTCCATGCCAAGGTGAAGGGGAACTTCACCGTTTTCGGAGCGACGTTCTACAAGTATTACAGCGATCTCGGCAACCACTGGGCGAAAGACGCGATCAGCACGCTGTCTGCCAAGCAGGTCATCGAGGGCCGTACAAATACGCTGTTTGCCCCGGATCAGAGCATTACGCGCGCCGAGTTCGCCGAGCATGTGGCCCGGGCCCTCGGACTGGAAGGGGATGCGCAGAGCGCGGACCGCTTCTATGACGTGGTCAACATCGGCTCCAGCGCGTATATCGGGGCGGCGGCCAAGGCCGGTATCGTCACCGGTAATACGGATGGATCGTTCAAACCAAACAGCTCGATCACGCGCGAGCAGATGGGAATCATGATGGTCCGTGCCATGAACTATGCGGGATACAACTCGACGCTGAGCTATCCGGCGTCCACGTACCTGAAAGTTTTTAAGGACAGCAAGCAAATCCAGTATCCGGATTCCGCGGCCCGCGTGCTGAAAGAAGGCATTATCCAGGGTGTCACAGTGAACACGTTCCAGCCCCGGGGAAATGCAACCCGTGCTCAGGCGGCCGTCATGCTGCAGCGTCTGCTGGAGAAAATCGGGTACATGTAACCAGAGCCTTGAGCAGGTTAAATCTCTCACAAAATCATAGAGTTTCCATTTCGGTACGTCAGCCCTACTTCGGTAGGGCTTTTTTGTGGGATTTTCAGGTGGATTTTGCTAAAAAGATTAATTTTCCGTAACTTTTTTGGATAATTTCAGTCTATTTAATAGGGAGTTCATACTGGACCTAGATAATAGAGTCTGTGAGCTCATGCTTAACATGTATAGTCGGTTGGTCCTGTTTATGAACAAGCAACGATAGAATAGCATCGCGTATGAAGAAGATGGGAGAGTTAACAGTACATGAAATGGCATAATGATCGCATGGGGAACGAGCACAAGAAGGGTGCAGGCAAGAAGTGGATGGTCGTATCGCTGGCTGGCCTGCTGTTTATTACGCCTGTTATCGGCAGCGGCATCCCGCTGAACGGACATTCCATCGCTTCGGTGGCCAGCGCGGCCACGGCGGCGACCGTAACGAAGCTCAGCGAGAGCCCGGTCACGTCGGGGGCGATTCTGACCAAATACAAATTTACGACGACGCGCTCCGGCAAACAGGCGACGGCGCTGGCGGACGTCATCAAGGTGGATTTGCAGAATCCGAACGTCAAGATCGACGTCATGAATGGTCAGGACGGTGAGCTGACCACCAAGCAGAGTACCGGCGGCATGGTCAAAGAGACCGGTGCGGTAGCGGGCGTGAACGGGGACTATTTTAATACGGCCGGGGACGGGGCACCGATCGGGGGTCAGGTAACCAGCGGGGAACTGGTATCGACGCCTTCGGATCTGAAGGGCATGTATTCCTTTGCGGTAACCAAGGACGGCACGCCGGTGATCGATCAGTTTTCCTTTGACGGAGCGGTGACGGCTCAAGACGGCTCTTCGTTCCCGCTGGCCGGCGTCAACAAGGCGTCCTACACGCCGGAGAGTGGTACCTCGAATTACAGCCATGCGAATGCCATGTATATTTATACCAGCGCCTGGAAGTCAACGGTTCGTCCGAAGAGCAGCTCCACCACGCCGGTTGAGGTTCTGGTGCAAAACAACGTGATCACGCAAATTTCCGAGCCGGGCGGCTTCGATTTCGCGGTGCCGGAAGACGGGTACATCTTGCGGACCCACGGAACGGCGGCGCAATTCGTAACCAACCATTTGGCTGTTGGCCAAACGATCCAAACCGACTACAAGCTGCTGTCCAAAACGTCCGGACAGTCGCTTGACCCGGCCAACCTGCAAATGATGATCGGCGGGCACACGATTCTCGTGAACAACGGTGCGGCATCGGCCTTTTCGCGCGACGTATCCAGCATCGGAGGCTACCGCGCACGTACGGCGCTCGGGTATTCGAAGGATCAGCGCTACGCGTACATCGTAGCTGTCGAGAAGAATGACAACAGCTCCGGTATGTCGCTGTCCGAGCTGCAGACCTTTATGGTCAAAGCCGGCGTCTGGAAGGGCATGAACCTGGACGGAGGCGGCTCCACGACGATGGTGGACCGGCCGCTCGGCGAAACAAGCACGCAGCTGACGTTTGACACGGAATACGGCACAACCCAGCGCAGCGTCGTTAACGCCGTCGGCGTGTACACCCAGGCGCCGCAGGGCAGCCTGATGGGACTGAAGATCAGCGGCTCTTCCGCGATCCTGATCGGACAGCAGGCGTCGTTCCAGCTGAAAGGCTATGACACCTACTACAACCCGATCGACGTGTCCAGCCTGACGCCGACTTGGAAGTCGAGCAACGGCAACAGCGTCGTCAGCGGACAAACCGTGAAGGGCGTGAAGCCGGGAACATCGACGATCACCGCGGTCAGCGGTAAAGCCAGCGCCAGCATGCAGGTGAAGGTTATCGGCGGGGACGACCTGTCCGCGCTGAACGTCGGAACGGCAACGGCTCCGCTCAAGGCGGGCAGCACGGTCTCGGTTCCGGTCACGGCGGTGACGAAGGACGGGCAGAGCGTCGCGGTACCGGCCGGATCCCTGAAGTGGGAATTCGTCGGCTTTAAAGGCAGCGTGCAGGATGACAAGCTGACCGTAACATCGGTGAACGCGAATGCAAAAGTCGGCTACGCGATCGCCCGTTATAACGGCTTCAGCACGGTCGTCGTGTTGTCGGTGGCAGGCGAAGACATGTGGGAAAACTTCGAAAATGTCACATACCCGGTCGATTTCACGACCAACAGTGGCAGCCAGGTTACCGGATCGGCACAGGTGACGCAGGGAACCGGCGACCACGCCAATTCCAAAGTGCTCCAGCTGCAGTATGACATGACCGCCGGCAGCGGCAAAATGTATGCTTATGCACAGCTGAACGGCACTTCGGGCAAAGGCATCAACGCAGCAGCCACGTCAATGTCGATCGACGCGATGGGTGACAGCAGCCTGAACTGGATGCGCGCCGAACTGACGGACGCGAACGGTCAGACGGTGTACGTCGACCTGGCCAAAGCCATTGACTGGACGGGCTGGAAGACGATCAACGTGGACCTGAGCGGTCTTGGCATCGCCTTCCCGGCCAAGCTGAAGCGCGTCTATGTCGTCAACGTCGAAGAGGGCCAGGATGAGCGGGCGAAGACAGGCACGGTCGCTTTTGATAACATTAAATTCACGATGCCGTCGTTGTCAAGCGATGCAGGACTTCCAACCGGCAAGGTGATCATGGCGGTCGGGCAGAAATCCTATATGTCGAACGGCCAGAAGAAAGCGATGGACGCCGCACCGGTGATGAAGAACGGAACGACTTACATTCCGGTGAAATACGTACTGGATACATTTGGCGGACAAGCCACTTGGGATTCGGCCAATCAGCGGATCAGCGTTCTGCGGGGCAGCAAGCTGATGGACTTGACGGTTGGCAAAAAGGAATATATCCTAAACGGCAAGCGTAAAAGCGCGGAAGTCGCTCCATTTATTACTCAAGGTCGTACTTTAGTCCCACTTCGGCTCGTTTCAGAGCAATTAGGATTACAAGTAAATTGGGAACAAAACACGAAGACCATCACCATCCAATCATGATATGGTATGATATGTATAGAATTGAACTTAGGAAATGTGACTGCAGCTCATTCTATGTAGAACTGTAATGGTTAGAAATGGAGTAGAAATTCGTGGATTTTCAAGCCGATGCGATAGACCGAGTCATTAAGAATGCCATCCAGGTGGTGGAAAACAGCAAATATCAGATGTTCGAGATTCTCGAGACGGCCCGGGACGAGCTGCTCACGCTGAATCAGGAACTGCAGTTAGTGATGAAGGAAACCGTGGATACGCTGCAGAAGGTGGATCAGCTGGAGCTGAACTACCGGCGTTCCCGGATCCGGCTGACCGAGGTCAGCCGGGACTTCGTCCGGTACAAAGAGGATGATATTAGGCAGGCCTACGAGAAAGCGACGCAGCTGCAGCTTGATGTGATGATTTATCGCGAGAAGGAAATGTATTTGAAAGCCAGACGCGATGAACTCCAGAAGCGGGTGAGAAGTGTCGAAAACTCGATAGAACGTGCCGAATCCATCGGATCGCAGATGGGCGTTGTCATGGAATACCTGTCGGGAGAGCTGGGACAAGTGACCCGGATCATCGAGACGGCCAAGAACCGCCAGGTGATCGGTCTGAAAATCATTTTGGCGCAGGAAGAAGAGCGCAAACGCATCGCCCGTGAAATCCATGATGGCCCGGCGCAGCTGCTCGCTAACCTGGTCCTGAGAACCGAAATTGTGGAAAGAATGCTGCTGAAGCAGGAATTTAAGATGGTGCAGGACGAAATTGTAGATTTGAAGGGGCAAGTACGCTCCAGCCTTGAAGAAATGCGCAAGGTCATTTTTAATCTGCGTCCTATGGCACTCGATGATTTGGGACTGATCCCGACACTGCGCAAATACGCGCATGACTATGAGGAGAAGACCAAGATCCGTACCATGTTCGAAACGAGAGGGAAAGAGCATCGTCTTTCTTCTGCAATGGAGGCGGCGATCTACCGTCTGGTCCAGGAAGCATTGAGCAATGCGGCGAAGCATGCCCACCCAACCTATGTGTTAATTGAGATTACATATCAAGCGCAGATGGTTAAAATTGTCGTTCAAGACAATGGACTTGGATTCCGAGTCGAGCTTCTGGAACAGAAGAGCAAGGATCATTTCGGATTGATCGGAATGCGCGAGAGGGTAGAGCTTCTCGAAGGGAGAATGGAGATCGAATCGGCCGAGAACCAGGGCACGAAGATCATTATCCATATCCCAACGAACGTGGAAAAGGGAAAGGAGTAGTTGGATGGAAACGAGAGATTCCGGTAAAACAACCATTAAGGTCCTCCTGGCTGACGATCATCAACTGTTTCGCGAGGGTCTGAAGCGTATTTTGAACATGGAGGAAGACATTGAGGTCATCGGGGAATGCGGCGATGGTATTCAGGTGCTTGAATTCTGCAACGATATCAAACCCGACATTGTCCTGATGGATATTAATATGCCTGTGGAAAATGGTGTGGAGGCCACGGAGAAGCTCCGCGAGCTGTTTCCGGATGTAAAGGTCATTATTCTATCCATTCATGATGATGAGAGTTACGTATTCGAGACGCTTCGCAAGGGAGCGAACGGATACCTGCTCAAGGATATGGAAGCCGAGTCGTTGATCAATGCGATCCGTTCGGTTCAGGAAGGCTATGCATTCATTCATCCGAAAGTGACCGGCAAGCTGATTCAGCAGCTGCGGCGCATGACTTTCCTGAACGAAACGGGTGCCATGACAGAGAGCGGCGTCCGCGAAGCAGGCGTCAAGTTTGTGGCCGGCGAGAACAATCCGCTGACCCGGAGGGAAGCCGAAGTGCTGCGCCTGATGGCGGAAGGCAAGAGCAACAAGATGATCGGAGAGTTTCTATTCATTAGTGAGAAGACGGTCAAGAACCATGTCAGCAGCATCCTGCAGAAGATGGAAGTCGACGACCGTACGCAAGCAGTTATCAACTCGATTAAATACGGTTGGGTTACGCTCTAATACCATAATTTTGGGATGGCTGCTTGTCTCTGCCAAGGTTTGTGAAAATTTCCACTGTACCTTCGCTCATGCCCCTTTCGTCAGAGGTGTGGGCGATCCGGCCTTTATCATTCACCGTCCGGTTTGTACCCGCATATAGTGTGGGTATACAGGAGGTGAGTCTGCATGATGATTCCGCTTTTGTGGATCACGGCGGTATACGTGCTGGCGGGTGCGGCGGTTCACTTATTTCATGCTTGGCAGAAGCGCAAAAGTTCACCCTGGGTTCACTATACGCTGGTAACGTCCAACCATGAGGGACAGATCGAATGGTACATCCGGGCATTCGGGTGGTATTCGTTCGTTTCAGGTAAGAGGCTTCGTCTAACGGTGCTGGATGCAGCGTCCACAGATCAGACGGTGGAGATTGTCCGCCGGATGTACGGAACCGCGGGTATGGAATTGTCCGTCGTCCCGATGCAGTCCTCCGTGGAGAACGGAGATTTCGCAGAAACCTTGGTGCTGGGTGACGGCATGGCTTTCGAAATGATTGATTTAAGAAATCCGCATGAAGCGGAGCGCATTCCTTATGTATAATGCACGAGGTACTGCGTTCATGCCGGCAGGCGGCATAATGCAGAATACAGAGTGAAGCACACTCCAGAGGCGAGAGGCCCGGGGGTGTGCTTTTTTGCGTTGAGCGGAAGAGATTCACGAAGTGTTTGAGGTTTTCAATAAAAAGGATCGGATATTCGGATTTAACGTTTCACCGAAACTAGAAGGAAGAAAGGAGGCGGGCGTATGCGTGTCGCGGTATATGCCATCCGGCAAGGGCAGCGGTGGAGGATGAAGATTTCGCTGGACCTGCGTATCGACATCGTATGGTGGGAGTACATGTGCCGGAATGCCGGGATGAATGGAACGATGATTTTGCTGTCGGGGGACATGCCTTTAAGCTGGGCTTGCAAGGCGGCCAGTGCTTTTGCAGGCACGCCGGACATGGCGCACTGGAAGATGCAGCAGTGGAAGGGATGGTTGGAGGGGGAGCTGAGGGAGGAGATGGAAAGGGAACAGACCGGCGTTGATAGATCTCACGCGGGGGGGAATGGCTGGTCGGCTGGCAGAGATAGGCATGATTCTATAACAAAGGGCAGTCTTAGGGGAATGAAGGATCGGGGAGCGGGAGTTTGGGGCGAATTCAAGCCAAAGGGCCATGACAGAGCGGAGCGGGACGGATTCAAAGCTAAGGGCCATGAGGGAGAGGTGCGAGATGGATTCAAACCCAAGGGCAATGACGAGACGACGGGGGATAGATTCAAAGCCAAGGACCATGACAGAGTGGTACGGGATGGATTCAACCCTAAGGGCAATGAGAGAAAGATCGAGGATGGCTGTTCCGGGATGTGGCGCTGGGAGCTTGGCGAGCCACTAGCTCCTGCCGTATGGCAGGAGCTGATGCGTCATCCGGAGGAGGGGCAGTGGGCAGGAGACGTAAGGGATCCGGCTGTGCTCAGGGGACTTGCGGAGCAGGCCGCGCAGCTGGTGGACAGGCTGTGCGGCCGGTCGCTGCTCGCGGCGGAGGTCGACTCGCTGCTGAGCGACCGGGCGCCGGGGCTTGCCGGCGCCTGGCACAGTGCGGCGCAGCTGGCCTACCTGCAGGGCCAGCTAGCGATGGACGCGGGCGTGGCTGCCGCCGGCCCGCGCAGTAGCCGCCGCGGCGCGCTGCGCGCCGACCGCGGCCAGGCCCCCCGCTGCCGCCGGTGCGGCAGCGAAGCCACGGGCCGCACGGCCTGCGCCGCGTGCGGCCTCGCGGCCTGCGCCTACTGCGAGGCTTGCCTCGCGCTCGGGCGCAGCCGCGCCTGCTCGCTGCTGCTTCGCACAGCAGCGGATCCGGCCGTGCGGGGCACGGCCGGAGAGTCCACCGCCGCCGTTGCGGGGCGGTGGGGATTGAGCGCAGCCCAGGGCGATGCCGCCTGGGCTGCGCTGGGGTTTCTGGCGGAGCCGCCCAAAGGGGGCATCGCGCCCTCCCGCTTCCTCCTGTGGGCCGTGACGGGCGCGGGCAAAACCGAAATGATCTTCCCGCTGCTGGACTCCGTGCTGGCGGTGGGTGGGCGCGTCCTCGTGGCCACGCCGCGCCGGGACGTGGTGCTCGAACTCGCCCCACGCCTGGCCAAAGCATTCAGCGGTGTCCGGATCGTCACCCTGTACGGCGGCAGCGCCGAGCGCTGGGAGAGCGGCAATTTGACGCTTGCGACCACCCACCAGCTGATGCGGTTCTACCACGCATTTGACCTGGTGGTGATCGATGAGCTGGACGCCTTCCCGTACCACAACGACCCCATGCTGGCCCATGCGGCACAGCATGCCTGCAAGCCGGACGGGAAGTTTGTGTATTTGTCGGCGACGCCGCCGCGTCCGCTGCAGCGGGAGGTGTCCCGGGGCACGCTCCCGCATGCCAAGGTGCCCGTCAGGTACCACGGCCACCCGCTGCCTGTGCCGAAGCGGATCGCAATGCGCGGCGTGGAAACCTGCCTGCGGCAGCCGAAGCTGCTGGGACCGCTGGTCGCGGAGCTTCGGCGGTCGATCGACCGGGGGGCGCAGATCTTTTTGTTCGTCTCCCGGATTCGCCATATCGGGCCGCTCGTTGAGATTCTACGCCGCCGGTTCAAAGATATTTCGGTGGAAGGGACATCTTCTGAAGATTCTGGGCGTGGTGAGAAAGTCATGGCCTATCGGAAGAAGGAAATCCGTTTACTCGTAACGACGACCATTCTGGAGCGGGGAGTGACTGTTCCCCGCAGTGACGTGTATATTCTGGACGCGGACAGCAGCCTGTTCGATGATGCGTCGCTCGTCCAAATGGCCGGCCGGGCCGGGCGGTCTTCCGAGGATCCGGCGGGAAGGGTCATTTTTGCCTCATCCCAGTGGACGTTGTCCCAAAAGCTGGCCGTAAACCAGATCAAGGCGATGAACCGGATTGCCGGCAGGCACGGGTATTTGAAGGTGCAGCCTTCTAAGCCATAAGCTGATGGGAGGAATGTTGAGTTGAAGTCCAGTAGTTCCTTGTTACATATGATGCAGTATTTGCTGGCTCCACCCGGGGAAACGTGCCTGACCTGCGGCAGCCTGGGCCGCCTAGTCCGGGAATGGCCGGGCATCTGCCGATCCTGTGCGGAGGCGATCCCCTGGATTCATAAGCCTCGCTGCCTCTGCTGCGGCCGTGCCATCGGCTGTCCGGACTGTTTGCGGGAGGAGATGAGAGATCGTTCATTTGTCTGCAACCGGAGCGCCGTGCAGTATAACGGGGTGATGAGAGAATGGCTGGCCCAGTATAAGTATCGGGGGCATGAGAAATACGCCGATCTGCTTGTTCACATGCTGAGCCGGGCTTACCTGCAGATGCAGGAGGAGCTCAGCAGGCTTATGCTCGGTCTTAACCATGGCGTACCGCAAAGGGGATCTTTGTCGTCTATTGGAATTCCAACATCTTCGCCGAATTCAATTCTAGCGCGGGGCTCAGCCGCATCACCTGGCCGCTCAATCCAATCCTCAAGTCCGACGTTTCGATTATCGGATGCCTCTATTGGATTTTTCTCAACGTTTATTTTAAAGGCTGGCTCCGTTTTACACGAGGTGCCCTTTTTCAATAGATTAAGAGAATCATCGGACCAGACTATATGGAAGCCGGACGTGATTACTTATGTACCTGTAAGCGGCGTCCGTTTAAAGGAGCGGGGGTTTAATCAGGCGGAGGTGCTGGCGAGAGGGCTTGGAAGCAAGCAGAGGATCCCGGTCATGCCGCTTTTGGTCCGCAGGGAGCATACGGCCAAGCAGAGCTATAAAACCCGCCAGGAGCGAATTGATTCGATGAATAATGTGTTTGCTGGGTATGAGGAGGGTTTGGCAGCTGTCTTATCATTGTATAAGAGTAGATATGGGATGCCATCTTATGTAAGTCATAGTAATAGCGTGGTGACTCGTCATGAAAGCCGTGGACATGCTATAACGGCTCAAAATGCACCTCAGCCCCTGCAAATTCTTTTAATAGACGACATTTACACGACGGGGAGCACGATCAATGCGTGTGCAGAGGTGCTGCGGGATGCTTTGTACCGGGGATTGGGGCTTGCCGCCGAAGTATACAGCCTGACTTGGGCCCGGTCGTAATCCCGACAAAAATCATGTCAGGATTTACCGGAATTCGTAAATTAAGATGGACGAAGGGAGCCGGAATAAGGTAATCTAGAACCATATCATCATGGCTTGATTTGGTATTCGATAAGGGGAGAGTTATTGTGGAACTTGCGAATTGCCCTCGCTGCGGCAGATTGTTTGCCGCCAATTTCAGAGACATTTGCCCGAACTGCATCAAGGAGATCGAACGTGAATACGAGATTTGCGTGGATTATCTGCGGGAGCAGAAGGGTGCCAATATACAGGAGCTGTCGGAAGCGACGGGCGTTTCCGTCAAGCAGATTACGAGTTTTGTCCGTGAAGGCCGAATCTCGGTCATGAATGCACCGAACTTGATGTATCCGTGCGAGGTATGCGGTACGCTGATTCGTGAGGGGCATATGTGCGACTCCTGCCGCACCCGTCTGACCCGGGAGCTCAGCCAGGCTGCACAAGCAGGCCAAGATCAGGATTCCAGTCCTAGAAAACCGGGCGAAGGTGCCTACCGCGTCGTGGATAAATTCCACAAATAACCGACTGCCGCACTAAAAACGGCAGCAGCTATTAATAATGCTTCAGTGACGACCGATAAACTTAGTAAAGATTATCGGTTGTTTGCATTTTGCATGCGAACGGGCTGACGTGTCGGCTTCGTAAACCGGGTAAGTACCCGGTGGAGCAGCCCGCATATTGTGAAAGAAGGTGGAAGATATGAAAATTAATGATACCGGCAGAATTGGTGGAGTTAACCCTTATCAACGGAATTTGGAGACGCAGCGGCAGGAAACACAGAAGCCTGCACGCAAGAAGGACCAGGTTTCCATTTCCTCGGAGGCGATTGAAATGCTTGAGGCCCAGAGCCGTGCCAATGACCCGGAGAGAGCGAAGAAGCTCGAGGATCTGAAGCAGAGAATATCCTCCGGCACCTATCAAGTGGATGCAGGCAAGCTGGCCGATAAGCTGATGCCTTATTTTAAAGATTTCCCAAGGAATTAGGTGACCCCATATGTCTGTTCATACTTTAATCGACCTGCTGGAGCAGCTGGATACGGTTCATCTCCATATGCTGGACTTGACCGCGGAGAAGAAGAAAGCCATCATTGCCAACGAAGTAGAGTCTCTCATCAAGATCATGAACCAGGAAGCCAAGCTGGTAAAGCAGATCGAAATTCTCGAACAGAAGCGCGCGGTCTCAGCCCAGCAGTATTTACGCGAACGCGGCATCAAATCGGAGTTGAACCTGAATCTGACGGAACTGTCGCGGCTTGTTTTTGACGTGGAAGAGAAGAAGCGGCTGCTTGCCATTCAGGAGAAGCTGTCGGAGACCCTGCAGAAGCTGAAAAGGGCGAACGAGCTGAACCAGAAGCTGATCGAGCAGTCGCTTTCGTTTATAGATTTGTCCCTGGATATTCTGGTCGGCAGACCGAATCAGGATGTTACCTACCACCATCCGGCGGATCGGAGCGGGAACGTGGCCCGCAGCGGCCTTTTCGATTCAAGGGCTTAGGTCCTTTATAAAGTTTATTTTTCTTACCAGCATTACGAGTGTCGGGGCTCCCCGCAATGACATGAACCTACGACGACAGCAAAGAACCACAACGTGGGGCTAATGAGACATGGGTGAGCCCGGCTCTCCCCCGAACGTGAAGGAGGATATTGTTGCATGACATCCACATTCCATTCCATCGAGACGGCCAAGCGAAGTCTGTTTACGCAGACCACTGCACTGGGTACGACCGGCCATAACATCGCCAACGCGAATACGGAAGGCTTCAGCCGCCAAACGGTAAAAATGCAGGCGTCCCGCCCGATCGAGGCATACGGCATGAACCGCTCCAATGCGCCTGGGCAGCTGGGCACAGGGGTTGAATACCAGTCGGTTGAACGGATCCGCGAGAGCTTTCTCGATACGCAGTTTCGCAGCGAAAGCAATGCCAACGGCAGCTGGACGATCAAATCGGACACGCTGGACAAGCTGCAGGGCATTTTTAACGAACCGTCGGACACGGGCATCAGCAAGGTGCTCGGCAACTTCTGGAACTCCTGGTCCAACCTGAGCAAGGATCCGGAAAGTGCTTCGGCTCGCAAAGTCGTCAAGGAAAATGCGACGGCTTTGACGGATGCAATGAACTATATGAGCGGGCAATTGGATAAAATGAGCCAGGATTTGACCAACAATGTTGGCGTCAAAGCCAGCGAGGTTCAAAACTACCTGAACTCCATCGCGGACCTGAATCAGTCGATCACTCGGATCGAGGGGCTCGGGGACAACGCCAATGACCTCAGAGACCAACGCGACCTGCTGACGGACAAGCTGTCCAAAATCATTAACATCACGGTCCAGGACACCGATCAAGGCTATAACATTTCAATGGGTGGACAAGCCCTCGTTGAAGGGTTTGCCGTGAGTGCGGATGTGGATGGTGCCGGTCCGGATGACCGCGGCGCTTTTCTTGAAGCAGCCTACGCTTCAGGAAATTTGCAGGGCGGAGAGGTTTACGGCATCATTGCGTCCCGCGAAGGCTATGTGAAGGATTACCAGAAGCAGCTGAACGATCTGGCCAACACCTTGGCGAACGGCGATATCCAGATCACGATTCCTAAAGGCAGCGTACTGCCAGCCGGCGTCACACTCCCGGGTATTACCGGACGGGTGGTCGATCAGGATACCGTAGTGACTGTCAAGGGCTTGAACGGGCTGCACCAACTGGGATATACGATGGATGGGACCACGACGGGCGGTCTGCCTTTCTTTGAGTCTAGCGACGGCGGTCCAATTACAGCGGGAAATATTCGTCTGAACACGAAGATTGCTGAAGATCCAACCCTGATTGCCACCTCGATGCGAACCGAAGGCACGGGAACGGACGAGAAAGTCATTCAAGGGAACAACACGCTGGCTTTGCTTATGTCCAACATGAAGCAGACCAACTTTACTTCGCCGGACGGCACGCGCTCCACGACGATCGACGGCTACTACAGCTCGATGGTCGGACAGCTGGGGGTACAGGCCCAGGAAGCGAGCCGGCAGACGCAAAACTCGGACATTCTGGTACAGCAGGTCGAGAGCCAGCGCCAGTCGGTCAGCGGCGTGTCCCTGGACGAGGAGATGGCCAACCTGATCAAGTTCCAGCATGCGTACGGCGCGTCCGCGCGTTTTATGACCACGTTCGACCAGCTGCTGGATAAACTGATCAACTCTACAGGAACTGTAGGAAGATAACGGTAAAGAGGTGGGTTAACCAATGCTTAGAGTGACTTCCAATATGATGAACTCCCAGCTGCTCCTGAACTTGAACCGCAACGCGCGCGAGATGAACAACACACAGAACCAGCTGGCCACCGGCCGCAAGCTGAATCGTCCTTCGGACGATCCTGTGGGCATTACCTACTCGCTGCGCTACCGTTCGGAGCTGGCTTCCAATGACCAATACACATCCAACGTGGACAGCGCGCTGTCTTGGCTGGATTTTAACGATACGGTGCTCAGCGAAGCTGGAGATGTCGTGCAGCGTCTGCGCGAGCTGACAACCAAAGCGGCGAACGGCACGAATCCGCAGTCTGCCCTGGACAGTATCAAGCAGGAAGTGTCCCAGCTGAAGGAACAGCTGATCGATATTGCGAACAGCAAGCTGAACGGGAAGTATGTTTTTAACGGGGAAGCGTATGACAAGAAACCGTACGATTTTCCGAAAAACGATGACGGTACCTCCAACACGACCGGCTTGAACGCGGACGGGTCCTCCAATGGTATGGGGATTGCCGATATCGTTACGGATAAGGGCCTCATTAATTTCAGCGTTGGCGAAAGCGTAAAGCTCCCGATCAACATGACCGGTACGGACGTATTTGGGAATGGGAGCGATGCGGACAACATTTTCAACATTATCGAAAATATCACAAAAAATCTCGACGACGGCAACTTTGCCGGTCTGTCTTCTCAGCTTGATCTGATCGATAGCCGCACCGAGAAAATGCTCACCTCCCGCGCGGAGCTCGGCGCCAAAACGAACCGGATCGAGCTGATGCAGGACCGGTTGTCCGATCTCAACATCAACCTGACGGACCTTCAGGCCAAAACCGAAGACGCCGACTATGCGGAGCTGATCATGAACTCCAAAATCCAGGAGAACATTTATAACGCCTCGCTGTCTGCCGGCTCCAAAATCATTCAACCGACTCTGGTTGATTTTCTGAGATAGAATCGTTTGTAGGAGGAAGGTATGGTACAGCCTATTCTGCAAATCCGCCAGACCCGGGCCCAGCTTGGGATCGATGCGGACCTGGGTCAGTATTCCATCCGCCAGCCTAAGGCTGACGTGAACATGACCACCACTCCGTCGGAGCTGGAAATTCACCAGTACAAGCCGGAGCTTCATGTGGATCAATCCAAGGCGTTCTCGGCCTTCACCGGCGGCAACTTTATTGATATGAACAGCCGGATTTACTCCGGCTTTCAGGAGTTGTATTTGCAGGGGATTGCCCGAAGGGTCGAGGAAGGTAACCGTGCCGCGGCCATTCATATCTCCAGCAACACGATCGCGAATATTTATGGCGAGGACTGGCAGCCGGTTCCTTTTCCGGAGACGCGCACGCCAGCTTCCATAGATAACGTTGACATTCAGATCGATACGCGTCCGCCGGATATCGAGTTCCGGAAGGCGCATACAGATATCCAGGTGCAGGTGAACCGGCCGGAGATCGAATATACCCGGGGCAAGCTGGACATTTATATGAAGCAGTACGCGTCCGTGCAGTATATTCCGCCGGAGATTGATACCCAGCGCTGATGTTGGGCAGGTATGAAATGATTAGTCATGAAGTTATGAAACTAGCAGACGAAAGACTATAGATGGGCCTGACTGCCTTCTATAGTTTCTTTTTTGTTTATATAGATTGAACTAATGCTGATAAATGAACAAAGGAGTGAGCATCGTGATTATACAAACATCTTCGTGGGGAGAGCTAGAAGTAGCAGATGAACAGGTTTACGGTTTCCCTAAAGGTATGCCCGGATTTGAGGAAGAGACGGAATTTGCGCTGATTACGCTTGAGGACAGTCCGTTTAATTATTTGCAGTCGACGAAGGAAAAGGAGCTTGCTTTTCTGCTCGGCGATCCTTTTGCCTATTATCCGGAGTATGAGTTTGAACTGCCGGAGGCAGACAAAGAAGAGCTTAAAATTGAGCAGAACGTCTTCGTGCGCTGCATCATTTCACTAAAAGAGAAAGTGGAACAATCCACGATGAACTTGTTGGCCCCTGTTATCCTTAATCCGGATCATCGATTGGGTAAACAGGTCATTCTGCATAGTTCCAGGTATCAGACAAAGCATCTCCTGTGGTCGGATCCGGTCATGTCGTCGTCAGAAAAGGCGGGTGAATAAGCGATGCTGGTATTATCTCGAAAGAAGGGCGAATCGATCGTCATTCAGGATCAGATCGAACTGACCATTCTAAGCGTGGAAGGGGATACGGTAAAAGTAGGCATTTCTGCGCCTCCCCATATCGACATTTTTCGCAAGGAAGTCTACCTTTCCATTAAAGAGAGCAATCAGGAATCCGCCGCTCCGGCCCCTGCCAATCTAGAGGCGCTCATGCAGCGGATGAAAGATCAAACCAAGAAATCCAAAAAAAATATCAAAAAAACTCTAAAATGTTCATTGGGGACTGTCGATATATAAGTTAGACGCTGCTTCGGCAGGGCGGCCGACCTTTAATGAGGCAGCGTTTACCACATGGATGTGGTACTAATATATTTCAGGGAGGAAATACCCAATGATTATCAATCACAATATCGCGGCGCTGAACACTCACCGCCAACTGTCTATCAACACAACGAACACTAACAAAAATATCGAGAAACTGTCTTCCGGTCTTCGCATCAACCGTGCCGGTGATGACGCTGCCGGTTTGGCAATTTCCGAAAAAATGCGCGGACAAATCCGCGGTTTGGACCAAGCTTCCCGTAACGCTCAAGATGGCATCTCTTTGATCCAAACAGCTGAGGGTGCATTGAACGAAACTCACAGCATCCTGCAACGTATGCGTGAGCTGGCAGTACAGTCCGGCAACGATACAAATACAATTGATGACAGAAAAGAAATCCAAAAAGAAGTTGAACAGTTGAAATCTGAAATTAATCGTATTTCAGATACAACGGAGTTCAACACTCAAAAACTTTTAAATGGTAGCCTAGGGGTTACAGGAACTTCTTCTGATAAGACTAAAGTAGACATTACATCTGCTACGGGCTTAGCAAAAGGTAATTATACTGTGACTGTCGATACAGCTGCTACAAAAGCAAGTGCTGTTGCTGGTTCAGTAGACTTTACAACAGCAAAAGACGTTTCTGGTAAAGAATTGGTTATTAATGGAACGAAAATTGATTTTTCAGGCATGACAAATGCAACTGCGCAAGATATCGTAAATAAAATTAATGAATACAAAGATAAAACTGGTGTACAAGCGACTGGTACTGATTTTGTTAAACTAGATCAAACAAGTTTTGGATCTTCTGCAAAGATTACAGTAGGTGGCGCTGATGCTGCTGAATTCGGTGGCGCGGTTACAGCTGGCGTAGACGCAGTAGCTACAGTAGTTGGTCCAAATGGAGCAGCTGAGCAGGTAACAGGAATAGGCCAAACAGTAGGTTTCCACGGAGCTGAATTTATTGCAAAAGGTGCAGCAAATGATTCAGCAATTATTACGGTTGCTGGAGGTGGAGCAACACTTCAAATCGGCGCAAATAAAGATCAAAGCATGACAATTGATGTTAACGAAGTTAGTGCTAACACGCTTGGTGATAAAGCTAACAATAAGTTGGTGAAAGATGTTAGTTTGTTAACACAAACAGGTTCAAACGATGCGATTAAAGTTTTAGACGAAGCAATGAAACAAGTTTCTGGCGAACGTTCTAAACTTGGTGCTTTCCAAAACCGTTTAGAGCACACGATTAACAATTTGGGTGCCTCCTCCGAGAACTTAACTGCAGCTGAATCCCGTGTTCGTGACGTAGATATGGCAAAAGAAATGATGAACCAAACGAAGAATAACATCCTTGCTCAAGCTGCACAAGCTATGCTTGCACAAGCTAACCAACAGCCACAAGGCGTTCTGCAATTGCTTCGTTAAACTTGAAGTTATTACCAAAGAGTTCTGGGTTTTTCCCAGAACTCTTTTTCTTTTATACAATTATTCATCATCAACTAAATCTCCAAGCGCCAGAAGCCGATAATAGTATATATATATCCTTTTGTCGGAGGTAGCCAGGATGAATGTACAATTTTCCTTAACCGCGAGTACGTCATCTCAGAACAAAACAGATTGGGCGGCATCCATGAGTGGTGCAGCATCCATGATCCGAAACGGTGAAGATTTGGCATTGAAAGAAAAGCAGGGCGTTTCGGTTTCGATTGGAGAAGAGCAGCTGATCCGGAACATTGACAGGGCTGTAAAAACCCTTCAAGGGCCGGAAACAACCTTAGATATTAGTATTCACGATAAAACCCATGAAATTATGGTCAAAGTCCTCAATAAAGAAACAGGAGAAGTGATCAGAGAAGTTCCGCCGGAGAAAACCTTGGACTTGGTGGCCAAGATGATGGAACTGGCGGGCATTATGATTGACGCTAAAGTGTAAGGAGGAATTCCCAAAATGACACTTCGTATTAATGGCTTTTCAGGTATGGATATCGACAGTATGGTCAAGCAATTGATGACTGCTAAGCGAGTTCCATTGGATAAATTAAACCAACAGAAAACATATTTGTCCTGGCAGCGTGATAGCTATAGAGAAATGAATAGCAAGGTATTTGCTTTTAAAACAAAATTGTCTGCAACGGATCTCTTTGGCAAGACCAGTAACATGACTGCTCAAACGGCTGTGGTCGATGGGAATAAAGATGCAATTAAGGCCGAAGCTTCGGCTAATGCTTCAAGCGTTCCGATGAGCGTGACCGTGAAGAAGTTGGCTACCAAAGCCACGGTCGAGTCCACTGGCGAAATTAATATTAAAGATTCTTCCGGACCGACGCCCACTAAAGCCAGTTTGAATACCACGATTGGAGCTTTAAATGGTTATGTCGCAGCCACAGATCCTGCACCAACAGATGATAAGCCGGAAACGTTCCAAATTAAGGTCAATGACGTAGAGTTTAACTTTTCAACAAAAGACACGATTTCCAATGTACTTAGCAAAATCAATAATTCGAGTGCCAACGTAGTGGCAGCATTTGACGAAGTCAGCGGTAAGTTTTCGATTACTGCTAAAGAATACGGGACTACTAAGGAAATTAGCATTAGTGAAAGTGACTACGGTAATACGGGTACAAAGACTTCGAGTTTATTAGGATTGCTGAACCTTAAAGGAGCCCCGGTTCAAAGTGGCAAGGATGGAGAAGTTGAAATCAACACTTTGGATTCTAGCGGTACCGTGATAGGCACCAATAAATTCACAACCACTGATAATACACTAAAGGTCAACGGGATCAGCCTTACATTACTTAAAGAAACGGGATCCACTCCAGCTACCGTAACGACAACCATCGATACAACGAAGGCTGTAGACACGATCAAGTCCTTTATCGACACCTACAACGACCTCCTTAACACGATGAACACCAAGGTGGACGAGGAGAAATACCGTGACTTCCCGCCGCTGACTGACGAGCAAAGATCGGCCATGAAAGAAACAGAGATTACAGCCTGGGAAGCCAAGGCGAAGAGTGGCCTGCTGAAAAACGATGACATTCTCAAAGATACCGTTACCGCTATGCGTTCGGTGATCAACAACAGCTTAGGCCAACTCAGTTCAATGGGTATCACAACCGGCCAATATTTCGAAGGCGGCAAGCTGTATCTGGACGAGGAAAAGCTGAAGCAAGCTTTGCAAAGCAATCCTCAACAGTTATCCAACGTCTTCCTAGGTTCAGATGGAATTGTCAACAAACTATCAACGACCATGACAAGCACACTCCAGAAGTTCTCTGATCGTGCCGGTACGAACCGATACAGCGGGGACCTCAGCGCAGCTTTTAAAGACGAGAGCGTCATGGGGAAACAAATGAAGGAATATACGTCGCGCATCAGTGATTTGATTAAGCGGCTTGATGATCAAGAAACCCGATACTACAAACAATTCAGTGCCATGGAAACGGCCATGAACCAACTGCAGTCCCAGTCGTCTAGTCTGTTCGGAACTACCCAATAATTTTTTTAGTAAAGGGTGAAGACACTTGATAACATCTCCATATGAAAAATACCGTCAGTCATCCGTTCAAACATCCACACCGGGGCAGCTGCTCCTCATGCTGTATGATGGGGCTATCCGCTTCGTTCGCTCAGGAATTGACAGCCTGCAGAACAAAGATTTGCAGAAGGCCAATTTGAATTTAGGCAAAAGCCAAAGTATCGTCAACGAGCTGCTGTCTACGCTGGACAGAAGTTATGCCGTTTCGGAAGGGCTCGCTTCTTTATATGAATATATTAATCATCTGCTAATCGAATCCAATGTGAAGAAAACGACTGCACCTGCTGAAGAGGCGCTGGGGTATTTGACGGATCTGCGGGAAACCTTTGCCGAAGCCGCTAAAATGACAGCCGGCAGCTTGAGCCAAGAGACGGCGAATGGATAACCTGATCTCTTCGCTTCAATCTTTAACTGAAACCGTTGTAGCTCGCCTGCAGTATACGGCCTATGAGGAGCTGCAGGACTTTGTCCAGGAGCGTCAGCAGCTGATTGATGAACTGAACCGGCTCAAGCAGCACACCCCATTTTCACCGGGCCAAGTTGAGCAGTTACAAAGCATTTTACAGGCGGATCCGCTCATCCTCAACCGCATGAACCAGCTTAAAATGGAAGCCTCCGACTGGCTTCAGCACAGAGGACAAGCCAAAATGCAGCGGAGCGCTTACGAAGCAGCATACACACCAGATAGCTTTTTGATGGACCAAAGGAAGTAACACATAGCCTGACAACAAAGCCCAATATAGCAAGACACTGAAAAGACTAGAATCGATATTCTAGTCTTTTTTTGTTTTCATTTTTCAATTCAACTCTAGCAATGAAAAAAAGTAGCAGGAAACAAAAGGAACAAAAGTATAGATTTCCTTTGTCTAATTATGGTAGGATACAAGAAGTATTGATAGTCTTTAAGTCCTGGTTCTATTGTTATAAGTTTTCTAATTCTGCAGTTAAGGGAGGTTGAATATAGCAATATCGGGTAAAAAAAATGTCGATTTAGTTCATAATTTTCATTTTAACGCATAATTACATAAGTCCATAGGAGGATGTTCTTGTGAAAAAAGGTTTGCATGGTACGTTAACCGGATTGCTAGGTTTGGGGATGACTTTGGGTGCTGTCAGTCCCGCATTTGCGGCACAACCCGCAAAGGATATCAACGGTCACTGGGCTGAAAAACAGCTGCAGGAGTGGGTAAACCAAGGAACTTTGAAAGGTTTTGAGGATGGTACGGTTAAACCCAATCAATCGATTACTCGGGCTGAATTTATCGCATTGGTCAATCGTATTTTTGGATACACTGAATCTGCTCAAGTTCAATTTTCCGATCTGTCCAGCAGCAACTGGGCCTATACGGATGTGGCCAAGGCGGTTAAAGCTGGATATGTTCAAGGATACCAAGATCAAACGATACACCCTTCTGCTGATGTCACTCGCCAAGAAGCTGCGGCTATGATCGCCAAAGTCGTTGGACTGACAGCGGGACAGACGGATTCATTGTCCACCTTTAAAGATGCTGACCGTATTGCTGCATGGAGCAAGCAAGGTGTCGCCGCGGTCCTGGAAAGCAAAATCATGAACGGTTATCCGGATCAAACCTTTGAACCGCAGAAAAGTTTGACGAGAGCCGAAGCGGTTGTGCTGATTGACGCGGCTTTTGCGAAAAAAGCATCGGAGACCGTGACCTTTTATCAGGCTGGTACCTACGGCGGAACCGATAAAGAAATCCAGGTGATCCATGGAAACGTTGTCATCAGTGCTCCAGGAGTAACTCTCCAAAATGTAGAGATCGAAGGCAACCTGACCCTTGCCGAAGGGATTGGTGGCGGGGATGCCACGCTGAAAAACGTCAAAGTTCATGGAACTACCAACGTTGAGGGTGGCGGCGAAAACTCGATCCACTTCGTTGATTCCGTGCTGGTGAATATCGTTGTTAACAAAAAAGACGGAACGGTACGTATCGTTGCTGAAGGATCCACGGTCACCCAAAGCGTTGTTGTGAAGTCGTCGGCCAAATTGGAAGAAGACCATGCTAGCGGCAAGGGCTTTACGAACGTTGAATTGTCCAAGGAACTCCCGGCAAATGCAAAAGTTACACTGAACGGAACATTCGATGATGTTGATGTTTTCGCTGCATCCATTTCTGTTCAATTGGTTAAAGGTTCGATCGAAAACGTGCATGTGGACGGCTCAGCCGGAAATTCTTCCATTGAGCTCAGCAGTGAAGCGAAGATCGTGAAGCTTGTTTTGGATGCGGTTGCGAAACTCCTCGGTTCCGGCCAGATTCAAACCGCAACGATTAACGACGGCGCCAAAGGCTCTACTTTCCAAACTAAGCCCAACCAAACGGAAGGTTCTCAAAAAGATTCCATCCAAGTATCGACACCTGCATCCTCTAGCAACTCCGGCGGATCCAGCAGCGGTGGCAGCAGCGGCGGATCTAGCGGAGGAGGAAATAATGGTGGGGGAACGACGACTCCAGCAGCTCCTAAGACGGCTCTGTTAGCAGTAGGTTCTAAATCAGGGACAACTAAGCTAGTTGGTGTAGATCCATCGATGCAGTATAGCGTTAATGGAACGGATTTTATTAATATACTGGGGACCGAAGTTGACAATATCCCAGTATCTACTGGAACGATCATCAAAGTTCGGTATAGCGGGACATCCACTCAAAATCCATCTGAATCACAGGTGCTCCAAGTAACCGATGATGTAATCGGCCACAATCACTATACTGGGGAAGAGGCCTTGGCCTTTGTAAAACCACAGGACTTTGGCGTCATGCAGTTTTCCGGAGTTAACGGGTACAGTGTAGGTTTTGAACTCGTGGCTACTACTGCGAAGAATCTTAAAAAAGTCGAAGTTAGCTTGTATAAAGACGATACGCTTCTCCAAAAAAATGTAAGCAACACATTACTTGAAGAGTACCCGGATGCAACCCAACTCTCCAGTCCGTTTGATGTTACCGGGAAAGTATGGAATGGTAACTGGACTAATGAAGCATGGAATGGAAAACCGGATGATGTTCCTACCAAGGCTGTAATCGTCGTTACAGACTGGATGGGGAATACGTATACGGTGGAAAACACCAATCTGACCGGAGACCCGGAATTATTAGATCCTAAGCAATATACAGGAGAAGATGCACTTGCATTTGTAAAACCACAGGACTTTGGGGTAATGCAGTTTTCCGGAGTTAACGGCTATAATGTCGGATTTGAGCTTCAGAAAGTTACTGCTAAGGATATAAAATCGGTTGAAGTCAGCTTATTTAAAAACGACGTTCTTCTTCAGAAAAATGTGAGCAACACTTTGCTCATGGAGTATCCGAATGTAACCCAGCTTTCCAGTCCATTTGATGTTACCGGAAAAGTATGGAGCGGCAATTGGAAAAACGAAGCCTGGAACGGCACAGCTGAGGATGTACCAACGAGAGCAGTCATTGTGGTTACAGACTTGAAGGGGAACACGTATACGGTAGAGAGCTCGGATCCCACAGGGGACCCGTCTGCATTAATTCCTAAACATTATAAAGATAGTGAGGCACTGGCATTCGTAAAGCCCCAGGACTTTGGGGTAATGCAGTTCTCGGGAGTTAATGGTTATAGCGTTGGATTTGAACTTCAAACGGTTAAAGCCGGTGAGTTAAAGAAAGTTGAAGTCAGCTTATATAAAGACGGGGTACTGTTGCAACAAAATGTGAGCAATACATTGCTCGAGGAGTATTCAGAGGCGACTCAGCTTTCCAGTCCTTTTGATGTGAATGGTAATGTAGTGGACGATAACTGGACGTATGGAGCATGGAGCGGAACTCCAAGCGATGTACCTGACAAAGCTGTAATTGTTGTTACAGACTGGATGGGGAATACGTATACAGTTGAAAACACGAATTTGACCGGAGATCCGTCTGAATTAATTCCTAAACATTATACAGATAGCGATGCGCTGGCATTCGTTAAGCCCGAGGACTTTGGGGTAATGCAGTTCTCTGGTGTTAACGGCTACAGCGTAGGTTTTGTACTTCAAACGGTTAAAGCCGGTGAGCTAAAGAAAATCGAAGTCAGCTTATATAAAGACGGAGTACTGTTGCAAAAAAATGTGAGCAATACATTGCTCCGGGAGTATTCAGGGGCGACTCAACTCTCCAGTCCTTTTGATGTGAACGGTAATGTAGTGGACGATAGCTGGACGTACGGAGCATGGAGTGGAACTCCGGGCGATGTGCCTGACAAAGCTGTAATTGTCGTTACAGACTGGATGGGGAATACCTATACTGTAGAAAATACAAACTTAACAGGGGACCCATCTGTTCTGAATCCGGCTACTACACCTGAAAATAGTCCATCCTCTCCAAATGACACATCCAATGAAGAGGATACTATTGGTGATCCAACTGACATCGACCGGGAACCGACTGTTTAATTCCAAGTCCTTATATTTTTGCGAATTTTCCCGTTTCACTCGTTTTATTTTCGGTTAATAAACCATATAAATGATTACGTATCGACGTTCTGATTAACCACCCTTCTGGAATTTTATACAATTAAACCCCTTACCATTCCAATTGACAATGGACAAGTTTGGGTGGTATATTCAGGAATGTGGGCGTAAGTCACACCTTATTTGACGACGAAGGGAATGTTAGTGCATGCAAGGTAAAGTTAAATGGTTCAACGCAGAAAAAGGTTATGGCTTCATCGAGACTGCTGATGGTGGCGACGTATTCGTACACTTCTCCGCAATCCAAACGGATGGCTTCAAGACTTTGGAAGAAGGTCAAGACGTTGAATTCGACATCGTCGAAGGCGCTCGTGGACCGCAAGCAGCTAACGTAACGAAATTATAATCATCCGGCAAGGCCGACCTACATATACGGTTCGATGGTTAAGTAATTGAAGAACGGTAGCGATAAGACCCTGGATATCCAGGGTCTTTCTTTGTGTTCCGGTGGATTTTACCACGATCGAACTTGTTTCATTTCCTCCTGTGCGGTTAAGGAATTTTACCCTGCTTTAAGCGGACCGCGGGGATAAGTGAAGGGCTTTCAGCTGGCGGACAGCCGCCCGGAAACGCCTTTTTACTTAGCGTTAACAATTGTGATATAATGGAACTGCAAAGGAGGAGTGCCCTATGAATTTAGCTATTCGAGGTCAACAAATCGAGGTTACTGACGCTTTGAAGGACTATGTCGACAAGAAGCTCAGCAGGCTTGAGAAGTATTTCGATGCACCCCCCGCCTCAGAAGGAAATGTGACACTTGGAGTTACTCGAGGTTTGCACAGCGTGGAGGTAACGATTCCGCTTCCTGGAGTGATGCTCCGGGCCGAAGACCGCAGCAATGACATGTATGCATCCATTGATGCCGTCGTGGACAAGCTGGAACGCCAAATCCGCAAACACAAGACCAAGCTCAACCGCAAGTTCCGCCAGGAAGGAAGCCTGAAGATGCTGTTCACGGAAGAAGCCGCGACCGGTACCACCGGCCTGCTGCCGACGATGACGGAGGAAGAGCACGACGATCTGGAAGTGGTCCGCACGAAGCGCTTCACCTTGAAGCCGATGGACGTGGAAGAAGCCATTTTGCAGATGAACATGGTCGGACATAATTTCTTTGTTTTTTCGAACATTGATACTCAGGAAGTGAATGTTGTTTACAAACGGAATGATGGAAAATACGGTTTGATCGAACAAAATGAAGGCAGCACGTATTAACTAATGACGGTCCGTTGTAATAATTTTCATAATGATGTAAATATTTAATGAATTTCATGTAAAAAAAGAGCCCCTATCCTGCAACGGATTGGGCTCTTCTTGCGTATATAGATAGAGGCGGTTTGTAAGGCTGGTAAGTTGTTGCGGCATCTCTTACAAACTGTTACAATTTATGCAAACCCGTTTTTATCATCATTACCGGTTTAAATACGATTAGAATGAACTTCAAGCAGTTACATTTTGTCTGTATGAAGTCGATTCTGTCCGGATCAATTTCAACAAGCAGCAGATTTTCAATACTCCTGTATGAATCGATTCTTTATGAATCCATATCATCCAGCCGTTGTCTGTGTGAATTGGTTCATCAAGAGTCTATTTCATTTGAACATAACCCTGAAATAACTGAAGTTGATTCTAACAATTGTTTTGCGCGAAAGGGGTTAACCATGCTAGGTATTGTTAAAAAAATCTTCGGTGACGTCAACGATCGTGATGTCAAGCGTCTGATGAAGACGGTCGATCAGATTAACAAAATAGAACCGGAATTCGTCGCTCTCTCTGATGAGCAGCTGCAAGCCAAGACGGAGGAGTTCCGCCAGCGTCTGGAAAAAGGGGAAACCCTCGACGATCTCCTTCCTGAAGCGTTTGCCACCGTACGCGAAGCCTCCAAGCGTGTACTAGGTAAGCGTCATTACGACGTTCAGCTGGTTGGCGGTATGGCACTGCACGAAGGCAGAATTGCCGAGATGAAGACGGGTGAAGGTAAGACCCTGGTCGGTACCCTCCCGGTATATTTGAACGCTCTGCTTGGACAGGGTGTGCACGTCGTAACCGTCAACGACTATCTCGCTCAGCGGGACAGCGCGGAGATGGGGCAAATTTACGAATTCCTGGGCATGACGGTCGGGGTCAACCTGAGCGGCATGGACCATTCGGATAAACAAGTGGCGTATGCCTGCGACATCACGTACGGTACGAACAACGAGTTCGGTTTTGACTACCTGCGTGACAACATGGTGCTGTATAAGGAACAAATGGTACAGCGTCCGCTGTACTTCTGTACGATTGACGAAGTGGACTCGATCCTGATCGACGAAGCGCGGACCCCGCTGATTATCTCGGGACAAGCCCAGAAATCCACCGAGCTGTATTATGTGGCCGACCGCTTTGTGAAGCAGCTGCAGAAGGAAGAGGACTATACCGTTGATATCAAGGTCAAATCCGTTGCTTTGACGGAAAAGGGTGTTGCCAAAGCGGAACGCGCTTTTGGAATCGAGAACCTTTACGACCATAGCCACATTACGCTGAACCATCACATCGTTCAAGCACTGAAGGCGAACGTCATCATGCGCCGCGACGTCGACTACGTCGTGACGGAGGACGAAGTGGTTATCGTCGACGAATTTACGGGCCGCCTGATGGCCGGACGCCGTTACAGCGACGGTCTGCACCAGGCGATCGAAGCGAAGGAAGCCATCGAGGTTCAGAACGAGAGCATGACGCTCGCGACAATCACCTTCCAGAACTACTTCCGGATGTACCGCAAGCTGGCCGGCATGACCGGTACGGCGAAGACGGAGGAAGAAGAATTCAAGAAAATTTACGGCCTGGAAGTGCTTCAGGTGCCAACGAACAAGCCGAACCAGCGGGCGGATATGCCGGACATCGTGTATAAGAGCGTGAACGGCAAGTTTAAGGCGGTTGTCGACGAAATCGTCGAACGCCATAAAAAGAACCAGCCGGTGCTGGTCGGTACGGTATCCATCGAGAACTCCGAGCTGGTTTCGGAAATGCTGAAGCGCAAAGGCATCAAGCACCAGGTGCTGAACGCCAAATACCATGCCGAGGAAGCGGACATTATTTCCCGCGCCGGTCAGCCGGGAACGGTAACCATTGCCACGAACATGGCCGGACGGGGTACGGATATTTTGCTGGGTGACGGTGTGTCTGATGTGGGCGGTCTGCATATCATTGGTACGGAGCGCCACGAATCCCGCCGGATCGATAACCAGCTTCGCGGCCGTGCCGGACGCCAGGGTGACCCGGGTTCGACGCAGTTCTACCTGTCGCTGGGCGACGAGCTCATGAAGCGGTTCGGTGCGGACAACGTACTGAACATGATGGAACGCCTCGGTTTCGAGGAAGACCAGCCGATTGAGAGCAAGATGATCACCCGTGCGGTCGAATCCGCGCAAAAACGCGTCGAAGGCAACAACTTCGACCTGCGGAAGGTCGTACTCCAATACGACGACGTCATGAACCAGCAGCGGGAGATCATTTACAAGCAGCGCCGTGAAATCATGGAATCCGACAACATCAAGGATATCGTCATGGAGATGATCAAGCCGGTCATTGACCGTGCGGTGGAAGTGCACTGTTCCGACGATATTCCGGAAAACTGGGAGCTCCAGGAAGTGGCTGATTACGTGAACAGCAAGCTCCTTGACGAAGGCTCGATTACCCGCGACGATCTGTGGGGCAAAGAGGTTGAGGAGATTGAAGAGTTCATCTTCGATAAGGTGACGAAGAAGTACGACGAACGTGAAGAACGGATCGGTTCCGAGCTGGTGCGCGAGTTCGAGAAAGTAATCGTGCTCCGCTCCGTCGACAGCAAGTGGATGGACCACATCGACGCGATGGATCAGCTCCGTCAAGGTATCCACCTCCGTGCATACGGCGGTACGGATCCACTCCGCGAATACCAATTCGAGGGCTTCGAGATGTTCAACACGATGACGGCCAGCATCCAGGAGGAAGTGGCCATGTACGTGATGAAGGCCCATATCGAAGCGAACCAGGAGCGCCAGGCGGTTGTGGAAGAGAGCAAAGTTTCCACGAATGGCGAGCCGACCGAGAAGAAGCCGGTTCAAGTCGGCGATCAGATCGGACGCAACGATTTGTGCCCTTGCGGCAGCGGCAAGAAATACAAACACTGCCACGGTCAAGAAGCATAAGATAGTATCGAAGTAACTTCTACAACAATTCATACAACAGCCGTTTCTTAGGCAACCCTAAGAAACGGAGCCAGAACTCCCTTAAACCGGGAGACCCAAGCGGGTGCTGCTCTGAAGAAGAGGGCGGCCGCAGGGTCTTTCCGCTTAAGGGAGTTTATGTCGATAAAGAGGTGAAGAGTAAACCATGTTAGATCCAAGCGTTAAGCACGACCTGCGGGAAATCGCAACGAAACTCACCAATCTTAGGGGGTCTCTTTGACTTAGATCTGAAGCAGGAAATGATCTTAAACTTCGAAGAGAAAATGTCGGCTCCCGACTTTTGGGATGACAACGAAAAAGCTCAATCGGTTATTGCGGAAATGAACGCGGTCAAATCATCGGTTGACGAGTATGAGAAGCTGCAGCAGGAATACGACGACGCCTCGATGATGGCGGAGCTGGCCGACGAGGAAGGCGACGAATCACTGGCCGCCGAAATCGCGGATGCGGTGGAGTCGTTAACCAAGAAGCTGGATGATTTCGAGCTCAAGCTGCTGCTGAACCAGCCTTACGATAAAATGAACGCCATTCTCGAGCTGCATCCAGGCGCCGGCGGGACCGAGTCCCAGGATTGGGGACAGATGCTGCTGCGGATGTACACCCGCTGGGCAGAGAAACATGGCTTCAAAGTCGAAACCCTGGACTACCTGCCAGGGGACGAAGCCGGGATCAAGAGCGTTACCCTGTTGATCAAAGGCTTTAACGCTTACGGCTATCTGAAAACCGAAAAAGGCGTGCACCGTTTGGTGCGTATCTCGCCGTTCGACTCGTCGGGACGCCGCCATACGTCGTTCGTCTCCTGCGATGTCGTCCCGGAGATTACCGAGGACGTCGACGTGGAGATCCGGACAGAGGATCTCAAGATCGATACGTACCGGGCCAGTGGCGCCGGCGGTCAGCACATTAACACGACAGACTCCGCGGTCCGGATTACCCACATCCCGACGGGCGTGGTGGTGACCTGTCAGAACGAACGCTCGCAGATCAAAAACCGGGAGCGTGCGATGACGATGCTTCGATCGAAGCTGTACGAACGCAAACTCGAAGAGCAGCGAAAACAGCTGGATGAAATCCGAGGGGAACAGTCGGATATTGCCTGGGGCAGCCAGATTCGCTCCTACGTGTTTCACCCCTATAGTATGGTAAAGGACCACCGCACCTCAGTGGAAACCGGCAATGTCGGCGCTGTTATGGACGGGGACCTGGATCCGTTCATCGACGGTTATTTGCGCAGTCAAATTAAGGTGGAAACCGAATAAAACCAAGTGAATTCCTACACGCTATTTGTGTAGGAATTTTTTGGTGTAAAGGACTGATTTTAGCATTCGTCATGCTTGGCTGCTTCATGGCCGATTTATTTTAGTTAAGGAGAGAAAAACGTAATGTCTCAGAAGTCATCGAACCGCAGAAAGGCATCGCTGCCCATGAGCGGACCCCAGCGCCACGTGGTGGATACGCTGCTCATCATTATCGGTTCCTTTATTATCGCTTTAGGATTTAATTTGTTTTTCCTGCCGAACGGGATTGCTTCCGGCGGGGTATCCGGGATTTCCGTGTTGGCTGAGGCCTGGTTTGGCATGGAGCCGGCCTTTACCCAGTGGGCCCTCAACATCCCGTTGTTTATCATGGGCGTCCTGCTCCTCGGAAAAAATTATGGCATCCGCTCGCTGCTGGGCAGCGTGGTGCTGCCTTTGTTCGTCTTTTTGACGAAGGACTGGCCGCTGCCGACGAGCAACCCGCTGCTCGCCTCGATTTATGGCGGAATCGCCGTGGGACTCGGGATCGGGATCGTGTACCGGGGACGGGGCTCCACTGGCGGACTGACGACGCTGGCCCAGATTATCCAAAAGTACAGCGGACTCAGCTTTTCCCTGAGCGTCGTGATCCTGGACGGATCGGTCATTGTTTTAGCCGCCTGCACGCTGTCGCTGGAGAAGGCGCTGTACGCGCTGGTGGGACTGTATGTCACCGGCAAGGTGATCGACGCTATTGAGCTGGGCTTTAATTACTCGAAGGTGGCTTATATCATCTCAGACCATATCGAGCCGATAACGGCGGCGGTGCTGAAAGACCTGGACCGTGGCTGTACCAAGCTGAACGCCACCGGCGGTTATACCGGAACGGACCGGACCGTGCTGATGGTCGTCATCGGACAGAGCGAGACGACGCGGCTAAAGACGCTGGTGCAGTCGGTGGATCCGGAGGCTTTTGTCATCATCACCAATGCGCATGAGGTGCTGGGTGAAGGCTTTAAGCTGCAGGGCAGCTGATCTGTACTCGGATTTTCCCAGCCTTACGTGAGCCAACTCATTCGGAAAATGGATAAAAAATAGCCAACTCATCGGAGTTGGTTATTTTTTATGGGCGTTTATAACATCATTGATTTTTATATAAGAAGACCGGCAAACCTTTTATTATGGTCAGCGTTATGTATTATGGGTTTCGAAATACAGTACTAAGCTGCAGACAAGGGTGTAGATGCCTCAACAGAATTGATTACTTTAATTTAAACAATAAAATACATTTTTTAAACTTTTTGGATATTAATGATTATATAATTAAGTAGTATAAATCAACTAGAGAAAGTGAGAGGATTAACATTAACAAAGTCGCGTTGTTTTCAGCATCAATTCTAATATTGGGTTCTCTTGTTGCTTGCAATAATGAACAGAACAGTTCCTCAACGGGTCAGGATAAAACAACAAGCGCTCAGGTAACAACGCAACCTGGTCAAGAAAATAAGGAGAGTAATGAGGGGACGACCCAGGAGACTAAATTTTGGTCATCAGCAAACAAAGAAGTAAAGCTTTCCGAAACAACAGATGGAGTCATTGTAGACGTTAACGGCAGCCAAAAGAAATTCGATTGGAAAATACTTAGTGGAGTATCTGAACCCAAAGTGTCGTATGTTGATCTCACAGGGGATGGCAAAGAAGAAGCAGTCATCATTCTTGTTACGGGACATGGTACTAATTTAGATACGAATGAAGCCCATGTTTTAAACGGAGAAAACCTTACGGAAATAAAGATACAAAGTGCTGAGGAAATTCTTGCGGATTTGGAAACCGAAGTTAACCAAAAGGGCGATGAACTGCTAATTAAGGCTAAAGCTCAAGGGAAAGAATACAAATTCAGTAAAAAAGTCAGTGATTTAAAGTTAGTTAATCCAGATGATAAATTTGAAAACAAACTTTACTTTGGTGATATGATTTTAAATAATGTAAAGGATCAGAAACTGGCAGTTGATATAGGCGGATTTGTTAAACCCACTAATGGCGTGCTGCCTGAATACGTATGCACTGTTCATGTAACGTATAAATATGACCAAGCCCTAAATGAGTTTGTTGCAGATCAAATCGAAATTACCAATCCTTATGAATAAAAAAGAAGCTGGCCCAAAATGGTCAGCTTCTTTTGCATATTAAAGATTAGTGTTGGTAATTGAAAAACATGTGTTCACCTTTCAGGATTTTAGAAGTAACAACTACCCATGTGCCGCTCATTTTATATAAGAGCTTCCCATTTTCAGTTTTGGAATTCGCATTGAAAAGATCGACTTGGGTATAAAACAGTTTATCGCCGATTGGGTTTGCGAGGGTACCGACATTTTGAGCGACGGAAACACAGTTTTTCCAAACTTGACTTGATGTATCTGGTTTGAGGCATTTTGCCAAGTTAGGATCAGTTTCATTGAAACAAGAGAAGGCTGATGGATAAAGTACAACCTCTTCGACAGTATTCAGATTTTTGAATTCGTATGTTGTATCATTCTTTCGGTTGATAACAACCCATGCAACACCAACACGCGATTCCGAGTCATTTTCAGTTTCGCCATAAAGTGTTCTAGCCAACAAATCGACGCTGTCCCGTCCGTAAAGCTGATTTCTCGAAGTAAGTGGATCACCAATTGCCATAAATATTACCTCCTATAAAGTGAAAGTGTAGTTCGTCTTAGCGGCGTCTCACTATATAAAGAGATATGGAGCAAATGATGTACAACCAACCTCTGTTTCTTTTAATCGAACGTTTCCCGTATAGTGCAACAAATCGTTAGCTCTGGTGCTTACACCGAAAAGTAGCACATTACACGGGAAATAGATGCATTATTCCACTTATCCATTTGAAAGAAGCATTATTCGCGGATATTAGATGCACTTTTGCGGCTATTGGGAAGATTGAAGGTGGAATATATATATACCATTGAAAAGGGAGGGATGAACAGATGGTCAAGCTTAGACCGGAAATCGCAAACCAGGGGAATTACGGGATCGACGCGCCAACCGTCATTCGGAATTTGGCCTGGATCGGCGCACTGCCGCTCATTGCCGCCATCCTGCTCCTGCGTTTGCATGGGATGCTCTGGTCCATCGCGGCGGGATTGCTTTTGCTCGGTGGCCTGTTTTGTTGGCTGGAGGCTCTTCTGATGCTGTGGAGCAGCAAGCGGGGAAAAGGGATCATCATCCGGAATCTCATCGAACAGCTGGATATTGGTAAACGTGACAGGATCCTGGATGTGGGATGCGGCAGAGGTTTCGTGCTGAACTCTCTGGCCAAGCAGATCCCTGGCGGGAAAGTCATAGGCATCGATATTTGGAATCCCCGTGACCAGTCGGGGAATGACCCGAAGGTTACGCTGCATAATGCGGAGCTGGAAGGCGTAAGAAGCCGGGTGGAAGTGATCCATGCGGATGCGCGGGGGCTCCCGTTTGACAACGGCACGTTCGATAAGGTCGTTTCCAGCCTGGCGATTCATAATATTCAAGGGCCGGAAGAGAGACGCAAGGCTATCGAAGAAATGGTGCGGGTGTTAAAAAGGGGTGGCCAAGCAGCGATCCTGGATTTTCAGCATACTCGGGAATATGCGCAGTTTATGGCCGATTCCGGCATGCGGGATGTGCGGATATCCGCATTGTATGTTCAAATGTTCCCGCCTGTCCGCATCGTTACCGGCATCAAAAAGTAAACTCCGAAACAGACATAAATGCTGCGAATGGCGAGAGACATGTCATCTTTCAATAGGAATGAATCTGAACGGACCTTTGAGATGGGTCTTTTTTTATGGTAAATAGAAGGATTCATAGGTTTCGATGATGAAGTATCGGAGTGGATAAGCCCTTACAGGATAAGGGAAATTCGTTCCAAAGTGTTGTATTTATATAAAAGCGGTCGTATAATAATACATAATTATTCATGATTTATACAGAAGCGGCAATAGAGAGGGGAACGCGGGAATGGGAGAACACGGTACTGGGGAGAAGGTAAAAATAGCGATCGTCGGTTCGACCGGTTACGGCGGGGTTGAGCTGATCCGGCTGCTGCAGGGGCATCCCAATGCAGTCATTACGTCAGTGATTTCATCATCGAGCGCGGGAACGCCGATTTCGGAAGGCTTTCCGCATTTAACGGACATTATCGTGCAAAATTTGGACGGTACCGATCCGAAGGAAATCGCCGCCAAGGCGGATGTCGTCTTTACGGCTACCCCTTCGGGCGTCAGCTCCAAACTGGTACCGGGCCTGCTGGAAGCGGGGCTTAAAGTCATTGATTTGTCCGGGGATTTCCGGATCAAGGACGGCGCCACGTACGAAAAATGGTATAAGCACACCGCGCCGGATGCGGCTTATTTGGACAAAGCCGTTTTCGGTTTGTGCGAACTGTTTGGGGAAGAGGTCGCCGGCAAGGACTTTATTTCCAATCCCGGCTGTTACCCGACAGCTACCTTGCTCGGTCTGGTTCCGGCCATCAGCGCCGGCTGGATCGACCCGAACAGCATCATCATCGATGCCAAGTCCGGCGTATCGGGCTCGGGACGCGGAACGAGCTTAACGTCGCATTTTGCGGAAATCAATGAAAATTTCAAAGCTTACAAAGTGAATAAGCATCAGCATATCCCGGAAATTGAGCAGGTGCTTGGCCAAGTGGCCGGCGAGCAGGTGACGGTGACGTTTACGACCCAGCTGGTGCCGATGACCCGGGGTATTATGAGCACGATGTATGCGAACTTGAACGGCGTGTATAATGACGAAGATTTTGTGGAGCTGTACCGGCAGTATTACCATGGACGGCCGTTCGTGCGCGTGCGCGATACGGGCATTTGGCCGGCGACGAAGGAAGTGTTGGGCTCCAATTATTGCGATATCGGTTTTGCGGCGGATCCCCGGACGGGCCGGGTCACCATTATTTCGGTCATAGACAATATCGTCAAAGGTGCGGCTGGCCAGGCGATTCAGAACCTGAATCTGATGATGGGATGGGAGGAAAATCTCGGACTCGGCTATACTCCGGTGTATCCGTAAGCGGGATGAACATAGACATGGGACAATTAACGACGTTTACGCAGGTGAAGGACGGATCGATCGTCACGCCCAAAGGTTTTTCCGCGGGGGGCGTACACTGCGGTCTGAAGAAGACGGATCGCCATGACCTTGGCGCGATTCTGTGCGAGGTGCCGGCCGTCGCTTCGGCCGTGTACACCACCAATGTATTTCAGGCGGCACCGCTGAAGGTGACGCGCGAGAGCCTGCAGAACGGCACGCTGCAGGCTGTCATCGTTAACAGCGGCAACGCCAACGCGTGCACCGGGCAGCAGGGCGAAGCCGATGCCTATGACATGCGGGCGGCCGCAGCCCGCCATCTCGGCGTGGCGGAGCAGGACGTGGCTGTCGCGTCCACGGGCGTGATCGGCGAGCTGCTCAAGATGGACCGCGTGAACGCAGGCATCGAATCGCTGCCGCCGCGGCTCAGCAGCGCAGCAATGGGCGCGGAGGACTTCTCGCAGGCGATCCTCACCACGGACCTCGTGAAGAAGGAAGCCTGCGTATCGGTGTTGGTGGACGGCAAAGAGGTGACGATTGGCGGCGCGGCCAAAGGTTCGGGGATGATTCATCCGAACATGGCGACGATGCTCGCTTTTATGACGACGGACGCGGCTATTGACCAGGAAGCACTGCAGCAGCTGATGCGGCAGGCGACGGACGTAACGTTCAACATGATTACGGTGGACGGCGACACGAGCACGAACGACATGCTGATCGCCATGGCCAGCGGGCTGGCGGGGAACGCGGTGCTGACACCGGCGCATCCTGACTGGGGGCCGTTTGCCGAAGGGTTCACGTATGTGTGCCGAAGCTTGGCCCAAGCGATTGCGCGGGACGGCGAAGGCGCGACGAAGCTGGTCGAGGTTAGCGTCGCCGGCGCAGTCAGCGACCTGTCGGCACGGGCGATTGCCAAGACGGTGATCGGCTCGAGCCTGGTGAAATCGGCCGTGTTCGGCGCCGATGCCAACTGGGGACGGATCATCGCTGCCGTCGGACGCGCGGGCGAGCCGGTAAATCCGGAGACGGTCGACATCCGGCTGGGCGATATCAGCGTGTTGGAACAATCGCGTCCGGTCGCTTTTGATGAAGATAAAGCTTTGGTTTACTTGAAAGGGGACACCGTCCGCATCGTCGTGGATCTGCACGGCGGGGCAGGGCAAGCCACTGCCTGGGGCTGCGATTTGACTTATGACTACGTACGGATCAATGCGGCTTACCGGACATAAGGCGAAGGCAGCTGCAGGGGAGAGTGAATGCATATGAAGACGCTGGAGAATGAGCAGGGCTCCCATATAGGAGCGGATGGCCAGCAGACTTTTGTCATGAAGTGCGGGGGAAGCACGCTGGCGGCGCTGCCGGATTCCTTCTTTGAGGATCTGAAGCAGCTGCAGCAGCAGGGCGTGCAGCCGGTTATCGTCCATGGGGGCGGGCCGGCCATTTCGGATAATCTCGCCAAGCTGGGCATCGAAACGGAATTCGTGAACGGCCTGCGCAAGACGACCGAGGACGTCCTCGACGTCGTGGAGATGGTGCTGGCCGGAACGATCAACAAGCAGATCGTGCGGCGAATCCAGAGCACGGGCGGCCGGGCTCTTGGCCTGTCGGGAGTCGACGGGGGACTAATCCAGGCCGAGCCGGTGGCGAATGCGTCCGAGGTTGGCCATGTCGGCGATGTTACCTACGTGGAATCGGCGATCGTTAAAGGCATTACGGCCATGGGCTATATGCCGGTGATCGCACCGGTCGGGGTGGACGCGTCCGGGCAGCGTTACAACATTAACGCCGATACCGCGGCAGGTGCCGTCGCTTCCCACCTGGGGGTCGACCGGATGATTGTGGTCACGGACGTGCCCGGCATCATGAAAGCCGTGGACGGCAAGAAGCAGGTGCTGCCGTCGGTGACGGTGCAGCAAATCGAAGACATGATCGCCAGCGGCGATATTTACGGCGGCATGATTCCGAAGGTTCGGGCCGCGGTGAGCTGCATCCAGGGAGACGTGCAGGAAGTCGTCATCGTGGACGGCAGCGAACCCCGAGTACTGAGCAGGGTGCTGCAGGGCGAAGTGTTGGGTACCCGCATCGTGCGGGATTAAAATAAAGGCATGACGATATGATACAGGGGCACAGGGATGAACCTGCGGCTCCGGGAGAAGGAGTGATTAGGGATGAGTGCAAGCGAACAGGCAAGCTCATTGTTTCAAACGTACGCCAGATATCCGATCAGCCTGGTAAAAGGGCAAGGGAGCTGGCTGTGGGACGACAAGGGGAACAAATACCTCGATTTTATGTGCGGTCTGGCGGTGACCAATCTGGGCCATGCGCCGCAGAAAGTGACCGAGAAGCTGAAAGCCCAGCTGGATGAGCTGTGGCATGTATCGAACCTGTTCCACATTCCGAATCAGGAGAAAGTGGCCTCCCTGCTGACCGCTAACAGCTGCGCGGATGCGGTGTTCTTCTGCAACAGCGGCGCGGAAGCGAACGAAGCGGCTATCAAGCTGGCCCGCCGTTATCATCAGAAAGTGAAAGGCACCGGACGCTTCGAAATGATCACGTTCCATCAATCCTTCCACGGACGCACGCTGGCTACCCTGACGGCTACCGGCCAGGACAAGGTGAAGGACGGCTTCCTGCCGCTGCCTGCCGGCTTCAAGAGCGTACCGCTGCATGATCTGGACGCGCTGAAAGCGGCCATCGGCCCGGATACGGCAGCGATCATGATCGAGATGGTGCTGGCGGAAGGAGGCGTGCTCGTCGTGCAGCCGGACTTCTTGAAGGAAGTGAAGGCGCTGTGCGAGCAGCACGGACTTCTGCTCATCATCGACGAGGTACAGACCGGCATGGGACGTACAGGCAAGCTGTTCGCTCATGAGCATTACGGCATCGAGCCGGATATTTTCACGCTCGCCAAAGGCATCGCCAGCGGGTTCCCGGCTGGGGCGATGCTCGGTAAAGGCTATTTGAAAGATGCGTTTACGCCGGGCAGCCACGCCTCCACCTTCGGCGGTACACCGATCGCGACGGCGGCGATGATCGCCACGATCGAGACGATTCTCGAGGACCAGCTGCCGCAGCGCGCCGCGGACATGGGCGAGTATTTGATCCAGCAGCTGAACGAGAAGGTGGCTGTGCATCCTTTTGTCAATGAAGTGCGCGGCTTAGGGCTGCTCATCGGCATCGAATGCAGGGAGCCGGTGAACGACATCGTGCTGGAAGGGCAGAAACGCGGCCTGCTGTTCGTGACCGCCGGACCGAACGTGATCCGCCTGCTTCCGAACCTGTATATTACCAAAGAAGAAATCGATCAGGCCGTCGGCATGATTGCCGAGCTGATCCATGATCATACCGCTGTGAACAAAGCGTAGCAGGGCAGCATTAGAGCATGCAATGACAAAGGAGGACGTAACGATGTTGAGCCAAACCGGGCTGCTGCAGGATATCGACCTGAAGGGAAGAGACCTGCTGGAGCTCGACGATTATACGCCGGAAGAAATTCAGTACTTGATCGATCTGGCGATCGAACTCAAGCGCAAGCAGAAGAACGGCGAGGAATACCAGCCGCTGAAGGGTAAAACGATCGGACTTATTTTCGAAAAATCGTCCACCCGTACCCGGGTGTCGTTCGAAGTGGGGGCGTTCCAGCTCGGAGCCCACGCGCTCTTTTTAAGCAAAAACGATATTCAGCTCGGACGCGGGGAAATTATCAGCGATACGGCGCAGGTGCTGTCGCGTTACCTGGACGGCATCATGATCCGCACCTTCGGGCATCACAATGTGACGGATCTGGCGAAATACGCCTCCGTTCCCGTGATTAACGGCCTGAGCGATCTGGCGCATCCGTGCCAGGTGCTGGCGGACTACCAGACGATCTATGAGCAAAAAGGCCAGCTGAAAGGCCTGAAGCTCGCCTACATCGGCGACGGCAACAACATGGCCCATTCCTTGATGATCGGCGGCGCCAAGCTGGGCGTGAACGTATCGATCGCAAGTCCGGAAGGGTACACCCCAGATCCGGCCGTAGTGAAGGCAAGCCAAGAGATTGCCAAGGAGAGCGGTGCGCAGATCGTGGTTACGAACAGTCCGGAAGAAGCGGTGAAGGACGCGGACGTCATTTATACCGACGTATGGGCCAGCATGGGCTTTGAGGAAGAGCAGAAGGTCCGCGAGGCGGCGTTCAAAAATTATCAAGTCGACGAGAAGCTGGCGCAGCTGGCGAAGGCAGACTATCTGTTCATGCACTGCCTGCCGGCACACCGTGGGGAAGAAGTGAGCGAAGGGGTCATCGACGGCAAAAACTCGGTCATTTTCGACCAGGCCGAAAACCGTCTGCATGCGCAAAAAGCGCTGATGGCCGCATTGATGGGGTAAACCTATTGGACTCGGATGTATCGGTGCCGGATAGCCCGGAGGTTTGGATATCCGGTTCCTCAGTTTTTTAGATTAGTCAGGAGAGGGAGTTAAGACATGGCAAAGGAAAAAATCGTACTTGCGTATTCCGGAGGTCTGGATACGTCGGTCATTCTGAAATGGCTCAAGGAAACGTATGATGCCGAAATCATCGCGTTTACGGCCGATATCGGGCAGAGGGAAGAGCTGGACGGCTTGGAGGAAAAGGCACTGGCTACTGGCGCCTCGAAAGTATACATCGACGATCTGCAGGACGAATTCGCCCAGGATTTCATCTTCCCGATGTTCCAATCGGGAGCGCTGTATGAGGGGCAGTACCTGCTCGGCACGAGCATTGCGCGCCCGCTGATCGCCAAGCGTATGGTGGACATCGCCCGCGCGGAAGGCGCGACCGCGATTGCGCACGGAGCAACAGGGAAAGGGAACGACCAGGTGCGTTTCGAGCTGGCGGCTGCGGCCTTGGCTCCGGACATCAAAGTCATCGCTCCATGGCGGCTTGAGGAGTTCCGTAACGAGTTCCCGGGACGCGCGGAAATGATCGCTTTTGCCGAGAAGCACGGCATTCCGGTCACCGCCTCAGCGGCGAAGCCTTATTCGATGGACCGCAATTTGCTGCATATCAGTTATGAGAGCGGCGTGTTGGAGGATCCTTGGTTCGATGCCAGCGCGCCTGAAAATAAAGACATGTACCTGCTCAGCGTTTCCCCTGAGGATGCGCCGAACGAAGCGGAATACGTGGAGCTCGATTTTGTACAGGGGAACTGCGTCGCCATTAACGGCGAAAAGCTGAACCCGCTGGCCGTGATGGATCGTCTCAACGAGCTCGGCGGCAAACACGGCATCGGCCGCGTGGATATGGTGGAGAACCGTTTCGTCGGCATGAAGAGCCGCGGCGTATATGAAACGCCAGGAGGCACGATCCTGTTCACTGCGCACCGCAAAATGGAGTCGATCACGATGGACCGCGAAGTGATGAACCTGCGCGACAGCCTGATCACCCGTTACAGCACGCTCGTGTACAACGGTTTCTGGTTCGCACCGGAACGTTTGGCACTGCAGGCGCTCGTGACCGAAAGCCAGAAGAACGTGACCGGTACGGTACGCGTGAAGCTGTACAAGGGCAATATCATCGCCGCTGGCGTGAAGAGCCCGGTCAGCCTGTACAACCCGGACATCGCCACGATGGAAGCCGATCCGACCCAAGCGTACGATCAAGGGGATGCTACCGGCTTTATCCATCTGAACGCCCTGCGTCTTAAAGTCGGCACAGGCGTCGAACAAAGCAAGTAATTTTTCATGATATAATCAACAGCAAAAGCATGTCGTAGGGGGGCCGTTCCTTGTCGGTCACGGGAAGGAGCGGCCCTCTGCTGTCAAGCAAGAGGGGAGAGAACGATAGTGGGCAAACTGTGGGGAGGGCGCTTTACAAAGCAAACCAACCATCTGGTAGACGAATATACGGCTTCGATCGGTTTTGACCAGGCGCTCGCCGAGGAGGATATTCAAGGCAGCCTGGCACATGTGACGATGCTGGGCAAATGCGGAATCGTTCCGCAGGAGGACGTGGAGACGATCAAGGCGGGGCTGCAAACCGTGCTGGAAAAAATCCGCCGCGGCGACATCGAGTTTTCGGTAGCGGACGAGGATATCCATATGAACGTGGAAAAAAATCTGATTGCCGAGATCGGCCCGGTTGGAGGCAAGCTGCATACGGGACGCAGCCGGAACGATCAGGTGGCGACCGATATGCACCTGTATTTGCGCAAGCGGGTCGTCGAGCTGGCCGGTATGCTGCATGAGCTGCAAAAATCGCTGATCGGACAAGCCCGGGACAACCTGGATACGATCATCCCGGGATATACGCATCTGCAGCGGGCGCAGCCGATTCTGTTCGCCCATCATCTGATGGCGTACGTCTCCATGTTCCAGCGCGATATCGAGCGGCTCATGGACAGCTACAAGCGCATTAACGTCCTGCCGCTCGGCGCCGGCGCCCTGGCCGGGACGACGTTCCCGATCGACCGCCATTTCGTGGCGGAGCAGCTGCAATTTGACCGGGTCTACGAGAACAGTCTGGATGCGGTAAGCGACCGCGATTTTATCGTGGAGTTCCTGTCCCACGCGTCCATCATCATGATGCATCTCTCCCGCCTGTCCGAAGAGCTGGTGCTGTGGAGCAGCACGGAATTTAACTTTATCGAGCTGGACGACGCCTTCTGTACCGGCAGCAGCATCATGCCGCAGAAGAAAAACCCGGACGTGCCGGAGCTCGTTCGCGGTAAAACCGGCCGCGTGTACGGCAACTTGATGGGTCTCCTGACCGTCCTCAAGTCGCTGCCTTTGGCGTACAACAAGGATATGCAGGAAGACAAGGAAGGCATGTTCGACACAGTGGCCACGCTGGAAGGGGCCCTGCAGCTGTTTGCGCCGATGATCGCCACGATGAAGGTGAACAAGGGCCGCATGCGCGAAGCGGTCAACCAGGACTTCTCGAACGCGACGGACATCGCCGACTTCCTCGTCGGCAAAGGGCTGCCGTTCCGCCAGGCGCATGAAGTCATCGGCAAGACGGTACTGTACTGCATCCAGCAGGGCAAATATTTGCTCGACCTGACGCTGGAAGAATTCCAGCAGTTCTCGCCGCTGTTCGACGACACCATCTATCGGGTGCTGCAGCCGGAGACCGTCGTGAACGCCCGTAATGTGTACGGAGGCACGGCGACGGATCAGGTGGCTGAAGCGATTAAGCGCGGCGAAGTGCTGCTCAGCATGACGGAGCAGTGGCTTGCCGAGCATGTGTAACGATCGCCATAACAGGTTTGGTTGAGCCGGGTTCGGCTTCAGGCAAATTGTAAGCATGGATTCGAAAATAGCAGGCAATAAAAAGGCGCTTCCCTTTGGAGGCGTCTTTTTTTCGTTCGGTCCCTCTTATTTTCATTTGCCGTATTTACAACGTAACAATGTTATGTTACATTATTTCTGCGAGGAGGATGTGCAATGAACGATGAAGAGATTTCCAAAAAGGATCTCTTGGAGCTGACTGGGATTTCCTATGGACAGCTGTACCGCTGGAAGCGGAAAAACCTCATTCCCGAGGAATGGTTTATCCGCAAGTCTTCCTTTACGGGACAGGAGACCTTTTTTCCGAAGCAAAAAATACTGCAGCGCATAGACCGCATTATCAATATGAAGGACGGCTTGTCCCTCGACGAGCTGGCCGATGTGTTTTCGCCGAGCTCCGGCGAAATATCGATGACCCATGGCGAACTCCTGAAACGTAACATTGTTACAAGTCTGACGCTGGATTTGTTCGAACAGGAGCTGGGGAAGCAGGATGCGCTGACGTTCGCCGACATTTTCTCGGTCTATGTTCTGGAGAAGCTGCTGAAGAGCGGAGAGATCACCCGGGAAGAAGGCAAAATGCTGCTTTCCCTGATGCGGGAACATTACGCCAAGGTGGCAAGCAAACCGTGCGAGCTGGCGCTCGTCCGCAAAATGGGTGTGCCGCTGCTCCTGCTGGTCGAGACTACTGAGCATTTATATGTGGACCGGGATGCCAAGTGGGTGTTCCGCCTGCCTTTAAGAGGCTGTATCGAGGAATTGAAATTGAAAATCAACCAATCGGAGGTTTGAGGCGATGGAGCGGGAACAAAGACATGACATGTCGATGTCGGGCATCGGGACGGTGGCGTCCGGCGTGTATAAAACGGTAAGGATTGATGGGATCAGCCGGATCAATGGTGATATAGACTGCATTGCGCTGGATTCCAACGGCACCCTGAGCATTTCGGGTTCAGTGCTGGGGGAAACGGTCAAGATCAACGGGACGATGACGATTGACGGCGATTTATCGACCGAGCGTCTGGTTATGGACGGCATGGGAACCGTCAAAGAGATGACAAACTGCAGCGAATCGGCTACGATCAACGGCAAGGTTACCCTGGATAAGGGGCTCAACAGCGAGAAGGTGGAAGTGTCGGGCAGCCTGAAATCGAGAGGGGACGTCCAGTGCGAGGTGCTTTCGGTTCATGGCGGGTTTGCGGTGGATGGGCTACTGAACGCAGGCTTGATCGACTTGAAGATGAGCTTGCCCAGCAAGGCTAAGGAAATCGGCGGGGATCACATTACGGTGCGCAGATTGAAGAAGACGTCCATTCTGCAGCAGTTGGCCCAGGTCTTCAACAACCGCCTGAAAGCGGATCTCATTGAGGGGGACTTCGTGGACCTGGAATATACGGAAGCGGATATCGTCCGCGGCAGCGAAGTGCGGATCGGCCCCGGCTGCAAAATCGGCAGGGTCGAATACAAGGTCGACCTTAAGCGGGACGGAGACGCTCAAATCGGATCGACGAAGCGGATTTGAAAAAGGCTCTGAAGCCGACTGGCTAAGCAGAAAAGATCAATAGATCCAACACAGATGCATGAGGAAACATTCAAGGAATGCCCGGACGACCGGGTATTCATAAGGAGGAAGAGGTCATGACGACAAATGGAAACCGCCACGGGCTTGGCGATATGAAAATTACGGGCAGCGGCAGCTCGGGGGGCGGATCTTTTAACCAGGTCAAAATTATGGGTGACGCGGAAATCAGCAGCACGGCGGACTGCGGGCTGTTTAAATGCCTGGGCACGGCACAGGTGAACGGCTCCCTGATCACGGAAACGGCATCCATCAACGGATCGCTGAACGTCCGGGAGAACCTTCAGGGCGGACTGCTGAAGTCTCAGGGCGAGGTAAGAGTGTCCGGGGATCTGCAGTTGAAAAGCGTCAGCATCAACGGCGAACTTGATGTCGGCGGCAATGTGTCTTCGGATTTCGTCAAGATCAACGGTGGCCTCCGGGCGGCATCCGGCCAGACGGAGGAACTGCTCGTGCGGGGCGTGGTGGAAATCCCGGGCATGCTGAACAGCGAACAAGTCGAGATCAAGATGTATGGACCGAGCCGGATCGGGGAACTCGTGGGTGCCAAGATCACCGTCAAGAAAGGGCTGGGGATTCCCTTGATCGGCAAGATGACTTCCCATTACGACGGAGGGGAGCTCAGCGCGGAGAGCATAGAAGGCGACGTTGTTTATCTTGAGAACACCAAAGCTGACGTCGTTCGGGGCAGAAGGGTGAACATCGGCAGCGGGTGCGAGATCGGACTGGTGGAATATAAAGACGAATTCAAGCAGGACACGGCGGCAAGCGTTGGCCGGTTTGTCCGGCTGGGATAGGGTATTTTAAAAACAATATAAAGGGGTAGTGCGTAGCATGGCAGTGAAAAAGAACAGGCTGGGTCTGATCGTCGCCGGTCTGCTGCTCGGCGTGCTGATCGCGGCGATGGACAACACGATCGTCTCCACCGCAATGGGGACGATCGTCGGCGAGCTGGGCGGTCTGGACCAATTCGTCTGGGTCACCTCCGCCTATATGGTGGCAGAGATGGCCGGTATGCCGATCTTCGGCAAATTGTCCGATATGTATGGAAGGAAAAGATTTTTTGTGTTCGGGATCATCATGTTCTTGCTAGGTTCCGTTTTGTGCGGGACGGCGCACAGCATTACCGAGCTGAGCATTTACCGGGCGATTCAGGGAATCGGCGGCGGGGCGCTGGTGCCGATTGCGTTTACGATCGTGTTTGATATTTTCCCGGTCGAGTCCAGAGGTAAGATGGCGGGCATGTTCGGCGCCGTTTTCGGGGTGTCGAGCTTGTTCGGACCGCTTCTCGGGGCGTATATCACCGATTATCTGGAGTGGCGCTGGATTTTTTACATTAACCTGCCTTTGGGCATCGTAGCCTTTTTGCTGGTGGTGCTGTTCTATCATGAGTCTCATGAGCACTCCAAGCAGAAGATCGACATTTGGGGAGCAGCTACGCTGGTGGGCTCCGTGGTCAGTCTCATGTTTGCGTTGGAGCTGGGCGGCAGCAAATACGCCTGGGATTCGCCGGTCATTATCGGACTGTTCGCCGCGTTTGCCGTGCTGCTGATCATATTCCTGGCTGTGGAGGCCAAGGTGGCCGAACCGATCGTGTCCTATGACATGTTCCGCAAAAGGCTGTTCGCCTTCAGCAGTGCAGCGGCCTTGTTCTATGGAGCGGCTTTCATTACCGCAGCGGTGTATATTCCGATTTTCGTGCAAGGGGTCATGGGTGGAAATGCGACTAACTCCGGATTGATACTACTTCCGATGACGCTCAGTTCCGTGGTAGCCTCGCAGGTAGGGGGCATGCTGTCCTCCAAAATGTCGTTCCGCAGCATCATGATCCTTTCGGCAGTCATTTTCGGCGGCGGCATGCTGCTGCTCGGCACGATTACGCCGGAGACGACACGGACGATGCTGTCCATCTATATGCTGGTAGCCGGCTTTGGGATGGGATTTTCGTTCTCCGTACTTGGGATGTCGGCTATCCAGGGCGTGGACGCCAGACAGCGGGGCTCGGCCAACTCGACGATTTCCTTCCTGCGCTCGCTGGGGATGACGGTGGGAATTACGATCTTCGGCATCATTCAGCGCAATGACTTCAATGACCGGCTGAGCAGCACCCTGGGCGGGGCTTCCGGTCAGAATATGCCGGCCACGATGGATCCGCAGCAGATGCTTTCGCCGGAGCGAAGAGCGCTCATTCCGGCACCGATCATGGAGAAAATCAGCAGCGCGCTCTCCGTTTCCGTAGACCACGCCTTCCTGTGGGCGGTCATACCGGCGGTGCTTGCCCTGGTTTCGGTCTCCCTGATGGGCGGATCACGGCTCCAGATGTCCCAGATGGGACCGGGAGCGCGCAAGGATGGGGCGCATCACTAGTGAAAGCATGATTTCAACCTTCCTGCATGGAAGTGAAGAAGCTGGGGCGAGCCCTGGCTTTTTCTTTTGCTTTTAGTAAGTACGTATTTGTCAGGTTCACGATGTTGTATGTATCTATGTAGCTCTAGTCCTTAGCGGAGTGATCAGATAAACCAAGGATTCGCTTCTTGAAGCAGCCGAAACAACGAGAGGTTTTAAAGGGCCTGCATATCGAAGACGGATCCATTCGCCGTCGATTACACGCATGATGTCCTGCATATATTTTCCGTTAAAAGCAATACGAAAGGCTTCCCCTTCAAAGTCCAGTACAGGAATGGTTTCAAGAACATCACCGACTTCCGGCGTATTGGAGCTTAATTCCAAGGAATGGAGTGATCCCTTCAGCAGAACGGCTTGTCCACCCGCAACCAGATTGACCCGTTCGATCGATTTGAGAAAAGCTGCTGCAGAAATCCGTACTTCTGTTGTATATGTGGCGTTGATCATGGTTTCCATGAATGGGAAGGATCCGCTAATCAGAGGAATGTATGCCGTGAGATCTTGATTCTGCATCATCATCCGGTGATTACTGAAGGAGATCCGCAGTTTCTCTCCGGCCAGCAGTTTGGAGGCATCCTTTAAATACGCGGCAGGTATGACCGCCTCCACGTCATTGCTCGCATGGCCTTCAAGCCGGGTTGTCCAGGATGCCAAGCGCACACCGTCAGTAGCAACCAACTGCATAGAGCCATTTTTAATGTGCAATAGGGCCCCTGTTAATACAGGTCTGGCTTCATTCGATTTGGCGGATGCAAAAACGACTCGAAAGTGTTGGGCAAGAGATGCTTTCTTTCAACGCCAGGCGAATCAACCCGCCTAAAACGGGGTATAAAAGTGTAAAAGAAGCGAAAAGGAGTGAGCGTCATGAAAATCATTATTACGCAGGCGGAAGCGGTAGAGAAAGGCATCTGGGGCGAAGTCATGAAGATGTTCGGCGTCGAGGCCGAGGAGGAAGTGTGGCCGAGCGAGGAATACATTTTGACAGAAGAGCAGGCTCGCCGGATCGGGATCATTCAGTAAAATTCACATCTTAATGTGTAGAAAAAAAGGGTGTCTCCAGCGGTTTCGTTAAACCGGCGGAGGCACCCTTGCTTTGTTTGGATTATAGCTAAATATCCATTATTCCCTTCAACAGCATTAGAAGTTCGGCCCGCTTAAGCCGTCTTCCACGATTTGCTCTTCGGAGCCTGGAGTATTGTTACCTTCTCCCGAGTCCTCGGTATGAACTGCGATCAGCCGGCTTTGCGGGCGGTACGTGTCGTGGGAAATACGTTTACGCGAAACTTCCTTGCCGTTGACCTTCTTGATTTGATAAGTCTCGACGACATAACCGGGTTTGCCGCTCTGCAGGATCTCCTGGCCGCCCACAGGAAGGGTCGGATTCTGCACGAACTTCTCGGTGACAGGGAGGGTTTCGACCGTGCGGGACTCGATGTCGTAGGAGACATTTTTCGGGAAGGTGCCAAAAAATTTGACGATCAGGTTCCGGTCTTCGACGGCGGCCTGAATCAGCAGCGATTTGCCGGTATTGTTCCGGAAGCGGAAGTTAATCGAGCCTTCGGCAAACGTGGCGTCCTGTCCTTTCGGCAAGTAGCTGACCGGCAGGGAGTGGTTACGCCGTTCGACGATTTCGAGTCCGGTCCGGACCGCCGCATTATACACCGTGCTGGATACCTGGCAGATGCCTCCGCCTACCCCGGGAACCAGCTTCCCGTTCAGGATGACCGGCGCCTCGCGGAACCCGTATTTCTCTTCCGCCTCGGCAATGACCTTGCTGTAATCAAATACGTCCCCCGGCTTCAGCACCATCCCGTTCACCGCCTTAGCGGCGGCATCGACGTTGTATACCCTTCCCGGCCCGCTCGAGCCGAGTCCAGTGGAGAACTCGATGATTTTCCGCTCGATTCCTTCTTCCTTAAGATTGCCAATCGTTACGTTCGGCACCATTCGGTACAGGGGAAGGTCCAGGCTGAGCTTGGGCTTTTCACCGCCGGCAATCAGGGAGAAGTCCTTAGGGATCAGCGCCGTCATCTGCTCCTTGAGCGTGTTCCAGTCAATCCGTGAGACCGAAACCTCCGGCGTGTACACGACCTCATCTTTGCCTGTAATCCGCCGCGTGGCTTCCACTGGAAGCCCAAAATGCTCCTGCTCCCACTCGGGAGTGAATTTCTCCTTCAGCACGGAAATGTCCCAGTGGGGCACGATGTTCCAGTCCGTTTGAAATTGCCAGCGGTATTGGAGCTGGTCCAGCCAGCTTCCTTCATGCAGTTTCGCAACCGCCTCTTTAAAGGCGTCCGCTTCAAACGAGACTCCGGCTTCCTTCAGCGCCAGCTGGGTATCCGGGAAGCCTTTGGCATCCACGGACAGCGTCAAAGGAATGCTCTCCATCTGCTTGAGCCGGGCGTCCAGCAGCTTCAGCGCTTCATCCGTCTTTTTGCCTCCGAGCGGGTAACCGGCAACCTGGACCTTATCCGGAAGGGTGTTTTGTCCGATATAAAGATGTACCCACCCGGCGGTGACGGAACCGATCAGCAGGATGCTGGCGATAATGATCAGGCTTAAATGAACTTTTTTCATAGGGTTCCCACCTTTTTCGCTTCGTCTTCATCGTGATTGATGCTATCCTTCCATATATATGTAGGCAAAGTGGAAAAATTTCGGGTACTCAAAAGGTAACAATTTTGTTACAATGAAACACATCGTGATGATTCCTACGTTTTTTTAAAGGAATTAGCTGGAATGTGTCGAATTTATAATGGCTAATTATGTAATTAGGAAGTGATGAACGAAGTGATTGAAATGCAGGACGTGTGGAAGACCTACCAGAATGGAACCCATGCATTGCAAGGCGTATCGGTCAAAATCGATCGCAATGAATTCGTATACGTTGTCGGACCGTCCGGCGCAGGCAAATCGACATTTATGAAGCTTATCTATAGAGAAGAAGTGCCGACCAAAGGGCAGATCTCTGTGAACGGTTTTAATATCGGCAAGCTGAAACAGCGGAAAATTCCATATGTCCGCCGGAATATCGGCGTCATATTTCAGGATTTCCGCCTTCTTCCGACGCTGTCGGCATACGAAAACGTGGCTTTTGCCATGGAAGTCATCGAATCGCCGAAGCGGCAGATGAAAAAGCGCGTGATGGAGGTGCTGGAGCTGGTCGGACTGAAGTCCAAAGCCGCCCGCCTTCCGGCCCAGCTGTCCGGGGGAGAGCAGCAGCGGATCGCGATCGCCAGAGCCATCGTGAACAGCCCGGCGGTCATTATTGCGGACGAGCCTACCGGCAACCTGGACCCCGAAACCTCCTGGGGCATCATGCAGCTCCTCGATGAGATCAATTTCCGCGGAACGACCATCGTCATGGCCACCCACAACAAAGAGATCGTGAACACGATGCGCAAACGCGTCATCGCGATCGAGCACGGCAACATTGTTCGCGACCAGCAGAGAGGGGAATACGGATATGACTTTTAACACCTTCTTGCGGCATTTGCGGGTCGGGTTTAACAGCATATTCCGCAACGGGTGGATGTCCGTGGCATCCGTTACCTCCATCGTGGTGTCCCTGTTCGTGCTCGGGGTATTTATCATTTTGGTGCTCAATGTCAACGCTTTGGCCGACAAGGCCGATAAACAGGTGCAGATTCGCGCCTATCTGAACCTGAACGTCGATCAGAAGCTGCGTGAGAAGGTTCAGAACGAAATCTCCGCAATGCCGGAGGTCAGTAAGGTGCAGTTCATTTCCAAAGAGCAGGGTCTCATCGATTTCCGCAACAGTATGGGAGACGAGGGGAAGGACCTGCTGGAAGGCTTCAGCAAGGATAACAACCCGCTTCCGGACACGATTATGATCGATGTGATCGAGCCGACGACGGTTCCGTTCGTCGCCCAGAAGATTGAGGCGCTGAACACGAGCCATACGGAGCAGCCGATCATGAAAGTGAAATACGGCAAAGGCACGATCGAAACGCTGTTCAAAGTTACGCGCTTGGTGCGTAATATCGGGTTTATTTTCGTGGGCGGCCTGGCCGTCATGTCGATGTTCCTGATCTCCAACACCATTCGCGTCACGATTCTCGCCCGCCGCCGGGAAATCGGCATCATGAAGCTGGTCGGGGCGACGAATTATTTTATCCGCTGGCCGTTTTTCGTGGAGGGCACCCTGATCGGGCTGATCGGGTCCGTCATCACGGTGGCGCTGCTGTTCGTCGGTTATGACCGTCTGGCCGCCTCTATCGGCTCGGATTTCACGCTTCAGGTGTCACTTCTCCCGCTGAGCCAGCTGTGGCAGTGGGGAGGATTATTGATTGTTCTCGGCGTGCTGATCGGCATGTGGGGAACGACCCTATCTATTCGCAAATTTTTGAAGGTATAAGAACAAGGACGGACGATTAGCAGCTGACGGAAAGTCTTGGTTATACAGGAGAAACTTTTGGAAAAGGACGGGGAACGCAAGTTGAAAAAGATCGCCACATGTTTGGCCGTAGTTTTGATCGCAGCGGCTGTATTTCAGCCCTCGGAAGGTCTGGCAAAGAAGAAAACGGTCGATGAGATCGACCATGAACTGAAGGTGCTGCAGCAGCAGGCGCAGTCCGCCAAGCAGCAGAAGAGCAAGGCGGAAGCCCAAAAGCAGGAAGCGCAGCATTACAAAAATAAAACGACCCAAAACCTGCAATATGTCATGGACCAGATTAATACGGTGAGCAACACGATGACCAAATTGACGGTTCAAATCGACGACACGCAGGACAAGCTCCATCAGACCGCGACCGAGCTGGATGCCGCCGAAGACCGGATCCAGGCGCGGGAGAAAATGCTGGAATCGCGGGTACGCCTCATGTATACCGACGGCAACGTATCCTACTTGGAGGTGCTGCTCTCTTCGACCAGCTTCTCCGATTTCCTGGAACGGGCCGACGCGCTCAAGGAATTCGTGGACCAGGATAAGGATTTGCTGGAGCAGCACAAGAAGGACAAGGCGTTGGTGCTGGCCAAGAAGAAGGAACTGGAGTCGGATTACGCCAAGGCCAAGGATTTGTATGCCCAGATGGAAGACCAGAAGGCGATCCTGGCCGAGAATGAGAAACAGAAGCAAATACTGATCGCGCAGTACGACCAGAAGATTGAAGAATCCGACGACACCAGTGAAGAGCAGGATCAACTGCTCGTCTCGCTCGTCAGCAAGCGTGCTTCCCTGCAGCAGGAGAAGAACAAGCTGAAGGCCGAAGAAGCGGCAAGAAAGGCGGCGGCAGCCAAAGCGGCCGCTGCGAAGAGAGCAGCTGCAGCAGCAGCGGCTGCGGCCAAGAAGAAGGCCACTACGACGTCGGTCGAAAGCTCGGGCGGCTTCTCGGGTAGCGGCGGACCGCTGTATATGCCGGTGAGCGGAGCCCGCATTTCTTCGTCTTTCGGCCGAAGAGTCCATCCGGTCACGGGTGAAGTCGGTAAGATGCATAAAGGGGTGGACCTGGCCGTTCCGCAGGGAACGCCGATCCACGCTGCTGAGACAGGAACCGTTACGCTGGCCGAATGGTGGAGCGGTTACGGGTACTGCGTCATCATTGATCATGGGGACGGAATGTGGACCCTCTATGGACATATACGTGAGGGCGGTATTAAAGTAAAGGTAGGCGAGCATGTCAGCCGCGGTCAGGTGATTGCAGAATCCGGCGCAACGGGACAAGTCACAGGACCTCACCTTCATTTTGAAGTCCGTCAGAATGGAACGCCTGTAGACCCGATGCCGTATCTGTAGACCGTATAAATATTCCGTACAAGCCGAACATATACTAGGATGGTTAAGTCTGGTCATTCGAGGTTCGGCCGGAAAATAAAAGGCGGTGAAACTTACTTTGAAGAAACGTACGGTCGCATTGTTGGTCGTCGTTGGTATGCTCCTGGGAAGCGTACTGACCCTCGCGTTAACAAGCGCAAGTTTTGCGAATCAGGCGTCGACGGGCCAAGGCGTGTTAGCCAGCGTGGTCAGCGGCGGCTTGAAGCAGGATGAAGCGAAGAAAATCGGTACGGCTCTGGATCTCATCCAAGGCAATTATTATGAGAATGTGGACCGGAGCAAACTGGTGGACGGCGCCATCAATGGCATGATGGAATCGTTGGAAGATCCGTACTCAACTTATATGGGTAAGCAAACGGCACAGGAATTTGAGGAGAGCATCGAGGGGTCGTTCAGCGGCATCGGCGCCGAAGTGTCCTCGGAAGACGGCAATGTTGTGATCGTGTCTCCGATCAAGGGATCGCCTGCGGAAAAGGCAGGGCTCCGGGCCAAGGACATCATCCTGACGGTGAACGGAGAATCGCTGAGCGGCCTTGAGCTGAACGATGCGGTCTCGAAGATCCGTGGTCCGAAAGGCAGCGAGGCGAAGCTGACGGTCCGCCGCAGCGGTGCATCGGCGCCGCTCAAGTATACCATCGTGCGCGACGATGTCGACCTTGAGACCGTCAACGCCCACATGGAACCGGGCAAGGTAGGCGTTATTGAAATTACCCAGTTCTCTCTGAACACGGGCGACCGTTTCAAGGAAGAGCTGGCGAAGCTCGAGAGCCAAGGCATGAAGGGCCTTGTGATTGATGTCCGGAACAATCCCGGCGGCGTGTTATCCGTCGTGATCGATATCGCCGAGCAATTCGTGCCGAAGGGCAAGCTGATCGTTCAGGTCGAAGACAAGAACAAGAAGCGCGAGAAGAGCGAGTCCAAGGGGTCGGGCAAAGATTATCCGATCACCCTCTTGATGAATAAGGGAAGCGCCAGCGCATCCGAAATTCTGGCAGGCGCCTTGCAGCAGTCGGCCGGAGCCAAGCTGATCGGTGAAAACTCCTTTGGTAAAGGAACCGTTCAAACGAGCTTCGACAAGCAAATGGGCGATGGCAGCCTGCTGAAGATTACGATCGCGAAATGGCTGACGCCAAACGGCAGCTGGATCCACAAGAAGGGAATCAAGCCGGATATTGCGGTGGACCAGCCGGATTACTTCTCGGTGGCTCCGATCAACAAGGACAAATCGCTGGAGTACAACATGAATAACACCGACGTGAAGAGTGCCCAGATTATGCTGGACGGCCTTGGCTACAAGCCTGGACGCAAAGACGGATTCTTTGATGAGAAGACCTTGTCGGCCGTCAAGTCGTTCCAGAGCAGCGCGAAGCTGAGCGCAAACGGCGTCATTGACGCGAAGACGGCGGAAGCGCTCGAGAACGCTCTGATCGAGCACATCCGCGATCCGAAATATGATAATCAATTGAACCGCGGGATCGACGAGGTACGGAAGGAAATTGCCGCTACCGCGTCGAATCGTTAAGAAGGCTGATCTTTAGCCTTCTTTTTTTCTTGCGTCTGATGTCTGTCCTGGATATGCGTAAATGTCATAGGGAAGGAGCGTGGTGACGGATTGGATGTCGCATTGGAACTGCTGTGGAAGTTAGGAGATGCGTTGCTACAGCTGCTGACGCAGCCGTTTTATTATATTTCGATCATTTTGATGGCGCTGGTGTACCGCAGGCAGGTGCTGCTGGAGAGAAAACTGTTCTCCGTCCGGCTGCACAGCTGGGGTCTGCAGACATGGCGGACCTTTTGGGGCGGTCTGCTGGCCGGGATTGGCGTCTCGGTTGCAGCAGCGTTTTTGGGAATATCGCTGACCACGGAAGCGGTCATCTGCATTTGGGTGGTGGCCATCGTCCTGCTGCTGTTCCGGGTAAGGTATTTGTGTTTTGCCTACGCTATCGGAATTTTGGGCGTGATTCAGTTTATTATGGGGCTGTTTTCTTCCTGGAGTCCGGACGGGTTCCTCAGAACGGTGAAGGATACGGTAGCGGGTTTGGATATTCCTGCCCTGCTTGCTCTGGTCGCGGTGCTGCATTTGGCCGAGGCGCTGCTCATCCGCCTGCAGGGGGCGTCTTTTGCCAACCCCCTCTTTATTGAAGGGAAGCGAGGCAAGCTCGTCGGAGGCTATCAGATGCAGGTCTTCTGGCCGATCCCTCTGTTTCTGCTGATACCGGGGGCCTCCGACGCGGCTCTGCCCTGGACGCCTTTGTTTGGCGGAAACGGATGGAGCGGCGGATTCAGCATGATGGCGCTGCCTGTGGTGATCGGCTTCAGCGAAATGACGCAGAGCCTGCTTCCGCAGGTAAAGGCGGAGCGGACCTTCAAACGCCTCCTTATATACGGGGTCGTTCTGCTGGCATTCAGCATCCTGTCGGCTTGGTGGAGCCCGCTCGCCCTTGTGGCGGCTTTGATTGCCTTCGTGCTTCATGAAGGGCTGGCCTGGTACAGCCGGTATGAGGAGCAGCACCGGAGCCCGGTATTTGTCCATCCTGCGCAGGGGCTGAAAGTGCTGGCCGTTATTCCGGGAAGCCCTGCCGAAGAGTTGGGCATTGCGGCCGGCGAATCGATTATGAAGGTCAACGGCATAGCCATCCGGTCCAAAGAACAGCTGCATCTGGCCATCCGTAAGAACCCGGCCTTCTGCAAGCTGGAAGTGCAGAACCTGCAGGGCGAGAGCAAATTCCTGCAGCGGGCGATCTACGACGGGGACCATCATCAGATGGGCGTCATTCTGGCTCCGGATCCGGATGCCGGCGTGGCGCTGGTGTTGAAGCCGGTCAATCTTTTCCAGCTGATCGGCATGAAAATCCATGCCCGCAGCAAGTCGTCCTCATCTGCATCACCGGATGCGAGGGAAGCGGATATGTAAGGTGTGAATGCAAAAAGCGTGGGAGCTTCTGAGCTCCCACGCTTTTTTTGTGTGTTATGAAGAGGCCATCCGGGCTTGCCCCAAGCAGGGTCCGGATCATTCCTGAAGCTGGCGGAGAACGATGATCTCCACCCGGCGGTTCTTCTGCCTTCCGGCTTCGGTGCTGTTATCCCCGACCGGACGCGTGTCGCCGTATCCGGCGTACTGGAATTCATCCGGGTTCAGCTGCTTCTGATCGAGGAAAAACCGCAGGACTGACAGCGCCCGGGCTCCGGACAGCTCCCAATTGTCCTTATAACCCGAGACATGCACGATCGGCAGATTGTCGGTGTGCCCCTCAATGCTGATCACCGTGCTCAGATTTTTAAACAAGCTTGCAAGCTTGTCCAGCACCGGTGCCGAACCGGGCTTTAGATCGGCTTTGCCGATATCGAACAAAAATTGATCACTCAGCGTAATCGAAATGCCTTGAGGCTCGTCCGCCACGAAAATCTGGTCCTGCAGCCGGTTATCCTTCACATACTGCGAGATGACCTGCATCAGGTTCTGGAGCTCCTGCTCCTGCTTGCGGAAGGCGAGCTCCCGCTCACTCAGTTCCTGAGATCCGCTTTCCTGTGGTTTTTTGGCCGTGTCGGGATTTCGGTGCGTATTCTTGTCCGCTGTGCCGGTGATGCCGGATCCTTTCTCAAGGATCGAATCGCCGTTTTTGAACGTATGCTGCAGGGATTGGGTGATCGCTTCGTATTTCTCTACGTCCAGCCGGCTCATCGCGAACATCATGACGAAAAAGATCAAGAGCAGCGTGATCAGGTCAGCGTACGTGATCAGCCACCGGTCCCGGCCGCCGTCTCCTTCGCCTTTCCTGCGGCCCTGGCGTCTATTCCGCTGTCTCATCGAAGAATTCCTCCTTCACGGCAGGGGCATGATAGCTGTCCACCGGTGTGAAGGAAACGAGCTTTTTACGCACCATATTGGGGTGCTCGCCGTTCTGAATCGCCAGAATGCCCTGCATTAAAAGTTCCATTTGCTGAATTTCATCGGCGCTGCGGGACTTAATTTTCGACGCAATGGGTAAAAAGATAATATTGGCACTGGCCACGCCGTATAACGTAGCGGTAAAAGCAACCGCAATCGACGGCCCGAGATCGGTCGGCTCGGACAGGCTGCCGAGGACGTGAATCAGCCCCATGACGGTGCCGATGATGCCCATGGTCGGGGCATAACCGCCGGCGGATTCGAATATTTTGGCGTAGTTTTCGTGCTTTTGCTCCACGGCGTCCATTTCGAGCTCCATGATCTGTTTGATCTGGGATTCTTCCGTTCCGTCGACGACCAGCTGAATGCCTTCGCGAAGAAACGAGTTGTGATGGTCCATCGCCATTCTTTCAAGAGAGAGCACCCCGTTGCGTCTGGCGGCCGTCGACATGCCGACCAGATCTTCGATCAGCTGATTCGTATCTTCGGACGGTTTGCTGAAGGCAAAACGCAGCGCTTTGGGAATGGTTTTGAGACGGTGAAGCGGAAAGCTGACAACGACAGCGGCAAAGGTTCCCCCGAATACGATCAGGGCGGCCGCTGCCTGCATTAATCCATTAATCTGACCTCCTTCCCATAAAAAGCCACCTACTAGCGCGGCAAGTCCCGCCAGGATGCCCAGTATTGTTGTGATTTCCATGTTGTGCTATCACTCCTGTTCATGAGTTAGGGTTTGCATACGGCACTTGATCAGAGTATAATAGACGGGAACAAATATTCTTATTTCAACAATGATTTCCTATAGCTTATATCGGGAAATCTCGACATATTGTTTAGAATATCTATTTTAGATGATAAGGGTGATGTTGGGCAATGAGTGATATTGTCGTCAGTACCAAGTCGTTTGAGCTTGAGTCGGAATACACACCACAGGGCGACCAGCCCAAGGCCATTAACGAGCTGGTGGAAGGCCTGGAGCACGAGAAGAAGCATCAGACGCTACTTGGTGCGACCGGTACAGGCAAGACCTTTACCATTGCGCAGACCATCGCCAAGGTGAACCGGCCGACGCTGGTCATCGCGCATAACAAGACGCTGGCCGCCCAGCTGGCGAGCGAATTCAAGGAGTTTTTTCCGAACAACTCCGTCGATTACTTTGTAAGTTACTATGATTACTATCAACCGGAAGCGTACATCCCTTCTTCGGATACGTATATTGAGAAGGATTCGAGCATTAATGAAGAAATCGATAAGCTGCGCCACTCTGCGACCAGCTCGCTGTTCGAGCGCCGCGACGTCATCATCGTGGCGAGCGTGTCGTGCATCTACGGCTTGGGTTCGCCGATGGAATACTCCAGCTTGCTGCTGTCGCTGCGCGTAGGCATGGAGAAGCCGCGCAACCAGATTTTGTCGCGCCTGGTGGACATCCAATACCAGCGCAACGACATCAACTTTGTGCGCGGGACGTTCCGTGTCCGCGGCGACGTCATTGAGATTTTCCCGGCTTCCAAAGGGGAACAGGCGATCCGCGTGGAGCTGTTCGGGGACGAGATCGAACGGATTACGGAGATCGACGTCCTGACGGGCGAGCTGATCGGTGAACGCGATCATATCGCGATTTTCCCGGCGTCTCACTTCGTAACGAAGGAAGAGACGATGCGTGTGGCGCTGGTCAATATTGAGCGGGAGCTGGAAGAGCGGCTCGAGGAGCTTCGCTCCCAAGGCAAGCTGCTCGAGGCTCAGCGCCTGGAGCAGCGCACGCGCTACGACATCGAGATGATGAAGGAAGTCGGTTTCTGCTCAGGGATCGAGAATTACTCGGGACCGTTGACGTTCCGGGAACGGGGAGCTACCCCATATACGCTGCTGGACTATTTTCCTGACGATATGCTGATCGTCGTCGACGAGTCCCATGTGACGCTGCCGCAGATCCGCGCGATGTACAACGGGGACCGGGCGCGCAAGACGGTGCTGGTGGAACACGGATTCCGTCTGCCGTCGGCGTTGGACAACCGCCCGTTGACGTTCGAAGAGTTCGAGAGTAAAGTGAATCAGATTATCTACGTGTCGGCGACGCCGGGACCGTACGAGATCGAGCACTGCAATGAAATGGTTGAGCAGATCATCCGTCCGACAGGTTTGTTGGATCCGGTAATCGAAGTCCGCCCGACCGAAGGGCAGATTGACGATTTGATCGGAGAGATCCGGGAGCGGATCGATCGCGACGAGCGGGTGCTCGTCACGACGCTGACCAAGAAGATGGCCGAGGATTTGACCGACTATCTGAAAGAGATTGGGATCAAGGTCCGGTACCTGCACTCCGATATCAAGACGCTGGAGCGAATGGCGATTTTGCGCGACCTGCGTTTAGGCACGTTCCATGTACTGATAGGGATCAACCTGCTGAGAGAGGGACTTGATCTGCCTGAAGTATCCTTGGTTGCGATCCTGGATGCCGACAAGGAAGGCTTCCTCCGCTCGGAACGGTCTCTCATTCAGACGATCGGCCGCGCGGCCCGGAACTCCGAGGGCTTTGTTCTGATGTATGGCGACAAAATTACGGAGTCGATGGACAAAGCGATGAAGGAGACCCAACGCCGCCGCACGATGCAGATTGCCTATAACGAGCAGCACGGGATCACGCCTCAGACGATCCGCAAGAAGGTGCGGGACGTCATCGAAGCAACGAAGGTGGCCGAGTCGAAGGCGGAGTATCTGACCGGTACCGGAGGCAAGATGTCGAAGAAGGAGCGCCAGTCGGTGATTCAGCGTCTGGAGGCGGAGATGAAGGATGCCGCCAAGAACCTGCAGTTCGAGCGCGCAGCCGAGCTGCGTGACGCCCTGCTGGAACTTCAGGCGGAGTAAACAAGAGATGGATAGGATAAGGGAACGGCCGTTTGAACGGGTCGTTCTCTTTGTGGATAAATCCCATAAATAGATCCTTTTAAAGGAGATGAGCGACCATTGGCCAGTGAGAATATCGTCATTAAGGGTGCCAGGGCCCATAATCTGAAGAATATAGATATCACGATTCCCCGTGATAAATTCGTTGTTTTAACCGGACTGAGCGGTTCAGGCAAGTCTTCCCTGGCTTTTGATACCATTTATGCCGAAGGGCAGCGCCGGTATGTGGAATCACTGTCTGCATATGCGCGTCAGTTTTTGGGGCAGATGGAGAAGCCGGACGTCGACTCCATCGACGGGCTGTCTCCGGCCATTTCGATTGATCAGAAGACGACAAGCCGCAACCCGCGATCTACCGTAGGAACGGTTACCGAGATTTACGATTACTTGCGGCTTCTGTTTGCCCGCGTGGGCCATCCCCACTGTCCGGAGCACGGCATTGAAATTACGTCCCAGACCGTTGAACAGATGGTCGACCGGATTATGCAGTATCCGGAGAAAACACGCCTGCAGCTGCTGGCACCCATGATTTCCGGCCGCAAGGGTGAGCATAAGTCTTTGTTTACCGACGTGGCCAAGCAGGGCTTTGTGCGCGTACGGGTGGATGGAGAGCTTCGAGATCTTTCCGAGAATATTGAACTAGAGAAAAACAAGAAGCATTCGATTGAGGTCGTTGTCGACCGGATCGTCGTCAAGGAAGGCGTGGAGGCACGTCTGGCGGACTCCATTGAGACGGCGCTGAAGCTGTCCGGTGGCCAGCTGCTGGTCGATATCATGGGCCAGGAGGAGCTGCGTTTCAGCTCCAATTTCGCCTGCCCGATCTGCGGATTCAGCATCGAAGAGCTGTCCCCGCGGATGTTCTCGTTTAACAGCCCGTTCGGGGCCTGCCCGGAATGCGACGGACTCGGCGTGAAGATGATCGTCGATCCCGAGCTGCTGATTCCCGATAGGGAGAAATCGATCGACGATGGCGCCTTTTTGGCGTGGACAGGCAGTACGTCTAACTATTATCCGCAATTTCTGAAATCGGTATGTGAGCATTACAACATTCCTCAGAATGTTCCGGTCAGCCAGCTGAAGGAAGAAGACATGAACAAGCTGCTTTACGGGACAGGGAACCAGAAGGTCCGTTTCCGTTACGAAAATGACTTTGGCCAGCGGAAAGAAGCGTTTGTGGTATTTGAGGGCGTCATTCCTAACCTGGAACGCCGCTACCGTGAAACGGCTTCAGAAGGCATCCGCGAATTTATCGAGAACTTCATGAGCGCGAAGCCGTGCGAAGTCTGCAAAGGTCACCGTTTGAAGAAAGAAGTACTCGCGGTAACTGTCAACGACTATAACATGGCGCATGTGACGAGTCTGTCCATCGGCGACGCGATGAAGCTGTTCGACCAGCTGGAGCTGAGCGAGAAGGAACGCTCGATTGCGAATCTGATTCTGAAGGAAATTAACGCGCGTCTCGGATTCCTCGTGAATGTCGGGCTCGATTACCTGACGATGAGCCGGGCGGCGGGGACTCTCTCCGGCGGAGAGGCCCAGCGGATCCGCCTGGCCACGCAGATCGGATCCAGCTTGATGGGCGTGCTCTACATTCTTGACGAGCCAAGCATCGGTCTGCACCAGCGAGACAACGACCGGTTGATTACCACGCTGGAGCATATGCGGGACATTGGCAATACGCTCATCGTCGTGGAGCATGACGAGGACACGATGATGGCCGCCGACTATATTATCGATATCGGTCCGGGGGCCGGCATTCACGGCGGCCGCGTCATCGCGCAAGGGACGCCGGAGGAAATCATGAAGGATCCGAATTCCTTGACCGGCCAATACCTAAGCGGACGCAAGTTCATCCCGGTCAATACGGAACGCCGCAAGCCGGATAACCGCTGGCTGGAGATCCGCGGAGCGAAGGAGAACAACCTGAAGAACATCAATGCTAAGATTCCGGTAGGTGTCTTCACGGCAGTAACCGGGGTTTCCGGTTCGGGCAAATCGACGCTCGTAAATGAGATCCTGTACAAAACGCTTGCCAGGGAGCTCAACAAGGCGGTCAAAGTCAGACCTGGCCAGCACAAAGAAATCCGCGGGCTCGAGCATCTGGAGAAAGTCATCGACATCGACCAGTCGCCGATCGGCCGCACGCCGCGTTCCAATCCGGCCACTTACACCGGTGTTTTCGATGATATTCGGGACATTTACGCGCAGACGAACGAGGCCAAAATCCGCGGTTATAAAAAGGGACGCTTCAGCTTTAACGTCAAAGGCGGACGATGCGAAGCCTGCCGCGGGGACGGGATCATCAAGATCGAGATGCACTTCCTGCCGGACGTCTACGTGCCATGTGAAATCTGTAAGGGCAAACGCTATAACCGGGAAACCCTTGAAGTTAAATACAAGGAAAAGAGTATTGCCGACGTGCTTGAAATGACGGTGGAGGACGCGACGGAATTTTTCAAGAACATTCCGAAAATCCACCGCAAGCTGCAAACGCTGCTCGACGTGGGCCTCGGCTATGTCACCTTGGGACAACCAGCCACCACGCTATCAGGCGGCGAGGCGCAGCGCGTGAAGCTGGCTTCCGAGTTGTATAGACGCAGCACTGGCAAGACGCTTTATATTCTGGATGAGCCGACGACCGGTCTGCATGTCGACGACATCGACCGTTTGCTGAACGTGCTTCACCGTCTGGTCGATTCCGGGGAATCCGTGCTCGTCATTGAGCACAACCTGGACGTCATCAAGACGGCCGATCACATTATCGACCTGGGACCTGAAGGCGGCAGCGGCGGTGGAACGATTATTGCCTCCGGTACGCCGGAGCAAATTGTGAAGGTCGAGCAGTCGTACACAGGCAAGTACCTGAAGCCGATCTTGGAGCGGGACACGGCGCGCAGCGAGGCTTTGAAGGTCACGAGCTAATGGTGCCCAGCTAGTTCCAATGCCGTGATCAGAGCCTGGTGTGGAACGATTACGCGAAATAAGGATGTAGATCAAATCATGTCTCCATTTCCGCCGCGAGGCGGGGGAGGCATGATTTTTTTGATATGAAGAAACCATAAGCTACGGAGATTCTATGTAAGTTGAACTAAAGAATACGATGCAAAGCAAGGGAGTACAATGATTCCGAAGAAGCGAAGCGGTCTAAGAGCTTTCCAAAGGAAAGTTGACATCGAAAGCATATACCTTGGCTTTCGGATTTTCTATCTTACGTGTGTTCATAAAATCAAGAAATCCGAAAACAAGAGTGATCGTAGGGACATTTTACGTACTTGCCCCCATCGTCCATGATCACAGAACGGGATGAACGGCACAATCCGGAAATAAGCGCCATTTTTCATAAAATGATGTCAGGCGGGGTAATAATATTAAGGATTAGGTTCCCATATAGGCCTTAATAAAATCCGATGGTGACAGCTCCAATTACCAGAAAAAGGCGATTTTATGACAATTTCAATTTTTTACATCCGAAGTCTTGCATCTCATCGCCCAGAACGATAACATGTAGAGAGATATGTAAATTGAGCGAAGCCATAAGAGGAGGTCCAACCATGTTGCTTGCAGAAGCTGCTGCATCGGCTGCATCCAAATTCAATACCTTTGACGTATTCATGATCCTGTTTACGGTTCTTATCCTGATCGGGGTTGTCCGTCTGGTGAAGCAACCGGTTAAGAACAAATTTGCAATCGGATTCAGCGTTATTTGCTTGCTGGTCTTTTTAGCTTCCGACTTTGCCATGATCCAGAACTGGATGAGCTAATCGGAACAACTCAATCGAAATAACGACGAATGAAGACACCTTTCGCTAACCGGCGGACAAGGGGTCTTTTTTTGTTAAGAGATAAGAAAGCACAAACTTCCGAGGTTAAGCATCCTGATCTCGCAAGAAAAACTTCCCCTGTACTCGATGGGCATTTTCCTATTAAATATAGGGCTTCCAGCAATTGTACATGCCGGATTTGTGTGATACATTGAGGCTATGATTCAGGGGAAGGGATGAGCTCCGAAGATCTGCAGATCAAGATAAAGATAAGGTCAGGTGAGGGAATGAAACCGACGGGGAAAAAGTGGGTCATTATGCTGCTCAGTACGATCGTGCTCGTCAGCGGAAGTGCGGCGGCCGAGGCGCAGAGTACAGGCAAGACGGCCACAGCGGCATCAAAGGCCGGACAAGCTGCGCAGAAAGCCAAGACAGCGGCAACAGGCGCATCTGCAGCAAAGACGGCCAACATCCAGGTGGCGGCCGATCCAGTACCGCAAATCGTCAAAAACATATCGCCTTCGGTTGTGGGCATCATCGGACGCTCGACGGATGCTACGCTGACGGGAGGCGTGACTAATCGCTACAATTTAGCGCACGGTACAGGAGTCATCGTGAAGTCGGACGGTTGGATCGTGACCAACGCACATGTGGTGAACGGACTGGAAGGTACGCTGGTCGTTACATCCGACGGTAAATCTTATAGCATTGTAGATTCATACATAGACGAAACAAGCGATCTGGCGCTGATCAAAATCAATGCCAAATCTTTAGTTCCTGCGGTCTTTGCCAAGTCCGCACAATCCGCGCAGGTGGGGGAGAAGGTCATTGCGATTGGCACGCCGATCTCCTTTTCCCTGCGCAACTCGGCGACGGTGGGCGTCGTCAGCGGCCTGAACCGGGGCGTGAACGCCTTTTACCGGCTGATCCAGAGCGATACGGCCATTAATCCGGGCAACAGCGGGGGGCCTCTCGTCAATATGCAGGGCGAGGTCATCGGGATCAACAGCCTGAAGTTTGCGGCGGTTGGCGTAGAAAATATGGGCTTTTCTATCCCGTCGGATACGGTGCAGTACGTGATGGGGCAATTGTTCAAGTATGGGGAAGTGAAGCGCCCGAGCCTCGGTTTCAGCATGGAAGAGAGCTGGTCTGCCATTGTCGGACTGCCGACGGACGATCCGTTAACTGTTACGAAGGTCTTCTCGGACCAGGCCAAAAAAACCGGCATTCAGGAGGACGACGTGCTCTACAGCATTAACGGCAAGCGCGTGACCTCGGTCGTAGATATCAACGAAATGTTCAAGTCTTTCCTGCCGGGGCAAACGGTAAAACTGCTCATGCAGAGCGGCGGGGACATCGTTGAGCGGAAGCTGGTTCTGGCGCAGGCTGGAGCCGAAGGTGACGATTTCGGTGACGAGAGCGGTCCGGGTGAGGAATTCTAATGGGGAAGAGGGGACAGGCACGGATGAAGGGAAGCGCGTTTCGTAAGATCGGGTCGGCGGCACTTGCCGGCGTCATCATGCTGGCAGCCGCACTGCCCGCATGGGCGGACAGCAGCTCGGATAAGCGGACTCTGCAGCTCAAGACAGGAAGCACGGCGGCAGTGATTAACGGGCAAACAGTCCAAATTTTGAAGCCGTTCAAGAAGAATGGAACCGTGATGGTTCCGCTGGGCGTGTTCAATAAGGCGTTCGGCAGCGAAGTGAAGCTGGAAAAAAACAATGTGGTCAAAATCGGGTACGGCCCTCATCAGATCAGCTTAACGATCGACAGCCAACTGGCCTGGGTGGACGGCCGCAAGGTGAAGCTGGACGCTGCACCGTCCATGGTGAACGGCACCCTGATGGTTCCTCTTCGCGTGGTGGCGCAAGGCATTGGAGCGCATATGAACACAGGCTCGGCCGGGGAATGGGTGATCAGCCTGACGCCTTCGGAGGGCGATGCCGGTCCGCAGGATCCGGGGATCGATACGGATGTAGGCAAAACGAAGATCGGCAACAGTTACTACGGCTGGACGATGAATTATCCGAGCGGCCTGATCGTCGGCAGCGGCGATGAGACCGAGAGTATTGCGTCTTTTAACGATGCAGAGGAAAAGTACTACATTGAAGTCCATGCCACCGATCAGGATGGGGATTTAAGCACCGATGAGTTGCTGGACCAGTTGGTGGAGGACGCCAAAAAGGGCGGCGAGATGGTGGTGGACCGGGAGACCTTCCCGAAAGCAAAGGTGCCGTATGCCCGCATTGTGACCAAAGACGGGGACGGAACCTTCTGGGAGTGCCGGATGTATTCGAGTCATAACCGTCTGTACGAGCTGTATTTTGCTGACCTGCAGGCGTCCAACTATAAGGACTTGAATACATATGCCGGACTGCTGAACTCCTTTGATACCAGCTTTAATCCGGCGGACAAAGCAGTGAAGGATCTGTCCACCGTCAAAAACGGAATGCGCGGCGTGTATAACGAGGATTACGGCATTGCTTTAGACATCCCTGCCGGCTGGAGCATGGATCATGCGGATATGTATTATGAAAGCAAGGACGGCAGCTACTTGAAGCTGAACGTGTCTTCTGGTCCAAAAGGCGACTCGCTCGAGCAGTGGGGCGGACAGATGAAGAAATGGCTGGAAGAATCTTTTGTCAAAAATTCGTATGAGGTCGTCGATACCTACCCGCTGGAGGTATCCGGAGAACAGGCGCTGGTGAACGAAGCCAGATATAATTACGGCGACGGTTGGATCCGCGAGTATGAAGTGATGATTCTGAAGGATGGTTACCGCTACTACGTGGAATATGCCGCTCCGGAAGACCAACCGGCGGATATGGCCAAATTCAAGGATTTGATGAAGGGCGTCAACATTGATTTTACCGTCGTGCCGGATTCGTTCGGCCATATGGAAGAGAATACGTTCCTGATTGATAAAGCCAAGAAAACGACCAAGACGTCCAAAACGTATCAGTACCAAATAAGTATTCCGCAGTACTGGACCGCGAACCGCGACCAGTTTGAGCTGTCGCCGGTGGAATACCAGTTCGTGGGCGGACGCCTGATGATCACGGCCGAGAAGAACAGCTCCTTTGAAGAAGCGGTCAGCCAGATGAAGGCGTTCTACAATGAAGCAGTGAAGTATCAGAAGGATTTGAAGCTGGAAAAGGTAGAGAACACCACATTTGCCGGCGAGCCGGCCGTCGTCTTTTCGATCCGTCAGGTGAAGGACGGCATTCCGTACAGCGCGCGCCAAGTTCTCGTTCAGCATAACGGTACGGTATACACGCTGTCCGCGTCCCTAAACGACGCTAACGCCACGGATATTCAGAAGAAGGCGCTGGATGAGACACTGAATTCTTTTACCTTTACGAAAAAAAATGAAGTCAAGACCACTACGAATGCCGATTAGAGCTGACCGGGTGGGGAATATGAGATAGCCGCTGCCGCATGAAGCGCAGCAAAAGTATTTTTTTGACCAGGAACCGGGATAGCCCATAGGCTGTTCCGGTTTTTGCTATGCCGGCGGACCAGGGATGTCATAGAGGCGTGATGTCCTATGCTGTGCCGTGCGTGTGTGGAATCTCCCAAGAGGTACGTCGGGTTTTACTGCAAATGGCTTTTTAATATCATGCAAGGCACGCTTGCCCATAGCCATGGTTTGCACTCTACCATACTGGGACAACCTGATCGTATGGAAATGCCAAAATGGCTGCCTTCCTATGGGAATTGAGATAATTCGTGGGGATGGTAGAAGGATCGGAAGATGTTTGGTACACTAGATAAGTTAAAGCAGCAGTCATGCTGGTTATTCATATCGTTAGGTCAGCACAGGAACGAGAATTCTAGAATGAGAACCGGCAGAGGGCCGGTTTGGGAGGATATAGATGAACAAACAGGCATTAAGAAGGGAAGACGTCGAGCTTCTGGCGCCGGCCGGTGACTGGGACTGCATGCGTGCGGCGGTGGCCAACGGGGCGGATGCGATCTTTTTCGGCGTGGAAAAGTTTAACGCCCGTGCCCGGGCGAACAACTTCCGGATGGCAGAGCTGCCGGAGATCATGTCGTTTCTTCACAGCTATGGCGTGAAGGGCTTTTTGACGTTTAACATTTTGGTTTTTGAAAACGAGCTGGAGGATGCCAAAGAGCTGATCGACGCCTGCATCGATGCGGGCGTGGACGCGGTAATCGTGCAGGATTTGGGGCTGGTGAAGCTGATCCGGGAAATTTCCCCGGACTTCCCGATTCACGGTTCGACCCAGATGACGATCACCTCGCCGGAAGCGGTGGAATTCACCAAGCCGTGGGGCATGGAGCGTGTCGTGCTGGGGCGCGAAAACAACCTGAAGCAGATTCAAAAAATCGGGGAACAGGCGAAGCTTCCGATGGAAGTGTTCGTCCATGGCGCCCTGTGCGTCTCCTATTCCGGTCAGTGCCTGACATCGGAAATGTGGGGCGGCCGCTCCGCCAACCGCGGCGAATGCGCGCAGGCCTGCCGCCTGCCGTACGACCTGATCGTGGACGGCGAGCAGAAGCCGATGGGCGATGTAGCCTATCTGCTGTCGCCGAAAGATTTGGCGGCCATCGATTTAATGCCGGAGCTGATCGAGGCGGGCGTCACATCCTTTAAAATCGAAGGGCGCCTGAAGAGCCCCGAGTACGTGGCCAACGTGGTCAGTAAGTACCGCAAGGCGATCGACCGTTATTTTGACGGCGATAACACGCCGACGAGCGAAGAGGAAATGCGCGAGCTGCAGCAGAGCTTTTCGCGCGGCTTTACGCACGGATTCCTCGAAGGCACGAACAACAAAAAGCTGGTGGACGGTACGTTCCCGAAAAGCCGCGGCGTGTACGTCGGCCGGGTCGAGAAGATTCTGCGCGACGGCGTGGTCTGCAAGATTGAAGCTCCGCTGAAGCGCGGTGACGGCATCGTGTTCGACGCCGGCGACCCGACGAAGCAGGAAGAGGGCGGACGGATTTACGACCTGCGCCGCAAAGGCGTCAAAATCGACGGAGAAGCGGGCGAAGGCTGGATCGTGGACGTCGTTCCGGGCCGGAGCGACGTGGACCTGCGCAAGGTGCATGTCGGCGACCGCATCTGGAAAACGAACGATCCGGCGCTCGACAAGCGTTTGCGTCAAACGTTCGAGACGGAGAAGCCGTACCGGGTGTTCCCGGTACATGTCAAAGCCGTGGGCCATGCCGGCGGCCTGCTGACTACCGTCTGGACCGACGTGCAGAAGGGCACGACGGTGCAGGTGGATTCAGAGATGGAGCTGGAAGTGGCCAAGAAGCGGCCGATGGATTACGCCCTGCTCGAGGAGCAGTTCGGCCGCCTGGGCGGCACCGTCTACCAGCTCGAGAAGCTGGACGTCGACCTGCAGGGCGACGTCATCGTGCCGATGCGCGAGCTGAACAATATCCGCCGCCAGGCGGTGGAACTGCTCGCAGGCGAGCGCCCGAAGCCGCCCGTGTACGTGAAACGGGCGGCGACCGTGTTCAGCGATGCTGCGCGCAGCGCATCGCCGGTGGCCCGCGGTGAGGCGAAGCTCACCGCGCTGTGCCGCAGCCTCCCGCAGGTTGAGGCTGCGCTCGAAGCCGGCGTAGAGATGATTTACGCCGACTTCGAGTTCATCAAGCAGTTCCCGGCAGCGGTGGAAGCCGTTCATGCCGCCGGCAAGCGGATCGCGCTGGCGACGCCGCGCATCCATATGCCGAACGAGAACGGCTACCACAAAAACATCCTGCGCCTCAAGCCGGACGCCGTGCTTGTGCGCAACACCGGGGCGCTGTACTTCTACCTGCGCCACCGGATGGAAAACCCGGATGCCGATCATCCGCAGCTGATTGGCGATTTCTCGCTCAACATCGCCAATCACAAAGCGGTGGATCTGTTCCTCGAAGCCGGCTGTGACCTGGTTACGCCGTCTTACGATCTGAACATCCAGCAGATGGTCGATCTGCTGGAGCGCTCCAATACGTCGCAGATGGAGATCGTCATCCACCAGCATCTGCCGATGTTCCATACGGAGCACTGTGTGTACTGTACCTTCCTAAGCGAAGGCACCGACTTTACGAACTGCGGCCGACCATGCGAATCGCACCGGGCGTCCCTGCAGGACCGCATCGGTATGTCCCACCCGGTCCGCGTGGACGAGGGCTGCCGCAACACGGTCTACAACGCCATCGAGCAGTCCGGTGCCGAGTACCTGACGAATTTCATGGATCTCGGCGTCTCGGCCTACCGCGTCGAGTTCCTGGAAGAAACGCCGGAACAGGTCCACGAGGTCATCGACCTGTACAACCGTGCCCTGCGCGGCGAAATCAGCGGCACGCAGGTATGGAAGACATTGAAGGCGACCAACCAGCTCGGCGTAACGCGTGGGCAGCTGGTGAAATAAAATACGGCAACAAGGCAGAATCACGCCACAAGGCGCGGATTCTGCCTTTTTTTGTTTTACCCTGAGATCAGTCGAAAGTGTATTCGCAATGGCTTGTTTTTCAAACTAAAATATTCATTTCCTCGTGCTGCCGGTATAGTGTATTGTATATATATGGAATTTGAATCGTGAGCTTCCGCTCTTCCAAACCTCCCTATACCTCTTTGACCTCACTCGATTGATATGGTTTCCCTATGATGATTTATACCGAAAAAGGGCGGACCAATATATCACCGCACGGATTGAAAGCATCATATATTAATAAGAATGAATGCGATTTTGGTTACAAGACTACCATTAGGGGGCCTTCAGTGTGAAAGTGAATCAATTACGCTTGGCAGATGCCGTGTGGATCGAACCTGTTGTTCATGGGGACAACCGGGGTTTTTTTATGGAGGGCTATAACGAGGCTGTGCTGCGTCAGCAGGGAATAACGCACACATTCATTCAGGATAATCAATCGCTTTCCGCAGAGGCAGGCGTCATCCGCGGCCTTCACTATCAATTGAACCCCAAAGCCCAGACCAAGCTAGTCCGCGTTCTGGGCGGTGCAATTTATGATGTGATTGTAGATGTCCGGCGAGATTCGCCGACGTTTGGAGAATGGATCGGGGTTATTCTAAGCGAATATAACAAGCGGCAGCTGCTCGTGCCCAAAGGGTTTGCCCACGGATTCTGCACGCTGGTTCCCGGTACGCAGGTTCTGTATAAGGTAGATGAATACTATTCTCCTGAGCATGACCGGGGCATATTGTGGAACGATCCCGCTCTTGGCATAGACTGGCCGGTCGCAATTCCGATCCTGTCGGATAAAGATCAGCGTCATCCGCTGCTGAAGGATGCGGAGCTTAACTTTTGATTAACGACCAGGAGGGATTAAACGATGGGAAGGAAAATGCTCGTTACCGGCGGGGCGGGGTTTATTGGCAGTAATTTCATAGTATATATGCTTCAAAAGTATCCCGATTTGGAAATCATCAATATGGATGCACTGACCTATGCCGGCAACCTCGAGAACCTTAGCTCCGTACAGAATCATCCCCACTACACCTTTACGGCAGACAATATTACGGATGCGGCAGCGGTGGATTTATGGTTTCAGCGAGGGATCGACGTCGTCGTAAACTTTGCGGCTGAATCCCATGTAGACCGAAGCATACTTGAACCGGATATTTTCGTGAAGACGAATGTGCTCGGGACGCAGGTGCTGCTCGATGCAGCCCGGAAGCATGGTGTGACTAAATTCGTTCAGGTGTCCACCGACGAAGTATACGGCACACTGGGAGACACCGGCCTCTTCACGGAAGAGACGCCGCTCGCCCCAAACAGTCCTTACTCCGCGAGCAAAGCCGGAGGGGACCTCATGGTTCGAGCATATTATGAAACCTTTGGACTGCCCGTGAATATTACCCGCTGTTCCAACAACTACGGTCCGTATCAGTTTCCGGAAAAACTGATTCCGCTAATGATTTCCCGCGCCCTCAGTGAGCAGCCGCTGCCTGTCTACGGCGACGGGTTAAATATCCGGGACTGGCTGTACGTTGAAGACCACTGCTCTGCCATCGACCTTGTCATCTACCAAGGCAAGCCGGGCGAAGTTTATAACATCGGCGGCAACAATGAGCGGACGAACCTTCATATCGTCAGAACGATATTGGAGGAACTGGGTAAACCGGAATCATTAATTACGCATGTTCAGGATCGGCCGGGGCATGACCGCCGTTACGGAATCGATCCCGCCAAAATAATGAGGGAACTCGGATGGAAGCCGCGGCACCATTTTGAATCCGGCATCAAAGAGACCATTCAGTGGTATCTAAATCATAAAGAGTGGTGGGCGCGAATTCTATCCGGCGAGTATCAGGATTATTATACAAAGCAGTACGGTCCGCGTTTGGGGGACGGCGTATGAAAGTCCTGGTGACAGGAGCCGGAGGACAACTCGGCCGAGATGTGGCCGCCTTGTTCCAGCAAGCAGGGCATCAAGTTCTGGGATGCGGGCGTTCCATGCTCGATATTACCAGTTGGGATGCATGCCAGCAGGTCGTCGCCGATTTTGGGCCGGACACGATTGTCCACTGCGCGGCCTACACCGCCGTTGACGCCGCAGAAACGGACATTGACGGGGCTTACCGGGTTAATGCGATCGGCACGCGGAATATAGCGACGGCGGCGGAGAGCGGAGGAGCCAAGCTGGTATATATCAGCACGGATTATGTTTTCAACGGAAGATCTTCTGTTCCTTACCGAGAATATGACGAGACCGATCCCCAAAGCATCTACGGCAAGACCAAACGGGCCGGCGAACAGTTTGTACAGAGCCTGTCTTCCCGTTACTTTATCGTCCGAACCTCTTGGGTGTATGGCGCACACGGAGCCAACTTTGTCAAAACGATGCTGCGCCTCGGTCAAGAGAAACCCATGCTCCAGGTCGTCAATGACCAGCTGGGTTCACCTACATTCACCGTGGATTTGTCCCGCTTTCTGCTCGAACTCGTCCAAACGGAGAAATACGGGATTTACCATGCCTCCAATGCAGGGCAGTGCACCTGGTTTGACTTCACCCGTGCTATTTTTGACGAAGCGGACAAAGCTGGTATTCAGATGACTGCCCGGCTTGAGCCCTGCACAACGGCTCAATTTCCCCGTCCGGCTCCCCGTCCTGCATATTCGGTCATGGATCATATGGCGATTCGGGTTAACGGGCTGAGTGATTTGAGGGATTGGCGGGAGGGACTGCATGATTTTATTCAGGATCTATCTACTAAAGATCAAGGAACAGAGTAGAATGGTTATCTCTAATGAAAGCTTCGATAAGGCTCCGCTCTCGGCGGTGCCTTTTTCTTTTCCCAACAATCCCCACCCCTCTTCATCGTTTGACGCTACTCCCGAACGGGTAATCTCTACTTAATTATCTTTTTATTCGGCTCCCAATTATTCAGACGCGCTCCCCTCACGCTGAAAGCTGCTGCAAAGGATGTGATACCGATGAGGAAATGGGTGGCATTGCTGGCGCTGGTCGTGGCGGCCGGCCTGATGATGTGGGTTCCCCAGGGAAGCTCCAAGGACATCAGCAACAATTTTACCGATTACCAGGTCATTTCCCACGCGATGGGCGGGATCCGCGAGCATGCGTACACCAATTCCTACGAAGCGTTTATTGCCAACTATGAAAAAGGAAACCGCGTGTTCGAGGTGGATCTTCTTCTGACGGCGGACGGCCACCTGGTGGCCAGGCATGAATGGACGCAGTACATGACCGAGCTGCTGGGGCAAAAGGATGATCTTCCGCAGGACAAGCAGTCGGGGAGGATGACCTACAGTGACTTTAAAACCAGCAAAATCCTCGGCGCGTACGAGCCGCTGGATTGGTCGGATATTCTGGACCTGATGGAGCATTATCCCGATATTTATATCGTGACGGATACGAAGGAACAGGAGCAGGCGGATATTCAAAAAGAGCTGGAGATTCTCGTGGATACGGCGAAAAAACGCGATCCCGCGCTGCTGGAAAGGGTCGTGCCGCAGATTTACGACCAGCCTATGCTGGAAATGGTGAACGGCATTTATGAGTTTCCGTCCATCATATATACGCTGTACGCATCCAAGGATACGGATCAGGAAGTCATCGATTTCGCCGCCAGCCATTCAATTGAGGCGGTAACAATCCCGGAATCCCGAGCCAAACCGGGCTTTCTGGCTAAGCTGAAGAAAGCTGGAATCACGGCTTATGTGAATACGATTAACGATCCTTCCGAAATCGATAGGCTGCAGCGAATGGGGGTTACGGGCGTGTACTCCGACTTTGTGACGGAACAAGAGCTCGGGGACAACCGCTGGCAGCTTGCGTTCGGGTGGTAATTGCATCCATATTGTTCACCCGATGAATCGTTTATGGCTTGAAAGATATGCTTCTCACCCGGAGCATATCTTCTTTTTTGCGTGCGGCGGATTGGCGAAAAAATGTTCGCATTTTATGCGAACGCAAATTGACACTCACCCGGTGCTGACATAGACTAGATTTATGAAGATTTGTCGTGGAGGAATGCCGTTTGATGCAAATGATTATGCCATGGAGGCATGTGTTTAAGCTTGACCCGGATAAGGAGATCGGAGACGAAGCGCTGGATGCGGTTTGCATGTCCGGCACGGACGCCGTCATGGTGGGCGGATCCAGCGGGGTAACGTTCGACAATACCGTGGAGCTGATGTCCCGCATCAGGCGGTATGAGGTCCCCTGCGTGCTGGAGGTGTCCGACCTGGAGGCGATCGTGCCGGGTTTTGATCTGTATATGATCCCCATGGTACTCAATGCTTCGGATTCGGCATGGCTGGTTGGCCATCATCAACGGGCGGTGGAAGAGTATGGGTACATGATCCCGTGGGAACTGCTCGTTCCCGAAGGATATATCGTCCTGAATGCCGATTCTACGGTTGCCCGTTTGACCGGAGCGCAGACCGGACTGGATGCGGCAGGAGCGGCGGCATACGCCCAGGTCGCGGATAAGCTGATGTCTTTGCCGGTCGTCTATGTGGAGTACAGCGGAACGTTCGGGGACATGGAAACCGTACGGCATATTCACCGCTCTCTGAACGGGGCCAAGCTGTTCTACGGCGGAGGCATCAAGGATGCCGATTCGGCCCGGCAGGCTGCTGCCGTCTGCGATACGATCGTCGTCGGCAATGTCGTTTACGAGGATTTGAAGCAGGCGCTGCTGACGGTTAAGGCCGTTAAAGAATAATAGTAAGCAGCATTAGAATTGTCAATGACACCCCATCAGTTTTGTGAATTTCTATAGCAGGAAGGAGCATGCACGCATGCAACCTATTGATATACAACAAGCAGTACAACGACTGAACCCGCAGCAGCGCCAAGCCGTGGAAGCCACGGACGGGCCGCTGCTCATTATGGCCGGCGCAGGCAGCGGCAAGACCCGGGTGCTGACGCACCGGATCGCTTACTTGATCGCAACCCGCAAGGCTCCGCCTTGGGGCATTCTGGCCATTACGTTTACCAACAAAGCCGCACGCGAGATGCAGGATCGGGTAGCCAAGCTGGTCGGCAATGAAGGCCGGGACATTTGGGTGTCCACGTTCCACTCGATGTGCGTCCGCATTTTGCGGAGAGACATTGAACGCATCGGGTTCACTTCGAACTTTTCCATTCTGGATTCGACGGACCAACTGTCGGTGATTCGTAACTGCATGAAGGATCTGAACCTCGACACGAAGAAATTCGAACCGAAGGCGATCCAGTCCGTCATCAGCACGGCGAAGAACGAACTCGTAACCCCGGCGCAGTATGAACAGAAGGCGGGAGACTATTTCGAAGGCTTGGTCGCCAAGGTGTACACGATGTACCAGAAGCGGCTCAAGGCCAACAACTCGCTGGATTTCGACGATTTGATCATGGCTACGATCCAGCTGTTTAAGGAAGTGCCGGAAGTGCTGGATTTTTATCAGAAAAAGTTCCAGTACATCCATGTCGACGAATACCAGGATACGAACCGGGCGCAGTACATGCTGTGCCGGATGCTGGCTGACAGCCATCACCGGATTTGCGTCGTCGGCGACAGCGACCAGTCCATTTACCGCTGGCGCGGCGCGGACATCAGCAACATTTTGAATTTTGAAGAGGATTATCCGGAAGCACGCACGATTCTGCTCGAACAGAACTACCGCTCGACCTCGACGATTCTGAACGCGGCGAACGAAGTCATTGGACAGAACACCGGGCGTAAACCGAAGAAGCTGTGGACCGATAAAGGCGAAGGCGCGAAGATTAAAGTGTACCGTGCCGACTCGGAGCATGACGAAGGGTATTTTGTGACCTCGGAGATCAGCAAGAACGTGAATCAGGGCAAGTCGTACCAGGATCATGCCATCCTGTACCGGACCAACGCCCAGTCCCGGGTTATCGAGGAAATTTTGATCAAGTCGGACATCCCGTACCAGATCGTCGGCGGCATCAAGTTCTACGACCGCAAAGAGATCAAGGATATGCTGGCCTATCTGCGCATGCTCTCCAATCCGGATGACGATATCAGCTTGACGCGGATCATTAACGTTCCCAAACGGAGCATCGGCGATACGACAGTGGCCAAACTCGCTGCCGCAGCGACGGAGCGGGGAGTTTCCATCTTCCGCGTGCTGGAGTTCGTTGACGATCTCGGCTTTGCCGGACGGACCCGCAATGCGCTGGTGGAGTTTTACGATATGATATCGGCTCTTTACCAGATGGTGGAGTTCTTGTCCGTCACCGAGCTGACTGAGAAAATGCTGGAGATGTCCCAATACCGGATCGACCTGCAGCGTGAAAATACGATTGAATCCCGGTCCCGCCTGGAGAATATCGACGAGTTCTTGTCTGTTACGATGGAATTTGAGAAGAATAATGAAGATAAGTCACTGGTGGCGTTTCTGACCGATTTGGCACTCATTGCCGACATCGACAGCATGAACGACAGCGAGGAGGACCGAGCGGATGCGGTTGTCCTGATGACGATGCATAGCGCCAAGGGGCTCGAGTTCCCGGTGGTGTTTATCATCGGCATGGAAGAGGGCGTATTCCCGCACAGCCGGGCCTTCCAGGATAATGAGGAGCTGGAGGAAGAGCGCCGTTTGGCTTACGTCGGGATTACCCGCGCGGAGCAGCAGCTGTTCCTCTCCTGCGCGCAGATGCGTACCTTGTTCGGCCGGACGACGGCGAACCCGCCATCCCGCTTCCTGGATGAGATTCCGGAGGAGCTGAAGGAGGATACGGTCGTTGCCCGTGACCGCTACCGCCGGGGAGGCAATATTGGCGGTTCTTATGGCGGCAGAGGCTTTGGAAGCGGAGGCAGCAACTTTGGAAAAAGCGCGGCGCCATCCTCGCTGAGCGGTTCCACGGCTACTTCCGTGGGCAGAGAGAGCCGGGTGACGGTGACCACATCCACTCCAGCCAAAATGGCAGCCGTAGGCAGCACATCGGACCTCACCGCCCTGAAGGCAGGGGACAAGGTCTCCCATGGCAAATGGGGTGTCGGGACGGTCGTTTCGGTCAAAGGCAGCGGCAACGATACGGAGCTGCAGATTGCCTTTCCGGCGCCGGTTGGCGTGAAACGCCTTCTGGCCGGATTTGCCCCGATCACCAAAGTGGAAAATTAAAATTATGAATCTATAGACGGAGGGATGACCCTGCATGGATCCGAAGTTGACCATGGAGCAGCTCGTAGCCGAGCTGAATAAGCACAATTATCAATACTACACGCTGGATGCGCCTGCCATTAGCGATAAAGAGTACGACGCTTTGTACGACCAGCTCGTTGCATTGGAGAAGGAGACCGGCGTGACGCTGCCGGATTCTCCGACACAGCGTGTAGGGGGAGAGCTGCTCAAAGGATTTGTCCAGCATCGTCATCTGGCTCCGCTGTGGAGCCTGGATAAGGCCCAAAATATCGAACAGCTTGGCAGCTGGAACGCAAGGGCTGTAAGGCTGGTTCAAGACTATAACAAGAAAAACCCGGATAACCCTTTGCCGGAGCTGAGCTATGCGGTGGAGCTGAAGTTTGACGGGCTCACGCTCAATTTGACCTATACCGACGGAAGATTGGTTCAGGCAGCTACACGCGGGAACGGCGTGGTTGGCGAAGGCATCCTTCCGCAGATTAAGACGATCAAGTCCGTGCCGTTGAGTATCCCTTATAAGGGTGGAACGATTGAGGTGCAGGGAGAAGGGATTATGAACCTCTCTGTACTGGAAGAGTACAACAAGACGGCGGCTGAGCCGCTCAAGAACGCCCGGAACGGAGCGGCGGGGGCGCTGCGCAACCTGAACCCGAAGGTGACTGCCGAGCGCCGTTTGAATGCCTATTTCTACAACGTAGGCTATTCGGATAACATCCGATTCGACAGCCATAAGGAAATGATGGAATTTCTGCGGGAAAATCACTTTAAGGTCAACCCGTACATCACGTATTTCGATAACTTCGACGATGTGATGGAGCAGCTGGCCGAAATTCAGGAGCGCCGATCCAGCCTGGACTATCTCATAGACGGAGCCGTCATTAAAATCGTCGACATGCGCACGCGCGAGGCGCTCGGTTATACGGATAAATTCCCTCGCTGGGCGGTAGCCTACAAATTCGAGGCGGAAGAGACGACGACCGTGCTGGAGTCCGTCAGCTGGAACGTGGGCCGTACCGGCAAGGTTACTCCGCTCGCCCGGGTAGAGGCGGTGGAGCTGGCTGGCGTTACCGTTCAGAACTGTACGCTGAATAACGTTGGGGACATCGAACGTAAGAACCTGAAATATGCGCTGGGTACGCGCGTGTTTATTCGCCGTTCCAACGACGTCATTCCGGAGATTCTGGGTAAGGTGACCGAAGAAAACGACGGCGGTGAAATTATTTACCCTGAGCATTGCCCGGCATGCGGTTTCCCGCTGGAAATGCGCGGCGCGCACCTCTTCTGCAACAATAAACTGGACTGCAGACCCCAGATCATCGGGCGGATTACGCATTTCGCCTCCCGTGACGCGATGGATATCGAGACGTTCAGCGATAAAACAGCCGGACAGCTGTACGACGAACTGAACGTGCGCGAAGCGGCGGAGCTGTATGAGCTGACATTTGAGCAGCTGGTGAAGCTGGATCGTTTTGGCGAGAAAAAGGCGATGAATCTGCTGGAGGCGTTTGAGAAAAGCAAGGGGAGGGACCTCGCTTCCTTCCTTTATGCACTGGGTATACCCAACACCGGTAAATCCACTGCCAAAATGCTGGCGGATCATTATCGGGATCTTCACGCCGTGATGAAAGCCGACGTAGAGGAGTTAATCGCCCTTCCGGATGTCGGCGGCATTGTCGCTGAGAGCATCGTGAACTTCTTTGCTGATCCGTTTGTGGTGGCAGGTATCGAGAAAATGCTCTCCCTTGGTGTGGAAGCGCAGGCGCCTGAGGCACCTCAGACGGTTAGAAACGACTCCTTCTTTAGCGGGAAGACGGTCGTATTGACCGGCACGCTGCACCAAATGACCCGCGATGAGGCGTCGGCGCAGCTGGAGGCGCTTGGAGCAAAGGTGACAGGCAGCGTCTCTGCCAAGACGGACCTGCTCATTGCCGGGGAGAAAGCCGGCAGCAAGCTGGCCAAAGCCAAGCAGCTCGGCATTCAGGTGATCGAGGACGAGAACGAGCTCATCCGTCTTTTGAATGAAGAAGCGAACGATTTATAGAACCGTGACCAAGAAAGTCCTGACTCATTGAAAAATGGGTTCAGGGCTTTTTTTTCTTTTTTTCTCATGCCGACATTGTTGGTTTTTTTTTCTGCTTGCGGTGAAGTTTAAGGGAATGTTAAGGATTTCGCGGGTGTTTGTTAAGAATTGTCTGGTATCCTTTTGCGCATAGGTGGGTGATTTTCCACTATGCAGAGAGGAGGCCTAAGTTTTGAGTAAACGGTTAACGGTTCGGGCTGCTTATCTGTATATAATGACGGGAAGCGCTTTGTTAAGCGGTATCGTTCTCTTTTTGACATACCGTGTCTTTGCGTGGTCCTATGCACATGTTTCGCCCGATTCATTTTTTGCCAGGCTAGCCCGTGGTCTGGTGAACTATATTGGTAAAACGCCGATTGCCGCTGCTGTTTTTTTCGCCGTGTTTGCTGGTTTGTTCATGCTTCGCTCGCAAAAACTTGCGGATGATATGAAGCAGATCGTGAGAGCCGCGGAGGAGCTGGCAGATCGAGGATCCTTCAGTGAACTGAAAGTTGCCTCCGGTGGTGAGTTGAAGACATTGGTGAGCCACTTACAGGGCATTCATAGAGGGAGGACAACATCTTCAGCCGATCGACTATCCACACCGCCCATCCCAAATGAAACGACTCCGCTTCTGGACAACGAAGAGGTCATGGCAGTCATTTTGCGAATAAAATCTCTGCTCCGTACATTGGAGGCTGCGGATTCGGGCAGTCAGCAGTCGCCGGATTTCGATATGGAATCCGTGAAACGGGAAGCGCAAGGATTGGAAAGGCTTCTGGAAAGCCTGATGACGGCGTCATGAACAGCCTGCAGGCAATGGTTTGGCGTAAGGTGATGAGGGGGCTCTACCTCTCGTTCGATGTCGCGGTCATCGGTGCAGTGATCGTACTGGCAGGTCTGTTTTATGTATATGTGTACGGAGGCATCGTCGTGGGGCGTCATCCCGAGAAACTGGTATTGCCGGAGTCGAGCATCCTGGTGGCCTCGGACGGGACCAAGCTTCGAAAAATACAACTGCCGCAGTCGGGCTACAGGGTCAAGGCGCATCTGGAAGATATGCCTGATTTGCTGCTGGACACTTTTTTGGCCGTGGAGGACCGGAGTTTTTATGGACATGATGGACTGGATTACAATGGGATTGCGCGTGCGGTATACACCAACTCGATCCATATGCGGATTTCGGAAGGCGGCAGCACCATTACGCAGCAGCTGGCACGAAATCTGTATCTGAACCGGGATCGAACGCTGCTGCGCAAGCTGAACGAGGCTTCCATCGCTTTTGCGCTGGAGAAACGCTTGTCCAAGCATGACATTTTGGAATTGTATTTGAATGCGATTTATATGGGGGATGGGCAATTCGGCATCAAATCTGCGGCGGAGCATTATTTCGGGGTGACGGATCTGAAAAAGCTCAGTATGGCGCAAATCGCCTCCTTGGCTGCCATTCCAAAGGGACCGTCCATTTACAATCCGTTATATAAGGGCGACCTGCCCGTACAACGGCGAAACGTAGTGCTTGGCATTATGAAGCGGCAAGGTCTGATTACCCGTGATGACATGATGTCTGCTATGAATACGAAATATCAGCCGCCGGCGGATGTTAATCCTCCTATGTTCGGGGCCTCTTATATAGATGCTGCTCTCAAGGAAGCCGCGCAGCGAACAGGCAAAACGTTGGAAGAGTTGAAGACGGGTGGGTATACCATCATAACGGGAATGAATATGGCTGCACAGGCTGCGCTGGAAGATACCTTCGCCAACCCGGATTTCTTTCCGCCGGACGGCAAGGATCAGCAGGTTGAAGCAGCGATGGTGATTATGGATCATCGGACGGGGGAGATCGTGGCGCTGACCGGAGGCAGGCATCCTGCTGCAGGCAGCTTGAACCGGGCCGTGATCGATGCCAGACAGCCGGGTTCCGCCTTCAAGCCGATTGTCGCTTACGGTCCGGCCCTTGAGAGCGGTAAATTTTCGCCGGACAGCATGCTTCAGGATCGCAAGATAGCTTACGGGAGCTACAGGCCACAGAATTTGGGCGGAGCCTATCAGGGGCAAATGACCATGAGGCAAGCGTTGCAGCAGTCTGTAAATGCTCCGGCCGTATGGTTGCTGCAACAGGTAGGGATTACAAAGGCGATACAGTTCGCGGCGAAGCTTGGCATTTCACTTGCCTCGGAGGATGCTAATCTGTCCATTGCGCTTGGCGGCGTTCATTCCGGTGTCTCTCCCTTGAAAATGGCGCAGGCGTACAGCGTGTTTGCCAGCGGAGGTACTTATCGTGAAGCGCATCTCGTACGGCAGGTTACGGATTCAAAAGGTCGGGTGCTGTATGCCTATCGTCCGGATGAACGCCCGGTCATCTCGCATTCGACGGCGGAACATATGACGAGCATGCTGCGCGGCGTCGTGAACGAGGGCACAGGCATGAAAGCGAGGATGAACCGGCCGGTAGCGGGCAAAACGGGCACGACGCAGCTTGGTTTGCCTGGCGTCAGCAGCAAGGGGAACCGCGATCTTTGGTTTGTCGGCTATACGCCGGAATGGACCGGGGCTGTATGGATGGGGTTTGACAGAACGGATGCGGATAATTACATGACCGCAGGCAGCGGGAAGGCCGCTGCCTTGTTTTCGGCGGTCATGAGGAGGGGCTTGAACGTTGATTGAGGGCCTGTAAGGAGCGAGTTATGTCCGTTTGGCGTCTGGAAGCCAGGCGTTTTTATCGTAGCCTCGCTCTTCCCAATAGCCGATATGGTCGTCTTGGATCAGCTCGATCCGGTTCAGCCACTTTACGGATTTATAGGTATACATTTGGGGAACGATCAGCCTAACCGGACCGCCGAGGTCACTCGGAATCGGCTTTCCGTCGTGCAGCACGGCCACCAATATGTCGTCCATACGGGCCTGTTCCAATGTTAAAGAGTCCGTGTAGACCCCGTCACCCGAATAAAACTTCACGGTCTGTGCAGCGGATTGAACCCCGGCTTCATCCAGCAGTTTTGTAAGGGGAATGCCTTCCCAAGTGTTATGGTACACCGACCACCCGGTGACGCAGTGAAAATCGCTGACCTGAACGACGCGCGGGAGCTTAACGAATTGTTCCCAGTTCCATTGCAATCGTTTTTTGACAAGCCCATCCACGGTAAAGGACCAGTTGGCGTTATCAAATGCGGGAATGGGGGTTACGGTGTATATGCGGAAGTTGCCTTTAGCCCCTCCACCGACCGGAGTGAGGGATTCCGCTGCCGGCGTGGGTGCCGGAACCAGATGATTGGCGTCCTTTTCGAGCAGCTCCTCCATGTTTTGCTGTGATGAGCCGCTACTGCTGCCCAGCCATTTGATAAAAGAAGGCCCGAACGCTACCGCCAAACCTACCCCGATCGCTGATCGGATAAAAGCTCTGCGCGTATAAAGCGGCTCGTTTGCAGCGTATGTGGTGGTTGGCCGGTCAGCTCCGGACTTCACCGTCCGCCGATGAGGCTCCTTTAGCCACTGGGTACGGGTAACCGAGTGATAAATGATATAGGGCAGACCCACCCAAGTAAAAAGATCATGAATCGTCAGGGCTGGATTGGACCATGCCGGACCGAATGCCCGGAACTGCCACAGAACCACCCCGGAAAGAAACCATCCGACCAGCAGGAACAGTACGATGATGACATTCCACTTCTGCTTGGGACGGTCCTTGAGCAGCTTCCAGTGCTTGCCCGCCAGAAAGAGGTAGTAGACGACGGGAAGGAGCAGGGCTAAACCGACACCAATATGAAGCCACTTCAGCCAGACCCTGCCTCCGCCAAGCACCTCACGCCAGAAACCAAGGGGAAGAATGACTCCGCTGAACCCCAGAAAAGCAACCATCCATGCGTTCCAGCGGTGAATGGCAGCCAGCTTCTTGCCGATGCCTTTGCGGATCCGGTTCAACCAATCGTTCATTTGTTAGCCTCCTTTTAGAAAACACGAAGTAACGATGCTGAGAGTATTGACCTTCTAGTCATGATCCTTTGGGTAAATAAGCACACGGTGAGAAATCAAATGCCTCAAGAATAGCATTCCTAGCTTGGCGATTCACTGTTAATGTAAAATAGGTTACGTCGGTAATGAAGAGAATTGGCTAACTATAAGTAAGTAAATTTTACCACAACATAAATTTAAAAAAACTGTTGCATAATATCCGTTATCCGTGATATATTATTTCTTGCCGCTAAACAAGGCGGTGATTCAAATCTTCTCAATGCTTGCTAAATAAGTGTTGACACGATATGAATGACATGATACAATATAATCCTGCGTCGGATTTGATAGAAAAATGTCAAACGCAGCGATCAAGTTCCTTGAAAACTGAACAAATGGATGATGTTTTAAATTGAGATTAAATCAATCTCGTCAGATTCAAAATGAGCTTTATCAACTTTCTTGGAGAGTTTGATCCTGGCTCAGGACGAACGCTGGCGGCGTGCCTAATACATGCAAGTCGAGCGGACT
>NZ_NQMO01000004.1 GCF_002257645.1 Paenibacillus sp. XY044 | reverse complement strand
CGTCCTGAGCCAGGATCAAACTCTCCAATAAAGTTGGAAGAATCTGCTCACCCGAAGGGAGTAGCTTTCCAACGAAAGTTTGTAGCTCATTTTGAAACTGACGAGATTGATTTAATCTCAAGTTGCTCCGGTCCGAAGACCGTCGCATGTATACTCACTCGTTGTTCAGTTTTCAAAGATCAAACTTCGTTTTCGTTACCGCCTTATGTTTCAGCAGCAACTCTTATAATATATCATGTTCATTTCTTAATTGCAAGCTTTTTTTAAAAAAATTTCTTTTTACTTGCCGGCGCTTTATCAGCGGCCGGATTTATAATTTACCACGTCTGGACCTTTATAACAAGTTGTAAAATATTCCATATTGATATTACGTTATAACATGGAGCTCAGTTTGATTTTAACAGACACCTTCCAACCGCTATATGAAATAAGAACATAAGAATTCGTACATTTGGGATTCACTCCATCTTCAACTTCTCATGTACCGAAAAAAACGCGATTACTCGCGGCTGCACATTAAATATAAGATGGGATAAATGATCACTAAATACCGCGTTCCCTTCGCCTTGCCACTCCTGAGGCATAGGCAGCCTGAATTACGGCTTCTTTTACCTTATCTGCAACATGAGGATTAAAGACACTCGGGATAATATACTGCTCATTCAGCTCATCCTCCCCCACAACCGAAGCAATGGCCATGGCGGCAGCAATCTTCATCTCCTCGGTCACCCTGGAGGCTCGGCAATCGAGTACTCCGCGAAATAGTCCTGGGAAACAAAGAACATTGTTAATCTGATTCGGATAATCCGAACGGCCTGTGGCCATTACCCGTACAATGCCCTCCGCTTCCTCCGGCGCAATTTCCGGTGTTGGGTTCGCCATAGCGAAGACGATGGGATCGGAAGCCATCTTAGCGATATCGTTTCGCTTTAATATACCAGGTCCTGACACACCGATAAAAATATCAGCACCCGTAATCACGTCCGATAATGTCCCCGACTCCTTGTCCGGATTCGTATGCTCCGCGTACCAACGCCAGGCGTCATGAGTATATTCGTTCCCACGGACTATTGCGCCGTCCCGATCAACTCCAACGATCCGCGTAACACCGGCAGCTTGAAGGATTTTGGTGCAGGCAATGCCGGCTGCACCGATGCCGCACAGCACGATCTTGCAATCCTCGAGCCTCTTCCCGACCAATTTAACTGCATTATAGAGGCCTGCCAACAGAACGACAGCCGTCCCATGCTGATCATCATGAAAAATAGGAATGTCCAACTCCTGGATCAGCCGCCGTTCAATTTCAAAGCAGCGCGGAGACGAGATGTCTTCCAGATTGATACCTCCAAAGGCCGGAGCAATCCGTTTAATCGTCGCGATAATTTCCTCCGTATCCTGCGAGTCCAGACAGATGGGGAAGGCATCAACACCCGCCAGCTGCTTGAACAGCATCGCTTTCCCTTCCATCACGGGCATTGCGGCAAGTGGACCGATGTTTCCGAGCCCGAGCACGGCACTCCCATCTGACACCACTGCAATCGTGTTGCGTTTGATGGTAAGGGTGTGGGCACTGGAAGGGTCCTCATGAATTGCCATACATACACTGGCAACACCGGGAGTATAAACTCGTGACAGATCATCCCGCGATTTGATGGCCATTTTCGGTGTCACCTCAATTTTCCCTCCCAAATGCATCAGGAATGTCTGGTCAGAAACCTGCAGAACCTTGACGCCGGGAAGTTTATCCAAAACCTGTACAATTAGATCTTTCGTTCCCGTATCCGTGATATTGACCGTCAGGTCCCGAATCGTAGTGACCTTTCCCGTCCCGCTGACATCAATGGCGACAATATCTCCCCCTGAATCCCCGATCGCCATAGCGATCCTTCCAAATGCAGCCGAGGCCTTGTCCATTTCCACCCGGACGACGATATTCGTGCTCCCCGATTTCGGCACAGCCATATCTCCCACGCTCCCCATCATCAAATTTCAACCAATAGGCCGCGCCAGATAACACCTTTTTTATCGCCTCTTGGCCACTTCCTAATCAGATCCGTTAAAATATAAGTTAATCATTTACCTTTGTGAGGTACTTGCGCCCGGATTGCTCCGGGATTCATGCATCTGACGCTAGTGCTGCATCAATCTCCCCCCAAGGACAACCAAAACGGCGAGCACCAACGGGATGATGATGTAAAAAACATGAGGTAAAGCTTCCATAAAACCGGCGAACCTCTTTTCTTTTAGGATCATTTCGCCCGCTGTGTAGCCGAGAAGCGCAACGCCAAGAATAACGATGACCGGAAATTTGTTCATTAGAGACATTAGCAGTCTGCTGCCCCAAATAATTAATGGGATACTAACTGCAAGTCCGACGGCGATTAAGACGTAATTCCCTGACGCCGCTCCGGCCACCGCTACCACATTATCAAGGCTCATCACCAGATCGGCGATCATAATGGTTTTGATGGCTCTTCCGAGGTGGGCGCTTGCTTCAAGCTTTTCCTCTCCTTCTTCGCCGGACATGAGTTTGAGCGCAATCCAGAGCAGCATAATGCCTCCCGTCAACTGTACGAAAGGAATCTGCAGCAGCCAAACGGCAGCAATGGTCAGTACAAAGCGGAGAACAATCGCACCGGAACTGCCAAGGAATATCGCCTTCTTCCTCTGTTCGGGCGGCAGGTGTTTGCAAGCGAGAGCGATAACGACAGCGTTATCGCCGCTCAGCACGATATTAATAACAATAATTTTCAAAAGACCGAGAAGCAGCCACTCCATATCCATAAATGACATTTCCTTTCCTAGCCTTCCTCATTAACAAGAACCTTCTTGCCTTTCAGCTTCAGGATCAACGGGATCGTAATCCATAACAGTCCAATAAACAGAAATACCAGGGAAACCGGCTTCTGAAGGAATATCATAAAATCGCCGTTGGAAATCGTAAGCGCGCGCCGCATGTTATTCTCCATCATAGGTCCGAGAATAAGTCCGAGCACGAGAGGCGCAAGCGGAAAGTCGTTTTTGGACAACACATACCCAACGACGCCGCAACCCATAATTAACAATAGATCGAATGTCGAATACTGGACGGCGTACACCCCGAAGACCGAAAAGACGATAATCAAAGGAATTAAATATTTAGCAGGCGTTTCGATCACCTTCGCGAACAGCTTGACTAGAGGCATATTGAGAATCAGCAGCATGAGATTGCCGACGAACATACTCGCAATAACCCCCCATGCCAACTGGGGATGATCCTGAAACAGCAAGGGACCCGGCTGCACATTGTACATAATAAAAGCACCCATCAAAATCGCCGTCGTACCGGAAGACGGAATCCCCAGACTGAGCAGTGGGATCATGGCACCTCCGGAAGCCGCATTATTCGCCGATTCCGGCGACGCTACCCCCTCGATAGCGCCTTTCCCGAATTTCTCGGGATGTCTGCTGATCTTCTTTTCAACAATATATGCAAAAAAGGATGCTAGAATGGCCCCTGCTCCTGGCAGCAGGCCTATAAAGAAACCTAGAATGGAACCGCGGGCGATCGGTGCAGCGCTATCCTTCATATCCTGCTTCGTCGGCAGAATACGGCTGATTTTTGCGATTTCTCCGTCGTTATTGTCCCGCTCCAAAATGGTCTTAAACACTTCCCCTACCGCAAACATGCCTACGGCAATCGTCAAAAATTCCAGTCCCTGATAAAGCTCAGGAATCCCGAAGGTAAACCGCTCTACACCGGATACGCTGTCGATCCCGATCGTCGCGAGAAGCAGTCCGAACGCTGTCATTATCAGCGCCTTGACCATCGATTTGCCGGCCAGACCGCTTATGGCAAGCAGTCCAAGCACCATCAACGAAAAATATTCTGCAGGACCAAACTTGATCGCAACCGCCGATAATGGGCGGGCCAGGCAGATAAGTCCAACCAAGGAGATGATGCCTGCGGCGAACGAACCGATGGCCGATATCGCCAACGCCGCTCCCGCTCGTCCCTGCTTCGCCATTTGGTATCCGTCCAATGTCGTGACAACAGACGAGGATTCGCCGGGGGTATTGAGCAGTATCGAAGTAGTGGACCCGCCGTACATCGCGCCGTAGTACACACCGGCCAGTAGGATAATTGAGCTTGTGGCTGCTTCTTCAGGACTCAGACCCGATGTCATGGTTGCAGTTATCGGAATAAGCAGTGCCACGCCGCTCATGGGACCGATGCCGGGCAGAACGCCAACGACGGTACCGATTAATACGCCAAAAAATACGAAGACCAGATTATGCCACTGCATCGCGGTCCCTAGTCCATGCAGCAAATACTCAACTGTGCTCACTGTTCAACCCCCTAGAAAAAGACTAACCAAGATGGAAAACCGGGAAGGGTACCATCCAGCACGTTGACATAAAGATAATACACACCGTAAGAGAAGCAGGCAGAGATTACAATTGAAGCCCAGATGCGGCCCCTCTGCATCGTTTGAAAGCCTATCATCAGAAACAGGAAGGTCGAGATGACGAATCCGATATCCTCCAGGAAAAGCGCGTACAGCACTGCGGCGGTAAAAATAATGCCGAAACGCCTGTAATCGAGCTTTTCTTGATTCTGCTGCTTCTGCTGCCTGCGGAAAGTTTCGTATATCAGCCTGATGCTCATCAGCGAAAGAAATGCGCCGAGAAACATCGGAAAGATATTCGCGCCGACGTTGCTGCCATAGGCACTTGTCGATATACTTGTGCTCCCGATGACAAAAGCGATGCCGACCGCACAAAATACGATACCGGCATAGCGGTCAAATGTATGATTCATCGTCTTCACGCCTCCTCTTCAGACAGGGGAAAGAAAGACTCTTCCCCTGACGTTCCTATCGCCGTTACTTCTGCATGCCGAGAGCGGTCAGCATTTCCTTGAGCTGATCATTTTGCTGGGCCAGGAAAGCCTTGAAATCGTCGCTGTTCTTGTAATCATTTTCCCAGTTGTTCGCCGTCATCTCGGCCGCCCACTCTTTCGTTTCGGTCATTTTTTTAATAGCCTGATCCCAATAGCTCTTGGCTTCAGCGCTCATCTCCTTGGGACCAAAAATACCTCGCCAAATGAGAAATTCAGCTTCAATTCCCTGCTCCTTCATGGTCGGTACGTCTTTCAAGCTTCCCCCCAGACGTTCAGGGGCGGCCACGGCGAGCACCTTGATTTTTCCAGCCTTTAAATACTGGTCAAGCGACGAGGCATCCGTACCCAGCACATCCGCGTTGCCGCCAAGCAGCGCGGTAATGGCTTCGCCTCCCCCGTCGTAAGACACGTACTTTACGCTTTTGGGATCAATTCCATACTTGAATGCCGGGAGAATGGACACGAGATGATCCATGGAGCCTGGGGCTGAGCCGCCGGCGATCGTGAACTTGGCCGGATCTGCTTTCAAATCATCAAGCAGCGATTTCAGATCGTTGTATTTGGAGTTAGCCGATACGGCAATAGCACCGTAGTCCTTTGTCAGCTGGGCCAGCGGCGTCGTATCCTGATATCCATACGGCGAGTTGCCTTCCTTTTTCAAATTGTTGATCAGGATCGGCGGAGAGCTGACAAACAATCTGTAGTCATCCTTCTTGTCCTTGGTCGCGTACTCGGCCATGAAAACCGCGCCGCCTCCGCCCGGTTTATTTTCTACCGTGATAGCCTTGTTGGTAGCCTTCGTCTCGGTTAATACCTTGGCGATGGTGCGGGCTGTCATATCCCATCCTCCTCCCGCTCCTGACGGTGCCACGAGCGTTAAGGCTTTTTCGGGATAATTGGACCCTTTGGAAGCCCCTTCCTTGTTCGCTGCTCCTCCATTGGCACAAGCGGCTAAACTGAGCGCCAGCACCATTGCGGGAATCACTTTCCAGGTTTTATTCCGCATTTTTGTATTCATCTAAGTACCCTCCGCATCATTCATCTAAACTTTCTTCCCACATGCTGCCGCACTGATGTATGCGCTTTCTTTTTTGTGGTTCTCAGCATATCACCCGCTGCAGCTTTAGCAAATGTTAAGCACATAAGATCTAAAAACACGATTATGGGCATTTTGTTCATTTTGTTCACGATAAGATGAAAGCCCTTTCAAACAGGTTTATGCTACAATAAAAGCAAAAAAACGGGGGGCGTCCGGTATTCATGCGGCTGCAGACAAAATTGATTTGGATCATCTGTTCCCTGATTGCCTTTATCACCCTCAGCCTAAGCGGTATTTTTTATGTCGTGATCACGAACATTTTCGAGGACCAGATCGGTCAGCGTGCCTTAAAAGTAGCCGAAACTCTAGCCATCATGCCGGAGATTAGAAAAGCCTTCAGCGAGCCGGATCCCTCGGCCATCATCCAGCCTATTTCTGAAAACGTCCGGATCAAAACAGACGCCCAGTACATCGTTGTAGGAAACCGCGAAGGCATACGATATTCGCATCCGCTGCCGGACCGGATCGGAAAATCCATGGTTGGCGGCGACAACGGCCCTGTGCTTGCGGGACATTCCATCGTGTCCAAAGCTACCGGCTCCATGGGGCCTTCCGTTCGGGGGAAAGCCCCTGTTATCGCGGACGACGGAACGGTGATCGGTATCGTCTCGGTTGGATTCCTGACAGATAACATCGATCGGATAAATGATGTATACCAAAATGAAATTTTATTGGTCTGCTTGATCGGTCTGGCCGTCGGCGCTAGCGGAGCCGTTCTGATTGCGCGCAGCGTAAGACGCTCCATCCATGGTCTTGAGCCCAGGGAGATTGGCGCGCTGTATACAGAGAAAAAGGCGGTCCTGGAATCGATCCGCGAAGGAATCATCGCCATTAACCGGGATGGTTTCATTACGATGGCTAACCGTTTCGCGCTTCAGTTGATGAATCTATCGGAGAACGAAACGATCATGGGAAAACATATAGAGGACGTCCTTCCGAACACGCGGCTGCTGGAGGTGGTCCGGAGCGGCGAATCCGAGTTCGACCGGGAGATGCTGATCGGCGACCACGAAGTGATCGTAAACAGGCTCCCTATCATGGATATGAACAATCAATTAACCGGGGCGGTCTCCAGCTTCCGCAGCAAGCCGGAACTATACCGGCTGGCCGAAGAATTATCCCAGGTCAAGCGTTTTGCAGAATCGCTGCGGGCGCAGACGCACGAATACTCCAACAAGCTCTATGTCATATCTGGCCTGATCCAGCTGGAGTCTTACCAAGAAGCGGTAGACCTGATCAATCGCGAAGTGAACGTCCACCAGCATTTGATTCAGTTTGTTATGAGGGAAATCCCGGACCCGGTCATCGGTGGGCTGCTGATCGGCAAGTACAATCACGCCCAAGAGCTGAAGCTTTCCTTTGAGATCGATCCTGAGAGCACGTTCGCTGACATCCCGGACAATATGGACCGCAGCCTGCTCGTGACCATTATCGGAAATTTGATCGACAACGCGATGGAAGCCGTTCTTGCACGGCAAACCTTCTCCGAATCCAAAGGCGAAGTTACGCTGTTTCTGACGGATTTGGGTGAGGACCTGATTATCGAATGCGAGGATAACGGAATCGGCATTCCGGAAGACATCGGAGAAACGATCTATGAAAAGGGCTTCTCTACCAAACCGGGGGCACACCGCGGGATCGGGCTTGCCCTTGTCGTTCATGCGGTCAGTAAGTTAAGCGGTTACATTACGTTCAATCGAAATACAGCGGGCGGCGGTACGGTCTTTACGGTGGCGATCCCCAAACAACCCGGTCTATTCAGAAAGGAGCATCCCAATGGAAATGCCAGGACAAAACGCAGTCCTTGAGGTGTTAATCGTAGAGGATGACACAAAAATCGCGGAAATTAACCGGCGGTTCATTGAACAAGTGCCCGGGTTTAAAGTCGTCGGCATCGCCACGGATGAAATACAGGCAAAGTCGCAGCTGGAAATCCTGGAGCCCCATCTGGTGCTCTTGGATATCTATCTGCCTCACGCGAATGGCTTGGATTTGCTGCTGTTCATCCGTCAGCATTACCGAAGCACAGATGTAATTATGATTACCGCCGCCCGGGAAATCGAACCGATCCGGGAAGCCATCCGCAGCGGTGCGTTCGATTATCTCATGAAGCCGCTCATCTTCGACAGACTGAAGGAGACGCTGCTGCACTACGCGGCCTTCCAACGGGAATTATCCCGGCTGGATACGGCCGGCAGCATCGGCCAGAGCGATGTGGACCGCTTGCTGGCAAGCCCAGTCAAAGCGGAGCCGCTCTCCGAGAATACATTTCTTCCCAAAGGGATTGATAAACTCACGCTCGAAAAAGTCGTCCATACCATATCGACAGTGAATGAGGGGCTAACCGCCCATCAGGTGGCCAAGCTGATCGGCATCAGTCGCTCGACTAGCCGGAGATACCTGGAACATCTCGTAGGTTTCGGTATTGTCTTTGCCGACGTATCCTATGGTCTCGTTGGCCGTCCGGAACGCGTATACCGAAGCAAAAAATAACCCGTCTGCAAATTGCAGGCGGGTTCCTTTTCTCCATATGAAGATCGTTCTTAACGCGTACATGCCCGGTACTCCGTCGGCGACATGCCCGTATGCCCCTTGAACTGCCGGGAAAAGTGCGACAGCTGCATCCCGAGCTGATCGGCAATATCCGCGATAGGCGCGTTCGTAAATGAAAGCAGGCGTCTAGCTTCCTCCATCCGTTTGCGCTGAACGTAATGCATCGGCGTGCAGCCCATCGCTTTTTTAAAATAAGGAATAAAGTAGTTCGGATGCAGGTGGACGATCTCGGCCAGCTTTTCGATTTCCATCGATTCACGGAGATGGTCATGAATGTACTGCAGCACGCCGCCGAGCTTGTTCCCTTCCGTATGCTGCATGAAATCGATCCAATAGTCGGTGTATCCGCCTTCTTCCAGGCAGCAGGCCAGCATGTGCAGCAGACCCGCCTGCATGCGCAAGGCCGCAAAAGGCCCGCCCTCTTGAAATTGACCGATCATATCGTTAAAGGTGCTTCGAATAAAATCCGCGTCGCCGACGTCGCTGATATAAAGCTTGCTCCCCGCATGGAACAAGGGCCACTCCCCCACCTGCGCGTCAAAATGGCAAAAATAGCGCGTGTATGGATTTTCCTTGGACGTGTAGGTCGTCTGGCTCGTACCCGCAGGCATGATCATCAGTTGGTTCGGCTTGGGATAATACGTAACGCCGTTGATTACGACCGAGCCTTCACCTTCCGTGATGTAATAGAGCCGATGAAAGCTTGGGGCGACTTCGGCCCGGTTCCAGTCGGGAAAGCCCCTCTTGAGCTGGACGTGACTGACATGCATCCGAAGCCCTTCCGGAAGACGCGCGCCAAGCTGCATGGCCTGTGCCATATCAAGCCCCTCCTTATATAGAAAATAGTCGTCTGATGTACTGCCATTGTATCATCCCCATTTTACGAAAACACCTTAATTTTATGCAAAACCCTCTTAATCTAAGCCATTTGCTTCCCCTGTCATTCGGGCTAAGCTTGAGAAAGATGAAATGGCTTACATGCCTGCAAACTTTGTTCATAATCAATGGGAAGGCGGGATTTTTAAGATGGAGCAAGTACGATACGGCATTATCGGCATCGGTAATATGGGAAGCAGTCATGCACTGAGTTTGGTGGATAAAATCAAGGGGGCGCAGCTGACGGCGATATGCGATACCAGCCCGGCCCGTCTGGAGTGGGCGCAGGCCCATCTGCCGGAATCGGTGCAAAGGTTCGACACGCCGGAGGCGTTCTTCGCTTCGCACGCAATGGATGTCGTCCTGATCGCCGCTCCGCATTATGATCATCCTGCGCTGGCGATCAAAGCTTTTGAGAACGGATACCACGTCATCGTCGAGAAACCAGCCGGGGTGTACACCAAGGCGGTTCGTGAAATGAACGAGGCTGCTTCCGAATCGGGCAAGCTGTTCGGTATTATGTACAACCAGCGCACCTCGCCGCTGTATACCAAGCTGCGCGACCTGGTGCAGTCCGGAGAACTGGGGAACATCAAACGGACCAATTGGATCATCACCAACTGGTACCGCTCGCAGAGCTACTATAATTCCGGCGGATGGCGTGCCACGTGGGCCGGCGAAGGCGGCGGCGTGCTGCTGAATCAGGACCCGCACCAGCTGGACCTGTGGCAGTGGACGACAGGCCTGATGCCGAAGCGCGTCCGCGCATTTTGCCACTTTGGAAAATACCGCAACATCGAGGTCGAAGACGATGTCACCGCTTATGTTGAATATGAAAACGGAGCTACCGGCGTATTCGTGACCACCGTCGGCGAAGCGCCGGGAACGAACCGGTTCGAGCTCTCCGGAGATAACGGAAAAATCGTCGTCGAAGACGACAAGATCACCTTCTGGCGCCTGCGCGTGCCCGAGCCACAGTTCAACGCGGAATATACCGGCGGATTCGGCCAGCCGGAATGCTGGAAATGCGACATTCCGGTGCACGGGGGACACGGTCCTCAGCATAACGGAATTTTGCAGAACTTCACCAACGCACTGTTGAACGGAGAGAAGCTGATCGCCCCGGGCGAAGAAGGCATCCGCGGCCTGACGATCTCGAACGCGATGCATCTGTCTGCCTGGACGGACAACTGGGTGGACCTTCCGCTCGACGAGGATCTCTTCTACGACAAGCTGCAGGAGAAGATCAAAAACTCGACGTTCCGCAAGGAAGCTGCCGGCGGCAAAGTGCTCGACGTCTCGGGAACCCACTGATCCGCTTGGCAATAGCAAGTTCAAGTTAGCTTCCATAGCATCGGTACCTGATTATAGATGAATGACTTCCATGGACATCCCATTTTCGATAAGAGGAGAATCGCCCTATGAAACTATCGGTATTTACCGTCGTCACCCCGGATCTGAATCCTGAAGAGCTTGTGCAAGCCGCAAACGAAGCCGGACTGGATGGCGTGGAATGGCGCTTCAAGGAAGTTCCCGCAAGCGCCGCAAGCGAGAAGCCGTCGTTCTGGAGCAACAATTTGTGCTCGATCGACCCTTCCCTTCCCGCGGATCAAATGCGGAAATTCAAAGACCTGGCCCTTGCGCAGGGGCTTGAAGTCGTCAGCATCACCCCTTATTTGAACCATTTGGACCTAAAGGATACGGAGCATGTGTTCCGGACGGCCAAAGAGCTAGGTGCAAAAATGATCCGCATCGGCGTGGCGGGCTACAACGGAAGCTCAGACTACAACGAGCTGTACGACAAGACGGTCCGCTATTTAAAAGAAGCCGAGCAAATGGCCAAACAGTACGGCGTCAAGGGCGTCATTGAAACCCATCACGGTACAATCGCGCCGAGCGCCGGGCTAGCCCACCGTCTGGCCAGCCACTGCAGCCCGGACCATATCGGCGTCCTGTACGACCCGGGCAACATGATCCATGAAGGCTTCGAGCATTCCCGGATGGGCCTTCAGCTTCTCGGTCCTTACCTCGCTCACGTTCACATCAAAAATGCCGAGTGGGTCCGTGAGGGGACCCGGGAAGACGGAACGGTCAAGTGGCGTTCGAAATGGGCGCCGATGCGCGAAGGCATCGTAGATTTCACCTCGCTGCTCAATGACCTGAAATCCGTCGGTTACGACGGGTACTTGGGAATAGAAGATTTCAGCGAACAATATTCCTCGCGTGAGCTGCTGAAAGAGTTCGCGCAGCTCATGCGCGAAAGGATGTGACAGGCCATGACCATACAAAATAAAGACGGAATGAACTACGCGCCGGAAGGCAAGCCGGACCATGTCGTGGAGCCGGGACAATTTGTTTTTGCGGCGGCGGCTTTGGATCACGGGCACATCTATGGCATGTGCAACGGGCTGATCGAAGCCGGGGCGACGCTGAAATGGGTATACGATCCGGATCTGGCGAAAAGTCAGGCTTTTGCCGATAAGTTTCCGCAAGTACAGATCGCGGACAGCCTTGAGCAGGTGCTCGAGGACCCCGAGGTCCGACTAGTGGCCGCAGCTGCGGTGCCCAGCGAACGCGGCCCCCTCGGGCTGCAGGTGATGGACGCCGGAAAAGACTATTTTACCGACAAAACACCGTTCACCTCACTGGACCAGCTGGAAGCGGCGCGCCGGAAAGTGAAGGAAACCGGGCAAAAATACGCCGTGTATTACAGCGAGCGGCTTCATGTGGAGTCGGCGGTCTATGCCGGTCAGCTCGTGCAGAAAGGAGCCATCGGCCGAGTCATTCAGGTGACCGGCTTCGGCCCGCACCGGCTGAACGCGCCGTCTCGTCCGGACTGGTTTTTCGAGAAGGATAAATACGGCGGCATTCTGTGCGATATCGGGAGCCATCAAATCGAGCAGTTCCTGTTCTATGCCGGCTGCAAGGACGCCAAGGTTCTGCACAGCAAAGTAGCGAACTACAACAACCCGGATTACCCCGAGCTTGAGGATTTCGGCGACGCGACCCTGGTAGGCGACAATGGCGCTACCCAGTACTTCCGGGTCGACTGGTTCACGCCGGACGGTCTCGGCACCTGGGGCGACGGCCGGACGATCATCCTCGGCACCGAAGGCTACATCGAGCTGCGCAAATACATCGACATCGCACGTGATCCGCGCGGCGATCATGTCTACCTGGTGAACCGGGACGGCGAGCAGCACTTCGAAGTCAAAGGCAAAGTGGGCTATCCTTACTTCGGCCAGCTTATTCTCGACTGTCTGAACCGGACTGAGAATGCCATGACTCAGGAACACTGCTTCAAAGCGGCGGAGCTGTGCCTCAAGGCGCAGGAAGCGGCCGTACGTATCGATCAGGTGATGCAGACAAATTCGTAGCCGCATCTAAAATAGATTTGCGGCGGCCAAGCTTGACGATTTTACTATAAGCAAAAAGCTCCCGTATCGCGCTCATTCCTCTACGTTGAGGCTAAGAGCACGGCGGGAGCTTTTTCATTCATTCAATTCGGATTCATCAAATTTGTCCCGAATTATGGCGGATAGCTTTTCTGGCCCGCTGCTTTTCGTGCAGCGCACTCAGCTGTTATTATTCTCCGTAGACGTTGGTAAACGCCTCTTCGATTTTCGGAACAATGTTCTCCCAATCGGCGTCCGGCATTTTGCTGACGGTGACGAATGTCCCGATGCCAAAGATGTTGTCCACTCCGTCGATGCTGAGCAGCGCGCCAGCGAGCGGATGGTCGGTGTTGTCCCCTTTTTTCAGCGAGGTGCTCTTCGGCCCTTCGAACAGGCTCTGGCTCGCATTGACTTTAAGCGAGTGCGGGTTCGGGGTCTGCTGAATCTGAATGGATACGGCCATGCTTAATCACTCCCTTCTGGCTATAACTGTACCATATTGTCCATTTTTCACCAAAGCCGGGACGCCCATCCGGACGGAAAGCGACATCATTTGCGCTTGGCGAAGCCCTGGATTACAATTAAAGGAATTGAACGGTTAGGGAGAGGTGAAGAAATGAGCGACAGCAGACTGGAGCCCGGAATAGACGCCACATACATCGTTTCCGGGGACTCGATTTCCAAGGGTGTCGTGTATGATGAAACACGCAGCAAATATGTCATCCTCGAGGATAATTATGTATCCCTTCTTCAGGGCAAACTGAAGGGGGCTGTGAAGAACACGGCAAGATTCGGCAATACGCTGATCAAAGGCATCGGCAGCCTGAAGAAGGAAATCCTGAAGGATAAGCCCAGCATGGTGCTGATTGAATACGGCGGCAACGATTGCGATTTTAACTGGAACGAAATTGCCAGCAATCCGGATGCGGAACACCGTCCCAAGACGGATTTCTCGCTGTTTGAGAAGATGCTGACGGATACGGTGAATTTTCTGAAAAGCCAGTCGATTACCCCGGTACTCATGAGCCTCCCTCCCCTCAACGCGGATAAATACTTCAAGTGGGTCAGCCGGGACAACCCCGAAGCGGAGCAAAACATCATGAAGTTCCTCGGCAGCGTCACCAAAATCTACTGGTGGCAGGAGCGTTATAATTCGACCATCCTCAAGGTGTCCGAGCTGACCAAAACCAAGTACATCGACGTGCGGGGTGCTTTTCTCGCCCATCCGGACTTTACCCAATTCATCTGCTCCGACGGCATTCATCCGAACCGGGACGGCCACCGCATCATTTACGACAAGGTTCTGGAGTTCGTCAAGGCCAACTACGGGCATTTGCTGAAAGACAATACGATAGGCTGCGAGGCGTGAATGAGAGGATGCGGGTATTGGAAATTTGGCTATAAATAGATAGATGCACTTTTGCATTTAATCCAACCGTACCGGGGAAAACCCAATCAAATAGATGCATTTTTGCAACTAATCGCGTGGTATGGCATTTGCATGATGGCTGTCAACCACATGGTTTGTACTTGGAAAAAGGCTGCCCCAATCAGGTGACTCACTCCTGGGGGACGGCCTTTTTAACGCGCAAAAAACGGCAGCCCCGGACATGACGTTCGCGTCCCGGACTGCCGCTCTTATAGCTGATGATCTATATAGGATAATTAGAGCCAGAAGCGTTTATTTTCCGTGGCATTTCTTGTATTTCAGCCCGCTGCCGCAAGGGCACGGCTCGTTGCGTCCCACCTTCGGCACGGTATCCGCTGCGGAAACGTTCACCAGCTTCACCAACTCCGGCTTTACGCCATCGGCAATGGCCTGAAGCTCCACCAGGGTAAAGCCGTTATTGGCCCACATCCGGGTATGGTTATAGATTTCAGTCAGCAGCTGAATCGTCTGCTGTGCCTGAAGCGGGTTTTTGAAATTGATTTTGCGGCTCTCGAATTCGTAGATCAGATCTTGAATCGAGGAGCCTTTGGCGCACGCCAGCTGGAGATCGTCAATCAGGTATTCCACCGTCTCCTGGTCCTTGCACAGCTCCCGCAGCACATACTGCTGTAGTGCGGACAACTGCGGCGTCATTTCAAAATACGTTTCGTCCGTATACCGGAGCAGTTCCTCCTGGTCCGGAACGTAATGCGGTTTCCCTTCGGCTTTCGCGATCCAGTCGTTGATCTTCTGCTCGTCCATGTCGTGGAGCAGATAGCCGTTCACGATATATTCGCCGTGCAGGAGCAAGTGCTCCCCCCGGCCGATCGCCCCGTTCACTTCATCCAGAAGCTCCTGCGAGCTCAGCGCCTGTTCATTCTGCGCATTATAGATCTCAAGAAGCTTGTCCACCTTAACCGCTCCGTACAGATGGGATGCGGCAACAATATATTGATAAGCCAGCTGGTGCTGGCCGTGCTGCTGTTTCAAAGCAGGCAAATCAGCCTTACGGATGGCGTCTCTTATTTCTTCCGGCATGATCAGATGCAGCTGACCTTCCGAAAAAAAGCTGAATACGAGCCCGCGATCCAGCAAAAACGCGTAATCCCCATATGGAATCGTATTATCTTGAACGGAAGACTCCTGAAGGAGCTTCTCAAACAGGCTCCATTCGGCACCATCCATCTGGAGCAGCATGGACGTCAAATTCCCCGTATTCGTGACGTAATCCGACAGCGCTTCGGCAAGTTCTTCTTTCTTCATCTTGGAACGACCTGTGATGCTGTGGACGGAAGCCAGCGCGGACAACCTCGTCTTGGTTAGGCTCAGCAAAATCTCGGACAAGCTGGTCATGGGTTCGCCGATGATGGCATGCTGTATATTCGTTTGTTCCAGTTGTAACGTAGGGTCTTCCAACATGTACACCTCTTCTTCGTTATTAAGCATGCGCAGCATGACCGATTAAGGCATCACCCTGCGCCCTTCTACCATTATACACGATGTTCGCTTCGCAGCCCGCCTTCCGGCAAAAAAAGGAACCCGGCCCGGAGAAAAAACTCCGGCAGGCCGGGTTGTACCGCCTGTCAAGCATCTGCCGCAAGTCCGGTAAGAGCTTGGCTTACACCATGATTTTGCAAATATCGTTCGTAAACTCGACCGGATCCTGAATCGGCAGCCCTTCGATCAGGAGCGCCTGGTTGAACAGCAGGTTCGTGTACAGCCCCAGCTTCTCCCGGTCCTTGTCATAAGCATCCTTCAAGGACTGGAACACTTCGTGGTGGACGTTAATCTCCAGCACCTTGTCGGCCTGGATGTCCTGGCCGCTCGGCATCGCTTTGAGCACTTTCTCCATTTCGATCGACAAGTCGCCTTCCGTGGACAGGCAGACCGGATGGGACTTCAGCCGTTTTGAAGCCTTGACGTCCTTCACCTTGCCGGAGAGAATGTTCTTCATCTCCTCGAAGAGCTCCTTGCTCTCCGTCTCCGCCGCTTCATCTTTCTTGTCTGCTTCCGTCTCGATGCCGAGATCGCTGCTTGATACCGATTTGAATTCCTTGTCCTTGTATTTCATCAGCATTTTGATGGCAAACTCGTCGATATCGTCGGTGAAATACAGAATTTCGTAGCCTTTATCGGTCACCATTTCCGTTTGCGGCAGCTTCTCAAGCCGCTCCACCGATTCGCCGGCCGCGTAGTAAATATATTTCTGATCCTCCGGCATACCGGATACGTATTCGTCCAGCGTCACCAGCTTCTTTTCCTTAGAAGAGGTAAACAGCAGCAGATCCTGAAGAACGTCCTTATCCGCGCCGTAATTGTTGTATACGCCAAACTTCAGCTGTCTGCCGAACGCCTCATAGAACTTCTCATAATTCTCACGCTCATCCTTGAGCAGCGTCTGCAGTTGGCTCTTGATCTTACTCTTGATATTTTTTGCGATCAGCGTCAGCTGACGGTCATGCTGCAGCATTTCTCGGGAAATGTTCAGCGACAGGTCCTCGGAATCGACCATTCCTTTGACGAAGCTGAAGTAATCCGGGAGCAGGTCGCCGCATTTTTCCATGATAAGGACGCCGTTCGAGTAGAGCTCAAGCCCCTTCTCGTATTCCTTCGTATAATAATCGAACGGGGTGTGCTCCGGAATGAACAAGATCGCGTTGTAAACAACGGCGCCGTCCGCCTTGATGTGCACATGAGTGAGCGGCTTGTCAAACCCGTAGCGCTTCTCGTTGTAAAAGTTGACGTAGTCCTCTTCGGTCAGCTCGCCCTTGTTCTTGCGCCAGATCGGAACCATGCTGTTCACGGTCTGCTCCTCGCGGTATTCCTCAAACTCGCCGTCCGCGCCCTCTTTCGGCCGGTGTCCGGTGACTTCCATCTTGATCGGGTACCGGATAAAGTCCGAGTACTTCTTGATGATCGTCCGAAGGCGGTAATCCTCCAGAAACTCATCGTAATTGTCTTCTTCCGTGTTTTCTTTGATTGTCAAAATAATTTCCGTACCCAAGGCGTCCTTCGCAGCAGGCTCAATCGTATATCCGTCCGCTCCAGCAGACTCCCACTTGTACGCCGTATCGGAGCCTAACGCCTTGGTGATGACCGTCACCTGGTCCGCCACCATGAAGGCCGAATAGAAGCCGACCCCGAACTGGCCGATAATGTTGTGGCCTTCCTTGGCTTCGTTCTCATTCTTGAAGGCCAGCGAACCGCTCTTGGCGATGACGCCCAGATTGTTCTCCAGTTCCTCCTGTGTCATCCCGATGCCCGTATCGGAAATCGTCAGCGTTCTGGCTTCTTTATCCGGCGTGATCCGGACGTAATAATCGTCTTTGTTGAATACCAGCTGGTCGTCTGTTAGCGCTTTATAATAGATTTTATCGATAGCGTCGCTGGCGTTGGAGATGAGTTCGCGCAAAAAAATCTCCCGCTGCGTATAAATGGAGTTGATCATCATTTCCAGCAGTCGTTTGGATTCGGCCTTAAACTCTTTCTTGGACATCTAGAATACTCCCTTCAACGAACATAGTATCTTAGCACTCAAACATAATGAGTGCTAATTATTCTTATTTTTATATAACATAAGTTCATTTTTGAAGTCAACATTTGGTTATCCGCTCTGCTTATCGCTTCCACTCCGGCAAGTCCCGGCGAACGCCGAACAGGGCTGACCCGGCAGCTTTTTGCAAAGCTTGGCGGTCAGCCCCGTCCTTTATGATCGCTGTCATGTTCTGCCTATCCAGGATCCGTCTATTCCTTGACCGACCCCAGTACGATGCCGTGAATGAGATACCGCTGCAGGAACGGATAAATCAGCAGGATCGGTATCATGGATACGAGAATTTTAGCCGAGTTGAGCGTGGTGTTGGAGATTTTGTTGTACTGCTGCAGCTGCTCGACCGACAGATTCTGCATTTGGTCACGGGTCAAATTCAGCTGCTGCAGATACGTTTGCAGCGGAATTTTATGGCTGTCGTTGATCAGCACAATCCCGTCAAAGAAGTTGTTCCAGTGGCCCACGATGACAAATAAGGTGATCGTCGCCAGGCTGGGCAGGGAAACCGGGATGAAGATGTGCCACAAAATTTTCAGCGGACCCGCCCCGTCGATAAAGGCCGCCTCCTCCAGCTCCTTCGGAATCCCTTTGAAAAAGTTCATCAGCAGGATGACGTTAAAGACCGGGACTGCGCCGGGCAGCACGAGCGCCCAGATCGAGTTGATCAACCCCAGCTTGCTGATGACCATATACCATGGAACAATGCCGCCGCTGAACAGCATCGTGAACACGATGATCCACATGTAGACGTTGCGGGCCCGGAACTGCGAGGCCGTTCTCGACAGCGGGTATGCCATCAGAATCGTCAGCAGCATGTTGATGGCTCCGCCCAAGGCGACCCGTTCCACCGACACGAGGAAAGCTCTCCAAAACTTCTCGTCATCCAGAATTTTGACGTAGGAGGAGAAATTAATATCTACCGGGAGAAAATACACCCTGCCCGCATTGACCGCGGTGCTGCTGCTCACCGACACCATGATCGTATTGATGATCGGGGCCAGGGACAGGCAGGCGATCAGCACCAGCACCAGGATGATCAGGAAGCGGGAAGCCTGCGCCCCGAACGTTCTCGATTGTATCATGCAAATCAGCGCCCCTTTCTAGAAAATCCGGTAACCGGCGTATTTGGAAGCCAGCTTGTAGGACACGATGATCAGCACGAAGCTGATGACCGATTTCATCAAGCCGACCGCGGTGGCAAACGAATACTGCATCTGAATCAGACCCATCCGGTATACGAACGTATCAATGATATCCCCGGTCTGATACACCAGCGGATTGTACATATTAAATACCTGATCGAAACCGGCATTCAGCACATTGCCCAGGCTCAGCGTGCCGAGCAGAACGATCGTCGGCAAAATTCCCGGCAGTGTAATGTTCAGCGTCTGCTTCCACCGGCTTGCCCCGTCAAGAGCCGCCGATTCGTACAGGGAAGGATTGATGCCCGTCAGGGCGGCCAGATAGACGATCGTTCCGTAGCCGAACTCCTTCCAGGTGTCGGTCACGATCAACAGCGGCCTGAACCAGGTGTTGCTGGCGAGAAACATCGTCCGATCGAGTCCGAAGAGCTGCAGGATGTTGTTCACCATACCATCGTAAGAGAAGATCATCGTCATCATCGTGCCGAGCACGACCCAGGACATGAAGTGAGGAAGGTACACGATGGTCTGCACGGTGCTTTTAAACACTTTCAGACGTACTTCATTCAGCAGCAGCGCAAACACGATCGGCACGATCAGCCCCAGAATGATTTTCCCGACCGCAATGACCAGCGTATTGACGAAGATTTGCTTCGCGTCCGGGAGCTGAAACATATACGTGAAATTGGACAGCCCGGCCCATTTGGAGCCGAAAATGCCTTTGGCCGGAATGAATTTCTGAAAGGCCATCACGATGCCGAACATCGGGACGATGGAGAAAATGAACAGCAGCACCATGCCCGGCAGCAGCATGAAGTGATACGTCATTTCATGAAACGCTTTCCGTTTCTTCCGTATCCGTCCCGAAACCTGCCGCTCCGTCTTAAGACTTGCTTCCAGCGAAGACATGCTTATCACTTCCATTTATCCAGGATGTATTAACGGGGACCGGTAAACGGTCCGTAACAATAATGCAGGGAGCCAAACCGTAGCCGGGCTCCCTGACGATGCGTTCCAAAGCCTAGAAACCCTTATCTGCTGCTCATCTCTTCTACTTCCTGCGTAATCTCATCGCCGCCGGTCTTCTTCCATGTCGACACGAATTGATCAAAAGCATCGATGCCGGCTTGGCCCATGATGATCTTCAGCATCATTTCCTGCTCCATCTTCTGCAGGTTGGCCCATTTCAGCTTCATCGTTTCCGTCGTGCCGTAGAAGCCGGCCGGGATCACTTCGAGATTCGGGTTGTTCGCCTCCCGCTGCCCCTCAATCCGGGACAGATATTCGCCGTACGTATTAGCGTCGATCGCAGTTCCCTTTTGCTTGAACTCCTGGTACGCTTCGTAGGATACGACGCGGTCTTCCTGAATTCCGTCGGCACTGCCTGCTTTGTCAGCCTTCATAATGTCGTCGTAATAACGCTTGAGCACATCGTCATAGTCCACCTGCATAGGAATTTGCGTCGGCTCGTTATTCCAGCGGCTGTGGTCGGTCAGTCCTTCGCTGGCATGATCCTTCTTATACTGGACGGCGTCGTCCGTCAGCGAGTACAGGAAATCCGTTGTCAGGTTGATCGATTTCATGATCGCCTCGGGATGTGGGTACCCTTTGCGAACGACGACGATGCCCCCGCCGACCGGGTCCTGCCGGATCGTCTTGAATTTGCCGTTATCGTCCACTGGTGCGGAGACCGCCACCCATTCGGCTTTCGGATCCTGCTTGATGGAATCCTTGTAGTTCGTGTATCCGATCCACCATGGGTTAAAGAGCATGCCGGCCTGGCCGTTGATAACCAGAGCTTCCTTCTCTTCGTCCGAGCGGACCGCAAACTGCTTGTCGATCAGCCCTTCCTTGTAATGCTTGGCCAAATCGGCGAGCGCCTCTTTCATTTCGGGCTGCACGGAGCCGTACACGACCTTCCCGTCCTTCTTGATCCACTCGCCCGGGAACGCGTTATAGGCCGCAAAAATCGGCGAAAAATTCATCGCGTCCTGATTCATCCCGAATCCGATCGTCTTGCCGGTTCCGGAGACGTCCTTCTCCACGAAGGTTTTGGCCAGGTTCCATACATCGTCCACCGATTGCGGCAGCTTGCCGCCGACCTTGTCCATCCAATCCTTACGGATCCACAGCAGCTGATGCTGGTTGCCGATATTCGTCATCGGCAGACCCATGATTTTGCCGTCCACCTTCACTTGATCGAGCAGCAGCTCCCCGTAAGAAGAGTAAATGTTTTTGACGCCCTCGGAGGCGGTTTTTTCATATACCTCGGTCATATCTTCAATGAGGTCATTGTCCACGAGCTGGTTGAAAATCGTGCGGCTGACCAGCATCACGTCCGGCAGATCGCCGGTCGTCATCGACAAAGACAGCTTCTGGTCCATATCGTCGGTCTCCCAGGCCACCTTGGCCTTTACGTTCACCTTGCTTTCGACATATCGGGTCGCCATGTTATTCTCGATCGAATCGCCTTTCGGCAGATTGTTCGTATGGCTCGTATTGCGTCCGATGGTAAACTCCACCGGGGATTCGTACTTGCTGTACGGCTCATAGTCCTTTTCGCTGACAGCCTTGTCCTCCGCTTTGCCGCTTCCGCCGCCGCATCCGCTCGCAACGAGCGCTGTAATGACGGTGACGGCCAACAGAGACGATATTTTTCGCTTGTTCATCCCTTTGAACCCCTTTCTTGTCGATTCCTTGTACAAGTAAAATTGTATGCGGTTCCAAAAAAATCGTATATATCACATTTTTCCGTTCTGTGTCACTTTTTTCATGAATGCCCCGCGGGCAGCTTGGCCACATAAAAGGAGCGCCTCCGATCGGGGGCACTCCTCTGGCTTCTGGCGTAACGGTCGGCAGCCAGACGCTGTGGCGTGGGCTGCATTCATTCAAGCAAAAAAGCGACGAGCACATCACCCCGTTGATCGCCACCAATTCGAATGCGATCAAGGAATGGTTGACTCGTCGCCAAGGGATAGTTTCACATCGTCGGGGCGGCCAACCAGGCGTTGTTTAGGACCCGGTCAACCTTCACGCGGCCCCCCTTCAATCATGCTCAGCCCTGAATGGGGTAGTCCACCACCACGACCTGCTCGATCAAGCCATCGAGTTTGCGGACAAATTCCTGATGCGCCGGATGCGGCCCGTAGGCCTGCAGCGATTCGCGGTCTTTGAAAGTCACGCGAAGCCCAAGGCTGAACCCGTGGATGTTCTCCGTTTCCTCCGTTTCATTAAGGCCGGCCGTAAGCTCAACAATGCCGGGAATCTGATCTTTCAGCTCCCACAGCAGTCCGAGCAGCTCCTGCTCCAGCTCCGGTTCAAGGATGCGGTTAAATTTAAATGAGACCAAATGTTCAAACATGTGTGTTCCTCCTTATATGATCTTGCGTTCTTCGCGTTCTGCGTTCCTTACCTCTTTACTTTCTTTCCATACGAAGGCCCGCTCTTCCTTCTACCCGCCAAGCCCCACTACCGCCATTTATTGAACGGCAGCCGCGCTCTCGGCCAATCCGTTCGGTTCCGAGTCCACCGGCTTCAAGGGAAACGTCAGGGTGACCGTCGTGCCCTTCCCGGGAACGCTGTCGATAGCAAGGCCGTACGGCGGCCCGTAAAACAGCTTCATCCGGTCGTTGACGTTCTTCACGCCGGTTCCCCCGTTCTCGGCAGACAGCAGCTTTGCGGCCTGAACAGGGGTCATGCCGACGCCGTTATCCGTTACACTCAGTGTCAGGATGCGCTCGTGCCGGTGCGCTGCAATGACGATCCGCGGAGTTTCCTCGGCCTCCGGATCGGTGAAACCGTGTTTGATCGCGTTCTCAACAATCGGCTGCAGCACGAAGTGAATGATTTTCAAATCTGCCGTCTCATCCTCTACTTGGAACTCCACGTCAAAATCCCCGTCGTTCATGACGAGCTGCAAATCCAGATACGCCCGGATATGCTCGATTTCGTTCGAGACCGTCGCCATATCCCTTCCCCCGTTCAGGGTCGTCCGGTAGAACTTGGCCAGCGTCGAAACCATGTACCCGGTTTCTAAATCCCGCTTCTTTTTAGCCCGCCAGTGTATAAAAGACAGCGTGTTGTACAAAAAGTGAGGGTTGATCTGATTGATCAGCCGCTGGTACTCGCTCTGCTGCCTGGCGATTTCCGCTTGGTACACCTGGTGGATCAGGCTGTTAATGCGCCCCAGCATCTTACCGATACCGTTGGTCAGTTCCCCGAATTCGTCCCGCGAAGAGCTCTGGATGACTACGTCCAGGTTGTTCTGCTCGACCTTGTCCACCTTGTGCTTGAGATGAATGATCCGCCTCGTGAAGTTGTTCGACACGATATAGATCAGGAAAAAGGCGACGATCAGGCTTAAGGCAATAACGAGCAGGGTGATTTTGAAAAATGTCATCGCGTTACCATACGCATTTGCATTGGACAGATAATAATGGATCGTCCAGCCATTGCTCTTCAGCGTCCGGTCAAGCTGGGTCGCCCCTTGCGCGGGTGCGTCCGCCGCCTGTTCGCGGAATATCGTCTGATGCTGCGGACCCTCGATCTGCACGGTGATATGATCCGACAGCTTGTCCATGTCCGAGAAAATGCTGTCGTAATTGACCGAAATCACCATGTAATTGCTGTCCTTCAAATTGCTGATCAGCTCCTGCACCAGGTATACATGACTTCCGTCCACCACCCAATGCCTGCCCCGGTAACCGTCGAACCACGGCTTTTGCTTCAAATCGCTGAGCGGCAAAATGTTGTCCCGGATGCCCAGCAAATCCCCGGACGTATAGAAGGTAATGCCCTCAATATTGTCGTCCATCGTTTTCGTATTGGAAATGAGCGGGTCCATAATATCCCGAAAGTCGAGGAACATCTCGAAGTAGTTGTCCGCATAGTTCCGGGTAAACAGTTTCGAAAAGTCGCGGTTCAGCACGATAAATTCGCTCAGCGTATTATAGCGGTTGATTTTATAATCGAGAATGTTCGCCACTTGGTCCAGACTTGCCGCGGCTTCGCTCTTCAGCTCTTTCATTTGAATGCGGTAGGATTGGATAAAGGCGAGAACGCCGAGCAGCAGAATGGGAATCAGGGCGATAAAAAGGTGGGACAGCAGCAGCTTGTTGCGGAACCGGATATCATTGAACCTGCTCTTGATCCAGTGAAGCATGGACATTCCCGCTCTCTCTATACTGTAATGGGCTGACGCCGTAGTTGGTTTTGAACAGCCGGCAAAAATAAGAGGTGTTGTCGATGCCGACGAACGCCGCGATGTCGTTGATTTTCATATTGGAATTCATCAGCAGATGGCCTGCTTTGCGAAGGCGGAGGTCGGTCAAATATTTGGAAAAGTTCATCCCGGTTTCTTTCTTGAACAATATACTCAAGTATCCGGGGGACAAATACACCTCATTGGCCACCTCCGTTAAGGACAGGTCGCGCTGAAAGTGGTCCTTCACGAACTCCTTCACCTGGCGGATCACCTTCGATTCCTCTGATTCCATCTCCGGCTCGCCGGCATGGGGGCGAATATGCGTAATCTCCTCCATCACCTCCAAAAATTCCTCAGTCACAAGCGGCTTGAGCAGATAGTTCACGACGCCCAGCTTAATGGCGGTTTTCGCGTATTCGAATTCGTCGTATCCGCTGCAAATGACGATTTTGAGGTTGTCCTGCGTTTTTTTCGCCAGCCGGCCGAGCTCAAGGCCGCTCATCAGCGGCATTTTGACATCGGTAATCAGAATATCGATCGGGTGGCGGTTCAAAATGGTTTCGGCCGCGCGGCCATTCTCGGCTTCGAGCACGTGGAACGGAAACCGGTATTCCGATATCAAATCCTTAATGCCTTCTCTTTGGATATGCTCATCGTCTACTACAAGAACATTAAACATCGTACGGACTCGTCTCCTTATGAACAAATAATATGAAGGGAAAGGACCTTTTGGGCCAGCAGCGGCTGCGCTTTAACGATGCAAACGATGGAAGTAATTGATATATTAGGTATGTCTGCTTTTATTGCATTATATCATATGATGTGAAAGTGCTTTCAACAAATTGTTGGCTAGTAGGATAGGGATGCCCATCCGTTAGACAAAAAAAGAGCGCCGGCTTGATCGCCAGCGCCCTTAACCTGTACATTCGGCAATGTTTATCCGAAACGGAAACAGGCCACTCTTATCGAAAAAATCCCTTTGTCGTTCTATCGTTTTAGCGGCTCATCCACTTTCCGTTCGTGAAATCCGGAATCGCCACCGGATGACCGCCAAGCGCGATCGACTCTTCGGAAAGGGCCGAAATGCTCATCCATGCTGCCATATCGTACACATCAAGCGGCGTGTCCGTGCCGTTCTTCACGCATTCGATAAATTCGGAGTAAACCAGCCAGTCCATACCTCCGTGGCCGCCCTTCACGCCATCGCTGATGAATTTCTTCCAGATCGGATGCTCATACTGCTCGCGGAAGGAATCGGCGTTGCCCCACTGTTCCCTCCAGTCAAAGTGGTTCTCGTCATGCTGTCCGTCAACGTAAATGGAATGGTTCTCCTCCACATACATCCCCTTGGTGCCCCGGACCGTGAATCCTCTGGAGTAGTAGCGGGGAAGCGTCGTGTCGAGCGTGATCGTGATCGTTTCGCCATGGGCGCACTTGATGACGGTGGTGACGATATCGCCCTGCATGAATTCGGTCTGGGCGAGCGCGGAATCGGCGCCTCTCTCCCGGACGACGTATTCATGCATGCCTCTGGCTTTGGAAGACATGGAAACGAGGGATACCATCCGGTTGCCGTGGTTGATGCCCAGGATCTGGGCGATGGGTCCAAGCTCATGCGTCGGGTAGTTTTCACAGTTGCGGTGAATATAGTTGTTCAGGCGGTAATGCCGGTTTTCGATGCCGTAGGCAATTTCTTCGCGCAGATCATGATGGTAACCGCCGGCGCAGTGAACGATGTCGCCGAATACGCCCTGCTTGACCATGTTCAGCACCATCAGTTCTTCGCGTCCGTAGCAGCAGTTCTCCATAATCATGCAGGGTACGCCGGTGCGCTCATACGTCTCTACCAGCTTCCAGCACTCCTGCACCGAATAAGCGCCGCCGACTTCGCTGGCCACGTAGATCCCAGCTTCCATGCACGCCGCGGCAATATGAATATGATCCGCCCAGGATGCGCCGATAACAACGGCGTCCAGCCCCGGCAGGGCCACAACTTCGTGGTATTTCGTCGTCACCAGCGGTCTGGCGGTACCGGCCTCTTGAACATAACCGGCCGCCTGCTCGCAGCGATCCTCATACAGGTCGCAGACCGCGACAACTTCGACATCTTCCATATGCAGGATGATTCCTCTCAGCAGCCCCATGCCGCGTGCGCCGAGACCGATCATTCCAACACGCACCTTCTCCTTCACCCTCGATCACTCCTCCAAATTTTTGGTTGTTTTGGCTGTGAACAATGTAGTCCGATTTTGGCTATTCTATGGACTATACAAGCATATTTCTCTATGAAAGGGGTTATTCCTTCTCCAAATTTTATGAGTTTTTTGGATAACGTAAAAAAAGACCACGGCTCAAGTCATCGACTTCCAGCTATGGTCTGGCAAAGGTCTGTTCGGTTGATTTACTTCACCGCTGACGGTTCGGTCTTCTTGAGATAGGCGCGCCAGGTGATGCACCACTGCCGCGGATCGTCCAGGGACGATTCGTCGTTGCGGTGAACCGTGCTGGCGTGAGGAGCCGTTCGGACAATTTCAGGAGTTGTGTACGCTTCATTGGAGATATGCTCCAGCGCCTGGATGTACTCGTCGAGATCCTCTTTGGAGTACGATTCGGTCGGCTCGAGCGTGAACGGCTGCGGCACGATGTACGGATGATGGGACGTCCAGTAATGCAGGCCGAAGTCGCACATCCGCCGCGTAATATCTTCGGTCGTAACGCCCGTCTCGTCGGTCAGCTGCTCCCAGCTGTAGCGGACCTGCTCCAGGCGGCGGCCCTTGATATACGGCGCACTCGCCCCGCGGATCTGCAGGATTTTGTGGTACAGGTAGTTATTGTTCAGCACGGCAGTTTGCGCGACATTCTTCAGCCCTTCCGCGCCGAGGCTGAGAATCCATGCGTAGGCGCGGAGCACCGTCTGGGCGACGCCGTGGAAGCTGCGGACCTTGCCGATGCTGCTTGCGCCCTGCTCCCGCAGGACGTAGCCCCCGTCCGCCGCCTGATCCACCAGCGGACCCGGCAGAAACGGCTTCAGCGCATCGGTCACGCCGAGCGCGCCGGTGGCTGGTCCGCCGCACATATGCGGCGCGGCAAACGTCTTGTGCAGGTTAAAGAAGCACATGTCAAAGCCCGCTTCCTTCGCGCGGGTAATGCCGAGCAGGCCGTTGGCATTGGCCTGGTCGTAGTAGCAGACCCCGCCGGCGGCATGGACCACGTCCGTAAACTCGCGGATCCGGTGGTTATAGATGCCGGTGTCTTCCGGATTCGCCACGACGAAGCCGGCGGTCCGCTCGGAGACCGCAGCTTTCAGCTTCTCCAGGTCCGGGAATCCGTCCTCGTCCGGATGGAGGGTGATGATCTTGTAGCCTTTGACGGCAGCCGTCGCCGCCTGGGACGGATGGGAGAAGATCGTCGTGATGATCTCATTGCGCTGCTCCCCCTCTCCATGTGAGTCATGGTAAGCCCGCACGATGGAAGCCATGGCCAGCAGCGCTTGGGTGCCGCTGCTCGGCTGGAAACTGAAGGCGTCCATACCGGAAATCTCCCGCATCGCAAGGTCCAGATGATGATAGACTTCCAGCATGCCCTGTACCGTGCTCACATCCTGGAGCGGATGGAGCTCGGTCATGCGGGGGCTGCGAATCAGCATTTCGTTGATCCGCGGAATGTATTTCATCGTGCAGGTGCCCTGCCCGATTTCGACGTTCAAATCCGAGCCCAGCGTCTCCTGGGAGAGGCGCAGGTAATGGCGCAGCACCTTGGCCTGGCCGATCTCCGGCAGGGCAGGCGCTTGGCTGCGGCGTATGTTTGCCGGGATGGCGTCCTGCACGCCGCCGGCTTCCGCCGCAACAGCCGGCTCGGCCTGCGGCGGGATGACGCCCCGCTCTCCCGCGCGGTGCAGCTCAAAAATGACCGGCTCATCCCATTTGGCTTGATGGAACTGGCGGACCTTCCGGTCCCTGACAATCCGTTTCATGGCGTCTGCTCCTCTCCTGATGATCCGGCCGCTGAAGCGCTTGTGCCCACGACCGTGCGGACGGCTTCGGCCAGGCGGTCCAGATCGGCCTGGGTATGAATTTCCGTGACGCAGTACAGGGCGCATTGCCCCCAATCGGGATAGCTGGCCGATAAATCTTTGCCGCCGAAAATCCCTTCTTCCAGCAAACCGCGGTTAATATCGGCCACGGTGAGCCCCGTTCCGTTGAAATCGACGACAAACTCCTTGAAGAACGGCGTGCTGCCATGGCGTAGCGATACGCCCGGGATGCCGGACAGCTGGAGGGCTGCATACTTTGCCTTCTGAATGATCGTTCCGCCCACCTCCTGCATGCCGCTAGGTCCCATCAGGGCCAAGTAGACGCCGGCTGTAATGCCCCACAGGGCGGTCTGGGTGCCGACGGATTCTTTGCCCTTCTCCCGCAGCGCAAACGAGGTGCGCTCGTACGCAACGTCACCGAAGCCGTATTCGCCTTCCACTTCCGTCGGAACGATGCCAAACAACCGGGACGGGTATTCCATCACGAATTTCTCTTCGTCGCGGGTCGCAATAAATCCGGCCTGTCCCCCGCCGTAGTTCATATGCATGCCGAGCGGCTGCAGGTCCCCGCAGACGATATCGGCGCCGTAGCGGGCCGGTGGCTCCAGCACGCCGAGGGAGATCGGGTCCACGCCGACGATCGACAGCGCATGAGCGGCATGGGCAAGACGGGAAATGTCGGCTCCTTGGTCTTCAATGATGCCAAGATACCCCGGATTTTCGAAATAGACGGCGGCGGTGTCCTCGTCCAGCTTGCGCTGCAGATCGGCCAGGTCCATTTTCCCGGTGGCCGGATCGATCTCTACCATGCGGATGTCCATGACCGGCGTGCAGTAATTACGGATGATGGCGACCTTATCCGGATCGACCGAGTGCGGGATCAGAGCGATGCGGCGCCCGGTGATGCGGCCGGCCATGCGAATCGCCGTGGACGCGGCTTGCGCCCAGTCAAAGGTCGGAACGTTGACGACGTCCATATCCACCAGTTCGGCTAACAGGCTTTGATACTCGAACAGCGCCTGAAAGCGGCCGTGATCCTCATAAGGCTCGCCGGCATAAGCCGTCACGAATTCGGAGCGCTGGCTGATTTCGTCGCAAACCGCCGGGATAAAATGCTGCCAGCAGCCCGCCCCCAGAAAATTCAGGTCATCCGCGCCGTGCTTGTTTTTGGCGAGCATGCCTTCGATATGCCGGCGCAGCTCGTATTCGTTCATGGCCGGTGGAAGGTCCATCTCCCGCTTCAGCTTGAGATGATCGGGTATCGCGTCATGCAGCTGGTCCAGGGAAGTCAGTCCGATTTCCCGCAGCATGGCGTCCCGGACTTCCGGGACGGTATTCGGTATATAAGGATGGGCATACGTTCTGTGTTCTGCCAAAGTTAACGCCTCCGTTCTGTATTGAGGTCAGGCGATCCCGCCGCCGTCGACGACGAGCACGCTGCCCGTGACCCAGGAGGACAGGTCGCTCGCGAGAAACAGCACTGCGTTGGCGATATCGCGCGGCGTACCGAGCCTCTCGAGCGGGCGTCCCCCGGCGGAAGAGACGAGGAACGCCGCCTCGTCCTGCTGCAGCTGCTTGGCTTCATCCCGAAGCAGCGGCGTGTCCGTATCGCCCGGCGATACGCAGTTGACGCGGATACCCGCCGGCCCGTGGTCGATCGCCATCGCCCGCGTCAGGTTCACGACGCCGGCTTTGGCGGCGCAGTAGGCCGCGGCACGGTCTCCGCCCTTCAGGCCCCAGCCGGAGCCCGTATTGATGATGCTGCCTCCGCCGCCCCGCTCCATGACCGGAATGACGTACTTCGAGAGGAGGTAGACGCCTTTCAAAGACACGTCGAGCACCAGGTCCCAATCCCGCTCCTCGAGCTCGGTCACGCTCCGGCGGCGGATGACGCCCGCATTGTTGAACAGAATGTGGATGCCTCCCAAATCGGCAGCAATCTCACCCGCGGTCCGTTCGCAATCCGCGGCCGAGGTGACGTTGCAGCGGCGGAAGGTAGCCAAGCCGCCGCCGGCTCGGATGCCTGCGGCAGCCGCTTCCCCGGCCGCCTCGTTAATATCAATCAGCACGGCGTGAGCGCCGAAGTTCGCCAAGAGCTCGGCGGTGGCCAGACCGATGCCGGAGGCCCCCCCGGTCACGACCGCCACTTTTCCCGACAAATTCAAAACGTCTTGTGTATTAAGCATCGTTCTCCTCCTTAAGTGGGTATCGTGCGGCTTCCCCGGCCATCTGCCGGCTCAGCCGCTCCGGTGCCTGGTCCTCCGCCATATACGGCTGCAGCAGCATACGGAACCGGAACGGTTCGGGCTTCACCGCATGCTCCGGCGCCTGCGCCGGACCGCAGCTGTTGCTTCCCAGCCCGTTTTGCCGGTAGTCCAGGTTCAGCGTAATAAAGTCGCGCGGCCTGAGCTCCGTCATGTGCTGCGCCTGCTCCAGATCCTGATCCGTGTACCGCCTCGCGCTGAACTCCAGCTCGGGTGAGCCTGCCGCAAGCAGCCCCAATCCCGCGCCGTCCGCAATCGAGACCCATCGCACATCGGTGCGGTTGCCGTTCTCCTGCGGATAGACGTACGGCGTAAAGAGGCCGTCCACCTTGCTGCGGTACACCCCGAAGCCGCCGGCTTCCTTGCTGTCCGAGTAGCTCTCTCCGGGGCCGCGGCCGTACCAGGCCACCCCATCCAAATCCTCCGGGAGCTGCATCTGCAGCCCGATCTTCGGCAGCATGGACGGCGGCGTGCCGATCGGCGATCCTGCCACGTCCATGATGATGAGCCCTTCCGCCGTCACCGTGTACGACGTCTCGCAGCGGAAGCCCCAGTCGTACACCGGCGGCGCGATCCGCGAGGACCAGGTCAGCCGGACCGCGTCCGCGCCAAGCACCTCCCAGCGGAACGCATCCACCCGCTCGCTTAGCCGGTCCAGGTGCGCCTTCCGCCAGTCCGCCAGCACGTACATGTCGTTATCGATCGGCGCGCGCCAGAAGTTCAGCCGCGGTCCGCGCCGGATCAGCTCTTTGCCGTTCATTCGGAGCGAAGTCATGCCGGGTTCAAGGCTGCTCGCTTCCAAGTGGAACCGATCGCTTGTCAGAATGAGCGCATGTCCTTGTTCCTGAACGGATAAGGTCCGGCGCAGACTTGCAGCCTCGGCGGACCGGGCTGCTGCTTGGAACCGTGGCGCCTCTGCCGGCAAAGCCAGCTGCGCCCAGGCGACTTCATGCCCCTGCTCCGCCCAGCTGCAGTCGGCCGCCAGCGTGAAGCCGACGTTCAGCCACCGCTCCGTCCCGGCTTCGAGGCAGCTTTCCGGTTGATCCCACGCAAAGGGGAGTTCAACCTCCGCCGATTCCTCCGGCCCTACGGCCGGAAGCGTCAGCGCGCCGCTGCGCAGAGTACGCCCGTCGGCCGTCACGCTGAAATCCGCCTGAAGATGGTCGAGCGTCATAAAGTCATACTTGTTCGTGATGCGAATGCGGCCTGCTTCCGCCCATTCCACACGAACCGGCTCAATGATTTTCTTATATTCGATCAGTCCCGGCGACGGCGTCCGGTCGGGGAAAACCAGACCGTCGAGACAAAAGTTCCCGTTGTTCGGCACATCGCCGTAATCGCCGCCATAGGCGTAGTCATCGCGCCCGTCGGCCGTGCGTCTGCGCAGGCCGTGGTCGATCCATTCCCAGACGAAGCCTCCCTGCAGGCGGGGAAACTTCTCAAAGGTATCGAAATACGCCCGCAGCCCGCCGGGTCCGTTGCCCATCGCATGGGCGAACTCGCACATCAAATGCGGCTTCGGATGGTCCGTCAGCTTCCCGAAGCCCTCCATCTTCTCGACGGAGGAATACATCGTGCTGACGACGTCGCATACTTCCGCCTCCCGGTCCTCTTCGTAATGCACGAGGCGCGTCGGATCGTTCGCCTTGCACCACTCGGACATGGCACGGAAATTACAGCCGAAGCCCGACTCGTTGCCGAGCGACCAGAAGATGACGGATGGATGGTTCTTGTCGCGCTCCACCATGCGCCGAACGCGGTCCACGTAGGCTTCCGTCCAGACGGGATCATCACTCAGGCGCGAGATGTTCCCGAGCGGCTCGAATCCGTGCGTCTCCAGATCCGTCTCCTCCATCACGTACAACCCATATTCGTCACAGAGGTCATAGAACCGCGGATCGTTCGGATAATGAGCCGTTCTGACGGCGTTGATATTGTGGCGCTTCATCATCAGGATGTCTTCCCGCATCGTGGACAAAGTCACGGTTCGGCCGGTATCCGGGTGATGATCGTGCCGGTTGACCCCCTTGATGAGGATCGCCTTGCCGTTGATCCAAAATCGGCCGTCCCTCACTTCCACCTGCCGGAATCCCACCCGCTGCGCGATGATCTCGCTCTGATTCCCGCGCGCATCCGTTACCGTGATCAGCAAATGGTACAGTACAGGTTGCTCCGCGCTCCACAAAGCCGGATGGGCGACGGGCAGACGGACATCCAAAAGGTTAAAGCCGTTTTGCACCGATTCATGAGCAGTGGCAACTTCCTGCCCCGCAGGGTCCAGCAGCCGCAGCGTGACGCCTCCTTCACGTTCATGTCCTTCCAGGTCGAGGTGAACGGCCACCACTCCCTGCTCAAACTTCCCCTCCAGCTCGGTGACCACCCGGTAATCGGCGACGCGGATCGAGGCGGGCTCGGCGATCAGATAAACGTCCCGGAAGATACCGCTCAGCCACCACATATCCTGGTCCTCCAGGTAACTTCCGTCCGACCATTGATATACGCGGACGGCCAGACGGTTTACCCCAGGCTGCAAATAAGGCGTAAGGTCAAACTCCGAGGTCAAGCGGCTCCCCTGGCTTAAGCCTACGAACGAGCCGTTCAGCCACACATGGTAGGCGCTGTCCACGCCGTCGAATTTGACGGTGATCCGTCTTCCCTGCCAATAGGGCGGCAGCTCGAATTCCCGGACGTAGCTGCCCGTTGGATTGTCATTGGGAACCCGGGGCGGATCCACCGGAAACGGGTAGTCCAGGTCCGTATAATGCGGGCTGCCATACCCTTGAAGCTGCCAGTGCCCCGGCACCCGAATGTCCGCCCAGTCCCAGCCGGCCAGCGCTTCTTCCCGAAAATCGTCCGGCGCCAGCTCCGGCCTGGGCGCATAATGGAATTTCCAAATGCCGTTCAGCGATTGGAACCAGGGCGAGCTTCCGCGGTCGCCGCCCAGCGCCCCTTCGGCGTCCGCATAAGGGATGAAATAAGCTCTGCCCTTCATCCGGTTTTTTTCCAGCACGGCGAGGTTGTCCCAATCCCTGGGTATGTTCGTGTTGTGCATGTTTTCCCTTCCTTTCTCTCTGGATGCGTCTCATTACTTGAACGGGTGAGGCGTCAACCTTTGATCCCGGTGCTCGCAATGCCTCCGACGATATAGCGCTGTGCGAAGAAAAAGATGGCGAGCGGCGGAATGGAGATCAGGCAGGTGATCGCCATAATGGACTGCATATCTACGCCGTACATGCCCTTGAACTGCGACAAGCCCAGCGTCAGCGTGTATTTAGTCTGGTCGTTCAGAAAAATGAGCGGTCCGAGGTAATCGTTCCAGCAGTTCATCATCTGGAACACCGCCACCAGGATAAGCGACGGCCCCATCAAAGGCACGATCACCCGCAACAGCACGGTAAGCTTGCTGGCCCCATCGATCGTGGCAGCTTCATCTAATTCCCGCGGTAATGTCATGATGAATTGGCGCAGCAAAAAAATAAAGTACGCAGAGCCGAACCAGGACGGAACGATCAGCGGCTTGAGCGTATTGATCCATCCTAAATAATTGAACTCCATATACTGCGGAATCATCGTCACTTCCCACGGAATCATCATCGTGGCAAGCACGATCAGAAACAGCAGGTTGCGCCCCTTGAATTCGAACCGGGCGAAGCCGTAGGCCACAAGCGTACAGGACACCAGCTGGCCGAGGGTGGCGAGCACCGTGACGATCAGCGTATTTTTCAAAAACAGGTTAAAGGGCTGAATATTCCAGGCATCCGCAAAGTTGCTGAATCGGAAGACGGACGGAATCCATTTGGGCGGAAACAGGTACAGCTCCTGCGGAGACTTGAGCGCTGTCGTAATGGCCCAGAACAAGGGCGCGATAAAGAGCAGGGAAAAGAGGATCAGCGCAAGATAGCTCAGCGTCTTTTTCATCATGCCCGGCCTCCTTTCGCCGGTTTCGGCTTCTTCTGCGGGCCGCGCTTCATTTCGCCTTCGTAGAACACCCACGCTTCCGACGACTTGAACACCAGGAACGTCAGCGTGAGCACGATCAGGAACATGAACCAGGCGTTGGCGGCGGAGTAGCCCATTTTGAAATACTTAAATGCGTTCTCATACATGTACATCGCGTAAAAATACGTCGCCTTCATCGGCCCCCCGCCCGTCAGGAGCAGAGCCAGCGTCAGCTGCTGGAACGCCGCGATAATCGACGTGATCAGGTTGAACAGAATCGTCGGGGTGATCATCGGAACCGTCACGCTGACAAACTGCCGAAGCTTGCCCGCGCCGTCGATGGAGGCGGACTCGTAGAGATCCTTCGGGATGCCTTTGAGCCCCGCCAGAAAAATCAGCATCATCGAGCCTTGTCCCCACAAGCTGGCGACGACCATCGCGACCAGCGACCATTTCGTATCGTTCAGCCAATCCGGCCCCTGAATCCCGAAGATCGACAGGAAGTAATTCAGGATGCCGTAATCGCCGCTGTATACCCAGGACCAGATCATGGCCAGTGCCACGCCCGAAATGACGGATGGAAGGTAGAATGCCGTGCGGAAAATCGCGCTGCCCCGAACCTTCTGGTTGAGCAGCATCGCGAGCCCGAGGGCGACGACGATGTTCAGCGGCACGAACAGCACGGCGAATTTCAGCGTCACCATCAGCGATTTCCAGAACAGCGGATCGTCGGTGAACATTTCCACATAGTTGCCGAGCCCGATAAACGTCACTTTGCCGACGATCGGCCAGTCAAAGAACGAAATGACGAGCGAAAACAGCAGCGGTCCCAGCGTGAAGACGAGAAAGCCGAATATCCACGGAAAAATGAAGAGGTAGGGAGCAGCCCCACCCCGTCTGCGTTTCTTCAAGGCCTTGAGGGCGGCTGACTGTTCCCGTGCCGGGTGGAGGTAGGTTTGAGCCATTCTCCCAACCTTCTTTCTTCAGGAATTATTTCATGTAGCGTTCGCTGTCCTTCACGGCCTGGTTCAGCACATCCTGGGCATTGCTGCCGTGCATGACCGATTCCACCGCGGCGGAGAGCTGGCGGTTGACCTCATTCCACTTCGGATTCAGCAGGAATGCCGGCGTGTTGTCGGAACGCTCCAGCATCGTGTAGTACGGCTTGTAGAGCGGATCCTGGTCCTTTTTCAGCTCATTGACGACGCTTTGGCGCACCGGGAGGTCGGCTACCCGCATTTTGATCGACGCATCGGATACGTAGAACTTGATGAACTCCCAGGCCAGATCCTTCTGCTTGGAATCTTTCGCGATGGACAACGCCGATTCGGCCAGCACGCCTTTGACCGGTTTGCCCGGGAAGGCCGGCATTTCGACCGTGCCTACATCGACGCCCGCCTGACGGAACGACTCCAGCGGCCAGATACCGCTTTCCCACATGGCGATTTTGCCGGCTTTGAAAATGTCGTCGCCGCTCTGCTGCCCCTTTCCGCCGGTGAGCACGGCCGAACCGTTCTTCACCATGTCGCCGAACATCTGGATCGCCGCTGCGGTTTCCTTGCTGTTCATATATCCGTCGATCGTCTTGCCGTCAGGCGAAATGAACGAGCCGCCGTTGCTCCATACGAACCCCTGCAGATCGTATGTGTCGTTCTCCGCGCGGGCGCCGAAGCCGTACTGCTTCTTGGATTTATCCGTCAGCTTCCCGGCGATCTCCTGGAATTCGGGCCAGGTCCAGCCGTCCTTCGGATACGGGATGCCCGCCTCATCAAACAGCTTCTTGTTGTAGTACACCACCCGCGTCGTAAAACCCGCCGGAATGCCGTACAGGGTACCGTCGATTTTGCCGTAATTGAACAGGCCCTTGTAGAAATCATCAATATTTAAATCCTTGTCTTTGTCCGCAAAGCTGTCCAGCGGCTCAAGCGATTGGTGGTAGGTCGGGAAATCCCACATGTACATGACGTCGGGCGGATTGGCGGCTCCGAAGCCTGCCGCGAGCTTCTGGTCAAAGCCGTCCGCATAAGCCTCCACCTGCACCTTCGTGCCCGGATGACTCTCTTCGAACTTTTTGGCGATGTCCTGCTCGATTTTGAGCGCATCCCCCGTGTCCCAGGTGGCGAAGCGGAGCGTGGCCCCCGATTCGGAGCCGCCGCCCTGGCCGGCCGTTTCCGCCTTACTCCCGCTCCCGCTGCCGCCGCAGGCCGACAGTGACACCATCAGCGCCGCCGCAAGAACGATAAGTGAAGCCTGTTTCTTCATATTGTCAGCTCCTCTCGCGAATGAGGTATATCATTTTTGAACCGCTTTCATCGTAACTCTTTTGAAAGCGGTTCAAAACGTGCGTTCATCGGCAATTTGGCGTCTTTTTGTTTGAAGTTGCAGGCGGGGTGTCAAACTGTCCGGTCCGATTCGCCTTTTTGCACGGTCCGGAATTGGCTTGGGGTCTGACCCGTACAGCGTTTGAACCATTTACTGAAATATTTGCTGTCGCCAAGCCCCGTCCGCTCGGCGATATCCTGCATCGTCAGATCCGTATCCCGCAGCAGCCCCTGGGCCAGCCGCAACTTGCGCTTGTATTGGAACGCAATAAAGCTGTCGCCGACCGTCTTTTTGAACAGGATGGAAAAATGGCTGCGGCTGAGTCCGACCTCTTCGGCCAGCTCGCTCGCCGACCAGTCGGAACCGGGCTGCTCATGAAGCAGGCGCACCGCCTTTTGAATGGGCTCGGGCCAGTCGTCGCCGGACACCCCATACACCCGTTCCAGCTCGGCCTCCTTATGCAGGGAGCGGAACGCTTCCGCGATGTCGCTGCCAGTGCCGAGGGGCCCCTTGGCGGACCATTTGAGCAGGCCATGGCTGCCCTTGGCTTCGATCAGCAGGCTGTTCGTCGCCTCCTGCAGCCCCTCCGGCACGATCCAATAGCAGGCGTCCCCGCCATAGGGGATGATCGCTTCACTTCCCGAGCTGTGTACGAGCTGCTTCGCCATCAGCCATTCGGCCCACGGCATGCCGCAGCCCTCCGTCCGGACAAGGTACACATGCACGTTCTGGCCGCCAAAACGCCACGCCTCCGCGCGAAGCCGCTCCAGCTCGGCGGGAAATCTTCCGCTGCTGCCGCTGAGCCAGCCGAACAGGAGCGCTTCCAGCTTCTCCCCGTCCAGCGGTGCTGGGGACGGAACCCGCTGAAGCTCCCGCTGCAGCTTCTCCAGCAGCCCTTCCAGCTCTTCGTCCTCAAACGCGGTCTTCAGAAGGTATCCCGACGCCCCGAGCTGGATGCCCTGCTGCGCGTATTCAAAATCCCGGTGGCAGCTGAGCAGGATGATTTTCGTCCGTTCCTCGGCCTCCTTGACCCTGCGCAGCAGCTCGATGCCGTCCATCTCCGGCATGACGATATCGGTAATGACGATGTCCGGGCGGTGCTCCTTGAAGGCTTCCCACGCCTTCGCCCCGTTGGGCGCGTCGGCCACGACCTCCATGCCGAACCGCTCCCAGGGCACCGTCGATCTCAGGCCTTTGCGCACGATGCTCTCGTCATCGGCAATCAGCACTTTCAGGTTGTTTGCGTTCTCCATCCGGATGCTCCTCCTTTTTAGGCCAACGAATCTGTATTGATGTTCCCTCTCCCTTAATTGAACGTATGGTAAGCCCGTACCGCGGGCCGAAGTGCAGCTTGAATTTCTGGTACGCATTCCTTACGCCGAGGCCTCCGCGGCCGCGGGGCTCGGGATTCGGAGCCAGCAGCTGAGCGAGTTTCTCTTCGCTGATGCCGACCCCGTTGTCTTTTAGTTCCAGCAGAAGCTCCTCCCCCTGCTCCCGGACGTTCAGTTCGATGATGCCTGCCCCATCGGTAAAACCGTGGAAAAAGATGTTTTCAAACAGCGGCTGCAGCGTCATCCGCGGGATGACGAACCGCTTCAGAGCTTCCTCGCAGTCCAGCTTATATTGGAATACGGCTCCATAGCGGATTTCCTGGATCTTCAAAAAATGCCCGATCATCCGCAGCTCCCGGTCCAGTGTGACGAGCTCCTGCGATATATCAAGGTTGCCCTCCAGCACCATCGTCAGGTGATACAGCATCCGGCGGATTTCCTCCGCTCCTTCCAGCCTGGCCTTCCACTGGATCGAGTTCAGCGTATTGAAGAGCAGATGCGGATTGATCTGATAATGGAATGCCTTCAGCTCCGCCTCCTTCTTGAGGCGCTCGCTTCGTTCCACTTCCTGCACGAGCGATTGCACGCCGCTGACCATCCGGTTGAAGCTGATATCCAGGCTCCCGAGCTCGTCCCGTCCTTCGACCGGGACCCGTGTGTCCAGCTTGCCGAAGCTGACCTTCTGCATCGATTCCTTCAGGGAACGGATGCGGCCCGTAAACCGGGAGGTAAACACGTAAGCCAGCGCGAAAGCGAGCAGGCAGGAACATACCGCCACGATGACCGTGTTCGACCGGATGACTCCCGATGACTGGTAGAAGGCCTTGGCAGGCAGCCTCGCCTCGATCTTCCAACGATTGACGGACAGCGTCCGGTCCCAGATGATATCGTTGTCCCTCGGCGCAAAGGATTCCGCGCTTGCGTAAACGGTCCGGCCGTCCGGCGCCTGAATCGTCAGATGCGCCTTCGTATCCTCTTCGAACTGCCGGAACAAACGCAGCAGATCCCGGGCATCTTCCTCGATCAGGATCGTGCTGCCGTCCTGGGCGCCGCCCGGGTTCCGGATCGGCACGGCCAGTCCCAGCACTGCCGGACCGGCCTGCTCCGAGGCGGATATCGCATGATTCTGCATGTAGAAGCCCAGCCAGTAGGGGCCGCTGCTAGGAGCCGGCATGCTCTTCCAGGCCGGAATATCGGCGAGCTTGGCGACGTCGAGGTTATTTTCGCCGTAATAATATCCGGATGGCGTGATAATATAAATCCCGGCCGTCTGGTCGTTAGCCAGCGACCTCAGGACGGATTCGAAGTCGTTCTTCTCCATAATTTCGCCGTAGCTGACCGGCGGATCGCTTCCGAGGTCCGCATGGGCAGGATCCAGCAAATACGAATAGATCGTCTGGCCCATCTGCTTCATGCGGCCCAGCATGGAGTCCGACTGCTGCTGCAGTTGGGCCACCGTGTTCTCGCCGTAACGGCCGAACTGGGAATTGACCGTCCTGGCGGACTGGTAGTAAGAAAGCGCCCCGAGCGAGAGCAGCGGGATCAGCGTCACAATCAGAAAGCATACAAGCAGTTTGGTCCGGATGCTGCGGTAAGCTCCTGCCGGAAGCCAGCGCCGCAGCGGTCCGTGCCGGCGGATATTCATGGCGGATCCCCTCCTCTTCACGGTAGTCGTCTATCTGCATTCTAGCATGGACGGACAGGGGACGGAGCCCTTTCGCCGCGCAATTGTTACCGCTTACAAAAATCCGTGGTCAAGCGCCTTGTTTGCGGAAGCCATGCTTCTTTCGGAAACGGGAAATGCACCTCCCCGGAGGACTTTTCCAAAAAGTCCCTTCCGAAGAAGTGCATGATCCCGCTATATTTCCCCGTATTCGTGTCCGAGGATCAAAAATACGCTCGACGTCCAGGTAAAAGCCCGGTCCCGCAACCCTTCTCCCGTCAGCGCGTCGAAGTTTTCAGCCATGCCGCTCTTGTTCAGCATGCGGCAGAACCGCTGCGCCACCTCTCGGGCGAGCTCCGTATCCCCCGCCGCGGCGACGCCTTCCACGAGCAGCATGGTGGATGGCGCCCAGATCGGCCCGCGCCAGTAGCCGTCGGGCTGGTAATAGGGACTGCTGATGCTTTCGGTCGCCCAGCCGTTGCCGGTGAGGAAACGACCCTCCTCCCGCAGCCCCTGCAGCAGTGCGGTCCGGATCTCTTCCGGCAGCCGGTTACCGAGCAGGATCGGCACGAACAGCAGCAGGCTGTCGCCTTGCGAGCGCTCATGCGTCCCTGACCGGCATGCCGTGAACCGGCCGTCCTTCCAGAAATGCCGGAGCATGGCGTCCAGCGTATCCCCGGCAAGCCGGCGCCACCGCGCCGATTCCTCCGCCTTGCCCAGCATCCCGGCAATCTCGGCCAGAAGCTCCGCCTGCACAACCAGGAAGGCGGACAGGTCCGGGCTTTCCACCGGAATGCCGTTATTGAACGCCGTGCTGTTGTCCCAGCCGGAATCGTTGCCGTGATTATACTGGGGAATGCCGTCGCCATCGCCGTCCCGGTACCGGAACCACCACTCCGTCCATTTGGACAGCGGCCCGTATACTTCCCGAAGCTGCGCTTCGCCGATCCAATCGGTCCGGCGCATCATCCAGCCGAGCGTCCACCCGTGAATCGGCGGCTTGTTGCAGTTCCACAGCTCATACTTATCGTTGATAAAATCGGGTAGAAGCCCGCTCTCATCCTGCCGGTCGAAAAAGATCATGAACTGGTCCCACGCCAGCTTCGGATCGTGGCGCACCAGCGCCATGGCGTTAAAGCAGTGATCCCAGCTCCATATATTCGTCATCCAGTTCTTCGACATGTACATCGCCGGACGCGTCAGGCAGCCTTCGGCCGGGACGAGGCACGACCACGTAATGTAAGCCGCCAGCTCCCGCCCTTCCTGCCATCGCTCTGGGACCGCAAGGCTGTGATCCAGCCAGGCCGCAAATTCGGCCTCGGCTTCCTTCACCGCCGCCTCAAAGGGCTCCCAAGCCGGCCGCGGCTCCCACACGGTCCGGAATTCTTCGACGGCGAATTCAGCCTCGCCCGCGTCTCCGCCTGCCATAAACTCAGCCACGATGCGCGAGCTCTTGATCTTGTCCCAAATCACTTCCATCTTCATGCTGCCGGCAAGGCGGGTCAGCATAAACCGGCATTCGTGCGTAAAGCTGTTCACTTCCCAGCTGCCGGGCACCGCCTCATAGGCATAATCGTAAGCCGCCGGCTGAAAGGTCAGCCGGATGCCGCAGCCTTTGTTTCGGAAGCGCACGGTGCGGCTGTCTGAAATGCACAGCTCCGCATAAGTCGCGGCTTCGGTGGAGGCGAGCTTCACGCTCGCGGGATTGGCTTCGGCCTTGAACGGCAGAAGCTCTCCGGCGTCATCCAGCAGTTCGATGTGGAACGCCTCCCCGAACTTGTCGTCCCCGCCCCGGATGGTGCGCAGGTACAGCCCGGCCGGTCTATTTTTACCCTCAGGCAGCAGCGATACCGCCAGAAACGTTTCTCTGCGGCTGAAGGGCACTACGTTCAGGTCAAAATTCATGGCTGTTCTCCTTTGTCCAGGAATATAACGCTTTCATTGTAAACCGGGACGCGTGGAAGGGAAACGGCCAGGTGTTTCCATGTACCTGCACATTTGTTGGGGACGGCTTTATTTTCCGGGCAATCGTGTCTTTTTGTCAGGTGTGAGGGGGTACGATTGTTGGATTAGGCATTCGCCTTCCCTACACGCCCCATTCCTTGCGGGCATCGGCAACCGGTTTCGGTGTCGTCTTGCCCCATGCGTAATGCCCCTTTGGCTTGCGGCCCACCCATCTTTCATCGACCGGCTCCAATGCGAGCTGATAGCGGGTATCCGAGCTGATCCGGTAGCGGTCCGTCGTGTTGTTAAGCGAAGTATGCATCATGTACATACCGAAAACAATGGCATCGCCCGCTTCGAAAGACGTCGTGGCCCATTGTCCTCCAAACGTATCGACGATCTCCACCGGATCTTCGGAAAACCAGCCTGTCGCGACATTATCCCGGTCTACATCCATCTCGCCGTACGTTTGCCTAATCTTGCTGAAATGCTGAGAGCCCAGGCACATGGCCAACGTTCCCAGCTCAAGCGGAGTGTCTCCGAAAGGGGTCCACATCGTATATACGTTTTTGGTGCCCCTTCCCATATACACGACATCGTAATGCGCGCCGGTATTTCCACCATGGGCTACGGCCCGCGGCCATTTATAGTCGTAAGTCATCGATTTGCCGCCAAGCAGACGGTCAAAAAAATCCAAGACCGAAGGATGGTTCACTACATCCAAAAATCGGGGGAAATCCCCCTGCAGTTCCTCCGTGCCACCGCCCCACATCATGCCGCGGTTGTCTTGGGAAATGCGCCCTTCGTCCAGCGGGGCCCCCGGCTCCAATCTGCCCATGGCTTGGAGTTTGTGCAAAAATTCCTCTCTTGCGGACAACACCCGCGCCCGATCGTGAAATCCGCGGATCAGCAGGTATCCCTCCTCCGCCAGACGTAATCTCAGCGCTTCCGTATCCTCCAAAATATCGTTGCTGCTTTTCAGCTCGGTCAAATACCGGCTTCCCATCGCTAGTTCCCTCGTTCCGATCGTTACGTTCATGCCGCTCTCTCCTTTCAAGGTATCACCCCGCATTCCTGCCGGAAGCGGAAGATTCCCCCTCATCATAGCCCTTGCTTCAGGAGAAAGTCGTTAATCGAAACCCGCCACATTTTACGCAAAACCGGACCGATTGCCTTAATGATGGTCGCGACGCTGCCTCGTTCGCCATTCCGACGGAGGACAACCTTCGGTCTTTTTGAACCAAAGCGAAAACGAGTGCAGCTGGGCAAAGCCGATCTGCTCGGCTATGGACTGCATATCCTTGTCCGTCGAGCTGAGAAGCCACTTGGCTTCTTCCAGGCGGCACATCTGCTGATACTGCTTGGGCGTCATCCCGTAAGCTTTGAAAAACCGTTTGCGGAAGCCTTCTTCCGACAGGCCTGCCATCTCCGCGAGGCTGCCGATGACGATAGGCTCCTGAAGATGCTGGCGAATATAATCGCCCGTATGCGATACCGTGAGCGACTGCTGGTCCGGGTGGGAATGCTCGTCCAAAAACAGCAGCAGAATTTCGATCCAGGCCAAATCATTTCGGACAGGCTCTTTCAGCATGGACGAGCGGCTTCTCAGCCATTCCCGGAACAGCCGCTCGTAGCGGTCCTGATCGAGGCGGGATAATGCAATGATGCGCGGTTTGCCAAGGACAATCTGCCGTTCAAACAGCTCACGAACATGCACCGGTAGTCCGTCAACAAGCACAACCCCGAACCGGATCGGGGTAATTGCGTGAAAGGAATGCAAGGATAAAGACGGAATCAGCGCGACATGCCCTGCTTCGACCCGCCTTTCTTCCTGTTCATGGACAAAGCGCCCGCTTCCTTCCAACACCACGGTGATTTCCAAATCGGGATGGCTCCACTGCCGCTCGTCCTCCCAGTCCTTATCGTGAGTTCCGATAAAACCTCTAATTTCGAGCAAGATCACTCCATCCTCCTTGTCCGTCAGCTTCGGATCAAACCAATCGCTTGATCATGATATGTCCACTATACATCAATCGCGGAGAGGAGCTACAGTCCCAAGCCTTATTGCTTGTCCATTCTTTTTACGTAACTTAGATGCAGGACATGGTATAATCAGGAAAACCTATGTTTTAATGGTATATTGACGATGACGATAAAGGAGGAACTGGAACATGGGATGGTCGGAACTGCGGGCGGTGCCCAATGATTACGATGAGGAAATCCGTGCGGTCGATACGCAGCTGATTGAGCTGCTCAATCACCGGAAGGCCCTGGCGAAAGGGCGACGATGTTTTCCGCCTATGGTAGTGCTGAAGGAATTCGAGGAAAAATCCGGCTTGAAGCCGCCCTATTTGAATTGGCTGTTCCATTCGATTAACGGAGGGTTTCATCGTACACGCACCGACGGTCCCGGTGAGCTGCAGGGCATCCTGCAGATTATGAAAACAACCGTGCAGGAAGGGTACCAATACATGATTACCCATGCGATGCAGCATGAGCACGGCAGTATCGTACATATCGAGATTAGGCCGCAGAAGATCGATAACGACTCGCCAGATTTCCACCCCCGCCTACAGCTCGAAGTCACGTGTCCTGATGTAGAATACAGCGTACATCGCAACGGCTCCCGAGGAGGTGGAGGAGCCAGCTCCATGTCCTTCCTCGTCGAACCGCCCCTACCGGAGCAGCTGGACACCGTTCATTTTGCGCTGATCCCGTTTGAGGAGCCTATGGAATTCAGGCGTAGGGAGATATTTCTGGATCAGGAGGTTCATTTCGAGTAAGTTCCCGCAAAAAAGTGAACAGTCGGATTTTGGGATGTATCCAAGCAAAGAAGCAGGCACCTTGCCTGCTTCTTTGTCATGAAACTAAATCTATGGGCTGGTTGTACGGCGTCTGCTCATCCTGCAGAAGATTCCACATCAGCAAGAGAATGATGCAAGGTGCTCAATGATGGGCCCGAACGCCTCCGCTTCGGCGAAAAAGCGCTCCGTGTCATCCCCGCAAAACATCGCGGATACCGACAGGCGGAAGATGACCGCCCTCAACAGCATTTCCCGGTAGTGGTCGTCATCCGGCAGCAGGCCTAGACCTGAGAGCGGACACCCCTGCCAGGCAATGCCGTCGCACACGAGAATCGCTTCAGCATACGACTCAGGGGCAACCGTCGGGGAAAAATCGATGATCAGTGGGCCGAGCTCCTCATCGAACAGGATGTTCCCGGCCAGATCGCCGTGGATCAGCTGAACGGTATATTCCCCGCTTCTCTTGGCCTTTCCGAGCAGGCCAGCCAGGAAATCCCTCACGGGGACAGGGAACCCCGACGGAAGTGCTTTGGTCTGCCATGCGATCCGGTGGCCCCTGGACCAAGGATGGTCCGGCTCCGAAAACCCGTCATATGGAATGCCGGCCAAATCCCGGTGGAACAACCGGGCCACCCTTAGCTTTTGTTCCAAGTCACCCTGAACTTCCCTGCCCGGCTCGAACCGGCTGCACGTCCATCCATCGCTGACAAAAGACCCGTTTCGTCCAGGAATCGGCCTGGATATCCGGTATCCGTGCGGCTGAAGCTCGTGCATGATGCCAAGCACCCACTCGTCATGCCGTACATTTTCCGACGGTTTGAGAACCGCGTCCTGTACCTTCACCGATGTATTTTGCCCGCCTTCGAGAGGAACCGCCTCCCCTTGAAGCCCGAATGAATCCAGAATTCTCCTAGACAAGAGCATGGCCTCTCTCACCTCCCTTCACCCTTCTATCTTACTGTATGGCAGCGATGATTTTGACCGAATTTCGCCTCCGATAGCCGTTCCTATTCTCCGCATTTCACCAGCCTTCTCCGATCCTGATCCCAACGCCACGCAGGATTGTCACCGCTCAAATGAACGCCTCCGTACCACACGTCGATGCCGCACCGTTCCAGGTAATCCTCACCGTGTAAAACCCGGGTCCCCCATTCCGTGATCTTGACCTTGCTGTCCCTAAAAGCCGGAGAAGATCCCGCATAGCTGGGAAAGGATTCCGCCCCCTCCAGCGTCAGCAGCGGACTTGGGCCCTGACACAGGCTGCGCAGAATATCCCAGTACTGCAGGTCGCCCATGCCCAATCCGTGCAGCCGGTCGCCGATTTGCCTGAACAGTTCCAGCGGCGAGTGAATCCCTTCGCTTACCTTTTCCAAAGTCATCTGCTCCACGATCCCCAGTCCGTTATATACGGAAGGAAAACGGGACAGATGCAGCTCAAATGCCTCCCGCACGAACGGGAGCGCCGAGGTGTCCCCCTCCAGAAGCTGCCGGAGCTTCATCGGATCAGGCGAGGTGTACGCCTCCCAAACCCTGCTCCCGAGCTTCAGCTCATCCTCTCCGACATGGTGCCAGGTTCCGGATAACGTCTTCAGCTGACTGGCCGATAGCTGGCCAAGTCCTCGGAACAGGCCGACTCCCGGGTAATCCCCGATACAGAGCAGATTCAGTTTCGTCCCGCCGAGGGACTGCTGTCCAAACCAGTGCAGCAAATAAGACAGCATCGTCTGGTCGAACAGGTCATGCTCAAACCACAGCACGATTTCGTCATACTGCCGGAATCCGGCCAGCTTTTGCTCTTGATCCTCGCAGTTCCGGATAAACTCCTCAGCCGGAATGCCCATGTCTTTTTCGAGGTATCTAGCGCGGACCACGCGGCTCACCGGCTCCGCCGGCTCCAGAAACACCGGGCCTTCCGGATATACCTCGCGCCAAACGAGGATATCCCCCTGAACGACTCCCTGCTTGAGCGTCTCGGCGACCGTATCGCCGTTTACAATATGCAGCATGCGTTTTCCTCCTTCGTGTAAATGCTGGAATACGTGCGCGAAATCGGCGACCGGCAGAGTGCCCCTCAGCTTGCGGCGTGCGTCGAACAGCCGCTTTTTCAGCGTCGTCACCGGCGTCCCCGCATACTCCGAAATTTCCTGCAGACTATAGCCGTGAAAATAAAACAGCTGAACCGCCTCTCTCATGCCGGGCGATAAGGCCTTGACCGAGTCGTGAAGCATCCGGTACAGCTCCTGCCGCGCCACGACCTCTCCGATATCCGGCTGGTCGGGCGCGGTCAGTTCCCCCTCCTCCAGCAAGGAAGCCTGCGGCTTTCTGCGAATCAATCGGTAGCACTGGCGGTGCACAATCGTCCGCAGCCAGCCCGGAAAAGCATCCGGATGCTGCAGCTTGCCCAGATGGACGAACGCTTCCACAAACGCCTCTTGCACCGCTTCTTCCGCCAATTCGTGATCCTGCAGCTTCCCGTATGCGGCCGTGTGCGCCATCGCATAATACTGGCGGAAGAGGCGGTTCAACGCGTCCCTGTCTCCCTGCCGGGCTTGTTCAATGAGCTGCCGCAACCCTCTTTCCTCCCTTAGATTTCATGTTCAACCCTATAGTGCGGTATCGGGCCCGAAAGGTTACCAGGGCTCCGGAATATTTTGAAAAATGATGAACCTATTCAGAAAAAATGCTTTAAAGCGGCGTAACCGCTGTTCTCATAAACATATATTTTGTATTCGTTCGGACGACCGCCTTGGCGATTATACTGATCGTGCTTGACGCATTTCCGGGAGCAGTTCAAGTGAAACGAAATCATCGGCCTAACCATCGATGCTCCAAAGCTCGGTGGCGCTCCGCTCCCGTCACCGAACACCCAGGCCCGGAATAGGCTGGTGTATACCATTCAACGATTGGAGCGAACCGCATGGCTCAATACGTACCGCCGGTTGCCATCCGGACCGTCACCTTTACGGCTCCCGGCACGGTGATCCACTATCCGCAGGTAACCGGGCTCGCCGACAAAACGGTAGAGAACAAAATCAACCAAACGATCATCCGTACAATCCAGGAAATGCAGCGCGCCCAGCAGGCGGTTCAGACGGGAAGCCAGCCGGAAACGACCAGCAATTTCGAGATGAAAACGAACGAGCGCGGCATTCTCAGCCTAGTGCTGAGCAACTACACCTATTCCACACCGATGGCGCATGGATACACGATCGCCAAGGGATTGACCTTTTCCGTGCAAACGGGGGACACCTATACCTTATCCAGCCTGTTTAAACCAGGCTCCCCTTACCAGGCGGTGCTGACCGCTGCCGTCAAGAAGCAGGTGCAGGAGCGGAGACTTCCCGTTCTGGATGCAGGCAGCATCACGGTCGCGCCGAACCAGGATTTCTATCTCGCCGATAAGGCGCTGGTACTCTTTTACCCATTGTACGCCATCACGCCCTATTATGTCGGCATTCCGATGTTCCCAATTTCGGTCTACGACCTGCAGGACATCGCGGCCGAAGACGGCCCGCTTACGATACTTGCCGCAGAAGTCGTGTGAAGCAACGCCTCAGGTGACGGGAGGTGAGCAGCCCATCCAGAGATTAGATGCATTTATGCAGCATTTGCTTGAGGGCACCCGCGCCCAATATTCATTGGATATACCAAAAAAGCAAAGAGCCGCTTCCATATCGTCCGAGAGACGAAGGAGCAGCTCTTTTGCACGTATGTCTGCGTTCATGAGGATCATTGCACACAGCATCCCGCTTACTTGACGCCGTTGTACACAAACGCTTTGATAATATGCTTTTGCGCCAGGAAAAAGGCGGCCAGAATCGGTGCGACCAAAATGATATTGCCGGCCATCAGAATGTTCCAGGTGCCGCCGCCCTCGACCTCGCGGATTTTGGCGATGCCGATCGGCAGCGTACGCGCCGTTTCGTTCGTCGTCATGACGAGCGGCCAGAAATAATCGTTCCAGTGCGCGATGAAGCTGAACAGGGCAAACGTCACGAGCACCGGCTTCACCATGGGCACCATGATGCGGACGATGATTTTCCATTCCTTGGCCTGATCCAGGCGGGAAGCCTCCACCAGCTCCTCGGGGATCTGCCGGAACCCCTGCCGGAGAAGGAAGATGCCGAAGGCGCTGGAGGCGAATGGCAGAATCAGCCCGAGATGGGTGTTCAGCAGCTTGAAGGCGCTCAGCTCCAGATATACCGGCAGAAAGATGAGCTGGGTCGGGATCATCAGCGTTACCATGACCAGGCTGAACAGAAAGCCGGAGCCGATAAACCGGTATCTGGCAAACGCATACGCAGCCGGAATGATCGTCAGCATCTGCAGCAGCAAAATGCTGACCGAAATGATCGCGCTGTTCGTAATGTAATGCAGGAACGGCCCGGTTTGCCACGCGGAGGCGTAATTGCTCCATACCGGACTCCGGGGAATCCACTCCGGCGGGAAGATCATCGTCTCCGGCAGCGTTTTGAGGGATGTCGAGAGCATCCAGACAAACGGCATGGCAAAGATGAGGACCAGCAGCAGCAGCGCCGCCACATTCAGCGCCTTCAGCAGCAGGACGGCCGCGGAGCGCGCAAGGGCAGGTCTGCCCGGCGCTTCCAGCATTCGTCCGCCGGGAACGGCGACGGTATGCCCGTCAAAGGCACGGTTTGCGGGTTCCAAGCGGTTTCCCCCTTTTCTTGGTTCGTCGAAGTTAGAAGTTTAACGATAATGAACGCGGCTGGACAGCAGCCGGAAATAGACGATGGTCAGGATGCCGACGATGAACAGCAGGATCACGCCGGCCGCCGAGGCATACCCGATTTTGAAGAAGCGGAAGCCGGCCTCGTAGATGTAATACACCAGCGTATTTGTCGAATTGACCGGGCCGCCCTGCGTCATGATCGCGATCGTTTCGAACACCTGGAATGATCCGATCAAATTGATGATGACGAGGAAAAAAATCGTTGGCGACAGCATCGGCAGAATTAGCCGGGTGAACGTCGTCCACGGCCTGGAGCGGTCCAGGGAAGCCGCCTCGTATATATCCTGCGGGATGCTCTGCAGCCCCGCGATAAACACAAGCGTGTTATAGCCGAGCCCTTTCCACACCGCCACGATCACCAGGGAGATCAGCGAGGTGCTCGGATGGGACAGCCATTCCAGCTTGCCGAAGCCGAACAGGCCGATCACCCAGTTCAAGAGGCCGTATTCGGGATCCATCAGCCAGCTCCACAGGAGCGAAATCGATACGAGCGAGATGATATGCGGGCTGAATATTGCTCCCTGTACCAGGCCGTAGAAGAAGCCGCTGCGGTTCAGCCAGATCGCCATGAACAGGGAAAGGCCGGTCGTCAGCGTGACCGTCAGCACCGTATAAAGGGTCGTGTTCGATAGCACCTGGCGGAAATCCGGCTCCGACAGCAGATCCACGAAGTTCTGGATGCCGACGAACGTCTTTGTCGGGCTGACGAAGTTCCAGTCGAACAGGCTTAAGTACATCATGTAAAAAATCGGGTAGATGAAAAACATGGCGAAGACGATGATTGCCGGCGCGACCATGCTGTACGGACGCAGCCGTTCCCAGACGGTCATGCTACACCCCTCCCGCAATCAGCTGCCGCGAGGTGGTCTCCTCGTTCGCCGCGCCAGCCTGCACCCGGCTGCCGTTCAGGCTGAAATAATAGAGATGCCCATTCGGTACGGCGATGCGCACGCGTTCCGCCGTCACCAGCGGCTTAAGAAACGTTTTGACAAAAAACGGTCCCGCCTTGGAGCGGATCTGGTAGATATGCTCCGCCCCCAGGCTTTCCCGCGTCAGAATATCTCCTTCAAGCACGAGACCTTCCACGGGGCTGTCCGGATTGATCTGCGCATGCTCGGGCCTGAAGCCTACATGGTAGGCTCCGGACTCGGGCTTGACGCGCAGCCCCTTGGTGTCGCCGACCTTCATCATGTTCATCGCCGGTGTGCCGATAAACTGGGCGGTGAACAGGTTGGCGGGCTGCTCATACAGCTTCATCGGCGAGTCCGCCTGCTGGATCGCCCCTTGATTCATGACGACGATTTCGTCGCCCATGGACATCGCCTCGACCTGATCATGCGTCACGTAGACGAAGGTCGTGCCAAGGCGTTCGTGCAGCTGGATCAGCTCCGTCCGCATCTGGTTCCGCAGCTTTGCGTCCAAGTTGGACAGCGGTTCGTCAAGGATAAACACCTTCGGCTGCTTCACCATCGCCCGGGCGAGCGCCACGCGCTGGCGCTGGCCGCCGGAGAGGTTCTGCGGCTTCTTGTCGAGGTAAGGCCCGAGTCCGACGATTTCCGAAATGTCGGCGACCAGGCGCTCCCGCTCTTTGCGGGTAACGCCGCGGTTCTTGAGGCCGAACTCGATGTTGCCCCGGACCGTCATGGTCGGGTACAGCGCGTAGTTCTGGAACACCATCGCCACGTCCCGCAGGCCGGGCGGCGTGTCGTTCACGCGCTTGCCGTCGATCAATATATCTCCCGCGGACTGTCGCTCCAGCCCGGCCACCATGCGCAGCGTCGTCGATTTGCCGCAGCCGGACGGCCCGACCAGGACGGTAAACGAACCGTCCCGGATCGTCAGGTTGAGGTCCTGAATCACGGTTTCTTCCTTGTATTTCTTGCAAATGCCGATCAGCTCGATTTGGGCCATGCCGAATGCCTCCTTGTTTGGCTGGTCTGTTTCATTGCCTGACAGGCGCTAAACTCACTTGCCGAGCAGCTTATCCGACTTGGCCGCGGCGTCGTCCAGCGCCTGCTGCGGCGTCGTCTTCGGATCGATAATCGCCTTCTGGATCGCATCACGGACGATCTTGGCGACTTCCGGATACGCATTCTCCATCGGACGCGGTCTGGCGTATTTCAGCTGGTCGACAGCGACTTTATACTGCGGATACTGGGTAAAATGCTCCTTGAGCTCATCGCTTTCCACCGCGGACGTGCGGGTCGGCAGGTATCCGACATGCTTATGCTGGTAGATCGTGTTTTCCTGGGAGGTCATCCATTTCATGAATTCCCATGCCGCCGCCTTCTCCTCCGCACTGCTCTTCGACGTCATGACGAGCTGGCATCCGCCTGTCGGCACCCCGTAATCCTTGTTGGCCGGCATGAAGGCCGTCTCAAGCTCAAAGCCGTTGCCCTTGGCGATTTCCAAGCTTTGCGACACGCCTGCTGTCGAGGCGAATTTAAACGCGGAATTTTGGTTCGCCCAATCCTTGTCCGCCGTATCCCCGGCTTCGTCACCGACCGGCATTTTGATCAGGCCTTCGTTTACGAGCCGCTTCCAGAAATCCACCGGCGCCACGCCGGCCGCCTCGTTGAAGGTTGCCTTTTTGCCGTCCTCGCTCAGCATGGTGCCGCCGCTTTGGGCCACCAGCGCTTCATAAAACCAAATATCGACCGGAACGGTCATCCCGAGCTTACCCTTCTCCTTGAGCACTTTGGAGTACTGCTCAAACTCATCCCACGTTTTGGGCCCGGATGGATCCAGCCCGGCATCTTTCAGCATCGTCACGTTCTTGTACATAATCGGGGTACTGCGCATAAAAGGAAGCCCGTACAGCTTGTCGTCCACATAGGCGTTCCCCATCAGTCCAGGGATAAAATCGTCCAGCTTCAGTTGGTCCTTGTCTTTCTCGGCGTATGAGGTCAGGTCTTCGAGCATGCCGGAATGGGCGAACACGCCCGTAGAGGCAATTTCCAGATCCGTAACCGCAGGAGCGTCCCCTGCCGCAAAAGCCGCCTGGACTTTCGCATGTAGGTCATCGTAATTCCCCTGATGCTCGGCAACCACTTCGATCTTGTCCTGGGACTCGTTGAACGTTTTGACCATATGCTGCTTGGCTTCCTCGATCTTGTCGCCGAAGGCGTACCAGTACTTGATGACGATTTTTTTATCCGGCTTGGCCGCTGCCGCCTCCGCTGTCTCGCTGCCGGCCGCCTTCTCGGCTGCGCCGCATCCGGCCAGCATGCCCGTCATTACCGCGGACAACGTAAGCAGTGCGATCTTTTTCTTAAACATCGATTGATTCCTCCACCCTTGATTTTGGTTTTAGTTTGTTTGACAGCGACGGCCGCAGCAAAAAAAGAAACCCGAATACCGCCGAAGGGGGAACGCTCGCTAAAGCGCCCTCGGCAGATCAGGTTTCTCCATAACTCCAACCGTTCTATTTACTTGTCGATTTCATCATAAGGGACAACTATTAACGCGGTTTATGCGGAATATTAACGGGACATCAAATGATTTTTCTTCTCCACAGGTCCGGACAGGACGCGGAAATGGCGGTCGCCCCCTGGTCGAGGCATTCCTGCGCGTGGCTGTGCTCATACAGCAGGCCGCCGGTGATGATCGGCACCTCCGTAAAGCCCTTCACCCTGCGGATCACATCCGGGATGCGGGCAGGCATCAGCTCGATGATGTCCGGCTCGGCCTGGGACAGGCTCTTCGCGATGTTCTCCAGCCCTTCGCTGTCGACGAGAAAGAAACGCTGCACCGTAAGCAGTCCCATTTTCTTGGCGGTTTTGATGACGCTGGTTTTGGTCGAAATGATACCGACCGGGCGGATACTCTTGGCCAAATAGTCCAGGCCGTAATGGTCCGTGCTGAGCCCGCCGATTTTTTCCAAATGCATGAACACCGGCAGACCGTGCTCCCGGAATACGTTCACATAGCCTTTGGCAACGCCGATATGGCCCATCAGCAGGAAGACGCCGCTGAGCTCATTCCGATGCTTCAAGGCGATTTCGATATGGCGGGGGTCTTTAATGGAGGCAATCCGTTTATGCTTGGCGAGACCTTTGAAGAAATGCTGCCGGGTCATAACGTCATTCATGCGTGTACAGCCTCCCTTTCGCGAATCTTGCGATCACTCTATATTTAGATTTGCGGCGCAATCGGCAGCGGGACGAGGAGAGAACGATCGTCCTCCATTCCTCTCGCCTCCGGATTCGGGCTAAAATGCTTCATATGCCGGTGAAGCAGCGTCATGTGATCCGGCAGCGTCGGGTCCATCACTTCGACCGGCGTGATCCGGATCGCGTCCTCCCCGATATCGACGATCCGAAAGCCCGGCTGATCCAGGCAGGCCGACAGCTGCACGAACGACCAGTCCTGCCGGTGCGCGATCGAATCCATGTGCGTATGGCCGTTGAAATAGATGCCAATGCCCTGCTTTTGGTTCAAAATGCTCCACATGTCGATGATCGGATGAATCGATCCCTTGTCCTTCTCCGAACCCGCCGTCGTATTGTATACGGGATGATGGCCGAAGACGAGCAGCGGCTTGCCGCCCGACAGTCCGACCTGCTCCTCAAGCCAGCCCAACTGTTCGGGATCGAGCCAGCCGCCCCAGTCCTTAAAATCCATTTCCTTGGCCGTGTCGAGAAACACGAGCATCGCTTGGTCCGCGTCGATGGCATGGTACCTCTCCTGGCCTGTAATCTCGAGCACCTCGTCTCTCCGCTGCGCATACAGGTCGTGATTGCCCAGCACGTGAATGAACGTCTTGTCTTGGCGGCGAAGCAGGTCGTACACTTCGCGAAGCTCGGAGGCCGTGCCGAAGTTGGTGAGATCCCCCAGCGAAATATACAGGTCCGCTTCCTGCTCCAAAAACTGCTCCAGCACCGTTTGATAAAATGCACGCCGTGCTTCCTTCAACCCCGGTACCGACTCGTCGATTTCGTGGTAATGCAAATCACCCAACAGCGCCAATCTCATCATTTCTCTCCTCCCGGCTTGTTCGAATTGGATTTTTCCTCCTTCATCTTATCGATGGATTGTTTCCGATCCGTTAATTAGGAAGGCAGATTATGTAAAATTACGGTTAATTGATTTTGGTCACGCTCCCGTTGGAGGGGAGGGATTCATCCTGAGTGACCTGATGGATGATGTTTCCGCTGCGGTCATAGGCCGTAATCTCGAACTTCATACCCTGAGAAGCATCCAAAAACACGTAAAACAACTTGAAATTTTGCTCAACGGGAACGATCTGCGCCTGCTTTTCGTAGCCGGTGGGGTCCTTGACCACGATGCGGCTGATGTCGGGATGCAGAGCAATGCCGCAATACATCGGAAAAGGAGTACTTCCAATGTCCGTGCCCTCCGTCCCCGGAAAGTACTCCGCATGGAAGCTTTCCTTTCGAGCCTCGGTGTCGGAGAGTCCGGGATGATAGTTGGAAGCTGAAAACGTTCCGCCCCATACATATTTCCATCCATTGGCGTTTTTCCTAATGTAATCTGCAACCATCGCAGTACTGCCGCTCTGTGATTTTCTCAGAAAAAAAGCTACCTCCCCATCAGCAACCGGCTGTTCATGGATCATATAAGACACGAAGCCTTTTCCGTTGACCTTCTCAATCGCCTCAACAACCGTTGGGCTCCCTTCCGCTTTCTTGTCTTGAAGGCCGAATAACTTCCCCTCGAAAGCGTAAATAACGACCAAGATGACCGCAGCCAGCACCAGCAGCAGAATCAGCCTGTTGGCCCATTGCCTGACCATGAATTCCCTCCTTTCAAACGTCCGTCCGCATACACGGCGGCGCCCAGCATCCCGGCCCTGTCCCCAAGCTCGGCCTGCACGATGCGGCAGACACCGGCGGACAGCTGCAGCGCATGGCGGGCTACCGACTCGCGCACCGGGCGCAAGAGCCGCTCCCCGGCCGCGGCCATGCCGCCGCCTACAATAATCAGTTCGGGATTCAGCAGGTTGATAGCATTCGCTAGTCCGTATCCGAGCAGCTCTCCCGTCCCGTGCATCACTTCGACGGCGAGCGCATCCTGAAGGTCATAGGCGTCCGAAATGAGCTGTGCCGTAATCTGCGAGGAATCGTTCCCCGTCCATTCCTGAATGACGCTCGTCCGTCCTTCCGCCAGCTTTTCCGCAAATGTTCGGACCATCCCCACCGCGGACACGTAGCGGCCGAGGCAGCCCGAGCTGCCGCAGCGGCACGGCCGCCCTTCCCTGTACATGTTCATGTGGCCGATCTCGCCTGCGCTCGAAGACGTGCCGTAGACGACCTTCCCCTGATAAATAATTCCCGAGCCCAGTCCGGTTCCCAGGGTAATGAGCATCAGGTTTCCGCAGTCCCTGCCGGCGCCAAACCGCCATTCCCCATACATGTTCACGCGTACATCATTATCGATGAAGACCGGAAAAGCAAACTCCTCCCGCATCCGTTCTACGACGTGGATATTTTCCCATTCCGGAAAGTTGGGGGACAGAATCGACAGCCCCTCCTGCGGATCCAGCAGACCTGGAATGCCCATGCCCATGCAGCTCACGCCAGCCGGCCCGATGCCCGCTTCCTTCATCAGTTCATGAACAATCCGCTTCATCCGGTACAGCACATGCTCCGGCCCCTTGTCCGCCTCGGTTGCGTCCATTCTTTCCACGGCGATCCTCCAATCGGCATCCGCCTCAAATATCGCCGATTTGATCCGCGTTCCGCCGAGGTCCATGCCCATGACAAATTTGCTCATGCCTACCCTTTCCTCCTCCGGAAATCCCTGGTTGCTCACATAAACCTATCATAAACGACTTCGGTCCGGATATGAATGGATCTATAGCATTCTTTTCCAGATTTCCCCTCAGCAGGTTTCCCGCAAATGGCATCAAACGCCGCGGTTCTGAATCTATCAGCGTCCTGCCGGTTTCGGCATTCCCAGTCATTAAATCGTAATCTTTACGTATAGATAGAATGAGGAAAATGATATGGCTTGGTACAGGCTGTGTTCCTGAGCCTCTTTATACAACTTCGCGGGATAAAGGAGATGGATCGCGTATGGAAACGCCAGTCATCATATTAAGCGGATTTTTGGGGAGCGGCAAAACGACGCTGCTGCTTTCCGTGCTCAAGGAGTGCTCGGCCCGGGGGCTGACCCCCGGCATCTTGATGAATGAGCTGGGCAAACGGGATGTGGACGGAACGATTCTGGAGGAACAGGCAGGAGTTCAGGTGCAGAAGCTGCTGGACGGATGCGTCTGCTGCAGCCGGAAAAGCGAGCTGCCGCAGGGCCTCTTCACCCTGCTGGAGCGGTCGCCCGACGTCATCGTTATCGAGCTCACCGGCGTCGCCGATCCGGATGAAATCCGCCGCACCCTTCAGGAGCCGGAGCTAGCCGGCCGTGTACGGCATCATTATACGGTGACGATGCTCGATGCAGAGAACGTGCTGGAGTTCAACAGCCGCTTCTCCGCTGATAAGGAGCTGGTCCGCACGCTGCGCAAGCAGATCGAAAGTGCCGATCTGGTCGCGGTCAACAAGCAGGACCTGGCCGCCCCCGGCACGATCGGCAAAATCGAAAACATGATCCGCAAGCATAATCCCGAAGCTGCGATCGTATACACAGAATATAGCCGGATTGACCTGTCCAGCCTGCTGGACGGGGTTCACCGCCGCCGCGAATCCAAGGCGGCTGCCCATGACGGACACGGAGCAGGGACCCCGGCAGCGGCCCATGCGCATGACGGACATGGTGGTCACAGTCACAGCGGACACGAACCGCATGAGGAGACGGCCTCTTTTTCCAAAGTCAGCACCGTCACGCTGACTTTTCCACCGGCGGAACAAAGTCCGGCTTCCCTGTCCAGGGAGCGGCTGGAGGCGTTCTTCCTCGATTGCGGGGACGCGCTTCTCCGCGCCAAAGGGCATGTGGCACTCTCCCGCCATGAAACGGTCCAGCTCGTCCAATATGCCGGGACGCGTACGTACTGGGAAGCCTCCCGCTACCCTGGCGCACCGTATCTCGTCATGATCGGCCTGAATTTGAGCGAGGCACGGCTGAAGGAGCGCTGGTCCGAACTGTTTCATTAACTCTTCATCATTTCTGTGGAAGGAGCTGATCCGCCATGACCACCCTCTCCCCTTTTAAAATCGTCCCTCTGCTTCTTCCCGCCGCCTTTCTAATCATCCTTCTCGTCCTGTGGCTGCCGGAGCGCATCGAGATGCTGGATAACGTCTATATGGATACGTTCAAAACCAGCTTTGTCGGCATTCTGCTGGAGGCGCTGCCGTTCGTGCTGGCCGGGGCGCTTCTCTCTTCGCTGCTGCAGGTATTTGTGCCGGACGAGGTCCTGTCGCGCTGGATTCCGAAGAAGCCTGTCCCGGCGATCCTGTTCGCCTGCCTGCTCGGCGTGATCTTCCCGGTGTGCGAGTGCGGCATGATCCCGCTCGTCCGCCGGCTCATCCATAAGGGCATGCCCGTGTATGTCGCGATTGTGTTCATTTTATCCGGACCGATCATCAATCCGGTCGTCTACGGAGCCACCTTCATGGCGTTCCGCAGTCATCCGGATCTCGCTTACGCCCGGATGGGACTGGCCTTCGCCGTCGCTTTCCTGATCGGGCTCATCGTCTATGTCACGGTAAAGAAATCCCCTGTGAGATGGTCGATGGAGCGGGAAACCGGCGGGGATTCCCATCTTCATGCCGCCCGGGGCGGCCGGCTGGCTTCGGTATTCGTCCATACGTCGGACGAGTTTTTCGACATGGGCAAATATTTGATCATCGGCTGCCTGCTGACGTCGGCCATTCAGACGTTTATGGTCCGGGAGAGCCTCTCCGCCATCGGCGGCCATCCGCTGGGCTCGTATTTGTTCATGATGGGACTCGCCTTTGCGCTCTCACTCTGCTCCACGTCGGACGCTTTTGTCGCTTCCACCTTCCTGCACACCTTCCCCGCCGGTTCGCTGATCGCGTTCATGGTGCTGGGCCCGATGCTTGATTTCAAAAACGCCATGATGCTGATGGCGCTGTTCAAAACAAAGTTCGCCCTCTATCTGTTCTTCCTGATCGCGGCCTGCGTCTTCGTCGGCTCTGTTCTAATATCGGCCTGGCTGTAGACTTTCTGCTGGTTGTAACTGTCGGCCTGGCTATGAACGCTCATGCAAGGGAACGCCCGGGCATGATCAGAGGGTCCATCCTATCCAACTGGAGGTAGTGCCAAGTGAACGATTCCCGCAGCATCCGGCTGCATTATCTGTTCCGGGCAGCCGTGCTGGCGGCTTTCGCCCTCTATATTTTGCACCTGATGCAGCAGGACGCGCTGCATTATTATGTCGCGCCTGCCCTGGCAAAATGGATCCGGCTGTGCCCGGTTCCGCTTGGCCTGATGGCGCTCAGCCTTGTGGTCCAGGCGCTGCTCGGACGCAGCCAGGTGCTGTGCAACTGCAATCACCGGCTGCCCGCCGGTTTCTTGAAAAGCACCGGGCTGTACGGCCTGTTCGTTCTCCCGCTGCTGCTCGGGTTTCTCCTTCCGGACAAAGCGCTCGGCAGCATCGCCGCCGCCAAAAAGGGCATATCCCTTTCTTATTCGGCGATGGAGCCGGAGAAGGCCACCTCTAGCAGGGTCCCGGAACCGAAAAATTCAATTACCAGCGCTGCCACAGAGCCTGATAAGACCGTCACCTTCGAAACCTCCGATCCGTATGCCAAGGAATTCGCCGAGCTCGCCAAACTGCTGTACGCCCAGCCCGTCATCCCGGTCTACCCGGCGATTTACTCCGAGACGTTCGGGGCGATCGAAATGTTCAAGGAGCAGTTTGCGGGCAAGGAAATCGCCGTATCCGGCTTCGTCTACCGCGACCAAACCGACGGGACTAGCGGTCCTTTTGCGGTCAGCCGTTTTCTGGTGCAGTGCTGCACGGCGGACGCCACCCCGTTCGGCATTATGGTCGATCCGCAGCAGAAGCTGACCCTGCCGGCCGATTCCTGGGTCAAGGTGCAGGGCAAACTGAAGATGGTGTCCCAAGGGGGCAAAGACCTGATCGAGATCGAAGCCACGCAGATCACGCCGATCTCCCAGCCCCAGACCCCTTACATTTATACGAGCGCCGACTCGGTGGCCGCCTGGAAAGAGCTGCAGAAGGACGCTGCCAACGGAAAATAGCAGGAGATTCCCGTCCAGAAAACAAAGAAGACTCCGGAACTATACCGGAGTCTTCTTTGTTTGAGTTTGTATTGGAGTCTCTCTTTAAATGATCATGCCGCTCCCGCGGTCCCGGTTGCGTCTAGCGGGGCTTCGCAACCTCATCGCGCCAGCGGTGCTGCGGCTGCCAGCCGAGCAGGCGCTTCGCCTTCTCGTTGCTGAGCAGGGTCTCATGACCCGTCAGCGGCGCGCGGATATCCGTCACGCCGGAATACCTGGCGGCCAGCAGTTCGCGGCTCGGAACCGCCATGCTGGAGTCGTCGGCGGCCACGTTGAGGGCCACCGCACCGAGCCCGTCCGCCTCGACGGCCAGCCGGATGGCCGCAGCGGCGTCGCGGGTGTCGATGTAGCTCCACAGAATGCGGTCCCGTTCTTCGGGCTTGTCCATAAACGATGGAAAACGCTCATACCATTCCGGAGGAATGACATTCCCGAGGCGAATGGAGACGACCTGCATGCCGGTACGCCGGTGGAACATGTCGGCGGTCATTTCGTTGACTACCTTGGACAGGCCGTAGCTGTCCTCGGGCAGCTGCGGATGCTCCTCGTCCACGGGCACGTATTGCGGGCTTAAGGGACTGACTGCAAATACGATGCCGTAGGACGATTCGCTGGACGCGATCACCGCTTTGCGGATTCCAAGACCTGTGGCCGCCTCCAGCACGTTGTACGTCGACATGACGTTGTTCCGGAAGGTAATTTCCGGCGTGCGGATATGCGCCGCCGGGATCGCCGCCAAATGAACGACGGCATCAGCCCCGGCCAGCGCGCCGTAGGTCTCACCCAAATCCTCTAGATTCGCGATCAGCGTAGGGCACAGGTTCTCGTCGGGACGCCGGAAGTCCACGTTCAGCACCTCATACCCCTGCTCGATAAAATGACGCACGACCCACTGTCCAAGCATGCCGCTTCCGCCTGTAATGACGACTTTGGCCACAGGCAACGCCTCCTCTTCGCTTCGGTTCAAACCTAGCCGAACCCTTGGCCGGTCCGATTATTTCAGAATGTCTTCGATCCGCCCCTGAACGTCTTCGCTAAGGACAATACCCGAAGCTTTGGCATTCTCCGTCACCTGCTCCGGACGGCTTGCGCCGACCAGCGCGCTGGCCACGTTGTCTTTGCGCAGAATCCACGCAAGGGCCAGGTTGCCAACGGAAATGCCGAGCTCTTTGGCGATGCCTTCAAGCTGCTGCACTTTGGCGATTTTTTCTTCAGTGATCCCTTTGCGCATCCAATCGAGCTTCGCCGCGCGGCTGTCCTGCGGGATGTCGGAAGCCGAAGTGTATTTGCCTGTCAGCAGGCCTTGGGCCAGTGGGGAGAACACCACTTGTCCAATCCCTACGCGTTCGCTGAGCGGCATGACTTCCTTCTCGATGTAGCGCTCGAACATGTTGTAAATCGGCTGGTTGACCACGATGCGGTCCAGCAGATAACGGTCGGCCACGCCAATCGCTTCGGCGATCTGCGATGCCTGCCATTCGCTCACACCGACGTACAGCACCTTGCCGTGGCGGACGAGGTCGTCGATCGCGCGCAGCGTTTCTTCCAGCGGCGTTTCCGGGTCATGGCGGTGGCAGTAAAAAATGTCCACATAGTCATGTCCGAGACGCTTCAGGCTGGCATTCGCCTGTTCCGTAATATGCTTGCGCGACAAGCCGCGGTCATTCGGGCCTTCGCCCATCGGCCAGAATGCCTTGGTCGCCAGCACGTAGGATTCGCGCGGGTACTCTTTCAGCGCTTTGCCGACCAGCTCTTCCGCCGCGCCTTTTTCATATACATTGGCCGTATCGAAAAAGTTGATGCCCAAATCGTACGCCGTTTTGATCGAATTCACCGCATTTTCGCGTTCCACGTAACCGCCATATGTAAGCCAGCTTCCCAAGCTGATCTCGCTGACTTTAAGTCCGCTTCTTCCCAGTCTCCGGTATTTCATTCCATCTACCTCCTTGTAGTCCTGTTACCCTTTTCATTCTATAAAAGTTCATATATGATTTAAAGAAGTGAAATGTTTTTCACTTAATTATATCAAGGGTAGATACTATATAGAGTATAGTTATATACATATAAGGAGGAGAGTCTATGGAAACAGTCAAAAAAGCGAGCAGTTACATTCCGAAAAACCCGGAACATATCGAATGCAACATTGAGAGAACACTGGATGTGCTGGGCGGAAAGTGGGCCTTTCTCGTCATCCGCGAGCTGTTCTGCGGCACTCTTCGCTTCGGTGAGCTGCAGCGCCGGATTCCAAGCGTGAGCCCCCGCGCCTTGACCAGTACGCTGCGCCATTTGGAGGAACAGGGTGTGCTGGAGCGGGAAGTGTTCCCTACCGTACCGGTGACGGTGGAGTACTCGCTCACGCCCAAGGGACAGGACCTGCATGTCATTTGTCACGAAATGAAGCTGTGGGCGGCCCGCTGGACTTAAGCAGCCCGCAGCTACGGAACTGTCACAAGAAAAAAGCTCAGGCACTGAATCAGGCCTGGGCTTTTTGGTCTCCCCGTAATATCGTATATATGCAGAAGGCCTTGCGGACGAAGCCGATCGCGCCAAACGCCGACAGCAGCGCCAGCCAAATCACGATACTCGGCATCAGCAGGAAAATTTGCTCCCATTTCAGCACTCTGCCACCCCCAACAAACGTCAGAATCTGCGGCAGGCTGATGAAGAGCGCAAGCGGGATCAAGGTGACGAGCATCCGCAGCGAGGTCAGCCAAATGCGGCGCTTCCGGGCCTTTTGTTGCCACCGCTCCCAGCGGAAAAAGAATCCCCGCACCCACAGCAGGATCGTCAGCAGGGTCACAAGTGCGATTCCCGCTTCAATCATTCCTACGGAAATCGCTGACTTCGGCGGCTCCTCCCCGTTCAAAATGTCGGCAATTCCTGAAGCAAAGGCTCCGTAGTTGACCAGCGCATTCAGCCCGCTGCCAAACAGGATCACGATTCCGTACCCGCTCTCCGGCATCAGCAGCTGATCCGCCTGATACGTCCACAAAATACCGTTATGGCTCACCCTTGCACCGTCCACCGTCCATCCCATGCCGTAACGGCTGTCCACGCCGGCGGGAACCTTGCGCATCGTCGCGATGCCCTCCGGACTGAGAAGGTGGGCTCCCCCGTTAGTTCCCTCGCCCAGCTGCAGCATCAGCCACCGCGCCATATCATTTGCCGTCGAGACATTACCCGCTGCTCCCTCAACGAACCAATCCGGTTCTTTGAAGGCTATCGGCTGTCCATAAAGCAGCATGTGCCCCGGTTCTTTGAAGGAACCGGTCAATGCAGCGTCCGTGGAACGATCCATGTGCAGCGGAGCAAAGATATGCTCCTGCAAATAGTCCGGAAAATGCTCCTTGCTCACCGTCTCCACGATCAGTGCGAGCAGCTGATAATTGGTATTGTGGTAATGAAACGCCTGTCCTGGGTCACTGGCGAGCTTGACCTTCTTCAACCGGGCGATCGATTCGCCGAGCGAGGCCGGCTGCGTGGAAAAAGCCATTTCCGGAAAGACGTTGTCGGCCAGACCACTCGTCTGGTTCAGCAGCTGCCGCACCGTAATTTCCTTCCCCCTTGGATCCTCCATCACGAAGGACGGGAGAATGTCCGCCGCCTTGTCATCCAGCCGGATTTTCCCGGCTTCAACCAGCTGCATGACCGCCAGCGCCGTGATCGACTTGCTCAGGGACGCGACCGGAAACGGCGTGTCCGGCGTAACGGCTGCCCCGCCTCCCGTTTGACCGTACCCTTTGGCATAAACGACTTCGCTATCATGTACGATCGCAACAGACAATCCGGGAATCCGGTTCTGATGCATGCGGGTCTCGATGAACCGGTCGATCTGATCCTCACGGCTCGCCTCAAGCTTAGGGTCTGCTGATGCCAAACGGGTATAAGCTCCTGTAAAAACGGCAGTCATAAGCAGCACGAGCATGATTTTCCGGGAAAGGGGAGCCACGGACCGCCGCTTTTCTTTACACTCCATCATGAATTGAATTCCTCCTCTTGTAACGATAAGCCCAGTATAGGAGCGAAAACGAAAGAGAAGTTAAAGACAATCCTTAAGAAAGAGTTAAGTTGATGATGATGAATAACGATGAACGACCACAAAAAAGAGGAGCAAGCGCAAAGCTCGGTCCTCTCCTTGATCTATCCACGCGAATCGCAAGATAGGCTACCTGTTATTCGCGGCATAATCCGCATTCGCTTGGTCCAGCATCGATTTCCAATCGTTAAAGTCCGTCTCCCTGGAGACGTGCCGGTCCAGCAGCTCACCCTGAATCTTATTCATATCCTCATGGGTTTCCGCCTGAAAATTACCCTTCTCCAAAAAAGCCTGAAAGCTGGCAAACGCCGAATACTTACGCATAAACGAGTCGTTTAAAAGCTTGTCAAGGGCAATGCGGCCGGTATCATCCTGCGCCGATTTTTGGCCTTTCAATTCCAACAGCAGATCGTCAAACGACATGGGCTTGTGTTTTCTCAGAAGATCACTCCTAAATTGAATTTATGCTCAGTATAACATATCATGTTTCATTCCATCTCATACCGTTAAAATCGGACGCCCCCTTCATCCGTGAAGAGATCAGTTGACTAAATTTTCCCAGCATGTTATGTTGTTTTTGAACTGACCAGTCAGATTAAAACCATCCAAATGATGAATGAGAAGGAAAGGACCGATACACCACCGTGAGCAAAGACAAGATTATCCACGCCGCCACCCGCGTCTTCTCCGAATACGGCTATCACCGTGCCAGCATGGATGAGATCGCCCAGCAGGCGCAGGTCGCCAAAGGGACCCTGTACTACAACTTTCCGGGAAAATCACAGCTGTTTAAAGCCGTGGTGAAAGCCGGATTCGAGGACATCATGGAGCGGACGAAGACCGACCTAAGCTCAGAGCTCCCGATCAAGGAGCAGATTCTTCGGGTTCTCCGCCACCATCTGGATTTGTTCCTGGACTCCCGCCATTTTGCCCATATCGTATTCAACGAAATTTCCAACGGCATCGAGCCCGATGTGCTGGATGAGCTGAAGCAGCTCCGCCGCGAGCATTTAAGTTTTCTGGCCGGCATTCTCAAAGAGGCCCAGTGCGAGGGCGGCATCATGCGCGACGTCGATGCGGACCTGGCTGCAGCCAGCACGATCGGCATGCTGGAAAGCACATGCAACTATTACTTGAGCCACCAGGAGGAGTACGGCCGCGAGGACTTGGAAAGCTTCGTATTCACAGTGGTTGCCGAAGGTCTGTTTAAGTCGCTTGATTAAGCAGGACCTTTTTTTGCACACACCAAACTGACCAGTCAGTTCAAAGGATTAAAAAACATTAACCGGAGCCATTTGAAAATCATCCCATCTAGAAAAACGACCAGATCTAGCAGACAGACCTCATTTATCGGAAGTTTCCATCTAAATGAACGAGAAGTCGGTTTTACCGAAAATCAGGGTTCAATCATCTAAAAAGAAAGCGACGGTGTTGCTTCATGGAATGGAATGAGAATGGACTGCTGCCTTTGGAGTGGTATAAAAAAATGCGCCGGGATTCCCCCGTTGTCCAGTCCAACGACGGACAAGTTTGGGACGTATACGGATATGACGATGTAAAGACGGTATTTACGAATCACGATATTTTTTCCTCGTCGGCCTTCCCTGACTCCCAGGACCCGCTGGAACACAGCATTCTGCGGCAGGATCCGCCCAAGCACCGGCAGCTGCGCCGGCTGGTGACCCAGGCGTTCACGCCGCGCGTCATCGAGTCGCTGGCTCCCAAAATCCAGTCGATCACGACCTCGCTGCTGGACGAAGCGGAGAAAAAGGGGCGGATGGACGCCATCGCTGATTTTGCCAGCCCGCTGCCGATCGTCGTCATCGCCGAGATGCTCGGCGTGTCGCTGGACCACCGCGAACAATTCAAAGCCTGGTCCGACGCCCTGGTCGGAGACAGCGGTGAAGATTTCTATCAGTGCCAGCGCGAGATGAGCGAATACTTCTCCGAAATTGCCGAAGACCGCAGACGCCATCCGCAGGACGATCTGGTCACCAAGCTGGTCGAGGCTCGCATCGACAATGAGCATCTGACGGACCTCGAGATCATCGGCTTCTGCATCCTGCTCCTCGTGGCCGGCAACGAAACGACGACCAACCTGATCTCCTCGGCGATGCTCGGCATCGACACCCTGCCGGACGTCCGTGCGCAGCTGCTTGCCGACCGCAGCCTTATTCCCGGCGCGCTGGAGGAAGTGTTCCGCTATTTCTCACCGGTGCAGGTCATGTTCCGCCGCGTGAAGCAGGATACCGTCCTTGGCGGCCAGGAGATGAAGGTAGGCCAATTCGTCCATATCTGGATGGCGTCGGCCAACCATGACGAGAAGGTGTTCGAACGTCCGGAGGAATTTAATATCCACCGCAATCCGAACCCGCACCTGGGACTGGGCAGCGGCATCCATTACTGCCTCGGCTCCCAGCTTGCCCGCCTCGAGTCCAAAATCGCGATCGAAACCCTGCTGGCCCGTTTTCCCGAATACCGCCGCGACCGTTCCGCTGAGCTGACGCGGATGGACAGCATGATGATGTTCGCGCTGAAGGAGCTGCCGATTCTTTTGACATAGATGTTGTTCACATCCATGCATGGCAAAAAACCTGTACTCCTACGGAGATACAGGTTTTTTGGTTCCCATCCAGCCCACTTCCAAATGCCACGCATACGTTTCGCCGCCCTCCACGATGGCTGCTGCTTCCCGTTCCATGGCATGCGCCAAGTCGTCCAGGAAGCCCGTGGCCGGTTCCAGGGCCAGATGGTACTGCCCCTGGTATCCGCCGTAATTCGCCCACACCGACAAGTAAGGCACCTTTTCCTGCGGAAACGTAAAGGTGATCCCTTCCTGCTTCCCCGGGTCATAGACGGAAGCCGTTCCTTCCGGCAGCTCACCCGTAAAATAAAACTTCTCGGCCGTTCGCTCCTCACGTCGGCCCGTGCGGTCCAGGCGGCATTCCGGCCGGTTCGCGAAAGGCTGCGGCCACGACCGCAGATCCCCCCTCTTCCCAAGTCTGTCACCTTCCGAATAGGAGACGGCAATTTGCCGAAGTTCACCCGGCACGATGATCTCCATGCCTTCCCTGATCCGCAGCAGCGGATGGGCCGCCCACAGGAACGAAAACGGGAACGGGCTGAGGTTGGTTACAAGGTAGTCGATCCTGAGCCGGTCCTCCGCTGCAAAAGAATACGTCTTCTCAAGCCGGTACGGCATCCTCACGCCGTGCACGCTGCACGATAGGCGGTCGCCATGTGCCTCGACCTTCCAAGGAATGGACCAGACCTCGCCGTGATCCGGGAGCTCCGTTCCCGTCCAGGGATGCTCCGGATACCGGCATACGTTGACCGTCGGGAACATTTCGTCCCAGCCGCTTCCGTCGCTGTCCGCAAAGGAGCTGGCGTAGCCCCGGTTCTCCAGCGGTCCGTCCGCCGGCGCGAGCCATTCACGACCGGTCAGGCGGTTGCGCAGGGAGATCATTTTGGTGCCGAGCTCCGGCAGCAGGGTGACCTCCATGGCGGGGGTGCGTCCCGTCCAGGCGTTAAAGCCGTTGATTTGATGCGATGTCCAACTCACCTTCTCACCCCTTCGGTCTGAGGCGTCATATGCCCGTCCGGCATAACTCGAGATGCTGCGCGGCACCCTGATGATGCGGCTCCATTGCCAGCGCCCGGCGGAAATGTTCTTCGGCCTCCCGAATTCGGCCCAGACCCAGCTGCCCCAGTCCCATCATGTAATGGCAGTGTAATTCGTGGCGTTTGTGCAGATCGTCCTCAAACACGAGGAAGTCAGGAAGCGACACGGCAAAATAATCGATTTGCGGACGGTCGAACAGATGCTTTTCCCCGTAGTCGACCAGCTTGTTGAAGCGGCTCCGCGCTTCCGCTTCCCGCCCCAGCCTGCGCAGGGCCGCGCCCTGGTAAAAAATCATGTGCGGCGGCTGGTCGTTATAATACATGGCGCTGGCCGGCTCCTCAAGCCCTTTCGATGCCTGCAGCAGCGCGGCTTGCGCTTCCTCCTGCCGGCCGAGCAGGCCGTACGCGACGCCGAGGTAATAGTCGATGTTGTTCTCCTGGGCGCCTTCCAGCTTGCCCTCGCCGATGTTCTGCGGGTACTGCTTCGCGAGCAGCAGCTGCTCGGCGGCCTCCTCCGCCCGGCCTTCGATCAGCATCCTTTTGGCGATTTCCACGCGGGCAGTCACGTATTGGGCCGGCACTTTGCCTTCCCCGCCCTCCCATGGATGGAAATTGCGCTTCAGGATGAGGCTGAGCGCCTCTTCATGCCGGGTCAGCGTGTTGTGCAGCGTCAAGTATTCGAGGTACAGGTCGTCCCGAAGCTCGACCAGCTCACGGTGCGCTTCCAGCGCCAGCAGCCGGGACTCCGGCGCGCGGCCGATCTTTTTGTGCAGCTGGTCCAGCTCGTAAAATACGCGCGCGTCGGCCGGGTTCAGCCGAAACGCCGTCTCCAGCGCCTGCTGCGCGTCGTCCGGGCGATTCAGCTTGTTGTAGTAGGCGAGCGCCAAATTGCGGTAAGGCGTCGCAAAGCTGCCGTCCAGCGACACCGAAGCTTCCCAGCACGCGACCGCCTCGGCATGGCGCTTTTTGTCGTAGAGCAGGTTGCCCAAGTAGTACCGTGCCTTGGCGTCTCCCGGATGCAGCACCGCCGCTTCCTTGAGCACGGCGTAATCGTGCAGCGTGTTCGGGAAGCAGTACGCCGGATCAGCCGCAGCGGCCAGCTCATCATAAGCGGCAGCCTGCTCTACGTGTCCGCTCTTCCGGCTCCAGTTGGCCTGGTAATAGCGGATCATCGGGTAGACGCCCGGTTGGCCCGGTTCCGCGATGCGGCCTAAAATGTCCAGCGCGTCTCGATACTGACCGGCTTCGGCGTAGTCCTGAGCCAAGGCGATGTAATTGTGCGCATCGCCGCGCATGAGACCCGCCAGGCTGTCCAGCGCCTCCTGCGCCTCCCCGGCGCGGCCGCTTTCACGGTATACGGCGATCAGCTCGTTACGGGCCGCGAATTCCACCGGGTCGATGCGGATCGTCTCCTGCACGAGCGCCTCGGCCTCCGCGACACGGCCCAGCCTCCGCAGGATGACGCTTTTGAGAAGACGGGCCTTGTAATGGCGGTACTGGACGTTCAGGGAACGGTCCACCAGCTCAAGCGCCTCGTCGTACTGCCCCTGCCCGCAGGCGATCTGCGCCAGGGCAAAGTATCCCGCCGCCTGCCATGCTCCCGTCCACACGCTCTTGTAGAAGGCTGCGTATGCCTCTTCGAACCTTCCCTGCCATTTGAGCGTCTGGCCGAGATGATAGAATGGCTCGCTGTCATACGGTCTGGCGTTATGGCGCGTCAGCGTCTCGATCGCTTTTCGGAAATACACTTCGCTGTCCTCAAAGCATCCCCTCCGCAGCAGCAGCAGTCCGTAGGCATTGTTCAGCCGGATGTCGCCGGGATCCCGTTTTAAGCCCTCCAAATAGTAAGCCTCAGGCTCACGGGTGGCGTGACGGTACTGCTCCAGATGCAGTCCCGCCAGATACAGCGCTTCGGTACTTGGCAGCTGCTCCGGCGCCTCGATGGCCTTGGCCGGATCGGGAACCTGCTCGATCTTTTTCGGCATCGGCCGGTAGGTAACCAGCTCCCTTCCGTCCGTGTCCAGCACGATGACCCGCAGATCCTCTTCCCGGACTTCGCCGCCAATGTTCACTTCCGTCTGGAACACGTCGCTCGGCGACAGCTTCACGGTTTTGTCCAGAACGATCTGTCCGGCGCTCTTCAGCAGCACGCGCGCCTGTTCAAACACCGAAGTGGCATAGACTTGAACCGATGCCTGCCCGTCCGCCGTCTCCAGGTTCACGGCCGCGTCGATGGAGGCGTTTTTCACCAGGCCGATCTTTTTATACGGCATGAAATACTGCTTGAGGCTCTTCTCCTCGTACGGCGCGAGCCAGCTGAAGTCCGGCTGGTTGTCGGTGTACACGCCGGTCATGAGCTCGATGTACGGACCATTCTCGTCCGTCAAATTGCGGTCCCACGCCTGGCCGAACTCCCCGTGTCCCCAGGTCCACTGCTTTTTCCCCGGCGACACATGCCTGTTCGCGACATGCAGCAGCCCTGCGCCGACGCCATGGTCGTAACCGCCGACAAAATTAAAATCCGAGTGATAGGCCATATAGGAGGTGGGCACGGGTATGTTGCTGTATTTGGAAATGTCCACGCCGGCGGAGTAGTCCATTTTATAATACGTGCCCGTGGCGATCGGGAACTTGGACACGTCCCGCTTGCCGTGGTCGAACACCGCGTGCACGTCCGGCGGAAACACGGACTGCGTGTGGTCGTTGACTGCGACCGCCGGGTTGGCCCACCACAAAAACGTCTGCGGCGCCGCTGTCCGGTTGTACAGCTGGGCCTGAATTTCAAGATAAGCTTTGCCCGGATGCAGGGTGAAACCGGTCGTCACTTTGGTGCCGTACATGCGGTCGATTTCCCCGACCCATACCGTTTGGCTCCCGTCCGGATTGCGTAGGGTCGTATGCTCCACCTCGCCGAACGTGTTCGGGCGGTGATGCTGCGGCCAGTTGAATTCGATCCCGCCGGAAATCCACGGGCCGGCCAGGCCTACCAGCGCCGGCTTGATCACTTGATTATGATAGACAAAGTCGTACCCGTTCGTCTTGTCGATCGCCCGGTAAATCCGTCCGCCGATCTCCGGCATGACCTGGATTTGCACATACTCGTTTTCCAGAAAGACGATGCGGTATGATTTCGAAACTTTCTCGTCGTAAATTTTATCGATGACCGGCAGCGGGTAAACCCGTCCCGAGCTTCCTTGATACACGCGCTTCTCCAAAAACATCGGGTTGGGATCGGGCTTGCCTGCCTCGTAAGTCGGGATTTCCACCCTCTCCTCCCATACCTTTACTTCTTCAGGCGCTTTGGCCATACGGACTCATCCTTTCCTTTGCTTAGACGCTCTTGGACTTGGCGTCTATGGTTTGGATTCGGGATTCTTCAAGATCCTATCCTCATCTTAAAAGGAAACGGTCCCGCCCTCCATTCACGATATCATGGGAATGATGGATTATATTATGATTTTCCGGAATTGATAAGGAATGTGGAGACGGAAGCTGCCGTTGACAAAAAACACGTCCCAAATCATAGTAAGTACTATGGAAAAGATACGAAAACACGAGGGATTCAAATCCGAAAAACTCATCGTCCTGCCGGATCATATTCTGATCGAGGCGTCCTCGCATCCGCTGGTCCGCCCCCTGTACGTAACCGATACCGGTTACTTTCCGCGCGCGCTGCATCATTACCGGGAGCGGCCCGAAGGCAGCGAAGCGGTCATCGTCATATTTTGCATGGAAGGAGAAGGCTGGTACCGCTTGGGAAGCGGCCGGGTGCAGCCGGTCGGCCCGGGCCAGGCCATCGTGATTCCCGCGCGGACTCCCCACGCCTACGGCTCGTCGGAGACGCATCCGTGGAGTATTTACTGGTGGCATTTCAAGGGAGAGCAGACAGAGGCGTTTTTTGAGGGATTTGGCCCGGGACCCGGTCCAGGGCACGAGCCAGGACACAAGTCAGAGTCCGAGGAAGCAAGTACGGATGTTAGCTATTCCGATGAATCGAATATCGATGCGGGTGCTAGCACAGCAAAAGGTCTTTCAGGCGATAGGATCGCTCCAGGCCTGGATATGTCCGGTGCCTGGGATCGTGAGGACTCTACAGATGCGTCTTCCCGTCCGGTTAAAACCGCCACCACTTCTGTTCCAGTCACCCTGCCCCCGGACAAAACGCGCCAACTGACGGAGCTGTTCCAGGAGGGATATGCGCTGCTGGAGCAAGGCTATACGCTGAACCATATCATTTATGTATCGCAGCTGGCGCATCACCTGGCGGCGATATTGAGGCTGTGCCGGCTGCAGCCGCAGGATGGGATTTTCCGCCACAGCCAGCATGATATCACGCAAACGGTGCGGTATATGATGGACCGCTTGGAGGGCACCGTCACGCTGAAGCAGCTCGCCGCCCAGGCTCGCGTGTCCGTTCCGCACTTTACCCAGCGCTTCAAGGAGGCGACTGGCTACTCGCCGATCGATTACTACCTGCGGCTGAAAATCCAGCTTGCCTGCAGGCACCTGGACCTCACCGAGCAAAGCGTAAAGGAAATCAGCCACCGGCTCGGTTTCCAGGACCCGTACTACTTCTCGCGCCTGTTCAAAAAAATCATGGGCAAGTCGCCCTCCGAGTATCGGGGGATGCGGAAGGGTTAAGTTAGGGCGGGATGCTCACGCACCATTTCACGCTAGAAGAAATAAGTGCGATCATCAGTTTTTAGCAGCTTCGCGCCTTTCCCCGCCCACTACGTCCCCCATATAAAAAAAGGACGCCCCCAGACCATTTCGGCCTGGAGGTGTCCTTACGTCTACTCGCGTCATTCCGTGCGGCTGAACGGCCAGCCCCTAGCGACTGCTGTTGGCTTGCTCCAACGGCTGGCTGGCCTTCAATCTGCCGGCCAACTCCGGCCGCTACTCCACCGCCGTCACCCGGTACAGGAGGCTGTCAAAATCGCCCCGCAGCGGCAGCTCGATCCCGATGTTCATCAACGCGCGGCCGCTCCAGCTGCCAGGCAGCCCCTCGATGGCGTACGCCCGGTCCGCCTGCAGCCCCTGCAGGCGCAGCCGCGGCAGCGGTTCGCCGAGACGCTGCGAATGCAGGAAGGCGAACACGACGCTGTCGGTGCCGGCTTCATCGACGTACTGCACGGCGGTGACGCCCTTGTGCTGGAGATCGGCCAGCCGGTACTGGCGGCCGAACTGCACAAGCGGGCGGATCGCCTTGTACTGGCGGATGATTTCGCCGGACTGCTCGATCAGCTCGTCGTTCCACTCGTTCAGGTTGGAGCCGATGCCGAGCGTGCCCATCATCGCGCTGTGGAACCGGTACTTCAGCGACACGTTCCGCTTGTTCATGCCTGTTGGCGATTCCGTCACCCAGCAGGTCATCATCCGCGGCGCGTACGTGTATGAGAAGCCCTCCTGGATGCTTAGACGGTCAAACGCGTCGGTATTGTCGCTCGGCCAGGACTGGTCGGCATACCGGAAGATGCCGAGGTCGATCCTCGCGCCACCGCCCGCGCACGTCTCGAATTCCACATGCGGGAACCGGCGCCGCAGCTCGGCCCAAATCTCGTACAGGCTGTGAACATGGCGAATCCACAGCTCCTTCTGCCGGTGCAGCGGATGGTCCTTCATGCCCGGCTCGGTGATCGTGCGGTTCATATCCCATTTGATGAACTTGATGCGGTGGTTCTGCAGCAGGTCGGTCATGAACTGGAGGATATACGCCTTAACCTCCGGCTTGGAAATGTTCAGCAGCAGCTGGTTGCGCAGCTCCGTCCGCGGCCGCGTCTCAAAATGGTACACCCAATCCGGGTGCGCCCGGTACAGGTCGCTGTCCGGATTGACGGCCTCCGGCTCGACCCAGATGCCGAACTCCATGCCGAGCTCGTGAACCTTGTCGATCAGCTCGCCCAAGCCGTTCGGAAACTTGTCCCGATTCACGAACCAGTCGCCCAGCCCGGCCCGGTCATGATTCCGCTGGCCGAACCAGCCATCGTCGACGACGAACAGCTCGACGCCCATCCGCGCCGCCCGTTCGGCCAGAGCCATCTGGTCCGCGGCATTCACGTTGAAATACGTCGCCTCCCAGGAGTTGTACAGCACCTTGCGCGGCTCACGGCCGGGCAGCACGTACGCGTACTGGTATTGATGCAAATTCCGGCTCATACCGCCGAAGCCGCCGGCCGTATACCCGCCGACGAACCATGGCGTGTCGAACGACTCGCCAGCGCCCAAAACCCACTCGCAGTCGAAATCGTTGATCCCGCCGGTCACCCGGACATGATTAAACACCGTTTTCTCCGCGGTAATCTTCCAGTTGCCGCTCCAGGCGAGCGCCCCGAACCATACGCGTCCGTCCGTTTCCGTCGCCAGTCCCTCATCGACGGCAAACCACGGGTTGGCATGGCTGTCGGTAAAGCCTCTGCGCGACTCCAGCACCTTTTTCCCCTCGCTCAGCACATTGCGGCGAAGCTGGAATTCGCCGGACCATTTGCCAGTGACATGCGTCAGCCTGTAATCCCGCAGGCCCGGCAGGCTCCAGGCGGCCGACTGGACGCTCTCGAGGACGATATCATCCCCGCCTGTATTGACGATGCGCGCGGAGCGCTCAATCAGATCATATTCCGGGATGACCCGGTACAGCAGATGGGCCTCCAGCGGATAGACCCGATCCTTCAGCACAATGATCAGCGTCTGCCGGCCGTCCTCCTCGCGGATTTCATGGCGCACATAACCGGCCGAAAGATCCCGGACGCCATCCGGCATGCGGACCTTCAGGGAAGGTTCGTCATAGTTGACTCCGCCCCATAAGCTGTACTCTTCGGCTTCCATGTCCACTTCGGCGTCAAAGGAGCTGTGTGAGCGTCCGCGGAGCAGCGGCGCGCAGTCGTCGATCGTGACGCGTTCCCCCCAATACAGATGCTGCAGCCGGTCTTGTTCATTGATTCCAAACACGTAGGAGCTGCGCTGCGTATGAATCGCAAAGATCCGGCGATTTTCCTCAAACTCAAACTGAATGTCTACTTTTCCCATCGTCCCTCACCCTTTGCCGTTTGAAAATGGATCGTTTCTCACTAACTTTTTCGCGCAAGCCATCGGCGGACCTGCCGCTTTCACAAAAATATGGGGAGGCCAAAGACAAAGGCCGTCTTCTCCTCCCCCGCTTGCTTTATTTGGACTGCGTCCACAACTGCTGGCGTTCCTTATAGTTATCGGTGTAGATTTTCTCCAGTTTGGAGAGGCCAGCCGCCTCGACTTCCTTCATCATTTGGTTGTATTGCTCGGTGACCTGCTCTTCGGTCGGAGCCAGGGCCATTTTCAGGAAATACTTGTTGATCGTGTCGTTGACCTTCGTATCCATAATCGCTTCCGGCGTACCGCCCGCCGGTCCCAGGTTGTCGTATGGCGCCGTATCAAAGGAGGTGTCGGCCAGGTTTTTGATCGCCAGGTCGGTCACCGGATCGGACTGGAAGCGGCCGATCAGGTCGTAAGGCGTGCCGTCGGAGCCTGGTCCGTTCTTGATCATCCACGTCCACTTACGGATGCCTGTCGTCCGGGAAGCCTCATCCCAGTTTTTCTTGAACGCATCGAGCACTTCCGGACGCGGCACATGCTTGCCGTCTTTCATGTCCCAATCCTTGCCTTCCACGCCCCACATCAGGAGATACTGACCTTCCTCGCTGGCCAAGAAGTCCAGCAGCTTCATCGTGCGCTCCGGATCCTTGTTCGAGCGGGTGATGGCTACGCCGTCCCAGCCCAGGGAGCTCTTCGGACCATACGTCGTCTGATCGGCGCTCACGCCCGGAGCCAGCACTTTATATTGATAGAACTGATGCTCGTCGGCTTTGGCCGGATCGGACGCTTCCGATTTCAGCAGCGAGTTGGCGTTGCCCACGTTCCACAGCGCTTCCGCCGTGGCGAACACATTGCCGCCCGCCAGCTTCTGCTCGAACTGCTTCGTCTTCATCGTCGCCCATTCCTTGTCGAGCAGCCCTTTGCGGTACAAGGAGTTCAGGAATTTCACCATCTCCAGGTAGCGGGGATCGCGGATGTCCTTCTTCAGCTCGCCGTTCGTTTCATAATATGGCATCATGCCGAACATTCCTTTGAAGGTGCCGGTTACGCTGCCGATATTTTCGCCGTTCAGCGTCATCGGGATGGATTCCTTGCCATCGATCGTTGGATATTTCTCCTTGAACTTCACCAGGAGGTTCTCGAACTCTTCAGCCGTAAACGGCTCACCATTGTTCGCTTTGTCCCCGACGCCGAGCTCCTTCATGATATCCATACGCATCATAAAGCCGAAGACCGGGTATTTCTCCAGACCGTACCAGTTGGCAAAATAATAGTTTTTCCCGTCGTCGTTTTTCGTTTTGGCCAGGGTGTCGCCGTACATTTCTTTAATATGCGGACCGTACTTGTCGATCAGATCGTTCAGCGGGATAATCGCGCCCGATGAAATATACTTGTTCATAATGTCGCTGCCGCGGTCCAGCATGACGACATCCGGCAGGTCCCCGCTCGCCAGCATCAGGTTCAGCTTCTCCACCGGGTTGCCGGTCGGCTGCTGAATCTCGACCGTAATGCCGGTCTTTTCTGTAATCGCTTTAGCCACCGGGTTGTTGAACGCATCCCCCGTATTTTTATCGAACCACGTCAGTGTGATTGGCGCATTGCTGTCGGCAGCCGCGCCCTTGTCATCACTGGATGCCGCTTTCTGGCCGCCTCCGCCGCCGCAGCCAGTAAGCGCTGTCATAACGAGGGCTGCTGCGAGAATCCCTTTGATCGTTTTCATTGCCTGAACCCCTTTCTGAAGTCGTCATATTCTTGTTCCCGAATACATGTCTAATTGTAAAAACGGGGAGTTCAATTAGCTATAACGCAATATTACAATTCATAATGGAAAACGTCTTTCATCGTTTCCAGGCAGTTTCTCATCCGGGTGCTTTTGCGGCAGATGGAGGCGGATTGAGCGGTATCCGGATCGTGACCGCGGTGCCGATTCCCAATTTGCTGAACATGGATATCCCGTATTCCCCGCCATAGGTGAGCTTGATGCGGTCATCCACATTTTTGATGCCATAGCCGGATGCTCCGGATGGGTTGTCGCTCTTCTGCATCGCCTGGTCCAGCTGCTCTGACGTCATCCCGGCACCGTCGTCAATGACCTGAAGCAGCATGTCATGCCCGTCCTGCTTCAGCTTAATGTTAATATTAATCCCCGACTCGTCCCACATCGCGTGGTTAATGCAGTTTTCGATAAAAGGCTGCAAAATCAGCTTGATCGTCGTCCGCTGGAACAGCTCCTCATCGAGATCATAGTGCATATGCAGCTTGTCCCGGAAGCGGATATCCTGAATCGCCACATAATTTTTGACGAGATTGATTTCCTGCTCCACCAGAATGATCCGCTTTCCCTTGTTCAGCGACACCCGGTAGTATTTGGCCAAATAGTTAACCATCCGGTAGACCTGCCCCGCTCCCTCTTTCATGGCCAGCGAAGAAATCGATGACAGCGTATTATACAAAAAATGCGGATTGATCTGAGCCTGCAGCGTATTCAGCTCCGATTCCTTCATGGCGATTTCCTTTTTGTACACGTCTTGAATCAAATTCTCGATCGTTGACGCCATTTTATTGAAGGCAAAAGACAGCTGGCCAATCTCGTCATGCCCCATCGGTTTGATGGACAGGCGGAAGTCGCCCCGTTCCACCTTGCGGATCTGCTGCAGCAGCACCTCGATCCGTTTGGTCAGCACCTTGGTGGTGAAGTACAGCAGCAGAATGGCGATGCAGATCGTAATCGCAGAGAACCAGATGATTTTCCCCGTAGCTTTTTTCGTGTTGGACAGCAGTTCATTGTACGGCACGGTAATGACCGTACTCCAGCCGTTGCTCAGCTTGTTATAGGTAAAAAAGCGCTCCTGCCCGTTCAGCTTCAGGTCAAAATGACCCGATTTCTCGTTCAGCTCTTTCTGAATGGGATAGAGGTTATACAGCAGGTTGGAAGCCAGATTCTGATCCCCCGTGCTGATGATTCTTCCGTTCTCGTCGATGATATAGACGCTTTTGTTGTTGTTTTCCATCTTGATCAGGGAATACAGCTCGTTGTCGCTAATATCCAGCGTTAAAATGCCGTAAGGATGCTGGAGGCTGAAATAGCTCAGCGAACGGGCCAGCGTAAAATGCGCATCCGGCGCGGTGTAGTCGTCCGTATGGGTATAGACGGTGCTTCCGGCGGCTTTCAGCGCCTTTTCCTTGATCTCCGTGGTCAGTTCTTCCGTATATTTCACGTATTGTCCGTCGGAGTACAGCGTTTTGTTATCGGTAAAAATCGTGATGTTCTGAATGTTGGAATTCAGCGTCATCAGCGAGGGCAGCGTGCGGTTGATATATTGAAAAGCATCCAAATAATAAAAGGCCTGCTCGTAATCCGTCGATAAATAATTGCGCAGCTGGGCATCCATATACAAAATGTTCGACAGCTGGTTGTAGTATTCCAGCCGCTTCTCCACGTTGGTGTTGATCTGGGCCAATGTCACATTGAGCGCATTATACGTCTGCTCCGTAATCGTGCTTCGGGTCGACGTATACGAATAATAGATCAGGATGGAGAACGGCAAAATAATGACGATCAGAAAGATGAGGAAAAATTTATGCCGCAGGCGCGGGCGGGCCAACCTGCCTGACCGGGTTAACGAAAAGCGCGCGGCGAGTTTATCCCAGAAGGAGATGTTTTCGGTATTCATTCGGCGTGACTCCTTGGTTTTTCACGAATAAGGAAATAAAGTAGGACGTGCTCTCGTAACCCACCATCTGGGCAATGTCCTGCACCTTCAGCGATTCGTCGGCTAAATACGCCTTGGCCTTGTCCAGGCGGATTTGGGTCAGGTAATCATGAATCGTCATCCCCGTTTTCTCTTTAAAAATCGACCGCAGGTAGTTTGGCGAAAGGTACACTTGGTCCGACAGGCTGTTAATCGTAATCGGCTGGTGGAAGTTCTGGTCGATCATCGTCCGCACCTGATGCACCAGCTTGGCGTTCTTGTCCGCAAACCGCTGCCGGACCGAATCCGCCGCCTGCTTGGCATAGTCCATCACCAGCGCTTCAATCTCATAAATGGTTTGGCAGCCGTATACGGTATGGTACAGCTCCGCACGCTTATGGCTTTCGAGAATCGGCTCGTGAATGTGTTCCAGCAGGTGCTCGATCCAGCCGATGGCCGCGCCGCAAACCTCGTTTTTCAAAACCCTCAGCGCCACCAGATGGACGATATGTTCCCTTAATATCTCACCCGCCCGCTCCAGATCATGCCCGTCCAGCGCCTCCATCCATTCCTTCTCCGCAAACGCGGGCGCTTCACCGCCCTTGGGCTGCTGAACGTCCTCCGGACCGATCACTTTTCCCTTTCCCGTGTAAAATAGCTCCGCCAAAATGGCCCGGTTTTGCCGGTACAGCGCCTGAATCCCCGTCAACGGTTCCGCCTGTGGCGCCGTGGCGATCGTTACCGTAAAATGCAGCGATTGCCGGATTCTCTTCAGCAGATCGCCCCAACCATAATCGCCCGGCTTGCTTACGGCATCCATAAACAGGCCCATTTCGCCCTCCTTGAACAGGACGATGTCGGCGTCCATCCGTTTCTCGGCCAGCCATTCCCCGATCAGCTCGGACACCTGGCTGCAGCCGTCCTCCACGGATACGTCCCGCGCCTCAGCGCTGATTCCGTCCAGCTGCAGCAGGGCCAGCGCATACTTCTGCTGCTCCGGATGGCGGGAAAGCCGGCGGAAGCTGGCGGCCAGATTTCCGGTGCGCTCCGCATCGGATTCATGGACCAGCTCCTTCAAAATATGAGAGCGGGTGACGCGGATCGAACGGTTCTTCATCCGCACTTCCTCGCATTGATGCTTGACCTTTTCGATAACGCTTACAATTTCGGTGAGATCGAGCGGCTTGAGCAAATAACCGACGGCTCCCACGTTCAAGGCCGATTTGACGTAATCAAATTCGTCATGCCCCGTCAGAAACACGAGCTGCATCCAGTCATAACGCTCCCGGATATGTCGCGCCAGCTCCAGCCCGTTCATCAGCGGCATCTGCACGTCGGTCAGCACGATGTCGGGCTGGATCGCCTCGATCTTCTCTACGGCATCCCGTCCATTGACGGCCGTGCCCGCGACATAGAGACCCATCTCTTCCCAGCGAATATAATCCCTCATCATCTCAAGTTCCAGCTCTTCGTCATCCACCAGAAAAATGCTGTACATGGTCTACCCCTCCAGTCCCCTTTTGCTATATCTAAATTGAATGAACTAAAGAAAGTTCTTTTCTGACACGGAAATGCCCCGTGGTTCAAGAGATAACGAGAGAAAACTTTAGCTCATTCTATATTATTATAGTGGTTTCCCGTTACTTAACTACGGGTCGAACCAAATGTAAGTCATTTTCAAGCATCATTCGTTACAATGCCGTATCGACACTCATTTTTTGGGGGTTTTATAATTTGAGTTAACTTAAGATGCGAGGTGCCCCCTATGAAAACCGAACTGGCTTTACAGAAAAGATCAGAGCTCCCGATCCCCCGGCGCAAGCTGTGGGTGACCGTCAAACAACAGAAGTATTTGTTCCTCATGATGCTGCCTGCGATCGTATGGGCGCTCATCTTCGCTTATACGCCCATGGTGGGTCTGTACATGTCTTTTGTCAATTACCAGCCGACGCTGGGCGGCTTCTGGCATACGCTGTTTCACAGCGAATTTGTCGGATTCAAGTGGTTCCAGTACTTTTTCAACAACGGCGACTTCCTGATCGTCATGCGCAACACGCTGGCGTCGACCTTGATTACATTGCTGTTCTCGTTTCCGATGCCGATCCTCATTGCCATCGCCATCAACGAGATCCGGAGCGTTCGCTTTAAAAAGACGGTGCAGACCGCATCGTATCTGCCATATTTTATTTCCTGGGTTATCGCGGCCAATATCATCGTGACGCTGCTATCCTCAGACGGCGCAATCAACGGCATATTGAAGTTCCTGCATATTACGCATGAAAGCGTTCTATTCCTGCAGCATGGTTCCTACTTCTGGTGGATCGTCGCGATCGGCAACACGTGGAAAGACATGGGCTACAACTCGATCATGTATCTGGCTGCCATCTCTTCCATTAACCAAGAGCTGTACGAAGCCGCCAAGGTTGACGGTGCAAGCCGCTTCAAGCAGATCCGTTACATCACGCTGCCGCACCTGAAGCCGACGATCGTCATTTTGCTGATCCTTGCCCTCGGCGGCATTCTGAATGCCGGCTTTGACCAGCACTTCCTGCTCGGTAACGATTTGACGCGCGACTATTCCGACGTGCTGTCGACCTATTCGTTCCGCTACGGTATTCAGAACGGCATGTTCTCCTATGCATCCGCCGTCGGCATGTTCAGTTCCGTCGTCGCTTTCATCATTGTCATGATCGTCAACGGCATCGCCAAGCGGCTCAACGGCCAGTCTTTATTCTAATCGACCCAGGAGGTTTACGATATGAAAAACAGCAAACCGGTTTCCGAGCATCTATTCGATGCCTCACTGTACGTCTTTTTGGCCCTCATTTTCCTGGCGACGTTTTATCCGTTCTGGAATATCTTCGTCATTTCACTGAATGACGCGACGGACACGTTAAGAGGGGGCCTGTATTTTTGGCCCCGGGTGCCGACCTTTGAAAGCTACATGACCATCTTCCGCAACCCGGAAATTTGGAGCGCCATCAAAGTCACCGTCCTGCGGACGGTCATCGGCACCGCCATATCCATCTTCTGCATCTCCATGCTGGCCTACGCGCTCAGCAAACGAAACCTGATCGGCTGGAAGTACTTCTCCTTCTTCTTCGTGTTCACGATGTACTTCGGCGGCGGCCTGATTCCGACCTATATGGTCATCAAATCGGTCGGGCTTATCGATTCGTTCTGGGTCTATATTTTCCCCGGCTTGATCGGCGTGTTTCTCATGATTCTGGTCCGGACCTTTATCGAGCAAATCCCTGGCGAAATCGAGGAATCGTCCAAAATCGACGGCGCCAACGACCTGCAAATCTTTTTCCGCATCATCATGCCGCTCTGCGTTCCCGTGCTGGCCACCATCGGGCTGTTTCTGGCCATCGGTCACTGGAATTCGTGGTACGATTCCTACGTCTACACCTACAAGCCGGAGCTGAAGACGCTGCAGGCCGTGCTGGTCAAAATCCTGAACCAGTTCCAGACGGCCAGCATGATGTCCGACGCCCAGCAGCTTGCCCAAAGCTCCAAGCGCATCCCGGTATCGAGCGAGAGCATCCGGATGGCGGTGACGATGGTTGCCACACTGCCGATCATCATGGTGTATCCGTTCGTGCAGCGGTATTTTGTGAAGGGGATCATGATGGGGGCGATCAAGAGCTGAGGAAGGCATGGCGTGTTCGAACGGAGCGTAGTAGGTTGCTCGTAGGATGCGTGACGAAACCCAAAGTGGCGAAACCCAGACGTTTGGTGCGTGGGAGGGGCGGGATTGGGATTTCAGCCGCTGTTGAGACTGGTTCCTGGAATGGATAAGTGGTTGGAACCCGGTCTCAAAGGCGGCACGTAAACTTTCCACCCCAATTCCCGCCTCCTCTTGGAGCTACGTTTGCGGTGACTTCGACGTTATTGAGGTCTTCCCCATCTCTTGATGAGGGGAATAATAGGCTCGTTCCGGACGGCTTTTGCCGTGAACTCACCTGTGGTTGATCAGCGCCTGGCACTCGGCCAGGCTGCTTCGATTTGGCGAAACCCAAGCGTTTGGCATCGTGGAGTGAGTGGCGAAACCCAGACGTTTGGTGCGTGGGAGGGGCGGGATTGGGCTTTCAGCCGCTGTTGAGACCGGGTTCCTTGGAATAGATAAGTGGTTGGAACCCGGTCTCAAAGGCGGCACGTAAACTTTCCACCCCAATTCCCGCCTCCTCTTGGAGCTGCCTTTCCGGTGACTTCGATTTTCTTGTTTCTTGTGGCCTTCCTCATCTCTTGATGAGGGAAATAATAGGCTCGTTCCGCTCGGTTGGACCTGGAACTCGCCTGTGGTTGATCAGCGCCTGGCTCCTGGCCAGGCTGCTTTTTTTGGAGACACCCAGAGGTTTTGGCGCGGGGATGGGTGGCGAAAACCCATAAGTTTGCCCGTTGGAGGGGCGGGATTGGGCTTTCAGCCGCTGTTGAGACTGGGTTCCTTGGAATAGATAAGTGGTTGGAACCCGGTCTCAAAGGCGGCACGTAAACTTTCCACCCCAATTCCCGCCTCCTCTTGGAGCTACGTTTGCGGTGACTTCGACGTTATTGAGGTCTTCCCCATCTCTTGATGAGGGGAGCAATGGCTCGTTCCGGACGGCTTTTGCCGTGAACTCGCCTAGTATGATCAGCGCCTGGCCTCTGGCCAGGCTGCTTGTGTTTTGCCTAACGCCATTGTTTTATTGCATCCAGTATAGTTTTATTGCATCCAGTACAGAGCAAAGTTTGAAAGGATATCATCTTGGATTCGCTCCCTTAGGTTTAAAATCACCGCCCCGTTAGGCTTGCCACCTGGAACATGCGTATCATATCGATCACCATCATCGATTATGTTTCCCTTGTTAGTTCAACTGGAGGCACCGCCAAGCGCACCGCGCCGCCGGAGTAGTTGAACTATCCGAACAAGGAGAAACGCGCAGCGGCAAATCCTTGTTCGGATATCAAGGTATGATAGGCTTGTGTAGGGGGGCATGTTCAACTCCAGGGCCGGGATTTCGGAGTAGCCGAAATCAACGATGCTTTAAAAAAAGCCAATGGCTGCAGGCTTCTCCTTATTGAGTGCTTCCCTGAACCAGTTACGGCTCGATTGGGCGTTTCGTTGGTTGCCTTAGGCAATCTGATTTAATAGAAAAACAAATAATAAATTGTGGTTTTCGCTTGAATTATGTCTCTCATTTTTTATAGAATTGGGAGTAAAAGTAAATTCCCGAATCCGCAGCATACTTACATGAATGATCGGTACGAAGGGGGATGAAGTGATGAAACGACTCGGATACCTCGCGGCCGCCATCGTTATCGTGGTTGGCTTGGGGATTTTCTACTTTTCACCCAAAAACTATACGTTTAAAGAGACTGTACTGGATAAGCTCGATCCCACCAGTGTGGCGTCCATCGAAGTCATCAAACGCGATCAGCAGGGTGAGCATACGAAAAATGTAACGGATTCGAATGAAATCAATGAAATATTGAACGCACTTTCTGCTGCGAAATTGAAAAAATCCACATCATCTGACATCGAATTTACCGAATCTTACTGGATGACCCTGAATACAAAAGAAAAAGGAAGAGCGTACGGGATGACTCTCTATGACAACGACTATATAAATACCTTCGAATACAACGCGGCCGCTCCTAAAAATGCATCTAGGTCATACAAAATTACGAACGATTTCGATACCCTGGTTATTCGAGATCTATTTAAATAATTTGCTTTAATATTAAAGAATCGACCGTTAAAATGTCGCAGCCTCCACCATTGGGAAACGGCTGCTGTTTTCATATAGGATCTCTTTCGAGGAGAGTGGCTGATGTTTTCAAGCCCGGTTCCCTTCTGTGGTGATCATCATTTACCTTTTGGCCATCTAACTGTATAAAAACGGGGCCTGTCCCTATCCAATGGACACATCCTTGTTTTGTCCTACAAAAGAAGGACATGACACATATATTCTCCTGCATGCGGCTGGATTCGAAAATCCCTATATCTAGTGCTAATATCCAGCTCATGTCCTATATACGGAGTAAACACTTGAGCAAAGATAGGGTACTTCTGTCCGCCATTTGAAAGACAAAATCTGAATTTGTTCATTATACGTAGACAAGCTCAATTTAACCGTGAACCAGCTCTAAACCGCTCTAAATCGCTCTATATCCCTCTAAATCGCAAACCATTCAGCAATTCCCCTGCATTCCAGGTTTCCGGGCTGACTCTTGAACATCCCAGATTTACGGTAGGCCTGGCGCTAAAGATGTTCAACGACCCGTTCGACATCCAATGGTAACAGCTGCTCGCCATGTCGCTTTTGCCGGTCCGGTCATATAACCACGGAATTTGCTCGTGGAACTCACCCTGAGGGAGCCGCCTTCTCCACCCTCCCCCAATTTGTGGTAAGATGTCAGTAATTACGGAATTGGCGGGCATGCAGCCCGTCATGAGCCATACATCTCAGTTCTGCCGATGATTTACTCACTACTTCACAAGGAGGACAATCATCATGAAGAAGCTGCTTGACCACTTGTAACGTGAACTTGTCGTCCGCTGGACTATCCGAAATCGGGGACCGCCTCGTTGAGACATGACCCAACTCCAAATTAATATAAAAACAGGGAGGCTGTACCCGGGATGAGAAGCGAACGAGAAATGTTGGATTTGATATTGAATGTAGCCAAAAGCGATGAGCGTATCCGGGCCGTTGGGATGAACGGTTCGCGCACGAATCCGAATGCGCCGAAGGATGTTTTTCAGGATTACGATATCGTGTATGTCGTGACTGATGTGGGGTCTTTTATCCAAGATCCCGACTGGGTCAACGTCTTCGGCGACCGGATCGTCATGCAAAAGCCGGAGGAGATGAAGCTCGTCCCTCCGTCTATGGACGGATATTATCCGTATCTCATGCTGTTCACGGATGGCAACCGGATTGACCTGACCCTTTGCCCGATCGAGAAAAAGGATCACTGGAACGGCGGCGACCGCTTGGCCGTGGTGCTGCTCGACAAAGACCAGAACCTGCCGCAGTTGGCAGAGCCGACGGATCAGGGGTATTGGGTACAGCAGCCGACCGCCAAATTATTTGCCGACTGCTGCAACGAGTTTTGGTGGGTCTCGCCCTACATTGCCAAGGGTTTGTGGAGACAGGAGATGCTGTATGCGCTGGATCATCTGAACATCATCCGGGAGATGCTGGTCAAGATGCTCGAATGGCAGGCCGGCATTCTTACCGGGTTCTCGGTGAGCACCGGCAAAAACGGGAAGTACTTAGTAAACTACCTTCCAGAATCGAGCTGGGAACAGCTCTTGGCCACCTATCCGAAAGGCAGCTATGAAGAGGCGTGGCAAGCACTGTTTACTATGACCGGCCTATTCCGCAAAACAGCGCAGGAAGTGGCGTCGAAGCTCGGTTTTGCCTATCCCACTGAAGACGACCGCCGGGTGACGGCTTATCTGGAGCGAGTCAGGGAGCTGGAACCCGGAGCCACTGAAATTTTTCCGCCGGGTCGCGAACCAGATAAAGAAGCGTAGGTATAGCATATGCTAACATTGTTCCTGTGACCGAAGCGGGAATAACACCAAAAAACCAGCCGAAACCCTAGCGGGTGCCGGCTGGTTTTTCTCTTGGGTCTGGTCTGCGGCCCATGCCGCGGATCGATTCGTAGAATGCGACATGGTCCCCGGCCCCCTTTGCTTGCTGTTCCTGCTGAGGTTCGGAGCTCCCACCCGCCGTTTCAGCTATCCCAAGCTCAATTTCCAGCTGGTTGACGAGCTCGATGAGCTGCATCGGTTCGTTGATCGTGTACGCGGGCTGTTCGGACTCGTCCGCAGGGATATGGGGGTACCTTGGAGTCCAGCTTTGAAAGACGCTTATGATGCCGAGAGCGTTTGCTCCTTTGATATCCCTGCTTAAATTGTTGCCGACCATGACGGTACGGGCAAAATCCGCTTCGGACCCATCCAGCGCGCCGATCGCCGCTTTAAACATCCGCGGGCTCGGCTTGGTGGCCTTGATGTGTTCGGAAATAATGAGCGCCTCGAAATAATCGTGCAGGCGGTGCTGACTCAGCACATTTTTGAAGGATTGAGCGTCACCATCGGCCACGAGCGCAAGCGTAAAGCCAAGTGAATGCAGCGTCCTAACCATCTCCGCTGCCCCTGGAATCAGCTCGGCACTAACCACGATTCCGTCTTCGTCACGAACTTCGGTAGACTCGTCCACTAGCGTATCCCCGCTATCCAAAAAAACGATCAGTTTCTTCTTGTCGATGACGTTCATCCCCTTTATTCCTCATTCTATTCGTTCGCCTGAGCCTCTATGAAATGGATCGAATTCGCACCCATTTCAACCCCGCTGCAGCATTCCATCATATAGAACCCGGGATACGGTGCTTCCTTGGGGTGGTCCTTCCCTTCGAGCGTTATCTCATTTCGGCAGAAGGCAAGCCCCTCCGTGCTCCGCACCGACAGCAGCATGGCATGAGCCGCCCTGAACCGGTTGTCCTCAATCCGGATGTTGCGGTGGACCGGTACGTCTGAATTGGACTGCTCGTTCTCGGGAGCGATCCGGATCACAGGATGCTCCTCTCCGCCGCAGTCGATAAATTGGTTGTTCGTAATGCACAAATCCGCGACAGCACCTGATTCGTACCAGGAGTTCGCATCGGCCGCGACCAGAATGGCGCTCATGTTCATGCGCTCAAACCTGTTACCCTGTATGACCGTCTTCCGAGGCGACGAAGCCAATATGCCCCGGGTCGGTATTCTGGCAAAATGGTTCCGTTCAATCACGACCTCTGGCATCCACGTCACATTCTCGATCACATCATGCTCTCCAAGCCCTGTTGGAGCCGGTTGCTCCAATGTCAGGAGAAACTCGCGGGGATCAAGCATCTCGGCGGCGGCGATCCGTCCGAAAGCATATGACGCAAGACTGTGCGCATTGACAAAAGCAATCTCGTCTCCCGGAAAGAAGGCACGGAATCCATACGTTTGCGGATGCATGAAACGAACCCGCACTTGATTAGGCGACGGTTGGTCGACGATGCGGAGGTAAGTGCCATGAATGTTGACCGCATCGTCATGAGCTCCGGCAAAGCGGCTGTCCGTAATCGAGATGCGGCCCCGGCAGCCTGAACAATGGATAAAATCGGCGAAGCCCGCCACCGTTCTCCCGGTCTCGGGGCGCGGCGTCACATCCAGATCGGTGAAGGTCAGATCCCCGCTAAACTGGCCGACGACGCCTAGTCCATGCATAAAATGAAGGCCCATGCCGATCAGGCTTATCCTCTCGCATTCCAGGATCAGTACCCCGACTTGGTCACGGATACCGTCTCTCATTTGTACGGTGACCCCAGGCAGGATATCCGGAACGGCTTCTTTCCCGAAATGAAACCGGAGGCGCCGGCTGCCGATTTCCACAATGCGTTCAGCCCGTGACGGCCAATCGTCCACGCGCCAGGTCGCAGTCCGGCCGAAGTCGCAGTGCTGCACCGGTCCTTCCCGGAAGCTCCATCCTTCACCGACCCAGGTGAGATGTCCATCTTCCAGTTCATAGTGCGAGTCCGGATGCACGCGAACGTCGAGGTCATGATCACCGCACCGCTCCACGGTCATCTCGGTCACGGTCGGCACCGCATAGTCGAAACGGAGGTTGCGAATTTCAACATCCGCGCAGCTGTCCAACAGCAGCATGGTTTGTTTGCCGTGAATGACAAAAAGGGAGCCGTTTCCCTCCAGCGTCAGCCGGCGCAGCCCCTTCAGCAGCAGCGCGATCGTTTTCGTGACGTCCGGATTTTCTTCCTCGCTGGCCGTGTTGGTAATATGATAAGCTGCCTTGACGGCATGCTCCGGATAAAAATGGTACGTTCCGAAAGGTACATCCAGTATGACGGGGACATCGGCATCATGTGATGCAGCTGCCTCCAGCGCGAGCCGCATGGCCCCGCCTGCATTGGCCTGTAAGTCCTCAGCGTCGCCAAAGTCCGCCAGCGATATTTTCTTGAACAGGGACGGACCCGGAATTTCATGATCAGTCATGCCATACTCCTTTCCATGCGTTGTCTGCTCTATTGCTTAACACACAGCCCGATTTTGTAAATATAGACGAAAACGCGGAAGATGCCAGTCTAATTTAGAACCGGCATCCCGCCTCATTGAATAAGCTTATTTTGCTAATTTATCATAAGCCGTCTGCAAAATTTCCAGGTAACGGTCCAGCTGCAGGTCCTTCAGGCCTTTAACATAAGCATCCCAGTCTTTGTCCAGGTCTTTGTTCCCGGTGACGAACTGCAATTCATTCTGCTCAATGTAATTTTTCAGGTTGGTCTGCAGCATGCTGGCTTCGTCGATTTCGGTTGGATCGATCCAGACGGACCAAATCGGGAAGATTTCTTTAGGCTCATGTCCTTCGTACAGAAGCGTAGCGTTGTACAGTCTGCGCTCATAGCCGTCCGAAGCGTAAATATCGGTGCCCTGTACCCAGGTGTCGCGGTATTCTTTCGGCATGTAGAAATGGCCCATTCCGCTCCAGCCTGCATTGTGCGGCTGCTCGCCTTCCTTCGTCGGAATCGTTTTGACCATCGGCTTGACGCCTTCTCCCAGCGCTTTGTCTTCCGGCCCGGGATCCGTCCAGTCGATGCCCTTCATACCGGTTCCGGCATTGGTTTGCCCCTCGGGCGTGAACATATAATCCACCATTTTGATTAATGCGACTTGCGCTTCTTCGCTTGCTTTATTCGTAATAACGAATTTGGCTCCTGAAGTTACGCCTCCGGCATCATGCGTGGCATATGAGATGCCGTTCGGACCGGTCAGCGGCGGCAGCGCGTTATAATGTGCGGAACGGGTGTTGCCTGGATCAATATTGATAAAGATGGCCGGATGCATGCCTGCCCCCGCACCCAGGATTTCGGCACCGGCATTTTCGCCGACTTTTTTGAAGGCCTCAGCATTTTGCGTAAATGCGCCCGGGTCGATCAGTCCTTCATCATAAAGGGACTTAACGTATTTCAATCCTTCTTTCCACTCCGGCGTAATGGCTGCGGATTGCACTTTGCCATTGCTCATCGTCAAATAGTTCCGGTCATCGTCATAGATAAAGCTGTTCATCAGATACGGAATGAGGCGGACGCCGAAATCCTCCGTCGAACCGCTGAGCGGTACTTCGTCGGCTTTGCCGTTGCCATTGGGATCCTTCGATTTGAAAGCCTTCAGGACCTCTCTGAATTCCTCGGTCGTTTTCGGCTCTTGAAGATTAAGCTTTTTCAGCCACTCGGTATTGAGCCACATTTTGTTCGGATAAGAACAGTGGAAGCATTCGGTATAGGCTCCAAGCCCATAGATATTGCCGTCAGGGGCCGTGACCAGAGCTTTCATTTCCGGGCTCTCTTCCATAGCCTTCTTGATGTTGGGTCCATACTTGTCGATCAGATCATTTAAGGGGATCAATACCCCTTGCTGCCCGTATTTCAGGACGTCGGCCTGGGAGAATTCGTCGATGTAAGCTGTAAGCAGATAAGCATCCGGGTAATCGCCGCTTGCCAGCGAAATTTGGCGTTTTTCCTTGGCTCCGTCGGAAGGGTTAATCTGCCATTTAAACTGAATGTTGAATTTGTCCTCGACAAATTTGGTAAACTTGTTCGTCGGAATATCGATTCCCGATTCCTGAACTGCGAAAACGCTGATCTGTACAGGCTTCGCCGATCCTCCGTCGGCGGCGGTACCGCCTCCCTGTGCACTGTCCGGGCTATCTGTCTTTTTGCCGGAGCAGCCGCTGATGACGATGAAGGAGGCCAGCAGCAGTATGAACATTCGTATTAGGCTCTTTTTCAATCCAATCGCTCCCTTTTTATAAGTTCTGCAACAAGCTTGTAATGCCTTCTGATCATGTAAAAAGTACACCACCTCCTTACTTAAGTCGATTTCAAACCCTTACGGACTAAGGGAGGGCATGTTTATCCTTTGACCGATCCGACCAGCATCCCCTGCACGAAATAGCGCTGCACGAACGGGTAAATGACAAGCACCGGAAGGGTCGCGACGACGATCAGCGCATATTTCAAAAGCTCGGCCAACTGCTGTTTTTCAACCATCGCCATGGCGTCCATCGCTCCTCCCGAACTGTTGTTTTGGATAATAATGCTCCGAAGGACCAACTGCAGCGGGAACAGGTCTGCGCTTCTTAAATAAATTAAGGCATCGAAGTAGGCATTCCACTGCCCGACGGCATACATCAGCACGAGAACGGCAATGATCGGCTTGGATAGCGGAAGCACGACGCTTCGAATGAACCTGATGTCACTGCAGCCGTCGATTTCGCTGGCCTCCAGCAGTTCTCCCGGAATCGACGATTGAAAGAAGGAGCGGGCTATAATCACCTGCCATACCCAGATCGCGTTGGGAATCAGCAGCGCCCACCTTGTGTCGATCAAGTGCAGCTGTTTAACCACCATATAGGTGGGAATTAACCCGCCGCTGAAAATCATCGTAAACGTGATGATCATCATGAATACATTGCGCCCGAATAATGACCTGCGGGACAAGGGGTAGGCAATCATGACGGTCAGCGTGACGCTGATGAGGGTGCCCACCGCGGTATAAAATAAGGAGTTGGCATAGCCCGTCATAATTTCCTTCCTGCTGAACAGCACGCGGAAGCCCTCGAACGAAATATCGACCGGCCACAGCCATACTTTCCCGGAGGTGACCGCCGCCGGACTGCTGATGGAGCTGCTTAAAATATAGACAAGCGGATACAGCACCGCCAGGACGACCAAGATCAGAATGGTGTAGATGATGCCTAAAAATAAGCGGTCGCCTCTCGACTCCTTGATTTCTTTTCTTCCTGCTAGTTGAATGGCCATACCTTTGCTCCTTCCTTACCAAATGCTGTTGCTCGTCAGCCTCTTGGCCAATCCGTTCACGGTCAGCAGCAGAATGAGATTGATGACAGAATTAAACAGGCCGACGGCCGTGGCAAAGCTGTAGTTTGCGTTCAGTAATCCGATCCGGTATACATAGGTTGCGATAATTTCCGAATTCACCTGATTCAGCGGGTTTTGCAGAAGATAGACTTTCTCAAAACCAATCGCCATGACGTTGCCGACGTTCAGAATCAGAATGATGACGATAGTCGGAACGATGCCCGGCAAATCAACGTGCCAGATTTTCTGGAACCGTGAAGCGCCGTCAACCTTTGCTGCTTCGTACAGGGTCGGATCGATGCCCGCCAGGGCCGCTAAATAGATGACCGCGCTATAGCCTGCCGTCTGCCATATATCGGACCAGACATAGATGGAACGGAACATGCCCGGATCGCCCAGAAAATTCACGGACTGAAGCCCGAAATAATTCAGGGCGACGTTGGCAAAGCCCAGCCTCGGAGCCAGGAACAGCATGACAATCGATACCATGACTACCGTGGAAATAAAATAGGGAGCAAAAGTGACCATCTGGACGAATTTCTTGAATCGCTTCCCGCGCAATTCGTTGATCATCAGCGCCAGGATAATCGGAATCGGAAATCCGGCCAGGATCAAATAACCGCTCAGCAGCAGCGTGTTTTTGAGCAATGTCCAAAACAACGGATTTTTAAAGAACAGCTCAAAATGCTTGAAGCCTACCCATGGACTGCCCCAGATCCCCTTGATCACGTTATAATCCTTGAAAGCAAGGACAGCGTTAAGCATGGGGTAGTATTTGAAAATAAGGAAAAATAACAGCGGAGGAATCACGAGCAGATAGAGCTGCCAATGCCTCTTTATGCTTTTACCGGCGATCTGCCGGTAACTGACCTTGCGCGTGGAGCTGCTTTCGCGCTTCATTGGAATTGCCGCTTGCTTGTTCAGAATAATCCCCCCTATGCCATCAGCGTGGATGCATGATGTAATGATAGCGTTTTCTTTCTTGCTAGAGCATAGTGGATCAAATGGACGCTTGAACAGGTACACTTCGGTCGTTTTGCATCCAATTTCCCTTTTTTTGAGGGTCCATCGCTCTAAGCGGTGTACATTTTTCCGCCTCGACCCGCGCACAAAAGCCGCATCATCCTCAAACGGATGATGCGGCCTTCAAGGACTTTGTTCTAATCATCCAGCGTTTGTCTGAACACGCTCGGCGTGACGCCAATCAATCGCTTGAAAGCCCGGCGGAAGGAATGGGAGCTGTTGTATCCCACCTGGGCAGCGATATCGTCGACCGTGTGATTGCTTTCTTTAAGCAAACCGGCCGCTTTCTCCATGCGTACCTTAATCAGATGATCCGAGTAATTGACCCCGGTCACTTCTTTAAACAATTGAGAAATGTATTTTTCCGGCCGCTCCACATATTCGGCCACCCGGTACAGGGTCAGATCGGGATTAGCGTACATTTCCTCCGTGTACTGATACATCCGCTGTACCAGTTTGGCATGGGAGTCTTTTTTCTTGTTGGCGATATAACCGCACAGCGTTTCGGTAATACCTTTGATTTCCGACCGAACGGAATCCAGCGGCTCGGCGGAGCCGATGTCAATGACCCTCCGTTTTACGGTTTCCAGCATATTCGATTCCTGAAAAACCTTCTGATCGAGCAGCTTGAGGAAGGTTCCTTTGATTTCACCGACGAGCTGATGCCTCATCTCTACGGACAACTCGCGCCGGCCGATATTTTGCTCGAAAATGCCGTCGATGATTTTCCCGGCCTCCTCTTCCTCTCCGGCCCGAATCGTACTTGCCAAGCGCTGCTCCGCGTCAAGCGGGTAATAATACGTCGTGTTTTCGATTCGGGCCTCATGATTCCACAGCATGCCCTTGGAGTTCACAAACACGGCATATTCCAGCGCTTGCTTGGCCTGCTCGAACGATTGGCTCACATCCATCAGCGTCTCAAAGGCCTCGCCGAAGCCCGCCTGGATGGAAACCTTGTATTCCTGGAACACATGCTGGATCAGTTCTTCCATCAGTGCGGTTATCCGCTCCTCTTCGTCTTGCCCCGTTTCCCGGTTCCCGCTCGAGAAAAACAAGACGACGAGCTTATCGGATCCAAGATCGGATATCGGCAGCGGACCCGCAAATTCCAAAAGCGCTTGTTTCATAAGGAGTCGGGTGGCGCTTAGTTCGTTCAAAATTTCCACGCTGTCCATACCCGAGTATCCGTTGATGCAGAGAATGCCTACATAGCCGCTCCCCTGTTCCAGCGAGATGTTTGCCTGCTTGGCAGCCGCCACGATTTCATCGCGCGACTCGAATTCGCCCGCGATCAGGCGTTTAATGAACGCGTCGCGGACCAGCGGCAGCTGGAGGGTGAGCTCGCCTTCGAGCTGTTTGTTAGTCTTGATCATGTTGGCGATATTGCCGCTAAGAAAATCATACGCATTCCTTTTCTCCAGCTCGTCCCGGCCAAACTGCTCTTTGATAATTCCGATCATGCTATGAATAGGGACGCTGTTTCGATGCGCCAGCAGCAGTCCTACCACCAGGCCGATCAGCATCGTCCCTCCGGTAAGGACAAAGGTTGCGCGCTTGATCTTGTTGGCGTTCTCCATCAAGGCGGTTCGCGGAATGCCTGCCTGGTATATCCATCCGCTCTTGTCCGAACGGGTCGTAATGACCAGATCATTCTCATAAAACTGGCTCGTTTTATTGGCATCAAAAGCCGGGTCATCCTTCAATTTGTCTACATATGACGGAATGTTCCCTTGGAGCGCAAGCGTATTTCCTTTACTGTCGTAGATATGTACCCATCCTCCAAATCCTTTGGTCAGACCAGACAGCAAACCCGTAATGGTTTTTTCGTCGATCACGACTACTACGTTGGCCGGCGAGGAATCGTTGAAGCTGTCGAGCGGCAAAGACTGCATAAACGTAATGACGGAAGTATCCATTCCCCTCTCCGTATAGGCGGTTACCGGCTTGATTTCGCTGCGGTGGGTCTTTTGCAGCACCTGCGTCTTCCAATCCTCAAACGACAAATCATCATAATGGAAATATTCGTAGTAATGCTCAGGCCGGTAAGTGGAGCCCGAAGTCAGGATCAAATCGTAATTCGCCAAATAAATGAAATAGTTCTGGAGGAAATCGTTGGTTTGTCCAAAGGTCAGCACGTTCCGCATCGCCTTCCACAATCCGTACACATCCTGCACTTTATGGCGGTCGTTCATCAGCATATTCATTTCCTGGTTGATGGCGATTTGCCGGGTCATGCCTTCCACCTCGGCCATCCGATGCTCCAGCAGCTCCTGGCTCTTTTCAAGCTGAATCAAGCTGTTGTCGATCGAGATGGACTGCGTAACCGAAATGGAAGTAAGGTACGAGATGTAACCTCCCACACAGGGGATCAGAAGAATGACAATATAGGAAATAAGAAAATTCCGAAAAATACTGGAACGTTTCAGCATGATGTCCCCCCTCTTTTTGATAGCGCTATCATTTTGTGGGTTGAATAACTTGTTGCTCTTCTCATACAGCGTACATTCCATAATAAGGTCTTGCTCGCGAATTTGTATAGGTACACTCCAGACAAAAGGTACATTTTTCCCGGATTGGTGGCTAGAACGCAGGATTCACGGGCTGAACAGGCCGCAAATCATGATTCGTTGATGCAGAAAAGACAACCACAGCCCACCCGGCTGCAGTTGTCCTTAAACCTAAACTTCCTCGATGTTCAGCACCCTCTCAGCTTGTGAGTCCGGCAGCCGCAGACGCGGCGAGCGCCCCATCCAGCGTATGAACCGAGCCTGGGGCCAGATTCAGTGTTACGCTCCGATCTCCGTAGTATACCTGAACGGTGCCGCCCGAAAAGGCCTGTATACGGGCCTGGACAAGCTTGCCGTGCTTCCACGTCAAGTCCACTTCCATGTTTCCTTTGGTCCGAAGTCCCCGAACGGTCCCGTCCGGCCAGCTTTCCGGCAGCGCCGGCAGCAGATGGACTTCCCCCGTATGGCTCTGCAGCAGCATCTCACCAATCGCGGCGGCTCCGCCGAAATTACCGTCGATCACGAAAATGTTTGTCTCGGCCCCGGCGATTCCCGACTTGGAGTAGGTCAGCATATTGTCCAGGCACAGCTCCCCGATCAAATGGGCGATATGATGCTCGGCCCGGCTGGCGTCGTGCAGCCTGGCGAAGAAGAGGCCGAATAAGGCGGCGGTAAATTCCACGTCCTCGAGGTCGATCCGCTCCATGCGGTTTTGCAGCGTTACCCGCGACGCCTCCGCCAATTCCGGCGTATGATGCGGCGTGATCTGGCTGCCGGGATACAGGGCAAACAGATGAGCCAAATGCCGGTGCTCCGGCTGTGCCTCGCCGTAATCCTTCAGCCACTCCTGCAGCTGGCCGCGCTGGCCGACCTGCAGCGGAGGCAGCAGCGAGATGGCGTCCTCCCACTTCTGCTGCAGCTCTGCATCCACGTCCAGTATTCGGGCCGAATTCAGGCAGAAGGTAAGGAGATCCCGAACCAAAACCTGGTCCATCGTCGGACCCATCGAGAGCTGCTGCGCTCCTTCCTCAGGAGACCCGGGATAGAAGCTGTTCTCCGGCGAGTTGGAAGGCCCGGTCACCATCCAGCCGAGCTCCGGATGCACGGTCATGTAGTCCAGGAAGAAGGCGGCAGCTTCTTTGAGCACCGGGTACGCCTCTTCGGCAAGGAAAACGTCGTCCATACCGTAATCGTAATGCTCCATCATGTGGGTCGCGATCCAGAGGCCGCCCGTCACGTTCAGGCCCCAGGACGTTTCCCATCCGGGCGAGCTGAAACCCCATACGTTCGAGAACACGTGGGCCACCCATCCTTCGGCGTCGTAATACTGCCGCGCGGCGGACCGGCCGGACCGGGCCAGCTCCCGGATGTAGCGCATCAACGGCTCGTGGGAATCGCCCAGGTTGACCATCTCTGCCGGAAAATAGTTCATCTGCGTATTAATGTCGAGATGGTAATCGCAGCTCCAGCCCATGCGGCAAGCTTCCCCGTCATTCCAGATGCCTTGCAGATGCAGCGGCAGCGGTGAATCTTGACGCGATCCGGCGATCATCAGATAGCGGCCATACTGGAAGAAGAGTGCGAACAGCGCCGGGTCATCCGTCAGCCCCGCCCGGAAACGGCGCATCCGCTCATCGGTCGGCAAGCCGGCTGCCGTGGAGGTGCCGAGATTCAGCTCCACCCGCTCCAGCAGCGGCCGGTAATCGGCGGCATGATCCGCCTTCAGCCGGTCATAGCCTTTGCCCAGCGCCTGCTCCAGCTGGCGGAGGCTCGCTTCCTTCCAAGCATCGTCCTCCTGGCGGAAATCCGTGTGCACGGCGGTGTAGACCCACACCTCTTTCGCCCGCTCCACCCGGATCTTTCCGGACGAAGCCAGCACGCTGCCACCACGGGCCTCAACGCGCACAAGTCCGCTGCAGGACACCCCGCATGTCCCGTCGCTGTGCACGGCTTCCACCGCTTTGCCGGCAAAAGCCAGCATGTCCGGTTCCCGGGTTTCGCTGCCGAATTCTTCCGTGCGGCCCTCTAGCCGGAGCGTAAACGTGAGCCCCTCCGGGTCCTCGCTCCACAACCGGGACGCCATCAGATCGTCGGCATGGGAGATAAACGTCTCGCGTTCAAACCGGTATCCATTCATGCTGCCGGCGGAGCGTGCTTCAGCCTGCTGCAAATCCAGCTCCCTGCGCATTGCCGCTTCTCCTTCCGAGGCTGCCGCAGGCCACTCCAGGATGATGTCGCACAGGCTCAGATTCGTGCCGAAGTTGCCCTTGGGCGGCTGCAAATGCTCCTTCGCCAGCTTGTCGCCAGCGGCATAATCGCCCGCAAAAAAGCGCTCGCGCATCCGTTCCAAATCCTGCTTCGTATTAGAGCGGCCGTGACAAGGCTCCGCTTGTCCCGACCAATACGTGACTTCGGTCAGGCTCCAAATTTCCTTATGCGGTGCCGATAGGATCACGCCGCCCATTCTGCCGTTTCCGAGCGGCAGCCCCTGTGCCCAGCCTGCCGCGGGGCCCTCGTACCAAAGCTTCAAGTTATTCATCCAACTTCCTCCATTTCCTTCAGCCGATCTGGCATCTTGAATCGGCGCTGCGCAGCCGCCGATTCAAGAGATTGGCAAGATGGCATGAACGGGTCTCAGCCAACAATTGATTTGCGGATTCATCCGCCATTTTGTTATTTTCATATTCCGGTACCTTCGAAATTATCGTATCATTACTAGGAATAATCCGTCTTTGCTAACACATTCATTGATTTATCAATTCATCCGCCAATCTTATTAAAGATATCATCATCCTGTGACCCGAGGGGAGTGAATCGTATGAACAAAGCATTATCCGAGATGACTCCATTCGTAGGCGACTCCATGAGTTATCTGTACGACGGCAGCAGCAACGAACATCTGCGCGCAGGCAGCGTGTATGCCCTTCACTTGTTTAATGAAGGACCCGGAGAAATGGAGGTCGACAGGGTCAAATATCCAATCGAGCGGGGAACGCTCATTTTTTTGCGTCCCGGCCAGCCGCATGCTTTTCACATTCGCCCGTCCCATCCGCTACCTTCGTATAATCTGTATTTCGATTTATGGGATGACACCGATCCGCTCTCTCCGAGCCGCTCCTTCATCCATGCGCCCGAACCTTTCGTATTTGACCGATTGTCTGTAGAGCTGCCTTGCGAGGAACTGGACCGGCTTCCGAGCGTTTTCTCGCTGCGCGCCCATCCCCATTTGTATGATGGATTCGCAATGATCGCCAGGACATACAGCGAATCCAAGTTTTACCGCAGCGAAACGGTGAACAGCTTTCTGTACGGCTGGATGCTATCCTGGCACAACGCCGTGAACGTGCAGCATCCGAGCGATTACCGCATCGTCCGCCTTCTGGAGTATTTGAACCGCCGTCCGGAGCATGGACAGTCGATTGAAGCCTGGTCCCGGTTCTGCGGCTTGAAACGCACCTATTTCCATGAGCTGTTCCTGCGCGAGACGGGAATGACCCCGAAGGCCTACCATGATCAGCTCGTGATGAAGCGGGCGGCCCATATGATCGTCGAAACCGACCTAAGCATCACGGCGATTGCGGATAAGATGGGATACCCTTCCATCCATCCGTTTTCCCGGCATTTTAGCAGCTTTTACGGCACAACCCCCAGTCAGTACCGGCTGAATCCGCGGCACCGGATATGATCCCGGGGAAGGGATAAAAAAAATCGCGTATCCGCTTGTTGGCCGGAATACGCGATTTTGTTGGTTTTGATTACTCTGGAAAGATGCTGCCTAGAAATTAAAATTGTCAGGGTCCCCGCCGGTCCGTTGGTTCCGGTTCAGCCCGTCGATCTGCCGCATTTCGTCCGCCGTTAATTCGAAGTCGAACACGTCGGCATTTTCAATGATCCGGTGTTCCTTGACCGATTTCGGGATCGTGACGATGTCATGCTGAAGATCCCAGCGGATGATGACCTGCGCGGTGGATTTGCCGTATTTGGCGCCAATGCCTGCCAGCACTTCGTTATCGAGAAGTTGGCCTGCGGCCAGCGGCGACCAGGCTTCGATCTGGATGCCCTGCGATTTGCAGTAGCTGCGCAGTTCCGATTGGGAGAGCAGCGGATGCAGCTCCACCTGATTGACGGCCGGCTTCACCTCGGCATCCTGCATCAAATCCTCCAAATGATGGACATGGAAGTTGGATACGCCGATGGTACGGACTCGGCCGTCCTTCCGCAGCTTCTCCAGCGCGCGCCATGTATCCTTGTACTTGCCTTTGACCGGCCAGTGAATCAGGTACAAATCCACGTAGTCCAAGCCAAGCTTGCTTATGCTTTGTTCAAACGCCTTCAGGGTAGAGTCATAACCTTGATCCGAATTCCAAACTTTGGTGGTAATGAACAGCTCCTCACGCGGAACGCCGGATTCCCGGACCGCCTGGCCGACACCTTCTTCGTTTCCGTACAGCGCAGCCGTGTCAATACTGCGGTAGCCGTGCGCAATGGCCGCTTTCACCGCGCCAACGACTTCATCGCCTTCCTGTGCCTTGTAGACGCCCAGCCCGAGCCATGGCATGGCATACCCGCTGGACAAGGTCGTGGTGGATTGCAGATTGTTCATGAGTAAGACGCCTCCTTCGAATCAGCAAAATGTCGTGGATGACTGAAAACCACCCATCTTGTCCCAAGATAATCCAGCTCTTTGGCAAAGTCAAATTTAAGGACTGATTTTGTACAGTTTGGATTCGGCGCCTTTCAGCGTAACGTCCAGCGCCGCACCTGCCGTTACCTTCTCCCCGGTCCACAAGTCGGTCACCTGATAGGAAGCCCCCTCTTTGGCAGGAATGCCGGCGCGCTTCAGGTCGATCTGGCGCTGCTCCGGATTCTGCGTGTAATTGAACACGGCCAAGTAATAGGTGCCCTGATCTTCAAGCACAAACAGGTCCGCTGCTTTCGTTCCGGTATTCCCTTCCACCGGTTTAAAAGCTTTGCCCTTCACCGCCAACGCGTTCACTTCCGGATTGGTGAGCAGGCTCTCCATGTACTGGCGGGCCGCCGGGTCGTTCACATCGTCGGAGTTCAGGTAGACCGTACCCGAAATGGCAGCCGCATTGACACGGGTCTGCGCTCCTTCGTACGAGCCCCCCTTAACCAGCGTCATATAATCCGGGTCGGTGTAATGATAGATCGTCCCGTTCTGCCACCAGCCATAAGTCAAGTTGTTCAGCTGGTATTCCGTGCTGCCCAGGCTGCCGTCCACGTCGCAGGAAATGCGGCGGCTGTGTGCATATTGGCTCGGGAACAGCGGAGCGATCGATTCGCTGATGAACATCGTGCCGCCAATGGCCTGATCCAGGTAAGCCATTCCCTGATTGTACGCCTGGATGCCGGTCTGCACTTTCGGATCGTAATGCCGGCCTTCCATGGAGCCGTGGGACAGGAAGTCCACCTTGATATATTCAAACCCTTCCTTTTTGAAACGGTTCATATAGTAGTCGATCCGGGCTTTCACGGCCGGATGGGTCGGGTCCACGGCATAAGCGCCGTCCAGCTTCGGCAGAATATTGCCGGATGCATCCCTCAGCACGATATCCCCGTACTTGTATTTGCCGTCGGTCCCTTCGACCACCTGGTCCAAGTTGTCCCCCCAATAAACGAACGGAGAATAGTAGATGCCCGCCTTCTGGCCGTTGCCGTGAATCAGCTTCACGAGATCGGTCAGCTGCTGGTCGGTCATGTTATCCCAATACGAATCGAGGTTAATGTACACATTCCCGTTGTTTTCGAAAGAGCTGTTCTGCAGATGCTCCTTCACATAGTTCGAGACGGCTGCAGCGTTGTCGTAGCTGAGATGATCGGCATAAGCGCCCCAGCTGTTCCAGCCGACCGGCACGCCATCAGGGATGTTTTGGCCAAAAGCAAGCGGCGGTGCGATCGCGGCATTCACCTCGCCGTAGCCCTCCATACCTTTGCGGTAGTCGTCGTACAAACCGATAAACACCTTTGGCGATGTCACGCTCTTTCCGGACACGCTTCCGTGCGGCAGGCTGTCATGCGTGGATGCCTGGGAAGTAAAGCCCCCATACACGCGCAGCTCGTTCAGTTTATTGTCGGTGCCGCTCCAGTGGATTCCCGTTTTCCATGTGTCATGCGTGACGGACCCAACGACAAGGCCCTTCCGGCTTGTATTGTCGTAAATGGCCGTCAATTCGGAACTTACATAGTTGTCCGAATTTAACCGGGTATTGATCGTTTTTGCCTGATACCGGGACCAGCTGTCGTTATCAAAAGGCGTCACGAGCACCCGGTTGTCGCCGTAGCTGCCAATATCGATGCCGCCCCGGGCTTCTACAGCCAGCGGCGAAATCTGGTTCGTCGCCAGTCCGGCGGCTTGGGAAGCCGTCACTTCAGTCAATAAGTATGGACCGTTATTATAAATGTAGAAGACCTGGCTCAGATCCGGCAGCCCTTTTTGCTCGCTGCGGACCGTTACTTTGATGCCTTCGCCCGTTGCGTCACGGAATGGGGTCGCATCCTTGGCTTTAAACGTATGTTTGCCGTAATCCTTGCTCGCCACCGCCTTGTCCAGCATGATTTCGCTGTAGGCTCCCTTGATCACCGGCTTATGGTTCCAGTTGTACTGGGACAGGCCGGTCGTGGTGTTGTACAGCAGTTCATACGACGGATTGGCCACACGAAATCCACGCTGATACTCGGTCAACATAATGGAGCCGTACTTCGTGACATGGAGCTGCTTGCCGAGATCGCCAATGCTGCCGTCGTTGTCCGGTACACCGTCGCCGGCCGATGCCAGCCGCAGCTCCATTTTATCGATATCCGGCGAGTATCCGCCGCCATCGTCGAATAGGATCGTATTGCTGCCCTGCTTCAAGTCGATCTGGATATCATAGGTGCCGACCGTATTCCAGTCCACCGTTTTGGGAAAGTTGAAATTTTCCCCTTCCGCTCCGTTAACCGAAATGACGGCGGCGCGGGGGTCGCCGGAAATGTAGTGCACCGTCATCGTATAGACGCCGGCCTGTTCCGCGTTAACGCCGTTAAACTGCAGGGTGGAGCCGCCGTACAAGTTGCCTGCTTTTTTTCCGCCCGAGCAGGTTCCGCAATCCGCAGGACCCGCATTGCCCGTAAACGTGTTGGCCCCGGCTTCCGCCTCGTACGAAGCTGCTGCTGCATTGGCTCCCGTTCCGGCAGCCGTTTCAGAAGATGCAGCCCAGGAAGCCCCGGGCCAGGACAGGGCCAGCAGCCCCGCCCATACCATCAGCAATATTCTCGGGATGAACCGGATTCGTGTGCTCATCGGCAATCCTCCTTGAAATCTAAAATTATGGTTGAATGCATAGCTTCAAAATGGTGGACTCCGCCGGCTCAAGGCTTAAGCGGACTTCCCCGCCGGCCTCGCTCTCGGTCCCTTCCCACATGTCGGTTACGAGGTAGGTTGCGAGCGGGTCGAGTCCCATGCGGGCCAGAGGCACCGCCTTGTTCGCCGCCTGTTTGCCGTCGAAATTGAACACCGCCAGATAGACCGTACCCTCCTCGCCCGGATCGGCCAGCATAAAGGCGTCCGCTGCACGGCCGCCCAAGGCGCTTTCCACCGGAACGAACGTCGTGCCCTTCCGCGCAAGCTCCATGATGCTGCCGTTCCGCAGCCAAGCCTTGGCGCGTGAGGCCGCTTCCTCCTGCCTGAAATCGTCTCCGAGCAGCAGCACCGTCCCGGCGATCACCGATGCCGTCAACCGGCTCCGCCCCTCGTGGCGTGTGGTGGCCTCCTGGTTAAAGCTCTTGTACAGCACCGAGTGATCGGGGTCGTTGAACCGGTACAGCGTATCGTTCATCCACCAGCCGTAGGTAAGCGAATTGAGCAAATACTCGGTATCCCCGATCATGCCGAACACGTCGCAGGAAATTCTCCGGCTGTGCGCAAAGGCGTACGGGAACAGCGGCGCGATCGACAAATTGATGAATATCGGCTTTCCGGCGGCTTCCGGGGACAGCTTTTGTGCCAGATAAGACAGGCCATAATGATATGCCGCAATGCCCGTCGTGATTTCCGGATGGTAATGCTGTCCCTCCAGCGCTCCGTGTGCCATAAAATCGAGCTTGATGTACTCGAAGCCCTCCCGGATCATTTTGTCCGTGAACCAATCAATGCGCTTCAGCGCCCCCGGATGGGTCGGATCGATCGCCAGGCCGCCGGCGATGTCCGGCAGGATTTCGCCCTCGGCATCCCGCAGCAGAATATCCCTGTATGTATATTCGCCATCCGTTCCCTCTACGGGCTTATCGAACTGGGCCGGGCTGCCCCAGAAGGCAAACGGTGTCCAGTACGTCCCCGGCTTGTGGCCGTTTTGCCGCACCCGGTTCAACGCATCCTCCATCTCTTCATCCGTCAGGCGATCCCAGAAGGCATCGAAATTGATGTACAGTGTGTCGTTGTTATGAAAACCGTCCGATTGGACTTCGCGCTTCAGAAAGTCGCTCGTGGATGTGTACAGATCATAATCCAATGTGCTCATCGCGGCCGACCAGCTGTTCCAGCCAACGGGAACCCCGCCCTCCCACGGAAGCGCCGGCGACAGGGCCCTATTCGCCCGCCCGTAGGCCTCCAGGCCGCGGCGGTAATCGTCGTACCCGCCGACGAACACGACCGGCGACGCCACGCGCGTCCCATGGACGTAACCGTGCGGCTGAAAATCGCGGGTCATTTCCCCGGCCGCTCCGGCGTACATCTCCAGCTCGTCCAGCGTTCCACGCTGTTCGCCCTGGATTTTGATGCCGGTTTTCCACACGTCATGACTCAGCGAACCGGCAATGATCCCTTGCCGGCTGTGCGGCCGAAACAGTGCCGTAACCTCGTAGCTTTCGGTGCGCAGCGGCGCCGTTTCCGTCTCGTAGCGCACCCATTTGTCATTGTCATAGGGAACGCGGAGCACATGAAGGTCCTCGTCTACGGCCGGCCCAAAGGACAGCTGCCCGGAACGCAGCACCGTCATCCGGTTCAGCCGGATGCGTGTCGGGTGAACAGCCACCAGCTGCGTCAGGAAAAACGGCGCACCCTCGTAAATCCAAAAATGCTGCTCAAGCGTCGGAAGCATGTCGGATTCATGCACCAGCGTCAAGTGAACGCCAATCCCGAAAGCATCCTCGATTGTCTCCGGCTCCCCATTCATGCTGTGGCGGTCGTAGCTGCCCGTATGGTATTCGCGCCCGTTCCACCGGATGGCGCTTCGGATTTCTTTCCAGTCCCAAAGCGAGCCGCCGGCAGCGCTGTAATGGCCCTGTTCCAAGTCGATATCCAGCGTCACCAGATCCGTTGACATGTGGATCAGGGAGCCGGTTTGCCGGACCTGGACCGCGTCCGTTTGGCTGTTTGTCATCATTCGCCTTATTTTCCTCCTGTCTCTGCAAGTCTTTGGCTGGACCGGGCGGATCAATCCAACATGCTTGGCATCCGCTCGCCCCAGCCGTATGACTTCATTATAGAAAGCGCTTTATCGGCTTTCTATAGAGCGATCTTCCGATTGATAGCGGGAATTAACGCTTCTGGATGAAGGGCGGGCTGTTAAAATGCGGCATGGCGATTTGCGTTTGGGGCTCGATGGAGCGTGCTTTGGAGCGCAGGGAAGTGGCGATCGATGAACGTGCTCATTGATGGACGCTGGTGCTTCGATGAATGTTTGCATTCTTCGCTGGACGCTCCGTGTACGAAACATTCTGGTGTGTAGTGGCATGATGTGAAGGAGCGTTCGGAGAATCATACTTTTGCATTTCCGTGGACAATGGCACTCAATAGCGTGGCTCATTGTGAGCGAAGACGCTGGCACTTCGATGGGCATTGGCCCTTCGATGGACGCTCCTGGTACGAAACATTCCTCCGATCGCTGTTGCCCCCGAATTTTCGCGGGTCATAGTGAAGGGTAAAATTCGGGGACAGCCCGGGCTTCCGAAGTGAGCTTTCCGGCGGAAAGCTTTCAGGCGACCGCTAACGCTTCTCCGGAATTGTTTCGTCCCCTCCGCTGCGTTGTGCTGGGAGGGCATGCGGTGCGGGGCTAGACCTAAAAAAGCTAGGATGGGAGCACTCAACAACACTTCGCAAACGCTCATAAGCCCCCCATTCCCAGATCGGTTAACAAACAAAAACAAAAAAAGCAGACGCATCCGTCTGCTTTTCATCTACTTCCCCATCTACTTTGGCCCTTCATCTTTTATTCGATTCCCACGGTCAAGAGAAACTTAGTACCCAGTCCAATCCGGCTTTTCCTGCGGCCGATCTTCCTGCCGCTTCTTGCTTCACATTCCGGCCGCTGAAGCATGAAAATCCTTAGTAGCCTTGGATCCAAACAAACTTACAATCCCTCGTGGTATTGAACCACTTCTCCCCAGGACCACTTCCCTACCCTACGCATCCACCAGCTCGAGCTCCAAGCTCCATGCAATCACCCGCTGCATCAGCCGGACGAACCCTTCGTTCAGCAATCCCTTGGGCAGATGCGCCGGCGTCACGCAGGCCACCCTTCCCTGCCCGTACGAATGAAGCCAGCCGGCAGCGGATTCGCCGTCCCGCGAAGAGGACCGCAGGAACACCTCGCTCTCTTGCTCGGAGCAGGAGACAAAATAATGTTCGTCCTTGAACCGAAACGCATTGTCAAGCTCACCCAGTGCTGATCCGCCAACCGGTGTATAGGTCACGTCACTATGTGCCTCCGGATGGGACAAAAAATACCCCCGCAGCATGTTCACATACGCGCCGTCCTCGGGATAAGACGCCAGTCCGGAATGCCAGGCCAGCCAGGCACCGCCGCCACTCACGTAAGTCTCGATCTGCCGGCCGATGTCTTCGGTCATCCAGGTTGCCTCCGGGTCGCTTTGCGGCTCCAGGCGGTTCTCAGCGAATAAAATAACGAGGTCCGGTTTCTGCTCGAGCTGCCCGGCGGCAAGATCGGATACTTCCTTATACCGCAGCTCCGTTTGTCCATTCGCCAGGATGGGCTTCAATACTTGTTCAAGTGACGTTCTCGCCGGTCCGGCTTCATGATAAAAATCGCCGATGACCGCCCAAATCGTTTTCATGAGGCAGCCTCCTTATCTATCGAATGCAATGGCGGCACAAAGGCTTCCTGACCGCTCCGTTAAAAGGGCATCGCTTCCCCTTGGTGATTCACCATCCAGGCTTTCGGGTCAGGCGTGACCGTTCGTTCCACGATGCGCAGTAGGCCCTGCGCGGTATCCGCCGGATCGCCCGGCGCTTGTTCGCCGCCCATCGGGGTCCGGATCCAGCCGGGATGCACGGCATAGACCGCAAAATTCTGAGGGGTCAGCTCCTTGCGGAGCTGGGCGGTAAAGTAGTTCAGCCCGCTTTTGGATATCGCGTATGGATAATCCCCGCCGTAGGCACCGGTAAAGCATCCTGCCTCCGAGCTGATGTTGATGATGCACGGATCGGCGCTCCCCCGCAGCAGCGGAAGAAAATGCTTCACGACCTTCATCGGTCCGTACAGGTTCGCCAGCATGGACTTTTCCATATCGGCAAAATCCAGCTCCTCCAGTTTATGCTCGCGGCCGATCAGCACGCCTGCGTTGTTAATCAAAGCATCGAGCACATCCGTTTGCTCCAGAACGGCCGACTTGGCGGCCTTCACCCCTTCTTCGTCGGTGACATCCATCGAGATAAGCTTAAGCCGATCCGGATGAGCTGCCCGCAGCGCATGAAGCGGCTCGGTATGCCGCTCCATATCGCGTACGCCCGCAAACACGGTGTGCCCATGCGCAAGCGACGCTTTAACCGTCTCAAAGCCAAGCCCCCGGGCCGATCCCGTAATCAAAATATTCATAGCATTAGCACCTCACTCTACTAATTGGATTAATCATTCTCCAGCAGCTCGATCAGAACTTTCAGCTCGTTACTGCTGTCGATGTATGCGTAGCGTCCGCCGGTATATTCGCCTTTTTGAATCAGCGGCATGTGACGGCCTTCCAGAACGGCGATCTTTTCTTTCATTCCTTGAATCGCAAACGCGATATGATGAACGCCTTCACCATGCTCATCCAAAAATTCGCGCCACGTCGACGGATGCTCATCCGGCTCAATCAGCTCGATCTGCAGCTGCCCGCAGTCAAAAAAGGCCAGCTTCGCGCGCGCTTCAGAGGGCTGCCCATTATACTCCGTCTGGGCAACGTCCACGGTGTCCGTCCAGGACCATTTCGGCCGCTCCACTCCCAGAAAATCTGCATAGCTCTGCGAAACGGTATCGATGTCCTTCACAAGGATCCCGATTTGTGTAACCAGTTTGGTTCCCAATGCGCCTGCCGTCATATGAACATCCTCCTTAACAGTACTTAAAATGGAAAAGCATTTTTTCGCGTTGAAATCCTAGGCAACCAAGGGTTTCCCCTCGGCCGTTCCCGCCAAACGCCAGAACAGCTGTCACAGCTTCGGCCTACCGCTTTAATTAGACTTTACGGCACGAGTCCCGGATCACGAGCTCCGCCGTTCCCACGTATTTCTTGTACAACTGTGTTTCGTCCTCAATGGTTTCGATGACCTGCTGCGTCAGCATGTCGATCATTTCAGAAAAGTTCACGCGTATGGTGGTTAACGCCGGTTGAATGCGAGAGCTTAATAAGTGATCGTCAAACCCCATCAGGGAAATGTCTTCGGGTACCCGCAGCCCGGCTTCATTCAAGGCTCGCAGCGCCCCGAATGCTACGCTGTCGTTGCAGGCGAAGATGGCCGTCGGCAGATCTGGGGTGCTCTGAAGCCAGCGGGTAGTCGACTGGTATCCGCTTCGCTCGGAAAAATCCGATGACAGGACCCAGTCCGGGTTCACCTTCAGTCCGTGAGCAGCCATCGCCTCTTGAAACGCCCCTAATCTCTCAGGGCCCGAGCAGCGAAGCGGATCACCCGCAATAAGTGCAATGTTCCGGTGTCCCAGGCCTACCAGGTAATCGACTCCTTGCCTCATGCCCAGCTTGTTGTCAAAATTGCAGATCACCCGATTCGGCTCCAGCCGTCCCTCCAGTTGCTGATCCACGATTCCCGCCACAAATCCCTTGGCAATGAGCTCCTCGATAAAAGGCTCATGATTCGCCGCGCCGATAAAAATACCGCCGTCGATCCGCCGCTGATAAAACGTATCCTTTACCTTGCGGATGGTTTCCGCGTCCCCCGTGCTCCGGATGATGCAGGTCAGGACGTAGTAGCCGCGTCGGGAAGCGCTCTCGATCACATCGCTAATCAGAGCGTGAGTCAGCGTGTCGTGGATCGCCTCCGGCGAAACCAGAAACAAGCCGATCGTAAGCGTTTTCATTCCAGTCATGATACGTGCCGAGAAATTCGGGGAATAGCCGTACCTCTCGATGACCTGCATCACCTTCTCCCGCGTAGCTTGCGGCACGTTCGGGTAATTGTTGATCACCCGGCTGACGGTGCTTCGCGAAACGCCTGCGAGTCTGGCAATTTCGATGCTGTTGATGTCGTTCTTTCTCATTCTGCACGCTCCACTTTCATTAACACGTGTTCACAAAAGGATACGAAATCACGGTTTACTTGAGCTCTTTTGCCATAAACACGTGTTTATGAGTTCAATCTATCCCCTCTTCCACATGTTGTCAATACATTTTCCAAGATGGGCTCGCCATCTTTAATGAGTATTTCTTTCTTGACCAAACGGGACCAGAGCTCACGATGCTCGAATCCCGTCCCCCGCCATTAAAAAAGGCCAGAACCGGTAGAGACCAGCCTGGCTGACTTACATGTACCCAGATTCCAATTTTGATTTTACGAGTTTATTTTTTTCTTGCGAGAAATAAGACAACGGCCTGAGGCTTAACGATTGTACCGCCATGTTGTTCAATTACTTTTTGAATATCACTGAACAATTGGTTACGCACGATTTCTGAAATTAATCGATGCCTCGAATTTGTATTTAATAAAGAAATATATTCACTTGCCGCATAGGTGTCTTCCCATCTATACTGTTTGACTTCAAGTTCCTTGAATAGATCACCTTTTAGCGTCCATTGCGTCCGTTCCTCAACCATTTGCTCCAGGGAAGGGTTTTGTGAATCATCGAGCTGAGGAGCGTATTTTCTGTAAATGCCTCGAATTTCGCTGTATATTTCATTATACGATGGAATATGGACGGTCCAAAAAAATGCGGCAGATCCTTGATCGCCAAGCAGGTCATGGACCTTGCGGTATCCGGCTTCTTGCGGTTGAATGAAATGAAACGCGGTTCCCGAAATGGCCAGCTTAAAATGCGCCCCCTTATGATGCCAAGCTTCAAACGGAGAATGAACAACCGTGACACTTGGTTTGTCTTTAAACTTATCACGAGTGAGATCCGCCAGATTTTCACCTGCCTCTACGGCCGTTATCCTAGAATAACCTAAGTTAACGAACCCGCTTGTAGCTTGACCCGTACCACAACCAATTTCTAGGATTTCATCCGTTGTTTCTAAATCGGCGTACTCCACAATTTCTCTGAACAGCTTATCCGGGTAACTTGGTCGGTACTTGTCGTACTCTTTGGCAATCATTAAAGGTGTGTTTGCGCTCCATCTTATGAACCTCCCTTAATAAATTAAAAAAACTCCCGCCCCGTAAAGGGACGAGAGTTATCTCCGTGTTACCACCCAAGTTCATCGACGATCAAGCATCGATCTTATTTCGGGTACATGTTCAATTACTCTTTCTCATCCATGCCATTGTAAGGAATATACTGGAATTTCCATGAGTATATCATCCGTTAATCAGGGATTCAATGATCTATTTTTTTTTACCCCAGATCCAACGTATCGTCCGCAATGATTCCGCTTTGCACATACCGGACCAACTTACCGGCTTCACTCGAAGCCCGGTTGAACCCTTCCGGGGTCAACCACCAGTTATCCTCCCGGGTCGACGCATCCTCCGCGGAACACATCGAGTATTCGATCCAGGGGGGCATGTACGTGTTTAAGGTCAAGTACGCCCTCCGCATGTGGTAGGCGGAAGTGACGATCAGAATCCGGCGGATACGATGCAGCGGAATCGCCCGATCCAGGATAAGCAGCGAGGCGAGCACGTTCTCCTTCGTATGCTGAGATTCCCGCTCCACCAGAACTTGCCCGGCAGGGACTCCCAGCTCCACCGCCTTTTCCTTCATCATAAGCGCCTCGGGCAGTGGCTGCCCTTTCCAGACCGTACCTCCTGATAAAAGAATCATCGGTGCCCGGCCATTCTTGTATAATTGAACCGCTGTGGGAACGCGGTACTTCGCGCCCTTGTTGCTACCGAACACGAAGATGCAGTCGCCTGGCTGACCGTCATCGGAAATCCCCTTGTACAGCAGCGCGGAAATTTGCTCGTGCGATAATTGGCCGGGATTGCATTCAGAAATTAACATCTCCGGCACCCCCGTTTTCCTATGGATTTCTTTGCGAAATCTCGCAATAAATGATAGAACCACTTCAATTGTATGAAACAACAACTGAAATGGTTCCTGATGACGCCGTATATGATGACAATGCCTAGGCATCGCCGCGCTGGAAAAGGCAAATATCGGAGTAGCGGGATTCGAACCCACGGCCTCACCCACCCCAAGGGTGCGCGCTACCAGACTGCGCCATACCCCGATATACGAACCGCATGAAGCGGTATATCAACCGCAGCGACGCGGTTATCCACGTTCATTGTGCGCTGGACCATGGAAATGATTGCGTTTACCGCTTTCGTATTAACGCTATTATAGCGTATAGGCGCGCACACCTGCAATACTTTAAACGCTGTCCATTGTTAGTTTTCCAAGGCTTCAAGATGTTTGAATAGATCGATCTCTTCCTACATTGCAGGATGAAGAAATGGGGAGAAAGTTATGGAGCATTAGCGAAGAACTTACCTTCACGAGCTCCCACTGAGACTTTCACGCTAAAGATGACGCCGATGTTTTGCGCACTAAAACAAACGCTCTCCGCCGATTCGGCGGTTAAGCGCTTGTTTCAGTAAAATTTATGATTTAGTGGCCAACCCTAGGCGGGAACGGCTCCATTAAAACCGGGATCCTGATGTAATCCGCATGTACTCTTGTTTCATCAATCCTCGTACCAAGCCCCAGGGATCATTTCACGCTCCTGTACCAGCAGTTCTTTGATGATCTTGTCCGCGTCGCTGATCGAATTCACGAGTGGATCCGTCAGCATCGCTCTTCTCAGCTTCTCGTGGCTCTGCTCCACGACCGCCTCCGCCGTAAGCTCATGCGTATCCAGCACAAGCTCCTGCATGCCGCGAATTCCCCGCGGCATCTCGCCTACGTGGACCGGCTTTGCCCCGTCCATGCTCACGTCGCACAGCAGCTCCAGGAACGAATCGTCGCTCATGTTCGTTACAGCTCCGCGATTGAGCGTATTGATGAAGAAGCGTTTCCCCAAGTTTCCTACCATATTTTCGATGATGTCTGTCGCATGATCCGGACCGAAGGTACTCATGTAATCGGCAATCGGAATGTTCCCCGAGAGGAAGTCGTCCACCTGCCGCCACATCTCGTCGTGACGCTGATACCGATCCTCCGTCTCCCAAATCGATAACGGCGGGATGGAGTCCGGCGTTTTGCCGAGACCTTGCCAATAGCGGACGTATTCCTTCGTGTGGGCTGTGCAGGTAGGAATATACCCGAAGATATCGTACAGTTCATACGTGATGGCGTCGTTATGAAGCGCCTTCGCGCCGCGGTCCCCGCCGTTGTTCTCCTCTCCAGCCGCCTTGCGCATGGCTTCCGCGATCGTGGGCATGACGTCCTTTCCTTCGAACTCCGCTTTCAGCAGCCACGTGAAATGATTGACGCCGGCGACACGGAAGTCGAACTTCCGGTCGATCTCCTCGGTGAACTCGCTCCGGTCCCCGATAATTCCCGCTCGTACCGCGTAATAGGCTTTTTTATGCGGCATATGGTGGCTGTCGCACAGCGCGAACGATTTCAGCTTCGGCGCATAGCGGTGTAACGCGATACCATGGACGGTAGACGGGTTGATATAGTTGATCACCCAAGCGTCGGGGCACAGCTCTTCAATGTCTTTGACGCATTCCATAATGACCGGCAGCTCCCGCATCGCCCGAAATACCCCGCCCGGCCCGATCGTATCTCCTGAGCACATGCGAATACCGTATTTTAACGACACTTCGCAATCGATGCCCCGATATTTCACCGATTGCTCCGCGAAGCTGAGTACAACGAAGTCGGCCCCTGAAAGCACCTCTCTTCGGTCCGTCGAGCCCTCCACCTTCAAAGATACGTTGTTCTCCCGAGCCACCATCTCTGCAAGTCTTACCATTTTCGATAGCCTTTCTTCGTCCGTATCCACCAAAGCAAGCGTTCCCCGATTCAGGTAAGGGGAGTGGACCATTTGCCAAATGGACTGGCGGCCGAAAAACAGACTGCCTGCTCCAATAACGACGACCTTCGGATGCTGCATGTTCAAACCGTTCACGAATAACCCTCCTCGTATGATATAAGTCCATTATAGGAGAATGGCCGGAAAACGGAATGTTCGATAGTTTCAATAACATGTCATAAAGTACGATTGTTCGTAATCCACAAATCCTTTGATATACTAAGATTTAAGCTAGGGATGTCAAGAAGTAGAGGAGAACAAAAAACCGGATGGGTATAAACATGAGTATAATTAACGAACTCTCGGAGTATATCACGCTTGGCATGCGCTCCTATTTAGAGCAGGCTCATGATCAGGATTGGATCGAACATAAGTCGCATCCCGATTACGATCTCTGGTTCATTCAATCGGGCTCCGTGAAGGTGACGATCGACGGGTTCGAACATACGGCGGTCCCGGGAGACGTCGTGTTTTTTTATCCCGATCTGCCCTATATCGCCTCGACGAACGAGGACCTTTGCCAATTCATATACATTCATTTCGATTTCGGCATCGGCGAACAACAGCGAATTCTAGGCGAATTTCAACTTCCGGGTATTGTACCGGGCGACCTCATTCGGGAGGAAGCGGCGTTGTTTACCAAAGCCTATCGTCGGTTGAAACAGGGCAGCGGCACGCCGGGGAACCAGCTTTACTTGAAAGCTTGTCTCCTTGCCGTCATCGCGAAGATCCTTGAGCTTCACGGGCAAGGCGCCTACACCGGTAAGTTCCTGCACGGCAGAACATCGGGAAAAAGCGAAGGAAGCCTGGGGGTACTGCAAGACGTATTCCAATACGTAGATGCGAACCTGCACCGTTCCGTTCGGATGAATGAGCTCGCTGCCGTTGTCGGCGTCTCCGAAAAGTATTTTATATCCTATTTCAAGAAAACCGTAGGCATCACGCCGGGGCAGTACATTTCCCAAATCAAAATGAACCGGGCAAGAGACTACCTCTATACAAAAAAATACACGATCCAGCAGATCGCAGGATTCCTCGGGTATCCTGATCCGTTTACATTTTCGAAAGCCTTTAAAAAATATTACAACGTGCCTCCTTCAAAATTCGAATAGCCAAGCATGAACAGGTACACGAACGTCATCAGCGGCTTGATGATGGGCAAAAACAAAGAACCGCGGCAAGCGGTTCTTAAAGTTTAAAGTGGCGTATGCTATTTGAACGTATGGCCCGCGCATTTTGAAAAAGCGTAAACTGCTTCTTCCCGCATTTGCACCAAAGCCTGATCGGGTACGGCCTTTCCGTGATTGCCCAGCAGCGAGGAAATTTCGTCCACGGTATAGTATCCGGTAAACCTTTTTTTTCTTACCGCTTTGGTCAGCCAGCTGAAAAAATCCCACACCGGGTCATCGACCCATCTTCCGCCTTGGTTAACCAGAACGGGCGTATAAGAGATTTTTAGTGCGCATCCGCCCTGCCATTCGAAAAAGAAAATGTTTTCTGTATTTTTTTTCTGCAGTAAAAAGGAGTAGCATCCTTCCTGAAGAAGGTATTTGTCCTGGTTGTGAAAGAAAACCGGTCCCTCCCCTGTCGCCACGATCCCGATCAAGTCGCCGTTGTGATGAATGTAAAAACCCCGGGTGTATTCGATGTTCATATCGGGCGTTAGCCGAACTTCCTGAAGCGAATAGGGCTCGACCCCCCGGTGTCTGGTTTGCGCTGCGTCCTGAAAATGACTAATGATTTTCATGATTACACATAACCTCCCTCTTCGTACAACGCTTCAATTAGTATAACGCTTGATTCTATACCAATTCTGAACATCCCGGGGAATGGCCACCCGATTGTCCATGACTTCCCTCACAATCTGTTTGATTTATAACGGAAGAGGGAAACTGAGAACAAGCCGGGAACTGAAGTGAGGCACGGATGGCAGATCCCTATCCTTTATCCGCATAAAAAACATGCCGGGGGAAGACTTGACCTCCTTTGATTTCAAGCAGTCCAAACGAATACAACCTCTCCCTACGCTTGTCCGTAGGAGAACCGGGATTAAACATCAGCACGCCGTCGTCCATCTGCAGGTAAGGCTGGTGGGAATGGCCGAACAGGATGCAGGAAACCGGCTCGCCCTCAAAAGCCTTCCTAGCCTTCTGGGGAGTGGCTATTCTTGATGAATAAGGCTCATGTCCGTGAACAAGCCCAATCGGTACCCCTTCAAAGGAGAGTACCTTTTTTTCGCCGAAACGCTCAATAATCTCGTACCCGTCATTATTTCCGGCGATGCCGTCCACAGGAGCTAATTTCGACAGCTGATCGTACACCTCCAGGGTCATCCAATCGCCTAAATGGAGAATATGGTCAACCTGCCGGAGCCCTTCCACCAGCTTTGCGGGGAGCTTTACTCTGCCCTCTCTCAAGTGCGTATCCGAAACCACGCCGATGATCATTGTTGTTCCTCCTTTTCTCAATTTGATCCCCCTTCGGTAGATCGCATAAAGAATGCATTTTTGCAGTTACTCCATTTATACCCCGCCTAACGGATGATAATAAGTGCGCTTTTGCAGCTATTTATCCCCAGTCTCATCGTATAGCAACGCCGTTGACTGCGGTCCTACGCAAAAAAGACCGCCCCGCGGCTTCCCTATGGACGGTTCAAGGTCCAGAAAGGTGCCGAGAGGCAGTCTAGAAGCTGCCTGAGCGTAGGCAGTTATGGTACAGTCATGGTGCTAACTTGGCCCAGCCTAACTGCGGTCTCGCTAACCAGAAAAGTAACGACCGCCGTGCCGCCAATCAGTACTTAATCAAGTCGGCACGCAGCGGTGTGAAGCAGTCCAGCAAAGCGCTGGCCTCCAGCGCCTTCGCCCCATGCCTGGCGCCCATCGGAATGACGATGTGCTCGCCCTGCGCGATGACCGTCTTCTTGCCTTCGATCGTGAACTCGACACGTCCCCGCAGGCAGTAAGACATCTGCTCATGCGGGTGGGCATGCTCATATCCTTCCGCGCCGGCTTCGAAGTGGACTTCCATCATCATCAGCGACGCCCCCGGCTGTAAAATTTTACGCTTTACGCCAGGCTCCGCGTCCTCCCAAACTCCGATATTGCTCACGATTGTTCCGCCTCCCTATGCTTATCCGTCTGATCGAGATTTTCCTGGCATTCCGGCCGAGCTTGGGCCTAAAACGCCTTCGCTATTTCAATCTTGTGCGTTTGCCCGTTGTCCGTCAAATATAAATTATAACTGAATCCTTGATCATCCATAAAATAAGAAATGTATTTGCCGCCCTCATCCAGCCGCTTCGGCACGAGCAGCGTGGCGATCCGGTGCGAGGCCGCGGCCTTGGTCTCCGCCGACAGATGCCAGTGGGTATCCAGCCCGGCGATTTCCGCGGGATCCACGCCCTCGAATCCGCTCTTCTGCGACAGCGCAAGCTCTCCGGAGGTGCTGAAGATGAAGCGCCCTTCCATCAGGGCTTTCTTCCCGTTCACGTGGAAGGACTGGCCCCTCAGATCCATCTCATACAGCGTGTGGAAGAGCCACTGCACCCGTCCCGGCTGCTCAAGGTCGATCGAGTCGACGACGACGAAGTAGCTGTTCTGCACAAAATAAATCTCGCGCTTATACTGCTTCAAATACGGTACATGCTCCCGGTAAGCGGAGGCCGGGTTCAAACGGACGTAAGACACGCCCTTGTCATGCCAGGCGTCCTCGACCTCCCCTTTGGCCGCCAGGTTCAGCGCCTTGTTCATGCCGGCGAACTGCCCCTGCCCGTCGATGAGGGCGGCGTTTTTGGACTTGGTCTGCCTGCGCCAGTTCAGATGCATCGAGCTGTTAAACGCGACGTAATACCCGCTCTCCATGGCCAGCGGCTCCCCGTAAGCGTGCAGCAGAAACGCCCCCTGATCGCCATGGCTGTGGCTGACCGAGCCGTACCGGCTGCTCTTGGCGATGAGGGAAATCTGCTCCGCCGGATCGTGCAGGCGGTGATGCATCGCCACCCAGCCGATATCGCGGAACCATTTGACCGGCTCGATGCCGGAAGGCTCCACCGGTTCAATATGCGCGTAATTGTGCCGGTACACGAGATCATCGAAGGCAAAATCCCACCAGCCATAGTTGTAAAACATGCGGTCGGCCTCCGGATTCGCGTCCTTCAGTTGGTCGAAGTACCATTGGTACCATCCATTTCCGGTGACGCCGGCAAACTCGCGCATGTTGTAGCCGACCTTTTTAATGATGTCGTCCCCAAGCGTCGAGTTGTCGCCAAAGGCCGTGCGGGTCGATGTGGTTGGGCTGTAGCAATATAGGGGGAAATCCCCGGTACGCTGGAAAAAAGGACGCCGGAACACGTCGAGCTCCGAAAAGTTTTTGAGCAGGTTCAGGCCCTCCGTCAGGTAAGCCATGCCGGTCGTCCAGTAGTGAGGCCCTTCGGCCCAACCGCCGTCTTTACCTCCCCATGGGGAGAACAGCGTGTAATAGTACTCCACCGTGTAGTCCAGCCATTCCCTGGCCTCCGGCTCCTCGTCGAACAACGCGATGCAGCAGGGCACGAGCACCGAAGACAGCGAGCGGACGGCGTGGCTGTCATAGGGGACATGATGGATCTTCGAGCGCTGGATCACATGGTACGCCACCTGCCGGGTCCGGGCGAGCAGCTGCTTCCGCACCGCATCCCGCTCCTCCTCCGCCAGTTCGCCATGGAGCCAGTCGTAGCCCCAAGCCAGCGCGGCGGCAATCCGAAACGCCGCTTCGTCGTTATAATCGCGGCTGGTCGGGCCCTCCGGGTCCCAGGACGCGGCGTGCAGCAGCCAGGCCTTCGCCTTCGCGAGCAGCTCGGCGTCCTGCAGCACGGCACCCGCAACGCTCAAATGCCGGATGGCGTACAGCACCTCCTGGCAGGTCAAATAGCTTCCGCGCCACAGCGCCGCCGTCCGGCGGTTGTCCGGATAAGGCTGCGGCTCCTCAATCAGCTCGCGGGTCAGCCAAGGCTTGACCGATTGCTCGAAGAAAGCCGGCCATCCGCTGCCTGCCGCATCCTCCCTTACTGTGCCGCGATAAGCCTCCAGCTCATCCGGCTGCAGCCACAGCCGGGGATGCCCGGTGCGGACCGCGCTGTAGCGCTCGCTCCGGGATGGAAGCGCCGTCTCCGGCAGCCCCTCCGGCAGTTGGAACTCCCTGGCGGTGCTCCATTCAGACTGCTGCGCCTCCAGCCCTTCTCCCTCGAGCAGCGCGTACCGCCAATAATACATCCCCGGCTCGAAGGCCTCGGAAGGCGTAAAGAAATTATAGGGAATCGGCCCGTAAGTTCGGGTCGTCTCCCCGGTGAAATCCGGCGCTGACGACACCTCCAGCACATACCGGTCATCCTCCAGCTTCGCCGGGATCCAGGTAAATCTTGGCGGATTTTCCATCAGCTCCGATTGCCCGGAAGGCGCATACTGCACCGTTAAATCGCCGCTTTGCGGCTGATACAATCCGTTTGCCATTGTCTATATCCCTCCAGTTTGCGTGACGCTGTAGTAAGCTGTGCTCCTAAATGCAGCTTCATTTAAATACCGCCCCAAAATGTCGTGATATGCTTACCGCATGAACAATCCGCCATTCACTTCGATCGTTTCGCCCGTAAGATAGCGGGACAGGTCTGAAGCCAGATACAGCACCGTATCGGCGACATCTTGCGGCGTTCCTTCCCGGCCGAGCGGGATTTTGGACACCGTGGCGGCCCGGCCTTCATCGGAGGTGAAGGTCGCGTGGAAAGCCGTCTGGCCGATGAAGCCCGGCGAAACGCAGTTCACCCGGATTCCATGCGGGGCGACTTCCTTGGCCAGACCCTTCGAGAAGGAAATGACCGCCGCTTTGCTGGCCGCATACACCGATGCCCCCGGCCCGCCGCCATCATGGGCGGCGACCGAAGTCATATTCATGATGGAACCGCCGCCACGGGACAGCATGCCTGGAATGACCAGCTTGCTCAAAAACACGCAGGATTTGAAATTGACGTCCATGACGCTTGCATAATGCTCCTCGGTCATTTCCGTATTCGGCACCCGCTTCACCAGGTGGCCCGCATTGTTCACCAAAATATCCACCGGGCCGCCCAGTTCCCGCTGGACCGTGTCCAGCATCGCCGTCAGTTCATCCACGCGGGTGACGTCCGCCTGGACGACGGCAGCCCTGCTGCCCGACTCCGCTATTTCCGCGGCAAGGGCTTCCGCCTCCTCCCGGCCCCGGTTATAATGAACCGCTACGGCGGCTCCCGCCGCCGCCAGCGACCTGGCCGCTTCCCGGCCGATGCCTGAGCTGGCGCCGGTCACCAGCGCAATTTTCCCTTGCAAATCGATCTTCATCCCACGTTCTCCTCCTCATACATGCAAGTGATGCTGCCGTCGAACGGCAGCGACATCCGTATCGTCGTTCCCTGATGCAAAGCGCTGTCAATCGTCAAACCGTAAGCTTCCCCATAAACCATCTGAATCCGCCGGTGCACGTTCATGAGGCCTAACCCGCCTTTATGGTACAGGGAGCCCGAATCGGACTCCGCGAGCCGGTTCAGCTCCAGCTTTTTGCGCAGCAAATGAAGCTTCCCTTCCGTCATGCCGGCGCCGTTATCCTCCACGCTCAGCCGGAAGCCGCCTTCCCGGACTTCCGCACCGATCCGGATCCGGTGATGTTCCTGAATCCCGTCGGGGAACGCATGCTGGAACATGTTCTCGATCAGCGGCTGCAACGTCAGCCGGACCATCTTGTGCAGCAGCAGGTCCGGAGGAACGTCAACGTCCAGCTCAAACCGCCGCTGAGTCCGGTACTGCAAAATCGTCATGTAATTCAGCACATGCTTCAGCTCGTCGACGACGGTAATCTCCGATAAGTTCGTCTGAATCGCATACCTCAGCATGGCCGCCATCGCCTCGACCATTTCCATGATTTCTTCGGAATCCTGGACGACGGCATAACATTTGATCGTCTCGAGCGTGTTGTACAGAAAATGCGGATTGATCTGCAGCTGCAGCGCCTGAAATTCGGCCTTGTGCTGCTCCAGGGCGATTTTCTGCAGGTTCAGCTCGGTCTTGTGCGAGCGGATTTCCGCCTCGTAGACGCGTTCGATCATCTCCGACAGCCGCGTCAGCATTACATTGTAGCTCGAGATCAGGAAGCCGAACTCATCCTGGCGCTGCTCCCCTTCAATCGTTTTCCACTCGCCTTTCTCCATCATGCGCATATTGCGGACGAGCTTCTTGAGCGGCTGCACGAGAGAGCGGCCGAAGCGTCCCGCGATCCACATCGCGACAATTAACGTGATGAAACCGGCAATGACCGTCGTATAACGGATGTTCATGATAGGCCTCCGGAGCTCCTTCACCGGGACCGAAATGACCATTTGCCAATCGGCGGCGCTGAGCCGCTGCGACACATACATCCGCTTCTCCCCTTTGACGACAGCCGTGAAGGTGCCCTGCCCGCCGAGCAGGTTCTTCCTTACCTCGTCGTCCATAAATGCAGGGATGGCGGCATCCTCCGGCTTGTCGACGAAATTACCCTTGCTGTCCACGATGAACGAGTAGCCTTTATCCCCCAGGTCCATTTGGCCCCACAGCTTGGAAATCTCCCTGGTGTTGAGCTTCATTCCGAGGATGCCCCGCGGCTGATGCGACAAAAGCCCCCGCACGCGGCGGATAAACGTAATATATTGTTCTTCCCCCGGATCGGCTGTCGCGGAGTTAATGATCGCGCCGAGACCGTCCTTCGGAATATTTTGCTCGATCAAACGATAATAGGATTTATAATCCTTGACCTCATCCTGGATGATGTCCTTCGTGGTGATCGCCTTACCGTCCTGATTGATGACGTAAATCAATTCGATCTGCGGGTAAATGATAAAGGCCGAATCGAACACCTTGCTCTGAATCCGCCGCGACAGCTCGTAATACTGGAAACTGTCGTCCGGATCCATCTCCATGAACTTCAGGACGTCCGGGTCGGACAGAATGATTTTGCTGGCGTTATCAAAGGTTTGGAGGTACAAGTCCGTATGATAGGCCGCATGGGTGATCATTTGGGACAGGTACCGTTCCAGCTGGCGGTCCAGAAGTTTGGACGACTGCATGTAAGTAATGGTGCCGACCACCGATAAAGAAATGACGATTAATACCATGAAGTAGCCGAAAATGCGGTGGGAAATGCTTCTGCGGAACATGTCAGATCCCCAGCCGCTGCCGGTATTCCGAAGGCGAAATGCCTTCGTATTTCTTGAAGGTTTTCGTGAAGTTGGAATGGTCGGCATATCCAACCGCGTATGAAATGTCGGTGATCCGGTGCGATTCCTCGCCGAGCATCCGCTTGGCGTATTCCATGCGCCGCTTCGTGCGGTACTGGACGAAGGTTTCCCCCGTCGCTTGCTTGAACATGACGCTGAAGTAGTTCGGATGCAGCCCGAGCAGATCCGCCACTTCCTCCAGCGACACTTCGCTGGCCAAATGGCGCTCGATGTAATGCTTGGCTTCCTCGATCGGGTCCTTCCATTTCCCTTTCCGCTTTCGGTACAGACGGTCCAGCGTCTGGCCGATTCGCTCGGCGAACCGCCCGAAAGCCTCCTCCCCGGAGGATTCCGGGCTGAGCTCTAGGCTATCGTCCAATTCGATGTTCATCTCCCTGGCTCTCAGCTTCTTGACGAGCAAGCCGTGGAATTCCTCCAGCATTTCGGCCTTTTGCCGCTCCTGAAGCTGAAAAGCCGAAGTCTCCCGCTGCCACTCCCCCAGCAGCTCCTGGACCTGGCTGCGGTTCATGTAGTAGATGGCCTGGTCAAACTGCTCCAGCCACGCATCCATTTTGGCGACGGAGAGGTAGGCCGAGGCCGGCTTCTGTTTCTCGGCGCGCTGTACCAGGCGCCTCAGCGTATCCGCCAGTTCGCGCTTGGCCACCGGCTTCAGGAGGTATTCCCTCACGCCGAAAGCCATGCTGGCCTGGGCATACGAAAAATCACCATAGCCGGAAACGACCACCGTCTGCACCGGGTACTCCTGCATGGCGATGGCCTCGCACAAGGCCAAACCGTCCATGACCGGCATCCGGATATCCGTAAACACGAAATCGGGGAGCTCCTCCCCGATCGCCTGCAGCGCCTCGCGCCCATTGGCTGCCAGCCGGATGGATGAAATCCGGATCCCGGACTGCTGAATGAATACGCTTAGTCCTTTCAGAATCATAGGTTCATCATCAACGAGCAAAATCCGATACATCCACAAGAGCTCCTTTCGATTTCGTATATTCGGGTTTCGATTTGGGCGGCGTAACCGGCACGGCTCCGCCGCCCCAACAACTTCATCAGCAGGTGAACAATCGCCAATCCCTACTTCCGCGGCAGGAAGGCACCCTCCTGTTTCTGGTAGCGTTCATTGGCTTCCTTCAGCACGGCGCTGCCGCCCTTGGACTTCCACTCCTCGATCACCTTCGGCCAATTTTCGACTGGCTCCTGGCCGTAGACCATCTTAACCATATGAGTGACGAGTACCGGCGGCGGCGTATCCGAGAGCGGGGTGATGTCCGGATTCTTTTTAAGCGCTTCCAACCTTGGGTCGAATTCAATACCGTCACGGCCTTCATTCGCAAGAATGTTATCGAACACGCCCATCAGCTTGCGCCCGTCTTCCGTCAAGCTGAGCGATCCCTTGTTGTAGGTCGTATCCTGCACGAGCCACAGGAAGGATTGGCGGTAGCGCTCCTCGTCAACCCCTTTGGAGTCGGTCGGCTGCTTGTAGTTGATTTTGTCCCCGTCCATCGTGTAGGTTTCGCCTTCGACACCGAAGGTGAAAAACTTCTCCGCCTCATCCGATACCATCCAGTCAAGGAATTGGATGATTTTCTCCGGGTGCGCGTACTTGGCGTTAATAAAATAAGAACGATTCACGTCGCCGTACAAATAATATCCGCCCTTGCCGTCCGGTCCGGTCGGGGATGGTATGATTTCAAGCTTCGCATCCGCAACCGACTCCTGCAGCTGGGTTTGCCATTGGAGCAGTTCGTTGGCGTTCATCGACCAGATGCCGGCTTTTCCGGACAGAATCGTGTTCTTGAACGTCGTCGGGTTGATCGTGGCAAATTCCTTATTGATCAGCCCTTCATCATACATCGTCTTGTAGGTGGACAGCGCTTTCATCATATTGTCCGCATCGAAGAATTTGGGCTGCACCTGACCGTCTGCTTCCTCAAACTGGCTTAAATACGGGAAGACATCATACGCTCCGAAAACCGTATCCGCATATTTGAAGTCCTGGCGGCCCATGTAGGGATTTTCGACGCCCATCTTTTTAAAAGCGCGCAGCACCTCCATAAAATCGTCGATCGTCTTCGGCACCGGCAGGCCCGCTTTGTCCAGCAGATCCTTGCGGATCCAGGTCGCGCGGCGAGAAGGATTGCCGAGCCACTCCGGAATACCATAGATTTTACCTTCATAGGTCATGCGATTCCAGGCTTCTTTCGGGATTTTTTGCAGCAGGTTCTGCCCGTACTTCTGCAGCAGGTCGTCCAGCGGCATAAAGACTCCCGCCTCCACCGATCCCGCCATCTCCTTTCCGGTCACTCCGCCCTGGCCCTGCACCACGTCCGGAATGTCGCCTGTTGCAAACATTTGCGCCATCTTCTGGTCGTATTCGCTGTGCGGGACCAACCGGATGTCCATGTCGGTGTTCGTCAGCTCCTCCAGCTTCTTCACCCACTTATCCGCGTTGATGTCCGGCGATTTTTCCACGTGGCCGAAATTCAGCGTCCGCAGCGAAATCGAAAACTTCGTGATCCCGCCTTCCTCCGTATTGGCGCCGGCCTCCTTGCCGCTGGCGGATGAATCATTGTCCTTGCCGCCGCACCCGGCGAGCAGAGATGCCGTGACCACGGTGGCCAGCATCAAGCTTACCCATTTTTTCATCGTATCCCCTCTTTCCCCGCTTTGATTCGCTCTTTTGTGTGCTCTTTGTTGGATTTGGCAAGTTGATTGTATCGTTAACGTTTGCCGGACCGTGAGGTGGCAACTTCAGTTCGGGTAGTTCATTTTTAAGATTTGACCGCCCCTAGTGTAAGCCCTTTCACAAAATGTTTCTGCAGGAACGGATACAGCAAAATGATCGGCAGCGTCGCAATAACGATGGTGGCCATCTTGATCCCTTCCGGGGAGGTAAACGCCAACTCGCTGAACTGCGAGGCGCCGGGATCGATGCTGAGATCGTCGGTCTCAAACATCTTTTTCAGCAGGACCTGCAGCGGCCACCACTTCGGCTGATCGATGTAATACAGCGCGTTCATATAGGCGTTCCAGTGTCCGACCGCGTAAAAAATGCCAAGCGAGGCCATCACAGGTTTGGAGAGAGGCACGACCATCTTCATCAGGATACGTACCTCCCCGCAGCCGTCGATGCGGGCGGAATCGATGACCTCCGCGGGCAGCTGCTTGAAGAACGAATGCATCACGAAAAAGTTAAACGCGCTGATCGCGCCGGGCAGAATCATGGCCCAAGGGGTGTTCATCAGGTGCAGGTTTTTCATCAGCAAAAAGTTCGGAATCAAGGGTGCGCTGAAAATCATCGTGATCAGCACCATCAGCATGATCAGTTTGCGTCCAACATACTCCTCCCGGGATACCGGGTAAGCCAGTGTTGCCGTCGCCACCAGGTTGATCAGCGTCCCCGCCACCGTGATGAAGACGGATACCGCAAACGCGCGCCATATCGACGCATCGCTGAACACGTACCGGTAGTTGATCGTTGTGACGTCCACCGGCCAGAACGTCACCTTACCCGACGTGACTGCTTCGGACGAGCTGAAGGATTGGGCGATGACGTTCAGAAACGGCAGGAACATGGCGAGCCCGAGCAGGCACATGAACAGGATGTTGAACGAGTTGAATATTTGAAAGCTCCTAGACATCATTCGGTACAACCGTCGTTCCTCCCTTCTAGTACAGGCCTTCGCCCGTTGTTTTCTTGCTGAGCATGTTGCCGGTCAGGACCAGCACCAGCCCCACCACCGATTTGAACAAGCCCACCGCCGTCGTATAGCTGTACTGCTGCGACAGGAGGCCGGAGCGGTAGATGTACGTGTCGAGAATTTCCCCGTTTTCCGTGTTGAGCGCGTTCAGGAACACCCACACCCGCTCAAAGCCGAAGTCGAGGAATTTCCCGATGTGCAGCAGGAACAAAATCATGATCGTCGGCAGCAGCGCCGGCAGCGTAATCCGGAGCGTCTGCTTCCACCGGTTCGCCCCGTCGATCTCGGCCGCTTCGTACAGGTCCGGGTTGATTCCCGCCAAAGCGGCCAGGTACAGGATCGTGCCGTACCCCATGTCCCGCCAAATGCCGGATCCGACCAGCACGCTGCGGATGTAGGCGTTGTCGCCGAGAAAGTACAGCGGCTTGACGCCGAACAGTCCGAGCAGTTGGTTCAGGATGCCGGTGGACGGGGACAAAATGGCCACGGACATGCCGGCAATGACGACCCAGGACAGAAAGTGCGGCATGTACACCACGGTTTGGATGACCCTTTTGAACACGACCAGCCTCAGCTCGTTGAGCAGCAGGGCCAGAATGATCGGGGCCGGAAACGCAATGATCAGGTCGTAAAGCCCGATGAGCAGCGTATTTTTCAAGATCCGCAGAAAGTCGTAATGCTGAAACATCGCCGCGAAGTTGGCGAAGCCCACCCACTCGCTCCCGGAAAAGCCCTTGAACATGTTGTAATCCTGGAACGCGATGATCGATCCGCCTAGCGGAATGTACTTGAAGATGAGAAAATACACGATCCCTGGGAGGGAAATTACGTACAGCGCCTTGTACTTCCAGATGAGGTGGATCAGACCACCGCCCCTTCCCGGCCTTCGGACCCTGCTTGGGGGCTTCAGCTCGGCCGTTTCCGTTTTGATCGTCGACATATCGGTCCTCCTTTATGGCAGTGCTTATTTTCCATAGTAACGGCGGAGGGGCGGGGGATGCTTGGCGTGAATATGGGTGGGCTGGTTATTTTTTAAGGTTTGAGGCTTGGTTGAAAAAAGGAGGCAGCGGTGCATCTGCTTTGGGAGCGAGCTGATTCGAAGGAGGAATAATGAGAGCCGATTCGAAGGAATAATGAGAGCCGATTCGAAGGAGGAATAACGAAACCCATACGTCGGCGCTCGGGGGAGGGACGCATTTGGGGTTCCAGCCGCTGTTGAAGCCGTGTTCCTTGATGAGATAAGGAGGTGGGAACACGGCTTCAAAGGCGGCACGTAAACTTTCCACCCCATATGCTTTCCCTTTTTGGAGTTCAGGCGCGGGGACTGCGTTAGAGTTCGATAATCGAAACTAACCTTCTCCCGCTTTCCTGCTGCTAGCCATTTTTTTTCACCTTCGGTTGCCGCACCAGCACACCGTCTTCGCTCGTGACCTTAAAAAATAAGCAGCTTGGGGGTAGGAAGAAAAAAAGAGGCGTGTCGCCTTACGGCACGCCTTTATTGATTTACTTAGCCGATTCCAAGGAGCAGCAACGAAACCCATACGTCGGCGCTCGGGGGAGGGACGCATTTGGGGTTCCAGCCGCTGTTGAAGCCGTGTTCCTTGATGAGATAAGGAGGTGGGAACACGGCTTCAAAGGCGGCACGTAAACTTTCCACCCCATATGCTTTCCCTTTTTGGAGTTCAGGCGCGGGGACTGCGTTAGAGTTCGATAATCGAAACTAACCTTCTCCCTCTTTCCTGCTGCTACCCATTTTTTAACCTTCGGTTGCCGCACCAGCACAACGGCTTCGCTCATGACCTTAAAAAAATAAGCAGTTGGTGGGTAGGAAGCAAAAAAGAGGCGTGTCGCCTTACGGCACGCCTCTTTCAGGTTGGCTATTGGTTCGCTTCGAAGGGAATAACGAGACCCCATGCGTCGGCAAAGCTGCTATGAGAGGAGGCGATTCGAAGGAGCAGCAACGAAACCCATACATCGGCGCTTGGAGAGGACGCATTTGGGTTTCCAGCGCTGTTGAAGCCGTGTTCCTTGATGAGGTGAGGAGGTGGGAACACGGCTTCAAAGGCGGCACGTAAACTTTCCATTCCATAAGCTTTCCCTCTTTGGAGTTTAGGCGCGGGGGCGGCTTCGCTTAGGAATTTGCCGAGGCTTGAGCATTGGGAGGAGCGCCCCCTTTCTCACCGGAACTGCTGAGCAATGCCGGCCATAAATTCCTCCTCCGGCACCTTGCTGCGCAAGTCCATCAGAAACTCGGCGTCCGGACCGGCGATATACCGGAACCGGGAAGAAGGATCGACCGCTGCCTCGTAAATCGTCTTTGCGATGTGTTCCGGTGTGGACACCTGGGTTTCAAAGCTCTCCAGCTGCTTTTTCATAACGGTATCGGTATAGGCTGCGTACGCATCCAGCGCATCGTCCTTCAGCAGGTCCAGCGAGCGTCCGGTAAAGTCCGTAGCCACGTTGCCCGGCTCCACAACCTTCACCCGGATGTTCTGTTCAGCCAGCTCATAGTATAGCGATTCGGAGAATCCTTCCACCGCCCACTTGCTTGCGTGGTACAACGACAGCAGCGGGAAAGCCACCCTGCCGCCGGCCGACGAGACGTTGATCACCGTTCCGCCGCCCTGGGCCCGGAAATGAGGAAGAAGCGTCCGGGTCGTCTGCATCACGCCATGGACGTTGACATCAAACTGTTTGCGCACCTGGTCATCCGTCGCTGCTTCAAAAGCGCCAAATGCCGCATAGCCCGCGTTGTTCAGTAGGACATCGATCCGCCCAAACCGGTCGATCCCCTCCGCTACCGCAGCCTCGATGGTCTCCTTCTGCTCCACGTCCAAACGGGTCACCATCACCCGCTCCAAGGACTTCAGCCCGAATTCCTGTTCCGGCGAACGCATCGTCGCAATGACGTTCCACCCCTGCTGCTGAAAAAACTGCGCCGCCGCTTTTCCAATACCCGATGAAGCACCCGTAATCAAAATCGATTTCATGCCAATTCCTCCTCTGTTCTCATTTACAAGGAGATTATACCGCGGAGAATGAACTATGTAAACTAATATTAACTATTTTAGTTAAGTTATATAAAAATAATTCATTGTGTTTACATTATTGCGGATTGTTCGAATAAGTTGCAGCATAAGGCAGGGGTGGCTGTTGGGAGCGCAATAAAGGCAGTCGCAGCTAGAAGCGCCTTTTGAGTACATTGATTAGTGTATTACCTGGGAATGAACGAATGATCGATGGTATCGACAGCAAAAAGAGGCCAGAGCGGCCTCTTTTTGCTTATTTGCCAAACGGTACCTTGGATGGCACCGCCTGGCTTCTCTCCTTTTCCAAACCTTTGTAATGATAGATCTTGTCACCAATGCTTTGCAAATTGTCCCGAAGCACCCGCATTTGCTCATGAATGTGCGCCTGGTGGGCTTCCAGCATGACCCGCCTTTCCGTTATCGTGGAATCGCCTTCGCTCCGCAGGTCCGAAAACCGCTTCATTTCGCTGATCGGCATCCCCGTCTCCCTTAACCGCATCAAAAATTCAACCCATAACAAGTCGGACTCCCGGTACAGACGGTAGCCGTGCTCATCCCGGGGAACTCCTTCCAGCAAGCCGATCCGCTCGTAGTAACGCAGCGTATGCACGGACAGGCCGGTCTTTTGGGAAAGCTGCTGAATCGTATATTGGTTTTCCATGGCTGCATTATATCACTAAATCCCCTACAATGCGGGTCCATTTCGATCTGAACTCGGTTACGTTACGGAACCTCTAGAGGTATAGATTCCTTCTAAAAATAGGCCTTGCTTTAGAGCGCGCTCAAAGCTGTAGCATAAGTCTCACGAAGCAACAAAACCAGAACTCAGGAGGTCAAAACAATGACAAACGAACGTTACGAACGCGGATGGAAAAAGCTGCTGGAAGTCGACGGAGACGGCGGGCAGCGTGTCATGGACTCGCTCAGCGATATCGCCCCGGACCTGGGGAAATACATCATCGAATTTGCCTTTGGCGACATTTACTCGCGGAAGGAACTCGACCTCAGGCAGCGCGAACTGATCACGATCGCTTCCCTGACGACGCAAGGGGGATGCGAAGCGCAGCTGAATGTGCACATCAACGCCGGATTGAACGTCGGGCTGACCACCGGTGAAATCATGGAAGCCATCATCCAATGCGCGCCGTATACCGGCTTTCCCCGGGTGCTGAACGCGGTATTTGAAGCCAAACGGGTATTTAATGAACGTAATTTAATATAACGGGCAAAGGGGCGGCATGAGCCACCTTTTTTGGCCTACTAGCCGATAGAACTTTAACTTTTTCCATTCTTATCGCCACAATAGACAGATATCGTTGCAAGCACATCTCTACATTCATATGTTAGGTCAGGAAGGTGGTGGTATGTATGGCTAAGTACAAAAGCAGCTCGATCAGCGATAAATGGAAGAAAACGAAATGGTTGTTAGGGCAACGCGATTTACGGGAATATGTCCCCCACACGGAAACTTTTAATAGAAAAAACCTGTTATCCATGCTTTCCAAATATTCAACCGTTTACTTCAAACCAACGCATGGTTCCGGCGGGGCGGGCATCATTCGGATCAATAAAAAAAACAGTGGGTACCAAACCCAATTCAAGAGAGAGAAATCCTTTTTCTCAACAGCTGACGAGCTATATCATATGCTTTCCCGCTTTTCTAACAAAAGGCCGTATTTGTTACAGAAGGGGATCCAATTAGCTAAAACGAACGGAAAGCTGTTCGATATTCGCGTGATGGTTCAGAAAACGAAAAAAGGGGAGTGGATCAGTACGGCCGTCTTCACGAAGATCGGGAGTCCTGGAAAGGTTGCAACGAACTATAACCAGGGAGGAAGCATCGGTTTATTTCGGCCAACCCTGACAGGCGCGGGGCTTCATTCGGCTTCCATTCAAAGTACGGAAGAAGCACTGAAGCAGTTAGGGGTTTCGGTAGCGAAAAATTTTGACCGCCATCTCAAAGGATTTCAGGAACTCGGTTTGGATGTAGCGCTGGACAATAAGGAAAAGCTGTGGATATTGGAGGTCAATACCCGGCCCCAAATTTATCCGCTAAAAAATTTAAAAGACAAAAGGCTGTTCCATCGAATCCTTTCTTATGCAAAGCAATATGGGAGGCTCACATAATTACCATCAAAACGCCATGAGCAAACATGGCTTTTTTTGTTATACATAAATGGTTTGAAGGAGATCGGTAGCACGACTAACAACAAAATGATAATATTATTCATTAATTATTTATTGTAAAACGATAAATGGTGTGCTAAATTCGAGGAACAATAATGATTAAGAGGTGTTTTTATGAAACGGGTGTCAACTCTCTTCTTAAAGATGGCTGTGTTTCTGATCGGCATTCCGATTCTTGCTTTGTGCATCTTTGTGGTTCCGGTGATTGCGAATTTTGCAGCAGAACTGTATCCGGATCATGCCTATTTCAAATATCTCGTTTTCGTCGGTATGTATGCAGGAGCCATTCCTTTTTACCTCGCTCTGTATCAAGCCTTTAAACTGTTAATTTATATTGACGGAAATGAAGCTTTCTCGGAGTTATCCGTAAGAGCGCTAAAAAAAATCAAGCACTGTGCAGTCGCCATCAGTATTCTGTATGTGGCCGGTTTGCCGCTCATGTATCTCATCGCGGAGGCAGACGACGCCCCGGGTGTCATTTTGATCGGATTGGTCATTATCTTTGCTTCCATGGTGATTGCCTTCTTTGCCGCCGTTCTTCAGAGGCTTTTGCAAGAGGCGATCGATATCAAATCGGAAAATGACTTAACGGTCTGAGGTGAAAACAATGGCAATCGTAATCAATATCGACGTAATGCTGGCGAAAAGAAAAATGAGCGTAACCGAGCTTTCGGAACGGGTAGGAATCACCATGGCTAACCTGTCTATATTGAAGAACGGGAAGGCGAAAGCGATTCGATTATCGACTTTAGAGGCGATTTGCAAGGCTTTGGATTGCCAGCCCGGAGATATTTTAGAGTATCGGAGTGATGAAGATCATGATGGATCATAGCCGAATGATGGAGTCACCGGTCATCAGAGCTTTCAAGCAGCTCGTTCGATTCGGTTGGGAGCAGGCCTTATCCTGTTTGTTTCCCGTCGTGATTTTTGCCTCTTTGGCTTTGACGAAAATCATCCCCCTCCCCTTCCTGCCAAGGTATGATTGGCTGCTGATCATTTGCCTCCTGATGCAGTGGTGGATGGTTCGCTCCGGACTCGAAACGCGAGACGAACTCAAGGTGATCACGATGTTCCATTTGATCGGGCTGGCTCTTGAACTTTTCAAGGTACATATGGGCTCTTGGTCGTACCCGGGGGAAGGATATTTCAAAATATTCGGAGTCCCTTTATACAGCGGATTTATGTATGCGAGCGTAGCGAGTTATCTTTGCCAGGCCTGGAGAAGGCTCAAGATAGAACTGATCAAGTGGCCGCCGTTTGCGGTTGTCGTACCTCTTGCGGCTGCGATTTATTTGAATTTTTTCACCCACCATTTTTGGATTGACTTGCGTTGGTGGTTATCTGGACTTGTTATCCTTGTCTTTTGGCGATCATGGGTCAAATATGAAATTAACGGAACGCGTTACCGTATGCCGCTCGCCCTGTCATTTGTGCTCATCGGATTTTTTATTTGGATCGCAGAAAATATCGCCACGTTCTTTGGCGCCTGGCAATACCCGAACCAGGCCGATGCTTGGAGCCTCGTTCATCTCGGAAAGGTAAGTTCATGGCTCTTATTGGTGATCGTCAGTTTTCTGATCGTAGCGACGTTAAAGCAGGTGAAGGAAAAAATCCCGCCGGAATAGACCGGGGGCATTGGGTTGATTATTATCGCAAGCCCGAAAGTGCATATAAAAGGAAAAGGCGGCGGGAATGGCCGCCTTTTTATGTTCGATCGTATGTTTTTCGGGATGTCCCATCGAGCCCCATTACGTTACGTCCCCGGCCGTGAGGCCCGTCCAGCCTCAAAATACTTCTCCGCCAGCATCACCGTCTCCATCTCCGGCTCGGCGTCCAGCTCCTCGGACAAGACTCGTACAAACATATCGTAATGCCTTTGTGCCTCGGAAATTTCGCCGATTTGGAGATGGCCTAACAGGATTTTGCGGCACACCTCGTCTGAGAAAGGCTCGACGCTCTGCAGGCCCAGCAGCCGATCCAGTGCTCTGCGCGCCTGCCCGACGGTTTGTTCATAGTCGGCAGCCAGCAGGCTGGAGCACACGAATTGGCGCCGAAGCTCCTCGCGGACCGACAACGCCCATGCGTAATCATGCTCCTCGAGATAATCGCCCTGATACTGGGCCAGTCCGTTCTGCAGGCGCTGCAGGTCGCGCAGGTCACGGATTTCCTCCATGGCGGTATCCCGCAGGAAGCGGTCCACGTCCACCTCTACCTCCCGCTGCACCAGGCAGTAGCTCTCATGGGAGTAATCCACGGTGGAGCCCAGTCCCCAGGATTTCAGCATTTTGCGGACCTGGTATACGGAAGTATGCAGCTGGGTCACCGCCTTATCGGCGGAGAGCTCCGGCCACAGGGTCATCAGGATCTGATCCTTCGCGACCCATCGGTTGCGGTGATGCACCAGCAGGGCGAACAGCTCCTGCGCTTTCTGTGTCCGCCATTTGAGCCGGCTGCCGCTCCCCGTGCCATCCAGCACCTCAAGCCGCTGAAAGCAAATGATTTTGGGCTCCTGCCGGACAGATGCCTCCGCCAATTGCTGAGACGCCAAACGCGCCTCCAGGCGGCTCACGGTTTTGGCAAACCGCTCGGGGTCAACCGGCTTCAGTAAATAGTCGACCGCGTTCACTTCGAACGCTTCAATCGCGTACTGATTGTACGCCGTTACGAATACGACATGAATGCCGGGATGCAGGCTGTTCAGGTGCTCCGCCGCCTCCAGCCCGTTCAGCCCGGGCATCTCGATATCCAAAAACGCGATATCCAGCGGACTTCCCGCGGCATGCTCCAATGCTTCCCGGACCCGCGTAAATTTGCCGGCTACCTCGATCCGCCCATCTACTTGAATCAGCCGCTCCAACTGGAGCAGCGCCGGATTTTCGTCATCAACCAATATCGCTCTCATGCTTGCCCTCCTCTTGTGTCATCCCGGGAGTCCCGCTGTTTTTGCTTCGGCACATGGAACCGGACTGCGGTTCCCCGCTCCGGATGGCTCTCGATCATAAGCTCCGTGCCAAAGAGCGTCAGCAGGCGGGCATTAATATTTTTCAGCCCTACACCGTCCCCGGCCCTGCCTTCCCGCACGGCTTCCATCCGTTCCGGAGTCATACCTATCCCGTTATCCTCGACGGAAATCTCCAGCCGCTCATCCAGCTCCAACACCGATATCCGAACCCTGCCCCCCTCTTCCTTGCGCATGATTCCGTGCCGGACCGCATTCTCAACGATCGGCTGGATGGTAAGCGGAGGCACCAGTCGGTTTATGTCCGCCTGAACGTTGTAGTCGATCTGCAGCCGGTCTTCAAACCGGGCCTTCTCCAGGTTTAAATAGGACTTGACCAAAGCCAGCTCCTGACGCAGAACGGTCAACTGGTCCCGGTTGCTGAAATCGAAGCTCCCCCGCAAATACCGGCTGAGCTCGTGCAGCAGTTCCGTCGTCTTTTCCGGGTCGACAGGCAGCAGGGCGATCATCGTATTCAGCGCATTGTACAAAAAGTGCGGCTTAATCTGGGCCTGCAGGAAGGCCATTTCCGCGGAAATCGCGTGCCGGACCGATCTGCGCAGCTCCAGCAAGGTTCTGACCCTTGCCCGCAGTTCTTCGGCATCAACCGGCTTGCGAAGAAAATCGTTCGCTCCGGCGGATAGGCCGATACGGACATCCTCCGGCAGGCTTCTCGCCGTTAGAAGAAGAATCGGAAGAGCCGACAAGGAGAACTGCCGGCGCACGTTCCGGCACAGGTCCAGGCCCGACATGCCGGGCATCATCCAATCGGCAATGACCAGATCGATCGATTGCCCCGATTGGATCTTTTCCAGCGCCTCCTGCCCGTTGCTGGCCGTCATCAGCCTGTAGCCCTCGAGGGCCAACAGATTGCGCAGCACCTGAAGATTGACGGGATCGTCGTCCACCATCAGGACAGTGGCGCGTTCCGCTCCGCTCTCGAGCATCTTCGGATCGGCGAGCGCTGCAGCCGTTTCCTCGCGGATGCGCTCCGAAGAGATGCCGGCTGCTGCGCTATCTGCAGTTTTCGGTCTTGGACCGGCGGCAGGAACGGTGAAATGGAAGGTTGAGCCCCGTCCCAGCTGCGATTCGACCCAAATGCGGCCTCCGCCGAGCTCAACGAGCCTTTTGGTAATGCTGAGCCCAAGGCCGGTGCCGGAAGATTCGTGCCCCTCCGGCATGTCCAGCTGATCAAACGGGGTAAAAATAGCCTCCAGCCGCTCCGCCGCAATGCCGATCCCGGTATCGGTCACCGAGATATGCACGGCGTCACCCCGTTTGTCGGCCGCAATCCGGATGCTTCCACTGGAAGTATTTTTCACCGCATTGCCAAGGAGGTTAAACAAAATCTGCTGAAGACGGTCCTCGTCCGTCAGCAGGAAGGGCAGATCTTCCGGCAGGCTTTCCTCCAGTACGATTCGTTTGCTCCCCGCGAGATTGCGGATGATCTCCAGCACCGACCCGGTCACGGAAGCCAACTCGACCGGCTGCCGCCTCATGACGATCTCCCCGTTCTTCAGCTTGGCAAAATCCAAAATATCGTTGATGAGAAGTGTCAGCCGCTTCCCTGTCGTCATGATCAGCTTGAGATTGCCGCGCTGCTCCCGGTTCAGCTCCCCAGAGGCCCCTTCCAGCAAGGACTGGGCAATGTTGACCATGCCGTGCACGGGCGTCCGCAGCTCGTGGGAGGTGTTTGCCATAAACTCATCCTTTAGGCCATCCAAGGTCAGGAGCCTGCGGGACAGCTGCTCCACCTCATTAAATGTCCGGTCATAGCGCCGGGCCAGCAGGGCCGACTGAGTCACGACGAACATCAGCATCTCCACTGGAGCGAAGACCATGCCCTCGTATATCCCAATCAAGGGAAGCAGGTTGGTGATAATGACCATGAGAATGCTGATGATGCTGAGAATCGTGAGCAGGTATTCTCCCGAATTCCGCCGCCTGTGGAGATCCCGCAGCATGATGCCGATAATGTAGGCGATGCATAACGCTGTGAAGGCAACCAGCAAAGGTTCGATCCTGGAGAACAGGATACTGGGAAAAATAATCGCAACCGCAATGGATGCCGTGCCGAGAAACGTGTAGGAACGCATCACGATAGGATGCACCCCGCCGCGTACCGAAGCGGACACGAATTTTAACAAAAAATAGTACACCAGTACGGACAGCAGCAGCTGGCTCTTCAGGATCCACTCATAAGGAAGGCCCGGCCAAATGCCGGCGATCAGCTTCTCCCCGTGCAGCAGGACATAACAAATGGTTGTCAGACAAAATAATCCCAGGTGCAGGGAAGCCGGCTCCTTCTTGCGGATTTGTTGGAATCCGAGAAAATAAAGGGCTGCGGTAAAGAAGCCGGCAATCGTCATCCAGTCAGCGAACAAATACAGTTCTTTGTTCTGCATAATCGAGTGCTGCTCCCCGAACAGGATCGGTGAAAATACGCCGCCGGTGGTATACAAGTAATTGGCCACCTGAACGAGAACTTCGATCCGTCCGCCCGAAAGGGTGGCAAACCCCAAATAAGGCACGTTCTTCTGAACGCCGTCGGCGGCGGAGCGCCCGGGATTCCCGCTGGCCCCAATCTCGTATCCGCCCATGAACACACGGCTGGCGGAACGGATATTGTTTGTCTGCAGGCCATACGTCAGCATCTGTCCAGGCTGTACCTGAACGATCAGACGAAACGTCCCGTAGCCCTCGGCTGCTCGTCGCCCGTCCTCCGCGATATAATCGTTCCAGGCTCCCGGCAAGCGTGCCATCCCGGACAGCCTTGGACGCTCGCCTTCCTTCTCGGTGCCGCTGCCGTTAAAATCTTCCGGAGTCAGCAGCTGATTACGGTAAAATTCCCACTCCCCGTCCAAGCTGATGGCCCCTTGGTGCCGGAGATCCAGCTTGCTCAGGTCAAGCACCCCTTGGATCCCCGTAGGCTGCCTGTCCATTGCCACCTGCTGCCAAACGGCGTACACCGGCAGAAACAGCACCAGCAGCATGCCGATGATAAAAATAATCCATTGCCTTTTCATGCCAACGCTCCCCGGGCTTTACGCAGGGTAAAGCCTGTATTCAAGCCGCTGTTCGCGCACTTTATTCCGACATAGCAACCGCTATACTTTATGTCGGCGCCTCTTGGTCAAAACATAATAAAAAGCCCCCCTCGCCAAAATTTTTTTTGAATAAGCATAAAACGGCGATCAAAGCATATTCAAAGAGCCCAGACCGCATTAGGCGGTAGTTTTTGTTGCGTGATAAAGAAGGCGAGTTTCCGACATCAAAAAAAGAGACCTTACGGTCTCTCGATCCCAGGCAGCTCCGACTCCATATGCATCATAGCCAATAGAACTTCCTGATTCCCTAACTCCGCCGGGACTGAAGCTCGCGCCAAACCTTCTTGTTGCTGTACTCCTTATCCGTACTGATGTCCTGGCCAAACCATGCCGGGGGAACAAAGCTCTCGGCCTCCTCCTCCGAGGAGAACTCCACTTCCAGCACGGTCAGCCTGATTTGATCGTATTCATCGATCTCTACCTGCAAGCCATCCCACAGCGCCGTGGAGCGCTTCTTGATCAAGGGGACGGCGCCGTGAGCCTGAATCATCTGATCATACAGGCCGCCGGCAATGGATACCTCGACTTCTTCCCTGGCGATGCCGAATCCCCGCTTAAACGTATGCGTGTACTCCACCTCTCCGCTGGCGGCATCCGTAATTTTCCGAACCCGCAGCTCCTGGTCTTCATACAGCGCGAGATACGTCTGCTCGATCAGCTGCTCCTTAACGATCTGCAGCACGCCTTCATCGACCTGGGCCGCCGGGAATTCCGGCAGCAAAAATTTGCGTTCAATTTCAAGGGGCATCCCGCTGTTCCTCCTTCGATTGGATAGCCGGTATCCGGCTTTTTCCAAAAGTTAAGTTTGACTTAAGACTCGCTCTTTACACTAAACCCACAACCAAGCATTCCCATTATACGAATGAAACCATAGGAGGACAATCATTTGAACTGGATTCGCAAACAGCAGCAGATCATCAAGCTCCAGGCAGCCGTGACGAAGGAATTGTCCGGCTACGAGAGCGAACAAGATAAAGTCATAGCCGAACGGCTAAGCAAACTGACCGCCGGATTTACGGTCTAAACATGACATAACTTTCTGAATAAACCACGGAAGTCGTAAAATAGCCTGGAAACGGCAAACAAGGGTTAAGCAGACGAATCTGCTTAACCCTTGTACTTTTACCAGGAATGAATCATCAATGTGACGACCTAAGCCTTAGCAAGGCCTGTTCAACGTAACCTGCAGGGTGCCGCCCGAGCCGACTTCTACAGCTTCAGCGCCTGCCCGCACCGTCCGCAGTATCTGGACCCCGGCGGCGATACCGTTTTGCATGCCTCGCAAACGAGCGTCTGGCCCGGAACCGCAGGCGCCCCGTCCTGACCGGCTGCGCTGAGCAGCCGCTCTTCCACCTGCTGCTCCGGGTTGACCGCCTGGAGCATGGACTGCTCTTCCCGAGACCCCCTCCGGACTAGCCAATAGAGAAGCCCGATCCCGATCGCGCCGACGGCGACCATCCCGACCAGCTTCCAGAGCGCGGTATCATAGCGGTAATCCCATACCGCGTGGAGCACCATGCTGGACAGCAGCAGGGCCGCCATCACCAGCAGGCTGCGTGGCGAAATGCCCCGCTGCCCTGCACGGCCGGCACCGCGTCCCATGCCATACCATACCCCCGCCGCCGCAATCGCCGTCCAGGTGCCGTGGCCAAAAGGGGACAGCAGCGCCCGAACCCACAGCACGGCAAGCATGCCGGTGGTGGCGTGGGATTGCAAATAAGTGACGCCGTACAATATGCTCTCGATCGCCGCGAATCCCATCCCCGCACAGGCGCCGAAAACGATGGCGTCCATCAGGAACCGATGCCTGCGGCTCCGCAAAAAGATCAGGCAGACGAGCAGTTTGGCCGCCTCCTCGATCACCGCTACAAGCGCGGCCGCTTTCAAGTGGCCCGAAGCGCCGACACCCATGCCTGAGTGCATAAGCCAGCGCTGCTCCAGCAGCCAGGCGATGGGAAGGGCAATGACGGCCGAGGAAGCAAACACCAGGGCCAGACGCATCGGGCGAAAGCCGAGGAGCTGCGAGCTGCGTAGATAGGCCACGAACGATACCGGCCCGACGAATCCGCCAGCCACCAGCGCCGCATCAATCCACACCGTCTGCCTGAGCCACGCGGCCAGAATCGTTAATAGAACGAACAGCCCGCCGAGAACAAGGACGACATCCATCCAGCGCTCTTTTTTCGCCCTAACCGGATATCCGGCAGATTCCGCGACCGCGCCGTTCCCGGCCGGATCGGCCGCCGCCGCAATCTCCGAAAACTGCAGCTTGGAGCTGACAGCCTCGTTCAACAGATCCGGCCTGCGAATCCGCAGCACCTCATAAAACTGCCTCCTCACCGGTTCATACTGCTGCAGGACAAATTGGAATTCGTCCCGGCCCATAACCATCAGCTCGCCGTTTTCCAGCGCGGTCACCGTTCCCGTCTTCGCCTCTCCGCTTAACAGGTCCATCTCGCCGAAGTAATCGCCGGCTTCATAGACCGCCTTCTTGCGCCGCCCGTTTCGGATCTCAAACCGTCCCTCGGCGATCATGTAAAACCGGTCGGACATCGTTCCTTCCGTCAAAATCACGTCGCCCTTATACACCTTCCGGCGGACAGTTACCTCCGCCAGTCCACGCAGCTCTGCATTCGGTATCGCCGCCCAAATCGTCGCCTTGCTGAGCATGGCATGCATCGTGCGGATGCGCGCCGAGAAGGACAAGCTCTCGTGAAACATCGGACTCGCCGCCGCCAGCCGGCTGAAGGCGTTCTGCTCGAGCCGCAGGGCGGTCACGTCACCGATGGCCTGAACGCCGGATGTCCTTTTTTCCTCCAGAAACAAGGCCACCTCCCCGATCAGCGCACCTTCGCCCAGCACGTCCAGCGTCATCGTCTGCCCCACCAAATTCCGTGATACCACCTGCACCTGTCCGCTCATAATGAAATAGCATGAATTGCTGTAGCTCCCCTCCACGATCAGGCTGTCACCGTCATGAAAGCGCTCCTCATGCATTGACAGGGCCGCCCCTTCCAGCTCGGGAACCGGGACGCCGCGAAAAAGCGGGTGGCTGCGCAAAAAATCGACCGCCATCGTTGTCATTTCCATCGCTCCATACACGAAAAGAACCCGCCCTGCGGCAGATTCCTCTCCTGAGTTATTGATTGTCCTTCCTCAAATAGAAGGGATCATCTCATATTGCCTAAAATACTGCTTCTTGCGTCTTCCATCTTCTTGATGTAATCGCTCATGACGTCCATCGCTTCATTCCGCTTGTTGCTAAGCTCCTGAAGACGAATCATGTCCATCTGCTGGGAACTGCTCAAATTGTCGATATGGCTCTTGACCTTCTCGATCAGCTGATCCACATCGTCTGCGGAATAATCGGTCTTCGATGCGTCGGCCAACCCCTTGCCCGCAAGCGTCGATAACGTCCCGTCCGCCACCTTGTAATTTCCGTCAGCGCTTTGTCCGCGGAGGGTTCTGAGCTCGCTCAAAATGTTGTTCAGCTGGGCAATCTCTTCATTCCTTTTCTGAACGTTTGTCAATTGATCCCTTAATTGATCCTCCAGCACTTGAGCACGCTGCTGCTGCACCGCCTGAAGGGCGGATTCGATATCCATACCGGCCAGATCAATGTTCCCCACATTCACCAAGGAGTTGTTCGTGGCGCTGCCCCCTACGGCCTGCTTCACGGACGTGTAGGCTTGGTCGTTCATCATAATACCGGTTCCTGCGACGACACCGACGAGCAGTGATGCGGCGGTCGTCAAGATCATTTTACGATTCATGCACTCAACCTCGATCCATTCATTCTATCATTCTACTACAAGAAGAATAGCAAAAACAGGAAATCAGCACAATCCAAAATATGACAAATTACCCTTGAATTCCGGGATTTAGGCCTTTTATAATGTAACTATTCTTTCAAAGGGGTGAAGCGGACCGTGGTACTGCATTTCGTTCGAGGTATTTAACTTCCGGGCTGGGTCAAAACGCGTACCAGCTATCAAGGGACACGTCTGTCCTTTGATCCATTTGGAAACGAACCGACAACGTCTGCATGGACCTCTATTCTCTTACGCTTTGAAAGGTGGAATGATCTATGGATTCTTTTGATTATAAAACATTTTACGCCGAGGTCGGCCGCATGAACGGTTGGGATTTCAGCCGATTGAACGTAATCGTTGAGGATGCCCGGTGGAATTTTTGGAGCGAGGTCTCCTCACGCTGCAAGGCCGGAGACATTTTGCTGGATATCGGCACCGGAGGCGGCGAAGCTTTGCTGCGCATGACGGATGCGGCCCTGCTTCTGATCGGAATCGACCATTCGGAAGCCATGATCCAAACCGCCAACCGGAATCGGGATCAATCCGGCGGTTTCAACGTCCGCTTTTTGCCGATGGAGGCGTCTAAGCTCGACTTTCCTGAACAATTCTTTCAGATGATTACCTGCAGACATTCAGAATTCAGTGCGGCTGAAGTCGCCAGGGTGCTGACCGATGACGGGGTGTTCCTGACCCAGCAGGTTGGCGAAAGCGATAAACGCAATCTGTCGCAAGCTTTCGGCAGAGGTCAATTTGGGAATGCCAAGCGGGGAACGCTGATGGACCGGTATGCCGCCGAGCTGAAGGAAGCCGGATTCCGCAAGATCGAGTGCCGGCAATACGATGCAGTGGAGTATTACGCGTCGGCCGAAGACTTGATATTTTTGCTGAAGCACACCCCCATCATCCCCGGATTTGGACAAACGGAGTCGGATTTTCAAACGCTCCACCGATTTATTGCCGAACATCAGACGCCGAAGGGAATCCAAACGAATGCCGACCGGTTTATGATCATCGCTTCGAAATGACTGTTTATGGAACCTTCTCAACACTTAACACTTTGATATGATTCGGATCATACACGTCTTGACTGGTATTGCTGTAAAAATATTATGCTTTGTGGTACAGCCAACCATAAAGCCGAGCGTCAGCATGGCTAGAATCCGTTTTTTCATCTTCATAGCCTCCTTAGCGCAAAAACAGCAGCTGATCTTTATGGTCGGCTGCTGTCTTTTATCATCATAATCACGCCCTCGTTAACGAGCGTCCTTTTGAGGTTCTTCCAAAACGGGAGCCAATCCCGCCGCCACGACCACCAGCATCTCCTGAACCATCTCTTCCCCCGATCGATGTTGAGGATCTCTGCTCCACTGAATGGCTGTCCCCAATATGCCCCAACTTATAAGGAGAGCCGTGGGTTCCACAGCTTTTTTTGCCTCCGGCGTCTTCGCTTCTTCGCTCAACCATGTGAACAGGAGTTGATAGAGTTCTTTATGAATGGCGCTTTCAAACAGCGGTTCATACGGACTGTTCTCTGGAGTACGAATCATATATTGCCGGGTAAGGGCAAGAAAATCAAAAACGATTTGAATCAAAGAACGCAAGCTGCTCATATTCGATATTGAATTATTAGGTAATTCCCTTGCCAATTTCCTTTGGAATTTTTGCCTCATCCAACACTCCAGGAATGCATACTTATCTTCGAAGTGCGCATAAAATGTGGCCCGATTAACCGTCGCGCGGTCGGTAATGTCTTGAACGGAAATGGAGTAAATATTTTTCTTTTGCTCGATCAGCTCCATAAAGGATTGCAGTAATAACTGACGCGTGCGCTTGACGCGGGGATCGTTTGGGTTTACTGGCATGCTATCACTCCTTGTACTTGTAACCTAATAAACAACAAAAGCGAGCAGTTGTTGCCTACACAACGAAAACGGCTTCGTGCTGATTGCCTGCATAGCTGTATCAACCTAATATGATTTATACAGTATAGTTTAACCGAAAATGACGCTTAGACAACACTGTTAGTTAGTTGTCCTCTCCAATGAGTTGGGACAGCCATAACCTATGAAAGGATGAATTGTTCATGATTGTCATTACTGCCCCCACCGGCCAAATCGGCCGTCAGGTTCTTGAACGCATCATTGATAGCGGGAAGGCTATCCGTATCATTGTCCGGGATCCGTCCCGGCTACCGCAGCGAGTGCGCGAACGCGTCGAAGTCTTTCAGGGATCACACGATGACATCGATGTCGTCACGAAAGCATTCACAGGTGCAGAGAGCGTTCTTTGGCTGGTGCCTCCGAACCCTCAATCCGGGAATTCCACGGAATACTATTTGAATTTCACCAGACCGGCTTGCCAAGCAATCGAGAGCCTTGGAGTGAAAAGAGTTGTAGGCGTGTCCAGCATGGGGCGCGGGTTCGGCAGAAATGCCGGGATATTATCCGCTGCGTTTGAGATGGATGCTCTCATCGAAAGCACAGGTGTAAGCTATCGTTCACTGCGTATGCCGTATTTCATGGAAAATATGTTTCATGATCTGGGATCCATCAAGAGCCACGGGACGTTCTATATGCCTATGACTGGAGATCAGGAGCTCCCGCTCTGCGCTACCCGGGATATCGCCTCCACAGCAGCTGCACTCTTGCTCGATGAATCCTGGAGCGGTCAAGACAGTGTCCCTGTAGTCAGCCCCGATTCTTTATCGCCCAATGAAATGGCGCATGTCTTGTCTGAAGTGCTCGAGCGTCCAATTCGTTTTCAGCAGGTTTCGATTGCCGAGTATAAAGCTACCCTATCTCAGTTTGGAACGGAGGCATGGGTCAAGGATTACATGGATATGGTCATTGCCCAAAATGAAGGCATCTACGACGACGATTTCCAAAAGGCACGGCCCTCTGACACAAGCTTCCGCACTTGGTGTGAGGAAGTGTTCAAGCCGGCTATTCTAGCTTAAATTACAGGTCAACATTCTTTGCCTTCGTCAACATAGCTCATCAATCGTAAATCCCAACACGAACCCTATAGCTTGTCCTTCTTCCGTACATCCTCTTTGATGTCGCCTCATGAATGAACAAAAGGAATCTATGCATGCGAAACCCGGTGTCCTCGATACCGGGTTTTTATTAAGATTATAGAATTTATAAATTTCAGCGAAGCTGAACCATTCTATAATCGCAAGAAAAACTTCAGCTACACGCGGTCTGTCTTCTTTGAAGGTACGTCGATAGACGTTTTTCTTATGGCTTTGGGTGTATGAATGACTCGAAGCCCCATGTTTAACTCGATATTTGCCGATAGATCTATATATTTTTACCGATGCATCCCCAAACGTTTGACACATCGAAAACAACGTGCTATATTTATCTTAAATTAAAGATTCTTTATAACAAGTAATTGGCATAAGTCATTTCATTCATGGAATAACAAATTTGAGGGAAGCTTAATTCATGAGGAGGAATTGTAACATGAACGGATTAAAAGGAATTCACCACGTAACTGCAATTACGAGCAGCGCGGAAAAAAACTATCAGTTTTTCACTTATGTGCTGGGCATGCGCCTGGTCAAAAAAACGGTAAACCAAGACGACATTCAGACTTACCACCTGTTCTTTGCCGATGACAAAGGAAGCGCGGGAACCGACATGACGTTCTTTGACTTTCCGGGCATTCCGAAAGGCGTTCACGGCACCAACGAAATTGCCAAAACGTCGTTTCGGGTTCCGAGCGATGCGGCACTGGACTATTGGGTGAAACGCTTTGACCGCCTGAACGTGCAGCATTTCGGCATTAAAGAAATGTTCGGTAAAAAGACACTCTCCTTCGTCGACTTCGACGACCAGCAGTACCAGCTCATTTCCGACGAGCACAACGAGGGCATTCCTTCGGGAACTCCGTGGGAAAAAGGGCCGATCCCGCTGGAGTATGCCATCACAGGTCTGGGCCCGGTCTTTGTGAGAATCGCCAACTTCGATTACTTCAAAGAGATGCTGGAGAAAGTATTCGAGTTCAAAGAAATCGGCCAGGAAGGCTCCTACCACCTCTTTGAAGTCGGCGAAGGCGGCAACGGGGCACAGATCGTCGTGGAATATAATGCAGTGCTGCCACCTGCCCGTCAGGGCTTCGGCACCGTGCATCACGCGGCATTCCGCGTGGAAGACCGCGCCGTGCTGGAACAATGGATCACCCGACTGGACGAATTCGGATTTTCGACGTCTGGTTACGTCAACCGTCACTTCTTCGAGTCGCTGTATGCCCGGGTGGCACCGCAAATTTTGTTCGAGCTGGCTACCGACGGACCCGGCTTTATGGGCGACGAGCCTTACGAAACGCTGGGCGAAAAGCTGTCTCTGCCTCCATTCCTGGAGCCGAAGCGCGAGCAAATCGAGAAGCTGGTACGTCCGATTGACACTGTGCGCAGCACGATTGAATTTACAAAAGAATAAGTGTCCAATCTAAAAAAAGCAGCTCCTGACTACGGTCAGGAGCTGCTTTTATAATAGGACAGCAGAGGCTGGAGCAAACCGAGGAAGCCGCGCTCATACAGCTTCCGGTACGCCAGATGGCGCTCCGGATCAGGCTCGTACACCTTCGCTTCGGGATACGTTACGGCAGCAGCCGCTTCGCGGAAGGACGGATACAGGCCGGCCCCGACAGCGGCGGCCAGAGCAGCCCCGAGCAGCGAGGCCTCGGCTGCGCCGGTCATGGTCAGGCGGACGCCCGATACATCGGCCTTGATCTGCAGCCAGTGGCTGTTCCGGGCGCCGCCCCCGACCACATGCATCCGCCGGATCGGGCTGCCGCCGACCCGTTCGGCGCGCTCCCGCAGCAGCTCCAGCTGATAGGCGTTTCCTTCCAGCACCGCCCGGATCAGGTCCCCCTTCTTGTGCTTGGCATCCAAGCCGATGAAAGCGGCCCGGGCCCCGGGCTCAGGAAACGGGGCGCCGCTTCCGGTTAAATACGGATAATACAGAATGCCGGTAGGCTGCTCGCCCGCCTCATCCAGCAGCCGCATCATGTCCGGGTAGGACAAGCCCGCATCCGACAGTGCCTCTCGGGCCCATTCCACCGAACCGCCGGACGAGGAATGCCCTCCCATCCAGTACATGCGGCCCGGCACCGGATGAATGCCGAATGACAAGCCCGATTCATCGTCGGCATCCCCTAGAGGGCGCAGGGGGAACGTCCCGACCAGCGTTTCGGCGGTCCCCATCGAATTGTATGTACTGTCAGGCCCCTCCGGGCAGGCCAGCGAAGCGCACACATGGTCATGCCCGGCCAGAATGACCGGCGCTTCGCCGAGGCCAAGGCCGTCCATGGACGGCAGCACCGTTCCGACCGGCGTCCCCGCCGGTTGAATGGGCGGGAACAGCTTCGGATCCAGCCCGAAGCTGCGGATCAGCGGCTCATTCCAGGCGCGGGTGTCGATCCGGTAAGCGTAGGTTCTCGCCGCCAGCGTTTCATCCTCGGCAATCTTACCGGTAAGCCGGTAAGCGATGTATGACGCGGCGGACAGCCACACGCTGCCGCCGAAGGCGTCCGGGCAAGCTTCCTGCAGCCACAGCAGCTTCGGCAGGCCGTGTTTGAACGACGGCCGCAGTCCGGTCATGCGGAACAGCTCCCGTTCATCCACCTCCTGCCTGATTCGCTCGGCCTGCGGCGCCGAGCAGGTTTCGAACCAAGGCAGGATCGGGGTGCGTGCCTTCCCGTCCGCCGGATGCAGCAGCAGGCCGCTCTCCGCCATGCTCGTAATCCCGACGGCATCGATCGCATCGCCCCGTTCTCCGAGTCGCTCAGCCGCCTGCTGCATCAAACTGGACGCGGTCTCCCACAGCACATCCGGGTCATAAACGGCGGTACCGGCGGGGCCTTGTGCCTTCGGGTTCGCTGCCGAGACGACGGCCAATTCCGAGCCGTCGTTCCCGAACACCCCTGCTTTGATATGAGTCGTGCCGATATCCAAAGAAAGCAGCATCCCGGGCTCCTCCTCTCCAAAAAGGGCTCCTCTACGGGAGCCTTATGCATAGGAGATCAGAGAGCTGAACAACAATGCCGCAGCAACCTGATCTCCCCATCTATATTTCCGCTAAACGCGGTCTGTCTTTGATGCATGTACGTCGATAAACTTTTTCGTACTCCAATCGTAGCACGTGAGGTTTGGAGATGAAAACCCGCCCATCCGGGAACGCAAATCCCATGGACCGGATCTCCCCCTGCAGCAACGGCTTCCACGTAGTGCCGCCATTCGCCGGGCAGTCCTTACCAGGACGACAGCTCCGTCCGTTTCCAACTGTCTTGGGCAACGCAAACATACACATACTGGTCGTCCCAGGCCATTTGTCCCTGACTGCAAGGCTCACTGGATGACTTCGGCGTATGCTTCTCGCGGATGCGAAGCTTGTCTCCGTTCACATCGAGCTTGGTGTCCGGTTCGCTTGTGCCGATTCCGACATTGCCGTCGCTCCGCTGCACGGTAAGCGGGGAATCAACCACTTCGCCGTCGTCGCCATAGCGGACGAATTCCAGGTTTGCCCCGGTGTTGCCGCCCTTCTCTTTCGTGCTGTCCGCCCGAACGGCCCATCGCGGCGTCGTTTTGTTGTCTTCGCCGGCTACGCTGAACTGGAGGTCCCGGTTCGACCCGGTTTCCCCTGCAACCCGCAGGATGCCGTTCATCACATTGAAATTGGATGATTGGGTCCGGATTTCGCTGACGTCCATGTCATAGGGAATTTCCAGCCGCGTGAACAGTTGGTCCGCATATTGACCGTCTGGCGACATCGTCGTCTCAAACGAGAGGTGTTTATGGTCATGCTGCTCGGGATTATTCGCTTTGTCGTGGGAGATGATTGCGGTCTTGTCCTTACCTTTTTCGTCGGCCCATGCAATCGCGGGTTTGGCACGGTCGGCCGTCCATTGCAATCGGATCAGGTCGGACTGATGCCCTTCCTCATTGATCCACTTCTTGTCGGTGGACAATAGCAGCCGCTCGTTATGCGGAACGCGGATTTCGCTGCCGGTCTGTTCCGCTTGATCCAACACGCTATCAGCCGAACTCAATGTTCGGTCGGTGCATCCGATACCTACCAAGCAGACGCCCCCGAGTAAAATCTTTACGATCATCGACTTCGATATTTTCATTGCATATCCCTCCGTTTTCATTTCATTCGACCTTATTCATGTGAATCAGCCAAAAGCTCCGTTTGATCGTATAATAGACCGCACACTGCGTACATCCATTTCAGCAAATTTCCCGGAAAAATGATTCTTTCTGTCTATAAAATTTAGAATCCGATTGTCCGATAGCCGTTCTCAAAATAGGTCTAACTGTTGATATGATTCTAAAAAAATATGTAAACGCCGCGGCGTACCGCAGCTTCTTCTATTTATATGTATTTGTACCTATACGGCAATCAGCTAATCCAGCGACAGGTGATCCACAAATCCGGAAGATAAAGAAACAAGGAACCTACCAATATATTTGCATCAACTTAGATCAGCCATATCTATCGTCCAATCATTCTCTCATTGTTCAACATATCTTGGAACTATCAAACCAAAGGAGTTGATATGATTGGCACGTATTCTCGATAAAGCCACCTCACAGCCGCGCCGCAGATTCAGTCTGACAAACGCTTTTACGATTCGGCGTTCACCGGCAAGATCTCGCCTTGCTTCGATCACTTTACGGATTCCGGCGAACGCTCAACCTAATAGGGTAGATTTAGTAGCGTCCGTAGGCGTTCGGGGTGTCACAGGTATTGCACAAATTCTGTTTAGAGTCTTCCGCGATGGAAGAGAGATTTTCAATACGCAGCAAGGCATTGAATCAGCCGGCTCTGAACAAAACTATGTTGTGACGTTTCAAGCGGAAGATCGAAATGTAAGATCGGGTTCCCATGTGTACACGGTTACCGCCGAAAATAGAACGGCAAATACAAGAGTCGATGTTGTAGGGCCGATATCGTTCAGCGGTTTAGCCGTTCAAACCAGAACTTAATATCGCCGCGAAAAAAGCAAAAGCAGCTCGTTCATCCTCCGTTGAACGGCTGCTTTTGCTTTTTTTTCATTAAAGAAAGAAGCATAGAGCGTGCAAACGGGATATGCGGCGGCATAGCCGTAGGGTTCCCAAGCCGTTCCGACCCCCTATTCGAACCCTTCATGCTGCTTTTACGCCGAGACGATTTCGATCTGTACGGATTGTCCCGGCTCGCCGCAGAGCGCTTCATAGAAATCGCCGGACTCCCCGCCCACCGGGACAACAAGGGCCGCCTTCCCGTTTGCGGTGACGCTCAATGGCGCTGTTTTGGCTGCAAACACAAATCTGCCGCCTTCCCGCAGCCGGACGCTCGTCACCTTGCCGGACTCGGTGTACCCGGTAACCGCCGCCGGGGAAATGTATTTGCCGGCCAATCCCACGGGAGTGACGCTGCCTGCAACCGGAACGACCACAAATAAGGCGCATTTCCCTTCCTTCAGGCAAATCGGGGTCTGCTCGTCAGAACGCATCAGCCAACCCTTTCCGGCGAAATGATCGTACACGGCGAATTTCTCGCCGCCGAGCCCCGGCGCATCGGCCGGTCCGATCGAACCCGCGACCTGCGCGGCGTCCCCGCTGATATGGAAAGCAGCCACAACGCCTGCGTTTCCTGTCCGGTTCCACAGCTTCAGCGGCACATGCTCCTCGGCCGGATTCAGCAGCAGGCAGTCCGGTGTCGGATTCGCCGTCTCGTCGCAGCGGATAACGGTGCCGTCTGCATAAATCAGCGGCCAGATATGCGACGGATCGGTATTCCCCGGGGCGTCGCTGATATAGACCGGGCCTCCGCTCACCGCGCGCAGCACCGCACTTTGCACGTCGTCGTGGTTTTTGGACCAGTACATATCCCAATCTCCCCAGTAAAAAGCCCCGTGGTAAAAGGAATTGTAGCCGTTCTGCAGCGCGTGCTCCGGAAAGCCGAGCTTCTCCAGCGGGACAAAATCGTCACTGTTGCGCGAAACGGCCGACTTCGGCCGGTGCCATACATTTTCGGAGGCCATTCCCATGCAGTTGATGATGGTCCCGTCAAAATGCAGCGCAACCGAAGCCTCCAGCGCCTCATGCGCAGCCGCGGCAGCCTGGCCGATCGGCATCCGTCCCTGCAGGTAGTTCAGAACCGCGCTCTGGCTGTCCACCTTGACGAAATCGATGCCCTGACGGCGCAAAAATCCGTGCCAGGCATGCCAGAAGGCAAAGCCTTTGCCGGCTTCCGGATAAGGGATCAGGTTGCCCCGGGGCACCCGGTACAAATGGTCCGCATACGTCCTGGCGATCGGGCTGTCCTCCAGAATGCCGCCCCAGTAGCCGGCGATGGTGTGCCATACCCCGACGTGGCGGATGCCGTAGCGCTCCTTCAGTGCATGCACGGCACGCTTCAAACCGCCGGAAAATTTAACGGGATCCGCTTCAAAGGAAGACAGCTTGCCCCCGGAAATATCGGACCAGCCGTCGTCGATCATCACCCAGCCGACCGGCAGCCCGAGCTGCTGCAGCTCGGCGGCTTTGGCCAGCAGCCCTTCTTCGCTGACCTGGTGGTAAAAAGCGTCCCAGCTGCACCAGCCGAGCTTTTCCAAAATGGCCGGAAACGGCTTCTGCTCCCTGGGCAGCGCCGGATAGTCCAGCGCTTTCAGCGCGGAAGCCACGTTGCTCTTGACGAGACCGTACGGGTCGCTCCCGGCCGCAAAGGCAAAGGCCAGCGCTTCGCACCGGGTATGCCCTTCCTCATAGGCCGATAATCTAAGCGTAATCCCTTCCTCGGAACCGGCGGCATCCGCCCGCCATACCGGCCCCGTTACCGGCAGCAGGTGCCCGTATCCGGCCGCCGTCTTCCACAGCACCGACTGCATCTTCTCCGGAAGACCGGCCATATCGGTGCCAAAATGCGGGCGGGTCCACCAGTCCTTATGCTGGTAGTTGGCCATGAGCCCTTCGATCCGCCCGGCCGGCCGCAGCGTCAGCAGGATCGCATGCTCCCCTGCGAACGAGCGCTGCTTGCCGAAATCATTTTCATTGGCGATACTGGCTTCCAAGGATACCAGGACTGTACCGCCTGCTTCCTTGCGCACAAAAATACGCGCCTGAATGGACTCATCTTCGCTCAGGTAGTGAAACCGGGTCTCCTCAAGAATTCCCCGTTCCGTTGAACCTTTCTCTGTGTCCGACCCCGTCAGCCGCAGCCGAACCGCTTCGGTCACCGACTGAAGCCGAACGGAGAGTCCAAACGGCCAGAGCAGAGCTTTCTCCCCGCTGTCCGCCCCAAGACTTTCCCTGGAAATAAACGCGCCTTGCCCTTCGATACTCATCAATGATTCCCCCTGCTGCTCCCAAAATGACGAACATGCCAACTTCCAACCATCCATGCGACAAAGGCCTGAGGGCTTTGCACTTCTATGCCTTCAGGCCGCGAATCCTGTATCAAATCAATGAAGTTAACCTCTATCATCTTAAAAAGTTTACCGAGTCTTCCTGCAAATTCCCGGATCGGTCATTCCAACGTTAATGCTCCCCCAGCGCGTGAAGCGCAACGGACAAGCTGGCCGCATCCCCGACATGCTCGCCGAGCTCCGAGGGCAGAATCCGGCAGGCCGAGAGAGCCGCCGGCAGCGCTTCGCGCCGCAGTTCCTCCAGCACGAGCGGCTGGAGCACCTGCGCCTGGCGCGCATAGATGCTGCCGATCACGATCCGCTCCGGATTGAGCGTATCGACGAGAACGGCCAGGCCCCGGCCGAGCTTGCGGCCGATGATGCCCACCGCTTCGCGCGCCAGCGCGTCCCCGGCGGCGGCCGCCTCAAACACGTCCTTTGCCGTCCATGGAGCGCCCCCGCTCTCTTCCGGGTTCGAGGCCAGGCCTCCGGCGCCGACGGATGGATGCGCGGCAGTCCCTGCCGCCGCTTCCCTTAAACCGGAATACAGGCGGGCGATCCCCCCGCCGCTGCAAAAGCCTTCAAAGGAGCCGGCCTTGCCGTAGCCGACCGGCCCTTCCTCCGCCAGGCGGATATGGCCGACCTCACCGGCCATGTCACTTGCGCCGGTATACAAGGCTCCGTTCAGGATCAGACCCGCGCCCATTCCTGTCCCGAAGGTCAGGAAGATCATACTGGACGCCCCGCGCCCGGCCCCCCACCGCCATTCGGCGAGGGCGCAGGCGTTAGCGTCGTTCTGGAGCGCGGCGGGAACGCCAAAGCGATCCCGGAGCGGCGTGAGGACGTCAATGCCGTCCCAGCCGGGCAAATTCGGCGGGGAGAGAATCAGTCCCCGCCGGCTGTCAAGCGGGCCGCCGCAGCTGACGCCGACGGCCGCCAGCGGCTCGCCCCCGCCGGCCGAAGCGGCCAGGTCGGCCAGCTCATCGCACAGCGACGCCAGCGCTTCCTCCGGCGTGCCCGGCGTCGGGAAGCTGTGCTTGCCCACGATTTCGATCCGGTCGCCCTCCACCCTTCCGAGCACGGCCGCGCATTTCGTTCCGCCGATATCGAGGCCTCCCAGCAGCATGCTCATGCGAAAAAAGCCTCCTCCAGCAACATGCACAGCGTATGGTAAATCGGCAGATGCCTTTCCTGGATGTCCGGCGTGCCGTCGTAAGGAACGCAGACGGCAATGTCGCACAGCTCCTTCAGGCGTCCGCCGGTGCGGCCGGTGAGCCCGATCGTGGTCATCCCGAGGGATTTGGCCACCTGAACGGCTCGAACCACATTCGCGGAGTTGCCGGATGTGCTGAACACGACCAGCGTATCCTTCGGCCGGCCATAGCCGTATACCTGCTGGGCCACCGCCATATCGGCGGCAACGTCGTTAATGAACGCGGTCGACAGGCCGCTCTGGCTGACGAGGGAGATGGCCGGCAGCGCACCCTGCAGCCGGTCGGCGATATAAGCGCCTTCCTCGCCGTGAATGAGCATTTTGTCGCGTTCCGCCGGCGGCAAAGTCCGCTTCAGCATAAAGCCCTTCATCAGCTCGCCCACGACATGCTCGCAGTCGGCGGCGCTGCCGCCGTTGCCGGCGAGGAGCATTTTGCCTCCCTGGCGAAAAGAAGCCTCCATCGCCTCAAACGCCTGCCAAACTTCGTCCCGGCACGGCTGAAGATCCGGATATTTCGCAAACAGTTGATCAAAGATCGCGCTCATCGCAGTCACTCTCCCCATGGATGTTCATTCCCTTCAAATGTTCGATGGCTTTGACGATAAACTCCGGGCTGCCGAAGCTGCCCGATTTCAGCACGAGCAGGCGCTCCCTGCCGTCCAGCGACATGCAGGAGGGCAGCCCTGGCTCAATCTCCTCCAGTACCCGCAGCCCCGCGATGCCCAGCCGGCCGCACACCGCGGCAGAGGTCTCGCCGCCGGCGATGACGAGCCGGCGCTGCCCGGTACGCTCCGCGACCTCGGCTACCGCGCCTGCCAGTTCATCCGAGACGATGCGCGAGAGCACTGGGCCCTCTAGGCCGAGCTCCCTTGCCCGTCTCCGGGTCGCCGCAAGCTTGCCGGCATCGTTCGATGCATGGATCAACACATCGCGTCCGGAGGCCAGTTCCGCGCGGGCCCGCCGCACGACATCGGCGATGTGTCCCGCTTTGTGCGCCGGTTCCAGCAGCAGCAAGGAGTCGAGCTCAATGATCGTGACGCCTTCTTCCCGGGCGAAAGCGATCTGGGCCGCAGTTTGCGGCATTAAGCTGCCTGCCGCGAGAAGCACCCCTTTGCTCCCGGTCCCGTTTCCGGCTGAACCGGAACTGTCCTGCAAGGCATCGCCATCCTTGCGAGGAACGCGGTGTTCCTTACCATCAACGGAGGGCAGGTCACCTTGCCCGACAACCGGCCCGCTCCCGGCTGAAACCAAGGCACCCGCTGCTTCTTCTTCCCGGTCAGCCTTGAGGGTTTTCAGCCCCCCATTCGCAACAGGTCCGGCACTGGGTCCACCCGATCGTTCCCGTTCAGCATCTGCACGCTTCAGCAATGGCGCAAGCTCCTCATAGAGTCCGGAACTGCCGCACAGCAGCGGCTCACCCTTTACCGCCTCAGCGATAATCCGCAGTGACTGCTGATCGCGGACATCGAGGATCAGGTAGGCGCTATGGCTCCGCATCCGGTTTATTTCCCTGCGGAGAGCTTCGGCGCCTTGCTCCACCACGCCGATCGGCAGCATCGCGACTTTTCGCTCCGTCTGCGCCTGCAGGATCGCCGTCAGCTCCGATTCCTGCATCGGATGCACCGGATCTTGCCGGAATTCGGACTCGGCGAGCGGCTTGCCGTGCACGTAATGGATGCCGCCCAGCGTAACGCGGCCGTTCTTCGGGAAACCGAGCACGACGACCACGAACGAAGCGGGCACCGCATCCAGCATGGCGTCGAATTCCGCTCCGATGTTGCCGCGGAAGACCGAGCACGTTTTGTTGATCAGCCGCGTGCAGCCGGCGGCCCGCAGGGCAACCGTGGCCGTATATACCTTGGCGTAAGCCTGATCCCCGGTATCGAGCCGCGAGTTCGTGTCCACCACGAGCACGTCCGGCAGAGGTTCCGGCAGACCGTGCCGGAGCTCATCCGCCGGATACACATGTATCGTCAAGCCCGCCTTGGCGAACATGATGCCGATGTCGTTCGCGCCGGTAATATCGTCGGCAATGACGCCGATCATCCGTCCCACCTCCTCCGCGGGCGGTAGCCGGACCGCTCCAGAAAGTGCTGCCGAACCGAATCCGGCAGTTCTTGAAGTCTTATGCCCGCGCTCCCGGATTCAATCACCATCCGGCAGGCCATTTCGAGCGTCTGCAGCGCCATCCGCGCTTCCTTGATGCTGGTGTCGTATACCAGCACCCCGTGGTGCTCCAGCAGCAGCACGTTGGCCTGCTTCGCCTTCTCCCTGACCGCTTTCCCAAGATCCAGCGAGCCGGGATGGGCATACCGGACGCGCTCCACGCGCTCCAGGTAATACATCGTCTCCACGAACAAGCCGGAAGGAAGCGGAATATCGGCGCAGGCGAACAGCGTGCTGTAGAAAGGCGACGCATGCAATACCGCCCCGACGTCAGGCCGCAGGTCATACACGGCCTGATGCATCGGCACTTCCTTGGACGGCTTGGGACCGGCAGCCGCCGGCACCTCTCTGCCGTCCAGAACGCATTCGGCGAAATCCCCGTCGCCCAGTTCCCCCAGGAACGTTCCCGTCGCCGAAATCAGAAAGCTGGCATCATCCAGCCTGGCGCTGATGTTTCCCGCGTTGCCCCAGGCGAGCCCTGTGTCCATCATGAATTTCCCGGCCGCCCGCAGCTCGGCGGCCGTCTCTTCGCGGCGGCTCATCTTACAGGTCCCACTCCAGGAGGCTGGTTTCCGTCACTGGAAGGTTTTTGTCAGCCGGCACGCGGAACGTTTTGATTTCCGACGGATTGAAATCGGCGCGGATGCTGCGTTCCCATTTCGGGAGCCGGATTTCCGCCGTCGTCGCTTTTTTGTCCGTTTCATACACGCGCAGGATGAGATCATCGTTATCCTCCGCTTTTTTCACCGCGCTGACGATAACGTTGTCCCGGTCTACCGACAGGTACGAATCGGTCTGCGGCAGCTTTCCGTCATGGTAAGTCTCAATAATAGCCACCGGCTTACAGTTCAGCTCCGCTGCGCGGCGCACGGTTCCGGCCTGCTCCCAGCCTTCTTCGTGGGGAAGGAGCGAGTAGTGGAACTGCTGGATGCCCTGGTCGGTAAAGGCATATTCGCCGTCCGCCTCCGGCTCGTAAGGATCGTGATGGGCGTAAATCGGACTCCTCAGCACGGTTAAAGCCAGCTCCTTGTTGTGGATGCTGTAGCTGTATTTGGCGTCATTCATCAGGCTCAGCCCGTAGACACGGTTCGATCCCGGAACGATCCCGGTATAGTCAACCCAGCTCTGACCCGGCTCTTCCTCGCCGTTATGCTCGCGCTCGATCGTTCCGTAAGGAATTTCGTACGTATGCCTGCTGAAAACGCAGTTCACCGGGAAGACGAGCTTCAGCATTTTGAATTTTTCCCGCCAGTCCACGGTCACGCGAACTTCGATTTGGTCACGGTCCGGATACATCGCAAAATCCTGCACCAGCCGCGAGCGGCCGTATTCGCTTACTACACGGATCACCGATTTGACCGGCCCATGCTCGATGCGCTGCACTCTGACCGCCTTAAGCTGCCCTGCCGTCCGGTTAAAATGAAGCACGTCATGGCTCCACGTGTCCGAGGTGTCGTCGATCACGACCGGTCTCGCGCCTTCGCCACGCAGCACCTCATGATCCAGCTTCTTGTCCCGCAGGCTCTTAATAAAGCCCGTGTCCTTGTCAAACTCCAGCCGCAGGCGGCTGTTTTCCAAGACGAGATCGCTGGCCGTGATCGGTTCCCCGACCGGCTTCAGCGAGGCCGATTCCAGGAACAGCTTGTAGACCCGGTATCCAAGCGGCGGCAGTTCGGCCATAAAGCTGAGACGGTACCGTCCTCTGGCAGCGGCCTGCGACTTGACGGTTTGGAACGGCACCGGCTTGCCGGTATCGTCGACCAGAACGCTGCTGTCCTTGATCCCGCCGATCTCCAGCTCGACGTTCACTTTGCTGGACCAGGCATGCGGGTTAAACACGACGATCGGCCGCATCGTCTCATCCTGCTCGATGCCGATGTTCCAGGACAGCGACTGCACTGCATAGTTCAGCGAGCGGTCGGCAATCGCCATCGCCTCCCCAAACAAATATCTGGCGTCCTCATACGCAGGCTCCAGGCTCGTTCCGGCCAGGATGTCATGGAACTGGTTGAACAGCACGTTTTTCCAGGCACGCGTAAATTCCTCCGGGTACTGCTGGCCCGTGATCCATGAGGCGAGCGCGGAGAACTTCTCCGCCGCGATCAGCCGGTTCTCCGCCTGGCGGTTCCACTGCTTGATGCCGGAATGCGCGGCATAACAGCCGCTGGCGTGATGCTGCAGGTCGTCATGCACAACGGGAAAATCGAGCCCGGACGCCTCCATATCCTTGAAGTACCGGTCAGGCGTAGCAAACTCGAGCTTCGGCAGATCAGGCTCCTGGTTCAGGCGCCGAATGCTCTCGATATTTTCCTTGGTCGGCCCGCCCCCGTGGTTGCCCACGCCGTAGAACAGCATCAAGTCGTTCAGCGGTTCCTTGAACTCGCCGAGGCAGCGGCGCACATGGTTCTCCAGATCTTTGCCCCAGGACAGGTACTCAAACATAATGCGGAACGTCAGCACCTTGGACCCGTCGTCGGACTGCCACCAGAAGAGACGGCTCGGCAGGCCTTTCTCGTTCGGCATTGGCCGCATCATCACGTAGTAGTCCATCCCGCTCTTCTTTAAAATTTGCGGCAGCATGGCATTATGGCCGAAGCTGTCGACGTTGTAACCGACCTTGGCGGTCACCCCGAACTTTTCCTTAAAATAACGCTGGCCGTACAGACCCTGGCGGACGAAGGATTCGCCCCCCGGGATGTTGCAGTCAGGCTGGATCCACCAGCCGCCGACGATGTTCCATCGCCCTTCCTTTACACGTGCGCGGATTTCCTCGAACATCGCGGGCTCGTTGTTTTCGATCCATTCGTACATGGCCGCCGAGCTGGACGTAAAAATAAAATCCTCCGATTCCTTCATCCGGTCGAGGGCCGAGCGGAAGGTCGCCTTCGCTTCCTGAAAGCCCTCCTGCCACTGCCACAGCCACACCGGGTCGAGATGCGCGTTGCCGATCATGTACAGCTTTTTGTCCTTCATAGTGGTTCAGCTCCAATCCATGGTTACTTGGGTGTAAAGATGAGTCCGGTTTATTGGAAAAAGCGTCCGGCCTTCCCGGCGCTAAGCACAAAATCCTTCATCTTGTTCATGACCGTCTGTTTTACGGCTTCGCGGCCGGCAGCCAGTTGATCCGGCGCGAGCGCCCGGCACTCCGCGTCCGTCATCCGCTCTTCCCGGCCCAGCGCCGCCAGCAGCGACAGCTCCAGGTCGGTGGCGATATTCACTTTGCTGACGCCGCCCCTGGGCAGGGCGAACGCCTGCTGCATCATGTCCGCCGGAACGCCCGAACCGCCGTGCAGCACCAGATGCACCGGGGTCAGCGCCCGGATCGCCGCTAGGCGCGCGTAATCGATCTTCGGCTGCTTCACGTCGTAAACGCCGTGTGCGGTGCCGCATGATACCGCCAGCGCGTCTACGCCGGTTAGCCGCACGAACTCCGCCGCCTCATCGGGATCGGTGTACAGCTCTTCGTCCGTGTCCGTCTCGACGAAATCGGTCGTGCCGATCATGCCGAGCTCGGCTTCGACCGAGACGCCTCTGGCATGGGCATAGTCGGCCACTTCCTTGGACTCACGGACGTTGACTTCGAACGGTTTCTCCGACGCGTCGATCATGACGGAGGTGAAGCCGGCTTCGATCGCCTCGGCGGTAACCGCCATATCCTTCGTGTGGTCCAGGTGGAGCACCACCGGAACGGTGATCTGCTGCTCCTCCAGCTGGCGGTAGAATTCCTCCGCAAATGCCTTCGGCGTAATGCCGTACCGGACCAGCTCCTTCTGCGATATCTGGACGATCAGCGGAGAATTCGCCTCCTGCCCTGCCGCCAGAACGGCAGCGATCATCGACGTATAGCGCGGCGAAAACGAACCGATCGCGTATTTTCCGGCTTCGGCCGCTTCCAGCGCCTGCTTCAGCGTCAGGACGTTGGACCGTCCCGTAGATCCTGCTTGGGTCGTCATATGGTAATAGCTCCTCTCGCTACTCTCGTGTAATTCTGGATTACATTGACCGTGATTCACCATTCGGTCCGTTCAGTCCATCCTGTCCGCCATCAACCGTTCGCGCACTCGCTCCATTCCGAAGGCGGGGCTGGTCAGAAAGCAGCCCCGTTCCTCGGGAGGCAAGCCTTCCACCGCACGCGCCATCGATGCCTGGGCCAATACGACGATGTCCGCCGTCTCGGCCATCCGGGCCAGCGCCTCGGCCAGCACTTCGTCATGGCCCTGCCGGTCGCCGGCCAGCAGGCGTTCATACGCGGAAGAGATCACCTCCGGCATCAGCCGGACATCTCTTCCGAGCCGCTCCGCCTGCTGCAGCAGCAGCCGCTGCGTCGGCCCAAGCGTCGTGGCCAGCGTGGCCGCCACGCCGATGGTGCCGGCGGAGCGCACCGCATGCTCCGCCATTGCTTCGTCGATGCGCACGATCGGCACCGCGATCTCCGGCTGCACCGCCGCGCACAGCTCCCCGATGGAGGAGCAGGCGTTCAGGATGCAGTCCGCGCCCTGCTGCTTCGCAATGTGCGCATACTGCTGCCACCGCCCGGCGATGGCTCCCACCCGCCCGCCGTTCTCCGCGAGCTCCGGCAGGATCGAGTCATCCACCAGATTGATGACGCGGAGGCCGGGCATCCACTGCTGCGCCAGGTCCCGCAAGGGATCGATGGTGACCGGGGTCGTATGGATGACCGCCAGTTTGAAGCGTCCCCATTCCTGCGGCTGACGCGATGTACTTGTATCGACTGTATCCATGTCCATCCCAAGTTCACCCTTTCCTCATTTCGCTAAGCGACGACCGGACATCGGGATAATATCCGGCCGCCGCTGCGCCGTACACGGCCGCTCCATAGGCCGCCTCCTCTTCTCCGGGCGGAAGCTGGAGCGTCAGGCCAAGCTCCGCTTCCAGCATTTCGCGGAGGAGAGGATTCCGGCGGATGCCGTTTCCCGAACCCGCCGCGGCCGAGATGCTGCCGCGCAGCCCCGCCGGCAGCGCGCCGACGTACTGCATCAGCTCCTCGGCCATGCCCTGCAGGAAGCCTGCGACCAAATGGCCTGGCGTGAAATTGTCCGGCCCGATGCCGCGGATGGCCCCCCGGAGCCCCGGATCCTGCCGGGTTCCGTAGAACTGGGTCTGAACCTGAAGCGGCTCATCCCCGCGCCGAAGCACCTCCCGGGCCCATTCATTCATCCGCGCGTAGATCTCGCCTTCATCCGGAGGTGCGCCGAAGGCTCGGCCCGCCTCCTGGAAAAATGCCAGCAGCATGGCGTAGGACTTGCCCCCGCTGAGCGGGGCGCCTACCAGCAGCGAGCCGCCTCCCGGAAACGGCCGGATTTCAAGGCCGGCCGAAGGGTCTAATTCCTCCGGAGACACATCGTTATCCGTATAAATGGAAATTTGCGAGCCGGTCCCGACGTTGACGAGCAGCGTCCGCTCCAGCTGCGATACCGAACCAAGAAAGCTCGCCTGGTTATCGCCGATCGCGCATGCGACGGGCTTACCGTCCCGCGTTCTTCCGACCGGTTCCGTGCCATGGCAAACCGGCGGCAGGATGGATGCATCCATCCCGGCCCGCCGCAGCGCTTCTTCATCAAAGCAGTGCCGGCTCGCCGAAAATAATCCGATTCCGGCCGCGTTGGAAGGATCCATCAGCGGTTTGGCGGCTCCCGTCAACTGCATCGCCGCATAATCGCCGATCGTACATAAATAAACCGCATCATTGGGAACGTTCCCGTTTTTCACATGATGAAAGTGCGTCACCAGTCCAAACCCGCTGGCCGCCGGATAACCCGTGCATTCCCGAAGATGCCGCGCGTAAGAGACTCCCCGATCTTGCATCGGTTCGTCGCCGCGTCCGTCCTGCCAAGTGAAAAGCGGACTGACGCTTTGGCCCTCTCCGTCGACATAGAGGATGCCGTGCATCTGGCAGGAAATTCCGACCGCAGCAACGTCCGCCCATTCCTCCCGGCATTCCGCAAGCAGCCCGCGGACGCGCTCCATGATCCGCTCCGGATTCTGCAGCCGTTCCCAGCTGTGATCTCCCCGAATCGACGCATCGTTCGCGCAAGTTGCCACACGGACCACCCGGCCCGACGCAGCCGAGATCAGCACGACGCTGATCGATGTCGTTCCGATATCAATTCCTGCAAATAACATACGTTGTCCCCTCCCGTATTCGTCTTACCATCTCATCGCCCTTGCAAAGCGGTTCCATGGATTTCCTTATACTTTTCGCGGGCGGAAAGCGACGCACCTTCTGGTCGTCCGCTTTTGCGCCCTGAAATCCTTTTTCTCGCCGGAAGGTAAGTTCGATGGGACGAAGAACGTTTACCGGCGTTTCACAGAGGACAGAACGCATTTTTGGCTTAAGCAATCAGCCCTCGGTTTTCCGAACATTTATTTTTCGATCCTTCAGTTTTCGATCAGCTTGCTCAGCTCCAGCTCCGCCGCGTATTCCGCCGCCTCCTGGGATGCGTACAGAATCAAGCCGATGCACCAGGAGTGCGACAGGGTCAGCATCATTCCTTTGGGCTGGAAGCAGTTCGTGTTGTAATAACGCTCGGTGACCATGCCTTTATAGGCGTTGAAGTCCCCGTCTTCCCGCGCGATAAACTGCAGGAAGCAGGCAATATGGTCGCGGGTGCGGTCCAGGTAATAACGGTCGCCGGTATGCTTCCACAGCCTCAGCATTTCCGGCACGCAGAACAGGCCGTAGTTGTGCAGATGCTGGTTCGACGTGGACGCCTGATCCGCTCCCCGCGAGCGGAAATCGTATTGCGCCAGCAGCGTATGACGCGGAAAGCACAGATTATACGTCCAGCGGAACGTCATCATCCAGTCCGCCGCGCTGGATGCCAGCTCCAGCCACTTCGGCTGCCGGTCGAATTCATACAGCAGCACATAGGCGGCGACGGCGTTATAGGCGTCTTCCGAGGTTGGCGTCAGATGCACATCCTCCGGAGCGCCGTAAATATATTCATCCTTGATAAATTTCTCGTAGTAGCTTCCGGCAAGCACGGCGGCTTCGGCAAACCTCGTATCCCCGAACAAAGCCGCGCCTTCGAGCAGCGCCGCGATCCACAGCATGCCGCCGGCGCCGTCCCATTCTTCGACCTCCCCGGTCTTCGCATGGTAATAGGACCCGAAGTTGCCGTCGCTTCGCTGGCAGAAAGCCGCAAAGTTCAGGTTCGACAAGGCCGCCGCTTCCCAGTCCGGATGCGATACGCCCTGCCCGCGCTCAAAGGCCAGCGCCCGAATCATGAACAGCGTTGCTTCGGCTGCCGTTCTCGCCTGCAGCCAATCGGGCTTCGGATTCCAGCCGGCGTTCCAGCCCCGGCCTTCGATCCAGGACGCCCAGAAAATGCCGCTCGGCGACAAGCCCTCGGCGATTTTGCTCAGCACATCCATGCCGGCCGCCGTGTACTCGGCAATGCCCTGCCTGCGCCCGTACGTCAGCAGCGCATGCGCGTACGGCGCTCCGCTGACCCAGCCCACGTGCATATGAGGGCGGTCCCCCTGCCCTTTGACGTTGTTGTTCAGCTCGCGGTCAAACGCCGCCGTTTCGTACAATATGCGGTGCTCCGGACGATAATGCCACGTAAACAAACCATGCGCGGTCAGCTGCGCCCCCTCGTCCAGATCCATCCATGGCCGGAGCGGGTAGGCTTCGGCATGCAGCCGGTACATCCGGCGCACGAACGGATCGTACGCGTGGGGATCGCCTGCCGCCGTATACACCCGGTAACGCAGCGTCACCTGCTGCCCCGGCTCGAACCGCGCCGACGTCAGGTCCGCCGGCGCCGGAACCGGTTCGCCGACAAACGTCACCGGCTCCTCCCGATACGGGAAGTTCAGCCAGATTGCCGTTCCGTCCGCGTTGCCCCGGAAACCGAGGCCCGTCAGACCCAGCTCCGACATCTCTTCCGTGCAGAGCGCGCCGCACAGCGCGTCGTTCCAGGCAAACACCGCCGGCAGCGCCGCCCGGTCCGAGCGGAAGGACCAGTAATCCGATACCATCTGCTCCGGATCTCCGCCCCGGTAGTCGTAGCGGGGATAGCGCCGCAAATTTTTCTCAAAGCGGTTTTCCTTGTAGAAGGCGCCGGGAATCATCCAGTCCGGCTTCCCCGGACCGGCCACCTCCGCCCGCAGCGTCAGCCCCATATTTTTGGGAACGTTCCCGTTATACGTTAAACGAAGGGTGACGTCGTAGCCGTCACAGCTTTCTTTCACCGCTTCCCATTTCGCTTCCGCAGCAAATTCGCCCGAAGACCCGGACATCGTCAGCCCTCCATCCGTCAGGGCTTCCACCCTTTCGATCGGAACCTCCGAGATGGACCCGTCCAGCGGGCTCCATGCTTCGATCAAATGATCGAACCGCAGCGCAGCCTCCCCCTGCTCTTCATCGGGCCGATACACGTTCAGTACGTAACGCTCACCACCATCTGCCTCTGCCTTCCATCCCACGATTGACTCCCGCCTTTCTTCCGATAGCATGCTTTTCCCAGAAACTTTTCTACATCACATATCCAGCTGGTATATCTCGATCAGGTTGTCCCGGAAAATGCGCTTGGCGAATTCCATCGCCGCCTTTTCCGTCATGCTGCCCTCCTGAACTTTCTCGGTTAACACGTCGCCCACGATGTTCCGCACCAGCTTCAGATGCGCGTAGGTTCCTTCGATATGGTTGTAGTCGCCGCCGAACCCCTGGATCTTCGTCTGCGGAACCATTTCGATCATTTGATGCAGAATCTGTTTGCCGATCGTCGGCGAGATGATGTGCACCCAGGTAAAGTCGGTATACACATTCGGATAATTTTTCGCGATGCTGAGGTACGACTGATGGTAAGGAAAACCGCAGTGCAGCAGGACGAATTTGGCGTCCCGGTACTGCGCCAGCAGCGGCAGCAGCAGCTCCGCGTTCGAGTTGGTCAGGATGTTGCCGTTGCCGGACACGCTCGACTCATGATGGCCGGTATGAATCTGGATCGGCAGCTCATAGGCGATGGAACGCTGGATGATAAAATGAATGAGGTAGTCCTGCAGCGCCAGCGTCTCGTCCTTGGACAGCCCGTCCTCCAGCGTATAGCCCAGCAGCCGGTTGAAGACGATCTCTGCTTCGTGGAACGTCGGCTTGGTGCTGGCGAGGCTCCGCCAATATGCATGGCCCAGCTTCGTCGCGACCATACCTTCCTGTTTGTATCTATGCAATAAGGCATCCACCGCTTCGAGATAACCCGGGAACGAATGCACGCGCATCCCGGACGCGTTCTCGACGTCGTGAATATCCTTCAGTGTTCGAAGTTTAAAAGTAAAATCCATAAACATAATCGGGCGGAACAGCTCATAGTCCAATTGCGTCGTTTGGATCAGCGTGAACGCCAGGTCGATTTGCGAGCGCTCGTACAGCACTTCCCGGTACCAGTCCGGATTGTTCGTCGCCGCTTTGACCTTCTCGTTAACCTCCAGAATCCCCTGAACGGTCCAGTTTTCAAAGCCGTACAGATCCTTCATGGCCGTCCGGAACATGTTCGCGTATGTGGTGTTGTTCGCGCGCTGCCAATACTGCAAAAAGGTGGCCGCCTTCTCTTCGTCGCTGCGCAGCCGGCCGCTTAGAGCCCCGCGCTGCATCCCTGCCGTAATGAAGTCGGAATCGAGGTAATGCATCAGGGAGAAAAAATCCTGCTGTTCTCTTTTTCTGATCTGCGGAGTCGCCAAATGCTCATGTCCGTCGATGATCCGTAGTTCGCTGATATATTCATGTATGCTGCTCATCGGGCTTTTCTCCTTCCAAAAATGGAGCGGCTGCTCCTCTTCCCATCCGAAAAGCAGCCGCGTCTTTTTATCTGTCATTCCTGCCTCTAATCGGGCGATCAGTCCACGTTCAGCTCAGGGAAAGCGTTCTTCACTTCTTTTTTGAAGTCTGTCACGACATCGTCGTAGCTGCGGTTGTTGGTCACGCCGTCACCTGCGACTTTTCTCCACTTGCTCATGATGTCTTCACCGTATTTATCCGCTTTGGTTGCCGGAATTTTCACGACGGTCTCGTAATATGGCTTCAGTACGTTTTCGTCACCGAACAGCGGGGATTTATACGTATCCAGGTTGGCTTCGTACACTTTGCTGTTCCCCGGCATGTTGCCCGTTTTTTCCAGGTTGTGCTGCTGCCATTCTTCACCGGCGATATATTTGATGAACTCATACGCCAGATCCTTGTTCTTGGACTTTTCGTAGATGCCGCGGTACGTTCCGCCCGAGTAGAAGCCTTCCGGCGTTTTGGCAACGCCGTACTTGCCTTTGGCTTTGTCGTCCTTGTTGTCGACCATGAACCCGGCCCATGCCGGCATCGAGGTCAGCACGACACTGCCGTCGTTCAGCGCGTTACCCCAGCCCGCCGACATGAACGGGAGCTTGGCGTCCACGTTGTTATTGCGGATATCCAGCTGCGTCTGATAGATCGTCTGCCATTTCGGATCGATGTTCAGCTTGCCGTCCTTCACCCACGGCTGGGTGTTGTAGGCCTCGATGTCGAACAGGTCGCCGGCGTTTTGGATCAGATGCACTTTGCCGCTGCTGTCCGCCGCTACTTTTTTGCCGAGCTCGATGATTTTGTCCCACGAGCTGACCATATCGCTGATTTTGTCGGGGTCATCCGTCCCGAGATACTTCTTGGCCGTATCGCGCAGGTACCAGAAGCCGCCCGGAGAAGAGTGGTCGGAAATCGCCCGCAGCTTGCCGTCCTGGGAGCGTCCCAGCTCCTGGACGTAAGGGATGTAATCCTTCACCAGATCCTCGGCGCCCATCGCCGACAAGTCCGTCAAAAACTTCGAATCGATGAATTTGCCGATATACCCGCGCTCCAGGTCGAAAATATCGGGAACGTCGCGTCCGGACTGCAGCGCGGTCAGCAGCTTCGTCTGATATTGGTCACCCGGGAACATTTTGACGTCTACGGTGACGCCGGGATTTTTCGCCTGAAACTGGTCGGCCATATCCTTCACCTGGTCAAAGAACGTCCAGATAACCAAATGACCTTTGAGCTCGCCGGATTCGGCGGCCTTGCCGGCGTCGCCTCCGCTTGCCGTACTGCTGCTGTCCGAAGCCTTGCTTCCGCATCCGGCCAGCATGCTGCCGACCAGCAGGACGGACAGCACCATCATCAGCCATTTCTTCGTTTTCAAAACCGATCTCCCCTTTTGGTCGTGATTGAAGTGCATGCGTGGACTTAGGTCCCGCAAATGATAGAGCGCTTTCAATTGACTGTGTTGCCCTGGCGGTTCACTGCGCCGTTTCCCGGTTATCACCTCTTTCCCTGAAGTCTGGGATTCAAGCCGGATACAACCTGCTTCATTGGATCAGCCTTTGACCGCTCCCGCCGCCACGCCGTCGATGATCCGCTTGGACATGAATGAGAAGAAGACGAGAATCGGAACGACTGCAATTACAATGCCTACATACTGCGCGCCAAAGTCCGATGTGAACTGGGATTTCAGGCTCGCGATCATGACCGGCAGCGTCTGCAGGTTGTTGTCGAAGAGGACGATCATCGGCGTGAGAAAATCGTTCCATTTGCCGATAAAAGCGAAGATGCCAAGCGTCGCGAGCCCCGGGCCCATAATCGGCAGCACAATCCGGTTAAAAATTTGCCATTCCCCGTAGCCGTCTACCCGGCCCGATTCAATAATTTCCGTCGGTACCGAGGAATCCGCGAACTGTCTCATCAGGAAGATCCCGAAGGCGTTATGGATCGACGGCAAAATGAGCGGCCAGTACGTGTTCAGCATGTTCAGCGAATCCATCAGTTTGAAGAAGCCGATGATGCCGAGCTGGCCCGGAATCATCATGGTGCCCAGGACGAACATAAACAGTACGTTTTTGTACTTAAAGTTGCATTTCGAGAAGCCATACCCGGCCAGCGCCGCAAAGTACACGTTAATGATCGTCGATGTGACGGTGATCAGGACGGTGTTCCCGAAGCCCCGCCAAATGTTAACCGTGTCCTTCAGCCTCGCGTAGTTGTCGAGGAACTGGTCTCCCGGAATGAGCAGCAGCTTGCGCGCGATATCCGAGTTGGCATGGGTGGACGTTATGATCATGCTGTAAAAGGGCAGCAGGCACGTCGCCGCCACAGCGACGAGAAAGAGGTACAGAATGCCTCGGGTAAGTATTTTAGCCATGAAGGTGAACCTCCTTAATCCTTCAGCTTCGATGCTTTGGCCGTAATGGCCGTAAAGAACATGACCACAAAGAATATTCCGTAGGCGACCGCCGCCCCGTAGCTGTAATCAAAGTTTTTGAAAGCCGTTTCATATAAATACATGACCATCGTTCTGGAAGAGTTTCCTGGCCCGTCTCCGAGCATGAGCGGCGCATCGAACAGCTGCAGGCCGCCGATGACCGACGTAATGAACACGAACAGGAATACCGGGCGCAGCAGCGGCAGCGTAATGTGCAGCGCCGTCTGCTTTTTGGTGGCCCCGTCCACTTCCGCCGCTTCATAAACTTCTCTCGAAATGCCCTGAAGTCCGGCGATAAAGACGATCATGTTGAACCCGAAGTACTGCCAGCAGATGACCCCCGATGCAATGATCCTGGACCACCATGGGCTGTTGAACCAGTTGACCGGATCGTGGATAATGCCAAGGCTCATGAGCAGCTTGTTGATCGTCCCCGTCTGCCAGTCGAACATCAGGGAGAAAATCACCCCTAGCGTCACCGGCGTAATAATATGAGGAAAGAAATACACGGCCCGGAAGAAGTGCTTGCCCCGGATAAAGCGCTCGTTCAGCACCAGCGCGAGCAGCACCGATAAGATGAGCTGGGGAACGTTGGACAGAATCCAAATAATCAGCGTGTTGCCGATCGTCTGGTAAAAGAAGCTGTCATGCAGCAGCCGCGAATAATTTGCCAGCCCCACATAGACGGGATCCGAGAATCCGTCCCATTTCATGAAGCTGAGGTAAAGCGTGTACAGAATCGGCATCAGCCCGAATACGGCAAAACCGATAAAGAAAGGCGCCACAAAGATGTAACCGTAAAATGACCTGTTGACCTTGGAGCCCATCGTTTTCACCCCTCTTTACTCTTTACTTGGTTCCGCAGGAATCCCGGACGATGAGCTTCGGCTTCAGAAGATGGATCGCTTCTTCACTCTTGTCCTGGACGCCCTCGATCTGTTGGAACAATCCTTCCGCCGCCTTTCGGCCGATGGCTTCAAAGGGCTGGCGTACCGTCGTCAGCGAAGGATACACCCATTCCGAGATCGAAATGTCGTCATACCCGACGACCGACATTTGCTTGGGCACGTTGAGTCCGTGCTCCTGGATGGCCCGCAGCGCCCCGGTTGCCGCTTCGTCGTTGGAGCCGATGACGGCCGAGAAGCCTTTGCGCTCAAGCAGCTGCTTCATAGCCTGATAACCGCCCTGACTGCTCCAGTCCGACTCCACCACCCATTCCGGCCGGTAGGTTAACCCAAGCGTTTCCATCGCCTGCAAATATCCGTTAAAGCGATGCTGGTTCGCGGCGGCATGCTGCGGTCCGGAAATGTATGCGATCTCCCGGTGGCCCAGGCTGTGCAAATATCCGACGATATCGTAAACGCCTGCGGCGTTGTCCACGTCGACTGCGAAGATGCCGTCCTTGCCGCCGTGATCCCCGATCAGCGCAACCGGATACTGCGAGTCCCTGATTCTTTCCAGATCTTCGTCCTTGCGTTTTTGGAAGCTCACCAGGATAATTCCGTCGACCTGCCCTTCATACAAAAGGTTGAGAAAGGATATTTCTTCCGCATAGTTGGAAGTCCAGCTGAGGAAGGTACAATTGTATCCCTTCAGATTCGCTACTCCCTCAATGCCCCGGATCACGCCGGAATAGAAAATATTCGAAATGTTGTCGACGACGACGGCGATGCTGTTCGTCCGGTCAAGCACCAGCCTGCGGGCATTGGCGTTGCGGTGGAAATTCAGCTCCTTGATGGCTTTATCCAGCGCTTCCTGCGTTGCTTTTTTAACCTGCTGCCCGTTCAGGTAACGGGACACGGTGCTTTTGCTTGTTCCCGCCAATCTGGCGACATCGTGAATGGTTGGACCCACTGTAATCACTCTCTCCATGTATCGTTTCCCTAGGCTTCGGCCCCTTCTCTTGCCAAACCGGCTGAGGCGGAATCAATGGCAAGAAACAGCACGAAAACCATTTTTGGGAACGTTCCCATTTTACCAGACAGCCTTGGTTCAAGAAAAGGACTTGTTTGGCCGGGGCTGCCACTTTTTTACCGGGAACACCCGCCGGCACAAGCCGTTGTCTGTTTGTTCCCTGTCTCAGATCCAACATCACAACCCTTATGAAGGCTCCCGCCTTAAAGGTTCCGACACGGAATTCCGTTTCCCGCTTCATTTTGGGAACGTTCCCAAAATGAAGGACATGCCTCTCACGGCTTTGCTTCAAAGGAATTCAATCGAACGGGAAAGACCCTTAAGAAAATAGAATGGCCGGATCTAAACCATGAAGATTTTGGGAACGTTCCCGTTTTGATGCAGCAACTTGATTAAGATGCGTCTATAATAGCGCTTCCAGGAAAGGGTGTCAACGGATATTTTAAAAATAAAAAATATCCATTTTATGGGCATCGGCATATCTTCCTCCCTCCTTACTGCTATTTTTGCCCGAATGAATGACGTTTGCCCAGGATGCTGAATAAGGTGAAGGAAAGCATCCATTACGAAGGGAGATAAACCAACGATGTATTACTATACGTGGGACTATCGGGCTCCGGCCTCCTCGATCGCCGATCTTGAGAAAGCCATCAACGGCGAATACTCCGCCATCGCCTGCTATGAACGGCTGGCGGGTGCGGCACCGAGCGAGGAAGAACGGAAGCAGATCGCGGAGATCCGGAAAGACGAAATCAGACACTACCAAACGTTTGCCGGGCTGTACACGACCCTGACCGGAAGACAGCCGGCACCTGTCATCAATGAGCCATGTCCATCCGACTACCGGGATGGCCTCCACTTTGCCTTCAAGGACGAACAAAACACGGTGGACTTCTACCATGAAGCCGCCGACCGGGCATCCGATCCGGCCGTGAAGCAGGCTTTCCTGAGGGCCGCTGCCGATGAGCAGAATCACGCCGTTTGGTTTTTGTATTTCCTTACGCAGCAGGCCAGGGAATAATCCCCGGCCTTTGATTTTTGGAGCCCTGTCCGCCATTCACCAAGCAATTGCCTGACGTCCCCGAAAATATCCCCCGCTTGGTCCGTCTTCTCCGGCGGTGGCCAGCCACACGGCTGTATCGGCCCCCTCCGCCACCGAGAGCGGAGCGTCCGTCCCGCCCATATCGGTCCGCACTCTGCCGGGGCAAACCGCATTCGTTTGGACGCCGTACGCCGCGGCTTCCTGGTCCACCAGCACCGTCAGCGCATTTAGCATCGTCTTGGAAATCCGGTAAGCCGAGGATGAACCCTTAAGCCCGAGGAGTCCCTGCATCACCTCAAAAGAACCAAGGCCGGACGACATATTGACGATCCGCCCGTACCCTTGTTCCTTCATCAACGGCACCACCGCCTGGATCATGCGCAGCGCGCCGAAGAAGTTGGCCTCCAGCGTTTCTTTCATCACACTCTCCTTAACGTCCAAGACGGATACGCCCCGGTCCAGGATGATGCCGGCGTTGTTAACGAGAACGTCCAGCCTGCCATGCTCCTGCCGGATTCGATCCAGCATCGCATCAATGCTTCCCGGATCTTGCAGATCCACCATCTGAACCTCCAGCCCAAGTCCCTCCGAACGAAGCTCGGTTACCGCTTGCTGCCCCTTCTCTTCGCTCCGGCAGCCGATGATGACATGCAGTCCCTTCTGCGCCAGCTGTCTGGCGATTTCCTTTCCGATCCCGCGATTCCCGCCGGTGACCAGCGCTACCCGCTTACTCATCATGATCCCCTCCTTCCTCCAATTGACGTCTCCAATTGGTCAGGCATTCCTGCAGATGGGCTTCCGCCCTTCTAAGCGTATCGATCCGCTCCCCAATCTCCGCCAGCTTGGCTTCCCCCACCCGGATCGCTCCAGGCAAGCAATCCCGCCGAACGTCCTCCGATCCGGCGCACGGATAGGCATCGCTGATCTCTTTGGCGCTCAGCCCAAGGCTGAAGTACAGCTGGATGATCCGGACGCGCTCGACATCGGACAGGCCGTATTCCCGGTATCCGTTATCCAGCCGGACGGGATGAAGCAGCTCCTTCTCCTCGTAATACCGCAGTGAGCGCAGGCTCACGCCCGTGGCGCGAGACAGTTCGCTAATATGCATCATCGTTACTCCCCTTCATCGGCTATACAGCCATCTGTTAAAGCAAGTGTAAACCCTCACATCATGTGAAGGTCAAGCGGTCATTTGCAGGTGGATTTATAATTCACCCGGATCGATGGGCCGTCCGTTACTTTTTATGGTAAGCTGTACTGAAAAAAGCTGCGGAGGTGAAAAGATGAGCAGACAGAAAACGTATGTCGATATCGAATCCATACCGGCTGCTGTCCGGCCGTTTTTGACAAACGCCGTTTTCTATGACAGCAGCTGTTCCGGGCAGGCACAAACCTTGCGGGTGGAGGGGGCTGAGCGCTTCTTTCTGAAGATCAGCGGGAAAGGACGGCTGGAGCGGGAATACCGTATGACGGATTTTCTGCATTCGCATCAGCTGGCACCAAGGGCCATCGCCTTTGCTTCGGACGAAGGGCATGATTACCTGCTTACCGAACCGGTGCCCGGCGAAAATGGGGCAAGTCCGACTTTTTTGGAACAGCCCGCCCGCTTGGCAAAAGTGTTCGGAGAACAATTGCGGATGCTGCATTCGCTGCCTCTGCACGGCTGCCCGTATCCGGGCCGCACGCGGGAAATGCTTCAGGACGCCGGGATAGCCCTTCCCGATCTGGACGAAGCGCTGAAGCCGTTTCGGTATACGCCCTCTGACGACGTCATCATTCACGGCGATTACTGCCTGCCGAATATCATGCTGGACAGCTTCGGGTTCCGGGGATTTATCGACCTCGGGGACGGCGGCATCGGGGACCGGCACTACGATTTGTATTACGGGCTGTGGACGCTGAACTACAACTTGAAGACAGACCGATATCACGACACGTTTCTTGACGCTTACGGCAGGCAGCATGTCGATCCTGAAGGGCTGGCCTATTTTACCCGGTGGATCGAAATGTTGGACTAATTAGGCAGGAGCTCCCTTCCGGAAAGTCGAATTTATGAACCGATATAGAGGTTAACGGAGGCGAAGCCCATGGCAGTTCATAGATCAGACGGCACGAAGGCACCGGACAAAATTCGCATTATCGGCTCGGTCGGCAGCGGTAAATCCACCCTGGCCAGAGCGTTGTCCGAGCAATTGGGCATACCTTATTATGAATTGGACAATATGGTGTGGAGGCGCACGGACGGCGGAGACGTAAAGAACAGCTTCGAGGAAAGGGACCGCATCCTGAACGGTATTCTCGAGCAGGACCAATGGATTATCGAGGGCGTCCATTATCAGTGGGTGCAGCGGAGCTTCGCGGACGCGGACCTAATCGTTTACGTCGACACGCCGATCTGGGTCCGCAATTACCGCATTCTGAAGCGTTTTACCGTGCAGAAACTGGGGCTGGAGCAGGGAAACTACCAGCAGTCGTTCGGCATGCTCCGCAAAATGTACAAATGGAATTACCGGCACGCGAAAAAGGAAAAACCGGAAATTATGCAGATCGTGGAGCCCTACCGCGGAAAGCTGCTTGTGATCAACAATTCGACTGTGCAGCAAGCCTTGATGATTCCTGAAGGAGCCCGGCCATGAACGGCCGGCAGATCGTCGTGTAAAGTTTTATTCTCAAATAACGTAATGAGGTTAAATTCTTTATGAAAAATTTCTCATCTCATCATTCTTCTCTTTCGATTTGGGTCTATTTTGGTTTGGTCTATGTTCTATCTATTCCGTTTTGGTTAGCAGGTATGGCGGCCAACATATCAACCTCCCCATTAGCGCCTTGATGTTTGTATGTCCTATGATTGCTGCTTTGATCCTGGTTTATCAGAAAGATCGAACTCAAGGTGTTAAAGATTTATGCAGGAAAATACTTCACATTACAATAGAGCGCAAAAGCTGGTATATTCCGGCTTTTCTATCCATGCCCCTGATCATGATCATTTCTTACGGAGTTATGAAGATCCTGCTCCCTTCCGTACCCCCTCTGTCATTTTCACCTCTAACAGCCATTGGTTTGTTTTTGCTTTTTATCGTTCCTGCTCTATGTGAAGAGATTGGTTGGCAAGGATATGTATATGACAAGCTTGAATATCGATGGAATGCATGGATGGCTAGTGTAATGCTAGGAGTCATTTGGCAAGCATGGCACATCATTCCCCATCTTCAAACGGACCATTCTGCAGTAATTATGATTCAAGCTACGCTACTTTTTCCGTTTTTCTTGTAACAGCCTTAGTGGTTATGCTGATCACTTTGGTATGGGGAAAAACATTAACACAGTATAGATTTCATTCCAAGGCATGAGTCCCCTTGATACATAAATGCCCCAGCCTCTTCTGAGAAGTGGCCGGGGCATGGCTGCCGGCTTATTTAAAAAAGCTCTGGTCCTTTTACCTCGAATAACACCCAAGCTTCCTCATGGCGCAGTTTTACTCTTGTACCGGATATCCCATCACGCTCATCAGCGCGTTCTCGGCCTGCGTAGAATCCAGTCGGCTGTATTGTACAAAAATCGGAGCGCTGCCGGTCACCTCCATGGCATAAGGAATCCCTTTAGGTATGTAATTCCCATCCGCGTTCAGATGGGCCGTGCGGATATGCTTCGTCCGCTGTCCCCCCACGGTTGTAACCATGCCCAGGAGCGGCTCCCGATCTTCGAAAAAGGCGTTAACCGTCACTGTCACTTCTTCTCCGCTTAAGTTCAGCACGCAAATCGATTCGTGGCTTTCCAGCTGGCCGCTGCTCGTCGGCGGGATGTACCCGTCGGGAATAATCCACTGTAACTGACCTTTGGACAATCGAATCCCTCTTTTCAAAAGTAGTTTGCCGCGTTTCCGATGTGAACCCATGAGACGGAGTCGCAGCCTTTTTCCCATTATAACCCTGGCGGGGAAGCGATTACATCCAATATTCCTTTCTTTTTGATAAGAAAAACAGGGCTTTGCCAATAGCGCCACCTCAGCGAGTCCTACTAGCAGCGCTCTGTCGAGCCGTTCTTATTACTCCACGGCAGCCTGCTCCACCTGCCGCTTGGCCAGCGGTTTACGGACGAACGCCAGAAAGATCAGCGCCGATACAGCGACGGATGCTGCGCAAACCCCGAACAGCGCGTTGTATCCCGTGTACTGCGACACCCAGCCCAGCAGGATGGAGCCCAGGCCGATGCCGAGGTCGAAGGCGGTCATGTACGAAGCGCTGGCCGCGCCCCGCCGCTCCGGATCGGCAAGCCGCAGGTTCACCGCCTGCATGGCCGGTTGTGCCGAGCCAAAGCCGATGCCGTACAGCACGGCCGCAATGATGACGCCGGTAAGCCCGCCGGCGAAGGCGAGAACGAGCAGGCCGGCCGCCGTGACGGCCAGCGCCGGCACGATCACGTAAACTTCGCCAAGCCGGTCGGCCAGCTTCCCGGCCACCGGCCGCGCCAGCGTCAGGGCGAGGGCGTAGACGAGAAAGAAGGTACCGGCATTCACCCGGACCGATTCGGCAAACAGCGGCAGAAACGTCGTGATCCCGCCGTATGCCGCCGACAGGAAGAACAGCGACGAGGTGACGGGAAGAACCGATTTTTCGAAAAAGACGATCTTCCGGCGCTCCGTCTGGATCTGAAACGGGATCCGGGTCAGAAAGACCAGGATGAATGCAGCGGCGGACAAGCCGGTCGCCAGCAAAAACAACTGGTGGAACGAGCCGCTCTGGTGTACCCAGGTCCCGAGCATCGGCCCGACCGCCATGGCGATCGTCATCGCCAGGCCGAACCAGCCCATCCCTTCACCACGGCGCTGGGTGGGAATGATGTCGGTGACCGACGTGCTCACCGCTGTGGTAGAGAGCGCCCAGCTGGCCCCGTGAAGGATGCGCAGCCCGAGAAGAACGGAAATGCCGCCAACCCAGTCATACAGATACATGGATAATACAAAAAACAGCAATCCCCAAATCATAAAGGGCCTTCTGCCGTAACGGTCGAGCAGTCCGCCTACGACGGGACGGAACAAGACGGCGCTCAGCGTGAACACGCCGGTCACAAGCCCGACCTGGGATTCGTCCCCGCCCATCTCCTTAATAAAAAGCGGCATCGTCGGCAGCAGCAGGTAAAACCCGGTGAACAGCACAAGCATGCCGGCCGTGATTTGAATAAACGACCTCGTCCATAACCTTTCCATGGATGAGTCCCTCCCTAACCATGATTGAATTGGTTTCACACGCACGAATCTTCTTGAATTCCATGTGCTTGTTCAATCCCTTGAACGATATCCTTGATCGTCATCTTTCACGACATTCCTGTTCAATCTTCCTCGGCCTCGATCCGCTCGATTTCTGCGGTGATCCAGGCTTCATCCGCCTCCCCCAGCCGCTTGCGGTAATCGAACATCCGGAGCAGCTGGTCCCGCTGCTTGGCGGGTTCCGGCTTTTGCGACTGCAGATACGCCTCAAATCGGTCCACATATTCCCGGCTTCTCCGGATGATTTGCAGGTAGTCCTTCAAGCAGGCCAGGCGCACCTCCCTCCGCACGTATCCGAAATACACCATCTTGAAGCGGAAGATGAGCGCAGCCTCCGCTTCCGGGTTCGGCTCAAGCGTCTCCTCCATCAACCCTTCGAAACGCTCCCGACCGGCATCGGTGATCGCGTATATTTTCCGGGTACGTCCACCCTTCGTCTCTTCTTCGATCCGCAAATGGATCCATCCGGCCGCCGTCATCCGCGACAAAAGCGGATACAGCGTGCCGGAGCTGATCTTCCGGCCGAGCCCCACCGCGTTGTTCAAGACGTCCTGGAGCATATAGCCATGCTTCTCGCCTGTCATCAGTTCGCCCAGAACGAACAATTCGTACACCGTTCTCACCTCCGTTAATTATGTCGTTTCGATATATATTATATGTCGGGTCGACATAATTGCAAGCCTTTGTTTTGAAATGTTTCCCAATTTTTTTTGCATAGAAAAAGACGGTTTCAGCAGAGGATCCCATGAAAGGCATCGGTTCGAGAAACCGTTCAATATCACGACATTAGGCCAACCCCATGCCGACAAATCACAGGCTTGCGATTCGTCCCCAGGCCCTGTCCTATGCATCTCCCGCCTGTTGACAGCGTTTCCAAAGCGATGACATAATGTTGTACAAAAAATCCCGCCTAGGCGGGCGGAAGGAGTAGCCGTGCAGACTTGGAAGAGCCGTTTCAGGCATATGAAAATCAAGAACAAGCTGTCCATCCTGATCGCATTTATCGTTGCCATGACCTTTGCTTTTGCCCTGATCGTGCAGCAGTACGCCTTCTCCGTGTACGACGAGCAGCTGTACGTCAAGTCCTCCCGCGTGCTGTATCTGTCGTCTTCTGCGATCGAAAAAGAGCTCGAACGCCTCGAGCAGCTGTCCTTCAATATCATCACCGACACGCAGATCCAGTCCCAGCTCAAGTCCATCGCCCAAAGCGACTCCGATTACGACCGCCTGACCCTGCGCAAGCACATGGTCGACCGGCTCCTCACCTATGTCGGGTCCGAGCCGTCCCTCTACTCGATCCACATGGTCGATGCGGCCGGGGCCCAGCAGGATGTCGGCAGCCTGGTTCCTATCCAGTCCGGGAAGCGGGACACCATCCTCAAGCTGGCGGACAACGCCGAGGGCCAGGCGCGCTGGACCTTCCCCGATGCATCCGATCCGGCCTTGATCCTGGCCCGCCAAGTCCGTTCCTACTCGGGCACCATGTTCGACCTGCAGGACATCGGCACCATTTTCATGCGGATCAATATGGAGCGGATCGTGCACGAACTCGGTGCCGGTGAAGGCGACCTGATCGTGACCTCCGGGCCGGACGTGATTTATCCCTCGCAGCCCCATTTCGATCCCGCCCTCATCCAGAGCTCCATCACATCCGAGACCGGATATTTTATTAAGGAAATCCAGGGGAAAACGTACTTTGTCGCCTATAACCGTTCCTCCGCCACCGGGTGGACGTATTTGAACGTGACCCCGTTCAACCAAATTTTCAGGCAGATCGTCCTGATTAAAGAAATCGTTATCGGCGTCTTCATTCTGATTTTCACCTTCGCCATTCTGTGGGGCATCCGCTTCTCCCGGGGGCTTACCCGCCCGATCGAAAATCTGATCGCGCGCATGAAGCTGGCGGAGAAGGGGAACTTCGCCGAAGCCAACATCCTTGCCGGCGACCAGGAGCCGCCCGCCATGGATGAACTCGGCCTGCTGCACCGGACGTTCCGACTCATGATCGAACGGATCAACGACCTGATCACCGAAAACTACGCCAGCCGCCTCCTGATCAAGGAGACCGAATTCAAGGCGCTGCAAGCGCAGATCAACCCGCATTTTCTGTACAACACGCTCGAGTCGGTCAACTGGATGGCCAAAATCAACAAGCAGACGCAAATTTCCCAAATGGTGCAGGCGCTGGCGTTTCTGCTCCGCAATTCGGTCAGCCTGAAGGAGCCGATCCTGACGCTGAAGGAAGAGCTGGAAATGGTGCAGCATTACATTACGATCCAGAAATTCCGGTTTGAAGAGCGCCTGTCCTTCCACATGGACGTTCCCGAACGGGAGCACTTCCGGAAAATTCCGAAGCTGACGCTTCAGCCCCTGCTCGAAAATGCGATTCATTATGCGCTGGAGCCTTCCGTCGGCACCTGCACCATCTCCCTGACCAGCCGGGAGGAAGCGGATGCGTTTGTCCTCAGGGTCGAAGACGACGGTCCGGGCATGGCGACAGATACGCTTGACCTGCTGCGGGAAGGCAGGCTGGCCACGGCAGGGAACGGCATCGGCCTGCTCAACATCGATGAGCGGATCCGCTTTGCGTTCGGCGAGGCTTACGGGCTCACCATCGACAGCGCCCCGGGTCAGGGGACCCGCATTCATATCAGGTTACCGAAAGAAACGGAGGGATCTGAGCATGTATAAAGTGCTTTTGGTAGACGATGAACGCATCATTCTGGACGGCATTTCGCAAATGGTCGACTGGCCGGCCTTCGGAACAGAGCTGATGGGAACGGCTCAGAACGGACTGCAAGCTTACGACCAGATCACAGCCGATCCGCCGGACATTGTCATCAGTGACATCCGGATGCCCGGACTCGACGGGCTTGGGCTGGTCGCCCAAACCTATGCCACCCACCCGAACGTCAAATTTGTGCTGCTCTCCGGATTCGGGGAGTTCGAATATGCCAACCGGGCCATGCAGTACGGGGTCAAGCATTACCTTCTCAAGCCGACCGACGAAACCAAGATCGCCGAGGCGCTGAAGGAAGTGACGGCCGAGCTCGATCAGGAGCACCGGAGGGAAGCTTTTACCCTGGACATGAAACGCCGCTTTGAGAAGGTCATCCCCCATGTCAAAGAACAGGTACTCCGGGAGTTCGTGACCAATAAAACCTACGGAAGGCGCGATCTCGAGGAATACCGCAGCCTGCTTCCCTGCGATTTTGGTCGTCCCGTCCGGCTGCTGCTCTGCCATATTGAGGGCGAGGCCGATTACGAGCACCAATTTGCCGTCAAAAATATCGCCGAGGATCTGCTGCAAACGACGCTGATGAGCACGACGCTGGGCGACCACGCGCTGATCCTCATCGCAGACCCGGAGGACCAGGAGCTGCTTAACAGCCGGCTGCAGGATATCCGCTACACCTTCCGGCTGTATTACAAAATGAACGTGTCCGTCGCCGTCAGCGATCCCGGTCCGATCACGTCCGCGCGGAAGCTGTACCGCGAAACGCTGCAATGCCTGAATTACCGCTTTTATCTGGACGAGAGCGGGATCATTACGCGGAAGGACACGTTTGTGCCTGACGGCGGCGTCAGCGAGTTTGCCTTTGACGAAGAGCGCCTGATGCTGCCCGTGCGCTCGGGTCACGGCGAGGAGGCGGCTATCGCCCTGGCCGAGTTCATCGGCGAGCTCAAACGGGCGCAGCTCGGCATCGAAATGACGAAATCGTACGCGATTTCGATGTACGCCGCGCTGGTGCGTCTGGACGGACCGGACCGGATGGCTGAGGCCTACAAGCAGATCTCCGAGATCGCCGACATGGGTTCGCTGCAGGCGATTCAGTACTTCCTGGAGGAGACGGTCCGGGACATGACCGAGCGCAACTACGAACGGAATGCGTTCAAATACAACGCCATCGTGCGGAAGGTGATCGACATCGTGGAGGAGCAGATCGGCAACGCCTGCCTGTCGCTGAACCTCGTCGCGCACGAAATGCTGTACATGAACGCCGACTATCTAGGCAAGCTGTTCAAAAAGGAGACCGGCGAGAAGTTTTCCAACTACGTCATGCGCATCCGCATCCAGCGGGCGACCGAGCTGATGGCCGTAAATCCGGACGCCAAAATATTCGAGATGGCCGAGCAGCTCGGCTTCGGCGACAATCCGCAGTATTTCAGCCAGGTGTTCAAAAAACAGATGGGCTGCACGCCGTCGGAATATATCCGGAAGCTGACGGGCGGCATCTCTGCTTTTTAAACAAACAGGTCGGTTTTTTTCCTTACCCTGATCGCCGCAAGCGTTGATAATTGGAAATGTAAGCAGTACCACATAGAGCACACCAATAAACCGTTAATCCTATGGGGGAGGAAATGACATGAGAAAAGCGTTAAGCGCCGTTCTTCTTTTTTCCTTAATCACTGGCCTGATCGGCTGTTCTGCCGGAGGCAGCAGCGACAAATCGGCCAGCGGAAGCGACACGGCGCCCGCGTCGACCACATCCGCCGGCGAGAACAAAGATCCGGTCAAGCTTCGCATCGCCTGGTGGGGCGGCCAATCCAGACATGATTACACCCTGAAAGTGATCGAAATGTACGAGAAGCAGCATCCAAACGTCACGATCGAGCCCGAATACGCGCCGTTCGACGACTATTGGAAGAAGCTCGCGCCGCAAGCCGTCGCCGGCGGGCTGCCGGACATCATCCAGATGGACATTTCGTATTTGAGCCAGTACGCCAGCCGCAACCAGCTGGCCGACCTGAAGCCGTTTACCGAAAGCGGTTCGCTGGATGTCGCCGACGTCAGTGAGAACGCCCTGAAAGGCGGCGAGGTCGACGGCAAGCTCGTCGCCATGAACCTCGGGGTCAACGCCCTGCAGACGACCTTTGACGTGGAGACGATGAAGAAAAACGGCATTGACATCCCGTCTCAAGATTGGACATGGGACGACATGGGCAAACTCGGGGAGCAGGCCAAGGCGAAGGGCTTCCAAATCGGGGGATTCGCTTACCATCACGAGGTGTTCTTCCCGTATTATCTAAGAACGATCGGCCAGAAGATGTACAGCGACGACGGTAAAACGATCGGCTATGCCGACGACCAGGCCTTTATCGATTATTTCACGCGTTATCAACAATGGTATGACAAGGGGTACATCCTCTCCCTCGACAAAGAAGCGCAGAAGAAGGGCGTCGCCGAAGAGGACGAAATCGTTCTCGGCCACTCTATCTCGGGCATCGGCTGGTCCAACCAGTTCCTGGCGGTAGCGAATCTGGTCAAAGATCGTCCGCTGGAACTGAACCCGATGCCGGGTCCGGGCACGAAGGAAGGGCTGTTCCTGAAGCCTTCCATGTACTTCTCCATCGCGGAATCGTCCAAGCAGAAGGAAGAAGCGGCCAAGTTCATCAGCTTCTTCATCAACGACATCGAAGCCAACAAGCTGATCAAGGGCGAACGCGGCGTGCCGGTATCCTCCAAAGTGAAGGACGCGCTGAAGCCGATCCTGACCGAGAACGAAGCGAAGATCTTTGATTATGTGACTTGGGCCGAGTCGAACAGCAGCCCGGCGGACCCGCCGAACCCGATCGGGTCGGTGGAAGTCGAGAAGCTGCTGCGGGATTTGAGCGAGAAAATTCTGTTCAAGAAAATTCCGATCGACCAGGCGGCGGCGGAATTCCGCAAAGAGGCCAATGCTATACTGGCCCGCAGCCAGAAGTAACCGTAAGGGGAATCCTCATACGGAAAGGAGCCGGGCCCCGGTCGGGTTCGGCTCCTTTCCTTTTGGCTCAGGTAAAAGACCCGCCCACCGAACTCCTCTGCTTCAAGAGGAACAGCCCGGTTTCTTCACCGGCGGGCCGCTTCTGCTCACAGTACGTCCAATTTTGTAAGCTTAGGGGTTGACGATAATGAAAAGGCTGCGGGATAACGAGCACCTCACCGGTTACGTGTTTACGTCTCCGTTCGTGCTGGGCTTTCTGATCTTTACGCTGTATCCGGTGCTGTCTTCGCTGTATTATTCCTTCACCGACTACAACTTGATGGAGGCGCCGAACTGGCTCGGCCTGGACAACTACAAGCGGATGTTCATGGAAGACGACAAAATCGGCAAATCGTTTCAGGTCACCTTTACGTATGTGCTGGCCAGCGTGCCGCTCCGCTTGATCTTCGCCCTGTTCGTCGCCATGATCCTGAACGTGGCCACGAAAGCGGTGGGCCTGTACCGTTCCGCCTTCTACCTGCCGTCCCTGATCGGCGGCAGCGTCGCGGTGTCGATCATGTGGCAGCAGATCTTCGGGGATCAAGGACTGGTGAATTCCTTCCTGAACCTGATCGGCATACATGCCTCGACCTCGTGGATCGGCAATCCGAGCACCGCGCTGTGGACCTTGATCGCCTTATCCACGTGGCAGTTCGGCTCGTCGATGATTATTTTCCTCGCGGGGCTGAAAAACATTCCGAAAGACTACTATGAGGCTGCGGGCGTGGACGGCGCCAATGCTGTCCGGCGCTTCTTCAACATCACGCTGCCGATGCTGAGCCCGATCATCCTCTTCAACCTGACGCTGCAGACGATCTCGGCATTTATGACGTTTACGCCGGCCTACATTATTTCCCGCGGGGAAGGTGGTCCGCTCGACCAGACGCTGCTCTATTCGCTGTACCTGTACCGTAAGGCGTTCTCGCACTTTGAGATGGGCTACGCTTCGGCGCTCGCCTGGGTGATGCTGCTCATCGTCGGGTTCCTGACCCTGCTTATCTTCAAATCCTCGACCCGCTGGGTTCACTACGAGACGAAGGGAGACTAACGGCCATGACCATGTCCACACCCAAGCGCGTCCTGTATCATGTACTGGTCGGCATCTTCGCCCTGTTCATGATCTATCCGATTCTGTGGCTGGCGGCCAGCTCCCTGAAGCCGAACGGCGAAATTTTCTCGACCGCCTACAGCCTCATTCCGAGCCGGTTGGAATTCGCCAATTACGTCTCGGGCTTCAAGGGATTCGGCGGGACGACGTTTGCGACCTTCTTCAAAAATTCGTTCATCATCGTCATTCTGTCGACGGTCGGCGCCGTCGCCTCTTCGGCCCTGGTCGCCTTCGGCCTGGCGCGCACGAAATTTTTCGGCCAGAAGTTCTGGTTTGCCGCCATGATGACCACGATGATGCTGCCCCAGGACGTCGTCCTCGTGCCGCAGTACGTCATGTTCGCCAAATTCGGCTGGCTCTCGTCCTTCAAGCCGCTGATCGTCCCGCATTTCTTCGGCACGCCGTTCTTCATTTTCCTGATCATGCAGTTTATCCGCACCATTCCGGGCGAGCTGGACGAAGCCGCGAAAATCGACGGCTGCAGCAAATACGGCGTGTTCTACAGAGTGGTCCTGCCGCTCATCGGACCCGCTTTGATCACCAGCGCGATCTTCTCTTTTTACTGGAGATGGGACGATTTCATCAATCCGCTCATCTACTTGAACAGCCCGGATAAATTCCCGGTTTCCCTTGCGCTGAAGCTGTTCCTGGACGGCGAATCGCTGAACAATTGGGGCGGCATGTTCGCCATGGCCACGCTGTCGCTCCTGCCGGTCGTCATCGTATTCTTCATTTTCCAAAAATACATCGTCGAGGGCATCAGCACCACCGGGTTGAAAGGATAACCATAGAGCCTTCCATCAGCAAGCCATCCACGCTGCTCCGTATAAAGGAATGACCGGATTCCCTTACTTATTAAGGAATCCGGTCATTTTCATGTTAGCCTTCCGTTTCGACGATTCCGCTCTTCACCAGATGATCAATCGTAATGCCTGACAATTCGTTCTCCATCGTCGTTTGGATTTTCGTGTTAACTCCGTCTAATAAATACGGCATTTTACTTCCTACCGGGCAAGTCGGGTTTGTATCTCGATGAATGATAAAAATCTCCTGATTATCTTCAACCATAGCACGGTATACATCCTGCAGCGTGATTTGATCTGCCTTTTTGGCCAGGCTTATCGCGGCATTTGTTCCAAGAGTAGATGTAATAAGACCCTCTTTCGTAAGTTTTCTCATGATTCTTCTAATCACCGCCGGATTAGCGTTCACACTCATCGCAAGTAATTCGGACGTGGTACGGCCATTTTTATTAAATTCAAGAAAGCATAAAATATGAACCGCTACAGAGAACTGCTGGCTTCGGTTTCCCATTTTTGCAAGGTCCTTCTTTCTGATTAAAGCTTATGTTTAGTGTATTGATTTTTGAAAGGCAAATCAATTTTATAATAAATCCACAAGTAATCAACTTGACTTCATAAACATGAACCGTTATTTTAATATATGTAACAGTAACTGTTACTGATACTATTAATTGGAGTGGATGATATGAACTATCATGTAAACGGCGTCGAACTTCATGTTGAAGAGCAGGGACAAGGAGACATGGCTCTTGTGTTTTTGCACTTTTACGGCGGGTCGGCACGTACCTGGGATAAAATAATTGACGTTCTAAAAAAAGACTACCATTGCATAGCTTATGACCACCGCGGATGGGGAGATTCAGATAAGTCGGCTGCATCTTATACAATTCAGGATCTTGCCGATGATGCACATGCGCTCATTCAAGAGCTTGGTTTGAAGAGATATATGCTGGTCGGTCATTCCATGGGCGCTAAAGCAGCGCAGTTACTGGCTTCCCGTAATCCGGCTGGTCTGGAAGCCTTGATCTTGGTTGCACCATCTCCCCCGACACCTCAAGATATGCCACAAGAAATAAGAAACGCAATGGTTCATTTTTATGATTCTCGTGAGGGAGCAGAAATGGCTTTGAGCAATATCGCCCTGCTTCCTCTTGAGGAAAACATTCGCGAAAAGGTGCTTGAGGATATGCAAAAAAGTGCACCTTTAGCTCGCGTGGCATGGCCTGAAACCGCAATGCTTGAGGATATATCCGCAGAAGTGAAAAACATCCATGTTCCCACCCTTGTGCTAGCCGGAGAATCTGACCCGGTAGATCGGTTGGACACACTGAAAAGTGAGCTGCTGCCACGCATACCTCATGCAGAGCTGCTCGTCATTCCCCAAACCGGCCACCTTTCTCCCTTAGAAGCACCCAGTGAAATCACTAAGGGAATCTCAAATTTCTTGTCCAAGCAGAGATTGGAGAATGGCGAATGATGAGAAAAACGGCAGGTCAGCTGTAAGCTGATCCATGCCGTTTTTTGTGCTGCCGCTCCTTATTGACGGAAAAGGAAGCAGCGCATTCATCATGCTGTTGTATGGTATGAGGTGCCTCTGCCGAGGCCTGCGTTTACTTTTTCTCGAACAGACCCAGACGGTTGATGGGCCCTTTGTAGCGGATCCCGTTGCCATTCTTGCTGTTCTTGCTCTCGAAGCCGTTCAGGTGGTCTGTCAATTCGTTAAACCAGGCCTCGTCGAAGGTGGCCAGTGCGATGTCGATCAAGCTTTCAACGTTGTTCTTATCTGCAAGCGGGTTGACCGGCAACGATCTCAGCCAGGATTCGCGCACGCCGATCACGCGGCCGACCGCTTCCTCGTTGTCGGATTGAACGACGCGTACTCTCGCGATGCCCTTCTGAGCGTCCACCGTCTCAATGTATCCGTGAATAAATTCTCCGTCTACCGTCTTCCCTTGGACCCAATCGCTAACTTCGATTCTCATCATTCCACCGCCTATCTTTAAGTATATACAAACTGTAATCGTAAAAATCACAAAATGAATATACTGTAATGATACTAAACACAGTTGGGAATGTCAAATCTGCAAACGACGATTTCGCAGACGACTGATTTCATGTATAGAGAGGCTACCTGCCGCCATCTTCCCCTTCTATAGTGTATGCAGTAAGCGGTCGATGGGTGTCTTTCCAATAACCGCCTTCATCATTCTATATGCATACAACCTGCCCTGCGGGAAGATTGAAGGGTTTGCTAATGGCTCACACATCTGGGCTTATTCTTAAGTGTAGCCTTCCATTTTCTGTAGTATACTTGATGTAAGCTTTCAATCAGATGAAAAACCACCGGATAGCTAGGCTCAAAACCTATTCCCGGTGGTTTTCTTGTTTGGCCGCGATTGCTTCAAGGCGTTAACCAAAGTGTTCAAAATACCGACCAAAGGCGGTGAAAATTTGAAAGGTTTGATTAGAGCATATAAGGTGTTCATTGCGGTGTTTGCCGTCATTGTTGTCGCTGCCGTCGTGATAGGGACAAAGGGGCTAAATGAGCAGGAGAACCACATCTACGTGCTGCCAGTCGGCTATACAGGGTGGGTTACTGTTATATACAATCAAAAGGATTACCCCGAACTCCCGAAAGAGGGAGATGCCATTGTAAACAACATCCCGAAAGATGGAGTGCTGAAGACGTCAAGTGCTCCAACGGGCGGCGGGATGACATTTTATTATGCAGATGATCAAGGTAACCGCACTGAAGTGGGGATCGGTATGGTTCAAGGCCAGCACATGGGCACAGATACGATCCAGCGTCCGGACGGTACGAATGAGGAAAAATCGATCAATGCGTTTTACGTCGGCACGGAGCAGCAGTATAACGATCATTTAAAGGATCAGCCTTAAGCGACTTGGCGAAAACACAAATGACCCACTGGAGGGTCACAAGTAAAGTGTCCTTCCTGCGGGTCACAGATCATCTGCGGTAAACGCGTAAAGCGCCTAAAATTCTATTTTAATGAGACGAACTCACCTTGTTTCTATTGTCCGATCCGCTCTGCTTTGTTCTGCGGTTCGTGCGGCCATTGGGATTTCCGTTCACATTCCCCTGATACTTGCCGTTCGCATTTCCCTTAGGATTGCCGTTCGCATTTCCCTTAGAATTGCCGCCCACACTACGCTTCGTGCTGCCGTTCGCATTTTGTACGGGTTTGCGGGCAGCACTCGCCGCAGCCTTAGGGGCACGGTCTGTCTTCGGTTTGCTCCGTTTATGCCCTCCATCCGTCTGCCGCTTACCGGCATCTCCAGCCTGCGGTTTACGCGAATGTCCTGCTTGAGCCTTCGCCGGCCGATTTGCGGGAGAATTCTCCACACGACGATTTGCCATTGCCGCCTGCGGCTCCATCGGATAGTCATGACCCTTCACTTCGGGAATGGCCTTGCCGATCAGCTTCTCGATGTCCTTCAGGTACGGCAGCTCGTCCGCTTCGCAGAAGGATATCGCGGTCCCGCTCATCCCCGCCCGGCCCGTGCGGCCGATCCGGTGAACGTACGTCTCCGGAATATTCGGCAGATTAAAGTTAATGACATAGGGAAGCTCATCGATATCGATACCTCTGGCGGCAATGTCGGTCGCCACCAGGATGCGCGTCACCCCGCTTTTGAAATGGCTCAGGGCGTTCTGCCGGCTGTTTTGCGATTTGTCGCCATGGATCGCCTCCGCCGTAATATTCACCTTCTTCAGCGCGCGCGCCACCCGGTCAGCTCCCCGTTTGGTGCGGGTAAACACCAGGGCCGACTCAATCGACGGGTCCTGCAGCAGCTGATCGAGCATCTTCTGTTTGCTCCCCTGTGCCAGCAAATAAACCGACTGCTCAATCCGCTCGGCCGTTGAGGAGACCGGCGTAACTTCTACTTTTACCGGATTGACGAGCAGCGTTTGGATCAAGCCGTTGACTTCCGGAGGCATCGTCGCCGAAAAGAACAGCGTCTGCTTCCGCTTCGGCATGGTGGCGATAATCCGCTTCACATCATGAATGAAGCCCATATCCAGCATCCGGTCGGCTTCATCCAGCACTAACATTTGCACATGCTGCAAATCGATATGCTTCTGATGGATCAGGTCGATGAGCCGGCCCGGCGTGGCGATCACGATATCCGCGCCTTGCTGCAGCGCCCGCTCCTGAGGTTTTTGCGAGACGCCGCCGACAATGACCGCCGTGCGCAAATCGGTGTACTGGCTGTACGCCTTCACGTTATCCATAATCTGTATGGCCAGCTCTCTCGTCGGCGTCAAAATGAGCGCACGGACCCTGCGGCCCGCCCCCGGTTTGCGGGGCTCCCGGCTCAACAGCTGAATCATAGGCAGGGAAAATGCGGCGGTCTTGCCGGTTCCCGTCTGGGCGCAGCCCAGCAAATCCCGGCCGGCCAGTACAGCGGGGATGGACTGTGCCTGAATCGGCGTCGGCTCGGTATAGTTCTGCTTCGCCAACGCTTTTAAAATCATCGGGTCAAGATTCAAATCTTTAAATGTCATATATGCTCCTTCTACTAAAAACCTGTATTCTTCAATCACGGAACTTGTGTATTTTGTCCAAGTCTTCACAAGCCGTTCTTTGATGTCGTAAAACATAAAGATACCACACTTGGATACAAAAAAAGAAGCGGAATCTTTCTCCGCTTCCTTAAAAATGATCCATAAGGACTAAATCGGCAATTATTCGAAGCTGGCATGATCAAAGTTGCCGATATATTTATACGTTGCATTGGTGGAACCGGTCAAGACAAGGTAAACGTCCTGAACGCCGGTGATCTTCTGACTCAGCGTACCCGTGACCGTGCGGTAGGTTCCCCATCCGCTTCCGGTTGGGGGTACGGCGATTTTGCCGACCAGTGTGCCGTTGACGCCGCCTAGGCGAACCTCCACAGCCGAGTCGGGCGGGCAGCTGTCGCTATTGCCGGAATACTCGATGGACAGCCGGCTGACGCCGGTGCTGCCGAAATTCATCCGCTTGTAGGCGAGCCATGCTCCACTATACGTATTGGCGACCTGCTGGCCGCTTTTTCCCTTTTCCGTTTTGAGCGGCCCTTTATTCACCGGATTCAGGTCGGTCGACCACTCATCGTAGCTTTCGAGCTCAAGCTGTGCATAATCATTCCGGATCTGCTGACGGTCCCAGGTCAGCCGGTCGAAATTGCCGATATACGGATGGCCGCTGTCCGTGCTTCCTTTCATGACGATATACAGGTTTTGCTTACCTGTGACGTTTCGATCCAAAATGGCTTCGGCGGTACCGAACGTCCCCCAGCCGCTGCCTGTATGCGGCAGCTGAACCGTGCCCACAAGCTCACCGTCCACGCTGCCGAGCCGGAGCTCCAGCGCCGCACCGGACGGTACCTTTTGGGACGGCGCATCGTATTCAACCGTGAAGTGGTTCGCACCCTCCGTTCCAAAATCGATATTGGAATAAGCAAGCCACGCCCCGTTAAAGGTGTTGGCGACCACCGTTCGGCCGTTGCTCGTTTCCGTTTTGAGCGGTCCGTTGTTGAACGTGTTCACCGCGGAAGACCACTCGCTGCGGTTTTCCAGCTCAATCATGTGCACTTCTTCGCCTGGCTGCCCGTCTCCCGGAATGCCCGGATCCGTCGGCTCGACCGGAGGCTCGGGCTCAGGCTGAGGCTCTGGTTTCGGTACGGGCAGCGGATCCGGTTCGGGTTCCGCCGGCGTCTCCGGTTCCGGCTCTGGCACGGGCTCAGGCTGCGTCACAACCGGCTCGGCCAGCCACAGCGAATCGTAAATGTTCCCATTAAATTGGTCAACAAGGTATACATTCACCTGGTATTGTCTGGAGCTCACATTAAAGGTCTGTGAGAGCTGGAAGCTGCCGGACTGCACCGGTACGGCACTGGACACCAGCGCTCCGCTGTCGCCCTTCATTAACTGAATGACGGCGACGGCAGAGTCGGCATAGTTACCTTTTAACGTGCCGGTAACCTGGACCGTCATATGACGCTCCCGTTTCACATCGGCCTTCAAATCATATACATCCCATTGAATGTCGGAGGTGTAGGCCCTATCTGAAGACAGCGCCAGCCCGGCCGCATGGTCCGCATCCGCCTTGACCCGGACCTGAACCTGGCCGATCTTATATGCCAACGGACCGACCACCTGCGGGTTCGCTGTGACAGGTTTCCAGGTCTTGCCCCCATCCGTGCTGAATTGGTAGTCGGCAGGCTGATCGAATCCCGGCACATTCGTCCATCCGAACGTGTTGGCTGTGTCGTCCACCTTCGGCTGCGTTGGAGCTGCCGGTTTCGCCATCTGTTTCACCGCATCCAGGCTGAATTCGAAAGCGATATCCGAGCTGGTTGCATTCACCTGATGCACCTCGGCGGCGATGACGTTCGTGCCCTTCACCAAATAGGACGGGTCGATCCGGTAAGCGTTCCGGTCCCGCTCATCGTTAACGGTTGCATTCGCGTAAGTGTTATAAGTCACCTCACCCGCAGGCATATTTGTCCGGATCACTTCATGTCCGTTCAAATAGACAACCGCGCCGTCGTCACGGATCAGGCTCGCATCCAGTTCAAGGATGCCGGACGGATCCGTCACCTCAAAGGTTTTCCGGAAATACGTCGTCGGGTACTTGTTATTCGCGTCCGGACCATAGCCGACTTTGGTCTTGACAAGGTTTTTGCTGTCGTAGCCCAGCATCGCCTTACCCGAAGCCCATGCACTGTCGTCTAATCCGGTATCGTTCCATGCGCTGCCAGGATTCTGACCTTGATCGTAGTATTTCCAGTCGGATCCTTCCGCAATGAGCTTCTGACGAGACAGCGATTGATCAATGTCTGCCGAGTAGTCCGTCATTGGCGGTGCCGCATCCGCGGACGCGCCCCACTTCGTATTCGGCTCCGGACCCATTTCGAATTCCAGCGTACCGCCCTTCATTACATCCTCGTAGCTGATCCAGGCTTGGTCGAACGAGCTCCCGTTCAGCTTCGCGGACTGAATAAAGCGATTCGTGCTGGAAACGCCGTTAGCCTTGATGGTAAACGTCTTCCCTCCGTCCAGATGCAGGGTCAGCTCAGAGAAGATTGGCGAGCCGATCAGGAAGTTCGCGTCCCCCGGGTTCCCCGGGAAAAGCCCCATGGCGCTGTAGACAAACCAGGAAGACATGCCGCCGGCGTCATCGTCCATGGATGGAAGATAACCTTCCGGGTCATCCCGGTATACCCGCGATTGGATCGGATAGGCATACAGCCCGTGGTTATGGTATTTCTGCGTTACCACTTCCGTGGTGTACTGCCGGACGTAGTATTGGGTCAAATACGGCATGCCCAAATAGTTAAACAGGTACGGGGCATCCAAATCCGGCTCGTTGATCGCCATATATTCGTTGATGCTGAAGAAATGCTGCAATTGCTCGGCCATGGCTCTTTTTCCGCCCATCAGCTCAGCCAGGCCGTTCATATCCTGGGAAGCGGACCAGCGGTACGTCCACAAATTCCCTTGATACGCATACTTGTCCACCGCCGTCACATCGTTCTTGCTCACCGTGCTTCCGTTCGGCGTGAAGAAGCCCGTCTTGCTGCCGTTTTCGTCCACCTGATCCTTGTTCCACAATTTTTTGTAGGAAAGCGCGATCGTCTTGTATTTCTCATACGTATCGCCGTCGCCGAGCATTTCGGCCAGTTTCATCGGGAAGTAGGCGCTCTTCGCCTTCTCCAGCTTGCCGGAAATTTCACCGTCGCTGATCGAGAAGTTGTCCGCATCCACCGCCATGCCCTTGAGTGCAGTATACGCATCAAAATCGTCAAATCCTTTGGCATATGCATCTAAAATGACCGCACCGTTGAATTCATTCCTTACGGTCGGACTCGGCCAATACCCGTCACCCCACTGGGTGTAGGAGCCCCGGGTTTTATACACATCCACCAGGGATTTGACCATGTTGTTGTACTCCTTGGGCACAAGCACGGAGAACAGGGAATATTTCCGGAAATCGTCCCATGTTGTCCAGCCGTTATAGTACGCAAAGTCATCCCCAAGCTCAGAGGCCTTCCGCACCGTGGTTTCATCCCGCGCCGCCTTGAAGGTGCCGCTGGAGCTGGTCACATTTTTCGGGCTGAGGAAGGAATGGTACAGCTGTGTGTAAAAAACTTTCTTGTTCTCCTCATCCGCGTCCTTGATCTCCACCTTGTTCAGCAGTTCACTCCAGGTGTTTCTCGTCTTCGTGCGCTGGGCGTCAAAATCCCACCCGGCGATATCATGATCCCTTTCATACTTAGCTTGGTCGACGCTGATCGTCGACAAGCCTACCTTAGCCTGGACCACCTTGTTGTCCGCCGTGTTGAAATTGACCCATACCCCGCTGTTCGAGCCGGTGCGAACCGCTTCGCTTCCCGTAGCATCGCCCTGCCAGGACGTATAAGAGTCAAAATCATGGTCGAATTGGATCGAATAATAAATCGTGTAATAACCGTGTCCGCACACGTTTTGCGACTTGATCATGCCGCTGATTTCATGGTTGTTCTCCACGTTCAGATAGGCATCGACCATGCCGGCATAAGAATTGGACAGGTCGACCAGCACGGAGCCGGCATTCGCCGCGGCTGGAAACGTGTAGCGGTGAAAACCGACGTTATCCGAAGCCGTCAACTCGACGCCGATGCCGGATGCAAGCTTCACCGCGTAATATCCCGCAGAAGCCTGCTCGCTGCTTTTATCGTACTTCTGCTTGTAATCGCTGCTGTTCTTCGTAAACGTCCGCGTCTCCGGCATCATCAGAACGTTGCCGCCCGCCCCGCTGCAGCCGACGCCGCTGAAGCGCAGATGCGAAAAACCTTTCAAATTCTGGTCCTGATAGTAGTATCCGCTGAACGCGCCGCCGTCACTGTCGGGTCCCAGCGAGACCAGACCGAACGGGGACGACGGCCCGGGATTCGTCTGACCGTTGTCTCCCATCGTATTGATGAACGGATCGACGTAATCGACCGCGTCCATGTTGATGGCCGGGTAGGCCGGGGTTTGTCCGGCGTCCACCCCATACAGCTCAAGCTCATACAAGCGCACCGTATTGCTGTCATAAGCCCCCTTGCTTACATAGAAGCGGACGTACTGCGCAGTAAAGGCCGGAACATACCGGTCCACGATCGACTGGGCATTGTTCGTCACCACGTCAACATCTTCCCACTTCACTCCGTCAGCGCTCTTCTGCAGCCGAAAATCCTTCGTATTCCAGAACGGGCTGTTGCTGTTCTCCCCCATGGCGGCGTTCTTCACGACCCATTCGTTGATGGTATAAGCCTTCCCAAGATCCAGCTTAAGCCATTTCACCGCAGCGCTTCCGTTGTCGCACCACTTCGTGTCGTTTTTACCGTCAACGGCTTTGCTTCCACTCTCGTTATTGTTGCATTGTCCAGACACCGTTACTTTCGCATTCAGAGCCACGTTTCTGGTCTGTTCTCCTCCCGCGGAGGAGACGGCGGCCGCCGAAACGGTCACCGTCTGCGCGGGGAAGAGCATGGCACACATCAGCAGCACCAGCATGGCGATGGATATAATCCGTTTTCCCATTGGGGATGGTTCCCTCCCTATTTCGGTCTACTCACTGCCGGTCCTCCAGCATCCGCTGGATCATAACCGCCACTTCGGCACGGCTCACCGGTTTTGCTGGGTTAAACTGCTTGCCGTCCCCTTGAATCAGTCCCAGCGACCAAGCTTGGTTCACTGCGCTGGCCGCCCAGGCCGAAATGCGGTCATTGTCGGCAAAATCCGGCTGCCCGCTGCCCGTTTCGTTCAGGCCGAAATAGGCTGCGGCATGAACCAGTGCCACCACCGCCTCTTCCCGGGTAATCCGGTCTTTAGGCCGGAATGCTCCGTCATATCCGGAAACGATGCCTAGCGCTGCCGCGTCAGTAACCGGCTGGGCGTAATACGCACCTGCGGCGATATCCGAGAAGGCCGGCCCGTTAGCCGGAGCCTTCGCCGGCATGTTCCCTGTATAGTCGATGGCCCGCATGACGAGCGTGACGAATTCTCCGCGGGTCATGCTGCGGTTCGGCTCGAAATGCGCTGCGTCCACGCCGGTCACGAGATGCTTCGCGGCAAGGAAATTCACGGCACCTGCCGCCCAGTGGCCGACCATATCCGTAAAGGACGACTTGTACTCCAGAATCGCGTAGTATGAAAAATGTGCGGCCGTGAAAATAAAGGCTCCGTTACTCCACCGCCCCGGGACAGCTTCTACGGAGCTGCCGTCTACCGCATATACGCCGGCCAGATCCGCGGATGCGGAGGCCTTTTGCTCCTCGTTCAGTTTCAGCGTCACTTCCGCAGGTTTGTCCAGCTTATGGATTTCAGTGACACTGCCGCTTGCGGATATGATCTCCATGACGACCGAGAGGACGATGCCGGACGAAGTAAGCTCCGGATGATCTTTCAGCGACTGCTGAATCTCGTTCTTCGCGTCCGCGGTCAGTTCGGTATTCAGCACGATCCGAACCTTGGATTGCCGGTCATCCGCTGCCCCGGCGACGCCCGCAGGAAGCCGCAGGCTGACATTGCCGGAGACGATCACCAGATCGACGTTCCGGTTCTGGATCGACTTCAGCGCTGCCGCTGGAAACTCCAGCGCCGAGCCGCCGGCTGCCGCCGAGGCGGGCAGGGAAACGGTGAGCGAATCCCCGGCTTTTCCAAGCGCCGTCTCGAAAGTGCCGCTGCCAAATATATACCGCCCGTCGGCAGTCTTCTCCGGCGTAATGCTCGTGCCGGAAACCTGGCCTGCGGCGGATGGGATGCCGGAAGGGTCGGAAGGAGCGGGGACGGCACCGCTTCCGCTGTCCCCTGTGCTTCCACCGCCGCCCGAGCCGTTCCCGTTACCATTGCCGTTGCCTGGATTCTCAGGTACGCTGTTTCCATCTGTGACCGAGAAGGTCCGGGTCACCTCTTCACTACCGACGCCGGCAATCACCGTGTAGGTTCCCGATGGTGCCAAATCCGCGTCTTGCGGAACGGCCACTACGGCGGAATAGGCTCCCTGTACTGGCGTTATCGCATCAATATAAAATACTGCTTGTTTAGGGCTCACAATTTTGACGACCACGTCGTTACGATCGCTGCTGGCCGTTCCGGACAGCTTGATATCGCCGCCGCGCCGAACCTCTTCCACGCTTAAGGAAAGCGTGAGGGAAGACGCCGCGAAGGCTGAGACCGGTGACAGCAGGAACAGCACCACCAGAACGGCCGCTAAATATTTCTTCACCGTATTCATTCCTTTCGATCCGTTTACTTGAGCAGGGCGGGCTTCGCCAGCTGCAGCGGAACATTCAGGTCGCTGTCGAACCGGTCAAATACGAACACCTTGACCCGGTAATCGGCTCCACTGACGTTGAAGTATTGGGAATAGTTCATCTGATCCCGGCCCAGCGGAATCGAGTTAATCAGGATCGGCGTGTTCCCGTTCAGAAGTTCAAACACTACGCAAGCCTTGCCGTCGTAATCTGCCAATGCGTCGATGGTCACGTCGACCTGAAGCTGATCATCCCTTTTCACGGTCCCTGTGATCGAATAGGTGTTATGAACGCTGTTGACGGTAAATGCCTGGTCCGATCGGAGAGGCAGTCCGGCAGGTCTTCCACCATCCTCATCGGCCTTCACCCGCACCATCACCGAACCGGCGGCGTAGTCTTGATCCCCGACCAGCTGCGGATTTGCCGTTACCGGCGACCACGTCTTGCCCCCGTCAACGCTGTATTCGTAATCGGACCATTCCGCGTATCCGGGAACGTTGGTCCAGCCGAAAGTGTTGTGCCCATCGTCGACCACCGGAGCCGTCGGTGCTGCAGGAACGCTGTCCCCCGTGCTTACGGCGCTTGCCTCCGAGTTATCCCGTTTGTCGACCGCCCGGACGGCAAATTCGTAAGTTTCGCCGGATTTGCTTCCTTCGACCGCATACTGATAGCTGCTCTTTCCTTCGGCAGCCGGTACATAAGCGCTCCAGTTCTTACCGAGCTTGCCGTTCACTTCGTAAATGCGGAAGCCTCTGACCGCATCCTCCGGGCTTTTATCCTTCGGTTTGGTCCAGGACAGTACGGTCTTTCCTTCCCCGGTACGACCTGCAGTCAAGTCTTGTACAGGATCCGGCCGACTGTCGTCTTTACGGAGAATCGTATAGGTGTCGAAGGGCGATTGTTCACCGGATTTATAGGACTGGATCGTAAAGCTGTCTTCCGTCATCTGGATTCCCGAATAGATCGGCTCGTATGGCTGTTGGTACGTGGCCGCGTAATACCGGTCGACCCCGTTTTTCAGATCGTAGTATTTGGTGCCCGACGAGTTGTTGATCATATAGAGCGTCCCGTCCGGATTCACTGCGCTGCCGTTCTCATCCGTTTTCACGTTTGCCACCGGCTTGTCGTTATACATCTGGTAAGATCTCATAAAAGTATGGTCATGCCCCTGCAGCACTACGTCGATTCCGAGTTCGTCAAAAACCGGATAGAGCGTCTGGCGCAGCTGTAAAATATCGCTGTCCAGCGCATGGTTGCCCAGGGAATAAATCGCCTTGTGGAAAGCGACGATCTTCCATTTCCTGTCCGTTTCAGCCACTTCGCGCTTCAGCCAGTCGATCTGCTGGTTGAAGGACTCCTTCTGACGGTCGTCCCAGCCGATGTCCATCGTATTCAGAACCATGATATGGGCATCTCCATAGTCAAAGGAGTATACGCTTCCCGGAGGCAGCGGATCGTCAATCGAATCGTTCGGATAGTTAAAATGATAATAATAGTTATCGTTATAAGGCCCTTCATGATTACCGACCGCCGCCATAATCGGCAGATGCAGCAGCATATCCTGTGGTTTGCCAAAGTAATCCAGCCACTGGGATTCCAGTGAGCCGGCATCTACCTCGTCACCGGTCATGACCATAAATTTGGCGTTCGGGTAATCCGCCAGGCCGTTCTTCAGCGTATCGGCCCATACCTCATAATCATGCGAGTTGCCGCCTTGCGAATCCGTCAAATAGAGAAAATCGAAACTGTTTTCGTCTTCCTTTTCAGTTGTGAAGCTGCCTGTGGCGCTCCAATTGCCGTCGCTTCCTACCCGGTACTGGTAAGCCGTTCCCGGTGCCAGCCCTTCAGCATTAACCTTGTGACTGATAAAAGAGCCTGTCGTCGAGTTGGTGATTTTGAGATTCAGTACCCGGGTGTCCTCCGGTTCGCCGACATAACGCTTAACCTCTTTCGAATCAAAGTTTTGGCCGGCAGGCACGATCTCCGCGACACTGTCTTTAATATTCGACGGCGCGTGGTCCGGCTTCTCATAGCTCGTATACCAGGCGAACGACCGGTTCGTTTTCGCTTCATCGTGAAACGACATCGCAATGGCCATCGGAGAATAGTCGACAACCTCGGATAAATTAGCCGGAGTGAACATGAAGCTGGCCGCATCCGTTCCATCCGCAAGCTTCAGCCCACCTTTTCCGTCATAAGACAGTTGAAGGCTTTGATTTGGCAAAACGGTATCCGCGAAGCGCAGGATCAGGTCGGAAGAGTCGCTGCCCTGCTCCGCTCCGGTCACCGATACCGGCTGGCCTCCCGCTTGCAGCGTAAAGTGATCTTGGAGGCCGGTCGGCAAGTCTGCCAGGTCTGCGTTCATCGTCAGCTTCAGGCGGAGCCCGTCTGCCGCTACGCTCCCAGACAACGGTCCGGTATAATTTTCCGGCAGATAAAAGGCGCTGCTCGGAACGATATCCTTGTTCATCGCTGATGTAGACCAGCGCAGATATAGGTTTGAGCCGCCGAAGTCCTCAAAATACTCGACCTTGAAGCGGTACTTCGTACCGCCCTCGAGAGTCACGGGAAGGCTGGTCTGCTCCTTGTCCCAGTCGTTGACCCAGTGGTCGATCACCAGCTGATCGTCGATCCAGAGCCGAAAGCCGTTATCGCCGATCATATAGAAGGTGTAATCCCCCGACTGCGGCGGGACGATTTGCCCGGTCCAGCGAACGTTGGCATGGTCCTGGCTGCCGGTCAGGCTCTGCAGGATATTGTCCAAGTTGCTGAAGTTGATTTGGGAATCCACCACGGTCGCTGTATGCTGCCCAAATCCAAAGTCGCTCGTTCCGGTGTAATATTCACCCAGCAGCCCCTGGTCTTTGCCGATGACCGGAGGAACCGCATCCGAACCAGTTAGCTCCAGCGAGTAGAACAGGTCCGAGCTGGTTGCGGCGTTCTGATGGACTTCAGCCGCCAGCACATTCGTGCCGTTCACCAAGAGGGACGGGTCAATCGTGAAAGCGAAGTCCTCTCGCTCATCGGCCACGGCGGAAGATGCCGGCGTGCTCGAAGTGACGGATCCTTGCGGCATATTCGTTCGATAGACTTCCTGACCGTTCAAATAAATAATTGCGCCGTCGTCGCGGACGAGGGTCGCCGCCAGCTGCTTCACCGCATCCGCGTCTTCGATTTGAAATTTCTTACGGAAGTAAGCCGTAATGTATTTGTTGTTTCCGTCCGGACCATACCCGATCCGGGTTTGCAGATCGAGCCCTTTCCCGCTGCTGGCATAGCCGAGCGGGGCTGCTCCGCGCTTCCATCCGCTGTCGTCATATCCGGAGGTCTGCCAGCCTGCTCCCGGACCTGTGCCGTCATCCAGGTAGGACCATTCGCTGCCCCGGTCAATCAGCTTTCCGCCTGCAGCGGCGGCAGCTCCCTGTACAGCGCCTTCTTGTACGGTGATCAGCGAGGAAGCCTTGAAGCCTCCATCTTTCGTGGTCGCCGAGATTCCGGTGGTTCCTGCGCTGACCGCTGTAACCAGACCCTCCTCGCTCACCGTCGCGATATCGGGACGGTCAGACGACCATGTGATACTAGTTTGTGCAGCGTCCTTAGGCTCAAGGGCAGCCGTCAGCTGCGACGTCTCGCCTGCCGTCAGCACCAAGGTGGGCGGATTAAGGCTGATTCCGGTTACCGGAATGTCCGCCGCTGGTGTCTCAACCGATGGGGTTTCGGCCACCGGTGTTGCAGCCAGGCTTCCGAATGCCTGAAACTCGTAGATGTTCGCGGCAGCCTTGCCGGTCTCCGGATCTTGGCCGCCTGGATTCGTAATATTCAATTTGAAATACCGGGCCTGCACCGGCTGTTCCAAATCATGCGTAGTCGTGCCGTATGTATTGTTCGTCACGGTCACCACCGGCGTCCAATTCTTGTCGTCGCTGCTTGTTTCTATCGTGAAATCCCGGGTGTTCAAGTCGTCCGGTTCTCCCGCCGCGCTTGCATGGGAGATGACAAACCGATCAACCGTCGCTTCGGCGCCGACGTCAATTTTCAACCAATAGGGGTGACCTTCATCAGGCAGGCTTCCTTCATCGCTTGCATCACTCCATTTGCCGCTGTCGCTGTGACCATCGATGGCTCCGGACGGCGCATATTCTGACGACAGATAACCGCTAGCCGTCGCTTTAACGCCTTCCGCCGCAAAAACATTTACCTCCGAAGGTTCCGCGCTTGCCGGAGAATCCGGAAGATACCCTGTGGAAAACAGCGACGTCCACAGCAGAAGCGCAGCAAGCAGACGGCTTGTCAGAGCAAAACTCCGTTTCAAATCTTTCCCTCCTATCAATGCAATAATCATTAGGAAATGATACGTATAAGCCCTGGGAGATTCAATTCATGCTTCGTAAAGCTAGAATTAAGTTTTTGTAAAGCTTTAAGGCTGATTTTGTGACTTGTATATAGCAACTTTTGCCGAAGCATGTGATCTAATGGCGAGTTTCTCCTTTGATATGTAAAATAAGGATAATATATCAATGATGTGTGAATGTAAGGTTCATAGAGATAGATCAAGAATTGCGAGCGTATTCATATTTTCAAAAGCAGGTTGCCTTTGATAGATGGCAGGGCTTACATCAATTGATTAAATCTATGTAAAAACCGTCCGGAAATTCCCTGTTTCTGGATATTTAATTTTGCGAAAATATCGACATCAACACGGGTCGACAAGAAGCCATGCCGGGGGTAAAGCGATATTGGGCAGCCAAATCGAAGGCATATCTCGGAAGCAGAGCAGCTCAAAGAGGAAAAAGCTGAGGAAAACAACATAACAACTCCGTTTTATTGTTGACTAAGGAAACAAAGATGTTGTAATATTGTTTCCATATTCAACAATAATGAAAAATCACCAATATTCATAGACCAGGAGGTAACGTCATGGAACTGAGAGCGGATCAAGGGAGTATGGGCACCGTCCGCGCCAATGACGGAACGGTTATCGGTTACAGGGTGATGGGTGCAGGGCCCGGACTTCTGATTATTCACGGCGCTTTCCGGGCCTCCCAGCACTACCTTCAGCTCGCCCGGGAGCTGTCGGACACCTTCACGGTATACGTCATGGACCGGCGGGGACGGAACGGAAGCGGCGCCAAGGGAGACGCCTATTCCCTGGCCACCGAGTGCGCGGATGCGGCCGCCATCATGGACCAACACGGAATCTCCCTGCTCTTCGGCCACAGCTACGGAGCTGTCGTGGCGCTTCAGCTCGCAAAACATCGCCCGCTCACCAAGGTAGCCTTGTATGAACCGCCGATGATGCGCTACTTTCCGTCCGAATGGCTGCCCACATTCGAGCGGGAGATGCAGCGGGAGGATTACGCCGCGGCGAGCGTCACCTTCCTGAAAGGCATGCGCATGGGCGGATGGCTCGGCCGGCTGCCGAAGCCGCTGCTGAACCTGATGTTCCGCAAAATGGCCAAAGGGGAGGAATGGGAAGAGAACGTGCAACTGCTGCGGACCGTTCCCAAGGAAATCCGGGCTGTGCTCCGGGAGGACTTCGGCATCGACCAGTATCGGGAAGTGAAGGTACCCGTGCTGCTCATGACCGGAACCAAGTCGCCGGGTTATTTGCACGAAGCGGCGGCAGCACTGGAAAGCTGCCTGCCCGACAGGCAGGTCGTATCTCTGGAAGGTCTTCACCACAACGCTCCCGACGATCAGGCGCCCGGGCAAATTGCCGGCTTGATCAAAGGATTCATGGAGTAACAAAAAAAGACCGGCAGGGTCAGCTTAATGAAGCTGTTCCCTGCCGGTCTTCTTGATTTGAGACCGAAACTTTTTGAATCCGAAACTTATTTTCCCGCCTGCTCCAATTGGGTCAGGACGTTGTACAAGATCTGGGCCGTTTCGGCCCGGGTGGCCTGGCCGTCCGGATTAAACCGGCTTGGCCCCTGCCCTTGAATCAGTCCGGCGGCATACGCGGACCGGACGGCTTCCTGCGCCCAGGCCGGCGAACCGGTGACGTCCGTGAACGGCGCCAATGCCCCGCCGGCTGCGGCTGTCCCGCCCGCGGCCCGATAGGCGCGGACGATCATGGCCGCCGCTTCCTGGCGCTTGATCAAGGCGTCCGGCGCGAAGCTTGCGCCGCTGACGCCTTGGACGATGCCCGCCTTCGCGGCGGCGGAGACGGCTTCCGCGTACCATGCCGCGGAAGGCACGTCGCTGAAGGGCGCGCTGCCGTCGCCCTCCAGGTGCAGCAGGCGGACCAGCATCGCCGCCATTTCGGCGCGGGTCACCGGCTGATCCGGCGCGAAGCTGCCGCCGCCGACGCCGTCGATGAGATGCTTCGCCGCCAGCTCCCGGATGACGCCGGAAGCCCAATGCCCGTTCGTATCGGCGAAGCTTTTTCCGTATTCCAGAACGGCGTAAGCGGCATCCAGCGAGCTTACTTCCGCTTTCAGCTTGCCGGCTGCGGCCGTTCCCCCGATATAGACCAGCGCACCTTGGCTGCTCAGGCCATACAGCCCGGACAGCTTGGCATCAAGCCCCGAACCTACGGGGAGCTCAAGCGTTACCGGCTGCTCCAGCGCCGTCACCGGGTGAACCTGGCCGTCCTTCGTGATGAAGCTCAGGCTGAGGGTGAAGAGGCTGCTTCCGGCGCGAAGCACCGCGCCTTCCGCCTGCCCGGCCTTCGCCACCCGCTCAGAGGCTTCCGTCTCCGGCGCGCGGGATGCCGCCAGCCGAATCGTGCTGCCTTCGAGCTGATCGGCGGGCAGCTGGCCGCTTACCGTCTGCAGGATACCGGCAGGCAGCGTGATCTTCAGGTCAGCCGCGTTCACCGTCACCGGCTGTCCCTGGAGCAGCGAGGCGGCGCTGCCCGGCAGAATCAGCTCTTCGAACGGCTGATCGGTGTCTAATACGGCTCCGCCTGTCTTCAGAAGCGCCGTCAGCTGCTCGGCGTTAAGTTTCCACTTGCCGTTTTGGCCCGGCTCCGGATCCGGCTGGGCGGGCGGAGTCACCGGTGGCTGCACGGGTGCAGGAGAGCCTCCCCCACCGCTGCCTGAATTCCCACCGTTATCTCCTCCACTGTTGCCTGGGTCACCTCCGCCGGGGTTATCTCCACCGCCGTTGCCCGGGTCACCTCCGTCGGGGTTGTCTCCACCGCCGTTGCCCGGGTCGCCTCCGCCCGGCTGTTCCGGAGCTTGAACGGTGAGTTCATATTCGGCCGACAACGAGCCGTAGGCAGCCGATATCACCGTCTTCCCTTCGGCTATCGCCGTCACTACGCCCTGCTCACTCACCGAAGCCACGTCCTCGCGGCTGCTGCTGAAGGTTACGCCTTCCAGCACCTGAATGCGCGTGCCATCTGCATAGACTGCCTCCGTCACGGTCTGGTCGGTCTCGCCTTCCTTCAGCACCTCTTTGCCCGTCAGCGACAGCGATTCGGGCTCGCCTTCCGGCGCTGGATTCACGGTGACAATCGTCTCCGCGAACAGATCCGGGTTCACCGTGCTTGCCGCCCGAATGACGGCCGTTCCCGTGCCCGTCGCCGTCAACCGACCTTCCGGCGATACGGTCACCACTTCGCCGCCCTCCCCGGTCGGCTCGGCGCTGTAGACGGACCACGTAACGCTCGGGTCCGCTCCATCCGGCTTCACCTTAGCGGTAAGCTGCCGGGTTTCGCCGACCGAAAGCTTCACGTCCTGCTGCTCGATTTCGACCGATTCCGGAGCCGGAGCAGCCGTCTGCTTGGACAGCGTAAACTCGTCGACGGTTCGTCCGCCGACCGTCTTCGTCACAAAGTGCAAGCTGTCGCCGTCCACCTCGACCGAAGCGTACATTTGCGTCGCTTCGTCGTCGGTGATCCGCTGCCAGTCCCGCTTGGTCAGCGAGTAGAACTTCGGTCCGGTCGAGCCGGCCACGACATAGGTCGTTCCCTGCCCGTCCGGGACGATCTCGTTGTTCATCATCGGGAAGGTCCGCAAGTAAATATGATCATGCCCGTTCAGGACAAGATCAACCCGATGCTGCTCGAGCACCGGCGCCCACAGCCGCCGGATGTCGGCCGTATCGTAAATGCTGCCGTACGGGCCGCGGTGGAAGATGGCGATCTTCCATTTTTTATCCGTCTGGGACAAGTCCTGATCGAGCCAGTCCTTCTGCTCCTCGTACTGGTATTCGCTGTTCAGGACGACAAAATGAATATTCTTGTAATCAAAAGAGAAGTTGCTTCCCGCCAGGCTCGGCAGACCGTTGCCCGGCTGGTTGAAATGGGCCAGGAAATCGTTGTTTTCCTTCGTTCCCATAACTTCATGGTTACCGATCGCGCCGACCAGCGTCGTGTTCAAGAACGCGTCCTGCGCTTCGCTGAACCACCACTTCCATTCCTGCTCGTTAAAGCCTTTGTCGACCATGTCGCCGACATGGACCATAAACTCGGCGTCCGGCGAATCTTCCACCGCCTTCTTCACCGTGTTGCCCCACAGCTTGAACCCTGCCAGATCTCCCGCCTGGGAGTCGGCGAAATACAGGAACTTGGTATGATCCCCGTCAGTTTCAGCCGTCTTGAATGTGCCCTGCTGGCTGTAATGACCGCTGCCGTCGCCGACGCGGTACACGTATTCGGTGCCCGGCACAAGACCGCTTACGGTTGCCTTATGCACCCGGATCGCCCCCAGATCCAGCGTTTGGTACAGATAGCTTGCTCCCTCCGTTTTCATCACATTCGGCTGGTCAAACCCGGTAAAGTCCGCCTTTTTCGCCAATTCCACCACGGTCTGCTCCGTGGCCGGGCTCGTATGCCAAGTGAATCCGCGGGATGCGGCCGGATCCTCGCCCATGCTGACGCTGATGTTGTACGGCGTTTCCGTACCGGACAGCGGCGACACCTTAAACTCCGCCACCGGGCTGTACAGGTCTCCCTTCATCGCCTGCACCTGATACGTCTTGACCTCAGCCGTCAGCTGTTTGGTGCTCAGCTCGCCCTGCGGATCGGTCGTTCCGACCGGGCTGCCGTCCGCGGTGATCTGCGCGCCTTCGACCGGCTCCCCCGACTCGTCTTTGACCGAAAAGACCGTTTCGTAGCCCTGAATGTTGCCGTTCTCGTTCCAAGACAGCGACAGGGCGCTCTTGATATCGGATTTCAGCGGCAGCCCAAAGAAGGGATACACCACGCTGCCTGTGCCCGCAAATGTAACGTTTCCGGACTCGAACCGGATTTCATTCGTTCCGGCGGCGTCCTTTTTCACGTCATAGCTGATTTGTCCGATCAAATCGCTGTCGGTCAGCCCTGCTTTGTTCAATTGGCTGAAAGTCAACGCTGCCGTGCCGTCTTCGCCGATGGCTGCGCTTGCCTGGGTCGCGTCCAGCTTGCCGCCCGGAGTAAATGTGAGATTCTCTACCTTGCTCAGGTCAAAAGCAAGCCGAAGCTGTCCTCCCTGCAAGCCGGAAGCCTTCACACCCTTGATGTCGACCGTGTACGCGCGGCCCCCGTACAGCTCCTTCGGCGTATCGTACGTCAGCTTTGAGGAACCAGTGTCCACGTTAAACGTCCACGCCTCGGTCGTCCGGTTGCCGGACAAATCCGTCACCGACACCTTAACCAGGTGCAGTCCGTCCGCCAGCGGCGTCGCCGGGGTGTAATAAATCCGGCCTTCCGGCGGATACAGCGTGTGCTGCACGCGCTGCCCGTCCAGGTCAAACCGGATCGAGTCCGGATCGATCAGCGTCGTCCCCGGATGCTGCGCCGGATCATATCCCGCGTCTTCTCCGTACACCTTGATCACCGGCTGGTTGCTGCGGATCGTCTCCCCGTCCGCCGGTGAAAAGTCCTTCAGAATCGGCGGCTCCATGTCGTCCTGATTCGGACCGTACAGAGCCCGGATCTGATCGACGTAGATCACCCCGGCATCCTTCTTGGGGGACGAAGTTTCCATGTAACGGACCGGCATGTCCATGGTCAGCGGGAGCGTCCGGCCTTTGGGCACTTCCGCCTCAAGGTACTTCCACCCGGTCCAATCAATGCCGATATTCTGGTCGGTAAAATCGAGCGGAATCGCTCCCTTGCTGTCGCGCAGCTGTGAGCGCAGCCAGTGGGTTTTGCCGTCCCCGTATACCCACATGCTGATCTTCTCCGGATATCCCGGAATTTGAATGGCCTCCGCCGGCGTCTTGCTCTGCAGGTAAGCGCCCGAAGTTCCCGGCATCCCGGTAAAATCGTACTCCAGCTTCAGCGAACCGCTGCCGAAACGGACGAGGTCCTCACTTGTCTCGATGCTCACCTTGGATGTTTTAAACTGCGCGCCGGCTGACGGCAAGTACTTGTCCAGGCCGTTTTCGAAATCCTCCAGCACGACCGGAGGCTGGCCGATGGTCACGTCCATCTGAGCTTCCACCCCCTTGTAGCTGACCACAATTTTGCCGCTCAGCTCGTTGCCTTCCGCCGCGGTAAATACGCCGGCGTCGTCGATCGTGCCGATCGGCCCCTCGACGCGCCATGTCAGCAGGCGGTTGTCCGCCTGCACCACCTGGCCGTCGCGGAGTGCGGTCACTTTCAGCGTCTCCGACTGGCCCGGCGGGAAGCTGCGCAGCTGATCGCCAAATTTCAGCCCGGTCAGCGTATCGACCACCTCGACTTTCCCGGCACCGCTTTTGCCGCCCGATGCGACGGCGATATCCGCCTGTCCGGGCGTGGAACCCGCCGTAAAGGCGCCGCTGCCGTCGATCGTTCCGATCTCCGGGCTGACGCTCCACTCGGGCGTGCCGTCCATGGCGGCCGGATGCAGGTTAACATCCACGCCGGCCGCCTTAAAGGCTGCCGTGGAGCCGGCCAGCACCCTTGCCAGCTGCGGCTGGACGACCAGCTTGTCCAGCGGCCCTTCCGCCGCCTTGTTCACAAGCAGCAGTCCGTTGGCCGTCTTGCGCTCCCCGCCGTCCGAAGGGGAGTTCAGCAGCGTGCGCCCGGTTTCGCCCGGCATGCGGGCGATAAACGTGGACGAGCCGCCGCCGTCCAGGTTGATGGCGTTCACGACGCCCATCTCCTCCATGATCCGCCCCAGCTCAGCCAGCGTCACGCCTTCGCTGAAGCCCGGCTGGCGCCCGTCGATTTCCAGCATGACGACGGAGCCGTCCGCTTTCGTACCGATCGCCGTGCGCGGATGAGCCGCCGGGTCGCTGTTCGGCTGCGCCGCCCCGTCCTTGACGAGCAGCGCGGAGCCGCCGATGGCCATCGTCACGCCGCTCCAGGCCGGATCGAGGCTGAAGGAGACCGCTACCGTATCGCCTGTCTTCAGGCCGGACAGCACCGAACGCTGGCTGCCGGAAGCCGACAGGATGACCTGCCCGGCGGCCGTCGGCGTGCTGCCTTTGTCCTTATGGATGCCGGCTACCTTCAGCTCCAGCGCATCTCCGCTTTTAACCTCACCCTTCACGACGTCGAGCACGACTTCGTCTCCCAAATCGTTGGTCATGGTCGAGCCGTAGAAGTCGGACGTGTACAAAACGAGATCGTTATTGCCCCGCGTCCGGTTGATGGACGTCAGCTCGCTCTCCTGCCCGCCGATATCCAGCGTCCGCGTAAGCTTCGGGCTCGGTCCGTACATCGTCGTGCCGTCCCCTTTGATGCCAAAGGCATACCAGTCATTGGGCGGACTTGTCAGTATTTTTTCGCTGCCCATGAAGTAGCCGAGCGGGACGCCGGAAGACATATCATAAAAGTCCCCGTTGATCCCGGCGATGACCCGATTCCCCGTTTTGTCGATATCCGCCGCCATTTTGCTGACCGGCTGCATGCCGTATACTTTGCCGTCCGTCATGCCGGGCTCAAGCGCCAGCGCCGGATTGGACGGATCGAACTGCACCATGTGCAGCTTCTCCAGTCCACGGTCCAGCTTCATGTCCCTCCAAGTATAGACCGCGTCCGGCCCGATCTGGACCTGCCGCTCGTCGACGATGCTTCCGGCTGCCGCAGCCTGTCCGCCGGCTTCCGCCGCCAGTACGGGCCGCCCGCCGGGCAGAGCCAGGGTCAGAACCAGCGTGCCGGCCAGCAGCGATGCCCACAGGCTCCTCGTCCGTTTTCTTATCATTCGATCTTTGCCTCCTATTCCATCTGACAGAATTCGGGTCCTTCATAGAACGCCTCGACAGCAAAGTATAGCGGTAGCGTGTTAAGCCATCTCCCCTCTCTTCGTAAAATTTTGTCAATCCAATGTAAAATAAAATTAAATATTCACTAACAATATAAAATTTTATTTCATAATTGGATAGGAACTTTGTAACTAAGAAAGGGACAAAACCAGAGGTTCCAAGCACCGTTTTGGCAACAATATTCGACACTGGGTACGTGAAAGCAGCCGGCCAGACTGTTACTTCTGCCTCCACTCGCGATTCCACTTCCACCTTTACCTTTACCTTTACCTTCACCGTCATCTCCGCTCCACCGGTACAGCTGCCAGAACAAAAAACCCCCTGCGCATTAGCGCAAAGGCAGTTTCGTTTTATGCATAACATGATATATCATATTATCCTCTTTTTCTTCTTCCTCTTCGGACAAGTCTGTGAACAACCAAGCCTGGCTTCCACGCTTGTCTTCCATACATGAACAAGTGAAGTAAACTCGCCCCTTCGGCCTGGATTAGGTTGGCTATGTCCCATTTCAAGACGATTCTGCTCCGATTCGCCTTGCTGCCATGACTGACGCGCAAAACCGCTATTCGCCTCCCCCCTCCGTCTCATATGATATGCGCGGTCAATCGTTAAATAATATAACAGCAACCACAAAAAAACTTAATTTAATATATTGACACTATACTGTTATGTCATTATATTGAGAAATGTAAGCGGTTTATTTATGGGATACCTGCTTGAAAGATCTTGCAGACGAAATTGAAGAAAGGAGAATACACAGGGGGCCGGAGCACAGCCATAGCGGACCCATCCGCGGATCGCCTGCGATCCGAAGCAGTTTACATCGTACTTTACGCATGGGGCCGGGAAATAACGGCGGGCACACGCACCGTTCCTGTCCGGATGTTGATGAGGAGGTATATGAAAAATGACGGTAAGCAAAAAGAAGCTTCGCGGCTGGGCCAAAGGCTATCTGTTTATTCTGCCTTCCATTATTGGCTTCAGCGTGTTTGTCGCCTATCCGCTGTTGTCGTCCATTTATTACGCCTTAACGGAATGGAGCGGCTACGATAAGCCCCGTTTTGTCGGTTTCGACAACTTTAAATACATGTTCACGGAGGACCCGGCCTTCTGGCCTTCGGTCCGGGCGACGCTGTATTTTGTCATCATGAGCGTTCCTTTATCGCTGATTCTCGGGCTTTTGCTGGCTATGCTGCTGAACAAAAGCATGCCCGGCATCAAATGGTTCCGCACGATTTATTACCTGCCGACCGTGGTGCCGTCCATCGCGACGCTCACGCTCTGGCTGTTTATCTATCAGCCCCAGTACGGACTCGCCAACTCGCTGCTCAGGCTGCTTGGACTTCCCGAAGGCACCTGGCTGACGAGCGAAACGACCGCGCTCCCCTCCATCGTACTGATCGGCCTGTGGCAGGTCGGTTCCGGCGTCATTATTTTCTTAAGCGGTTTGCAGTCTGTTCCCCAGGAGCTGTACGAAGCGGCCGAAGTCGACGGCGCCGTCCGCTGGCGGATGGCGCTGCACATTACGATTCCGATGATTACCCCCATCCTGTTCCTTCAGCTCATACTCGGCATCATCGGCGCCTTTCAGGCCTTCAACCAGGTACAGGTTCTGACGGGAGGCGGCCCGAACTTCTCCACATCCCTGCTCAACTTCAAAATTTACAACGACGCCTTTAACGGCCGGATGTTCGGCTATTCGATCGCGGAGGTCTGGGTGCTGTTCGTCATCATCATGATCTTCACCGCGCTGACTTACCGGTATTCGAACCGGTTCGTGTATTACGAAAGCGACAATTCGAAATAAGGAGGCTCCCTGCTGATGGTGATGCAAACGGAACTACGGACTACGCGCAAGCCCAGACGAAAATTCAGCATCCTGGACACCATCCGGTTTATCATCCTGACCATCGGTGCCATCGCCATGCTGTTTCCGCTGCTGTGGATGGTGACCATTGCCCTCAAGGGCAACAACGACGTGTTTAAAATCCCGCCCGAGTGGTTTCCCCGGGAGCTCCACTGGTCCAACTTCGTAACCGGAACGCGGGAAATCAACTTCTGGCAGACGTTCGGCAACTCGATGTTCATCGCAGTAGTGTGCACGATCGGTCAAATCGTCAGTTCCGTGCTGGTGGGCTACGGGCTTGCCCGATTGAGCTTTCCCGGCCGGAAGCTGTGGTTCTCGCTGTTCGTGGGCAGCCTGATGCTGCCGGGCTTCGTCGGCATGATCCCGCTCTTTAACCTCTACACCAGCCTGGGCTGGTACGACTCTTGGCTGCCGATCATCGTGCCCGCTTTTTTCGGGAATGCTACATTCTCGTTCCTGTATGTCCAGTATTTGAAAACGATCTCCGTTTCCTTTGACGAGGCGGCCAAAATCGACGGCGCTTCCGACTTCTACATTCTGATGAAGGTGCTCGTGCCCATGACGACGCCGGTCATCATGACGATGGTCATCTTCTCCTTCCAGGGAGCATGGAACCAGTACCTCGAGCCGCTGATCTATATTATCGATCCGAGCAAATGGACGCTGTCCCTGGCGATGGCTTCCTACAAAGGCACCTATGCGACCGCCTGGAACCTGTTCATGGCCGCGGATCTCATCTATATTCTGCCGATGCTGCTGATCTTTTTCTTCGGCCAGAAGTTTTTTATGCAGGGGCTTGGCTCCGTTAACTCCGCTTCATTAAAATAACTCGGCCGCCATGGGCGGATGGGAGGTGGTGCCTGCCCGACGGATAGGTAAGCAGGAAATGATATGTCAGGTTCAGGCGTCATCATTTTAAGAATGAGATCAGGGAGGTCTTTCTATGAAAAAGGGTGCAAAAAAATGGGCCGGCAGCATGATCGCGTTAATGCTGTTTTCCAGCCTGCTCGCCGCATGCGGCGGAGGCGGACCATCCGATTCCGCAGGTTCGGCCGGCACGTCCGATTCGGGTGGTACGTCAGGTTCGGAATCGTCCGGCAAGAAGGTCGAAGTGACGATGATTACCTGGGAATCGAAGGAAATGAACGATAAAATCATGGCGGCCATGAAGCAGTTCGAGCAGGAAAACCCCGACATCACGGTGAAATTGATCCCTACCCCGCTTGATAATTACGGCGTCAAAGTCAACGGGATGCTAACCGCCAAGAAGGCCCCGGACATTTTTATGACAGGTAACGATATGCTGCTCGACAATGCGTCCAAGGGACTGCTGTACGACTGGACGTCCCAGGCGGATCAAGACAAGGAATTCATGGACGGCTTCTACAAAGGCGTCGCGGACAGCTGGCATTATGACGGCAAGCTCGTCGGCCTGCCCGGCCTGCTGAATACGTATGGCATTTTCTATAATAAAAAAGCGTTCCAGGACGCCGGTCTGACCGAGCCGAAAATCGGCTGGACCTATAACGACCTGTTCACGGCCATGGAGAAGCTGACCAGCAAGCAGGGCGGCGTGCAGCAGTTCGGCTACTATGCTCCGCTCGATCCGTTCTATCTTTCGCTCTATTCGGTATCATCGGGTGCTGCTCCGTTCGCCGACTCCATCCTTAATCCGACCAAAGTGGAGATCAGCGACAAGTTCGTGGAAGGCGTAGAGAAATACAAGACCGCTATTGCAAACGGTTACATGAATCCGCCGACCTTTGATTTGACCAATGTCATGAGCTCCTTTAAACAGGGCAAGGTGCCGATGACGCTTCAAGGCCAGTGGGTTGCGGACGATTTGATCCGTACGGCGCCGAAAGATCTGCAGTGGGGCTTCGTGCCGATGCCGGTCGTGACCACCCAATCCGAAATTTACGACGCGGTGGGCTGGTGCAGCCCGACAACGGTCAAAAACCCGGAAGCCGTCTGGAAAGTGCTGAAATTCCTGGATTCCAAAATGTACGAGGAAGTGCTCCCGCAAACGCCGGTCGCTCCGGCAGCGTACCAAGCGTCCTCTTCCGCTTACTTTGAGGCGCTGAAAACCGCAGGCCATGCCGACGTCGGCGAAGGCATCGACCATATTTTGAAATCGCCCGATACGCAGCCGGTCCGCTTCCTCTCGTCCTGGGCAGGCAAAGCGAATCCATTCATCGAAGCTTCCTGGAAGAACGTCCTGATGGGCAAAGCGCCGATCAGTGAACTGAACACGATGGTGGACAAAATCAATAAAGTCATTTCGGAAGCCAAATAACACAAGGGATTAACGGTCCCCTCTGTTCCCGACCCATTGCTGCTCCTGAATACTCCTGCCCTTCTTCTAGTTCCGAACACCGGGCGCAAGCGGGGACCGTTCATATAATCCATAGTTCATGCGTTTCACAACCACCATAAAGGAGGAGAATGTAATGACTTTAAGCAAACGCCGCATCTCCCGGTTGATAAGCGTGCCTCTGGCGGCAGTCCTCACCCTCGGCTCCGTCACCGTTTGGGGACCGGGCACGACTTATGCGTTCAGCGCCGAGGACGGCGACACGGCCATCAAGGCGTTTAACGCCAAATTCTGGGATCCGGCGGCCAACATGTTCTGGAGCAACACCGATCACAAGGATCACCAAGGTTTCTGGGTGGAAGCCGAGCTGTGGGAAATGGTGATGGATTCGTATCTCCATACGTCGGATCCCGAGCTGAAGGCGCAGCTGCGTAAGCAGATCGACGACGTGTATAACGGCACGGTAGCCAAATACGGCAGCGACTGGACGAACAACCCCTTCAACGACGACATTATGTGGTGGGCGATGGGCAGCGCGCGGGCGTACCAAATCACCGGCGATCAGAAGTATTTGGACGCGGCGAAGTACCATTTTGACTGGGTATTCAATACGCAGTGGGACGAAAACTTCGCCGGCGGCGGCATCTGGTGGCTGAACAGCGAGCATGACACCAAAAATGCCTGCATCAATTTCCCGGCAGCCGAGGCGGCAGTCTATCTGTACAACGTCACCAAGGATCAGCATTATCTGGACGCCGCGAAGCAGATTTTCAAATGGGGCAAAACGATGCTGACCGACGGGAACGGCAAAGTGTTCGACCGGATCGAAAAGGAAAAAGGGCCGATTCCGGACGCCACGCACTACAATCAAGGTACATACATCGGGGCGGCGGTAGGCTTGTACCGCATTACCGGAGACACTTCCTATCTGGACGAAGCGGTCAAGGCGGCGGCGTTCACCAAAGACCGTTTGGTCGATGCAGGCGGTGTACTGAACTTCGAAGGACCGAACGGCGATCTGAAGGGCGGCAAAACGATCCTGCTCCGCAATCTGTCCTTCCTGCAGAAGGCGCTGGATGAGCGGACCGAAAGCAAATACAAGGACTTCGGCGCGCAGTTTGACGCATGGGTCTCCTTCAATGCCGAGCTCGCCTGGACGCACCGCAGCACTGAAAATATCGTCGACGGCAACTGGGCGGGACAGCTGCTCTCCGGCAAGTACGAGTCCTGGTCGTCCGCCGCAGCTGTGGAAGCGTTGAATGTGCTGAAACCTCAGGATGCCGAGATTCATTATCCGGAAAAGGACCCGTACGGCAAAATCGAAGCCGAGCGTTACAACATCGGCCAAGGCTTCATCCTGGAGGGTGCGCTGGAAGGAACGCTGCAGCTCGGCGGCATTGAAGCGGGTAACTTTGCGGCCTATAAAAACGTAAACTTCGGCACAACCGGCGCCAAAGGACTGATTGCAAGAGCGGCCAGCGGAACCGGCGGCGGGAACATCGAAGTCCACCTGGATTCGATCGACGGACCGAAAGCCGGTACGCTGAACGTCGAAGGCACCGGCGGGTGGAACAACTACATCGACGCCGTCACCGTGCTCAAGGATGACCAGGGCAATCCGGTTACGATTACCGGCACGCACGACGTCTACCTCGTTTTCACCAAAACGAACGACCAATACCTGTTCAACCTGAACTGGTTTAAATTCACCACCGGCGATCCGACCCGCACCGACGCCTACGCCAAGCTCAAGGGCGTTAACTATGACAGCAGCGAGGGCCTGAGCAAAGCGCAGGGCGGTTTCCTCGACGCGATCCACAACAACGCTTATGCCTCCTATAAAGGCATCGACTTCGGCTCCGGCGCCGCCGGCATGACGGTCCATGTCGCCAGCGGCAATCAGGGCGGATCGATCGAGGTGAAGCTGGACTCCCTGAACGGTCCTACCGCAGGCGTGGTGGACATTCCGGCTCTCGGCGGCTGGGATAAATGGGTGGACATCATGGCCAACCTTGACGATAAGCTCGCGGTGGGCGTGCATGACGTATATCTCATTTTCCACGGAAAAGACGGCAGCGACTTCCCATGCAACCTGGATTGGTTCACCTTTACGACGATGAAGGGCACGGCGAGAGATGCTTACGCAAAGCTGGAAGCTGAAAACCGGACGAACGGCGTCGGCTTCGGCACCGAAAGCGGCGGCGGTCAGACCTATCTGGCCGGCATCTTTGGCCCGAACAACGGGTACGCCATGTACAACTACGTTGACTTTGGCGACACGAGCCCGACGAAGTTCCACGTCAACGCGGCCAGCGACACGAGCGGCGGCACGGTTGAAGTCCGCATCGACAGCCTGAACGGTCCGGTCATCGCCAGCAACAAGGTCACCGGAACGGGCGGATGGCAGAAATTCAAAGTGTTCTCGACCGATGTGACGACGCCGGTGACCGGGAAACATATCGTGTTCCTGCTCTTTAAAGGCTCGGACTATCTGTACAACCTCGACAAATTCACCTTCGGCGACCCGTCCGTCTTTACGGCACCGAACCCGCCGACGGAACCGGTGGAAGACCATGTACCGCCGGGTGACGTGGAGAACGTGCTCGTCAGCCGTGATAACGGCCAGCTGACCCTGACCTGGGACGGCCCGTACGATTTGGACGCGGACAAAATCCGGGTCACCGTCACGAGCGGCGGCCAGCAGATCGGTGACGTCATGGTAGTGAATCGCGGCATCCAAAAGGCCGTCATCCCGGGCATCGAGGACGGCAAGGACTACAGTATCCTGCTTCAGGCCGTGGACAAATCGGGCAACGTGTCCAAGGGCATCACGGTCGACAGCAAAGTCCAGCCGGCCTTCGCCTTGACCCTCGACGGCGCTGCCGTGAAGAACGGCGATACGCTGGATGACAGCTCAGTGCTGTCCTTCCAGGCCGGTGACGGTCTCGCCGCAGACGGATCGGCGGTGCTGACGCTGGCCGGCAAGGAATACAAGGTCGATGCGCAGCAGACCCGTGCCGACGTTCCGCTGGCCGGCCAGCTGGGCGACCAGACGGTCAGCATCGCCGTTTACGGCGGCTCGGGTGAGCCTACCGTGACGACGCTGCAGCTGCATGTGACGACCAGCCCGGCTTCGATCCAGCAGCTGATCGACCGCTACAGCGCCGCCGGCGACCTGAGCGGCGGGCTCGTGCCGCAGCTGACCAATGCGCTGAAGCAGGCGCAGCACCAATGGGACGGCGCCAAGCCGGACCAGGCCGTGAAGCACCTGCAGGACTTCCTGAAGCATCTGGACAACAAGGGCCAGAGCGGCAACGTCAAGGATGACGCCAAAGCCGTGCTGACCGCGGATGTAAACGCGGTGATCGCACAGTGGCAGGGCGCTGAGCAGTAAGTGCGCATTGCGGCGTGCTGGGCGCGGCAGTGAGCTTTGAGCAGCAGTGAGTTGAATCCAGTGGAAAGTGATCTGTGTGTGGCGGTAAGTTGCCGCGTAGCAGTGAGTAGTAGACGACAGTGAGAATACGCGGCAGTAAACGAGGGGCTGCTCCATTCACGGAAATATCCGTGAGGAGCAGCCCTTTTGTAGTCTCGGCGGAAGAAGGAGTTTCACGCAAACAGATGCAAAAGTGCATCTATTTTCACCCAAGTTACTCTCTAACGAGCAAATCTGGCGAATTTAAGTGTTCCCTTTTTGTGATCCAGTCTGCATTATTTTATGTTGACAACTCAACAATAAGGATGTTACATTCCTCATATAACGTTGATAATTCAACTATATTGTAGGAGGGAGCACGTTTTCATGAATCGTATGGACAGCACAAATATACTGCCGTTTCACATCAAAATTGCGCAAAGTGCGCTCGACGACCTGCGGGACCGTCTCGCCCGTATCCGTTGGCCTGACGAACTGCCGGATGCCGGTTGGGATTACGGCGTGCCGCTCGGCTATCTCAAGGAACTGGCGGAGTACTGGCTCAATTCATACGATTGGCGCAAGCACGAAAAGCGGTTAAACGGGTTGCCACAGTTTACTACAACCATCGACGGGGCAAACGTTCATTTCCTGCATATCCGTTCCCCGGAAAAAGGTGCGCTGCCGCTGATCCTTACTCATGGTTGGCCGGGCTCGATCGTCGAGTTCCTCGATCTCATCGGACCTCTCTCTGATCCGCGGTCTCACGGCGGCGATCCGGCTGACGCTTTCCATCTGGTCATTCCCTCGATCCCAGGTTTCGGGTTCTCGGGGCCTACCCTGGATAAGGGATGGAATATGCACCGGGTTGCCCGGGCTTGGGCGGAGCTGATGTGTCGTCTCGGGTACGGCTGTTATGGCGCCCAAGGCGGCGATTGGGGCGCAGGCATTTCCCGATTGTTGGCCGAGTCGGACAGTGAGCATGTGTGCGGCGTCCATGTGAATTATTTGCATACAGTTCCAGCGGAGGACTTCGATCCGAGCGAACTGTCTAAAGAAGACCGTGAAAGGCTTGAACGCGCACAACGTTACCGGTCTGCGCCGGCAGGGTATGCGAGGCTCCAATCCACCAGGCCCCAAACTTTGTCCTATGCGCTCACGGACTCGCCGGTCGGGCAGCTGGCATGGATCGCCGAGAAGTTTTACGAATGGACCGATCCTGCCTGCAGGGTGGACGCCGATCGGCTGCTAACGAATGTGATGCTCTATTGGCTTACCGGAACCGCCGGATCATCAGCCCGATTGTATTACGAAAGTGCGAAATCGAAAGGGGCCCTTCGGTGTCCCGTACCATTGGGTGTGTCAGTGCTGCCTTACGACTTGGCATTACCTGTATATTCTCTCGCGCAGCGCCAACATCCCATCGTCCATTGGACCGAGTTTGAACACGGCGGGCATTTCGCCGCCATGGAGGTTCCGGATCGGCTGGTTGAGGACATAAGCATCTTCTTTAGAAGATTCCGCCAAGAACTTCATCCGTCTTGACCCAGCCACAGGCTTTACACTTTAACGAACCATGCCCTTAGGCCATCCTTCAAGGACGGCCTAAGGTTGTTCACCAACTTACCCTTACCTCCCCCCCTACTCCCTCTCAAACAGCCCCTTATACCTCCCGTACCCTTCCCGTTCCAGCTCCTCCCGCGGCACAAAGCGCAGCGCCGCCGAGTTTACCTGGTAGTGCAGCCCGGCAGGCGGTGGGCCATCGTGAGACAGGTGGCCCAGGTACGCACCGGACAGGCGGGCGTACAGAGCGGTGCGCGCTTTACCGCTGCGCAGGTCGGCCTTCCGGCGGAGGAAGCCCTCGTGGATCGGCCGCGTGAACGCCGGCCTGCCGGTCCCCGCATCGAACTGGTTGCGCGAGCAGAACAAGGGGTCCCCGTTCACCACATCCACGTAGATCCCTTCCCGCTCATTGTTCCAATACGCGTTTTCGTACGGCGGCTCATCCGTGCCGTTTTGCGTGACCTCGTACTGAAGGCGGGTCAGCCGTCTTTGCAGCGTAGCATCATCCTGCTTTCTGCGCCAATGTTTATCGGTAAACGCACCCCGCCCAGAACCTTCATGGTAGAGGTTGTAGTCGTAGCGGTGCGTTTTATAGTAGTCCTGATGCTCGTCCTCCGCCGGATAGAACGGACCCGCGGGTAAAATCTCGGTGACGATTTTACCCTTAAAACGCCCGCTCGCGGCGAGGTCCCGCTTGGAGGCTTCCGCCTTGGCCCGCTGCTCCGCGTTATGTACAAAAATGGCCGTCCGGTAAGAGTTCCCCCGGTCCATAAACTGCCCGCCCGCATCGGTCGGATCGATCAGCTGCCAATAGATGTCCAACAGACGCTCATACGGAAACACCTCCGGGTCAAAAACAATCTGAACCACTTCATAGTGCCCGGTCGTTTCCGTTCCTACCTGTTCGTAGGTGGGATGCTCCGTACGGCCCCCGGTATAACCGGACACGATCGAGCGGATACCCGGCAGCTCGTCAAACGGCTGCACCATGCACCAGAAGCATCCGCCCGCAAATGTGGCCCATTCCAGCCCCGTATGGTTGTCCTGCCCTAAATTCTCCATCCCTTCTCCATCCTTTCTCCGACCCTTCTCTATCCCTTCTACATCCTTTTAAGATTTTTATTTCCTTACGAAGGATACGCATATATGTCAACCATACCATAAGCCGGCAACTGGTGGAGTACCGAGCGGGGTAACGCTGTCCCTGGTGTTCTAACATGCCGCGAGAGGCACACCTGGTAAAGTGCATACCCAGTAAGGATTCAAAATGGATGGGAATCAAAGGAACTGGCATCCTTGTCCGGAGACAAGCATACATTTTTAAAGAATGCTTGACCAGCTTTGACCAACAAACTAATCTCCAAAGGATGATTGCGGTTGAAAATACAGATGATTCCCGGCCGTTACCGGCATCGGTTTTATCGTCGTCTCAGCAGGAAAATCTCCCTCATTACCGCAGGGGCGGTGCTTCAAGGTTTTGCGATGGCGCTCTTTTTGTTCCCTCACAACATCCCTTCCGGAGGAGGGGCCGGCATTGCCGTGCTGCTGAACCACGAGTTCGGCCTGCCGATGAGCCTTGGCTTCTGGTTTGCGAATTTTATCTTTCTGATTTTTACCGCCCATCATTTGGGCATGTTCAGTGCCATCGGCACCATTTACGTGATCACCGCCACGAGCGTATCGGTCAATTTTTTTGAGGTATATATTCGGCCGCCGCTGCTGAATGTGTGGCTTGATCTGTTGATCGGCTCCCTCATTCTCGGTACCGGCGTCTCGATGCTGATGAGGCAGCGGGTATCCAATGGTGGTATCGGCTATACCGCTCTGGTGATATACAAGTACAAAAAAATAAAACCCGGCACATCCCTTTTCTGGATGAACGGGGTTATCTTTGTCATGACGGCATATGTCGTCAACTGGAAAATCATCCTTTTCGCCATCGGATGCCAAATGATCTCCACCCGGGTCATCAATTTCATGCTCGGCCGCAAGCCGCAGCGAAGATGGACAACAGGGCTCGCCTGGCGCAGCAAAAAATAGCAGGCCAGGCCCTAGCCCATTGACGTGCCAACAGCATCTTTCAACCCAAAGACCCGGACCCGGATCAGGATCCGGCTTTTTGGCGTCCGCCGAACGGCCGGATCAGGCTCGCCGGCTTTTTGCGGTAAGCTTCGGCGCGTTTGCCGCTGGACGGCTTTCCCCCGGTGTCGACCCGGATCAGGAAAAGGGCGAGCAGTCCGATCACAAACGTCAGTCCGGCAATGGACAGAAACATGCCCGGACGCGACCATCCCATCATCCATCCGAACAACGGCGGTCCGACCGCCACCCCGAAAAACCGCACCGACCCGTACAGCGAGGTCACAGCGCCCCGTCTTTCCTTGCCGACCGCCCCCGTAATAAAGCTGTTGATGCATGGCAGGATCAGGCCCGTTCCCAGACTGCTGATGGCCAGAATCGCGATGAACAGAGTCAAATGCCCGATAAACGCCAGCAGAACGTAGGCAAGCGTCATGAAAATAAAGCCGATCACGATCAGCCGTTTCATCAGCTTCTGGTTTTCCCCGATTTGGCTGCCGGTCACATAGGACGTGGTGCACATGACCAGGAGAGGAATGGCCAATACCAGCCCTTTGACGGCTCCTACGATGTTGTGTTCTTTTTCCAGCATGTCGGATAGGTAAAAAAGGATTCCGAACAGCGCAAACAGACAGGTTGCGCCGGCTAAATACGCAGGGATCAGCCATCGGCCCTCTTGCTTGAACACGCTGCCGAGGCCATGGATATATTTCTTGAAAGGCATCGGCTCCTTCGTCTTCTTCTTCTCCTTGATCAGGAGCCAGGTGAGCGCGATGGAAATAATCACGACCGCCGGAAAGGTAAAAAATACGCTGTACCATACGATCAAGGCCACCAGTGATCCGAGAATCGGCGAGATGACTTTGCCAAAGCCGTTGGATGCCTCGACCAGCCCAAGCACTTTGCTTTCCTCGGACCCTTTGAACAAATCGCCCGTGAGGGCCATCGCGATCGGGGCTGTCCCTGCCGCTCCCATGCCCTGTAGCGTCCGGCCTACCATAATCCAGAGGAACGGTTTTGGAAACATCGCCGCCGCGAACCCAGCCAGCAGGCCTCCGATTCCGTACAGGATCAGCGAAGGCACGATGACGACTTTTCGGCTAAACCGGTCGGACAAATACCCCATAATCGGTATGAAAAAGGCGGCAACCAAAGAGAACACGGTGATCGTAAGGCTTGTTTGGAACGATGAAACATGGAGCTTCGACTCCATCTGGGGCAGGATCGGAATGAGCATGGAATTGCCGAACGTCATGATGAAGGGAACCGAGGCAATGGCCCCGATCGTTTTCCCGGACGGACGTTTCTGCTGTTCTTCAGCCATCGCAGGATTGACTCCTTTCTTAGGAAGGTACAACCATTTCTGATTAGATTGTCCCATGGGACGTCAAGTTATCCTTCTCCCGATGGCTTGCCGTTATTCAGAACGTATTCAGAGCAGTGTGCTTAAATGGCTTATATAGGTCTATATCGGATAGGAATATTTTATCGGTCAAAAAGGAGTCATTGGTGGTGAAGGAATGTTATCAATAATACAGCAGGAAGCGCTGGAACAAGCCCGAAATCACGGAGGAAAGCTCGTTCGCTGGAATCACGGAGGATTTTGGACGTATGCGGGCGTTCTGCCGAAGACGAGGAACGGCTCACCAAGATTGCCTGATGTCGAATGGTGCTGTACGACAAATACCATTTTTGCGCTGGTCCGCCGCGGGTATATGGCCATGGATGATTGGCATACGTGTTCGGTCGTACAAGAAGAAACGCATGAGTAACCGGGTAAAACGGAGTGTTTGAAAAGTTCCAGAGTACATAAGTATAACCGCTTCCGAGAAAACACTGCACCTGTTGGGAGAGAAAGCCGCTTGAAGGTAATTATCGTCGATGATGAGAATCTGGCATTATTAAAAATGGAAAAACTGCTTCGGACACAGACCGCTGTTCATGTTCCGTGGAAGGTGCTCGGATCCTATATGAATCCGCACGATGCACTGGCGGCATCCCGGCGGGAGGTACCCGATGTGGCCTTTTTGGATATCGAACTGCCGGAGATGTCCGGCATGGAGCTGGCTGAGCAGCTGCTCGCGATCCATCCGCAGATGCACATCGTTTTTGTGACCGCCTTTCAACAATTTGCAGTTCACGCCTTTCAGGTGAATGCCCTCGATTATTTATTGAAGCCCGTTCAACCCGCGAGACTGGCCGTAACACTGAAGCGAATCGCACAGTGCTTGAGCCTGAAGGCTGCGGGTTCCGGAACCGTCCTGGCCCCATTGGAACAAGACTTGTAGGCAGGTCATCGTTTTATACGGACGTCATACATCAGGTTCATCCGAACAAAAGCAGCCTGTTCAGCAGGGTGCTTTTGTCTCATTCTATACTTTGTGGTGGTACGAATCCCTGATCCGGCTCGGGACGGCTTGGTATGAAAAAGTACATCACGGTCCCCTGCCCCAACCGGCTCTCGATCTGGAGTCCTTGACCATACCGCTGCAGCAGCCGTCGGTTCGTGTTCAACAGTCCAATGCCCTTGGACGAAGGTACACTGCGCGAATGCGGTTGAAGCAGTTTCTGTACTTCCGCTGGAGTCATACCCTTTCCGTTATCCCTGACTTCAAATCGTGTGCCCTCCTTTTCCCGGCGGATCGTAATCTGCACGGTCCCGCCTTGAATCCGGCTCAGCAGCCCATGCTTAACCGCGTTCTCGACCAGCGGCTGTATCGTGAGCGGCGGTATAAACAGCGATAACTGCGGATCGATATCCCATATGACCGCCAGACGCGGTCCGAAACGCGCCTTCTCAATGTACAAATACGCCCGGACAAGCTCCAGTTCATGGGAGAGCGGAACGGCCTGCTCGGAATTAATAAAATCGATGCTGATCCGCAAATATGAAGTAAACGCATCGGCCAGCTCCCGCATTTGGTCCAAATCGATGTCGCTCAAGGACATAATCGAATTGATCGTATTAAACAGAAAATGGGGCTGAATCTGTGCCTGCAAATACGCCGCCTCGAGCCGCAGGCGCTCTTCTGCAGATTTTTTCAGCGTCGCTAAGGAGCGTACCCGGTATTTCAGCTCCAGTGCATCCACCGGCTTCGCCACGTAATCGTTGGCGCCGGCCATAAATCCGGCATAGATATCCTCCGGCCGGCTCCTTGCGGTCAGCAGCAGAATCGGCAGCTCGAAGCTGTTGAACCGTTCACGGACGATTCGCGTCAGTTCATAACCTGACATCTGCGGCATCATGACATCAGAAATGAGCAGGTCCCAGGTCGAGGACAAGAGCAGCTGCAGTGCTTCCTTCCCTGATAAAGCGGTTTGAATTTCATACGGCTCCTCCGCAAAAATGCTTGCAAGCACCCTCAGATTTACCGGATCGTCCTCAACGACTAAAATTTTGATTCCACCGGATATAGATTCGTTCAGTGATCCAGCGGCTTGGCCAGCATAAGACGTCTCCATGGATACAGCCGTTTCCGTGATGTGCATGCGTTCCAATGGGAAGAGGGGGACATCCTCCCTCATTGGCTCCGTATGGCCTTCCTCGGGATTCTTTGGCTCCCCCTGCAGCCGGCCTTCGGCCTTGGGAATCGAAAAGCTGAACACCGCTCCTTCTCCAGAGGCTGATTCAGCGGTCAATCTCCCCCCGTGCAGCTCCACCAGCTGTTTGCAGATGCTGAGACCAAGCCCGATTCCCCCATGATCGCCATCGTTCTGAGTTTGCTCGTAAGGAAGAAAAATCCGTTCCAGCGCGCCCTGCTCCAACCCTCGACCCGAATCGCCCACATGAATCACAACCGCCTCTCCCTTGGCCTCAGCCGAAATTTCAATGACGCCTTCATCGGTAAATTTGATCGCGTTATGCAGTAAGTTGAACACAATTTGGGTCAGTCTCTGCTCATCGGCATCAACCGCAGGAAGCTGATTCGGAATCGTTATGACCACTTGAACAGGCTTCCCTTCCGTCATATGAGCCAGCATGCCGACCACGCCGGACACGACCGACTCCACCTGCAGCGCTTCCCGGCGCAGCACGATCCGCTGATCCTTCAGCATGACGGCGTCAAGGAGGTCATTCAGCAGTTGCGACATCCGGCGGCTGACGGTGACGAGCAGCTCCATATTTTGATGGCTCGCTTCCGACATGGATCGTCCCTCACGGGAAAGCACAGATTGCGCAATGTTGATGATCCCGTGCAGAGGCGTCCGCAGCTCATGGGAAGTGTTCGCCAAAAATTGATCCTTCCGTTCGTCCGCTTTGCGAAGTTCGTCGTTTAACCGGGCATTTTCCGCCGCATTCCGGAAATATCGCTTAAACCAGTACACCGCAAAACCGACGACCCCAGACACGATATCGACCGGATAATAAATCGGGGTGATATTCCAATCGTAATTGGCAATTCCCCACACGATATTGGACATGACGCTCGTTGCCGCCAGCAGGATAATAAAGGCATCCTTCCGCTTTTGATACACCATCTTGCCGATGAGTGCAAAAAACCAGAAGCTCGGAAGCAGGTACAACAAGCCAAAGACATGATGGGTCCTTGTAATATGCACGAGATTAGCGGGAGCGGCAAGTACAAAGATCCAGTACAGCCCAGAGGCGCCTAAATAGGCAAGGAATACCGGCCCGCGCCGGACTTGCCCGGTAAAGCCCCTGCCCATCAGCAGCATGCAGAACGGAACGCCTAAATAAGACAAGAGGCGAATTTTCAGCATCCAGGTATAATTCAGGGGGAACCAGTTCAATAGCACATACTCGTGATCCGAAACCACCGTCAATCCCGCAAAGACGAGCAGAAAGACAAAGGCCAGCAGCCGTTTTTCCCTCGGGTTAATGACCAGCATTATGACGGCGTACAGGGCATGAAGAAGCAGAATCGTAAACACGATCACCTGAAAAACAATCGAATACCACCATTCAAAATCAATGGCCGCCTGCGTGCCGAACCGCATGGACTCGATGATGCCCCCGCTCGTGGGATCATGGTAATTTGCCGATTGTACGAAAATATCAATCATATGCTGCTCATTCGGGGCAGCGGTTTTCGCAAAAGACTGGATGACTGGAATATACTCCTTAGAACTCGCTGCCGGTTTGCCGGCCTGACCGACGATATTCCCGTTGACGATGACAACGGATGAAGCTTTAATTTCTTTAATCCATAATTTATAACGCTCGTCCGGCTGCTTATCGACTAGGATCCGGAGCCTGTAGGTCCCGTACCCGAACGACGAACCGCCTTTGTCCTGCCATGCCGCGCTCCAATCTCCGGGAACCTGGATCAATGGCCTCTCCAGATCATTTCCGCCAGCCTGGCGGCTGTCCGAGACCAACCGATCCGGGTAAAACTCCCAGTCCCCGTCCAGTAAAATGGAATGCCTGTCATCCATGGGGTGCCCGCGCAGGTCAAGAATGCCCTGTACAACCTTCGGCTCCTCCCCCGTACTGAACGTATCCGACCAGAACCATCTTACCCCCAGAATGAGAGCTAAATATGTAATGAATATGATGATTTTCTTTATCAAACTCTTCTGAGCCTCGCTTCTCTTGAAGTCATCCATATTTATAGTAGCGGAAACAGTCACATCCCGCTATTGCAATCTTAGAGCGCCCGGAGATTAGATCGTGGAAGTGCAAATAGATTCTCTGAACATCGTGAGAAATTGACGAAAAATAGCCGATCCCGAAGAACCGGCTGCATTCACAAACATCAATAAACCATGCTGATATTTGATTTAGTTCGTATTCTCAAATAGCGCACCCCGGTCCATCACCTGCTGCATTTGCAGCGCAGCCTCTTCAGGAGTTATGCCTTTCGCCGCAAGCGCCTGAAGTACTTCAAACAGCTTCTGCTGAACATCGGAATTCGTCAGCTCGCGCGTTCCAGCCATGCCGGGTTCCGTATAATAATCAAGGACCGTGGCGAGCGCCTTTTCTTCCATCTGACCTGCCATGGCCTTCCGATCGACTTGGATCCCTGTTGCGCTTGGCAGCACCTGCAGTGAATTGGACCAAACTCGCTGCCCTTCCCCTGTCGTCATGAACTCTATAAATTTCCATACCGCCTCTTTGTGTTTCGAATCCCGGTTCATCGCCCAGGCAACATCCACTGTCGCCGTAGCCGCCCGGCGGGTTCCTTCAGTCAATTGAGGCAGCGGAAATAAACCAAAGCGGTTCGGATGATATAAGCCGCTAACCGCCTGGCGGGTCATCACGCTGAGCTGCCATGACCCCATGCTGAGCATCGCCAGCGTCCCGCGATTAAAATCGTTATAAGCATAGGGATAAAGAGCACGTTCCAAAGCTTGGCTGTCAAATACCCCGTCCTCAAACATTTTTCTCCACCAGCGATAGCTTTCGACCAGGTCCGGGTCTGTCCAGGGAACCAGGCCCTGCTCCGCACGGTACACTTTACCGGGGGCGATTTGACCTGCGATCGCCATAAAGATGTCCCGGCAGGCCCATCCCTCTTTCCCTCCGATTCCAATCCCGTTTTGCAATGCAGGATCGGATTTTCGAAGGACGGATATGACATGGAGCAGCTCATCATATGTACGCGGTTCCTCCAGATTCGAACTCTCGAATATGGACCGATTGTAAAATATGAGAGGTGTAATGGTAATTCCACCCGGCAGAACCCGATAATCCTCACCCGAAGATGCGGATTGTTCCAAGGCCAGCTTATGGAACCGCGATTTCCAATCGGGGCCCCAGCTTTTCTCCGCGTAGGGACGGAGCGGTTCAAGAAATGACTTGTATTTGTTTGCATTCGCGCCAACCTGCATCGCAATAATGTCCGGCCCGTTACCGCTGGCAAGTCCGACGGATAACTTTTGAAAATACGCCTCCGATTCGCCGATATGCTGAACGACCAGATCGATGTCCGGATTTTGCTGTTCAAAGGATATCTCCAAATCCCGCATCTGATCACCACTTGGAATCCACTTCCAGAGCACGATTGTTTCTTTGCTTAAATCGGCTCCATCCTGTTCCGGTATATGATTGAGATGGATGTTAGCAGAATCGCAGGCAGAAGACAGTATTAGAAGACTCGCCAAGCATACGGACCCGAGCCAGCTTCTCCTCATCATGCACTCCCTTTCATCTTCTGATTCCCTTCAATTCGCCTTATTGTGCAGAACGATTCGCTCATAATTGGCAGGAGTGAACCCGGTCACCGATTTGAATACTTTAAAGAAGTAATTGTAATTCTGGAATCCGACTTCACTGTAAATGTCCTTAATTTTTATTTTATTTTCAATCATTTTCTTGGCAGCTTCCACCCGTGCACGATTAACATGTTCAACGAAGGGGATTCCCGTTTCTTGTCGGAACAATCTGCTTAAGTATACGGGATGTATCCCGACAATTGCTGCTGCATGTCCAAGTGAAATTTCACCGCGAAAATGCGTCCGGATATAATTCATTGCTTTCCGTACATAAAGGGATTCTCCCTCCGGGACGGCTTCCGGCTCAATGAGCTCCAACATGCGAAGCATGCAATCAACTACAGCAGTTTCGCATTCCCCCCACTTCTCTTCCGATCCGGAGAGCATGGCGGCTCGAAGCTGCTTTGCCAGCTCCTCGGCGCGGGGGCCGAATTGTCGGCCCAATCTTGCCGCTAGCTCACACAATTGATCATTAAGACGGGATATCCGGACGGATACAGCCCCGCTGCCATCCCTGGCGATTCGGTACAGCTCATTGATTTGTCTCTCTAAAGACGGGATGTCCCTGGACTCTACCGAAGCCAGGATGGCCATCTCCTGCCGGATGCCCAATAGGTATTCCCCTGTCTCCGTGCCGGAGATGTCTCCCCATTCCGGCGACTTCTCCGGGGATCTTCTGCCTTCAACCAAGGAGGCTACGGCGGCGGCATAGGCATGAGGGAGCTGATCCAGCCTTAAGCAGGGAGCGCTGAACGAATACCGAATCCGGGCATTGAGAAACTTGGAGAACAGTTTGGATATCCGGCCCAGATAATGCTCTATTTCTTCATTCAGCTTAAGTTCGCTCCGCGATGATGCCGTATCATACAGGACCGCAAACTGATGCTGGCGGATATAAAGCATCTCTCCGGTGAAATGCTGTTCGAACAGCATGGACACGGATTTCGCCCATTGGTGATACTCCTCCTCCGAGAGACCCTGCTCCCCGATGGTGCCATGATCGACCTGCAGGGCAATGACGACAAGCGCTTTGCCTCCGTACTGCGCTTTCAGGCTTGATTGCAGTTGAACCCAGGCTTCGCTGTGCAGACGGGCTCCACGAAACCAGGAACGAATCTCCTTCTTCACCGCTTCGCGGTCCATATCCGTGGACAACGCAGCTTCCGGTGAGGCATGATCCGTCGAATGAATGCGGTTCTGTGCTGCGGCCAGCCTGGCTTTATTCAGGGCGGACAGCAGCATTTCCGCGTTCATCCGGTCTTTGAGCAAATAATCCACGGCCCCGCCCTTAAAAGAGTCCCGCACGTAATCATATCGGTCATAACTGCTCAGCATAATGAATTGGGCCCCCGGGTATTCCGCTTGCGCCTGCCTTGAGAATTGAATTCCATCCATGATCGGCATGTACACGTCGGAAATAATAATGTCCGGGTGCAGCCGGCCCATTTCATCCATTGCCGATATCCCGCTATCAAAAATGCCGCATATCCGAAACCCTTGCTGCTCCCAATCAATCAGCTCCAGCAAATGGTTTCTGGCCAATATCTCATCGTCCACAACCATAACCTTGTTCATTCCGTCGCCCCCTACGAATCGCTTGACCCCCGCTTAAGCGGATGGCCGGGATGAGTCAAAAGGCAATCGCAAAGTAACCCTGGTATATTCTCCTGGCCTGCTGTCCAAGTCGAGGCCATAGGCGCTGCCATAGGTCAGCTGAATGCGCTCATGAACGTTATGAAGACCGATACCGAACATTTTGCGCTGGTCCTCCTGATTCTTTCCCTGTCTGAATAAATCCAGCATCTCTGCCGGCATCCCCGGACCGTTATCCATCACGGCAATGACCAGGCAGTCATCCTGCTCTGTACGGATGCTCACCCGGATGACGCCGCCTTCGATATCTTTCCTCGCTTCGATCCCGTGAAGCAGGGCGTTCTCGACCAAGGGCTGAAGCAGCAGGGGAAGAACCCGGTAATCCTCGAGTCCTTGCTGCATGTCATAATGGATAACGATATCATCCACATACTTGTAGTTCTGAATATCCATGTAGCTTTGCACGCTTTGCAGCTCTTCGCTGAGCGTAACCAGACCCGAATTTTTGCCTGCTGCGCTTCGGAGCAGATGAATCAGGGATCCCGTCACCTGTTCGATGTTTGCTGCATGCTGCAATTTGGCCAAATACCGTATCGTATTCAGCGTATTATATAAAAAATGGGGATGAATCTGAAGCTGCAGCGCCTTTAAATCCGCTTCCCTCTTCTTCTTCTCGTTCCGTTTGATATCGTGAATCAGGGAGTTTATCGTATCCATCATATGCATAAAGCGGATCGACAGGAGGCCGATTTCATCTTTGGTCCGGGGCAGCTCCTTGGGGCTTAAATCTCCCGATTCTACGGCCTTCATGGCCTTGCTGAGCCGCTTAATATTTTTGGTCGTCTGCTGGGAAAGCGCAAATATAAGCAAGAAAATAATGATCATCACGATGGCGGATGCCCCATACATCCGATTCCGAAGTTCTTGGGAATCCTTGATCAATATTTCGATGGGAATTAAGCCGACCGTTGTCCAGCGGGTATGATCCGACCGATAGATCAAAACCAGCTTCCCATCCTCCTGATACTGGACGCTTCCTCCCCGGGCTTGTACCGCTTTCATCGCCTCGCTGAGCTTGGGGTGTCCGAGAATCAGTTGGGACCAATGCTCATCCTCTCCATAAAGAACGCCTCCGTTCTCATCAAGCAGGATCAATTCGGTTCCAGGTATCGATTGGGCGCTCATCAAACTGCTGATGGCGCTGTACCGGACATACATGTACACGGTGCCCACGACTTTACCGCCCCGCAGCACAGCCTGCCCGATCACTACGGTATAGCTCTCGTCGCTTTCCGGCTCAAGACCACCCGCCAAGTTAATCCGAAGCAGAAGCGCTTTGCCCGAAGCGCCGCTCACATCTTTATTCCAGATATCGCTGATCACATCGTAATACATCTTGGAGAAGCCGGCGGAGAAGACGGTCCCGTCTTCCCCGACGACTTGTATCGCCAATATGCTGCTGTTAAAGGAATAGATCGTTTCCAGAAAAGATTCGACCTTTCGCCTCCGGAGAAGTCGCTCGTAATCGCTTTGCTCCGGTTTTGGCGTAATCGGTTCCGCAATAAATTCCTGATTCATCGATATCAATGTAGAGAGCGAAATGAATTCATTCATCAGAAAATCCAAACTATGATTGGCGTTCTTGATGTTGTCCATCACGTACTCCGATGCGTTCCGTTTAAGAATGTTCGTGGTGTTGGAATACCAGATCCAGGTGATCAGGGACAACGTGACCATCATGATCACGGTGAAGGTCAACACCAGCTTCGCCTGAAAACTCCTTCTCAGCGCCAGTTTTCTTGTCCAATGAATCCGCAATTCCGATATACCTCCATAAGTAACAGTGCAATTGCTATTCGCCTGCGATACCGGAATTCTCTATGCTTTCCACGAAATAACGTTGTACGAACAAGTAAAGCAGCAGAATCGGAATGATCGTCAACATGACGGCTGCCATAATTTGATTCATCAGGGTTGGAGGCATGCCAATCGCCTGGCTTGAGGATACCGATTGTGCCATCTGCCCCATTTGGGCGTCAGCACTGCCATTGAATGTGGCCATATTTTGCGCTAAATTGAAAAAATCCGGGACGGTCAAATACGTTGTAGGCTCAAATACGTCGTTCCAGTGCCATACGACCGAGAACAGAAATACAACAAGCATCGCCGGCCGGGCGAGTGGGAACATGATTTTCCAATAGGTCCGCACCGGTCCTGCACCGTCAATCCTCGCTGCCTCTTCCAGCACATGCGGAAGCCTGCGGTAAAATTGAATGAAGATCAGCACAAAGAGCGCGCCTTTCAGGCCGTGGCCGAACAAAGACGGCACCACAAACGGCAAATGCGTGTTGATCCAGTTCATATGAAGGAAGGGAATATCGCTGAAAAACAAATATAGCGGGACGACAATCGTCTGGGGAGGCACAAGAAAGGTAAACACAAGCAGCGCCATCCATAGGCCCTTCCCCGGGAACTTGAACCTGGCAAAACCGTAACCGACCAGCGAGCAGCTGAGGATTTGCAGAAAAGCGCTTCCAAAGGAAATGATAGCACTATTAGCAAAACCTGGCCAGTAATGAATTTGCTCCATAGCAATGCGGTAATTGGCAAAGCTGAGATGGGTTGGAATCCACTGCACCGTGGCATTTGCCACATCGACCGAAGTCATGAAGGAACGCGAAATGATGTAGAGCAGCGGGTACAGAAACACGAAGGACAAGCTGAGCATCACCAGATAATAAATGGTCGTGCCCATCACCGAACGTGTTCTTTTCACAATCGTGATCTTCCATCTGTCCTGGGCGCTTGGCTTCGGCAGAAGATGGCGCCGGCCCACCGATTGGATTCTTTCCATATTCACGCCCTCCCTTCGGCCGTAGCCATGCTTTTACGGAAAATGAAAAAGATGATGCCAAGGACGATGAAGATAAACAGAAAGTAGAGCCAGCCGATGGCCGAACCGTACCCGTAATCATTGTTGCGAAACACGATGTTCATCAGATGATTCATGACGTGGTTATCCGTTTTGGTAAATGAGTTCACAATGCTGAAGAGGGTGTTCACCAGGATCATCGGCATGATCATCGGAAAGGTTATTTTCCAAAACACTTCCCACTTCGTCGCCCCGTCGCATTTAGCCGCCTCATACAGAATAGGCGATATGGTCTGCAGCCCGGCCAGAAATATTAAGATTTGCACACCGGAATCCCACATGACCAGCGTCAGCGAATCCGCATATTCCAGCACCGGCTCCAGAATCTGTTCCGGAATGAAGAAAGCGAGCTTGCGAAATAAATCGTACTGATAAAAGATGGGCAGCTTGGCGGCTCCCTGGTCAAGCAGCTCCCGGAGAATGGCGCCCGACGCGATAATGACGGGCAGGAAGAACACGCCGCGGAAAAACACCTTGCCTCTTGAAGCCTTGTTCAGCAGCAGGGCGCTAAACATGGCAAACACCAGAATTAGGGGTACCTGCGTAACCATCGCCGTCATGGTCTTCTGCAGAAGGGGCAGGAAATCGACATCCGTCGTAAACGCCTGCCGGAAATAGGTGAAGCCCACGAAAGTTGCCACCAGCCCGTGCTCGCTCGGCTCAAGCCGGTGAAACGCATAATAGAAGGAGCGGCCCAGGGGGATCGCCATGAACAACAGAAATCCGACAATCCACGGAAGAATGAAGATGTACCCCTCCAGCATGTGACGAACCCGCATGGAAAGTTTCATTTTTAAATTCATGACGCACTCCCCTCTACCACCGCATAATTTAAGGCATCAACCTTCGTGTTTTCCACTTCAACCGACTTGCTGCCGTAATTGACGATCACCTGGACGCCATTGGCGTAAGTGGTCCTGAACAGTTGGGCACCCAGCTTTTCATGGTTAACCATCTGCTCATTCATCGTTAGGGCAGCGATGCGGCTGTAGTCTTCATATTCCTGAACCGAAGCATCCATCCAGTCCTGATAGGCGGAACTCAGCAGCCGGTCCTCGGCAGTCCGTTGGAGCTTACTCGTCTCTTCCGCGGTCAGCTCATAGGTCGGAATGGCTCCGTATTCCAGGGCGCGCAGCCTGTCATAAACCGCATCGTCCCGGAGATTGGCCGGGCTGGAAGTATAGGGGATCAGTCCATGCATGACCAGCTGGTAGAAAGGTACCGTCTCATTTGCATAGATGAAATGGCTCGAGTCTACCGGCGCGCCGTCTATCCGGTCCACGGAACCGAAGGTATACGCGAAGCCGTAATCGACCGACACGGCGCCCGATTCCTTGAATCGCTCCATCGCCTGCCGCCAGCTGGCCGCCGCTTCCGCGCGGGTCGTTTCATGCGAGCGGTCCTCATCGGAATACAGCATGCTGCCCATGTAATCCAGACTGACTCCCGCAACCCCAAGTCCTGCGAATTTGGCCAGTTGAGGCTCGATGTAGCGATGCAACGTCCGCTCGGGCTTCAGCAAGTAGAACTTGCGGGCAGGGTTATTATACTGATTGGAAGTATAGTAGTCGTAGGTAGTGAGCACCTCGCGGTCCATTCCCCTGACGCTGTCTTTATTTGTGCTTATTCCATCGCTTCCCGAAAAGGCACGGACAAAGTTGGCGGACAGGAACAGGCGGATTCCCTTGCTCTTCGCGTACCCGGCCAGGTCTTCCAGGCCCTTGCTGCCTCCAAGCGGTTTGCTGACAGGAAAATGATCCGGCTGATCCCCATATTTGCCATGGCGATTCCAGCCGTCGAACGTGACGTCCATCGCTGTCACTCCCTTGGCGGCATAGCTGTCGATGATTTGCTTGGCCTGTTCGAAGGTAGTCATGGAAATAAAGGTTTTGCCGATAATCTCATCGCGTTCGATGCCTCCGAACAGCTTGAGGTGTAGGATCGGCTGATTCATTTTGACGGGCGTCAAGCCCTTTTCCTCCATCAGGTAGTTCCGGTAAACGGCGGCCATGCCGATATAATTCGCTTGTTTCCCTTCCGTAAGCACATATCTCACCTTGCGGTCGCCCGGGATCATTGTCCCTTGATAGAAAGGGACTTTGCCGCTGTCGCCAATGAACACAACGTCATCGTTCCGATAGATGAATTCCACCGAAGTTCGGTAGAACGGAATATTTCGGATTCCGGAAGGCGTGGCATTGATTTTGGCGCTGTACTCCCCTTCGGTAACGATGCCCAGCGCCCCGGTCCCGTTGCGGTATATACCGAACAGGGGCAAGGCAATATTTTCCTTCGGCGGCGTCTCATGAAGCCAGTTGGCCTCCACCTCATCATGGGACTGCGTCCGGAAGGCGGCATCCGGCCCGTAAATCGGCTCCGAATATCCCGCATAATACGGAGGATGATTCTTCTTGAACGGCATGAGCGCGCCGGATCCGTCCGGCAGCAGCACGGCTCCGTCATCCTCGTCCAAAGCCGCATTCAGGAACGGCAGCGGCTCCAGACTGACGATATGCGCGCTTCCGGATTCCTTGATCGAATCCTGGGGAATGGTCACCTCAAACCCATCTTCCCTCAAGCGGTATTCCATGGCAAAGGCAAGCTTGATCGATGGCATTTCATAGTGGACCCGGATCCCGTTCTCGATCTTTTGTTCTTTGACCTTGAGCTCCTTATCTTTCAGCGGATACGTGGATACGATTTCGGAGCCCTCCGTGTAGCTGATATGAACCGGTGAGTCGAGGTACAGCTTGTTGCTTGGAGTCGTTTTCCGGTCAGCCTGAGGCGCGCCAAGCCACTCCCGTTTCGACTGATTGTGAACGATTCGGATATTGCCGGTCTTCGGATCATCATACAGTGTGTACTTGGCATTCGAGACGGCCTTGCGGGTCGCGGTGACGGGGTACACCTTTTTGGCCGGCTGCTGAACCGCTGCCTTACCCGTCGCCGGAACATCTTCTTTCACCTGTTCTGCCGCAGGCGGTTCGGCATTGCCGGGGACATCGTCCACCTCTGCCTGGCCCCCGCTCATTTCTGCTTCCTCCTGCTTCGGTTCAACCGGCTCCGCCCTGCCCATATAAGGTACGCTGACCGCGATCACAGCGGCAATCAGGGCGGACAGGACGGCGTATTTGTGCTTTCTTGTCATCTGCATCCCTCCTAATACCGGAATCGCACTTCTTTAATCAAATCCAAGATAAAGCTGCAAAACTGATTGATCAGTCCATACATCAGAATAAGCACGAACAGCATAATCACCATGCCGATCACGGTCAGGAGCGCAATGCCGACCATCTTTCCCAGTTCAAAATCATGCAGCACCTTAATTTTGACGAGCAGCAGCCATCCACACCAAACCAGCAGCAAGTTGGACAGGAACAAAATAATGGATTGTTCGTCCAGGGATAGAATGTTGGTTAGCAGGGTGACAGGAACAATAAACAGGATGTATGGGGCAAGCGCGAACGCACTGCCGACGAAGATTTCCTTGAACTTCCCCTCACCTTCGAGGATAGTGCTCACTGCCCAGTTCGACACGCAGTACGCGCCCCACGGCACGATGATCCACATGAATTCGTACACCCATGAAATTTCATAGGGCTGCCTTGTCTCAAATGCATACCCCATCACGATGAGCGACAGCATCTTGGCCACAAACAGCAGCAGGATCAGCAGAACACCCTGCAGCCAAGAAATCCGCTTGGGGTTCTGAATGTCATAGAAGAAATCAATCGGATGGACGATGACCTGCCGGATTAACTGAAGCGTATTCATGGACTCTCACCTTTCCCCCATGTTGATTCCGCCCTAGACGCTCCTGCGGTCATCCTGGCTGTCACGACGCGCCGCAGGAAACGAAGAAGCAGCGGCACCGCATAACGGAGCACCAGGATCAGCAGGATCAAGCCCCCGGCGAACCAGGCAAAATGCTCCCTCATATACGCCTTGCGGTATTCCTTGAACGCCGTGGAATAGTCGCTCTTGGTCTCGGCCAGCTTGAAATAACGCATCGCTTCGCCGTATCGCTCCCCTTTGTAGAGCGACTTGCCGATGGCGTGATAAGCCATGTCGTAGTTGGCGTTATACTTCAGGACTTCCTTCCACATCGATTCGGCCTCCTCATAGCGGCCGTCAACGTACAAGGTCGAAGCTTTGTGCACCAGATCGGCAAAAGGCGTCGTCCGGAACACGTCGATCCGGTTGCGTCCTTTATCCAGAACGGCCATCGAGCCGTCCGGCAGCTCCGCGATGTCCGCCGGCGTTTTGAACAGGCCGCTCTGGTCGCCCAAACCGCCGTAGACAAACAGCAGATTGCCCAGCTTGTCGTATTCGAACACCTTGCTCGTATTCAGGTCCAGTGCCGAAATAAACCCTTCCGGACTGACGGAGATGGAGACGAAGGAGGACAATTCAAACGGTCCCGCTACGTCATACCGGTCCCCGTACCGTTTCTCCTTGCCCGGGTTCAGCGTATCGACGCCGACGGGGGACAGCCGTTTGATCTGATTCGTTTCCGTTCCCAGCGTCGTCGTATACAGCGAGCCTTCCTCATCCTGGGTAACGCTGGAGAATTCCAGCGGCCGCTGCACGGCAAGCTGCGCCTTCTGATCATCCGTCGCAATCGTGTTCACCAGCAGCCTCTTCCAGCTGAAGCCGATATGGTTGGCACCGAAAAAGCCTTTAAACTGCCCGTTCTTGTCAATCTGCAGCAGCCCCTGCGTGTTCCCTTCGCTGACCACCATCATGACTTCCCGCTTATCCACGGTCAGCTTGGAAGGCGAATAGGTGAAGTTTTTCCCGAGAAGCGGGCTCTGCGGCACCGTATATTCCTTCACGTATTTGCCGTTAGGACTGAACAGCACAATTCTTTGATTCTTCGTATCCGCCACGTAAATCGTCCCGTTCGGATGAACAAACACGCCTTTCGGCTCGCTGAGGGCTCCCTTGCCTTCCGCATCGCCTATGACGCCCAGCACCTTCATCTCCATGCTTAAGTGCACGATCCGGTTGTTGCCCGTATCAGCCACATATATCGTGCCGTCCGGCGCGACGAATAAATCCTGCGGCTCCTTAAAAGGTCCCGATTCGAGATCGTAACCGTCCATCGAGTATTGATAGATATAACCGTTAATGGAATGCACGTCCGAATCATGCCGGTTCCATTGATACCCTTCATACGGCACCGCGGCATGGGAAACGCCGGGAACGAACAGAACGGAGGCGAAGACGGCGGCCAGGATCAGGCCTGTCAGTCGATGTTTTATTCTCATCGGCTTTCCTCCCTACTCTTTCAGACCCGAGTGGGCCATCGTCTGCAAAACCAGCCGCTGCGTAATGACAAAGACCGCAATGGTCGGTATGATCATCAGAAAGCTGGCTGCCGCAAAGGTTCCCACTCTGGCAATGACGCCCGCTCCGCCGCTTATGGTCTGGATGGCCAGCGGGAGCGTCTTCATGTCTTCTTTCGTTGTATACACCATGGCCGGGTACGGATCGTTCCAAGCCTGAATGAAGCTGAACAACGCGAAGGTCGCAATAGCCGGCTTCAGCATGGGCATGATGACGCTCCACAGCACCTTCCATTCCGACGCTCCGTCGATCCGCGCTGCTTCAAGCAGCGCATCGGGAATCTGCCTTAGAAACTGCGTCATCAGAAACATGCCGACAGGCGCGGCAAGGTACGGAAGGATCAACGCCAAATAATGATTCATCAATCCGCTTCGGCTGATCAGCAAATACTGGGGAATTTGCAGCACCATCGGAGAGAACATCAGCGAGAGGATGACCAGGTTGAAGATGGCCCCCCGGAACGGCATGTTGTGCTTGGCCAGCGGAAATGCGGCCATGGCCGAAATGACGATTCCGCCTGCGACGATCAGACCGGAGACGACGATACTGTTGAAAATATAGCGTGAAAACGGGACGAACGACGTACCGGTGATCAGCAGCAGGTCCCTGAAATTCATCAGGGTCGGATTATCCACCAGAAATCTCGGAGGAAACAAAAACAGCTCGCTGACCGGCTTCAACGATGTCGATGCCATATACACCAAAGGCATCAGCATCAGCAGCCCGAATCCGGTTAAGAAAACATATAGGAAGATTCCGCTCCAATCGACTCTGCGTCCTTTAACGATGCCATGCATGGCTTAATCCCTCCCCAGCAGCTTGAAGATGATCCGGTTGAGTCCGATCATCATGATGAACAGCACCACGGCAATCGCAGACGCGTACCCCATCTCAAACTTGATGAATGCGTAATCGAATAAATGGGTCAGGATCGTATGACCCGCGTATAATGGACTGGGCAGCCCGACCAACTGGATGCTGACATCGAATACCGTAAGGGAGGATACGACCTGAAGCACGGCCCCGAAGAGAAGCTGCGGCTTCACCGACGGAACGGTAATGTACAGAAGCTCCTGCCACCGGTAGCGCACGCCGTCGATGGCGCCCGCCTCATACAAGTCTTTCGGAACGTTCTGGAGACCGGCAAGGAACGCCAGAAACCCTACCCCCATGCTCATCCATAAAGACACGATAATGATGACCGGCACGATCGAGTGAACGTTTTGCAAAAACAAATAAGGTTCGTCGAATAACCCCAGCTTCATCGCGTAATAGTTGATCAAGCCCTTGCGGTCCCCGGCGAATAAATACAGCCATACGACGGACATCGCCACCGCGCTCGTAATGGAAGGCGTGTAGAAGCAGAGGGTGTAGAAAAAACGGTACTTCACCGGAATTTGGCTGATGAGCCAGGCGAGCAGAAACGCCATGATATAGCCGACAGGGCCGGTAATGAAAGCAAATTTGAGCGTTGTGCCCACCGCTTTAAGAAAGATGTCGTCATCCACGAACAGCAGCCGGTAATTCGATAGCCCGATAAACCGCGGCTTCTCCAAAATGTTATAGTACGTAAAGCTAAGTCCGATGGACATGAAGATGGGAACGATCGTGAAGAAGAAGAACAGGATCAGGAAAGGAGCGAGCAAGAAGTACGATACTTTATGGCGTTTGATCTCTTTCCACAGCTGCAGCATTCTGCCCGGCGGCGCTGCCGCTTGGACGGGCGCGCTCGTGACTTGCGTACCCAGACTATCACTCATGGCTGGTCCTCCCCTTTCTTCCCGGCTTCATCCGTGATACGATCCAGGCCGAACTCCTCCCGCTTCTTCCGGAGCTCCTTGTCAATCTCCCGGACGCCCTCTTCGACGGCTTCGCGGATGTTCTTGCCGTTCAGCACGATTTCGTTCCACATGTTCGCGATGTAACGGGTCGTGTAGTAACCGCCCAGCACGATTTCCCTCTCCCGGAACCAGTCCCACTGCTCCAGGATGGCGTCGATATCTTCCTTCTGCCACGGCATTCGCTTCAAAGCCTCGACGTTCGCCGTGTTCCAGCGGGCTTCGACGCCGAGCAAGGATTCCAGCTCCGTGCCAAACCGCTCCTGCGAATCGGCACTCGTCCACCACTTCAGAAATTCCCAAGCTTCTTCCTTCTTCGTGCTCTCCTTAAAAATAATGCCGGTTTGCCCCAGACCGCCGGTGGAGCGGTTGATTTGTCCGTCTTCCTGGCGGATGCCCGGAATCGGCTTCATCCCCCACCAGCCGGTAAGCTCCGGAGCGGCCGTGGACAACAAAATATACGTCGAGTAATCCGCCACGCCAATCGGCATCTCGCCCGAGCGGAAACGGTTGTAGAAATCCGCCTGCTTCTGGATTTTGTAATTCGTGAACAGGTCCGTCCACAGCTTCATCGCTGACAGCGCCTGCGGTTCGTCCAGGCTCGATTCCTTGCCGTCTTCCTTGTAGAAGTCTCCCTTGGATTGGAAGAGAAAGGGAGCGAACTCATTGATCGCCAGGTTCGGATTGTTAGCCGCGTGCGGATAGAAAAAGTCCATCCCGTTCTGCTGAAGCTCGGGAATCAAAGCCTTCACTTCGTCCCAGGTCTCCGGTATCTGATCCTCTGTGATGCCCAGCTGCTCCATGATATCCTTGCGGTAAAAGAGCATGTAGAAGTTCTGATTCTCTGGAAGCGCGTAGTCGCCGCCGTTGTATTTGTACGGGATGAGCGCACCCGGCCGGAATCGCTTCGCCACTTCCTCATAGTCCGAAAAGTCCCTCAGGTTCACGAGACCGTCGCGCACGGCAAAGTCGATCGGCACCTCGCCTTCCACGCCCAGTGCAACATCCGGCGCGAGTCCGGCGGTATTGGCAAGAAGCAGCACCTGAGTCTGGTTCGCCGGGACGACATTCACGTTCACCTTGATGCCGGTCTGCGGAGTAAAGTCCTCATCGATCATTTGTTTAATGATTTGAACCCAGTCGCGTCCCCGCGCGACCCATATGTCCAGCGTCTCCTGGTTGTCGTACACATTGCCGACGCCGCCGTAATCCTTCGTAAAGGATTGGGAGAAATCGCGTACGGCCGTCCAAGCCCTCATATATACGGGCGCTTCGGCTTTGGGCCACTCATGCCCAGGGGTCTGAACGATCAAGTAGTCCAGAAGCAGGCTTTGCTTGGTCAGTCCGTTCACCCACAGCCCAAGGGAGGACTGCAAATCCGTGATCGCCTGCAGCCTGGCGGGAATGCTTGCTGTTTTGTCCGCCATGCTGATCATTTGGTCCCTGGCTTCGTACAGCGTGCTGATGTCGGAGCTGCCTTCTTTCACCCCGAGCTTATAAAGCTGCTGGATCGCATCATCGAAAGATTTGGCGAGCAGGTGCAGCCTCGGAATCAGGTTCGGAATATTCTCCTCCAGACGCCAATCTCCGTTGGGGTCCGGGTTCGTCCCCGTCACACGGATAACCTCGCGGGACAAGAGGGAAATGTTGTGGGTCGTGTCGGTTACTTTCTCCAGCACTTCGCCTAAAGCGCCGACTTGTACTTCCATGCGGACCTTGTGCTTGCCCTTCTCCAAATAGAATTGGTAGGGCTTGCCTTCATCTCCGAACTTTGCGATCTCCCATGTATGGCTGTACGGGAAATTGACGGCATTCATCTCTCGAAACGCCAGCTCGCCGTCAATCGTCACCTTCCGCTGCGTCGGGAACCCGTTCAAGAACCACTGGCCGTATCTTGCACCCATTTCATACAAGCCGCTTTCCGGCACTTCAAACTCCCATTCGGCCCACTGCCCCCCCGATTTCCAGGCGGCACCGCCAAATGTATTCAAGACGATGGCGTTTTTGTTAAAGGGCTCCGTGATCGGTTCCCGGTCTTCCACCCGCTGCAGGGTCGGATCCGAACGAAGAACCGCATTTTCCGCCTGGATCTTGATTTGTACGTCCTTCCCGGCAGCCAGATACCCCTTCTCTTCATACGTTTTGGCGACGTCTTCATAAGCGGGCGCCTGGGCCGGGGAATGAATCGTAATTTGTCCGACGGCCGCAGGCTCGCGGATCGCCTCGATTCGAATCGTATGCCGGCCCTTCGTCAGATGGAACCGGAAAGGCTCCTGCACGCGGGCTTCCGTATCCTGAAATTCGCGGTACTGCCAACCGGAAACCTCCTCCCGGCGGGGGTTGAACTCATTGCCCTGATTGTCGTACCACGGTTCGCCGACTTCTTTCCACATCCGCTTAAATTCGAGTTTTTTCGCCTGGAAAAACGGATACGCCCCATCCAGCTTCACCGCACGCACGACGGAAGCTCTCTTCCCTTTCATCGCGTAGTAGCTCATCCCCATTTGATAATTGCCGTCCTCCGGGACGTCAAACGTATATTCCACCCAGCTCGACTCCTCCGTCAGAGCCAGCACCTTCCCGCTTTGGCCGCCCAGATTTTCCTCCACCTTCGTTCCCGCATCGCTCACAGCAGAGAAATCCATGGAGTCGATCGTCCGGGAAAAACCCTCCGGATCCGCCGCTCCTTCCTGATCGTTCTTGGCAGCATATTTCAAGTAGGACGGCTCCAGCTTGGAGGAAATGTCCTCCTGTTCCAGGATCGAATTCTCGTCCAAATCGGAATATTCCGGTATGGATGCCATCGCCGTATCGTCGTAGCCGCGTCCCGCATTCCAGCAGTACAGAAGGAACGCCAGCACCAGAATGACGGATATCGTTACCTTGTATCTCATTACAATGGATATCATAAAAGCCGATCCTCCAATCAAGTCGCCTCCATCAGGCCCGTTTCGAAGCGGACAAGCCGCACCGAAAGGCGCGGCCGAACATATCCGTGATCAGCTTAAAGCGTCACTTCATGTTGAGTTCCTTTTTCAACTTGTCGATATCCGGCTTCAGCTTCCGGTTAATATCGTCCTCGATATTGTTCAGGGTCGTCTTGGCATCGATATTTTTGTCGATGGCTTTCAGAATATGCTCCAGCCATATCGGCCACGCCTTGCCGTCCAGCGCCGTCAATTTGCGCGGCTGAATCGATTCGGCAATTTTGTTGTACATTTCCAGGTCTTTTTGTCCGCCCAGATAGGCATTGGTATGTTCCTTGATATACTCCTTCGCGTTAATGCTGTTCCACCCAGGCTGAATGGAATGCTTAATGAACTGCTGCCATGCGTAATCCGTATGCATGAACTCTACCCATTTCCAGGCCAGGTCCTTGTTTTTCCCCTGCTTCGGAATGACGAATCCCGATCCGCCCGATCCCCAGCTGATGCCCAGCGGCGGAGCGGTTGCACGCCATTTTCCTTTCTGATCCGGGAAATTGCTTTCGATGTCCCGGGCTCCCCAGGATCCAAGCATCACCATCGCCTGCTTGCCGCTGGTCACAAGCGGTTTGCCGCCCTTGGCGTCAAACATGCCCATGTGGGGGGCAACCTTCATTTGGTTCTGGCGCTTGGTCACATCCAGCACTTTGGCAAGCTCATCCGTATTGCGGACCCAGTTCAGATCCGTATCGAAGTAGCCTACGGCATCTCCAGCCCAGTGAACCGGACCGTCCCGCCACTCCATGGCGTATTTGCCGTTGGCCGTCAACGTTTCGACGACCGTCATCCAGTTCTCCGGATCAGCCATATATTCGCCCAAAAGCTCCGGATCGCTCTCCAGGCCCAGCTCTTCAAAAATATCCGCCCGGTAATACGCAACCCCTGGCGTCACATCCCATGGGAAGGCGAGCAGTTTGCTATTGTCCATGTTCATCCAGCGAACCCAGTTGTATTCCGTCGTATCGTCTTTGAAAACGCTTGCGTTATAAGGCGCCTGCAGCAAATCTTCCAGCACGTCCCCAGCCAAATAACGAGGGAATTGCCCCTGCTCCACCTGGGATACATCGGGAGCCCCTTTGCCTGCCGCCAACGTGGTCTGGAGCTTATCATGAAGTCCGCCGAAGTCTATTTCCGTAATCTTGACCTTGATGTTCGGATAGAACTTGTTGAAGTCTTTCAACAGCGCGTCGTAAGGAGCTTTGGTCCAGGTCCAGAAGGTGATTTCTCCCTTCAGGCTTTCATCCACGACAGGTTCAGGAAACGCCGATGCTTGTTCGGCATCCTCTGCGGATGCTTCTCCCCCACTTGTTTCTTTATCTTCGTTGTTTGAAGCGGCTGCATCATCGCCCTTTTCCTGGGTGCTGCTCTGGGCTGCCGGCGGATTCGAACTCACACCGGAACTGCAGGCAGACAGAATAAAGACGGCGATGAACATCAATAGAACCCCTTTAAGCCACGCTTTCCTCATCGTAAACCTCCTCTTGGAATAACGATCCCATAGCCCTGCCAGCCCGTGTGCCATAGACGTTCACAGCGCATCGGATCATCATGTCATGACCGTTTAATCGGTCTTTCCATTATTGTAAAGGGATCATTTTTCCGAAAAAATGAACGATTTCAAAAAAAAGCTTTAATATTTTAAAACGCTTTCTTTTTTTTAAATGCGAATGGTTCCAGCAAGAGCTCAAAGGTACGGTCAGAGACAAAAAAGGACGGCTTCCAGTAACAGAAGCCGCCTTACGTTGCACGCCCGCTCAAGAATGCGGGATACGCTTTTCAGTTGATGTTCGTCCTGCCACTTCCTGCTATAACTTCAGTCCAAACGGTACAGCAGCCAAAACTGCGCGGTTCCGCCGGAAATGTCCTGCCACGTTCCTACATCCACACCGCTATTAATGCTTGCTCCGTTTACGTCAAGCGCTTTTCCCGTCTGCACATTAAACCATTTGCAGTAACCGTTGCCGGTGTCAACGAGTTTCCACTTTTGCGTATCCAAACCTTGATACTCCGATAAGCCCACTCTCCCCCAAGCGGCTGCAGGATCCATCACGGTCAGGGCTTTGCCGGAGCTTGATTTCATGAATGTATACGTTCCGTCCTCATTCAGGGCGATCTTCCAGCTCTGCGCCGCCGCTCCGTCGGAATCGTCCATCATTCGGGCCCATGACTCGTCCGGTATATTGGAGTCGGCTGCACTGAGAGCTTTGCCGCCATTCGGGTTAATCAGTTTATACTCGGCTCCAGGCTTAATCGAGAATGTGTTGCTGCCAGCGAGTTCAATATAGTCGATGTCAATGGCATGTTTGCTTTTCGCAAATTCAATGACGTTGTCGTAGCCTTTCTTCAACTCGACCTGGACCGAAGCCGTTGCATATTGCTTGCTTCCCGTGTGAGGCAATGCCACTGCCACGGCAGGTTTACCGTTCACCGATACCAATTCCGAGGCATCGGGACCTGCGGTGTTCGAATATCTAATGTTTAAAGTATAGCTCCCCTCTTCCGGCACAATGACATCCTTGATCGATAAGGAGCTGTTCGTGTTATTGAGCCGTACGGCTTTGCCGCCGGATGCGCCTTCCTCATCCTTTATTAATGCTTTGGCCGGTGTTCCGTGTTCCGCTTCAACCCGATAATCGCCGGACGGTACCGCAAGTGGACCGTTTGTCGGAATTCCAAAGTTTGGGGAACCATCGTTATTCCAGGTAAATGGCTGTACTCTGGTCGGCCGGGCGCCGCAGCCTTGGCCTGGTCCGCTGTTGCCGTGGTACACGATTAGATCTTGCGTTCCGTCCTTGGATGGAACAAAAGAGTTGTGTCCAGGGGCGTAGACGCCATTTTCCGGCGACTGAGCGAAGACCGGCTGCTCGCTCTTCGTCCACGACGCGGGACTCAGCAAGTCGCTTGTATCATCCGCTGTCAGGATGCCAAGCGAATAGCCATCTTCCCAGCAGGCGCTTGCGGAAAAGACGAGGAATATTTTCCCTTGATTTTTTAATATGACAGCGCCTTCATTTACAGGCATGCCTTTCATTTCCCAATCGTATTCGGGCTTGGTCAGAATGCTGCTGTCTCCGTCCAGCGTCCACGGATTCGACATGGGTGCGATGGCGATCGCGCTGCCGTGGCTGCCCGACCAATCCCCATATGCCGCATACAAGAAGTATAGCCGGCCATTATGGTCGAATACGGTGCCGTCCAATCCCGCATACTGTGTATTCAGCTTGCCTTTGTCTGTCCAGCTGCCCTGCAAAGGATCCGGGGAATCGTTCTCCAGGACGTATACACCCCGGCAGTTATCGCCGCAGCCGGTATTCGCCGTATAGTAGATGTACCATTTGCCGCCGATATTGTGAATTTCAGGTGCCCAGATGTCTTTTAAGCCGGCAGGCGGAGTCCATACCGTTTTCCGTTCTCCCAGATCCATCGCTGTCAGTGATCTGGATTTCCAAATATCCAATCGGTTGCCTAACGTGCGTGTAAAGTAATAGTACCCATCCGAATGCAGCATCACGTACGGATCCGCTCCAGCCGTATTGATCGGATTCGAATAGTTCGTCGTTGATGCGGCCGACGTGGGGTAAGCCCCAAAAGAAGTCCATGCTAGCACAAATAGAAGCATAAGCGATGTTAGTTTGAAACCGATTCCTTTCGCAGCATACATTGTTTCAGCACCTCCGGTATGTATTATTTTTTGATCGCGATCATATCAAAAATTATAGGCCATGCAAGGCGTATAAAGTTCCCGAAAGCGGCATACTTCTGCCGGACAAATAAGCATAAGATAAACCGGATTCGACGGTCAAAAGCAAGAAAAACGTCGATCGACGTACATTCATAGAAGACAGACCGCGTTTAGAGGAATGTTTCTTGCGAGATAAGAAAGCCCGAATCCCCGAATTTTATACTTATCAACCCAAAGGGCCGGCTCAGGAATGAGCCGGCCCTTTTATATGGATCCTTTTACAGCGATAAGCCCCGATTAAGTTTAGCCCTTGATTACGTACAAATCCATGAACCTATTTGGCCGGCTTGATGTCAAAAAAGTCGATTTCCCCGTAGCCTGCGCCCTTGGTGAAGCGGATGGTGTTGCTGCCCGCATGGAGCTGAATGCGCGCCGTGGACAATCCCCAGTTCTCCCAGCCTTTATTCGTGATGTAAAAGGGGCTCGGCATGCCCGAATTGACGGCCAGCTGAAGATGGGACCAGTCCCCTCCGGCCGTTCCGTTCGCGGTTCGCGCCATCAATATATACTCGCCGGCCTTCGGCACCTTCACGGCATATTCCACGTAGCTGTCTTGCGTATCGATATGTCCGGCCTTCATGCCGCCCGATCCGTTCGGACTTTGCGAAGCGTACGCCGCTCCGCCGAACGTCCCTTTTTCCCCCTCGATGCGGATGTGCCCCGCTTCGCCGGAAGGCAGTGGAATCGGGATATTGGGATCGGCCGGTACGCCCAGATTTGGCGTATGGTCGGCATTCCACGTAAATTTCTGCATGCGGATCTCCCGGTTCCAACCGGCCCCGCTGAATTTGGCCGTATGGTACACGATCCAGTCCTCGTTTCCGTCGGGGGATTGGGTAAACGAATGATGTCCCGGTCCATAAAGACCGTTTCCGGACGCGAAGATCGGCTGGCTGCGTTTCGTCCAAGAGGCCGGATTCAGCAAATCGCTTGAAACGCTGGCCGTAATGAGACCGAGGCAGTAATCGTTCGTCCAGCTACCGCTCGCCGAGTACACCAGGCTGATGACGCCGTCCCGCACGGCAACCTGCGGGCCCTCGTTGACATAAGGCGTGTGGTTGGTTTCCCACGGGTAGGATGGCCTGGAAATTTCAACGCGGTTCGAGTCGATCGTCCAAGGATTACTCATATGGGCGATGTACAGGTTTTGACTCACGTTGACATCCCCCTCCCAGCCCGACCAAATAAAGTAGAGCTGTCCGCCTGCCTGCAGTACGGTGCCGTCAATGGCCCATTTATTTTCCTTGTCGGTGATCTGCCCTTTGTCCTGCCAGGTTCCCTGCGTCGGGTCCGCCGACGTATTTTCCATCACGTACATGCGATGATTCACGTTGTCGCCGTCATCCTTGGCGTAATAGATATACCAAGCCCCGTCAATATAATGAAGCTCGGGAGCCCATATATTGCAGCAGCCCGTTTCGACGACCTTGGTCGGAGCGGCGTCGATCGTCGTCAACTCGGCCGATTTCCAAATCGTTACGTTGCCGCCCGTCGTTTTCGTGAAATAGTAAAAGCCGTCCGTATGCTTGTAAACCCAGGGGTCCGCTCCATCCTGCATGACGACGTTATAAAAATTGTTCCGGCTGGAAGCCGCGTCCGTGACCTGCCCCATAGGGACGAGCAGCAGCATGCATAACGCAAGCAGCAGCGGATTACGCACTATAGCCTTCATGTACAGGCATCCTCCTCTTCGGGAATATAAATTCATACCGTAACCTTGGCCCAAACTTTAATCTTCAATGGCCGCTTTGCGGGAATTGATACGTCGGATCACTTCCGGATCAAACTTCTGGCGTCTGTCGTAGGTGTACAGCCCGTTTACCTCCTGTTCCACGTCATACAGCTGGGTATAACAAAATCCGAACATCATCGGGTGCTCCAGCAGAGTGCTCGTCAGCCCTTCGTACCGCTTAAGGAACGCCTCCTCGGATGTCGGCCGGTCGCCGTATCCCCAAGCCTTGTCGTCCTTCTGGTCGGGGTTCCACCAAATGCCGCCGTATTCGCTGATGAAATAAGGCTGCCCGCCGTACGTCTGCCGGCCCGGAAACGTGTTATACACCTCTCCGCCCGTTTTCATCGGTTCGTATCTGGCCCGGAACGTCTCCGGATTCTGATCGTAATCATGCAGATCGAAGATATCGGTCACGACGTGGAAGTTGCCGCTGGTATCGATCACCGGGCGCGTCGGATCCAGCCGTTTCGTCGTCTCGTACACGATGCGCAGCACCTCGTTATCCTGCTTGGCGCCGTCCCGGTCCCAGGTTTCGTTGAACGGGCACCAGCCGATGATCGCCGGATGATTGTAATCCCGCTCCACGCCTTCCAGCCATTCAGGCAAAAACCGCGGCAAGCTTGTGGTCGTCGTAATATCCAGCCCCCAGTTGGCATGCTCTCCCCAGACGAGGTACCCCAGCCGGTCGGCCCAATACAAGAAGCGCGGTTCGAACATTTTCTCATGAAGTCTGGCGCCGTTGAATCCGAGGCCCAGCGAAATTTCGATATCCTTCCGAAGATCCTCGTCCGTAGGTGCGGTATAGACGCCGTCCGGATAAAAGCCTTGATCCAGCACGAGCCGCTGGAACACAGACTTTTCATTGATCCTAAACGCCATGCCGTCCAGCCGCACGGTCCGAAGGCCGAAATACGAATCGACCGCATCGGCTTCTGCCTGGCCTGGCCGTTCGAGCGACAGTTTCAGGTCATACAGCCGGCCGTGGCCTGCCTCCCATAAATGGACTTCCGATACAGGCACGGTCACCTTGACGCATGGCCCTTGCACCACTGCCGCGGCCTCGCCGACCTCTTTACCGTCATAGAAGGCGGACGCTTTCAACTGCGCTCCGGCGGTATTTCCACTGACCTTCACTTCCAGATGCACGCATGCATTGGCCGGATCGGCCACCACCTTCATGTCCGAGAGATAGGTTTCCGGGACCTGCTCCAGCCATACCGTCTGCCAAATGCCCGTCGTGCGCGTATAGTCGCAGCCATGCGAATGGAAACGCCCACTCTGCTTGCCGCGCGGCTGGCTTCCCGAGCGGACGTCATCCTCTGCATAGACGGTCACCACGTTGGTGCCTTCCGTGACATGCGGGGTAATATCGAAGCTGAACGAGGAGTACCCGCCGCGATGCGTGCCGACAGAGGTTCCGTTCACCCACACCTCGGTCTCGTAGTCGACCGCGCCGAAGTGAAGCAGAATCCTGCCGCCGTTCCAATCCTTCGGCAAGGTAAATTCCCGCTTATACCAAACGGCGGCCATGAAGTCCTTATATTCCACGCCGGACAGCTTGCTTTCCGGACAAAACGGAACGGTGATCGCTCCTTCGAGCGCATGCTCCGGCTGTTGGTATCCGCGCTCTTTCCCGCTCTTGCCGTGATCGATTTCGAATTGCCACGCGCCGTTCAAATTCAGCCAGCGGTCTCGCACCCATTGCGGACGCGGGTATTCGGGGCGGGGGATATTGATGTTCGATTCCATGGAAAAATCTCCTTTTCGGGTTGATTTTTAGTTAACTAATGGGTTAATAATTAATCATCAAATTCTCACATAGATATTAAAATACCCGCTATATTTAGTCAATGATTTTATTGTTTAGTTAATCATTTGGTTATACAATAGATAAATAACACCTATATGACCGAATCGGGGGCCTCTATGGAAATCAAGGTAAACCTAGAAAATTTGCCGTTGTTCGTTGCATTGGCATCGGAAACGCGCATTCGGATGATCGAAATGCTCGGTAAAGAAAACCTCAATATCAAGGAAATGGCGCAAAAGCTGAATCTCTCCTCCGCCATCGTGACCAAACATGTACAGCAGCTGGAGGAAGCAGGCATTCTCCGTACGGAAATTACCGCGGGCAAGCGCGGCATGCAGAAGCAGTGCTCTCTTCATCTGAAGCAGGCATCGCTGGTGTTCAAAACCGATGCCGTCCGGCCGCCCGAGCCTCATCAGGACGGCTATGACGTAGACATTCCCGTCGGGCAATACTCCAGCTGCCAAGTCAAGCCCACCTGCGGGCTCGCTTCCGAAACCAAGCTGATCGGCATGCGCGACGACCCGCGGTATTTCGCCGAGCCCGAGCATGTCAAAGCCCAGCATATTTGGTTCGCCAGCGGCCATGTGGAGTACCGCATCCCGAACTACGTATCCGGCAAAAACAGCATCAGCGAGCTGAGCATCTCCTTGGAAATCGGCTCGGAAGCACCCGGCTTCGCCGAAGATTGGCCGTCGGACATTACGTTCCAGCTCAATGACGTTCCCGTGTGCGTCTGGACTTCTCCGGGCGATTTCGGCAGTGTACGCGGGAAGCTGAACCCTTCGTGGTGGGATCCTGGAAGCTCCCAGCACGGTCTGCTGAAAACGCTGCTGGTGACCTCCTCCGGTACGTATATGGACGGCGTACGGATGTCAGATATATCGATACAGGATATTCCGATCCTGCCCAGAGAAGAGATCCGGTTTCGCATCTTGTCGCCGGAGGGTGCGAGAAATGCCGGCGGCGTCAGCTTGTTCGGCAAGCATTTCGGCAACTACGGGCAGGACATTCAAGTCCGCATCCGTTATTAAGCAAAAGGCTCTGGCCAAACGGCCATGTTTTTTTCGAACATGCCGCTTAGTCTGAGCCTTTGTTTTATTCCTCTCCAGATGGCACGGGGAGATAATGCGTATCGCTCCAGGGAACTCCAAAATCAGGCGTACCATCAGGGTTCCAAGTGAATTTCTGGATACGCGTCGAGCGGAGGCTCGTATCGGAGCCGGGTGCAGGAAGCGCATGATAGACGATCCAGTCCTCCTGATCATCCGGAGACTTTGTAAAGCTGTTGTGGCCTGTTGCATATACTTTATTTTCTACACTTTTGTGAAATACGGGCTGCATCGATTTTTGCCATGAAGAAGGATCCATCGGATCGGCATCTTCATTCATCGTGAGCATGCCTAGGGCATAATCCTCAGACCAGGTGGTACTGGCCGAATAAACCAGAAAAATCCGGCCGTTGCGATGCAGCGTGACGGGACCTTCATTAATCGCCATTCCGCCTTGTTTTTCCCATGCGAGTGTCGGGGCAGTAAGCAGGTGATGTTCCCCTGTCAATGTCCAAGGGTCGGCCATTTGAGCAATATATATCGCGGATCCATAATCGGGGAAATTTCCATAACCGGCATACAGGAAATAGAGCTGGTTCCGTACCGTCATCACGGTGCCGTCCAATCCAGGGACAGGAGTCTCCAGCGCCCCTTTCCAGCTCCACTCGCCTTCCAAGGGATCAGTATTTTCGTTCTCCAGTACACATATCCGGCGTGATTCGTCTCCTCCCCCATCGTTAGCTGTATAGTAGATATACCATTTGTTATTCAAATAGTGTATTTCCGGCGCCCATAAATTGTAGCTATAGGGACCTTCCGGTTCGGGAGTCCATATGGTCTTCTTCCGCCCCCAGACCATGCCGGTCAAGCTGGAAGATTGGGTAAGTTCCAAGCAGCCTGACCTTGTTGCCATAAAGTAGTAACTGCCATCTGTGTGCTTGAGCACCCAAGGATCGGCAGCCTTTGCTACGATTGGATTGCAAAACGTCTTCGTTTTGTTGGACATCTTCTCACTCCTTTTCCCTGAACAGAGCCAGTCATACCTATTATCCGGTACAATCCTGGAACTAACAATTGTGAAAACGGTTTACTATCCACGCAAAAAAAGGAATTACCAAATCGGTTTCGACGGACGAAAAAAGAGAACCGTCCTGCTGAACGGTCCTCTCGTCATCATTCTATTCATTGACTCTGCTTACGCCATTCAAATGGGGTAACTCCCGTCGATTTGATAAAGAATTCATAAAACCGGCTGGATGAGGTAAAGCCGACCTCTGAGGCGATCGAATCGATCGCCTTGTTCGATTGCTGTAACAGCCGTTTGGCCTCCATCAATCGAAGGTGGATGATATATTGCTTCGGCGAGACACCGATCGATTCCGTAAATTTCTTCCGAAGGTTGCTTTCGGAAAGAAAATGGCGCGCTGCCAGTTCATTGACTGTTATTCGAGTATGATAGCTGCTGTGAATTTCTTTTAACACTTTTTCTATGACCCCATGATGGACATCTGCTGTAAGGACCGCCGATTCTCTATTACGCTGGAATACCAGCAGTGCCGTCTCAAAGGCAATCCTCATGATGTTGTGGGTGTCGATCGTTTTCCTTTCGGCGTTCCATTCTTTCTCCAACTGATAAAAACAAATTTCCACCCAGCGCGCATCGTCAGCGTGGAGATGGCTGCTTCGGATCCGCTGCGATTCACTCTCCGCTTCATGAAAGAGGTATTGGCAGTGGACCGGAAGCTGATCATGAAGGAAATGAACGGAAACGCCTTTCCACGGTTTCGTACACACGAAGCCATGATGAAGCCCGGAAGGGATAAGGATCAGGTCGCCGGAAGCCACCTTGATATTCTGTTCGGAAGAGCTGTAGTATCCATCCCCTTCCAAAATAAGCGTTAATTCATCATACTCATGGGAATGCGACATGAAGAGGCCCTCACCTTGCCCTGCTTGAAAAGTGTGAGGTTTAAAGCGCTCCATACTGACCACAAAACTCTTTTCACGGTTTCCCAAGGTTTACATCCTCTTTCCCTCGATGCTTCTTTCTCCTTTTCATTCTATGAAGTCCTTCACGCCCCGTCAATAATGCCGCCTATCGATTCCAATATATCACATTATAAAAAATGCACCTTTCAATCGGTCAGATGAGCACGAGAAATCGGTTCATTTGATCCTATTGAAAGATGCATATGCGAGTACACGATTCCCCTTCTGTAAAGGGGAGACTTAGCCTCTTAGGACACCGGAATCGTCGGCGCCTTCGGCCGGCTGCGTAAAGCCCGGGTCGCCTGCAGGGTGACGGCATACACGAGCAGCGATACAAGAATGGCCCCAAGCAGCACTGCCGTCGCCCCCAGCTGAAAATGCTGCTCCAGGAAACGATGCGCAGCCAGCCCCGTCACCGTCATGATGACCCCTCCGATGCCCGCCTTGATTACGATGCGGAAGTCAAAATAAAAACCGATCGAGCCCGCCACCGCATAGAAATTGAGCACGGTCAGCATCAGGATGCCGAGTCCGAATGCGAGCGCAACGCCGCGGATCCCCAGGTTCGAACCGAGTACGAAGATCAGGCTGACTTCGAAAATGTTGGTCATGATATGGTTCCACATCACGGTGGACGCTTTGCCAAGTCCCAGCAAAATCGCCTTCAGCGGCGCTTCGAAATAGTGAAGGAAAAAGAGCGGTGCCAGCAGCTGCAGCAGCACGCCCGCTTCCGGCGAATGGTACACGACGGTCGTCAGCGGTACCGCCCACATGTACAGGATGACGGTGCAGGGCACGCCGACCAGAAGCCCCGTGCGCATCGCCATGTCCATGCGGCTGTGCATGAGCCGGGTGTCGCTCTCCGCGCTGGCCTCGCTGATCGCCGGGATCAGCGCCGTCGACAGCGACTGGGTGAAGAAGCCCGGGAGGAACAGCAGCGGAATGGCGTACCCCGCAAGCATACCGAACTGCTTCGTGGCCATCTCCACACCGACACCGGCCAGAACGAGGCTCTTCGTAATGACGAGCGGCAGAAACGCATGATAGATGGAATGGATAAAGCCGCTGCCGGTCATCGGCAGGCCGATGCGCAGCAGGTCCCGCAGCGTGCGGTCCCCCCTGAGCGGTACGCTTGGGGCAAACCGCCGCTGTTCCTTCGGTTTCCCGCGGTTCGCCCATTTGAACACGGAGAACAAATAGAGCAGGCCGACGGCTTCACCGATCACCGAAGCCCCCATGGCCCCCGCTGCGGCATAGGCGATGCCGTAAGGCAGCAGCATGTTGACGACGCCGATGATGACGATGATCTGCGCCACATTTTCCAGAACGTCGGATAAGGCGAGCGGGTTCATGTTCTGCCGGCCGCGGAAATAGCCCTTCAGCACCGCGGACATGGCGATAATCGGGATGATCGGCGTAATCGCCACCATCGCATAATATGCGCGCTGGTCGGCCAGCACGATCGAAGCGATCCACTTCGAGCCGAACAGAGCGGCCAGCGTCAGCACGACGCTGAGCGTCCCCGTCACCGACAACGAGACGGCGAGAATCCGTTTAATCCTCGCCTCGTCCCCTTTGACTTCCGCCTCGGACACCAGCTTCGAAATCGCAATAGGCAGCCCGAGCTCGGTCATCGTAATAAACAGCGGAAGCAGCGGATGGGCGATCATCAAGAGCCCTACCCCTTCCGCTCCCAGAAAACGCGCCAGCACAATGCCGTTCACAAACCCAAGCCCTTTGGTAAAAAAGGACGACAGGGTCAAAACGAACGTTCCACGGATAAAGCTTTGCTTGTTTAATCCCATTGGTCACATCCCACCCACTGTTTGTCCTGATCTCTCTTTTATAAGCGTATTCGGACAAGGGGCAATACATGCAGACAAACATGGCGTAAAGGTTTGGACAACACACAATTTCTTACTACGTAATATTTGATTAACTAAATTATTATAAATCAGTTTACCTAGTATTCGTCTTGCTTTATACTTGGAAATAACCGTGCAAGCAAGAAGCCGGAATGAAAGAAAACAAATTTGCTTTTAGGGAAAATGGCCGCAGGCAGGGAAAAAGCAGTCATCCGTTAAAAAAACAGCTGCGAACAGGAGAAGGATAATGATGATTTGTCACAAGAAACCTAAAGGGCTGACGATGGGAATCGGCATGCTCCTTGTCGCCATCGTATTGTATCGGCTCGCTGAATCAGTGGAAACCCAGGTCATCATCCTGTCAGTGATATTGCTAAGTTGGCTGGCTTATGAGCTTGGACTTTGGTGGTTTGAACAAACTCAAGGCAAAGAGTAACCATAACGAAGAGAATGGATTGTATTGTCCCATCCGCCAAATATCAAAAAAATCCGTCACCACAAAGGGGACGGATTTTTCGTCTTGTTCAATACGGCTTTTTAATACGAAATTTTTTGGATCGTCTGCAGAAGCAGCTCTTCCATCTCAGCATCATCTGCGGAATCCAGCCTTTCTGGGACAAACAGCTGGTATTTCTTCATCTTATAAAATTCAAACAGCGCCTGCCTCAGCGAGAAGTCATGCCTTACGGCGAACAAAGGCTCTACAATATGGCGGAGCATGAGATCGTCTTGAACGACGGATAAGGTTGAATTAATCGGATGAAAGACCTTTTTCTCTATACCGGCCTCATAAAACCGGCGCAGATTCCGGTGGCGCTCCATGTCTGCTGTGCCCAGCCTGTCGTATAGAACGGGGTATACCCCCTTGAGATCCTCCAGCAGGATATCGGGCATATACAGCACACATTGCAAAGATTGGATGTATAGCATGTGGAACCTCTTGCCCCATGAGAGCTCCTCATTTTGCAATTGGACGTCCGCATTTTGCAGAAATACGATGCAGTGATCCACAAACATTTCGATGATTTCGTCTTTGCATGAAAAGTACTTGTACAGCGTCACTTTGCTGATATCCATGTGACGGGCCATATCGTCCATATTGATCGTGCTGAACTTGCTCTTTCTCAACACAGGCTTGATCTTCTCAAGGAATAGATTTTTGTTCTCAATCTTTTTCATGATGGCCTCCGAACGCTTAATATCCCTATTATATCATAATGAACTCCTTTCATTCCGTGTAACCCATTTATATAAAAAGAACTAAGTTAACCATTTTCAAATCATACAGTTAAACAAAATAAAGGCGACCGAACGGAATCGGCCGCCTCTTCCACACACGAATCATATCCTTAAACCACACGAAAAAAGCTGCCAAGCGGCTCTAGACCCGCTTTGGCAGCACCTTCTGATATCTGCGCCGCAGCTCGTGCAGCTCCTCGCTTCCTGCAACCGCCCGCTCCTCCATCTGCTTGCCGACCGCCACGATCAGCGTCTCGAGCAAGGCCACCGGCGCCACCATGGAGTGGAACTCCCACAGCTGGCCGCGTGCGGTGTACAGGGCCGCATCGGCCTTCTCCAGCATGCCGCTCACCGCAAGATCGGTGACAAGCAGCGTACGGTAGCCCTTGACCTTGGCGTGATCCAGCAGCACCGACAGCTCCGGCGACTCGGACACGAAGCCGAAGATGACGATGACATCCTGCGGCTGCACATGCACCAGCAGGTTAAACAGCTCATGCCCGCCCCGGTCGAGCCGCTTGACCCGCATGCCGAACCGCGTCAGCCGGAAATCGGTCAGTGCCGCCAGGCTCTCCGCGGAGCCGGGCCCGTAGATGTACACGGTCCCCGCTTCACGCAGCAGCGACGCCGCCCGGTCAAACGCCTCCTGGCTGAGCCGGTCGGCCGTCTGCTGCAAATAATCCGCGCCGACCAAGAGGCTTTGTGCCGCGTCGTTCTCGTTCATTTTTGAAAACGCCGACTGCAGTTTCTGCGAAGGGGACAGCAGCATTTCGTCCTTCACCTTCTGCTTGAATTCCTTCAGGTTCCTGCACCCCACCTCGGACCAGAACCGCGACACCGTCGATGTGCTCACCTGGCAGGCGGCCGCGATATCCTCCTCCACCATAAACGGGATGTCTTCCATATGCTTGCTGATATAATCCGCGATCCGCTGGTGTCCGCGGGACAGCTTATGGCCTTCCAGCGCCAGATTCATGGTCTTGCCACCTCTCTATAGCGTGATGAATGATCAACAACCTTAACGATTTATGGGATGAACCGTTACATAGCTTCTACTTCGACTTTCTTCTTCAGCAGCTTCTTCACCGCGCCTGCCGCTCTCACCTGCAAATGCAGGCTCGGGGAAATAACCCGTTTGCAAGCCCCCGCCCGGATGGCCTCCTTCAACTCGGCGACGGTTTCGTAATCGCCCGGCAGCGCGTTGTACACACAGCCGACCTGGAACATTTGGTGGGCGTCGCTGCCTGCCACGACCGGCACGCCAAGCTCCGCGCCGAGCGGCAGCACCAGGGCGATATTCTCCTGGATGCCGATCTCGTGCAGGTCTTTGCCGTTCAGGTCGAACGCGTCAAACCGGCGCAGCAGCTCCCGGTCCACATGGCACAGATGGTTGGATTCCCGGAATGGGTGGCCGCCGATCACCATCATGCCCCGCGGCTCGCACAGCTCGAACAGCTCGGCAAGCCCGATGAACGAACCGGCCGCCGTATGCGGCTCCAGCAGATCGCGGATTTCGAGCAGGGAATCCTTGGGCCCGGAGACGAGAATATGCCCGCCCTCGGCTACGTCTACTTCCATGCCCGTGAATATTTTAAACCCGTCGCGGTCGTAGTAGTGGTTGTTGCAAGGCAGCATCCGGTCGAGCGTTCCGTAGACCTCGGCGAAGCGGCGCGTATTAAAATGCTCGGTCAGCGTGATCGCCTGCAAGCCCTGATCGATGGCTTCATCCAGCATCTCGTTGAAGTGGTCCATGGAGAAATCGGTTTTCTTGGACAATTTAACATGAAAGTGAAAGTCAATATTCATCGGTGTATTTCCTCCAATATGGGTGTAATGGTCGTCACGCCGGTCTCCAGGCGTCTGCCCGTCTCCCGGTCGTACAGGTTGATGCGTTCTTCGCGGAAGGACGCGTGCAGCATGCGGCCCGGCGCGTAATCCGGGTCGCCGATGACCCGCGCGCCCAGCTTTTCCTGGCCGAAGGCCACCCTCACCAGCGTCTCGCCTCCGGCGGGCAGCACGTCCTCCACCTTCACCGGGATGGAACCGGCGGTGCGGGTCTCGTGCAGCACGACGTCTTCCGGCCTCAGGGTCAGGATGACCGCTCCCGCTTCACCCGCTCCGCCGCCCATTCCCGCCAGCCGGAAGCTCCCGAGCGCCGTGCTGACGGTGCATTCGCCTTCGCTTGTGCGGCACACGCCCTCCACCCGGTTCAGCGGATGGTCCGAGCTGCCCATGAAATCCGCCACCTGCAGCGTTCGCGGGTGGCGGTACAGCTCACGCGGCGTATCCGCCTGCACCAGCTCGCCGCCAAAAAATACCGCGACCTTCGTCGACAGCGTGATCGCCTCATGCTGGTCATGCGTCACGTAGACGATCGTCGTGCCCAGCTCGCGGTGCAGCCGCTTCAGCTCGGCGCGCATCTCCGTCCGCAGCTTGGCGTCCAGGTTCGAGAGCGGCTCGTCGAGCAGCAGGATCGACGGGGACGTCACGATCGCCCGGGCGATCGCCACCCGCTGCTGCTGCCCGCCGGACAGCTCGCCGGGATACCGGTCCGCCAGCTCGGGGATGCGCATTTTGTCCAGTGCCGCCATGACGCTCTTGCGGATCTCGGCCTTCGGTTGTTTGCGCACCTGCAGGCCAAAAGCTACGTTGTCAAAAACAGTCATATGCGGCCACAGCGCATAGCTCTGAAACACCAGGCTCACGCCCCGCTTGGCGGGATCCAAATGGTAAGCCAGACCGCCGTCGGCCACCTTGTTCCCGGAGATGACGACCGTTCCTTCGTTCAGTTTCTGCAGGCCGGCGATCGTGCGGAGCAGGGTCGTCTTGCCGCAGCCCGACGGGCCGAGCAGCGTCACGAAATCCCCCTCCTCGACGGTCAGGTCGATGCCTTTTAAAATATGCTTCTGCTGCACATGCACATGAATCTGCCGCAGTTCAATCGCGTTCATTCATTGCCCTCCCAATCCTTTGGTCAAATCGGCCTTGCCGAACTTCACCGCAAGCGCATAGACCGCCACGACGATCGCGATTATGATCATCAGCACGACGTTGGTGAGCTGGTCATACCCTTTTTCCACATAATAAAAGGTGAGCGTCGTCAGCGTCTCCGTCCGCGGCGTCACGAGCATGATGATCAGCTCCATCTCCTTCATCGCTCCGATGAACACGAGGATAAAGGCGGACAGCAGGCTCTTGCGGCTGAGCGGCAGCAGCAGGCGCCGAAAGCGCGTGAACCAGGAGGCACCGCCAAGCACGGCCGCTTCCTCGAGCTCCGGGCCGATCTGCATCATGGCGGCGCCGCCTGCCTTAACGGTAAAGGGCAGCTCCTTGACCACCGTGATCAAAATAATGATCGTAATGGTGCCGTACAGCGCCGGAATGAACAGCACCGGCTTCGCAAACATCGTAATATAAATCGCCGCGAGCGAGATGCCCGGGATAAAATACGGGAAAAACGACAACTGATCCACCAGCTTGCCCATAACCGTGTTTTTGCTGCGGGCGACCGCATAACCGAACAGAAGTCCGATGACCGCGGCCGCAACCGAGGCGATGCCGGCGATGATCAGCGAATTTTTCAGCGCGAGCAGGAAAATCGGGTTCTGCAGCACCCCCTTCTCACCGGTATTGATGCCCGGGTCTGAGCCGCCCGCCCAGTAATGAAGCGTGAAGTTGTTCGGGCTGAGCGAGCCGTTCTTCAGCAGGAACGTCTGCAGCAGCAGCACGATAAAAGGCACGACCGCAACCAGCACCATGCCGGCCGCCGTCCCCACCGCCGCCGGAAGCCGCCATTTGCCGAGCGGCACATGCGTCACCGCGCTGCCCTTGCCCGTCACCGTCACGTAGCTGCGCCGGCCGCCAAGCAGGCGCTGGTTAAAATAGATCGCCAGCACGGTAATTAGCATCAGCGTCAGCGACAGCACGTTTGCCTCGGTTGTCAGCCGCGACCGCATGCTGGAATACAGCATCGTCGATATCATGTAGAAGTTCACCGGGGTGCCGAGCAGCGCGGGCACGCCGTAGGAACTGACCGCCTTCGTAAAGATCAAAATGAATCCCGACAGCACCGACGGCAGCATCAGCGGAAACACGATCCGGCGCAGCACCTGCATCCGCCCCGCGCCGGCCATTTCGGCCGCCTCTTCCAGCTGGCTGTTCATTGAGCTGAGCGCCGCGCCCACGAGCAGAAAGAAGTACACGCTATCGTGGATCGACAGGGTCAGCACGATCGGCACGAAGCCGTATGCCAGCCAGTCCGGCGGCGCCACATGCAGCACCGACTGCAGAATGCCGGGCGTACCGCCGATTTTGCCGTTTTTGAAAAAGGTCAGCCACGCCTGGGACAGCATCCATGACGGCAGCAAGTACGGGATGATCGCCAGAAACGTAATCGTCTTCTTGAGCGGAACGTCCGTCCGCGTCACGAGCCAGGCCAGCCCGCAGCCGAAAACCATGGACAGCGCCGAGACGGTCACCCCCACCGACAGCGCGTTCAGCACCGGCTTGTAGAAGAGAGACCAGCTCATATCGCTTGCCAACACGCGGCTCCAGTGGTACAGCGTCAGGTGCCCCGGGTCCGCCGCGGGCGTTAGCCGGGCGTCCTGGGTTTTCCAAACGAACGTCGACCAGATCAGGTTCAAAACCGGCCAGACGATGGTATACGCCAGAAACAGAAGGGCCGCCGCCCCGATCAGGTACAGCGGATTCCGCAGCGCGTCCCGGCACCGGTTCAGCCACCTTGCTTGCCGTGTATTCAGCACGGACTTATGCAGCATCCCGTTTTCCTCCTGTTCGTGTCTTTACGGCCATCATTTCTGCTTGATCCAGAAATCGCGAACCTTCGGCGCCTCGAAGTACAGCTTCTCCCCGTCAAACACCCACAGGTTCAGGTTCTCGAAGGCTACTTCGTTCTTGGTCTTCACGTCGGAGCGCGGTACCCATGAGCCCACTTCATTGAACGGCGCCATGCCTTCGCCTTGACCGTCCTTCTCGCCCATCATCCAGCGAATGAACAGCTTGGCCCCGGCTTCATGCGGTGCCTTGTTCGCGAGGAACAGGTAGCCCGAATCGGGTACCGACGTCTTCGGCTTGATGTCGTAGATCGGCAGGATGCTCCAGCCTTTCTCCTCCACCTTGGACACGTCGCCGGATACCGCCAGCCCGACCGCGTCGCTGTTCGCCTTGCCGATCGCGTCCAGCACGTCATCGCTTCCTTTTAACACGACCAACCCATTGTCGAACAGCTGCTGGATAAACTCGTAGCCCGCGTTCTCCGTGCCGTGCAGCTCGACGTCCTTGCCGAACTTCTCCTTGTATGCCGCCGCCATGTCGTCGCTGTGGATGACCATCGTCGTAAACAGGTCCATGAACGCCGGCGAACTAAGCGGATCGGCCGTATAGACCTTGCCCTTGAATTCCGGGGTGGTCAGGTCCCACCAGTTCGTCACCGGGGCGGACTTATAGTGATCGGTATTATAGAAAATCGTGCGGAACTCCAGGTAGTTGGCATACCCCTCGGACTGCGTGCGGTACGGCTCGTCCACCTTCTCTGCCAGATCCTCCGGCAGGTACTTGACGTACCGTCCCGGCTTCACCATCTCCTCCTCGACGGCCCCGCTCACTTCCTTCGTGATGATCACGTCCGGGTTGAACTGCCCGGCGTCCTGCTCCTTCGTCACCTTGTCCATCATCTCATCGGACTTGACTTTGCTTACCTCGACCTTGATGCCGGGGTACTGCTTCATGAACGTCTCTGCGGCGTCGTTGGCGCGTCCCGAAGTAGAGTAGACGATGACCTTGCCCTCCTGTTTGGCCTGCTCGTACAGCGTCTCCGGCGTTTCGCTGCCGGACGCCTCTGCCGTATCCGCGCTCTGCACCGTTTCGGCCGGCTTGGCCGACGCGTTCGATCCGCCCCCCGTGCTCCCTTCTCCCTGCCCGCATGCGGTCAGCAGAAGGGCCGCGCCCAAGATGAGCGCCGCTGCTTTGCCAGGCCAGGACCAGGCGGTTCGTTTTCCTTTGAGCGCGTATGTATTCCGCCCGATCTCCGCTTTTCCATTGGCATTCACCGTCAAAATAGTCCTCTCGTTTCCGTTCCCTTTCGACCTCATATCTTATGGCCTCCCCATCGTTCCTTCAGAATTAGCGAAGCGTAATTCGTATCCGGATGTTTCGCTTACCTCTTCACTATAGGGACGGAGTGTCAGCGGAATGTTAGGCGGAGGTGTTATTTTGGTAAAAAATTATCACTAATTCAACTTAAGATAAAAAAATTTCATTTTCGTTGATGCCGATCCCTCTCGATGTCAATGTCCACAGCCTCTCTCGCCGCCGGCATACCCAAGACGCCTCTGCGGTTTCTTCGTATCCTTTGCTTTTGATCTATAAAAATGATTTTCATAGTCGCGCGCGTGCGCCCCCCCATCGTTTGCGCCAAAGCGGCTAATCCCTTGATTTTTGTGCGTTTAGCAATCTCTCTATGCCCATTCCCTTTCTCTCTTCCGGCATATGATACTCATACATTTGATATTTGGAGATGAGCAGATGACAACCCCCATTGATGTGTTCATTCCGGCAATTGAGAAGGACCTGGCAACACTCCCCCATGTCATTGATGCCGTTAGAAAATACGTAAAGCACCCCATCCATGAAATCATCATCGTAGCCCCCCGGAAGCAGCGAATTCTGGATTTGTGTAAGAAAAAGGGATGCCGGTTCGTGCATGAGGACACGGTTCTGCCCATTACGAAGAAAAACATTCACTATCAATCCAAGACATGGGACCGGTCCGGATGGTTGTATCAGCAGCTGCTGAAGCTGGGCGGCGATAAGGTGTGCTCATCCAAGTACTATTTGGTGATCGACGCCGATACCGTGCTCATTCGCCCCCATACGTTCAAGACCGGTGACCAAACCGTGTTTTACTGCCGAAACTGGAGCCAGCCCGAATATTTCAACACGCATAAGAAGCTGATGGGCAAAAGCCGTGCTTCGAAACGCTCCTTCGTCACGCATTACATGCTGTTCGAGAAAGCCAAAGTCAAACAGTTAAAACAAGCGATCGAGTCCAAACACAACACAAGCTGGTACTCCGCCATTATGAGAAGCATGAACAAATCCAAGCAGTTTGCTTTCTCCGAATTTGAAACGTACGGCAACTTCCTGTATTCGTCGGAGCCCGGCAAGATGACTTTGAAGCAAGCCAACAACAAAAGCCTGCATTTGAGCTTTTCCGTCATCTCACCTTCCAAAATGTCGTCCCTGAAACAAAAATACCGTTCCATTTCTTTCCACGAACGGAAAGGGTATTCCAAATCTTCTAAAATGGTCGTCAAATGAAGCCCTATGTCGTTGTCTGGAATGGCCCTGTCCACAGAGCAAGCGGTCTTGGCCGTGCCAGCAGAGCCTATGGCAAATCATTGCAGCGGCAAGGGGTCACTGTTCGATTAAGTGCGCCAAGCCAACGCATACAAAACGCCCAATATAAAAAGGTTCTCATTTACCACCACCTTCCCAGCGGCATGCAGTGGGAAAAAGCGCGCAGCACGTATGACCTCATCCTATTGAACACAGTTTGGGAAACAAGCAGGCTCCCCGCAAGCTGGCTGCCCCATATGAACAAATTCGATGCCGTGTGCGTGCCTTCCCACCATAATCAGAGGGTTCTAAGGAACTGTGGTGTCAAAGTCCCTATCTTCGTCGTCCCTCATGGGGTGGACACCCGGGAGTTTCATCCGAACCATCCGAAGATTTCTTTGCCGGCAGCCGCAGGGAAGTTTACGTTCGTGTCCGTATTCGGCTTTCAGCACCGCAAAAATCCGGAGGGCCTGCTGCGGGCCTACTGGGAAGAGTTCTCTTCCAAAGATAACGTCTTTCTGGTCATCAAAACGAATGGATACACCGCAAATGAGACGGAGACGTGGATTAAGCAGCAAGTCATGCAGTACAAAAAGGGGCTGGGAATTCAAAAAGATACGGCCCCTGTGGTCATTATCGGTCGCCGGATGAGCGAAAGCCAGCTCAAAGGCCTGTATGCACTTGGCAATGCCTTCGTTCTCCCTACGCGCGGTGAGGGTGTCGGACTGCCTTATTTAGAAGCGCTGGCAAGCGGCATACCGGTCATTGCCACCGGGTGGGGCGGGCAGATGGATTTCCTGACGCCCCGTAACTCCTTCCTGGTCCCGTATCGGTTGCAAAACCCGGCAAGCCGCATGAACCACGCCATTTCCAGAAGGTTCAGCAATCTGTTTGCGCAGAAGGGACAGCGATGGGCCGAGCCGGATCTAAGCAGCCTCAAGAGGCTTATGAGGCAAGCGTACGAAAATCCCGGTCTCTGCAAACGAAAGGGAAGCCAAGGCCGAAAGGATATGCTCCAGTTATCGTGGGACCGGGCCGGAAAACTCATGAGGCAGGCGGTTGAAGAGACTTTGCGAACCAAGAATTGAAGGGTGATGCTCCCCAAGAAAGGAGGATGAAGGAGTTGCGTATTGTACTGTTGTGCGGGGGATCGGGAAAAAGGCTGTGGCCTTTATCCAACGAGGTACGCTCCAAGGTATTCTTAAGGCTGTTGACCTCCGAAGACGGGGTCAAAGAGTCAATGATCGAACGAATCTGCAGACAACTGAACGAAGTTGGACTGCTCCAATCCACCTGTATCGTGACCCATCACAGTCAAGCCGAAATCACGCGCCGCTATGTCGGCGAGGATATTCCGATCATCAGCGAGCCTTTTAAAAGAGGGACGTTCACGGCCGTCGCATTGGCCGCCAGTTATCTTCATGAAAAGCTGCAGGCCGATCCGAATGAGACCATTTGTATCCTTCCAGCGGATACGTACGTCGATACCGCATTTTTCCGGCTGCTGCACCGATTTCCCGATGTTCTGGGGCGCTCCAAGGCGGACCTTGCTCTCCTCGGCACGAAGCCGATGCAGCCTTCGGACCAGTTCGGCTATATCGTTCCGGTTCTGCCCAAGGCGGACGGCAAGTACGCTTTCGTTGAACAGTTTGTCGAAAAGCCTAATGAGCGCACCGCCCGCCGCCTCATGGCGCAGCAGGCGATGTGGAACTGCGGCGTCTTTGCTTTTCCTTTGAGGTTCATGCTGACCTATTTGAAGGACAAGGGCCACCCGGCCCGGATCGAAGAATGGCTGGAAAATTACGAACATCTCCCCAATGCCAGCTTCGACCGAGAGGTTGTTGAGAACACGCTTCCTGTCGTTGTCATGGAGTACAAAGGGTACTGGACCGATCTGGGCAGTTGGATGGCGCTAAGCGGCCATATGAAGGATCGAACGATCGGTTCCGGGCATATATCGGACGATTCCACCAATACCCATCTCATCAATGAGCTCCCCTACCCCATCGAAATTATTGGCGTCCCGGGAATCATCGCTGCGGCAAGCTCCGACGGCATCTTGATCGCAAACAAGGAGCATGCCCATCTGATCAAGGAACGGCTAGATCTAGCGCCTCAGATTCCGATGTACGAAGAGAAACGATGGGGTTCCTACCGAATCCTGAATTATGGAAAGGATGCAGCCGGCGTGGAGACGATGATCAAACAAGTACGTCTCGCCCCTGGCAAGTCTACAAGCTATCACCTTCATCACCGTCGGCAAGAAATGCTGACCGTGGTGACGGGCAGCGCGGAGATTCTCATTGAGGATCGCCGGTACCAGCTGAACGCCGGCGACGTGCTGCAGATTCCGGCTGGGGTCAAGCATGGCATCAAGGCCGTTACGCCTCTGGAACTGGTGGAAGTCCTGCTCGGCTCTGATCTCGCTCAAGAAGACATCACTCGTATTGCGGTGGACTGGTAGAATGGCGCTTGTGCCGGGTTTCCTTTTTTTTTGCCCGGCATGTCGATGATCGATCATTCCGTTCGTCGCTATTGTATAAGCCGGTAGAGCTGGCTAAATTCAATACAAATGCGAGGAGCGTTAAATATGGGAAAAGTGATCGTGCAGCAGTTTGTGACTTTGGACGGCGTCATGCAGGGCCCCGGCGACCCGGATGAATTCGAGCATGGCGGCTGGCAGAAGCCTTATGTCTGCGAGGACCATCTCACTTATATCGTTCAGCAGGCGAATGAGGCCGAGGCCCTTCTGCTGGGCAGAAAAACGTACGAGGGCTTTGCGGCGGCCTGGCCGGCGGCGACCGGTATGCGCGGGCTGGCGGACCGGATGAACGCCATGCCGAAGTACGTCGTCTCCTCCACCCTGTCGCTTGCGACCTGGAATGCAGCCTTGATTCACGGTGACGCGGCCGATGAAGTCGCCAAGCTGAAGCAGCAATTGACCGGGGACCTTCTGGTCGTCGGGAGCCGGCGGTTGGCCCAGACCTTAATGGAGCATCATCTCGTCGATGAATATCGGATTTGGGTCCACCCGGTCGTGCTCGGCTCCGGGGAGCGGATCTTCCTGGAGGGTAGCCGTCCGTTCTCGCTGAATCTGGCCAGCGTCCGAACGACAAGCGCCGGTGCGGTGATTCTCACCTATCAGTCTTAAAATGTCGTAAATTTGCAGTAGGAATTGAGACCTGCCAAGCCGAAGTAGTCATCGATTGAACATGATTCCGCGAATAGCGGAAAGAGGAGGCCGATGATGGAGCCGATGGTGGAGCCGGTGATCAAGACGGAAAGAAAGGCGTTTACCTTGTTCGGATGTTCCAAAGCTCATGATCCGGGCAAGCCGTACAGTGAGACGATTTTCGAATTGTTTGACCAGGTCTGGCATGAAGTACGCAGCAATGAACTCGCTCACAAGGGGATCAATCACGTCGTCTATGAGCAGGGAAATATGGTGTTTGCGGGAATTGAGCTGGTGACTCCGCCTGAGGAGAACTCCGTCTTGAAGAAGAAAGACGTTGTGCTCGAAAAATACGCCTACGGCAAGCACATCGGGCCTTACAGCGAATTGGACGTAACGTACCGGCGTATGGATGCGCTCGTCCAAGCCGCAGGAGAACACAAAGAGCTTCCCCTGATTGAGGTTTATGGCCATTGGAACGAGGATGAGTCCAAGCTGGAGACGGAAATTTTCCACAACCTCATTTGACAGATCTCTGTGTTCGATGAGGCCGTTCAAATTTCTAGTTCGTTGGGATAATAGGATGATGTAATCCATCTTAGGAGCAGTTTGTCTACTGCTCCTTTTGCTATATAGAAGTTCGACAAGAACATTGGTTCTATCGCTGTTTTTGTACAATCCATATTGAAACAATCGAAGCGATTTTCTTGTAATTTTCATGCAAGTTTTTTTGGATTTCCTGTATGATGATGCTATGAAAAAAATATTATCTTTCATGGATTGGGGTATATTCGCTCTTCGTTTATACCATTATATTTTGCTGTTGTCCCGGGTTCTGGCAGGAAGTGAGTTTTCGAACCGGACGTTACTAAACGTGATCTGGCTGAGCATAGCCCTTATCGCCCCTTTGCTGTTCTGGTTTCCTGGGCGCCGGACGAACAAAGTCTGGTTTTGCATATTGGAGCTATTGCTTGGCGGTTCTTATTATGTGAATTCTGTCATACATCCGGACCTGGCTTCAAAAGCGGACTATTTGCTGCCGAGTCTTACCATCGGGTACTTATTAACCAAGCAAACCCTTTGGATCATTCCTTTACTTGTTTTCATTCCTTTTTCCTTTCAGTCTTCCCTAAAATTATCTTGGGAGCAAACCCTAGGTATCGGAACAGACAATCTGCTGTTCTGCTTCATCGGCATGTGGGCAAGCTTCGTAGCCAATGCGTATAATCAGAAGAATAAACTGGTAGCCGAAGTGGAGCATCAGAATAAGCTCTTAACTCACTACTCGGCCGAGATCGAGAAAATGACTTTGCTTGAAGAACGTAACCGCATGTCCAAGGAGCTTCATGATACACTGGGGCATTCCTTTATCTCACTCATCCTGAGCCTCGATGCTTCTATTGCCCTGATGGATAGCAAGCCTGCCGAGGCCAAAGACCGGTTAATTCGCTTAAGAGCATTGGCTGAGAAAAATCTGGACGATATGAGAAACATCGTACACGAGATGGGGGAAGAAGAGGAATCCAGTCTGATCCGACAGGTTGAATCCCTTGCGGCCCGTTTCCGGGAGCACACGAGTACGGCTCTGACTTGGAGTCTGCCGGAGACGGAGCGGTCCATCCGTTTTGAAGTACGGCAAACGATCCTCCGGGTCATCCAGGAATCCTTTACGAATGCACTAAAACATGGAAAGGCAACCCAACTGCATCTGGAGCTTAGATTTTCTGAGAGCCATCTGCAATTGTCTGTCCGAAATAACGGCAGGCCGATCGACAAGCTGAGTTATGGCTTCGGCTTGACCACGATGAAACATCGGGTTGAGCGGTTGGGAGGCAGCTTGCACCTATCATCCGGGGAGGGAACTCCAGTGATCACCGAAGTCAGATGCGAAATCCCGCTGAAAGGAGTAATGCCGCATGGTGAAGATTAAAGTGCTGCTTGCTGATGATCAAGAGTTAATTCTCGAGAGCTTACATATCGTGCTGTCCATGGAACCGGATTTGGAAATCGTCGGTTTAGCCAGGAATGGGGAAGAAGCCATAAAGGTCTGCGAGCAGTTTATGCCGGATATGGTGCTGATGGATGTCAACATGCCAGTCATGGACGGCGTCGCCGCAACAGCCCTGATTAAAGAGCGAATGCCTGCAACCAAAATCATCATGCTGACCTCCTATAAGGAAGTAGAATATGTGTTAGCTGCGTTAAGCCATGGTGCAGAAGGTTATCTGCTCAAAGCCATTCATCCGAGAGATCTGGCTGCAGGCATACGGGTGGTTCAGGCGGGAGGGACTTTAATTTCGCAGGAAATGGCGAGTAAAATGATCAAGAACATGAACAGTACAACCCCTGCGAAAAATAATGAATTTGGGCTCACTGCCCGTGAAATCGAAGTGCTGCATAAGCTGGCTGCCGGCCTGCGTAATCAAGACATCGCCGAGGCGCTGTATCTCAGTGAAGGGACAGTTAAAAATTATATCTCAGCGATTTATTCAAAGCTTAATGTGAAAGGACGGCGGGAGGCCGCCCGTAAAGCCCGGGATTCGGGAATGATGGATCGTTAAATGATGACCAAACCGCACTGTCTCTTTATGACTTTTTCAGCCTATACTCATCGCATCAAACAACAGAGGTGGCGATGTAAGACATGAAGAAAAAAATGTCTATCAATAAAGAGCAGCTGCAGAATGACAGGAAGTTAAGTGCCTGGAGTTCATTTTGGCGCTTTCCAATCGTCTGGATGATTGTGGGGACTATTGGTATTGTTCTCATAAATATGATATTCCAGCAACTGACAGAGCAAGGAGAGGGGATCGTCTCTCTTATTTTCACACTGGTGATGGGATTTCTGGCCCTCTTGGTTTATAAGCTCACGCTGACATACCTGGCCCGGCGGCCCACACCAGAGATATCAAGAAAGCGCGCAGGGATTGAAAGTGTCCTAGGCATGCTAACCGGGACCATCTTTATCGCAGGGTCCGCTTTTATGATTATTGCTCTGGGAGGCTACTCCTTTCAGTGGGCAAGTTCTGCGGATACGAGTTCCGTTCTAATAGCCTCCATTGAATCAGCTTTAGGAGGAGCCATTGTCGAGGAACTTATCTTTCGCGGACTTATGCTTCAAGCCATTGATCAATTGGGGGGAAAAGCGCTCGCACTCGCAGTAACCTCTCTATTCTTTGGAGTTGCCCATCTTGGAAATCCAGGGGCGACATTATGGAGTGGGTTCGCCATAGCCCTCGAAGCAGGTGTTCTCCTTGGAGCCGCCTTCTTGTGGCGGCGGAACTTGTGGTTTGCCATGGGACTGCATTTTGCCTGGAATGCCATGGAAGGCCTGCTTGGCATTCCTGTCTCTGGACACCCTGCTACCGGTCTATTTACTGTAAAGGTGCACGGTGCCGCACTTCTCACAGGGGGCAACTTTGGACTTGAGACCTCTATTGTTCCGGTTGTAATCAGTCTTCTGATCTCCATTCCTATGCTAATTGGGGCCGCACGGAATCAAAGGATTGACGTCGGAAAGCTTCCTGTACCAAAGTAGTGTTCTCGTGGCTTGGAGTCTGCATTGGTATGGATTTGTATAGCCAAAAGCTCCACATGTTCACCGCGAACATGTGGAGCCTTCTTGGATCCAGCTGGTTTGATTATGCAAAAGGCTGCATCATTTGACCGGCATTCGCAAGGATCAGAGCAATGTTCAGTACGGCAAAAAACAAAGCCGGCGCCGTTTTGCCAATCGGATCTTTGGTGCGGATATGCACCAGGCTCGCCACCAGCATCGTAATACCAAGCCATACTCCCGCCCATGCGACCAGTCCGGTATACCAGTAGCCGGCGATAAGCGCGGCAGCACCTGCCAGTTGAACCAGCCCCGTTATCTTAAGGAACCATTGCGGCAGGCGAAGGTGTTCGAACATGTCCGCCCAGTACTTAGCCCCTATCATTTTTGCGGTACCCGAAAAGAGGTAATAAGCAATTAACAAAGATTGAAGAACGATGGTAAAAATGGTCATTTCGATCTCCTCCTATTTGCTTACAATATGAATGGTTACAGCTCAGCTAACAACTCGTGCAACTGGTCGGCCATTTTGACCCAGCCGTATTTAGCTCCGTTATACGATAAGCTCTCGCTTTCAAATCCGGTATGCTCAAGATGGAGGTGGGTTGCGCCATTGGATGAATGGAGCGTCCATGTAACGACTGTACTTACTCCCGCGGTTACCCAGGTGTAGGATAAGCGGTGAGGTTCTTCAACAAACAGCACTTGTGAATCGACGATCCCGTCCCATACTTTCGATGGTTTGGCCCGAAATTGAAATTGATGGCCGACAACCGGCTTAAAGTCGTTATCCATCACCCATTTCGCAAGCATGTTAGAATCAGTCAATGCAAGCCATACTTTCTCAATCGGACTATCGAATTGAAAATCCAGCTTCACTTCCGGTTTCATTCCTCTTCCTCCTTCAACAATTGACTCAGCTTAGCCGATCCTTGGTTCCAAAAAGCAGTGTGAAACGTGACCCAATCTTCAATTTCCCTCAGAGGTTCTGCGTTCAATCGATACCTAGTTTCCCGCCCGTCCTTGCGGTGCCTGACCAGATCAGCGGCTTTGAGGATGGCCAGATGTTTGGAAACGGCTGTCCGACCCATCTTGAAATGCGCCGTTAATTCGTGTAGGGGCAATTCATCCGCCTCGGCCAGCAATCTAAGCAATTTGCGCCGCGTCGGATCGGCAACCGCGGCATATACATCCCTCGCTTCATTTTTTTCATCCATTCCCATCATCCCTACTCTGCTCGATGATAGGACACCATCCGGTGTCTTATAAGTTCATAATAAGACACCTAGTGGTGTCATGTCAATCCATATTTAAGAAAAAATTGGAATGACTTGACCCCGGACGTTTGGCCTCTGGATATGCCAGGCATCGACCGATAAGCAAGTTAAGGACCATCCTTTGCAGGATGGCCCTATGACAAAAAATATTACAGTCATGCTGATCATGCGAATACACATTCGCTGGGACAGCCTAAATCCGCAAACACTTTGCGCGCGGCTGGATCGACCGGAAGGAACACCACAATTTGGGGATACACGTGGCTGGTGGGAGAAACTGAAATTTGCTTGTAGCCAACAGGAACGAGTTCCCCTGAACTTTCAACTCTAGCCAAAATGGTTTGCGTACGGTCCATACTCCCTTTTCCGTCCCGATGATGATCATTCCAATATGGTTCGTACACGTTGTATTGCTCAGCTTTATCAATCACTTTTTGATACCAGGCGTCATAGCGGGACAGGACATGGTTTCTTTTGAAGCTCTGTATCCCGGCAATGGCATGCGCCTTCCATTGGTCGCAAGCGGCTTTGTTGAAGGTGGAGCGGGAGCGAATAGGTAACTCATAACTAAAATGAAAATCAACGCTGTTCATCATGTTGTCATCGTAATGATGATCGAGAGGGATATCGAACAATCGCCGAAACGGCTCGTTATACCCTTTGATGTCCAGTGAATGCGTAATGATCATCGCGGGAAAAGGAATCGACTTCATCGTTCGCTGCGCCGCGTCCAAAGCAAGCTCCATCGCACTTCCCTCCCATTCGGTGGGTGTCGGAAGATAGCCGGCTGCAACCAGCAAATCGTTGCGCTCATCGGTCGTGCATTCGAGATATTCCGCGATGTCGAAGATCGTCTGACGGTTCGGAACGCGGCGGGAACGTCCAACGAGTAAATTTTTATACGTAGGGCAAGCCTCGTCGTTCAATTCCTGTTGCGTAAACCGCTTCAAGCAAGGATGAGGCTGGTCAGCGAACTCACGCTGGCGTTTTATGCGCAGTGCTTCGATTTCTCCGAGCACCGTTTTAAGGTTGGAGTTCTCCATCATGCAATATATCACCTCTCCCGTTCCAGGTGTAGTTTTACACTTGGTCAGAAAAATTTATTAAAGTATACTCCTTGATGAAATCAGAGGTCAATTTGCATTGGCCATTCCCATTCATGGAGGAGATAAACTTATGATTCGCGCCATTGTAACTGATCCGCTTGCCTCGGAAATTTTGACGATCAAGGATGTTGACGTACCCGTAGCCCAACCGTGGGAAGCGATTGTGCAGGTGAAGGCCATTTCTCTCAATCGCGGCGAAGTTAAAGATGCACAAGATAAGGGAACCCTGCACAGACCCGGCTGGGATTTTGCCGGGATCGTCGTGGAGCGGGCCAAGAACGGGATTGGTCCGGATAAAGGAAGCCGGGTTGTTGGTCTGCTTCCGATGGGCGCATGGAGCGAGCAGGTCGCAGCCCCGGTGTCCATGCTGGCCGAAATTCCGGATCAAGTCACCTTTACGGAGGCCGCAACATTACCGGTAGCCGGACTGACAGCGCTCTATGCGCTTCGAAAAGGGGGCATGCTGCTCGGGAAGCGGATCTTCATTACAGGCTCTACCGGCGGTGTCGGTCTATTTGCTCATCAGCTTGCGGCACAATCGGGAGCATTCACGGTAGGCACGGCCAGCACGGAGGAAAAAGCCAAGATCGTCCGGGAGGCCGGAGCCGACGAAGTGGTTGTGGGATATTCCGGAATTTCATCAGGACACCAATTCGGACCTTATGATCTCATCATCGATTCGGTCGGCGGCGATACGCTGGCCGCTCTGCTGCCTCTGCTTGCCCCGCAAGGCGTATGTGTTGCGTTGGGATACTCCTCTTCGCCTGCCGCGACCATCGATATGATGAATTTGGTGAATGCCGGAGGGAGAACGTTGTACAGCTTCTTTCTCGGAGAGGAACTGAGCCGCTATTCGGTGGCGGACGATTTGCACTTGCTGGCCCGGATGGTCACAAGCGGCCGGTTGAGCCCACGGATTGATGTGGAAGCACCGTGGACGGATATCGGAGCGATCGCCCAAAGTCTGCTCGAGCGAAAGTACTCCGGAAAAGCTGTACTCCGAATCGATTAATCATCTTACTTGCTTCTTCTCTGTCCCTGTCCATGCAGAGCCTTCCGCAGTGCACTTACGGCATGCTGCACCGCTTGTCTTCCTTGGTCATAACCGCCGGTCTGAAGCATGAAGCCGTGGACCATGCCGTCATAGCGCTTCGCTTCCACGGGAATGCCGGCGGCTTTTAATTTCGCTGCATAAGCCTCCCCATCATCGCGCAGCGGATCAAATTCGGCTGTGATTACGAGAGCAGGCGGAAGGCTGCTGAAATCGGCAGCCAATAATGCCGAAGCGTAAGGATTCCAACCATCCTGCTCCTCCGCCAGGTACTGGTTCCAAAACCACCGCATGGTGTCCGTCGTCAGGCCGTATCCTTCGGCATTGTCACGGTAAGATTCAGTATCGAACGAGTAATGGGTCGCCGGATTGAACAACAGCTGAAACTTGATGAAGGACAACCCTTGGTCCCGAGCCATCAAGGTTACGGCAGCGGCCAGATTTCCGCCCGCGCTGTCACCTCCAACCGCAACCCGGTCGGGATCCGCGCCAAGCAAAGCGGCATTCTCCGCGACCCACACTGCGGCCGCATAGGCATCTTCGATGGCGGCGGGGAATCGATGCTCCGGCGCCAAACGATAGTCCACAGAAACCACAATACTGTTCGCGCCATTGGCCAACTGCCGGCATAACACGTCTGCTGCATCCAGGTTCCCGACGACCCAGCCGCCTCCATGATAGTAGACGATCACCGGTAACGGAGCCTTGCTTTGGGGCGTGTACACCCGAACCGGTATAAAATCGGCCGGACCCGGAATCGCTCGATTCTCGATCTTCCAGACTCCCTCCGGCTGGGCGGCCATCGAGCTCAGGTTGATGGTTCTGGCACTCTCCACGGATAACGTATGAAGAGGCGGAACCCCTTGTTTTTTCATATTTTCCAACACAGTTTGAACTTGAGGGTTAAGCGGCATGATGGTTCCTCCTTATGGATCAGCTCTAATTAATTTCCAAATTTTCTTACATCCGAAGTAGCCGACCGTTCATAAGCATCGTCTCCGGTAAGACAGCTACCATTCCGGTCAAAATGAAGTATACTGAGAAAAGTGGTGAACACGTAAGTACGCACTATTGCGTGACATAGTACCCAATTGGTAACTTCATGGGATGGATTGGATGTGATGGATATGGGCGGTTGTCCAGTCGAGGCAACACTGTCCGTGGTTGGAGGGAAATGGAAGGCTGTGATTTTATGGCGGCTGGTCAGCGGAACCAAGAGGTTTAACGAGCTCCAACGTTCGATTTCGCAAATTACCCGCAAGATGTTAACCGAACAGCTTCGGGAACTGGAGCAAGATAACCTCATTATTAGAACCGTCTATCCGGAAGTTCCGCCGAAAGTCGAATACTCGCTAAGCGAATACGGCAGGACGTTTATTCCTGTTATGGATGCCATGGCCCAGTGGGGACTGGTCCATCGGGAACGCGAATCTGACCCCGTTCGCTCTACGACTTAGATTACGGATTAAAAATAAAAACCGCAGCAGCAATAAAAGGAAAGCGCAGGGTAAGCTGCAATTTATACGCCTCCCAACTCAAAAAAAGCAAGCCGCCTAGATGATAGCGGCCTGCTTTTTTCTAGTTTTTTCATAGAACCCCGCGCGCCGATCCAAACATTCAGTTAATCCAAATAAAGGAAGTTTTAGATGCTTGACTTGGAGTTCACTCCAAGGGCTATCCTATAGGTGTCCGGACGACAAAGGAAATGAAAGGAGAAAGCATGTCGCGACAATATTCCATTTCCGAAATAGCAGAACAAACGGGTTTGACTCCCGATACCCTTCGGTATTATGAAAAGATTGGACTGATACCATCCCCCGAGCGAGGGGCGGGTGGATCCCGTTTATATACCCAACAAGACATCGGCAAAATTCATTTTCTGCTGCATCTCAAAAATACCGAGATGCCGCTTAAAAACATTCAGGAGTACATCCGGGCTTATGACGATCAGGATGATGATCTGTGCTTTCGACTGCTTGACGAGCACAGGCTCCGCATCGAAGCACAGATGGCCGCATTGAACGAAACGCTCGAACTCGTCAAGTATAAACTGGATCATTTTCAGGAAGTCAAAGACGGTTAAACGAAAGGAAGATGAACTTTGAACATACAGAAAACTCCCCAAGCACCGATCGGGTCCGGATTCGGACCTCGGACAACAGCTGCGGAAGCACTTGGACAAGCCGATTTGACCGGACAAACGGCGGTCATTACCGGCGGTCATTCCGGACTGGGTCTGGAAACGGCAAGAGTGCTCGCGGAAGCGGGGGCCAAGGTCATTGTCCCGGCCCGATCCCTTCAAGCAGCCAAAGCGGCCATCGCTTCCATTCCAGGCGCAGAGGCGGAGGTGCTGGATTTAACCGACCCGCAGTCCATCGATTCGTTTGCAGAGCGGTTTATCCGTTCCGGTCGGCCGATTCATATGCTGGTCCACAGCGCCGGAATTATGGCCGTTTCCCAGCAGTATGACAGCCGGGGCAATGAGCTTCACTTTTCCACGAACTATTTGGGCCCTTTCCATTTGACCGCCCGGCTGTGGCCGGCACTTCGGCTGTCCGGCAGAGCACGCGTGGTGGTGGTGTCTTCCCGGGCTCACCAATTCAGTCCGGTGGTGTTTGAAGATATTCATTACAAGGAGCGCAACTATGACAAATGGTCTGCCTATGGGCAGTCCAAAACAGCGGATGCTTTATTCGCGGTGGAGTTGGACCGGAGAGCACAGGCTCATGGCGTCCGTGCATTTTCAGTACACCCGGGTTCCATCGTTACCTCGTTAGCCCGGCATTTGTCGGACGAAGAGCTGATGACCATGGGCGCGATCAACGAGCAGGGAAACCGCCAATACACTGAATACGATAATGAACGGAAGACTGTAAAGGAAGGGGCGGCTACCATCGTATGGTGTGCGGCAAGCCATCAGTTGGACGGTATGGGAGGCGTTTATTGCGAAAACGTGGATGTCTCTCCGCTCATCGAAGAAGATCAGGTTAGCGTTGCCGGCGTTCACCCGAGTGCCGTTGACGAGAAAGCTGCTGAACGTCTTTGGAGCGTTGGCGAACAATTGACAGGCATTCATTTTGATATTTCATAAGCTTATTGGAGAATAAGAAATAACGTTCAACTTATCCCCGAATAAAAAATCCTGAACCGGCAAGGTTCAGGATTTTTTATTTTTTGAGACGAAATTCATACTCCGTTATGCCGTTTTAACCGTTTCTTTCACATTATTTAGAAGGCACTACGTTATATCCGACAGGCTCGGCAGCGTTGCCCGCCAGATCCGAGGCTGTGGCCTCGATCCGGTTCATTCCCGGGTGCAGGTCGATATCGGCGCTGAACGTCAGGTCTGCCATTACATCGGCCTGGACTCCATTCACGAAAACAACGCCGGGCTCGCTGATTTTACCGGTCACGTGCAGCGTTCCCTTTTCGACATTGTAGTGATTGCCCGTCAATTTCCCCGGTTCGTCCAGCTCGATTGTCGGCAATGTCGTGTCCAGCACCGTAATGCGGACGGTTGCCGTATATGCGCCACCGGCGGTCGCAGCCGTGATTACCGCAGTCCCCGGACCTTTTGCCGTCACCTCACCACTGTCGCTCACTTCCGCTACGTTGTTATCGCTGGATGTCCACGTGATAGTCTTATCTTCTGCATCCTCTGGTGTAACCACAGCGGTTAACTGTGCGGTTTCGCCCTCCGATAACTCCACTTGGTCCGGCGTTACGCTTATTCCGGTTGCATGCGGCTTATCCGTCTTCGCCGATACCACATCCGATGGAATGGATTCACCCGCCGCATTTACGGCTTTAACGATGTAGAAATATTCCGTCGAAGCCGAGAGGCCGGTGTCGGTATGCGTCGTACTAGACAGTACCTCGTCATGAAGTTTGACATACTCGCCGTCCGCCGTATCCGATCGATAGACATTGTACCCATCCGCCTGCTCTACCGCGTTCCAGCTGAGTTCGATCGCTTTGTCGCCTGCCGCCTTAGCTGTCAGGTTGACCGGAGGTGCAGGCACCGGATCCTTCTGAACGGGTTCTCCATACACCTTGAATTCATAACTGGAGGCACTTCCTCCGCTGTAGTTGGATCCCGTCACCGTCACGCGGATATACCGGTACACCGCATCGAAGGTATCCGTCGTCAAGCCCTGCGTCTTATTGTCCGTTCTGTCTAGAATGGTCGTATACGTCACGTCGTCGTTGCTGCCTTCGATTTTGTATTGGTAGTATCTAGGATAGGTTGCGCTGTTGTACCAATAGTTCTCGAGTTTGGTAATATGCATGGTGCTGCCAAGGTCGACCTTCCACCACTGCGGGTACGAATTGGTGACGGCCGCCCAACGTGTGCCGGCATTCCCATCATTCGCATACTCGATATTGTTGCCCGTTTGGAAAGAGCTTGCGGTCGCCGTCTTGCCTTCCGATATGACCCCTGACGACGTCGTCGCTCCGACCGGCAGGCTCCATAAACTCGGACCCGAGCCGTTAAGGGCTCTCACTTGATACGTATGCGTCGAATTCGCATCGAGCCCGGTGTGCTTGTATGGGCTGCTCACTCCGCTTACCAGCGCGCCGTCCACGATCAGATCGTAGCTTGCAGCTCCGGCAGCGTTATTCCAGGTGACATCGATTTCGGATTGGCCTGCTGCCGTTGCAGTCAATCCAGTCGGCGCGGCCAGTCCTGCAGTGGCCGGCGTAATCGTCAGCACTTGAGGATTAACCGTGTCGAACTCGATCCCCTGGATGGACGCTTGGCCCGACTCGAATTCAACGGCGCGGTCGCTGGCCCGGTTGACCAGCCTGTACTTGGTTATCCCGGCTACACTCGTATTCGTTGCGGCCTCGATATCCGACGCCGAGGAATCAGGGGATAGATATGCCGGGTTCGCGTTGCCAACCGGAAGAAGATACCACTGATCGCTTCCGGCCGCGGCGCCGTTCCCGCCATTGCCGTTCGGATCGGCATTCGGATCTGCGGGCCCCGTGGAGACCGATGCGCCCATCGCGCGCGTCTCCGCAGGCGACGACCCGGACACCTTCAGGTAATTCCCGGTCTCTACATTTTGCAATCGGTAGAAACCGCTGTTCTTCGACGGATTGAATTCGTCGGGTACGGGAACGAACTGCCACTGGTCGGCCGTGCCGTCCTTCAGGTCGCTGCCGCCGACGGAGACCGTGTAGGCGAACAGCGGGGAGATGTCCGCTCCATCGTTGTCCTTCGGCGGATTGTAAGAAGAATAGTAGGTATGGCCAGCATCCGGTTCGGGCAGGGAATAATTGATTTGCTTGCCGGACAAATCGGAGATCGCCCGGAACGAATTGCCGCTGACTTGTTGGTTGGTCAGGCTACCGGTATCGATCTGGGACATGTAGCTCCCGACCGTGGCAGGCAGCTTGCCGACGAGGCGGAACGTGTCGGGCTTGCCGAGATCGTCGGTCTCATAGACGTAGCCGTCATAGCCGACGGAGCGGTACTTGCCGCTGTACACGTTATAAGAAAAAGCGTTCTCGTACTGCGTATTGACCGGAACAAAAAGCCTTTCCGTCGCAGTATCCTTGAAAATCGGGTTGCCTGCGCTGACTTTGACCGAAGTCACATACCCGGTGGAATTATTCTCCTGCTTGATCCATACCGCACCGCTCTCGATATAGACCGTTACCGTTGCATCCAGCGCGGGATCGGAGTAAGTCACCGAAGGGACGCTGCCGCCAGGCCCGGTGATCGTTCCGTTCACCGTATTCGCTGTGTACGTGCTGCCTACCGGATCCTTGAAGGTGAAGTCTCCGCCGCTTGGAATTTTCGTGTAGCCGATATTCAGGGAAGAGTCGTCCATCCCGATACCCGTCAGCTTCAGGTCATCCGTCTCGGGCGTATAGTTGACGGTGAGGTTATGATCGCTGCCAGCTCCCATCGGACTTCCGATCCAACCGGCATAACCTTTGAGGGCGGAGCGAGTCCAGGTCCCGTTATACCATACGTCCCAGGAGCCCTCGGCCATCTTCGCGCTGATTGGCGACCGGGCGAGGTGGAAGTAGGTGAGAACATTGCTGTAGCCCGTTTTCCAATTAATATGGTTGTTGTATAAAACGTAAAAATAACCGTTGACGTTATCTACGAAGAAGCGCGTCCCGGCCACCCCGTACGACCAAGTCGTCCCCGGAAAACCGCTCGCGGTCACCGCTTCGTCGCTGTCGTTCCACGGCGAGGTCGCCACCTGCCCGATCAGGTTCCAGGTCTTTCCTTTATCCGTCGAGTACATGGAGAGAACGCGGTTGTTGTGCACGCCCGTGGCGATCCGTTGGTTGTTTGTCGGGTTCCCGGTGGCAAATGGGTTAAATTGATACTCATCATTGGTGAGCGAGTACCAGTAACCGGTATCCGGATCGACCCAAATGCCGATTCCATCGTTGTGATCATCCTGATAAGGCGTCGGAATGCCGTTCGTTTCGTCGATTTTGTAATTGATGGTCCCCGGCCGGTTCCAGTAAGAATTATAAGTCACGGGGGTGCCCCAATTCGTGTTCAGCTTGCCCAGGTCCGAGCTGGTGTTGTACTTGATCCAGGATCCCCCGTTGTCCGCCTGCTCATAATTGGAGACGGAATACATCCAGTGAAACTCCCCGTCCTGATCCACAAACGCGGTGCCGGCGATATCGGCCGTACCGGAGGTGAGGCTGGGAACGGCGTGCTGAACGAAGGTCGGGAATTTCTCAGCGGCTGCGCTGGCCGGCTGCGTTCCGAACGGAACCGTACTGGCAGCCAGCACGATGGCGGGGATGATCCTCATTACCGCAAGCTTTGCTTTCCATCTTTTTCGCATCAGATCGAATAACCTCCTGTCCTAGGTATGGTAAACACAGCCCCCCATCCCGGGAGACTTCTCCCACCTCCTTTTAGCACACGACGGTCTCGTTTCTACCCAGGCTACGAGAGCAGTTACAGGGCACTCAGATCCTTTCGCCGTTTAATAAAGCGCTTTCAAAACATAGTCTAGAGCGGTGCCATCGTCAGCGTACACTTCCGTTTTTTCACATGGGCAGTACTTTTGTAAGAAACGTCGGCCGCCATTAAATATCGTCGATGGAATCTTAAGTATTGTCGGCGGATTCAGCACTTGGATATGGATTCCTTCACAATGCCGCATACAAAATTTGTCCCTCACTCCCCTTTCTGCAATAATGAAATCATCAAGACTGCGACGATCAAAAGCGGTGTATGGAGGTAGATCTTATTGATCACTGGTGAAAAGGTCGAACTGCGGCCCGTCTCCCTGGATGATTACAGACGGGCATATACCTGGAGGAATGATGAGGAAACAGCCAAGCTGGAAGCGGGGACGGCCATGTTCCTGTTCAGTCATGTCCCTTTGGAGTATCTCGAGGACGCTTACCGAAAAGAAATCATCGAACTGGATAAGCGGGAAAAAGGGCGCTTCTCCATTTATACGCACGGTGATCAACCCGAGCATATCGGCTTCATTGAGTATCGTGACGTGAACATCGTCTCCCGTCGATGCACTGTCGGGATCGGCATCGGAAACAAGAACTACTGGGGACAAGGCTGGGGATCCGATGCGCTGAAAGCACTGATCCGGTATGTATTCCAGACGATGAACCTAAGACGTGTTCAGCTCGAAACATGGGGCGGCAACCCAAGGGCCATCCGTTCCTATGAAAAATGCGGATTTGTCATTGAAGGAAGGCTGCGCGAGCATTCTTATATTGATGGACAGTACGTCGACAGCATCGTGATGGGGCTGCTGAAGAAAGATTTCATGAATTTATAGGGGACACAACCGCCCGCCATGCAAAATGCCGCCGTTCCCGATGGTTGGGAACAGCGGCTTTCATATTTACATACCTATTCACCGGCATGCTCACCGGCCGATCGGAACCATCAACCGCTCACGGTTGCGAAATACGGCCCATTCGCGGTAACCGATCTCATACAAATGGCTGGCGATCGCTGCGAAATGCTCGCCTACGCGCTCGGGTTCGTGCGCATCAGAGCCGAAGGTCACCTTTACCCCGTAATGGAGCGCGCGTTCCAGTAAATACCCGTCCGGCACCCAGTTGTTGTCAGAGGAATTGATTTCAATCACAACATCGCTCTCCGCAATCGCCTTCAGCATGACATCGGCCGCTTCCGTGCGCAGCTCCGCGTAGCCGTTGAAATAGCGGTTCAGGGAGTCCACATGACCCAAAATGTCATATAAGCCGCATTTCGCGGACTGTGCGATATAATCATAAAACATATTTTTCACTTCCCATTTCCGGGCCGCGGTCAAGCCTTCCCAATAATCCGAGTCATAAATGCCGATACCGGCGAACTCATGCACGGAGCCAATGACGTAATCAAACGGATAAGATCCGATCACTGAACGGTACAAGTCCAGATGATCCGGCAAAAAATCAGCTTCGATGCCGAGCAGCACCTCGATTTTCCCCCGATATTGTTTCTTTAGTTCCAAAACCTCTTGCACATATGCGGGAAACTCTGATTTCGCCATGCACCCGGTTATGGATGGACGGTTTTCGGCCGATGCGAAAAACGGCGTATGGTCCGAGATGCCGATCATATCGAGCCCCTGCCCGATGGCCGATTCAATATAGTCTCTCACCGAACCGGCTGCGTGTCCACAGCGTTCATGGTGGGTATGAAAATCAAACTTCATGGGATCCCTCCGAAAATGGTTTAATCATGATGAATAAATTTAGCCTTTTGAGCCCGTGATCACAATGCCTTGAATAAAATACTTTTGTGCGAAGAAGAAGATGAGCAGCAGCGGCAAAATCGCGACAAGCGAAGCCGCCATCAGCAGGTTCCATGGCGTTGCCCCGTACGCTGCCGTAAAATTAGCCAAGCCAAGCGAAACCGGGTACTTGGTCATATCGTTCAAGTAGATGAGCGGCCCGAATAAATCATTCCATCTTGAGATCAACTCCAGAATGGCCGCGGTCGCAAAGGCCGGCTTGGAGAGCGGAATCAGAATCCGGAAGAACATCGTGAAATGGCCGCCTCCGTCAATTTTGACCGCTTCATCAAGCTCTTTCGTAATGCCCAGATAAAACTGGCGCATCAGGAAGATCGTAAAGGAGCTTGCCGTAAAAGCCGGGATCACGAGCGGCAAATACGTCCCGGTCCAGTGCAGCTTCGTAAACAGCAAATATTGCGGGATCAATGTCACTTGAGACGGGATCATCATGGTGCTAAGGACCAGGCCGAATAACAGAAGGCTGCCGCGCGCCCGCAACCGCGCAAAAGCAAATGCGGCCATCGCGGAGGAAAACACGACCGCGGCTACCGTCACGGCTGAATACCATACCGAGTTCCAAAGAAAGCGGCCCAGCGGGACATCGATGAAAATTTGCCTGAAGTTGCTCCACTGCAAACGGGCCGGAAACCACGTCATCGGGACGCGGTGGATTTCGGCGATCGTCTTCAGCGAAGTGGAGAGCATCCAAAACAACGGAAACGCGAACAATAGAACACCACCGTATATAAGGACGTAAATGATGATTTTGTTCACGGGACGCATATCGCTGGGGTTGTACGGTTTTTTGGACTTCATGAGGAAGGCATCTCCTTACTTCGAGTCATATTCATAGTGGACGAATTTTTTGGAACCCCGCAACGAAACAAGGGTGAGCGCCAAAATGAGCAAAAACAGGATCCAGGCTTGAGCGGACGCGTACCCCATCCGGAACTGTTTGAACGCCGTATCGAATAAATAATAGACGTAGAAATAAGAATTCCAGTCCGGCCCCCCTTTGGTGATCACGTAAGCTTCCGTAAAAATCTGCAGCGATCCGATCATTCCGATGATCGTGTTAAATAAAATAACGGGCGAAATGAGCGGGACCGTGATTTTCCGGAATTTCGTGAGGCCGCTCGCCCCTTCCAATGAAGCGGCCTCATACAAATCGTCCGGCAGCGACTGCAGCGCAGCCAGAAAGATGACCATCGTGCTGCCCGAAGCCGTCAATTGCATAAGCACCATGGACGGGATCACCGTGCCTGAGCTCGTAAACCATCCGGGTCCTTGAATGCCGAACCAATCGTAAAGGACGGAATTCACGACACCGAACTGCGGGTTCAGCAGCCAGGACCATAAAAAGGAAACGGCTACCCCGGATACGATGCTGGGTGCGTAATACAGCGTACGAAGCAGGGATTGCCCCTTGACTCGGTGATTCAGCAGGACCGCAATAATGAGAGAAGTCAGAATCGTGAACGGTACGGCCATCACGGTGTAATACAGCGTCACGGACAGCGACTTGTAGAACAGCCGGTCTCTGAACAGCAGGAGGTAATTGCTAATGCCTGTAAATTTCGGAGAAGAAATGACATTGTATTCGGTGAAGCTGAGCAGCAGCGAGATGAGAATCGGTCCCCCGGTAAAGCAAATAAAACCGATAAACCAAGGGGCTATAAAAAACCAAAACGACCGTTCCTCGCGTTTCATTGCCTGCGTACGCTTGATCATGGGCTACCTCCACTTAAGCCGGGCGGAAGCGGCTCATACTGCACGTTCGCCCGGCTGCAATTTGCTTCAAGCGCTGGTTGTTATTGATTCAAGTTGAGCGACAGAAGTTTCTCATTCAAACTTTTCAATCCGTCCGTCACGCTCTCCTTGCCTCCCCATACCTGATAGAGCGACTGGTTCATCGTTTCAAGCACGGTATTGAATTTGACGATCAAGTGGTTTTCCGCTTCGCGTCCGTATTTGATCGAGCCTTCGTGGACCTGTTTGAACGCCCGGGCATCCATGCCGATTTCTCCGCCCATTTTGTCATACCAAAGTTTGAACAGACCCGAATCCGCCGGCGTTCTTCCCACTTCGTTCATGTACCGGTAAGCTCCGCCGCCTTCCGCGGGGTTCGCTAAATGCCGGACGAATTCCCATGCTTCGTCAGGGTGTTTGCTTGTCGCCGAGATGCTCCATGGATCGACGTACAGTGGTACCTTACGCCCCTCGTGATACGGAACGGCGGCAACTCCCCATTTGAAATCCGCCTTCTTGTAGGAGCCTAGCCCCCACCCGCCGGAAATGTACATGCCGACCTTGCCGGTAAGGAACGGATCCCCGAGCTGTGCAGAGGCGGCTACCGTCTCTGCGTCCGGTGCAACTTTGTATTTATGGATCAAATCCACGTTAAACTGCAGCGCTTCGATGTTCAGCGGCTTCATCAGATCCGGCTCTCCCATAGCGCCGGTCGTATAAGCCTCCGGTTTGAACATGTCCCCACCGAATAACCAGGTCATTTCGTTGGCGCTCAAAGCGCTGGAAAAGCCGAAAACCTGCTTACGCGCGTCGCCTACGTCATGGGACAATTTCTTCGCCGTTTCGAGCATCGCGTCGAAGTTCCAGGACTTATCGTCCCAGTCCGTCGTCGGATAAGGAATGCCGGCCGCATCGAATAGGTCCTTATTGTAGTAAAGGTAAGTGGCGTTGCTTACAAGCGGGACCCCGTAATACTTACCGTCGATTTTGTAAATGTTGAGCAGGTTCGGGTCCATCGTATCCAGTTCGGGAGCCCCTTTTTCGATATAAGGAGTCAGATCCTTTAAAGCCCCCATCTTCATATAAGTCGCAAATCCGCTGTCCGCCTGGTTCGGATTCCAAACATCCGGCGCATTGCCGCTGGCGATCAAGGTAGCCAGTTTTTGATCGAATTGGTCGTACGGGATATTTTCAAGCCGCACTTTCACATTGGGGTGGCTTTCCTCGAAGGTCGAAACCATCGCATCCTGCCATGCCTTTTTATCCGGGTCTGTCGCCATCATCCAGACAAGCTCTACCTTATCCTTGCCATTACTCTTCGCGTCTGCTTTGGCTGTGTTGTTTGAGCCGGCTGCGCTTCCGCATGCGGACAACACCGCTGAGAGGGAAAATAATAGAATGATGCTCATCAGAAAGCGATTTTTCGTGATTGGACTTTTCATGGACAACCCTGCCTCCGTTTTTTGTACCAAATTTACATAAAAATAAATAAAAACAGGTCGGACCTTCGACAACCAAGCCGATTTAACACGATGTTAACAAAACGGACTTGAAGATGAGTGAAAAGAATTTTCATTTTACATAGTGTTAACAAATCTGACTCGAAAAACGTCGAAAAATACGCTTATTTGTATCTTCCGTTATGCGTTACCTCCTACTGTTTGCGCCTTGTTGACTACAAATATAGCATAGGATATTACGAATTTTCTGCACTTATCTTATCTATTTTCTATTTTTTCTACATATGTTATTATGATTATGGAACCCATAATGTTACGTGGTGGTGGGAGAATTGTGGAATTAAATTTCTATGAGGCTTCTAAATTCGACATTAGTCGCGAGAGAAAATATAACACAAGCATGCCGACGCGCCATTATCATAATGGCTATGAGATTTTCTATCTCGTCTCCGGCGATATCAGTTATTTCATCGAGGATCACAGCTATCAAGTGGTCGGGGGCGCTCTATTGATCATCAACATGAACGAGATCCACAAGCTGGTCAACTCCAGCAAGGAGAGCTTCGAGCGGATTACGCTGCTGTTTCAGGAGGAATTTCTCGAGGATATGTTTCCTTACAACGACAGCTTTCAGGTGCTGTCCAGCTTTGCCAGCGGCAAACATTTCATGCCCTTGAACGGACAGGAACAAAGCTTTATCGAGAAGCTTTTCGACAAAATGGTTTCCGAGTATAACAAGCAGCCTCCCGGCTACGAGTATTATTTGAAGACGCTGCTGTTCGAGCTGCTTATTTTCATTTACCGCAAGTCGTCCACTCTGCCGGCGGCCGAGCATACCGGGAGCAATCCGATTCATAAAAAGATCTTCGATATCGTCGATTACTTGAACCAACATTACCATGAAACCCAGACGATCCAAGGCATATCCAGCAAATTCTTCATCAGTCCCTCTTATTTTTGCAAAACATTTCGGGAAAACACCGGCTTCACCTTCACCGAGTATTTGAACAATGTCCGGATCAAGGAAGCACGCCGCCTCCTAACGGGAAGCACGTTAAAAGTCGCCGATATCGCCGAAAAAGTCGGCTTTGAGAGCATGACCCATTTCGGGCGCATCTTCAAAGATATCACCAGCCTCTCCCCGCTTAAATACCGCCAGACTTATAAAGCGGAGCTGGATTGAACATAAGAAAAAGAGGGCTGAGAAGCCCTCTTTTCTGTGCTGCAATATATATTCGTTACATGTTATAACTCATCACGAGCTTGCCTCCTCCTCAACCTTTCTGCCCGCGATAAGCAGCTGCACCCCGATCATCGCCACAATAATAACGATCATGGCGAGAAGCGCTGCATGAAAGCTGCCGCTATAATCATGGATCGTTCCCACCAACAGCGGGCCGAACGCACCTATGATGTAACCTCCACACTGAGACATCGCGGCCCATGCCCCGGCTTCCTCGGAGGTGTTCGTCTCGACAATCGGCAGCATCAGCGCCAGCGGGAATAATCCGCCTGCCCCGATTCCCAAACAGATGATAGCCGGCAGCATGGGGAGATGGAACAATAACATCACAATGCCGATCAACTCAAACACACTGCACAGAACCAGAAACAATCTTCTTTTGCCAAAGCGGGAAACCAGACCCGGAACGATTAATGAGACAGGAACTTGGATCATCGTAAAGATGGTAAGGAACATCGCCGAGCTCGACGAACTGTATCCGAAGCTGTGGGCAATCGGTGAAATCCATGCGGTGATGGAATAGAACATGCTTGCCATACAACCGAAAAATAACGTTAATAATATCGCTCTTTTATTACGGATGGGGAGTCCGGAACGAACTAAGACTTTCCGATCGGTCCTGCTGCGGACAAACACCGACCAAATCAGGAGTGCAATAACGCCCATTATGGCCCAGCATGACAAGGTCAATGTTAAGTTGTGATCGCTCCGGTCGTATATCGGAATGGAGAAGGCGGACGCTAATGCTGCCCCTACGGTCATCGATGCGGAATATACACTGACGATGCCGGGCTTCGTCGGGAAATACTTTTTAATAAAGCCGGACAGCAGAGGACCTGCCAAACTGATTCCGATCCCGCCTACCAGCGCAGTAACCACCAGGATCGTGACGGAGCCAACGATTCCTCGCATAGCGGTGCCCCCTGTAATGAGCAGCAATGCAATAAAAATGGTACGCTCCAGACCCAATCGATCACTTAACGCTGTCGCTGCGGGCGCAAAGATCCCCATACATAATACAGGTAATGTCGTGAGGAGACTTGCTGTCAGTCCGCTCATTCCCAAATCGCTCTGCATCGTGCCTAGCAAAGGGGCGACAGACGTAAGAATCGGCCTTAGGTTCAAGGCTGCGATGAATATAGCTAACAATAAATAGAACTTTCTCATGATTTCCTCCACCAATCTGCTTCATGTACATTCAAGTATATGGATTCGACATTCATTGATCAATCCTATAATTTATATTATTATGATAGTAAAACACTATTGATAATCAGGAGACATGGCATGGACACTCGAAATATACAGTACTTCATGGCCGTATATGAGCATCTTCATTTTACGAAAGCCGCCGAAGAACTCGGCATTTCCCAGCCCACATTAAGCCAGCAAATTCGCATTCTTGAAGCGGAGTTCGGCATGCCGCTCTTCGACCGCATCGGCAAGAAGGTTGTCGCAACGGAAGCCGGCAAGCTCCTGCGGGAGTATGGAACGAGGATGCTGCAAGCGGAACGGGATGCCAAAAATGCCATCAAAGAGCTTCAGTCCGGCAAACTGGGCACCGTCCGGCTGGCCGTGCTGCCCTCTGACCTGGATTTTCAGCTCGTTCCGCTGTTCGTCCAATTCAAATCCAAATATCCCGACATCCAGCTGCAGGCTTTCTCGACGATCTTCGTCCAGGACGAAGTGCTGAACCATAAGGTCGATCTCGGCATTGGATTACAGGGGCCTGTTGATAAAAGGTTGATCCAAATTCAGCTTGGAAGCGAGCCCTATCAACTGTTCGTAAATTCGGCAAGCGAGCTCGCTGACAGGAAGGAGATTACGCTGGAGGAACTGAAACAGCATTCATTAGTGATGTATCCGAAGGGTTATTTGGGCCGCGATCTGGTTGATGATGTTTGCAAAAAGGAAGGATTCGAATTAACGACGGTGATGGAGTCCAGTTCAGCTTCTTCGCTGCTGCAATTGGTATCCGCCGGAGTAGGCGCTACGATTCAACCTGCGGGATTGCTTAGACAAAATCCGGTACAACCGGACATTGCATCGATCCCTATCACAGGACCGACGCCCGTGCGTCACCTGGAGCTGATGTACTATGCGGACCGTTTTATTAGCGGCTCCCAACATCAATTGACGAATTGGCTGATCGATTACTTTAACGCGATAAATCCCGGATCGGCATGACGCAAACGATTAGACGTACATCATACCGTTCCTTAGCTTCAAGATGGCACTTGCGTTGACAAAAAAAGTGTAATAATTTATATTACAAATGGTGATGCAAATGAACAGCGATTTTATCGTGGCCGCGCACAGCCTTGTATTTCTGGCTTATGCGCCGGACAATTTGAAAACCAGTGATAATATAGCCAAAAGCGTAGCCGTCCATCCGGTTCGCGTTCGTAAAGTGCTGTCTCTGCTTAGAAAGCATGGCTTCATTCAATCCAAACATGGAGCTAAGGGGGGCTTCCTTCTCGTTCAGGATCCGCGGACGATTACCCTGGATAAGCTGTATGTCTTGACCTCAGAAGGATCCCTGAAGCCCAAATGGCCCGACGCCAATCAAAAATGTGCCATCGGCGCGAATATCGAGCGAGCCATGGACGGGATTTTTGAAACGACCGAACAACGGGTTATGTCTAATCTGAAGGATTATACGATTGCCGATGTGTTGCACCGAATCGAGGGGCAGGATTAGGAACAGCCTGCTTCTTTATTTTTCGGATTATTGTAATAAAAAATATTACATTTGTATAGAGGGACAAAAATGCAAAATCTTTGAGTTTTTTCACGCATAAATGTAATAAAAAATATTTCATTTCAAGTGAAGATACCACTATGATTAACATAAGGAGATTTTCTATGTCTAAATCACGTACAGCTGATCGCATGTCGTTTTGGTTTGTGGCCTACGCCCTTTTGATTATTATGATGGGTACAAATATTCCGGCTCCCCTTTATAGCCTTTATGGGCAAATGTGGCACTTTTCAACGGGAGTGACGTCCTTTCTTTTTATTATGTATGTCCTTTTTTTGATACCCGCAAGCTTTGTATTTGGTCAGCTCTCGGATCGCATTGGACGTAAAAAGGTGCTGCTGGCCGGCGTGATCGCAGCCGCAGCGGGGACGCTCATGTTCTCGGTATCCCAAAACCTCGCCATGCTGCTTGCGTCTCGGGCGATTCAGGGCGTTGGCGTCGGCATCATCAATGGGACGGCTGTTGCGACGCTGTCAGAGCTGCGTCCGGCAAACAGCAAAACAGCCTCGTTGGTGGCATCGGTGTCCATCGCGATCGGGACGGCCATCGGTCCGCTATATTCCGGTCTATTGGGTGAATATTCATCCTCCCCCATTCGGCTTCCCTATTATTTGCATTTAGTGCTTTTATGCTTTGCCTTCCTTGGGTTATTAGCCGTACCGGAAACCCGCAAAATTGCGGACGCACCCCAGCGGCTGAAGCTGCCCAGCGTGCCTGCAATGATCCGTAAGCCGTTTACGATCTCGGTGTTGGCGTCGATCATCGCATGGGCGGTAGCCGTGTTTTTTATGACGCTGGTGCCGACGGTCATCGCCACCCAAATGAATCTCCATAATTTGGCCTTATCGGGCGCCGTTGTTTGCTTAATGCTCGGATTTTCAACATTATCCCAGATTCTGTTCAAGTCCTTGTCGGCGCGGTCCGCAATCTATACCGGTTTTGCTCTGCTTACGCTAGGAATCTTGGGGGTTGTCATTGCAATCCCTACGCAGTCGGTTTTCCTCCTTCTCTTAAGCACCGTGTTGGCAGGAAGCGGGCATGGGCCGGCGGCATCAGGAAGCATGGCTTGGATCAATGAAATGTCCCCTTCCGGAAGCCGGGCGGATATGATGTCGATCTTCTATGCGGTCACCTACCTGGGTGCCGGTATCCCCGTGCTTGCACTAGGCATCGGCGCCGAGTGGATTGGCTTTTATCAAGCGATTTCCATCTATTCCGGACTTATTGTCGTTTTCGCCGCGGTAGTTGCGCTTATTGTCAGGACTTATCATGCCAAGGCGTGATCTGGAGCGCTCCCCCACGCTTAAAACCACGCTGCCTTTCTTATAGCATCTTCAACAGCAAGTCGTCAGCCCCCCGTTCGGGACTTTCACCTAGAGATAACACCCAGCACGGGCGTACTGAAAAAAAAGCCCGAATCACCTGCCGGTGGATTCGGGCTTTGCACGCTTTATTCCTCAAAAAACTGATTTTCATCCGCGCCGGAAACGGATAGCAGAATGTCCGTCGAGTTGGCAACCAGCTTGAACTGATTGGCGTTTACCGTTTCCGCCGTGGCGGAAACAGATGCACCTTGCAGCTGGCGATTAATGACCCCAACCAAGGCCTCTATGGTGGCATACTGCCAATCTAACGTTACGATGGCCGTATGCTCCCCATCGCTCACGTTAAACGTACGATTCTTGCTATGGTCGATATCGGTTCCGTTATATTGGCTTTGCGGAAAGAAATATTGCCAGTCAGGCCCGCCTAACGTAACGGAGGACTCCGAGCCGGTGCTGAATGCAAAGATCGAGAACGTATCCCCGAACCCGACGGCACCCAAAGTTCGGTTCCCCAGGTCGATTCCATGCGCATTGCAGTAATCCTGAATAAAACTGTCGACGGCCGAGCCCACGACTTGCCCTGCGGTAAACTCGCCTAGGGGAATATTCCATGTCAAATCGACAGGGATCGTTATCTTCCCGTCGCTGATCGTGAAATGTTTAGGCTCGCTTTGGAAGTTGGTCGTATCGACCTTGAAGCTCTCCCCTCGGGCTTGCGTTGCATAGATGGTGGAAAAGTCAAAATCGGCGATGGCTTTGCTCGTGATCGTCTCCGGTTCGCCATTGATAGCTTTCACACGAATGCTTATCTCTTTCGTATCGGAGGCAGCTCCTGCGGCGATGTTCGTGATGAGGACGACGTCCGTATTTTCGTTCAATCCTTCGCGCTGCACGCTGCCGGTCGTTATATCCACGATCGATGATTGCACCGGGTCTTTCAGGCTCCAAGCAATTGTCGCGCCGTCTTGGGCGCTTGGTAGCGCGATCTTCTCTGCAACGCCGTTGTAAACGACCTGCAAATTCCCTTTGGCCGCGGCCACGATTTTCAAATCCCTGATCATGTCCTCGGCATCCGTCAACTTGGCGATATCGCCTACCCGCGTCTTTTGGCTATCCGTTAAAGCAGCGTAATGGGCCCGGATTGCCATTACCGCCGGTTCATCGGTCAGCTTGATATCCGCTTTCGCTGGCAATGCTGCGATTTCCCCTCGGATCGGCGCTGCGGCCTGCTCATCCAGCGCTGCTTGGGCTTCAAGCTCGGCAATCGCTTGTTCGGCCTCCGTCAATTTGGCGATGTCGCCTACCAAGGCTTTTTGCGTATCCGTTAGCGCATGATAATGGGCGCGGGCTTGCGTTACCGTCGGTTTGTCGCTCAGTTTGACGTCCGCTTTCGCTGGCAATGCTGCAAGTTCCTCTCGGACCGGAGCTGCCGCCGCTTCATCCAACGCCGCTTGGGCTTCCAGTTCAGCAATCGCTTGCTCAGCATCCGTTAACTTGGCAATGTTGCCTACCAAGGCCCTTTGCGCATCCGTTAGCGCATCGTAGTGTGCGCGGGCTTGCGTTACCGTCGGTTTGTCGGTCAGCTTGATATCCGCCTTCGCCGGCAATGCTGCGATTTCTTCTAGTACCGGCGCTGCAGCCTGCTCATCCAGCGCTGCTTGGGCTTCCAGTTCGGCAATCGTTTGTTCGGCGTCCGTCAGCCTGGCGATATCACCTACCCGCGTCTTTTGGCTATCCGTTAAATCATCGTAATGAGCGCGGGCTGACGTTACAGCCGGTTCATCGGTCAGCTTGATATCCGCTTTTGCCGTCAATGCTGCGATTTCTTCTCGGACCGGAGCTGCCGCCGCTTCATCCAACGCTGCTTGGGCTTCCAGTTCGCCGATCGCTTGTTCGGCCTCCGTCAATTTGGCGATGTCGCCTACCAAGGCTTTCTGCGCATCCGTTAGCGCATCGTAGTGTGCGCGTGCTTCCGTCACCGTCGGTTTGTCGCTCAGTTTGACGTCCGCTTTCGCTGGCAATGCTGCAAGTTCCTCTCGGACCGGAGCTGCCGCCGCTTCATCCAACGCAGCTTGGGCTTCCAGATCAGCAATCGCTTGTTCGGCCTCCGTTAACTTGGCAATGTCGCCTACCAAGGCCTTTTGCGCATCCGTTAGCGTAGCGTAATGGGTGCGGGCCTCGCTTACCGCCCCTTTATCAGACAATGTGACATCGGCTTTCGCCGGCAAGGAAGCGATTTCGGCTCGGACCGGCGCTGCGGCCTGCTCATCCAGCGCTGCTTGGGCTTCCAGTACGGCAATCGTTTGTTCGGCGTCCGTCAACTTGGCGATATTGCCTACCCTCGTCTTTTGGCTATCCGTTAATGCATCGTAATGGGCGCGGGCTTGGACGATGGCCGGTTTGTCGGATAACTTGATATTTGCTTTTGCAGGCAATGCTGCGATTTCTGCTATCACCGGTTCTGCAGCGGCTTGATCCGGATTCTGATGAGGAGTTCCTTCCCCTCCGCCTGAGGATGCGTCCCCGCCGGAAGATGGCGTCGACGGAGTCGGTGTCGGTGTTGGAGTCGGTGTTGGAGTCGGTGTGGGTAGAGGCGTTGTGGGCGATACCACGGGCGGCTGGATGCTGCCTTCGTCCGCCTTTGCCTTGTCGTTCAGAAACTGGACCGTCACCAGGGCTGCGTCCTGGCGGCTCGCCTGATTTCCAGGATTGAAGGTACCGTCGGGGTATCCATGTATGAGTCCCAATTCAACGGCAACGGCGACGGCGTCTTTGGCCCATGCGGAGATGGATGCAGCGTCGGAGAACGTTAAATTACCGCCTTTCCCTGCAGGATTGACGCCTAAGGCGTTCACGAAAATCACCGCCATTTGCTCACGGGTAAGGTTTTGGCCCGCTCCGAAAATCCCGTTCCCCATGCCTTTGAACAATCCCGCCTTGAACGCCGCTTCCACGGCAGCATAGGCATAGTTTTCTTTCGGTACGTCTTTGAAGGTCGGCGTTCCCGGCGGATGGCTAAGGTCCAATTGCAGCGCGTTGGCCAAGATGACCGCAAAGTCCTGCCGCTGGATGCCGCTAGCCGGATTGAATTTTCCATCGCCTGTTCCATGGATGATTCCTTTGCTGACAAGCTCATTTATCGCGTCTTTGGCATAACTGTTTGAAATGTCGGACAGGGGTGCATCTGCGGATACATGCGGCACCAGGGCGCCTAGCAGGGCAGCCGCCGATAGAATCGATATCGATTTCCCTTTTAAACTCATCTTGATATTTCCTCCCAAAAAAATAAAATCGATAGAATCAACGCGTTGATCTGCCGGCGACATAAGCCCTCGAGTACAACAATGCGATCGATCCATGCGGATGCTACCTTTCATTCTAGCGCCGATAGATTAACGTCATGTTAATTCCCCCATGGTTTTCTCCTATAAGGCATGGGTTCCGGCGCGTATTCATGATGCCCCTCCCTTGCTTCCTTATTGATTGTTTTCAGGCTGTATTTTACTACTATAAAACGAATTTAGATAATAGAAAATCCCCCGTGAGGGGGACGCCGGTAGAAGGAAAAGGGGAATATCGTAATTCTCATTACTTATGTGTACCCCTCCCCATCTAATTTTCAGGAACATCCGTCATTGAATAATACCGAACAGTCTTCCCGTTTCTTTCAGCATACTCAATTTCTTTTTTTGTGCTGCTCCCCAATATAACCTTCGACATCAATGACAAAGATTTCATCGGACAAATCAATTTTTTTAAATGAAGATCGCCGAGCAGTTCAGCCTGTTCTGTCGTCAATTCCATTCCTTCACTTTGCTCAAAGAACGCTAGGCTTATCACAATATTTCCCTTAAGCGTTAAATAAGCGTTGACCTGTTCAAATTGCCTTTTGAATTTAGTAGACCCGCATAAAGTAATTACTCGCATCATTTCACCTCTCTAACCCAAAGAGCAAACTTTCTATTCGTCATCATACCATTTTAACCTGCCTACAAATAGACGCCCTTCCGGCACTGTGTTAGAATTCCTTCATGTGGAAAATGATAGGAGTGAAGCAACGTGCCAAAAGACCAGCTGCAGCAACTCACTATTCTTCGTGAACAGGGACGCGCCAACCAGGATCAAGAACTTCTGGCCGATGTACGCGCCCGGCTGTTGGAGCTGCTTAACGAAGATCCGAACGATGCGCAGGTAAACTACCAGACCGGGATCGCCCATGACAATTCTGGATTGGGGAAGGAAGCGATCCCCTACTACGAACGCGCCTTGCATCTCGGCCTTTCCGGTAACGATCTGGAGCGCTGCCTGCTCGGTTTGGGGAGCACCTACCGCTACTGGGGACAATATGAGAAGTCGATCGCAACCCTGCGCAGAGGCGTCCAGGAATTCCCTGACAATCGGGCACTCCAGGTTTTTCTTGCCATGGCGCTGTACAACGGTCAGCAGTACAAAGAAAGCGCCCAACTCCTGATTACCAATCTCATGGAATCGACCGCGGACGAAAAGCTGCTTTATTTCAAGCGCGGTATTTTAGGGTATACGGAAGACTTGGACGAAACCGCCGAGTAAGCAGTTCTCCGTAAAATCTGGGGCGGTTCAGCGTCTACCCCCGTTGCTCTTATGAATCTTATACGTTAGCAGAACAGCCTGCCGGTTTATGCCGGCAGGCTGTTTCACTGCAGAAACCATGATGGTATTCTGCTTCGATTCACTTTTTAGCAGCGCAGATGAAGGACTTGGCATCTAACCCCGCCTGCTGGAATTCCCAGTCTCCGTATATATTCACCTGCTGAAAGCCTGCAGCAAGCAGATCCTGCCTGAGCGTCTCCCTCTCCCTGAAAATCAGCGTGTCGTCTTCGCTCTGAACCTCACGGGTATCCAGATTTTGATAAAAAGTATCGTACGTCACCAGAGGCAGATGGACCGAAGTCGTTTCATGCCAAGTTCTGATGTTCGCCTTCGTTGCCGGATCCACGACTTCACTGAGAGAGTGTTCCTTGGTCCAGCGTTCCCAGGCGCGTGCGAGGGGATTTCTGGTATCGAACAGAAGATATCCTCCCGGCCTCAAGGACTGAAAAATGTTATGCAGTGTGGCTGTCCATTCCGCGTCCGTCACAAAAACCTGCGCCACGTTGGACGTCATCATCACCACATTAAAGCGGTCCGGCTCCAGATTTTCGGACGTTCCAATCACCCATAACACGGAGTTGCCCGTATCTTTCTGCTTGGCGATCCGAATCGATGCTTCGTCGGGATCCAGGCCGGTCACGTCATAACCTTTACCCGCCATATGCAGCGTCAGCCTTCCGGTTCCGCAGCCTAAATCGGCTATCCTGTGGGGCTTGATCCGCTCGATTATACGCATGAAAAACGTGTCGTCCTTCCCCCATCGGTTCTGTTGATCATAAATCGATTCGAACATCGAAGTCACCCTCTCGCTTCACTTTCCCGAATTTCATTATATTGATCATAATTTATTTGCCTTTCAGGGTGATAGGGAAAGAAATAATATAGCTGTTTAGTATCGAAATGATCCCGTCCTTTATCCTTCCCCCAGCGAATCGCGCAGGTGCTGAACATCGCTCATCGGCGGGCGTCCGAATAGACGGGCGTATTCCCTGCTGAATTGGGAGGGGCTCCCGTAGCCGACCTGAAAGCCGGCCGTTGCGGCATCCAAGCCTTCCGTAAGCAGAAGCCGTCGTGCCGTTTGCAGGCGGATCATTTTCTGATACTGCAGCGGGCTCATCGCCGTTACCCGTTTGAATTGCTTGTGAAAGGTCGTCGGGCTCATGTTGACCCGGGTTGCCAACTCTTCCATCACCAGTGGCTGTGCGTAATTTTCGTTGATTTGATGAATGGCGCTTGATATGCCCTGGGCATAGCTTCCGATCACGGCAAACTGCCTGATGGCCGCTCCCTGCTCGCCCTGCAGAACCCGATAAAATATTTCCCGGATGACGAGCGGTGCCAGCATGTCGATATCGGCGGGTGTATCTAACAGATGGACGAGACGCAGCATCGCATCCAGCAAGGGAGGAGTGGACGGATGGACCAGAATGCCCCGCCCTTCCCCTTTACCCCTTTCCTTTGGAGGCGGGCTGGACTTCTTGTTGATATCCACAAGGACATCCGGATTGAGCGTCAATGCCAGGCTTAAATAAGGCGTTTCCGGCGAAGCCTCGATAATTTTCCCGATCACCGGCAGATGGACGGAAGTCACCATATACGTACCTGGATCAAGCAGGAAGCTGTCTCCGGCCAACGCAGCTGTTTTGGATCCCTGGACAATGATGTACAGCGAGGGCATGTTGATCGTATGCGTCGGTTCTGATTCCCGGGACGCACGCCGGAAGCACAGCTCGGGAATCGCCGTAGAATGCACCCCGTCCACCGGCACATGACGTGCAATTTGCCGGGCTAATTCAGAGACTTGTGGGTTCAAGGCTTGATTACAGCTCCTTTTCGTTTAACTTGGTTAATCTATTATAAACCAGGACCGGACAGGAATAGGCAAGGATCCCGCAAGAATGGCCTACAGGGTTCCGACTGATTTTTCTTATCATGGAATTATATAGATTGAACTAAAGTTTTGCATTTCTTTAGTTCATTCTATCTAGCAAGGCAAATATTCGATGAAAGAAGGATTCGGTTATGAATTTGAACGATACAACGATGTCAGGAATCAAAGGCAAAGTGATTGCCATTACAGGCGCAAGCGGTGGAATTGGCGAAGCAGCGGCCGTGCGGCTTGCCGAGCGTGGAGCAACGCTTGTTCTTGGGGCCCGCCGTAAGGATCAGCTCCAGGACATCGTGGCGCGGATCGAAAGCAGCGGCGGAGAGGCCGTATATGCAAGCATAGATGTAACAAACAAAGAAGACCTGTCCCTTCTGGTCCAACTGGCCTGCGAACGATATGGAAAACTGGACGTCCTCATCAACAATGCAGGTATCGGACCGATCTCGCCGCTGGATGAACTGCGCGTGGAAGACTGGGAAGCGACTATCGACGTCAACACGAAGGGCGTATTATACGGCATCGCCGCAGCGCTGCCTATTTTCCGCAAGCAGAACTTCGGGCATTTTGTAAATATCGCGTCTACTGCTGGACTGAAGACCGTTGCGAACCAGGCGGTTTATTCCGGCTCCAAGTTTGCCGTTCGCGCCATCTCCGAAGGGCTCCGGCAGGAGGCTGGCGATCGCATACGCGTAACGGTCATTTCCCCGGGTGTTGTGCAGACGAACTTTATCGACGGAATACCCAATCAGGAAGTGAAGGATCGGCTGACAGCGGTTAGAGACGGGCTGGGTTTGCCGCCGGATGCCGTTGCACGCGCGATCGCTTTCGCGATTGAGCAGCCGGCCGATGTGGATATTAACGAAATCGTCATCCGTCCTACGGCACAGGTGTAAAGAATAAAGGTCTTCGTTTAACAAATCAATCAGCGATTTAGAAGGCAGCTCCCTGATGCATAGATACAGGCTGTAAGTTGCATCCTAACGATACATGGATTTCTATATAAGGGAGGCACCCATACGATATGGAAAAGGATAACCACCCCGCCAAAGAAGACGAAGCAAAGGATCAGGCTGCAAAAGCAAACCACAACAAGGTTTCGGACGCCCAAGACACCGAATTCGCCGGAGAACTCAGCAGCAGTGACGTCCGTTCCGCCTTTAAAAATCCCGTTACCGGCGAAGAACGCTTGTATTAAATCCGCTACGAGACTTCATTTAGCGGAAGTTTTTTCTTGCGATATAAGGATGCCGAGTTTCCGAAGCTAACACTTTCTAATATCTATAAAAAGGTTAATCTTAATGAGCAAGAACCGCTCCCTAAGATTAACCTTTTGTATTTGGATGCCAGCCCCACGGCTGCATTTACAGTGGGATCACGGTTACTGCCTCTATTAGGAAAACCTCTGTTTCACCCTTCTTCCCGCTGGGCTGATCGGATGGCATCGGGAGCGGCGAGAAAGTCAATCACCGCTTGAGCATAACCATCTAAATCATCGGAGTGGACACCGTGACCGCATTGTTCGAAAACGATGAGCTTCGTGCCCGGCCTTCTTGCTTCCATGCGTCTCGCCTGATCGGTATCCAGGATGAAGCTCTTTCCGCCATGAATCAGAAGGATCGGGCAGCTCGAGCCTAACCAGTCATCCCACCATACCCCGTTGGATTGGGGGACGGATACCTGCAGCCCCTTCAGATCCGTTCGGAAGCCCCAGCCTTGTTCATCCTCCAGCACGCTCTCGGCAAAATAGTCGATGGCCCGGAGGCCTGCACCAGCAAGCGATTCTCTCAGCTCCTTCAAGGAAGGGGAGCGGAACGGGAGCTTGCCGGCAAATGAAAAATCCGCGTTAATCTCCGCGCCGATATCCTCCACGATCAGAGCCGTCACGCATTCGGGATAACGGGCCGCGAATTGATACGCATTTAATCCACCCAAAGAATGCCCCAAAATTGTAACCGGCTGTCCCCCAAGCTCCGACTGAACCAGATTCCAAATATCGTTTACGTAATCTTCCCTGGCGTACTCCTGCCCTGGGGAATGGTCGCTCCATCCATGTCCCCGCTGATCCATTGCAATCACCCGCCAACCCTTGAATCGGACCGCCAGCTCCGAGAATGTTCTTGCATTGGCCATGTACCCATGCAGCAATACCAGCACCCGCTTGCTGTCTCCGCCAAAATCAAGGTAGGACAGCCGGAGATTGCCCGATTTGAAATATTTTCTTTGTGCCAATAGAGTTTGTGCTGCCATCGTATGATTCCTCCCCTTATCATAAAAAAGCTTTTCCCGAATCTCTTCAAACCTCTAATACATCAGGTCGCGTCATTCTTCACCATGTTGATTCAGGCGCCGAGATGCAGGTCACGCGTCTTCGGTTTCCGTTGTTTTCGTCCGTATAGTGCAGCCAACCCCGCGGATATTCCCATAAAAATCGCGCTCGACGCTACGCCGAATTGCAAACCGTACTGCTGCACTCCTACCCCGCCGACGATAGGCCCTATAATCTGTCCAGCCGCAAAAAAGGCAGTGGCGATGCTGAGACAGGCCGCATAGGCGTGCTGAGGAACGTGGCGCCGAAGCAGCGAAGTCGTCATCAGCGGCGGGGTTATAAAAGAAACAAGTCCGATCGTCACCGCACCCAGTGCAGTTAAAAACAGATCGCCGGTTGTTACGCCAAGTACGCCTATGGTTCCCAAAGACACCCCTGCCGCCAGCGTAAACCCGCTCGGCCACCGGTCGATGGCCCTGCCGCCGATCCATCCGTTAAATAAGCCCGCTAAGCCGATGCCGGACCAGATCAGCCCGGCATAGAGGGACGGTATGCCCTTGCTTACCAGATAAGGAATCAAATACGTGAAGTAAATAATGTATCCCGCGCCAAAGAAAAAATAAGAACCGATTAAGAACAAGAGCTTTTCGGGGCTAAATAGAAGCCGGTATACGTTGACACGTTCTTGATCCGGCGTTTTCATATCCGCCTGTGAAGATAACTTTCCCAATCTCCGCTTGTTGGTGACAACCGTGAAACCGAACGCCGCCGCGATGCCGAATGCGCCCATAGCTGCCCAAGCGTACCGCCATCCCTGCAAGTAGGACGGGTCGATCGTAAGCGGAGCGGATAATCCCGTCACTAGAATGCCTGCAGAACCGCCCAGCCAAATCAGGCCAGAAGCCACCCCCTGCTCAGCCGGTCGAACGGCGTCCATCGCAATGGACAAAACGAGCACCGTGGCGATGGCCGATAGAAATCCTATGGCGAAACGCCATAGACCGAGTGGGGTGTAATGATCGCTAAATGCCGAGCCGATCATAGCAAACCCAAGCAAAAAACACGTCGTTCGATTGATGGCATGCTTGCGGTCCGGAAACCGTGAGATCAAGGGAGGCAGGCACAAGGTCCCCGCCAAATAACCGATAAAGTTGACCGTCCCCAAGATACCCAGTTGACTGTAGCTTCCCCCGAGTTCCCGCTGGATTCCCGGCAGAAACATGCCGTAAGAGAGCCGGGAAAAACCGAGGATCACGACAAATAACAGCGATGCCCACAAGGTGATCCGGTTCCATGCCGATTTATGGCTCATCATTCGCTTTTCCTTCCAATTGATTTGTTGAGACCAGTTTAAAATAGCATCATTATTTTGTAAAATTGAATTATATGAATGAATCATTTAATTTTATTAAACCAAGGAGGATAAATATGGATTTGCGAGCCTTAAAAACGTTCGAAGCCTGCGTACGTCTCGGCCACTTCCAGAAGGCTGCCGAGGAACTTCAATATGCTCCCTCGACGGTAACTCTTCAGATCCAGCGCCTTGAAGCCGATCTGGGTGTTTCTTTATTTGTTCGGGATGGCAAACGAGTGATCGTCACCGAGGCAGGCCGATGGCTCCATCAGGAGGCCGCGGCTTTGTTGAAATCCGTTCAATCCATAAGGCAGACCGTCTCCGAAATCGCTATGGGAGAAGGCGGGACCGTTCGTTTTGCCGCGATCGAGCCCATCGCAAGCCAAAGGTTAGCGCCGGTCGTCGCCGACTTCTGCAGGCTGCATCCGAAAGTGCAGTTAAGTATGGAAGTGAGCGGCAGCCAATCGATCGCGGAGAGGGTTCGGTCCGGCGAATTGGACTTCGGCATATGCTCGGCTCCACCCGCAAACCTCATGCTGGATTTTGAACCGCTGTTCGAGGATCATTTGGGGGTCATGATGCGTGCGGACCATCCGCTCGCCAAGCGGGATGACATTGCAGTAAGCGACCTGGCGGGGCTGACGGTTCTGGTCAAGGAACCGACTTGTATCTATCGGAAGCTGTGGGAGAGGACGGTCCGCCAAACGGAGCCCCATCCTTTTTCTTGCATGGAGGTAGGCAGTTTTTTTGTCATTCAGCAAATGCTTAAAGGAGCATCCAGTGTCGGGATCGTTCCGATGTACAGCGGTCTGGAAATGGAGGGCTCCTTGGTCATCCGTCCCTTCGCCGACATCCATCCTACCGTTCCACTAGGGATCGCTTATAAAGATCAACATGTTTTGGGCAAAGCGACGTTATTATTAATGGACGCCATCAGAACAAAGAGATGACATTTATAACTACATGGCAAAAAATTCCGATGATACGATGGGAGTGTGATCAAAGGAAAGCAGGTGAAGAAATGAAAAGTATTTTAAAGGTGGGCTTGGGCGTAGGAATTGTCACAGGGGTAGCGTGTTCGATGTTGTACTATATCTTGTGCGCCGTTCTGGATCTCCGCTTTGCCCTGTTGAACCCCGTTTCCATTATGGTAATGTCGGTGGCAGTCAACATCATAGGAGCGGCGATTTATAATAAGCTTCTGCATACAACTACCAGACCTAGAATTTATTATGGTATGATAACCGTCGGAGCGGCACTTCTGCTGTCGCTATTTGACTGGGCTTACCCACCTGAACCCGATATTGCAGGCGTGGCGAATACGCTGCATGCATTGGTAGCCGCACTGTCGATTGCGTGGGTCCCGGTTTGGATCCGTAAGAGACGCTATCCTAATTAAAAACGGCGGGAATGTGATATGAATCGTATGGCAACGAAATGGCTGACCTTCGCGCCATTGTTTCTACCGGCAGTCTACTTATTTTTCACACCGTTTCCACAGGCATGGCTTGATATAGGTCTGTTTTTGCTGCTTGCCTTCTTTTATTGGAGGGGCATGCTTTGGCCAAAGCACCGGGAAATGAAAATCGTTATTCAACTGGTTATCGTATCATTCTTCATCTTCCTTCATACCCCTTGGCATATGTGCTTCGGTTTTTACCCGGCCATTACGATGTCGCAGCTTGCTTCGTATCGCCGCATTTCCTGGATGGTCGGTTCGATGATCGGCTGTTTTGCCGCAGCGGTTACCCTGTCCGCCTACCTGGCAACCGAACCTCTGAGGTTCGAATGGCTCCCCATCTCCATCGCATTCATTGCCGTACCCTATGTGGCCAAAATGTACCATGTCTCTTGCGAAGTACACGCAAAGCTTTCTGAAGCCCACGCTGAAATCATTAAGATCGGGGAGCGGGAGCGAATCGCCAGAGATTTGCATGATACGCTGGGCCAGACGTTGTCCATGATTACCGTTAAGAGCGAGCTGGCGGAGCGGTTAATCGAGCCCAGCCCCGATCAGGCCGTGATGGAAGTCCGAGATGTCCAGCGTATATCCAGAATGACTCTGCTGCAGATCCGGGAACTGGTCAATGATATGCAGTCCATCGATATCCGGGAGGAGCTTCGCCGGGCCGAGCAAATGCTGGTGACAGCCGGCATTGAAGCCGAAACGTCCATGCGGATGGACGCGGACAGGATGATGCCCATCGAACGGAATATTCTTGGCATGTGCCTGCGGGAATGTATAACTAATGTCGTCAAGCACAGCGGGGCCGGGAAATGTTCCATTCAAATCCTTGAAGACAAGGAGCAGTATGTACTGCTCGTGTGCGATAACGGGATCGGCATCACCAAAGGGCCTCTGCAGGCGCGTCAATATGGAGCGGGGTTGTTAGGGATGAAAGAGAGATTATCGTTAATCCAAGGAACACTGGAGCTGAATACGGATCAGGAGAATCGAACGAAAGTGACGATAGCCATACCTCATCACCGAATGTAAGACCAAGGAGGAAGACGGATGAAGATCGTCATTGCAGAAGATCAAGGGATGTTAAGAGGCGCTATCAGCCGGCTGCTCGGCATGGAGCCGGACATCGAAATCGTCGGGGAAGCGGATACCGGCGAGCAGGCTTTGGAGCTGATCCGGAAGCAGTCGCCGGACATTGCTGTACTGGATATTGAAATGCCGTCACTAAGCGGACTTGATGTCGCTGAAGCGCTCAAGGCTGAGGGCAGCGCATGCCGCGTCGCAATCGTGACGACCTTTGCGAAGATCGGATATTACCAGCGTGCGGTCCAAGCCGGCGCGATGGGCTATTTGCTGAAAGATGCTCCGGTCTCGGAGCTTGCGGTATCCTTGCGCAAAATCCACCAAGGCACCCGTGTATTCAGTCCCCACCTCACCTTTGCCATGAGCAAGGAAATGAACCCGCTAACAGAGCGGGAATCGGAACTTCTGTCTTACCTAAAGGACGGTTACTCCGTGAGCGAAATCAGCAAGCTGCTGTATTTGTCGCCAGGTACGATCCGTAACTACATTTCGGAGATCCTGCAGAAGCTCGAAGCGAAAAATCGAATCGACGCCGTTGCCATTGCCCTGAGCAAAGGCTGGATTTTGAATTAACGTTGGTTCACGTTACCAGATCCGACAGGGTCTGAAGGGTTCTGAAGCCAATCCTTTCTTATTTCTTTTAAAAGGTTAATCTTATAGCGCGGAAGGCGCTCTTTGAGATTAGCCTTTTGTATTTGGATGCCCTCCCCATGCCTGCGTTAACTTGTTTGCCCCAAAAATCTTTGCTATTATTTAGATGTCTAAATATTAATGATCTTAATAAAAAAAGGTGGGTGTTTATTTAACATGGCAAGAGTAAATGGAAAGGTCGCCCTTGTTACGGGTGGAGCCTCGGGAATTGGGCTCTCCTCTGCAATGCTGTTGGCTAAAGAGGGAGCTAAAGTCGTGATTGCGGATTTCAATGTAGAAGGAGCGCAGCAGGCAGCCGCTGAGATTAACGCGCGAGGCGGAGAAGCATACGGCCTGTTCCTCGATGCAGGCGACGAGAGCTCGATCAGGGAAGCTGTCGAGTTTACCGTCAAGCAGTACGGCACGATTACGGTGCTGTTTAATAACGTAGGCTTAACGAATCTTCAGAAGGATTTGGATGTCGTGAACATGGATCTTTTGGAGTGGGATCGGCTCATGAACGTCAATCTGAAAAGCGTGCTGCTCGGCAGCCGGTTCGCTATCCCCCATATGATCGAGGCAGGCGGCGGATCCATCATCAATACGGCATCCATGGCAGGTTTTACGGGGGATTCCATCCGTTCGGCATATGGTGCATCCAAAGCCGCAGTCGTGAATCTTACGAGATATATCGCAGCCCAATACGGCGCCTCTAACATCCGCTGCAATGCAGTTGCGCCTGGCTTAATTCTTACTCCTGCGGCTAAAAACAATATGCCGCCGCAAGTGCTGGACATTTTCGCCAAGTACAACAAGCTCCCGTATCATGGGGAACCGGACGATATCGGTTACACTGTTCTGTTCCTGGCTTCGGATGAATCGAAATTCATTACCGGGCAGACCATCCAGGTCGAAGGCGGACATTATATCGCGAATCCAAGCATTCCTGATTTTGCCGAATTCATGCAATAACTTATAAAACGCCGGTCAAGACAACGTCTTGCCGGCGCTTTACGTTTGCAGACTGAACAGCCTGCTCAATGATATTTCAAAATCTTTAAATAAAATGGATTTAACGGTATCCTGTTCGGTATACAGCTCTCGGACTTGGTACAAACCATCCTGCAACGCATAAACGTGAACAGTACGATTTCCTGGATCAGCGATCCAGTACTCTTGGACACCGAATTTCTGATATAAGTTAAATTTCTCGTTAAAATCTTTTAACGCAGTAGAGGGTGACAATACTTCGACGATCAGCGTTGGAGCGCCTTGGCAGCCGTTTTTAACAATTTGATCTTTCGAGCAAACAACGGACAAATCAGGTTGTACAATATGATCCGGCATAATATATTGGTCACTTTCGCTAAAAAACACATCAAACGGAGCGACAAATACATAGCAATCACGATTTTGAAGGTAGGTCCTTAGTGCAAAGTGCAGCTCTCCAACAATGAACTGATGAAGGGAAGTGGGAGCCGGCGACATATTGTACGCTTTGCCATTGATTAATTCCCATGTCCCATCCCAAGTTAACCATTCTTGATAGGTGTACATTTTTTTCTCATCACGAGTAGACATTCAAGCTCAACCTCCTTTTCACTTTTGATAACCGCTAGCCGTACTTAAATTATAACATGTTTTTAAACCACTGCCTGAAAGCCTTCCTGCAAGTCACGACTGATGTTTCCAGCATAACCACAAGGCTAGGGTTCCAATCCATAGAACTTATATGGTCTTTATGTGCTGCATACCTTAGTGCCCCCGCCGGTAAGCATGAGGGGATGCTCCTACGATCGCCTTAAAATCTTTGCTGAAATGAGCCTGGTCGAAATAACCGAGCTCCAAGGCCACCGTCGCGATATCGGCCCCATTTTCAATCGCCTCGCTGGCTTCGTGCATGCGGTATCGTTGAATGACCCATTTGGGGCTTACCCCTAAGTACTGCTTAAACATGCGCTGCAGCGTGCGTTTGGATACATTGAACCGGTTCTCCAACAAATCTACAGTCGTTATCGTACGATCCTCCATGATCGCGCCGATGATCGTGTTCAACTCGTCCACTTTGTCATCAGGCTCCGGAATGGAACTGCACAGCAGTCTTTCGATATGGTCAACTCTCTCTTCCAGGCCGTTCGATTCAAATATCCCCTTCTCTGCCGTTTCCGCATCAAACGGAAAAAACTTGGAGATATCCATCTTGCGGTCCACCAGTTCCGACATGGACTCTGAAATATAACCGTGAAAGGCACCGGGCCGATAAAGAATTCCCGCAATAAGCCCCTTCCCCTGCAGGGTATAGGCGGCTTTCCTGCTTTCGATTCCACAGACGTACGAGCTTCCTTGTTCAAAAATGATGTTGACCCCGGGATGCTGCAGAACTTCTTGTGTATACGGCGGCTGATCCTCCAAGTACCATTCGACAAACCAGTAATGCTGAATCAAATGCCGGAGCCGTGCTGAAGGCAGATGACGTGTAATTTTGACGCTCGTTTGTGCCGGATCAAAATGCAAAATCCCTCGGTTGGGGTTAACCTGATGTCGCATCGAATTCCCCCTATTGGCGCGTTTTTACAAGAAACCTAAGAAAGGGCATGATACGTTACATGTATACAACGTAAGTATACTTGTTTCAAGGAGGAATCGAAATGCATTTGGAGTACACTTTCTACATTGGAGCCAACCCTGAAGAAGTCTGGGACGTGCTGTTTAACCCCGAGAAATCGTCCCGCGCTTTCATGGGAGGCGTCATCCAATCAAGTCTGCAAGTCGGCGACCCGATCCGGTTCGTCGGCCCTGGGCCTGACGGGGAAAATACGCTGCACATTTACGGTGAAATCCTGGCATACGAGAAATACCGGGCACTCAGCTACACCGACCATCCCGGTCCCTCCCATTTCGCCGAACATGAGACGATGCAGAGCCGGGTAACGATTCGGCTGGAGAAGATGGGATCCTGCACCAAGCTCCACCTGATCAATGATCAATGGTCCGACAGCAACCCTTTGTATCTGAAAACCGAGAAGTTCTGGTGGATGATTCTAAGCAATATCAAGTCCATAGCCGAGACTGGCAGTACCCTCGATTTCGGTTTTTGAACGCGCATCCAGCACCAAAAGACGATCACCCGTAAAAGGGGATGATCGTCTTTTTTGGCTATCCGCTTCGTTCTCCGCAAACGGATTACAAGCGTTCATTAATTTTGACCAGCAATCCCTTCAACACTTGCTTTTCCTCTTCGGTCAGAGTCTGAACGATTTCGTCCTCCACCTTCTGAAAGGAGTCGTGAAAGGCATCAATCAATTCAACGGCCTTTGGCAAAACATAGATATTTTTCTGCCGTTCATTATTGGCCGGAATTTTCCGCTCAATGTATCCCTTTTTCTCGAGGCCTTGAAGCATGCTTGTAATGCTGGCCCCCTGCAAATGAAACCGATCGGCTAAATCCCTTTGAATGATATCTTTATCTTGGTTTTTATGAATATAATCAAGGACTTTGCCTTGCTGTGCGTTTAATCCCAGCTCTTTAATGCTTTCATCCGCTTTTTTCTTCAACTTCAGGCCGATAATCTGAAACAAGTCCAGATAAAGCGTATCCTTGCGAGATTTCATAATCGTTCCTCCTCGAAATGTTAGGAGACTAACTTTTAATATTTAAACTATACGGCGATTCCATAGGCTTGTCAATTTAAATATTAGTTTATTGACTGTTAGTAAACTAACTGTTATACTTCGAATTGTTTTCAAGCACACATCCAAGGAGGAATAACGAAATGAAGAATACGTTAGAAAAGGTTACAGCCATTATAAATGCACGGATTTTCGATGGGGAACAAGTTATTGATGCAAGGAATGTGCTCATTCAGGGAGAGACCATCATTGCCGTGGGCAGTGACGTTCCGGAAGATGCAGCCATCGTGGATGCGAGCCATGCGACATTATTGCCTGGTTTGATTGATGCCCATGTTCACACTTCCATTGGAGGATTACGGGATGCTGTAAAATTCGGCGTGACGACCGAACTCGAAATGAACGGAGATTTTACGGAAAGGGGACGAGCGATTCAGCTGAAAAATGTGGATAACGCAGCCGATGTCCGGTCTGCCGGAACCGCGATTACCGCTCCGGGCGGTCATCCGGATGAGCTGCTGCCCGATGGGGACGAGATCCCCGAGTTTGTGCTAAAGGAATTGGAGAAGTTATCGAAGGAAGACCGGGAAGCTATGCTGGCGGCTTACGCTCACGATCACGAAGAAGTGCCCCAAGTGACGACGGTGGAAGAAGCGATCAAACATGTGCGTACCCAAGTGGAGAATGGCGCGGACTATATTAAAATCATGATTGAAGAAGGCACGGTTATGGGTGCCCCCGGCCTGCCTGTTCTAAGCGACGAAATTCTTAAAGCAGCCGTGGAAGAAGCCCACAAGTTCGATAAAATCGTCATCGCCCACGTCCTGACTGCTCGTACTTCGCAGACCGCCATCGCTCTTGGAGTCGACGGATTGGGCCACCTGTTTATCGACAGACCTGAACTCACGCCCGATTTGGTCCAATCCATTGCCGATTCTGGCGCATTTGTGACGCCGTGCCTCGTATTGAACTCGTCCATTCTCGGAAATCCGGCATCCGATTTAGCCAATGATCCGCGGGTGCATTCCAAATTAAGCCCGGAATGGATCGATATTTTGAACTCCAGCTTCAATACTTTCCCGCAAGGCGATATAGAGAACAGTTTTAAAAACGTGATGGACCTTCATCGGGCCGGAGTGGACATTCTGGTTGGAACGGATGTCTCCCCTGTTCCCGTTCCGAATCTCGGCGGCCTTGCGCATGGTGCCAGCGTCCATCATGAAATGCAGCTGCTCGTTCAGGCCGGGTTCACTCCGATCGAAGCGCTTCAGTCCGCCACCTCGAAACCGGCCCGCCGGTTCGGGCTTCACGATCGCGGACGGATTGCCGCAGGTTCGCGCGCTGACCTTATTCTGGTGAATGGCGACCCGACAAGCCATATCTCGGATACCTTGTCGATCGAAGCCGTGTGGCTCAGAGGCGTGCAGCAACAAAGTTAATCAGGGGTTCATTGTCTAAGCCTTCAGCAAAAAAGAAGCTTTTCCCGGTATGGGAAAAGCTTCTTTGCCTAAATGAAGAGTACTAGGCCTGTTGCTGGGCTGCACAGCTTTGTGCTCAATTCGATGACGCATGGTCCGTAAGCGCCTGGAATAACTGTGGCAGTCTGTCAAACGCCTCCGCCCCGTCGATCGGGTTGGAGTAATCACGGGAGGATAGGATCTGTCCGTCCCGAACCCTGACCACCATAATATACGAAAAGGTGAACGAGCGGCCGGTCCCTGTCACATGACCGTGAACATTCCATTCGGCAACGACGACCTCCGGATCCCGGGTCTCGTGCAGAGCAAGTAACTCGGCCTTATCAAACCGTCTCATTCCGGCGACGCTCTTAAATCGTTCGCGGAGCAGCTCCCTTCCTTCCGTCCGTCTGGGAACCCCAGGGGGAGCAAACGGAATTTCGATAACCACATCGGGAGCATATAAATCTGCAAGTTCATCCCATGCATTGTCAGCCGTAGCCCGTATAAACCGTTCGATGATTTCGCGCGGACTGGCGCCGTTTGAATGTGTCTCTTCTGTCAAGCCGACCACCTCACTTCATGAATTAGAATCATTCATCCACATAAACGGAGAACATTCTCCGTTTATCATTATACGGAGAACACTCTCCGTTTGTCAACGATTCGCCCATTGTGTAATATGGATTCAAGCGAGGTGTTATCCCAAAATGTCAAAACAGAACATAACGGCTGGTAACGGTGGCGATACCGATTCCATCTTTACTCTGTCCTCTGCCAAAGCACTGCGTGCCGACGCCAAACGAAATCGGGATAAACTGCTCGATGTCGCGCACAGGCTCTTTACTGCCCAAGGCATCACCGTCTCCATGGATGAAATCGCCCGACACGCCGGGGTTGGCGTAGGCACCGCGTATCGGCACTTCCCGACCAAGGAGGAATTGTTTGGGGCGGTGATGGTCAACTATAAGGCGCGGCTTGTTGAGGAAGCAAAAAAATGGCTCCGCCACGGGGATCCGGGCGAAGCGTTCTTCAGCTATTTTAGAATCGTGATCCGTGAAGCAGTAGCCAATAAGGCGATAACCGACGCCCTTGTGGGCAGCGGTTTGGACAAGGACCCCGCGCTCAAGGAAGTTGTGGGAGACTTTTGGAGCGTGCTCGACAAACTGCTTACCCGTGCCCAACACAACGGATCCGTCCGGCCTGACGCCAGCGTTGGGGACATCCGGGCCCTGCTTGTCGGTATTTTGCAAGCACACAGCGAGAGCGCGCCATTTCCCGAGCGCATCGTGTCGATTATATGCGACGGTTTACGGGGCAAATACCCCCCCGGGTAGCTGGATGCAGCCGGCGGCGTAAACGGATTAAACCAAGCTTAATTCGCTTTTTAACCGATCCAGCTGCAAAAAGTGATGCCGATAATGCATTTCGACCAGCAAAAACCACTCTTTGGCGCTTAACGGTCCAAGACGCGGGTGGGGGATCTTGTTTTGCTCAGGTGCCTGGCTCACAGCGGGCTCCATCCGTTTCATCCGCTCCACTACGCCCCGGAGTCCTTCGATGAGCTGCTCCTTGCTCTCCGGCTGCTGCGGGGTGTATTGCGGCGAGGCCGGGACGCGAACCCGGACAGGCGGAAAGCTTCCAAGCTCGAACACCGTCCTGCCGATCTCGGACTTGTCCTCCGTCGTGGCGAGCGCCGCTCCGCTTCCCGCAAGGCAATGGTCGACTTGCTGCAGTTGCATGAACTGCGCTGATTGAATCAAATGCAGATACATCTGCCCGATCGACCATTCTTCCTCGTTCGTTTTACTAAGCAGCTGGTCCATACTAAGGCCCTCCAGCTCGGTCAAATACCGGTCCACCGCTGTCTCAAAGTCTTGCTGCGCTTCCGCTGTGCGTTTCAACATGGGAACAACTCCTTTTAAATGATCTTGGGTATACTCCCAATATAAAAAACCGCTCCTGACAACAGCGTGTCAGTAGCGGTTCCATATTTTTTCGGCCTCAGCCTGAATTCGGCGGCGGAAAGATTCCGGCTCCAGCACGACAACCTCCCCGCCCCATCCAAGGATAAAGGGGAGCAGCTCCTCCGGCTGACGCACGCGAAAGGTAACCCACAGTCCGTCCTCCCGCTCCTCCGTCTCTTCCATATAAAAATGCGCAGTCTCGGCGATTTTGTCCGCGATATTCGGATTCGCCCGAACCACCACCCGTACGTTACGATCGTCAGGCGGCTGGTAACGGTTCAAATCAAATCCGGGCGGCATGGCAAAGCCCTCCTCGAGCATGGCAAGCTCCGTCATCCGCGACAATCGGAAATGGCGGATATCCTGCCGCAGGTCGCAGTACGCGATCAACGTCCAATTCCCTTGAACGAGCGACAGTCCATATGGGGCCGCCTCCCTTATATTCATCCGGCTCCCGTCCGTTTCCGCGAATTTCTTCAAATACGCAAACCTGATTTTGCGGCGCTCCAGAATCGCACGCCGAATTTGTCCGAGGTAGTCCTTTTCCTTCCGGCCGGTGACCGGTTCGCCTGCTTGCAAAAGGCGCATCGTGTCCCGTACGCGCGTCGACTCAGCGCGTACCGGATCCGGCAGAACCGCTTCAATTTTGCGCTTGGCTGCTTTCGCCACCGGGCTGTAATCCACATCCAGCCTTTGCTCAATAAAGTCCGCTCCCATCAGCAGGGCCACGGCCTCTTCCGCCGTAAAGCTGACCGGCGGCAGGAAATACCCTTCCATCAGCGAATATCCATGCCCGGGAGCCCCGGCAATCGGAACTCCCGCTTCGCTCAGGGCTTGAATATCGCGGTAAATCGTCCGGACGCTCGTTTCGAACTGGGCCGCCAAATCTTCCGCTCTGACCAGCTTTCTTCGCTGCAGCTCCAGCGTTATGGCGAGCTGCCGTTCCGTTTTGTTCATATTCTCTCCCCCGCTGTTTTTGTCAGACTGCCTGTCTTATCGCAGTAATGGCTGTACCGAACCGCTCGCTTGTGCTTAATTCTCCTTCTTGCCGGCGAGCGTATCCCAGACACTCATCAATAGGGTGATGGCTGCGTCAATCTGTTCGAAAGGGATGCCGTCCCTCGCCTGCGTCGAAATGCCAAGGAGAAACGTGTCAAACAAGGTCACCAGCATGGGAACATCCACCGTATGGGGCAGCTCACCCTTCGCAATTGCCCGTTCGATGCAATCCTTAATCCCACCCCGGTTCTTCTCCCGCTCCTTGGCCAGCATTTCTTGGATGTGCTGATTATCGGGAGAACAGCTAATGCCGGATAATACCAATAAGCAGCCCAGTGGATGGGTGCTTTCGGTTTGCATGCGCGCCGTGCGGCGCAGCCCTTGTTCGATGGCGGCCTTTGGTGCCAACCGTTGATCATGAAAACTTTCCATCACTCGTCCATAAGTGGAGTTGTACCGGTCCACCGTCTCGCGGAACAGCGCTTCCTTCGATTCAAACGCCGCGTAAAAACTTGCGGCGGATATATTCCCCATCGCTGTGCGCAGCTCAGCCAGCGAAGTGGATTCAAAGCCGTGCTCCCAGAACAGAAGCATCGCGGCAAGTACAGCCTCATCACGATTAAAGGCTCGGGGGCGTCCCGTCCGTGGCATACGATAACCTCCTTAATGACTTATATACTAATCGATCCAGAAGTCCTTGACAAGTCGGCAGGACTGAACTTAATATATGGAATGATTGATCCATAAGTCATTTTACCATTCGAAGGAGGTCACTCACTTGTCCCATATGTCATCATCCACGGGAGTGGTAGAGCCGGAAGCCGTCCCTGCCAGGCTTCCCTGGCTTGCACTGCTGGCGCTTGCCATGACCGGATTTATTTGTATTCTCACGGAGACGATTCCAGCCGGACTGCTGCCGCACATCGTGGACGGGCTGAATATTTCCAAAGGGATGGCCGGTCAGCTCGTCACCCTGTATGCCGTCGGCTCGCTTGTCGCGGCCATTCCATTCGCCATGTTTACCGCCGGGATTAGGCGGCGTCCGCTGCTGCTCGCCATTATTGCCGGATTTTTGGTTTTCAACACCATTACCGCCTTGTCGAGCAGCTATGCGCTAACCCTTATTGCCCGTTTTTTTGCCGGCGTAGCCGCCGGTGCGGCATGGGGCATGATCGCCGGGTACGCGCGGCGCATGGTACAAGATGCCTTAAAAGGCCGTGCCTTGGCTGTCGCGATGATAGGGACGCCGATTGCTCTTACCTTCGGCGTACCGGCCGGTACCTTACTCGGCGACCTGATCGGCTGGCGGGCCGTATTCGGACTCATGTCTCTTCTAACCCTCATCCTTATGGTTTGGGTGCTCTGGAAGGTCCCGGATTATCCCGGGCAGCAGGCCGGTGAGCGCATGACGATCGGTCAAGCGTTTGTACTGCCCGGCATCCGTCCGATTCTCATGGTGGTGCTCACCTGGATGTTGGCCCATAACATTCTATATACGTATATCGCACCGTTTCTCGAGCGTTCCGGGCTGGGAAACCGCGTTGATCTGGTCCTGCTGGTCTTTGGGCTCGCTGCGATTGTCTCCATCTGGATTACCGGTTTGCTCATCGACCGCTTGCTGCGCCCGTTGACGCTGCTCAGCTTGCTTGGTTTTGCCCTTGTTTCGGCTGCTTTATGGGTAGGCGGCACATCAGTACCGGTCGTCTATGCCGCCGTCGCCTTATGGGGGCTTACCTTTGGCGGTGCGGCAACGCTGCTGCAGACCGCCCAAGCGAATGCAAGCGGTGAGGAAGGCGTGGATATCGTGATGCCCATCAATACGACCGTATGGAATCTGGCCATCGCCGGTGGGGGCATCGTCGGCGGGGCTTTGCTCGAGCTAACCGGCGTCCAATCGTTTCCGGCAGTTCTGCTGATTCTGCTGCTGATCGCCTTGATCATCGCTTGGAGCGCGAAGAGGCACGGCTTTCCCGGAAAACGATAATCGTCTTTAGCCCTGGCAGACAAACCATTATCCGCTTGCACAATCGAGACAAAAAAAAGGACAGCTGCGATCGCTCTGCAGCTGTCCTTTTGTTGCCTATTTCTCGTTGGCGGTCAGATGTCTTGACCGAAAATTCAAAGCCGCCCCTGATCCTGGAGTGGCTTCCATTCTTCCCGATCCTATTCTCTTTGTTCCACCGTTACATGCTTTTGGATTAACTCTTCGATGTTGATCCCTTACAAGGTCACATGCCGCAGTTTATCCGGATTCGTCACCATAAACATACGGACAGGCCGCGATTCGCTGTCAAACTGGAAGGACAGCACCGCAAAGAGCTCGTCGCCCCGGTTCAACCGCAGGCCGGGCAGCCCGTTGACGTCGATCAGCAGCTGATCCTCCGGCTTGATATTTCCCGGGGCAATCCCTTGGAGAAAGGCCAGGATGCGATGGCTGCCGATAATCGGGAAGATCGCCGAGCGAACCTTGCCGCCGCCATCCGTATACAACCGGGCATCATCCGCAAGCATGCCGACAAATTCCCTGAAATCGCCGGAATTCGCAGCTGCCATAAAGGCGCGGGATAGCAGCTCCGCATGCTTGGCCTGGTCGGAAGTGACGCGATTGCTTTCTACAGGCACTGCAATCGGCTGCTCGGCGGCCGCTTTCTCCTCCCGTCCTGGAATCGGCGCGGTGTTGACCTTCTGCTTCGCCCGGCTGTACAGCTTCCGGCAGTTCGCATCGCTTTTGTCCAACAGCTCAGCGATGTCCCGGTAATCGTAATCGAGGGTTTCCCGGAGGATGAAGACGGCTCTCTCCACTGGCGACAGCTGTTCCAGAAGGACGAGAAGCGCATAGGATACCGATTCGGCTTGAATCGCTGCAGTTTCGGGAGTTTGACCCGCATCAGCCGTTTCCGGTTCCGGAAGCCACGGGCCGGTATACACTTCGCGTGTTTTGCGGGCCGACTTCAACACATTGATGCTCCGGTTGGTAACCATTTTAAGCAAATAGGCCTTCATGTTTAAAATATGATCGGTCTGCATCGTTTCCAGCTCGGCAAAAATGTCCTGCACAATGTCCTCGGCGTCCGTGAGTGACCCCAGCATTCGGTAGGCGATGCTGCTCAGCAGCGGCTTATACTCTACATATAAACTGGATGTATCTGTTGTCATCTTCCCATCTCCGTCCCCGCTCTTTTCCGCTTATTGTAACATAGCCGACATGAATCTGGGGCTAGCCCTCACGATGAATTACTTGCTCCCTGCCTGATTGGACACTTGCATTCCCAGCTGTCCCAAAGAGGCAGCCGCTGATTCGGCTTCTTGAAATGCCTTAGCCAGCACCTCATCCCTCTTCAAGGCGTGATTCCCCTGGGCCCGGATGATTTGATAGTCGACGCCCATAAAGTTAAACATCGCCTTCAAATAACGATGGGAGAACTCGACTTCCGTGTACCAATCCTGGTTCGTATAAATTGCGTCGCTTGCCTGAATGACGAGCACGTTCCGGCCGTCTTTCAGCAGACCGACCGATCCAGTGTTCGTATAGGCGAAGGTCTCTTTGGCGATCAGAATGTTATCCATATAGTCTTTGAGCTTCGAAGGAATATTAAAGTTATGCAGCGGCATGGCGATGACGTACCTTTTGGCGCTCTTGAACTGCCGAAGGATATCCGACATCCGGGAAGTGAGCCGCTGTTCTTCCTCCGTTAAACGCTCGTTTCTTTGCATTTTTTCCTGTGCGCTGAAAAATATTCGATCGAGGCAAGGCACATATTCCGAATATAAATCAATTTGTTCGATAGGTCCCTCCGGATTTAGGCTTCGATAAGTTTCTATAAAGTGCCGGAGCACGGTCAAGCTTACGGATGAATCGTCCTCCACTTTCGGATGCGCATTAATGACAAGCAGCTTTTCCATACATTCTATCTCTCCCTCCTGGTTTCAACACTCCTAAAGACAATTCACGATTTGATTTTGTGACATAATGGAGAAATTATTCAAAAAAAAGCAGCCGGTCTCAAAACCGGCTGACTTTCGTTTTATTATAGACTTTCCATAAAAGCCAATCACAAACCCAGTGCTTTCCCTTTTTCCAGACGCTGAATGTGCTTCTCCCCATCATCGGATAAGGCCCGGAACTGATCGATCGTCTCCCGCATCTTAGGGAGCGCAGCCTGTTTGTAAGAGCTGATCGCTTCAAAGGCGGAGATCGCATCGGAGAAAGCCTGCTTAAGCGTATCGACGGACACGCTGGTTTCGATTGCCTGCTTCTGAATCGCCACGCCTTGATCCTTTAGCATCCGGGATGTTCCGGCAATGATATTGTTCGTCGTCTGATTCAGAAGCTCGATTTTCTTAAGCACAATGCCTTGGTTGTAAAGCGCACTGGCTACGGTAACCGCGATTTTCAGCGCCGAGATCGTGACGGTTTTGGCCCGGTCCACGCCCCGGATCAGTTCCCGATTGTTGCGAATGACCACTTCGTAAGCCATAATGCCCTGCTGGTTGACCACCAGCATCTGCTGGAGATCCATCACGCGCTGCCGCATCGGAAAGAGGACTTCCTCCGTAATAAAACGGATCTTGTCCGGGTCTTCTCCCCTTTGCTTGGCTGTTTCGATTTGCCCCTCGATGGATTCGTCCATCAGCATCCCCAGCTGGATTTCTTTCTTCAGTGTCTTGGTTAGCTCCCGGATCGATTGCTGCTCCAGCTCCAGCGTCGTATTGTCGTTCTTCAGCGTCGTTTTCCCTTTATCGAGGGATACGACAATGTCGGCAATGACGTCGTCCGCTTTCTCAAACTTCAAAAAGTATGCACGAAGCGGGTTGAACAGCTTGCCGATGAATCCCTTTTTGGCAAAGTCAACCAGACTGGGGTCCAAATCCTTCAGCTGCGTGTGCAATTCCGTCAGCCCTTTGGCAACGGCGCCCCCTTCGTCCCCGCCTTTCGAAAGATTGCCGACAGACACCTGCAGCAAGTTGTTTTTCTCCGAAGAAAGCTTCATCGTATCCAGCCCGAAACCGTCGATCGATTGCAAAATCTCCTTGCGTTTATCCAGCGACTCCACATCCAGCTCCATAATGGAAGCCACATTGGAATCGGCGATTTCTTTCAGCTTCGCTACCTCTTCCGGTACCGGCTTTACTTGCTCCTCAATAACAGCCTGGATCTGTTCCCTACTAGAGACGCTCATCGAAAATGCCATATTTCATCCTCCCCCTTTAGCTAATTCTTACATTTGAACGTTGAACAGGTTTCCGATCTTGTACACGACATCATCGGTGTCCGCATTGATGCTGGCGGCTTCATTAATGCTGGAGATGCTTTGCAGAGCCTTAATGTTGGCGTTATAACCAACGGTATAAATCGGAACTTTATAGTTCTCGATCAGCCCTTTAATATCGCTGAGAGAGTTCCCTTTGTTCGTTTCACCGTCGCTTAGAACGAATATAACGGGCTTCATGTTCGGATCGGCTGCAAGCTGGTCCTGCAGCATCTTGAGTGCGACCACGATGCCATCAAACGTCGCGGTCTGGCCGCTGGCCTGGAGGCTGTTCACCGCTCCCACGAACATTGACTGCTGATTGACGTCATATTTCCCGATCGGGAGCTGGATGGTCACGTCGTCGGAATAAGACACCATGCCGATGCTGTTGTCTTTGCCCAAATATTTTTGGCCTTTGATCAGCGATTCCTTCAGGCGGTTCAGCGGTTCGCCATCCATGCTGCCTGACGTATCCGCCACAAATACGGCGACAATCGGCTTGCTTCCGTTCTTCTTCTCTTTCCATACTTTCTGGGCGGATGTCAGCAGTTTCCCGTCAATCGGGGCCATCTCGGATTTGTAATCCTCAAGACCGTTGAAACCTTTGTCTTTCGCTGCTTTAGCGTACTTATCCTGAGTTACGAATTCTGCGAACTTTTTCAGAATGGCCAGCTTCTCCGGCGAAGTATCTCCAAGCGCGTAGAGCGGACTGTCGTGACGCACGCCAAAAGGAGTGAAGACATAGCCGCTCTTCAGATCAGGTGCGTTGACGTATGTCTGGTACTCCAAAATGAATCCTTCGAGGGAGCCCGATGTGGCCGCATCCCGCATTTGGATCGTCGTTGAGGCAATGAAAGGTACGTTCGCTTGGAATTTCTCGAACCCTTGAACCGCTTTATCGCTTAAAATATTGGAACTGTCGAACGTATTCAGTGAAGTCACCAGAAAATTCAGACCGGTCGAACTGGCGAAGGGATCCGTATAACCCATGACAAGCTCGTTGCTTGCGATCGCATCCGTTACCGTTTTGACATTGATGGAACCGTACTTTTCGACGAGTGCATCGTATTTGGACTTTTTGATGACGATCCCGGGAACGTTGCCCACGAGGCGCTTAGACACCAATTGGGTTTTGACCCCGCTTGACTTAACCATTTCTCCCCATAATTCGTTGGAAGGCGTAAAGGCATCCGGTACGTATTTGCCGGACATGATATAATCCGCTGCCGTGCCGGAGGCGATGTTGCGGACCTGGACCGATACGGGAGTGCCGTTTACAGCCACATTCGCTTTATTGAATTCCGTCGCCGCCTCCGTGAGCCAGCCGTCCACGCCTGTTCCCGACTTCTCGGTCGATGAGAAGATCTCGACATAATGATCATTCGTGTTCGGCACTGTAATCGGAAATTTACTGATATCCGGAAGCGATGAAGCGACATCCACCGGGTCCAGATCAATTTGTCCTTTCACGGGTGTTGCCGTTTCGGGTGAAATTTTCGAATACAGTTTATCCAGCCGCTTGCCAGCGTCTTCTGCGGTCACCTGGTCCTTCGACTTCCCGAGATTCGAGGTTACCGTAATTCCTCCATATACAAGTGCAAATACAAAAATCAATACGATCACTGAAGTCAGAATAAACCTGCCCTTCTTCACATGAACACCTCTAATTCTTATAATATTTGGTTTGGTTAATTAACAGATCGATTTCCTGCATGCAGGGCATCTTCTCGATGTCGCCCGCTTCGAAGCTATCTAAGCGGGATATTTCCAGCAGGAGTTTATCCAGCTTGAGCAGTATCTCCTCATTGGTAGCCAGGGAGTTCTTGGTGAATGTTAAATACTCGTTGTAGATCTGCTTTCTTTCTTGGAGTAATTCTGGAGGTAGTTGAGAGGCTTTAGATCCACTGAGACTTTTGAACTCGGATTCGTCAAATGCGCCCAGCCGGTTCAGGATGCTTTTGAGGTTGAGGTAAAATACGTTTTCTACCGCCTGGACCGTCGACATGAATTTTTTGTAGCTAAGCTCGCTCGGATCGAAACGCTGGGTTAACACGCCGACCAATTTGTACTTCTTGCGTGCGATGCGATCAAGCTGATTTAAAGCATAGGATATATCCGCTTCTAACGCTTTTACTTTCTTGTAGTGCTGCAAGGCATTCACATAGTCGTCATGCGTCTGGATCTGTTTGACCGGCACGGCGACTGAAGTTTTCATGTTTAAACTGTAGATCGCATAAATGAGGACCAGGACACTCGCCAGAAGAAGGGTAACCCCGAGTGCTGTTGAAAGGGCGGTCGCGCCGATGATTTTAAGGCCGATAAAACCGGGAGAAAACAGAACGATGTTGACAATGATGACCCCCAGCGTGATACCCAGCAGTTTTATGTATTTCATTCCCAATTAGGTTTGCACCTCCTTCATCACTAATTTCATCCTTTACCATATTCTACATGATGAACTTTTGGGATGTCATTTATTGTAACAGTTTATTTTTAATACGGTTTGTTCTCCGTTTTGGCTTCATTTATATAGATTGAACTAAAGGTTTGCGTTGAGCTTCCTTTTACAGCGGCTCACTAGAGGCCTAAAACACATTCATTCTTTAGTTCATTCTATGTTATAGGGCTACTTATTTTCCTTATGCTCGGCAAGGTGGCAGTATGAACGAATGGAAGGAGATAAACTGGCGAAGAAACAGAGTCGGCATGTTTCGCTGGACGCAAAAAGACAGCCGCTTAACAAGCCGGCTGCCTTTATTTTGGACGAGCTATTGCACTTACGCTAGATGATGAATCGCTCAAGTGGATGATGGGGCAAGTGCGTAAAATGTTCCTACGATCGCTCTTGTTTTCGGATTTCTTAATGTATAGAGCCTTCTTAAGGGAGAAATCCGAAAGCCAAAGCACATGCTTCCAGCTCTTCTCATGCAGCCCGGCGGCGCATTGTCAAAGAATACACGGCCGGGATCAGCCCAAGGGCGACCCCTATTCCACCCAGCCAGCCGGCTGCTGTCAGAGAGATGCTGTCCACAATAACGCCTCCGATAACAGCCCCTGCAGCCATCCCCAACTGCACAATGGAGGTGTTCAAGCTTAAGATGATCCCCGAAGCCTGGGGAGCCATACCGATTAAGTACACTTGCTGAACCGGACCCGTCGACCAAGCAAAGAAGGACCACAGCATCAGCAATGGGAGCACAAGCATAGAGTAATGGGAGAAGGCCGCCAGCAAAAATAAAATGCCGGAGTGAAAGATCAGACCGCCTACCATCGTGCGGGGGATCCCCCATTTGTCTGCACCATAGCCGCCGACTTGAGAGCCCAGGAGACTTGCCAGCCCAAATGCAAACAGCCCGATGCTTACCATCCGTTCGCTCATTCCCGTGATGGTCAGAAGAAACGGCGTAATATAGGTATACAGAATCGTATATCCCAATATCCAGAAAAAGCTGATGGACAGCGCAGCGGAAATCCGGGGCGTTTTAAACAAGGCGAGCTGTTCCCGAATGGGAACAGGAGCCTCTCCCTCTGATTTGGGAATCGCCAGCAGAAGAACCAACATGGCGAGCAGGCTGAGCACCCCGATCCCCGTGAAAATGACCTTCCAGTCATACGAGCCCGCAACGACCCTCCCCAGAGGAACCCCCAGAATGAGCGCGAGATTAAAGCCCAAGAGAACGGTGGCGATCGAACCACCCTGCTTACCGGGACTTGCCATCTTGGCCGCTACGGTAAGGGCGACAACCATGAATACCCCGGTGCTGATCGCCAGTATGATTCTTGCTCCCATCAGCATGCCGTAGCCGGTAGATGTGATGGTGAACAGGTTACCTATGAAAAACAAACCCAAAGCCAACAGCATAAGCTTCTTCCGATCCATCCTTGCCGTGAGCGCAACCAGAATCGGAGTACCGATCGCATAGGCAAGCGAGTAGACGGTAATCAGCTGGCCGGCCGCCGCTACCGACACGCCAACGTCCTTTGCAAGCATATCCAGTATGCCGGCAATCACAAACTCAGAGGTTCCGACTAAAAAGCTCGCAATCGCCAATATATAAATTTTCCATCTCATATCGTATCTCTCCTCTTCCCATCAGTTTTATAGTTCTAAATCTGTAGAAATCATACTAAAAAAATATCGCCCCCATCCTTAGGCATCTAACACCCCGATCGGGTCACTGCGCTCCATCATTACTGCTTGATGCTTGACGGTCGAGCTCTTGACGGACTACCGGTGCTACCTTGGTGCCGAGCAGCTCAATCGTTCGCAGCAATTCACGATGAGGGAGCGTGCTGAAATCCACGTACATGAGAAATCGGGTCAGGCCCAGGTTCTTGTGCAGCAGTAAGATTTTCTCCGCCACATATTCAGGGTCCCCGACATAAAGAGCGCCATGAAGGCTGCAGGATGCATCGTATGAGTCACGTGTATAAGGAGACCAACCGCGTTCCCGTCCGATCCGGTTCATTTGGGCCGCCATCACAGGGTAATACCGCTCTGACGCCTCTTGTGTCGTATCGGATATAAAGCCATGCGAGTGCGTAGCAATCTGCAGCTGATTTGGATCATGCCCGGCTTTCACGGCCGCTTCCTTGTAGAGCTCAACCAAGGATGCGAATCGCTGCGGCGGTCCGCCAAGGATTGAGAAGACGATCGGAAGTCCCAGCAAGCCGGCCCGAATGGCCGATTCCGGGCTGCCGCCCGTGCCGATCCAGACCGGTAAAGGCTGCTGCACAGCACGAGGATAGATGCCCATATTGTCAATCGCAGGACGATGCCCGCCGCGCCATGTCACCCGCTCCGAAGCTCGGATCTTGAGCAGAAGTTCCAGCTTCTCTTCGAACAATTCCTCGTAATCCTTCAGGTCATAGCCGAACAGCGGAAACGATTCGATGAACGAGCCTCGTCCGGCCATGATCTCAGCCCTCCCGTTCGACAGTCCGTCAAGCGTCGCAAAGCTCTGGTATACCCGCACCGGATCATCCGAAGACAACACCGTCACCGCGCTCGATAGACGGATCTTTTTCGTGGTCGCCGCAGCGGCAGCCAATATGACGGCTGGAGACGAGCTTGTATAGTCGATACGGTGATGCTCGCCGATGGCAAAGACGTCAAGGCCGACTTGATCGGCCAATTGGATCTCTTCGATTGCTTGACGCAGACGCTCGGCATGTGAGACACCCCCTTTTTCGGGATCTGCATGAAGAAACGTACTGATTCCAATCTCCATCGTATTTGCTTTGTCGCTCATAAGAGTGCACTCCTTCTTCATAGGGTATAAAGGATGACTTGTACAACCATCAGTTACTCAGTTCTAGAACTGTCGAAATGTTGGTTAAAAAAATTACGCCATTAAATAAGGCGCAAATTTTTCCGCCACTTCCCGATTGACGTTATAGTGAATATACGATCCGCTTTTCCGTGAATCAATCAGACCGGAATCCGTCAGCTGCTTCAGATGATGCGACAGCGTCGAACCCGCAACTGATTCAAGCTTTTCACCGATGGCCGTGAAGCATAAATCGCTTTCTTTCGAGAGCAGCAAGGCGATCTTCAGCCGGGTTGGTTCCCCCAGAGCTTTATATACCTTAACGGCCTGCAGATCTGTTTGATGATTACCCATGATGATGCTCACCTCCTCCATCTATTCCGCAGTTCTATAACTATCGAAATCCAGTTTAGCATGATGCCGTTGGAAAGTAAAGGGCTCCACCTAGGAGCTGCAAATGGCCTGCTAGATCAATGAAAGGCAGCCGGTCCTTGGGCCGGCTGCTGCTTGGTTTTAGGTTTGGTTTTGCGTTTGGCGCATCCTTAGACACAAATAATAGAAGGTCGCGAATTGAGCCGCAATACCGTGATTTGCTCGTCTCCGATCACTTCACCACTGTCACGGAAGCCGAAGCTCTCATACAGCTTTTTGGCGGGCCTGTTATCAGCCTTGTAAGAAATCCAGCAGTATTGTGCAGGACCTGCCGGAAAAGTGCGGATAAACTCCAGCACCTTTTTCATGGCTTCCCGGCCGTAGCCTTTGTTTTGGTGCCGCTGATCCATCATCAGCCGCAGTATACAATAGCCGTCGTCTGCGATGGACGGGGTATCGTAACCGGTAATTTTATACGTAATCATCACAAAACCGACGGGCTGCTCATCCGCGTAAATGGCAAACGGAAAAGGATGCCCCCCATTGGTGGTAAGGACGTAACACGAAGCTACGCTGGACAAATTGGACGCAACGAAGCGGCGCTGATCTTCCGAAACTTCCAGTTTAAATATTTCGCGTCTGTTTTCCAGCGTAATTTTTCTGAGCGTAATCATGCAGGATTTCTCCCTTCCATATTTTCGGTAAGATTACCGATTGGTTTGTGCGCCGCGGTCGCTTTAATAACATACAATCTATGCAAAAAAAGTAATAGACTTATATTGAATTTTTTTATAGACTATTATGTATCCATGGCATTTTTAGGAATATGTCTATACTGGCATTTCGTTAACCGGCGCATTCTTGTGCCGGTTTTTTATTGTTAATGATATTTAAAAATTTAAAGCATTTATTATTGTCAGAATTAGGAGATCCCGTGCTAATATGGATTTTATCTGTGAGGGGGTTAGAGTAAGATTATGAAAGACTTAGTAGCTTCACAAGCTGAACGAATTGCAGGGATTTTTCTCCAGGAAGAAGTAAAATCGTCATACCACATTGTAGGTAAAGGTATCGATAATCAAATTTTCGTAGTGGAAACGAAGAGTCAAAAGGTCGTTGTCCGCATGAACAATAAAGATACGTATCCAACTTATATCAAGGAAAAATGGTGTATCGAACAAGCAGCCGCTGTTGGAATACCTGGACCCGAGGTGTTGTCCATCGGTATAGTTGATGAAATAGCATATATGATTCAAACTTTTATCCATGGCGACAACGGGTTAGACAGTAAGGTTCACAAGTCCGATATTTGGAGACAGCTTGGTGACTACGCGAAGCTTATTGATACGATTCATGTGAAAGGATTTGGAAAGAACCTGATTGATCCAGTCCGTGGTATGTTTCAATCACCTTCTCATGCAAAGTCAGATGGCAGTTTGCAAGGGGATGTGCAGCATAATATCAATTGTTTAACAGAGCATGATCCCTTGATTAAACTTGGAGTAATTACTCAGAAGGAATCACAGAGAGTAAAAAATCTTTTTGAGAATATGAAGAATGAGACGTATCGCTTTGGGTTAATCCATGGAGATATCTCTTTTAAGAATATCATTGTCCACGCCAATCAAGTTATATTGCTGGATTGGGGCAATGCTGAAGTGAGTGTGGTACCGCATGGAACAGTGAATCAAGTACTGCAGTACCAAATGCTTGGGTTAAGAGAGGGTCCAAATATTGAGGAATTTAAAGCATTTTTAGAAGGCTATGGGTTGAGTGAAGAGGACCTTGCTGACATGAGGGCTTTTCAGTTACTTAGAGCTTTTGATAACCTCAGGTGGGCTATTGATCGATGCCCGGACCGGATTGAATCCTATGCTGCGTTCGCGAAACAAGTGGTTGGCCTGAATTACAGAGAATGGTTTTGATGACATGAAGGCAGCTGAACAGAAATGATCGGCTGCCTTTGATCCACTAACGGAAAAGATACCCACTCGCTTCAACCTAAAAAAAATCCATTTTTAGGATTATTATTTAGGATTCCAGCATGTCTTCTACATCACCTAACATGATGCTGGCAATCGTCTGGAAATCCTCGTATCCGATCTCAAAATGCCCAAAGCGGAATGCATACCCCCAGTTGCGCTTCCCGCGAGTAAAGGTAAGCCGGTCCAATAGATCGGCAATCTTCACTTCACGGCATGGAAGGTAACGGATATCCCGACGTAATGGCACAAAGGATTCGGACATCCGGTATTCGTAGACCCTGTCATCTTTCACCTGCCCAATGGCGGTAAACGCTTGAATCGGCTCTCCCTTTGAAATGTCGGTTCGTGGGGAGTAGTATATCAACCAATCGCCGGGACTCATCCGGCGCAAAGGTGCTGCTTTTCCATGACAGAGCTGGGCAAACCCGCCTTGAACCCCCCGCTTCACGTGAGAGGCAGATACAACGCCAATCCAGTAGCGGCTGTTTTGCCGGCCAGCAGCATTCGGCATGGTTTGATCTTCGCTTTTCTTTTCCAATATGGTTGCCTCCTTAATACATCATCTCTTATGACTATATAAAAACGCTACTGACATCAGCATGTCAGTAGCGTTTTAGCATTTGAGTACAAACCTATGATCGCACCTTACGAAATGGTCGACCCATAGTATGTTTGTCATGACTTCTAAAGGTCCTCACGAATCCTGAGAAAAACGAAAGAACTTGCTAAGAGGGATCGAGTGATACTCCGAATATCCCTTGGCTTGCAGCAAACGGCCTAGAGCATGGTCATAATCGTTCTCTTGTTTAAATAGTACAGTGACATGACAATGTGCTAATGCCACGTGATCCGTAAGATGTTCGGCAATGTGATATAACATTTTTTCTTCACTTTCCTCTAAGCTTCCAGAAGAATATACATGTGCTGTGATATGGTTTTCTCTTCTATCCTCCCCTATTCCATCCTTAAGCCATGGAAAATCCTCATCACGGCTTGGGCGCCCCTCATCCACGATGATGACTCTGCAATCTTTATCGTTCATTGTAATATCCCATGCTTCCAAATCCTTTAATCTTAGGATTCTTTGAAGTTGGCTTAAAAAATCGATGTTCATGTTAGGCTCCTTTTTCAAAAAATACTGAATGATCCTTCTTCATGAATCAAGCCTGTCTGAGTTCATTATCCAGCATATCGCTGCCAAACCCTATGGTATACTTGTATCGTAAATCAGCCCAAGATGTGCTGATATAACTTGAACGATACCATACCTACAGGTGGTGATCAGCATAAATGACGGTACCTAACAGCAGGGCCAAAACAATGGGAGCGTTTCTCAAATCGCGCAGGGAACGTCTCTCGCCGGAGGATGCGGGCCTCAATTTTTCCAGCGGTCAGCGGAAAACGCCTGGACTTCGGCGAGAGGAAGTAGCCATTCTAGCAGGAGTAAGCGCCACTTATTATACGTGGCTGGAACAGGGAAGAGAATTATCCGCCTCCAGGGAAGTGATCGAAAGCATCGCCAGGGGACTTCAATTATCTTCGGACGAGAAAGGCCATTTGCTTCAGCTGTGGAATCCTTATGCGCCCGACCCGATTCCCGCGCCTTCGGCTAGCTTAGATCCGCAGCTGCAGAAAATCATCGATCAAGTGGCTTATCCCTCTTATATTACCAATAAGAGAACCGAGTTTCTCGCTTGGAACGAGGCTGCTAGCAGGATGTTAACCAATTTCGCTTCCGTTCCGGCCGAAGAGCGTTCTTTAATTCGGTTGGCATTTGAAAATGAAGAATTGCGCCGGCGAATCGTGAATATCGAAGAATTCGCGAGTTATGGGGTTGCCGTGTTCAGGACAAATTACGATAAACACCGGGATGATCCTTGGTTTGAAGCAACGGTGGAGCATCTGATCCAAAACAACCCGGAGTTTGATCAATTGTGGAAGCCGTACGAAATTCGGCTCAAGAAATTAGACCGGGTCATTTTGCAGCCCTCTCCTTCAGCTGATCCTGTAGCTTATGACATCCGGCCGCTGGCGAATCTGTCCGACAATCCAGATCTTCACATCTGTGTCTATATGCCGGCACCAGAGGATACGGAAAGCTGACGGGTAATATTTTTACTAGTAAAAACGGTGTGTGGCTGCCTTGGGTTGGATCTTTTAGAATGGGTTCATGTTCGAACGATCCTAAGCAGGAAATGAGGGAGCTTTACGATGCAGAAAAGAAAACTAGGCGAAGGACTCGAGGTGTCAGCCATCAGCCTTGGAACGATGACGATGCCGAATAACGATGAATCCGTCCGTACGATCCAGGGAGCGTTGGATCTGGGCGTCACGATGTTTGATACGGCTGATTTTTACGGAGACCCGGAGTTCCGGCGGTTCGGGGAAAATGAGAATCTTGTCGGACGCGCCCTGAAGGGCCGACGCGACGAGGCGATTATCGCTACCAAATTCGGAATTACGCACGGTCAAGGCCCGAAAGGCGATCCCGCTTACATCAAAAAATCCGTCGATGCCAGCCTCTACAGCCTGGGTCTCGATTATATCGACCTCTATTACCAACATCGGCCTGATCCCAACACCCCCATCGAAGTAACGGTCGGAACGTTGGCCGACCTGGTTCAGCAAGGCAAGATCCGGTACATCGGGTTGTCGGAGGCACCTGCCGACATCATCCGGCGAGCCCATGCGGTCCATCCGATTACCGCGGTCGAAACCGAATATTCGCTGTGGAGCCGGGAAGTGGAGGATGATGTCCTCCCGGTTCTTAAAGGGCTGGGGATCGGCCTCGTTCCTTACAGCCCTCTCGGCCGCGGCTTTCTAACCGGTCAGATCAAGAAACCTGAGGACTTGAGTGAGGACGATTACCGGCATCGTTACCCGAGGTTCCAAGGCGAGAACTTCGCGAAGAACGTTGAGGTCGCCTCCTTGGTCGAGAAGTTAGCCGCGCAAAAAGGCTGCACTCCCGCCCAATTGAGCCTGGCCTGGCTCCTGGCGCAAGGCGAGCAGATCATTCCGATTCCCGGGACGAAACGGCTCGACCGTGTACAGGAAAACCTTGGTGCGCTGCAGGTAACGCTAACGGCCGACGATTTGGCGGAGATCGAGCGAATCTCTCCTAAGGGCGTTGCCTCCGGCAGCCGCTTTCGCCAAGCCAGATTCATATGAATCCGGTAAAAATATGATTCTTGAAGCAAATGAAGGGCACCCGACGGGGGTGCCCTTCATTTATTTACTGCAGGCAAGACATATGAGACCATTGGGCGCCTCCTAAGCCTTTCCTCTTGTATTAAAAAGAAATACGTTACATCAATTCATCCGATAACGTTATACAAATGTGGAATGCCCAAGCTACTGATTATCTGCACGTTTTGATGTTAAGCAACAAGGAGGAAGATGTACTATGATCCCCAAATTCAAAAAAGGCTAGGGTCCCTAGGAAGCCCCAACCACCGTCAACAGCATCGTCGATGCCTGAAAGCGGCCGCTTTCCGGAACGACGCACACGATCTTCTGCCCTGCGGAGAGGCGTCCGGAATACAGCAGCTCCTCCAGCATGATGTAGATCGAAGCCGCCGCCGTATTCCCTTTCGTATACAGATTCGTAAACCATTTTTCCTCAGGGATGGTCACGCCGCCCTGCTCAAGCAATTGGAAGATCTCCTCCCGGAAAAAATGCGACGAATAATGGACCATCATCCAATCGACTGCGTCCGGGTCAATCCGTCCCTCATCCACCAGCTCCAAAAACCGCCGCGTCCCGACCTTCGTAATTTCGTTCACCAGTCTGACGTCCTGCTTCAGATTTAGCGCCCCGTGATCGGCCGCTTCATGAATGGAGGGATAATCCAGCCAAGATCGGTTGCCGTCCTCCTTGCTCATGCCGGAATACATGCAGGTCTCGTACTCATTGGCATACGACTTGTTGTCGATCCACTCGATGCGAAGCGACAGGCCATGGGCGGAAGGCTCGTTCTGCAATATAGCCGCCCCCGCTCCATCCGACAGCATAAACCGCAGAAAATCCGTGTCGAACGGCACCCGGCCGTTGCTGTAAATGCCCTGCGCTTCGAATTTCGTATGTTTGAACTCGCGGCTCAGGAACTCGCTGGAACAAGCGATGGCCGTCCGGTGCTCTCCTGACTTGATATGTAAAAAAGCGTTCTTCAGCGCATGCATTCCGCTGGCGCATAACCCCGAATGCGAGGAAATCTCCATCACCGGCAGCCCCGTCTCGGCGTGGACCATGCTCGCGAAACCCGGCAGCAGCAGATCCGCACGGGTCGTGCCTGTCGCCAGGAACTCGATGTCCTCCGGACGCACGTTAGCGCTGCGTTCCAACGCCTCACGTATGGACGAGGCCGCCATCTCCGCGTTTGTGTATAAGCTCTTCTGCTGCTTGTCCATCGCGTAGTAGCGCTGCTTGATCTGGTTCTTTTCCAAAATGATGCGCTTCGTCTTGGAAGATTTGCCCCCGATTTTGCCAAGGTAATCTTCCATTTCCTCATTGCCCACCGGGGCGCCGGGGAGGAACTTACCCATACTCGTGATATAGACAGATTTCATATAACACCTCATTAAAGATATGATTACTAATTATGATATTAATCCCACTAATTGTAAAGTAAATGAAAAATTAGTAGATTCAATCATTCCTTTAAGGGCATTTACGAACAACAAAAAGCCGCTTTATTCAGGCAGCGGCAGCCTCTGCGATCCACTCTTTTACCCGTTGCAGTCACGGGATGAAGGAAGCCGGTTCGAATGCAGCACAGGGGAATGAAGCAAACAGAAAGGCGCAATCAAGAATGGCATACGATATCTTATTGGAAAAGCGTTCAACCGTGTTAGGTAGAAGCGGGATTTAGATAAAGTTGGGTTGTATGCTGGATCGAGAGTATCGAAAAAGGAGCACGGTCGGCGGCTTTTGCTTTATTTCTCACATCATGCTATAGTCATAGATCTTCTTAGATTTTCATTTACATAATCCATGATATTCAAACTAAACGGTAGGAGTGATGAAATGATGAATCAGCACGATTTAGATATTGTTGTCAAACCAGCCGAGGAGTCTCAATTGGATTTTCTTGAAGAAGTGTTTTCACCCGGTAATCTGACGAAACCTCAGTATCGTCGATACGAGGTGCAGGAGAAAGGCGAAGGCGTATATCTCATCGCATGGCATCAGAATCATCCGATTGGACACTTTTTACTGCGATGGAGCGGTCCTCAGGATCCCCATGTAACCCAAAATATCGATGTAACGCATAGTGCCTTCCTGGAGGGGGGACTCACCAAAGATGACTACCGTAAAAAAGGTGTTGCCACGGCTATTATCCGCGAAGCTGAGAGATGTTCAAGAGAAAGAGGATGCACTCATATTGGTTTGGAAGTGAGCAGCAAAGATAATCCCGAGGCAAGAAGGCTATATGAAAACCTGGGTTATATAGACTGGGGTTACGGCGATTTTCAAATCAGTTGGGAATACCATGATAAAAACGGAACCAGCATTCGCTCCGATATTGTCATTTTCATGCAAAAATCATTAGCCTAATGACCAAACCACTGCCCCCTTTTCCTGCCAAGGATATGGGGGCTTTTTCTATTGAATGCATCCACCCCTGTGCGACGATTTCGTTGACACTATTCGTTGACACTAAGAGTGATTTAGTCCGTCAACCTATGAAATTGTGCTTGTACGTCCAATCAAATCTGTTCGCAGAATCATAGATTGTTAATATAGGAGGTGATCAAGATGTGTTGTAATCGCAAAAAGGTAATTGTCGTAAAACTCCACCCTGGTCAAAAGGCTGTAGTCATTTGTAAGAAAAAGAAAAAGCATCGGAAAGATCATTGGAAATTTTATTAATCCGCTCAAAGGACGCTCTTTGAGCGTTCTTTTTTGTTCTTTGCATTTTTGCGCAGCGATCCAGCAGATCAGCGTTGATTCGTATATTTCCCTGTTTCAGACCACGACAAAAAAGCCAAGGAGCTCAGCTTTCCCCGGCTTTTTACATATTGATTGAGATTTCCCCCTGGACACGAACTAGCCCTTAATAAACACAATCTTCACGCCAACCACCTGATTATCGGCATTCACAGCCTGGTACACCCCGTACGCCCCGTCGCCCATGCCTGTGCGCGATACGACACCGCCTTCCAAGACACCTGCTTCCTCCCCGCTCTCGGTGAGATCGCAGCAGGCGTAATACCATTCGGTATCTTGGTCCTGCTTACCTTCAGGTGCGTCCGCGTCAGGAATCCGGTGCTTGTCGATATCAAAAATCCCGGCCTGCCCGCTGTCCACCCCGGCCACAAAAGAACACTTGATCCATTCCAGCGACGCTGCCTGTTCCGCCACGGAGTGATGGTAAGCCGTCAGCTTGGCGTTGGCTTCGCCCCAGTCGCGGACATCGACCTTCTCCACTTCCCCCGCCCACTTGCCGGTTAAGGCGGATTCCAACACGCCCATAATAATCGTATCCCGATCCAATTCGTAACAAGGATCCGCTACTACCAATTTCCCGGAATTCACTTCAAAATTGCCTAGTTGAATGATCAATGAGGATACCTCCAATAACTGTGATGATTTGGGTTTATTGTAACATGGGTGGTGGGAGGAGATTAAGTCGAGTCTTGGAAGTAATCCGGATCAATATTATACTAAGTCGATCTATGATCATATTGGATAACATCTATGGCCTGTGCCCAATACATCCATGAAGGGGGTACTGAATCACAGGCCAAGACTTTTATAACGATGGTACCGTCAGGCGATTTCGTTGGACAACCCTCTGCATAAAAAGGAAGCCCCCATAAAGTTACTTATTCTATTAACCAAATGAGTTCAGGACCTATTGGTTCAGCGCCATTCGAAAAACTTCTTCGTTCACCCAATCCATCAATAACGGTTGAAGTAGTGCCCCTGTTCCAGATCCGCGATCAAACCAGGGTTCACGGGCTGCCATCCTAAGCGTTCCTGGGTCAGTGCGCTCGATGCCAGATTGTCGGTCGACGCGGCGAAGGCGAGCCAACCGAAGTAAGCCTCTGCCTCTTTGCGGGAAATGCTGCGTACCGGCAGGTTCAGGTGGCGGCCGATGACCTCAGCGATTTCCCGGAAGGGCACGCCCTCATCGCCGACCCCGTGATACACGGCACCTGCGGCTCCTTTTTCCAACGCCAGTCTGAACAGGCGCGCCGCATCAAGCTGGTGAACCGCCGGCCAGTGGTTAAGCCCCTCATCCACGTACGCCGCAAAGCCTTTCTCCCGCGCGATACCGATCAGAGTCGGAACAAAGCCCTGCTCGCCCGGGCCATGCACGGACGGTGACAGGCGGACGACCGAAGCTCTCACCCCGCGCCCAGCCAGCGCGAGTGCAGCTTCCTCGGAGCGCCGTGGCGTAGACTGGGTCGACGCCTCTTCTTCCGTCCCAAGTCGTCCCGGTGTAAGCATCAATGTTCCCGAGGTGGCCACGAGCGGCTTTCCAGTGCCCTCCAGTGCTTCACCGATCGCCTCGATCGCCTTGCTATCCGCCTCAGCGGCTGCCGCGAAGTCCGCGAAATCGTGCTTGAAGGCCAAGTGAATCACGCCGTCCGCTGCGGCGGCTCCTTCCCGCAGACTGTTAAGGTCATCCAGGGAACCGCGGTGCACCTCGGCTCCGGCGGCCGTCAGCGATGCAGCAGACTTATCCGAACGCGCGAGCCCGACGACTTGATGCCCCGCGGCAATGAGTTCGCGAACAACGGCGGAACCGACGAACCCCGTCGCGCCTGTTACAAAGATGCGCATATTTTTTGCATTTTCCATTGTTGCCATATGGATTCGCTTCCCTTCCTTGGTTCGTTTATAACATATCGGTTGGTTAGCCAACTGCGGGTTACAACGTACTTAGATTTGCGAGCCGCCTCCGTCAACGGGGAACTCAGCCCCCGTGGTATAGGTGGCATCGAAGGCGAGAAACAAGACGGCTTGGGCTACCTCGCTGGGCTCCCCAAAACGCAGCATCGGGTTCTCCTGTCTCATTTGCGCCTTGGTCTGTTCCGCCGCTTCGGCCGGCATCGATCTGTCCAGAATGCCGGTGTCGATCGGACCGGGGCTGACCGCGTTCACACGGATCTTCCGCGGCAGCAGCTCGCGGGCGAGGCTGCGCGTCATGGAACGGAGCGCTGCCTTGCTGGCAGCGTACGCGCTGATCATCGGAATTCCAAGCACGTTCGCGACCGAAGTTGTGAGAACCACGCCGCTCCCCTCGTTAAGCAGCGGGACGAGCTTTTGCACGGTAAAATACGGCCCCTTGGTATTGATGGCGAGAACCTCGTCGTACACCTCTTCCGTAACGGACTCAAAAGGAACGAAGCGTGTCACGCCAGCGTTTACGAACAAGGCGTCGATCGTGCCAAACTCAGCCTTCACCCGGTCGGACAGGGCTTCAATATCACTCAACGACGAGGCGTCACTCACGACGGCGACCGCGCTGTTCCCCAATTGTTTCAGAGCCGAATCGAGCGTGGACTGGGTACGGCCGGTGATCAATACACGCGCTCCTTCATCCACCAGCATCTTCGCCGTCTCCAGGCCGAACCCGCTGCTGCCTCCCGTAATGACAACCCGCTTGCCTTCGTATTTCCCTTTTTCCACTGTACTCATCTTTTTTTCCTCCTCTGGCTTTAGAAGCTCATTTATTTTTGCAAGACCGATTATAGCTCACGTAATTAATAAAGTAAACAAACTTAATAAAAAAAGTTAATTTATTAATTTTAGTAAAAAGTGTTTGTGGTAACAGTGAATTCGGTATAATATGTTGTATAAGTACAAAGGAGGCTTCATTTTGTGAGAAAAGCCGTAAGTGCCGATCATTATATCGAGAAAATAAAACCGGTCATCCGAAAGAACAAATTCAGCCAACTTAAAATAGACGATATCGCCAAATATATGGATATCAGCAAGGTGACGCTGTATAAGCATTTTTCATCCAAAGATGACATCATTCAGCAGGTCGTGGAGTATGAGATGAACTACTTGCAGCAGGCCGATGTCGTTGTGAGCGACGAAACCGTCTCTTATATCGAGCGTTTTCAGCTAACATTCCTGCAATCGCTGATCTGCGTCATTTTTATATCCGATTTGTTCCTGGAGGACCTCAAAGAATTCTATCCGCGGTTGTTTGAAAGTCTGGTCATCGCCCAGCAGAACCGGAATAAAAATCTGGAAGGCTTTTTTGAAGCCGGGATGGATCAGGGAATTTTCAACCGAATGAATGCGGTGCTGTCCTTGGTTCAAGACGACGCTACGCTGCGGCGGATCATGGAACCGACGTTCAGCATCCAGTGGTATGACCTCACCTTGAAACAAGCCGTTATAGAGTTTTACCGAATGAAAAAGTATCAAATGATTCGCCCTGAGCATTGGAATAAGGTTGACGATTCCCATATCGAGGATCAGGTCGTTAGAATTTTGCAGACCATATAATAAGATCCATGAACGCCAAAAACCCCGCTGGCTACGCGCCGGCAGGGTCTTTTTCACATATGCTGCTTTTCTGTTGTTCCTCTAGCTTAACGACGATCGCGGGATGCGTAATCATTTGGTTGGTTAGCTGTGCCTTTCACGGCGTGCCAAGTTCATCATCCCGCTGCTTGAGTTCCGGCAAATGCCTCAGCTTCTCCGGATTTCCTAATGCGTAAATCGATTGGATCTTGTCATCTTTAAAAGAAAAAGAATACACGAACTGATCCCCGTTATCTATCGCAAGCCGGAAGCCCGGTATGCCGTTGACGGAAACGAACGAATACGCAAATTTCCCCTCGTACATCTTAAGCAGATTAAGCAGCAGATGGATGACCCGCTCGAATCCAAGGACAGGCACCCGTGCCGCCGTGACCTTGCCGCCGCCGTCAGAGATCATGGCTGCGCCCTCGCTGACCAGCTCCAGGAGTCGGCTTGTATTCCCTTGCAGAAGGGAACTGACGAAATCCTGCAGCTTCTCTTCGGCCACGTGAAACGGGAGGCATTGCTCGGGATCGGCTTGGATGCTCTTTTTGGCCCGGTGGAAAATTTGCCGGCAGTTCGCCGTACTCTTGCCAACCATCCCGGCAATCTCGTCGAAGGAATAATGAAAAATCTCGCGCAGGAGAAAGACGGCCCTTTCGACGGCACTAAGCTGCTGAAGGAGCAACAGGTATGCCGTTGATATCGATTCGCGGCGCACATAGATTTCGGACGGATCAGCTTCGGAAGCATCCAGCGAACCGATCAGAGGCTCAGGAAGCCATGGACCGACGTAGAGCTCCCGTTTCTTCGCTGAGGAACGAAGCAGGTCCAGGCATCGGTTGGTGACGATTTTGTACAAAAAGGATCGCTCATTCCGTATCGCATCGAGTTCCTCCAGCCGGCCATAGCTTAGAAAAGACTCCTGCACGATATCCTCCGCGTCCATGACGCTGCCCAGCATCCGGTAGGCATAGGATATCAGCGGTTTTCTATAGGTTTCATACAATTCTTCTATGCTGCTCATGGGTCCCCCTTCCCTCACTCTCTAGGGAGAGAATATGCCGCACAGCCCTTTTCGCGCTCGCCGTCGCGGCGTCGGCTAGTAATTCCCCGTGCGAAGCCCAATCTCCTGCCACGTACAGCCCTTTGATTTCCGGGACGGCGGGCCCCGGGTTCTCCTGACGGTTCAGATGCATAAAATCGTGGCATACCGTCATTGTCGGCAGATACTGCCGGACGACGAGTTCATCCCTCCAGCCCGGCTGCACCAGGTCCAGCATTTGTTCGAGGTCCTGCAAATCCTGTTTCGGATCGCTTTCCGGCCCCTTGTATTTGATCACGGTGACGACCTGCGATCCATCGTCGCTAAGATAAGCAGCGCGCGACTGGTTAGATAGGAAGACGGTCCGGTCGATGCCGTACACGAATTGCTGATCCGGCTTCGGCAGACGACGGAGGGCGACATCCAGGCATGCAGCCGTAATTTCGACCGCCTGCTCCTTCCAGGTATGAAGGGCAGTCGTTTCAGCCCCGGGCACCAGTTGATAAGCGACCGCGGGCGAAGCGGCGACGATGACGGCATTCGCCTTGATCATCGTTCCATCTTCGCAGAGCACATGCCGTACGGAGCCTTCAGCGTGCCCGATCGACACGGCCTTGCTCTTCGAGAGCAGCTTCACGCCGCCTTTCTCAGCCAGCTTGCCTAACTCGTCGACCATCACGCCCCAGCCCCGGTCCAGATACAGCACGCCCTTCAAGGAGTTCTGCAGCTGCCGCAGTACCGGACCCGCCGCCTGCAGATCCGGCGCTACTACGTAGCTCGCCGTACGCAGAAGCGCATAAAATAAATGCCGCAGCATGGGGTCCTTGACATTCCCCTCCAGCCATTCTCGGAGACTGACCCGCTCATACCGGAGCGTATCCAGTTTGCCCAGCTTCGCCAGCCAGGAGGCAAGTTCCACCTTCCCTTTCCAGGACAGCAGCGGCGTGGTGAAGAGCGATTTGACCCCCATCGGCATGGTCACCAGCTTTCCGTTCCAAATGCCGAGTGCATCGGTGGAGGGCTGGCCCCCCTGCAAACTTAGTCCGAGTTCGCGGAATGTCGCGAGCGCATCGCCATGATACAGGGCGTGCCCGCCCAAACTAAAATAGGCTCCTCTTTTCTTCACCGTGATCGCCCGGCCGCCGAGACGCTCCTGCTTCTCGATAAGAATCGTCCGCTTCCCCGCCTTCGCCGCGTACACCGCCGCCGTCAGACCTGCTATGCCCCCGCCAACTACCGCCACATCGTAATCGTATTCCATCTCCATCTCGATCATCCCTTTCGGTGATTTTACCCGTATGACGGGGAGTGAGGATGGGATGTGACAAAATCGGCCGGGAAATTGCTATAAATATTTTCTGGCGTGTACCGGAGTACTCCAAACCCTAGATCATTTAAAAAACGCGCCCTGGCGGGCGCGCTGCGATGATAATTCTATTTTAACGGATTCGTACGGGATTCATCTCCAAATTCACGCTTTCAACGACATATTTACGGCCTCGCAAGCATGGATGTAGGTTGTGTCAAACAGAGGAACTTCAGCGTCTTCCGGCTTCACTAACAATCCAATTTCTGTGCAGCCTAATATAATCCCTTCGGCTCCTGATTCGATCAAGCCTTGAATAACCTTTTTATAATAATCCCTAGATTCCTGATGAATCTTGCCCAAACACAACTCTTCATAAATGATCTTGTTTACGGCCTCTCTGTCATCCCGATTTGGAACGATCACTTGAATCCCGTTCTGCTCCAAACGTGATTTATAAAAGTCTTGTTCCATGGTGTACTTTGTGCCGAGCAGCCCAACAGAACGAATCTTGCTTTCCTTGATTTGGGCTGCCGTAGCATCCGCGATATGTAAAATAGGGATTTTGACCTGTGACTGAATATCATCGACAACTTTATGCATCGTATTGGTACAAATGACGATAAAGTCAGCTCCCCCTTTTTCCAAAGAACGTGCGGTTTGACCTAACACTTCACCCGCCTTGTCCCAGGCGCCTTCCGCTTGGTAACGTTCAATTTCTTCAAAATCAACACTATATAAAAGACACTTCGCTGAGTGTAACCCGCCTAATCTTCTTCTCACTTCTTCATTGATCATTCGATAGTACTCAATAGAGGATTCCCAACTCATCCCACCAATAAGACCGATCACCTTCATTGTATGCTCATCTCCATTGCCCTTGTTTTTTGCTTCAAAATCGGCATCGATAAACCTTCATTTACGTAAAGTGAATGTGGAAAAACGGCAGTCATCCCGCCGTTTTTAGTATACATTAGCCTAATTAAGGAAAATAGGAGTTTTTCTATCCGTTCTGTGTCCGCCTCCAATAGCGCGGATCCGCCAGCCTTATTTCGCGGCCCCCTCTTTGGTTACCTCCACCGTGCGCGTGCCGGCGTTCCATTTGACCTGCACGCCCAGCAGATCGCCGAAGTCCTTGATCGGCACGTAGAGCGAGCCGTTCAGATTAGCGGGCGAGTAGGTCAGCGCGACTTGCTTCCCGCCTGTGAGAGCAAAGGGAGAGCCGTCGGCGATCGAGAAAACGCGCGTTCCGTAAGTCACGGTCGTCCGCTTCGCCTGCGCGTCGTAGGCGACCTTGGCTCCGAGCGCCTCCGTCAGCGACCGGAAGGGGATAAACATTCGGTTGTCCGTCGACATGACGCCCGCCCCAGCAGGCAGTGCAAGCGCCTTCCCTTCCAGCGTGATCTTGGCATCTGACTTCGTGAAGGCACCTGCAGCGCTGCCCGCTGCGGCGGACTTCGTCAATTCGGAAGGCAGCGGGTACGCATACAACTGGCCTTCCGCCTGAACGAGCAGCATGCCGCCTTCCACCTGGAACGCTCCGTAACTGCGGGCCGCCGTCTGCGCGCGGAACAAAGCCTTGCCCGTCGAGACGTTCAACGCGTAGACGGTACCGTCGCTCTGACCGACGTACAAGCCGGATTCGATCATATCGATGCGGCTGGCCGGATTGTCGAGGCCGTTATAAAAGACTGTCGAGCGATCCACGATTTTGCGCGCATGAATCCCGCGGTTGTCCTCATTCAGGAAAAACAGCTTGCCGTTATAGGGGCCTGCAATGAACTCCCCCCGATCTGCAATCAATTCCGGCTTCACGACGGCGGGATCGGCGTCGTAATTGAAACGGAAGACGCCCTCGCCGGAAACGGCCGCATAGACGTCATTGCCGTCCAGCACCACTTTATATGGGGGATAGACCGGACTGCCGTCAGCCTTTAAGGCAACGAACTTCTTGCTTGCCGTGATCTTGCCGGTCTTCACATCCACCTCGTCGATGTTCGCCGCAGTCTCCACATAATCGGCATTCGGCCATTGGTCCTGGAAGTACAGTGTATCCCCTTCCGATTTGAGAAGTCCCGAGTGGTCTCCAGGCAATCGCCACAGCGTCTTGCCCGTAGCGGGATCGATCGCGTAAGTTGTATAGACGGTGATCGCTCCCGATTCCACGGCGCCCGAGAGCAGCTTCCCGCCCACGCGTTGAGGCAAGGACTTGCCGTCCAAGTTTCGCCACTTCTCCTTGCCTGTGGCAGGATCGACCGAGATAAGCGATCCGCCGGCAAAGACATACAAGGTCCCGCCATCCACGGAGATCGCCGGTACCTGTCCCGATGGAGCCCGGTAGATGCGCGCGCCTTTGCCGGTCGCCGCATCGACCCGATAGACCGAGCCGTCTTTGGCGCCGACGTACAGTTTGGTTCCGTTCGAATCCGCGACGGTTGCATCACCAAGCCCCGACCCGAACGACCACAGCGTCTTCCCGGTGGTCGCGGCCTTCGCGATCAGCTTGCCGCCTGCGATGTAGTAAACCTTTCCCTGAGCCGCTATAACCGCGGAAGGATTGGAGGCGGACGAGTCCTTCGGCGCGTCGAGCGCCGCCGTCCACTTTGGCTTGGCAAGCGGTACCGGATTCGTCAAATAAAATTCCGAGCCCGGGCTCGAATAACTTGCGTTCGGTCCGGATGTTTGAGCCCAAGCCGACGGGCCTGTCCAGAGGCTTCCTCCGACCGTCCCGGCGAGCAGCAGCCCGGCAGCCGCCATAGTCCATTTTCGCATCATCAATATCCTCCCAGCTTCTAACGAAAATTTCTCTTCCTTCTTATGGACGCTGTCAGCCGCCGCAAAGTTACAAGGTTGAAGAATCGAAAAAAGGCTGATTGGAGTTTCCAACCAGCCCATGTATATGGATGCATGAGGTGCATTTCATTTGAACCCTGTAAAAGCAGATCCGGATTGCATATAGTATTTTTGACCGAAAAAATAGAGCAAAATCATCGGAATCGCCATGATCGTCGACGCGGCCATCAGCTTTTCCCATTGCGCCCCGTGATCCTGCTGGAATCCCTGCAGACCGAGCGTCAGCGTCCACTTGGCGGCATCATTCAAGTATATGAGCGGTCCCATAAAGTCCGTATAGGCACCCACGAAGGTAAACAAGGCGACCGTCGCTAATGCAGGCTTCAAGGTCGGCATAATGATTTGCGAGTAGATGCGGAACTCGGAGGCCCCATCCATTTTCGCCGCTTCGGACAGCTCCTTAGGGATGCCTAAGAGAAATTGCCTCAATAAGAAAATGTAGAACGGCGCGCCGAAAAAGGCCCCGATCGTCAGCGGCAGGATGGTGTTGATCCAGCCCAGCTTGGCGAAAATGATGTACTGCGGAATCAGCTGCACCTGCGACGGCAGGATCATCGTTGCCAGGACGATCGCGAAAATGATCTTGCTCCCCACCCACGGAATCCGTGAGATCGAATAGGCCACCAGCGGGGAGGCGAACAATTGCCCGACGATGCAAACGACGCAGATGACCAGGGTGTTCAGCATATAGTGCCCGAACGGCACCGTTTCGAATGCGGCCTTGTAATTCGACCATTGAAACGATTCCGGCAGGATGCGCGGCGGCAGTTCAAAAATTTCGTTCGACGACTTGAGCGAAGTGAACACGAGCCAAACGAACGGAAAGAGAAAGAAGAATGCGAACAAAATCAGCATCGTATGCGGAAAAATTTTCGTGCGAATCAGCTTGCCAGCGCTCATCCGCTATTCACCTCCGTAGTAGACCCAGCGTTTGGACGTTTTCAGGACCAGCAGCGTAATCAGCATGACGATCACGAACAGGATCCAGGCCAGCGCCGAAGCGTATCCCATTTTCAGATTGATGAAAGCTTCCTGGTACAAATTGACGGCATAGAACAATAACGACTGCCCGGGCCCGCCGAGAGCGCCCCCGCTTGACTTGCCACCCGCCAGAATGTAGGATTCCGTGAAAATTTGAAATGCCCCGATGAGTCCCATAATCAGCTGGAACAAAATGATCGGCGACAGCGCCGGCACCGTGATTCTCCAGAACCGGTGCCACCAGTTGGCACCGTCGACCTGGGCCGCTTCGTAGTAGGTTTGCGGAACGCCTTGCAGCGCCGCGAGAAAAATGAGCGCACCCGCGCCGGAGCCCCACAGCCCCATCAGAATCAGGGAAGGCTTGGTGAACCGGGGGTCGAGCAGCCAGGCCGGATCGGGAAGATGCACCCAGCGCAAAAAAATGTTGACCAGGCCGAAGTCCGGATTCAGCATCCAGGTCCAGAGCAGGGCGCTCGCCACGCCGGGAATGACGGCCGGGAGATAAAAGATGGTGCGGTAGTAACGGATGCCCTTCACCTTAAAGTTCAGCAGCAGCGCAATAAGCAGCGAGCTAAACAGCGTGACCGGAACGGATATGAACGCCATGAACAGCGTGTTGCTGATCGATTTATAGAAGCTGCGGTCTTTCATGATCGCGGCGTAATTGTCCATGCCCACCCATTTCGGGGGATTGAACAGATCGTATTCCGTCAGGCTGAAGTAGAGGGAGCTGAAGAAAGGATACACGGTAAAAATCAGAAACCCGATGATCCATGGGGAAGCGAAAATCAGCCCCAGCCAAAAATAATGCCACTCCTTCCTCGTCCAGCCCCTTCTCCGCCTAGGCGCCGCTGAGGATATCGTTTCAATCATCTGCACGTCCTCCTCGTGTTTGTTGGAATGCGGGCCCGGCCCAGGAGCGGACCGAGCCCGGATGTGATGAGCCGGATTATTTGACTAAGGGCTGGATTTTGTCCGTCACCCGCTTCAATCCTTCATCCAAGCCGACTTCTCCGCGCAGAATCGCGTTATACTGGTTCGAGAATTCCGTCATGTACTCTGTCGAGAAGGACGTGGCCGGGAAGGAATGCAGGTTCGGGCTGGAGGAATACTGTAAAAACTCTTGGAAGCCCGGCACCTCCTTATAAATTTCATGCGTCTGCAGCGAGGTTCGGGTCGGCAGGTTGCCGATGGCCGCGGTGAACTCCGCCATCTGCTCCGGCTCGGTCATCCATTTCAGGAACTGCCACGATTCTTCCGGATGCTTTACGCCTTTCGGGATGTAAAATACGCTGGTCGAGACGTTGCCCGGGTCCTTCAGATTCGGATTGCTCTCATCGTACGGAATGGGCGCAATGCCGTATTTCAGGTTCGGGGCGTACTGCTTAATGAACGTAGGCAGCCATTCGCCGTCGATCGTCATCGCGTATTTGCCCGTAAAGAATGGATTCTGCGGCGACATGTACTGCCCCAGGCCGGATGCGAAGCGATCGAGCTCCTTCGATCCGAATTGGTCCCAGATTCCTTTTCCGAATTCTACGGCCTTCTTGACCCCCGCATCGTCCGGCGTGACCTGCTTCTTGTCCGCATCATAATAGGATCCGCCATAGGCGTAACTGAACGTATAGGCATCGACGCCGGGCCACAGGCCCAGCTGCTGCAGCTTGCCCCCATCCTCCTTGACGCTCAGCTTCGCGATGTATTCCTTAAGCTGGCTCATGGTCTCCGGCGGACCGTTAAAACCTGCCTTCTCCAGCAGCTCCTTGTTATAGAAAAGCATCGAGACGTGCATCGCGATCGGTATGGCGTACGTTTTGCCGCCGGCCTGGGAAGAGCTCAGTGCGGCAGGTACGAAGTCGCCGAGATCGACGTTGTCCTTCTGGATGAAATCGTCCAGCGGCATCATAGCCCCGCGTTCGCCCCATGGCACGACATCCTGACCGAAGTTGGACGCGACATCGGGCGGATTGCCTCCGGTAATCGCCGTCAGCTGCTTCTGGTAATCGCTTTGGGACAGCCCCTTTACCTGAATGTCCGGGTTGGCGTCATTCCATTTTTTGATTAATTTTTCGAGGGCCTCCGCCTCCATGCCGGTCCAGCCATACCAGAAGCTCAGCTGCACCTTTTCTTTCGGGGCATCGCCGCCCTTCGCTTCGCCGCCTTCCTGGCTGCCCTCTGCCGCATCTTTGCCGCCGCAGCCCGACAGGACGGCGACCAGCAGGAAAACCATCATGAGCCCCCATGTACTCCCTTTTCGCATCATGTCTCTTCCCTCCTTAATCTTGGGGCGGCAGCGCCGCCAAAGCGTGCTTGCCGCCGTCAACTACCCACATGTTATCATGTAAGCGTTTTAGTTAATTTCACTATTGTCTCTACAAATTGGATTATCGTTAAAATTTAAAACGATTTGCCCAGCACCTGTTTTCGGAACTGGTTCGGGGAAATGCCCGTGTATTTTTTGAAAATCCGGCAAAAATACGCTAGCTCGTTGAACCCCGTGGCATAGCATACGTCCGTGATGGACATGGACGGCCGCTGCAGCAGGACGAGCGCGTTGGATATGCGTAAATCGACGAGATAGCGGTTGAAGGTCTTGCCCGTCCACTCTTTGAACAGCCGGCAAATCGTTGGCTTCGACATGTTGGATATGGCGCAGATATGCTCCAGCTTGATGTCCTCATGCGCATTCCGGTCGATGTATTCGACGACCTTGTTCATCGTGCCGCGGTACCTTTCGATTTTTTGGAACCCGGCCTTCACCAGCTCCCCGTTCACCTGGCGGATGATGATCGACAGCAGCTGCAGGAGGCTGGCCTTCAGCACGATTTCAAAAAAGGGCGTCCGCTCCTCGTATTCCCCGAGCATGTCCTGGAGCAAACCGCGGATTCTGCCGTCCGTGACGCCGTCGAAGACGATCTGCGAGTGCGGCGTACAGTCCGACAGCGAGAAATGCTTCAAATACTCGGCGTCGAAAAACCTCCGCTCTCCCGAAGGGTCCGCAAAGCGCTCGTTGATGAAGGACGGCATAAATTCGCAGCCGAGAATCTCCCCCTCTGTCACGAAGGCCTGCACGCGATGCAGCGTAAAGGGGGGAACGAGGAACAAATCGCCTTGCCGGATCCGGTACTGCCGATTACTGATCGTGTGCACGAACTCGCCTTTGGATACGTACCATATCTGATAATAGTCATGGAAATGGGTGGACAAGCTGACGAGGGTGTTCATCCGGTACATCTTGCAGTGCAAATCCGCCAGCATTTCGAGCTTGGAATTGAAATAGATGACTCCGGCGCGGGTCAATCGATCGATATCGAGCTTTTTCATTCGGCATGACTCCTCTCTGCGGTTCCTAGAAATGACGGCCTTTTTCGCAAGCGCCCGTTTGGGGCTGATGGAACTTGATACGGAAGTACAATCTTTCCCCTCGTGAATCGCCTAGAATGGGATTCAAAAATCGAGGGAGGCTTGCACTTGCATGAAGACTAAAATCGCTTATTTGGATGGTTTAAGAGGACTGGCGGCCTGCGTGGTCGTCGTTTCCCATTTTTTTCAGATCTTCGCGCCGTCCGTCTTCGAAGGAAAACCGGAGATCGCCCACTTTCCCTTTGAAGGCTTGGCTGCGCGAACGCCGCTGAACCTGATGTTTAACGGCAACTTCTCGGTTTGCGTCTTTTTCGTTCTGAGCGGATACGTGCTGAGCTGGCGCTATTTTCTCACGAAAGATAAGATGCATATCTACGCGTCCGCGCTGCGCAGGTTTTTCCGGCTCGCCATTCCGGCTTCGCTGTCCGTTTGCCTCGCTTTCGCGGTCATGCGGCTGGGCTGGGGATTTTATGACGACATCCGCCAAACGACCCAATCATCGATGCCCGATCCGTTCGCGGCCAGTCCCCGTGTTCTCGCCATGATCCAGGAGGCGCTGTACCACACCTTCTTCACTTATGGGTCCGCTTACAATCCAGTGTTATGGACCATGACCTACGAGCTGCTGGGCTCCTTCCTCATTTTCGGGTTTCTGCTGGTTCTCGGCCGCTTCAGGCTGCGGATCATCGGTTACGCCGTGCTTGCGGTGCTCCTCGCCGATTCCTATTACCTCGGGTTCGTGCTCGGCATGGCGCTCAGCGACCTGACGTACAGCGGCCGCAACCGGCTGACCGCCGTTCTTCCGCCTTGGAGCGCTCCCCTGTTTCTGGGCGCCGGACTGTATCTCGGCTCTTTCCCTTACGTGGGGACCGAGAACACCCTCTACTCCATCCTGGTATGGAAAGGCTCGTCCACCTTTTCGTTCTTCGTGTTCTACCATACGCTGGGTGCTTGCCTAACCTTGACGGCCCTGCTGGTCTCGCCCCGCCTCAAGGCGCTGTTCGGCCGGCAGCCTTTCCTCTATCTCGGCACCATATCCTTTTCCCTATACCTGGTTCACTTCACTATCATTTGCTCGCTGGGGTCCTATCTGTTCTATCAACTCCACCTCCTGTTCTCTTACGGCCTCAGCACAGTCCTCACCGTTATCCTAACAACTCCTTTTATCTTTGCATTAGCTCATTTTTTCTGCAGGTTCGTCGACGCTCCCACGCTGGCAACGCTCGGTCCGTGGAGCAGGCGGGTCATGGATCGGCTGGTTCGGAAAAAGCCCGGCGGCATGCCGGTTGAAAAATCGAAGGGGATTTAGCATTAGCTTCTGGCGTTTATGCGATGGAAAAAGGGAACAAAATTCTTAACATTGTGCAAAGTGGCCGCTGCGGTTACGGATCGTTCTTCCGATCGCTGTTGTTTCCAAATTTCTTGGTTTGAAATCTCCAAAAGGTAGAAATTCGCAAACAAAGGCGATGCTTTCGAAGCGAGCTTTCCTGCGGAAAGCTTGTAGGCGAACGCTACCGCTTCTACAGTTCGATTCCGTCCCCTCCGCTGCTTTTGCTTTTAGAGAGGCACTTATGACGTTTACTAAAGTCTTTTGTTCATCTGGCTACAGTTCACAGATTCGAACCCCTCGGGCCAATCCATCCCAATGCAAAAAATCTCCAGAGACTCGTTGTCAACGCGCGCCGTGCACTGACAACGAGTCTCCATGGAGATTGAATGCTGCCGCCCTAATATGAGTTCGGACGCAACGCAAAGCAGCCATTCCCGTTCTCCGGGAAAATGGCTGCTTTGTACTGTTTTGCCGCTTATTAGCTCTTCGGCAGATCGATCCACTGATACGGCTGCTTGGCGGCGATCTGGCCGTTCTCGATGATCGACATGATGGCGATCGTCTCGCCAGGCGGCACGCTCGCCTGTCCAGTCTCGAAAAACGTCACCAGATCCCGGATGAAGCGCTGAAAATAGTCCGAGGCCGGCTGTACGACGCGGCAGGTAGCCGAGTCGTAGTTGATAACCAGCATGAACGGGCAGCCCCGACCCGGCTGCTGGATCGTTGCCTGGCGGCCGCCCGCGAACTCGATCAGCAGGGCCGGCGCAGCCTCCGTGCCGACGAACATGACGCGCTTCGCGTCCGTACCCATGAGCGCGACGATCGGCTCGATCTGGTGGATCGAATAGTTCTCGAACGAGCCCGGGCCAAGGCTCGAAATCACCCGAATCCCCGCGCGCTCGATCTCCCCGTATTCGTCGGCGTAACGCAGCGCGGAAGAGGAATACAGCGGTGTGTAATGCTGCGCGGCCCGCTCAAAAAGGCGCAAGGCAGCTGCACGGTCCGGGGCAAACGTCTTGTCCACGTAAGTCGGCTTCCCCGAGGCCAGCGGCAGCTCCGCAAGCCTCTCGTGCTGCTCCGGGTTGTCGGGCGACAGCACGATGAGATAGTCGCTTTGGGCGATCACCTCTTCGATCGTGTCGCACCACGTCACGTCATGCTTTGCACACCATTCCCGATTGGTGAGCCCATGCTCCGCGTCCTTGATCGCATGCGCAAAGGCGACCTCCATCGCCCCGCCCGAGGCGTCCTTGATCCATCCGGGATATTGGTTGGCATGCCATTCGTCTAGATAGTAGTCGATAAAGCCGATTTTCTTCATGCCGGCGCCACTCCAGCTTCCGCTAAAGAGATCTCGCGGGTTTCTTCGGAGGATTGGTAAATGGCTTCGATCATCTGCGCAGTCAAAATCACCGTGTCAATGTGCGACGGCAGCTTTTCACCGGAATGGATGCCTGCGATAAAGCCGTCGATCTCTTCCTGGAACGCATTGGTTTTCGGATAGTTCGGCGTGCTTTCGATCAATGCGCCGTGCTTCGCCGAATACAGCGTAAACTCCTGGCCGTACTGAAGGCGGATGCCCGCCTTGTCGCCGAGGAAATCGATGTACGTTTCTTCCACGCCGATGTTTTGCGCCCAGGCGCCGTTGACCGATATCGACGGGCCTTCGGTCCGAATCATCGCCGTCACGAAGTCGTCGACGTCATAGCTGCCCTCATAGTTTGGGGGACCCGCCCACATGTTCAGGTAAGCGTAATTTTGCATGTCTTTGCCCAGTTTGGAGTACGCCTCCCCCGTCACCGTCTTCGGCCGCGGATCGCCCGCGCAGTACATGACGATATCCAGGTAATGAACGCCCCAGTCAATCAGCGCCCCGCCGCCGGCGACCGCCTTGGTCGTAAAGTCACCTCCGAGCCCGGGAATGGAGCGATGCGCGCGGAAGCTGACCACGACGTGGTACAGCTCGCCGAGCTCGCCGCTTTCGATCATCTGCTTGATGATGTTGACGCCTTTATTGAAGCGGTTGACGACGCCGATGTTCAGTGTCATGCCGGTTTCATGCTGCACTTTCTGCATCTCCAGCGCCTCCCGGTACGTCCTCGCCGCCGGCTTTTCGCACAGCACATGCTTGCCCGCCCGCATGCAGTCGATTGCGATCTGAGCATGGACGTTGTTCGGCGTGCAGATCGACACCGCCACCACGTCCGGGTCCTCCAAAATGACCTGATAATCCTCCACCGCCGTGCCGCACCCGTACTGCAGGGCCGCCTTCTCGGCCCGCTCCTTGCGAATGTCGCAGAAATACTTGATCTCGGCATCCTTGTTCGCCATGTACGCCGGGATGTGCGCATTGTTGGCAATGGTCCCGCAGCCGATCACGGCTACAATCGTTTTTGACATAACTTGTTCCCTCCGATGGTCTGAACCCGGTGTGGAAGATCCGGATTGCAGAGAGTATTTTGACCGGCAAAATGATCCAAAAAAAATGCCGTCAGCCTTCTCAGCTGACAGCATTTCATTCGTCCATCGATCACGGCCAACTTACCGACATGTTATCATGTAAGCGGTTTAGTTGATTTTACTATCGTATGGGAAAATAGGATTATCGTATCCGTTTATATACTCTTATCCACACATACCGTCAGGCGCTTTTCGATATCGGATGCAATGCTCATCAAAGCATCATTTTCTGCCAACCCGATCAAAGCCGTTGGTTTCGGCATGCCGATCTTGGTTGTTCCGTTCTCCACGTACACGGCCAGCTTGCACGGCAGGAAATATCCGACCAACGCATCTTCGGACAATACCCGTCTAGCTTCAACCGGATTACAAACCTCCAGGATCTCATACGGCATATCGAACTCAACACCCTTCTCGTGAAGCTTCTCCTGCATGTCCAACCGCCATAGGACGCCGAACTTTTCCGCCTTCAGATTTTCCGTCAGAGCTTCGATCGCTTGTTCAATGGTTTTGGTCGTTTCAACCGTGTAATGAAACATCGCATGTCAGCCTCCCGTTTTGATCTCGCCATAGATTACCTTAACCAAACATAAACATGAATATTACTTACGTGTCAGTTTACCGTTCCAGGCGCCCAAACCGCCCTGTAAATGCCCAATCTGCTTGTGCCCGTTTTTAAGCAGCATCTTCGCCGCGCTTTTACTGCGCATACCGCTTCGGCAGTAGAGGAGCACCGGTTGATCCTTCGGGATTTCAGTGAGCAATCCGGGCAGTTGGGACAGCGGCATGTTTTGGGACCCGGCAATAAATCCCCCCTCAAATTCACTCGGTTCACGGACATCGATCAGTATGGGTTTACCCGGCTTTTTCAATTCGTTACTAAACTCCTGCGCGTTTAGGTTCCGGAGTCCTTTAACCGGTTTTAACCTCGTAAATACAGACCATCCGAACAACGCGATGACAACGAAATTGATGATTGTTCCCGTTTCCAACGTTTTCACATCCTTTAGCTTTCGCTTGTTTCAGAAAAGCATGAGCTTGTACCGTTAACAGCTGCCGGAATCCACGCTTATGCAGAATGCGGGCAATTTTTATTGTTTTGCCAGAGGTTTGCGGACAACATCATTCCAGTCGTTCAAGCCTCCAGTCATATTCACCACGTCGAATCCTTTTTCGCTCAGCAATTCACAGGCAAGGCCGCTTCGATTGCCGCTGCGGCAAATCACGATGATCTCCTTCGACGAATCAAGCTCATGCAGTCGTTCCGAAAGTTGCCCTATCGGAATATGCTTGGCACCTTCTACATGACCCGCAGCCCATTCCGCGGGCTCGCGAACATCCAGCATATACAACTTCTCACCATGATTCAGTCTTGATGCCACTTCCTGCGGTGTCGTTGCTTTGGGAAATTTGAATGCCATGCTATTTCACTCCTTATCGATGTTAGTTTAGCGACTCTTGAGACTATCAGCTCGACCGCTTACACTCATATACATATACCCCTATAGGTATATTAATTGCGGTTAGACCCTTTGTCAACTTTGGCACGTCCCTGTGAGGAATTACCAATAGGAAAAACGCATCCCAACCGATACCCTTGATTCATATTCAGTTCATAAAGCTGCTTTATGATCTTCTTACAAGGAGGAGATGAAATGAGTATGATAAAAGCGGATATGTTATCTGTGCCTGGAGCAAACATCCACTATGAGGTGCGCGGGGCAGGGCCTGTACTTCTGATGATCCACGGAGGATGCGGGGACGCCGACGTATTTCTAGAGGTCGCGGACCACCTTGCAGATCAGTATACGGTCGTTACTTACGACCGCCGGGGCCACTCCCGCAGCAAGCTCACCAATCCGGCTGAGGAATACCGGATCGAGACGCACAGTGACGATGCTCACCGACTCTTGGCCGCGTTAACCGATGAGCCGGCTTACATTTTCGGCAGCAGCTCCGGCGCGGTGATTGGTCTTGATCTGACAATGCGCTATCCCGGCCAGGTGCACGCGTTGATTCCGCATGAACCACCCTTGCTTGATCTTTTACATGGCGATGAACGGTCACAGGCCAGGACGATCATGGAGGACCTGATCGCCGATCACCGCAAGTTAGGCTTATTCCCGGCTTTTTTCAAGTTCACTTCGTCCATTGGACTGCAAGACGATGACGGCCCTTCTTCACCGCCAAGCGATGAGCAAAAGGAACGCATGATTGCAAATATGGAATACTTCATGGCAAATGAAGCGCCGGGCGTGCTCGGTTATGCTTTCAATCTGGAGCAGCTCCAAACTGCGCTATCTCACTCGGCTGCCCAGGTCCGCCCCGCTGTAGGCAGCACTTCCAGAAATTATTTTCCCGCCCGCTCCGCCGAAGGATTGGCAGAACGTTTGGGGGTAGACATCGCCGAGTTCCCGGAAAACCACATTGGCTACCAGGTGCAGCCCAAGCCGTTTGCCGAGCGGCTGAAAGAGGTTTTGAGCTCACTATGGTAATGTAATGCACGAAGAAGCCAAGAAGGCCACGCCCCTCCTCTTGGCTTTTTCCCACATCTCTTACTGACGGATGAATGTTGCCATTCGATCCGAAAAGCAACGCGAAAACGCCGGTGTGACCACCATTCCGGTCAGGGTGCAAGCGTCAAATCCGGTACCCGATCGCTTTGGCCAGCCTCGCCAAGCCTCCCAAAAACACTTTTTGCGCCCACTGAGGAGGCCCGGCGAGGTACCCGTCAATGCATTCCCAAGCCAATCCCAGCCACAACGGGTTGCGCGGGACCCCTTGCGCTGTCAGCTTGCCCGCGCATTCCAGCTTGTGGATCAGGCTGAACATATTCCCGTGCAGCCCCGGCGGACGAATTTCATGGATAGCTACCAGAGGCTGTTCGCCGACATTCCAGAACTGATGGACTTGGTTCGGATGAATCGTCAGTTGTCCGCCCGGTTCGAGAACGCTCTCCTTCCCATCCACAAGGAACCGCATACGGCCCTCCGCTACTTGAAAGGATTCCGTAAGAACCGGGTGCCAGTGGGGGCCGTTCATTGCTCCCGGCCGCGTCACTCGATGTTCGATGATCAGGAAATCACCCTTCTCGTCCGTCCCTCTTGCCGCATAAGTGACCGTCCGTCCATCGGGATGAACCAATGTCTCGCCTACTGTGATTTTCCTTTCCGCTTGCTTCCGTTCCGCCGTACCGCTCATAGGTCCCGCCTCCCTTGTGTTCTCAATTTTCTGATACTACTCGAATGGCAGCAGATGCAAATACTTCCTATCTACAAGGTTAAGCCGCTATCCGCTTCATGTCCAGAGGGTCGGTTGTCCTTCGAGCGAAGCAGCTCCTGCAGGGGACAATTGTATTATTTTCGCTTCTCTTTCATCAAGGCTAATTTCTGGATACAACATTCTGAGTGATAGATAACCAGTGAAGAATCCGGATCTTATAAATTATATAAATCGTCTAATCGGAAGAAGTTAATCCTCCATTTACTATGGCTCTTCGCTCTAAGTACAATGTTAAAAGACCGCTCTTTTGATAAAAGAACGGTTTTTTACAAAATCACTTTATCACCTTATATATACAACTCATAAATTCCATTACAGTCCCCGAACGCAATCTTAATAGTATAGAGTGATGAATACCTTGCATACTTGAGACAATTATGTTCGATCCTTTGGGGATGGCCAATACGTTATTACATAATCGGCTATATCTTTTTTACCGGCCGCAGCACAGCATAGCCATATCCCTCTGGGAAATGCCGCTGGTAGTCCTGTTTGATCCCATCATCCCATTTGTAACCCATACCTTTGGGGTCGAAGTTCCAAGCCACTTCTTCAACTGTTCTCATAACAGCGCCATTATCCTTCAGGTAGTCGAAAGGCGGGTGAAAAAAGACCAAATATTCCGATTCCGGAATTTCCCTGCATTCCATCCCTTCCGGAATGGGCCTGTCGTACTCCAGTGAAACGGGGATTCCATACAAGTACCCCTTTTGACCATTTTGGTAAAACCATCCCGCCGTCTGACCCAGTTGTCCAGGGAGGGTGTGGTTGGACATACTCTCCAGCGTGCCGCTGATCTCGTCACAAGAATGTCCGTTTCCCCAGAAGTCCCCATAGTTTGCTGCGGAACTGTCCCAAATCCCGATAAATTTGTGCGCCGGAATGAACTCGACTTTGATCTCCGCTGGTTGCAAATGCAACTTGCTCATCTTATCCCGCTCCTTGATCAAATAATGATAAGGCGAGAAAACCTCCTGACGAATAGCCAACTTAATAGGTCGGGGAGCTTTTTGGTAGGCTGCGGGGGTGAGCTGAAAAGCTTTGTTGAACGCACGTGTAAACGCCTCTTGTGATGAGAACCCGTACTTTAGGGCAATATCCAGAACCCGCTGGTCCGTGTCGCGGAGCTCCAAGGCGGCATGACTGATTCTTCGAGTCCAGACGTAATCCCGTAATGTTATCCCGGTCAATTGGTTGAACTGCCTGGAACAATAGTAAGGGGAATACCCTAACTGCTCCGACATCTTCAATAAAGACGACCTCTCCGTTATATTGGCTTCGACCCAATCCACCATAAGCTGGACCATTTCGTTCCACTCGTACATGGAAGTCCTCCCTCCTTTCCCTTCGATCATAGCACTGGCGATCTTCGCATATTTGATTCGAGTTGCACAATAAAAACCTATCATTCCTTGTGATAAGCTTCACCGCGCTGTCTGTAACGGCAAGTTTTTGAATTAGAACAAGGTGCTGTCCAAAGTCATTTTTTCCATTTTTACGTCCCCACTTAAAGTGTGGAATCCGCAAACAATAAGCTCCCATCTCCACTTTAGCAGTGGTTCAGGAAGCTTATTTGTTTACATTTGGGATTGGCTCATTCCGCTCTACCCTTTTGGGACAGCCCCCTGGGCTAAAACCCACTGTTTTCAGCTTTGTTGACCGATCGCTTCGAGACCGATATTGATACTTTCTCCGTATGCAGCTATTTTCATGGCTTAAGAACGTAGGAATTGCGACGCGATTTCTTATGATGTAATATCGTCGAAATTCTGCAAAAGGCGCAGCTCCAGCCCTTTTTCGTTTGTTGTTAGTTCTTGCATGATCGGAATAGTCATATCGGTATTAGGGTTATATTTCAGGCCCCAGTGCATAATGGCAAAAACGACCGGAAACAGGTCAAGTGCCTTTTGTGTTGGTCGGTACATGGTTTGTGCGCGGTTTGAATCTCCTTCTATCTTGACGAGCAGGCCTGCTTCGACGAGCGATTGGAGCCGTGCGCTCAAAATATTAGTTGAGATGTGCTCGCGTGAAGCAAGAAACTCGCGGTAATACCGCTTGTTATGGATAAGGACGTCACGAAGTATGACTAGGCTCCAGGGATCACCCCATATGTCGAGCGCATATACGATTGGACAAACTGTGGAAGGTCGCTTTTTCATGAGAATGATTATACAATTCGTGCTTGCATTTCGCAAGTTTGTACTTGCATTTTGCAAGTACGGAATTTATACTCGGTGTGTAGTCAACAATTAACGAGGGGAGATAACTTGCATGAATCAAAGTTACAGCACTTTTTTTAAGGTAGACCAAAACCCCGAAGAAGTCTTCGCCGCCATCAATAACGTCCGCGGATGGTGGTCTGAGGAAATTGAGGGCACTACCGACGAACTCGGTGAATTTAAGTACCACTACCAAGATATTCACCGCTGCACCATCCAAATCACCGATCTTGTTCCAGGTAAAAAGGTTGTTTGGCACATTACAGACAACTACTTTAACTTCGTAAAGGACAAGAACGAGTGGAAGGATACCGACGTCGTCTTTGAAATCGCCAAGAACGACGGCAAAACAGAAGTTCGATTTACGCACGTAGGCCTCGTTCCCACGTATGAGTGCTACGCCATCTGTACGGACTCCTGGGGCATCTACATAAGCGGCAGCCTTCGCGACTTGATCACCAAGGGTAAGGGCCAGCCCAACCAAAGCGAGCAAATTGCAAACAAACACGGCATAAAGAATTCTTAGAACCCCCTTGCCATAGACCGAAGCTCGGCGCTTAGCAACCAAGGCTTTACCAAGAGATTGCGCTGCCTCTTCTGAAAGCGTCGAGCAAAGTATTTGCAATAGTCAACGCAGACTCCTGCGGGTTTCTCCCCAAAAAACTTGTTTGTGATACGGTTCACCGCGGTTGATCTTAAAGTATCCTGCCCGTTAACATAACAACGGCAGCCGAACATTTTCGCCGGCTGCCGTCCTGTCATGATGGAGCTATTCTCATTAGCTGAACTGCACAAACTCAGTCTGATCTAAAAATTAGGCTCGGATTGGGCTTGTTGTGATGCTTCACGCGGAACTTTTCTTACCAGTACGAAATAAGCAAGCATGGCTGCAGCGCTCGTCGCTAAAATAATGACGCCTAGCGGAACGGCGGTGTTTTCACCTGCGATACCAACCAAAGGAGCAACCACCGCACCTAGAAGAAAAGGGATGACACCCAATAGCGCGGCAGCACTTCCTGCCATATTGGCCTGTCTCTCCATGGCGAGCGGAAACGCTGCAGTTGATGTAATGCCAATTGAACAAACAAAGAAAAACAGGGGTATGACCAAGGTGAACAGTGGACCATGGACTACAGCGACCACTAAAACGACGATGCTTGCAAATAAGGCTACCCATAAGCCAAATAGCAGAAATGTCTGTTCAGATATACGATGCGCCATCCGCCCCACTAATTGCGATCCTATAATCAAGCTGATGCCATTCGATCCGAAAAGCAATGCGAAAACGGCCGGTGTGACGCCATAAATATTTTGATAGATAAAAGGCGTTCCCGAAACATAAGCAAAGACACCAGCAATCATAATTCCCTGTGCCAACATGTAGCCGACGAACTGCCGATCACGCAAGAGCAGTCCGTAGCCGCGCAGCTGGTTTGCGAAGTTGGGTTTCTCGCGTCTTTCAGCTGGAAGAGTCTCCTTCAAACGCCATTTTGTCATCGCCAATAAGTAAATTCCTAGCAGGGCCAGTGCAATAAACACGCCGATCCACGTCGTGAACGAAAGAATGCCGCTGCCTGCAATCGGTGCAGCAAGTGGACCCAAGTTACCTACAAGCAAAAGCAAAGAGAAAAATTTAGTGAGTTCGTGACCGCTGTAAAGGTCGCGGGCTATTGCTCGCGAGATGACGATTCCCGCGGAAGCGGCAAATCCTTGGGCAAATCGGAATAGGATGAGCAATCCAATATTGGGTGCGAATGCGCAAGCCAACGAGGAGATGATATAAACGGCCATGGAAATCAGCAGCGGATTTCGCCTGCCATAAACATCGCTTAGCGAGCCCATAACGAGCTGACCTATGCCCAGTCCAAGCAAACAAGCCGTTAGGCTAAACTGGACGAGTGAAGCGTTCGTATTGAAATTCTTTGCGATTTCAGGAAATGCCGGTAGATACATATCAATCGTAAATGGGCCTAACGTCGAAAATAAACCCAACAACAAAGCCAGGCCGAAAACATTCCCTACATTATTTTTTCTCATTATGAATTGAATCTCCAATTCTAGTATGGTTTCTATGTTTCTATTCTCTGAAATACTGATATTTTTTACTCCAATCTCCTTTCCTAGTCTTCATTGTATCCTCTGCGTTTATTTCATGTTTAGTTGAAGTATAAGGCCTAGAGTTAACTGTAAGTCAAGGATTTTCGCTTATAAGCATAAAATAAAACCTCCTATTAGAGCATTTATTTCTAGATTGCTTCTAATAGAAGGTTTTAGACATTAGTTCATCATTGAATCACATCCGCCGTCGGCAATGTAATATACACGGCATCGATTTCACTTTTTTCATCCATTAATGCTTTGGCAATTCGATGTCCCCCATCAATTAATTGTCCATCTGAACATAATAATATGGGGTATTCCATGTTGGCATTGATAATCCGCTGACAATGAAGCGCAACATTGCGTATCGTCGGAACGGGTGTCCTCCTACTATCTGCAAACCAACAATCCTGATCCAGTTCCTTTATTGAATCAATGTTGATTTTATGAACGGGCAAGTGCTTAGATAATTCCCATAGTTTCTCTACGTCCCAGAAATGTCGCCTTCCATCAATCAACCTTCCGTGTATATGTTTCATTCGTGAAAGTAACTCTTCCACAATAATCACCTCCGTTTTTATAATAATCAATAGACGATAGGGATGTCGCGATCAGACATGTGTCTTAATCCATTCCTGCCCATCAACGTAACGACGGCAGCCAAACACTTCGCCGGCTGCCGTCTTGTCATATTTGAGCTATCGTTTCCCGTTAGTTCAATCTTTTGTAAGCAAAGCACGATATCGTTGTTCTACAGTCCACTATTAGGGTAGCACTAATTTAGCTACGCACTGAAATTGCTGCTCGATCGATTCGTCAAGATCGCACTCGCGATAATGCTGAAGAGATGCTCAGCCCGTGGCGCGGAAGAGGGCTGGTTGCTGAGCCATGCAAGCGCAGCAGCTAGCGAGAACAGATCATCACCATCCATGTCGGTACGCGCCAGGCCCTCGGCCTGAGCACGAGCGAGAAGTCGCGTGCCTGCCGTGCGCATCGTGACGCACGAAGCGTGGAGCGCGGACTCCGGGTCCTCCTTGGCTGCCATCATCACGTCCACAACGCCTTGATAGTTGCCCGTGAATGCAACGACGTCGCGTAGCCACGATACGAGTGCATGATCGGCTGAACTCGCCGTTTCAAGCTCACGCGCCTTTGTCGTAAACTCGTCGAAGCTTGAGCGGAGCAAAGCTTCGAGCAGTGCCTCTCTCGTCGGGAAATGACGATATAGTGTGCCTAGCCCGACACCAGCTCTGCGAGCGATGTCGCGCAGCGATGCATCGACGCCGTGCTCGGTTACAACGACGTTCGCGACTGCGAGTATGTGCTCATAGTTTTTTATTGCATCGGCTCGCATAGAATTCCTCCTTGACATCCGGAGCGGTGCTCCGTATAATTCTAAACGGAACAGTGATCCGATTATGTGGAGCACTGCTCTGGTAAGTATAACTCATCTACATGAAAGGAGAAAGCAAGATGTCTATAGATACAATGAAGGCGATTCGTCTGCATGAATTCGGCGGTCCTGAGGTACTGCGATACGAGGAGGCGCCATTTCCCGAACTGAAGCCAGGTGAAGTGCTTGTGCGCGTTCACGCGATTGGCATGAATCCCCCCGACTGGTACCTGCGTGACGGGTATAAGTCGCTTCCTCCTGAGTGGCGGCCGCCTGTGCCCTTTCCCATCATTCTAGGGTCGGACGTGGCGGGTGTCGTCGAGGCGGTAGCCACGGATGTGAAGGATTTCTCCGTCGGCGATGAAGTTTTCGGCATGGTTCGCTTTCCTAGCTTTGGGGAGAGCGCTGCTTATGCCGAGTACGTCGCCGCACCAGCGTCGGACCTTGCACTCAAGCCGGCTGGCATCGATTTCGTGCAAGCCGCAGGGGCGCCGATGGCTGGCCTCACCGCGTGGCAGTTTCTGATCGACCTGGGTCACAATGAACCGAACCCGCTTCAACCGGAGGTGCATCGCCCGGTGCCGCTCGGCGGTAAGACGGTGCTCGTCAATGGTGCCGCGGGCGGCGTGGGGCACTTCGCGGTACAATTGGCCAAATTGAAGGGTGCGCACGTCATCGCGGTGGCATCGGGGACGCATGAGTCGTTCCTGCGCGAGCTCGGTGCCGACGAATTCATCGACTACACCAAGAGTCTTCCCGAGGACGTCGCGCATGACGTTGATCTCGTCCTCGATACCCTCGGCGGTCCGACCACCGGTCGTTTCTTGCGTACGCTCAAGCGTGGCGGCACTTTGTTCCCGGTATTCTTAGGCTTCTCCGACGCCGAGGAGGCCGCAAAACTGGGCGTCACGGTATCGATGACTCAAGTGCGCTCAAACGGCCCGCAGCTGGCAGAATTAGGGCGATTGCTCGATGCCGGCAAAGTTCGCGTCGCCATCGACAGCACGTTTCCACTTGCCGATGCTCGCAATGCCCATGAACGAGCCGCCGGCGGGCACATTCAAGGCAAGATCGTGCTCACGGTCGTGTAACAATGATTATACTCATGGGTTACGTTCACCTAAATCCGTCTGATGTGAATGAGTTCACTGCAGACGTTCAGGCCGTCGTTTCCAGCACGAGAGCTGAAAAGGGATGTCTCTTTTATGCCTTTGCTTTGGAAGATGCACGAGCCGGACGCATACTGACTGTCCAGCGGTGGCAAGATCAAGAATCGATGACGGCCCATGTTGAAAAACATGAGTCTGCGCCGTTTTTAAAAAAGTGGGGAAACAGGATGAGAATGGACATTCTAAAATACGATATCCCGAACGAGCACGGGCAGTAACCCTATTTGCCATTGGTAAAAGAAATAAGGACTGCTTCAGCAGAAGTAAGAAGGATCCGCCGCAGCGGATCCTTCTGCTTTGTAATAAACTAAAATAGCGACTCATTGAACATAACCGCCCGTTTGCTTAATGATTAAGGTAATTCATACTTTACATCAATGCATAATGTAATGATCCAGGAACGTATTTCGAAACTTCCCTATTGGATCGTATCGAAGCAGCAGCTGACGGAAATCCGCTAACCGCTCATACCGGCCTTGTATCATTTCCGGCTCCATCGTAAACAGTTTCGCCCAATGCGGGCGTACTCCAAACGGTTCCAGTTCACGTTCTACAAGCGGAAGTAACTGGCGCACGCGTTCCCAATCCGGCTTCCACGTAAAATGCAAACCAACACTGTCTTGTCGGTAGCACGGGCTCATCCAGAGGGTATCCGCGGCAATGGTTCGTATCTCGGAAATGAAGAGCAGAGGCGAAATTCTATCACTCAGTTTACCTAGCGCACGTATCGCTTCGACCGCATGCTGCCTCGGAACGAAATATTCACTTTGCAGTTCATTGCCCGCGCTGGGGGTAAATTCCATGCGAAAATGTGGCAACCGTTCGTACCATGGTCCAGGAGTGCCTAACTGCTCGCTACAGTTCACCACAGATTGGCCAGTTACCATATGCCGTTTTTCCGGAGCTGGTGAAGCCCCGAAGAAATCAGATGATGCCTCATCCTCCCCGTTGATTCCCAACTTTCGTTTTACCCACACTTGATTGAATATGGGCTCTGCCCAATTCGTAAACAAGCTGACACTGTATGCGGAAGAGAAAATTTCGTCTATGCCACTATCCAGAGCAGAAAAAGGAAGACGATCATATACGGTCTGACTTACCTGAAACGAGTGTACTAAATCCAGTTGAAGCTTTGTGACGACTCCCAGTCCGCCAAGTCCGACAACCGCCCCATCGAACTCGGGGTCTATCCCGCGCGTGAGTACCGTAACTTCTCCATCCGATTTTATTAGCTCGATAGCACGGACAGAAGACGCCAGGCCTGCATTAAGATCGCCCGAGCCGTGCGTGGCTGTCGCCACCGCGCCAGCCACGCTTATGTGCGGTAGCGACGCTAAATTATGCAACGCGTAGCCATGATCTTCTAAATAGCGGCACAGATCGCCGTACCGAATGCCACCCTCGACGGTTACGGTTCTCTGTACGCGGTCGAGTTCGATGACCCGATTCATCTTTCGAAGCGAAAGCTGGCTGCCAGCGGTGTCGGCAATCCCGTTAAAAGAATGGCGCGAGCCAAGCACGCGTATGCTTGTGCGGCTAACTACTAAATCCTTGACCTCTTCTAGACTTTTAGGCTCAAGCAACTCCGTCGAGCAGTAGCGATAATTCCCGGCCCAGTTCAGCTGATCTCCCATAGGAACTCTCCTCTTTAATATGCTAGTTATTGTCTTGAATCTAATTGATTATTGGTTTACCTGAATGTCCAAATACGCCTCTAAACGGTCAGACTGAATCGGTACTTATAAACTTTATCAAACAAAGGCTATCACATCTTCATGTTAATTTTCCAGCGCTTTCTAGGTAAATCAACTTAAAACTAGGTATTCGGCATAGCGCACCACTATCCTGTCCGTTAGCGCAAAGAAGACAGCCGATCATCAAGATCGGCTGCCTTCATATGTCTCGTTTTCCCGTTAGCTCAATGCAACATCTTCAGTGTAAGGGTTACTAAGCTATGAAACTAGGTCATCTAACCGCCTGGTAGAAGAGACCAATGGCCCCAGAATCAAAAGTTTTATTTTCGATAAGTTTAAGATTGATCTTCTCTTTGAGGCCTTGGAATAACGGCAACCCGCTGCCGATCAGGACAGGAGAAACCGTGATCTTATACTCATCAATTAAATCAAGCTCCATAAGGTAGTGCGCGAACCTAGGACTGCCGAGGATGACCATATCTCTGCCTGGCTGCTGTTTAAGGTTCATGATCTCTTCTTTTACATTATCTTTCACCAGTCTGGAATTGTTCCATTCGACTTTCTCCAGCGTCGTGGAAAAAACGATTTTGGCTGTCTTTTCGATCCACTCTGCATGATCCAGTTCATGCTGCGAAGCTGATGGGTTCGAAGGCACAGTTGGCCAATAACTGTGCATCATCTGATAAGTCCCACGTCCCCAAATGACCGTGTCGGCAGTACTCAGAATTTCTTTCGCGAGTTTCTCCAAATCAGCATCGTAGGAAACCCAGCCAATGTCCATTTCGCCGTTTGGCCCTTCTACAAACCCGTCAAGCGATGAATGCAAAAATAAAACAAGTTTTCTCATTTTCAGTTCTCCTTTGTTCATGTGGTATGCTTACCATTAACTACATTTTACAACATTTCATTTCAGGCTGTTTATTATGGATTGCTAATTTAACCTGCCCGTTAGATGAAATTAAGATAAAGTCACTTTTGAAATATAACGACAATTATTTTTTAGGAATCTTAGAAATCCAATTCTTTATTGTTGAAAGATGCTCCGCATAATGCTGATAAGTGTTGTTTCCAAGCGCTCCGTCAACCGTATCCCCTAGCACCCGGGTGAATTCCCCGAATGGTTCAAATGTGGATTCCGGCAATTCTTCTATGACCGTTACAACCTGCCTAAAGGAGGCATCCCATGCCTGAATAATTTGTTCAAGAGATTGATTGCGTCGAACTGTAACGGCCTGCTCGTTAAATATATTAATATCGGTCTCCTCAGGCTCGTATGACTTGCCTGCAAGCGCATAGCGGATCTCAGTCAAGGCGAACTGTTCATGAGCGATAAAATGGGCGATGACCTCTTTTATGCTCCACTTACCGTTCACACCGGGTGTTTCCATCTGCTCGGGCGAAAGCCGCTTGATTCCTTCATTAAATTCTTTATATCCATGATGAAGCCGGCGCAGAAGTTCATCCTTGCCCACAAAGTCATCCATTACAATCCCTCCAACATGTGGTTAACACTAACACTATTTATCAGTAATTTCCTTGCATTGTACCATACGTCTTTGGGGTAGAATTATTTTACCTAAACTATACTGCCCGTTAGCTTAATAAAAAGAGCAGGCTACCGCAGCCTGCTAATTAATGGTTTGTTATTCAACAATATTGTCCTTCAGTTTCGTCGGTTGCGCCTTGAAATTTATAAGCCGCCCGTAACCGGAAGATATGTACCCGTTACAAACCGTGAGTCGTCTCCTATTAGAAAGGCTACAGCCCCTGCCACATCTTCAGGATTCGCGATACGTCTGAGCGGCGTAAAGTTACTAATGATTTGCTTGTCTGTATCCGACATAAATGCGGTAGCATCGGTTTGCACTAAACCTGGAGCGACCACGTTGGCCGTAACGCCTTGTGGACCGAACTCGTGAGCGATATAGGAAGAAAAGCTGTCCAGTCCTCCTTTCGCCGTTCCGTGCGCGATCATGTACGGCGACGGGTTTTTCCCCAAGCTGCTTGAAATATATATGATTCGTCCTGCCTTCTGTTCCACCATGGACGGAATAACCGCTTTTGTCGTTACGAAGGCAGCTTTGAGCTCATCATTCAGTTTTTGCGAAAATTCCTCCCACGTCATTTCTGCGAAGGGTTTTGCCACAAAATTCATATTTGCGTTGCAAACCAATCCATCGATCCGGCCGTAAGCCTCTTTCACCGAAACAACGAGTTGAGAAAATTGCTCTTGACTGCGTACATCCGCCTGCAGAGAGATGGCCTCCCTACCGGTCGAACGAATATCCGATACGACGGACTCCGCCGTTCCGTGATTGCTTAAATAGTTGACGACGACTGTTGCGCCTCGCGCAGCCAATAATAGACACGCTGCTTTTCCGATTCCTCTGCCTCCACCTGTTACAATGACGACTTTTCCTTTTAATTGCATTCTCCATACTCCCTTTCGTTTACGGGTTTGGAATGAAATTAGCGCAGCTTGTTAAAGAAAGCTCGAATGTCTTCGATTAACAAGTCCGGCGCTTCAAGTGCTGCGAAATGGCCACCTCTGTCAAATTCCGACCATTGCACGACATGATGATCGCGTTCGACCAACCGCCGAATCGAAGAATCGTTCGGAAATACGGCAACGCCTGTCGGAACGGAAGTTCGCGGCCCTGGCACCCCCCACGACACGGAATCTTCCTTGTAAATACGAGCCGAGGATCCCGCAGTCCCAGTAAACCAATATAACGATACGTTAGTCAGCAGCAGGTCGCGATCTACTGCATCTTCCGGAAGCGAAAAGGAAGGGTCGGTCCATTCTTTAAATTTCTCGATAATCCATGCCAACTGTCCGACTGGCGAATCCGTGAGGCCATACGACAGCGTCTGCGGACGCGTTGCCTGAATGACGGCATAGCCCGAGGCTTCAAAGCCATGAGAGGTCAACCTTTTGTATCGGTCCATTTCCGCATCGGTCAAACCCACGCTTTCCGAAGGATCTCCTGTAGGGAAAGCGGTCAACCCGTTGCAATGAATGCCAATAACACGATCCGGCGCAATGGCGCCTAGTTTCGGAGAAATAATGGCTCCCGTATCTCCTCCTTGTGCACCAAAGCGTTTGTAGCCTAATCGGCTCATCAGTTCCGTCCAAGCCTTTGCTACACGACTGGTGTTCCAACCAGGTGCCGTCGTCGGACCGGACAACCCGAAGCCTGGAATCGAAGGGATGACCACATGGAAAGCGTCCTCCGATCGGCCGCCATGCGCCTTTGGATCGGTTAGTGGTCCGATGATATTGATAAATTCGATAATGGACCCCGGCCAACCATGGGTTAGAATCAGCGGCATGGCGCCTTCTTCAGGAGATCGCACATGGAGGAAATGTATTTGTTGTCCGTCAATCGTAGTGGTATATTGCGGAAATCGGTTTAACGCTTCTTCATATTTTCTCCAGTCGTACCCAGTCAGCCAGTATTCTGCGAGTTCGGCAAGATAACGGACAGGTACACCGTAACTCCAGTCAACTCCGTCTAATTCGTCAGGCCAGCGGGTGCGTGCCAGGCGCTCACGTAAGTCGTCTATCGATTGCTCAGGAATATGGATTCGGAAAGGCTTGATATCGGCGTTATCGTTACTGGCGATGCTCTCAAGTGGTTGTTCAATTTTACTCATTCGGATTACCTCCTCAAATGTTCGGATCATGGCTTGAAACATGATCTTGAACCCTATGGTAATCCATCCTTGTTGACAACGGGCTGTCAACAACCCCGATATATTTCGCTGATTTCCATCGCGGCTTTTTTTACAGACGAAGCGATCCTCGTGGGTTCTACCACGTACACCCCTGTTCGAAAACTGAGCAGAAAGCCAATCAACCAGTCGTTATCCGGGTAATGTACGCGTACGATTAACGACCCATCGGATTGCCGTTCGATTTCGGACTCGTCGAAATGATCCTCGGCTTGAACTCGTGCAGCCCCATTGAATTTGAGAACCAAATCGATCATGTTATCTTCGCGTTTTGGGCCCCACTGCTCGTTTAATTCAGATAAAGAAACCGCGCGTCGCTCAAACTTGTCATGGAGTACTGCTAATCCGCGGATCCTCGAAAGTCTGAAGCTGCGAAAATCGTTCCGTTGTAAACAGAATCCGTACAAATACCAGGTATACCCCTTCAAAACAAGACCCATCGGTTCGATCCGCCGCTCGGTTTCATTTCCCTGCATATTTGTATAGGTGAAGACAACCACCGTGGATTCTTCAATGGCTTTGCTCAATGCTTCATATTTTAACTTTTCGGCGTGACTCTTTCGCCAAGGATTTAGATCGATCATGACGGGTTCCGTCTTACTGAAACCCTTCCCCTCCGCTTTCGACACTAAAGCGCCGACTTTTTCCAATAATACGTCAAGTTTCCCGCCGTTATATGCTTTTGCTGATTGAAGGCCATTCAAGGCAGTCGTGAGCGTGGCGAGCTCATCCATTGATAACATCTGCCTGTCCAGGCGAAAGCTCTCCATGATTTCGAAGCCACCTTCTCCGCCTGTATAAGAAACGATCGGGATACCTGCCATATTCAATCGTTCCAGATCGCGGTAAATTGTACGCAAAGACACTTCCAATCGGTCGGCCAAATCCTGCGCTTGCACCCGTTTTCGATTCAATAACAAAATCGTAATGGCCATAAGTCTTTCAAGGTTCACAACTTCTTCTCCTCTCTGACTCTCTTCTTTCGATTATGAAATATGGGGCTTTCGATTAATGAAGATAATTATATACAAGCCATCGTTAGTAATGGACATTAACTTGGTTATTGCTCTATCCTGCCCGTTAGCTTAAGGAGTAGCTTAATAATAAAGGAGAAGCAGCCGCCGGCAAACGGTTCCTTTATATTTTTAACGGTTTTTTACCTTGAAACAGTTTTAAGTGATTCTGTATAGTTTTAGCATGCCGTTTATTTAACACTGGTTACTAATTTGATCACTTCAAAGGATGATGGATATGAGCCAGGATTTATTCACCAATTCCAGACAATAAACTTGGATTATTATTAAAAGCCCTTGTTGAAAATCTGCAAATGGACTCGAATATACCCGACATAGAAAAATGCCTAACCATCTATCAACTAGAACATGAGTTAAATCAGTTGCTTTGGAATGGTAAGAAGCAAGAGGAAGAGCGGATACGAAGAATAAATGGATGGCTTCACGGCCAAGTGGATGCTTTATTGGAAAAATGGCGGATATCTTAAGCAGCTTACACCCTATATTGTCGCTCGATGGAAAAAAGGTTTGCAACCATGCCTGAACACGATCCGTATTAGGATACAAAACACGAACGCGAATATGGAGGGTAATGAGAGATGAATGAACAACAGGGATGCGTGAAATGCGGCAGCCGAAACGCCAAAACGAAAGAGGTAGCCATGACCGGCACGGGCCTCTCCAAAATGTTTGATATCCAGCACAACCAATTTGTCGTCGTCTATTGCGAAAATTGCGGCTATTCCGAATTCTACAACAAACAATCGTCGACGGGATCGAATATTCTCGACCTATTCTTTGGTTAAGCTGTGGAGGCGCGTCCTCCACTCCCTTAACCGTGAGGGGTAATCTGCTAAGGCGAGAAGATCGCCGCATAATGAATTCTTTTATATTCCTCTTGAAAACCAAATTTTTTATAGAGCAATTTAGCCGCATCATTTTTACTATCTACGCTTAATCGAACATCAACTGCACTTGCATGTTGAAGCCTCTGTAATATTTCGGATAGCATCGCTCCCCCAATACCACGTCTGTGCCATTCACGCTTTACTGCAATTGTCGGTATTCTAGCATGATTTCCTCTCAGTGTAGAACAGAGGAGACCAACCGCATTCCCCGTTTCATTGACACATAGCATATAAAGGTTTGGAGAAAAACCCGCTCCCTGAAATTCATGAATGACACTCTCAACCGTTTTGTTACCGCCAAATGCATCGTTATATATTTCTGCCCAGATTGGAGCATCCTCCAGCGTAGGGGAACGGAATCCAAATTTTGATGGAAGGCTCGGAACTTTTATATGGTTTAGGTCGGTTAAGCACAAAACATCCAGGCTATTTTGTTCTTCCATTCCAAAATTGGAGCCAAGGGCCGTTTCTCCAGAAATACTCGTGAGTGCACGATGAATAAAATGAATTGGATTTGCCTCTTGTCGTGCGATTTTTTCCAGTCGTGTGAAAATGAAGTTAAACATGGCAGTACCAATACCTCGCCTGCGCCAATCAACGTCCACCGTCCCAAAACAATAAACGGAAATGTGTGTAGTCCGTTCAACGAAACACAAAGAAAAATAACCGACGATTGTCTGTCCATGCTCAACAACGAAAGTGTTATCACGAATTCTTTCCCCTGGTTCATCTAAATCCTGCTCGAACGCTTCGACCGTTAACCCGTTCAACATATGAAAGGGGTCACGATTAATCATGGTTACAATGTTTGCTGTATCTGACCGTTTATGTAGGCGAATTACCAAATCATCATCCGAAAGTTTCATTCATATTTTGCCTCCAATGCATATTAACGATTGATGGCATCTTAACACCTTCATTAAGAGCTTAACGGCTCATGTAATAAACGGAACTCATCTTCGAGAATAGCCATCGTGATCATATCATGAAACTTTCCATCTATATATAGTGCGTCTCGCTGTAACCCTTCTCGTTTAAAACCTATCTTCTCGTATACATGGATCGCTCGTGGGTTAAAAGTATAAACGCCTAAATGAATTCGATGCAGCTTTAATGTGTTAAATCCATACCGAAGCATTTGAATCATAGCTTCCGAACCATAACCTTTACCGCGATGCTGAGTTCCTTGAATGCCGATACGGATATTTGCACTCCGGTTGATTGAATCGATTTCATTTAAGACAACCTCGCCAAGCAGCTCGTTTGTTCTTTTCAATAAGATCATAAAATCAACACGATCATTATTTATGACACTAATTTTATTAATCCAAGCGGCAATTTCATTACGGGTGAATTCAATTTGTGATCCCGTTAACCGCTTCATCTCAGGATCATGTAAAAAAGTAAAGTAATCATTTAGGTCGGATTCCTGAGCAAATCTCAAGAGAATATCACGACTCTCGATTTGAATCTCAGTCAATTGGCCCTTCCTATCGATTGTCATAATGGGATCCCTCCAAGAAATTAAATGATTAAATTTGCTTTATTATAACATGAAGATCGAAAGTAGCTCATTGCCTCAACCTGCCCGTTAGCTTTACTGGCAAACCAATAAAACTCCGATTTTAATTCACCAACTTTAATGTCCCTGAACAGGAGGCAAAAGAAATAAAGCTCACTCCAGATGAGCTAGCTATCAATGGAGAACGGGGAAAAAGCGCCTTCTGTGCTAACGGTTACGGCATTAGCAAAGGCGCTTCAAGTTAAGCCATTGGTTTTTATTGAAGGGTATGGGACGGAAAGCACCCCGGCTGTCTACTACGAAACACTCCCCTTCCCCAGCAGCCGTATCCCCTGCGCTATCACCCCATAAATCGGCTCCATCTTTGCCTCGTCAACGCTGGCTAGAGGCGAGATGTCCCGGATTCGTTCCGCCAATCGGCTTCGCACAAGCGGAATATTCTGCAGCACGCCTCCCTGCAAAATCAAGGCAAATGTCTCTTCCGCTTCAGCCAATCCGATTCTTTCGATCACGGCCCGAGCCCCTAGAAACAGCTCGTCGGCAGCAGCCTCGAGAATCATGCGCGCAGACGCGTCTCCCTGTTGCTCCGCTTCACTCACGAGCTTGCTGAGCTCGGCTGTTTTCTCCACGCTGTATGCGGCGGAGTAGGCCCAGTTAAACAGTTCTTCTTCATTTTGCAGCTTCAGATGATTCAGCAGCTTATCCGTTAGCGCCGTGGCGCCGCTCCTTCCATCATATCCGTGCAGTGCGGCGATGATGGCCTGCTTCCCGATCCAATATCCGCTGCCTTCATCGCCGACACGGTGGCCCCAGCCGCCGGCACGGGCGCTTTCACCGCTCGCGTTGATCCCGTACACGATTGAGCCGGTGCCGGCGATGATCAGGATGCCGGGGTCGCCACCCGTGGCCCCGAGTAGAGCGGCCACGCCATCATTCTCCACGATGATGCGGTCGGCCTGCACCTGCGTGTTTCGAAGCGCTTCATAGACAAGCTCCTCAATCACTTGACGGTCATAATCGGTATCCAGTCCGGCGAGGCCGAATACCGCGCAGGCAACATGCAGCGGTTCGCCTTCTATTATAGAAGGGACCGGCTTTGCGGGCTGCGAAGGGATAGGAGCAGAATCCTCGCCAAACGGAGACAGCATACTCCCATCGACGTATCCCGCCGCCAGCTGTTTCTTGGCTTCCCCGATCGCACGCGTAAGCTCAAGCGCCGCGGCTTCGCGCCCTACCCCCTGGTAGTTGCATGATCCCGTACGCCCGCTCGCCAGCATCCGGCCCTCGGCATCCGCAAGCACGGCCAGACACTTCGTCCCCCCGCCGTCTACGGCCAGCAGAGGAATTTTCGCCATGTTCATCGGCTGCCGCTCCAGCCAGCCAGGATGTCATCCAGGTTCTTCAGCGCTCCTTCCGCCTGTTTGCGGGCTGCGTCCAGCCATTGCTCCTGAGTCTGCTGGTCCCCTTTCCGCTTCGCGATCACGCTTTGAATTTCCGAAGGGGCCGGCCCGCCGGGAAGCGTACGGATATCCACGAAATGAACCGGATCAAGCGCCATTCGCAGCTGCTCCTCCGTCAGCGAGAGCTTCCGGCCGATGACCTCCAGTGCGATCTCATTGACCAGCTCCAGTGTAATTTGGTTAGCGGCAAGTCCATCGGCGACGGCACGCTTCACGAGACGGCTTACGATATGATGGGAGCTGCGGAACGACAAACGGTCGGAGCGCACTAGCGTATCTGCAAGCTCGGTCACCGTGGCAAAGCTGCCCTCGGTCCGCTTCCGCAGCATCTCCTTATTAACGTCCACAGTCCCGATGACGCAGGAAAGCAGACGATACATCCGTTCCAGCACTTTCAGCGCCTTCCAGGCATAAGGCTGCATATCGTCCTCGGTATCGACGATATCGCCGAATGGAGTGTTGTGCATCATGGTCAGCACGGTTTGGGTATTGCCGACGCAGCTGGAGAGAAGCGCACGCATATGCTCGAACGATACCGGATTTCTTTTCTGCGGCATGATCGAGCTGATTTGCACGTAAGGATCGGCCACGCGCAGCATGCCGAATTCCTGCGTGCACCACAGCAGAAAATCCTGCGACGACCTGCCCAGATTAATCGCGGCCAACTGCACGGCCGTCATCATCTCGCCGACGTAATCGGCACCGCCGATCGCGTCGTAGGAGTTATAGATCAGCTCGTCGAAGCCGAGCAGCTCCTTCACCCGCTCCCTGCTGATGGCGAAGCCGGAAGTGGTCAGTGCCGCCGCTCCCATGCTGCTTCGGTTGCAGTTGGCATAAGCCGCCTGCAGCCGGCGGATGTCGCGGTCCAGAGAGTCGGCCATCGCCAAAATATAGTGGGCCAACGTCGTCGGCTGCGCCTGCTGCGTATGCGTGTACCCGATCATGATCGTGCCTTTATGCTCCTCTGCAAACGAAAGCAGCTGACTCTTGAGTGCAAGGGCTCCGCGAAGCGTTACGAGCAGTTTCTCCCGCAGCACGATCCGGTAAATCGCGATGCCCATATCATTGCGGCTGCGGGCCAGATGCAGATTGTCGGCAATGTCTCCAGCCGCCGCATGCAGCTCATGCTCAACCTGAAAGAACAGGTCCTCGAACTGTCCCGTATATTCCGCTTGGCGCAGCCCCTCCAGATCAAGGCCGCGGATGGCCGACGCGATTTGGAGTGCTTCTTCCCCGCTTACAAGTCCCTGCTCCTTCAACATGATCAAATGCGCTTTGTTGATCGCCATCATCGCTCCAAGCAAGCTGTTCTTCGCTTCATCGAAAGCAGGCTCGAGCACGGCTTCCGTATAGGTGCGTCCCGGAAAGTGTCCACCTTCCCGCTCCAAAATCTGTTCCCGATTCCTCATGTTGCCCCAGTCCCCTCCATGGTTTGTTTTATGTACGCAGCCAAAGTCTTTATCCGTTTGAAAATCCAAGGTACGGCGCGAAGCCTATCGCTCCGCGCCATCCCCTTTCAAGCTAAATCCTTCCACCATTCATCCTACATTCCAGCTCGATCATCCATTACTTTTGTGGAGTGGTTCCGGCGGAAGCCGCCCCTTCCTGCTTCAGGCTGATCATGTTCACGAACATGCGAATCGAGCCTGGAACAAGGCTTGGCATTTCGCGGTACCAGACAATCGAGCTGTACGTGTAATTCCCTTTGCCGTAAGGGGCTGTGAGGAACGTGCCCGTAAACTCTTTCTCGCCGGGATCTCCGTTCGAGATCAGCTCCGTATACTCCTTGCCCCATTCGGACGGGTTGTAAGCGGAGCGGTCCTGAATCCAGTTCTCCCAGTCGGCCGATGTAATCTTATTCGGCGTATTAAAGATCGGATGATCCGGCGCAAGCATGGTCACCTTGGAGTTTTCGTCCGTGACGCGCCATTCGATCAGCGGCTCGCCGATCTTGATCGGATACGGAGCGAGATCCGGCGACCATTTGTCTTCCGGTTTGTGATATTGGACTACCAGGTTGCCGCCATTCTTGGCGTAATCGAGCAGACGCTGATTGCTAGGAATCAGTTCCGGCCGGAACGCATAGGCCCGAATGCCGAGCACAATCGTATCGTACTGCGACAGATCGCCGAACTGAATCGTTTTGGCATCCAGATTCGTCACATTGATGCCCACCTGGCGCAGCACCTGATCAATGTTATCAAACCCGCTGGAAACATAGCCGACCTTCAGTCCCTCCGGCACCTTCAGATCGAACGCTTGAATGGCCAGGTTGGCCGGCTTAACGTAATAGGTTTTGCCGATATGCGGATACTGGATGACCTGTACCGTTCTGCTGCTGTCTAGCGTTCCGTCGCTCGATACAGCAGACAAGCTGTAGCTTCCCGCCTTCACGCCTTCCGGCGCCTTGACCGTAAATTCAGCCGTCTTGGTTTCGTATTTGGCCGCGAAGCTCAATTCCTGCACCGCGGGCTCCACCGTCCAGCCCTCCGGCGTTTTCAGCGAGATTTTCGTCTTCTCCGCGCCCGGCGCATAATTCGTCGCGGTCACCTTGACCGATACGGCGTCTCCCGGTTTCAGCGTGTTCAGAACCGCCGCTTCCGGACTTAGGGACAGCGCAACCGGCGGCAGCACGGCTACCGCATTATCCGGAACCGCATGCAGCGTTGCCGACGTTCCAAACGCCTCATACCCGATATCCGCGGAAATCAGCGGAAGCGCATAAGGATTGAAATCCTCCACCTGTTTCGGCACGGTGACCTCAAACTCCGTTTGGACCGTCTTGTTTTTGTCCAGCTTGGCGAAGGTCGCCGCTCCGGACGTTTTCGCATTCCAGCCTTCGGGAACATTCAGCTTCAGGCTGACCTTGCCGACATTCACGTCTCCGCCGTTAAAAGCCGTCACCGTCACCTTCGTGGTTTGCCCCGGAATAAGCTCTCCGGTCTCCGGCTTCACCTTGACGACGACGGAGGTCGCCTCTTGGCTGGCTTTATTGAGCTGTCTTTCCTTCACGTCCAAACGATGCAGCAGATCATTTTTAGCCGATAAATCTAAAGATGATGACTTCACAAGCTCCACGGCGGTTTGAACGTCCGCTTTCATCTCATGGACTTCGCGGGCCACTTTCGCAAATGCGGGATAAGCCGCGATCACTTCGTTGGCGTCTTTTTGCAGCGTGTTCAGCTGCTTGGCGACTTTATTGTCCTTTCCTTTGACATCTATTTCTTTGGCCAGATCGTCGAACGTAAAGGCGATTCCACCGAACAACGACGCTGCCGGCTTCTCGTCTGCCTTCTTGCCGTCCGCCGACGCCTGCAGTGTGTAATAGGCCGTTCCTTGGCCTTCATCCACTTGTCTGCCCATGCCCTGGCTCTTGTGCATGTAGCGGGATTCTTCTCCGAGTTGGGCGTAGGAAGCGCCGTACAGCTCATTGTATTCGTTGACCGGCAAAGAGGCATCGTAGTCCTTCTCCGTTCCTGGTACATAGAGCTTCTTCGGCTGCCAAGGCTGCAGCCCTTCCTTCAGCTGCTCCGGGAACACCTGCGGATTGCCCGCATCCTTGAAGGCACGTACGGTCAGCACGTTAATCGCGCGATGATGTCCGTGCGTCGAAGGCTCGTTCAGGAACGCCGGAATCAGCACATCCGGACGTTTCTCCCGGATTTGGCGGATCAGCCGTTCATAAGCGACGTCCTCGCCCCATTTTTCCAACGTTTCGTCAGGGCTCTTGGAAAATCCGAAATCATAGATCGGATCGTCCAGCTTCTGGCTCAGGTTCGCCAGCGTCACATTCGTAATCTTCGATGCTTCCTGCAGCTCCCGCGTGCGGATGATCCCGAGGGCGTTGCCCAGCTCGCTGCCGATTTCGTTCTGCCCGCCTTCCCCGCGATTGGCGATGACACTGTATGTATCCACGCCGAGTCCAAGCGAAAGATACGCGAGTGTCGCACTATGCTCATCATCCGGGTGAGCTCCCGTATTCATCACGCTGGCAATGGTGGTGAGGGGTTTGATGGCTTTCCATAAATCGACCACCCCCCTGTCAGCAGATGCTTTTCCAGGACCGGCTTGAAAAGCCAGCGTTCCAGCCATCACCAGGCTCATCGAAGCCGCCATCCATTTTTTTGCCCTGCGTTTCTTACTCAGATCACTTTGACTCAAGTTACTTCTCCTCCTTCAAGCGTGAATGTTGGCTTGCATCGGCAAATGCCGCTGCCTGCCTGTATCATTATCGCAATCGGCTCGCCTTGTTCGGGACAGGTCGCCGCGTAATGAAAATAAGGTATTCTTTTACCGCTTCAGGTTCAGAAAATCTATCGTCAAATCGCGGAGCCGGCATTGCCGCCGGTCAGCCTCCGGGAAACGTAAAGCACGAGAATAATCATGACGATTTGCAGCACGCCGTACGCGCAGGCGGTTCCGAATTCAAAGGCGTACATCCGCTGAAAAATCTCGACCGAGATCGGCGTCGTTTTATTGGTATACAGCAAAATCGAAGCGACAAACTCGCCAATGCCTTCCACAAGCGCCAGCAGCGTGCCCGCCAGGATACCGCTCAGCGCCATGGGAAACACGACGCGGCGGAAGGTGTACCACCAGGACGCTCCCAAATTTCGTGCCGCTTCCTCCACCGAACGATCGGTTTGCATCAGCGTGGACGAGGTCGAGCGGAAGATCAGAGGCAGATGCCGGACGAAATAAGCCAGCGGCAAAATCCAGAAGCTGCCGATCAGCACCTGTCCAAAGGAAAACGCATTAGCCTCGCTGAACGCCGTAATGAGGTTCACGGCCACGACCGTGCCCGGAAGCGCCCAAGGCAGCATGATCAGAATATCGAGCAGCGTCTTCCCTTTAAAGTTCATACGCACGATGGCATAGGCGGCCGCGACGCCGAACAATAGGTTGCCGATCGTCGCCGCGATGCTGATTTTGAAGCTGTTGGCGATGGGACGCCATGTTTTGCTGTCGGTGAAGAGATCCTTGAAATGGTCCAGCGTATAAGAAGGCGGCAGAACTTGGGTCGTCCACTTCCCGTCTTCGGAAAAAGCAAGCAGCACAATCACGAGGATCGGCAGCATAAGCACGAGCACCCCGAGAAAAGAGAGCACCATCGCGGTGTTTCTGCCTGCTTTGCTTTTCACCTCGGTCCGATGAACGCTGACGCCTTTACTCATGTTCTGATAGTTCCGCGCGCCCTGGTACCACCGCATCAGAATGAGAAACAGAATGGACACGACGGACAGCAGCGTCGATTGCGTCGCAGCCATATCCAAGTCGCCGTTGGTGCGGGACAGATAGATCTGCATCGTCATCGTCCGTTCAATGCCGAAGATCAGCGGCGCGGTATACGACGCCATCGAGATCATAAAGACGAGCAGCGAGGCCGCAACGATGGCCGGCGTCAGCATGGGCAGAATCACCCGGCGCCAGATGGTGAACCGGTTCGCCCCCAGATTGGACGCGGCTTCCTCAAGCGACGGATCAAGCCCCTTGATCGCCGAAGACGCCGTCATATAGAAATAGGTGTACATCGTAAACGTATGGACCACCAGCACGCCCCAGATCCCTTTCAGCGTAAAAGGCGGCTTATCCAAATGAAGCAGATGCTGCAATCCCCGCGGAATAATACCGCTGGAACCGTACAAAAATTCAAAGGATAACACCCCGATCAGCGGCGGCAGCGCCATCGGCACGAGGACAAGCACCGACAAGAGCTTGCGGCCGGGGAACTCGTACCTCTCGAGCAGAAATGCCATGGCCACACCCACGATGCCGCAGGTGATCACGCTGAGTACCGAAATATATACGCTCGTCCACAGGGCCTCCAGATTCGCCGTATGTTCCAGGCTGAAGAAACGAGAGTAGTTTTGGAGCGAAAAACCGCCGTCCAACTGCAAACTCTGCCGGAACGTCTGGAAGAACGGATAGATGACATATGCCAAAAGGATAAGAAATAACGGCGCGATCAGCACATACACAAAATGCGGCGATCTCGTCAGCGAATTCCAGCGGCTGCTTGGGCGAATAGGCGGCGGTGCCAATTGAGGCTGAGGTTTGTTCATCGCTTCGGCTCCCCCTTATTCCAGAAAATAAATGCTGTCCGGCGCCACGGTAAACAACACTTCCTCGTCCCGCTCCCTCATCCGGTGCCCCTGTCCGACAAACATCGCCTTCACGGACAAATGGCCGGCCTGAGCAATATAATTCACGCTAACCCCGGTGAATTCCGATAGCAGCACCTTCACGGCCATCGTATTGGCCTCGCCGCGTTCGGACGCAGCGGCCTCACGAACCGCCTCCGGGCGTACCGACAATGTAACCCTCTGTCCCATCGCCAGCTTGCATTCGGGCGAGGCGTTTTTGGCGAGGCCGGTCAGCAGCAAATCCGGTGCAAGCCGAACGTCTACCATCCCGCCTTCCAGCCGTTCCACCGTGCCTTCCCACAGATTGGACTCCCCGATAAACGAAGCGACGAAACGGTTAACCGGACGGTTGTAAATTTCATGCGGCGTACCGATCTGCTGCACGACGCCATCTTTCATGACCATGATCCGGTCCGACATGGACATCGCTTCCGATTGATCATGCGTGACGTAAATCGTAGTAATGCCGAGCTCAAGCTGAAGCCGCTTGATTTCCTGCCTCGTCTCATCACGCAGCTTGGCATCAAGGTTGGACAAGGGCTCATCGAGCAGGAGAATATTCGGTTCGATCACCAGTGCGCGCGCCAGTGCAACTCGCTGCTGCTGCCCACCGGATAACTGATCGATGCGGCGCTGCCCGTAGCCGTCCAGATGCACCAGCTTTTGGGCGCGCGTGACCTTCTCGTTAATTTCAGCCTTTCCCTGTTTCCGGACTTGAAGACCGAAAGCAATATTCTCGAATACGGTCATGTGCGGAAATAAGGCGTAGTTTTGAAATACCATGCCCGTGTTGCGCTTATTGGGCGGCATGTTGGTGACATTATGCTCACCGAATAGGACTCGTCCGTCGCTGGGGTAATAGAATCCGGCGATCATGCGCAAAGTGGTCGTTTTGCCGCAGCCGCTCGGACCCAGAAAAGTAAAAAACTCGCCTGGATTGATATGTACGTCAACCTCCTCCACACCTTTGGCCCCACCGAATGTTTTGCTGACGCGGTCCAGCGTGACTCCGATCATCATTCGTCCTCCTTCAAGTCCATTCACCTATTGAAATGGATGATGGGGGCAAGTACGTAAACTGTTCCTACGATCGCTCTTGTTTTCGGATTTCTTGATTGTAATGGACCCTTAAGGTAGAAATCCGAAAGCCAAAGCATATGCTTTCGATGTCAGCTTTCCTTTGGAAAGCTTTAGACCGCTCCGCTTCTTCGGAATCATTTTACTCCCTTGCCTGCATCGCATTTTTTAATTCAACTTGTATCGCTGCAGAACTTTGCTCATCAAGCCGTATGCTTGAAATGGAGATATTCATCATACTGCAGGCAGGCCAGGGCGGGGTGGTATCCCACCTCAGCCTCCTTGTCACCCTGAAAGCTGCAGTTCCGTTATTTGCCGCCCTTGCCTTTGATGTTCTCATCCCAATACTGCATCCATTCCTTCTCTTTATCCGCCAGCACCGTCCAATCCAGATCCAGCGACTTGGTATCGAGGTTTTTGTACCAGTCCGGGAATTGGCTTTTGTCGATATCGGTCCGGGTTGGAATCTGGAACAGCTTGTCCGCCTTTTCCTTAAGCTGGCCTAAATCAAAAATAAAATCAAAGAACTTCTTCGCCGCGTCCAGATTTTTGGCACCCTTGATAATGCCGACACCATCCACCAGAATCGGTGCACCGCTGGTCGGATAGATGTAGTCAAACGGCTGCTTCTGCAGCTCCTTCTGGATCAGAATGTCCTGCAGGTTCCACAGCGACAGCTTTCCTTCCTGACGGGCCAGCTTCAAGTACAATTGGGTCGGGTCCTGCGTATATTCTTTCGTGTTGGCATCGAGCTTTTTCAGCCACTCGTAGCCTTTTTCCGGATTCGCGGGATCTTGGCGGTATATCATGGCATCATAGATCGTTCTCATCGTGCCGGACGCCATGACGCCGCGGATCAGAATTTGATCCTTCCATTTCGGATCGAGCAAATCATCCCAATCCTTCGGCGCATCTTCCTTCTTCACCGCCTCGGCGTTGTACATGATCACCTCAGGCAGCAGCATCTCACCGTACCAGCGGTCCTGCCCGTCTTTGTATTCGGCCGGAATGCTGTCCGCATAGCTCGGTTTATATGATTCCAGCAGCCCTTCATTCGCCGCCGTAATAAAAGAGGATTGCGTGCCGCCCCACCAGAAGTCAGCCTGCGGGTTGGCCTTCTCGCCGCGCACCCGCTCCATGATCTGCTGGGCGCCCATCGTCATCACTTCAACGTCGATATCCGGATTCAGCTCCTCAAACTTCGGCAGGATCTGCTCGACGACGTTTTTGTCGCGGGCGGTGTAGATAACGAGTTTCTGCGATCCTTTGTCCCCGCTTGCTTCACCGGAGGCGGCCTGTTCCTTGTCTCCGCCGCCGCAAGCGGTCAGACCGACCGTCATTGTCAGAGCGATGGACATCATGCCGAGCTTGAACCATTTCTTTGCCATTGTTAATCCCCCTAATTTTAGGCCCAACATTGAGATTAGTTCTTAGTATCGTGCAGGGCGGCCGCTGCAGTTCCGGATCGTTCTTCCGATCGCTGTTGTTCCCAAATTTCTTGATTCACCTTTTCAACAAGGTAGAAATTCGATCACAAAGGCGACCGCTGCCGCTTCTCCAGATCGATTCCGGCCCCTCCGCTACTCTGCTTATGATTAAGTACAAATCAGGATGTTGAGCTCATTTTTAAAATTCAAATGTTAACTACCTGGACGCAAATGAATGCGCTTCAAGCACGCTGTGCACCGCACCCATGAGCCCTGCGCGCTCTCGCAGCGCCGCCAAGCGGATATTCGGCATCACCGGCACCCAATCCAGCAGCAGCTCGCGGATCCGGTTCAGCCCGGCTTCATTCAAATGGACCATCTCGCCGCTCAACACAAGCATCTCGGGATCGAGCACGCTGACCGTATTGGCGATTCCCGAAGCCCAGCCATGATACACGTCATTTAGCAGTCCCTCCGCCTGCGAGCTGCCTCCCTCGCTCAGCTCGATTAACTGCTGGAGAATGCTCGTCTCCGGGTCGACCTCAAGCCCGAGCGCCTTCGCTTTTCCGTGTATGCCGTTCACCGAGAAATTTTTCTCGAACACGCCGAATTCGCCTTTGCGCCGTCCCGGCGAGTCACCGATCCGCATATACCCGATTTCTCCGGAGGCCTCCTTGCTTCCGCGGTACAATTGTTTGTCAAGGATAATGCCCGCTCCGATCCCGGTTCCAACGTACATATACACCAGACTGGATACGCCGGATCCGGCCCCGCCGAAAAATTCGCCCTGCGTCATCATGTTGACGTCATTATCCAGCACCACCGGCAGCTGAAGTCGCTCTTCAATCGCCTTGCCTACGGGGAGGTCCATCCAGCCCGTGCTTGGAGCATGGCTGACGGTCCCGCTTCGGCGTTGCGTAACGCCCGGAAGCCCAACGCCGATTCCGATCACCCGGCCCCGGTCCGTCCCGCTCGCATCCAGCAGACGCGCCAGCGTCTCCTCGAGCGCCTGAAGCGCGGATTCCCCATCCACCGGCTGCTTCAAACGCGTATGCATTTGGGCGATCAGTTCGCCCTTCATATCGGCTACCGCCATTTCTAGCTCGCTGCCTTCAAACACGGCGCCTACGACCGCATACGCCTGCACATTGTATTCCAACAGGATTGGCCTGCGCCCCCCTCTGGATTCTCCCGTACCCACCTCACGAATGAGCCCTTCATGAATCATCTCTTCCACCAACGCCGAGACACAAGGGCGGCTAAGCTTCGTTTTTACTGCCAGTTCGGCTCGTGACAAGCGGGGCTCCTGCCGGAGCTGATGCAATATGCCTTCCCGGTTCATCTGCTTCACGAATTTGGCGTTCCCGGTTTTTCCCCTACCGATCACGATGTCATCCACCACCTTACTTTGTTAAAATAACTAACAAATTCAAATTTAGGCTCAGTATATGAATGCGCTTTCAATTAGTCAATGCGGTTTCCCAAAAATGAGAAATCATTCCTATCCGTCGAAAAAGATCGAAATCGATGCTTCCTTGCTCCTCTTTCCAAACGTACAAAATCTCGCCCGCCCCGGAATGATACGACTTTTCCAGTCTCCACCATCTCTGGAATGCCCCTTTTCTTAGGGACGAATCAGAGTCAAACCGTTTTTGTGGGGTACGACTTTCTTCCCGCATCCTTTTTCCCTGTGTTCAAATGGAAGTCCCACTAAATAACGAGAAAAAGCCGGGCGAAAATCAGGCGTAAATACCTGGGCATCGGCCGGCCCCTCCTCGTTTAACTTTTACAAACTTTCTTCATAAATATCGTCTGATGGAATATCCCCTTTCGAATAGTCACAAGAAAAGGCCCCCAGTGTTTTGAGCCGGAAGCCTTTTTCATGTCATCAATGGTTTATAGGGTTAAAATTTCATTTACCCCTGGAGTGCGAACATATTCAGCAGGATCGTCACAGCCTCAGCTCTTGTAGCAGCGTCTTGGGGAGCGAACCGGTTGCCGTCTTTCCCTTGCATAATCCCGGTTTGCTTCAGAAATACAGCGCTGCCTTTAGCCCAATCTGGAATTTCGCTGTCATCCGCGAAGCCTGCTTCCGTATTGTCCTTGCTGCTCCAGCCAACAGTATTGGTAATGGTTACGGCCATCTCAGCGCGTGTGATTTCTGCGTTCGGACGGAAAGTACCGTTTTCGTATCCTTTCATCATGCCTAGCTGCACCACTTGTGCGACCGCATGGTGTGCCCAGGCTCCGATACTGGCTGAATCGATAAAGTTCAGCTCAGCTCCTGTCTTTTTAACGCCTAGCGTATTTACGAGCATTTCCGCGAACTCTGCGCGGGTGACCGTCTTGCCCGGTTTAAATGTGCCGTCAGGATAACCGGTGACGATTCCGGTACTTGCCGCCTGCTCGATGCTGGCTTCTGCCCAGTGTCCGAAGATATCGCCAAATTTCGCCGGGTCGCTGATAACGGTTAACCCGGTCGTTTGATCAATGGCGAGTACTGCAAACTTTGTGAAGTGATCGACAGTGACAGCAATGCGGTTTTCCTGTATCCTGCTGACCGGAACCATGATCCAAATTTTCTTCGCTTCATCATAATAAAAAACAGCCGCCGTTTGATTGTTTTTCAAACTTGCCGGGTCAAATGCAAAAGATAATGTTACCGGTTTATCGAAGTATCCCGGTACATTTTTTGAAAGCTCAAATACCGGGCTAAGGAAAACTTCATTATGAGTTATAAATTGATGAGTGTCCGGTACTTTTTCGATCGTTAATTTCAACTCTTGGTTTGTCGCGCCAGCCGGAATTGAGATTGTGACGGCATCTCCTAAACGAACCTCGCCCGCTTTACCTGGTGGAATCGTTAATTTACCATCCGTTGAGATCCATTTGTTATCGCCTGGGAGTACCGGAGTTGTTGAGCCGCCGCTACTACCACCACCGCTCCCGTTGCTGCCACTACCGCCGCCATCGTGGGTCCCGTTGTTAGCACGTGTCACGGAGATCGTGTAGGTCTTGGTCGACTGATCTTCAGCTATTACAACCACTTTAATGGAGTTTGCACCTACGCTTAATGAAATATCTTTACTTTGCTGTCCACTGGCTACCGGACTTCCGTTCACGGTCAACGTGGCGCTGCTATCCTGCGTTGTCGCGTTTACCTTTAAGCTGGATACAGCATATGGGACACTGGAGGTATAGTTTGTCGTTCCGGGTACAAATGCAGGACTTAACGATCCGCTCGATATGGTTAAATCGCTCAATTCTGCAGACGCCGGCACCGTAACGACAGTATAAGGATTTGATTTTGTCAGTCCCTGCCCCGAATTGCCAGCCGCATCATGCACCATGCTGTTGTCGAGCGTAATGAAATTGTCAGCCGCATAGACGTTGGCTTTAGGCGTCAGCGTAACGGTCCAAGTCGTTCCCCCATCATCGATCGAAGTGAGATTGCTCAAAGTGCCATTGCTCACCGTAAGGCCGGATAAGTTGAAACCTAAGACCCCCTCTGAGAAAGCGATGGTCACAAGTGTGGTTTCGCCTGTCTTCAGCTCATTGTCGGCAACCACAATGGTGGCTGTTGGGCGTAACGTATCTATCTCGTAGTTGTTGGATTTTGTAGTTCCCGTTCCCTTATTGCCTTCCATATTCGTTACATGCGTGTTATCAAGCTGTATGGCATTTTGCAGGGCGCTGACATCCGCATTCGGCGTCAGCTCTGCCGTCCATGTGACCCCTCCGTCACCCGAACTGACATTAGTTAATGTGCCATTAGCCACGGTGAGGGCTGAATAATCCAACCCAGTCACCGCTTGAGAGAAGGTGATTGTGACCTGTGATTTCCCGCCGATGGCCAGCGTATCGGGGTCGATCTCAATCGTGGACGTAGGACGCACCGTACTGATTTCGTAGCTTGCTGAATTGGTGGTTCCTACACCCGCATTGCCGGCGAGATCAGCTACTCCTGTATTATTAAGCGTGATGATATTGGTCTTATCCCGTATACCCGAAGCCGGCGTCAGTGTCGCCGCCCACGTCCTGCCCCCGTCACTCGAAATTAGGTTACTTAATGTGCCGTTAGCCACCGTCAGGTCATATAGGTCGAAACCCGCTACCGCTTCCGAGAACGTAAACGTCACGGTTGTAGTCTGGCCGGCTATCAGTTTGGAATTGGCAATCGTAATCGTGGCGGTTGGGCGTAATATATCAATCTCGTAGTTGTTGGATTTCGTTGTTCCCATTCCCGGGTTACCTGTAGCCGCATTCTTTACACCCGCGTAATTAAGCGTTATGACATTGTTAGGGGCGTTAATGCCCGAAGTCGGAGTAAGCTTCGCCGTATAGGTGATATTGTCTGAAGTGCTGAATTCACTTAATATGCCGTTTTCCGCAGTCATGTCGGAAAGAATGAAACCCGTCACCGCTTCCGAAAATGTGATCGTTACCAATGAAGTCTGATCGATCCCCAGCTTATCATCGTCAACCACAACGGTGGCCGTTGGGCGCTTTGTATCAATCTCATAGTTGTTTGATTTCGCAGTTCCCGTCCCCGGATTGCCCGAGGCATCTTCCACACCCGCTAGATCGAGCGTTATGACATTATCCTTGATTTGGATGTCCGGAAGCGGAACCAGCGTCGCCGTGTAGGTGATTTTGTCTGAAGAAGAGGTTAAGGGACCTAATGTGCCATTACCCACCTTTAGATAAGCAATCGTGAAACCTGTCACCGCTCTCGAGAACATGATCGTTACCGTTGAAGAATCTCCAATGACTAGCTTATCCTTGGCCACCACAACGGTAGCCGTTAGCGGTTCCGTGTCAGATTCGCTCGTTCCCTGAGAGGGGGATTCGGCCAAATGAACCGCTTCGTCGCTGGCTGGCGTGCTGACGCTCCCCGCTGTCTGGACAGCGGCTGCTTCATCACTGGCGGACGCTTTATTGATTGTTGTTAAAGGAAGCGCCCCCGCTATAATGATCAAACACAGAAATAACCTCCACATTTTTTTCACATGGTACACATAGACCTCTCCTTGTTCTTCTATTCATCTATCCATCTGTTATTTTATTCCTTCTATGTCACTCTCCATTATAGGTTTAGGCAACGAATCTAACAATCTACTTGCCTGGAATCCAACCATAATATTTTTGATAGAATCGCCCGATCAGCCTCATGACGACACCAAAAAAGCCAAGAAGGTAATCTTCACCCTCTTGGCTTTTCCTATATCCCCTGCTGACAGATAACATTAACTGACGTTTCATAACCAATGGGATGGCTTCATAAGAACTACTTGCCCTTCGGGTTGCAACCAGCAATCCATTTGGTGTTACGTTTCTTCCCTGCATCTTCAATTGAGTTAATGCATAATGAGGACTGGGCAATGGGATAGCTGTGAAACCTTGTGGCTGACACTTCCAAGCATCATTTCTTTGATGCCCCTTAGCCCACGGCTTCCGATAATAATAAGTTGCTGCTCGGTATCCCTCGCATAATTTAATATTTCATGTGCAGGATCACCCTTTAGATGAACGGTTTCCGGGTTAATCCCCGCAGATTTCAATTTAGATTTGGCTTGCTGCAGCTGTTCCAAACCCGCTTTCTCCATTTCGTCCAATATGTCTTCCAAAAAATTCTCTGGTACATAGGTCATGCCATTCGACACATATTCCTGGCTGACATGAACCAAGGTAACTTGCGTTTGTTTGTTTTGGGCTATTTCAACCACTGCATCAAGGAGCTTGTTCGTTATTTCAGCTTGATCAATGGCCACCATCATTTTGTCAAACATTCTAATCATCCTTTCCGTGGCAGCTCGTAACGATTTCGGCTACCTACATAACGGTTTTTTGCTGCGCCTAAACCGACTAAAAGGAGTAAGACCGAAGCGCCAAGCAGAATGAAAAGCGGCAGGTTCCAACTATTTGTCGCATCATGTAGATATCCGATAAGGGCTGGACCGATTGCGGCAAGCAGATATCCGATCGATTGTGCCATGCCGGACAATTCCGCTGCCTGATGCGCATTTTCAGTACGTAACCCGAAAAACATCATGGACAAACTAAAGGCGAAGCCTCCACCAATTCCGAGTAAGATGATCCATAACAGAATGATATCGGAGCTACCGTAAAGGATCCCGAGCGTTCCCGTCAACAGCAAAATGGTTGTGATGACTACTAACAAACGTTGGCTAGACATGCGCCCAGCAATAACGGGGACAATAAAGGTAAATGGAAGCATAGCCAACTGCATGATCGACAGGTACCATCCGGATTGGCTGGAGTCAATTCCTTGCTGCTTTAAAATTTCAGGCAACCAAGCGATCAACACATAGAAAACCATGGACTGTATCCCCATAAACAAGGTTACTTGCCAGGCAAGCGGGGATCTCCAAACATTCACCTCGTTGCCGGCCACCTGTTGACTCGTCGAGGCCGTTTGCTTCGTTTGATTTCTTAATTGGGGTAACCAACAGAGGACCGAAACAAAGCTTAGCATCCCCCATATTCCCAAGGCTCCCTGCCATTTTAGACCTGCGTTCACGGCTACCGGTACACTGATTCCCGATGCGATTGCTCCACATAAACTCATTGAAATGGAGTAAACACCTGTCATGGAGCCAATTTTATTCGGGAAATCCCTTTTGATGATACTTGGCAATAATACATTACACACGGCAATGGCGAATCCAAGAATGGCTGTTCCAATAAACAGATCAGCTGCGCCAGATAAAGAACGTATGACAATACCAACTGTCAGGAAAATGAGGGCCATCAAAATGATACGTTCAACCCCATACTTTCTTCCTAATTTCGGTACTAGAGGGGATAATAAAGCAAACGCAAGCAAGGGTACCGTTGTGATCAGGCCCGCTAATGTATTTGAAATATGAACGTCATCCCTTATGAGACTCACTAAAGGACCGACAGAGGTTAAGGGAGTACGTAAATTAGCTGCAATAACAATAATGCCGAGAATGATCAGTCCTATAGAGGATGGTACGGCTTTTATATTTTGATTCGGCATTCTTCAATTCTCCTTCCTGAGTTCATGCCTATGATTTGTTTCCTATGGATTGAAAAAAACGAAAAAACGATGCAATAACATTCGCGCGAACAACAAAAGTATATTATAGTATACTATTTTTAACAAGGAGTATTTTATAGTAAACCAAAACTCATCTAAAAACAAAAAACAACTCTGAATCCCATCATGGAATTCGGAGTTGTATTTAATAAGAGGAATTTTCGATTTTTAGAAACCATACTTTAAGGATATATGGAGTACGGTTTCACTATTCGTAGGATTCGTATAAGAGTGAGCATAATCTGCACGAAAACTCATCGTATCATATTGATTCAATGTGTAAATCTCTCCGTTGACTTGTATTTCAATGGAACCCGTCATGACTGTCGCAATTTCCGTTGTATTCACATGATGACCTTCAGGGTAATACGAGCTATTTGGCTGTAAGTATGCCCGACACATTTCAATATCATTGCTTTTAAAGACGGGTTCAATGATCCAATTTTTTTGACCATTAGAAAATCGCAGTCCTTCCCCTGCTCGATACAAACTAACAGGTTCTTCTGATTTGAACAAAGCCAATAGCGGTAAAGATATGCCTTTTGAAATTTTCCATATCATCCCTAAAGTTGGGTTTGTCTCGCCACGTTCGATATTCCCCAGAGTAAGCTTGCTGACGCCCGTTAACTCCGCTAAGTCGTCCAAGCTCATATTTTTTTCTTTTCTGTACTTTTTCAAAGCACCGCCGATTTGTAATACAATTTGTTTTGAGTCATCGATTTCTTCCATTTGAAATTCACCTCAATAAAAAACAGTTATAGTGATATAGATCTATGACATTCATTTCTTTAGTTCATTCTATACAGTATATTGTTTATCTGGATTCTTTTCCATACGGCTAACTGGAGCAGTCCAAGCTGTTTGCCGAGCAGCTGAATGACGTTTGATGTGCACTCGGTTAGAGCACATGAATATGCCTGACAGAACCGCCCCAGGCAGTCCCATGACTACACCAAAAAAGCCAAGAAGGTGATGTTCACCCTCTTGGCTTTTTCCCATATCTCTTATATCAGCGGTATCGGCTGAAGAATGACTGGATGTCGGGAATCAGAAGATCCGGCGCATCCATAGCGGCAAAGTGGGTGCCGCGCTCAAATTCCGACCATTGCACAATATTGGTATTGTCGCGTTCGGCAAACCGTTTTATCGATTTGAAATCATGTCCGAACACGGCCACTCCTGTCGGAGTCGAATTCGGTCCTTGCGGCTCCTGCTGCTGATGAGCGTTCTCGTAATATAACCGGGCGGACGATTCCGCCGTATTGGTCAGCCAGTACAGAGTGACGTTAGTCAGGAGTGCATCCCTGTCAATAAAATCCACATGGTCGCCGAATCCGTTAAATAACTCGGCTATCCAAGAGAGCTGACCTGCCGGCGAATCCGCAAGTCCGTAGGAAAGCGTCTGGGGCCGGGTGGATTGGATCGAATTGAAGCCCGCCCGTTCATGAAAATTGGCCAGAAATTGGAGCCGACTCTGATCTTCCTCCGATAAATCCGCCATCTCGGCAGGATCTCCTGACGGGAAAGAAAATAACTGCAGCACATGGATGCCACGAAGGCCTTCCGGCTTTTGTATACCAAGCTCTCTGGACACGAGTGCGCCGCAGTCGCTGCCGTGTGATCCGTACTCGGTATATCCCAAACGTTTCATTAACGTATCCCACGCCTTTGCAATGCGGGCAATATTCCATCCGGAGCCGAGCGCCGGACCAGAGAAGCCGAATCCGGGAACGGAAGGGATGACGAGATGGAAGGCGTTCGCCGGATCGCCGCCGTGACTGCGCGGATCGCTAAGCGGGCCGATCAATTCCAGAAATTCGACAATCGAACTGGGCCAAGCGTGGGTAAGCAGTAAGGGAAATGCATCTGGCTCCGGCGAGCGAACATGCATGAAATGGATCTGTGCTCCATCGATCGTTGTTGTAAACTGAGGATATTCATTTATTTGCGCCTCGTATTTCCGCCAATCGTACTCATTCTGCCAGTAGGACGCTAACTCTTTTATGTAGTCGAGCGAAACGCCGTAATTCCAGCTGGCCTCGTTCATCGCTTCAGGCCACCGCGTCCGGGATAGGCGATACCGAAGATCATCAAGTTCATCCTGTGGCACGGCAATATGGAAAGGTTGGATCGCTGCACTTACCTCGTAACAATTCGGGTTAACCGTAGTCATTTCATTTTCCTCCTCGAATGGGTTGGCGTTTGTCTTGCTTACACTATTCATATTAGACCACCCACCTTGACAGCATTATGTCAGGGTGCAGCAGGAGGCAAAATTTTTAAAAATAAAAAAGCCGCCCTCGGGCGGCTCCTCTTACCTTTAGCAGCTGTTTCATTTTAGCAGTATTTCATTTCATATAGCGATATTCCAGGAGATTCTTCAAATTGGATATTTTCTGCTGCAGCCTCTCCCCGACATTGGTTTCCCTCACCAGCTTCCGCTCCAGCTCTTTGTCCACCAGCCTTTTTACAGATAATACGTCCGTCCCGTTACATAACACATCTTCTCTGGAATTAAATTTCTGATGGGCTACAAGCTGCATGCCAAAGGAATTATACAACAAGGTATATCCGGCGATGCCCGTTGTGGATTGATAAGCTTTGGAAAAACCGCCGTCAATGACGACCATTTTCCCGCCCGCTTTAACCGGGTTCTCTCCACGAATTTCTCTAACCGGCGTGTGGCCGTTAATGATATGTCCATGATCCGGATTCAGTCCGAAATCCAGCAGGATTTTCCGGCAGATCTCCTCATGTTCACGCAAATGGTAGTAAGGGTTCTTTCTCTCCTTATGGGTTTCTTTATCTTGGATAAAGTAACGTTCAAAGGTGGTCATTTCTCTTTTTCCAAAGAGCGAGGAACACTCCCCTGTCCAGATGTACCACACCATATCCGTAGCCAAATCATCCGTCTCTTCCGGATGCGCAAAGGCGTAACGTAAATAATATTCAAAAACATCGAGCAGCTGACGGCCCGAATACAGTTGGTCTTCAATCTGCATTTCTTCCATGTTTCCTTCTTCGTCCAGAGGAATACAGCCGTGAATTAACAAATTTCCGTTGTATTTTAAGTAGAGGCTGCCTTTTTTCATCAAAAAATTCATATGTCTCGCCAGCTTTTCGGAATGCTGAACGGAGAACAGCAGCTTTTCCAGCACCTGCTGCTCTTCCTCTAATAATTGTTCAGGCTGCTCAGGGTTTACGGTTGCGAAACAGGTGTTTTCCAGCGGGTAAGTTTTCCCGCCAATGTTGATTTCATTGTTGTCGTAATCAATCTTCTCCAGCAATAGCCTTTCAGACATATTGAAGTAAGGGCGTCTTTTGATAATCGGGATTTCAAGCTTAAACTGGATCATGGCAATGGCTTGATGAATTTTGGTAATCTGCACGATTTCCGGCTCCGATACGTTATGGTCAGTTTGCAGCTTCGGTCTGAAGGCCGGATTGTCATCATAGTACTTCTCCGCCAAGTTCAGCAATGGGCGAAGATTGATTCCGTATACGTCTTCGATGATGTCCAGATTGTCGTATCTGGCGCAGATTCGGATAATATTCGCAAGGCAGACCAGGGAACCCGCATAGGCGCCGATCCACAGGGCATCATGGTTCCCCCACTGGATGTCTACAGAATGGTAGTTGATCAGCGTGTCCATAATTTTATCCGGGTCCGGCCCGCGGTCATAGATATCTCCGACCACATGAAGATGGTCAACGACCAGGCGCTGGGTCGTATAAGCAAGGCCGATAATGAGCTTGTCCGCCTGCCCCAAGGAGATAATTTGCCGGTAAATTTCCTCATAATAAGGATCCTTATTGTGGGTCGAATCCGTCTTGTATAGAAGCTCTTCGACAATATATACAAACCGCTCCGGCAGAGCTTTACGCAATTTCGAGCGCGTATATTTGGAAGAGGCATAAGAAATCAGCTTGAGCATGTGTTCAATCGTTTGTCTATACCACCGGTTCAAGGCTTGTTTATCGCACAGGTCTCCTTTAACCAGCTGTATTTTTTCTTCCGGATAATAAACTAACGCCGCAAAATCACTGATTTCTTGATCCGTCCAAACCTCACGGAACAAATCTTTGATTTTCTCTTTTACGGTACCCGAACCGTTTCTGAGTACATGCTGAAAAGCCTGGAACTCCCCATGCAAATCACTGACAAAATGCTCCGTTCCCTTGGGGAGGTTTGAGATCGCTTCAAGGTTGATGATTTCGGTGATCACTTTTTCTTCCGTATCATATTGCTGGGCCAATAAATCTAGAAACTGCGCATCCAAAACAGATGTCCCCCTTCAAGGAAAGATGGTGATTATAAGTTTTTTAAGCTAGCGGCGTACCTTTAAGCTTAGTGTAGACAATAAAAGGAAAAACATGACGCTTCCCTGTGGGGTTAAGGAATATGGTTAACAGGCTAAGCTCGCGAGTGGTATAATTTACCCCTAATGTTCATGTTCGGCATGTTCATTCTAGCGCTGCTAACCTACATTAAAAAGAAATAGACCGCCCTCTGCAAAGGTTTGCGGTCTATCTCTCGACTAATTACCTAGTTTAGCTAACCGCCTTTAAAGCGGCTGTTGTCAAGAGTAAGGATGCTACAACATCCTTGCTCTTATTTTATACCTGTTGTTGATAATTATAACACTTTCGTTGTATAAAATGTATCTCTTCATCATGGTTTATGACTTAGCTGGGATGGTGGACATTCTCTCGCTTTCCATCTGACTATTTGCAGCCATTAAAAGGGTTATCTTTCATATTCACGCTCCGAGTGTATAGCTATTGTGTATTATCGATAGGTTAAGCATTATCTGGTTTCAGATTTCAGCTTATCAATATATTCTTTGCCTTCTAACAGGGAAAGACCTAAAGTTTCTCTTATCTTTTTAATGGCTTTTACGTCTTCACCCTCTTTTATGAACTGACGTAGTTCATCATTTATTGGATGTTCAGGCAGTCCCGATTGTTGGGTTAACTGGTTTATGGTATATTGCATTCCTTTTATGCGACCTTCTAATTTACTCACCTTAGCCCATAAATTTATGATGATCAGGAGAGATATGATGATTAGAATGTATTCCATTTCCTAATTAAACCTCCAAACTTTATGGTTTATCTGTAGAACTACCAACGTTCTGCCCCTCCGCTCTCTTACGCCTTCCGAACAGATGGCGAGTAGAATACGTCGCCATGCATATACTGAATTTTGTCCCAGTTGCCGGGATTGGTCGTGTCTGGAGAGCGGTGCTCCAGAATGGCCTGATAGAGGTCCGTTTTTTGTTCTAAATGGGCAATGTGCCGCTTGGCTTCTTCGAGCTTAACGCGCGCGGCTTCTTTATGCTCCATGATGAGTGCGTAGCGTTGCGGAATAGACGAGTCCCCTTCGAGACAGAGATCGACGTACGTTTTAATGACTTCAATCGGCATCCCGGATTGCTTAAGGCATTTGACGCCAAACAGCCAGTTGATCGATTCTTCGTCGAACATCCGAATGTTGTTTTTATCTCGCTGTACGCTCGGCACCAGGCCTTTATCCGTGTAAAAGCGCACGGCGTGCTCGGTAAGTCCCGTAATCAGGGCGGCTTCTTTGACCGTATGCATGTGTAAGCCTCCTTGGAAATTTTTTTTTGAAGACGGCTTGCCTTCGTGTAACACGAAGGTAGTAGGCTTATTGTAAAGCAAACAGGCCGTAAGCGGAAGCCCCGCTGAGGTGCCCGATTTCCGGGATTCGCGGCCGTTTGCCGTTTTACATTTAAACCATGGGAGGAATTACAATGCAAACCGTGACTTTAAATAACGGAGTACAAATGCCGATCATCGGCTTCGGTGTCTACCAAATTCCCGATGCCGAAGAATGCGAGAATGCGGTATATGATGCGCTGATGGCCGGTTACCGCCTGATCGACACCGCTGCTGGTTACTTGAACGAGGAAGCCGTCGGACGCGCAATCAAGCGCAGCGGCGTACCGCGTGAGGAGCTGTTCATCACGACCAAGCTCTGGGTTCAGGATGCCAACTACGAGAGCGCCAAGCTGGCTTTTGCCAAATCCTTGAAGAAGCTGCAGCTCGACTATCTCGATCTGTACCTGATTCACCAGCCGTTCGGCGACTACTACGGCGCCTGGCGTGCGATGGAGGACCTGTACCGCGAGGGCAAAATCAAGGCAATCGGTGTCAGCAACTTCCATCCTGATCGTCTGATGGACCTTATCGTGCATAACGAAGTCGTGCCTGCCGTCAACCAGGTCGAAACGCACCCGTTCTACCAGCAGATCGAGAGCTCCTCTTTTATGAAAGAGCAGGGAGTGCAGCCCCAGTCGTGGGGGCCGTTCGCTGAAGGACGCAACAACATGTTCGGCAACCAAGTGTTGACCTCGATCGCGGAAAAATACAACAAGTCCGTCGCCCAGGTCGTGCTGCGCTGGCTTGTTCAGCGTGAAATCGTTGCTATTCCCAAATCGGTGCGCAAAGAACGGATTGTCGAGAACTTCGACATTTTCGATTTTGAGCTGAGCGCGGAAGATATCGAACAAATTTCCACCCTCGATACACGGGAAAGTCTTTTCTTATCGTACCACGACCCGGAAGTCGCCAAGATGATGGGCAACTGGAAAGTCGATCTGTAAACCTTATTTTAAGGCCCCGCTCTACCGCCAACACCACAAAAGCCAAGAAGGTGCTGTCCACCCTCTTGGCTTTTCCCCGCATCTCTTACGGATTCCCAGTCAATTGTCAAATCAGCCTCACTTGTTTTCTTTTCCGGACTTCGGCGGCCTGTCGTCTTGCAGTTTAGTTTTTGGCAATATTGCGGTATTGGATCGGCGTGATGCCTTCGGCTTTTTTGAATTTGCGAATGAAGTTCGTCGAGTCTACGTAGCCGACCTCGTTCATAATGTCTTTGAGAGGCAAATCTGTTGTTTTCAGCAGCTTTTTCGCCTGATCCATCCGCATCGAATCGATATATTTCATCAGCGGACAGCCCGTATGATCTTTGAAAAATCGCGTCGCGTAAGACGGCGAGACGCCGAACCGTTTCGCGATCGATTCGAGATCAATCGTCTGATCCGAATACTGCTGGGCGACGTAAACCTTGATATTCTCCAGCAGCTCGATATTCTTGCTCTCTTTCTTCGCTTCTACATACCGGCATACGTTGCGGCATATCGAGACGACGAGACGTTCCAGTTCCTCGATCGTTTCGAAGCGCGGAACGAACAGCTGCTGCATCGTTTCCCCCAGATCGTCGTCGATTTCGATTTCCAGCTCGATGAGCGTTTTCATCAAATTGTTGACGATATCGAAGCAGATGCATTCCGCCGCCTCGAGCGACACGTCCGTTTCCACGATATGGCCAAACGCCTCGCGAACGGCCGGCTCAACTTGAGACATGTTCCCTTGCTTGATCGCCTTCACGAGCCGGTCGATCCGCTCGACGGGGTAGACGTACTCTCCGCTTGGGCGGGGCACGATCTCGGCAAACAGAAACACTTGATCGCCTCCCTTCACGAACCGGTATCTTGCGGCATGACTTGCTTCTACGAACGATTGTGGAACGGAGGACAAATCGTCGTAAATGCCCCCAATGCCGACGGTTACCGTAAGCCGGAAATATTGCCGGAAAAACGCCTTTGCCTTCACGGCCAGTTCCCGCAAAACGTCGGCATCGTCAAAGCCTTCGTTCAAATTGACCAGAAAAGCGATGGTACGGCCGTCCATCAGCTCAGCTCCATATCCGGCTCCCGACTCCAAAGAGAGCTCCTCGACCACCTTCATCAAGCTGTATGTCAGCACCTCCTGCATTTTCTCTGAATTGTCCTGCCGAAAGCGGTTGTAATCGTCGATCAGCACAATCATGACGGCGTAGTGGGGTTTGTCGAGCTGGATATTGGAAAATTGCAAAATGTCGCTCATTTCCGTTTTCGTGCTCAGCTTCCCCTTGAGCAGCGTCAGCAGCACCTGCTCGCGGAGCGTGCGGCCTTGGCTGCGCAGCTGATGCTGCAAGTTCTGCTTCTCGCTCGCCATGAGGCCGACAGCCCGGGAAATGTAATCGATCTCGTCGCTCGAACGTACTAGCGGCTCGGACCGCGCTTCGCTGGAAACGATCCCGGCCAGACGCTTGAGCGGCCGGTAATGCTGGACCGAGAAGCCGAAGGCGATGGCGACCCCGATTAGGAAAACGGCTGCGATGGTCATGCTGAATATGCCGCGCTTCTCATTCACTTTCCGCATCCATTGGTCGGTCGGCAGTACCGCCACGTAAGACCATTGACGGTTGCTTGACAAATCGGTAAGCACCGAATATTTCCGGCCGTCCATGGACAATTCGCTGAAGGGAGACCGGTTTGGAATATCGTTGATTCGTTCGAGCAGGCGTTTGCCGGATTCGGACGATTCTCCTTGCGATTGACTGAAGATGACTTCGTTTCGTTCGTTCAGGATGAACAGGAAGCCGTTCGACTCCGTCAGCACGCCTTGGGCCAAATCTGTCAACGCCCGTTCGCGAATGAGGAAAACCGCGACGCCGTAAGGGACTCCTGCGTTCAGCGGGATCGGCACCATGTAGGTGGCATACCGCCGTTCCTCAAGCCGGTTGTACAGGACCGGCTCGACCCCCCGCATAAGCGGTGCGGACAACGTAACGGCCGTTTGCATAAACTCCGATTGGCTCCAATTGCGATAATGGTAAATCGAATCGAAAAACAGATCGGGTTTGTACGTTCCGCTTGCGGCATAAAGCTGCTTGATGCCTGGTGCGTTGAAGGATAACACGACATCCTCGATAAACAGGTTCGTGGACAAGTATTGCTTCAGCTCGGCAACCGCTTGCAGAGAACCGTATCCACCGTCCGAGGCCATGTAAGGGGTCAGCACCGGATTGTACGACAGCTGGGAGGCAAGCCGGTTCATTTCGTTCATGCGCAGATCGACCGCATCCCGAAATTGGCGGAGGGCGCCAACGGTCGTATACTCCACTTCTTTGCGGAGCGTATCGAAAAAGTTTTGGTACACGACGCTGCTGACGGCAACGAGCAGAACGAAGACCAGCACAATATAGGAGAACAGAAAGTTGTAAAATCGTTGGCTGCGGATCATGTCCATCGGTGCTCCTCCATACCGGTTCCGGGAGTAGTCGGTACCGGGCTTTACAGCCGGGCAAGCGTCGCCCTCGCGCTCTCCCGTGTACGATCACTTTCGCTATGCCGCCCGTTTTTCGCTCGGTACCGGTCCGTTTTACCCGGCCCCACACTCCGGCGCCGCGTTTTTTTATTTCTTGTACCGATCATACGCGGCTTGATAAATTTGCATATAGTCGTCGAGCCGCATTTTCTTCAATGTGGCTACATAGTTATCCCACTCCGAGAATGAAGCTTTGCCGGAGACGAATTTGGCGGCCATTTCGGTTACGTACGTATTGATGTCGGCGGTTAGCGCAGACATTTTCGTACTTTCCTCGGCAGTATAGCTGAATGTCGGCCAAATCTCCTTCGGCATGTATTCCTTGAACTTCTCCGCCGCCTGGATCGATTCCGGCTGCGATTCGGCGCCTTTGAAATACTTTTGCTGCACCATGTTGGGGTAACCGCCACCCGGCCATACGACGTATTTCACAAGCGCTTGCTCGAACGTCAGGCCATTCGGATTGGCCGTAATTTCTTTCGTATATTGAAGTTCGCCGGAGGCGGTTTTCTCGTACGACTTTCCTTCGAAGCCCATGAAGAACATTTTGCTGCCTTCATCGCCGTACAAGTAATCCATCCAACGAACCGTTGCTTCCGGACTTTTGTTTTTGTCGGTAATGACGAACGCACCCAGACCAGCGAGAGGGGAGCCGACGGCGGAATACATTTGGTCGCCATGAGGACCTTTGAGCGCGCTGGCGCCTATATATCCCGTCTGGTTCATCAATGTGTACGGACTTGTCGTGATGGTAGCTCCGTACAATCCTTTTGCGCCGGTCGCGTAAAATTGATTCGCTTGGATCGTAAAAATATCTTCCGCGATCAGCTTCTCGCTGTACAGTTTGTTCAAATATTCCAGCATTTGCTTGTAGTTCGGATCGGTAGGGATAAATCTGAGTTTGCCGGCGTTGTCCATATCTACGTTAGCGTGGCCTACCCCCCGGGTGCCGAGCCCCCAGGCACCCTTGAAGAAGCTCATTATGGTTGGCAGCCCAACACTCTCGAACGGAATTTCGTCCGCTTGGTTGTTGCCGTTCGGATCTTTTTCTTTAAACGCTTTCAGCATGTTGTAGAAGTCTTCGGTCGTCTCCGGCTCCTTTAAGCCAAGCTTGTCGAGCCATTCTTTCTTGATCCACATTTTGCCTCCGCCGAGTACGGACGTAAACTGCGGATCGTAGATTGTCGGGAAGGAATAAATATTGCCGTCTGGCATCGTCAGCCCTTTGCGTACCTCCGGGTATTGATCCAATAGCTTTTTGAGATTCGGGGCATATTGGTCGATCAGGTCGTTCAGCTTGATAAATACGCCTTGCGAACCGTATTTAAGCAAATCGGTCGAAGGGATGGCTGCCGTAAAGAAGGCATCCGGATAATCGCCGCCGGCCAGCATAATGTTACGCTTTTCCGTCAGGTTGTCGTTCGGAACCATCTCCCAAGTGACATGTATGTTTGTCAGCTTCTCATATTCTTGCCAGAGCATCACTTCGTTCCAGTTGGAGGCGGTCGTTGGCGCTTTCCCGGCCACCATCTTCAGGTTGATTTTATCGGCTACGATCGGCATGCCCGTCTTATTGATGCCCGATTCTTTCGGTTGGGCGCCTTCCGCTTCGTTCGATCCGCCCCCCGAGCAAGCCGAGAGCAAGCTCAGCAGTACGAAGAGGGATAACAAGGCTGCTGTCGTTTTATTAGGTTTCAAGAAAAAACCTCCTTTTTCCTTTGACACTTCTTGGGTAGGATTAACCTTTTACCGCACCGATGACAAGTCCTTTGACGAAATAGCGCTGCAGGAACGGATACAGCAGGAGAACCGGCAGATTGGCGATGATAACGACCGCGTATTTGATAGATTCGCCTTCCATGACGCTTTTGGCAAGCGATTCCTCGCTGGTTCCCACCATATCCTTCAAATTGCTCTGAATCAAAATCTCCCGGAGCACGAGCTGAAGCGGGTATTTGCTCCGGTCGGTCAAATAAATAAGCGCGCTGAAAAATGAATTCCAATGGGCGACGCTGTAAAACAAGGTCATGACGGCCAGGATGGGCATCGACAGCGGAAGGACGATGCGAACCAAGATTTGCAGGTTGGAGCAGCCGTCGATTTGCGCCGATTCCTGTACCTCGATGGGGATGTTTTGCTGGAAAAAGGTACGCATAATGATGACGTTCCATATGGCGAGCGCATTCGGGATGATAAGCGCCCACATCGTGTTGACCATACCGAGACTTTTCACCAGCAAATAGGTCGGAATGAGCCCGCCGCTGAAAAACATCGTAAATACGAAAAAGGCGGTAAAGAAGCCGCGTCCGGCCAAATCTTTGCGCGACAGCGGATAGGCGGCCAATATCGTCATGACGATATTGACGGCCGTCCCAATGACGGTGTACAGGATCGTATTCCCGTAGCCCTGCAAAATGTCGTTGTTTTGGAACACTTTCTCGTACCCGCGGAACGTGATGCCCTTCGGCCACAGCCACACCTCTCCTCCCAAAACTTTGGAAGGATCGCTAATCGAGGCGACCAGCACGAACAACAGTGGATACAAGACGGCGATCAGGGCGAGAACGAGCAGGGCGTGGATGATGAAACTGAGCAGCTTGTCGCTAAACGTCTCTTTTACCATAAGCTCGTTTCACCAGCCTTCCGTGCAATGTAGTTGACCGTGACGAGCATGATGAAGTTGACGACCGAATTGAACAGCCCTACGGCGGCAGAGAAACTGTATTGCGCTTCCAGGATGCCGCTTCGGTATACGTAGGTCGAGATAACGTCCGAGCTTTCCATATTCAGGCTGTTCTGCATCAGAAACACTTTCTCGAAGCCGACGCCAAGAATGGATCCGACGTTCATAATTAGCAAAATCACGATGGTAGGCAATATGCCCGGCAGGTTAATATGCCAGATGCGGGCCAGCCGGCTAGCTCCGTCGACCTTGGCCGCTTCGTGCAGCTGCGGATCGATGCCGGTCAAGGCGGCCAAATAGATGATCGAGCTCCAGCCCATCTGCTGCCATACCCCGGAGAAAACGTAGATCGTTTTGAACCAGCCCGCATCCGTCAAGAACGAAATGGAATCCCCGCCCAACCATCCAATGAACAGGTTCACGATTCCATGCTTCGGCGACAAGAAAATCATCAGCATGCCAACGAGGACGACTGTCGATAAAAAGTGAGGGGCATAGGTTACCGTCTGAATCGTTTTCTTGAACCATTTCACCTTTACTTCATTGATGAGAAGCGCGAGAATGATCGGGACGGGAAAGCCGACAATCAGCTCATATATTCCGATGCCAAGCGTGTTGCGGATGAGCCGCCAAAAATAGTAGCTGTCAAAAAAACGCTGGAAATGGGTGAAACCGACCCAAGGACTGCCGGTTATCCCTTTGGAAGCAATAAATTCTTTGAATGCGATCTGCACCCCGTACATCGGGATGTAATGAAAAATCAAGTAATAAGCGACGACCGGCAAAAGCAGCATATACAAATCCCAGTTTCTCTTGAGCGAACGGCCGAGCGTCGATCGGCGGCCCATTGCGGCCTGCACGGAAGCCGCTGCCGGAGGAGCATGCTTCAAGAGTGCTTCACCTTCCTTCCAAGTCGCGAGTGGGTTGACATTTCTTCAAGGGGCCCCTTTGCCGTTATGGTATTTTAAAACGCTTTCAACGTCCACCAGCAATTTTTGCGGCGACCAGCTATTCTTGACATCGCTGCAAGACGATATGCCGACAAACGAAAAACTCCCCTGTTCATGATCGACGGGGAGCAAATATATAGATTATTTTTGTCTTTAAGGGGTTGTACCCCATGCCCTTCAAGCTAAGGAAAATACTACACCCACAACGATGTAAAGAAGCACTTTAGCTTGAGTTTGGCCCGACTGTCCAGAAGCATTTTTTGAACCGGCCCCTTCCGCCAAGACCCCTGCAATTTTTTACATGCAAACGTCTACTACCCGTTAACGTAACGACGGCAGCCGATTATTTGGTCGGCTGCCGTCGTATCATGATTGAGCTATTGTTTCCCGTTAGCGCAATAACTTCTGCGGTATATTACAGTGAAAAACCTGAGCACTGATATTGGTGGATCTGTTTAAATCCCAGTCTTAGTGCTATCTTATTAGAAGCTTCATTGCTCCGTGAACAATCCCAATAGCAGGTATAGCCATTCTGGACGATATCGTTAACCACTAGACTTGCCAGATTACTTCCTACCCCTTTTTGATGAAGCTGAGGAAGTGTTTCAATTCCAACCGCATGCCTTTCCTTTGTGACAAAGCTAGAGTAACAAACACCAACCACTTCAGAATTCCCGATTGCGGCATAACCATAACCTTTTTCATAAAAGTCCTCTTCTGTTTCCCAAAACTGATTAATATGATCATATACAAATCCCTTATTGTCGTAATCAAACATTTTCCATTCCTGCGATCGCAAATTCACCGTCCGGAAATTACCAGGAGCGTTCATCGTGTGGGCTTCAAAACCTGACGACTCGTATACGATTTGATCCCAGGGCTGCTGCAGTTTTCTTGAAGCAAATAACGAATTCAGGTCCCATTTTTTGTTATGACCCGAAACCTCGAAATAATTTATACCAAGTTCATTCATTCTAGGTGCAATAATAGTAGTAACAAATTCATCAAGCTTGCTAAAAAAAGCCTCATTAGTTTCGTCCCCAATAAGGTAATGTCCTTTCATTCCCTTGCTCCACACTAATGCAGCTTCTGGTATGTCTGCTCGATCGGAAAATACCCATCCAGGATTATTATTTTCTAGAATGGACTGTACCTCGGGGTGAGGATGGCCGTTTTCGAGAAGGGGTATAGCTTTATAAAATTCACTTCGAGACAATTCAAACATTTCACGTACCGCCTTTACATTCAGTGGTTTCATATACTTGGCGTATTTTACCATATTTATCATTGAAAATGATGACTATAACCACACTATACTGCCCGTTAGCTTAATGGCAAGCTAATAGAAATTCAATAATTGTTGCGCAGTCTTTTCCCATTTGCTTAATAAAAAAATGGAGCATCTGCGGCAGACTGCTCCACGAATTCTTTAACTAGTGTTCTCCGTTAGTGCCGCTTTGAGTGCTACCCTTCCCCTTGTAAAAATTTTTAAACCACGCTTGTTCCACCCGGGGGAGATATGGGATTACAAAAAAAATTATGGGAGACAACAGCAGAGTTAATAAATACGCAATTACTTAGTTCTGAGCAATAAATGAAGATGACAGCCCGTTAATTCAACAAAAACGAATGTTAAAACACTACTGACATACTGTTGTCAGTAGCGTTTTTTTATACTCGGAGTAAGTAACCGTAAGGTGTGGGGAATAAATGCGAAGTGTTTTGACCCAAAATGATAAGATACGGTACTGTATCATTGATTATAGGAAGGATGGTATTTCATGAATTTTGCTTCTGTACGCATCATTACCGACGACTTGGATCGTCTCGTCGAGTTTTATGAGAAAGTCATGGGTGTTTCGGCGGAACGCCCCGCGCCCGTCTTTGCCGAACTCGTTACGTCATCGTGCACCCTGGCGATCGGCCACTCCCAGACGGTGCAGCTGTTCGGCGCCGGTTCCGCAGTGGCGGCCGACAATCACACGGTCATTCTCGAGTTCCGTGTTCACGATGTCGATGCCGAATACGAGCGCTTGAAGCCGTTTGTCACCGAGTGGGTAAAGGAACCAACCACGATGCCGTGGGGGAACCGTGCTGTGCTGTTTCGAGATCCCGACGGCAACCTGATTAACCTCTTCACGCCGGTGACGGAGGAAGCGATCAAGCGGTTCAGCGGTAGGTCGTAACGGACAGTTGAAGTGAGTGAGACGATAAAGAGACCAGAGACCCTAGCAATGAGCTATGGTCTCTTTATTTTATCTAGGTATATTGTTCACCGGCCATCCGCCGACTCCACGTATTCGTCAGGTTTGATGCCTTCATACCGCGCGAAGGCGCGTTTGAAGGAATACACATTTTCGTACCCCACCGTGCGCGCGACATGATCGATGCCGCAGCTTCGCTCCCGGAGCAGCTCTTTCGCCTTCTCCATGCGCAGACGGCATACATAATCATAGAAGTTGATGCCGGTCACCTCTTTGAAAATTTTGGACACCTTCGATAGGGACATATGATACATCTCCGCCAGCTGCTTTAACGAAATGTCCGCGCTCGAATAGTTGTCGTTCACATACTGCAGCAGCTCGCTGCCGGCCGACACCGCCGAGGACGTGTTGGCATACCGTTTACGCTCGCAAATGAGCGTGCCAACTTCAAACATATAACTCCACATTTCTTCGATGTTCGCTGCTTTGGCCCGGCTGCAAAATTGCTTCGTGTAGATATCCGTATCGAGATTCAGCTCATGCAGCACCCTCAGCATCGTTTCCATCAGCAAGGAGAGCAGCCGGCTCACGCTGGCCTCTGCCAGCTCACGCTTTTCGTTCTCGGCATGGATTTCATGCAGAATTTGCAGGGACGTATCCAGGTTTCCGATTTTCAGATTGTTAATGAGCTGCACTTCCCAATCCGTCGGATAATAATAATCGACGCCTGCCTGAATCGTCTCCTCCTGCAGCACCTGAAAATGCTCACGCGAGAATATGGTATAGCGAAGTCTTTCGTTGGCTGTGTAATACGATTTGCTGATGCCGACAAGCCCTTGTTCAACCCCTCCGTATAAAATATCGGGATGAAATCCGCTCAGCCGCTCGATTTCCCCGGCCATCTCGGCAGCGATGCGCTCCAGCATATCATCGTCTCCAAACGGTTGCTCGGAGGACACGATCATCGCCTTGTCCGCGTTCGTGACCTCGAACAGCGCATAGTCCAGCCCATAACAGCTCATCGCTTTCTCCACAATCACCATCATCAGCATTTCGATCTTCCGGATTTTCTCGAAGTCGGAAAAGTCGCGAATAGCGTGGAAGCTGACCAGCATCGTGCAATAATACATCTCCTCGGTATAACCGATCCCCAGTTTGCCCAGCTCGTTCTTCTGCTGATCGTCCATAAAATATCCCTTGAGCAGACGAAGATACAAATTCGACTTGGCGGCGTTTTCGTAATCCTGCATCGATTGCTGAAGCTTGCGGTTTTCGTGCAGCAGCCGGTCGAACGATTTTTCGATAAACATGTATTCGGAACCCGCAACTTTGCCGTTTCGGGAATCCTCGACCCGCGCCGCTGCGCTCAGCTTACTCAGCAGGGCTGCGAGAGGACGGTAACTGATTTTGGCCAGCAGATAAGCCGTGCACGCGCCGATGGCGATGGAGATGAGGATGGCCGCCAGCGAGCTGAACAAATTGTCGATGCCGATGACGCTGCTGTCCGCGTAGGAGACCGAATACTGCACATCACTGGCCTGCGAAGACAAATGAATGGGATAGGAAGCCGCGCCCCCGCGAGCTGCCGGATCGGTTCGAGTCTGGCTATAAATCAGCGCATCCCGGGACGTCATGACGATTTCCTGTGATTCGATCCCCCCGAAGCGATGCATATACTCCGAAAAGTAAGCGCTATCAATAAACAATACCAAAACCGCGCGTGGATGATTCACCACCTCCAGGCTTTGCAGCACGGGGATCACGCGCTTTTCACTGCCCCACAGCTTCATGCTGGCCGGCGGCATCATGGTAAAATACTGCTGCTGCGCAAAGGAGCTTTGCAGCTGCTGCTCGGCAGCTTCGTCGAATGCGACAATCGATTGAAAAAATTCCTTCAGCGGGAACATCCCCCATGAAGTCATCGCCTTCTGCTGCTCCGGAAACACCACCATGCCAAAAGAAAGAATCCCCTGCGAACTCACGCTATTGTCGAGACTGCTGCGAATGTCCAGCATTTTGGTGATATCGAATTCCTGATCGTATACGTTCGTATCCTGCATCAGCTTCTTCACCCAGGATTCGTTGCTCAGCGTTTTGCCCAAGGTTTTGAGCTCACTCAGTTTATTGTCGACCAGATCGGCGATCCGTTTGGCGTCCAAAGCATGTTCCTCATGCTGCCGGCGTTTCTCCTCGACGATGTTCCGCTGCACGTTTAATGCGCTGAACACAATAATCGGGATGATCAAAATCGCGGTATAAGACAACAGAATTTTACGAAACGTGCCGCTTCCGAAGCTGCCATTGCGCACAGACTACCCCTCCCCTACTAGATAAGACTATATAAAAAGAACTTTAAATTTTAAACATTCCACAGCGGAGAGGGCGAGTGATTCTGAAGAAGCGAAGCGTCAGCCTTTGTTTCCGAAATGTCCCATTGTATGTTTATTCCAAACATTTTGGAAACAACAGCTGTCGTAAGAACACTCGACTTCGTAGCGCCGGAAAAATGTTGCCTTCTTAAGTTCTTTTTATATACACCACAAAAACAGGAAAACAGCAGAGCCTCCTACGCGAATTGGAGCCTGCCATTTTCCAAAGTCATACGGATACAGTCAACGTTACTGGATGCTGTTGTATCTGTCGAGCAATTGCTGGTCGATCTCCAGCAGCTGGTCCAGTCCCAGCTTTTTCAGATCGGCCATATATTGATCCCAGTTGTCGAGCGATTTTTGCCCTAAAGCCAGCTTGGTCGCAAGCTCTGTGGAATACGTGTTCAGGTTGGTCAAAATCTTCGTTTTCGCTTCCAGCTGCTGATCGTCGGGAATCGCCAAATAGTTGTCGTTCATATTGACGAAATACGGTTTGTATTTCAGGATATTAAGCTCGTTGTCGGCTTTGTATTGCGGTACGCCGGACAGTTCAAACTCGAGGTTGGCGAACTGAACCCGCGGGAACACCGTATCGCCGAACAGCCGGAGCCCGGGAACCTGACCTGTTTTAGCCAGTTCTTCGTCCGAGGCGTTGTTGATGAATACATTCGCGCCGCTCTCATCCTTTTTATAGGTTTGTCCTTCGATGCCCCAATACAGAAGGTCCGCGTACTGATCCGAATAGATCGTGTCAAAATACTTGATCGCCGCTTCTACGTTTTTGCTGTCTTTGGTAATCGCGTATTTCTGCCACACCAGAAACGGCGGCTCAATTTGGGCTGCGGGGGCAATGCCATCTACTGCTTGCAGCGGCATGAGCGGAAGATATTCCCCGCCCCCTTTGATCGTCGGCTCCAGATACGTCTCCAGATTGTAATCTCCTGTGGAAGCAACCTGGTTTTCCGTCATCTTCTGCTGCTTCTGCTCCCCTGTCGCCCCGATCAGGCTTGTGTCGAGCACGCCTTCCTTCACCAGCTGCTGCTGGTAGCGGAAGTAATCCTTGATGCCGTCCTGGTACCACGGGGACACGACCTTCTTGTTCTCCACATCCACGGAAGAAATGCTGGTCCCCAGCCCGAACCACTGGGCGATCGGTCCCGAGAAGGCACCCGGATCGTAGACGAGCACCTCATCCTTTTGCCCGTTGCCGTTGGCGTCCTTATCGCGCATCGTCTTCAGCGTTTGCAAATATTCCTCCGCATTTGTCGGAACCGGAAGGCTCAGTTTATCGAGCCAGTCCTTGCGGAGCAGCATCGTTAAGGAGACCGGAGCCGGATCGGTACCTTTATACGTTTTTTTGTGCAGATCGCTGAACCAGTACATTTTCCCGTCCGACGTCGTCGTCGTTTTTTTCGCATACGGGAATTCCTGCTCATACATCTTCTTGATGTTGCCGTTGCTGTACTTCTCGATGAGCGGATTCAGGTCCAGCAGCACGCCCTGCTTCGCCAGATTGAGCACCGTCGTATTGTCCAGCGCCGAAATGTTGACGATATCCGGAAGATTGGAGCCGGACGCCATTCGCGTTTTGATGACGACGTTATACTGTTCGTTCGGAACGAGCTCGTAATCGAGCTGCAGGTTCGCATCGGTCAGCAGCTTGTTGACTTCCTTCCAGACCGGGTATTTCTCCCTGTCCTCGAATTTGATGAACTTGTTCGAACCGGTCGGCCCGAGTAGCTTCAGCTTGGCGGACTGCTGCCCGGCCGGGGCGTTGCTGTCAGCTTCCTCTGTTTTACCGTCTCCACCGCTGCAAGCGGTTACAGAAGCGATGAGAACAACGGCGACAATGGCGGACATGATCGGTTTTTTCCTTTTTTTCATACAACTCTTCCCCCTTCGGATGGCCTCAGCCTATTCCTTTAATGAACCCAGCAGCGCTCCCTTGATGAAATACTTCTGAAAGAACGGATATGTAAATATGACGGGTAACGTCGTGAATACGATAATGGCGTATTTCAGCTGAATGTTCGAGAGCATGTTGGCGACCGCATTTTTCGCATCCTCCATCGATAGCATCTTCAAATCGACCGACTGCTGGACCACGACCCGGTACAGATACATTTGCAGCGGATGCAGCTTCTCATTCGGTAAGTACACGAGCGCGTCGAACCAGCTGTTCCAGATGCCGACGACTGAATAAATGGCGATGACCGCCAAGATCGGCTTGGATATCGGGATAATGACCCGGAACAGCAGCTGCAAATGGGAAGCGCCGTCGATAAAGGCCGACTCCTTCAGCCCGTCCGGAATGTTGGCAAAGAACGTCCGCACCAGGATGATGTTCCAAATGCTGACCATCCCCGGAATGATGACCGCGAACATCGTGTTATACAGGCCAAGCTTGTTCACCAGCAGGTAGGACGGAATGAGACCGCCTCCAAAATACATCGGGATCAGCAGGTACGACACGACCCATTTCCTGCCCATGAGATTGCGAACAGTGAGCGGATAGGCGCCGAGCACGGCCGTCAGACAGTTTAAAATCGTACCCGCACTCACATAGATCAACGTATTGGAATAAGCCCACCACATTTTCGTATCGCTGACGATCAGCTTGTACGAATCGAGGAAGAATCCTTTCGGATACCAGAACACATTCATGGCCGCGACTTCCGTCGGTGAGCTGATGGACATAATGATCACGAAATAAAAAGGATACAGCGTGATTAAGCAAAGGGCGAGCGCCAGCGCATACAACACGACGTCGACGACAACCGAGCCTTGCTTGATGGTGTTCGGATTTCTTTTGACCAAGGCGGCCATGGGACTCCCCCTTACCATAAGGCATAATCGGAATATTTACGGCTGAGCGTATTGGCTGTGTACAGCAGCGTGAAATTGATGATCGAGATAAACAATCCCACGGCCGTTCCTGCGCTGAAATTGCCGCCCAGCAGGCCGTCGCGGTACAAATACGTGCCGATGACATCGGCCGTCTCGTACACCATCGGGTTATAAATGAGTAAAATAAACTCGCTGTTAGCCGATAGCAAATTGCCGATCGCAAATATCAGCAGGATAAAAATCGTGGGCCGAATGGCCGGCAGCGTAATATGGAGCATTTGCTTGAAGCGGTTGGCCCCGTCCATCTTCGCCGCTTCGTACTGATGAGGGTCCACGGAGGACATGGCGGCCAAATATAAAATGCTGCTCCACCCAAACGACTTCCAGATGCTCGTAATCGTATAAATCGCCGGAAAATACCCCGGCTCCGTATTCAGCGCCACCGGCGTGCCGCCGAACAGCTTGACGATGGCGTTCACGATGCCGTCCGTATTGATAAAAGACAACACCATCCCCGCCACGACCACATTCGAAATAAAATGGGGCAAATAGCTTGCCGTCTGCACGTATTTTTTAAATACGCCGCTTTTCAGTTCATTGAGCAGCAGCGCAAACAAGATCGGCACCCAGAAGCCAAACACCAGAAAATAAAAGCTGAGCAAAAACGTGTTCCGCATCAATCGCCCGAAATACGGGCCGTTAAAAAAGTCGATGAAATGCTGAAAGCCGACCCAATCGGTTCCGTGCAGGGATAGAAAGGGTTTGCCCGGGTAGTAATTCTGAAAAGCGATCAGAATCCCGTACATCGGAATATAGCTGAAAATAAAAATGTGAACCAGAACGGGAAGCATTATTAAGTACAGCTGCAGATTGTCACGCACTCGAAAAGATTTTCGCTGATTCGGCTGACGGATGGCTCTCATGATCTTCCCCTTCCCTGATGATCTCGACGGAACTTGCAGGCCCGCTTCCGCATGGACTCATGATATGACGAGCCCCGGATTTCAGGCAAGCAACATTTTTTGATGGGGTGCGCAATATTTTCGGGGGTGTGGAAAGATCGGTGGGGTAAGCGGGAAGGGCGTGGTGGGGTTAGGGTGCTGAAGCATGTAGGATGGTTTGATGGGAAGCATACAATATCGGATTATTGGCAAGTCGCATTATTTGATTGGTTGCGCAATGTTTGCGGGGGTTGGAGGGGATGGCCTTGGAAGTCTGAGACCATCGGGACGTAGTTCTAAAATGTTCCTTTCCGGCAGCTTAATAGTACTTTAACTAAGACCATGTGCCACTCGCAGCTATGCTATAATATTCGTAACAATTCCCCTAAACTGTTTTATTCTGGAGGGATTCCTGATGCAATCGAAAGTTATTAAACCCATCGGGCTGTTAAATGTAAATAAAGAAGCTCCAAAATTCACCGTATCCCTTCACTCCCCCGCCATGGATTTAGCCCATTTTATCGAACATTACTGGGTCGTCCACTGGGATCTTCGCGGGCAAGAACCGCATCTTCAGGAAAGTCTGCCTCATCCCTCCGTTCATCTTGTGTTTGAACAGGACAACTCCCGAGTTGTGGGAGTCATAAAAGGAAGGTTTTCCATTCTTCTCCGGGAACAAGGCGCTGTCTTCGGCGTCAAGTTCCGGCCCGGAGCCTATTACCCTTTTCTGAATCGTCCCGTTTCAGCAATAACGAATCGTACGGTATCCTTCGAGAATGTTTTCGGAATGAGCAGTCAAGCGTTGGAGCACCAGCTTTTTGCTCAGGAAACTCCGGAACAAATGATTCCTTTTGCAGAATTTTTTATCCGGGAACGGCTGCCTGAGCCGGATAGCCATGTCGATTTGATCAATACGATCATCCAATGTGTCATCTCCGATAGAAGCATCATCAAAGTTGAGGATATTGTAAAACGCTTTTCCATTCCAATAAGACAGCTTCAACTGTTATTCCGCCAGTATGTGGGTATTAGTCCCAAATGGATGATTCAACGCTATCGGCTTCATGAAGCGGTCGAAAAAATGACCAACCGGGATATTCCCGATTGGTCAAAACTTGCTTTGGATCTCGGCTATTACGATCAAGCCCATTTCATTAAAGATTTCAAATCCATTATTGGAAAATCTCCGGAAGAATACACCAAGCTGCTGGGTGAATAAATCCTGGTTAGTTCCATTAAAGCGGATGTTTGTATAACTCAATCACATTGCCGTCGGGATCTCGTAAATGGACAACTCTCGCATTCCATTCCTTTCGATCATGAGGTTCGTTGATGAATAGTACCCCTTTATTCTTCAAACTGGCGTAAAACTCATCGACTTGCTCCACCTCAAAACTGAGTAAAAATTTCGATTGCGACTCCACGTCGGCCGGAAGATCCTCCTCACCAATCACTTCAGATATTTGATCACGGGAAAAGATTTCGAGCTTTGTTTCTCCGGTATGAAACGATGCGAACTGCATCTCTTCAGCATAGAATCTCAATGAAAACTCCATCACGTCTCTGTAGAACGGCACACTCTGATGAATATCGCCTGTTATCAATCGAATTTGCGACAGCTTCATGGTTTCACTACCTCTCACTTCGGATTGGAGAATAAGCCGGGATTACAAGGTTATCCTCTGCCCAATGTAACAAAGTTACGAAAGCCCGTATTGTAAAAACACGAAAACTCCCCTCCGTATTAAACCATGAAGGGGAGTTTTCCACCTATTTGCGCACAGGCCAAATGGGTTCTTGATCAAATTCTACAGCAATGACCGTGTTCCATTCGTCGCAGAATTCGGCGGGGACATCGATCCAGATCCGATTTACGCTGTACCTTCCTTCTGTCCCGCTCAAGTGCCCGAATATTTCTTCTACTTTGTAAGCGAGTTCTTCTCCCGTCTTCAGCAACTTCACAGACTTCACTCGGCCTCCCAGTTCACGCACTTCCACAGGGAATCTCGGAATCTCTCTTACATGCAAATAGATCGTATTTCCCTTTCGGGTCATAGGTCCATAAAAACAAGGAGGATAATGTTCTACAACGCGTTGGGTTCCATAAATACTATCACCCGAGTGGCCAAGCCACGCTCCGATTCGCTGTAATCGTTCGATCGCTTCTTCGGGCCAGGTGCCATCGGGCCTGGGACCTACATTTACCAGCAGGTTCCCCCCTTTGCTTGCCACTTCGAGCAATGTATCTAGTAGTCGTACTTCGCTTTTATAGGTTGAAGCATCGGAATGATAAGCCCATTGATGATTCATGGTCATGCAGGTCTCCCACCATCCATCCGGTGGATGTGTCGGTACGAATTGTTCTGGCGTCTCATAGTCACCCACGTCTGGCAACCGATCGTTAATGACGAGATGCGGCTGCAAGTTCAACATCATTTGCTTCACTTCACTGCTGCGCCAGCGATCAGCGCCGAATCCCGGAACATCGAACCATATCAGATCAATTCGACCGTAATTGGTTAGTAATTCACGCAGTTGTTCCATAAAGCGCTTATGGAACTGCCACCATCTCGCAGGATCATATGTATTCGGCTTGGGCGATTGAATCCCCTTGCTAATGGGGATGGTAGCGAAGTCAGGATCATGCCAGTCAATGGTCGTAAAATACAACCCCACTTTTAACCCTACTTCTCTCACAGCCTCGACATAAGGTGCGATCAAATCTTGTTGCGGTCCTCTCTTCGTCGCGCAATAGTCGGTTGTTGCCGTGTCGAAGAGGCAGAATCCATCATGATGCTTCGCGGTGAGCACCACGTATTTCGCACCTGCTTCCTTCGCATACTGAGCCCATTCTCTGGGATTATAGCTCGTAGGATGGAACTCATCTGCCAGACTTTCATAGGTTTCAACATCCAGATGCTGACGGCTATGGGGCATTAAAGGCCAAGAAGCCTCAATTTCGCGTAATGCATACGGACCCCAGTGAATAAACACACCGAATCGAGCTTCATCAAACCATTGCGCCTGTGGATGAACTGCTTTCATGAATATCCATCTCCTCGTGATTTAATCGTGGAATAGCATAATTACTGAACTCGGTATTCATCAAAATAACGCGGAATGATTTCGGTCGATGCTCCTGGCATCTGCGGCAGCACATAGTACCCGTCCTTTACCGTTGCTGGCTCTTCGAAAATATGACGAATCCAAGGAATATACTCTAACAGAACCGCATTCGGCGTGGATGCAACCAGATGCTGATGAATTTGCCCCATATCGCCGACATGCGGGCATATCGGTAAATCGTATGCGGCGGCTAATCCGGCAATTTGCAGCCATTCGGTAATACCCGCAACACGCGTGACATCCACCTGCACATATTCGACTGCACCCTGATGGATGTAATCACGAAACGCATATTTGGAATACACATGTTCGCCAAGTGCAATCGGTACGTTCAGCTCATCTGCCAATTTCCGGTGATTCATGATGTCATCCGGATTCAGCGGTTCCTCGAGCCAGAGAAGGTCGAACTGTTCCAATTTCTTGCCCCACGTCATCGCTGTCGTGATGTTCCATTGCTGGTTCACGTCAATCATCAATCCGGCTTGATCCCCGATCGCGCGACGTACCGCCTGTACCCGAGCAAAATCCTCACGTGGATCCGGCTTGCCGACTTTCATCTTTACTGCGGTAAATCCCTCTTCAAGAATGTTGGTCATATCGGCAATGAGCCGATTCTGACTCCAATTCAACCAACCGCCATTCGTATTATAAGCTTTAATCTTCTGTGATTTATGTCCTCCGAGAAGCTGCCACAACGGTTTGTTCAAAGACTTCGCCATGATATCCCATAAGGCAATGTCTACTGCGGCTAAGGCCATATGCGTGACCCCTGCGCGACCAATCCAATGCATCTCCCCATATCGCAGCTCATCCCAAATTTGCTTCACCATGAACGGGTCCTTGCCGATCAGCTTCTTAGCATAATAGCGATCAATGGTCGCTGCGATCATCTCGTCTCCTTGTGCGCATGTGCCCGTGTAGCCGTAACCCGTTATTCCCTCATCGGTATAGATGCGAATGCCAGTCACGCCCCAATGAGTAGCGACATTAATCGCATCTGTAATCGGCGGAGTGATGGGAACGTGCAAAATAAAGCTCTCTGCCTTTATGATCTTCATGATTTCAATCTCCCCTGTTCCCTCGATGTCTTCAATAGCCTAACGATGCGCCGCCATCTACCGGCAAGGCAATGCCTGTGATGAACTGCGATGATTCCGAAGCCAGAAATATGACGGCATCGGCAATTTCCTCTGCACGTGCCGGTCTGCCAAGCGCATGCATCTCATTGAGTGAGGTGCGTACCTGCTCTGGATCGGCCTGCTCCATCGTCCATTTCTCTAGAAGCGGCGTCATCACGCCCGCTGGGCAGATACAGTTCACCCGTACCTTGTCAGGGGCATAATCGATGGCAAGAGCTTTCGTCATGGCAATGATGGCGCCTTTGGTCGCGACGTAGACGGCGTTCTGCTTCTGTCCAACCAAACCATTCAACGAGGCCATATTGACGATACTCCCACACGTGGTCCTTAAATAAGGTATCGTATATTTAATCATCAGATATACGCTCTTCAGGTTAATGTCGATTACCCTTGTCCATTCGTGTTCCAATACCTCTTCCAATGGTTTAGGCAATATGGTTGCAGCATTATTGAATAAGACATCGATCCGACCGAATTGCCTGACAACATCCGTAACAAGCGCTTGAACCGCCATGCCGTCGGATACGTCCGTCTGTATAGCCACTGCTGATCCGTTATGGCGAATGATCTCATGTACGACCCTTCGCGCCTCTTCTTCATTAACATCTGCAATGACCACGATAGCGCCTTCGGAGGCGAATCTCCTGGCTGTCACTTCACCGATACCGGATCCGCCACCCGTTACAATGCATACTTTCCCTTCAAAAGACAACGTACTTCCTCCTCTCAACCCGTATCATGAATGCTTGCTTCTTGCCTAAGAACGGATAAGCTCTTGAATTTGCTCCGATGCAAGGGCTAACGCTTGATGTTCTGACAATTCACCTATGATGCATCTGCGAAGCGCTTGCCATAGAATGTCCTCAGCCGTAGGGTACGTTGGAAACTTGGGTGGTATAATGACGCTCGTAGCGATTGTCTCCTCTAGTAGAGTCCAGCGTTTAGCGGCAATGGAATTCGGTAGAGCCTCCCGTTTCAGGCGTTTCATGATCGATTGTCTTACAGGAACATGACCTTGATCCGCATCCACGGCTTGCGCTTCCGGCGAAGTGATAAATTTCAACAATAAAAGTGCCTCTTTCACGTGCTCGCTGGACGCTGGAATCGCGAACGAATGACTTCCGCAATAGACCGCACGACGACCGCTTGCCGATTTCGGGGTCAACGCAAGATCGAATACGTTAGCGACGGGTGATTCGGAGAGTAAGCCGAAATAACCTGGCCAATCGGTAACCATCGTACTCTCCCCCTGCCGAAAGGATGCCGACACTTCATCATAATGCATATCCGGCAGCCCTTTCGGTGTCCCCCCCCATTGATACCATTGTCTGAGCTTCTGAAGGGCCTCGACTCCCGCTTCACTGGCAAACATAGGCTGTAATTGCTCATCGAATAGCTGTCCACCGCCACTGATTAATAACTCGAAGAAGGTCCCGAATAACCCGGATTCCATCCCGGGGAATACGAATCCCGTGTAGCCAGCTTCAGTTACACTGGATGCGACATGAGCTAGCTCCTCCCAGGTCTCCGGAGCGGATAACCCCAGCTCCTCCAAACGATCGCGCCGGTAGAACAGCAGCCTGGCATCAAAATTACGCGGAATACTCATCAATTTGCCTTGCACGCGAGCAAGATCCAGAAGAGCGGGAGAGAAATCCTCCAGCTCTTCTGCGGTGAATTCTTGTTCTAATCCATATAAATAACGGGCTTGCGAGGGCGCATATTTCGTATGCGTCGATATCAGATCATAGGATGGCAAGCCGTTCTCCATACTTTCTTGTACATGGCGATTCAGCTCAGGATGTGTTCCCTTGAACCCAATGTCCACTTGAATCCCGAACTGCTGACTGAATTGCGACAAGCATGCGTAAAGCGGAGCATAGGCAGGACCGTCAATGAGCGCAACCCGAAGCGTCTTCGAATTCATGTCGTACATACACCTCCGTCGTTTATTTCAGGGATGACAAGAACTCAACCGTCTTCGGATCGGACTGGAATGCGGAGGTATCGAACGGCTCGGTCATCGCTTTCTGTGCCATCTCCAGATACTGCGTCAATCCTAGTTTCTGCAAGCCCTCTACATAGGTCTGCCAATCGTTCTCAATGGATTTCGATCCATTAATAAATTGGGCCATGGATTGCTTGACATACTGTTCAATATTCGTCTTCAGCAAGGCGAAGTTCTGGTACTCCTGGGGTTGAATCCAAATCACCCCTGGATACACTTGCTTCGGCTGATGACCGGCATAATTCTTCATCGTCTCCAGCATCAGGAGAGATTCCAATCCATCTGCCGAAAATGGCGCCTTCGCTTCTACAAATCCGTTTCTCCACGTCGTATTCTGGAAAATGGGCCCCATTTGGTTCCAGCCTTCATTCTGCTTCGCGCCAGCAGAGTAGAATTTGTCAGACTGCGTAATGAACAGCGCTTGTTCCCCGCTCAGCCCCTTGACCCCATCACCTGCTTTGGTCCAATACTTCCCTTCCTGCCCGAAATTCATCATTTGGGTGCCTTCAGGCGTATAGATGAAATCGACGAGTTTGATCATTCGCACAATTTGCTCTTCCGTAGCGTTTTTTGTAACGACGAATGTCAGGGACTTAGGAGTATTTCCGCTGAATGCTGCATATTGGGTACCATCCGGCCCTTTCAAAGGGGGTACAGTACTCCAGTTGGGATAATTCGGGTTAGCGGTATCAATGAATCCCGCGCTGTACAAATACGGTACGACGCCTACTTTGTTCTGCGCAGCCAGCTGCTTGATGACCTCGCCCTTTTGGCTGAAAGCTTGCTTATCAAGGAGTCCTTTCGCGTACAAATCACGGATATAGGTAAGGCCCTTCTTCCACCCTTCTTGTACAGGTGCATAGCTCACTTTCCCATCCTCTACGTTGAAGAAATCGGAGCCATTGTCATAGATGAAGGCGTTCATGAGGAAGATTGTCGGATCAAACCCGTCGGAGGTGCCGGACAACGGTATGAGCCCGTTATCTTTAAAGGTCTGCAGGACATTCGTCAGCTCATCCGTCGTCGTCGGCATGGACAAGCCGAATTTGTTCAGATCATCGGTATTAATCCAGAATTTCTGTCCCCAATAGCAATGAATGCATGAATTATAGCTCGGCACGCCATAAATATTCCCGTCCGGTGCGGTCATCGCTTGCTTCAGACCTGGCGCGGTCTCCATTGCTTTCGTCAAATTAGGAGCATACTTCTCGATATAAGCGTTGAGCGGGACGATGATTCCTTGCTTTGAATATTTCAGAATATCTGACGGTGAAAAGCTGCCCGACCAGAAGGCATCCGGATAGTTGCCGCTGGACAGCAGAAGGGATTGCTTTGCTAAATAATCACTGGATGGCGCGATATTCCATTGGATATTCAGTTTGAAGGTTTCTTTCACATAACCGGTAAACCAGTTCGTTTTGAGGTCTATGACATCGGAAGACGGAACCGCGAAGAAAGAAACATCGACCACTTTGTTCTCGTCAACCGCTCCATTGCTATTCGTCGATGCATTTTTGTTCGTAGATTCTGTCGAATTGCCTGAGCAAGCGGATAATATGATCATGATGGATGCCATCATGACCGCCAATACCGTTCGATTGATACGAATCATGCATACCCCTCCAAAATTCGAAATGAAAATCACCCGAATGCCCCTCCGTGCTCATTCCTTGATGGAACCCACCATCACCCCTTTTACGAAATATTTTTGAATGAAAGGATACAGGATCAACACCGGAATGCTAGCAATTACAATCACGGAATATTTCAGGAGTGTCTTCATATCTTCGAACTGCTTGAGTTGTTCCGGAGATAATGTAATCGAGTTCGTCGAGACATTGTTTAAGACCAGAATTTCGCGCAAGATGAGCTGCAGCGGGTAGAGATGCTCACTGTTCAGGAAGATCAGCGCGTTAAAATAGGAGTTCCAATTGCTCACGGCAGCCCAGAGCAGCAATACCGCAATAACAGGCTTGGATAGCGGGAGAACGATTCGTGTTAAGAACTTCGTATCATTGCAGCCATCGAGCTGAGCAGCTTCATACAAATCATTTGGGATCGAGCTTTGGAAGAATGTTTTGGCGACAATAATCGAGAAGATGTTGAGCGCGCCTGGAAGGATCATCGCCCAACGCGTATCGAGCAGATGAAGAGATTTGATCACGAGATAGTAAGGAATTAATCCCCCGCTGAACAGCATAGCGAACAACAGCGCCCACATGAGGACTTTCCTGCCCATAAACGTCTTACGTGATAAGGGATAGGCCATCATGATGGTTAGAGCAACGCTAATGATAGCCCCCGATACGGTATAGATGACGGAATTGAGGTAACCCGTCCAGATTTGCTGATATTGGAACACGGCTTGATACCCGTACCACGTAGGTTCTACCGGGAACAACCATACTTTACCGGACATGACGGCAGCCGATGAACTGAACGATGAGCTAACAATATAGATTAGGGGGTACGCGACGCATAATAGAATGATACTTAGAAAGATATAAATAACGACGATGCTTACTCGGTCACTCCAAGGCTCGCGAATGTGTCGGGCTTTCTCCATGGCTATCCCCCTCATCAGAACAGACTCGAATCCGAAAATTTTCTAGCGAGCACATTCGTTGTGAAGATCAGAATGAACCCAACAACGGAGTTGAACAAGCCGACGGCGACCCCGAAGCTGTAGTTGGTGTTCACTAACCCAATTTTGTACACATACGTGGATATGACTTCGGACGTGCTCAGGTTCAACATGTTCTGAAGCAGAAAGACTTTCTCGAATCCTACGCTCATCAGCCCGCCAACGGCTAAAATGAATAGCACGATGATCGTTGGGCGAATCGCAGGCAAATCGATATGAATGATTTTCTGAATGCGGGATGCACCGTCAATTTTAGAGGCTTCATAGAGCTCTGGGTTCACGTTCGCTAATGCTGCAAGATAAATGACGGCGCCATAACCCGTCTCCTGCCAAACGCCTGACCAGACATACAGAGATGAGAAGGCTTTCGATTCGCCTAAAATATCATAGACATTTTCTACGCCGAAGAGATGGGATAATTGACCGTAAAGTCCTGTTGTGGGGGATAAAATAATGTTAATCATGCCGACTAACACAACGGTGGAAATAAAGTATGGGGCATACGTAAACATTTGCACGATTTTCTTAAAACGTTGATTCTTCACTTCATTGAGCGCGAGTGCGAGTAGGATGGCGGCAGGTGTTCCGATACATAATGCGTAGATACTAAGAAGGAGGGTGTTTTTGATGATTGGCCAGAAGTAAGGTGAACTGAAAAACATCTCGAACTGCTCCCCCCCGACCCATGGACTGTGCCATATGCCTTGTGTGGGGTTGAACTCTTTAAATGCAATCTGGATGCCGATCATCGGGACGTAATTAAACGTGATGAGGAATAGAACGGGTAATGCCACGATACAATAAAGCTGCCAATGCCGATAAATGTTTTTCCTCCACAAGCTCACTGTGCGAACAAACATGATTATCGTCCCCTCCGCTATTATGTAACCGCATTCAAAATCATAAATCGTGTATGATTTATTTTGAATAATATCATACACGATTTATAGTGTAAAGCGGAATATGGAAGTTACTTAAAGTTGTCTCGCAACCGTTGATATGCCTGGTGAAGATGGATTCTGGAAGCTTCTACGGCTTTTTCTGTATCCTTCTCGAGCAAAGCTAACACGATTCTTCGATGTTCTGCGATCTCCGCGCTCATGTCGATCTTGTAATGGGCCAAGTTCAAGTAGCGGTGAACCCGTTCGATTAAAGCCGTGACCATCTGTTTCAGGTTCTCATTGCCTGCATAAGCAAGTATCGTTCCATGCAGATCATGGTTCATCTTGGAGATGACGCTCTCTTTATGGCTCCCTTCCCACATTTGTTCAACAGCATCGAGCTCTTGCAGAATTTGTTCGAGTCGAAACTTGGGGATATGCGGAGCAGCCTTTCGAACAGAAAGTTCTTCTAACGCATAACGAATTTCGAAGATTTCGTCGATATCCGTCATGTTCATTTCTGCGACATACATCCCTTTAAACGGTACGACTTTGACAAATCCATCGGAAGCCAAGCGGAACAATGCCTCTCGAATTGGAATATTGCTGACGCCCAAATCTCTCGCTAATTGATCGATATTGATTTTGTTTCCTGCGGATATGTCATGGGACAGGATTTTTTTCTTCAACAAATCATAGAGTTCATCCGTTAATACATGGCGGCTCAATCGTTTATCTGCCAAAGGGCTCATCTCCATTTTTTACGAGTTGCCCAAAGTATATCATGTATCATATATGAAATGTACGATTGTCATGGGAAATCCACCCAACCGGGGCGTTTTGAAAAAACGCACCTCATCGGAAGCATAAGCTTCGGTGCAGAAAACCGACCTTTTTGAACACGAACCTTTACGGATATTTACGACTCGGCTACCATCGTATTGGTGATGGATCCCAGCTTTTCGATTTGTATGGTGACTTGATCGCCGTCTTTCAGATACACCTGCTGCTCTGGCGGATAACCGAGCACAACCCCTTCCGGCGTTCCAGTCAAAATAATATCGCCGGGAACAAGGGTCATATGCTGGGAAATATAGCTGACGATCTCATCGCAGTAAAAGATCATATCCGACGTATTGGAATGCTGACGCACTTCTCCATTGACAAGGCATTGAATATCCAGATCATTCGGATTGCCGACTTCATCCGCCGTGACCAAATACGGCCCCAAAGGCGAAAATTTATCGCAGGATTTGCCGAGCAGCCACTGATGGGTGCGAACCTGCAAATCACGGGCGGATAAGTCGTTCACATTGCAGTACCCGAATACATGGGAAAGTGCGTTTTCTTTGGAAACATACTTGGCCGTTTTGCCCATGACGATAACCAGTTCTGCCTCATAATCTACTTTTTGTGAAACTTTCGGAAGCGGAATCGGTTCGCCGGCTCCTGCCAGGGTGTTGTTAAATTTATTAAAAAGAATCGGGTATTCCGGAATCGGTGCATTCGTTTCTTCCGCATGCTTCCGGTAATTCAAGCCTACACAGATGATTTTATTCGGATGGGTCACACAGGGCCCAAGCGTTAGTGACGACTCCTGCAGCATAGAAGTGCGGATTACATCATCGGATTGCAGCACATGATCCACATATTCGCAAAGGGCAGCCAGTGCTATATCTCCGCCATCCAGCACCTCATGGATCGTTGTTGGAATCGCCTTTTCAGGTGGGATCAAGGATAGCGCCCCTAGGACATCCAGGACTCCATCATCCGTTTTCACTCCAAGCCGATATTGGTCATGATGAATAAACGTTAGTAATTTCAAGAGATCACCCTCCTATTAAAATGTTAAGCATCCTTGCCGAATACGACGCCGCCATCGATATACAGCGGAGAGCCCATCATAAACTTCGATTCATCCGAGGCAAGGAACAAAGCCGCTTTAGCGACATCTTCCGGTCTGCCCAGTTCGCCGCTAAGCTGGCGTTTTTTAAGGGACTCCATCGCAGCTTCGGGATTCTCGTAGCTGTTATTCAAATAATTCTCCACAAAGGGTGTCAGAATGGTTCCGGGGAGCAGCGCATTGACACGAATATCATAAGGCGCATAGTCTACCTGCATCGATTTCGTCAGTGCCAACACAGCACCTTTCGTTGCCGAATAGGAAGCGCGCTTCGCCAAACCGATTTCCGCGATGCACGATGACATATTAATGATAGAACCCGATTTGCGCTGCATCATATGTGGCAGAGCATATTTGCTTGGCAAGTAAACGCCGCGAATATTCACGCTCATCACCCGGTCCCATACATCCGGTTCAACCTCATGCAAAGCCCCGACCCCGCTAATTCCGGCATTATTGAACAGAACATCGATATGGCCGAAAGCAGCAATAGTCTGCTTCACCATCGCTTGGACTGAGGCCGGATCCGTCACATCCGCTTGTATGAACATCCCTTTACTACCCATTTCAACGATCTCCTGTACGGTTTCTTCTCCCTTCTGCGCATCCAGGTCGTTGACAATCACCGTTGCCCCTTCTTGGGCAAAGAGCAGTGCCGCAGCTTTTCCGATTCCGGATCCGGAACCCGTAATAAGCGCTATTTTTCCTGCCAGTCTCATTTTGACTCCTCCTATTCAATTTACTTCGCCTAAACAATCGCTGGCCCGGGAATAAGCTAGATGGATTACTATGATGAAGGATGATCCGATAAGAAAAACGCCTATCGACGTACTTTCAAAGAAGACAGACCGCGTTTAAAGGAAGTTTTTCTTGCAATATCAGGAAGCAATGGCTCTGGTGTTTATACTTTCTGATATTATAAAAAAGTTTTCCTTTCTTATCATCAGAATCTAATATCACGTTCTCTATTTCAGCACTCCAATCCTTCTCTTCATAGAAAAAAATTACACTGTTCCATGCGAATTGAACTGGAGCGATTTGCTTCGGTTATACACTGCTGATGAACACCGCTTAGTCCAGATGAGAATTGGCACGGAGACAGCTATGATTCGAATTCTTTTTGGGGTAAACAGATGATATCAAGTGCCGAATCCTAATCCGGTTAAAAAGCCTGCCGTCTTCCAGAAGGCCCCGGGAAAACAGCTTTATAATAAAATAAGGACGGGATTCCAATAAGCTCTTGGCTGCGGAATCCCGTCCTTATTGTTGGCAATCCGTTTATAGCTTCCCGCCGGCTGGCCGTCTCACCGTCTGATCCGGGAGGATAAGCTCCGCTTCGGCACCGTCGTAACGAACCTCCATAATGCCCGTAGGGACAACAATGCGCAGATGAAACGACTTCATACCGGAAGGCAGCCGGGGAACGAATGAAATCTCCTCCCATCCCGGACGCGCCGGCTTCAAGCCGATGATATCCTCGATAAGCACGGGGATCGGCGCGCTGCCCCAGGCATGGCACAGACTGGTGTTCCATTTCTGTTCCTTGCCCCACGCCTCGAAGCAGCTGGTTGCCCCCTCCCGCAGCATCTGGCTCCAGGAATGCTCGTCATCTCCGGTAATCAGCTCATAAATGAGAGCATGTTCACCAGCTCGAGCCAGCGCTTTCAGCACAAAGTAGGCCATATAAACGCCGCAGCTGAACCGCTTGCGGCGGATTTCGGCAACCAGCGCGGGCACGGACTGCTCCGGCGCCAGTCCGAACAACAGCGGGAATACGCCCGCATGCAGCGAGTGGTGTGAGCTGTTCTCCGCATCGGCGAACAGCCCGCTCTCCGGCCGATAGAAGGCAGCGAGAAACGCCGCTTTGAACGCCGGAAGCCGGTCTTCATATTCTACCTGCAGCTCATCCTTGATCTCCTGCACGGTTTGCATGCATCCGTAATAGAGCGCGTTGATCACATTATGGCAGCCATCCCCCACCGGACGCGTCAGCGGGAAGTCGTAGCCGTCGCGCAGATTTTCCGGCCAGTCGACGAGATTCCATTTCTCCTTCACATCGGCCAACAGCCCGTCAGCACGCTGGTACTTGCGGAAATAGTCCACGATGCCGTCGGCGAAGGGCAGCATCTCCTGCAGAAAAGCGGTGTCCCCGGTATGCCGGTAATAGGTAAGCAGCTGCATGGGCCACAGGCAGGAGAAGTCCGCGATTTCCTGCATAAAGTTCCCGGGGGCGACCGCCATCATGCCCGGACATACCGTCGTGCTTAAAGCAAAGTCGCGCAGCGCCTTCCGGACCAGACGCGAATCGCCGCTCACATACAGATGGGCATGGCCGATAACCGTATTGTCTCCAAGATACTGCCCCTTCTCCCGGCTGGGACAATCCACATAGGATTCCTGCGCGCAGCTTTGGACAGCGCGGCCGCAAATGTCCCAGATACCGTTAAGCAGCCACTCTTCCGAGCGGAAGCTGCCGCTCTGCCTGGGCGACAGGGGATAATGACGGACTACAGCGGCGAACGTCTGCTCATCCAGAATCCCGCCTGGTCCGATGATCTCCACATAGCGGAACGCTTTGTAATCGAACGGCTCCAGCTCATCCTCGTGCCCGGACAAGGTCCACTGCTCCCGGTAATTGCAGTTGCAGCGCATTTCATAACGGACACGTCCATCATCGTCCAGTTCTTCCCCGCAGCGTACTTCAACAACCGTCCCGGCTTCTCCGCATGCCTTCATCGTGAATTGGCCGGTGATCTCCTCTCCAAAATCCACCAGATAATGATCATCTCCGATCCGCTGCACCCGGGCTGGCTTCTTCCGGTATACCTCCACGGGAGGCGTGGGCTGCTCGAAGAGAGTATAACCGGTATGCTCCAGCCCGAGCGAGGCGGGCTTCATCCAGCCGGAGTCGTCATAACCCGCCGCGCGCCAGCCCCGGAAGGCAAGGCGGCTGTCGATATGCTCGATATATTGAGTGTCGTAGCCGGTCGTGGCTGCATCCCCGGCGCCATATTCCATCGTCCGCACACAGCGCCAGCTTTCGTCCGTTTCCGCGAGCGGCGTGGTTTGGCCCGCCGTCGTCAGCTCGGCAATCAATCCCTGGCGCAAATCCCCGCTGTTGTAGGCTCGGTTCACCAGCCCCTGGTAATAAACATGGACGGCGATGGCATTACGTCCGGGCACCAAGTAAGAAGTGACATCCAGCTGGTTGTAATGATAATGAAACGGATATCCCTGGGCCGGACCTTGCGCGACAAAGACTCCGTTGATATAAAGCTTGTAATAATCGTCCGCGCTGATATTCAGCACTACCTTCTCCAGTTGATCCGCCACCAGCTCAATCTCTTTGCGGAACAGGGTATGATGATGCTTCAGCTCCGGAGGATGCAGTCTCTCCGGCTGCGGTTCCGTCTCCTTATGGAGCAGCCCGATCGGAGTTATCCCCTGAAAATCCGGGTGCCGAATCCAGCGCGCCTGCCAATGTTGATCCATGTTCGCCTCCTATCCGCCTTCCGGCTCCGACGCTGTGCTTCTGCGGTATTCGCCGGGCGTCAGGCCCATGATTTTTTTGAATACCCGGTTAAAGGAAAAATAATGCAAATACCCCACCCTGCCCGCGATGTCCTGGATGGGATCCTTCGTCGTCTGCAGCAGCTCCTTCGCCCGCAAAATTCGGATGCGGGCCAGATAGTCGACGAAATTCTCGCCGATTTCCTCCTTGAACAGACGGCTCAAATTGCTCTGATGGATGCCGTATTCGGAGCTAAGCAGGCCCAGCGATAAATCAGGACTGTGATAATGAGCTTCGATGTATGCTTTGACATTGCGGATCAGCTCCTGATTTTGCTTGCCGGGACGGAGCTGCTCAAACCATGCGGCAGCCTCGTCCAGCAGTGCTTCAAGCCGCTCCCGGGCGTCCTCCAGCGTATCGAAGTCCAGGAGCACGCCGCTCAGCTCCGGGGTCACCCGGTCCCATGCCTCTTTGTATGGCGCGGGGAGATCCCATACTTCCTTGGAGATGTGAAAAATCATGTATTGCAGCAGGTTGACCATGTCCTGGCGCAAAAACAGCCGGCTTCGCATATGATCGACCAGCTCGGCAAACTTGATTTTCCAGTCTGAGTCTCTCAGCTTGAAAGATTCTGCAATGCTGCGGATCAGCTGCAAATAAACAAACGAATCCAGTTGAAAACCGCGCTCGGTATCGCTATAAGCGATGATCCGGTTCATACCCGCGGAGGATTTATAGGTCAACGCCTCCTCGGCTTCATCGAAGGAGCGCGGAACGTCTTCCAACTTCTCCACTACTGACCCGATCCCGATGGTCACCGTATACTCCAGATGATCCTGAATCCAAATCCGGATTCTGTCACATAAGACGGCAACCTCCGAGCGGAGTCCAGGCTCCGGCTCTTCCGCGTAGAACAGCACGGTCAGCCGCTCGTTCTCCAGCCATTCCGACCAGACCGCGATGCGCATCTCGGCAGCCGTCTCCTTCACGACGCTTGAGATGACGAACCTGATCAGATTCTGATCCTGATAGCTGTACGCTCCGCAGAAGCCCGGATATTTATCGATATCCAGAATACCGATCGCAAGCTCTCGGAAACCGCTCGTCATTCCGAATCTTCCAGTCTCTTCTTCCCAGACGGAAGCGTCGATTCTCCGTTCCCCGCCAACCAGCTCGATGAAAAACGTTTTTCTGCGGTAAACCAGATTCTCATGATGAACATCGGTGTACAAATTCGCGATTTCCAGCAGATGATCGAATGCAGTCTCGAAGAACTGCAGCTGGCCGCCGGCCATCACGGCCAGCTCCTTCGATCGGGATTTGGAATAGGATTTGATCCGCTGGACAATAGCGTCGAGCGGCGAGGTATAACGCCGGGTAACGAACACGATCAAGGCCGTTCCGAGCAGAATTGCCGAAAACCCAAGCGCAATCCAGCCGTAGAAGAAATTCAGGATTACCCGGTATGCAGACCCTCCGATCAGACCGGTCCGTACCTCCCACATCATATAGGAGGATTTCACCAAAGACATGCCCTGCAGATTGTCGCTGACCGAACCGACGATCACCCGGCCCGAAGCATCATATACCGCTGTGGAGCCGACATTCTGGGTTGCCATCTCATCCACCATGGCCCGAATTCCGCTGACCGAGACATTGATGACGAGAAATCCCCGGCTCTCATACTGCAAAGGCACCTTGCGGACCAGTGAGACAACCGAAGTGGTAGGATCGAAGCTGAACAGCCTGTAATCGCGCACTCCAGTCCATGTATAGGGAACTTCTCCTCCGCCTGCCAGCTCCTCCGCGAACTCGCGATCGCCGAAGCTGTCGCTGGACATGATCGCATTGGAGGTCAGCACCCGGCGGTCTGCGTCCCGGTACAGATAGATGGAGTGGATCAGCGGGTAGCTGACTCCCATGGTTTTAAACTTGTTCGCCAGCCGGCTGTTGAGCAGGTATTCGCTTTCGCCGTCGTCCTTGCGGAACAGGAATGCCTGGATATCGGGATCCGTATCGAGCTCCCTGTAGAAGTCCCGGTCGATATTCTGCAGGGCAGACTCCAGCGCCTGCATGACATATTTGGCATAGCTGTCGTTGGCGTTGGACGTCTGCTGGCGCGACATCTCGCTGACCGTCATGAAGAATACGAAAATCAGGAAGAAAATGACCAGGTAAAATATCGGCAAATACGTGGCCAACAGCCGTTGATACCACGATTTTGTTTTCATCGGCATCCCCCTTCCTTCCGGGCCGCTCTCCTCCGGCAAAAGCGAAGATCCTACCGGTATCGCGTCATACGCAGCCGGTAGGAAAGGTCCTTCATTCCATTAGAATTTCATATCGTAAAGATCTTTGGTGAATACCCAGCTGTCTTTATTGGCCGCATACCAGTCGGCATACCACTTCTCCAGCTTCTCGCCGTCGGACTTTTTCCACAGCGATTTTGCATCGGCGGCGGCCTGCTCCACCGTATAGCCTTTGCCGCTGACAATCGCCTTGTTCCACAGGTCGGTTACCGGCTGGTTCACGTTGTTGGCGATGAACAGCATATCTGCGGGCAGACCCGGCATATAACCGTCCATCGTAATCGCCGGAATAGGATGATCCTTGGAGATATAGAGACTGTAGGCTTTCGTCATCATGTCATAAACATCCTTGTCCAGCGGCTTGGACTGGTCGAGATCCTCCAGATATTTGGTGAATTCATTGATCAGGTACTGCGATCCGACCATCCGGAAATCGCCAAGCCAGCTGATCTCCTTGTCATATTTATCTTTGTCGAGGGTGACTTCCTTGCCGTCCTCCATTTTGTAATGTACGCCCTCGAGGCCGTATTTCATCGTTTTGACTGTGGATGCGCTGCTCAGGAAATCAATCAGTTGTATCACCCCTTCGGGGGAGGCCGCTTTGGCATTCACGGCCCCGGACATTTGTATCGGCGCATTGAAGCCGGGACTGAACTGGCCGTATTTGCTGCGCGGAACGGCGATAACCGTCAGTTTGGCATCGGGATTATTGCTTTTGAACGTCTGGTACTGGGTATAAATCAGATGCACGCTGCCCGCCGCTCCGTAGATCCCGGTCTTGCCCTGAAGGAAATCCTGTTCCGATTTCTTGCCTACATTGTCCGTCAGGTAATCCTTGTCGACGAGTCCTTCTTCGAACATCCTCTTCTTGTAGGAAGCAGCGTCCTCGGCCCGCTCCCAATCCCTTACCAGATTGCCGTCATTAATAATCCAGGAAACATTCTGGAACATCGTATCCACCCAGCCACCGCCGGCGCCGCTCAAATTGGCACCGAACGTATCCGCTTTTCCGTTGCCGTCCGGATCCTGGGAAGCAAACGCTTTCATAACCTCGAAGGCTTCTTCATCGGTCTCCGGCACCTTCAGACCCAGCTTGTCCAGCCAGTCTTGGCGGATGAACAGAAAGTTGCCGGGAATGTAGCCAAGCACCCGCCCGATTCCATAAAGCTTGCCGTCCGATTTCGTTCCGAGCTTCCGAAGCAGCGGATATTGCTCCAGCAGCTGCTTGTATTCCGTGCTGTATTGATCGATAAGATCATCGAGCGGCATAATCTGCTTCTGCGTGTACAACTGGTTGAGGAAGTTCGTGTCGTATTCCAGTATCAGATCTGGCGCCTGGCCTGCGGCCAGCAGCGTGTTGAATTTCTTAACGGAGTCGGATCTGGGCACCGGAATGAACTTCACGTTAACCCCTGAGTTTTCGTTGACCCATTTGGTCCACAGATTATTATCCACCGTACCGATTTCCTGCGGGATATTGCCGCGGTCGTACATCGATACCGTAATCGACGGCTTTGATTTCCCGGCCTCGCCGGTTTTGCCCGAGGCGGAAGATGACGGCTCATCCTTGGAGCAGCCGGACAGGATAACTGTAAGAGCAATCAGACCCGATAAGGTGCAGCCTAGCGTTTTTTTCATATAACCTTTCATGAGACACTCTCCCTATTCAACGAATTCTCCCGGTAAACGGTTTTATCCTTTAATGGCCCCGATTAAAATCCCTTTAATGAAATACCTTTGCAGGAATGGATATAGGATCAGCATCGGCACGATCATGACCACCACTCCCGCCGATTTGATGGACTCCGGCGTAATCGAAGCGAAATCCTCCGGAGACATAGTGCCAATCTCCTGAAGCAGTGACTGACTTTGAATCATCTGCTGGACGAGCACGGCCAGATTGAATTTTTCCGGCGAATTGATGAACATCAACACATTGAAGAAGGAATTCCAATGGCCGACGCCATAGAACAGTCCGAGCGCCACGATGACTGGCAGCGACAGCGGAAGGAATACCCGGAACAGCAGCCTCCACTCCCCGCAGCCGTCGATTCGTGCGGCCTCCACCAGTTCCTCAGGAATCCCCATGAAAAAGGTGCGCATGACCAGCATATTGTATACGCTGACCAGACCGGGCAGCCAGAGCGCCCCATAGGTATTGATCAGTCCCAGCGACTTGACCAGCAAATACCCGGGGATCAAACCGCCGGAGAACAGCATCGTGAAGACGATGGCCAGGGTGAAGAAACGTCTGCCGTACATATAACCCCGCGACAGCGGATATGCGCAGAGCAGCGTAAACAGCAGATTGAGGAACGTGCCGACCAAGGTGATCTCGACGCTGTTACCCAGCGCCTTCACAATCTGCGTACCGTTCACCAGCTTGTCGTAGGCGACAGCCGTAAAGCCGACCGGCCACAGCGATACCAGCCCCGACACAATCGCATCCTGGTTGCTGAATGACAGGGCAAGCAGATGCACCATCGGCAGAATGCAGCTGAGGGCAAACAACGACAGGATGACGGTATTCAGTGTATAAAATAGTTTCTCTCCTCGTGAATCTCTCATCAATGTCCCACCTCCCTTACCATAATCCTTGATTGTAGCGCCGGGCGATCCAGTTCGTCAGCAGCACCAGCGTCAGGCCGATGAGTGATTCGAACAGGCCAAGAGCCGTCGCCAGGCTGAATTGTCCCCCGTTGATTCCGGATTTGTAGCTCCAGGTGGAGATCACCTCCGATATGCTGGATACGACCGAGTTCTGGAGTACGTATACCTGATCAAAACCAACCTCCATGACGCCGCCGATCGTCAGGATCAGCTGAATGACGATCGTCGGGACAAGCGAAGGAAGCGAAATATGCCAGATATGCCGCCATTTGCCGGCTCCATCCATACTCGCCGCCTCGTATAGCGACGTATCGATGGCCGCAAGCGCCGCCAGATAAATAATCGCTCCCCATCCCGCTCCTTTCCAGATGCCGGCTCCGACGAAGATCGAGATCCAGGAGCCTTCATGGTACAGGAAGGCGTAAGGTTCGCCGAACAACGCTTCCACGACGGTGTTGACGATGCCCGTCTGCTGGGAGAAAATCGTAATCACGATCTGCCCCACGATGACCCAGTTTAGAAAGTGGGGCAGAAAAACCGCCGTCTGGACCGTCTTCTTGAACCACAGCTTCCGGGCCTCATGGATAAGGAGTGCCGTCAGAATGGGAAACGGGAAGCCGACGACAATTTGCAGAAGACTGAGGATAAACGTATTGCGCAGGATGTTCTGCATATTCGGATTGGAGAACAGCAGCTTGAAATGATCCAGCCCCACCCAGGGGCTTCCCCATATCCCTTCTGTGAAATTGTAGTCTTTGAAGGCCACCACGAGCCCAAGCATCGGGATGTACTTAAATACAAGGAAGTACACGATGATCGGGGTAAACATCACGAATAAAGGGATGTTGATGAGAAGGCGCTTCCGGTCGAACCGTTTGCGGCGGTCTCCCGCATTCTTCCGGGCTAGTAGATTTTCCATTTTTCGTTTACCACCTTTATGCCAATCTCTTTCGGCTGTATCCAACTCCCATCCTAAAACAGGCGAAAAATGCCCACAAGCCACATTTTTTTTAGAGGACACATCTTTTGCTGGCCCAGTCAGGACGCGGCTTCCCGGGGTCCATCGCATGAAATTCGAGGTCGTGAATCATGACGAACATGTCCGCCAACCCGCAGTGCGGCGGTCGCACCTTTGCCTGTGTATGCGCTCAAGCACATAGATATTTAAATGATGGTGTATAGCAGGTGGGATTTTATCTACACTTTTAAGTAGAGGGGTGTGGAACTTGATGGTTCTTCACCTTTACCCTTTTAGAAAGTAGCGAAGAATTGCAAGCTGATATGCAAGGAATAATGTATATGCTCAGACAACAAGATCCTCAGCAGATCGCTATGGCGAAGAATGTGCTTAAGGAAATTTTTAATAATAAGTAATAGCTTAGATATTCAAAAAGCTGATTGGAATTCCAACCAGCTTTTTGTGTAAAGATCAACTATTAGATAATAAAACTATTCCTGTCCTCGAATCCCCAATACCCGCTTCGCCCAATCCATCATTAAGAATTGTACATAGAAGAATTATGGGACATCTTATTTGGAAAATATGGACCGATCCTCTTCCGAGCTATGGGTTGAGATTCTTCGTGATAAGTGAGTTAATACATCGTCCACTCTACTTAGCAACCTCTTAAGATGAGTGATTTGGATTTGTTGAAGGAGGGCAGTATCTTTGAAGCTTGCCAGAAAATGAATGGACTGAATAAACATCACAATATCCAAATCAAAGCCAGACTCCTCAGCTGTGAGCCGAGCCACATCATCTAGGGATAGTGAATGAGGAATAGAAGTCAAATTGTTTTCTTTTATATACAGCGCCATCAACATGGACTCCAATGCTCTATCACCTAACACAATGCAAATATGAGCTGTGGGTTGGTGTATATAACGAATTGCCGAATCCATATAAATTTGTGAGCGATCAAGTAACTTATTAATAATTCTCTCTTGGATAGCCTCGTTTGTCTGTAATTTTGGCGCCTTATTCATCGTATCTGTGCCATTAACCATAGAGGTCGAATGCTTATCCACATATTTCAGCTCCCACTTCGGTTATTGTACGACTCATATTAAAAATATAGCCTCGGATGTTATGAATTCATGGATCCTGGAAATACTTATATTTACCATTATACACCAAATTAATATCTATAAGTATCATTTTCAATATTCAAGTACTGGTGTATAGCTGCTATGAATTTATCTACACTTTTTAGTAGTGAGGTGTGGAATGATGACGGATAAAGAGATCCTTCTTCGATTAGGTGCTCGTCTACGTGATTTGAGAAAAGAAAAGGGATTAACGCAAGAAGCTCTCGGGGAAAAAGGAGGGTTTCATTTCTCATATATCGGACAAATCGAGCGTGGAGAGAAAAACGTGGCTCTGTTAAATCTTGCAAAGATTGCAGAGGCATTAGAGGTAGATATATCTCAACTCTTCACCTATACCAGTGTAGAGAGTAACGAAGAGTCGCAAGCTGATCTTCAAGAAATAATGCATATGCTCGAACAACAAAGTCCGCAGCAGATCTCTATGGCAAAGAATGTGCTAAAAGCGATTTTTAAATCATAAGTAAACATCTTACATAGCAAAAAGGCTGATTGGGATTCCAATCACCCTTTTTGTGTAAAATCTCGATAAATAAAGAGTATTATTTTTTCGCGTTCTAACTAATCTATAAACCTTCCGCTTACCTCCTGATAACTCCCACAGTCCAGCCGGCGGCTTTCCCACCTTTTTTCGGGCTATTAACATCTGCCAGTGTTCGTTTTCGATTTTAGCTGCGGCTACCTGGATCAAAAACCTCCTATGATTAACTCTAGAGAATAGATTAGCATATTTGATTAAGGTAAAAGTAAATCCAGCAAATATTCATTAACAATCAAAACTCCCACATTATCTAATCTGAAGTTCGAGTTAAAGCTGATTTCCTTAGATAAAATAGAAGTTCCGAAAAGTCCTTAGGACTTTCTCGACACTTCCGGAACGAATGGAAACGCTCCGGCGTTTCTGCGTTTCGTTGATACATGATAAATTCTTGTAGTTTAAGGACTTGAGCCGTCCCATTCTCCTTCAGCAGGATAAAAATCTGTGTCCGAATGCTTCTGCTTCCCCAAGATTCCCTGTCGGACCGAGGGCATATGCTCTTTATGCTCTATGCATTAATATAATATTATCCGAAGTTACATCTTCCACGATTTTTCCTACTCAGCGATCTTATCTCCAATTGCACTTTTCACTAAACGATCTAGCTCTCTCCAACATTCCTTAATCTCATTAATGACCGCCGTTACTTCACTATTTTTTTGAGTATGTCCTAATTGATTTCTCAACCAAGTAAATCTTGTTTCTAATTCATTACTCCTTGTTACACTTCCATCCTTCTTAATCATTCTTGTAGATTGTCTCTGTTTAGCTTCTTCACTAGGATCATTTGAAATAATATAAGAGTCCACATCTTTTTGCTTTTTCGCATCTATTATCACTACTAACAAGCTGTATAAGAACATAAATTTCCCTAAATCGTCATTGTGATTCATTGATTGTTTATACAAAGTATAATAAATATGATTAGTTTTTTCAGTTTTAGCCAACTCTACAAACTCATCAATCTGTTCTTGTCTCAAATCAGCTATTATTTCAAATTTGCCTACCATCCTAGCGACAACAGACGAATTCGGTCTAATATTTTCGCTATGAATATAAGGATTATTAATTTGAATTCCTTTAACAAAAACCAAACTATTGATAATTTGTTCAACCTTGCGATCGCCTAATTCTTTAGCTTTATCGTAACCAATAGTTTCTTTGTAATTAATAGTTATTCTTATTAGTCCACTATTGGGCCGATCTCCCTCGCTTGAAAAATGAATTTTCACTTTTGTGATTCCACCCTGATCAAAATCAATTACTACTTCGTTATTAACAAAAGCTGTAGTTGAAGTGCAAAGATATTCTATATACTTAATCATACACAAGCTCACTCTCTTTCTAAATAATTTTAGGTAATTTCGGATAATGCTTTTGATTCTACGAACCCGAAAGGCTTAAAGGAGCGTATCAATATCAGAAGTTATCAACTCAACTAAATATATTATTCAATTCTGTCTTAACTTCGTCATTGATTAGTCTAAGTTCAATCAATAGTAACCATAGAGTTATAAGGAGCTCTCTTAGTCTAACTACTAGAGATTCCTTATACTTTTCTTTGTAATTCGCCTTGAACTCCTCAGAAAAACTATTAATAAACTTATTATATGTTTCTTCATTAAATTGGTAGTTAAGATCATGAGCATAATTATTTCTTATTCTGTTAAGGAAATTAATTGGATTTTTTAGTTCCAAAGGAATTGCCCCGATAGCCAATAAGATTTTTAATGTACTCGCGAATCTTGATTGGTCTCCAAGTTCTTCAGGATGTTGTAATTTAATTTTCAGCATTTCCTTCATTTCATACTCAATATATAAATGTGCTCTTAAAATTATTTGAAAGAAGTTCTCCCCATTGGTTTCATCAATAAATTTATCATGTTGCTCTTTAAATTTAACTGCAATTATATCTAATTGTTTAATAAAGTCCTCGCCTAAATCATTAATTCGTTGTTTTATTAATTCTTTATCTGTCATTTCGTCCTCCAATATGATTTTTGATAACGTTTCTGTATTCACGACGTCCCACCACCTTAAGGCTCAGAAGGAACCGGCCGCGCCTACTTCTGGCGACCAAGGATCCCCAATTAGAATAATTCACGACGTGACCCAGCCTAAGATAAGAGCTATCTTAGGCTGGGTCGTGTGTCGTTTGATCCATCTTCCATGATTATATATCGGACGACCAAGGGGCTTAAGCCTCGCAGCGTGAATTTAATAAGAAGTGCGTATTCTTCAATGATATACTGTCAAACATCTTTCTGAAGATCATTATTAATCTATTGTTGACCGTATATCCTCAAAAGTCTTTGATAATATTCTTCATCTTGTACAACTTTTAAATACTCAACCTGTTTTTGCTCATTTAACATTTGGAGATCTATAGCCTTTTCTCCAGTCGGAGGTATCTTTGACGATATTAAAGATTCAATAAGTTTTGTAAGGGGTTCACCTATCGCTTGTTTAAAATTGAATCCGAGTATTTGAAGTATATTAAAAGTTTCCTTTGATAATATTGGTTTAAAGATATCAATATTCTGTCTTAGCTTTTCAGCATCTTCATTATCACTTTGTTGTAATAAACTCTCTAGTAACGGCACAATGCTATTAGTAATATAATCAATATCTTTATCAGACAACTTCTGTGTAATTAATTGTTCTTCATATACTTGAGTTATTTGGATTAGTTGATTTTTATCAGAAATTAACTCGTTAATTATTTCCTCAAGACTATTAATTACTTCTTCCTGGTTACCTTTCTTTTTAACTGCGCGGATTTTATCAAAGATTGCTTCAACACTTTTCTTTCCAACATGGTTTACCAATTCTGATGTCACCTTAATTATTTCTGGATTGAAATCCATATCGATACTCTCCTTGTCTCGTATAGATATCTAAATCTATATCAATGATTATGTTGGTTTTATGCCGATTTCTTATAACGTTTCTGTATCTACGAACCCGAGAGTTTTAAGGAAGCAACGCGACCGGGTCCGACGAATTTAGCCTCGTAGGGTTGTGAGCTGAATATACTTCTTCGCTTTCCACATCTTGCGAACCAAGGGCCGAACGGCCAGCAGCGTAGATATGATGTTATGAGGTTTCATCGCCTTCGTTGAAATACTGAAAAAATCTCTTAGTTTTTAATTACTTCAATACTGCGCTTGAGTAATTCTAATACTGATTTAATATTGTCATATACCACTCTCGAGCTATAATATTCTTGTACATACTCTATAACCATCCCATTTTCATCTATACTTCGTACTAATCCTGGCATGTTTGGAGAGTAATTGTGAGTAATCTGGTTCCTATAAGTATTTGCTTTAATAAAATCAATATTGTTTATAATTTCAAACAACTTTAGGAACATATCATTATCTTTTCTCTTCAACTGCCTAACCACTTTCTTGAATTCAATTTTCTTCATCTTCAAATCGTACCGAATGTTAAGTATGTGTCCAATTACTTCCCAACATGAAAACACTTTAAAATAAAAGACATCCGAGTAGTAATCAAACTTTTCTTTATTTCCAAAATGATGTGGTTCAAAGTCTTTGAAGGTATCGTTAGTATTCCTCTTTTCAGTCTCATCAGGTATCCCTAATTGATAATAAAAAGTTAATAAAATATAACTTTCGACAAGTGACCTAAATCTCTGTATTAACAGTAATCCATGTGAGTTAATTATCGGACTATCCAATATATCAATCACTTCAGGATTATTGTTATAAAAGCTAGAGGATGAAAAATCAAATCCTACAAATGGGCTATTATTAATGATTCCATCCCATTCTTCTTCGTTAGGATATCTAATATATTTCATTTTTCATCCTTCTTTCTCAATGATTTCTCATAACTCCCAATTCTATGAATGTCACATAACTCCCTCTCCCCAACGAGTTTGTGACATTCGTATTACAGCCTAATTTCCAGCGGTAAGCGAAAGCGGATTCCTTTAATGCTTGTATGGGTAAGTTACAATCAACGCTAGTTACCAAAGAAAAATTCCTAATATTTTTAAAGAACTCTCTTTTTTAATCAATACAAATGGTTCATATTACTCGAGTACTTGAATCGATAGGAATGGGCTTCCTACTCCCTACTACCTATCACGCTTCCCCACACTCCCCGCCTTTTCCACATGCTCAGCCCGAATCTTTGGCTCAGTTATATTCGCATCACTCAACGCCTGATAAATCTTCTCGATGTCAGAATCCGTCAGAACGGCATCGACTTTCTCCGCATGTATCCGGTTCATTTTACGTTGGATATATTCGGACAGTTCAACATCATACACAATCAATTCGTCTGACTAGATTTTTTTAAGTTCCCGATCCACGCTGAGCCGGTAACGCATCGTAAGCGAAACGAGCGAGATAGAGCGGCTACCTTGGTAGTCGGGGAGGTAACTCTTAATCGCTTGAATATAGCCGTAATTTTTACATAACAGAATTGTACATTTTAAAACGGTTGCTTACAGTCAATGACTTAGCCTCGCGCTTCCCCTAATCCCCTCTGTGTAGTTCTTCAATGATAAATAAACCTTGCGGGGTAGTCACCACATGAATCGATCTGCGAATTCCCCGTGCCGATTACGCAATGTTAATTATTCATTCTTCACATCGCTTTCCTCCAATAAATCAACCTTCACCTGCTTCGCCAAGTCCACATACGTATGATCCAGCTTAACCTTCACTTTCCCGGCACGCCGTTTCTCCCGCCATTCCTGTAGCTGCTCTTCCGTATCCAGCTTTAATTCAGCAAGTTCACGGGCCCGGTCCAGCATATATTTCGACGTATACAAAACCGTATAAATCCCTATCCCGCCTAATTGAATAGGCTGCTGAAGCTTCTCCCAGGACTCTAAGGTGAATCTGACGTACAGCTCATTTTCTCTACCCGGCCGAGCCGGGCGTTCTTTGATCTCCCCACGCCGGACGACCTGCCAGTCTTTGACTTTGCCATAATAGTGAATTCCCGTACGGCCTGTATGATCAAATTTTTTCCGAGACTGGCACATTGCGATGTACTCCAGCTGCGTCAAAATTTTGGCATCGGACAGGTTCTTGAGCGGCATGTGGTAGATGTTATAATCCAGCATGACCTGCAACTGGGAGACGTCTCGAAGAGAGCCGACCAAGACATTTTTTCCGCTTAACTTATTCGCAAAATATTCCTGGGTTCCCCGCGGTTTCGTGGATCGTTCATACGCTTTCTCCGGACTGTCTAAAATAATTTCGTCCAAGAACTGCTCTACCAGCTTCGTCGATCCCGGCAAAAAAGGGAACGCCCCCACGTTCATCAGCTCAATGCTTTTATAGAAACGGTGCTCCTTGAATCGATCCTCATCATGATAAGGGAACAAAACATAAGCCCCAAACATATTCCTTTCATACTCCTGAGACGAAGCATTCAGGCTGACTATCGCATCCCGGTAACGATGCATCGTATTGATGTCATCTTCCACTGGTCCCGGTGCACGATAAGCATTGAAATAAGCATCACCTTCATAAGCCGGATTCAAACGATATTTGGCGTCAAATATATATTGATACACCTTCTCCCGCCCGGCATCTTTTTTACTTAAAGTCAGCACATTGTCGGGCCGCTGTGAGAGTGTTGGGGTTTTGCTCTTTCCGAAACTTAAATTGTAGTAGAGAGTGAACACTTCACCCGTCTTTGGATTCACATATTCCATCTTGGCTGTTGGTTTCTTATCTAAAGTTACATAAATACCGTTCCGATTTACCGTTACGATATCCTGGCTCTTGAGCTTGTACTTTCTACCGAGAATTTCATTGAGCTTAAGAAAACACCAATATTCATAAAGCTGCGCCACGTCCTTCATCGAGAGGCGGAGCAAATCAGTTTGAATGGACAAACCCTTCAGCAGCATCAAATAATAGCGGTACACATCCCTATACCCTGGTGCCATTTGCATAACCAAACTGACCGTGAAATGTTGTAGCTTCCCCACCTCACGCAAAAAGCTCGCATGCAACACCTGTTCCACTTGGCTCGCCATTTGATCTAAGCGACGTAATAGCAAAACATCTTCTTTCCGCTGCTGCATCCCTTGCGGTTCTTGCAAACGACGTTTTAGCTTTGATAGGTTTCCTTTGACCTGTTCCAGCATCCACTTTACGAACCGATTTTCATTCGTATCGTAGGAAACTTGCTTCTTGGATTCGATCAAATGCGTCGCCTCATAAAGCCGATTCTCAATCCGGACATATCCATGCGTGGGATCTTCAAGAAGCCTGCCTGCCCTCTTGTTCAAAAAAGCGATGTTCTCCTTCCCCGCCTTCCGAACCTTCTCAGCAGGTTTTACCTGACGGTCGGTCACTAAATGATGATGCGGCTGCAACGTAATTCGTCTTACAGCTTCCAGCAAACGCTCAAACACAAATTGCAGAATCGTGTAATACTCCGTCCAGCTTTGACTCTGCGTCTCTCTTAACCCGGTTAACTGATAAGTCCTTCTCATAAAATCAAACGAAAGGTTATAAATCTGGCTGTTCACTTCGTGCAGCAGCGTCATATAGTCTTGCTTGTAATCCAGCTTAACGGGGAATATTTCAAGTTCAAGCCGAAACACCGTTTTTCCGGCCAAGCGGAATTCAAGCTCCGTGTAGCCGACTTCATTTTTAAAGTTCAAGATGCCGGATAGAACCATTTTCCCTACAGGTTTAACGCTCTCCCGCAAGCTGATGTTGTCATGGTAAAAAGTCAGGTCCAACGGTTGCTGCTTCTTTTCCACAATAAGCTCATAGTTCCGAGTCTCGTAAAAACAAGGAAAAGCCGGCATGCCCTCATGCCAGTCCACTAATCCCCCATCTAAATGGGAAAAAACCTTCACTTCCTCAATTTGCAATTGAGAAGCTAGACTTGAAAACTTAAGTAGGGCATTGATCCATTGCCCTTCCTCATCCCTATGCAACACTAGCGTTTCGACCGTAGGATGAGTTGGACGTCCTTTTAGATACAGCGTAAAAAGATTAGTCTCCACGCATAACAACTCGATATCAGCATTAGGAGAGCCAGAAGGAGGTAAATCCATCTTCCTCTAACCTCCTCAGCATAAACGCCAGCTTCCGTGCGCTTTGGGGATATTTCGCGGCTGGGGCTTCTTTGCCGGCACCCCATCTGGAGTACAAGGAGGAGGCGTCATCCAGTAAATCGTTGACCTTAAGTGATTCCCCTTCCAAACAAACTTTTAGAAGTTTTAGGAGCACTCTTCTTACAGACTGATGACTGCCTTGGATACGAGGTAAAATCTTCTGAAGCAGCTGCAAATCAAAAGCTTCATCCTCCGGCAGCAACCCAAAACGCTCCGCATAAATGCTATAAAAACTGATCGTATCCCGGATTCTAAACCCAACCTGGGCATGAATTTCTTCAAGTATTTGGTTTATCGCGACTAGCTTGTTTGTTGTACGATTCACCAATTCTTTATTTTCGGCATCGACGTTCACTAGATTTAAATAATCGGCACGAAAAAAACGTTGAGAAACAGGCGCGATTTCCACGATTTCCTGTTCTTCATCGCCTTCTGACCATGGCAATTGTGTTAAGTCGATATGATTAAATTCCAAGGTATTGGCTCGGTCGAGCACCTTTTTGCTGAACGGGTAGGTCGTCTCATCCATGTTCACCGTGCCAATGAGATAGATATTTTCAGGAATGCAGAGGTCCCCATAGAGCTCTTGATCTTCAAGTCGATCCAGAGAGGCATATGGAATAAGCGGTTCGGTTACGATTTGGCCATCCATCCAACGCTGACTCTCCAGCAAGCTAAGGAGATCGCTGAAATAATGCTCCACCCGAGCCAAATTCATTTCATCTAGACATATAAAATACGGCTTATTCCGGTTCACAGGCAGCGAAGCGGTGACCATAACTTCCGTTAACCTGCCTGGCTTAAAGCGGCCGGATAAATCCTGATAACCAATGAGATCCGAAGGATCGTTCCAATCCGGACGTACCGGGATCAGCGTAAATTGACCGCTTTCCCCTGTAGCTCCTACACTCTCTGCGAAAAGCTTCACGAGTTTAGTTTTACCTGTCCCCGAAATACCTGCCAGGATGACGAATGGTTTGGTTTTTAGTGAGAGGTAGAAGTTTTCGATGAGAGGATCGGGGTAGTGGAATCCGTTTTGTTTTATAAATGCTTTAATTTGATTAACCGTCTCTCTGACATCTTCATCCTTGATTTCAGGCAAAGTAATTGTCTCTTCTATAACAGGGTTCGCAACTTCAAATTGAGTAAAAGTAGGCCAATTGACGTCTTTAGATAAGTGTTGAATGAGCTGAAGTCCAGGAATCGTAAAACGGTACAAATAACCTTGGTTCACTCCACCTATAGAATTTAAAGGGCCTTGAGTAATATTCAGTTTCATTAATTGTTGATTGAATAGCTCTAACGGAATAGCTGGCGAAATTTCAAAATAATCCGTTCTAACCAACCGTCCCTCTTCTTCCCAATTCGAGTTGGCAAAACTGCTAGGTCTTGGAGCAATTTGGGCTGGGTCTATAACTCGGCTAACGTATCTTAAATGCTTATTGGCATAATGGAGAATAATATCTCCCGTCTTTACTTCTCTCATGGTTTCCCAATGGTGGACGTAGTTACCATTGGAATTTTTCAAAGGGGCCCATATGACACCTTCAGTTTTTCCTGCATAGATCGTGTTACCTTGATTTACCCACCAGACATTAGGTGACCCTTGTTGGGTGATTAGCTCAATTCGATATTCGAACGGTGAACCGGTGGCATAGAACTCGATATATTCGGCTTGAGCATCAGGAACCACTATATTCTTCTTTCCAGTGTTCTCCGCTTTCTTGGCTGTAATATACTGGTATGTAGCTTGGAACTGAGAGATCATGAACTGCTTGAGTTCTTTATTAGAATCATAACGGATTTGAAGGGCTTCACGATCTGCTGATTTTTGATCCACATTTTGCAGCCTAGCCTCGAAAGTTTGATTTTTATAGATGAATACAATCTTTTGACTGGTGCCTAATGCCGGAGCTTTGCCCTGGTTAGCTTCACTAAAATCAACATGAAATTCAACAGGAATTTGCGTACCATATTCAAAAATAGAAAAATCGACCTTTTTACGTCCGATCAGATTCGAGATTTCGGAATCTTTCCACCAGCTTCTGAGAGTTTTGATCATAGCGCCTCCTTGAGCGAATAGCTTCGTGATGGTATAAAATTTACTGACTGAATAAGTTGTGTAGTTTCTGAACCTGCAAAACTGTTTTGTTTATATTGCTTTGGTATTTCGGCACTTCGGAAAGTTACTACAACCCCAAAATTCCGTACCTTGTTTTCCTTTTCTTCTAACCATTGGGGCACCACATTTGCATGTTATACTGCCGGTTGCCGCCACCTCTCTTTTTGTCTTAACTATTTCGGATTTAGCTGTGGCTACATTTTTTTCAATTGGGCTTCGTTTTTTACTAGGCTGCCACTTTCCCCAAGCTCTAAGCTTATGCTCTACAAGACCGCCATGCCAATAATCCACTTTAAACTGTTCCGCTTCCTTCTTCGCAGGAGGAGTCAGGTCGGAGGTGGTGACAAGCAAGGATAAAATACAATCATGATTTCTCTTTGCTGCAACTAGTTCGCGTACGGTCGTGACGGGAACCAGGTTATGGTCCGCATAACATTTGGCTTGCACTGCAGTCTTTTCACCGCGACGGTCAATAATGACTAAATCCACTCCACCGTCGCTTCCTCCCACACCGACCTCCTTAACGGTATAACCTTGATCCCGGAAATAAAGAGCGAGTAATCTTTCGAATTCAGCTCCAGTTAAATCGTCAAGTTGGCTTGTAAGGATAATCTCGTCTGATCTCACTGAGTTGCTGGCACGTCTTGTTGCAGTTGAGCTTTTCTTTTGATTTGGTTTAGCAGAGTATTGCTTTTTATTCGTACGTCTCTTCCGTGTCCACATCGCACCAAGAATTTCTGCTGCTGAAACAGCAACAAGAATAATGCCAAAGAAGAAACCCCAATGTAATCCTGGAATACTAAAATAAAGCGCGAGTCCACCGATAATAAATAAACCTCTCAAAACGTATGCAATCTGCTTGCCTTCTGCTTTGTATGTCCTAGCCACTCACTACTCATCCTTCCGGTTATGTATATATCCATTTTTCGACAATTGCTCCTATATTCCCTCTAATTTAGGTAAAAAGAAATGCACCCTTCTATGGGTGCATTGGAACTACATAGGTGGTTCAATAGATCTATCAATTTCCGTGTCTGTAATTCAAGAGTTGGTAAGTTGAATTCTTTCCAATAGATCGTTATGAAGGTTTCTATCTCTACAGTAAACGTAGCACCCCTTCATTCCCCGAGATAATAGCACTTTATATATATTTTTGACCAGTTCGGTTAACTTTGCGGGATCTTTCTTTAATCCCTTCTTGCCAACCGTATCTTTATATTCATCATAATCGGCATAAAGAGTCATAGTTTGGGGATCAAACTTAAGATCTTTGCCAATAATGACACCAACATAATCAAACTCAAGGCCTTGGGAAGTATGGATGGATACAACCAATCTGATCGATACCGTCGGGATGAACAGCCCAAGTAGTTGAAATCGCTCGTCCATTCCAAGGCATGCTAAAATCATGCTCTTCGATAATGACGTCATCGATTTCCCCGTTGCGGTTTCCTTCATCTTCTTTTGTCCAGGTCCAAGCAATCCAGCCAGCATTCGTGACTTCATTCCATTTTCTTCTTTTTCTTTGATTTGTTTCAACAATTCATGGGGATTATCGAATAGCTGAAAGTCAAAGGCTGATTTATCCCAGCCATTAAATACCCCAATAGACTTCGTTTAGGTCATGAAATTTTAATGGTTTTACGATTGTCTCTGCCAACTTTAGAGTTAAAAGATATGGATTATCATTCTTTGTTCTCATACAATTCAGAACGTTACCGAATAATTTCCTATCAGGGTAAATCTCAATCATGGCACCACGATAGGAGTGATTTTTCTTCCATTCATCATACTTTTGACTTATCCGATCGTAAGCAAGTCTATAAATCAAATTACACGTTTTTTCATAGGAAGACTCTGGCGTTTTCTTTGTTCTCGCCATTTTACTCATCACTCAGAACGATACCAGTAGATAATTCTAAGGTTTCTTGAGCGGGGGAGAAATCAGATTTTACCTGCACATGGGTAATCTCTGCAAGTTGAGCCATAGTTTTTTGACCGTCACCCTTAGTGTAGAATTTCAGCCCACTAATTCGGACATTCTTTGAATCATCTTCAAATTCCATTTCTGCTTGATGGTCGGTCATATACAATAGCAAGTCTTGTTTCCATAACTCGCTGACAAACCTGTCACCGCTCATTCCTTTTGGTTCAATGAATATTTGGAAATAAAACTCGCTATCCTCAAGGAATAAAATAAAGTCAGGTTGAAAACCTTGTAAGTGCATGTCTACTGTTTCACCTGCACGATTGATCCGTGAGCCATATTGGTGCAGTTTAACTTTTTCACTTTTGGCTGACTCCCGGTGCATATTCTCATCCATTCGAAGTAGGTAGACACCCTTGTTGTATTTTTGTTTTAACTCGTCCACATGGGCTTTTATTCGCTCAATCAACTCATATTCTAGCTTGTTGACGATTGCTTTTTCATAAACGTAAAATTCATCGTCCATTTCGTAAGCGTCAACCTTTTGAGTTGCTTGAATCAAGAGATTTGCGGTGTCATACTCTGGAACACGCTTCTTGTAATTTGTCAGGTATTCTCTAATCGGATAGCCGATAAATTTGTTTGTTCCCCGTTGTTTGATATAACCAGATTTGAATTTCACTTCATACTCTTTCAATAAGTCGATAGTCACTTTTAAAATCTCATCTGCTGAGATATCTGAAGTTTTATATTCTTTGGGAACAGCTAAAAAAAGCTTCATTTTTCCTGCATTTAACCATTTTTCTCCATAGATAAATTCTTTCATAGAAGTCAAGAGTGGTAAATACTTTTTCAAATTATCAAACTGGTAAAACTCCAAACGTTGGATGGCTTTCTTAATGAAACGAACATCAAATATTTCTATACCGATAGTTTTTGTTTCAATATTTTCAACATTAGCTTTATAAGAAACTTCCCGACTACCATAGTTTAAGCTTCGAGAAATATCTGACTTATGGTTAATTCCATATTTTTCAATAGAGTCGAACCATTCATCTGATACGTCCTCGGCTTCGTTATAATAGATTTTCCCTGTTTTATAGGTATCTGTTTTCTTGAAAGAAGGTTTAACTTTAATTTCAATAGGCGGATTTTTCTTATCTTGTCCCGTTGGTAAATCCATTTGTTTCAAAGAACCCACTAGCTGTTTCAAATATTGAGGTTCATTCATTGTATGGTAGTGGAGGGTTTCCAAAAATAATTGCTTATTTGAGGAATCATTGTCATATCTCCGCTGATAGCTTTTCTCACCATCAATTTCAAATGGATAATACCTTGCACCACGTCCAATCAGTTGAGCCTCAACTATTGTAGCGTTCTTATTCGTAGCTGCTTCTTTTTCGATACGAACAATATCATACAGATTAAGTACATCCCATCCCTCTGTCAGTTTTGCCACAGCAAAGACCACTCGATAGAGGTTATTTGGGCTTTCAAGCGTGTTCAAAGCTTCATACTGTCCTTTTTCAAGCATATTTCCACTAGTATCATTAGCATTCAAAATATTTCGTGGATCAAAGTCTTGTTTAATCTCACGTACAATCTTTGCTAAATCCACTTCATTTTGTAAGTAGTAGTTATAAGCTAATTCCAGCGCAGAGCTTTCATTACTATCCAATAGTCGCTGACGTTTAATGAATGTCACTAAATCACTCACGTTTAGGTTGGCAATGAGTTCATTAAATACCTTTGTTGCTTCAAGTGAGATTGCAATTTGGGGCGATTTGAACATAATCATAGGCTTAAACGATCCCGTAACACCCTCAACATAGGCACGATATTTTCTATATTGTGAGAGTAAAACCACGTTTAGCATTTTATCTTCATCACTTGCCGATGTTTCAATGCGCTTAACCTGCTTTGAATAACCATCAAACATAAATTTGCTTAATGGATAACGATAAACGACTTTATCACGATACTTGTTGTAAATTGCCTCCTTCTCGAAATCCACAGTCGCCGTGAACTCTAACAAGAGATTCTTGTGTTCCTTATCATCCCTAGCCATTAAAATCTTATTGATAGCAAATTCCCATGTGTTCTCGGCTTCTTTCTCTGCCTTTGTACTTGCTGAATAGTGGTGAGCTTCATCAGCTAAAACAACCACAGGATGATTTTCGTAATCAGATAGCCCCATGGTGTTCTCTTTTAACACAAACAAATCATCTGATACCTTTTGCACGGATGAAAGTTTGATATAAATAGTATTATCTTGGCGAACACGAGGAAAACGCTCAACTTGTCGAATATAAATACGTTGTCCCTCAATTTCAATCTTCTCTTGAAAAAGATACTTTTCACTATTTCCATTTACCAGATTGTCCTTCGTTTTCATAAGGACAGAATTGGTATTTACCGTAAACAAGAAATTCTGATACTTGTGTTCTTGATAAAGATAGAGAACTAGACCCGCCATCAAATCCGTTTTTCCTGAACCAGTCGCCATGTTAAAGAGAACGTGTTGCGGACTGGGGTTAATCTGAGTTTGTGTATAGTGGTAGTTACGCATTGCTTCATCTTGATAATCACGTAATGTATGGAACAAATTTTGATTGATATACTCTGGAATTACATACCCTTGATGTTGGCTCAACATGTCATGTTCCGCTTCTTTTGCCTGCTGAATTAATGGGAATTGGCGAACCTTAGCAGGAGTTTTCTTTGCTCTTGCCATATTCACTCACCACCTTCATAGAACGCTTTGTTAAAGGCGTAGTCCTCGTCAGAAATTAAGTCACGGACATTCTTATCATCAATTTCCGAGTAATTATAGTAAAGTCCGTTCTTATCAAGCAACTTCACTAGAAGACGTTTATTTTCATCAAATCCTTCTACCCAGTCAATTTTAGATAAATCAGCACGGAAAGAAATATCAGCAGGTTCTTCTGTATCAGTGCCTACTAGCATACGTTCATAAACTGATTTGAGCTCCTCAATAGTCTTTGAGTGGATGACATCTTGAAGGTAGCCCATGTTTTTAGGAAATAGTTCAGCATAGACGAATGAACCGCCGCCTTGCCAGTTGACATCTTTAGAAATTCCACCTTGCTCCCCATCTATTACTTTTTGTAACCTTGGGACAGACACAGTATTGATGTAGTCCATTTGCTCAATCCCAATAAAACGACGATTCATTTTCATTGCGACAGCTTGTGTGGTTGCCGAACCCATGAAGAAATCCAAAACAATATCATCTTCTTTGGTAGATACTTCTAAAATGCGTTGGATAAGCTGTTCTGGTTTTGGTGTAAGAAAAAGAGCTTCCCCATCAAACAAGGATTTAAGAGAATTTTTAGCCACTTCGCTAGTTGATACATCAGAAGCGAACCAAATCGTTTCAACAGTCAATCCTCGTTCTTTCGCATTTAGATATGTTTTTACTCTGGGAACACCATTTCCATCTTTACCAAACCAGATTCTGTTGTCACTAATAGCTTCCTGCATTGTTTCCTTGGTATACAACCAACCTCTACCACTTGGTAGTTGATGAACTTTTCCATTAGGTGCAACTAATTCATAAAACTGCGATGGAGTCGCATGTCCTGCCTGTGCCGTTGCGGGGTCAGATTTCCACAATCCACGAGGGTCATTATCTGGATTTTTATAACTCGATAAGGCTTTTTCAGTCATTGGTAACTGCTTAATAACTTTGTTAGTCAAATCAACTGTCTTTGAATAACACAAAATATATTCATGGCGTCCAGAAACCATTTTTCTGTTCTCACGATTGGTTCTTTTTTCCCAGATGAAATTAGCAATAAAGTTTTCTTTTCCGAATACCTCATCCATGAGGACTTTCAAGTATGCTTGCTCATTATCATCACAATGTGCGAAAATAACTCCATCATATTTAAGCAGTATTTGGGCAATTTCAAGACGATTTTTCATAAAAGTCAGCCATGCTGAATGGTTAAACTTATCATTGTAATTAAATGAGTCACTTCCAGTATTGTAGGGGACATCTACATAAATACTCTTAATTTTTCCACCCAACGAATCGCTGAGTGCGTGCAACGCCAAAAGATTATTTCCTTTGATAATCAGATTGTCTTTCTCCTTATCAAAGGAAACAATCCCATTATCTACCTCTGTGCTGTGCTGTGTTGACTGATTATCACCGTAGCGTTTCACATTTACAAACACTTTTTTATCAAATAAACGGTCAATTTCGTCTTTCTCAATGACCTGATTTAAGAAGGCGTCATCATAACCTTCCTCATTATCCTCCTTTGTCATAGAAGCAGTGAGCACGCCATCTTTGAATGGAAAATCTAAGACAACATCTTGGCTATCTTGCAAAAATTTCCCTTTTGAAGCCAGGCCCACACGGTTCTCGTACCTGGTATAGCTTGTGTCCCAATAATCATTATAGAGAATCGCTTCCTCAAGTTGCTCAATTTGGAATAACTTCTGACCTGCTACCTCTTTAATAAAGTGATGTTTAATTAAATCAACTTCAAACAATTTGCTAAGAAGTGGTTCATCGTAGTTTCGTAAATCATCCGTGAGTTTTGAGCGGTTTAATTCCTCTCCAATAAAATACTTACCGCCAAAAGAAGATAATGCTATTTTTAACTCATCAAAAATCTTCGGTTCAATCTTTGCCATTTTATTCATCCCTTTTATGACTTTTTTCTAATTATAACATTGAACTAAATTTCTCATATATGAAAACCATATAAATAAATACTCCCACCGACGATCATTCGGTAAGAGTTTTTGGCGACAATCTTGGAGACAATTCAAAAGAATTTTGGTCTCAGAAAGTCTTATGAGTTTTACCTAAACGGCGTAAAATCAAAGTTTGTCAGTGTATAAAGTGTCACCTGTTTATTCCCACTCGATGGTTGTAGGCGGCTTGGAAGTGATATCGTACACAACGCGGTTCACGTTCTCCACCTCGTTGACGATACCCACCGAAATCTTTTCAAGCACATCCCAAGGGATACGCGCCCAGTCGGCTGTCATGCCGTCGATGGAGGTTACAGTGCGAATGCCTACGGTGTACTTCAATTGAGTAAATTACTATCAATTATTTCGCTATTTTCGCAACTCAATTGTAGCTGGTGCAGCTACTATTTTCTATCTTTAAATTCCCATTAAACCAATTCTCTATTTTTTTTGATTAGCTCTTTTCTAAAATACTGTTGTTCTGAATGAATGATTATTAACATAAAAAAACACCAGTCAATGGCGGTTTTAATTGTTATTCAAATATCGTTACCCGTTAGTCAATTACTTATCGAGTTTGCATTCCATTCGTAACTCGAAAGTCATCTGTTACACTTACGTATTCATATTAAACCTTATGATAATTTGTACCTTGCATCAGCAGACCCGGTAAATAAATCTGGATTAGCATCAAAGAATTCTCTGAAGAAAGCAGATATTATAACAAGAACTTCCTTACAAAAATCGAGGAGTAAGTAAAACCGTGAATTCGTAAAATGTAGTCCAGAATTTGAAACAAAATGTGTTTCGCCTAATAATTCGTTTACCACTTCAGAGATATTCTGTGTTATGTTTGGCATTGGTAAAAGCTTAGAAACCTTGTCGTCTACTTCTGAATAATTATGAGCAATCGAGTTTCTAAGAATATTGCACTTTTTTAAGAACTGCCAATTTACCGAAGTATCATCTGGGAAATTCAAATTTGCAACAAGTTTTATATACTTTTGTACTTTTTCAATCGTTGTTCCTCCATGTATATCCTTTAAGCTTAGTTTTAAACCAAGTTCTTGTTGTAATATTTTACAAATCCTTATAAGAAGTGACTCAAAAAAAGCGTAGTTAGTAATAAATAGTGAATTCCTAAATGTAACTGGAAACCATTTACTCTCTTGATCTAAGCCATAATCTTCGTGTACTTCACCTTCGTGATGAATATAGTATTTTGATTCAATGATAATTGATTTAGTTATCTCTTCTTGTGTATCTCTATAATTTTCAAGTTGTTTAAGACTATCCTTTATCTCATATCTTAAAATCCCCATTGGGCTAAATTCTTTGTTAGCCATTGTAATTCCTCTAAAATTGACATTGTCTAAGTAATGAATTAATTATACTGTAGTTTTCCGCTTGGATACCATTAACAATAACTGCCCGTTGCTGAGAAGGCTGCTCGTCGCAGCTTTCTGGTGAGTTTATTGTTCTCTCCTCCCCGTTAGCGCAATGATTCATACTTCTACCTATGATACGCTTCTCCGCGTTACCTGTAACGGCAACCGTCCATTTCATCACGGCGTACGAGCTGGTTCGGACGTTACAGACGGCATATTTATTTGTTTTGATTTTCTAATAATGCGACTGGTCGAGGCAACAACGGTGTTTTTTGCATCAACATTTGCACCTCATCTACATTAAGCGACAAGTTGTTTACTGCTGGTAAATACATATCAACGTTGCAAAATGTGATGCGGTTCTTTTTGTCACTTCGTACAGTAATAATCGACTCCATGTCAATTCCATAACGCTTTATTGTTAATAGCATTAACCAAAATCTCATTACATCGTAGTCATCCAACGGTCGCATTACTTCTATATGCAAGGGCATTCTGTTATAAACATATCCAGTTATTACAGCTGCAGTAACAAAGGCTCTTACGTCTGAAAAATCTCCGCTTTCTATGATTGCAATTGAGTGATAAATAGCTTCTAACACTTGCCTAGATATACTTCCAGAAAGAATAAATCCAATATATGCATCTCTTAAATATCCATTAGTTATTTCTTTTACACTTTTTAGATAAGCTTCCGGTGAATTGGCGAGAACTGCAAAATTATGCTTGTTTGCAGCGCACCGCACATACCCTCTTCGTTTTACAGTTGAAACTAATTCCACTTCACTTTTGGCGTTTGACACAACGATAGGAGAGTGGAATTTAGATATGGACTCAAAATTACTCCAAGCAATAATTTTATGTTGGTCAATAGATTTTTCCAATTTCCCAAAGTGATGGGAAGAGTACTGCTTAACCCCTTTTCGTTCTAAATCTTCCACATCATTATTGTAGTATCCACGCTGTGATGAAACATTGTTGTATTGCTGCTCGCTTCTGTGGGTATGTCCAAATACTCGCCAACTATTGTCACCTTTGAGTAGTACAGTTGTCGAACTCCACCAACAGTCTTTATCTTCTTTCGTGAAATCAACCATTGGGAAATGGGTAACTATCAATACCTTTTCCTCTTTGTTTAATATATCGTTAGCGAAGAACACCCACTCATCGTGTAATGCTATAATCCTTTTAGGGCTAAAATCCTTTACTTTTTTGGCATCCGGAAGACCCATAAACTTCTTCAGCGTTACTTGACGCTTTCCACGCCGAAAGCTCGTCCAACCAGTATCTCCGATAACACAAATATCGTTATAATAGTATTTGCGGCCCGTAACAAGAAATTTAAAATATTGATTATCTTGCGTTTCATCAGAAAACAGATTGATAATATCTTGATGACTCTTTGTACCATTGTTCCAGTAATCGTGATTTCCAAGCACGAAAAAACCTTCTATTTGTTTTTCTTCTAGCTCTTTCACAAACGAAAGTGTCTTTTTATAGCTATCGAAAAAATCTCCTGCCAAGCATAATATGCTGTCCGAATACCTCTCTTTTATAAATGAAATAAAATCGCCTTTCATTTGCGAAGCTGCCTTTGCCTTAAATTTTCCTTTCGTATAATCAAAATGTAAATCAGATATAAATACAATCGGATTCTCTGTTTTTTCGATAGTGACATTGTTATTTGAGATTACTAAGTCGGCCATTGGAATTATCGCTCCTACTATATTCAAAATAGCTATTAATTACTACAACAGCAGTAAGCTCACCTTAAAATTTCGCCGTCACTTATGGTACGGTTCTCCTTTCATTATCATAAGTAAAAAGTGTGGTTGTCAATTGGTTGTCAACCACACTTCCCATTAGCAAAGAACCCTATATTTTCAAGACAAGTATAGCCACACTCTCCACATGCACCGTTCATGGAAACATATCCATCAGCATGACCTCCAACGCCTTTTACCCTCCATCTTCTAGCACTCTTAAATCACGTGCCAGCGTGGAGGGATTACAACTCACTTACACCATCCGATCCGGTTTCATCTCCAAAAGTGTGGAATGAACACTTGAATATAACGTTATAATATTTTGGTACAATACTCCCCCACTACAAAAACATCCCTGATGTCATTCTCGACATCAGGGATGTTTGATTGTTATTAGTTCTTCTTCCAGCGGTCATAAGCACCTTGATAGATTTCTTGGAAGCGGTCAGATCCCATTTTCTTAAGGGTTTGTACATATTTATCATAACCATCCAGGGATTCTTGACCTGTGATGAATTTAGCTTCCATTTGCATAACATAAGTGCTTAGATCGGAACGAAGCGCTGTAACTTCAGAGGATTCCGCTTCTGTCAAGAACAGCGCAGGGAATGGCACGCGTGCTCCACGGTCAAGCAGCTTCGTCTTGGATTCGTTTTCGACCCACTTGGCGAATTCATCCTTAACCGGTTCATCAGGCACGATCATCGGAGAAGGTATACCGAAGTTAGGCGTGATCTTGGAACGATAGGTCTCTCTGTCTTCGCCGTTAGGTACGGGCAAATATTCGACCGTCTGTTTGGAATCATCTGTATATTTCCACAACGTACCCTCCGGTCCTTTGTCCCACATCATTTGTCCGTCAGGGCTGTACATGTAGTCGACCCAACGGATCGATGCCTCTGGACTAGGGTTCGAATTGGAAATCGCAAAGGTACCCGTAGAGAAGCCTTTGTTCTTGGCGATTGCCGGCTGATCTACCATATCGCTCTTCACAGGACTGAACATGGGATCCTCTGTACTCGGATCGCCGCCATGTGCCATGTATGCATTCCAATCGGAGAACAACAGAACCCGGTCATTTTTGATCTTGGCTTTCTTCTGGTCATCGGTTTGCGAGAAAGACTCATGGTCGATCAAATCCTCTTTCCACAGCTTGTTGAGGAAAGTAATATATCCTTTGTATGCATCCTCTGCAGGCGTATAGTGAACGACATCTTGATCATCTACATAGAGCTCTTCATCGTACGCTCCATAGGCGCCCAAGATCCATGTTCTGATATCTCTGAGCTTGCTGTTTCCTGAAGAAGAAGACAGAGGAATATTGTTAGGATCCTTTTCCTTAGCAAGCTTCAACAGACTATACAGCTCATCTGTCGTCTCAGGCAGCTTGGTAACGTTAAGCTCCTTCAGCATTTTACCGTTATACCACAACGGATTTCTATACCATGGCTGATAAGGCTGAAGGCGCGGTAAAGAATAGATGTGTCCGTCAGGAGCCGTAATCGATTTACGGATATCCGGATTGTCATCAAGCGCCTTTTTAATGTTAGGTGCATATTGATCAATCAAGTCTTCCAATGGAAGCAGGATGCCTTGACTGCCGTAAGACAATTCTTCAGCTTGAGTCAAATTGGCCGCAAAGAAGATGTCCGGATAGTCGCCACTGGCAAATACGAGGTTCTTCTTCGTGTCGAAGCTATCTCTCGGCGCATTGCGATATTCGATCTTAATGCCTGTAAGTTTCTCCATCTCTTGCATTACAGGCATGTCCTTCCAGTTCTGAATCCCCATGTCAGGAGCCATAATGGTCAAGGTCAACGGCTTGCTAACAATTGGATATCCTTCCTTATTCACTTCTGTTTCTTTGCCACCGCTTGCGGAACTTCCATCCCCGTTGCTGCCGCAGCCGCTCAGCAAAGATACGGCCATAACCGTCGCCAGTATGGACATGAAGATCTTCTTCTTTTTAATCAAATTCACTGCCTCCCCTTAGAGTATATTGACCAAATTAATAAGCGAAGGAATCTTGGCTTGTTCAAGCCTCTCCCCCGGTATTATTATGTTTGGCTCGCGCTTGCAAGGGCTTACCAAAACGGACGCTTTGGATTGAACATTTGCTAACGCTTACAGAATGTAATGTTATACAAGGTCACCGCTAAGCGTAAATATGTCGATTTTAACTTGTCATATTTCACGGGTAAACCTGAAGAATCGCGTAAATCGAAGCGAAGACCGCTTGTCAGGATGCCATTATAGCTCATAAATGTCTTTTGTGAAACGAGCTGTCATGTAAATTTTACATATTTGGCATCCCCGTTACCGCACCTCGTAAACCTAGGAACAACGTTTTGCTCATTCGTCTTAAAGATTCTCTACCCCTATTTCGCCAAGTCATGTTGACTGGAATCCTCTTCATGAATACGTTTCCTTTACAGCCGTCATTTTTTCGTCCATAATACAATTCAGAACATTATAATGTTTACTGCAATATGTTGATAAAGTTTAGGAGAGAACGAAACGATGCCCAATATTACGCCAAAGTCATCTATTGAATCCAAGTTTCGTCTATCCTGGAACGGCTTTAAATCCAAGCTGCTGCTTAAATATGCGCTATCCTATATCCTGATGTTTCTGATCCCCTTAACCTTCGTAACGCTATTGATTTATGAGAACGCAGTCAGCGATCTGCGTAAGGAGATCGAGCAGACCAATTTAAATCAACTGAATCAGGTCAAAATAACGATCGATGAGCGAATGAACGAACTGCAGCAAATCACAAGCAGAATTGCCTATGACGAGAAGCTTAGTTCCTACAAGTTTCACGATTCGTACTACAGCATAGAAGCCATCCAAGCGCTTGGAAATTACAAGGCGAACAGCGGGATATTAGACGATCTGTTTCTCTATTTTCACAACGATGACACCATATATTCCTACCGTGGACTAGCCGATATCGATTTGGTCTTTGGTGAACTTTATCGCTACGATAACTGGAATAGCAAGCAAATTTACCGCGATCTGAACGAGATCAAACAGCCGATCATTCGCCCGGCGGAAAATGTAACGGTGAATTCGCGTAAGAATTCCACTTTGACCATGCTCTTTCCGATCAAGCCAACGGACCTGTATCCGAATGCAACGGTCGTATATATGGTCGATGAGACGATATTTACCGGGGTCATGGATACGATTCTGAACAGCTTCTCCGGCAACGGGTATATTTTCACTCAGGACGGGCAGCTTTTGTCCTCCAGCAACCGCGAGGCCGAAATTTCTCCGGAAATTGTTCATCAGCTGTCTACGCTGAAGCCGGGAATACACAACATGAAACTTAACGGTGTACAGCACTCTGTCGTATCCACCAAATCCAATGATAACAACTGGAGCTATGTCACCACCATACCGAGCTATCAGTTCTTTAGTAAAGTGGTGCATATCCAGACATTAATCCTTATCGTATTTCTGGTTACCGTTATATCAGGTGTTGTTGCTGCCATACTTCTTGCCAAGCGGCAATACCATCCGATCAAGGATATCATTGAGTTCACCAAGCTGAGCCCGAACGCAAATATTCATGCCCGCACGCGGAACGAATGGGAATGGATCAAGCAGACGATTCATGAATACAACGCAAGAATCGATGACCAGATTCCTTTTGTTCGAAACCAGTGCCTTCTGCTGCTATTCAAGCACGGTAAGCCGAACGATCCTGATATCGAGAGCATGATCACCCGCTCAGGCCTGGAATATCCGAATGGACAAGGACTTTATTTATCCATTATTTTGGCCTGGGACGTCTCCGCAGAAGCCGATGAAGTTGCATCCATCCGGCATCCGATGCCGGAAATGCTCAGTGAGCTGGAATTCCCGGATCTGGAAGCCCGTATTTTCGGTATCGAGTTCAATACAAAGAATCAGTTCGCCTTACTGGTCTCTATGCCTGCCGAGAGCACTGAACCGGTGCATAAGCGAATCGAAGCCGTGATCGAAGCGATCAAGATCATCGTTATCGACAATGCCCAGGTCGTTCCCTATTTCGGCGTCGGTCTTCCGTATCCCGATCTGGACCGTATGAACCAATCCTTTATCGAGGCTGCTACGGCCATAGATAACCGGATCATCGGCGTAAACGGACGAGTCACCTATTTCGAGCAGCTTCAGGATATTTCCGTTACCCAGACAGAGGCCTTCTGGATTCCAAAGAAATCTTTTCTTAAGCTTAAGCAGAGTTTGAAGCAGGGAAATGAGACCGTCGCCAATCAGGTCATCGACGATATGATCAAACAGATCAAGGAGGAGGCGTTGTCCCCCGCCCTGCTGCGCTGCATCTGCTCTGATTTGTTGAACTCCATGCTGAGCACATCACATGAGCTTGGTGTTACCGACGTGTTCAAGAGTCTCGACAATTATACCGCCTATACAACGATTGAAGAGCTCGAAGTCGTATTAACCGATCTAACCCGGCGCATTTGCGACCAAGTTGAACGGAATACGGAGTCGGATCAGCCTTCGCTGATCGATGATATCGTCTCCTACGTGGATCAGCGGTACGCTGACTATACGCTCAGTCTGGAACATATTGCCTTGAAATACTCCGTATCCATACCTTATTTAAGCCGTACATTCAAAGACAGGACCGGCATGACGTTCACGCAATATATTTGGCAGAGAAGAATGGATGAAGTGAAGCGGCTGCTGATAACGACGAATGCACCACTGAAGGAAATCATTGAGCAGGTCGGTTATCTGGACACTCCGAATTTTATCCGCAAATTCAAGAAAGAGACGGGAGAAACGCCGGGGCAATATCGCAAGCAGAACACAAATCAAGAAAATGCATAAACAATAAGCCTTCCCGGACCGGGAAGGCTTATTCGTTACCATGAACTGGACTCGTTCAGAATATGATCAACCAGTTCATCAAGCGGAACTGTAGCCAGCGCAATTGCCGTATCTGTAACACCGTAATAAATATAGAGCAGGCCGTCCTTCACTACGTTTCCTGTAGGGAATACTACGTTTGGTATTTGGTAGCCGAATTTCTCATAGTACGTCTCAGGCTCCATAATGAAGTTCTTCGTTCTGGCAATCACCTTTTCCGGATTGTCCAGGTCCAGCAGCATGGCTCCAACGCGATACACGACTTCATCATCTACGCCATGGTACAGCACGAGCCAGCCCTTGTCTGTCTTGATTGGCGGGGTAGAACCCCCGATCTTTCTGGATTCCCATGCAGGATTCTCTGCCTTGGCAAGCAGCCTCGGCTCTTCCCAATGAACCAAATCCTCGGAATAAGTAATCCACATTGCCGCTTTATCCGTACCGTATTCCTCACCGATGTATTCCTCGGGACGGCGAAGCAATACATACTTGCCGTTGATCTTCTCCGGGAACAGGATGTTGTCGCGGTCATTAATGTCAAGCGGGGTCGTATCCGCTACGAATTCCCAATCCGTTAGGTTCGTAGACTTCACAATGGATGAACGGGTTAGCCAATGACCTTCCTGCTCTCCCCACCCATCTGGATATTCAGGAATCGATCTTTCGGGAACGCCGCGATTCGTTGGGTAATAGCTCATGGCACAAGGACGCAAGGCATAATTCATGTAGAACGTCCCGTCAATCTTGACAATACGCGGATCCTGTACGCTTCCGTATGGGAAGCCAAGCTCGTCCGGCGTCAGGATCGGCTCGTCCTTCACATGTGTGAAGTTTACGCCATCCTCACTCTCAAGCAAGCCAAGGTAGTTTTTGCAAGGAGTCAATGAACCTGCTGTACGCTCGATCAAATAGAATTTCCCGTTATCGATAATTACGGCAGGGTTAAAAACAGTAACCTTACGCCATTCGAATCCCCCCGGAACGATGATCGGATTGTTAGGGTGCCTGGTAATCTTCATTGAAGTCATTCCCTCCAAATCTTGAAATTCACTGTAGTGTTGTTATAGCTTGATCCCATTAGAGAAAAGAATATAGCTTGTACCTGTCGAGTGCTCTTAGCCTTTCACAGAGCCTATCATAACACCTTGAACGAAATAACGCTGTAGGAACGGGTACACGATGATGACAGGAAGCGTAGAAACAATAATAACGGCATATTTAACGAGCGCGGCAATCTCCGCCTTATTACTCATGGCCAGTGCGGCATCACCGCTGGCTGCCCCCGTCGTTTCCGCTGACATCTCCTGCAGAACGAGGATTTGGCGTAAGACCATCTGCAGCGGATACTTTGATTCATCGTTCAAATAGATCAGTGCCGGGAAGAAGCTGTTCCAGTGTCCTACTCCGTAGAATAACGCCATAACCGCGATAATCGGTGCCGACAAAGGGATAATAATCCGGAAGAACAGCTTGAAGTTTGAGCAGCCATCGATGTAAGCAGCCTCATTCAAATCCTTGGGAATGCTGGATTCAAAGAACGTGCGGGCAACAATCAAATTGTAGACCGATACGGCCGTCGGCAGAATAAGCGCTCCTACCGAGTTCACTAATCCAAGGCCTTTAACCAGCAAGTAGGTTGGAATAAGTCCCCCATTAAAGAACATCGTTACCAGGAACAATCCCATAAAAAAATTACGACCCACAAAATCAGGTCTGCTTAGAGAGTAAGCGGCAGGCAAGGTAACAGCCAGGTTCAGCATCGTTCCCAGCACGGTATACATAATCGTATTACCGTAACCGGTCCAAATCTTCGGGTTGTCAAATACAAGCTTGTAGCCCTTCAAATCCAATCCTTTAGGGAATAACCACATCTCCCCCGAGCTTACGTATTTCGGATCACTGATCGATGCACTGATAATGTACAACAGAGGATACAATACAACGATTAGAGCGATACCAAGGAACAAATAGTTCATGACCAGAAATATTTTGTCTGTCTTTGATTCCTTAATTGCAACGGCAGCCATCAATAAGCCCCTCCTTTCTTCCTGTTTACCATAAGCTAGTTTGACTAGTCCGTTTGGCAATTTTATTCACCGTAATCAGCAGCAAAGCGTTCACCACGGAATTGAACAAGCCTACGGCCGTTGAGAAGCTGTATTGCGCGCTGACAAGACCCGTCCGATATACGAACGTCGCAATGATATCCGAGGAATTCATATTCAACGGATTTTGCAGCAGCAATACTTTCTCGTAACCGATACCGAGAATATTGCCTACGTTCAAAATCAGCAGAATCGTTATCGTCGGAACAATCGTAGGCAGATTAATGTTCAGCACCCGCTTGAACCGGCTTGCTCCATCGACGATCGCTGCTTCATGCAGCTGCGGGTCTACTCCGGAAAGGGCAGCCAGATAAATGATCGTCCCCCAGCCTGTGCTCTGCCATACGCCGGATAATACATACACCGTCTTGAACCAACGTGGGTCGGTCAGGAGTGCCGGAGCATCGATTCCGAATAATTCGATGAGCTTGATAATGACCCCTGACGACGGCGTCAAGAAAGTAATGACCATCCCGGCCATAACGACGACCGAAATAAAATGCGGAGCATAGGTAATCGTTTGCACGCTTTTCTTGAAAAAGCCGTTCCGAATTTCATTAAAGGCCAGAGCCATAATGATAGGAAGCGGGAACCCGATGGCAAGCTCGTATAAACTCAAGCTTAACGTGTTCCACAGTAGGTCCTTGAAGTAATAGGAATGGAAAAAACGATTGAAATGCTCAAATCCTACCCACTCGCTTCCCGTAATTCCTTGGGACGGAGTGAAATTTTTGAATGCGATCTGAATGCCGTACATCGGTCCATATTGGAAGATCAAGAGATATATTAATGCCGGGGCAATAAATATATATAACTGCCAGTTCTTCATCATTCTCGTGTGCCATGTACTTTTGCCCGAAGTCTTTAATTGTAGTGCGGCAGCTTTACGCGTCGCTCTCATGTCCTAAGTCCCTCTCCTTTCCTTGCTTGTTCTAGTACTTGCTGTCATCCAGCCCGAAAACGGGCACTCCTCAATCCGGTTCATACCGATATTCACGCCAAGAATTGATGAGTCAGGATTTTGCAAAATTCGATTTCAGCCGCTCCCGGGTACATATATATAGACGAACTAAACCGTTTCGCTCTATATATTGCTGATTGAAAGTCGCTCTTTGGTTTTTGCAAAATCCTCGAGTATCACTGCTAACGCTTACCAACAAAATTGTAGAGAAAACAGCTAATCACCGTAAATATGTGGATTCTACATTGTCAACCACGGCACTCCAAATTCCTTGATACAAATAGGAAGTATACGTTCATTGCACCATCAGGGCGGCGGTCAGCGGGCTGCCGCTGCTGTTCACGAATATGATTTTTTCAGGTACAGCTATGTTGTTTTTTCAGGCGTTAGAGCGTGCAAATCATACATATTGTCAATTCAATGAAGTTGTGTGAATCTGTCTAAGGAAGTCGTTCGTGCCAGGCAGCTCCAGCCTGGACAACTCGAGCCCTGACAAAACGTCATTTTGTACACGCATACATGTTGTGCACCCATAAGAATGCTGCACTGACATGGTTATCACAGCTTAACTATTACTAGGAGGCGCTATTGTTATGACCCGAAAAACAGCTCATGTGATCTCGCATAGCCATTGGGATCGTGAGTGGTACATGCCTTATGAGCGTCATCATTATTTGTTGACGGAACTGATGAACGGTCTGTTAGACACCATGGAGGAAGATCCTCGTTACCGTTACTTCCATCTGGACGGTCAAACCATCATTATTGAGGACTATTTACAAATTCATCCCGAGAAAAGAGAACAGCTGGAAAAATACATTACCGAAGGACGGATTATTATCGGCCCATGGTACATCTTGCAGGACGAATTTCTGACAAGCTCGGAAGCTAACGTTCGCAATCTGCTCATCGGCCATCAGGATGCTGCCAAATACGGCGTCATTTCCAAGCTGGGCTATTTCCCCGATTCTTTTGGCAACATGGGACAAGCCCCTCAATTGCTGAAGCAAGCAGACATTACAGCGGCTGTATTCGGCCGCGGCGTCAAGCCGACCGGCTTCGATAACGTCGTCATCGATCCGATTGGCACCAGCTATGAATCGCCCTATTCGGAGATGTACTGGGAATCTCCGGATGGATCTAAAGTCATCGGCGTACTGTTTGCCAACTGGTACAGTAACGGTAATGAAATTCCGTCCGATCCTGCCGAAGCCCGGACCTTCTGGGACAAGAAGCTCGGCGATGTAGAGAAATACGCTTCGACGCCCAATTTGCTATTCATGAATGGATGCGACCATCAACCGATCCAGCGCGATCTTGGAGATGCGATGGATCTGGCAAAAGAGCTATATCCTGACGTCGATTTCGTGCATTCTACCTTCGATGACTACCTGGACTCCCTTCAAAGACAGCTGCCTGACGACCTGGTAACCATTCAGGGCGAGCTGCGCAGCCAGCATACGGACGGCTGGGGGACGCTCGTGAACACGGCTTCTGCACGAATATATCTGAAGCAATTGAATCAGCTGGGGCAAACCCTGCTGGAGAAGGGCGCAGAGCCATTAGCAACGCTGGCGCATCTTGCTGGGGGTAAAGAATATCCCCATCAGCTGCTTACCTATGCCTGGAAGACGCTGATGCAGAATCATCCGCATGACAGTATTTGCGGCTGCAGCGTAGATGAGGTTCACCGCGAGATGGTTGCACGCTTCGACAAGAGCAGACATATGACCGAGGCGATCATCGATGAAAGCCTGCAAGCCGTTGCGGCCCAGATCAATACGGCAGATGTGAAGGGCTGGCCTAAAGGCAGCAAGCCTATCACCATCTACAACATGACGGGCTGGGAGCGTACCGGAACCGTGCAGGCGGAGCTGATCGTAGAGAAGTCATACTTCAAGGAGGGTCCGAATCCGCCAGCCATTGCGGAGCGTCTGGATCAAATCGAACTGAATTTGCAGTCAGGGGTCTTGCTTGATGATCAAGGCAATAGCATTCATGTCAAGGCAGAGGATTTAGGTGTGCAGTTCGGTTACGAATTACCGAAGGATCAATTCAGACAGCCCTACATGGCCCGGAAAATATTGCTGACCTTCGAAGCGCAAAAGGTACCTGCAATGGGCTTTAAGACTTTTGCATGGGTTAACGGGCCAGCCCGGAAATTGGAGCTCCCGAAAAGCCAGCTTGTCGTAACAGAGTCCGGCATGTCCAATCCGTTCCTGGCCGTTACCATTCACCAAGACGGATCTTATGATATTACCGATAAGACGACCGGAAGAACTTATGCAGCTCTTGGAGTCTACGAGAATTGCGGAGATTTAGGCAATGAATATGTATTCCGGCAGCCCGATGGGGATACGGCCATAACAACCAAAGGTCAGCCTGCGAAGATTACGTTAATTGAATCTGAAGCTTATCGGGCTACGTATGAAATCGTTCATCAATGGAATATTCCGGCTTCCGCCTCCTCCATCTTTGAAGAGGAGAAGCGCAAGATGATTCCATTCCGCAAGCGGACAGCCTCCCGTTCAGAGGAGACGGTTACACTGAAGCTTGTGACACAGCTCAGCCTGGAACAGTCCGGCAGAGGAGTACTCGTATCGACGTCCTTTAACAACCATGCTGCCGATCACCGGCTGCGCGTCCTTTTCCCGACCGGACTCCATAGCGATACCTGCTTGGCTGACTCGATCTTCGAAGCAGCTGAACGCGATATCACCCCTGCCGAAGAATGGCTCAATCCAAGCAATGCTCAGCATCAGCAAGCATTCGTTAGCATCTCCGACGGAGCTGCAGGACTTACGGTAGCCAACCAAGGATTAAATGAATATGAAGTGCTGCGCGACGGCAATAACACGATCGCCATTACTTTGCTCCGCAGCGTATCGGAGCTCGGCGACTGGGGAGTATTCGCCACTCCTGAAGCCCAGTGTCTCGGTGAACATATCGTGAAGTACGCCATCTATCCGCATCAGGGCACGGTCATTGAATCCGGCGTATTCGCTGAAGCCTATCAATTCCAGACACCATGGTTTCATACGCAAACCGCGCATCAGCAAGGCGCCCTGCCGGCTAATTATCAAATGCTGAACTGGAACGGCAGTACGCTGGCGCTATCGGCATTGAAAATGTCTCTTGCAAATGATGATGCCGTCGTTCGATTCTTTAATTTGGCCAAGCATGATGAGGAATTGTCCCTAACGGCTCAATTCCCCATCGCTTCCGCTTATCACAGCGATATTCTGGAACGACGGCATGATGAAATTCCGCTAGAGGCGCAAACCATCAAGCAAACCGTAGGGAAATGCCAAATTGTTACCTATGCCCTACAGATCAAACCATCATAATTTACGGAGGAGACAGACTCATGAATTTACCTGCTTCGATAGCACAATTTCTGAATGAAATGGATCAGAAACTGGCGCATAACCCTAAGCTGCAGCAGCTTTTCAGAAACACCTTCCCTAATACGTTGGAAACAACGACGAAACTGCTGGATGACGGCACGACCTTCGTAATTACCGGGGACATTCCGGCCATGTGGCTGCGCGATTCCACAGAGCAGGTTCGCCACTATATTCCTTTTGCTAAACATGACAAGGAACTGCAGCGCATCATCGGCGGACTCATCTCCCGCCAAATGTTCTACATCAACATCGATCCGTATGCGAATGCGTTTAATGAGACGGCTAACGATAAGCACTACAGAGACACGGACGATTGCGACCTGAATCCATGGATGTGGGAGCGCAAATACGAGATCGACTCCCTCTGCTTCCCGGTGCAGCTTCTTTACTCCTACTGGAAAGAAACCGGCATAACCGATGTATTCACGAATGAGGTATACCAGGCGCTCACTTCTATCGTAAATGTCATGATTACCGAACAGCATCATGACCAAAAGTCGCTGTACCACTTCACCCGGCAAACCAAGCTGCATACGGAAACTCTGCAGAACAACGGCCGCGGACTTCCGTCTAACTACACCGGGATGACCTGGTCCGGCTTCCGTCCAAGCGATGACGCGAATCTGTACGGCTACAATATTCCAGGCAATATGTTCGCTGTCGTTATCCTCGGTCATATCATGGAGATGGCGACCGAAATTTACAACGATGCCCGTCTTGCCGCACGCGCCGAGAAGCTGCGTAACGAAATTGACTTTGGCATCCAAACTTACGGGATCGTTGATCATCCTAAATTCGGGAAAATCTACGCCTACGAAACGGATGGCTACGGCAACTACTGCCTGATGGACGATGCAGGTACGCCGGGATTGATTACGATTCCGTACATCGGCTACACCGATATCGCCGATCCGATTTACCAGAATACCCGCCGGTTTGCGCTTAGTTTCGACAATCCATACTACTTTGAGGGCAAATATGCCAAAGGAATCGGCAGCCCGCATACACCGGGCGGTTATGTATGGCATATGGCATTGTCTGTTCAAGCATTGACCTCGAGCCATCCTGAAGAGATCAAGGAACTGATCCAGACTTTGATTGACACCGATGCCGATACAGGTTATATGCACGAAGGCTTCCACCCGGATGATCCAAGCGATTTCAGCCGCCCTTGGTTCGCATGGTCCAACAGCTTGTTCGCAACCTTGATATGCAAAGCTATGGACAAGGGCCTTCTATAATAGCCTCTTAAGTCCATATTCACCGAAATCATATGTACAGCTGCGCTTCTCCAAACGAGCTTCACTCCATCGTTTGTGAGGAGCGTTTTTCATTTGCCCGAGTCACTGACATGGATCAAATGGGATCATGAATGATTTTCTCCTCTTATATAATAGACTCAATAAACCAAGCATAAAAAAACCCCTCACGGTAGACAGATCATAAAACCTGCCTCCGTAAGGGGAGCATCTCCTTAGACTATTAGTATGACGTATGCGTAATCCAATTCAAAAGCTCTTATCGCTTCAATCCGCTTTTTCCAATAACGTCTCTGTCGTGAGCGTAAAGCCCTCGATGACGGTATCTTCGTCAACCTCAATCATAATGCAGCGTTTGCCTTGAAAGCTCACCTGCTTAATATATCTTAAATCCTGTGGACTGATGGTAATCGTGGCTACCTTGGTATCGATCTTGATCGATTTGGACGTGAATTTCGGGATCACGCTATTCGCCTTCAGTTCATAGTTCTTATCGTCAACGATGGTTTCAAACGCCCGTTCCACGGCTTCCTTGGTCACGTTATCCACGCCGCTTGCGGTCAGCACGCGTTCCACATCGGTATAATCCAGCTTCGCCGGTTCTTCCTCATCCTGGTGGGATTCAATTACTTGATGGATCTCCTCATACACGTGCGCGATCGTGGCAGAGTCCAGCTGTTCACCCGCCACTTCCTTCACGATGTCTTCAAAGATCTCTCGCTCTTCCATGGCCGTCACAGACCGTTCCGCATTCAACACCTCAGAGATGAAACGCTCATTCGGATCATTCGATTTCCCCGTAGCATAGAGAACCCGGTTCACGTCGGAGTAATTGTCCGTCACGCTGGGATAGAAGAACCCTTGCTCCGGAGTGCTGAGCTTGATAATCGGATCGACAATGACGTTGTACTTAAACTCTCTCTCCACATAGTCGAACAAGAGCGCCTTCCGCTGCTTCTCCGTAGAGTTCACGCTGCATAGAATGAACGGATGTCCGAACACCTCGTCGTTCCCGGTCTCCTCCGCTGCATCATTCCTCGCCTTGGTCGGCCGGTAGTATTGTCCGCGTACGAACGTGATGACCGTATCCCGTTCATACGTCGTGTCCGCCAACATTTTGTTCACGAGCAGCATCATCAGATCCTGCCACTCCTCGGGATCTCCCGTCTGGATCGCTTGGTGAAGCAGCACCTTTGAAGGCTCCTCCGCTTCCTCCTGAAACTTGAGCTCGAACAGCTTATGATCCAGTTCACCGGTCAGCAGCTTTTTGAAATTGCCCATGTACAGCTCCTGCTTCTCCCGGTCCACTAACTCAAAGGGATTCCGCTCCCAGTGATAAACCTCGTTCGTTTCTTTCATAATGTACACGTTCAGAATATCGAAAATCTTCATCAATTCATTATCCATCTTAAACTGCTTGCGAATGTGCGCGATTTCTTTCTTGTTCATAGTTCGTCAGACAACTCCTAGAAAGTAAAATTGGCTATATCAGTATAAACGAAACAAAAACCCTTCGCTATATCGAATGAACTAAAACCATGTTATAGGCCGCTACCGAGCGGTTATAACCGAAAGTTCGATGTAAAACTCTAGTTCAATCGATATAGACGGGGTTCTCGTCAAATACGAAGGTTATAGATTCTCAACATGTGCTGCGCCGCAGCTCATAAAAATACTGCACAACAGGATGCTTTAACTTCATCTTCTCGGACATGTTCAAAATCCGCTTTTTCCCAACGCGTCTGTCCACTAAGGCCAGAATATTCAGTAAAATATCCTTGCTCTCCATGCTTTCTTCTATAGAAGTAGATAAAAATTGATTAGCTAGAGCGACAAAATTGGATTTGCTTAATGAAGCCTGTGCTGACATAAGCTCCTTGGCATATCCTGATATTTTTCGGTTTCTGGCAATAACTTTTAGACGATCCTCCGGAACGGTTCCCTTGGTATCCTTTCTGACCGCTTCCATTTCTTCATCGCTGATCGGAATTTGGATATCGGGATCATTCTTAATTTCCAGCTCCGTCTGATACCACCATATTGGACTCGCTTTATCATTCATTCGGAGGACGTCCCTTTTATCTACCGAAATATAACAAAGCCCTGCTTTATCAGGCAAATAACGATAACCCGTTGCACGGTATTCAACCCTTCCAACTAACGCAGGACTGAGAAAACTCTCCAGCTGCTGCTTCAATTTACTCCAGGACATGGTTCCTCCTCTATTCTCAAACCAAGCTTTCTTTTTTTGAAAAATAATATCGTGGTTCATTGCACCTCTGTTCAGTATGAATAACCCCCTGCTAAAAAACAACCCACAAAGTCTGCATTTTCATTCTCCTTCGTTTCGGTGTCACACTTCTATCCTTACGAACCGGAACAAATCATCGAGGTCCCTCGTTTCAAAATCAACCAACGCCGCTTCCACTTCTTTTCCAAACCCGCCAAGCATTTCTTTATTTCTTCCTTGAGCAGGGGTCTTGATTGTCCATCTATTTCGGCCAGTCGCCGAGCGGTACCCTTTAGTTCTTCACCCCCGGATCGTATGTCATGTTCGTTTGTCCCTTAGTGATTTTTATCACTTTTTCGGTGATCGCAGCGGAGTATACTGTTTCTGACAGTCAAATGACAACGCGGAAGTATGTTGATCTTAATGATAAATCACTCACGAAACGGGGGAGAAATCATGAATAATAACGCGACAGAGCCGTCCTTGAATCATCAGCCTTCCATGTTCTGCTTTCAATGCCAGGAAGCATCCAAAGGAACCGGCTGCACCCTTGTCGGCGTATGCGGGAAACCGCATGACGTGGCGAACCTGCAGGATTTGCTGATATATCTGCTGAAAGGAATCTCTTATCTCAGTCTGGATGTCCGGCTGCCGGAAATGCTGGAACAGCGCGTATCGCTGTTTATCATGGACTCCTTGTTTGCAACCATTACGAACGCCAACTTTGACCGCGAGGTTTTTGTGGGGAGAATCCGGGAAGCGATCGCGCTCCGCGGCGAGGTGCGTGCCTATTATGACGAACAATATGCGGAAGGAACGGCTCATCTCCCTGATGCTGCCGTCTGGGAAACCGAACATGAAACCGCAATGGATGAAAAAGCTCGTACGGTTGGTGTCCTCTCCACCCCCAACGAAGACATCCGCTCGCTGCGCGAATTGATTACGTACGGCTTGAAGGGAATGGCTGCCTATACGTACCACGCGCTTCATCTGGAACGAGATGACATCGAATTGAACCGGTTTATGCGCCGTGCGCTTGCGGCTACGCTGGACGACAGCCTTGAAGTGCAGGATCTGGTCGCTTTGACGATGGAAACCGGCAAATACGGCGTAAACGCCATGGCGATGCTTGATGAAGCGAACACCTCCGTGTATGGACATCCGGAAGTTACGAAGGTTAATATCGGGGTTCGAAACCGGCCCGGCATTCTCATCAGCGGCCACGACCTGAAGGATTTGGAGGAGCTGCTGAAGCAGACGGAAGGAACCGGCGTGGACGTGTACACGCACAGTGAAATGCTGCCTGCCCACTATTATCCGGCTTTCAAGAAATATGAGCATTTTGTAGGCAATTACGGAAATGCCTGGTGGAAGCAGAACAGCGAATTTGCCTCTTTTAACGGACTGATTCTGATGACCACCAACTGTATCATTCCGCCGAAGGACAGTTATAAGGACCGCATTTATACGACGGGCAACACCGGCTTTCCGGGCGTCCGCCATATCCCGGAGGCAGCGGACGGCGCGGCCAAGGACTTCTCCGTACTGATCGAGCAAGCGAAAGGGTGCCCGCCCCCAACGGAGCTTGAAACCGGTGAGATCATCGGCGGCTTCGCCCATGCGGCTGTGATGAACGTGGCCGATCAAGTCGTCGATGCCGTGAAATCCGGCGTGATCCGCCGATTCTTCGTCATGGCCGGCTGCGATGGACGGATGAAATCCCGCCATTATTACACCGATTTTGCAGCTGCACTTCCCAAGGACACGGTCATCCTGACCGCAGGCTGTGCCAAATACAAATACAATAAGCTGGATCTTGGCGAAATCGGCGGCATTCCGCGGGTTCTGGACGCCGGGCAATGCAATGATTCCTACTCCCTGGTCGTCATTGCATTGAAGCTGAAGGAAGTATTCGGCCTTGAGGATATCAACGAACTGCCGATTTCCTACAACATTGCCTGGTACGAGCAAAAAGCGGTGATCGTGCTGCTTGCCCTGCTTTATCTTGGCGTCAAAAATATCCAATAGCTCATCACGGAGTTCGTAATAAGCATCATTCCATCCCCTCTTTGCATAAAAGCGAATCCTATCAATCCATTATACTATTGTGCACCATGAACCTCTCTTTAAAATTCGGTATGGTACTCCCCACTTCTTGCTAATAATCTTGGTATACTTGGACCACATTGAGCTTCAAGTGAGTTTTTATGTGCCAGTCTAATGTTGCAAGGTCGATAAGAAAATCACCATATTTGCCATTGCTATCAATGATTCCTGTTATTCGTTGACCAAAATGTTGTACTGGTGAAAATCACCATTAATAAAAAAACGATACGGTTCATTGTAGGTAGAATAAGCTAACAATCTGTTGTAACACTCATCAAACACGTCCTTCTCCAGACAGGATGTTTTGAATAAGCTGTGCCAACCTTCTCAGAAGTTATCCGCTTTTTCCTCAGCGTAGGTCGCAATAATATGTTTCCTCCAGGAAGTATAAGTCCCATCCCCACTGGAGTTTATCGCCCCATATCCTTGTATTGTTTCTGACTTTACCTGTTTCATTCGGGTTAAAATCTGAATGACCTCCGGAAGTATTCGCTGTTGCTGCTCATAAGAGCAACGGTTCAGAATTTGTCCAGCTATCTTTTCTGAAATCAAGTAGTTCAATGATTTATATCTCCCTAGCTCCATACAGCAAGCAAACGGAATTCCCTGTGAGGATAAGAGGTTTGAAATAAACTTTTCTGTTTCAAAAGCATAGCATTTAGTTACTACGGGTTTTGACAAGAACATATATCGTTAAAACAAAAAAAGCCGCAGCTTACGCGGCTATTAAGCATGTAGGTTCAAGCCGTTATACAAATCAGATGTATACAATTTGTATATTGATTACCTTACAATTTCTATTTTTGTAGCAGTTGTTCGTCTTATTCTACTATCTTCATACATGCCATTTGTCCACACTTTGACATGGTCGCCAACTTCAAGATTTTCTTTTATATTACGTGTTGAAACATCATAAGCTTTTGGTTCATACTGAGAAATGATTTCATTCGTTGTTCTCCCTTTAACTTCTTTTTCGGTTAAACCAACTATAACAATAACTCCTGAATTATTTTTTTCAACAATAATCCCTTGAAAGTCCATTCTTTCACCTGCTTGATGCTGATTTTTTTCTAACGCGGGTGTTTTGGTTAAGTGATCGTTACCGTTACTGCAGGCAGTAAAGACAACAATGATCAGAATCAATAATATTGAAATATATGTTTTCACAACAATCCCACCTTGTTATTTGATAATTGACTAACCATAAGACGTAAACAAGGTTGTTTGTGTTTCAAACTTAAGTAGTATTTTAAAAATATACCTTTACGAAAAACGGCAGAATAGGATTAATTTAATTATTTAACCAAGTAACAGGTGTTATACCGAGTCGATTTTGTATATGAGTCACATGGCTATACACCCGGTAGGTTGTTCCATTCTCAGTGTAGACGCCTTTGTGCACACCTTTTAATTCACCATTGTTGTTGTTCCAAATCGTACCACCACTGTCTCCGCCATCTGATATATAATTAGCTACCCGCATCGAACTAAACCAAACGGTTCCATACACCGGGTTAGTCCAATATCGGCTGTTATTTTTACTAAGAAGTGTACCGCAACTATTCCCCCACATTCCAGATTTACAGACCCTCTCGCCCAGTACATCGTTACCAGCGACTTGAACACTTGAAAATTTAATCGATTCAGCATAAACTTTACTGCTCATTGAGTTGCTTGAATCTAATCTAATCGCTGCAGCATCAGCTTCGTTTCCATAATTAACTTTACTGCTTGTGTATCCAATATAGTTATTTCCCTGATACACACCTGTTCCCGAAGCCTTCGGCCAACAATGTTCTGCAGTAACAATGTATGGATTAGATGAGGAATCAATTGCGGAGAATCCGATTGAACAATTCCCACCTCCACCAGCTTTATCATCAATAACTAATCCACCTAGCATGTACGTATGAGTATCTGTCCGGGCATCTTCGGAGGTCTTATAGGTTGGATCAACTACCTCTAAATTAATGATGCTTGCATCAACATCTGAAACGGAACTAATTATATCCAAAGCAGACTCACTAATATGGTCGCGAATGCCTACAGTAATTTTCTGGTTAATAAAATCCAAATTAACATATTCTATATTAATTCCACTCTCTTTAATTTTTGCGACACTTTCAGAAATTCGATTGGTAGCTTTATCAAGCTCCTCTTCTGTATACTTTGCTGTATAAGTTCTTATTGGTAACTCATTGTCTAGGCTCTTAGATATAAAATTCAGCTGTTCTGAGGGAATATCTTTTTTAAATCCGACGTTTATGATCCCCCCTGGTTTTGATCAATATATATTCCAAGGAAATTCTCCTTTAACTCTTGATGAGAGCGTATCGTTTCTTTGAGAATTGGGATGAACTTATCTTGTTTGTTGAATCTTTCATCCAATGCTTTTTCTTCATTAGCAGATAAATAAAAACCGTATTTCTCTGATATTTTACGATTATTTATTAAGGGACTCACTACAGAGTTTTCTGTTGTAAGACCAAAAACTGTGCGTTGATCTACTAGAGCTTTGTCAAATGCCGAAACACTCTGGGGGATTGAAATATTTTCATTAACCGATAACTGCTGATTATTGCTTGGATTAGCAGATATTAAACCTGATAAACAGGTGTATGTAAGAATAACTGCGATAATGAATGAAAAAAGTTTTTTGTTCATTAGTTTCTCCTCCAAATTCTAACGAATACTAAAACCTTTCAAACGACACACCTTTAAGACATAGCAGTTTAAATTGCACTAATGCCTTCGCCACCTCCTAATTGGTTAAATCTATAAGGATATACTAATATAACGACAATTGTCAGGTAAAAGTTTTAATAATTTACAATATAATCCGATGATTGTCATACGAAAGTGCTGATTTTCTCCTGAAGTTTATTACTGTATTGATGACAAATGACTTTCTTCTTCTGACAAATCGACAGAGCCAAGTTCTTTCTTGGGTGAATGGTATAAAATAACGATGATAAAATCACCGAACCCATCATCCTAGACAGCAAGCACATTTTAGCCTGTGATGAGCCCAAAAAAGATTACTTGTTTTGTCTTACCTTTAGGGGGGGATCGGCTCAACTAATCTGGTCTTTAGTTGAATAAAGCCAACCGGTCAAAACTTCGGGATCGGCGGCATTACCAATGTGGAAGATGACATGAACATGTTCCTGGGTGCCTGATTTCTGCATCTAAACCAAAAAGAAGACACACAGGAGGATCCTGTTGTCTTCTTTTTTTAGACTTTTTATCCCAGCACTAACTCAAAACGAGCGAAAATATCTTCTTCATACCACATCGTGAAATTCGTTCCCCATGTGGTGTTCAATAGGGTAAACGTAAATTTATTGTTGTCTTGATGGTATTTGTTGTTATAGCTTAGATTGTTATTGGTTCCGATTCCCAACAGAGGGGCATCAATAGGTTTAATATTGATTTTTTTATCGCTGCCATCGTAAATTAACTCTTCAATCATGTGCTGCAGCTTATTTCCGTGACCTACCACTGCAAAAGGTGAAATCACGGTATCCATTTTACGAATTTTCGTTAAGTATGGCGAATTCAAACGTGGTGTCATGTCAAAAGAATAAATTTCCGGATAACGAATGGCATCTTTATCCTGTAATAAAAGTGCAATTTCAACTTTATCTCCAAATTGATATTTAACCTTGACCACTCTTGGAGCACCATACTCCTCCACAGCTCTTTGGCTATACTTTAAAGTGGCAATCACCGAATCATTTTCCTTAACTAATTTAATAACATGTGGTGTGAAATGTTCATTCAATTGAATGCGTTTTTGAATCTCCATTCCTGGCTTTAAGAAGTCAATGGCCCACCAATTATGCTGCAGCTCACGCAAATAGTTGTAACGCAGGTTATCATAGTCATTTTGCCCGGCAATGGTATAGCTCAGAACCCCGAGTTTGTTGTCCTGATCAAAGTAAAGGATTCCATCCTTTTCTAAGTGGGTAATAGAACCATCGCTAGCAAACATTATTTGATACCCGTTTACCGAAATCAATTCTTCCAAACCACATTCAATCCCTTGGTTTTCAAAGATAGGATATGGAACTTCGATCAGTTTTTTAATGTTATGTTGATCTTCAGGCTCCAAACAAGCGATTGCACGATCAATGTTCTTGCGTTGTTCTTTCCATGAAGACTCATAAAATTTGTACGAACGATCCGTCCACTCATTATAAGTGAATTGCATTTCGCCAACCGTTGCATCTTTAACAATTCCATAAGCGTAGGTTAAATCAGCATCGGTAATTTGGTCTAAACTGCGTGCTCGCTGGAAGTCTTTCTTTTCATAGTTCATATAGTCACTGAAATAGCGTTTGATATCCATTCCCCAAGTATGCTCTGGCACTAACATCGCATAGAAATTAGCATCATCATTTTCTATTTGGTGATCAGACATGTATTTCGTTACAATCCGGTAATCACGAATGATTTTCGGATCAGACATCGTTCCGTGAATCCATGTGTCCCCAATCTCCTCTGTAATCACTGGCAGTTGGTCACGTACTTCCCAAAGTTCATTGGCAAACTGATCCATGGAAGTCATTTCAAGCTCATAGTCTGGATACTCATTCGCCATTTTTGACAAATAAGCGTTAATTTTCTCTTGTGTTCCTGGACCACTATTATCATGAGTATGCATAAATGCCAGCTTGTTATCCATGCAATCCACTCCGATTACGCCGCCATAGTCGTCTGAATAAGAGACAATGATCTCACTTTCGCCATGCTTCCATAGAAATGTATCTGGAACTTCTGGTATGGAACTCGAGCCATTTACACCAATGTGTAGGAATCTAATTCCTTGACGATACAACTCATCAACAATCCCGATCGTATGTCCTGGGACGTCCGTCATCTTTGCGCTTGTTGTTTTGTATCCATAGCGAGCATCTAACTTCTTTGAGATTGAAATGATGTAATGTAGAGTTTGAGGTGTCATTGCTTCCGATTCAAACGTACACGGGATGGCGTGCCAGCGAATGTAACCTTTCTTTATGGCGTCGTCCAGCTTTTTACAAGCTTCTTCATCCATGTTTTTGAAGTAATATTCAATAATAAAGCTGCCTGTTGTCCAAACAAAATCTTTGCCCTCTTTTCTTAAGTCTTCAGCTAATGTGATTGCATTTTGAATGTAATCATGGCAATACTTGTGCAATACATTTTCTGCCAAATCGGTAAAACCAATGTCAAGATGAGTTTTGTTTACCACATAGATTTTTTTCATTTCTATCATCACGCCTTTCTTAGTCATCATACGTCGTGAATATCTACTAACAAGAAAATGAATTTTGATCGTGTTATCTGCTATGATAAACGCCCAAACGATATCATTCTTTGAACGAACGAGACAACATTTTGCATTGTGTGGACATGATGATGAATAAATGATCATCGTACCGGCGCTGTGCTCCGTATATTCTGCGCTGCCCGTTACTTCAATAAGAAAAAACGCCTATCGACGTACCTTCAAAGAAGACAGACCGCGTTTAAAGGAAGTTTTTCTTGCAATATCATGAAGCAATGGCTCTGGAGTTTATACTTTCTGATATTATAAGAAAAACGTCTATCGACGTACTTTCAAAGAAGACAGACCGCGTTTAAAGGAAGTTTTTCTTGTAATATCAGGAAGCAATGGCTCTGGAGTTTATACTTTCTGATATTATAAAAAAGGAACAGCTGCCGGCCCACGGCATTCTGCTCCCTTATGTTAAACTATCGTTTCCCGTTAGCTTAATCACTTCACTAGTTAGCGATCAAACCGGATATCATCAAATGGTATGTACTTGTTTTGTTCAATTTCCTTATATACCCGTACGTAATTGACGTGAAAGGTCGGAAAAGAGCTAGGTCGTTAATTGCTGAGAGCTTCATCTCTTCAATCTCTCAGACAAAATACCCTCAATAAAGACGCTATACGAAGAATATGATTAAAGAGATTCATTGCAAACCGGACTGGCCTAAGGATTTATTCCTGACCAGTCCGTTTTTTGTCGTCCTCTGTAAGCTACTTGGGCAAATTGTGAGCAAGCAAAATTCGCCCGACCTCAGACTCGATTTGAGTAAGCTCCTTGTCACTGCGCTGCTAATTCGCTTCGATCTGCTCCGGTTCACCCCGGGTGAACACTTTAACACTGACAACCGGCTTGGGATCACCCTTGAATTTGCAACTGAACGACAATGTCTGCCCGCCTGCGGCTACAGTCGGCGCCTCGGCGGATGTCTTGACGGTTCTCAGGAGATTCCAGTTCTGATCATAGATTTTGCCCTCGGAGGTGCCCTCGCAGACTAGATACTCATTGACAGCAACTTCAGTTTCAAAAGTCATATACGCGCCGTTCGTATAAATTGTCGGACGCTCTACTACTGCATCTTCATTGCCGTAAGAAGGCATCACGCGCAGGCAGAAACGGAGGGGCTGAGCCGCATACTTGTTGTAAAAAGTCCAATCAGCACCGCCTGGTTGGCCGGGCTGCAGCTCTTCCGGGCTGCAAACGAACGGTTTGGAAATAGCAATCGGATACAGATTCCATCTCCCCCTTCCCGCTTCCTCCAGATGCCAGTCGCTTTTCGCATCGCAAAGCCGCTGACGCTGCTCAGCAGTAAAAACTTGCGCATGCCGGGCTTCCTCCCAGACACGCACGCTATCGAGCAATATATTGATATTGCCGTTACGCTCAAGTACAGCCATGTCGGCCACCAGTGAGAAGCCGGCGTTAAATCCTGCGGCTTTCGACAGCACCCATTCTATTTCATCCAGAGCAGTCGCTTCGAAGCGCTCCGAAGCAGAACGGATCAGGAACCAGCCAAGCATGGGAGGTATGAAATTTCGTTCGAAATAGCGCTGATTGCTAAGCCGAAGTTCAAGCTGGCCTTCCCGGGTGAGAGCACCCCACGGTTCACCCCAATTGAAACGGGTAAATATATGCCATAAATAATTGGGCACAACAATACTCGCATCATTGATGACCTCGCTGCCCCAGCGCTCGTAGCACATATTCACGAACCGGTTGACGCCGTAACCGTCCTGTCCTGTCGCATACAAGCCTTCCAAACCGTCAAATGAGATTTGCTTTAGTCCAGCCTCAGCCATCAATCCGCCAATCCGTTCACTGAACCGGTCTTGCAGCCGGATATTCGGGAACACAACATCATATGGATGATCCCATAAACGGCCGATTTCCGTTCCTTCCAGATGCGGGGCCGGGGCGGTTCCGTGCATGCCGCGTTTGACACCTGTCAGCTTCCACGGAGCGTTCTCCGAAACACCGCCATACTCGATGAGTTCCTTATCAATTTTGGCCGTACGCCGGAACAAGTTGGCTGTAAACGGCCGAGGATCTTCGATCCCGATCTCCTCGTCGAGCGATCGGATCGATGCCGTCAGCTTCGCCGTGCCGACCTTTTCCAGTTCTTCATCAGGAATGGGAGCAACATAAGGATCGTTCAGCGTCGTGAAGTTGGACAAGGTATGAATGCCGACATGCACCCCTTCGTTCTCCGCCAGCTCGACACATCGCTTCAAGCTTCGGTCCCCGTCAGGGAAATGCTTGGGCTTCAGCTTGAAATGCCCCCAGTTCTCAAACGGATCCGGATGGTATACATAGTTCAAACCGGCAAGCCTCGTATACCGTACGGCCGCTTGGATCGTCTCCTCAGAAAAGTCGGTAATCAAATAAGACCGGGTAGCCACGGGCGACGTTTTCCCCCAGACACCCTCAAATTCCGGATGAGGCAGCCCTTCCCCAAGCTCAATCGCTTCAATTGTCGCCAACGCCCGATCAACCGGACAGCCGAACAAGGCAATTTTGGTTCCCGGAATATGGGCGTCATCACCGTCCATGCACTCTACTTCTGCATTCGGCAAATTCCATACCGGGCGATGCGCGGGTTTGGTCCTGTTGCGGGCGAATGACTGCAGCAAGCTCCCCCCCTTGACTACAGGCCAGGCTATAGACACTTCGTAGTCGAACTTATTGTCGGACAGCTGCCTTCCGCCGGAATCCGCATTGTCGCTGACGGCATAGGTGGGCTGGACATATGCTATCCTTTCCAGCTCGGCTGGCCAGCCCCCGACGGTTTTTATATTCAGTGCCTGCATCCCGATGGCAAAATCACCGCCTTGAACAACGCCTACCGACTCTCCGATTGAGGCGTCAATCGACATGACGATCGGTCCCCAGATTAAGGTATCCGGTTCTGCACCGTCGATACGGATCACCTCAAAGGTTGCGTAACATTCCCTGCTTGCTATGGAAACGGTCACGATAGCGCCACCAGGATAATGTAACGTTAGCTCCCCGGACGCCGCATGGTATTTTGATGCTGAAGGCGCTTCTAACTGCTGCCCGATCGCAAGACGAATGAGCGGCGAATTGTACGCTGTGTTCATATACGATTTCTGACCTCCCGCATCTGAAAGCCCCGTCACTTCCCCGGTATCGCTGATTCGAATTTCCATCGATCCAGCCTGTATATTAAGCATGGTTTGGTTTCCTCCTTAATGACCTCTAACGTTTTAGGAAATGTAAGGAGGCCCCCTATTCATCTAACGCTGGAATAAGGCCTCCCACTTTTCTAACAGATTATTTTAAATTTTCATCATATATTTTTTGAGCTTCTTCCAGCACCTTGTCTCCGCCCATCTTCTTCCACTCGGCAACAAATTTATCGAATTCATCAAGAGATTTGCGGCCCGTTATAAAGTCGATGTAGGCGGTGAGCGTGAACTGGCTCAATTTATCTTGATAATCGTTATACACCGGCTTATTGAACGGTGATAGAATATCGATCACTTGTGTACCTTTCGCCCGGGTATCTTGCGCCAATTTGCGCAAGTCTTGATCCGACGTATATGCGGTTTGGAAATTGTAATCATTGAAGGAGCCTGGCAAAGAGAAGCCGCCGATTCCTGCTTTTTTGCGTACTTTTTCATCATCGTACGGCGGGATGAATTCGATCGTACCTTTATCACTCTTCTTCCAGTGCTGACCTTCCACGCCGAAGTTCATCAGCTCATACTTAGCCGGATCAAACTCCGTAGCTTCAAATACCTGCATATATTTGATCAGCTTGTTTTGATCCTGTGCCAGCTGCTTGCCGAACATGATGCCGGAAGCGTAAGCCGGATTGTATTGCGAAATACCGTAGCTGCCATTTGGACCCTTGACGCCGCCCACCGTTTCAAAATTAAAATCCGGGTGCTTCTTTTTGAGCTTGTCATACCATTGTTCGCCGCCCAGGAAAGCATTGCCCGGAAGGAATGACCACCAGTAGAATTCTATGGCGCCGATCTTGTCGGCCAGCACTTTATCCTCAACGTTACTCCCTTTGTTAACGACAAATTCAGGGTCGATCAATTCATTTTTATACCAGCGGTTCAGCACGGTAAGCGCCTCTTTGGCCCCCGGCTCAATCTCGCCGCGGACAATCTTGCCGTCTTTTTCCCGGAAAATATTCGGATACGCATCAAAGGCGCCAAATACGGAACTGAACATCGATTCGACATTATCTGCCGAAGCGGTGATGCCATAGGTGTCCTTTTTGCCATTGCCGTCCGGGTCGTCATTTCGGAATTTGGTAAGCGCTGTTTCCATTTCTTCCAGCGTTTCCGGCGTTTTGGCGAAACCGACCTTCTTCATCCAGTCACTGCGGAAAGCAAGCTGGATCCCGTCGATTCCGATATCCCATATAACCGGCAGTCCATAGATTTTGTCGTCTCTTCTTACATATTTGAAGGGATCGTCGCCAAGATATCTTTTCAACCATGCAACGTATTTGGGCATATACTGCTCTATTAGATTCTGCGGGATCTCAGTCGCAACCCCTTGCTCTATCAGCTTGTCGTAATCCGGAAAGTTCGGTTCCTTCCACCAATCGGGGATCTCGTTGGAAGCGATCATCAGGTTCAGTTTTTCTTTCATTGCATCTCTTGATGAACTAATAAAATCAATATCGATGTTGTACTCCTGTTTCAGCTTCTCAACAATGGGTGAATTCGTGGTTGTCGCATCATCCAAATTCCAGAATGTCAGCTTCATCTTCTCCTCGGCCTTGGTTCCATTCTCCGAGGAGCTGCCGGGATCGGCTCCCTTGGTGGATTCCGTCTTGCTGCAGGCCGACAGGACCGAGATAAGCAGGGCGCCTGCCAATATTCCGTTCAACCAGCTTCTCTTCAATTTAATCATCCCTTTCTTGAAATCGCTTTCAAGCATGATTATTCAACCTTTAACCGCGCCGATCATAACGCCTTTAACGAAATATTTCTGAATAAACGGATATACCACGAGCATCGGAATAATGGAAAGCATGACGACCGTCGCCTGCAGCTGCCTACCGGAGAAGACAGTCTCCTTCCCTATGTTCTGGATCACATTATTGATATCTGTCATATCGTTCTGAATGATGATTTTGCGCAATACAATTTGCAGCACCTGCTTGTGCGGATCTGAAATATAGATCATGCTGTCGAACCAGGCATTCCAGTGCCCGACTCCGACCCACAGAGCAATGGTGGCAAGTACGGGTTTTGAGAGAGGAATGACGATTTGAACGAATATTCGAAGATAGCCGGCGCCATCGACTCGGGCCGATTCTTCCAGTTCATGTGGAATGGATCTGAAGAAATTTCGCATAATCAGTACGTTGAATGATCCGATCATACCGGGGATGACAAGTACCCATAGCGTGTTCAGCATATGAAGTTCTTTGATGATGAGGTAAGTAGGGATCAAGCCGCCGCCGAAGAGCATCGTGAAAAGGATGAAGCTGGTCAGCGTCCGATTGAACGGAAGGTCTTTTTTGGCCAGCGGGTAAGAGGACAGCGCCGTAAAGAATACGGATACAACGACACCTACGGTCGTACGAACAATGGTATTCCAGTACCCTCTCCACAGTTCATCGAACTCCATGGCCAGTTTGTAGCTTCCGAATGTCCATTGCTTGGGGAAGAGAACCAGGCCCGTGGCATAAGCGGCTCCTTCCGTATCCGCTCCGTCAAGCGAAATGACAATTTGCGTCCAGAACGGGTACAGTGTAGCGATCATGATCAGCAGCATAATCAGATACAGCAGGGCGTCCACCACTTTGTCTCCCGTCGTCTTCTTGATGTTCATCATACCGACCGCTCCTTCGTTAGAAACTCTACCATAATGCGTGCTCCTTCCCGCCTAGCCGCTTCACTACAGTATTGACGGTAACAATCAAGAGCAAAGCGATGACCGATTTGAACAATCCTACGGCTGTAGCATAACTGTAGTCCATTTCAACCAGGCCTTTACGGTACACATAAGTGTCGATAATGTCCGCGACGTTATACACTTTGACATTGTACATATTGAAGATTTGATCGAATCCGGCATCCAGTATGCCCGACATGGACAGAATGAGCATGATAGCGATTACAGGAGCAAGCATAGGGATGGAGATGTGGAACATCCGTTGAAAGCGTCCGGCGCCATCCATGACAGCCGCTTCATGCAGTTGGGGATCAATATTCGATAATGCAGCGAAATAAATGATCGAGCCCCAACCAAAGCCCTGAAAGATGGACGTAACAACCAGAATCGTCCGAAAATATCGTTCATCTGCCAGAAAGAGCGCTTTATCGCCGCCAAACAGGTGGACAATCATATTGACCGGACCATCAAGCGAGAAAATCGTAAAGAAAATCCCCCCTAATACAACCCAAGAGATGAAATGCGGCAAATACGATACCGTCTGTACCACCCTTTTGAATTTCGTACTGGTAATCTCGCTTAGCATTAAGGCAAACAGAATCGGAACGGGGAAACCAAAGAGAAGCTTGTATACACTGATAATGAGCGTGTTGCGTAGTACCGTGTAGAAGTAGGGATCTTCAAAAATCATTTCAAAATGCTTGAACCCGACCCAAGGACTCCCTAAAATTCCCTGCGTAATCTTGAAATTCTTAAAAGCCAGCAGCACACCATACATCGGAGCATAGTTGAAAATGATGTAATAAATGACCGCTGGGACCATCATCAGCAGCAGGACACGGTACTGCTTGATCTTTTTCCTGGTATCTTTTGTCAGCATGCGTTATGTACCTTGGATGTACACGATTCTTTCATTGTCATCACCCCTTTCTATAGTGAAAACTATAGCAGAGGCTCAAAGTAAAGAAATTATCAAATATTTTCGAAATGATTCAGTTTTTTACGGACTTCATGGGGCTTGTCAGCTGCCAAAATTCGTATCATCCATCCATGGTATTTTGATGATATTGCGGGACGGTGATGGTCATGATCGTGCCTTGCCCGAGCTGGCTGCTGACGGAAATCCCGTACTCCGGCCCGTATAGAAGCTGTATTCGGTCATTCACATTTTTTAGCCCGTAGCCGGTGGAATACACCGTCAAAATTCTCTCGGCCGTATCCGGCGGCATTCCCGGCCCGTTATCTTCCACGTCAAAGGCAATCGCGTTGTCACATATTCTCGCCCTCACTGTCAGCAGACCGCGTCCCGCCTCCTTCTGGTCAATGCCATGGAGGATCGCATTCTCGACAAGCGGCTGAAGGATCAGATGGATCGTGTGGCAAACGTATACCGCTTCCTCAATTTCATATTCAACGTCAAAGCTGTAGTCACGCATGATCTGGATAATTTCCACATAGGACTTCATATTTTCGAGCTCATCCCTGACGGAGGTAATATTGTTCCCCCGGTTGAGCGCCGTCCGGTAAAACTTCGAAAGAGAGGTCACCACGTGGCTGATCTCATGAGAGTCGCTTTTTATCGCCTGCCAGTTGATGAAAGATAGCGTGTTGTACAAAAAATGCGGGTTGATTTGCCACTGCAGCGCTCTCAGCTCCGCCTCCTTCTGCACAATTTTGCTGCGGTAGGATTCGTCAATCAATTCATTAAGCCTGATCAGCATTCGTCCGAACCGGTTTGTCATCTCTCCGATCTCGTCTCTGGACGTGCTTGCCACCCGAAGGCTCAAATCCCCCATCTCTACCCGCTTCATCATAGAGTTGAGCGCATAAATGCGCCGAATCATCGTTCGGGAGAAAATATAAATAATAACGAGCAGCGCAGCAATGCAGATCAGAATCAAACCCAGGGTAACCCTGATAATTGAGCCGGCTCCATCTGTTAATTTCTTCGTTGGGACAAAGCAATAGAAGGTCCAGTTCGTCTGCTGGATTTCCTTCTTGACCAGAAAAAATGAAGTTTGCCCGTCCCTGATCATACTACCGTCTTCATTCGACAAATCCCCGGACAGCAGGTGTTGATGCCGCTTAGCGTTCGGATTGGCATAGATTAATCGCTGATTCTCATCTGCGATGAAAATAGCATTATCCTGCAGTGTATTCGATAAATTAAACAAATCCTTCGAATTGATCCTCATATAGACGAGGTTCGTATTTCCTTTCGTATAAAAGTTGGGGAACTGCGCAGTCACGATCAATCCGTCGTCGAAAAACCATTGATTCCGGTTCGGAGCCGCCAGAAGGGCATCATGGTACCACCGCTCCTCGCTAACCCGTGATGCGGAGAGAAGAGCATCTCCATATTCCGGAACGGAGCTTTGAGTGTAGAACGTGATCTGTTCAATGTTCTGGTCCATGTTTTTCATCATGTTAAAATACGGCATCAAGTAGCCGTTCAGATCGCGGGACAAATTAACGAGGTCGATATAGTCGTTCGTCACAATTTTCTCAAAGGTCGCATTATAAATAATAGATTGTATCGTATGATTGTACCGTTCCAGAGACTTCTCAATGCTCTCCGTGATCGTGCCCGCGTTCTTTTCAATTCCCTGCAGCGCCTGATACTCCAACATTTGCTTGGACTGATGATAGGCGTATAGCCCGAGCACCAGAATGGGGATAATGATCACCGTCAAATAGGATATGAACAGCTTGTGCTTGAAACGCATCCGGTCAAATAGCCACAGACGCTCCCTCATCATGGCTCACACATCTCCCCGGTATTGTGACGGTGATACGCCGTAATGACTTTTGAACAGCGAACTGAAATAGGGAAAATTGCTGTATCCCACATCTTGGCTGATATCGATAATCTTGCGGTTCGTCGTCAGCAGCAGCTCCTTGGCCTTCTCCATTCGGTACATGGTAATGAATTTGTTGATACTGATCCCTTTTTCCCTTTTGAACAAATAACTTAAGTAGCTTGGAGACAAATAGACCTGCTTCGCCAGCCATTCCAGCGACAGATCGGTTTGGTACTTGGTATGTATCATTCGAACGACTTCCTCGATTGCCTTCGGCATCCCGTCCCTGTAACTTTCGCCAGAGGGGATATGCTCATCCAAAATAGCCTGCACCACTCTGCGCAAATCGTGTAATCTGGCAGCGTTATTAATTTTCTCAAGCTCTTTCTTGAACAAGCCGGGTTGATTGCTCGAAGTTACGTCAGAGATCGATCTGACGATCTCCATGCATACATATTTGATGTAGACGACGGAGAGCTGCTTGCAGTTCTGCACGGTGTCGAACAATTGCTCGAACCTCAGTCTGACAATACTCCAGCGGCTTAGCTGGATATACTGCTTGATTTCCTCCATGGCATCATTGACGGAAGCCATCATATCGCCCTCCCCCGTCAGGAACGTCCGGTTTGCCTGCAGCACGGCTCCTTCCTCCAGAAAAAAAGAAATCTCCAGAAGGGGCTCCAGCTCCTGGTACGCTTGATACAGCTGTTTGGCCTCGTCAATCGGACCGCTAACAGCAACCATCATGTTCTGGCCGTAATCTTCCTTAACCCGATTGATGATTTCCTGACCCAGCTCTGTAAACACCTCCACCGACTCATCAGCAGCAGCTTCAACGAGAAGCAGCCCCTGAAACTCATTCAAATGAATCAATTCAGATCCACGGCCTACCTCCTCCGCTAGCTTCACTTCAAAATCCTCCCGGTCAAACAGACGGCTACGCGAAGTCAGCATCAGCATACGGATCAAGGAATAGTCGCATATGCTGGTGATCGGCATCGGCACCTGGTCCTTCAGGGTTTGCCCTAGAATGAGATTGGTGAGTACCTTCTGCTTCTCATAACGGACCTCCTTCAAATAGGCTTCCTGCATCCGCTCCTGCTTTTCTTTCTGCAGCCGTTCCTGGTCACACTGCCGAATCACATTGGACAATACCTTTATGAACTCCCCAATCTGAACCGGCTTCAGCAAATAGCGTACCGCCTCCAGGCTGATGGCGCGCTGTGCATATTCGAATTCGCCGTAGGCGCTCATGAAAATAACCTTGATAGGCCGTCCGGATTCCCGTACTTTCTCTGCAAGCTGCAGTCCGTCCATTCCCTTCATACGGATATCGGACAGCAAAATATCGACGTCATGGTGATCCAGATAAGAAATCGCCCCTTCGCCGCTTCCCGTTTCGGCAATTTCCAGATCAAATCCATATTTCTCTACCAAAAAACGGACACCATCCCGTTCAAACTTGTCGTCGTCAACAATGAGCATCTTCAGCACATCTTGCACCACCTTATACCCAATCATAATGAATTTAAATGGATGGCATGTACGACCAACTCTGCACGCTCACTCAGCAAAAATCTTCGCGCACAAAGGGCAAAATATAAAGCGTTTACAATTTGAAACAATTCTAACACAAATGTATAGGTTGAATAAGATCCTCGATTATCATTTTGTGCCCTTTTCCCGGAACGAGTGTTCAATCAATTTTAACCCTTGTGTTTGGACTATGTACGCTTTCCGCTAGTTCCCGAACGGTTTGTATGATTGCCCCGTTCTCCGGCCTCCCCTCTCACTTGTGTTGTCATATTTGGTAAGGAAAACCAACGAAAAATGTTGATGCATCAAGGCGTGTTTACATCGATTTTGGAATCAAGTCTCGGCTCGCCAAAAGCGATCTTCTCCTTCCTTAAAACGCTCCGAATCCAGATCCAGAAAGGTCATCCCAGTACCAATTTTCTTGAATACGAAGGAGTTCATCCGTGTCGGACTTTGTTGATAAAGTATACCGGATATCCGCTGGAGTTTCGCATGCTTCTGCCCCATCAATTTCGATTTCGATCCTCGCTCCTCCGAAAGAGGCATATACCAATAAATATACATTTCATGTTTATTCATCCCCAAATCTCGTCATCTTCTGTATACAGAAGACGACGAAAATAACAGAAACTATATTCTGTTTACGAAAGAAGTGTTAAGAAAAAAACCTTCATTCCCTCACAGTAGGAGGTTGAAGGTTTTTACGCGGCTGCATTTTTTATTATTCAACTATCGTTCTCCGTTAGCTTAATCCCCCATTGGTTTCTTTAGAAACTAATTGTTCGAGAGAAGTTGGGTAAATTGATTTGATTATTTCTAAGACAGCCTTTGTGTAGTCCTGTCTTCTTTTTGAGCATCAAACTCTAATCGTTGTACCAAAAAATGAGCAACCGATTGAACGGATGCGGTCCAAGCCATACATCCACCTATCTTATAAACGAACTTTTGAGACGTAACATCAAAAGACAGATAGCACCGCTTTACCAGCAATTCGTCGGTTCAAAAGGCTCTTGGTAACCTCTGCAATTTCGGTCCATGGTGCCTCTAGATCGATTTGCGGATGCAATAATCCCTCGGCAACCATTTGAGCCAATCGTCCAAGATCTTTTGACACACCTTCTGATGGAATTCCATCAAGAACGATCACTCCATCCGGTACCGATTCAAGTCTAGCCTGGAGCGTCATTTCCGGTTCTGTTGCAGCTCCAACGTTAATACAGCTGCCACCTTTTACAAGAAATGTCGAAACGATGTTTAGCGATTTGCCACCCAACGTATCGACGATAACGTCATAAGGGCCGAACGATTGAGCTGCAACAACGTCTTCTCCAACAACTACCTTGTGTACCCCTATCTCTTGAAGACAAGCCGCACGCTCTTCGCGTCGCACAAGTGCGGTAACTATAGCGCCTGCTTGCTTTGCCAGCTGGCAGGCAAAATGGCCCACACCGCCGGATGCTCCAGTAACTAACACCTTTCGATGAAGCAGAACGCCGCCTCTCTCCAATGCAAATAAAGCAGTGAGTCCAGCCACGGGCAAAGTTGCAGCCTGAGCAAAAGTAACATTTTCGGGAATTTCTAATAAGAAATTCGTTGGAACGGCGACAAGTTCCGCCCATGAACCTGAATGAACCATTCCGAAGACTCTAGCCCCGACTGGAGGCCCCGACCCATCGGCAGCCGATTGTTCTACTACACCGGATAGGTCCCACCCCGGGCGCCACCCTGCATTTGCTCTTATTGTAGTACGCACCTCGCCAAGATTGAGCGAGATCGCATAAACGCGAACCAATGCTTCCGACGAGGCTGGATGGGGGGCTTCAACTTCGTCGACCTTTAGAAGTCCTTGTACAGCGGGATCAACAACAATTGCGCGAATCGTACTCATCATGTGTCTCCTTCTTTCCGAGTTTTTCGTCTAAATCATTTATTATGCTTTGACATAGTGTCGCTCGACGTTTAGAGTATAAACTATAAAGTTCACTTGAAGGTCAAGAACATTTTGAGGAGATTTTTATGAAAATCCAAGTATTGGCACAAAGGACCGGTTTAACGCCGCCTGCCATTCGCTTTTATGAAAAAGAAGGACTTCTGGATGCCCGCCATGTTCGACGGGAAGAAAACAATTATCGCGACTATTACGAAGAGGCAGTCGATCATCTTCTGATGATGAAAAAGGTTCAAGCCGTAGGATTTACGTTAGCGGAACTCAAAGAAGTGATCCAAGCTTATGAGGTAAATGATCTTCCCCTTTCAAAGAAAATTGAGCTTCTTAGTCAAAAGATGCAGGAGATCGAAAGAAAAAAAGATGAATTGGAGCAAGTTCAAACACATCTGGCACGGATGCTGGCAAACAAGATGGCATTGTTGGAATCTGCGGAAAAAGAGAGTTAACAAGAATTACATATTGAAAAGCTATTCCTTAGAATAGTTTAGCGAACAGGAGCAGGTCGCCGCGGCGCCTGCTCCTGATAAATTGATCTCACTAACCTGCCCGTTAACTTGGAGTCCAACAAATATGAGCTTCAAGCCCTCTATTTAATCGCGCCGCATGTACGCACACTACATTATTCCCCCATTACGGGTGCTAAACTAGCAGCAACGACCACCAAAACTTCTCTCGCCATGTCTTCCGCCGATCTAAATTCCGGATGTCTGCTCCACTCGAGGGCTGATCCAAATATGCCCCAGCTTGCAATCCGGGCGGCAGTCTCCACCGTCTCTCGTGACACGGATGGTTCCGATTGTTCACTTAACCAGGTAAATAATAGGTCATATAGCTCCTTTTGCATCGCGACCTCGAATAACGGTTCATACTGACGATCAGCTAAAGTCATATACGGACGCGTACAGAAAAGAAAATCGAAAACGATCAAAATAAGCGTTCGCAGGCTCCCTATATCGGATAAAGCAGCGTTAGGCAGCTCATCCTTCAGCTTCTCTAGAAATTTTTCCCTCATCCAGCTCTCAAGAAATGCGAATTTGTCTTCAAAATGCGCATAGAACGTGGAGCGATTTACGGTCGCGTAAGCCGTAATATCTTGTACGGTAATAGAAGAGACATTCTTCTTCTGCTCAAGCAATTCCATAAAAGCTTGCATCATTAATTGACGCGTCCGTTTCACACGGGGATCGTTTGTGTTAGGCAGCATGCTATGCTCCTCCCTCTTTCTTTTGGAAATATTGGTTAGCGTACGTTTTAGGAAAGTTTAAGTCCAACAAATGAGTAGGTGTGTTGGATAAGCCACGAATACGGTTTTTTACTGGTTGTATAACCCAAACCGCTTAGATAAGATTAGCACAGACAGTGTTGTTTTTACTACACTGTTGGGTAATCGTGGGTACAAAGTAAAGGCTTCTTAACCAGCATTTGACCGTTCGTTTAGCAGGATAAACCAAGGGAGGACGATGAAGATGGACAACAATACAGCAAGCAAATACGCAGGCAAAAATGTAGTGATCACGGGAGGCAGCAGCGGGATCGGCCTCGTGACAGCGAAGCTGCTGGCGGATGAAGGAGCACGCGTTCTGATTACCGGTCGTACCCAGGCTAAGCTTGACTCGGCTCGTGAAGAAATTGGCAACAACGCGGTCGCGGTGCTGAGCGACGCCGCATCGTTAACGGATATCGACGAGTTGGCCGACCGGGTAAAGGCCGAGTTTGGAACGATCGATGCCCTGTTCATAAACGCCGGCATCACGCGCTTTATCCCCTTCGAGTCGATGACCGAGGAAGTGTACGACGAGTTACTAACAATCAACACCAAAGGCCCGTACTTCACCGTGCAGAGACTGACCCCGTTGCTAAACGCAGGAAGCAGCGTGGTGTTCACCACTTCGATCGCGAACACAGTGGGCATCCCGATGCTCAATGCGTATGCGGCCAGTAAAGCAGCGCTGCGCTCAATGACTCGCAGTCTGGCCCGTGAGCTGTTGCCGCAGAAGATTCGCGTCAACGCGGTCAGCCCCGGCCCTATCGACACCGGTATCATGGACAGATCGATGCCAGCCGAAGCTGCAGAACAGACCAAGGCTCAGATGAGTCAGCAGATCCCCATGCTGCGTTTCGGTGAACCCCTCGAGGTTGCCAAAGCAGCCGCATTCCTTGCGTTCGACGCGACTTACACAACCGGAGCCGAATTCCCTGTGGACGGAGGCGGCTCTCAGATCTAAGTTCGTGTCCAAGCTCGCAGCTGGTTAAACACTCTGTACCTGAGCACATACCGGACTCATCGCCGACCTTGAGGAGGACCACTACATGACGCAGCAAATTCACCTGGATAAGGTCACCATTGAGTAAGCGTTGTCGTCGGTCTGCTGGGATGCTATGAAACGCTAGTCTTTTACTTAGCATTTGAAATGAACACTCACTCTAGTTTTTCGGATTGAACAGAGGAAGGACGAAACCGCATGACAACAACATGGACAGAAGACCACATGCCAGATCAGACCGGACGAGTGGCCATTGTAACCGGATCAAACAGCGGGATTGGTTGGGAGGCGGCGCGGGCGCTAGCCAACCAAGGGGCGACGGTCATTATGGCCTGCCGCAGTATCGCCAAAGCCAACTCTGCCGTGGACCAGATCAAGGCACTTAAGCCGCCGGGCAAGGTCGTAGTAAGGGCGCTCGATCTAGGCGATCTGGCGAGCGTCCACGCTTTTGCGACGGCCTTTCGCCAGAACTACGATCGGCTTGATCTCCTGATCAACAATGCCGGCGTGGCGAAGCCGCCTTACAGGAAGACAGCGCAGGGCTTCGAGCAGCAATTTGGGATCAATCACCTGGGACACTTTGCCCTGACCGGTTTGCTGCTGGATATGCTGGATGCAACGCCAGGCGCACGCATTGTGACAGTAAGCAGTTTGTCGCATCGGTCGGGAATAATTCAATTTGATGATCTAAACTCGGAGCGGAATTACAAGCCAGCGCGTGCCTATGCTCAGAGCAAGCTGGCGAATCTGCTGTTCACCTATGAGCTGCAGCGTCGGCTTATTACAGCAGGCCAATCAACGCTGGCAGTATCTGCGCATCCAGGCTGGTCAGCGACCAATGCGCTGCGGCACTCCAACATGATGCGACGACTGAATCCGATTTTCGCGCAGGCCCCGAAAATGGGTGTTTTGCCGACCCTTTATGCAGCCACTGCGCCAGACGTCCGAGGTGGAGATTACTTTGGGCCAACGAGTCTCGAATTGCGCGGCTACCCCAAGAAGGTCGTTTCGAGTGCCAGCTCGCATGACGAAGCAGTCGCGCGGCGGTTATGGACGGTTTCCGAGGAGCTGACACAAGTAAAATATGCGCTCGCGCCAGCCGCGGTATTATGAAGATTTACCGTGAGGAATGCTTCCTGATTCCGATCACCAGACCAAGTCGCACCTATGATGGGTGTTCCATACCGCATGGCGTGCATTGAAGATATACCTTAAACATAAATCAGCAATTTTTATATAGCGAGCTGTCCCGTTCCTCAAATAAAACTAATGGCTTCGTCCCTCGTTGGGACGAAGCCATTAACTCAGTTAGGCGCTGTTAGGTTTCCTCCGCCTTACCCCCTGTTCTCTTTTTCTCTTGGAAATCCATGATTTCCAAAGAAACGGTGGGTTCTATTAATTATTTAATCGACCGGGGAATGGGTGTAACCTGATTGTTCTCCCAGTCTACCCTAATCACCACGTAACCGACGGAGTCGAACAATAGCCCTGCTTGTCTCCAAGATTTACGATGATATGCTTCCAACACAAACAACGATTTAGCAAACAGAGCCCGCATAGCCGTGTTATCTACTCCGGTATGTCCTTCAATGCGGATCGCTTCCGGATATTCAGAGAACACATGCGAAACTATCCAACTCAAAGCCATATCCAGGTCCACTACCAACTTCCAATACACTCATACCATTTTGCAATCCGTACCACTGTAAGGTTCGAAACTCTTTCTGCCAACCCATCGTTGCTTGTACTTTCAACCGCTCTATTTCATCTTAAAAATTAAGATAGCATTTTGGATATTGTAAGTCGAACGCTGATCTTTCATACTTTTCCTCCAAATCTTGTTTTGTTGCAGGATTTTAGTTTATTTTTGAATAAGAATGTTGATTAATCCGTTACTCTTTGTATAATGAACTGTATTCCCGTAAGCCTCTGCAATTTCTCTGATTGGCAAATACACACGGCCATTATCCAAAACCGCTTCTTGACGAAGCTCAAAGATCTTGCCGTTATCTATAAATTCTTTTTCCCCGATCTTTATCGCAAATCGCTTCTTTATGTAATCATCCGAATCGGTAAAAGCAATTATCAAAGTTTTCTTCGTATTGTCCCACCAGATCCCTTTACCTGGCACAATAAAAGGGAGTACGCCCGTTATATAAGCGGGATTCACCAAGGTACTTCCATTATTTATCGTGTAATCTCCATTGCTTAATGTCGCCTTACTTCCATCAGGATACCCTACTTGTACAGAATCGGGAAAAGGTACCGCGTTAACGGGAACGTTAAGTGCGATCAAGCCTATTGACAACAAAACAACGGTGAGAATCCCCCGCATTTTCATTAACCAAACTCCTTTTTTATCTTTTTAAGATTACCTATATTAGAACGATAATGTTTGGATATTGTTGCGTTATCCTGCCCGTTAGCTTAATGAAAAAAGCAGCCGATCAGAAAGTCTGCTGAGGTAATAAAAACCGACTGGTATACAAAAATTCAGGTTCGTTACCCCCTAAGGTTTCGAATGATTGATAGCGGTCTCGATGTAAGATCTCAAAGTCTTGATGAACGTGCGCATGGCGTATCCGACATATCTGTCGTTGCGGTAGATCAGACAAAAGTCCTGAGATGGCGTAGGATGCCTCAGGTGTAAAACTTTGATGTCTGAATTATGAAGATTGTCCAGCAGCATTTTCGGCAGAATGCAGGAGCCAACTCCGCTCTGTACCATCTGGAGGAGGGAGGATAACGTTGTCGACACCATATGCGGCTGCAAAGTAAACCCTTGGTCCATGCAAAAGCGGTCAATCAGCATGCGGTATTGATGATCGGGCGGGAACATGACCATCTTAAAGGTATGCAGTTTGTTTAAGGGGATGAAGCACTCCGTGGCAAGAGGATCATTCTTACTTACCGCCAATGAGAACTCCTCGTGATACAGGGGAATTGACGTGATACGTGTATCGATAACAGGGCCAACGGTTACGCCGAAATCGATGCTTCGGTCCAGAACTTGTTCTGTTATTTCCATGGTTTCCAGAAGGGACAGGGAGATGGTGGGATAGGTCTGATGGAAGTTCAGTATAAAGGCTTTAAACATGAATTCCGCGTCACCGGGCAAAACGCCGATGGATAACGCTCCGCCTTGCATATGCTTCAAATCAACAATAGCGTCGGTCGCTTGTTGTAGATGCCCGAACATGGCAGCAGCATGTTTTTGAAGAATCGCTCCGGCTTCAGTTAGTACTATTTTTTTCCCCACGCGATCGAATAACAGCACCCCTAACTCTTCTTCCAATCTCCTGATCTGCTGGCTGATGTTGGGTGGGCTGACTCCCATCTTTTCGGCTGCTCTCGTGAAGTGAAGCTCTTCACAAATCGCCATAAAATACTGTAGTTGTTTTAACTCCATGACTAACACCCGCTCTCCACATTGCATAGCTGAATGAATGTTCAATGATTATTGTCATGCCATCTTATTTGTCTGTCAATGAATCATCGTTAACTCATACTTAACGTTTCGGTAATGCCCACTGAATTGATGGTAAACTCCGTGAGACCTACACTGGGAACGTATCAATCGTTCTCATTATAAAGGAGGGAATCGACGTGTCTGAAATGATTATCAACACGGCAAAAACCGGACGTCAATTGGTGCTGCAGCAGGTAAAAGCTATCCCTGAGGAATTGTTCGACATTCAAGCGGATGGTTTCAACAATACAATCCGTTGGAATCTCGGCCATATGATTTATTGGATGGATAAGTATTCTCCTTTAATTTTTGGCTCCCCGTCGGTCATACCGGACTCGTATGAAACGCTGTTTAACACAGGAACAAAACCCTTGGACTGGACGTTTGATCCTCCATCGAAGGAAGAGTTGATCGAAATGTTAACAGCGCAGCTGTCCCGCATATCTGATCTGACACCTGAAATGCTGGGCGAGAAGCTTTCTGCTCCGTTTTCCTTGGGATCGTTCCAATTCAGCACCCCAGGCGAGTTGTTAAACTTCACTCTGATTCACGAAGCTTTTCACCTTGGAACGATATCGAGCCAGTTAAAGGTCCTGTCGCGCTAACCAAGGAATTTTTCCGTCATTGTTATCCCGAATTTTGGAATCCCCCACCTCTTTACTAACCTATAGGTTGTTGATTGAAAAAAATGTAAGGAGCACTTCACCGTAGCGAAATGCTCCTTACAGATTGAACCATCGTGTTCCGTTAGTTGAATAAAGTAATCAACATTCCCTTTCGACTAATACACCTCTAAACCGACCGTAATAAATACCACTACGGTTGCACCAATTATATGTAAACCGCGGAGTAATATCAGGGCGAGAACAGCTTCCAAAGCCCTTCGGAGACAACTTCGACTGCTCCGTCAATCACTTTGATGGCGGTCTGGTCATCCATCGCATACGATGGCCCTTGCATCCCGGCGGCCCATCTCTCTGCAGCAGCCATAGTGTTGCCCGGCAGCATCACGTGATCCAGGTGCGGAAACATTGCAAAATCAACCAGTCCCAGCGTTTCATCGCCACCGTTGGGTGGAGTCCAGCCAACGAAGTCTTCCCCAATGTTAGGGGACATCACCATGCTCCCCGCACTCATTCCCACATAGACTGCGTGCAGCGACGGCAAGAGGTCTGCCAGCCCGGATTGCCGCATCCAGTGGCACAGGTAGAGGGCGTCGCCGCCCGCCACTAGCAGTACGTCCGTCTCCCGGACCAGCGGCACCCAGCGGTCTTCGGCGATGCTTGGCAGTGCTGTGAGCTCCAGCACGCCGACGGACTTCCAGCCCAGGTCGACCATGGGATTCTCGGAATTCCCGCTGATGAACTGCCAGGCTTTGACGCCGGGGCCGACCCAGGGGTGTCCGTACATCGCGGTGGGAATGCAGAGGGCGCTAGACTCGGCAATGGGTTTGCCCAGCATGTCAACCAGCGCATCGTGTATGCTTTTATTATTGATGCCTGCAGATGTGAGCAGAAATTTCATAACTCCACTCCTTTGTGTATCATCTCACCCCATGCTGCCAAAAGACGGTTCTCCCGCAAGCGCGTAGCGCAATAGAACCGTGCCTTTGGAGAACGTTCTGGATTCAAGCAATTGCAGAGCCGTCGGTATCGTTCCATCGCCGAAGAATCGTTTTCCCTCTCCGAGTATTACTGGAAACTGCCAGATGTTCATTCGGTCAATCAGTTCGTGATGCAATAATGTCTGGACCAGGTCGCTGCTGCCGACGACATGCACCTCCTCGTAACGCTCCTTCAACAAAGGCACACTTGTGGTCACATCCGCGTCGAGCAGTTTTGTATTATTCCAATCGACGCTGGTCAATGTCCGGGATGCGACATATTTCGGTTTCTCGTTCATCAGTTTGGTGAACGGGTTGGTGTCTGGCGCCTGCGGCCAGTACGACGCAAAGATTTCGTACGTTTTACGTCCGATCAACATAGCGTCGAGGCTCGCATAATCAGCTGCGATCAGTTGTCCTGTCACCGGATCTCGATAAGGTTCCTGCCATCCGCCGTAGCCGAAACCGCCTTCACGATCTTCATTGGGCGACCCGGGAGATTGAACTACGCCATCCAAGGTCATGAACATATGCACAACAAGATTTCCCATTTAGCTTTTCATTCCTTTCCAATTAAATTTGTTCATAAGCGTTTTCTATATAAACTACATTTTAGGGCATTTCAGTTCGGGTTGTTTCTTACAGATTGCTAATCTAAACTGCCCGTTAGCTTGATAAAAAATGGAGAAGTTGTATAGCTTTATTTTCATTGAACAACTACTAATGAGGAGCTGCCGAGCAGATCCTTTCATCTATTTCATTTAGCCTAATTTCAACATGTTATTCATCATTTTATCAATCTCAGCTTGTAAATGTATTGGTGCGGAAAATGCATATGTCAATCTATTTAAAGTGAATACATAAGCAATTGAATCATCGCTCCGGTAATAATCAACTCTTTGTTTCCATCTCTGTGGTGGCTTCTGTTTAACAAATTCATGTGTAAAGGTAAATGACGCGCTACTAGTGAGTCGGACCGTTACTCCATTTTTATAACTGACAATAACTATGGGACTTATAAATCCATCATCATACTTCTTGATGGATTCTAGTTCCCATTCTTGAGGCATGTCAGGCAAATCAATTGTTCGTAACACTCCTGGAATTTGTTTAATTGTTATTTGGGAAGTATACTGGTTTTCATTATGTACAAATAAAATCCAACAACTAAGCCCTATTACAGAGAGAATAAGCACGATTACTAAAAGGATTCTAACCCTCAAGGAATCCCCCCTTAGACATCCTTGTATCTTTGCTCTTCGTTAGGAAATAACGCTTTGTAAATCAATTGGTTGCATGTTCCTGTCTGTTATCTCGTAATGTTATCGTGTCCCATTACTTCAAGCGTATTGGAGAACCCACTCTTTGATCTGAGAGGCAACCTCGGTTACATCAGTATCTGTTGTATCAATCGTAGGCATAGGCGGGTTATAGACCTCATCAGCAATTTCAAGCAATCGTTTAGCAAAGTTTTTGTGGTTTTGAATCTCTTCCTCTGACCAATTTCTATCACGTAGACGTTTCTCGCGAGTTTCTTCATTACAATGCAGGTTTAGGTAATATACATGCTTAAAAAAAGGATAATCCGCACATTTTTCAATATCCCAAGGCATCATGGTTCCGCATATTATAGTCATGCGTCCACTTTGAGCGATATTCCGTGCAACCCGAAGCCAAATATTTCGGATTTTCTCCCAATCATGCCCAAGAAATTCAATAAGATGATCAGGGTCAAATATATCAAAATCAGGCATCATTCTCCGTAGCTCCTTGATGACATATGTTTTCCCTGATCCACTTGCACCTGTTACGATAAATAAAGGAATTTTATGATCCATTAGTTGTCCCACCACCCATTTGCCTATTTCTATAATTATTGAATTTCAATTCGTTCGCGACATGAAACCGCCGTTTAGAAGATACGACTCTCACCCGATAACCTTGAGGAGAAATTCACCAAAATCACTCCATTATCCTGCCCGTAAAATTAACGACGCCAGCCGATTATTTGGTCCCGGCTGCCGTCGTGCATGATATAGCTTTTGTTTCCCGTTAACGTTCGTAATAAGAAAAAATGTGGCCTTATGGATTTGTATCACTGATCGTCGTCAAAAAACCGTTCCGTCCGGCAGTTTCAATGAACTGATCAATCGATTGGACTGCTGAATAGGTAAATAAATACCATTGGTTTTCAGTCGCATCATATAACCTAACATCGGGATTGCCCTCGGAATGAGATAAAGTATAGAGATCAAATTGTTTGATGCTGTTCCCTTTTTGATCCAAAAAATCAAACTTTCCACTCATGTAATAGTCCCCCGTTGTAAGCTCTATAACACTCGATGTGTACGCAGCAGGGGCATTCGCCTTACTTCCTTTGTTGTCAAAAAGATGATAAATCGCTTCGTGATAGGCACTCCCATCAATTTGTTCTACTGTGCTGCCCATTGTATAGTAAACTTCGTAATTCAATGCCTTCACTTTCACACCGTCTAGAACAAATGGAGCAGGTTCAACATTTACTGTCGAATTTCTGAATTCGACGCTACAGTCAAACGTTTCGGCAATAAAGCGAAGCGGAACCATGATGCGATTATTCTTGATATATGGTTTTGCATCGAGCAGCGCGGGTTTACCATTTTTCACGGCTGTATTGCTCTTCAATTTTAAGATTACCCGCATATCGCTTTTTGCGAGTGTAACTTCCGAACCCGACCAGTTGACCTTGGCTCCCAAATTTTCACTGATAAAACGCAAAGGCACCATTGTTCGATTGTTCTTAATTTCGGCCTTCACATCGGAGGCAATAGTAATACCTCCAACTTTTATTTGCATATCTGCCGCGTATGCAGGTGAAGAGATAGATAAAATGAATGCAGCGAAAATTCCTGTGAGAACCTTTTTCATAATATTCTATTCCTTTCTTGGAATATTTTAGTGAACTAATATTATGACGAGAAGTGTGAAGTAATGTTGCGCTAAACTGCCCGTTAGTTGAATAAAGCCAGCCGGTCAAAGTAATCGGCTGGCTTCTTGTCTTTATTGAGCTATCGTTCCCAGTTAGCTTAACGAAACAAAGAGCAGTTGCAACTTGAAAACTACTCTATCTGATTTGAATATAATCAAAGAAGATGTTTTTAGACAATTACACCTAAGTTATTTTCCTTACTGCAAACCATAGCTCAACAAAATTAAATCCGTCTTTAACTCCTGTAACTTCAAATTCCATTCCATCGACCTGTTCGTATCCAGCAGTAGGAAGCCACTCGGAGAAGAATCGTTTATATAATGTCTCAATTGTTTCATCAAATTTGTCCCATGTGAACGGATCAGAGGGGAAAATTGCCCATGTTTGAGCGGGTATTGTTACACTTGTGTACCCATCAGTTTTGCTTGAATCTCCTTCAAATGCGGACAGCATATACGGAAAACTACCTTCTTCTGTTTTTTTGTAGCTACAAACAGCATGTACTTTATGATAGTCCTGATTTAAAAAAGCTGGTAGATCGCCTGCATTGTCCGTAAGCCTTTCAACCTCGCCGTTAGCATGGCTTTGCTTCCATAATTCTGCTGGAGTATCTACTCCGTTTAATTGAAACACTTTTTCGATTCCGAATACTTGAAAGGGTTCTTTTGTCTCGATACGATAGTTCATAGCCTTTTCTCCTTTAATTGAAATAAGGAAGGAAAGCCGAGGATAGGCTTTGAGGTCAGTCCCTTCTTCTCGAGCCATTGCTGGATTAACACCATGCAACAATTGAAAAGCCCTTGCGAATGAAACCGGAGATTCATAACCATACTTTATAGCAATGTCAACAACTCTCATATCACTATTCTGCAATTCAATCGCAGCAAGAGTAAGCCGTCTTCTCCTTATGTATTCCGCAAGAGACACATCTGTAATGAATGAGAACATTTTCTGGAACTGATGTGAAGAACAACAGGCACATTGAGCAACTTCCTTCAATTCGATCTTGCCGGTTAGATTCAATTCGATGTAATCCATCGCTCGATGCATCCTCGTGAGCCAATCCATCTGATCCCTCCTCTTAACAGAAGTATAGTTATGCTACGTTTTCATATCGCAACTATTTGTGTACAATTAAGTTTCCTTGGAGAATTCATGTCGTTTCTAATAATTAATTATATAGCGCAAAGATCTACTTATTGATGTAAGTTTTTTCGGAACGCTGAGATAGTCTTTTATAACTAACCTGCCTGTTAACGTAATGAATAAGAGCAGTGAGAACTTGTACCGATAAAATAAAAAAGCCGCTTTAGTAGCGACTTCAATGGGTCAAAGTTTTTGTCCTCCGGCAACATTGTGTAACAAGAAACAATCTACTTCTATATATCTGTTTGGAGTTTGATTAGGAACTCGGGGTTCGTTACATACTCTATGTAATTTACCGATCCGTTAAAGTCAATATAAGCCTGATAGCGAGTGCGAATAGCTGGATGTGTAATGAAATCAAGAACTCTTTCCTTCGCCACCCAACGGCTATCGGTTGTTTCTTCAGAAACAGCTAACTCCCCACCACCAGGGTAAACCCAAGCACCGTCATGAGTTTTTACTAAAAGGATATTTCCTTGCTCATCTTCCACAAATCCACCTGCGGCTACGATGTGCGTTGGAAAAGGCATATTACGACCTCCTTATGCGGAATAAGTCCTCCTTTGGGCCCCCACTTTGTATAGATCTCAATGCAGGCACTTGGCAAAGCGTTCCGTTATTTGTATGCCTCTGTCCCAATCCGTTCCTCCGTTTTCAATCGTCCAGCACGCCTCAAGCACGCCTCGCGCCACACCCCACATTGCGATTCGGCGAGGGTCCAGGCCGAGACGATCGGCTATGATCGCAATCCGGTTCCGCAGAACCTGTTCGCAGTCACCGCCTCGATCCTCATAATTTAGCAGATACTGGATAGTATCAAAATGGATGTCACCAATGATGCCTTTGGGATCAATGACAGCCCAATCTTCTTCGCCATGGCGTAGGATGTTTTCATGATGCAGATCGCCATGCAGTAGGAGATTCTCACTCGTGGTCGTTATGAGATACGACAGACATTCTTCGGCATTTTCCACCCAGTTATTAGGCAGTGGCGCGGCAATATTCACATCCTCGAATCGCTCGCGGTATCGCTCGATTGCCGCAAAATGCTGCCTCATGGACGGGTACCGACTACCGGTTGGTGCAGGAAGGTGAAGGCGGCGAAATACTTCGCAAAAGAGACCCGTCGCACGCGCATCATCCTCAATTGATGACAACGGTGTGCCAGGGTCGGCACCTTCTAGCAGGGCCACGCCCCACTCCTCGTCTGCATCTAGGACATGAATCGCCCCCCGGCCCGCATAAGCACGAAGCACACTAACTTCCCTAGAAAGCTCGTCTTTCATGAAAGATGACTTGAGGACGGCGGGCTTCCCATTGCTGCGCTTTGCACGAATCACGAAGTTATAGGATAAATCGGAAAACGGAGCTTCTGGGATAAAGTCGAAACGGCTTGCACAGTCGGCAATCAACGCAGGCAACGCTTCCGCCCATGTTACGCCTTGCTTACCGTGGAGTTCGTGCATTCTTTCAATAAAAGTATCAGGGATTACAATCATACCAAATGACTCCTTTCAGAAAGTAGTCTACTTCCTCTTTTCTTCGACATAAGGTGTTATAAAATCCTGTTTCGCCATCTATTGATAAATGATGAAAAAGCCAACATTTATAAATGTTGACTTATCTCGCCAATATTTTCTCAACTAAATGTTACCCGTTACTTCAATTAGGAATTAAGCTAGAATGTGCACAATATCGTCCGGGTGTTTAACAACAAAGAGCAACATTAACTGTTGCCTCAACGTATTTATCCCATTTGACTATTATTTTTTATATATTTCATTTTCTAAAATGATTACTTTTTCCTCATTAGAGGACTTCGCTGTTTGTTTCGTATTTTCAACCAACTGAAAAATATTATCGCAGCACTGTTTTGCACCCATAATTAATAACGGAACACCTATGAAATCGATTTTTAATCCTCTTGAAAAGAACCCCCCAATGGACATGACGAACGGTACAGTCGGTGACGTATTAGAGAATATTATTTTTTCTTGAAAATGATGTTTCCTTTGTAGTAACAAGCTTAAGTCTTCTAATGCCGGAACAACAAGTTTGGAGGATTTTCGTCCTATTGTATATACTGAATCTCCATTTTCGTCCATCCCGTGAAAAATGATTTTTCCAGAATCATCTTTAGTTAATTTATTGAAATAGTTAACATTTAATATTTCTTCTTTAGTTAGTTTTCGTTCTGATTGGGTGATTTCTTTTAAATGATAAGCAGCTGCAAGAGCTGTTGTATGTGTCCCACCATAGTCATTATAGATATAAATCATGATATCATCCTTTATATTTTTATCTATTAGCTATTATTGTCATTAATTTTAGTTTCAATTCGGATGATTATCTTAGCTCTTGTTACACAGTATCGCCCGGATACGACAGAAAAAGCCAACATTAATAAAAATGTTGACTTACTCTTCAATAATTTTTCAACTAATGTTACCCGATAGCTTAATTCCGAAATCCCTCGGGCAGACCGAGGCGCGATAGCCCCGATGCTTGAATGGTGTTATCTAATGGAAACGCCTTCTAAGGAACCACTAATATCTCTTTTACTTAATTTCTTAAATGCCGAGTAATGCTGATCGGACTTCATAAAACTTAATATCTTTTCGGCACATTCTGTTGGATTCATCTCTTCAGTATTTACTTCGAGGTCGTATTCATCAATGCTATATACTTTGCTGAACTGTGAAGCTGCTAGTCCAATATTTCGATCTCCCCTTATTTGCTCTCTTCTAATGAGTTCTTCTTTCGAGCATATTACACCTATAAATAATGTAGGCTGATTGAAAAATAGATCAAGACACTCATTAAACGACTTGTCATTCTCGATTACAGTATCTACTATTACATTCAAACCCATTTCTGATAACAATTTAATTGTCGAATAGTACATTGAGATTAAGGGATCAAACATGATTTGTGCGATAACTTGCTCATCTACTTCTCTTGTAGGTTCAATATCTGAAAATTTATGATTAAAAAAATCCTTGATAAAATCATCTACTGATAAATGATGAAAAAGAATCTCTTTCTGATTCATCAGTTCCATAGAAATACTCGTCTTTCCTGCACTTGAAGTTCCGTTCATCAACACAATGAGTCCTTGCTTCAAACGAATCACCCTCACCTATAAGATTTGCGTATCTTTCAGATAACGTTATATTCACAAAGTTCATAAAATGACCAAACTCAGAAAATATTCGAGAAACGATTGAACGATCCTGCCCGTTAGCTTAAAGAAAAGGCGCAGCTGCCAACCGCAAACTGTTCCATGTTGAGTGGTTGCCGTAGCACTTCCCCATGATTTCACCCAATTATCGTTCTCCACTATTTATTAGTTTTCCTCTTGTAGAGCCTATCTATAAAATGAATTAAAATATGTATTATTGTAATAAGAGATGCCATCTGTATGGACTTTATAAAGCTAACCCCTACAAAGTAATAACTCATAAGCAAAGTTGCAAAAAAATAAACTCCCACTCCTAATATAAACTTAAACATATTTACACCCCCTACCTTCCCAATATTAACATCTATCACACTTTCTATATTGGGTTTAACTGCCCGTTAGCTTAACGAAAAATGAAGCAGTTGCCAACGGCAAGTTAGTTTCGATAATTTCATTAGCTGTAATGCGCTCTTTTTCCGATACAATCCGTGAAGCTCGGTTGTTCTGCCTTACTGTAGTTTTGTCACTCCATTCGGAAGTTCGGAAGCCGGCGGCCAGACGATCGCTCCGCTGCGGTTCACGTACCCTCTGATTTCCTCGCGCGAATTCGGAACGAGCAAGCTGATCACCGCCAATTCGCCGTTAAAAGCGTCTGCCCAATAGAATTGCGACTTGATCACAAAGCGGCCGGATGTATTGATATAACCGTACCTCTGCCCCTGGCTGGCCGGAGCCAGGCCGCCCTTGAACAAACCTCCGGCTGTAAAGCCCTGGATGACTTTGGTGCCCTTCTTGTTGATATAGAAGGTGACTCCATTACGCTCGACAAAAGCCAGTCCTTCCGAGAACGGCTGCGCCATGCTGAACTGCGGTGTTAGCAGGTAATTGCCGTTTTTGTCGATGTACCCGTATTTTCCGTTCACGTAAACTACTGCCGCCCCGTTTGAAAACGGTGTGGCGTGATCATACCGGGGTGTAATGCGGAGCTTGCCAGTGGTGTCGATATAGCCGTATTTGCCGCCGAAAACAAGCATTACGGCTGCCATACCTTCGGAGAAATCGGACGTCGAGCTATACAGGTATGGAATGACCAGCTCGCCCTTCGTGTTGATGTACCCCGATGCTTTGCCCACATTGACCCGAGCCAGACCTTCGGATAAATTAGACGCCTGGGCGTAGATGGGCTGTATGCTCAACCTTGCCATGGCTGTCTATATATCCGTACCGTGTCACCGTACCTCCGTCAGTGTTCTGAACCTGCGTCGTATACAGCGCACGGTCATTATAAAGAATGCCGGCATCTCTCAGCTTGTATTCGAACAGTTCGCTGCCCGCCGAACTGAAATAATATTGCTTTTTAGCCGCATGGTCCTCGACATACACCGTCCCTCCGGATACTCCTGAATACCCGTATCCGTCGTACACCGCCTCGATGATCTCCTTGCCTTTGCCGTTGATGATACCGTATTTTCCGTTAACTTCAATCGGATACAGTTGATCGCCTGTCTGCGCCTGCATAGCGGTCGCACTGGCAGCTTGAGATTGCCCCGCCACGTTTGTACTGAATACCATCGTCGTAAATATAAGAGTAACAGCCATCTTTTTAAGCAACTGTTGTCCACGCTCCTCAGAAACTATTTTCCATTCTTTAGTATTGACGACGCTTGTACCGGTTTTGTTGTGAGTGATTGAGAATAAATCACACAAACATTCGCTTAATCCCACATTTCGCCCGCCCAAATACTGCTGATCAAAAAAATGCTGTTTCGTTCCGCAGTCTTACGGACACAGGAGCTGCTTTTGGTGAAATATGATTATTCCCTACTTATCGGACCCAGTTCTCTTAGCTGTAATTCATGTATTCATCGAATTGCCTATTTTTCATCGCCATAATCTATTCACCAAGCTTTCGGGTATGGTAAATTAGTTAAACTTATTATAGAAAAGATGTTCGCCTAATACCCACTAACATCTTTATCAATCTAAGTTTTCCACACTATACTGCCCGTTAGTTTAATACCCCGCGGCCATCAGCTTTGTATAAAAAATCTAGTCTTGAGCAAGAGATAAGAACCTCTATACATAAAATAAAAAGCCGCAGTTTATGCGACTTTCTTTGTATTGATGTACTTGTCGTCCGACACATACTTATGCCCCAACGTAATACTGAGCCTGCGCATTCCAAAGCTCAGCGTATTTCCCGTCCCGGACGGCTACGAGCTCGTCATGGGAGCCACGTTGAATAAGCCGACCCTCGTGAAACACGGCGATGTCATGACAGAATCGGCAGGACGAGAGCCGGTGTGAGACGAAGATTGCCGTTTTACCGCCGATTAATTCATTAAATCGGGAATAAATCTCGAACTCTGCGATCGGGTCCAGCGCCGCCGTAGGTTCGTCTAATATCACGAAAGGCGAGTTCTTGTACAGCGCCCTTGCGAGAGCCACCTTCTGCGCTTCGCCTCCTGAAATCTCCACGCCGTCGTCAGAGAAATCCTTATGCAGGTAGGTCTGAAGCCCTTCCGGCATGTTCTTGACCTTTTCTCCAAGCCCCGCCAGGATAAGTGACTCCTCCGCCAATGCTGCGTCATAACTTTCGGATGCGGCAACGTTATGGCCAAGTGAGAACGAATATAGTTTAAAATCTTGAAACACAACGCTGAATACGCCCATATATGCCGAATAGTCGTACTCCCTAATATCGATGCCGTTTAACGTAACAACGCCCTCCGTAGGTTCATAAAGCCGGCATAGCAGCTTAATCATAGTCGTCTTGCCGCTGCCATTCAACCCCACGACGGCAAGCCGTTCGCCGATATTAAATTTCATGCTAAGGTTCTTGATGGCGTAATTGTCGGACCCAGGATACTTAAACGAGACGTCACGAAACTCAAATTCTAGTCCTTCTTGCGGAATTTGTCTGCTGCTAGCGCTATTTTGCATGTTGTCCGGCAGGTCGAGATACTCGAACACGAGAGTTAGATAAGGGTTGTTTGTTATAAAATTGCCCACAACCGAGACCAGCTTGGCCAGCGCACCTACAGCGCCCGTCACTGCGCCGATGTACTGAACCACGCTGCCTATGGGATACATGCCATATAGCGCCCGCAGACCGATAAAGAGATACACGCAGCCGCCTAGTACGGCCTGCATTGCCGCTGCCAATGCGTTGTTTTTTCCGATCAAGTCAAAAATGCGGTACCAGTACTCCGCTCCAACCGATTTATTGTAGTGATCCTCTATCGCGGGCGCCTGTTTATATAGTCGAATGTCCTTGGCGGCATTCTTTGCCTGCATATATTCGTTAAAAAAATGCACATAGGTGTTTGACTTCGGGTTATCCTCAAACACTTTCTTCTGAATCCTCTCCTCCTTCTTCTTGAGTAAATAAGTAAAGGGAATCATAGACAGGATGAGAAGAATCAGCAAACCGGTAGCATACGGTGATGTTATAAACGTCTGCTCGAAGGAAGAAGCGGATGTGAACATCCCGATAACCAGTATGATAGATAATATCAGTTCAAAAAGGGGCTGTAATAATTCCGGCAGACTGTAGTGCAGGCGCAGAATGCCAAGTCCGTTTCCGTTCGTCTTCGCTTCAATATCCGCTAACCTTTCATTATTCATCGTATCTTCCACTTGATCGTAGTTCAGCTGCATATATCGATTGCCCAGGAAAAAGTAGAAACGCGCCCACAACGTACTGTTTAAGGTCGTTATCCGGCGATTAACTGCGGCATTGATAGCGGAACCGGCAAACGCAAGCCCTACAGTAAGTGCGGCATACAGCGTAATGCGCCCGGTGTCGCGGTCGCCGGCCAGCTCGTTTATGATCTGGGCAGACAGGAAGAGCACCATTAAAGGCTGAACCGCTTTAATAAAAGATGAGGCGATGGTAAGCGGAATGTAGGTTGGCGTTAAGCGATTTACGATGCCGTATCCGCGGCACAAGTTACGCCAGATGGAACGCTCCTTCATGATCGGTCACCTCCCCATCCTTATAGTAGTGAGACTGCACGTTAAACATCTCGGCATATTTTCCGCCATATCTCATGAGCTCGTCGTGCGTGCCGCACTCGGCGATGCCGCCGCCGTCGATTAATAGAATCCTGTCACAGAAACGCGTGCTTGCCAGCCTATGGGAGATGTAGATCGATGTTCGCCCTGCAGTCAGTTCTGCATATTGCTGGTAAATCTCGCTTTCAGCGATCGGGTCAAGCGCAGCCGTAGGTTCATCTAAAATGATAACCGGCGCGTCTTTGTACAGCGCGCGAGCCAGTGCCAGCTTCTGCCTCTCGCCGCCCGAGAGTTCGATAGCGTCGGTGTGCACCCGACGTACAAGAAGCGTTGATGCACCTTTCTCAAGCCCTTTTACCTTATCCATAAGTCCGGACATGACGAGGCATTTCTCTACCTTCTCGTAGTCAGTCTGATCCGGGGACTGCTGCGAGATATTGCCGGCAATATCACTACAGAAGAGATGAATATCCTGAAATACCGTTGAGAATAGCGAAAAATATTCGTCTCTGTTATATCGAGTGATGTCGACGCCGCCGAGCGTAATCTCCCCGCATGTTGGCTTATAAAGTCCGCATAAAAGCTTAATAAGCGTCGTCTTGCCCGCTCCGTTCGCCCCGACAATGGCGATACGCTCTCCCGGCTTGATCTCAAAATCGATGCTGCAAAGGGTCGGTTCCTTGGCCTCCGGATAGGTATATCCAACGTTTCTTAATGTAATCGTGGGAGGAAGGAGATCGCCGGACGGCAGCGCATGGCCGGCGCCAGTATTTGAAAGATCGGGGACATCCAGATAATCTCGTATATCTGACAGCTCACTTAAGGAACGGATCAGCTCGCTTGAGCTGGTCAAAATACCCGACAACCAGCCCGCAAACGCGCCAATGGCGGCAAATACCAGCACGAAGCTGCCCAATGTCATCTCGCCGTTCATCAGCAAGTAAATAAGAAACGCGTACGAGGCACCATCACGAATCAGACTGAGCACCGCATCTGATAACTGAGCCCTCATATCGCCAGTCGCTACCTTTTTCTCTTTTTCGCTTGAGGAACCGAGTACATTTTGAAATATACCGCGGATTAAGCTGCTGAGGTCATATAGACGTACGTCTTTGCCCCCGGACGGCTCTTTCGATACCTTCTGGAGATACCAGAGTTTTCCTTGAAGCTTTGACCGCTCTTCTCGCGTGTCCCTCTCCACTTTTCGGGCGCGAGAGAGCGCAAGCCAATTGATCCCGGCCGAAATGGCTAGAAAGAGAATAATAAGGGGATGTACCGATACGATAACTGTTCCATATACAAGAAAACCCAATACGTTCATGAGAAACTGTGATAGGTTTCTCGGTATGTTGGAGGCGGGAGAGTGATTGCTTTGCATGGCACGCCACGCCTTTTCGCCCAGTTTTGCGTATCCGGGGCTTTCTAGCACCTCGTAGTCCATATTTAGATGCTTATGCATGATGGTTTGGAGGTGCTTCAATATGCTGATGGTACCTACAGATTCATGGGTGATGAGATCGGCGTAGCTTTTAGCGCTGTTTAGCGCTGCCAGGAGAAGCGCCATGATGCCCACCGACAGTATAAACTCGCTTGGCGTGACTCCAGCAGTAATGTTGTCGATGACAATTTTAGGCATATAGATGCTTACAAAAGGCACACCGACGCCAACAAGCACCGAGACGGCACAGCAAATCAACGTAAGCGGCCTCGCCCGCCAATGCAACTGCATGGAGTACATGATGTTTGACCACGCGGAGTGCGCAGCTTTTTTCTCTGTTGACACTCTAAAACCTCCTTATTAAATATGGATGAAGAGTCCTGTCGAAATGAGCATAGCATACCCGTGGATATCAACCTATCAAGCAGTAGTTGAGATTGGAGATTCAACTGTCGATAAAATGAACTATATGGTGCATAACTCAAACGACGCCCCAAAGTGACCAATTCTGAATAATTCGTGATGGAGTAAAATTCTCCTGCCGTTACTCCAACAAGTTGAAGGCCAGGCGGCTGCTCGTCGGCAATTGGACAATGTTGTTATCATCCGACATTCGTCGGCTGCTCCGTCGTCTTTTAGAATATTGCCTATTGGATCCTTTAATGTTGATTTATGACCAAAAAAACCGCCTTGGGTGAAAGGCAGTCGACTAGAAAGCCGGCTCTTTGCCAGTTCCGCCCTCAGCCGCGCGGTTCCTCTTAGGCCGTGTCTTTTGCATTTATTCCCTCCATCATCAAACGGGAAAATACATTTTACCCGGGTAATATTGATTTTTTATTTTTACCCGGGTATAATTAACACAAGCAGAAAGGAGGTCATCATGAGTAATACCCTAACACGCTTTTACTGCACGGCATTTTTGGGTGTGGGGGTCGTCGCCAGTGGTTCGTTACAGCACGTTATTACTACAGTTAAGGATGTTCTGAGTGACAGAGACTTCACACAGCTGCTTATATTTGACGATTCCACGGGGAAGCCAATAGATGTTGATTTTCGTGGGAAGACAGATGATGTGCTTAAACGATTAGGAGAACAGTTTGGTGACTCATCCGGTACAGAAGTGAATCACCAGACTACACGGCGGGTCGGTCGACCCAAGCTGGGTGTTGTGTCCGGTGAGGTTACGTTATTGCCTCGGCATTGGGAATGGCTCAAGAGTCAACCAGGAGGGGCGTCGGTAACATTACGAAAACTCATTGATGAAGCTCGCCGTGCTGGAGAACAACAGAGCACAATCCGAGAGTCGCAAGAAGCAACATATAACTTTATGACAGCTATGGCCGGGGACTTCCATCAATACGAAGAAGCTCTGCGGGCACTGTATGCTGGTGATTTGGATCGTTTTAACCACTTCATCGATGACTGGGCACCTGATATCAGAAACCATGTCAAGAGATTAGCCGCCAATGCATTCCCTGAAGAGATTGAAGGAGAACATGACCATGAACATTCTGAAAGTTAACGGTGTTGAGTTGGCCTATGATGGTTTCGGTAACGAAACTGACGAGGCTATTATCCTAATCGCCGGGCTCGGAACCCAGATGATCCGCTGGACGGTTCCGTTTTGTGAACGATTGGCAGCGCGGGGCTTTCGGGTGATCCGCTTTGACAATCGCGACGTAGGTTGCTCAACACACTTTAGCCATTATCGGACGCTGGATTTTGACGCATTAGCAACTGCTCTCATGTCGGGACAGCGACCGGACATCCCTTACACTCTCGATGACATGGCAAACGACGCTATCGGACTGCTCGACGCCCTTTCAATTGACCGGGCGCATTTCGTTGGCAGGTCGATGGGCGGAATGATCGCCCAGATTGCAGCCAGTGAGTACCCTGAACGGGTGTTATCACTCACATCCATTATGTCTAGTTCCGGTAATCCCGCCCTTCCGCAAGCTTCCCAGGAAGTCATGGCGATGATGACTACACCGGCGCCGAACCCCTTTGAGGATGAAGCAGGATTTTTGGCGCACAGCCTCTCCTTTGCCAAACGCATCGCCGGCACTGGCTATCCGTTTGAAGAGGACGCTTATCGTGCGCTCATTCTGGAAGAAGTCCAGCGAGCCTACGATCCAGGCAGTGTCGGACGACAAATTGCTGCGATCGCTGTCTCCGGTGACCGCCGTCCGCGGCTGGCGACCATTAAAGTACCCGCCCTTGTCATTCATGGGATGGACGATCCCTTGTTCGTCCCGGCGTGTGGCGAGGACACGGCTTCTGCCATCCCGGGCGCCGAGTTGATGCTGGTTGACGGCATGGGACACGACCTGCCGCACCAACTGTACAAAGTAACCGCCGATGGCATAGAGCGAACGGCTCGTCGCAATTGACACGCGCTTCCTGAATAGCAACCAGCCGGAGTCCCGCGGTGCCCAATGCGACGAGTAGCGTTGATCAATTTGCACCCTTGGGGGTGGAAACGGTGGTGCTCTTGGAACGGTTGTTGAAACAGCTCCATTTGAACGTATATGTGGAAACGATCGAATAAGCGCCGGGTTCACGATAACATCGTGAGCCGGCGCTTATTTTGTCTTCGTCAGGCCATACGATTAATCTCGTCAGCTTTAAACTATCCTGCCCGTTAGCTTAATAAAATAAGCAGGCTGTGACAACCTGCTCAACAATGTGTAGCATGGGCGCCGCCGTATCTTTACTGTATATTATGCTCTTATTTTCTAAGGTAGTAGAAGTTCTGTCCGCATCATTCTACTATTCAAATTTTAACTGGAGCGAATCACAAATTGGCATATAGCCTATCTTTTGATAGATGCTATTAGATGTGGGATTTGCTAAGTCCGTATATAAGACGCACTTAGTAAACCCTTTATCCAATGCAAGTTGGCTTATTTGCGCCACAATTGAAGTAGCGTAACCCTTCCTGCGCTCATATGGAGGTGTATATACAAATGCCACGCCAATTGCCGTCTGCATTTCCCTTGTATATCCTGCCATAGAAACGGGTATCCCGTTGTCCTCTAAAATATAGAGTTTTTTCGATGCTATTCGGTAGAGGTAAGGGTCTGCATCTTGCGGGATGGACATTTCTGTTTTGCCATAACTCCCCGCTGCATAAAATGCCTCAGCCCAGTATGGGAAAAAGTGAATATCCTTTTCATCTAGCAATCGAACGATACCAACCTTTTGAATGTCTGGGTTTACTGCCTTAAGTTCATATATACGTTGGCTCATGGTTATTTTAAAGGTTATTCCCTTGCGCAAGGTATATTCTTTGGCAAAATACTCTGCCAAAGTTTTTTCGGTTATCACACCTGGAATTTCACGGTCTTTCAGCCCATCTATCAGACAGTTTATAGCTTCTGGGTTAATTATGTTGTCTGTCGCATAAAGCGTAATATTGTGTGGCGGTGTCATTATGGATGTAAGTTGTATGCCCTTAGCATCCAAAATAGTTGCCATAAGCCAATTTACAGGGTCACGCCAGTCTGTTTTGTCTTTTCCTTCATGCCCAATTATGATATTGCCAAGAGGAATCAAATTTTGTGCTTCATGACGCATCAGCACATCATAGGTATCATTGTAAAATTCATGCACATCCGTATACAACTTGAATTGCATCGCAATATCACCCTTTCATCTGCTCAACGTTTAAAAAAATAGCCGTATAACCGTCAGAACAGGTTTTTTGATTGGCTGCTTTTTTTTCATTAAGCTAACGCGACAGTAGACCCCAAATCAAATATTCGATGCCTGCTTGCGAAGAATCAATACGATTGTATAAATCTCTCCTTGATCAAGCAAATTAAACAAATGGTTAAAGGGCAATGAGACTTTAGGAGGATAAATCTACATGGATACATTTAATGATACCGAAGACCGGAAAGACTGGGTTAATAAGGATGTTTATGGGATTCTAAGGAAGGAGACGGAAGTTGATTCTGACGTTAATGAGGACAGCAATCGGGAACAGCAATTGGACGACTCTTTTCAGGATTGGTACCTCAATATCGGGTATTGGGTTCAGCAAAAAGAAAATATGACCCAGGTGCCAAAGTCGAACGTCTTTGATGATATACCTGAGTTAGAAACCGAATAAATGTACGATGAATGTGAAAAAGGATGATGATTTTTGTGTTTGGGGACCAAGCTCTTGTGATATGGAACTAGATCCCAAGTTTCACTTATACTTATTTATTATTTAGTTTCTTATAACCATCGGCATCTTTTTTTCTTTCTTCGTTAACTTTCTTCTCTGACTTGTAAACCAATAAATTTTCTACTTTTGGATATCATAAGCCCAAGGTGGTGTATTAGAATGTGGATTATAAAGACCGAACATAAAAGAGATGCAGACGGCGGAATTGCAGCGCTAGAACTCGAAACAGAAGATAAGCGTTTTGATGTAAATATTAGATGGGATGGTTGCGCTGAGATCCATGTATATTCAATTGAGGAAAATCGCGATATCAATGACACCTTTCATACATGTGATTTAAAAGGAATTATCGATGTGTTGCAGTCACTCAACAACGTATGTAAAGATTACTTTGGTAAAGGAAGCTATTGGGAGGACACTGACGATGTTAAATCTGTCTGAACTCGGAAATCTTCACGCCGATATCCAAGCCGTTCACGAGATTGTCCGAACACTAAAGGTTATAATCGATGGTAAAGAAATTGAAATTGATATCCTAAGAAATCAGAACGGCCATTATTTTTATGAGCTAAGCCATTACTATAAAGACGCGGACAAAACCGATCCTCACGATCCATCGGAAAATAGATATTCATCTGTTGAAGAAGCGGCACGAGGAGCACTCCGCTACGCTACGATGTTTTACCGGAGTACGGATGAAGGTGGAGCTTGGGTCAGAAAGGAGTCTTTCACTCCATAGAAAAATACGGCTGCGGAATATCACGAGACACCATAATAGGTGTCTTATTTACACATCAGGGACGCAAACAGGCCATTTATTTCGCTTATACAGCAGCCAATTACTTGCCGGCTGTTGTTTTTTGTTTTGAACTATTGTTTCCCGTTAGGTTAACAACTTTACTGTTGAACCTGATTAATTAAGTCTATTAGATCGGATTGAGCTAATTTATTACTACCTAATCGCTCAGTATTACCGTCGATGTAATAAACAAATCTAGCTAGAAAACCATTTTCACTGTCCCAAAATATGAATTGGCTGGTATCGTCTTCTTTGTAATAGGCTTGTTTCCCATTTTTTAGTTTAACAGGATGATTGCTTTGTTTAGATGCTTCTTCTGGATTACCAATAACTTTACTTAAAATGTAGTTTATTTCTTGTTTAGTCTGCTTGTTTTTATAATGAAATACGTATTGTTGGAGATAATCTGGATTATCAATTGCGATCTCTGTACGAACATCATTAACTTCAAATGGGAATTTATAAGGCTCAGTGAAATCATAACGCATTGATCTATCGATTTGAGTGCCACCACTACATCCACTTATTAGAAAACACAGGATTAGAAAAACAAAAGAAAAACTCCTCATTACTTCGTGCCCCCTTCTAATAATACTAACCCAAGAGGTTGCAAGAAGTTACAGTATATTGCGTTAAACAGCCCGTTAGTTGAGAAAATTTTTAATGCAAATATATATATGTTCTTGTCGTCTTACAATATTTATCACTAATGGAACAGACTCCTTGGAAAAGTAAAAAAAGCGGCTGAGGAATCATATCCTTAGCCGCAAACCAAGCTTCAATTCCGCTCACGCAACACAACATATACCCCGGTATCGTCGGTTTCCACCGGATAACCACGCAGCTTCGCGTCGCTGCCTGGAGCCAGGTGATGACCGCTCTTCAGGTCGAATTCCCAGCCATGCCATGGGCATCGCAGCACTCGATCTTCCAATCCGTAACAATAATCGTAAACATCGGAAGGAAGCCGGGTCCCTCGAATCGCTCCCGCGCATACCGGCGCCGCCGCATGCGGGCAAACGTTACGCCACGCATAGTATTTACCTTCGATCCGAAACAGGCCGATTTCCATCTCTTTCACTTTTACGATAAGTTTGCCGCCGTCGATGATCGCATCTGGCTCCGCCACTTTCACTCTCATGCGGGACCCGCCTCCTTAGGCGCCTTCGGGATCGGGAAGCCGTACAGCTCTGCCGCGTTATACCCTAGAATACGCTCTTTCAACTTCTGAGGGAGATTTCTCAGCACGACTTTCGGGTTGTCGAAGTCCCAATGCGGGTAGTCGGATGAGAACATGGCGATCTGTTCAGCATGCATCATCTGAAAGATTTGCAGCAGATGTTCCGGCTGCTTCGGTTCTTCGATCGGTTGCGTTGTTAACCGCACATGCTCCACGATATACTCCGATGGTAGACGCTTGAGCCACGGCGTGGTATCGCGCAGCGCTTTATAGTTTTTGTCCATGCGCCACATCAAATGGGGCAGCCAGGCTATCCCGCCTTCGATCGCTACAAACTTAAGCTTCGGGTATTTTTCGAACACCCCTTCGCATACCAGGCTATTGATATGAGTCATAAAATTCGCAGGTAGAATATTGTGCCATTCCATATACCGGGTCGGGTACCCGGCAGGTGTCGGGGCGCCGGATATTCCCTTTCCTTCCGTGCCCGGATGAATGGCGACCGGCAGTCCATTCCGTTCTGCTGCTTCGTAGATCGGATGGTAGAAGCGGTTGCCGTACGGCATACGCGCTCCACTTCCCATAACGACCTGCACCATGCCCGGATGCGGCCCCATCCTGTCGATCTCTTTGACGGCTTCGGCCGGATCGGAATGGTTAATCTGAATGGAGCCTTTGAATTTGGGGCTGACGCTAAGCCAATGATCCGCCAGCCAATCGTTGAAGGCGGCAGCTACGGCATTCGCATAGTCCGGATCGGCGTGAAGAGAAAGGCCCTGTTCTCCCCCACCCGTTAGTATGCCGTAATCGATTCCGAACGGTTCCATATAATGCTGCAGGACAAACTGCGGATCGCTTCCGGGCGTGGCGCCATTGTCGGGCTTTGCATCCTGACGCAATACACCTACGGGCGAATAATACTGCCCGTGCACACCGATACCACTTTCGAGCCATTGTTGGTGCCATACTTTCGGTAAATAAGGCAACAAGTCCTGCAGTTTGTCGATCGCATTGTGGATGTCAGTATCAACGATAAACGATGCGGATCGCATTCCATGCCCTCCTTTGATTTGAATCTTACGGCTTACTTAGAACCATACGTGCGCGTGTATGCCGTATTGTACATATCCAACAGTTCATCGGAGCCGAGCTTCTTCAATTGATCCAAGAACTGCTGGTAGTTCGCGTCTGTAATCGGCGTCTTGCCTGTGACGAATTCCGTAATTTTCTGCTCCAGAAACTTGGTGAGCGGGGTCAGCTTTGATTTTTCCAGATCGAGCTCTTCCGTAGTCTTCACGAGTGCCTTAGGCGCGGGAATGATGAACTTTTCATAGCTGCTGTTGATCGCTTTGCTTTTGTCGTCGAGACCTCTCTCCCACGTTTGACGTGCCAATGCGTTGTTCAGCGAAATGTTGTCGTACCATACGCCGAAATCTCGGCGCAGCGGGACATACGGGCTAGCTCCGAATTCCTTCATGTAGACAGGATTTCCGTTCTCTAGGGTATACGATTTGCCTTCAATACCAAGCGACAAATAATTGGTGCCTTCTTCACTCACTAGATAGTCAAGAAATTTGACGGCTCTTTCCTTATCCTTGACTTTCGCCGAAATGGCCCGGCCCACCGATCCTACGACCGGACGGGAAAACTGGTAGGTCTTTACGCCATCTGCGGCAAACTCGGGAAGCGCATCCAGATCGTAATCCGACGTGCCGGCTTGCTTCGCTTTGTCGATCGTCGGGTTCACTTCCGCCTTCCAGTAGTAGGTTACGGACGACTTCCCTTTTAAGAACCGTTCCTCCCACTGATCCGGAGTCAACAAATAAAATTCGGGGTCGAGCAGCTGTTCCGTATACAGCTTATTCATAAATACAAGTGCATCTTTATATCCGCTGTTGTACGGCGCGAACTCGTACTTATCTTCCGTCGGACTTTGATTGAAAAAGCCTGTAATACCCGTGAAAATCCTTCCGAATACGGTATACATTCCGGTATCAGCCGTGACCGGAGTATTGAAGCTGAGCGGGTAGCTGTCCGGCTCTTTCGCCTTCAAGTCTTTCAGGAATTGATAAAATTCATTGAGATTTGTCGGGGCCTTCAAGTTGTATTTATCCATCAAATCTTTGCGCGCCATCCAAATATAATTGAAGCCTTTCCCTGCGGGGTCACCTTCGAGTACAGGTACGTCGTAGATGCCGCCATCCGCGCCAGTTGCCACCGCTTTCGCTTCGGGATAAGAATCGTAAAACTTTTTGAGATTGGGTGCGATATCCAAATAATCGTTCAAATTCAGGAACACTTTCTCCGGCCCGTTCTCCCTAGCCTCTTGATTTGTCGGCTGACTAAAATCAGTGACCGTGTTGGTAGCGATCATAATCTGCCGCTTCTCCGTCAGGCCTTCTTGGCTGACGACCTGCCAATCCACTTTGACGCCCGTGTTCGCTTCGATTTCCTTGAAAATCTCCCAATCATTCTTTACCTTTCCTTCCGGGCGATCGTAAACCAGCCAAGAGAACGAAATTGGCTTTTGCGAATCTGTCCCTCCTCCATTTGCCCCTTCTTGCTTCCCGCCTTTTCCACTGCAGCCTGCGGTCAGAACGCTCAGCATAACGGCAGAAAGTATGATGGCCCTCATTCTTTTACTCACTTGTTTATACCCTCCTTATATTGACATCGGATATATAGGAATAGATTCCGGTGGAATTTACATTTACCCTTTGATTCCGCCGATCATGGTGCCTTGTACGAAATATTTTTGAATGAACGGATACACGCACAATATCGGCACCGTAGCGATTGTGATCATGGCGTATTTCAGCGTCTCGATATAGTCCGTGTTGCCTTCGCCCTGGACATTCGAGCCGGCGATAATAATGTTGCGCAGCATGATCTGCAAAGGGTACATGCTCCGATCGTTCAAATAGATCAATGCATCGAAGAACGAGTTCCATTGATTGACGGCGGTGAACAGACCAATGGAGACGAGTACCGGAAGCGAAAGCGGCAGTACAATTCGCAGGAACACCTGCATCGTGCCGCAGCCATCAATGGTGGCGGCATCTTCAAGCTCTTCCGGCAATCCCTCGAAAAAGGTGCGCATGATGAACAGATACCAAGTGCTGACTAGCGACGGCAGCACGATCGCCCACATCGTATCAAGCAGTCCCAGATTCTGCACCACAAGGAAGGTCGGGATCATCCCTCCTCCGAACATCAGCGTGAAGGCCGCCAGAAACAATATCAGCGGACGGCCAGGGAGACCCTTTTTGGCCAGCGGATAAGCCATGGCAGATGTAACGGCGAGCGATAAGAAGGTTTGAACGGCGGTATAGCGAATCGTGTTCCAATAGCTGATCCATAGATCCGGATTGCTAAGGAGCCGTTCATAAGCAATCAAGTTGATCGCTTTGGGCCAGAGAACGACCTGCCCGCTCATGACCATGGCGTTATCACTGATGGAAGCGGAAAACACATATACGAGTGGATATACCATGACGATAATAAGGACGGCCATGAGGAAGATGTTAACTGCGTCAAACAGCTTCGAGCCGAAGCTTTCCTTGATTTTCATTTCCCGGCCCCCTTCACCAGAGACTTGTGTCCGAAAATTTCTTGACGACACGGTTCGCTGAGACGACTAGCACGAATCCGATAACCGACTGGAACAAACCGACAGCCGTAGCGAAGCTGAAGTCGGCGGACAGGATCCCGCGCCGGTAAATGTATGTATTGAGGACGTCCGCGGTTTCATATGTCATCGGATTGTACAACAAAATAATTTTTTGAAAGCCGGTTTCCATAAAGTGGCTAAGCGTCAGGACAAACAGGACGATCATAACCGGTATCATGCCGATAAAGGTCACATGACGCATTTGTTGAAACCGATTGGCGCCATCGATTTTAGCAGCCTCATACAAGGTCGGATCGACGCCGGCAATAGCCGCCAAGTACAAGATTGTGCCCCAACCGATCGTCTGCCAAATTTCTGAGCCTACGTAGATCGTACGGAACCATCCGGGCTCCCCGAGAAACATGATTCGCCCGAAGCCGAGCCAGTCGAGTATATGATTGACGATTCCGGTCTGCTGCGACAAAAAGGTAACCATTATGCCGGCGATCACGACGGTAGATAAAAAGTGAGGCATGTAGCTGACGCTCTGCACGAACCATTTGAACTTCCGGATTCGAATTTCATGGAACAGCAAGGCAAGGATGATCGGCGCCGGAAAACGAAATATCAGGTCGTACACATTCAACATGACCGTATTCCGGATCAGCTTCCAGGCATCCGGCGTGTTGACGAAAAAATCAATGAAATGCTGCAGGCCGACAAACTTGCTGCCCATGATACCACGGCCGATCGAGAAATCCTGAAACGCGATGATCACCCCGTACATCGGCGCGTACTTGAAGAGGATGTAATACAGGATGCCGGGCAGCATCAGCAAATATAACGTTCTGTACTTCTTCAGCTTGAATCGGAGAGAAGTGCCCTTTCCACGTTGGTCTCGGGCTGGGATTTGTGCGTTCGCGGCATCGCTTCGATCCAATGACAACGGTTTCACCTCCTTTGGCAGGCGTTTGAACGCGAGCCGAATCTTCGCTCTGACTATATGTTGTGACACGCCGCGGGTAAAGCACCATGTTTTCGGGATGTCTCCATTTTTACAAACCGCATGACAACGCCACTCGCATGATAAGCAGGTGAAAAAAATGAGACTTCTGAAAAAAAGAAGACTCATGATTGATGGATCGTGCGATATTTAGCCGGGGTAATTCCTTCATAACGGCGAAAGTTACGGATGAACGAGTTCCTTCCCCAATAGCCAATATGTCCGGCAATATCGTCGATTTTCATATCCGTTTCGAGCAAAAATTGCTTCGCTTTCGAAATCCTGTACTTGGCGATGTATTCCACATACTTCTCACCCACCTCTTCCTTGAACATGCGGCTGAAATGCCCGGCGGACATGTTCATTTGCTCCGCGAAATGTTCAATGGAGAGCTCTTCGTTATAATGGGTCCGGATATAGTCCAAAATTTCGGCAAACTGTTGTTTACGATCCGACGCTTCGATCGTCCGGAACAATACGCCGTGTATTTCCCGGAACGTTTGCCTCATTTCTTCCCAGGTTACACAGCGGTTGATAGCGGCAAACAACTCGGAATATGCCGAGATGTCAAAATCGTTTCGCTGACTTTCGATGGCGCGAGCCCAAGTATTCAGTACATCGGTGCCCAAGTTCTTCATCTGATCTGCGTTCGCATTGCTTCGCATTCCAGCGTCCAGCAAGTCGAACACGGACTGAAGCAAGTTTTTGCAATCGCCGGCTTTATACCTATTGAAGATCCGGTTCACTTCTTGAGAAGACAAGAAACCGTCTCCTGATGATCGCTCCTTCCACACCCTTTGTTCGCTGCAAATTTCGGCACCCGCGTGCAAACTCTTATAATGGAGCATCGAAAGCGCATGGTTGTAAGACTGATGGAGGGCGGCGACGGAATGGACCGTTTCCCCGATTCCAATGGAAGCTTTGTAATAAGGATGCTCCAGGAGCAGCTTTATAGCATACGCTGTTTCCTTGGGGGCACAAAGCCGATTTTCTTCGTGATGCAATACGCAGGACAATTGTTCGGAACGTGTTTGACATACCCAAATCATCGCCGGGGACAGCTTGCGAATTTTCTCCTTCAGTTCGGCAAGCATAAATGATTTGGACGTTTTAGACAGCTGTTCCGCGAACGGCGAATAGTATTGGATATCAATGCAGAGGACGGTTGCGGCTGTTACCGGCTTGTATGGGAAGGCAATTTCTTTCGCGTAATATTCGATGGATAGGCTGTCGCGGTATTCACCAAACAACACTCGAACAATAAATTGCTCCTGGACGATCGGGAACATGCCGTTTACCGTCTGTATCAGCTCTTTGTTCTTAGAGATTAGCAAATGCGAAAACCGTTTTATCGTATCGAACTCGTTGCCGCTGTGGGAGCCGGGTGCGTCGTCCAGATGCGGATGCTGCGATTCCAGCCCCGTTTTAATTTCGCGAATCGGGTTGTACAATCTTCGGCTCAAATCATAAGAAACCAAGCCGCCTACGACGATAAACATGCCAAGCAGTACGAACGTCATCGCGCGGATCGTTCTTGCCGGCTTCATTAGGGTGGGCAGATCGATCATGCTCACATAATACCAATTATCGTTGAACCGGGATTTGGCGAATGATAGCGCTTTCTTATTTTGGTTTAAAAATAAAGTCTGTTCCGGATTCATACGGATCATCGCTGCAAATGAATCAGGCTGGAGCTCGGACGATCCGTTCGAGATCAGGACGGAGCCGGACGAGTTGACCAGCATCGTATCCGTTACCCACTTCTCCTGAATGCCCAATCGCTCGCGAAGCTTATTTAGATCAAGATTCACGACCAAATAGACTTCGGGATTGCTATTGTTGAATGGATAGCTCATCAGCACGGCGGTGTTCGAGTGGGTTGAAACGATGTCCCGAGTGAATGGCGGCCTTTCAAATACCGTATGCGGTTTTGTAAAAACCATCGATTTCTTGCCAGTAAAATTGGCAAAGTAGGATGGTATATCCGTATTTTTGATCAGATACTGTTCCTGGAAATACTCGTCTTTGTTGTTGTATGTATTGCCGTCGATGACAAGATCCTCGCTCGCAAAGTACAGGAACGATTTGTACACCAGATTTTCCGAATCCAGTTTATTCATTTGTTGCATGAGCGAGTGGATCCATTCATAGTGCTGTGTGAGTTCGGCCGGATCGCCGGACGTTCTGGGAAAGTTCTTGATGCTTGCAGTTGACAGCATGTTCACCATATCACGTTCGAGAGAGGCGAAGGTGTCATCGGTTTGCTCCGAGAAATGCTGCATGATGGTATTGTTCAATCTTTCCGCATCATGCTCAATCAACCGGACGACAAAAAAATTGGTCAGTACGGCGGCTACGATGACCGGGATAAGAATCAGCGCGAAGTAGTTAGCGAACAACCGACAGAACAGCACAGTGCGATACGTTTGCCAGAAACGGTTCACCATGACAACCCTCCTAATAAAATTTCATAAATTAAAATAAATTACAAAATATTATTTCATCCCTATTTTAAACTATTTTCACTAAATTTGTATTTGTTTACTTTGCAAAATGTCACCGATGATCAGAGCCTTATATTTGGAATCGGGATTATCTTGGCCGGTGGCTGTGCAACGGGTCCATGGTACCGTGCCGGGAAGGTCTGATTGGCAGCTGGATCGCGCTTGTTGGTTACATGGCCATGAGTGCAACAATATAGACTGGAGCACTTGCCCCAGTCTACGATGGAATCCAAGAAATATGTGTATTACCACACCATCTGCAAATCTGTTGCAGTATATCGTTCAATCACGCTTCCTGCTCGTTAGTTTAGAGATGTGCACAGTAGGTCCGGATATGACAGAAAAAGCCAACGTTTATAAAACGTTGACTTACTCGCCAATACTTTTTCAACTAACAATAACGGCTGCAATTGTAAAACAATTCCCCAAAAAGTTTTAAAGATAACAATTGTTCATTGCACAATTTATTAACAGAGATAAAACATTATTTTTTATACATTTCATTTTCTAATATGATGACTTTTTCCTCATTAGAGGACTTCGCTGTTCGCTTCGTATTTTCAACCAACTGAAAAATATGATCGCAGCACTGTTTAGTACCCATAATTAATAACGGAACACCTATGAAATCGATTTTTAATCCTCTTGAAAAGAAACCCCCAATTGACATGACGATCGGTACAGTCGGTGACGTATTAGAGAATATTATTTTTTCTTGAAAATGATGTTTGCTTTGTAGTAACAAGCTTAAGTCTTTTAATGCCGGAACAACAAGTTTGGAGGATTTTCGTCCTATTGTATATACTGAATCTCCATTTTCGTCTATCCCGTGAAAGATGATTTTCCCAAAATCATCTTTGGTTAATTTATTGAAATAGTTAACATCTAATATTTCTTCTTTAGTTAGTTTTCGTTCTGATTGGGTAATTTCATTTAAATGATAAGCAGCTGCAAGAGCTGTTGTATGTGTCCCGCCATAGTCATTATAGATATAAATCATGATATCATCCTTTATACTTTTATCTATAGATATTATTGTCAGTAATATTAGTTTCAATTCGGATGATGATCTTTTAGCTCTTATTACACAGTATCGTCCGGATACGACAGAAAAAGCCAACATTTATTTTTGAATAAGAATGTTGATTACTCCATTACTTTTTGTATAACGAACTACATTCCCGTAAGCCTCTGCAATTCCTCTGATCGGCAAATAAACACGCCCATTTGCCAAAACCGCTCCTTGACGAAGCTCAAAGATTTTGCCATTATCTTTACTTCTTTTTACCCGATCTTTATTGTAAATCTCTCCTTTATGTAATCATCCGAGTGTTATTATTTGAGACGACGATGAGATTAATCTGTTCAAGTCCCTCACAATGTTTCGCCTTAATAACCAATTCTTGAACCAAGGATTTACCTATTCCATTTCTTCGAAATTCAGTAGTCTAAACGTAGTAATTTACTTTAATATCACTTAACAGGCACGATTCATTCTTTCGTAGTAAGCCCCGGTCATCTTTCATAGTCGAAAACAGTATCCAGGAAAACCTGCTCGTTTGGAGCTAAATGAACAAGTCGTTTGAGCTTTTCAGCAAAGTATTCTCGCCGGGTTCCAGTTATACTAAAAGTATAAGTGTTGAAAAGTTTGTTAAGAAACATGGAGGATGGTTCGTTTGAACATTGGGCAAAGCACATCGTTATCAGGTACCGTCCAAACGGCTTCTAATTATTCTACAGGTAAGCGCAGACGGGCATATCCGAAAGGATGATTATGAAATGGAAACTAGAGCAATCGCAGGAACAAGTAAGGCGGGGACGTCCACGACTATGAGATCAAGCAAAATGGTCAGGGTGCCTCATGAACTGGTAAAGTCTCCGAATAAAAAAGGAAGCTTGAAGCTGGATGGGATGTCCGTTATCGAATTCTGTTTTTACACGCAAGGCATAAAAGGAAAGTTTTTTTTGCAGGATCATCTTCTGCTAATCGTCAAGTCGGGTGTCTATACCATTCGCTTCGGTGATCGAGAATACACGATACGGAGCAACGAAATGATGTTTATTCATAAATCAACGGGAGTCGAGTACGAGAAAGCAGGTGAACCCGATTCCGATTATATCCTCGACTATACGATGTTTTTCCTGAACGAGAAGATCGTAGATGAATTCCTCAAATTCGCCGGTTTAAAACCAATTCATCTCGTGAATGATGTTGTTCCGATAACCGTCTTTCCGATCAATGACCGCATTGGAAGCTATATCCAGTCGTTAAAACCCTTTTTCGAGAACCCTGACGAAGTCAAAGAAGGACTCGTTCGTGTAAAGCTGATGGAATTGCTGTTTCATATCGCAGATTCGAATGATCGTTTGTTGCATCAAATGATGCAACCCATAAGCAAGGAAAGAGGCAGCATTGCAAAGATCATGGAGGAGAACTTCATGAATCCCGTTTCCCTTAACGACCTAGCCTATTTGTCCGGCAGAAGCCTGGCGGCGTTCAAAAGGGATTTTCAAGCGATATACAACACCTCCCCGCTCAAATGGGTTCGCAATCGAAGGCTGGATAAAGCCAAGGAACTGTTAGCGGAAACCGTGTTATCTGTTACGGATGTCTGTTTTTCGACCGGATTTGAAAATATCGCTCACTTTTCCAAAGTATTCAAGGAAAAATTCGGACTCCCGCCGTCAGAGTTTAGACGACAGCTGAGGTTGAAGGAGGATGCCTAAAGGGGCTAAAAAATGGCTGCACATGCACCTGCACCTGATTTGAAGATACCGTTTCGCGGAACGGTATTTTGTTATGTACAGAAACCAAAATGAGCTAAATAAACAAATAGAAATGAGCTTGTAGGCAAAGAAATTCATTCGTCTCCTTGATATTCTTATCTCATGCAGTGAACGCTTCACTAATATAGAAAGGTGTTGAAACCAATGAAAAAGGTAAAATTGCAAAATGAAATGATTCCTCCGATCGCTCTTGGCACCTGGTCATGGGGAACCGGTCAAGGCGGCGGGGATGCTATTTTCGGGAATCATCTTACCGCGGAAGACTTAAAACCGGTTTTTGATGCGGCGATGAAAGCCGGACTCCATTTATGGGACACTGCGACTGTGTACGGAATGGGAGCCTCCGAAAACATTCTGGGCGAGTTTACCAAAGGCCGCGACGATGTGCTGCTCTCAACGAAATTCACTCCGCAGCTTGGCGGGCCTGTTGAAGACCGCTTGAACAGCAGCCTGAACCGGCTCGGCGCAGACCAGACGGATATCTATTGGATCCATAATCCTCTTGATGTAAAAAGATGGACTCCAGAGCTGATTCCGCTCATGAAAAGCGGAAAAGTAAAATATGCAGGCGTCTCCAACCACACTCTGGAGGAAATCCAGCTAGCGCAAAGTATTTTGGCTGAAGAAGGGCTGGAAATCTCTGCTGTACAAAATCATTACAGCCTACTTTACCGTTCGTCCGAAGAAGCCGGAATTATTGATTACTGCAACGAAAACAACATTGTGTTTTTCTCCTATATGGTATTGGAACAGGGCGCATTAACTGACAAATACAATGCGAAAAATCCTCTCCCCAGCGGCACCAGAAGAGGAGCGGCGTTTGATGAAGACGTGCTTGCGAAACTGGAAGGCCTGATCCATGTTATGAAGGAAGTCGGCAATCATCACAATGCGAATTCTGCACAAGTTGCCATCGCCTGGGCCATTGCGAAAGGAACCGTTCCGATCATCGGCGTTACGAGAACTTCCCAAATTGCTGATGCTGTAAAAGCCGCCGAAATCACGCTGACAGCACAGGAAGTCCATGATCTTGAAGCAGCGGCGAAGGAGACAGGAATAGTAATCAAAGGTGAATGGGAAAAGCCGATGCATTAATCACTATAATCCGTCTTTTGCCGGCCTTACCAGGTCCAAACGAAGGTTCTAGGGTCTCTCAGCTTACTTTCAGGATGATGTCCTTTAGTTCAATCAGCGTCTTGATTCGATAGTTGGCCTGTGAGAAGTCATGTGTTTTGGTGAAGTCGTTATGGACAATAGCACAGTCAATACCAGCTGCCACGGCTGAGTTCAGCCCTCTGTTTGAGTCCTCTACAACCAGGGTCTCTTCTTTGGTAGCTCCGAAGCGCTTTAGGCCGGTCAAGTATGGTTCCGGGTGCGGCTTGGTGTGCTCGTAGTCTTCACGAACAAGGACGAATTCCATGAATTGTATGATCTGGCGCTTTTCATGTATAAGCTGAAAATCCGCACGTTTTGCAGTTGTCACGATAGCCATGCGGACGTACTTTGACAATTCGGCTAGAGTTTCAACTACACCTTCAATCTCAATGGCTTCTGTTCTAAGATATTCCTGATAATAGACGTTGCGGACCTCACGCTGCTTGCTGATGGTCTGTTCATCAATACCTGCCGCCCTAGCTTGCGACCAAGTGCCCAATGACTGGGTCATGTCGCGGAGGTATTGATCTTTATCCAAGGTAAATCCAATGTCGGCCAGAGCGCGTTCTCCCGCTTTGTAATACCAAAATTCAGTATCTACCAAAACACCATCATGATCGAAAAGTATGTACTTCTTCATTGTTTGGTTCTCCTTTGTCAGCTGTGGTAACCATTCGTGCCATCACGCGCTGTTGATCACCCTAAATAGACAGGCCTGATGTGTTACTGAAGAAATAAGTTATTAAATAATTTCGGTTCTACAATGACTCTATCCTTCCCGTTAGTTGAATAAAGCCAGCCGATCAAAGTAATCTGCTGGCTTCTTGTTCATTATTGAACTATCGTCTTCGTTAGCGTAACATCGTCTATGAATTTTTATATTACAAGCCTCAAGGCGTACGGGGCCACGGTGCTCAGTCCTGTTTACTGGCCGGCTCGACCGCGTCAGCCGACCCGGCCTGCCCGCCGCCGAACACCTCCTCGACGAGCCTCGGAATCGCCTTCTGGAACGCCGCTGCCAGGGACATGGCGGCGTCGTCCACATAATTCACGGAGGCGGTCAGGGTCTTGCTGCCGTCTGGCGTGCTGTACATCAATGCCGCGTAGCCCGAAATGCCGCCGTTGTGGGTGATGATGGTAATGTCGCCGTTCGGACCGGCGTTCTGCACGAACACCCCCAAACCATAGCCGATTTTGGGATACGGCTTGCACATCTCGGCCAGCAGCGGGGCCGGGAGGAGCTTGCCGCCCATCAGCGCGGAGATAAACGTGTGGAGATCCTGGGTGGTCGAGATCATATCACCACCGGTGGAGATCCAGGAGGGGTTCTGGCGGGTGATGTCGACCGTCTTCTGCTCGCCGGCGTCCTCGTACCGGTAGTAGGCGTGGGCATGCGGTTCGGGAATCTCCGGCTGGGTGTCTGGTACCACGGTACCCGACAGCCCAAGCGGCCCCAGTATTAGCCGCTGCATCTCCTCGGCGAGCGAGCTGCCGGTGACCTTCTCGATCAGCAACCTGGCCAGCACGTAGTTGGTGTTGGAATAGCTCCAGTCCGTTCCCGGCTCGAATCGCGCCGACTTGGATAATGCCAGCTGTACCAGTTCCTCCGGCCGGTAGGTCTTGAACCGGTTGTCTACCCACTCCTGGCCCTGCCAGGGGATCCCCGGCACGACCGTCCCGTCTTCGTAGTACTCGCCGGTGAAGTTGAACACCCCGCTGGTGTGTTGCAGCAGCATCCGCACCGTGATCCGCGGGTCCAGCCCGAACTCAGTCAGGTAGTCAACCACCGGGTCGTCCAGCCCGATCCTGCCCTCGGCAACCAATTGCAGCACCACGGTCGCGGTGAAGGTCTTGGTGTTGCTGCCTATCCGGAAGTGCCCGTTTGTAGGCGGCTTCGCCTCCTCGCCCAATCTGCTCACCCCGGCGCTGCCGACCCACTCGCCCTGCTCATCGTGCACGCGCAGCTGCACTCCGAGGAAACCGGAATCGACGATCTCCTGGATGGCCTTCTGCAGCTCCGGGCGATCCTGCCCGGCAGCGAATCCTTTTTCCTTCATATTTTCTGACGAACTAAAATTTTCTGTTGTTTTCTTTTCCATTTCGTTTCCCTCACTTTACTTTTTTATCAGTCCAATTGGTTTAAACTACAAACTCTCTCCCAGCTTGGCGTTCTCCTTTATCATAGGATCCGCTTGTGTTCTTTCACTATAGAAGGCTCCGAAACGTCACCTTTCAGCACTTGGAGCTGCTTGTTGGATTTTTGCAGTCCTTTGCTTGAATGATCTTGGTTTTCATCGGATCCCCTCCCTTAAATGACGGTGACTTTTGACAAATTGGCATCCATGCCTTTGAGAGCAGCAAATGTCAGTTTATCCATTGTCGCGCCGTCAAAGCAGATCGTTTTGATCATGCGATAGTACTTCTTAGTAAAGGTAAACCCCGGTTGGAAAGAAACATTATTTAATGTAGCGCCCTTGAACGAAGCGTTGCTTAAATCCGCTCTGTCAAACTTCACACCGATAAACGTCTGTCCGTCGAAACGCTGCCCGCTCAGATCGGAGTACTTGAAGTCAACCCCGTCAAACCAACAGTCCTCAAATATCGTTGTTTTCAGATCGGTCGCCGTTAACGTGACGTCGGTCATCCTTACACCCGTGAATTTGGCTCCGTTAAGATTCGCGCTGCTGAAGTTGGTTCGTACAAGAATTGACTTATTGAAGCTTGCATTTGTCAGGTCAAGCGCAGACAGGCTGCAGTCCGTCAGATTCGTGCCGTCAAAGTTGGCTTCGCGTACGTCGCTTCTATTAAACGTACTGCCGGTCAAATCCGAGCCCGAAAAGTCGGAACCGGCGAGCGCGCTGCCCTTAAACTGTCCTTTATGGGCCGTAACGCCCGCTAAGTCACTCTTCGCCAGGTTGCTTCCGCTAAAATTGGTCACGACTTGCTGTTCCAGCGAGCGGGTGCTCATTGTCAATTTCTGATTCATTACATTCACGTCTCCTTATAATTAAGTTTTCTAACAAGCACTTTGAATCCGGATCACCTATTCATACCAACCGTTGGTATGAATAGACTTAAAAATAAGCTGCCTCTCGGCAGTTTAGTTTTCTTTGCTGACTTCTCTAGCTGACATACGCAACAGTTCCTCGTACCGTTGAATCATTTGCTCATCGAACAGGTCAAGCCCCAGGCCTTTCAATATTTCATCGAAAAGCTTTACCTTGCGTAACACTACCTCGGGCGAAGCTGGAATGATCGCCGGGTTTAGCCAAATGTTGGTGAGTACCATCAGCACTTCGCTAAGCTCCCTAGGATAGTCGGTTCGGATCGATCCGTCTCGCATACCCTGTTCGATGATGGGCTGGATATAGATGGGTACGGCTTTATCGATGATGTTCTCGATCAGTGCCGCCAGCATCTTCGGATTGCGCAAGAGGTTCGGTGCCACCGATGCCAATTCGTCTTGGGCGGGATTGTCGAGAGAGACGAGGGAAATCTTGCGAAGCTTTTCCCGTCCGTTCAGCTCCTTGTCGTCCCGGACACTGGACAGCATATCATCAACACCTTGGAACAAATGATCGGTGACAGCCTGCAGGATCTCCTCCTTCGACTTGAAGTGATGGTAAATTGCCCCTTTTGTCAGCCCGCCCAGCTCGTTGATGATATCCTGAACGGAAGTCTGCTCGTATCCCTTTTGAATGAACAGGTTAAGAGCCACGGTTAAGATCTGGTTGATTGTTTCTTCAGGATATTTATTCCTTGCCATACGTCTCCTCTTTTCATACATTCGGTTGGTATGTAACAAATATATCCGATCATCCTTTTAATGTCAACACCAAAAAAAAATCATTTGACTACTTATTTACAACTTTATTTTTTCGGTCTAACATCATGCTTCGGCAGCGTTGTCGAATAGCCCTTTTGAGTCATATTCAGAAAAGGTCGGGTCAGCTATTATGATAATGTAACGACATGCGTTATCCGGATATAAACTCTGCCTGGACCTAAGTCGGGGAAAATAACCGTCTTCGGATGGTTTTTCAATTTTTCTTTTCTTAGTATCCTTTAATTGGGAAAGTTAATAACAAATATTTACTTACTGATTAAAGGAGAGAGAAAATGAAGAAAGTATGGCGTTTCGTTGTATATGCATGCGTTACGATTCTCGTAGTAGGAGGAACCGGAGCGGTCGGTTACATGCGTACGATGCAGGAGTCTATGTCGGTTTACGATAAGCCGGTTCCTACTTCTTTACAAAGCGTCCAAGCCCCTGCCTATGATTCGAAAAAGCCGACAGTAGCCGTGATGTTGGCGAATGAAGTGACCGAGGTGTTTGATTTCCTTGTACCTTACGAAATGTTCTCCATGACAGGCTCATACAATGTGTTTGCGGCTGCGCCCGACAAAAACGTCAAATCGTTGACAGGCGGTCTTGATATCGTGCCCCATTATACTTTTGATGAATTAGATCAATTGACGAGTAAAGGTCCGGATATTATCGTCATCCCTTTCATGCCGATTTTGGATGAAGCGAAATACAAGCCTGTCCGCGATTGGATAAGGAAGCACTCGGGCAAAGAAACGACATTACTGTCCATTTGCAATGGTGCCGAGAATTTGGCCGATACCGGCCTGCTGGATGGAAAATCTGCAGCAACGCACTGGGGAGATATCGGCAGGTTAGAAAAGAAATATAGCGAGGTTACTTGGAAGAGAGACCAGCGTTATGTGGCTGACAGCAATTTGGTCTCGTCTGCCGGGTTGACATCGGGGATCGATGCAACCCTGTACGTAATCTCCCAGCAAATGGGTGAGCCGACTGCTGAGAAAGTGGCGAAGGATATGAATTACCCTTCCTACCATTTTGTTCAACATCCTCAAATGAAGCCTTTCACAGCCGGATTGAGCGATGTCGTATATATTCTGAACAACGCCTTTCAATGGAGCAAGAAAAAAGACGGGATCCTACTGTATGACGGTGCCGACGAACTCATGTTATCCTCTGCTTTTGACACTTATGGGGCTTCCGGAACGACGACAACAATAACGGTATCAAGTAAACGCGATCCGGTAGTGACCCGGCATGGTCTCAATCTCATCGCCCGATATCAAATTGCAGATGCTCCGAAACTCGACAGAATGATTTTCGTAGGCCCGAACGTAAAGACGGTCGCTGCGGGCGATATACGAAACTGGAACGAAAACGGTGGAAAGGCTGAACAGCTTTACCTGCACACCGATTCGCCCGAGCGGTTCGCGATGGAACCAGCGTTTGAAGATCTGGCAAGGCAGGAAGATGTCCGGACGGCCAAATTCGCCGCTAAGCGGCTCGAGTACCGTGCCACGAGCCACTTAAAACTTGAAGGAGCTCCTTTTTCATATGAAGCGTTCGGCATTCCGATCGGTGTCGCCATGGTGTCTCTTTTCGTTCTTTATTTAGCAGACAGACGTTTCGTAAGAAGAAAGAAACTTTCCGCATAAATTGGGATGCGAAAGAAGCATTTAAGACGTCAGGTCTGGATGCTTCTTTTGCGTTAAAGAGATTAGATTAACTTCATATGGATATTGGGCAGAAAGTTAAGTACATCCATCGGGGTATGGGCAAACATTGTTGGACATATCGGCTTAAGTCGTTCATAATTGCCGTCTCCCCAAAGCGCCGCAATACTCCTCATTCGTGCTGCATGAGCTGCTCTTATATCTGAGGGTTGGTCTCCGATATACAGACAATTTTCAGGGAGTGAATTAAAGTGACTTGCAGCGAGAACTAGAGGATCAGGATGAGGTTTATGTTGTAGGGTGTCTTCCTGGGCTACGATAACGTCAAACAAGATGTCCAATGATTTGTCTTGTAATTCTTTTAAGACATGAAACCGCCGTTTAGAAGATACGATTCCCATCCGATAACCTCTCTGCTTCAATTCGTCCAGAAGCTCGGGTACATCTGGGTAGCAAGGGATCTGTTCCGCACGTTCTTGGTAGTAACGTGTTCCCGTATCTAGAATTTGTTTTGCCAAATTGTCATCGAACCATTCTTTATAGACTACAGGAACGGGGCGTCCAACCAGCTGAGAAAATTCGTCGTCTGTCGGCTCCCTTCCAAGCACCTGTTTAAATCCATAACGTGTACCTTCCTTTGCCAACGAATCACTATCTTGAATTGTCCCATCCAAGTCCCACAGAACCACTCTGATCAAAAGTGCCACCACCTCAACTCGATTCCTTCGCAAAATCACTCCATTATCCTGCCCGTTAACTTAACGACGACAGCCTATTATTTTGTCCGGCTGACGTCATGATTGAGCCATTGTTTATTCCAAATCCCCCGCCAGACAGGGGCAATAGCCCCCATCTTGAATATGTTGTTATCTGATGGATTCGCCTTCTATGAAACACTGACCTCTCTTTTACTTAATTTCTTAAATGCAGCATAATCCTGATCGGACTTAATCAAACTTAAAATTTTATCGGCACATTCTGTCGGACTCAACTCTTCAGTATTTACTTCAAGGTCATATTCATTAAAGGAATATACTTTGTCGAATTGGGAAGCTGCTAGTCCAATCCTTCGATCTCCCCTGATTTGCTCTCTTCTTGCGAGTTCTTCTTTCGAGCATATGACACCTACAAACAATGTAGGATAATCAAAAAGTACATCAAGATAATCATTAAACCACTTGTCATTTTCGATTACGGTATCGACGATTACATTCAGTCCCATTTCGGAAAACAATTTAATTGTCGCGTAGTACATGGAGATTATGGGATCAAATATGATTTGTCCGATAACTTCATCATCCAATTTTCTTACAGGTTTAGAATCTGGAAATTTATTATTAATAAAATCATTGTAATTATGATAAAAATCATCAATGGATAAATGATGAAAAAGAATCTCTTTCTGGTTGGTCAGTTCCATGGAAATACTCGTCTTTCCTGCACTTGAAGTTCCGTTCAACAACACAATAAGTCCTTGCTCCAAACGAACCACCCTTACCTATAAGATTTGCGTATCTTTCAGATAAACGTTATCTTCACAAAGTTCAATAAATTATCCAGCTGATAAAATATTCGAGAAACAATTGAATGATCCTGGCCTCTAGGCTAATGAAAATAACGTTTCCCGTTACCTTAATTGCTAATGAAATAAATTGGATTCCATCAATTATTTTATCGACCAAGGAATAGGTGTAACCTGATTGTTCTCCCAGTCTTCCCTAATCACCGCGTAACCGACGGAGTCAAACAATAGCCCGGCTTGTCTCCAAGATTTACGATGATACGCTTCCAACACGAACAACGATTTAGCAAACAGAGCTTGCATAGCCGTGTTATCCATTCGGGTATGTCCTTCAATGCGGATCGCTTCCGGGTATTCAGAGAACACGTGCGAGACGATCCAACTCAAAGCTGACTTTCCGATACCTTTGCCCCGATACTCGCTTCGGATTCTCAGATCGAACATAACAATCGGATCTGAGACGTCAAACAATCGGATCAGCCCGATTTTCTGATGGCCGCCTTTATCAATGATCCAGAACGTTCGGGTATTCTCATTGTGATAGGCGCCATTTTCATAAGCCTTTCTGATATCGGATTCAGCAGGGCTCTCAACTCCATGATAAGGCCAGCTATCTGATGTGAGGAACTGTACGAGCTCCTCAACTTCCTGTTTAACAGATTCAAAAGTGATACTCACGGTCATGACCCCTTTCTGTGGCTATGTGAATATTCCACAATTTCAAAAAAATTTCTCTTATGCCGTCCGCTGCAAAGAGGCTCATTTCATATCACTCAATCATTTACTTCCTAACGGACTCATCTTCAGCTTTCCCAGTAATTCACTTCATTCTCCAGCTGGTCTCCCCATGCCTCATACACTTGATTAAAACCAAAAGATCTTAGTAATTTTTCGGTAGCTCTAAACAATATGATCTGATCCTTGGGGTTAGCGGATTTGGATATTGCTGCAAACCGTTCACTTAAAGCTGTCTTCTGCATTGGAAGATGCTCCAAACGATCGAGTAGGATATCGACTCTATCCAAATAAGGGGGAATAAGCTTATTAATACTAAACAAGCAATTGATTAAGCATATGATAGACGATGAAGCCTGCAGTAAAGATCCAAGTTCATTATTTCTTCTTACTGCCTTCATAGATCGGTAAAAAGCATTCAGATAGGCATCCAACCATCTCGTGGCATGTCTTTCAAATTCTTGATCAGATAGTGTACAGATTTCATGAATAACCGATGGCAGCCATGTGGTATGGTCAACGATGATTTGAGCAGTTAAAAAGGCGTTCGCTCGCCAATCCGATAATTTTTGAAGCCCTTTAATCTCCTCTTCGCTTATGTAGGATACATCCCATTTCCAAGCCGCGTTGGGAAGATGCAACACGGGCTCGGACTGTTGATAGACGACAAGTAAATCGACATCCGAGTGCTGGTCATGAGCGTCAGCTGAAACTGAACCCATTAAAAGTACACCTAATACATTGGGCTGACTACAATTTTCATATACTAGCTGTTTGATTTGATCAATCATACGAACACCCCCACGATTGTATACTTTTTTTTGTCACTATGAATACAAGTTCTTTTACACTCCTTGCGCCTACATTTCCCGAAGCAGTGAAGTATTCAGCTCCGCTCTTCCCAGGTAACCGCTGCAGATGACAGGGCGGTTAATGATTTCATATAATTTTTTAAGATCCGTAATGTACTCTTGGCTCCAGGTTTCAAACGATTCGAATTCTTCCTTGGAAATTTGGTGGTACTCCGGGGTGTCGGCGATCCCCGTTAAGACCTCATACGCATAGATATCGTCGCCAAACTTTCCTACAGATTGGTATCTGCCTGTTTTCAGACGGATGTAATCGGTGTATCTCAAGGTCATCACTCCATATGGATCATGATTATCGTACAATTATCATAATCTGCCTTTCAGTACAGCACAACCGCAGCCAATAAGGTTAATACCTCCATCGTAGAACGCAAAAAAACTCCATCCCCTCAGGGACGGAGTTACTCCGCATACCTTATTTAACTGTCCCCGCCCTCATCCATACGCTGTGCAAATTCGTCCAAAAGCGCACGCACTTCATCGGTAGACTCCGTGCTCATCAATTGATTTCTGAGTTCACTTGCGCCTCTAAACCCTTTGACATAAATCTTGAAAAAACGATGTAGGGCTTTGAATGGACGGGTCTCTAATTGTTGGGAATACTGATCATGGAGATCCAGCTGCAATCTTAAAAGATCAAGATATTCGGCGCTGCTATGCTCCCTCGGTTCTTTTTCAAAGGCAAACGGATTTTTAAAAATACCACGCCCGATCATGATGCCATCCACACCATATTGTTCAGCCAGCTTCAGGCCCGTTTGACGGTCAGGAATATCGCCATTAATCGTGAGCAGCGTATGTGGCGCCACACGATCCCGAAGTGCCTTAATTTCAGGAATCAGCTCCCAATGCGCATCAACTTGGCTCATTTCATCTCTTGTACGCAAATGGATCGAAAGATTAGCGATGTCCTGCTTCAAAATATGGGTCAGCCAGTCCTGCCATTCATCCACCCTGGTGAAACCAAGTCTGGTCTTTACACTTACAGGCAGTCCTCCTGCTTTGGCGGCTTGGATAATTTCAGCTGCAACCTCTGGACGGAGAATCAATCCGCTTCCCTTCCCATTGGATGCCACATTAGGAACAGGACAACCCATATTGATGTCGATCCCTTTATATCCTAACTTCGCCATACCGATACTCATCTTTTCAAAATACTCCGGCTTATCGCCCCATATATGTGCAACCATCGGTTGTTCATCCTCGGTAAATAGCAAACGGCCGCGCACACTATGATTGCCTTCTGGATGACAGTAGCTCTCCGTATTCGCAAACTCGGTAAAAAACACATCCGGTCTTCCTGCTTTACTCACGACATGACGAAAAACAACATGCGTCACATCTTCCATTGGTGCAAGTATAAAAAAAGGCCGGGGTAAATCAAGCCAAAAATTATCGTTCACTTCAAACTCAATCCTCTCGTAATAATAAAGCTTCAGCCGTTATCCAAAAATATAACGCCTCATATTTGACTTCTTATCCACTTATATCATGCTTCATAACATAATGATTAAATCAAAGTACACTCGGATTTCCAACCCTTCTGATCATATTATATATCAAATTACTCCGAAATTTTTATATTGTCAGATATAAGAAAAACTCTATCGACGTACCTTCCAAGAAGACAGACCGCGTTTAAAGGAAGTTTTTCTTGCAATATCAGGAAGCCATGGCTCTGGAGTTTATACTTTCTGATATTATAAGAAAAAGAACGATCTCCCCAATCAGAGAAATTCGTTCTTTATTCCAATCATTTAATCATGCCATTCCTATGAAACATAGAAGTATAGCGCAATTATTATCGTAGGGTTTACAGCTTTCTCAATTCATGCAAAATATTCTCCGGATCCAACCGCTGCATAAAGTCCGGATTCACGTAGGCAGAACGGATGATGCCGGATTCGTCGATCATAAAGGTGGAAGGAATCGGCAGGATCCAGCGGTTCGTCGCGTTATATTCTGCCAGGTCCATGCCCATTTGTTTCATCATGTTCTGGATGTAATCCGGAACGTCGTAAAGGATGTTATAGAAAGCAGCCACAAGACCGTTGGTGTCGCTCAGTACTTGGAAGGTCAGCTCTTCTTTCTCCTGCTGGGAAAGCGTGTTGTCGGGGCTTTGCGGGCTGACCGCGATCAACTGGCCCCCAAGAGCTTCGATGTCCGGCAGTAACTTCTGATAGGCTTTCAGCTGACTGTTGCAGAACGGGCACCATCCGCCCCGGTAGAAAGTGAGGACAACAGGTCCTCTGGACAGTTCATCATAAAGGTTCACTGTTTCACCCAAGGCATTCTTGAGTGTAAAATCTTTGGCCTTCTCCCCCTCCTGTCGGCCGTAAGGAATACCGGATTCCTGCTGCTCCCGGATCTGACGGAACATCTCTGTTTGAATCTCTATAGGGGTATGCGCGATAAATTGCTGTTTGGTTTCCGCTAAAGCTTGAGTTAATGACATATTTTGCTCTCCTTTTTAATTAAAACTTTCTCATAGAAGCTGCTATAAATCAGATAGACTTGCTGGTTATTGTCAGGCTAAATCTCAATTCATGAAGCTTCATTCGGCAGAAATCTCGGCTGGTGAGGCGAATGCCGCGCGCTTGCCTTGCCTGCGCAAATGGATGATTTGGGCTGTCAAGCCAACAATGAGAATGACGAAGAGACTGGCTTGAGCGCCGAGGAGAATGGGCGAACTCAGATCGGTGACGAAGGGATGGCCGTTAGGAACACGGGTCAGGGTTTCGGTAATGGTCGGCAACATCAGCAGAAACGTCGTCAGGCTCAGGAAGATGGTTTCGAGGTACTTCCCCGCACGCCCAAAGCTCGAAACACGCCCGATGCCGTATCCGGCGAGCAGCAGCAGGAGCGTTGCGGTACCAATGGCATAGCTAGCCGACTGATGTGCGATGGGGAATACTGTGATCGCGCCAATCAGCATCGAAATGAAATAGACGACACCGGGCTTTGACCGGGGCACAATCCGTCCGTAGCGAGCAAACATATAGATAGCCAGCGGAATGGCGGGCAAGCTGCTGAGTGTATGCACCCAGCCGAGTGATGAAATTCCAAACATAATTGTCTCCTTCCAGTCCATAAGGACAAGGTTGATTTGTTTTGTCTTGGCGCGAGCCGATACTAGCGGCTGACAGCATTTCTGATCAAAAATTCATTTGATTGTTATTCGCTACCTACTAATAGGTAGGTTAAAAAGACAAGACTCCGCCATCTGCTTTAAACGTCCCCCGTGCCCATCGTGAAAAGACATTACGCTCGGACCACTCGACGGGACCGGCCACAACCGATATCCCATACTCAGCAGCTCTGGATGTATGTCGGATCCATCGACGGGCAGCAGGGGTCGTTTAGCAAACATTCAGCGACAAGAATACGCCGTTCTCACTGTAGACTGACGATATGTAGACGGCATGCCTCGTATCTGTACTTGGCGGATGAGATGCGATTCGTTCGTAAAATAGCGACCTGATCCTCATTAGAACATAGTCTGCTCTCAAGATGGGTAAAGCTAAAGGGTTCACCTCTTTTCTTCTAGATCATGGCTACAAACCATCGCCATCGCGGCTTTCATCACGAAGAGAATCGCTCCAAGAGTGAGCTTGTGACGACGCCGAATATCTTCGGATCTCCATAGGCCCGCGCTGAGAGCATCGCGCCGTGAACTGTCGCCATGAACGCTTCGGCCTCATCATGAGGGGTACCCATCAGCTGAAGCTCCCCTTGCCGTGCGCCGCGGTCCAGCACAGATGTCAACCAAGCCGACAGGGAGCGGAAATGCGCCCGGACCTCTAGGCCAACTTCCTCGGGCAGGACGGGGAGCTGGCTTGCCAACAGCGCGCAGACACAAAACGGAGCGCTGTCGTCCATGATGCAGGCTTCCCAATAACCAGTGTAGAACCGAAGCAGTTCGAGCGGATCGGACACCTGATGCTCGAGATTCGCCATCCCCTCTTCGGCTTCTTTCCGATACCGCGCAACCAGCGTTCGGACCAGATCGACCTTGCTTGGGAAATGGTGATGGATGCTCGCCTTACGAATCCCAACCACATCAGCGATGTCGGCATAACTGAAGCCGTTGTAGCCGCCAGCGATGATCAGAGAACGCGCACAAGCCAGGATTTCGTCATAGGTGTTAGATAAATTGTTCATATCGTCATTCTACCTTCTGGTAGGTAGTTTGTCAAATGGCGGCATAGGGGCAAAGCTGGACGGAATCATCAGTAGGGTAAAATGCAGGCGGGGCAAGGGTTTTAGCGGGTTCTGGGTTCTGGGTTCAGGGTCGAGGGGAAACAGTATGCACGTATCCTGTCCCGCTCCCTAAAAATAATATTCCCTGCCCCTGGGTTCCCCCGGCGGATATCGATTGGGTTTAAAAAAGCCGAGGAAAAACAGGAGTAAATACCTGAATTTCGTTCGGCTCTTAGGCAAACTATTTAGGCTTTATGCAGACTAATTAGGCTTTGGGTTAACTTTATTGCTAATTACAACTATCCTTCACCAACCAAGCCACCGATTCCACATGCACCGTATGCGGAAACATATCCACCGGCGTCACTTCCACCGTGCGATACCCGCCGTCCTCCAGCAACCGCAAATCCCGCGCCAGCGTGGAAGGATTGCAGCTCACATACACCACCCGCTCCGGCTTCATCTCCAGAATCGTCTCCAGCAGCTTCTGATCGCAGCCCTTGCGCGGCGGGTCGACGACGATAACATCCGCTTCGATGCCCTGCTCTTTCCAGGCAGGAATGACATCTTCTGACGCTCCAACCTCAAACGTAACGTTGCTCATCCCGTTCAGCTCCGCGTTACGTCGAGCGTCCTCGATGGCCTCCGGCACGATCTCAACGCCGTATACCTTGCCCGCATGCTGGGCCAGAAACAGCGAAATCGTCCCGATGCCGCAGTACGCGTCGATCACGTTTTCCTTCCCGGTTAGCTGCGCATACTCTACCGTCTTCCCGTACAGCACCTCCGTCTGAGCAGGGTTCACCTGATAGAACGACCGCGCCGAGATGGCGAACTTCACGTCGCCGATATAGTCATAAATGACTTCGCTGCCCCACAGCACGCGGGTCACGTCTCCAAAAATCACATTTGTCTGCTTCGTGTTGACGTTCTGGCAGATGCTGACCACCGACGGCAGCTGCTCGCGGATCTCCGAGATCCATTCATCTACATGCGGTATCTTGTCTCCGTTAGTGACCAGGACGATCATCATCTCGCCGGTGCGGAAGGCCACCTTCACCACGACGTGACGAAGCAGGCCTTGGCCGGTTTCTTCGTCATACGCGGTAATGCCGAGCTTGCGTCCGATGGCCTTCACGCGGGCAACGACCTCGTCGTTGTGCTCGTGCTGGATCAGGCAGGCTTCCATGTCGATGATGCGGTGGCTGCCGCGGGCGTAGAAGCCGCCCACCAGGCCGCCTTCGGTGACGCCGATCGGCACCTGGGCCTTGTTGCGGTAGCGCCACGGCTCGTTCATGCCCAGCGTGGCATGAACCTGGATGCCCTGCGCTGCACCGCCCGCTGCGGCAGCGGACACCGGCGCAGCAGCGTCCGCGCCTTCCGCCCCATCGGCGGCCTGCGGCCCGCGCAGTTCGGGCTCACCGAGCACCTGCAGCTTGCCGATGCGCGTCAGGTTGTCCACGACCAGCTGGCGCTTCCACGCGAGCTGAGCGGCATAATCCATATGCTGCAGCTGACAGCCGCCGCACTGGTCGTAGATCGGGCAGGGCGCCGCGATCCGGTCGGGGCTCGCCTGCACGATGTCGAGCAGCTTGGCGTAGCCGTACTGCTTCTTGGTCTTGAGCACCTTCACGCGGACCTTCTCGCCGGGCAGGGCGCCCGCGACGAACAGGGTATAGCCTTCGGCGCGGCCTACGCCTTCTCCGTCGTGGTTCATGCCGATGATGTCGATAACGGCCTCATCGTTTTTCGCTACCGGCAGACCGGCGATCGGTGCAGGCGTGCTGCGGCGGCCGGGATTCCGGCGGCTGTGTCGCTTGTTCATGCTGCTTGAGTCACTTCTTTCAAGTATATTTTGAAAGGGAAAGCCCCGATGCACGGCGGCCTGTCCACTTAAGTTCATTAATGTTTTATGATATTGATCTATGATTTACCCTGCAGGTCATAATCCGCCACCCCAAAACCCTCTGGCTTCATTTCTTCCCCGCATCCTTCCCATTATAACAGAAAAGCGCACAAAAAAAGTCAAGATGCCCTGCCCCCATCCCTGATGGATGAGCCACATGCCGACACCTTAACTCTCCTGCGATGATCCACCGCCTGCACAGTTTCCCTGCGGCCGAATGAACCATCCTGTTCCTATCCCTGTTGTCTATATCGAATGTGTTTAAAAACAAGCCTTAAGCAAAAATCCGCAAATGCTGCGGCAGCACTGAAAACTGCCCCGGCAGCGTTCCGCCGAGCTCCCCGTCCAGGTTCAGCAGCACCTTGCCCGGGGACGTCACTTCCATCGATCTCGTGCGGAAGTAGACGACCTTCTTGTCGTTGAAATGCTCGCCGCGCAGCGCGAGGCTGACCAGCCGCACGAATTCGGCCAGGTTGCATTTCTTGAGGGCGATCACGTCGAGCAGGCCGTCGTCGATCCGGGCACCCGGCGCGAGCTTCTCGAAGCCGCCGACGGAGTTCGTGTTCGTGATCAGGAAGATCATGAACTCGTCATGGATCGTCTCCTGGCCCTCGGCATTGATGATCAGCTCCTGCGGAGACAGGCTGACCATCTTCTCCACGCCTTTAATATAATAAGCGAGCTGGCCGATCATCGTCTTCAGCCGGCTGGGCACGTCGTACGTCAGCTCTGTAAGCGTGCCTCCCCCGGCGATGTTGATGAAATATCGGTCATTCGCCTTGCCCACGTCGATCGGGCGGGTCTGCTGCCGGATGACCAGGTCGCAGTAGTCCTCCCAGTGCCGCGGAATGCCCAGCCCCCGCGCAAAATCGTTCGTCGTTCCAACCGGGAACACGCCGAGCGGCGGCAGGTTATCGCGCTCCGCCATGCCGTTGACGACCTCGTACAGCGTGCCGTCGCCGCCGGCGGCGATGATCATGTCGTACCCCCGCTCTACGGCGTCGATGGCCGCCTTCGTGGCGTCCCCTTCGCCCATCGTGGCATGGCAGGAAGCTTCTATGCCGCCCTGATCGAGCCGGTGCAGAATGTCCGGCAGACGCCGGCGCATCTCCTCCCGGCCTGAGGTGGGATTATAAATTAAACGTGCTCTTTTCATACATACGCCACCTAATAAGTTTATAATTTCCGAATAAGCGCCTGTTGCTTATCATGACGCATCAGCCTCACGCGCAAGCCAGCTCCGGATCTGCCGTTCCATCCAATGGGTCAGCAGCGGGTGGGGCAGCAGCGCTTCGCCCGAGTACCGATAATTTAACCCGTCCAGCCGCTGTGGAATCACCGTGCGGGTGAAATAGCCGTCACTCAAAAACAGCGGAGCAGCAATCACCTGCATCCCGCGTTCCTTCTGCCAGTATTCCACCTTGGCCCGCACGCTGTCGGGCCGAAGCAGGGCATAGTCCGCCGCGGCCAGGCCGCCGATCGCCCGGGCGCTCTCCGCCAGGCGCGAGAGGCCTTCCTCCCAGCGCTCGCGGAAGCCGTCGTGGCTGCTGCCGTGACCAACAAGAATAAGAACCTCCTCGCCGGGGTTCTTCGATTCCGTCTTCACTTTATCCCACACCATACGGGCCACGTCCGGATCGTTGTCGATCGGCTCTCCATACAGGATATTCGACTGAATGCGGAATGGCTCCAGGTCCGTGTCGATGGCCGGGGCGTCAATGACGCCGAGCGCATATGCGATTTCATTCACATGGGTGCTGCCCGAAGAGACGAACAGCGGGATCACCAGTATATCCGTAACGCCCTGACGCTCCAGATCATCGATCCCGTCCTGAATCAAGCGGCCTTCCACGATCTCCAAGAACGAAGCCGCCACAGGGAGTTCTCCCCGCAGCGGCAGCTGTTGGACGGCATCGTCGACCAGCTGGACCCAGGAAGATTCCCTGGAGCCGTGACTGATAACAAGTACCCCCGGTTTGCGCATATTAACGCCCGAGACGCTCTAACGTCATTTTATACCCTTCGTTGCCATAATTCAAACAGCGCTTCACCCGTGAAATGGTGGCCGTGCTCGCTCCCGTCTCCGCTTCGATCTGATTGTACGTGCTGCCCTTGCCGAGCATGCGCGCCACTTCCAGACGCTGGGAGAGGGATTGGATCTCGTTGACGGTACATAGATCGTCGAAAAATACGTAGCATTCCTCTACATCTTTTAGCGTTAAAATGGCTTCAAATAATTGGTCGATGCTTTTATCATTAAGTTTCTTCAGCTGCACTGAAATATCATCCCCTATTGTAACTATTGCCTATTCAGGATTTTGCTCCCGTCACAGGGTCTTTCCACATTTAATATCGGTCAATCCGTGTTCAAATGATAGTCCTCTATGTACTCCCATTGTACCGAGCCGGTATGAACTTTTCAAGCGTTAACGGATTCACGCACTGAAGAGTTGCATGGCAGCAGGCCGAATAAAGCGCCATTGTTCAGCCGCCCGGTCCCGGATACCCTTCTACGGTTAAAATGCATAGAACACCACCTTCCAGTTGAAAGCGCTTAAATTATACCTCATCCGGGCGGCCTTGTACATGTTTTGGTGGATCATTTCCATTTCTCGACGTTTGATTCAGATTGGAGTCAGAATTGCGATTTGCGACTGGCGATATTCCTCCCCACACTCACCCGCACCATCCGGGCCACTGCTGAATCTTTTATGATAGAGGCCCCGTTATCCTTGAATGTGGATTTTTATCCAAAAAGAAAAAACCGCCTTATATGGCGGCATAGCGCGTTGCGCTGCTGTGTTGTCGTGCCCGCTCATTCCGGACTCGGAGGTCCTTCGTTGGCTTGGGCATTCTTCTCCTTATGATAGTCCTCCCAGATCGGAGCGATGTATTGTTCCAACGTATTGATGATGTCGTTTCTCCGGCTTTCTTCGATATTGACCGTGTCATTTAAAATATCGTTTCGAATTCGGATGAGCACAAATAAAGGAGGCAACTCAACTTCACGCAGAGCCTGAATCATGTTTACTTCTTGTGGCGTCATATCCATAACCGCATCTTCCCTTTCAGTTCGAGATGAAGTCATTATAAACGCCGACATTAGTGTTAGGGTCAAGCGAAAATAAGCCGCAGTTCAGCAATGCCACCCGTTCCCTCCGCTTGCTTCCACGCCCCCTGGGCATCCGCCCGTTTCCGCTCCTATCCCTGTCTACCGGGCTAACGTCCATACATTATGTTTGCCCAGCACATACAGTATAGTAAATCATTCCAAAAAGGAAAGTGATATCATGCCTGAGCATTACTACCATAAGCCAAAGGCAAAGCCAAAAGGTGACCAGCGCTCGCTGAACGAATTTGCCTCCCCATATCCGCAGTCCCCGTATCCCGGTATTCAAGGCTATCCCGACTTTGGAGTAGGCGGAGGCGCTCCTGGATTTGCACCTTATTACGGGCCTGAAGGGCTGGCAGGTACGGCGGAGATCATCCCGCCCGTTTCCGCAGCCGCCTCCGCGGCATCCGCAGCTCCCGCTGCCGCCGCAGCGGCAACCGTCGCGCCGGTGGCTGCCGCAGCCGAAACCGCCAAGACCGGCTTCTCCCTCGCCCAGCTCGGCGATCTCAAGGGACTGATCGACCGGGTGGGCGGCATTGACGGCATTGTGAACTCCGTCGGCAAGTTCCAGAAGGTGATGACCGGCATGCAGCAGATCGCCCCAATGTTCAAGCTGTTCGCGGGTCTCGGTAAAGGCAAGACCAACAGCAGCGATGACGGCAAGTACAAATCGCGCCGGAAGAAGAAGTCCAAAAAGTCGACTTCCAAGAAGAAATCGTCGTCGAAGAAGGGTACGTCGAAAAAAACCTCCAAAAAGAAAAAGAACAGCTGACGCCAATAGGCCACCACCACTGTCGCTTAAGCGTAGAACGAAGCCTTAGTCGTGTTATGAACCGGTGCCGCTATCACACTCATGCCCTATCCTACTCATCATCCACAACACCGATACCCTCATAACGCCCATTTTACCGAAAGAATGACGAGAATTTCCTCTTCGCCGCCCTCAAGTCCCCAAGAACATAGAAGCGCCAGGTCCAAGCGCAGAAGTCTCAACACTTCCGTGCCTGGTCTGGCGCATTTCGTTCTACGTTAACATTCTCCTGGCCTGACGCATTCCTTTATAGTCATTACACCTATTTGAACCATCCGCGCTTCGTAAACCACAGTACCATGCCCGCCCCCAACACGAACATGAGCAGCATGACGGCAGGATAGCCGTACTTCCAGTCCAGCTCGGGCATATTGACGAAGTTCATGCCGTAAATGCCGGCGATGAGCGTCAGCGGCATGAAGACGACGGTAATGACCGTCAGCGTCTTCATGATCGCGTTCATCCGGTTGGAGTTGAGCGAGATGTAGCTGTCGCGCAGGTCGGCCGTCATTTCGCGGTCGGCCTCAATCATATCGGTCAGCTTGAGCAGATGGTCGTAAATATCGGCAAAATACACCTTATGCTCGGTATTGCTCTGGACATGCTGAGAGTTGACGACCCGGTACAACAGGTCGCGCATCGGCACGATCGTCCGCCGCAGCTTCAGCAGCCGGCCGCGCAAGTCGAACACCTGGTTCATCAGATCCTCGACCGACTCTTCGCCGCCGCGGTTCTCCAGTTCGGCCAGCTCATCTTCGATTTTGTACAAACTCGGGAAATAGCGGTCCACCAAGTGGTCCATAATCGTATATGCGCAGGATACCGGGCCGCGCGCCCAGATTTTGCGGTCATGCGCATGCTGGATGATCTGCTTCCAGGCGTCGTCGACCACCGGCAGCTCTTTGAGATGAAAGGACACGAGCAGGTCATGCCCCAGGAAGAGGTCCACCTCATCCACCCCAAGCGTATCGGGATCGAGCGCATGCAGGACGAAGAACTGCAGATCATCATACAGATCCAGCTTCGGCCGCTGCAGCACATGCATACAGTCCTCGACCGCCAGCGGGTGAAAATGAAAAAACGTATGTAAAAGGGCGGACTCCTCATCGGTCGGGCCGTTGAAATCCACCCACATCCAGGCATAGTCCTCCATTCGGGCCTCTTCCAGTGGAATTCCCGTGAGCACCTCATGGGTATGGGTAATGGCAAGCGTTCGTATCATCGGCGTTCAGCTAAGCTCCCCTCTAGCAGCTTTTGTTCCGGCTCCGAAAGAACGGAGCACTTCATATGTAAGTTATGATCTATCTTAGTATTGTACCGTATCCGTTCGAATGAAGTCACGCCGGCCCATTTTTGCGCAACAAAAAAGCCAACCCTTTGACGATTGGCCCCCACTTCTACTCCAAATGTGCATCTATATGTGATATTTAACCCAGATTAGAAAAGGATTTTAAAGATAATGCCCGCCAGCACCGCTGAAATCGGAATGGTAATGAACCAGGTGATGACGATTCTTCCGGCCAGCGACCATTTCACTTCGGAAAAGCGCTTTGCGCTGCCCACGCCTAAGATTGCAGACGTAATTGCGTGCGTCGTACTGACTGGCAGGTGCAAGAGCGTCGCCGTGAAGATGACGGAAGCGGACGAGAAGTCTGCCGCAAAGCCGTTGATCGGCTCGATTTTGAAAATTTTCGTACCCATCGTCTTGATGATTTTCCAACCGCCGATGGAGGTGCCGAGCGCCATGGAGGTCGCCGCAGCGATTTTAACCCAGAGCGGTACTTCCAGCGTTTCCAGCCGGCCGGATGTCACCAGCGCCAGGGTGATGATCCCCATCGCCTTCTGCGCATCGTTCGTGCCGTGCGTGAACGACTGCAGCGCCGCCGTAATGATCTGCATGAACCGGAAGCCTTTATTGACCGTATGCGGACTGCGTTTGGCAAAGATCCACTTCAGAATCGTCATGACGATATAGCCGATCACGAATGCGATCAAAGGGGATAACAGCAAGCCTTCCACAATTTCCGTAAAACCGCTCCACTTGATGTGGCTTGCGCCTGCTCCGACGTAGACCGCTCCAGCCAGCGCACCGATCAATGCATGCGACGAGGAGGAAGGAATGCCGATCCACCAGGTGACCAGGTTCCAGATGATCGCCGCCAGCAGCGTGGCTATGACGATTTCGAGCCCGTTGTCCAGCGTCGAGGGATCGGTGACACTTCCGCCGATTTTCTTCGCAACGCCCGTGAACAGAATTGCACCGACAAAGTTCATGACGGCTGCAAGAAGAATCGCCGTCCGCGGCTTCAGCGCCCGTGTCGATACGGACGTGGCAATCGCGTTCGCCGTATCGTGGAAACCGTTGATGAAGTCAAACGCCAACGCCAGAATGATGACTATGGTAAGTACAAATAATGATGTCTCCATGTGTCTCCAAAACCCCTTACGAGTTGCTCATAATGATCGATTCCAGCATATTGGCCACATCTTCGCAAGCGTCGGTGGTTGTCTCAAGGCGTTCGTAAATTTCCTTGCGCTTGATCAGCTCGATCGGATCGGTCACTTTCGCAAACAGTTCCTTGATGCAGATGCGAAGCAGCTCGTCGCCCTGGTTCTCCAGGTCGTTCAGGCGGATCGTATATTCACGCATGGCCAGCAGCTTCTTCTGGGACAGCAGGTGGATCGCCTTTTGAATTTCGTATGCCGACTGACGGAGAATTTCCGCGAATTGCACGATATACTCGTCCGGATCCGGGAGATGATACATGTCAAAACGGGAAGCGCAGGCCTCCAGCCCGTCCATCACATCATCCATGGTGGTTGTCAGGTCCATGATGTCGTCACGTTCGATCGGCGTAATGAATGTTTTGTTGAGTTCTGTAATAATCGTGTGCGTGTAATCGTCACATTGCGACTCGAATCTCTTCATTTCGTTGGCAAAAACAAGCACATCTTGCAGATTGGCCACATGCTGGGCGAAATAATCGGCAGCCTGCACAATCGTATCGGCCATATTTTCCAGGGTTTGGAAAAATATGTCCTTCTTCTTCAATCTCATACGATAACCCCTTTACATAAGTTTGCATAAACACTGCAAAAACATGAGAATGACAACCCTTGTTATCTTATCAATCCGTCCCACGGTTTGTAAAGATAAGTGGCTTTCAATTTTAATGCAATGTAAACTCACTGCCGAATTTATATATTAAACTTACCCATTCCCTGCCAAATTATCCGGAAGAGCCAGCATTTTCCGGCATGTTTCGCCATGATCCCCTTGATTTTCCGTCATTTGAGAATATGTAAATGGCTGTCGAAAGAAGGCGCATTCGGCACGATGTTAAAATACGTGGTCCCCGGGTACAGCGGCACCTCCTTGCCGTCCTTCACGAAGCGGATGACATCCCCTTTGGCGCGCACCCACTCGCCCTCCAGTACCTTGCCCCGCTGCAGCAGCACGGCTTTCCCGCCGGAGGATACGTCGATGTCCAGCCGGCCCACATCGTCCAGCACCTTCTGGTCGGCACCTAGCACGATGACGTTCGCCGCGGTCAGCTGCTCGTTGTTGTTCAGGTCGATATGCGGCTTGCCGTTAATGAAGCGCTGATAGAGCTTGGTGGCGGCGTCATATTTATAGGAAACTGTATAGCTTTGGAGCAAAAAGGTGACGTCGACGCCCGCAGCATCCTCGCCATCGGGAACGCTGACGTCCGCCGGATCGTGAAAAGGATACGACTTCAGCTCCACATGCTCAGCGTATCCGCGCTTGTCCGCTCCCTCGCGCAGCTTGTCCGCGCTGGAGTACAAATTGTGCGGCGCCTTGCGGCTCTTGTCGCGCCAGAAGTACGGACCGGCGTTGCTGATCTCGTCCAGGTCCTCCTTGTGCTGGTGCTGGATGATCGCGTAGGCATCGTTGCTGCCCCCGGCATGCACCAGCACGCCGCCGTAGCTTTCGCCCAGATCGATCAGATACGGGCGGATGCTGCGGATCGGCCCGATCGTCCCTTCCGCGCCCCGGCTCTGGAAGATGCCGATCAAGCGCGTAATGCCGCCCTCGGCCAGCACCTCATACACGATGTCGGCCTGGGTCAGGCCCGACTGCGGCCGCGCGGCCGGCGCGTTGTTGATCATCACCGCCAGCGGCCTGAGGTCGGCCGGCTGCTCAACCGGCAGCCCCGTCAGCGGCGCCGTATACGCGGCCTGCTCCTGCTCCACCGCTTCCGGCGGCGCGGTCTCCTCCGGCGCCGGCTCGTCCTGCGCCGGCTGCTGCTCCCCGGCGGCGGGCGGCTGCGACGCCTCCGCCGTCTTTTCGGTGCAGGCGGCCAAGAGCGAGCCGCTCAGCGTCAGGCACAGCAGCGTGCCTGCGAGCCTCCTCCAGCCCGTATTCCACATATCGTTCATTCGATTTGGTCATCCCTTCATCGTAAACTCCCGGTCATCCCCTGCTGTCTTGGTGTGGCTCGTTCACATATGCTTTCCTTCCATTTAATCACAAAAGGGCGGCATCTGTCTGTGTTTCCGGGCAGATTCGCGGGCCGACGGCTCGCACTTGCGGCGTTTGATCCTGTTTTCAGGTCCAAGGCCGACAGATAGGCCTTTGGCTCCGTATCAGGGAGATTTAAGGGCCAGTTGGCGGCGTTATTGCTCCTGATCCCAGGCAGAATGACGGGCCATATTGCAGGCGGGCTACAAGCATACCTGAGGAGACTTACGCGGGATGCATGTACTCCGGATACGGTTACGATGAAGGTTATTTAGTTTTCGGGCTCCCAAAATACCCTGTAATCCGGATAGTTTCCAGCTTATCCTCCGAAGCTTAAAAATATCTGAAATCTTTTTTTCATAATTTGTTGGATCTGTGATTTATGTCACAGTTATTGTGAAATTTTTCACTTATAATAAAGACATCAAAGATGATCATCTTCCAAAAGCAACATCACCTAAAGAAAATAAAGGAGTGGAACAAATCATGTTCAACCATTGGCTTAGAAATCACAAAGTAGCAAGCTGGCTGCTGACCATCGTCCGGATCTATCTGGGGTACAGCTGGATCAAGGGCGGTATCGAGAAACTGACCGGAGGCTTCGATGCAGGCGGATTCCTGCAGGGGGCGATTGCCAAGAGCACAGGCGATCACCCGGCGGTGCAAGCATGGTGGGCAACGTTCCTGGAACACGCCGCCCTGCCGGGCGTCAAATTCTTCAACGTCCTGATCCCGCTCGGTGAGACGCTGGTCGGCCTGGGGCTGATCCTCGGCACCTTCACCACCTTCGCCGCACTCATGGGCATGGTGATGAATATGGCCTTCCTCCTCTCGGGCACCGTAAGCACCAACGCGCAAATGCTGCTGCTTGAAATGTTCATCGTCGTCGCCGCAGCCAACGCCGGTCGCATCGGCCTGGACCGCTGGGTACTGCCTTACATCCGCGGCCTGTTCCACCGGCACCATGACGGCATGACCCCTGCGCCGGCACCCGCTCCAGGGATGAATGGCAAGAGCAAGGGCGCCGCGTAACTTCAGGAGCAAGCGGGCGGCCTGCAACCAGCACCGTCCACTGGCTGAACGCGGACACGCGGATGGCCGGATGAACGGATGCGGACCGCATCGCTTTCCCCATATACTGCTTTCGAACGTTCCCCCGTTCAAACTAGAAACGAGCCGGCAAGGATGCCGGCTCGTTTTCGTGTATTATACTGGACTTTCGGCCGTTCGCCGGTCCACTTAGATATGCAATCTTGCTGCAAGCCTTCCGAACGGGTTAAGATCCGAACATCCAGCAGTTCAAGCTGAGGCTTCCATATTGATACGTCTGGATCAGCCGTTTGGCGTTCGCCTCGTCGCTCGCCGCGCCCATCGCGTAGAACAGCGGAGCGAAATGCTCGGTCCCGTAGGACGGAACGGCTTCGCGCGCATGCGGCGCTTTTTTATCGTAGTTAAACAGCTCTTTCAGGTTCCAGGCCTCCAGATTCCGGGCAATCCATTCGTCGAATTCGACCGCCCAGGCTTCCGGTTCATCGCTTTGCGAGATCATCCGCAGGTTGTGAACGAGGCCGCCGCTGCCGATGATCAGGACGTTGTCCTGCCGCAGCTCCTTCAGCATCGCGCCAATGGCGTACTGCTCCTCGGGCGACCGCCGCGAATCCACGGACAGCTCCACGACCGGGATGTCCGCGTCCGGGTACATTTTGCTCAGGATCACCCAGACACCATGGTCCAGACCGCGTCCCAGAACGGGCTCATAATGCAGGTTGCCCGCCTCGAACAGGCTGGCGATTCTTTGGGTGAGGTCTGCGGATCCTTTGGCCGGATAGCGCAGCTCGTACATCGCTTCAGGAAATCCGTAAAAGTCATGCATCGTATCGTGAGATTCGTCCACTGTCATCGATTGCTCAGGACTGTCCCAATGTGCCGAGAAGACGACGACGGCTTCCGGGACCGGCAGATCCCGTCCCAGAGACTCCAAAAAGCGCGAGTACTCGTGATCCTCCAGAGCGAGCATGGGTGAACCGTGGGCTACAAATAGTGCTGGTAATGTCATCGATGTCAACCTCCACACGCCAGTATACGTTGCTGATTCTATTGTACCGTGTATGCGGAGAGATTTCCAATTCTCGCCCGAACATACGGTCCGCCCGCCTGCTCTGGATCGCTGCCCAGCCTCGTTGTCACGCCTCCTGTGCCTGGTGATCGCGTCTGATGCTGAACTGCTGAAGATCTATATCATCCAATGCTGCCATTCCTGCTGGACGGCTTCCTGGTCGTTCAGCCATTCCTTCGTGCAGTGGATCACCTGTCTGCGGTGGGGTCCCGAGGAATACGTGTGGTCCGCCTGGAAAATGATCTCCTTGTCGCAGCGCCCCTCGGTGCGCATCCAGAACACCTTTTGGTACAGGAACGCATAGTCCACTGGGATGGTGTCGTCCGACGTTCCATGAATGATCAAAACGTCGCCGCCGAATTTCACCGCTTCCTGCAGCGGCTGGTACTGACCCAGCGAATCAAAGAATCCTGGGGTGAAGTCATAGCCGAGGTAATCCGAGTACCCGGATTTCACCGCGGTGTCGTATACGTCTCTGCCGGTGATTTTCAAAATATCGCTGAGCGGATACCCAACCGAAGACCATAGCACCAGGCTCTTGACGCGGCGGTCGCGGACGGCCGTCAGAATGGCCACCACACCCCCGAGGCTGTGCCCGATCAAGGTCACGCGCGTCGGATCGACATCCACGCAGCCCATGCCGTAATCCAGCACCGTCCGGGTCTGGGCGATCATCGACTCCAGCCCTTCCATCCCGTAGCTTCCGCTGCTCTCACCGCATCCGGCGTAGTCGAAACGCAGCACCATGTATCCTTCCCGCGCCAGTTCGCGAGCCGTCTTCACGAACAACCGGTCCACGCCGATCCGGCTCCCCACAAACCCGTGGCAGATGATGACCAGCGGAACGCGGTCCTTGCAGCGGCTTTCCTTGCCTTCCTGTTTCACCGGATAATGCAGGCTCGCCACCAGCTCCTCCTGTTCGTGCCGAATCGTAATATTCCGCTCCATAATAACTCCCCCGTTCCCCTAAACATTTATATATTGATAATTCCGATAAGTTTAATGTGATATCGGAATTCATCTTATCATCGCGGGGTGGAGAGTGTCAATTGAAAAAGGTCTGCTGCTCTTTATTCGTAACTGCGGCGGAACATCGAATGGGTTTCCTCGCGGCCTTCCCAATCGGTCAGCAGGCTGTTCTCCGGATTTGCTTCCAGCACGTTCTGCGGATGCCAGCTGCCGCGCTCCTCCCCGGACTCCGGCTCATTGAGCCAGCCGTAAGCTTCGATCCGCTCTTCGGCCATTTCGCTCGCGAGTTCGCTCGCAGCCTGAGGCCCGATCCCGTTATCTTCAGACGCCGGGCCTACGCCCCGCATGCCGGATCCTTCACCGACCGGGCCGATGCCCCGGAGCCCGTTATCGCCGGCGCCATTCGCTTGCCCCACTTGCTGTCCCGACGCAGACGGCTGTCCGCCGTCTTTTCCCGTCGCCAATGCCTGCTCCGCAGCTGCTTCAGGTCCGTTCAGTGACCCCAGCGCGGCCATTTCCACCATCCAGCCTCTGCTCTTGCTGTCCCATACATATTTCTGTTTAAAATTGTCGCTCACGACAAGGTCACCTCCTGGTCAGTTTAAAATTTGGTGCATATTGACCTATTGTCACGCGCAGCCTCGCGGATTATTCGGGGGGCGATAAATGTTCACAATTGACGAAAACGGATGTAAACGGATGTGCTCTGGACCATCGCCGGGCCTTATATGGACACCGCCTGCATGGAAACGAGCCGAGCGGCAGAAACTAACCCTACGGATCATTTTTACGAGGGGATGGATCATCTATGTGGGACCATGTCATGACGTTTGCCCTGGAAAAACCGCTGTCGATCGTCCTGATCGTCTGCGTCATTATCGCCATCATCTATGTGGCGGTGCACTATGAAATGCTCTTTTTCAAGGAATAGAGGGGTGGCGTCCCTGCAAGGCTGCCTTGCAAACGGCCGGGGCTGTTCCTATACTTGTGGTATATGGAGGAGCGTACAGAATGACCATCAAACAAATGATTCAAGAAAATAACCGGCTGCGCGAACGCATGACCCCGGCGAACCGGGATTATGTCGAGGACGTCATCATCGCGGTACGCGGTACCCGGGCGGACCGGCAGCAGGCCGAGAAGAAGCTGCTCGAAGTGGCATCGGACGTTCTGAACGCCCAGGAAACTGGCCGCCCGGCATCCCAGCTGTTCGGCGAAGATCCCGAGGCGTATGCCCGCAGCATCGTGGATGAGCTGCCGAAGCGCAAGCCCATCGAGGGAGCCGCCTATTACATCCTGATGCCTTGGGCGGCATTCACGTTTCTGTTTTTGGTCGAGGCGGTGGTCGGATTGGTCGCCGAGTGGAGCGGCTATGCGGGAGAACCTATCAATCGGATCAGCCTGTTGGCACTGATCGTGTTGGCCGCAGGTTCGATTCTGCTGACCGAGCTCGTCACCAAGACGCTGAACAAGCCGGGAAGCGAAGACAGAGCCGGCAAGCCCAAGATCGATTTGAAAGCGATCGGGGTGTACATACTCATCCTGGTCATCGTCATGATCATCGGGTTCTCGATGCGGACCATGCTGCCTGTCTTCACCGTCAACCCATGGGTCAGCCTGGTGATCGGATTGGTTGGACTGGCCGGGCTGCGGTTTATTTTTCTAAGAAGAGGCTGATTCGGCTAGCGAGGTTGACTGGACAAAGGTGCCCTTGCCTCAATCGCTGCGCGGACAGCCAGAAAATAGCGAAAATCCCCTTTGAGAATGGGGATTTTTCGTTTTGTGATGGTTTATGTTTCGACATCCTCTATGATCCACTCATATCCATCCGATGACCATTCCGGCTAAGGCACCTGCAAGTACGACAACCCAAGGCGGAAGCTTCCAAAACACGAGTAAAATAAATAACAAAAGTGCCAAGGCAAAATCAACCGGTGCCGTAATGGCCGTCGTCCATATGGGAACATAAAATGCCGCTAATAAAATGCCAACGACCGCAGCGTTAATCCCAATCAGCGCACCTTGGACCCTGGGGCTGTTCCGGAGGCCGTTCCAAAACGGCATCGCTCCGACAACCAGCAGAAAAGCAGGCAGGAAGATCGCCGCTGTCGCAACCACCGCACCTGTTATGCCGCCGGACATCGCCCCGAGATACCCTGCAAAAGTAACAACGGGCCGGGAACGGCCTGCGCCGCTCCATAGCCGGCAAGGAAATCCTGCGGACTCACCCACCCCGTCGGCACGACCTCGCGCTCCAGCAAAGGCAATACCACATGACCGCCGCCAAACACCAATGACCCTGAGCGGTAAAAGCTGTCGAATATGGCCAGCCATTTGATATCAAACGTTTGTCTTAGGAGCGGCAGCGCAAAGAGCAGGCCGAAAAACAGAACAAGACAGCCGATCGCAAAGGGTTTGCCCACCGCAATCCGGAGGCTCTGGCTGCTAGGATCCGGACTCTTCCTGTACAGCCAAAGCCCGAGTATTGCCGCGGCGGCAATGATGAGCACTTGAGTATAGGCTGTCGGCCATAATAACACGAGCGCTGCAGCCCCGACTGCGATCGTGATGCGGGACCGGTCGGGGGTCAGTTTTTGGCCCATGCCCAGCACAGCCTGCGCTACAATAGCTACAGCTACGATTTTGAGCCCATGAATCCAGCCTGCATTCGCGATATCGAAACCTTGAAGCAATAAGGCGAAAAGAACCAATACGATCACGGAAGGCAGCGTAAAGCCCAGCCAAGCCATCACTCCGCCCCACAGTCCCGCCCTGACGATGCCAATCCCGATTCCGACCTGGCTGCTTGCCGGACCAGGCAAGAACTGGCAGAGGGCTACAAGATCCGCATAAGCTTTTTCGTCCATCCACTTCCTGCGCCGAACGTATTCGTCGTGAAAGTAACCCAAGTGGGCAATCGGCCCGCCAAAGGAGGTCAGCCCTAGTTTCGTTGAGACGCGAAGTACCTCCCACAGTGAGGCTGATTTTGCATTTGTAACCTCTAATGCTTGTTGTGGTTCCGTATTCAAGCCAATCGCTCCCTGACGTTATTTTGGGGTGCTTGTTACCGGTAAATCAGATCCATCATAATTGTTGTATGTTGTATGTAGATTAAATGAGCATTAACAATTCAAACTTTCTACCGAATTTCGTGGAATTCCCCTGTCTCCAAATCAATTCATAAAAGTTTACAAGTTGGAAACAAGTCGAGATCAAAGCGAAACAACCTTCGGGTAATATGAACATATACCAAACAGGAGGTTGATCACACGATGAAAAAAACAGCTACCGCGGCTACAGCCGCTGCCCTTATGATTGCCCTTACCCTGCAAACCGGAGCCGGAGCGGTTCATGCCGCCGCCGCACAGTCCACCGCTTCCAAACCGGCGATTTCCGCCGCCGTCTCGGCCAAAACGAAACATGCGAACGCCATTTACAACCACATGATGGAGCTGCTGAAAAAACCTGCGAAGCAGGCTGAGGCGCTGGCCTACATGGAGAAAAACATTTATCAAGTGACGCCGTATCAGGCCATGCTGATGGCCCTCAAGATGGAGAACGCCGAAAACGCCAATCTGGAAACGTGGAACCAGAAATTTTACAAAGACAACGTACAGCGCAGCCTCATGAAGCTGATGAAGCAAGGGGACGACCTGACTTCCCTGATCAATAAGACGAGCGACAAAAACCTGAAGGCCCTCTTCAAAGGCGCCCGCGACAGCGGCTACCGTCTGGAAACGTCCGAAGGCATGTACTATCTGGTGCTGGATTACCCGCGCTTCCAGAAGGTTCGCCCTTACGTGACCAACGATATCAAGAGCTACATCGATATCATGACGGCGGAAACGAAGAACCGCTTTGCCAATGACGCAGCGCTGTCGATCAGCATGACGGAAGTCATCAAGCGTGCTCAGACCCAGGAAGCTTTCGTGAAGTCGTATCCGAAGTCCAACCGCGTGACCCAGGTCAAAGCACTGTACCAGCTGTATCTGTCCGTCAGCATGAACGGCCTCAACAACACGCCGATGTTCGACTATGACAGCAAGAAAATCGATCCGAAGGCCAAAGCCGCGCTGGAAGCTGCCGTCAGCAAAGGAAACCCGGTCACCAGCGGCTACCTGAAGCGGATCAAGGGATTCCTGGACGTCGTGAACAAAAACAACGACACCCTGACGCCGGAAGTCCGGGCCTACATCAACTCCGCGCTAAAATAAAACCGTTCATCAGACGAAACATTTACCGGCTGAACCATCAACCGGATAAAAACTTTTTTCAAAAAAAAGTTAACGCTGACAAGAGATGATTCCTGTATTGTACAGGGGTCATCTTTTTTCGTTCCCCTTGATATCCACCTCTGCAACTAGCCTCGCGCATGGGCTCTTTTCTTGACCAAAGTCCAGGACGCTTTCCGTCTAAGGATGGGCTCGAAGCGGCAGTTCTGCCTGTTACAATGGAGAAGTTATAGAACGAATGGAAACAAAACAAAGGAGGATTGTATCCATGCAAGCAATCCTGAAAGCGGACAATAAAGAGAGGAAACATCGGTTTCGGATCTGGAAATCCCATCCACTTGTCACTTACTTTGTATTGGCCTACGCTATCACATGGCTGTTCCTGGGTCTGGTAGCCCTTCATTCGCATGGGCTTATCCCCCTCCCCTCCAGTCTCATTTCTCCCCTCACGTTCGTCGGGAGTATCGGCCCGTTACTTGCCGCCCTTCTTCTCACAGCGACAACCACCGGTAAGGGCGGCATGCGTGCTTTTCTTCGCCAATGGTTCATCTGGCGTGTAAGCCCTCGGTGGTACTTGGTTGTCCTCTTTGCTCCAGCTATGGTCACCCTGATTGTCATGGCTTGCAAATCTCTTCTGGGAGGAGCCTCCTTCGATTTGGCCCATCCGTCCGTGGTCGAGGAGCTTTCTCTCCCTTCGGGCATCAATCCCTGGTTTCTGATTATCCCCGTGTTTCTCGTAGGAAGTCTGCTTGGTGGGCCGTTCGGTGAGGAACCAGGATGGCGTGGGTATGCGCTGCCCAAGCTACAGGAAAGGTACAGCGCCCTGGGGTCGAGTCTCATCCTTGGCGTCTTGTGGACGGTGTGGCACCTCCCGTTCTTTTTCATACCGGGGACTTCTCAATCCACCACTCCTTTCTTCATTTTTGCGCTTGGAACGATTGCGAACAGCATTCTGATGACCTGGGTCTATAATCACACGCGAGGGAGTGTCTTGCTGGCAATCTTGTTCCACAATGCCCTAAACATCACTGACCTCTATTTCCCTCTTTCTCTCTGGCTCAACTGGCAAGGGGTGGTGGCGCAATGCCTCTTGGCATTGGTTGTGGTCATCACCACCGGTCCCAAACACCTCTCTCGACGCCCTAAAAATACGTGAAACATCCCCTTAATGCTTATACCGGTATACAAAGAGGCCCCCATAGCTTAAACACTTCCCTACGTGTCCAGTCTATGGGGACCTGTTGATGCAGGGTCTCCGTTTTATTAGATCCTATTAAATCAGCATGTTGTAGAGGTTGGAATCCTTGTTGAGCTCGGTAAATTTAAGCCCTTTCCGGTTCATGCGCTCAATAAGCGGCTCATAATCCTCGCGGCTGTTCAGCTCGATGCCGACGAGCGCCGGTCCGTTCTCTTTGTTATGCTTTTTCGTATATTCAAAGTTGGTGATGTCGTCGCCCGGTCCGAGCACGTCTTCCAGAAATTCGCGGAGCGCGCCGGAACGCTGCGGGAAATTGATCATAAAATAGTGCTTGATGCCTTCGTACATCAGCGAGCGCTCCTTGATTTCCTGCATCCGGTCAATATCGTTGTTGCCGCCGCTGATGATGCAGACGACCGTTTTGCCGCGGATTTCGTCCCGGTACAGGTCCAGCGCCGCTACCGGCAGCGAGCCTGCGGGCTCGACGACGATCGCATTTTCGTTGTACAGCTCCAGGATGGCCGTGCAGGCTTTACCTTCCGGCACTTTGACCACATCGTCCAGCAGGCGGGAGCAGATGTCGTACGGGGTATCGCCCACCCGTTTCACAGCCGCTCCGTCGACGAACTTGTCGATCTCGTCCAGCGTGATAACGCCTTTCCGGGCCAGCGCCTCGCTCATCGATGCCGCGCCTTCCGGCTCGACGCCGATCACCTTGGTCGCCGGGCTGACCGTCTTGATGTACGTCGCCACGCCTGCCGCCAGACCGCCGCCGCCGATCGTGACGAACACATGGTCTGCAGCCGAATCCAGGCTTTCCATCACTTCCATCGCAATCGTGCCGTTGCCCGCAATGATCTTAGGCTCGTCAAACGGATGGATAAACGTCATGCCCTCCCGGTCGCACGCCTTGATCGCCTCTTCGTAGGCATCGTCGAACGTGTCCCCGGTCAAAATGACTTCCACGTTGCTGCCGCCAAAGCGCTTGACCTGCTTCACCTTCTGGTTCGGGGTCGTGCTCGGCATATAGATTTTTCCCTTTATATTCAGCGCATGGCAGGAAAAAGCCACCCCCTGCGCATGGTTACCCGCACTCGCGCACACGATGCCATTCGCCATCTCCTCAGGCGACAGGCTGCGGATCATATTGTAGGCCCCGCGGATCTTGAAGGAACGCACGACCTGCAGATCCTCCCGTTTCAAAAACACGCTGCATTCGTATTTCGCCGACAGGACCGGATCCCGCTGCAGCGGCGTCCGCACGATGACCTCCCGCAGCACGTGATGCGCACGGACGATATCCTCCATGCTGACGGTACGGGGCTTGTCTGCCGCGCTTCCTCCCTCAGCGTTCATGACGGTGACTCCTTCGGCTCCAGCTGAAGACGGTGCCTGCGTTTCCCTTCCAGTATCATTCATCTCTTGTTCTCTCCTCACTCCGCTAACCCTCTTTTTACATGGAAGACCTCTTCTTCGGGGCTGATCTGCGGTGATAACGCCTCGAATCGTCCTGTCGTGCTGGATGGCGCCCGCGTTCTGCCGCTTTTTCGTATGGAAAAGACCTGCCCGCTGAAAAAGACTTCCCTATATACGGCCTGTCTTCTGAACATGATAGGATAGACGTTTTTATATTACTCAGTAACGTAACGCTTTTGCGGCTTTTTTTCAAGGGGCTCTCTTCCGGCAGGGGCCCATTTTTGATGGCGGTTTTCCCTATTTGCGCCAAAAATGAGTTTGGTAGCAAAAAAAGCCTTCCCATCGCTGCGCGGCGGAAAGGCTATCAGATGCTATTTTCCAGAAAGCCAATCGGTGATCATGTGAACATCCGCGGCAGAGGCATGCCGCAGCGAGATTTTTTCGCCGGATTTACCGGATGCTACCGCCACTTTCAGCGTGGCAAGCTCTTTCCCCGCCTGGAAAGGAGTTTGTGAGGTTTTGTGCCACTGTACCTTGGAGATCGGGATCAGAACGACTTTCTCGGAAAAGCTCCCATAACGGATATGAAGCTGGTTCTCCTCCCGGCTCCAGGCCGCCTTCCGGTATTCCAATGATGATACTCCCCAGGCAAGGAAGGGAAGAACCCATGCAAGCCACCGCCAGACGCCGGGCACGAACAACCAGACCGCTGCCGCCAGTAATATACAGATCAGGACGGGTAACACGGTGTAGGAACGGTAGGATTGACGACCGACCCGGCTCCAGGTCTTCGGCAGGCGGAAGCCGGGCAGAAATGCTTCGAGCCGCATGGGAAGCTCATCATAACGGACCAGCGGAAACAAATCGACGACTTTTTTATCCTCATCCGAGCTTCCTGCGATGACCATTCGAACCGAGGCTCTGCCGAACAGCTTGTGCAGCGGGTTTTGCGTGATGCGGACCGCCTGGATCCGATGCGGCTTGATGACGGTTCTTTTCTTTTCCAAAATGCCCCGCTCGATGGTCAACGTACGGCCCTCGGTCTCAACCTGAAAACCGGATTCAAATAAGAAGGCAGCCGCAAACGCGAGCAGCCAGGAGAGGAGCGCCAGGATGACGACGAGCCCCGGAATCCCGAGGACCAACAGCCGCGGGGACAGCTGATCCCATATCGGGGTATCTCTCACCCATTCATCCCACAGTTTCAAGCCTCCCCCCACGATCACCATCCAAAGAACCGCGAATTTGCCGCTCGTTGTACTTAGGATCAGCGTTTGGCCCAGTGACAGCCGCATGCTGTTAAGGGGAACGGCATGCGAGCGTTCGTTATGGACGGGGGAATCGCCGGGTATTTCGGTCAGCGCTTCGGGTTCCGCCATGCCCATCTCACGCTGAATGCGTACCGCTTCCGCTGCGGAAATCGAGCTGAGCACGGCCTCAGGCTCCTCATCTCCCCCGGACGTCTCCATTTCCAAGCGAACGAGACCGAAGATTCGATCATACAGGCTGACCGTTACATCAAGGGATTGGATGCGTTCCCTAGTGATCCATATTTTTCGGCGGACCCACAACCCGTGTTCAATATATAGGACGCCATCCTCCACCCGGTACATAAAGCGGCGCCAGCGCAGGCAGGCGAAGACAACCAGCATGATCGCAGCCGCCACAATAACGCAAACCGTCAGCACGATGCGGTCGATCTCTTTTCCAAATACGCGATGGATCAGAAAAATACAGAACGGGATCAAAGGCAGCAGGCCAGCCAGCTCTTTCCCGGAATGAATCAGGAAATACAGAACGGATACGGGATGCAGCCGTCTGTTGGCCACCGAGGGTCTTGGATTAGAGCTCACCATCCGTCCCCCCTGCCCAATCCGAAATCTGCTTGCGGATGTTTTCAGCTTCTTGCTCTGACAGTGCAGGAATGCGATGGCTGCCGGCTGCGGTAGAGAACGTGACGGTGGATAGTCCATAGATCTTCTGGATCGGCCCTTGCTTGGAGTCCACATGCTGAATACGCACCATCGGGATCAACGTCTTCCTGCGAATCCATATGCCGTGATTCAGCTCAACGTTCCTTTCCGTAATCTCATATCGCCAAGAACGGTACAGCAAACCGGGCAGCACCGCCAGTTCAAGCACGATGTACAGCAGGACGATGACCGCGCTCCATCCCGCAATCCATACAGGCCAGTCGTAAGCTGCCGTCAGCCAAACCGCTGCAATGACCAGCATGACACTTATCGCGCTTGCGATCCACCCTTCCATTCTTCGTGCCTTCGCCGCTCTCCGATCGATCCGTTTCATGACTTCTCTCCTCCTTCCACTGAGAAATCCGATGGATGGGAGGGGCGGCGGACGGCCGACAGAAACAGGGCGGCCAGTTCTGCCGCGTATTCCGCAAGGTCCAGGCCGGGATTCACGAGCAGTTGGTTCGCGACGCCGTCAATAGCGCTGCGGATCGCCGCTGCGGTCACCTGTGCAGACCGTTCGGTTAACGTCTTGAACTCCCCGGTCTCCTGCCCCCATTGCAATATTTCGATAAGAGGCTCCAGGATCGAGTCATCCGAGGTTCCTCCAAACCGAAGCTTTCCGTCCGGCGTACGCGCATTCGTGACGATTTCCGTCAAAGCCACGATGTAATCGCGGTGCGCGCCCATAAATTCCAGGTTCGACTCGATATAAGCCTTCAGCATATCGTTTGGAGCCGTTTGCCCCTCCATTTGCGGAGACATGAAGCGTGCTGCGGTCTCGAAGACCTCATGGACAATTTGCTCCATCAGCTCATCCTTGCTCGCAAAGTGGTACGTGAACACGCCTTTGCTTACGCAGGCGCGCTTGACGATTTGTCCCACCGAAGCTTGAGCATAACCAAGCTCAGCAATCGTATGGATCGCGACCTCTACGATTTGCTGCCTTCTCTTCGATTGTTCCATGGACTACCATGCCTCCTATAGGAAATCACCTGCTTTGCAAATCCCAAAGTTTCGTACGTCTGTACTAATAAATTTAGTACAACCGTACTACACTGTCAATATCAAGGCCGTAGATAGCACGGAACAGCTAGGAAGTTGGTGACTGGGGCAACTGATGGCCTATACACCTTGAGGATCTCTCTATCATGATTGATGAATGTTTTTTTGTTTTGATGGGTAAGCAAATTTTCTTATTAATTTCATGGTTAAAAAAAAGCCCACCTTAAATGGGCCTTTTCTAAGTCTTTTATTCTCAGGGTATACGTTATGTTTACTCCAATGATACTTGATTAAGTAGGGAGCTCGAATTAGCTTCCCCTATGGTATAATATGGGTTGTACAAACACACCTTGAATGGGCGCACCCTCCGAAAGGAGGTGATGCGAATGAACATTTCGTTTGGTGAAGTACTAACCTTCGGGATTTTCCTGGTAGCGTTACTCACTTACATCGATAAACGAAAGTAACCCACTCTTAAGGTCGGCACCTAAGTGGGTTACTTTTCAAGGTCAAGCTTGATCCTGGAGGGAAATCCCACTCAAGATGTTTGTGCTAGGGAGTAGCCTGGGCCGGCTGCTCCTTATTTATTGTTATCTTAGCATACGGCAGGATATACCACAAGTTATGCAAATTGTAAATTATAATTTACTACCTTATTCCTGCACCTGTCGGATCAGACGCTCCCGGAACTCATCCGCCAGCTTGATCGACGCGGTATCATCGGCAACCGCCCCCGGCCGGTTTCCCTGGCCCAGGATATAGCCCCCAAACTTCGTTCCGAAGAAGCCGAAAATATACTGAAACTGCTGGATCAGCGGCAGTCCTTTCAGCAGCGGATCGTCACCTCCGACCGCAATAACGTAAGCGGTTTTGGACTTCATCGACTCCCGGAAATGCGGGCGCTTATCATCCCTAAGCGTTTGGGACCAACGGTCGATAAAATTTTTCATATGGCCCGACATGCCGTACCAATACACCGGAGTAGCAAAAATCACGGTATCCGCGGCAAGCACGCGGTCAATCAGCGCGTTGTAATCGTCTCCCACGTCCTGAAAACCCTGTTCGGTATGACGGTAATCCTCTATCGGTTGAACCGTATACTCTTTCAGCATGATCCGGTCCACACCGGCAAATCCCCGGACGACCCGCTCGGTCAGAAGCTCCGTGTTGCCGTCTGGGCGCGTGCCCCCGTAAATCACAGCAATGCTCATCGTATTCACTCCTTGAAGTTTGGTTATGTATGGATTGAGAAAGATATATTCATGTTCTAGTCTTTAGGTTCTCCCACTCCGGACGAATCTAATTTGAATCGCATTCGCGAAAAAATGATGACAATCAAGCTGTCACCAATTCATTGCTATAATCAAAGTACAAGCAGATGCATAACACACTTTATTAAAAGAAGGAGGACGTTTTATTATGAAGCCAAGAATATCCGTCTTGACCCTGGGAGTAGACGATTTGGAAAGAGCGCTGTCCTTTTACCGGGATGGCCTGGGGCTGCCCACGGAAGGCATTGTCGGAACAGAATTTGAGCACGGCGCCGTCGCGTTTTTCGACCTTCAGGCCGGCTTGAAGCTGGCTGTCTGGAAAAGGATCGATCTCGTCCACGACGCCAAAATTGAACGTACCGCCCCCAGCAGTGCGGAGTTTACGATCGGTCACAACGTTACCAGCAAGGAAGAGGTCGATCAGGTGATGGAACAGGCGCGTCAGGCCGGAGCCACGATCACCTCGCCCGCACACGATACGTTCTGGGGAGGGTACTCAGGTTATTTCCAGGACCCTGACGGGCACTTGTGGGAAATCGTCTGGAATCCCGCTTGGGAGTTTCCGGAGGAGTAAGGGAAAACGGAATTTCCAACGCAGCAAAAAAAGACTGCCGGGATGAGTCCCGCGCAGCCTTTTCCTTAATGTCAGCCAGTCATCTCATGTGCAGTCCTGCCACGCAGAACCATTCAGATGGCTAACCCTATCGATACTTTATGCGTGTTCGTTAAAATTTTTCGCAAACCAGGCGGTCGCCGCATCAATCTCCAGCTTGCTGAGCTGATGTCCGTAATTCTCCCAATTCAGCTCCGTGTCCGCACCAGCGCCGGACAGCAGCGAATTGAGCTCCTCGGTTTCATTGATGGAGCACAGCGGATCATTCGTCCCCGCCCCGATAAATACCGGAACGCCGCTGAGATCAGGCAGTTCTTTCCCGCGCAGCGGAACCATCGGATGCAGCAGAACCGCTCCCTGCAGGGCGTCGCTGTAATGGAACAGCAGGCTTGCGGCTATGTTGGCGCCGTTGGAGAAGCCTAAGGCCACCATCCGGTTCCGGTCGAGCGAGTACTGCGCTGCCGCCTCATCCAAAAACGCCTTCAGTTCATGCGTCCGCGCAACCAAATCTTCCTCGTCGAACACCCCTTCGGCCAAACGCCGGAAGAAACGCGGCATGCCATGTTCCAGGACATTTCCCCGCACACCAAGCACAGAAGCTCCGGGTGCAATCATTTCTGCGATCGGGAGCAAATCCCGCTCATTCCCACCCGTTCCGTGAAGTAGAACCACAACGGGTGCCTCCGGCCGACTTCCCTGAACAAAAATATGCTTCATACTCATCATTGTACGCCTCCCAATGCACGGACCTGAGTGTCCGGCGAAATATGTTCAATTACTTCACGCTCTTCTGCTGCGCTTACGAAGATCAAATCTCTTCTGCATTTCATTTTATTTTAAAATTAAGATTTATAAATATATAATATATTATATTGAGATTTTTTGCAAGGGGGTGTGGAAAAAGTGTGATTCTGGGAATTAAAATAGCAAGGCCGGCATGTGTTGGCGCAAAATACGACCCACTCGGCCGCTCTCCCCCAAACTAACCATATTCTGCACCTACTACTCCAGCCAGTTGCATCCACTTATCAACTCACGCCCTGTCACCTGCCCACTACATCACCCACAACAAAAGGCGTCCCTTCGGTCGTGAATCGACCTCGGAACGCCCTATACATGTAAGCCCGGCACAAACCGGGCAACTTCTTTACTTCCCGCTCTTCACCAACGCCTTGGCGGCGATGTCCGTGCGGTTTTGCTTGCCTTCGAAGGTAATCTTCTCGGCCTGCGCATATGCCTTCGCGCGGGCTTCGGCGATGTCGGCGCCCAGGCCGACGACGCCCAGCACGCGGCCGCCGCTGGTGACGAACTCGCCCTGCTCGTTCTTTGCGGTTCCCGCGTGGAACACGAGGGCGTCCGCCGCGTCGACCCGATCCAGCCCCTGGATCGGCAGTCCCTTCGGATACGAGGCGGGATAGCCGCCCGAAGCGAGCACGACGCACACGGCAGCTTCATCGCTCCACTCGATGTCGATGTCCGCCAGCGTGCCGTTCACGACCGCCAGGAAAATGTCGAGCAGATCCGTCTTCAGCCGCGGCAGCACAACCTGGGTCTCCGGGTCGCCAAAACGGGCGTTGAATTCGATCGTAGTCGGCGTGCCGTCCGGCTGGATCATCAGCCCCGCGAAAAGCACCCCGCGGAACGGCCGGCCTTCGGCTACCATCGCTTTGGCGGTCGGCTTGATGATGTTTTCGACAGCGGCTTCAATGATGGCCGGGTCTACATGCGGCAGCGGCGAATAGGTACCCATGCCGCCCGTGTTCGGACCCTTATCCCCGTCAAACACCGGCTTATGGTCCTGCGCAGCCGCCATCGGCCGCACCGTCTCCCCGTCGACAAAGGACAGAATCGACATTTCCTGCCCCTGCAGGAAATGCTCGATAACGACCTGAGCGCCGGATTCGCCGAATACTTTGGCTACCATGATGTCCTGGAGCGCTTTTTCCGCCTCCTCCATCGTAAACGCCACGGTTACGCCCTTCCCTGCGGCAAGTCCGTCCGCCTTAATAACGATCGGCGCCTGCTGCGACTGCAAATAAGCGGACGCCTCTTCGTAATTGTCGAATTTGCGGTAAGACGCTGTAGGAATGTTGTACTTATGCAGCAGATCCTTCATGAACGTCTTGCTGCCTTCGATCTCAGCCGCCTTGCGGTTCGGTCCGAATACCGGAATATTCTTCGCCTCAAAGGCATCCACAATGCCGTCCGCGAGCGGATCATCCGGTCCGACGACGACCAATCCCACTTCTTTCGTCAAAGCAAAGTCCGTCAGCTTGTCGAATTCATTGACCTGAATCGGCACGCATTCGGCAATCTGCCCAATCCCTGCATTTCCCGGGGCACAATAGATCCGTCCCGCCTTCGGGCTCTTATGCAGCGCCCACACGATGGCATGCTCGCGGCCCCCGCCGCCAATCACCAATATATCCATGTCCGCCTCCCGTTTCTTCGTTTATGCACGTTAATTTTTCATGAGAAACCTATAACATTAGCGTTATCATGTCGACACCCTTTATAGCAGACAGCCGCGTTCAGCAGAGATTTTGTTGACGGGAACCAGCAGCAGGCGGCGACTTTCGTAAACAGCCCGGCTGCAGTCGCCCTTCCTTAACTTCCCCCCAAACCTCTGAAACGCGGCTATCTCAGCCCTTTTTACTTTTCAAAACATGATCTTAGTGTCTAAAATGCCTTACGCCCGTAAACACCATGGCAATACCGTATTCGTTTGCGACTTTAATCGACTCCTCGTCCTTAATGGAGCCTCCAGGCTGAATGACCGCCGTGATACCGGCTTTCGCAGCCAGCTCCAGCGTATCGCCCATCGGGAAGAACGCATCGGATGCGAGCACCGATCCCTTGGCTTTGTCGCCCGCCTGCTCGATGGCGATTTTGGCGGAGCCGACGCGGTTCATCTGACCCGCACCTACACCAACGGTCATGTTGTCCGCGGCCAGTACGATCGCGTTCGACTTCACGTGCTTGACGACTTTCCAGCCGAACAGCAGCTGCTTCAGCTCCTCTTCGCTAGGCGCACGATCGGTTACGACTTTCAGATCGGCTTCGTCCAGCGAATGCACGTCGCTTTCCTGCACGATCATGCCGCCGTCGATCGACGTGACGACAAATTGGCTGTTCCGTTCCTTGGCGGAGCCGAATTCGCCCATTTTCAGCAGACGGATGTTCTTCTTCTTCGTCAAAATTTCGAGTGCCTCATCGGTAAAGCCCGGTGCCAGCACAATTTCCAGGAAAATTTCGCTGAGCAGCGCCGCGGTGTCGCTGTCGATGATGCGGTTAGCCGCGACGATGCCGCCGAAAATGGAGGTCGGATCCGCGCTGTAGGCTTTTTTATAGGCCTCCAAAATGCTTTCGCCTGTGCCTACGCCGCAAGGGTTCATATGCTTGACCGCCACGACAGCCGGTTCGTCGAATTCTTTGACAATCTGCAGCGCCGCGTTGGCGTCGTTGATGTTGTTGTACGACAATTCCTTGCCGTGTAGCTGCTCGGCGGTTGTGATGGTGCCGGATGGAGCGAGAGGTTTGCGGTAGAACGCCGCTTTCTGGTGCGGATTCTCGCCGTAACGAAGGTCTTGGATCTTCTCGTAAGTGACCGTCAAACGCTCAGGAAGAGGATCGCCTGTTACGTTCGACAAATAATCGGAAATGAGGGCATCGTATGCGCCGGTGTGGCGGAAAACTTTGGCTGCAAGCCGTTTGCGCGTCTCCAGCGTCGTATCTCCGTTCTCGCGGATTTCCGCAAGCACGGTACCGTAGTCGGCCGAATCGACAACCACGCTGACAAACGCATGATTTTTGGCTGCCGAACGAAGCATGGTCGGACCGCCGATGTCGATATTTTCGATCGCATCTTCATAAGTGACGTCCGGTTTGGCAATCGTCTCCTGGAACGGATACAGGTTTACGACCACCAGATCGATGTAGTCCAGGCCCAGCTCTTTCATCTGCTGCTGATGCTCTTCGCTGTCACGGACAGCCAGAAGGCCGCTGTGTACCGCGGGATGCAGCGTCTTTACGCGTCCATCCAAAATTTCCGGAAACCCGGTCACTTCGGAAATGCCGATGACCGGTACGCCTTCCTGTGCCAGCAGGCTTTTGGTGCCCCCTGTCGAAATGATTTCCACGCCCAATGCAGACAGCTCGCGGCAAAAATCCACGATGCCCTTCTTATCCGATACGCTGACCAGCGCTCTTTTAATACTCACGATATGCTCCTCCTTTATGTGTAAAAACGATAACTTTCGCTCGAAGCTCATTTATTTCCCGAGAAATATCGAAAAGATTACCCGGCATCCGCCGGAAGCGGGCCGAGCCGACAAAACCGTCAAATCCCTCCACAAAGCGCACCTTTTGCTCCGATAACGGTCAGGTCCTTTGCGTGAACATCGAAATTTATCATTTCTTATATAAGTTGAACTATTGAAATGGATGTTCGGAATCGTTCTACTCCTTTGCCCTGCATCCTATTCTTTAATCAACTTATATTAAACGAAAAGCCGCTGGCAGCCGCCGCCATTCATGTCGGACGCGCGGCGGCTGTCCCTTTATCCCCTTATCTTCTGTATCTCTGTAACCATCCAACAACAACGTCAGGTATTATCCCTTAAGCAGCGTGACCTTCCGGCCATCCAGCTTGACTCTCCCCTGGGCAAAAAGAGCAACAACCTGCGGATACAGAGCGCGTTCCACAGCGTGCACCGCCTGCGCAAAGGACTCCTCCGTCTCATGCTCGGCCACCTCGATCGCCCGCTGGGCGATAATCGGTCCGGTATCCATGCCGCCGTCCACAAAATGCACGGTTACACCGCTCAGCTTGACGCCATAGTCCAGCGCTTGTCCGATCGCGTTTGTCCCGGGAAATGCCGGGAGCAGCGACGGATGAATGTTGATCAGGCGTCCCGCATATTTGTCGACGATCACGGAAGTCAGCAGACGCATGTAACCTGCCAGCACGACAAGGTCGATGTCCAATTCCTCGAGCTTGGCGACGATTTCCGCCTCATATTCCTCGCGCGATCCGTACTGTTTGGGAACGAACAGATGCGTGGGAATGCCCAGGCGCTCCGCCCGGCCGACGACAGGGGCCGCCGGTTTGTCGCAGACGAGCAGCTCCACCGTCGCGCCGCCGAGCCTTCCCTCAGCGGCCGCTTCGGCCAATGCCTGAAAATTGCTTCCCGTGCCGGAAGCAAACACAGCAACCCGGTAACCGCTCATTAGACATCGGCTCCCGTAAAGGTCACAACCGATTCGCCAGGCGTTACCGACCCGATGATGTACGCTTCCTCGCCATTCGCCTTGAGCAGCTCCAGTGCCTGCTGTGCATCGCCTTCGCTGACGACAAGGACAAGCCCGATGCCCATGTTGAACGTGGTGAACATATCGCGGTTGGCAATGCTGCCCTTGCTCTGCATCAGTTCAAAGATCGGCAGGATCGGCCAGGAACCGTAACGAATATCCACGTTGACGTTCGCAGGCAGCATGCGCGGAATGTTCTCGATGAAGCCGCCGCCAGTGATATGCGCCATGCCTTTCACGTTGACCTTTTCCAGCAGAGCCAGCAGAGGTTTCACATAGATCTTGGTCGGCGTCAGCAGGACGTCGCCCAGCTTGCTGCCAAGTTCAGGGATTTCATCGTGCAGGCTGTAGCCGGACTGCTCGAGCAGAAGCTTGCGCACCAGGGAGAAGCCGTTGCTGTGCACGCCGCTCGACGCGATGCCGATGACCGTATCGCCAGGGGTGATGGCCGCGCCGTTGATGATTTTGCTTTTATCTACAACGCCAACCGTAAAGCCGGCGATATCGTATTCGCCTTCGGCGTACATGCCAGGCATCTCGGCGGTTTCGCCGCCGATCAGCGCGCAGCCGGACTGATGGCAGCCCTCGGCGATGCCGGCCACGATCGCTTCAATCTTCTCCGGCACGACTTTGTCGCATGCCAAGTAGTCGAGGAAAAACAGCGGCTCCGCGCCCTGCACCACGATGTCGTTGACACACATGGCCACCGCATCGATCCCGATCGTGTCATGGCGATCCATGGCGAAGGCGATTTTCAGCTTGGTGCCGACCCCGTCCGTTCCGGAAACGAGCACGGGCTCCTCATATTTGTCCTTGTTCAGGCCGAACAGCGCTCCGAAGCCGCCAAGATCGGTCATCACTTCCGGACGGAACGTCCGTTTCACGTGCTTCTTCATCCGTTCTACCGCTTCATTCCCTGCCGCGATATCTACACCGGCATTTTTATAAGCCTCAGACACTCCCACGACACTCCTTTGTCAGATGCTCCGCCTCTATTTTAAGCGGGTAAAGTATTCATATCCTGAATCGATCCACGGGCACAAGCAAGCCTTCGGCCCGGGACACGATCGGCAATCACCTTGCATGCCAAGCTTCCTAGCAGCTGCAGCCAAACTTCTCTTCACCGTTAAAATCGAGCCGCGTTGGATAATCGTTGTCGAAACAAGCGAGGCACAGCCCGCCCTTGTAATCGTCCGCATTATTGCCTGCAATCGCGGTGATCAGACCTTCCGGGCTAAGGAACGCCAGCGAATCGGCGTTAATTTCCCGGCAAATTTCTTCCACCGACTTGCTTGAGGCAATCAGCTCGCGCCGATCCGGCGTGTCGATGCCGTAAAAGCACGGATTTTTAAAAGGCGGCGACGTAATCCGCACATGCACTTCCAACGCCCCGGCGTCGCGAAGCAGGTTCACGATCCGGCGGGAGGTTGTGCCGCGGACGATCGAATCGTCGATCATGACGACACGCTGGCCTTCGACCACGCGCCGCACGGCGCTGAGCTTCATCTTGACGCCCTGCTCGCGCAGCTCCTGGCTCGGCTGGATGAACGTACGGCCCGTATATTTATTTTTGATGAGTCCCATCTCGTACGGAATGCCCGTCTGCTCCGCGTAACCGATCGCCGCGGAGATGCTGGAATCCGGCACGCCGGTTACGATGTCGGCGTCGACGAACGACTCGATCGCCATCCGGCTGCCCATCCGCTTGCGGGCGGCGTGCTGGTTCGAGCCGTTCATGTCGCTGTCCGGGCGGGCAAAATAGATGTACTCCATCGCGCATAGCGACTTGCGGTGCTTTTTCTCCTCGAACCGGTCTTCATGAAGGCCGTCTTTGTCGAGAATAAGCAGCTCGCCCGGCTCGATGTCGCGGATCAGCTCCGCGCCGATCGTCTCGAGCGCGCAGGTCTCCGAGGCGAAAATATACGCCTCCCCGAGCTTGCCCATGGTCAGCGGCCGCAGCCCGTGCGGATCCGACGCGACCAGCAGCCGGTCGTTCGTCATGATCAGGAACGCGTAGCCGCCGACGATGCGGTTGAACGCGTCTTTGGCGGCGGAGACGAGATCTTTGGAAGAGCGCGCGATCAGATGCGCGATGACCTCCGTGTCGCTCGTCGTCTGAAAAATCGACCCGCCTTCCTCCAGCTCGCGCCGGATTTGCGGTGCGTTCACGATGTTGCCGTTGGTCGCCACGGCCAGGTCGCCGTCACGGTACTTGAACACCAGCGGCTGCGCGTTCGTCAGCTTGCTGTCGCCGCTCGTCGAATAGCGCACGTGGCCGATGGAGATGTCCCCGGTCAGGGAAGCCATCATGTCCTTGTCGAATACTTCTTTGACGAGGCCCATGCCGCGGTGATAGTGGAACTCTTCGCGGTCGCTGACGCACATTCCCGCGCTCTCTTCCCCGCGGTGCTGCAGGGCATGCAGCCCATAGTAGGACAAAGAAGCGGCGTCCGGGTGTCCGTAGACCCCGAACACGCCGCATTCTTCTTTTAATTTGTCGAACAGCCCGTCTTTGCCGGAGCCTTCGTTATAGTAGTCTCCCGTCCACAGCGTTTGCGGTGTTACTTCATGAGACATGGAATCGCATCCTCCCAGACCTGCTTCAAGCCTCCTACGCTTTCGTTCACGGCCGAAGCTCCGTTGATGTCAACCACCAGACTGTCGCCTTCCACGATGCCGATTTCGGCAACCGGCACGCCTTGACCTTCAATATAAGCTTTCAGCTGCTCTGCCTTGTCCCGGGATGCCGAGAGCAGGATACGGGATTGGGATTCGCTGAACAGGGCCACGTCGGGACGCAGGCCCGTTTCGACATGCGCCTGGGCGCCCAGCGAACCGCTGATGCAGGATTCGGCCAGCGCCGCCGCGAGGCCGCCCTCGGACAGGTCATGCGCCGACTGCACGAGTCCTTGCTGGATGGCGCCAAGCACGGAAGACAACAGCTTTTTCTCCGTATCCAGATCGAGTGCCGGTGGACGTCCTTCCGTTGCCCCATGCACGACGTATTGGAACTCGCTGCCGCCCAGCTCCGCTTTTGTGTCGCCGAGCAGGAAGATGACGTCGCCTTCTTGTTTGAAGCCTTGTGTCGTAATATGATCCGTATCATGCACCAGACCGACCATGCCGACGACCGGCGTCGGATAGATCGCTCCGCTGGCGTTTTCATTGTACAGGCTGACGTTACCGCCGATGACCGGCGTATCCAGCACGCGGCAGGCCTCGGCCATGCCGTCCACCGCACGCTCCATCTGCCAGAAAATATCCGGCTTCTCCGGACTGCCGAAGTTCAGGTTGTCCGTGATCGCCAGCGGCTCGGCGCCCGAGCAGACGATGTTGCGCGCGGCTTCGCTGACCGCGATGCGGCCGCCGACTTCCGGATCGAGATACACGTACCGTCCGTTGCAGTCGGTCGTCATCGCGAGGCCTTTGCGCGTGCCTGGGATGGTAACCACCGCCGCGTCGGATCCCGGACGGACCGCCGTGCTCGTGCGGACCATGTAATCGTACTGATTGTATACCCAAGCTTTGCTGGCGACCGTCGGGGAAGCCAAAACCTGCTTCAGGGCGCCGCCCAGGTCCTTCACTTCTTCGTAGCGCAGCGTATCGACGCCAGCGTTTGCTTCATAATAAGCAGGCACGCTCGACGGCTTGTTATACACCGGGCACTCGTCGACGAGCGCGGTAACCGGCATGTCGCCCACCACTTCGCCGTGGTGGAACAGCTTGAGGCGGCCGTCGTCGGTAACTTTGCCGACTTTAGCGCAGATGACGCCCCACCGTTCGAAAATTTCCATCGCCTGCGCTTCGTCCTTCGGCTCGACGACGAACAGCATGCGCTCCTGGGATTCGGAGAGCATCATTTCGTATGGCGTCATGCCTTCTTCCCGCTGCGGCACCTGGTCGAGGTACAGCTCCAGGCCGTTGCCTGCCTTACTCGCCATCTCCGCGCTGGAGCAGGTCAAGCCGGCTGCGCCCATGTCCTGAATGCCGAGCACGATCCCGGAATCGATCAGTTCCAGTGTCGACTCCATCACGAGCTTCTCCATGAACGGATCGCCGACCTGAACGGCCGTCTTCTTCGCTTCCGACTCTTCGCTGAGCTCAACCGAAGCGAACGTCGCCCCGTGAATGCCGTCGCGGCCGGTTGGAGGGCCTACGTAAAAGACTGGGTTGCCTACGCCTTTAGCCACGCCGCGCTGAATTTTGTCGTGGTCGATCAGACCGACGCACATGGCGTTAACCAGAGGATTGCCGTCGTAGCTGTTGTCGAACATCACTTCACCGGCCACCGTCGGAATGCCGATGCAGTTGCCGTATCCGGCGATGCCGGCCACGACATGCTCGAACAGATACTTCACGCGGTCGCTTTCGAGCTTGCCGAAACGCAGCGAGTTGAGCAGCGCCACAGGTCTTGCGCCCATCGAGAAAATGTCGCGGATAATGCCGCCCACGCCGGTCGCAGCGCCTTGGTAAGGCTCCACCGCGGAAGGATGGTTATGGCTTTCGATTTTGAACACGACCGCCTGGTTGTCGCCAATGTCGACGATGCCCGCGCCTTCGCCCGGTCCCATCAGCACCCGCGGACCGCTGGTCGGGAAGCGGCGCAGCAGCGGCTTCGAATTTTTGTATGCACAGTGCTCAGACCACATGACGCTGAACACGCCGATTTCGGTATAGTTCGGCTGACGTCCCATAAAGGAGCAGATCAGCTCGTATTCACTGTCCGATACCCCAAACTGCTGATAGATTTTCTGTTCCGCAATCTGTGCTGCGGTCGGTTCCTTAGCGGACACTTGCTGCGCCATGGGTATCCCTCCAAGCCTTCAAAATGGATGTAAACATACGCTTGCCGTCCTCGGAGCCGAGCAGGGAGTTCACTGCGCGTTCCGGGTGCGGCATCATGCCGACGACGTTGCCGCGCTCGTTGCAAATGCCGGCGATATCCAGAATGGAGCCGTTCGGATTGTCGCCATAAGTGAAGACGATCTGGTTATTTTCCTGAAGACGCGCGAGCGTCTCTTCATCACAGTAATAGTTCCCTTCGCCATGGGCGATCGGAATGACGATTTCCTCATTTTCACGGTAATCGGTCGTAAACGGCGTGCGGTTGTTCGCCACCTTCAGCACCGTGTCATGGCAGCGGAACTTCATGGTCGTGTTGCGCAGCAGCGCGCCCGGCAGCAGACCCGCCTCCGTCAAAATTTGAAATCCGTTGCAAATGCCGAGAATGTACTTGCCTTGCTCCGCGGCCTTGGCCACTTCACTCATCACCGGAGCAAACCGCGAGATCGCCCCGCAGCGAAGGTAGTCGCCGTAAGAGAAACCGCCCGGAACCAGAATACAGTCGTAAGCGGACAGATCCGTTGCCGTATGCCATACGTAATCGACGGGCTCCCCTACTGTTTCCTCCACCGCTTTGTAGCAGTCGATATCACAGTTGGAGCCGGGAAAGACGAGAACTGCAAATTTCATGGATGTTAGCCCTCCAATTCGTATCGGTAATCCTCGACCACCGTATTCGCCAGAAGCTTTTCACACATGGCTTTGACGCGTTTTTCCGCCTCAGCACGGTCATTCGTATCCAGCTGAAGCTCCATGTATTTCCCGATGCGGAGGCTCGACACTTCTTCGAATCCCATCGAATGAAGCGCTCCCTGCACCGCAACCCCCTGCGGATCGAGTACGCCCTGCTTAATTGTGACATAGACCGTAGCTTTCATCATGATCTTCTAGTTCCTCCTCTAGGAATGAGTGAATGAATCCTTTCAGGCCTGCATTTGCTAAAATCGTCGAAAGCCACAGTTGGCTTTTCTTTAGAACAATCTATCTAAACACGCTTCGTCAGTCGTTCGAAAATATCCACGTATCTGCGGGTCGTCTCGATCACCACCGCCTGCGGCAGCGGGTCCGGCTGGCTGTTCTTGTCCCATGGGGCCTGGGCCAGGTAGGCTCGCACCGGCTCTTTGTCCATGCTGTCGATCTCGATGTCCAGCGCGTAGTTTTCCTTCGCCCAGAAGCGGGAGGAGTCCGGCGTAAAAATTTCGTCGATGAGGATCACCTTGCCGTCCAGTACGCCGAATTCGAACTTGCAGTCCGCCAAAATAATGCCGCGCTCATCGCAGTACCGCCGCGCGAAGTCGTACAGCTTCAGGCTCTTCTCCTGCAGCTCCAGCGCCAGCTCCGCACCGATCAATTCCTTCATTCGCTCCATCGAGATGTCCTCGTCATGGCCGACATCGTTCTTGGCCGCCGGCGTGAAGATCGGCTCCGGAAACGCCTCGTTCTTGCGGATGCCCTCCGGCAGCTTGATGCCATTGACTTCGCCGTTCGCCTGGTACTGTCTCCAGCCGCCGCCGGTGATATAACCGCGAACGACGCATTCCATGTCGATCCGCTCGGCTTTGCGGACCACCATGATCCGGTCCTTCAAGAGCTCCTTGTTCTTCGCCACGGCGCCCAGGCGCTCTACGTCGGTATGGACGACATGGTTGTCCATGAAGTCCTTCGTCTCTTCGAACCAGAACGCGCTCAGCTTGTTCAGCACGTTGCCCTTCTCGGGCACCGGCGGCTCCAGCACATAGTCAAAAGCGGATATGCGGTCGGTAACCACGATCAGCACATGCTCCCCCAAATCGTAAAGCTCGCGCACCTTGCCTTTGTACAGCAGCGGCGCGTTTACCAGTTCCACAGCGGTCGATACAGTCGGTGATGTCATGCGAATCCTCCCCACTCTTTTCGGCTCAACACTCTTAAATCATCCTTAGTCGTCAGCGAAGCAGCCGCTGCAGTTACGGATCGTTCCGCCGATCGCTGTTGTCTCCAAATTTCATGATCAGTCGCTCTTAGATAGCGGTTGAAATTCGGAGACAAAGGCGAACGCTACCGCTTCTTTGGATCGATTCCGTCCCTTTCGCTGCAGTCGCTGAAGATGTGCTATGATGTTGAGTCCATCATTCTTCAAGCCTCTAATACGGGTCACACCCAACTTCTAAACGAGCCCTCTTAATTCAAGCCGAGCTTCTTGAAAATCGTGTCCACGTGCTTCAGGTGCCACGACGGATTAAACGCATCTTCGATCTCTTCCGGGCTGAGCGCCTCCGTAATTTCCGGCGTCGCCTCCACAATGTCGCGGAACTGGCGCTGCTCTTCCCACGCCTGCATCGCCCGCGGCTGCACGGTATCGTACGCCTGCTCGCGGCTGAAGCCTTTGTCGATCAGCTTCGTCATAACGCGGCCGGAGAACGGCACGCCGTAGGTACGGGCCATGTTACGCTTCATGTTTTCCGGGAACACGGTCAGGTTCTTCACGATGTTGCCGAAGCGGTTCAGCATGTAGTTCAGCAGCATGGTCGCATCCGGCAGGATGATCCGCTCCACGGAGGAGTGCGAAATATCGCGCTCGTGCCAGAGGGCTACGTCCTCATAGGCGGTCACCATGTGGCCGCGGATCACGCGCGAGAGGCCCGAGATGTTCTCGCAGCCGATCGGGTTGCGCTTGTGCGGCATCGCCGAGGAGCCCTTCTGGCCTTTGGCGAAGGCTTCTTCGACTTCGCGCACTTCGCTCTTCTGCAGCGCGCGGATTTCGGTCGCAAACTTGTCGAGCGACGTCGCGATCAGCGCCAGCGTTGCCATGTATTCGGCATGGCGGTCACGCTGCAGCGTCTGCGTGGAGATCGGAGCCGGGCTCGTGCCGAGCTTCTTGCAGACGAACTCTTCCACGAACGGGTCGATGTTGGCGTAAGTGCCGACCGCGCCGGAAATTTTGCCGAACTGGACGCCGTTCGCCGCATGGCGGAAACGCTCCAGGTTACGCTTCATTTCCTCGTACCAGAGAGCCATCTTCAGGCCGAATGTCGTCGGCTCGGCATGAACGCCGTGCGTGCGCCCCATCATCGGCGTGTCTTTGTAAGCAACTGCTTTGTCCTTCAAAATCTCGATGAAGTTCACAATATCCTTCTCCAAAATTTCGTTCGCTTGGCGAAGCAGGTATCCAAGCGCCGTGTCGACCACATCGGTGGAGGTCAAGCCGTAATGCACCCATTTGCGCTCCTGTCCAAGGCTTTCCGAAACTGCGCGGGTAAAGGCGATGACGTCATGGCGCGTTTCCTGCTCGATTTCGTAGATCCGGTCGATGTCGAATTTGGCGTTCTCACGAAGCAGTTTCGTGTCTTCCTTCGGAATGACTCCCAGCTCGGCCCAAGCTTCGCATGCGCACAGCTCCACTTCCAGCCATGCCTTGAATTTATTTTCTTCGGTCCAGATGGCCCGCATTTCCGGTCTGCTGTAACGTTCGATCATAAATTATCCTTGCCTCCAGATGTTAGTTTGTTCAACCCAGTCGAGTCCGTCCTGCACGTCTTTGCACAGCAGGTTGATATGTCCCATTTTACGGTCTTTCTTGACTTCGCTTTTTCCATATAAATGAAGCTTCGGCACTACGCCGTAATCGGTGACGGCGGTGCTTGGTCTGCCGCTTGCGTGTATGACCTGTTCCAGATGCTGGCCGAGCACGTTGACCATGACGACCGGGGTCAGCAGCGTCGTATCGCCGAGCGGCATATTGCACACGGCGCGAACATGCTGCTCGAACTGCGAGGTGGCGCAGGCCTCCATCGTGTAGTGGCCGGAGTTGTGCGGACGCGGCGCCAGCTCATTGACGTACAGCTGCCCATCCTTCGTCACGAACATCTCCACGGCCAGCAGGCCGACCGCTCCCAAATGCTGCACGAGCTGCTCCGCCAGCTTGCGGGCTTCCCGCTGAACCTGCTCCTCGACTCTCGCTGGAACGATCGACAGGTGCAAAATGTTGTTCACATGAATATTTTCTGCCACCGGGAAGCTTTTTACTTCCCCTTTCGGACTGCGGGCGGCAATGACTGAAATTTCGCATTGAAAATCAACGAATTTCTCCAGTACCAGCTCGCGTCCGCTGGCTGCCAGTTCTTCGTAAGCCGCCTCGAGCTGATCCTCCGAGCGGAGAACGATCTGGCCTTTGCCGTCGTAGCCGCCGGTAGCGGTCTTCAGCACGCCGGGAAGCCCAAGCTCGGCAGCCGCCTCTTTGAGGCTCTCCAGGCTCGTAATTTCCCGGTACGGCGCCACGGGCACGCCTGCCGCTTCGATCGCCCGCTTCTCCCGCAGGCGGTGCTGCGTCGTATAGAGCAGCGCGCTTCCTTGCGGCACCCTGGATTCTTTCTCCAGCAGCGCGGCGACTTCCGCGTCGACGTTCTCGAATTCGTACGTGATGACATCCGACGCCGCCGCCAAACGACGGGCCGCCTGAACGTCGTCGTAAGCCGCTTCAATCTGTCCCGATACCTGCCCGCAGGGAGAATCCTGCGCCGGATCCAGCGTGATGAAGCGGTACCCCATGGCGGTTCCGGCCAACGCCATCATCCGTCCCAGCTGGCCGCCGCCCAGAATACCGATGGTGGAACCAGGGAGCCATGTCTGCTGCGATGCATGATTGCTGCTGCTCATAGCGAATCACTGCTTTCCAGCACTTCGTCGCGGATCGCATCTCTCCGCGCCTGTACCCGCGCCTGAACTTCGCTGTCATAGGCACCGATGATTTGCGCGGCCAGGAGGCCCGCATTCGTGGCGCCTGCCTTGCCGATCGCCACCGTCGCGACCGGAATGCCGCCCGGCATCTGAACGATCGACAGAAGCGAATCCAGGCCGTTCAGCGCCTTGGACTGCACAGGCACGCCGATGACCGGCAGCGTCGTCTTGGACGCTACCATGCCCGGTAAATGCGCGGCACCGCCGGCTCCGGCGATAATGACCTTGAGGCCGCGCTCCGCCGCCTGCTCCGCAAAGTCAAACATCAGGTCCGGCGTCCGGTGCGCGGACACGACCTTTTTCTCATACGGAATTTGCAGTTCGTCCAGGACGAGACATGCATGCTGCATCGTTTCCCAATCCGATTTGCTGCCCATGATGACAGCGACCGCTGCTGACATGTTTCAACCCACTTTCCCAAAGTTTTTTATTCATTCGGGGGAGAGACCCAAAAAGGCCCGGTGCCCGAGAAAATACGTTGACTTTCAGGATACCGGACCGGGTAAGGAATACTGCTGCCTCAAGCGCAGCAAGGAGCGAAGCCCTTCCGTCCATCGGAACCGGCGCCAGCTCGGCAGTATTCCCTCGTAGTCCGGACATTTACGGTATCCGGGTAGAAACTTCCGGGCCATATCCCCGGCTTTATACGAGATCAATTCATTCAATTATTTGTTCATTCCCTTAACCATCAAGCGATGGTTTTTGCCTCTTCCATTCCCATAAAGCTTTACATCTAACAGTTTAACAATCCCCTACACAACATGTCAACTAAAACACGAACAATTAAAACAGTGTAAAATCGAATGTTCGGGTTTTGCCGCCGATCATTCCTAAAACAAAACCAGTGTACCCCATATTCGGGGCACACTGGCTTACAATCCCATCATTTATTTCACGACAAGCACCGGAATGGTCGCATGCTGCACGACGTTGTGGCTGACGCTGCCGAGCACAAATTCGCGGATTCCGCCCAGACCACGGCTGCCGATCACGATCAAGTCATTGCCTTTTTCCTTGGCATATTCCAGAATGACTTCCGCAGGTCCGCCCTGGATCATCTCCGCATTATAGGCGACACCCTCGCCGTCGAGACGCTTCTTCACTTCCGCGACCGTCTGCTCAGCGAGCTCGTAGAAGTCCTGGTTGACGGAAGCCGGAATCGGAGCCATGCCTTCGCCGATGAATACGCGCGGGAAATCAAAGACATGTACGACGTCGATCACCGCGTCCGGTGCTGCTTTCGCTAGTTCGATTGCACGTTCAAGAGCCTTGTTGGCAGCATTGGAACCATCGTAAGCCAAAAGAATTTTGGAGAATAACATGTGGACCCACCTACGCTTTCTCTGTATGAAGTGTGAATTGAGATGTTATTAAACCGATTCAGCAAGATATGAAACCACTTTGTACCATAAAGCGAGAAATCAACTCATGAAAAATGCGTACAAAACCGCGTTAACGAACAGCAGCAGCGGTATCCCGATCCGAAAACTCAGGTGCCTGGTCTTATGGCGTTTGCGGTACATGGCAATCAGTACGCCCAGCGCACCGCCAATGGCCGCAAGCAGAAAGAGCGTTCTTTCCGGCACACGGTCGCGCCTGTTCCTTGCCCTTCTTTTATCCTCGGACATGATCAGGTAACCTACCGCGTTGATAAAAATAAACCAGATCAAGAGCGCCGTTCTCACCTACGCAACCACCCCCGTTCTACTGCTTACTTCTATTATAAAACTTTACTAGCCAAGAGACAAACCGCCATTCTTCCGTCTTCCAGCATTCCCAGCAAAATCGCCTTCCTGGCGGGCTTTGGCAAAGTAGTCACGAATTATTATTGGCAATTCTAAGCGGCGATCCTCCTATTAGGAGTTAGGAATGATTTAAGAGATTCCACTTTCATGCAAGACTCTACGGTGATCTCCGCAACAATTGCCGCACTAACGAATTGTAGAATCAGACCGGCATACCCGCCGAGTATTTCAGGACGTTAACCGTTCTTCTTCTCCATCGCCGCTTTGAGCAAATCGCCGAGGTTCGAGCCGATCGGCTCTTGCTTCTTGGCGTACTGCTGCACCAGCTTGCGCTCTTCGCGCTTGTTGATGTGCTTGCTGTCCTTGTTGACCGTTTCCGTGATGCCGCAGGACAGACACTGCACATACAGGCCGGCTTTGCCTTCCTTCATCTCCATCTTCTTATGGCACTGCGGGCAGCGGCGGTTGGACAGGCGCTTCTCGTCCGAACGACGGTAGCCGCAGTCCTCACTCGGGCAGACGAGCATTTTGCCACGCTTGCCTTTCTTCTCGAGCAGCCGGGTGCCGCAGTCCGGGCAGTGGCTGTTCGAGACGTTATGCGGCTTGTAATCCGCCGAGCTGTTCTTCACGCCTGCCACCAGATCCTTGGACATCCCGCGGATTCCCTTCAGGAACGGCTCCGGCTGCCCCTGGCCGCGGGCGATCTTCTCCAGCTCGGCTTCCCACTTGGCCGTCAGCTGCGGCGTCCGCAGCTCCGGCGCGACGAGTTCGATCAGCTGCTTGCCTTTACCCGTCGGATGCAGCGCGTTCCCCTGGCGCTCAATCGTATCGGAGCCCACCAGCTTCTCGATAATGTCCGCGCGCGTCGCCGGAGTGCCGAGGCCGTGCTTCTCCATCTGGGACAGCAGTCCGGCCTCGGTGTACCGCTTCGGCGGCAGGGTTCGGCCGCCCTGCATGATGACCCGCTGCACCTTCACGGCTTCGCCCTCATTCAGCACCGGGAGCTGGGCTCCGCTCTCTTCGGCGTCGCCGTCAGTAGGCGAGTCCTCGTCCGATTCGTCCGAGACGTCGCCGCCATACACCTCGCGCCAGCCGCTCTCCTTGATCGTCGTGCCTTTGACATGAAGGGATTCGCCCTCCACGTCGATCGTCACCGCGACCGCATCGTACCGCGCCGGCGGGTAGAACAGGCTGATGAAGCGCCGGACGATCAGATCGTACAGCTTGCGCTCTTCGGTGTTCAGCTGATTCAGCAGCACGGTCTCTTCCGTCGGGATGATCGCGTGGTGATCGCTGACTTTCGAATCGTCCACGATGCGCTTCGTCATATTCAGATTTTTCCGCAGCAGCGGCCGCGCCAGAGAGGCATACGGCCCGATGGCCACGCTCTCCAGCCGCTCCTTCAGCGTCCCGGTCATATCCGACGTAAGATAACGGCTGTCGGTCCGGGGATAGGTAACGAGCTTGTGCTGCTCATACAATCGCTGAAGCACGTTGGACGTCTGCTTCGCGGAGAAGCCGAACCGGCGGTTCGCGTCGCGCTGCAGCTCGGTCAGGTCATAAGCGAGCGGATGAGGCTCGACCTTCTCCGTCTTCTTCACTTTGATGATCCGGCCGGACGATCCGTCCAGCTTGCGCTTCAAGGCTTCGGCCGCACTCTTGTCGAAGATGCGGGCGTCGCCGTTTTTCCCGCGCCACACCGCGGCAAATCCGCCGAAGTCGGCCTTGATCGTGTCGTATTCCTCCGACCGGAAATTCACGATCTCATTTTCCCGGTCCATAATCATGCCCAGCGTCGGGGTCTGCACCCGTCCCGCGGAGAGCTGCGCCCCGAATTTGACCGTGAGCGCCCGCGTCACGTTCAGGCCGATCATCCAGTCGGCTTCAGCCCGGCAGCGCGCGGATTCGTACAGCCGGTCAAACTGGTTCCCCGGCTTCAGCGAAGCAAAACCTTCCTTGATCGCCTTGTCCGTCTGCGAGGAAATCCAGAGCCGCTTAAACGGCTTGTTCCATTTTCCCATCTTCATGATCCAACGGGCGAGGAGCTCCCCTTCCCGCGCGGCGTCCGTCGCCACGATGAACTCGCCAACGTCCTGGCGGCGAAGCTGCTGCTGCACGACCTTGTATTGCTGAGCGGATTCGCGCAGCACCTTCAGCTTCATCGAATCCGGCAGGATCGGCAGATCCTCCAGATTCCAGGTTGCATACTTGTTGTCGTAATCCTCGGGCTCGGCGAGTCCGACCAAATGGCCCAGCGCCCAGGTCACGATATATTTCGGACCTTCGATATATCCTTTATGCTTGTCACGGCTTCCCATGACGCGCGCAATTTCGCGGGCCACGGAAGGCTTTTCGGCTAATATTAATGATTTCATGACGTACCACCCTTTCTTTCCGTCCTATTATAACATTGAATGCAGCGGCGGATGCAAAAGGGAGGGGTAACCGGTTCTAAACCTATTGCATTGCACAAAGAAAATCCCCCAGCAGAACCTCGGCATAGAGCCGGAGGTTCCACTGAAGGACTCGAGGTGATGCGGTGAATGCCTAATCCTGTTCCTGTTTCGGAATCTGGTTCAGGCTCGGCGGAAATTTAGCAGCTTTATCCGGATGCAGCGTGGTGTATTCCTGTTTCCGGCTCGCTCTGTTTGGCAAGTTGCTGTCTTTAACCGGTTTACGATGCGGCATGCTTATCCCCCCTTATCCTTTAACAATCCCCCGATCGGGACGGAATTATCCATGGCGTTCATGGGAAGCCTCCGCTTATTCAGTTCGTTTCTTTCAATAGAAGATACGCGTCAAAATAATGCACCCCGTCTTCGGCTTGTCCGCTCACGTACACCCGGCCGTCAGACAGCGTCGACCGCTTCACTATCATTTCATCCCCTAGCCGGGCTTCGTGATGATACGTAATCCGAAAACCCGCACACGAATAGCCCGTAAGCTCTTCTTTGGTCAGTGTATCCATGCACAGATCGGCATAACGGGAATTGTTTAGATGCAGATTGGCGTCGATCCCGCTGTAACGTACCACGGAGCGGTACGAATCCTGAAGCGGCATATCCTCAGGTATGGTTACTTTATCCGGTGCTTCACCGGCCGAATCCTCTTCATTAATGTAGACGTCAAAAGGAAATTTGGACGGGCGCAGCATCCTTCGTTTCTGAATGTCCACCAGCGCCCAGATGCTGCAGGATTCGCCGAGGATTTCCCCGCGGCTGCCATAAATCATGAAATCCCGCTGCCACAGTGCCCCTCTAGGGCCTTTGTTCCAGGTCTCGACGGCGATTTCCTCCAGCGCTTTCGGCATCCGGCCCATGCGTAAATCCATCGTGATCAGCATCCAGCCCATGCCCGTTTCGATCATCTGGTCCCTTGTTGCCCCGAGATGCTCCAGATCGGCGTCGGCCGTTCTCTGCGCCAAAGACAGCAGCACCGACAGCCGCGCTTCGGATTTAAAATCGATATCGTTGGAATGAATCAGATAGTTTTCGGTCCACTTGTTGCCCATGCTGTGCTCTCTCTCCTCTTTTTCCGCGAAAAATATCCGGACATGGTTGGTCTGCCCCTTCATTTCGGACACGAGACCTGTCCTTTGACAGCGGCTCTTTTCCTGTATGTATAACAAGCAGCGGAACGTTTATCCTAAGGCCACCACATCATCCGCAAAGGAATTTAAGTTAATGTTAAGAAATTCATGACCATAATGTTAAGGGTTTCGGTTTATAATGCTATACATCAAGCATACTCCTAGTTTCCACAATATTCAAAGAGGTGTGAATACCGTAATGTCCAGAGAAGCGATCCTGCTCGTCGATGACGAGAAAGAAATTATCGAACTGATTGAAATTTATTTAAAAAATGAAGGATACACCTTATATAAAGCATCCAACGGGCTGGAGGCCCTTGAGGCGCTGAGCAGCCATCCGATCGACCTCATCATCCTTGATGTCATGATGCCCCAAATGGACGGGATTCAAGCCTGCATGAAAATCCGGGAAAAGAACAATACCCCCATCATCATGCTGTCCGCGAAAAGCCAAGATATCGATAAAATTTCCGGCCTGAGTATCGGCGCCGACGATTACGTCACCAAGCCGTTTAATCCGCTGGAGCTCGTCGCCCGCGTCAAATCGCAGCTGCGCCGGTACAAGCTGTTAAATTACCGCGATACCTCGGCGGAAGACGAAATCGTGATCGACGATTTGGTCATCAATACCGCCACACATACGGTAACCGTCGGGGAGCAAGAAGTAAAGCTGACGCCGCGAGAATTCGACATTTTGAAGCTGCTGGCCATCAATCAGGGCATCGTGCTCAGCATGGACAAAATTTACGAAGAGGTCTGGAACGAGCCGTTCATGGAATCGAAAAACACGGTGATGGTCCATATCCGCAAGCTCCGCGAAAAGATCGAGAAGGACACTCAGCATCCGGCCTACATCAAGACCGTCTGGGGCATCGGCTACAAAATGAAATCGGCGAAGGAGGTGTAGAGCATCATGACCACCAAGGTATACATCGGCATCCGCTGGAAGTTCCTAGCCGTGTTTCTCGGCTGCACCGGGCTGACGCTGCTGTTCGTGCTGCTCGGCCGTCTGCTCGCCTCCTATATCATTGTGCGCCCGCCTTATAATGTGCCCCTCATCTGGGTGATCAACCATATCGGCTCCCGGCCGACCATCGGGGTATTCGGCATCGTCTTCTTCCTGTCCCTCTATGTGGCTTCCACCCGGCCGCTCGTCCGATATGCCAAAGAGCTTGCCGGAGTCTTGGAAGACATGGCCGACGGCCGGCTTCAGGCTTCCGTCAGCGTGAAAGCTGCCGATGAGCTCGGAACGATCGCGGAAAACATGAACAGCCTGTCCGGGCAGATTCATACGTACTTGGAGGAAATCAATTACGGGCTGACGGAAATCGCCAAGGGCCATTTCGATTATGAAATTCCGGTTCGGGAAAACCATGACCTCGGCCGGATTGCCGACAGCATCAATCAGATGAGCGCCCAGCTGAACCGGTCCATTCAAGAGGAGCGAAACGCCGAGAAGACGAAAAACGATCTCATTACCGGCGTATCCCACGACCTGAGGACCCCGCTGACCTCCATTCTCGGGTTTTTGGAAATTATCGATAAGGATCGTTATGCCGACGAGGTAGAGCTCCGCTATTACATGAATATTGCTTACGAAAAATCGCTCAGCCTCAAGAAGCTGATCGACGACCTCTTCGAGTACACGCGCATCAACAACGGCATGCCGCTGCACCTGCGCAAGCTGGACGTGACCGGATTGATCCGGCAGCTGGCCGAGGAGTTCGTTCCGAGCCTGGAGCAGTCCGAACTGACCCTCCAGATTCACGCGCCGGAGCAGCCGGTCATCATTCAAGCCGACGGCGACCATCTCGTCCGGGCGTACGAAAACTTGATTTCCAACGCTATGAAGTACGGGAGCAGCGGCAAATATATCGACGTTTATATCGAAAAAGAAGAAGCGTTCGTCAGCATACGCGTCTGTAATTACGGAGAGCCTATTCCGAAGCGGGATCTTCCGTATATTTTCGAACGGTTCTACCGGGTGGAGCAATCGCGTTCCAAAGCGACCGGCGGTACCGGACTGGGCCTGGCCATCACCAAAAGCATCATCGACGTGCATGGGGGCCAAATCTCCGTGGAGAGCTCAACCAACCAGACCGTGTTCGAGACCCGCCTTCCCGCTCCGGCTGTGTCGTTATAGCTGTGACTTACCCTACAATACAAATCGTAAAGAGCCGCACTCCATCCAAGGAGTGCGGCTGTCTGCTTTTCTATTTTGCTGCATGCTTCCGTTTCTTACGTTTCTCTGTACGAGTTCGCTTTATTTATAATCATTGAACCATGTATAGGGCCGAGATTCATGAATTTGTAAGGCAGCTGGGAGCTGATGAGGTCATTGATTACGCCACGACCGATTTTGGGGAAACCGTCCGTCCGGTAGATATCGTTCTTGATATGGTAAGAGACGTCGGAGAAAACGAGCGGAAAAGCTACACGGTATTGAAGGATGGGGGCAAGCTGCTCTCCCTCGTCTCCCCGGCCATCGACCGGAATCCGCGTACTCGTGGAATCGAAGCTCGTTTTGTCCGTGTCGAGCCGAACCGCAGCGGTTGGTTATCCCTGATTCGCCAAGTTCAAGACCAGCAGCTGAAGGTTCATATTGATCGAATTTTTCCTTTTAACGCCGAGGGAATCGCGCGAGCGGGACCGGCGGTAAGAAAGGTCAGTTGTTGATTGCAAGGGATCGGTAATCAAAAATCCTCTTGGGGTTTGATTGCCTTGATCCATACGATCTTCGAATGAAAGCAAAGAGGAACTAAAGTAAGCCCAAAAGTCGCTCCCGCCGCCAGGCGGGAGTTTTTTCGGATGGGTATCTATTTTTGCACACAGGACCATTCATCCCTTTCGAGTGAAGAATACCCACGGCGATCTCATGAAACCTCTTCGTAAGGGAGAGACGAAACCGCGGCATTTTTAACAGAAAAACTTAAGCGTTTGTTAAGCATTTGGGTAGGCTCCCGTTAAGAAGTCTCCTGTAATCTTAGATTCAGTTCAGAGGACGACAGGCATCGTCCGTGAGGAGAGCTGATTGTCTCCCATGTCTGTCAAGGAAGGAGCACGAAATCCATATGCATACCATCACATCAAAACGATTTGTCCATAAAAAAACGCTGCTCATCACGATGACCGTGCTGATCTTCGCGCTGGCCGCCTATGTGCGGCTGGACTTTCTGGTTTCGGTGAACCATCAGGTTTCGCATGACACGCTGAATTACGACATCATGGTCCGGCAGCTGCTCGAGAAAGGCATCTACGCCTACAAAGATACGCAGCCGAACGCCCAGGTCACGCCGGGGTATCCGCTGTTTATGGCGGTCGTGTACAAGTTGGTCGATTACCAGCATCATGATCCGTTCCCCTACATCCGTTACATTCAGGCCGTGATCAGCCTCGTCACCCTGTGGCTCATCTACTCGGTTGCCCGAAAGTTCTCGGGCCGGACCGTTTCGATGATCGTGCTGCTCATCAGCAGCGTGTATCCGCCGTTCATTTGGAGCAACGGGGCGGTTCTGACCGAAACGTTGGCCTGCTTTTTCCTGATGCTGTATATCCGCCTGCAGCTCGAAGTTTTCGAACGTAGAACGCGAACCCTCGCTCTGCTGAGCGGGGCGGCGATGGGCTTGCTGGTGCTGACGCGTCCGGAATTTTTAATTCTGATCGCGCCGGTGTACGGGTTGTATTGGCTGTGGAAAAGGGAATTCCGGCTCACGCTCAAGCTGCTGCTGTTCACCTGCATCGGGACGGGAATCGTCCTTGCTCCTTGGGTGATCCGCAATATGATAACCCTGCACGAAGTCGTGATCGCCTCTACCCAGGTCAATCCGTTCGCGGCCGGCACCTATCCGGATAAAAATTACAACGACGGCCTGGTCGACCGCCATGGCAAAACCCAGATGGAAATCGCTAAGGAGCGGCTGAAGATCGGCTTTACGCAGCACACATGGCAGTTCGTGAAATGGTACACCGTTGGCAAGATCAAGTACATTTATTCGAATATGTACTTTGGCAGCGGCCACAGCCCGTTATACCGCGTGCTTCCGAGCCCGCTGGGCAGCCTGCTGCATGTGGCGCTCGTGTGGTTCTGTCCCGTGGCCCTGATCGCTTCGCTTCGGAAATGGAAGCAGCCATTGACGCTGCTGACGCTGATTGTAGCGGTCATGACGGTCACCCGTTTGGCTTTCGTTCCCGAGTTCCGCTATAACTACACCGCCATGCCGCTGATCATTATGCTGGATACGGCTGCGGGGATCGCCATCCTCCACTGGGCGTGGCAGAAATGGATCAGATCTTCAAATCCACGGAAAGGAGCCGTTACCTATGCTGAATCGACCGGAAAGTCATAATACCTCGTCCAGAGTGCTCGTGATCGTTCCCGCCTATAACGAGGCGGAAGGGATCGGGCAGGTCATCCGCCGGCTTCGCGAGGATACGCCCTACGCGGATGTGCTCGTCATTAACGACGGGTCGAGCGACGCCACCAGCCGGATTGCCCGGGCGGCCGGCGCCAATGTTATCGACCTGACCTGCAACTTAGGCATCGGGGGTGCGGTGCAGACCGGCTACCGCTACGCGGCGGAGCATCACTACGACTACGCCGTGCAGATCGACGGCGACGGACAGCACAACCCGCGTGATCTGCACCGCCTCCTGTCCGCCATGCTCGGTACCGGCGCCGATATGGTGATCGGCTCCCGCTTCATTACCAAGGAGGGCTTCCAGTCGACCTTTGCCCGCAAAATGGGCATCGGCCTGCTGTCCACCCTCTTGACCCGGCTCACCGGGCAGAACGTGACCGACCCGACCTCGGGCTACCGCCTATGCGGACGGCGAGCCATCTCCCTGTTTGCCAGCGAGTACCCGACCGACTATCCCGAGGTAGAAGCGCTGATGCTGCTCTACAACCGGGAGCTGTCCTTTACGGAAATTCCCGTCGTGATGAATGAGCGCCAGGGGGGCGTATCCAGCATCTCGGCCATGAAATCCGTGTATTACATGTCCAAGGTCATCCTATCCGTCCTGCTCATGAAAACCCTGAAAAAGAGAGCGTGGGAAAACCGCTATGAATCTTAACATTTATTTCATCAGCTTTTGCATCAGCCTGGCCTTTGCCGGCACGATTCTATACCTGATCCGCAAGCGCAGACTGCGCGAGCAGTACGCCCTGCTCTGGCTGTTGATGAGCGTGATCATGATGGCGCTGTCCCTGTTTCCGTCCCTTTTGGACGAGGTGGCGCAGCGGATTCACATTTATTATCCCCCGTCGCTGCTGTACCTGCTGAGTGTGGTTGCGGTGCTGTTCATCCTGCTGCATTTGACGATGGCGGTCTCCTCGCTCATGCACCGGGTCATCGTGCTCACCCAGGCGCTGGGCTTGCAGGAAGAACGCATCCAGAAGCTTGAAGCCCAGGCGGCGGTGGATTCCGAAACCTCCCCTGAGCGAACTTCCGGCCGTTCTTCCGGATTGCAGACCGGACAGACATCTGGACCGCTTTCTGTGCAGACATCTGAACGGCCTTCCGGGGAACCATCTGGACGACCTTCCGTGCATCTATCTGGAGCGCACACTATGCAGCAATCTGGACGGCCTTCTGAGGACCCCTCCCTACTGCATTCCGTGGAACCCGGTCAGCAAATTTCTGCGGCGGCTTCTCCCGAAGAGCAAGTTATTGCGCCGTCTTCTTCGAGCACGGAGGTGGTTCGCTAACATGGCATACTTCATGCTGCTCCTCAATATGCTGCTCCTGGTCGCCGGCCAAATCAGCTGGAAAATCGGCCTGCAGCAGCAAGGGGGAATCCACCTTGGCAACCTTTTGCAGGTTGTGTTCTCGCCGCTGATTCTGCTTGGCATCGCTCTATACGCTCTGGCCACGGGCTTGTGGTTCGTCGTGCTGTCCCGGCTCCCGCTAAGCCTTGCCTACCCGCTGCAAAGCCTGGCTTACGCCGTTGGAATATTCGCCGCGTGGTATTTCTTCGGGGAAAACGTCCCGCTGAATCGCTGGATCGGGGCCGTGGTCATCGTGCTGGGAGCGGTCATTATTGCCGCTAAATAAGATCCCTGTTTTTATCAAATTTCAGAAAAGGAGTTTCATATCATTCCCATGAACATGCAAAAAGCCATCCTTCTGACTTCCGTTCTCTTTGCCGCCCATGACGTGGCTCCGGCATCCGCCGCATCTGGTCCAGAGCAAGGACCTACGTCCCTGCAGAAAGAGCCTACGGCCCAAGTGACTACCGCTCAAGCGAAAGATGCTCCAACCGGAACGAGGATCATCTATTTGAACAGCAGCCGAACCACAAGCAGTGGCACCGAGTCCACGTTAAATCGTCCCACCGTCGTCAAAAAAGGGGTAACCTTCGTCAGCCTACGATCGCTCGCCGCCTCTTTGGGCTGCAAAGTGACCTATCAAGCCTCTACAAAAGAGACCACCGTTTCTGGAGAAGGTACCGAAGCCCGGTACCGCGTACATACCACGACATTTCAGGTTAACGGAGAGAAGCAGACGATGAGAGGCGAAGCATACGAGGATCACGGCGTGTTGATGGTTCCCCTCACTTCGCTGACAGCTGCTTTTCATCTCCCTTATGTGCTGCAGGGAAACCAAATTACGCTGTACCCTGGCGGCACCGGAACTTCGGGGACGGACAAGCCTGAATCGCCGCAAGTGAACGAACCGCCGCAGGCCTATTTTACGACGGACAAAGACCAATACCGGATCGGGGAGCCTGTGACCCTGAATGATGAAAGCACCGACGACGAGGACGCGATCACGAATCGGGAATGGACGAACAACGAACTGGCCTTTTTCGAGCCGGGTACGGTGGAAATCAAACTTAAGGTCACCGACAAGCACGGCCTGACCTCCGAATATAGCAAAAAAATCGAAATCGCCTCCGAGGTGATGTACAGCAAAGCAGAGTATGCCAAGCGCTTTACTCCGGCTGGAAGCACGCTCCAGGTCAGCGGTAAATCGATCCTGTCCTACAAAGCGCTGCCCTACACCTACACGACGGAGCCGTATTTGCTGTTCCGGGCCAGCGGTCCGGAGACGGTCAACTCGGAAGGGATCCTGTATCAGGACATCCTGTCGGGACCGACCCGGTTTATGGTCCATCACAAAAACAACCTGGCCGCAAAGGCACGCTTCTACCTGATCGCGACCAATCCGAGCGACGCCCCGGCATCGATCCAAATCGAGGGCGCGGGCGTGGCGGGGCCGACCCCGTATCCGGAGCTGTCCGGCAGGCTGGCCGGCGTTCGGTATTTGGAGTCCACCTTGACCGGCAGCGAGCAGCGAAGCATGCAGATCGCTCCCGGCGAGAGCGTAGCCCTTTTTCCTAAGCTGAATGCAACCGCGGCCGCTCCCGGCGATGTCATCACGATGAACGCCGATGTCACCAGCGATGCCCCCGTTGAATACACGATGCTGATGGTGAAGGCCGATCATGACCCGATCGCGGCCATGCCGACCCTGCCTGATTTAAACCCGATTGAGTCCATCGTCCGCGGCACCTTTGCCGATTCGACGCGCGTGTTCGAATACGACGGCACGGTCGGAACGGAAGCAGAGCGCCTGCCGCTCACCGACAACACCACCGATCCTTTCCAGCAGGGGATGGACGGAATGCAGGACAGCGTAGCCATCAACTCCGGCAACTACGGCGTCCTGTATAAAATCATCCTGAACCACGTCGCGCCGGATACGCTCATTGCCTTCAACCCGCGCGGCGGAAGATACTTTGGCTCGGCGAGGGTGAACGACCGGATCGTCGAGATCAAGCACGGCGACGGCTCCCAGGACAGCGCCACCGTGCTGTACCGGACGCAGGACCGCGAGGAAAAGGTGGAACTCTGGCTGTCCCCGGCCGCCGGCAGCAACCTGCCGTTTTCCCTTCTGTTTCTCCCCATGTCGGAGAAATAAAAAAAGACCCGCAAAGCTTTATGCTTTGCGGGTCTTTTGGCGGTTCAGACCGATCGTATGACTGTACCTTCTACCATCCAGCCTGATCCCTAGGTCACTTTTCCGAATCATCTACACATTTTTCTGAACTGTCCCTTTACCATGCGGCTTGCCTGAAGCTGCACTCACCGCAGCTTTTGTCTCCGCCCGAATCCACCAAAAAGCGAGCACTCCCGCCGCTAACGCCGTATATGCCGCCAGGCGGAACCCGCCTGCGAGACCCCAAGCCGAGCTGATCCAGCCGGCGATAAACGGGCCCATGAACATGCCGATCGCATAGACCGCTTGGTAGAACCCCATTGCCGTTGCCCGTTTGGACGGCTCGATATGAGCGACCGACTTGCCGAGAAGGAGCGGGAAGACCAGCCCTTGTGCCAGCCCATTAAATATTTGCGTTACGCACAGCCAGCCAAAACTGGGCGCCACCGGGATGCAAAATGTAAAAACGGCTGTCCCCACATACCCCACGGTTAGCACGGCTCTTTCCCCGAAACGGCTGACCAAGGTCCGCCCGGCAAACAGGGTTGCCGCTGCATGCGGCAGCATGAAAGACAGTGTCAGCCAAGCAAGGTCGTTTTTGCTCGCGCCCAAGTCCAGCGCCTGATTCGGCGTATACCCGAACATCGTGATGAAAAGAACGCAGTGGGCCAGGATCGACAGAAATGAAACCCGAAACAGCGTCCGGTCACGCATGACCGGCGCCAAATCCTGAAGCGTCATGGGCACGCGCGCTGGGTCCGGTTCCTTTTCCCGCAAAAACAAAGCAAGCACAAGGGCTACCACCGCAACGATGCCTCCAAGCCAAAACGGCAGCTGCCAGCTCCACCGTTCCACCAAATACCCGCTGACGAGCATGCTCGTCAATTGGGCGGTCACCGTGGTGAACTGCATCATGCTCATCGCCCGGGTTACCTCATGTTTTGGGAAAAAGCCTGAGAACGCGACGGTGAACACCACCCATGTCGATGCGGCGATCCCTGCCATCGCTCTCGCAGTGAGCGCCCAGCCCAACTGTCCGGACGCGGCGAACATCAGCCCACTTAAAGCACTGGCGGCCAAGCCCAGCCATATAAATGGACGGCGCTTTTCCATGAAGTCCGATAAAATGCCAAGCGGCAACCTGAACAATATCTGCATCAAGCCGTAAGAACCGAGAACGATGCCAAGATACGTATAGGATGCCCCCAAATGCTCGATATAAGGCGACAAAATCGGGACATAAATATACGATGAGAACCAATATAGGAAAACAACGGAGATGAACAGAACAACCTGTCCCCGGGAGGAAGAGTCGTTTTTGGCTTGAGGTCGCTGTAATTCGGTAAAAGGTTCCTGTACTCCACGGTCATCGGCTTCATTACAAACTAAAGGTTCAGCTGAAACCATTTCGTCAATTTGCTGGGATGCCTCCTTATGAGGTTTCACTCGTTCACCAGCCTTTCATTCATAGGAAGTTCTACGAGCATAGGATGTCTACAAAACATAGAAAGTTTATACACCACAGGAAGTCTACAAAGTTATGAATCAAAAGAATTCTGATCCTTTAAATGACATCGCCTTGATATTCCGTAACATTACGTAACACAGTTAAATGGGGACCCAAATCGGACAAGGACATGCCATAATTGTTTAATGTGCTGTAAAGTTTCGTCGTATGATCCCCAGTCCTCCCACTCCTCGGGATGATCGTGCAGCGATGCCGCTGCCAAACCCAATACCGCCGCGTTAATCCACCCTTTTTCGTTTCCAAACCTTTGGTCGATCCGGAGCGCAAGCGGCTGCATCGCAGGTCCCCGAAAATCACTCGGCACCGATCCGACCTCCATCTGAAAACCGGCATGCCAGCCAAGCCGCAGACCATATTTATGGCAGATTTCCTTCAATAGGTTCCCCGTTGGCGTACCTCTGAAAGAAGGATCTGCAATGATCGCCTCCGCATCGTTCGCCAAATCCACTACAGCATGAACCTGAGCTTCAATGTAATCATCGAGCGATCGTCCCAAGGCTTCCGGTATAAACTCGTTGGATCTGGAGCTCAGTTTTTGAAGCAGCTCCACCAGCAGCGCTACGCTGATGTGATCGGAACCAAGCACCTCCTGTGTGCTGACAGCAGCCTCAAACAAGGGGGCTAACAGCGGAGAAAAAACGTCGATCGTTCCTTTTCGCTCCGGACCCGTAAAGCTATCCCCAAACGTAAAAGTGCAGCGCTCCGACACGTATGGGCGAAGGACCAAATGGCACGAACCAAACCGGGGTGACGCACCGTCTGCATAATTCATCAGGTTAAGCCCGCCATACTTCGGTCGTTCTTCATTGGTAACTCCGGGTGACTGGTAGGACTTTCCAAACAAATGCTCTTCCCAGCGGTCACGGTCACCACCCGCGAATGCCGTTCGGCTCCCGTTAGAGATCGAGGTCTCAAACTGACCCCGGTACACCCCATCCTGAAGCAATCCCTCAACCACCGAACGGCCAGTAATGAGCAAACGATCGGGATGAAAATTGACCGTAACTCTTGCAAAACGGCGGATGTTATCAATGAGCGAGTCAACATCAATTGCGTTTAGGCCATCTCCAGCCAAAATCCGGTCAATCACGCTGCGAGAAAGGCACTGCACCTCCAAAGCATCTGTACGTACATACTGTACAGCTCGTGCTTGTGCTTCGGTCAAACCTACTCCTCCTTTATCCGATCCAAGGGCTACCAGGCGGAGTTCCCTGGGCGAGAACTCGCAAACTTATGTACATGTGAATAACATTTAGACAAAAGTCAATTCAACATCATCACATGAATCATTCATGCCATAAATCAGCTTCTAGTTGTGAGTACTGGGGATGAAACTGTGAATATTGGGAATATAATTTATGATTATAATGCAAATTGGGCGAGGATGGTTCTCTTTTTTGTGCATAACCTTTGGAAAATCCATCAGGGACATTAAATTTGTGGATGAGCGGACAATACAGATGTGTTGTCCACAATGGGGATAAGAAATAAAAAAACCACTGTCGATGTTTATCAACAGTGGTCCTTCGCTTGGCAACGTCCTACTCTCCCAGGACCCTTCGGTCCAAGTACCATCGGCGCTGGAGGGCTTAACGGTCGTGTTCGGGATGGGTACGCGTGGAACCCCTCCGCTATCGCCACCAAACGGAGCATTGGTTAATAACCAAATGCATAATTCAGGTTTCAGCATCGCCAAATGCTGAAAGTCATGCACGCTTCTCTCACCCGCTTGGAATGAAAGCAGCATTTTTGACTCCCTGAAAACTAGATACGAAACGAATCTGCGCTTTAAGAATTATCGGGTCCCCGCCAAAGTACTCGGAATCAGCTTCAGCGCTGTTCTTCACTTTGGTGGGTTTCTTTTTGGATAAGCCCTCGACCGATTAGTATTGGTCAGCTCCATGCA
>NZ_NQMO01000003.1 GCF_002257645.1 Paenibacillus sp. XY044 | reverse complement strand
TAATTGTCATGATAACGCATGTATGGAAAGCTTTTTCAGCCATTTCAAGAGCGAATCTTTACGGCTACACCACTACACAGACCAAAAGCAACTCGTAGATGAAATTCATCGTTATATTCAATTTTATAACCACCACCGATTCCAGAAAAAATTAAACAACCTTAGCCCGGTTGAGTACCGAACTAAGGTTGCCTAGGTCCTTTTTATAACTGTCTACTTGACGGGGGTAACTCCAAATCTGGAGCGACTTTGACTTTTAAACCTGCTTTAATACATCATCTGCATCCGTGGAATAAGCGAGCTCTTTCTGTGCTTCCAAAGCGGTCAATCTGTCCAGCAGAGCTTCCCGGATTTGCTCATAGGCGTCGCTGCCCAGCGCCATCCGTATTGGACCGTCACCCTGATCGACGCGCTGTATAATTTGCTGCGCCATTTTATCCGGATCGCCGACAACCATTTGATTAAACATGCTCATATCGATGCCCGGCAATTCTCCCTTCATCAGGCTGACAAATTGGCCTGCCTCCTTATCGCGGTATACGTCCATCCGTTCTCCGAATACAGCGTTGCTTGTAATGAAATTCGTACGGATTCCACCCGGTTCCACGATGGTCGTCTTCATACCGAACGACGCGGCTTCCTTGGCCAGCGCTTCAAAGGCACCTTCAACCGCCCATTTTGATGAGCAGTACAATCCCATTCCCGGAGTGGAATAATGGCCCGCCATACTTGATATCTGTACGATATGCCCGCTGCCCTGTTTGCGAAAAAAAGGCAGGACGGCACGCGCTGCACGCAGAGATCCAAGAACATTGGTCATGAACAGATGCTCGATCTGCCTGTCGCTTGCTTCCTCCACGGCACCATACAATCCATAGGCTGCGTTATTGACAAACACATCGATCGTACCGAGTTCCATGAATGCACGTTCGACCACCTCATCAATTTGCTGCGGGTTAGTCAGATCCAAATGAGCCTGCCATAATCGGGAACCATATTGCGTCTTCAAATCGTCAAGTACGCCCGGCTTGCGCACCGTTACGGCTACACGGTCGCCTCTTTCAAGCAACCGACGGGTTATGCGCGAAGCCAAGCCTCCTGACGCCCCTGTAATAAACCATGTTTGCATGCTTAACACCCTCCAATTGTTGTATTCCTCTGTATCATACGAGCAATTGAAAGGGGCTAGCCACAGCACGTTTATACTATTAATGGGAGTAACAGGATCCTCTTCATTCAGGGAGCCTATCCTGCTCCAGGAGAGACATTAATCTCTCTTCCGTGCCTGAACCGGGAACCGGGGCAAAGATACACCAGTGCAGGTCCGGATCGTTATCGATTGCGGCCGCGGAATGGAGCATGAACTCCATTTCCTGCCCGTCCGGAAGCCGAAATATCGCGGTTGTTACGCGCTTTTGTTTGATTTCGTAGAGGTTCCAGAAATACTCAAAGTCCGCGCTTTCCCTTCTCAAGCGTTCGAGTCGTTCCTTATACAGCGGGTTGTCCTTGCTGCGATCAAAGCTTGCCCGGAGAACCGCTGCGGCGTAGCGGGCGAAGCCTTCCCAATTCACAAGACGACTACGATAATCCTCTTTAAAAAATATGATGTTCAGCATATATCTTTCGTTTTCCGGCATATTGCCGAAGTCGGCTATAATTAGTTCTGCCGCCCGGTTCCAGGCGATCACGTCCGTACCTTCATCCGTGATGAAAGACGGATATTGCAGCTGGTCGACGATTTTTTGCAAAATGCGGCGATCCGGTCCTTCGCTGCTCGGGGTGGTTCCGGCGCTCGCAGGGTCTACATTTGCGAGATCGAACAGATGCTTCTGTTCATCCACGTCAAGCTGCAGCGCACTGCTGATATTCAGCAGAACTTCCGGCGAAGGATTAACCTCTCTGCCTTGCTCTAACCAGGTGTAGTAAGTCACGCTCATGTTGGCAAGATAAGAGACCTCTTCCCGTCGAAGCCCTGGGGTGCGCCTCCGTCCGGGCAGCGGCTGTATCCCTGCCTCTGAAGGCTGCAGCCGTTCCCGGCGCGATTTGATGTAATCGCCCAATGGAGATGAAGAACGATTTGTTTTCATGTATGTCACCTTCCTTGGATGTTCAAGTCGGCCGCCATATGCAGAGAATGTAGGTCACCACTCTTAAAGGATCAAGATCATAGTATAAACAGCCATTTAGAACATTGTAATCCCCAGAACCTGTTGATTTCCAGCTCCACTTTCTAAATGGATGAACAGCATTGCCACAGTCAAGCAAAGTGAATGATGAACATTCGAAGCCAATATCTGAAAGAATGACAAATTTAAATGCTATATGTTGTTGTGGCTATAATAATCATTCCTTGTCATTACATAGGATTTGTAAGGTTGTCCACCATGAATGCCGTCACCCTACATGGTGTCTGATGACGATCACTCTTCTGTATCCACCTTGACGTTCGGATCGAAATCGGCCACGATCAGTACATCCATATGACGGGCATGGCGCAAAATGCCGTTCACGACGGAACCCATCTGCAGCTTCTTCCAGAAGCTCCGGGTGGATTGACCGATAATCATCTGTGTAGCCGCATATTGATCGGCCATGGCGATCAGCCGGGATGCCACCTGCCTGTGGTGGCCTGCGTGCTGCAGCTCGAAACTGCCGCTCAGTTGGTTCGTCAGCTCCTTCAGCTTATCGAGACGCTTCCTCATCGGCTCAGGAACATCGCCGTTCTCATGCACATACGTGACGAACCACGCCGCCTTGAGTCGATATGCGATGCGAAACCCCCTGCGGATGAGCCGTTCCGCATTGGGACTGGTTGTCACGGCAACGAAGATCACCTCTTCCCGCCGCCACGGACCTCTAAGCGATTCCTGCCTATCCCACGATTCCAGCCGCTCGTCAACATCGTCCGCGATTTCCCGCAGTGCCAGCTCCCGCAACGCGATCAGATTGCCCAGCTTGAAAAAATGGCCGAGCGCCTGATCGATTTTGCTGCGGTCATAGATTTTCCCCTCTTTCATCCGCTGCTGCAGCGCTCCCGGAGCTACATCGATCAGCTGCACTTCGTCCGCTACACGCATCATGCTGTCAGGCACCGTCTCCCGTACGCGGATACCCGTAATCTGCTCGACGGCATCGTTGAGACTTTCCAGATGCTGCACGTTCATCGTGGATATAACGGATATGCCTGCATTTAATATGTCCAGTACATCCTCGTATCGCTTCTTGTGTTTGCTCCCCGGAACGTTGGTATGGGCCAGTTCATCGATCAGCACGACCTCCGGGTTACGCTTCAGAATCGCTTCCATGTCCATTTCCTCGAGCGTAGTCCCTCTGTAGTTCCTCACGAGGCGGGGGATCGTCTTGAGCTCGCCGACCTGGGCAAACGTCTCTTGCCGGCCATGCGTTTCCAAAAGCCCGATAACGACGTCGATGCCCTTCTTTAACAAATCGTTCCCTTCCCGCAGCATCGTGTACGTTTTGCCGACGCCTGGCGCCGCACCGATGTAAACTTTACATTTGCCTCGCCGAATCCGATCGATCTTCTGCTTGAGATCCGCATCGCTTAATCGACGGTAAGGATCCTGCTTCTCTTTCCGGCGGCTGCGCGTCGGCAGGATTCGCTCCCCTTCCTCGATCGCTCGGTCGGCTACAAGGAACAGATCCGTATTTTGAATCCGCTTGACCAGCCCGCCTACCACCGATCCCTTCCACCATTCTTGCCAACGGCTCAGCCTCGAATGGCCCATTACAATCCGTGTGACGTTGTGCCGGGCGGCGTAGCTTGCCAGCATGCGAGGCAGCGCCCTGCGGGACGGGATGGTAATTTCCTCGAATACGCCGTCAACCTTGTCGACGAGCTGCATAATTGAGCTTTTGAACGCCGCAGCCTCCTTCGAAAGCGATGTTTGGGGCGGAACAAACGACACGACCCTCAAATCTCCGCTCAGCCGCTTGGCGATTTGCTGGCCACGACGAACGTAGATCGACCCGTTCCAATGATACTGCGTCGAGACGAGAATACGCTCCGCCGCCCCCGACGGCCCACTAAGCCCCATTTCCTCGCGGTGTTTCTCCAGCGAATCGTTGACACCTCCAGCGACAAGGCGCAGCGCCAGTTCGCGCAACTTGGCCAGATTGCCGCGTTCGAAAAGGCCTGAATCGCCTTGGTGAATATAACCGTTCGACAGCCGTTCCAGTATCGTTTCCGGGGTTACGTCGATCAGCCGCACCTCATCGGCCAGCTCCAGCGTATAGTCCGGTACCGTTTCCTTCACCACGATGCCGGTCAGCTTCTGGGCCTGCTCCGTCACGCCCTTAAGCTCGTAGACGTTGACCGTCGTGATGACGCTGATCCCCAGACCAAGCAGGAAGCGGATATCCTCGAAGCGCGTCGGGAAGCGTGCTCCATCGCGATTCCGGTGGGCAAGCTCGTCAACCAACACGACTTCCGGATTGCGGGCCATAATGGCATCCAAATCCAGATCCTTATGCTCGTCGCCGTCCTTGTACCATTTAATGCTCGGTACCTGCTCCAGGTCGCCGACTTGCTCGATCGTCTCCCGGCGCTCCATTGTTGACACGACGCAGATGACGACGTCGATGCCCTGCGCCTTCAGCGTGTGTCCCTCCTGCAGCATATGATACGTTTTCCCAGTTCCGCTAACTGAGCCGATATAGATTTTCAGACGGCCCAAGTGAACTTTCATGATGGAATGAAGAAGCTCTTCCGGCGTCTTGCGGCCGAATTCCTTCATCGTCTCTCCTCCCCTCTCATTAACGCAAGAAAGCCCCGCCGCCCGAAGGACAAACAGGGTACCAACTATCAACCTTTTATTTCGTCATCAGCGACTTCAAGTCCATGTTTAGCTCCAGTACGTTGACCCGCGGCTCTCCGAAAAGGCCCAAATCGCGCCCGGCTGTATGCTTGTCGACCAACTGATGCAGCGTGTTTGAATCGATACCGGTTAGCTTGCTGATACGGGGAATTTGTACGGCGGCTGATTCTGGCGTAATATGCGGATCGAGACCGGATCCGGAGTTGGTGGCCAAGGCGATCGGCAGTTCGGAAATCGGAACGTCCGGGTTGGCTTCCTTCCATGCGTTGATAAAATCCTTCGTTCGCTTTAGCATGTCGGGGTTCGATGGGGCATAATTGTTCGAACCCGACGCTTCCGCCTTATATTCGATGCTAGAAATGCGGCTTTGAAAATATTTCTGATCGGTGAACCGCTGCCCGATCAGTTCCGAGCCGACGACATTGCCGGTCGAATCCTTAATCAGACTGCCGTTCGCATTACCCGGCATGATCACCTGCGCAAGCCCCGTGCATAGGAGCGGATAGGCAATCCCGCAAAGAATGATAAACACGATGGCCGCCCTTACGGCGATCCAGGCATAGGAGCCCGCCGTATGTCCCGGCATCTTCGACGATTGATCCATGTTATGTTCTTCCTTCCATTCAATGTGATAAATGAGCGATCGCAGGCGCTCGGAAACACCGATTAACCGGAGCGCAAGGCAGCATTAGAATCTGGACAGAATTACACCCAGATATGAACGATCAGATCGATTAGTTTAATGCCAATGAAAGGCACGATGACACCGCCGATCCCATATAATACGATGTTGCGGCCAAGCAGCCTCGATGCACTCATCGGCTTGTAGGAGACGCCTCTCATGGCCAGTGGAATGAGCAGCGGAATAATGACGGCATTAAAAATCAGCGCCGAAAGAATCGCCGACATCGGCGTACCCAGCCCCATAATGTTGAGCACTTGCATGCGCGGAATCGCCAGCGTGAACATGGCCGGAATGATCGCAAAATATTTGGCGATATCGTTAGCAATACTGAATGTCGTTAGTGCGCCGCGCGTCATTAACAGCTGCTTTCCGATGGAGACCACCTCGATGATCTTTGACGGATCGGAATCGAGATCGACCATATTGGCAGCTTCCTTGGCGGCCGTGGTGCCGCTGTTCATTGCCAGGCCCACATCCGCCTGCGCCAGCGCAGGCGCGTCGTTCGTGCCGTCCCCCGTCATGGCGACGAGCTTGCCTTCGGCCTGCTCGCGGCGGATAACCGCAATTTTATCCTCCGGCTTGCTCTCTGCGATGAAATCATCCACGCCAGCTTCCCGGGCAATTGTGGCCGCCGTCAGTGGATTGTCACCCGTACACATGATCGTTTTGATGCCCATCCGGCGCAGCTGTTCGAACCGCTCGCGCATGCCGGGCTTGACCGTATCCTTCAAATAGATCAACCCGAAAATCCGGTTATCCACGGCGACAGCAAGCGGTGTGCCGCCTTCTCTGGCGATGTTGTCGCTGCTCGAATCCAGGTCGCCGGGTATGCTGCCGCCCTGTGCGGACACCCACTTTTTGACCGCATCAACCGCTCCCTTACGCACTTTGCGGCCATCCTTCAGATCAACGCCGCTCATCCGCGTATCAGCCTTAAATTCGACAACCTCGCCTCCATTGGATACCGATTCGTCGTAGTGGAGCGACTTTGACTTCATCAGCTCCAGCACCGAACGGCCCTCCGGCGTCTCGTCGTTAACCGAGCTGACGGCCGCCCACTCACCGAGCGTTTCCAGGCTTTCGCCACCCACCGGAATGAACTCGCTCGCGATCCGGTTTCCAAACGTAATTGTACCGGTCTTATCGAGAATCATCGTGTTGATGTCGCCAGCCGCTTCGACCGCTTTGCCGGACATGGCCAATACGTTGAACTGGGTCACCCGGTCCATGCCTGCAATGCCTATGGCGGACAAAAGACCGCCAATCGTCGTTGGAATCAAGCAAACAAGCAAGGCAATCAGGATAGGCACTTTCAGTTCAATGTTCAAATAACTCGCAATGGGTGACAGCGTCACAACCACGATTAGGAAAATGATCGTCAGGGTAATGAGAAGCGTGTTAAGCGCCAGCTCGTTCGGCGTCTTCTGACGCTTGGCGCCTTCTACCAAGGTAATCATGCGATCGATGAACGATTCGCCGGGATCGGACGATATTCGGACGTGAATGCGGTCGCTAATGACGCGTGTACCCCCGGTGACAGAGTTGAAGTCCCCGCCAGCCTCCTTGATGACTGGGGCAGATTCGCCCGTAATAGCGGATTCGTCAACCGAGGCGATGCCTTCAATTACTTCGCCATCGCCGGGAATCATCTCGTCCTGCGAGACGATGACAATGTCGCCCTTGCGCAGCTCCGCCGCAGGCACTTTTTGGACGCCGTCTGTGGCTACCTTATTCGCTGTAACTTCCTTCTTTGTTTTCTTCAGCGTATCGGCCTGCGCTTTTCCCCGGCCTTCAGCCAACGCCTCGGCGAAGTTGGCGAACAGAACCGTGAACAGCAAAATAAGAAATACTGCTATATTAAAGCCGATATCGTTCCTCGTGTTGAAATAAGAAGGAAAAATCGTCATCAGCAGCACGATGAACGTGCCGACTTCTACGACAAACATGACCGGGTTTTTCATCATCGTCATCGGATTCAGTTTGACGAAGCTTTCCTTCATCGCCGCCCGCGCGATTCCCTTACTCAACATCGTTTTTTTTCGCCCAGTACTCATATCTCTTTCACCCCTGGCCCTCTCTTTTATGATCCCAGCGTCAGATGTTCGGCAATTGGGCCCAGCACGATCGCCGGGAGGAATGTCAACGCGCCTATAATAAGCACGGTCCCGATAAGGATTCCATAAAACAGCGCGTTGTCCGTTCGGAACGTGCCGATGGTTTCGGGCACCAGGTGCTTACGCACGAGCGAGCCGGCCACCGCCATCATCGCGATCATCGAGATATAGCGTCCCAGCAGCATGACAAGTCCGGTCGTAATGTTCCAGAACGGCGTATTGTCTGCCAGCCCCTCGAAGCCCGAGCCGTTATTGGCCGCGGACGATGTATATTCGTACAGCACCTGGCTGATACCGTGGTGGCCAGGGTTGGTGATCGAGCCCTGTCCCAGATCGGTCAAGAACGCGATGGCCGTCGGCACTAAAATAATGAATGGATGCATCAGGATCGCCACGGCAATTAGCTTCATCTCTTTCGGCTCGATCTTGCGTCCGAGGAATTCCGGCGTCCGCCCGACCATCAAGCCGCACAGGAACACGCCAAGCATCGCATACATCAGCATGTTAATCAGCCCAACGCCTTCGCCGCCGAAGACGACGTTTAGCATCATCTGGGCCAGAGGCACCACCCCTCCCAGCGGTGTCAGCGTGTCATGCATATTATCGACTGAGCCCGTCGTTGCCGCCGTAGTTACCGTCGAGAAGAGCGAGGATTGGGCGACCCCCAGGCGAACCTCCTTGCCTTCCATGTTGCCCTGCGACGTATCAATGCCCATGGCAGTAATCTGAGGATTGCCCCTCATCTCCGACGCATAGATGACGCACAGAAACACTATGAAAAGTGTCATCATCGCGCTGAAGATCACCCAACCCTGCCTGCTGTTCTTCGCAAATCGTCCGTAAACATAAGGCAGACTGGCGGGGATCAGCCACATCGATAAGATTTCGACGATGTTCGTCAGTGAGCTCGGATTCTCGAACGGATGGGCCGAGTTGACTCCAAAGAACCCACCGCCGTTAGTCCCCAAATGCTTGATCGATTCCAGTGAAGCTACCGGTCCGATGGCGATCTGTTGAGCTGCTCCTTCGAGCGTCGTGACGGTTAATATCGGGTTCAATGTCTGCGGCACCTGCAAGGCTACCAATAACAGCGTCACCAAGATGGCTGCCGGGAATAAGATGCGCGTATGCGACTTGACGAAATCCTCAAAGAAATTACCGAGTGTATGCCCTCTGCTTGTAAGGCCGCGGATAAAGGCAATAACTATAGACAACCCGGTGGCAGCCGATGTAAACATCATCATCATAATGACGGCCATCTGGGTGAAATAGGTGAGTCCCGATTCGCCACTGTAATGCTGCAGATTCGTATTCGTCATGAAACTAGTAATCGTATTGAATGACAACGTCTGCTCCATGTTACCGATGTCGTTCGGGTTCAGCGGGAGTACGCTCTGAATCCGCAGCAGCAGATAGCCAATCACCACAAACAGAATATTGGTCAACAGGAAACTTAGGACGTATCTTTTCCACGTCATGCCAGCCCGCTGCTTCAACCCGATTAGTGCATAGATGAAGCGCTCCAGCCAACCGAAGATCCTGTCGGTCCGGTTTGGTTCATTGGAAAATACATGATAGATGTAAGTTCCCAGCGGCTTGATCAACAGCACCGTTACCACAAGGATAATTACGATCTGTAAGACGCCCATCGGACTTCCCCCTCCTACTTATTTGACGGCTTAAAATTTTTCGGGATTCACCAACGCGAAGACTAGGTACAAAAATACGAGCAGGGTGAAAATAGCGACGATAATCATGGGTTATCCTCTCCCGTCGGATCTTTGATCGTACGCTCGCACCAGTACATTAATCCATAAAATGCCGAAAATGTGGCGGCAAGCAATAGCACCATATATAGATCAAGCATCATCCAACCTCCTCAGGGCATTTTACAAAGAAAATACAGCTCAATAACCATAAACTTAGCGTTCACGCAAATATCCCGACTTCGTGATCACACAACTTGAGACTAAAGCGGACGGAAACGAGACGTTCTCTATGCGTAAGTGAAAGATAGGATCGGCCCCATCTTGCTTGTAGGTACGCGATTTTATTTATGGTCAATAGTATCCACCTTGAAAGCGAGCTCTATTCCTGATTGTTCCATATGTTGAATTCTCTTCTGCGGTATGCTTCAAGTTCTAGTCACCGTAATCGTTATAATCCTCAATTCTATGTTCTAGTCGACATTGAGCTCTTTATCTAACCTCAAACAAAGAAAGCTGCCCGGCGTCACCGCCGGACAGCTTTCTCTGTTTGATTTTCACAGTTAAGAGCCAATTCTTTAGGACCAGTCGAACAAGACACCGTGATAATGATCTTTGTCATTTCGCAGCCCTTCGTATGCTTGAGCGGCTTGCTCCGGTTTTACGATGTGACTGATCAAAGGTTCAATTTTCAGTTTTTTCTTTTTCATGAGATCAAAAATAATATATGAGTTCCGGGTTAACGAATGTTTCACAAAGGCGTCAGGCTCCACGGGATATCTCCATTCGTGCGCTCCCTTAAAGGTGATACAACCGTGTCCATCCAAGTGAATGTAGTTTAGAAGATCCGTTATGTTATCGCGATACTCCCCTCTCGGACTTCCGAGCAGGACCACTTCGCCATATTTAGCCACCCACGGCAGTCCCTCTCTTACGACTTGGGGTATGCCCGTTGCATCGATCAGGGTCGACACGCCTTTGCCGCTGGTCATCTCAGCTATCCGTTCTTGAACCGTGGGACCCGACTGCAGCGTATTCCCGATCCCGCTTGCTCGAGCCGTCTCCAATCGATTGTTGGACAGGTCTATTCCGATGACGGAGGCCCCTTGCAGAGTGGCCAATTGAGCCGCCATGTTGCCGATGAGTCCTAATCCCGTCACGGCCGCGTGATCTCCAAGCTCGATATCCGATACCCGAAGCGATGTCATGGCAACCGAAGCCATCCGGGTGAAGGGTACCCAATGAAGCGGCAAGTCGGACGGTGCTTTCAAAAAGATCCCACTCGCTGAAACTACAGAGTACAAGCTGTGATCTCCATAGTGAAAAACATAATCGCCCTTCTTAAAACCCTGCACCTCTTCCCCTAACTCGATGATTTCGCTTACGGAAGAATATCCCGGCACACCGGGCATTTGAAACCAGCCTTCGTTTCCGGATAAGCAGGCCAGTTCGGTGCCGGGGCTGATCAAGGAATATTTTTTCTGAACCAGCACTTCATGCTTCCCGATGCGCCCGTCCTCTATGACATCCGTTTCTGCCTCGACTTGCCAAGGAGCGGTAAACACAATCTTCTTGTTCTCCATCTAATCCTCCCCTGAAAAAGGTTTGACCCCGTTATCGACTGTATTCGAATAACCTTCAATAAACTGACTGGCTGTGAGCCCAACGATCGTTTTGAAGGTTCTACTGAACGCGTGAATAGTCGTAAATCCTACTTTCTCAGAAATCTGTGTGATCGAAAGGTCGTTTTCAAGCAATCTTCTTTTGGCTTCCTCCATTCGAACGTAAGTCAAATATTTGTAAACGGTAATGCCAAGCTGTTCTTTAAAGAGATGCGATACATGATTTGTCGACAGCCCTGCATTCCTGCTAATTTGCTCCAGATTTAGATGAGGGTCGCTAAACTGCTGCTGGATGTACAAAATCGCCTTTTCGATGGATGCCCAGCCTTTCGTTTTGGTTCCCTTTCCTTCTTGGGATGAATGTTGGTTTCTTAAAAAGTGTATGAGCAATTCCAAAGCAAGCGATTTCATGAAAACCCGGTAATATGGGCGTTTATTCATAAACTCCTGCCGAAGGATATGAAATCGCTTATACAGCTCTAAGCGATGTGCCGGGTGGATATGCGAAATCGGGTACAGCGCTGACAATATTTCTTCTTCCGGCTTAATTTCGATGTTCTGCCCTTTATAGACACCGGTTTCATGCCACTGGCTCTGGTCATCCCAATGAAACAGATCAAAGTGAAAAATGTATTGAATTAAGGGCTCATCGGATGTGGACCGGATAAAATGAAGCTTCATCGGTGGAATCAGAATGGCGTCCCCCGCCTTGATTTCGTATTGGATGCCGTCCAAAATGATCTCAGCTTCACCTTGTTCGATGTACGTAAACACATGATCATAATCCACCCATTCTCCCACAAGGTATTGGGTCTCGCTAATCTTTACAGTTCGCACAAAAGGCGACACCTGATCGATTCCATTAATGCTGCTTTCCATGTCATCCTCCATTTATAGGGTGCTCGCATCTTTTTATCTGCCAAAATCAAACGCTCTTGCAAACCCGGTGCGGGAACGCTCAAATAATGCATCCACCGTGGTGTCCGGTTCTTCTTGTGACAGTACTTCTTGAGAAACCACGCCGTCATATCCCAGACGATCCAGGCTGCGCAAGAACCCGCCGACATCAATAACCCCTTCTCCTGGATATAGGCGCTCATTGTCTTGTAGTTGGTCGATCGGTTTATCCTTGGCGTCATTGATATGCACATGGACAATTTGTTCCGGACGCAGAGTGTCCCACCGCTCTGTCCCCATTTCCGTTGTATAGCAATGATAGCAATCCAAGAGCAATCCGACGTTGGGCAGATCGATGGCATCAATCAGTTCTAAAGTCTCGTCGATGGTCCAAATAAATGGATGCTTCCACGCCGTACGAAGATGAAGCGGACCAACGAATTCCAGCGCAAGCTTAATTCCGTGGCTGCCCAGAATCTTCGCGCAGTCCCTTAATCGGTGAACTACTTTGGCCATATAGAGCGCTGGTTTTTCATCGGTTGAAGGCAGAATGTATGTCGTAAATGCCGGGATTTCAAGCTGGTTTGCGGCTGCTGCATAACCGGGCAATTTCGAAAGATCGCGCGCAAATGCATCGCTGCCGTTTCGCCAGTCCACACCCAAATCGACGGCTCCAATGACGATCCCGTTCGTATCTAAAGTTCTCTTAATCTTGTCCACTCCAGCTTCATTCATAATGCTCCTCATATCTAAATCCACGGCTGCAAATCCATATTCAGCGGCTTTTTGAATAAAAAGGACGTCGTCCACATTTCCGATTCCAGCTTTCGTCAGGCCTTTTTTCAATCCCTGTCTCCCCTTTATAAAAAAATGTGTTCAGCGCATCAGCTCTTCATAAGCTCGTTCATATGTATCATATTGAAATTCAAACGATAAGTCTTTAAATCAGAAACCGATTTTTTAACAAAAACAACGATTTTATATCGTTACATTATAAAAAGCCGCAGCGTTGCGGCTTTAAAAGGCTTTTCAGATTCTTTTTTTTTTAATGATCACTACTTATTTATTTCGTATACCGCTTTCTCGAAAGTTTGCATCATCGGGAAATTTTCAACATCGGTATCGGCATAAATTCTCCAAACCCCAATACCTTGTAACACTCTTGTTGCTCTTAACAGTAAATCGTTAATAAATCCTTTCCCACGGAACTCAGGAATGACACCTATATAATGGATCGTTCCTTCCATCAATCCATTCTTCTCACATCCCTTAAATACAACAGGCTGAATAAGTCCATCGATTTCTCCATTATAGTAGACCAGTTCCCACCAATTGTATTGAAAATATCCTTTGTCGACCCTTAAAAATGTTCTCTACGAGTTCAAGATGACTTTCCGGTGTGATGTGTTGAAGCAAAGCGATGGAAATAAGCTTCATCTTGGTCGGCTTTTTCTTATGCAACCTGCTGCATTTGCCAATCTAACAAAAGTGGACAATACCTCATGCATCCTCCTAAAAAAACGATCAAAGCATGGTGCCAAGATTTCATCATGAACCTCATTTTTTTACCGCAAAAAAACCACACAAACGAACAGCAAGGCCTTTGTGTGGTGAAAATAGTTTGGGAGGCAAATATCCCGCAGGCAACTACACTAAGATGGTCTAAATCTATACTTGCACCGTAATCCGCCTGCTGAGCCGATCGTTAAAGCGTCCCTGGTTCCCGGATCACATGCACCTGTATCGTTCGTTTGCTGTCTACCGTTGCCAAGATTACGCTATTTATTCCATGAGGTCGTATTTCCGTTTCCAGCCATACGAGGTCCTTTCCGATCTCGCGCAGTAACGCATGTTCTATATGGCCGTCCGTAATAATCGGTTTGGTCAGATTGAAGGGTTGAGTGGTCAGTTTTAAGTCAGCCGGAGTTACGGGCTGATAAGCTGTATTTAGGAAAACAGATAGTGTACCGCCTGGTTCCCATGCTGCAAAGGCAACCTTCGAGATGTCCTCTACGTTGGATTTTCGCAGCTCGGCGTACAAAAATTCAATGGACAGCTTCGCTTTCGATAGGTTCCGGTAATTAAGCTTCCCATCCATTATAAGGGGAGTTGCCGGCGGATCAAAAAATTGTTTGATCACCGGGATCTTCAGACTAAGCCAGATTGCGGCTATGTAGAAAATAACAATCGAAAAGGTCGAAGTGACGGCTCCTTTTAATCCAAGATGCTCGTCTGACAGCGGATGCGCAATAATATTGCCGAGCGTAAGCGCGATAATGAAATCCAGAAACCGAAGTCCGGAGATGGAACGCTGACCCATCATTTTTGCTGCAATGATCAGAATTATAAATCCTACGATGCTCCGCAAAATCCATTCCAGCACCGTCAACGACTCTTGGCCTTTGAAAAAATCCACGTCAGTCCCCCCAACCACTACATTTCCAGCAATTAGGGTGCCCCACCTCAATCCATGCCATACCCTATCCTGTAAATGCAAAAAGCCGCAACTTCGCGGCTGTAGTTAGTGTTTATTTTTGCTTATTTAATTTCTCAGCCAACTCCAAAATAATTCCTTCAGGCCCACGAACGTAGCACAACTTATAAATATTTTCATATTGCTGGATCTCGCTAAAGATTTCCGTGCCCTTCGCTTTCAGCTTGGCAACAATAGCTTCAACATCTTCAACGGCAATTGCAATATGTCGGATACCCAGCGTATTTGCAAAAGATTTCCGAACATCCTGTTCATCGGACGGCGAATAATACTTAACTAGCTCGATCCATGTATCACCGTCTGGCATCCCCAATGCTACGCATGCTGTTTTGGCGCCGTTAAGCCCGACAACCTGCTCCAATAACTCTCCCTCCATTTCCCATTCGCCTTTCACCTCAAGGCCGAAATCGAGAAAAAACGCTTTGGCTGCAGGTAGGTCATTTACGTTGATTCCTACATGGTCTATTCTGTTGAACTTCATATCCCACATCTCCCGTGTACCTATTTTTTAGATTTTAGTTACAGCTTGACCTTCAGGTCACCACACTTCTTTACCACGATATAATCTTATATTACCAAGGAAAAAATATTGCAATTTCTTTTCAATTGCTATGTTGAGGTTGTGATAACTCTCCTTCTCATTAGCTTATAGACTACAGTCTACAATGTAATTTGTGTCAAAATTATTGTTAGTGGGCGCAAAGCTCCCGAAGATGACGGACAACGACTCTTTCAACGGTCTCCGGTGAGTAGATCTCCGGGCGAAGCAATGCAAGGATCGTCAAACCTTCGATGACCGCGGCCAATCTAAATGTTTCGAGTTCGATGTCAGTCGACGAGGGAAGAAGCTCTGCTGTAGACAGAAGATCGATGACAATTTTCGACAGGTGATGAAGTCCGTCCGTGAGCTCGTCTTTTTTTACTTGTAACGCCGAACTCGTGAGAGAACGGATGGCGAATACCCACCAGACGCTCGCTGCAGTTCGTTTTTCCGTATCCATAGGGAGCAGCTCTAGAAGCACTTCCTTCGCGGCCTTCATCGGAATGCGGCTTATCTCCAATCCTTCTGCCGCCCTGTCGACTCCTCTCGTCAAATAATAGTCCACGATAAAGAGCAACAGCTCGTCTTGCGTTGAAAAATAATGCCGTAAAGCGCCAGGCGAAACCCCTGCCGCAGCGGCGATGGCGCGGATTGACGCATGTTCGATCCCTTTTGCTTCAATAATGCTCCACGCCGATTCCGCAATCAGTTTTCTTTTTTGTTCGTGGTCCACGATTTTCGGCAACAATAAACGCCCCTTGTTTTATTTAGCACACTGTATTAAAATAAATAGCACAGTGTGTTAAATCGTTTTTTTCAGTTATAACGCGTCGCGATGATCACGTCAAGAGGGTGGGACCTTGAAGTGATTGACGGGAGGGAGATTCCGATGCAGGATCAATCCACAGGATTTCGGTTCCAATTGAACTGTTATAGTTGTAAAAAAGCATTTGAGGTTTTCGAGGGCACTCAAGCTTACGACCGCGCGAAACGGAACCGTAAAGGAATGTATTACTGCGAGGATTGCAAAAACAGAATCGAGCTTGAAGCGCGACTGGAGTTAGGAAGACGACTACTAACCGGAAGGGATTAGACAAAATTTATCCATTATGGGTTAACCATAGACGTTCTTTTTTGTCTTTTTCGGCAAAATAAAAAGCCGCAACGGTGCGGCTTCAAAATCGTGTATTTTCTCGGTTAACATAATTTATGTTATGTAATCACTTGGTTTTTTTCTATAAATATCTGTTTCCTATGCTGTCATTCATTTTCTCGAATATGTTCATTTTAATCTCTTTGCGGAGGTAGAGTCTGATCGTCACGAATCCGGTTACATCCCCAAACTCCGAATTTTTAATAGGTATAACCTATAGAGTTATGCGATCTTTATATTTCCCCGTTAACTTGATTTTTGATACATTGGGATCAATCGATGGGATTCATAATCTACAGGGATTAAGGAGCGGATACAATGAGTTCAGATCATACTTGGAACCCGGAACTATACGATAATAAATTAGGTTTTGTCGCTCAATACGGGAAAGGGGTCGTGGATTTGTTACAACCGAGAAGTGGTGAAACGATTCTTGATCTTGGTTGCGGGACTGGAGATTTGAGCATTGAAATCGCTAAAAGCGGTGCGAAAGTCATCGGGATGGACTATTCAGCCGAAATGATTGATCAGGCGAGAAATAAATATGCCGACATTGAATTTATCGTTGGTAATGCGGAACATTTCGCGCATGAAATCACTTATGATGCGGTATTCTCCAATGCGGCTCTGCACTGGATCAAAAATGCTGCTTCTGTCGTAAGTGCTGTTCACCAGTCATTGAAGCCCGGAGGGAGATTTATTGCTGAATTCGGCGGGAAAGGTAACGTCGAATCCATCGTTGCTGCGATCAGGAAAGTGCTCGCTGAAGATTACGGGATCGACGCCAATAAGCGATCTCCATGGTATTTTCCTAGTATCGGTGAATATAGCAGTATGCTTGAGCATGCAGGCTTTCGAGTCACTTATGCGGTGCATTTTGATCGTCCGACTAAATTAGCAGATGGCGAGACCGGTCTTTCTTATTGGCTCAACGGCTTTGCTGGAAATGACTTTTTCTACGATTTTAATGATGCTGATAAAAAACAAGTATTCGACAAAATAAGGGTTCTGCTAAAAAATGATTTGTATAAGGATGGCGCGTGGTATGCGGACTATAAGCGGATAAGATTTATCGCGGTTAAATCATAGTCAATCATCAATTTTGCTGAAGCGAACCTTTCCGCTTGATAGTTCAAACAAAAAGCCGCAAAATTGCGGCTTATTTGTGCCATTTTGCTTTAAGCCGGCCAAAAGATCCCATCCGGATCCCTCTCTACTTGCTCCAGCTGACTTTCAAAATCCATATTCGGCATCATGTAATTCACATCCAGCCAACTTCCCTGCTGACGGTTTTTCGCGTATACCTTCCATCCTCCGGAATCCAGCCTGAACCCCATGGGAATCGTATTTTAGAATAGGCGTACCGATGCGCTGATCAGCAAAGTGCTGGCCAGTGAGGTTACGATCTGTCTGCCGGCTAGCTTGGCTGCGAACGAAGTCCCCATTTCCCGGCGTAAAGTCCATAACGTTACAAGGCAAGCTGTGATTGTGGAAGCCAGATACACGAAAATCAGCAGCTGTCCTGCATTCAGACTGGCTGCGAAGGCCCCTCCATTTTGATTGAGAACCAAAAGTCCGTCTTTACGAAGAACGGAAAACAAGACTCCACCCGCGGCCTCCGCAGGCAACCCGAATAAGCTAAATAATGGTGCCAGAATCCCTGTCAACGCATTTAGAATTCCTGTTAACCTTAGTAAGGTGGCGGCTACACAGATCCCGATAAATATGGGCATCGCTTGCACTAAAAATTGCTTCGTCACGGCCCGAACACGCCACAGCACGGCTTTGAAGGACGGCTTCTGCAAAAAGGTACGGTTCGCATAAACCTGGACCGCACTCGGAACGGACTCTCGGTTCCATAATCGTGTATGCAGTGCTCCGACGAAGATCAAAAGCGCTAGATATGGAATAAACAACCACGGATGTCCGCCAGAACTGAAAATCGACAGAGATGCGCCAATCTGATAGCTGCAGGCGGAACCGAATGCGATCATCGAGACGCAGGACTTCCGGGTACAGGAACTGCACGTACGGCTTTGGAAGACGGCGACGACATTGCAGCCGAATCCGCCTAAAACCGGAATGAGGTCTCTCCCATTTAAACCGATGGTTCTCATCCAGCCATCCAATGCATCCGTGATCCGATCCTTTAACCCGCTTTCTTCGGTCAAAGCGACGCTCAAACCGACCAACAGCACAACCGGAAAAGCCCAGACAAAAGAATACAGCCCTAAACTAGCGACCCCGTAATCACCGACAATGGCATCCCGAATCATGCCTGGGACGCTAATCAGCGAAATTCGCAGCGGATCGACCAGCCATCGGTCAACAAGCGGCTGAACCCAGCCCGAAAATAGATAAGCGATATAAACCGGAGCCGCAAACATCAGCAAAAGAGCTGCCAAGGAGGCTAATCGGCCCCAAACGGGATATTCGAACAACGTCCGGCCCGGTTCAACCATAGGCAGTTCGGCGATGTCATCTGGAAGCAAATGATTTGTCATCGGTCCAGCAATGGGGATCGCATGGAGCAGCAAATGGCGGCTCCTGGAATTTAGATGACGGGAATTCACCGGAATGACCGATATCCCGAGTCTTTTTCGAAGAAAATCCACCTGGCTCTGCAATGCCGACGGAACTTTATCCGCGAAGGTCAAAACCAGAAGCATATTCTTGTTCTTTAATGCTAAGGACTCTAGCAGCAAAGGGAGTTCCCGGCCCGCATGAGTAGCGCGCACAACCAGGATCAAGGTATCACTTTCGGACAATTGGTTAAGGGCTGCCATCGTAGTCTGGCTGTCATCCTGTAACCGAATTCCAGGCGTATCCACCAATTCGAAGGCCGAATCCGAAAGCTCGGCCTTGCGTGCCATCACGGTTGACCCTCTGAAATTTGCTTCTTCACCTACGTTTTGACCGGTCAGTCCACGAAAGAGCGCAGACTTGCCGGCGGATTCGAAGCCCACGAGGACGGCAGTTCGCGGCCTGGGATTTGCCCGGTATGAAGCAGATGCTGCTAGCATGCGCAGTTCTCTCCACAGCATGAGAGATCATCCAGATACATACCGTCTTGCCGATAGGGATCAAGCGGCGTCAAATCCAGTCCAAGCCGGCTGCCGATCGCGTGGGCGACAACGGCAAAACGCTGTCTGAATTTATAAATAAAGCATAACTTTAAGCCGCCATGCTGAACACCGGGACCGACAATGAACAATCCGGGGGTCGCTGTTGATTCGTCGCAAGAAGTCAGCTGCAGTTCCCCACCCGTGCTGTGACCGATCAAATTTTCGATGGTGTTTGCGCTGTTGTGGAAACCCGTGGCCATAATCGGCGGATGATCCGTTTTTAGAAGATGGGAAGTGCCATGTTCATTCTCGCAATAAACGATGAACCCCTTATCGTCGCTCTCCTCAATCCATTTCACGTCGAAATCGGAGAGAAATTCGATCCGGCCGGTTTCCATTGCGATCCGCAGCCTGTCTTTGGTGTATGGGCTGAGCTCCACGCTTGGATCGCTGCTCCCCTTATCGAGTCCCCGATCATGACGGTCAATGACTGTGACATTTTTTCCGAGTTTGCTGAGCTGGATCGCGGCGTCGACGCCGCTCTCATACCCACCGACAACAATGAACTGTTCACCCTGAAGCTCAGCCCAGCTCATGACCTGACTGTTATGAATTCCATATTCAGCTCCAGGGAAAGACTCCAGCTTGGGGTACTGAAACTCACCGGCAGCCCAGATCACAAATGCGGCACATAACGTCCCTTGCGATGTTTCAAGGCGAAAGCCGCCATCATCGGGAACGATACTGGTGACATCTACTCCCGTCATAACAGGCAGCTCCTTATAATCGGCGATGGCCTGCAGGTAAGCTGCATACTCCGAGCCGGACGGATGCTCCGTACCAAGCGTGAAAGCCGGCGAGGTATTGCGCGCCACGGCGTTCAGATCCATCATGCCATAGGCATTACTCGTGAAGGACGGGGTAATGAACTTCATTTCTTCGGGCCAGGAGAGAAAGGAAGAACCCACCTCATTCCGCTCGAGCACAGCAAACCGGTTCACTTGCAGATCCTGAAGAACTGAAGCCATCCCGATCCCGGCTGCTCCCCCTCCAACAATCAGGCAATCATAACGCTCTTCCATGTCGATCACCAGCTGGATTTGGTTACGCCCGGAATCTGGCCTTTATGGGCCAATTCCCGGAAAGCAATGCGTGACATTTTAAATTTGCGAAGGTACCCTCTCGGCCGGCCTGTCAGTTCGCAGCGGCTTTTTAGCCGCGTAGGCGATGCATCTCGCGGTAATTTTTGCAGGGACTCGTAATCTCCTTTTTCTTTCAATTCCCGGCGCAGATCAGCGTACTTGGCCACCATCGCTTCACGTTGCCGCTGCCGCACCATTTTAGATTTTTTAGCCATTTATTTTCCACTCCTATCGTTTTATCTGAATTTGGGGAAAGGATCTTTCAGTTTGCGCCAATTCCCCTTCATCTCTCCCGGCGTCAGTAAAGCCTCATCCAGGCTGCGCTCGATGTTATCGCGATTCATATCGATCCCGATAAATACGAGTTTGGTTACGCGATCGCCCCATTCATCGTCCCAATCCGGCGTTTTGGGAAGATCACTGCCAAAATGATACGCGAGCTCTTCCTTGCTTAACGAGGCGACCCATAATCCAGCGGGGGACAACTGCTTGGAAGTCCCTGCATGGCTGAAAGAAATGGCCGTTTGATTTCGGGTTGCCAGCCACATCAGTCCCTTGGAGCGGACGATCGATTCCGGGTAATGTGCCATCCAGCGCATGAGCCTCTCCGCATGGAAGGGTATTTTCCGTTTGTAGACGAAGGATTGAATGCCATATTCCTCCGTCTCCGGCGTGTGCTCCTCTTTGAGGAGCTCTTTAATCCAGCCGGCCGACCGGCTCGCACTTTCAAAATCAAATCTCCCGGTATTTAAAATCTCAGTCGGGTCCACCCGGCCATACGTCGAATGAATGAGCTTGGCATCCGGCTGCATGGCCCGAAGTACTTTCTCGAGCCGCTCCAGCTCTTCGCTGGAAACCAAATCGACCTTATTGATAATCAGCACATCGCAAAATTCAATCTGATCCGTCAGCAGATGTACGATTCCGCGATCGTCCTCTTCGCCTACGGCTTGTCCACGATCCTGTAAGCTTTCATTCGAATAATAATCCTTCCAGAATTGAGGGGCATCAACGACGGTAACCATCGTATCCAGCCTCGTGATTTTCGTCAGATCAATGCCGTTCTCTTCGTCTACATAGCTAAACGTTTGGGCCACCGGAATCGGTTCGCCAATGCCGGTCGATTCGATGAGAATGTAGTCAAATTTCTTTTCTTTGGCCAGACGCTCTACCTCAACCAACAGATCTTCACGCAGCGTACAGCAGATACACCCGTTCGACATTTCTACCAGCTTCTCGTCCGTACGGGATAACCCTCCCCCTTCACGGATCAAATCGGCATCGATATTAACCTCGCTCAAATCATTGACGATCACAGCAACACGCAGTCCCTCGCGGTTATGGAGCACATGATTCATGATGGTCGTTTTACCTGCGCCGAGGTACCCGCTTAACACCGTAACAGGGATTTTGGGGCTTGCCTCTGGTTCGAGCATGGACACGATTCACTTCTCCTCCTTATATGGCGTTAAACCAGCACAATTCTTTAATCGTAATCGTTACGATTAACATGCTTAAAACTATATTCCTGTCTGTACGCATTTGTCAAGACAAATATTAGGTGCAGCTATTTGCTTTACACGGATTCACCTTCGTTCATCTTCAGTTCATATACGTCGGCTATGATCCTGATACAAGATGATTGTGAGGAGATGGTAGATATGGCATCGAAGGAACAACGTATTGCGATTATCGGCGGGGGGCCGGGCGGATTAATGCTTGCGCTTATTCTGCAAAAAAAGGGTATACGTTCCACGGTTTACGAACGTGAAATAAGCGATACAAACGCCCTGCGAGGCGGTTCGTTGGACATTCATGAGGATTCCGGGCAGCTAGCGCTTCGAGAAGCAGGATTACTCGAGCAATTTCGGTCGATAGCCCGGTATGAAGGGCAAGACATGCGCCTTTTCGATAAACATGGCAAACTCTTTATCAATAACGTCGCGGACGACAATATGCCGGGAAGCCGTCCGGAAATTGATAGAGGCATCCTGTGTGAACTTCTGTTAAACGCTATAGAACCCGGACGCATCCGTTACGGTTATAAACTGATCGAAGCGCTGCCTTCGGATGATGGCAAACATGAATTGCACTTTGAAAACGGACATACCGATATCGCCGATCTTGTCATCGGAGCGGACGGAGCCTTCTCACGTGTTCGTCCCCTGCTTACGGATGCCGTGGCTGAATATACGGGTATAAGTAGAATAGATCTCAGCATCGACACTGAAGTGCATCCTGAACTGGCTGCCTTTAACTCGCGGGGCAGCATGTTTGGTCTTGGCGATCACAAGGCCATCAGCGGTCAACTCAATGGAGATGGCCGTATCAGAGTCGGTTTATCGTTTAGAGCTGAGCGGGATTGGCTGGATTATTGCGGAATTCCGTTCGGTCAGCCGGAGGAGGCCAGACGGCAGCTGCTGACTTACTTCGACGATTGGGCGGAGCCGCTGAAAAATTATATTCGCTGTGCCGATGGAGATGTAACGGCAAGACGTATTTATACGCTGCCTATTGTTCTTCGCTGGGTAAGCAAGCCGGGGGTTACGCTTATCGGCGATGCGGCGCATTTGGCGCCTCCTGCCGGGGACGGAGTCAATCTGGCGATGCGGGATGCCGCGGAGTTAGCCCTTTCGATTGATCATCATTCCGGTGAGCTTGATAAAGCAATTGAAGCCTACGAACACAACATGTACACCTACTCATCCGAGTCTGCCAGAATGTCGTATGACAATATTCAACTCATGTTGTCTGACGATGCTGTAACCAAGATTAAAAATCTCCTTGAGAAGTTCCTCGTGTAGGTGCTTGTCATCACAAATCAAAAAAAGCCGCAGCTTTGCGGCTTTTTTATTTGTAAGTTCTTGTTATCCTTCCGCGATATCCGCCCGAAGATCACCTGCAATTTCCATCATGAGAGGCACGATTTCTTGATGGGAGACGGCTACATACAACTCCCCCATATAGTGCCTGAATGGAATTAGGGCTTCTCCATGTTTCCACATAAAGAAATCCCCTTCTATAGACATCGTGCTCTCCTCCCCTTTCACGGTCAGCACCGTCTGATAAGTAAAATCAGGCTTGGATGAAAAATAAGCTTGGCATTCTTCCAATGAAATCTCTTGATCACTAGCGTTTGGCTGCATGGATCTCGTAATTCGAAAGCGTTGATTCATAAATATCCTCCAAAAATGAAATGACCTTGTATCCTCCAATACCTTAATCGTTAAGCTGGACTCTGTCAATTCAGGTTGGACGGCTCTTTCGGCTAAGCCAATCATTTACAAATTCTATTGGGCCGTGGCGAACTTGCGAGTGATGTTCCTATACTTTGTAGGCGACATCCCCTTTTTAGCCGTAAATTGCTTGATAAAGTAAGTGTCATACTCAAATCCGGTAGCGCGCGCAATTTCATCAAGCTTCATACCTGTATGCGTTAAAAGTTCACAGGCAACTTTCAAACGGTGTGCAAGCAAGTAGCCCATTGCTGTTTTTCCGCATCTTTCCTGAAACAGCTTATTCAATGTCACACGGTTTAAATGAGCGCAATTCGTCAGATCTTCCAAAGATATCTTTCTGGAATAGTTCGTGTGGATATATTCTAACACCGAATCAACAGGCGATTGTTCGCCATTTCGTTTTAAATCCTCCAGCAAGCCTAAAATTTGAATGAGGTATTTTTTGACTCGGCACACCCAGCTTGCATCGCTTTGCGCATGCACTTCCATACCTAATATAAAAAACCATTCGAACAAAAGCGGATACGCTTTCTCCGTGATCCGGGGTACAGCTGTATATGGATCATCCCTTTGAAAAAGCGAAAGTCCTGTTTGTATTCTCGGCCCCGTCGGAATGTAGACCTGCGTTTCGGAAAGAGTGATGGTGTTCAGAAATTCGGGATGAAAACGAAAAGATTGTGCGGCAACGTTATGTTTCTCCATGACGTTCATGTCATCATCTTCGGCCAAGCAAAGAACACCGGGAGCAGAAATGGAAATGGGCCGTTCGTTTAATGTCCCGCTCATACTTCCTGACGTAATGAAAATCAGAGTAAGACGTTCAGGATAAGGAAGCTCGCTAAAATCCTCCACTGCAGCAAATTCAATATTCACGGTTCGGTTTTTGTGTCGGTCTACTTGCGGCATAGCAATCACCTATCAAATAGTATAGTTAGATCCTTCATTTATGCCAGTGTACCACACAATTGTGAGGGATATAATAGCGGTGCAACAGCAAAAGGAGGGAAACCACAATGGCTATTGAACGTTTTCATATTCATGTCTCTGACGAGATCCTTGACGATCTAAAATACAGACTGCATCACACTCGTTGGCCGGATCAAGTAGAAAACGAGGAATGGGAACGAGGTACAGAATTAAGTTATTTAATGTCGCTCGTTTCGTATTGGAAGGACCATTATGATTGGCGTGCCCAAGAAACCAAGTTGAACCGCTTGTCCCAGTTTTGCTGCAATATCGACGGCATAGACGTGCATTTCGTACATGAGCGTGGTAAAGGGCCAAACCCCTTGCCCATTATTCTTACCCACGGATGGCCCGACAGTTACCTTCGTTACGAAAAGATCATTCCTCTTCTTACCGACCCAGCCAGCTACGGCGGTAACCCGGAGGACTCTTTTGACGTGATTGTCCCCTCATTACCCGGGTTTGGGTTCTCCGGCCGCCCCAAACATGCTGGCGTCAACAATTTTCGCGTCTCGGAAATGTGGGCTAAGCTCATGACGGAAGAATTAGGCTACCAAAAATTCGCTGCCGCTGGCGGGGATATTGGCTCCGGAGTTACAAGATACCTGGCACAAAGCCACCCTAAGCTGTTATTTGGCATCCACTTAACGGATATCGGCATTATAAGGGATCTCATGACTTCATCTGATCAGGCAAAGCTTACGGAAGAAGAACTGCGATACAAGAAAGGCGCTGCGGAATGGATTGCTCAGGAAGGGGGCTATATGTCCCTTCAATCGACTCGACCCCAAAGCCTTGCTTATGGACTTACCGATTCACCGGCAGGTTTGGCTGGCTGGATCATGGAAAAATACCGTGCATGGAGCGATTGTCACGGTAACCTCCAGCAAAAATTCAGCGATGACGAACTCATCACTCATATGATGATGTATTGGGTTACGAACACGATCGGTTCGTCCGCACGGATGTATTATGAAAATTCCCATTCTTTACCGCCATTGGGCTATATAGAGGTACCGACAGGCATCGCTTTGTTCCCTGCAGATATTTTGCTGCCGCCCAAAGAATGGGCTGTACGCAACCTAAATGTAACTCGCTGGACTTCGCTGCCCCGCGGCGGACATTTTACCGCTATGGAAGAACCCGAGCTTCTGGCCCAGGACATCCGTGCCTTCTACAGGCCTTTAAGAGTGAAAAAGAATCATTAATAAGCATCAAATGCCAATCTGTGGCATCCCCGTGCTTCAATAAATAACGGCAGCCGATCGTATGATCGGCTGCCGTTATTTGATCTCACAATGTTCCTCTCCAATGACGCTTCAGTTTATATGTCGTCTGCGCCGTTCGGCACTCATCCACTCCGGAGTCCAGGTTTGTTCTTTGTCATCGATCCGTTTGCCTGGTGGGACAATGACATCAATCGCATCCAATACATCCGTGCCGAGCTTCAAATCTGCGCCCGAAATATAGGCTATTAATTGCTCTGAATTACGTGGCCCCCAGAGAGTTGATGTGACGGACGGATGACTTTGGGTAAAAGCTATGGCCATATCCGCTAGTAGAATTCCCGCCTCATTTGCGAGCTTTTGCAGCTTTTCAATGATCTTAAACTTATATTCATTTTCAGCTAACTCAGGATCTAACATATCTGCATATCCTTTTAATGTGGCAGCGCGTGAATCGCTTTGCGCGGCCTGACCAGCCTTGTACTTTCCAGTTAGCAAGCCACCAGATAAAGGACTGTACACAAATAGAGAAAGGTCATATTGTTTAGCGACTTCAGCAAGTTCAAATTCCATTCGCCGATTGATCATAGAATATGGGGTTTGTTCACTTACAAATCGCTGAATATGATATCGATCACTAATGGCTTGTGCCTGAACCATTTGCCAACCCAGGTGATTTGAAGTACCGATATGATGGATTTTCCCTTCCTTCACCAAATCGTTCAACGTTAATAGAATCTCCTCATAAGCAACAAATTCAAAAGGAAGATGGAGCTGATAAAGGTCTATATAATCGGTCTGCAAACGGATTAGACTTTGTTCAACAGCGGTTCGTATTGAGCGGCGAGATGCACCACTATGATTTAATTCATGTGTAGCCTCCGCACCAAATTTAGAAGCTAATATGACATTTTGCCGTTTGTTCTTAATCGCTTTTCCGATAATGCGTTCCGATTCCCCCTTTCCGTATCTGTTAGATGTATCGATCAGATTGATGCCAAAGTCCAATGCCTCATCAATCATTTTTATGCTCTCTTCTTCGCTTGCCCTTGATCCAAAACTGGATCCGCCTAATCCAAATGCGCTGACTTTGGTACCCGTCTTTCCAAGATATCTATATTCCATGGTTTTCCTCCTTAAAATTGAAACAGCCCAAAGGTAATGAACACGTGTTGATTAAGGCTATAGGAGCAATTATAATCAAGCATGTCGGGGAGTTCAATGAACATAAAAGGCCGAGTGTTGATTAATAGATACAACGTCAACATTGTTGATAAATAAATACCAACATTCATCATGGGAGGTAAACCAATGGTCGAAAATCGTACGGATTTGAGAGTGATCCGCAGTCGTATGCTAATGGAGAACGCATTGTTGTCTATTTTAGAGAAAGAAGGTATTAAAGGGTTAACCGTTAAAAACCTTTGTGACAAAGCAGGAATAAATCGGGGTACGTTTTATTTGCATTATAGGGATATTTTTCATCTGATTGAGGAAACGGAGTTTATTAAAGGACTATTGAGTGTTTTTGAACCTATCCCTATTCAGGAGTTGGTGCACCATCCTGATCAAGAAGCTTTTCCGCCTATTACCCAAGCCTTTCAATATATGAATAAGCATGCCAGCTTTTTTAAAGCACTATTTCATTCGGAATCTCCAGCTGAATTAAAAGAACGGCTCCAGTATTTGGTAGGCACACGCTTGTATGAAAATCTGAAACGAGATCCATCTTATACGAATGATGAAAGCCGCCTATTTACGGACTATGCAATTGCTTATTTGGGCAATGCGCAGTTTGGAATTATACAACACTGGTTTATGACGGATCGTTCAATGCCTCCCGAAGATATAGCGAGAATGCTGACCACATATATACGCAATACACCATGTCTTGATCACAACGGTTGAAATTTGTATGATACTTGCATTAAATCAAACTGTTGATTTTCGATAAAAAAAGAAACCGCCTAATGGAAAGGCGGCTGATTTAGCTCTCATTTCTCGTTTATTATTTTGAAATGTCAATGATAAAAGAAGTAATTTCCTTAATTTTTGTTTTGTTTAAACTGCTATTGAAACGATATATATTACAGAAAGCGTAGCTAATATTGCTTTCGAGGTTTAGGATGCCATTTAAAGATCCGGAATATCCATGCGTTATTATATTGCTTATAACTAACTCAGTTGGCGTTTTGTCATTCAGTTTTTCAAGCATTCTGCAGACTTGATCCTTCCCTTGTAATTTATTGCTACCGATAAAATTCCATTGGATATCTTCTATGATGTTCTCAATGATAAAGTCAATATCGTTGCAAACAAAGGCAACATTAAACGCTCTAAGTAATTCTTTTTTTGGTGCGTTTCCACAATCTTCTGCACAAATAATTTTCACTTGTTCGTATCGAATATTGTCCTCTGACATACTCCCAATCCCCCTCTTTCAAAAGTAATCATCTTCGACCATAATATCACACAATTGAACGAAAGCTCTCAAATATCAACAACATGATTTAACATAACCTGTTTCTTAAAAACCACGGATGAAGGAAACTTCATCCGTGTCGTTTGGTACTTCCCGATATACAATTTACTTAATAGTTTGCATGTCCGTGCCAAATCATATGACGCTCGTCCAGCTAACTGTTTGGTTAGTTGAAAGAAATAAAAGGATTATTTAGCTAGAATCAAGAACACCTTATTTAGATGTTATTAATATATGAAAGTTTACTTAAGGATTGGAGGAATTGAATTGGAGGACATCATTAAGGAATATGCCTCAGGATACGCAATGCTGCGGGAGGCCATCGAAGGATTGACGGAGGAGGAGCTTCGTTACAAGCCTGCACCGGACAAATGGAGCATTCACCAAATCCTCATTCACGTGACAGATTCAGAGATGTCATCCACATCCCGACTAAAAAAAGTCTTGGCGGAAGATGAGCCGACTCTGATTTCATTTGATCAGGACGCATGGGCGAATAACCTAGGTTATGATTTATTGGATCGCGAACAGTATCTGCTTCTGTTCAAAATGCTGCGTCTCAGTATGCAGACCATTCTAGACCATCTAACTAGTGAACAAAGTGAGCGGGTGGGTGTATATGTCGACCAGGCGCGGTTCACTTTTAAGCAATTATTGGTATACCGGGTCGAACATGTCCGTAATCACCTTGCTCAAATTGAAAGGGTAAAGAAAGCCTGTCGGGAGAATCAATGAACCTGATAGACTAATAGACAATTTTTGTTCTAAAAAAGTCGGGGCTGCTCATGCTGTCTTCTGAGACAGCCCCATGACTTACGGTGATTAGAGCGCCATCCCGCCTGATACTTCAATACGCTGTGCATTCACCCAGCGATTGCTATCTGAGAGCAAAGAAGCAATCATAGGGCCAATGTCATCTGGCACGCCAGCACGCCCAAGAGCGGTAACACTGGCAATGCGCTTGTTGACCTCCAAATTATCGCGTACCATCCCTCCACTAAAATCCGTACCTATTGCACCAGGAGCGACCGTGTTCACTGTAATGTTGCGCGGTCCCAGTTCTTGGGCAAGGTATCTTGTCAGAACCTCAATCGCACCTTTCATCGACGCGTATGCTCCACTCCCTGGTGCGGAGAAACGCGTAAGACCCGTAGAGATGTTCACAATCCTTCCGCCATCATGGATGAATGGAAGCAGCTTTTGCGTGAGAAAAAACACACCTTTAAAATGGACATTGTAAAGTGCATCCAATTCCTCTTCTGTTGTACTTTCGATGGAGTTGTGATGTGAGGTTCCGGCATTGTTCACAAGATAATCGAATCGCTCCGCTCCCAGTTTGCCTAGTGCCTCATTTAATTTTTGAACAAACGATTCAAAAGCATTCGTATTTCCAGTATCAAGCTGTATTGCGATCGCGCTGCTGCCTGCTTCTTTTACAAGAGTAACAACCTTCTCCGCTTCATCTTTGCTTGATTTGTAAGTGAAAATAATGTCTACTCCCTGTTGAGCAAGGTTCAGTGCAGTATTTCGCCCTAGCCCGCGGCTTCCTCCCGTGATCAATGCGATTTTTCTTTGTGTGTTCATCTCAATTCCCCTTCCCTGTTCTTAACCACTGGTGCTGTAGCACACTGTGATTTAGAATAAGGTTAGCCCTTAGAGTTATATCTAAGTCAAGATACGATTTGAACATATGAAAGGAGAAGATTGAAATGGGATATACCATTACGGAGGTAGCAAAACAGTTTAATCTTTCGCCCCATACGATTCGTTTTTATGACAAAGAAGGCCTTCTACCATTTGTTTCGCGAAACAAATCCGGAAACCGAGAGTTCACGGAATCCGATCTCAGCTTATTCAAACTTATTTGTTGTTTGAAAAACACAGGCATGACAATAAAAAATATAAAGAAATATATTGAGTCGGTCATGGAGGGGACCGGAACGGTAGAACAAAGAAGAACCTTGCTCAAAACGCACCGTGAAGTAATTGTGAAGCAAATGGAGGAATTTCAGGCAAGTCTAACTCTCATTGATTCAAAAATTGAAAAGTACGATTCCCCGGATGCAGTCATACTGATCAATGATGAATTGCGTCAAGTATCGGAAGAGAAGTCTCAATATGGTTTGACTGACTGGGCACCCCTTTCATAACAAAGGAGATCATCAAATGGGAATGATCTTACTTGGTGTGTTCATGATGGTCTCCTATGGCTATCATCCAGGAGTGCAAAAGCAACATTCACTCATTATGACTTTGAATGGTCAGCGCAAGGTTGGCGGGCGTATGATTTGGCGCAAGTACGGGGCAGAAAACGTCAATTAGAGGATCGAAAGGAACGGCTTTGGAATGCGTTAATCTCGGGATATCGATCGGTCAGAGACTTTTCTGCACAGGATGAATCTGCGATTGAATTATTTATGATCGCTCGCCGCTTTTGGATAATGGGTCTTGATGTGGCCTTCATTGATCATGATTCTGGCGCCCTGGACTTTACGGAAGAATGGCTGGAGGGCTTTATCCATGAATTTCGTTCGTACCATGTTATTTGAACGGTAAACATTCGGTTCCGTAAATGCAAAAAGCCGCATCTTTGCGGCTTTGCAAATGTATTTTAATATTCTTTTTTTATGACAAAAAACGAGCCCCGGATCGTTCCGGCCAATTTAGACTTCTGCCGGGCAAACTTAAATTTCCCTTCCAGCTCCTTCGGTTCCTCCATCCCGTCCGAAAGCTTAAAGCCAACAGCCCGCTTCTTCGGATCATCCACCGTATACATCACATTGAGCCCCAGACCATCCTCGTAAAAGACGTAGGTAAATTGGATATTTTCCACTTGAAAACGCGAGGTTTCCAAAGGCTTGGCTGCAAACTCGATATCTCGTTCTTCTTTCAAAATCCGGTTCACGTAATCCAGGGTCTCCTGGCTTTCGCTGGCGGGGACGACCTTAAATTCATGCTTGTACTTATTCATGAAGTAACGGGCTTCATTCGCCCGCAGTCCAGCAAGCGCCTCTGCTACTGGGGAAGATTCTACACCAACCATAGACACATCTTTAAAATCAACGATATACGACATTTCCATCCCTCCTAAAAGTTTGGCGAGCGTTACCCTGGAATCAACTTCGGGCAAAACTCGCCTCGAAATCATTAATCTACTTACTTCTTAACAACAGGAATCCACATTTCGCCAAATACGACGCCGTCTCGCTGCCCCATCTCCACCGTGGCATTCGGCCCACCTACATAAGCATAGTCTTGGGCTTCAGGCAAGACCTGACCAAAGGCAACGCCGGCAAGCTGATTACCCAGCTCCTCAGCCGTCTTCGCTTCCCCTTTTACAACGAGGTATTCACCCTCAGGAAATTGGATCATTCTCGTTGCCTCAGGCAGCGATGCGTCTGTCATGACGCCAGCGTAATACATCATCTTGTTATTCACGGCTTCGTTGACGGCAAAAATGTAGTCATTTGCAGCGATGCCTTTCAGCGTGTCCAGCGTGCCATCTTGCTCGACGGTTCCCCAGAAGTCTGCCTTTTCCTTATTCATGGCGGCAAAGTCGGTGTAATGGCTCTTAAGCTCAGTTCCAATCCCCAAAACGGTAAAGCCGTCTTTAACTTCCAAAGCATATTGTGTCATATTCAAAACCTTCCTTTTTTAAAATTTTGATCAAATGATTTGTGTTTTCACTTGATGGGTTTATAATAACCTTAAATCATGTCAAAATGTGATACTGTTTAGGAGACTCCCATGAAAAAAGTTGAACGGATTAATGTCATCATGCGCTATATCAACAACCGTGCCCATTTTACCATTTCGGAGATCATGCGGGAATTTAACGTTTCTCGTTCGACGGCTATTCGAGATATCCGGGAAATTGAATCCATGGGGATGCCGCTTGTTGCTGAAGTCGGTAGGGATGGGGGTTACTTTGTCATGAACAACTCGCTCCTGCCCACGGTCCGCTTTACCGATACCGAAATTAAAGCCCTGTTCATTGCTTTTATGGCCACAAGAAATCAGCAGCTCCCTTACCTGCAGAGCCGACAGTCCTTAGCTGAAAAATTGCTTGGCCTGATCTCGGAAAACCAGCAAGATGACCTTGTCCATTTAAATCAAATTTTGCTTTTTGAAGGGACCAATCCCAATAATCCCGACCTGCTTGACCTGTCGGACCTCCCCCATCCGATGTTGGAAAAGCTCATCCAACTCCTTCTCTCGGACAATTCTTTATTCGTTAGCATCCAGGAAGAGAATGAAATCAAGTCCTATTCCATTTATCTCTTGCATCTTTATCGTGAAAAAAGTGTCTGGCTGATCGAAGGATTTGATTTGAAGGAAGAAAAGAGAAGGATTTTTCCTGTTGATGATCTTACCCATGTCGAGTCTTACCCTGCGAAAAAAAGAATAAGCAAGAAAAGGATTTTAGAACTACTACGCAAGCAGGAAGAAGACATCAACCTGGTCCTAGAACTTGGTCCAAAAGCGATTGCCCAGTTCAGAAAATACCATCCTTTAAAAATATCTCTTTCCTATACGAATCCTTACCAAACGACAGCCATTCTGAGGACTTTTATCAATGTCCATAAATCCGAAGAATTGACCGAAATAACCAATTGGCTGCTTTTCCTGGGCGGGGATTTCAAAGTCAGGGAGATGCCAGAAGCAGTCTTGGAAGTTTTACGGGAAAGAATGCGCTTATGCCTTCCATAAAAAGTAACTGTCAAACCTAAATTCTTTTGAGTTTGACTCGATGCGGCGAGGCAATCATTCGTCATATGTTTTGACCTGAATCATCTAGTTATTTTTCATTAAATTCCTTTAACACACGATTGCACTGTCTAATAAAATCAATGATGAATTCAAGTTGCCTATCATCATAATTAGATAGCAGTTCATTCATTTCCGATGCAAATGAACTGAAGAGCGGGAGAATGCTCTTTTCTGCATTTTCATGGTTCATGTAAATGTTGACCCTTCTTTTGTCTTCCGGATCTTGTTCACGAAAAATATAGCCTACCTTCTCCAACCTGTCTAACACGCCCGTGACGGCTCCCGTTGTCAATCCAGTCAATGTAGAAAGCTGACCAGCAGTAAGCGGTTGGTTCTTCATAATCACATCCAAGCATTTGTGATCCGTTGAATTGATTCCTAACTTCGCAGCAATGGCTTGGTGAAACATGATCGTTGCTGTACTGTTATTCCGTAATTCTTCAGCAAGAATATTTATGTTTTTGCTTGTTGACATAAAAACCATCCTCTTTTAGAATTATCTTATCTCGTGAGATAAAATGTTTTATTATATTGTATCAATAAAAATGCCGATGAGCAAATGAAAAGGGGTTTGATGGATATGTCCCAAATTTCAGTGGCTATTGCTGGCGCCGGGTTAAGCGGCTTGTGTTTGGCCCATTCTTTACTTCGCGCCGGGTTCAATGTGCATGTGTTCGAAAGTGATCCGGAACCATTTGCCCGCCGCCAAGGATATCGGGTCACGCTAGACGAGTATGGGATGGCAGGACTTCAAAAGTGTCTTCCGCCTCGTTTATTCGAGTTGTTTTTGGCCACCGCATCGCCCACTGACGAAGATTCTTACTTTCGAGTTACAAATCAGGACCTTGGAGAGGTCTTCAAGCTCACATTCAAAGGAGATCGGAGTGGTACCGATTTACGAACGCCGCGTCAAACAGATCGCCAAACCTTGCGAACGATTATGCTCGATGGGCTGCAGGATCGGATTCATTTTGGAAAAAAAGCGGTTCGTGCCGATCTGGCACCGGATGGCGCCACTCTTCACTTTTCTGACGGGAGTAATACACACGCTTCACTCGTAATCGGTGCTGATGGTATAAACTCGGCATTACGCAAGCAGTTGTTGCCCGACTGTGATCCGGAGGATGCGAACAGCTGGGGAATTTATGGTCGCACGCCTCTTCTCCACAACGGGCATTCAATCGTTCCTGGCCCGCTTAAAACTAGCGGCGTATACGCCATTGGAAAATCGGGTAAAGGCTTATTCTTTACGACGATGAACTTCCGCGAATCTCCGAAAACCGCTTTTTCTCGATTTGGAGTCGAGCAATTACCTCCAATTTCGGACGATTATGTGATGTGGGCTCTTCTCTTGCCTAAAGAACTATTTCCGGTATCTCACGAGAAACTTGATTCCGAGAACCTGCTGCGCTTTGCGCTAAAGACTGCCCTAGACTTCCATCCCGTGCTGCGTCAGTTTGTGAATCAAGCCGACGTTGAATGCACCATGTTGGTGAAATTAAAAGCGGCCAGGAAGCCGTCTTCCTGGCCGGTGTCGCGAATCACCCTAATGGGCGATGCGGTACATGCCATGCCGCCTACTGGATCTCATGGAGGCAATACAGCTTTACGAGATGCAGCTCTACTCGCTGAAAAACTTAAAGCGGCAGCATCCCAAGGCGAGCCTTTAGAAAAAGCCATTGCTTCTTATCAGGCGGAGATGAGCCAGTATGCATTTCGTGAAGTTAAAGCAGCCAAGGCAATGCTGAAGCGCTTCTCCATTCAGAATCCCTTCATGGGTTGGGTCATGTTACGTGCAATGCCCTGGATTCGTTCAATGAAAAACAAACCTTTAACAACAGAATAACTTGACGATTCTAGCTATTACAATATTTCAATGTACCCTTCTGTTCCATTCACACGAATTCGCTGCCCGTCTTTGATGAGCTTGGTCGCATGATCCACTCCGACAACGGCCGGCAGGCCATATTCACGCGCGATCACGGCTCCATGGGTCATCAGGCCGCCTACCTCAGTGACCAAACCTTTGATGGATACAAACAAAGGTGTCCAGCTTGGATCCGTAAAAGCGGTGACTAAAATATCTCCTTCTTCCAGAGCAGCATCTTCCATGCTTAAAATGACACGGGCGCGTCCCTCGATCACTCCGGAAGAAACAGGCAGACCTAAAATCGCATCGGCTGGGAGATTTCCCCGTTTGTACGAACCCCTAACCATTTCGCCATCAGACGTGATCACACGCGGTGGGGTCAGTTTTTCATATACTTTATACTCGTCTTTACGTTTGCTAATGATCCGATCATCCAGTATATTGGTGCGAACGGCTTCGTGAAGCTCTTCAAAAGTAAGATAGTATATATCTTCGATATCATGAATCACGCCTGCTTGTGCGAGTCGTTCGGCTTCTTTCAGTAAAGCCTGCTTATAAATGAAGTAGCGACTCACCCAGCCATATTTAGGGTATTCCCGATACCCGATGAAATTTCGGACGAGATCGATCATCCGTTTCGTTTCGTTGGCTTTTTGATCGCCATCCGGCAACTGTCTCAACCGATTTAACAATTCTTGTTCTTTGGCCAAAGCTTCCTGGCGACCTTGCTCGAATTTCCGACGGCTCTCATGAGAATCAAAGTTTTTGATGTTGCTAAGGATCAATGGGACCAGCGTAATCGGTTTTTCGCTCCAACGGGTACGACTGATATCGATTTCTCCAGTACACCGCATGCCGTATTTGCTCAGATAATCATAGATCGCTTCCTGGGCTTCCCTTCCTCCATCAAAATTCACCAGTTCGTCCAGAAAGTTATCTTCTGCATGCTGCAAATAATCAATCACTTCCGGATAAGGGCGAATCACATCCGCGACATCCAGCAGCGCCAAGCCCATTTCCGAAGTAATATTGTTTGGCACGGATTGAGAAAGCGTATCGGCTGCGTTTTTTTCGCCTAACCATTTGTTCATATATTCATTGATCCAAAATGTAGCATTGATTGCAGACATAAACACAGCAGTACTTTGCGGATCAAATAAAATCCTCCTTAATTCCTGGATGTCTTCGAGGATGAAATCGAGCAATTCGGCCCCGGATTTCATTTGGATCTTTTGTTTTAAAGCTGTTATCGAAGCTTGATTCCGCTGGATCAAGTCAGAAACGATAGCCGGATCGTTCTCGAAGGCTGCCGGCTTATCTGTATTACTTTTAGCGGGAATGGGTGCTGTTTGATCATTCGGTACCAATTTGATAAAGTCTCGCTCGATTATGTTCTCGATTGCGCCTATGAAAAGCGGATCGGATTCCAAGTTTATTAATAAAGCTTCCCGGCCGGCAGTGGTAGTCAGCCTAGGTGCAATATCAATGAACAACCTCCCGCCTGCTGGACGCATTGGTGCGGGAGTAATTAACAAGTAAAAAGACAATCCCAATGGTTTTATGGGATCTGTCATCATTTGTTGATGTCCAACAGATAGATAGACGTGATTTTCCTGATCATTCGCTTCAGGGATCGGGTATAGCGTCGTGATTGGCCGGCTCTGTACAATATAAAATGTATTATCAGCCAAGCACCATTCGATGTCTTGCGGCTGGCCGAAGTAATCCTCGATCTGTCTTCCGATGCGCGCCAGCTGTACAATGTGTTGATCGGTAAGGGTTTGAGCTTTTTGCTGATCTGGATCGATCTGCCGGGTTTCGGTTCCGCCTTCTTTTCGTCCATAGATGGCCAATGTTTTGGCTGCTATCCGCTTATCGACGATTTCCCCGTACTGCACTTTATAATTATCGGCGGATACCAAGCCGGAGACCAGCGCTTCCCCAAGCCCGAAACTGGCATCGATGGACAGCTGCTTCCGGTTTCCGCTCAGTGGATCAGCGGTAAATAATATCCCGGAAGCCTGCGGGAATACCATCTTTTGTACGATAACGGATAAATAAACCTGACGATGATCAAATCCGTTTTGCATACGATAGATGACTGCGCGATCCGTAAATAATGACGCCCAACATTTGCTGATATGCTGCAAAATGGCTTCTTTGCCGATGATATTCAAATAAGTGTCTTGTTGACCCGCAAAAGAAGCGTGCGGCAAGTCTTCAGCCGTCGCACTCGAACGCACGGCATAAGCATGTTCTTGACCAAACCGGAAGAGATAGTGAGTCACTGCTTCCACAACATCGGCAGGAATTTCTGCTTCCATAATGCTCTGCCGAATCATCCCGCTGATTTCACCAATTTGATCTCGATCTTCTACATTTAGCGTGGTTAGTCGATGGAGCAAAGCATGATACGTTTCGTTTTGTCCGATCGCTTTTTGATACCCTTCTGTTGTAACACAAAACCCTTCCGGTACTTGTATGCCTTCAATTTTTGATAATTGCCCTAAATTCATCCCTTTTCCACCAACATGTGAAAGCTGCGTTTTTCCGATTTCCTGGAAGCCTAGAACCAAACTCATTCAACATCTCCCCTAACCATTAGATTGAGAAAAAAAACATTTGACAAGAGCTCAACCAGCATGTTATGCTTAAAATGTAAGATAAGATAATTATGACTTTATAACATGCGACAGTCGTGATCTGATTATATCATCACGTCTATTTTTATGCAATATGAAAGAACCTGGGCAGATACCCAGGTTCTTTTTTGATACTTAATAACCCATTCTGAAGAGTTAATCCAAAGCGTTATCGGATCCATCTTCCCTCTTGAAGTCGTTCTCTGAAAATTCTCTTTATTGTACATCCGCGGTGGGGCCATACATGCCTGGTACGGAAATTTCGAGCAGTCGGAGATAGACCGTCAACTGCCCCCGATGATGATAAACGTGATTGAACATCAGCGAGCGTGCCATGTCGATCCGGGGCGCTTCCAAGACGGTCTCCCCCTTACTGACGAGCTTCCAGGTATTCCTTAGCCCGTCTTCACCCCATTCCCGAAGCTTGCTCTCGGCGAGAGACACGCTCCATTCCAGTGCTTCGAGCACTTCTTGCCGGTTGAACGGCTCCGGCAGCGGAACGACCGGAGCCTCGCTGACCGCCTCGTCCAGCAATTGAGCCAGCCCCCCGGGAACTCCCGCAGCATGAAGGGCTAGCTGTCCCAGAGACATCGACCTCGGATGCGGCCTCCAGGAAAGTTTGTCCTCAGGCAGCCTTTCGAGAAGCATCCGTGTCGATTCGCCTTCCCTTTTTAATTCGCGGATCCAATCCTCTATCATGTTCATGACGATCTCTCCTCCTATGGCCAATGCCATTCATCACCTTAATCCTATAACGCCATGGGCGTGAAGGTTTCTTCAGGATTGCGGAAATCGTGAATGTCAGTGTCCCTGACTAAACTTTTTTTGCGATGCTGGACTTTAGTCGAGGTCAGATACCTGCTGCGGTCTGGTCCGAATCACAGCGTTATTCGTTACAATATAATAAAGCAAGTACTTTGGAGGAGCGATGGATCATGAATTACGAACATAAAGTACAAAGGGAAGTTGCCGATTGGGAACATAAGATGTTCAAACCGCCGGGTTGGCTGGAAAAAACGTCGAAAACCATCGGCAATCGGATCAACCATTTGATTCCCCCGAAGGTGCAGAGCGTCATAACGACCACCATACGATCGATCGTGCGCACGGCACTGTTCGGTGCGGAATATACGCCTAGCCGTCCGGTGCAAAGTACTCTGGAACTGGAATCCGCCGATCAAGAAGCAAATGAGTTGTTCGCCCTGTACCAAAAAATTGCGGTTGCCGAAGGTGCCGGAACGGGAGCTGGCGGCATGATCCTCAGCATGGTAGACTTTCCGGCTCTCATTGCGATCAAGATGAAATTTTTGTTCGAGCTGGCGCATGTTTACGGTTATGACACCAAACACTTCTCCGAGCGGGTATTTATTCTCAAGGTATTTCAAATGACGTTTTCGGGGCCGGATAACCGTGCCAGATTGCTCGATTCCATCAAGCATTGGCATATTGAAAAGGAACAATGGCTATCCGACGCCGAATACTCCCGGAATATGGACTGGGAAACTTTTCAGATTGAATATCGCGACGCTATTGACTTCCGAAAAATGCTGCAGATACTGCCAGGTATCGGCGCTATCGCAGGGGCATGGGCGAATTACGCCATTCTTGAAGAGCTGCGTGAATCCGCCATGAACGCATACCGCCTGCGCAGATTGCACGATGATTTCGAGGTTTGATCCTATTGTCTTCCTTCACCTGGTATATCAGTGGCCCTTCACTTATTGCCAGCAGCCCAAGCGTCCAGCTGCCTTTGCTTTTCTGCGATCACTTTATCGATTCCCGCCGATTTTAATGCTGCATTAAATTTCGGCAAGTTGACATCCGGATCCAGAGTTCCCGTCTCAAGCGCATTTGAATATTGCTGAACGACATTCTGGATAGCAGCCAATTCGGTTTTAACCGGTTCCGCGTTATAAGTGAATCCGAGCGCTGCAGACTTCTCCGCGCTTTGGTTAAACGCTTCCATTTGCTTCCATATATCCGGACTGTCCGTCGACCAAGGATAAGACAGCAGCTGATTTCCAAACATCCAACCTTGTCTCATGTTGTAGCCGCTGTTCGTCGCATCCACGCCACCCGGAAAGTCGATCGTCCCGTCTTCCTTCACTTGATAATGTTTGCCTTCGATGCCCCAATCCAGCAAATTGATAATTTGTTTATCCGAATAGAGCAAATTCAGAAACATCATCGCGCGTTCGGGATTTTTTGATTTGGCCGCAATCGCAATCATTGCGTTCATAATCGTCAACGTATTCATTTTGGGCGGTGCGAGTGCTACTTCCGTCAGCTCCTTGCCAGCCCATGCACCCGTTTGCGTCGTAATCCCCGGTTTGCCCTTATTCGGTGTTGCGAATCCGATGTTTGCCTTGATATAATCCCGGCCGGTTTGCGAGGTCGTTGCAATGTCCTTGGGGATGTATCCTGCCTGGAACCATTTATGTATAATCCCAATGAACTTCGCGTACTCCTCGCTCTCATACAAATTAACGACCTTCAGCTGATTCGTGTCTGTAAGCACACCGATCATGTCGCCCAGTGGATCAATCGTCGTCTGCAGCAGCGGATAGGCAATGGAACCTCCCCCTGACGCTTTACCTAATATATTGGCTTCCGGATGTTTCTTTTTTACACTTTCAAAAATCGGCTCCAAATCCTCTATCGTCATCACTTGGCTGACGTCAATATGACTCTCTTTCAACCAATCCGTGCGCATTAACACCGTCGGATAGGCTGCAAAATCTCGAATGGTTGGGACGCCATATATTTTGCCATCAATCTTTGCCGCAGCCAGGACGTCGGGATCGAAGGCTGCAAGGATATCCTTGCCGTGAGACTGAAGCAGGTCATCGATGGGCAAAAGCTTTTTTTGCGCGACTTCCGAAATATACTGGTCTTCACCCGTGAACACCAAGTCGATTTTCTCATTTCCAGAGAACATCAACACCTTTTGCTGTGTCCATGCAGCTGCCTCTATGCGTTTCAGCTTGACGGTAGCATTGATTTTTTCCTTCGTAATCTTGTTAATCTCCTGCTCCACAAGGCCAAGATCACGCTGATCCGGTCCCCAAAAAGCGATGGTGATTTCGTAGGGGGCAAGTTTGCCGTCTCCTGACCCCTCTGACGATGACGCCGATTGCTCCTTCTCTTGGTTTGAAGAGGAGCTTGAACATCCGCTTAAAACGACGGTTACAGCCAATACGAAGAACAACATGGAGTGAAGCGATTTTTTCCACATAGGCTTTTGACCTCCCAGGATCTTCAATATGGAATCTCCACATCATGAAGCATAATGCAGCTGAAAGGGCGAGACGAATGCCGCGTCACAGCGGCATTCGTACGAACCCGATCTTCATGAAGCCGCCAACTCGGACTGCTTGCGGTATTTCATCCACATGAGCGTAAAACCTACGACCCCTGCTACAGATATGATCGCGCAAATGGAATACATCGTTTGGGGACCCAAATAATCGAACATCCAACCGCCAAATAGACCTGCAATGATGCCGGAAATGCCACCCCACGTCAGTGCATAAACGGCCTGCCCGGTCGCTCTGTATTCAGCAGGAATCAATTGTGCCGTCAGACTGGTACCAATATAATAGTAGCCGCCGAATGTAATACAGTGCAGCACTTGTATAAAGATGACTTGGAGCGGACCGGCGGCAGCCGACATCAATAACCAGCGGATCACGAACAGGAGACTTACAATCACAAGCCCTCCCAGCATCATCCTTGTCGACTTTTTCAGGAAACGGTCAAACAGCAGAAACACCGGAATTTCGAAGATCGCCGACAGGAACACCGACCAGCCGATCAATTCGTTGGAGCCTCCCAAATTGGAAATATACAGCGTGACGAACGTTTGGTTGATCGAATTGGGAACCGAAATAAGGATGCCAAGGATAACGAATACAAAAAACAGCTTGCTCGATAGCATGACTTTCCAATAGCTTTGTCTCTCTGTCTTCGGACTTGAAGTGACTCTTCCTTGAGGTAATCCGATGGTAAATGCCAATGAGATCAGCATCATGATCCCGTACAAAATCCAAAGATTCACCAGTCCCATCCAGCTGAGAACCGGTCCTGCCAGCGCTGCGATGATCGCCCATCCCAGCGACCCCCATAGACGAAATGCGCCAAACTTGTATTTCGTGTTCTCGATGGCATTCAGAATCAGACTGTTGCTCTGCGAAAACGTGGGACTGTTGAAGAAAAAGAATATCAGCATGAAGGCGAAAATGACGGCATATTCACGGAGCTGAAACACCACGATCGTCGCTAACAAATTCCCGGTCAGGAGAAAAATGAGAATGCGTTTCACATTCTGCAGCCGGTCGCTCCAATAACCCCAGAATGGATTCGCAAAGATGGAAATGAAAGGCCCACCGGCCATAATCATGCCGATTTCCACTTTACTGAGTCCTATATTTTGGAAATATAAAGGAAAGAACGAAGTCAAGATCGCAATCGTGCCATATAGGAAAAAGTTGAAACGTTTCAGTGCGGACAACGACCCGGAGGATTCGCCAGCTACCGGGTGGGCGTCCTTCTTCCTTAAGGGCAGCATTAGAGCTGGATCGCTTTCGACAGGGATTGATCGATAATCTCGTCGCTGCTTACTTCCCGTCCAAGCCGGTCGGATAAATAGATGCCTTCGCTAATCAGCATCGTCTGTGAGGCGATGTGTGCCGTCGGAAGCAGCTCCACTCTTCCCTGCAGCGCGGCTACCCAGTGATGCTGCGAGGACTGGTATGCGTCATAATTCGGCTTCAAATGATTCCAGCGGCCATCCAGCTCATCCAGGTTGACGCTCCCGTTTACATCCATATCGCAAATCGTCGTGTGAAAACTGAACGGGGCCAAAATCTGTTGATCCGAATATGCCGGCAGCTTGATGCCTCCTTTATCTCCGATCACGGAGCAGCCTTCGATGCTTCCAAGATGAATGCTCCAAGCTTCAATAATGTCGAGCGTCGCGCCGCCTTCGAATTTGATGAATCCCAGCCCCAGCTCTTCAACGTCAAAGACCGCCTGCCCGGCTCGGCCGGCATCCACATCCATCTCCCGGTAGCCTTTGCCCGAAATCCGTTCCACCTTCGGTGTTCCAAGCAGGTACAGCATTTGTGCGATATGATAGACCCCCATGTCGATCAGTGCACCGCCGGCAGCGATTTGTTTGTTTAGAAAAGCCGGTGTACCGTATCCATCGATAAAAGGACGCCCTCTTCGGCGATGGCCGGTCGCTCTGGCATGATACAGCTTGCCAAGCATGCCCCCATCGATCAGGGCTTTTGCGGCCTTTGTCTCTTTTCTGTACAATGTGCCGAGCTGAATATGCAGCTTCTTGCCGTAATCTTCTGCTGCCTCGAGCATGGACACCCCATCCCGGTAAGTCCCGGCGATCGGTTTCTCGCAATATACGTCCTTGCCTGCTTCGAAAGCGGCAATCGTAACGGGGGCATGCAAATTGTTGTGCAGGCAGACATCGACCGCTTCAATGTCGTCGCGCTTCAGCATTTCTTTGAAATCGGTATAGACATGAGGAATATGGAATTCATGCGCGACCTTGATGGCTTCCTGTTCATTGATGTCGCAAATGGCTACGATCTGAACATCCTCAATTTTCGCGTAGTTTCTCAAGTGAGCTTTGCCGATCAAACCTGCTCCAATAATGCCAATGCGAACAATTCTTCCCATATTGATCATCCCTTCGGTTATTTTTGTTTAACACGGCTCAACATCTGCTTCACGGAAGCGATCGCCCATTCCATCTCCAAGTATTGATTTTCCGGCGCATTGTACTCGATGCCCCAGTATCCATCATACCCGGTTTCCAGCAATGCCTTTACCAGCTGTTCTCCCTTGGGGGATCCTAGCGTTTTGCCGTCAAAATGCGTATGATATACCCACGGTGCGACCAACGTGTCGCCAATGTCTTCGTCCGTATCCCATCTTCCCATGTGGAGCAATATTCCGAAGTTCGGATGATTGACCGCTTCGGCAACTTTTTTTAAGTATTTTGGATCTTTGGAGGTGCCCATATGATTTTCAGGTCCGACGATGAGTCCAAGGTCAGATGCTCTGCGGCTCAACTCTCCGAACTTGTTCACGACGTATTCGAATTGCTCTTCCGTCCCGGGCGCGGAGCTTTTGTCTCCCGCGTCGATGCGGACGGTTCGCGCTCCAAGCTTCTCGGCAATGGATAAATAGGCGACAGCGTTCTCATACAACCTGTTGCGCTTGTCTTGGTCTTCATCCCATAAATGCGCCCCATCCACCGCAATGTTGATAATCGTCATTTCCTTCTCCCGTATAGCCTCACTTAGACGCTGAATGTAAGCTTCATCAGGTAAGGAAAAAATGTCGTCTTTAACCCCTTCAAAGGTACCGTTCCACAAATCAACGGTGTCCAGATGGTATCTGTACTTGGAAGATTCCAGATATCCGAACGTATCCATCTTCCCTTCCCGTACCATATTGAAGAAAGAAAAACCGCCAATGCTGATTTTCATGGATTAGCCTCCTGATTTGGTTTATTTGTTTATAGAACCACGTTCTGCAACCTCTGGCAGCTCCTCATCACCTCCTTAAAATGCTGCAGGCGAATCATCCTTTGACCGCCCCGACGGTCAGCCCTTTGACGAAAAATCTCTGAAAGAATGGATACGTCAACACGATCGGCAGCGCGCCGATCACCGCAATGGCCAGGCGGACACCTTGAGTCGGGACAGAACTGCCGTCCACCCGTGTCGAATAGTCTACGTTGTCTAGCAAATATTGTACGTTTAGCAAAATGGTATTCAGAAGCACCTGTATGCTGTAAAGCCTCGAGTCCGAAATGTAAATGAGTCCGTTAAACCAATCGTTCCAATAGTTAATCACCTGAAATAATCCGACCGTTGCCAGTACGGGGAGAGACAACGGCAATGCCATCTGCACGAATATCCGAAATTCCCCCGCTCCATCCATGTTCGCCGACTCGAGCACCGCTTCCGGAACGGATACCGTAAAGAACGTCCGCAGCAATATAACGTAGAAGGCACTGACCAGGAGCCCAGGGACAATAAGCGCCAGCAAGGTATTGGTGATATGAAAAACATTCGAGTAGATTAAATAGGTCGGAACAAGTCCTCCGTTAAAGAGCATCGTGAAGAACACAATAAATGAAAAGAAATTGCGCAGCGGTAAATCCTTCTTCGACAGCGGATAAGCGAGCAAAGTCATCAGGACTAGACTGGTCAGCGTGCCTAAAATGGTCACCGCGATGGAAATGCCGTAGGAATTAATGATTTCCCCTGATTTTTGAAAAATAAACAAATAACTATCCAGGCTCCATTGGCTCGGAATAAACGAGTAGCCTTCCCGGATGATTGCATTCTCATCAGTAAACGAGGCCGTGATCAGCAGCAGAAACGGCACCAGGCAAAACGCAACAATCAAAATAAAGATGACATGGATGACGACTTGTTCAATCCGAGTTCTTCTCAAGGGCTTCCTCTCCTTATTAGAACAATGAGTTGTCGGGATTTATTTTCTTAACAACAAAATTGGAAATGAGGATAAGTGCGAAGCCAATAACGGATTGGTAGAAACCTGCGGCGGAAGCCATTCCAATGTCCCCGCTTTTGAGCAGCGCCCGATAAACGTATGTATCCAGCACATTGGTCGTTGGAAGCAGCGGTCCCGAATCTAAGGTTACTTGGTAGAACAGACCGAAGTCCGCATAGAATATCCGCCCGATCTGCATTAAGGTCATGATGGTAATTACGGGAGTAAGGGATGGCAGAGTGATGTGGAAAATTTGCTTGAACTTCCCCGCCCCATCCAATGTGGCGGCTTCATAATACTCTTGGTCAATACCGACGATTGCAGCAAAGTAAATAATGCACAAATAGCCGACGCTGTGCCACAGCTTGACGATGGTGAGGATGACCGGCCAATATTTTGGTTCCGTATACCACATGACGGGGTCCAGTCCGAGAAAAGGAAGGAGCGATTTATTCATGAAGCCCGTTTCCATGCTTAATAACGAGAAAACCAGATAACCAACTATGACCGTAGAGATGAGATAAGGAAGCAGGATTGCGCTTTGGTAAAAGCGCTTGAAAAATCGATGTTTGACTTCGGCCAGCAATATGGCCAGCGCAACGGCGAAGACGAGATTGAGTATGATAAATACAACGTTGTAGAGGATTGTATTTCTGGTGATGATATAAGCCTCGGACGTTTTGAAGAGGTACTCGAAGTTTCGAAGACCCATCCAGTCCCCGCCGAAAACCCCTTTGGAGAAGTCAATTTCCTTAAAAGCGATGATGATGCCAAACATGGGAATGTAGTTATTGATGAGCAAGTAGACAATACCGGGGAGAATCATCAGGTACAAGATTTTATATTTTTTTGCCTTTTTGAGAGCTGTTCGGTCCAACCAGGATGTCATAGTAATTCCCCTCCTCGGAATAAATGACGGCTGCACGCCTAGCGGGATTCCTTAAAGATCGAACTCGTCGTCCTCCTCCTCTGCAATTAATTTTTCCACCGGACAAATTAATTAACGAAACAAAAACTTATGCAGTGTGGCTCGTTTGTGATCATTATAGGGAGGCCTTTACGGCCCTGTCAATGTGTTTTTTTATTTTTTAATTGCTGTTCCTTTCCCCCTGCCTTGAGTGGGACTCGTTGACAGCACAATTTGCATTTTCTATAATCGCATTGACGCAAGAATAGGCTACTCTCCCGTTCCTATGCCCTCTTTCAGCCTAGCCGCTTGGGACAGAACTTTTGTCCTGACGAGGACTCGGCCAATCATAACTTCCGAAAGTAGGAGAATACGATGACGAATAAAGTAGGAAATCAGCAAATGCTGCGGGAGATCAACGTTTCGACGCTGCTGCATATGATTTTTGAGCATGGTCCGATATCCCGTGTCGAATTATCGCGAAAAACCAAGCTGAGCCCGACGACAGTTTCTGTGCTGATCGAGGATCTCATCCGCGAACAACTCGTACACGAGACCGGAATGGCCGGTAAAGGGGTGGGGCGAAAGATGACCCTGCTGAATATTCGTGCAGACGGCGGTTATGTCATTGGCGTGGATATTTCGAGTTTACCGGCACATTGCGTGCTGCTCGACTTAAGCGGCAAGCTTGTTGCCAGCCAGAGCCTGGAATCGGTGCGCGGCAAAGACCATATTCTCACTTCGCTGGTGAAACAGCTGCAGGAATTCATCCATCAACAGCAGATTCCCCAAGAGCTTATCAGACGCATTGGCATCTCACTGCCGGGAAGACTCGATGAGACGCAAAGCATCGTCATCTCCTCTAAATATTTGCAGCTGGAACAGTTCCCCCTGCGGCAGATGTTGGAGCAAGAACTCTCGCTTCCGGTACTGCTGGTCAATGATTTGGACGCCGCCGGATTTGCCGAACGATTTAGCGGAGCCGCCAAAAATGAGCACACCATCATATTTCTGATGATTGGTCAAGGCACGGGGGCAGGACTTGTCCTGAATGGGGAAATTTATCACGGCTCGAGCGGAGCGGCCGGACGAACCACCCACCTCTCTCCATATTGCGCTCCGATCCTTGCAGACCGGCTTCGCACGAACCACTCGGAAGAGTTCGAATCAATGTCGCCGGAAGACACGGTTCATGCCTTTATGGACTTGGTTCTCGCTGGCGTCCAGCCTTTCAGTGACCTAGGGGAACTCATCATCCGTGATATTGCGGATTATTGTGGAAAAATGTTGGAAATGCTCAACCCCCAAAAAATGATTCTGGGCGGATGGATTACCGACAACACCGCATTTTTCAACCGTCTCGTGGATGCGATCCACGAAGCCGATCACTCTCCCTATGGAGACACGCCGATCGTTGTATTCCACTGGAAAAAGTACGGGGCTGCCTTGGGGGCTGCGATGCTCGGATTACATGAAATTTTCAAGAAGAAAACGGTACAATAATTTTATCCTGGCGGATTTTCCACAGCAATATATGTTCATGCCCTGTGCGATGGGACATGAACATATATTTGTCGATGATCTATCTTCAAATCCGCAGCGCCGATTGTTGCTGCGCAAAATTGCAGCCGGTTCATCGGCAAAATGGCTCGCTTTATTTGGAAAATGATTGACTCATATCCGTTTTCAACTCTTTGGACGCGGATTTTTGAAACTTGGAGGTGGAGATCAGCTCCCGAAGCAGATCCTCGTATTGGTCCGCGTCAAATGGCACGGTTATCATTTGCTTGGTGAACGAAGAGAGCATGATTCCGTTGGCGATCGTGACCGACCGGATTCCCTCCGTTCCTTCCGCAATCAGCTCGCCTTCTCCAGTGATCACTTTTTGAATGAATTTTTCTGTGACCACCTTATGTCCTGTAGCCACGTCTGTATTCACTTCGATCTCCTCTTCCTTAGACTCCACGTTCCCGAACCCATCCTTCGTTTCGCGAAGATGCTTCAGCATGGATATGCGATTGCGGTAGATCCGAAGCTTATTTTGCTCGTAAAGAAGCTTCCCGTTTTCCCCAACGATCTCCAGACGATTCACGCCCGGTGATTCCGCAGTCGTCACGATAAAATGACCGATCATGCCGTTATCATGTTCGAAATAAGCGGTAACTTCATCCTCCACTTCAATACGATGATATTTTCCGATATGAGCATGACCGCTGATTCTGGCCGGGATCCCGAAAACCCATTGATAGAAATCGAGATTGTGCGGGCATTGATTGGTCAGAATACCGCCACCTTCCCCCGCCCAGGTCGCCCGCCAATCACCGCTGTCATAATAAGCCTGTGAGCGGAACCAGTCGGTATTGATCCACGTGGCTCTCGTTAGCTGCCCCAGTTCGCCGCTGTCGACCACTTCTTTGATTTTCTTATAATAGGGAAGTGTTCTTTCCTGGAACATCATGCCGAACACCAGGTCAGGAAACTTCTTCTGTGCCTTTTCATAAGCATCGATCGTGAGCTTGGCGTCATTGACATGAACAGCCAACGGCTTCTCGCAGAGCACGTGGATTCCGCGTTCGAACGCATCCATGACTAGCGCAGGATGGCTGTAATGCGGCACTGCGATAATGACGGCCTCGAGCCCGGATTGCTCGAACAGTTCCAAATGGCTGTAATATGCCTTCGTGCCGCATTCGGCAGCAAACTTGTCCGCCCGCTCTTGGACGATATCACAAACACCTACCAACTCGATCTGCTCCATCGCCTTCATGTTATTGATGTGAGTCCTTCCGATATTCCCCAAGCCGACCAATCCGACCTTTACCTTCTGCACGCTCATGCATATTCCCCTCTCATTCGAATATTCGATTCGATTACGACCAGGCCAAGCCTTCATTTGACAGCAGCTTTTTCAAGGCTTGCGCCGCTATTTTAAATCGCTCCGGTCCTTGTTGTTCCGGGAAAGCACGGTGCAGGTGGGGTTCGATGGATAAAAATCCGGAAAAGCTTCTCTCCTTCAGTGCTTTCATAAACGCCGGAAACTCACCATCCCCTTCGCCTGCCGGGACAAAAATGCGCGCCTGATTGTCCGCATCCTTGATATGTACGTATTCCAGGTAAGTCGACAGCAGCGGGTACGCCTCGCTCATCGGCATAATTCGATTCATGACAAAGTTTCCGGGATCAAAAGCAAGTCTCAGGCATGGAGAACCACAATGCTGCAAAATGTTCAAGCAGCGTTCATCGGTATTTCCGTAAACGCCGCTTTCATTTTCCAGCAACAGCGTAAGTTGTTCCTCCTCCGCTTTTCTAGTCAGCATCATCATGCGGGAGAGTACTTCGCTGCGGTAATTCTCCGGCGCTTCATTCTCGGGGATATAATAGGAAAATACACGGATATAGCGAGCATCCAATTGTTTGGCGATATACGATGCACGCTTCAATTTCTCAAGCTCGGGGGTAAAGGGATCTTGGATCGGGTATTTACCGATCGGCGAGCCAATGGAGGACACGCGAATACCTTTTTCAGTCAATGCAGACTTCAATCGGACCAATTCTTCATCGGTCAATTCCAATACATTTTTACCATACGCGCTTCTAAGCTCCAAATATGAAATACCCTCGGAGACAAGCACGTCCAGTTGTTCCTCCAAATGATCGGAAATTTCATCGGCAAATCCGGTTAGTACGAGCATTGCGCAACACCTCTCCTTCAATTCGCAGCAATTAGGATTGACTGTCGATATGGATTAGTTTAGCAGGCGGCGAGATGCTGAAGGTACTTTCCGGTTAACCAGTTTGGTCTGCTTAATATTCTAAAATTGACTTTTTACCAAGCGTCTGTACTGCGTCGGCGTTTTGCCCTCCCATTGCTTGAATACCTTGCTGAAATGGGAGTGATTTTTAAAGCCCGTTTCGTAGCAAATATCCGTCACCGATTTCTCCGGGTCGAGCAAAAACAGAATTTTGGCCTGATTGATTCGTCTTTTGTAAATATAATGAAATATCGTCATCCCCGTAACTTCTTGAAAAATACGCACCAAATAATATTTGTTAATATGCAGATTCTCCTGCAATTGATCGAGACGAATATCGGTCATATAATGCTTTTCTATGTAGGACAACGCGTTCTGAACATGATGCTCTTTCTCCGACGGGAAACCCGTATCTTCTTTCACCGGCTTCGTCAGCACTTGGCATATGAAAAAAAGTGCATCCAGACATAACACCCGAAACCGTTCTTGTGAGACGGCATCCGGAGCGGAATACAAGCGGTTCAATTTACGCAGCATCTCTTCGAATTCATCCTGTTCCTCTAGGCTGAGCTGAACTTTATAATTCCGAAGTCTTTCGAAGGGCTGTAAAGGATTGATCGAGAATACATGCTCTGATGCAGCGCGGAAGTATCCCGGATCAAAATTCAGAAGGGTCCGCACATACGGATCCCCTTCAAAGCTTTTGGGCATATGCATGGTCAAACCATGCATGACGATGAGCGTACCCGGCTTTAGAACATGGATTTTGTCGCCGATCAAATAATGCCCTTTGCCTTCGTGGAAATAAAAGATTTCATAGTGATCATGAGATTGAAAATTCCCTGCCGTTACCGGGACGCTTTTTAAATACTCATACTTCAGCAGATAAGCAGGCTCCACTTTAGTGCCTCCGATCTCAAGAAAAATAAATCGCTAACACTGCATTCTCCTAATGCACCACATAGTATAATCTTTTCTTTGGTACGCGGGTAGGTTTCTTATGAATGATTATTTCTTTTGATTTGCCGTTTTTATATACTCATACATATCCTTCAAAGGTTGTCCAGTGCAAGACGAATGATTTGTTTAAAATTTCCTCTTGCTCAATATTGCCTATCCTGCTATTATGGAGAAGCGTAAATTTTGGAAAGCGAATATTCGGATATATTTAGGATCTTTCCAAGCAGATAAACTTTGACCACTTCCTCATGGGAAGTTAAGGCCATACGGACAGCCGGGTCAAATGCCGATTGGCAACTTTCGTTGCCTTATTGATTGAGTTAAAAGCTCAAATTTTATAAGTTGGTTACTTTACAACCAGTGCATCTGCACACAACTTGTGAAACGGTCAATAAGAGTGGTAAAAGTGATTATTTGCTATATAGACTCTGATCCTAACAAAGTATATTTGAATATTAAGAGCCCGTCCATGAAACGATGCGTTTTATGGCTGACTGATAAGCGCACTAGGAGTTTGTCCAGTCATGCTTATCGGAAATATCTTATTATTTGACTATATTAAGCAAGTGTGATGCGCATGGATGCGTGTTTCGCTTGCTTTTTTGTTGCCGTTTTTACAGAAAAAAATTGACATGGATGAGGAGATTGATTGAAAAATGGGAAAAGCACTAATCATCGGCGCCGGTGGCGTAGCATCTGTAGCAGTTCATAAATGCGTTCAAAACAGCGAGGTTTTCGAAGAAATTTGCATCGCCAGCCGTACGAAGTCCAAATGCGATGAGCTGAAAGCAAAACTGGACGGCGGCAAAACCAAAATTACGACTGCACAGGTCGATGCCAACAATGTGGATGAGCTGATCGCTCTGATTAACGAAGTCAAACCGGATATCGTCATGAACCTGGCCCTGCCTTACCAGGATTTGACGATCATGGATGCCTGCCTGGCTACCAAAACGAACTATATGGATACGGCAAACTATGAGCCGGAAGATACGGCGAAATTCGAATACAAATGGCAGTGGGAATACCGGGAACGCTTTGAAAAAGCAGGAATTACGGCACTGCTCGGAAGCGGATTCGACCCAGGCGTAACCGGCGTATTCTCGGCTTATGCGCTGAAGCACTATTTTGACGAAATTGAATATATCGATATTCTCGATTGCAACGGCGGGGATCACGGCTATCCTTTCGCAACCAACTTTAACCCGGAAATCAACATCCGCGAAGTGTCCGCGAACGGCCGGTACTGGGAAAACGGGCAGTGGATCGAAACGAAGCCGATGGAAATCAAGCGCGAGTATAACTTCGCTGAAGTCGGCCAAAAGGACATGTACCTGCTGTACCATGAAGAGCTTGAATCCCTTGCGCAAAACATCCCTGGACTGAAACGCATCCGCTTCTTCATGACGTTTGGCCAGAGCTATCTCATGCACCTGAAGGCGCTTGAAAACGTAGGAATGACCTCCATCGAACCGATCGAATTCGAAGGCAAACAGATCATTCCGCTCCAATTCCTGAAAGCAGTGCTCCCGGACCCAGCTTCCCTCGGACCTCGTACGGTGGGCAAAACGAACATCGGCTGTATCTTCAAAGGGAAAAAAGACGGCCAAGACAAGACATACTACGTCTACAACGTTTGCGACCACCAAGAGTGTTATAAAGAAGTGGGCTCCCAAGCCATCTCCTATACAACAGGCGTTCCTGCCATGATCGGCGCGGCCATGGTCATGACCGGCAAATGGAACAAACCGGGCGTATACAATGTAGAAGAGTTCAATCCGGATCCATTCATGGAAGAGCTGAACAAATGGGGACTTCCATGGGTAGAAGACTTCAATCCGGTGCTGGTTGACGCCTTGCCTGAAGAAGCGAAAGAGCCGGAGCTTGTTCGTTAAGATGCGGTTCGAGGAATTACCGACACCCTGTTTTGTAGTCGATGAACAGCTCATTGAGAAAAACCTGAAAATTTTGAACGGTGTCATGCAGCGTACAGGAGCCAAGATTGTGCTCGCTCAAAAGGCTTTTTCGATGACCGCGATGTATCCCCTCATCGGAAAATACTTAAGTGGTACGACGGCGAGCGGATTATTCGAAGCACGGCTGGGCAGCGAAGAAATGGGCAAAGAAAATCATGTCTTTGCCCCTGCTTACCGTGAAGATGAGATTGACGAAATTATTTCCATTTGCGACCATATCATCTTCAATTCCTTCTCCCAGCTGGAAAAGTACAAAGAGAAAGCTCTTGCTGCAGGCAGAAAAATCGGCCTTCGGATCAATCCGGAATGTTCCACGCAAGTGGGACATGAAATCTATGATCCTTGTTCGCCAGGATCAAGATTCGGCGTAAAACGGGAGGATTTCCAACCGGAACTGCTGGAAGGCGTTTCGGGACTGCACTTCCATACCCTTTGCCAGCAGAACTCCGACGATCTGGAAACCACGCTGAATGCCGTCGAAGAGAAATTCGGGCTATGGCTGCCGCAAATGGAATGGATCAATTTCGGTGGCGGCCACCATATCACCAGAGATGACTACGATATCCCAAGACTCGAGGCGTGCATTTCGCGAATGCAAAATAAATACGGGTTGGAAGTCTACCTCGAACCCGGAGAAGCGATCGCGCTCAATGCGGGCTATATGGTCACCTCCGTGCTGGATATCCATCGCAACGGCATCGAGATTGCGATCGTGGACACATCGGCTACCTGTCATATGCCGGATGTTCTGGAAATGCCTTATCGTCCGCCTCTGATCGGTTCGGGCGAGTCCGGGGAGAAGCCGTACACCTACCGGCTCGGTGGCCCGACCTGCCTTACTGGCGACATCATCGGAGACTATTCCTTTGACCAACCTCTCAAGAGCGGCGACAGATTGGTGTTCGAAGACATGGCGATTTACTCTATGGTCAAAACCAATACCTTCAATGGAATGCCTTTGCCGGCCATCGCCGTACAGGAGAAAGACGGCAATTGCCGCATCGTGCGCGAATTCGGCTATCAAGATTTCAAGATGAGACTAGCTTAATGAATAATCAAAGCCTTAACCCTGAACTAAGGGTTAAGGCTTTTTGATTTTACGTCTTCTTTTGAGGATGATCAGCCGTCATGCCTTACTTCAGGATAATCTGCAAATATGCTAATTCCCCAGGCTGCAACCCGATGTGTACGTCATTACCGCTGCAAGGAATCGGGTGCACGACTTCTTCCAACGGATTTACCAGACGGGCAGCCTCAACTTCCTGATTCATTACGGTGAGGATATACTCGGACGGATCGGACCCGACGTTTCGCAGGGTCATAATGAATCCATTTCCATCTAAAGCCGGTTTCATGTACTGCAAGACGACCGTGCCGCTTGACTGTCCAAACCACTGCCCTTCTTCCTCCCTATCACACATCACTGCCGCGTTAATGGCTATAGGGTTCGCCGCAGCAATGCCCGCACGATAGGCCTCAACAGGATCAAATTGTTCAAATGGACTTAGCTCATAGCGGAAAAGGACATCCCCAGGTTGGCTAGCCCAGAAATTCGTATCCCAATAATTGTTCATGGCCCATGCCAGCAATAGCGGATTTTCTTGGCGGTTGATCTGCTTACTCTCTTTCCCGAAATGAAAATCGCCTATTTGAACGAGCGGTGCGTCCGGACATGCTAATGTGACCCCCTTCTGTCTATCATAGATCGATACCGTTTGGTCGACGGTCACCCAATCCCGACAAACGGTGCCAAGCTGTTCCCGATCAAGTTCGACGGGCAAACCGGCTGTGTCATAATAGGAACGCCAACCTGCATCCATCCGTAACGGGAAGGCAAAGTAGATGGATTCGGGCGTTCTGATATCTGATTTATTCATTGACGCAGACAGTTGAATTCTATGATGGATGGCGGAAAAGGTAATCCGCTGCTCCAGTCGGGAAACTCCCGGAGCTTCAAGCTGCATGACGAAGGTAACCGAATCCATGGTTTGTTCGACCGAATAAGCCTGCAGCCGATTGGCGCCGACACGTTTCGATTTCCATTCATGATTCCAGACCGAAATGCTGCGATTCCCTTTGTCGACGTCACGCGGGAACAAGGTGCTACGATGCTCATGGTGGAAGCGCCCGTCGACCGTCTCTTGAACAAACTCAAATAACGTCCATGGGCTCTTTTCGTCAATCATCGGCCAATGGTGTATCTTATCGAATAACTGCACGATTCGTCCGCTGGCAGGGTTGTATGTCATCCGGTAAAAAGGCGTTTCGATCATCCCTTCCGTAACCAAAATGCGGTTTGACGAGGCGGCAAGCCGGGCTTCCAGCTGTGCAAACGGGATCTTTTTCCACGAAAATGGCGCCATCTCTACCGTTCCATACGATTTATAGCTTTGTTCCTCTTGCGTATACGGCAAGAAGTCCATCACGCGCGAAGCGGCTAAATGACGGCCGCTGCCAAGGTAGTATTCAGGTACTTTGACGTCTACATACTGCGTTTCACTTGATGTGTTGACCAGCATGACGCCGCCAGGCTGACTGGATTGCTCCGGATTCCCTGCAATGCCTTCCATTTGTTTGGCGTACACGTAGGCAGACAGGTCTGCTGATCTATACGCCATTCCCCTCTTATGCAGCTGCATCGAAATCGAAAGCGGATGGTCAGGGATGCTTACCGATCCCCATGAACCCCATGTATGCTCGTCATACAATAGAGAGTGCTCTAATGCCTCGTTTTTCACTTTCGTATAATGCAGGTTTGGCGCTCCTTGGATCGCCTCCAGAAAATCGGCCTTCTTTAAGCTTTGCTTGGTTCGGCGAACGATCTTGGTTTCTTTCGCCGAGCTCCCCGCACCGAAATTCCAGTAATCCGTCCAGTCTCCGGAATGAGTCTGGATTTGTTCTTTCGGCATCTGACGAACTCGATCGAGAAGCATCTCCGGAGTCGCGAAAATCACTTTCGGGTCATGTCCTTCTGCATTGTACCGGCGAATAAGCGAAAGCAGATTCGGATCCGGGCAGTTATTGTCATATTGCGGCGGATTTGTAGCCGTTAAGTACACGAAATCATATGGATAGCCCTCGCCTTCCAACCGATCGATATATTCCTTAATCCCTTGCGCCATCAGCTCGGTATCATCCTGATTCGTATGGAAAAACTGGCTGAACAGAGAATAATGCTCACCTAAGAAAGTCAGCAGCTGCCGATTGTCAGGCGTTCTCCAGTTAAACACGGCAGGGCGTGGCAGCGGTATGCCGCCGAAATGCACATTGATCCCCGTAATATAAAACTCGATACCCGCATCGAGCAATACCTGACTGAGCGGCCACGGCTGCCCGTTGACATCATGATTCATCGCCGTTTTTATAGAAATATCAAATCGCTCCCGCAGCTCGCGAACCGGCTGAAGCATTCGTGCAAGCTGATCCGCATGTACCAGCGGCGTCGTATGCATGGGAAGCGCGGCAATACTAAGCTGGCCATTTTGCAGCAATCTGCGGAAATCGGAAATTTGATCGGGTGCGGCTGTCTCCAGCCATTGCATTACCGGATAAGTTGCCTCGCAGGTCCAACGGAATTTCGAATCCTCGGGCTCATTCTCCGATTGAAGGCACAGCTTGATCGCTTCATCAATATAGTCTTTCTGCAGCTCCAGCAATAACGGCTGGGGATGCGTGTAACCAATATCCAGGTGACTATGGTGCAAACACAATATTTCTTTGATTTTCGCCATTCCTGTCACGCTCCTATGACTTTATGTATTCGTCAACCTTCGTCTTTGCTCTAGAGGATGGAAACTATTAAGAATTGTATCAAGTTCTTTAGGCTGCGTATTTACAGAAACGTATATCTTTTATACAATCGTCATGCATATTTTCGGAGAAAAGGAGATGGTCTGTCATGGATTTTGCAAATCTTCATCCTTACGTCTACCATGCCTGCCGATATCCATTTTCCAAAGGCCAGAACAGCCTATCGCGTATTTGCTACGCTTCATCGCTCTATCTGATCAGCGATGGAAAAGGGATGATTCGCTTTAGAGGAGAAGACCACCCGGTAGCTCCCGGTTCGCTTGTTTATATGCCGCCAGGCTTGCTTCACGACTGGTATTCAGATCAGGAAGAGCCGATGGTTCATTATTGCTGTTATTTCGATTGGACGTTTATGGATCGCAGAGAAGCCTTCTCGACTCCCAACATGATCTGTTTCGACCTTTCTCAATTGCAGCCATCGTTAATGGGGCCTTCGTTTCCCGTGCCGATTCCCGAATTGATGACGGTCGGCAAGCTGGGAATATGGATGGATGGGTTTGAGACTTTTTTTATAAACAATGAATACACGAATGAGCGAACCTATTATCGCGGGCTGAAGATTCAGTCCAATTTTCAGCAGTTCATGGAGTACTTCCTCACCTTCGCCCTCAAGAAGAACAATATCCCCGATCCAAGAATGCTCAAACTGTTGGAACGGCTGGATCATGATTTGATGACTGGCAACGTGAAGCCGCTAGAGCTGTACTTTCGGGAGCTTCGCATCAGCCGGGGCTATTTTTTCGAACTATTTCATCAGGCAACCGGCCTATCGCCCATACAATATATGAACCAATTCCGGATCAACCGCGCCAAAGATGATCTGCGGTTCTCCAATTTAAGCATCACGGAGATCTCTGAGAAATACGGCTTCTCGTCGGTTCATTACTTCTCTAAAGTATTCAAGCAGTTAACGGGTATGCCGCCAAAAGAGTACCGTACAGTGTGCATGAGCGAAGGCTTTCGGCAGGCAGGTGGTTTTGTACCTTAGTCAGACGAATCAGCGCACCACTCATTCTTTTTCGATTGGATGTTAAAAAAGGACCGCTCCTGCGGTCTTTTTTAGTATACTCTTAATACAACTAAGTTCATTGCAGCGAAAATCGTAGAATTCGACTCTGATAAGATCGGTATGGCTGATGAGAGGTGAGATTAGAGAAATAGCAAAGCAATTTGTTTTTGCTGCTCAATAAAAAAAGAATGGGATGTGTTCAAAATCAAAATCACAGGTTACGAATTATTCCTGGTACCCCCACGCTGGTTATTTTTAAAAGTGGAAACGGATGAGGGTATTGCAGGTTGGGGAGAGCCTGTTATTGAAGGAAAAGCAGCAACGGTAAAAACGGCGGTCGAGGAGTTAATGACATATTTAATCGGTAAGGATCCTTTACGAATTGAAGATCATTGGAATGTGATGTACCGTGGTGGATTCTATCGAGGCGGCCCTATCCTCATGAGTGCGATTGCCGGCATTGACCAAGCCCTTTGGGATATTAAAGGAAAGTTCTATAATGCACCTGTCTATCAGTTGATCGGCGGCGCTTGCCGCGACTCGATGAAAGTTTATTCATGGATTGGCGGGGATCGTCCAAGTGAAACGGCACAAATGGCCTTAGAGTGCGTTAAAAAAGGTTTTCAAGCTGTGAAAATGAATGCAACCGAAGAACTGCAATACATTGATTCCTATGACAAGGTTGAGAAAGTGTTGGAAAACGTAGCGGCTATTCGAACCGCTGTTGGCAACAACATCGGAATCGGAATCGATTTTCACGGCCGTGTACATAAGCCGATGGCAAAAGTACTAGCCAAGGAACTTGAAGTGTTTCGACCTATGTTTTTAGAGGAACCTGTTTTACCTGAAAATAATGAGGCATTAAAAGAGATTGCATCGTTAACTTCTACTCCTATTGCCACGGGAGAGCGGATGTTCTCAAGATGGGATTTCAAGCATTTATTATCCGGTGGTTACGTGGATATTATTCAGCCTGATTTATCGCACGCAGGCGGCATCACAGAATGTAAGAAAATCATCAGCATGGCGGAAGCTTATGATATCGCAGCTGCTCCGCATTGTCCGCTGGGTCCAATTGCATTGGCAGCCTGCTTACAGGTGGATGCAACTGCCCACAATGCTTTCATCCAAGAACAGAGCTTAGGAATCCACTACAATCAAGGAAATGATCTGCTTGATTATCTAATGGATCCTACAGTTTTTCATTATGAAAACGGTTACGTCAACATTCCGAACGGTCCAGGATTAGGGATCGAGGTCAACGAAGAAAAGGTGCGTGAAATGGCGAATATCGGCCATCAATGGCAAAACCCGCTGTGGCGCCACAAGGACGGAAGCGTTGCTGAATGGTAGAACCGTTCTTTAATTCATCTGAACAGGATTAACAAATCAAACGATCGCTCCTCCACGATGGGGAGCGATCGTAATTTGCTTCAGCATTTACGATAAGGTTTTGCTTGACTGCCGTGACTTCTTCCCTACCGGAATACTTTGGGCAAAACGAAATACATTATGGGGATCATATTTTCGCTTGACCCGCTTCAGTCGGTTAAAGTTCACTCCATAATACGACTTAGGCCAGTTTTTGATTTCCAAATCGGGGAAGTTCACGTAATCCCCTTTAAAAAAGGGACGTAACGCTTTACGGAACCTGTTTACCCACTGGATATTCCGCTGCTGCTCGTCGTCGTTCCTCCATCTTGCCGACAGCTCATAGACCGTCTCCGCCTTCCGATGTGGATAGGCCGTTGCAGTCGGGGATACCCGGCTTACCGCACTTCCTGCTCCACCTAAACTCTGACTCCACACGGTAGAATGTTTATTAGGCGCATTAGCCAGGAAATCGCGGATCACCCGTACACCTTCGCGAGGAAGCGGCTTAAACCCGAAAGCCCCGGTAATTTTAAACTTCGGTTCCAGATTGAGATCCCCTGCAGCAAAAAATTTGGTTGCTTCGATAAAAGGCACTGTCTTCACCATCACCTTCACCGGTGTTCCTGTTTGCAGCAAAGGTTGGATCAACCGCCGCAGTTCCTCCGCGCCTCCCAACAGCTGCCCGGTAGATACGATCGTTCCCACCTGTTTGGCAGCGACCTCGATCGTTGAGGTTAAGCGGTTCGTGACCGCAGGTGCCCAGCGCTGCCAAGCCGGTAATACCTTCTCCAGATCGCGCCATTTCCAGGTAATACTATAGATGGAGACGTTCTGGATTGGCCTAACCCGAAATGTATATTCAGCAGCAATGCCGAAGTTTCCGCCCCCGCCCCCTCGGGATGCCCAGAGCAGATCGGAATGTGTCTGCTCGTTCACTACGATCGTCTTTGCCCCACGTCGTCCTGATGCTACAACCATCTTCACCTGTTTTAGGTTATCGCAGGTAAGTCCATATTTCCGTGACAGCAGCCCGATTCCGCCTCCCAGGGTAAGCCCGGCAATGCCCACGTCTGGTGCAGTCCCACCCGGTAGGGCTACCCGTTTATCCCACAGCTTCCTGTATACTCGGGCGAGCGGATTGCCCGTCTGAATGTGGGCCACCATGTTTTTACGATCCACCTTCACCTTGTTCATCTCGCTCACATCAATGATGATCCCGCCATTGATGGATGAAAATCCTTCATAACTATGTCTCCCGCTGCGGACTCTAAGCCGAACGCCTCGTTCTCGGGCCCATTTGACTGCGTTGATGACATCCTGCGTTCGTTTGCAAAAAACGATGATCCGTGGAAACTTGGAAAACCGCCTGTTGTATTCCATTCGGGCCGCATTGTAAGACGGATTGCCAGGCACCACGATTCTTCCGGTCAAAGGGGTACCGGCTTTTTCCCGTTTTTGTTTCATGGAATGTCCACCTTCCTCGATCATGGAGTAAGCTGTGCTCATCTGCTTATTCCTATGTCGGGGCAATTGACCTGGTAACGGCACCCGCCTTTTGGACGACCCGTTTAGAATTCATGGCTAATCTCGAAAATGATGTAACCTCTGAAGCTGATGATGAAGCGAATAAACATGTATAGAAAAAACGGCTGCCGTAAAGTGCAGCCGTTTTTTTGCAATGCTTTTTATTCAGCGGTTCTTACCGCTGTTTTTACCTTGGTTCATCTGTTTGTTTCCTTCGACTTCGGCCAGTTTCTCCCCGAATTGATCCAGCCGTCCTGGAGAAGATGCAGGGCCGTCGTTTTTCGGCTTGTTGTTTCTTCCAGTCATGACGTTCACCTCCATACATAAGATGAGCGCCTGACCTTGTTTTCATACCCGGGTTCTTCATTCACCATTTGTGAGCCCTTGGCATTCAGCATTTGTATTCCCCGGTTCCACAGCAGAAACCCGCCTGCTGTTGAAACAATGCCTAAATACATAAAAATTCACTGACTCTTTAGAATCAGCGTCCTTCTGCTGAAGCGAAATTATTAAAAGCTTTCGCCGCGGCACTATACAACCGGCCCAAAAGCGCTTAATATTTTCAATAGGAATTGTTAAAATCCGCAATCGTTGAAGTGAACTTATTCGAGAAGGAGTCATAAGAAGCATGCTGGAGCCAAACATCACCAACTTATTGAAAAATACGCTGAAAGCAAGTATTGACAACAAGGAGATCGCCGGCGCGAACTTCATGGTGCTCAAGGACGGGAACGAAGTTTTTTACCATGAAGACGGATTAGCCGACCTCGAGGCGGGGCGCCCGATGACAAGGGATTCGATTTTTCGTTTATATTCGATGACGAAGCCGGTTACCTCTGCTTCCATAATGATGCTGTTGGAGCGTGGAGCTATTGATCTGTTCGATCCTGTAAGCCGTTACATTCCGGGTTTCAAAAATCAACGGGTCGAGAAAAACGGCGAACTGGTTCCGGCCGGCCGTGAAGTCAACATTCACGATTTGCTGAACATGACCTCTGGATTGGTATACGGCGGAACCAACCTGGGCGGGCAGCAAACGGATGCATTGTTCCAAGAACTGGGCAGCCGATTGTATAGTGAAAACCCAATGGGCACCATGGAGCTCGCAAACCGCCTGGGTCAAATCCCCCTTTCGTTCGAGCCGGGCTCGAACTGGCAATACGGAACGTCAGCCGACGTCCTTGGCGCGATTGTGGAAGCGGTAAGCGGCATGCGGTATGGTCAATTTTTGAAAAAGGAAATATTCGAACCGCTGGGCATGAAAGATACCGGCTTCTGGCTGCCTGAGGAAAATAGGGACCGCCTCGTGAAAACGTATCAGGAAGATGGCGAAGGCGGCTTAAAGCTGTACTCGCACAGCCATCTTGGCATCGGCCATCAGATGGACCGCGATCCGGCATTCGAGTCTGGCGGGGCTGGCCTTGCATCCACAATTGACGATGCTGCCAAGTTCACGACGATGTTGATGAATCAAGGCAGCCTGAACGGCGTTCAACTGTTAAAACCTAGAAGTGTTCAACATATGACGTCGGCTGCTTTAACCGATTGGCAGCAAAAAGGCTTCGATACGTGGCATACGATGCGCGGCCATAGCTATGGCAACCAGATGCGCATTATGACCGACCCCGGAAAAGCCGGATTTATCGGCAGCCCGGGCGAATACGGCTGGGACGGCTGGCTTGGGGCTTACTTTTCCAACAGCCCACGAGATGGTCTGACGATCCTGTTTATGATCCAGAAAAAAGATGCCGGGACGATGGCGATTACGCGCAAGCTGCGTAATATCGTGTTCAGCACCTTGTAAGAAGCAAAACGAAAGAACCGCACGGGAGGAGTGCTCCACGCGCGGTTCTTTTTTTCTACTACAAGGATTATGCATTTTAGATTCGCATGATGCTGATCATATTCTCGTCATCCGTGGAAGGATGATCAGGAGGCGCTGAAATCGTTGAAATAGTGCACTCCATCGTGAGCGGTATCTCCTGGCGCGGTTCTTCGGTTGGTGTTGAACCAAAGCTTATCCCCGTTTGCGACACCCACACCCTCGATTTCAAATAGGTCAGGAAATGCCGAAGACGTCACACGGAACGATAGATTAGAATCTGCTTGGATGGTGCCGGAAGCCGTAGAAATATTCCGATAAACAAGCACTATACTGACGTTTTTATATGTCATTGGTACATAAATCGTATTGTTATAGTAACCGAAGCCCTGGAATGCATACGAGCTGATATTGGATATGGTGCTGCCGTTGACCTTCGCATCTTCAATATTAAGGGTGAAGCTATTGGTTACATTAATCGTCCCACTGGTTGCAGTTAGCGGGAGTGTACCTCTGTACAAAGTCCGTCCGGATTTGAACAAAAAGTTGATGCTGTTCGCGTCTTTGCTCGTAATTTTCACACCCGACATAGCCTTGTCTGCACCATTGTATTTGATGGTATAGTTACCTACTTTGTAGTAAGTCGTTCCTACATACTTCAGTTTCACGAGACTCATACTGCCAGCATTCATGGTAACGACGAACATATAGTAATTTCCGTCGGTTGAGCTGAGAACCACATCATTGGCATGGCCAAGGTAGGTAGCGTACGTTGTTCCATTATCCCCGTTTGTCATGAGCGTCGTCGTACCGTCGCTCATTTTGGTGCGATAAATGACGGCCTTATTATTGTCACCGTTGACTTTTACAGAATAGACGTAGGTAGATCCCACGGCAAATCCTTGAGCGGCGTAACAATCATTGGCATTGCCCAGCGTGGCGGCGGTGGAATACGTGTTGTAATATGCTGCACTGGCTGTCACGGGTATCATGATCGATGCGCAAAGAAGAAAAACGACAAAAAGGGTGAAACGACGCTTGCTGCTTTTCCAGTCTTTGATCATTGATCCCATTCTTCTAGTAAACATATTGTTCATTCACTGACACCTCCATAAAAAAATTTTATGTTGTATATATGAATCGAATAGGTTTCCTAGCTGCCTACAACAATAAAACAGAGCCTTCGGTTTATTGAATTCTCGGTAAGAAATAGTTCGTTCTATTGTAGTTTAACCTGAATCAGCGCTCATTCAAGTCATTATAGGCCTAAATTAGGTTAGACCTGGGCCTAATCCATTTGGCCCCCTGCTCTGTCATAAAACGAGCTCATCCGTTTAAACACAAAGAATTTCCCCCTTGAACCTTACGCGGCGTCATGTCCTATGATTCAATCGCCGGCAAAAAGTTATAAAAGGAGATTGAGGATATGACGTACCGGAACAACCTCAACACAGCGCATCGTTTATTAAATATGCTGGGCGAGGAGATGGGTGAAAATGAAAAATGCACCGCACAGCAGTGAGCTGAAAGCCGGACTAAAGGAATGGATAGGACTTGCAGTACTGGCTCTGCCCGCCCTTCTTGTCTCGATTGATCTCTCCGTTATGATTCTCGCGCTGCCCCATATCAGCGCCGACCTTAGCGCAGATAGCGCTCAGCAATTATGGATCATTGACATCTACGGATTTATGCTCTCCGGATTTCTAATCACGATGGGCTCGTTGGGAGACCGGATCGGCCGTCGCAAGCTGCTGATGATCGGTGGAATATCTTTTGCGGCAGCTTCCCTATTAGCCGCTTTTGCGCCAAACGCCTGGATGCTGATCGCAGCGCGTGCGCTGCTCGGGATCGCTGGAGCAACGGTTGCACCCTCCACTTTGGCACTAATCAGCAACATGTTCCGTGATCCGAAGCAGCGCTCCCTCGCCATTGGAATATGGATGATGTGCTCCATGGGCGGCATGGCGCTGGGGCCCGTTTTTGGCGGCATGATGTTGACTCACTTTTGGTGGGGCTCGGTATTCCTCCTTGCCGTACCCATCATGTTGATTTTGGTCTTTACCGGACCGGTCCTGCTGCCAGAGTATCGTCACCCTGATACCGGCCAACTTGATTTGGCAAGTGTTTTGTTGTCATTACTTGCGATATTACCGGTAATATACGGACTTAAACAAATAGCCAAGTACGGATTACAACCTGTACCCATACTGCTTGTATTGGCTGGCGTCGCCTTTGGCACGGTTTTTGTTGCGAGGCAGAAAAGGTTAAGCAACCCTTTGCTGGATCTGCGTCTTTTTGCGAGCCGGGGGTTCGGCTCTGCGCTGGGAGGCATGTTCGGTATAACTTTTACGGGTGCAACGATGCTCTATATCGGGCAGTACCTGCAATTTGTAAAGGGGTTGTCGCCGCTTGAAGCAGGGTTATTTATGCTTCCCGGTGCTATTGCTTCCATGGCCGGGATGTTACTGTCGCCGCTTGCCGCACGTTTCGTCCGCCCGGCTCGGCTGATCGGTGGTGGTCTATTGATTTCCGCGATTGGATGTCTGTTCCTCACTCAGGTGGGCATTGAATCCGGACTCATCTATCTTGTCCTCGGGTATATGCTGTTCAACTTGGGTGCTGCTCCGTTACCCAGCCTGTCCAGCGATCTGGTAATCGGCTCAGTTTCGCCGGCAAAGGCAGGATCGGCGGCCGCCATGCTGCAAACTAGCGGGGAATTTGCGTTTGCGCTGGGCATTGCCGTTTTGGGCAGCATCGGCACCGTTGTATATCGCAACCAGGTGACAAGTTCAATTCCTGCGAACATCCCGGATTCCTCCGTACAAATCTCCCGCGACAGTTTGACGGGGGCGATCGAGACAGCGAAAAGTCTCGCTGCGGAAGCCGGTACATCGCTGGTGAATGGGGCAAGCAAAGCTTTTATGAGCGAGTTTCACGCCATTGCATCAGTGTGTGGAGTCATCATGCTTTGTATCATCATTTTGGTTGCATTCCAGTTCCGGCACCTACGACGGATCGGAGAGAACCAGCCCGACCAAGCCGAACGTATTGCAGAAACATAGCAAACAAATGCACTATCTTCAAGAAGCAGTTCCTTAGCGGTACAGACTAACATCAAAATAGCCTTGGCCAACAAACGGCCAAGGCTATTTTCATAACTAAGAATCGGAGACAATTCCCGATCGGTGAGGAAAATGTTGCGAGAGGGCAACAATTTATACGGCTACCAGTGTTTTGGTCATCATATAATCAATTTGTTCTTCGTCACCCATATAAAAAGAGTGCGCACCGGTTTGAACGAAACCTATTTTTTTGTAAAACTGAATGGCCTTCTCGTTCTTTTCCCACACGCCGAGCCAAATCATCTCTTTGTTGTGCTTGATAGCCGTTTCCATCGCTTTGTTTATTAAATATTGTCCAAGCCCTTTTCTTTGAAATCGGCTGCGTATATAAATCCGCTCAATTTCGAGGGAGTTATCGCCCATTTTTTCGGATTGGGCATCATTCATATTCACCTTTAAAAACCCGGCAAGCTCTTCATCGAAAAAGATGAAATAGAATTCCGACAAGTTATTGGCCAGTTCCTTCTCTAACTGATCAGTGTTAAATGCCCTTTCCAAATAGGTTTTCAAATTATCCGGTGAATTTTGGTCCTTAAACGTATCGGTGAATGTTTCAATGCTGATTTCCTGAAGCCGTCGTAAATCTTCACGGCTGCACTTTGTTATTTTTACAGACATCGCTGCGGATCGCTCCTAACCTAAAATCAATAATTTCTCTTGTTCCCTTTTTTTACGTATTCCCAGTCAATCTCTATATTTTTTCTTACTCTTTGCAGCAGACGAAAAATGGTTTCTGTTTCTTCTTCGGAAAATCCCGCTAATGCGACTCGGTTTGAATGATCATGTTCTCTTTGTATAAAAGGAAATACAGCATGCCCTTTTTCCGTTGGAAAAAGCTTTTTTATTTTTTTGTTACGCTCATCCGCCTTCTTCTCAATAAAGCCGCTCATTTCAAGCTTTTGTATGGCACGGGCTGCGGTGGTCCGGTCTACCTTGATCATTTCGGCTAGCTTCTCTTGAATGATCCCCGGGTTCTCGCATATCCGGACAAGGTACAAATACTGTCCCTTCGTAAGGTCGTATTCTTTAAATTCGATATTGCTTATCGAATCCAGCGCCCTGGCAATCATCCCGATTTCACGCAGAATTTCCTTCATATGCGCAGCTCCTTATCTTCTTTAACGAACCAATCCTCTTAATAAATATTAAATCATTTTTGTTGTATTTACAACAATAGATAGAGTTGATTGTATGTTCAGTCGTTATAGACCGTCCCCTCTTTTCTCTTCACGCCGGTTTCACCGATCCAAATGGAGCCCAACAGCAAGACTGCGCCGATCAGCTGCTGCAATGCCATCCTCTCTCCTACGATCAAGACTGAGATCAACAATGAGGTAAGGGGATCGATATAACTCAATACGGCAATGCTCTGTCCCCTGAGCCCTTTCATTCCGGCAAAAAATAAATAAAAACCAACCCCGCCATGCAGGGTACCGAGCACAAGCATCCATATCAACGTATTGCCTGTGATGGAGGAGAAATGGAAGCCGTTCGTGGTCAGCACAAACGGTGACAGTATCACAACCGACAAGCCAAGCTGCAGCAGCGTATTTGCCATCCCATCCAGGTCCCGAATAAATTTATTGACTAGCGTCAAAATGGCATAGAAACATGCCGCGACTAGTCCGTAGCCGATGCCTAGCAGTTGATGGCCGATTGTTTCCAGCCTGCCGTTCTGCAAAATGAAGAACAAGCCCAGCATTGCAATGCAAATACATACCGCCTTTTTGAGCGATAGCTTTTCTTTCAGCACAAAAGGCGACAGCATAATCACCATAACAGGTGCAAAATAATAGCTCAATGCCGCATTGGCAATCGTTGTTTCCTTGTACGCCTGAAACAGAAAGATCCAGTTGCCGCTCAAGGCCGCGCTCGCAATGAACAGAGCTGCAGCATTTTTTCTTACCTTCTGCCATGGCACTTTCTGCTTTGTCCATACAAAGACGGCTAGCAGCATCAGGCCGCCGATCAAACTTAAAAAAAACGCTATTTCACTGGAAGTCATGTTGATATACTTGGCGAACACGCCAACGGCGCCGAAAATGATCATCGACAAGACAAAATATATTTTTTCCTTCACTTCATATTCCTGCTTTCTACTAATATGATGGTGACCAAAGAGCCTACCTTACACACCGTAGAATTTACGGAAGGACCAGCAACTTTCAGTGTAGTGACCTGGAAAGTAAATTCTACTGCTGCCGTGCTTCCGGTGGTGCAATATGATTACGCATCTGTTTACCTCCTTCATGGACCCATGCATACCTTTCGAACAGCAAGCATCCATTTCCGTTGAGTTTCATCGCGGATTAGTGTATCATTCATTTCGTTATTACGAAAGCGAATGTTTCTCATTATAAAGATGACAAAACCAGATGTTGGAGGTGGAAAAGATGGACATGAATATCCAGAAGTATTTAGCATTGGTCAAAACAGTGGAGTATGGAAGCTTTACGAAAGCGGCAGAAGCATTAAGCTATTCACAGTCGGGGATCAGCCGTATGATTAACGATTTGGAAGCGGAATGGAGGGTTTCTCTGCTCGAGCGTGGACGTTCTGGCGTACGCCTTACTTCCGAAGGTCTTAAGCTGCTTCCTTACGCAAAAAGTGTGTGCAACGAATATCAGAGATTACAAACACAAATCGATGAATTGCACGGGCTTCAATCCGGATTCATTCGAATTGGAACGTTTTCAAGCGTAGCTACCCATTGGCTGCCGAACATCATCAAGGCATTTCAAAAAAAATATCCCCGCGTTGAATACGAGCTTTTACTTGGTGACTATACAGAAATCGAAAGATGGATATTAGAAGGGCGAGTAGATTGCGGTTTTCTCCGGCTTCCCACGCATCCCAAATTGGAAACGATCTTTTTGGAGCAGGACAAGCTGCTTGTCATCCTCCCGGAAAATCACCCACTGGCCAATTGCGATCGTTTTCCTGTCCAGGCATTAGGCGAATTTCCATTTATGCTTTTGGAAAAAGGCGAGAAAACTGAAATTTCGGATATTTTTGAGCGGTGTCGTATTGAACCGAAAGTACTGTTTACGACATGGGATGATTATGCCATCATGGCAATGGTAGAAAGCGGTCTGGGCATCAGCATTTTGCCGGAGCTCATTCTGAAGCGGACCCCCTATCACATTGTGGTCAAGGAACTTGAAGTACCGGCTTACCGCAGAATCGGTCTTGCATTGAAAGATAAGGAGTCCGCACCACTCGCAGTCAAGCGGTTTATAGATTATTTGCCACACCGGAGACCGGTCATCACATAGGGACGAACAATGCCCACAAGTAAATCGGTTCGGTCATTCTCTCCGTCCGTTAACCAAGAATGAGCAGCGCCATAGATCGCAGAGCCGGTCATCGCCGAAATGATCTTTGCATGACGGTGATCTGCTATTTGGTGGGTATCCCCTTTCTGTAAGATGTTTTCTATCGTTTGCTGCAGCAATTTCTTTATTTTGTCATCCACAAGCGTTGCAATCGATTTGGAATCCACTCTGCAAATCCGATAATAATCTACAATGTAGTTGAAAGTCATCAAGATCAGCTGGTCACAAATTTCAGCCGTAAACTCGCGCGCATCCAGCACTTGTTCAGGAATCCTCTCGCGAAAAGCCTGTTCTGTGATTTCTTCCAGCAAAGCATACTTGTCTTCATAATGCGCATAAAAGGTGGCACGGTTAATGGTTGCCCGCTGTGCGATGTCGTTAATGGTTATTGAATCAAATCCCTTACTTTGCAGCAGCGCTCTGAACGCTTCCCTGATCAACTGCCGTGTGCGCAAAACCCTCGGATCCCGCTGATTTACCATATCTATCCTCCTACTTAAACATCAAATTTCACAATGTGTTGTCTATGCAACTCTTCGCCTCTTCTGCCTGTTGAAATCATAAGCATACGATACTATTATTTTACCCAACAGATGTTGTTTAAGCAATCTCTGATGATTTAGCTGAAAGGAAGGAATCATCGTGAAGACAAAGCAAAATAGACTCTTGATATTTGGAGCCGGTGTGATTGGCAGCACATACGCCCTCCGATTCGCACAGTCGGGATTCGATGTCACATTGCTGGCTCGCGGAAAGAGGCTGGACGCACTCCAAAAGAACGGACTGCGATACAACGATCATGGAGAGATAAAGCAAATATCGGTCAAGACGATCGAGAAGCTTGAAGACGATGATATTTACGATTTCATCTTTGTTCCTGTACGGTATGATCAAGCCGAATCCGCCCTATCCGCGATCAAGAATAACCAGAGCCAAACGATCGTCACCTTGACCAATACCATCGGTTATGAACCCTGGCTTGAAATCGTGGGAGACCGGCTGCTCCCAGGATTTCCTGGGGCAGGCGGAGACATGAAAGAGGAGGTTTTATACGCGCAATTCGGTTCGGAAAAACATCAAGGGACCATTTTTGGCGAAATGAATGGACAAACAAGTGAAAGAGTAAAAGAGCTGGCCAAAGTACTTGAAACGGCGGGTTTGCATTACGAGGTACAAGATAACATTTATGCCTTCCATGTTTCCCATGCGGCGCTCGCTGTGGTTAACAAGCATTTCTATACGGACGACGGAATGGTGGATCTGGAGACAGCAAGAAGCGAAAGCTCGCTCAGCAAGATCGCAGCAGACATTAAACAAAATCTTCGACTGGTCGAGCAAGCCGGAATCCCGGTCATTCCGCCTGAAACGAAGTCCATGGGAGAATGGTCTGAACAAGATATTATAACGAAGTACCAACAGATGTTAAGCAATGATTTTATCATTGATGTAAAGCTTGGGGATCATGCCGTAAGCCAGAAAGCAGAAATCTTGTTGCTGGATCAGAAATTTCATGAAAAGCTGTCTGTTCGACGATAACTCCACCCTCGCCTCACCCCGGATTACGCCATAACAAACAGCAGCTGTCTACGACTTTATTTTTCGAGTCCTAGACGGCTGCTGTTTTATTTTGCCTCGATGACATCGTCATATGATCGTTGACTCCAAAAATCACTTCATGTTATATTGTGCATACACGATATACACAATTTTAACGAGGAGGAAGTATGACCGGCTTTCGATATTCGAAATCTGAACAAAAGAGACGTATTCCGGGCAAGAATATTCGCAAATATTACGAGGAGTTGATTGTCATGAAAGGTTTAAATCGAACGCTTATCATCGGATCGGTGCTGCTTATTGCCGGAGTGGTATGGGGATTGACGATGAATGGCATTGGAATGATCGAATGGATTTTACTGTTGTTAGGAATGATGTTGGGCATCGTCGCCGGGATGATTCAAGGCTGGGTGCTCCTTCTCAATAAACGGGGGCAAATCGGGTCGGGCAAGAGGACGTTCTGGATCGTCGGGACTCTCATCGTTTTGGTCGCTCTGAAAGTCACCATCAATATCGCGTTTCCTACGTATATAGCTACGAGCGGAAGTGGCATCTGGTTGTCGGTTGTTTTTGCCGTTGGCGGCCTTCTGCTCGGACGTTCTTATTTCCATTCTTCTTCTTCCGTTGAAAGGAAAAGAAAGATCTCATGAGTGACAGCATCTTCGACCTTAATCTTGCTCATAAAAAATATAAAAAAAAGGGGGCAGCCCCCCTCTCTCACCTTCTTTCCGCTTAGTTGCTCAGCAGTTTGCCGATCGTCTTTAATATTCTCCTTCTCTATTCAAAAACTGGCTTATGACTTTCATTTACCGCTTCAGCATACGAATTAAAAGGAACCGAACTGAGCATCATGAAGCTTGCTGTACACCCCTCCGGCGGCCACCAATTCCTGATGCTTCCCTTGCTCGGTGATGCCCTGCTCCGTGACGACCACGATGCGGTCAGCGTTCTTGATCGTGGCAAGTCGGTGCGCGATGATCAGTGTCGTCCGACCTTCCGACAGCTCGCTCAGCGATTGTTGAATCGCTTTCTCCGTTTCGGTATCCAGCGCGGATGTCGCTTCATCCAGAATGAGGATCGGCGGGTTTTTCAGGAACATCCGGGCAATCGCAAGCCGCTGTTTTTGTCCGCCGGACAGCTTAACTCCGCGTTCGCCAATGACGGTCTCGAGCCCCTCCGGCTGCGAACGGATAAAGTCGTCCAGTCGGGCACGCCGAACGGCTCTCCATATGTCCGCTTCCGAGGCATCCAACTGACCGTAAGCGATATTCTCGCGGATCGTGCCGGAGAATAAGAAGACGTCCTGCTGGACAATTCCGATTTGACCTCGCAGGGAAGCCAGCTTCATTCGTGTGATATCGATGCCGTCAACGGTAATGGTTCCGGAATCCGCTTCGTAAAAGCGAGACCAAAAACAGGGTTTTATATGGTTTGTAATAGGAAAGGAACTTCCACAGCACGAAGCTTAGCACCCCTTCTTTGTAAACCGGTGATCCGGTGGTTTATTTTGGTGCCTCAAGCCCATGAACGGGACAGAAACACAAAAAATACGGCGAACCACTGCATAAATCCTCCCTCTCCCGCAGCTCCTATGGCTAATTCCCGGAGTCGAAGCATGCTTTGTACCCGAATCTTGCACCACATCTTCACCCCAACCGCCTTCTTTCCTCGCACAAAAAAAAGCCCCCTCTTCACCTCGTGAAGAAAAGGGGCTTCTATTACCGCTGTTGTCCTTGTCCATTGCACCGCTCGCGAACCCGCTCGAACAGTACGTTATTTTCCAAATGAATGTGCTCGAACGTATCCTTTTCCAGCAGCCCAAGCCGCTGGTAGACGAGCCGGTACGTGCCGCAAGCATCTGAGGGGAGCGCGAAATCGCTTGTAACTTCCCGCAGCTCTTTCAGCAGATTTCCGGCCTGCTCATGCTCCTGCTCCAGTTCTGACAGAAGGGGCTGTAGGCCCTCCGAATGATTCGAATTCGGTTTTGCAATACATTGCTGAATCTGCGGGAATACGTTTTGATCCTCATCTTCGGTATGCGTCAGCAATTCATTTTTCAATTCCGCGAATATCTCCTGCACCCGCAGCAGCTCCGGATGATGTTCCCCATGGACGAGGGCCAGCTTCGTCACGTATGGCGTTAACGCGGGAAGCTCTTCACGCAAGAAGGCGTGATGCTTGTTCTGAATGTAATCGATCAGCTCCGGTTCGGCCAGATCTCCAGGTCGGCTATCCCGATACTCCGCTATTTTCGTCTCCAGTATACGTGCCTGATGCAGAACCGCACTGGAATCGAGCTTCCGTTTTGCGGCTGCCTCCTCCAGAGGGATTTTGCCACCGCAGCAAAAATCGATGCGCAATGCACGGAACAGATCGGCTGACTGCGGTACAGCCGTGACGATGTCGGAAACATGCGTTTGAAGCGTTAATTGACTCATAGAAAGGACCTCCTGTAGTGGATTCATTCCCATAACTTGAAGCAGATCTCTGTTTACAAACCCAGTATAAGGAATCTGCGAATCCAACCATGTGATTCCAGTCATACCAAATGCAAACGAAATGTGAAAACATTCACGGCAGAAAAAAAGCTTTCCACAGCCACCCCTTCGGGAGGTCATGAAAAGCTATCTGTTTTGCATTGTCTATCGCGTTTGATTAAAATTTATCGGGAAACTGTTTGACAATGCCTTCTGTCAGGATGTCCGCTAAATGAATCATATGGATCTCGTTTTTGTCGGTTGCCGCGATATCCGCTTTCCAGTCTCCCTTGAGACAATTAAGGACGATTTCCGTAATTAACTGGAGGTGCGTATACAGCATATCTTGCAGCGTTTTAAACTGCCAATTCGGGTTCGCTGAGCTTAAAAATTTAGCGATATCGTCGGCGTTTCGATGCCAATCCGCTTCTAACTTTTGCACATCCGCCTGATTACCTGCTTTGGCTGCCGCTACAATTTTCCCTGCAATCAGAATATGTTCTCTCAGAATTTGAGCCAGCTTATTGCCGGCGGCTTCCCCGTAATACGGTTTGATCACATTGCCGATGTCCTGCTGGTTCCGCAGGAGCCGGTCCAATACGTCCTTCTGATCCGGACGGTTCGAAATGGCGCTAACAATATAGCTTCTCGTCCAAATGGTATGGTCGATCCAAACCTTCTGCATATCGACTTTAAGCTGCACCATTCTAGGGCTTATACAAACCGAATCTTTCTTCTCGTTTACCATCGCGTGTGTTGGTATTGCGAACTGCGTGATGCTGAAAATAAGCGTCAAGGTTAAAAGCAATGCCTTAAGCCATTTATTTTTCACTTGCATCTGCTCCTCTATATGTTTGGAATGTCGTCAGGCTGTCTTATTATGGATAAAAAATACCCGATTTTATACAGAGGATGCGGCTTCATTTCTAATCACTTTGTTTATTCCTTCAAGTTAGACGGTCGGGACGGTTCCTCCGTCGATTACATATTCAGCACCTGTAATTGAAGCGATTTCATACATCCCCGGTTCAAACTTAGCGATCTTTACAGCTTCCTGAAGATAAGGAAGAGGTCTGGGGTCGTTGCGCATGGCTTGATAATCTTCGGCGCTTCTCCATTGAGAATACATGGTAACCTTAGTTCCGTCCGTACTTCGATGGAGAACACACGTAATAAATCCCGGGGCGAATCGAACGGAAACATTCGTTGCATCGGTCAGTAACTCGATCAGCCGGTCTTGATTAGCCGGATCTACTGTGAACACATTGATCAAAGTCACAACTTCGCCGTTCTTTGATATTTGAATCATCTCGCTTACTCCCTTATTGTTGTAATCTTGGCTCGTTAATCATGCGCGATACCTCCGGATCTAATTCTCTTGCTTCAAAGTCCGTCGAAAGGCTGAGCTTCTCCCAGCGCTTGGTCTCTTCTAATTTGCCCATGTCCACCGCGTTTGCGATCGCAACGGCGTCGCTTCCAAGCGGTAAGCGAAGCGGCGGGTTTTCCTCATTCACAACGGAAATGATCGCTTGCGCAGCTTTGTCCGGATCACCGTTCTCCTTGCCGGTAGTCTCGCGAGCATGTTTCAAATGACCGCCTACGGTGTCTTTATAATCGTCAATAGGCTCAATATGCTTCATTGAGGAACCCGCCCAATCGGTACGGAAACCACCTGGTTCGATCAACGTAACCTTTAAACCAAGCGGTCCGACTTCTTTGGAAAGGACCTCGGAGAATCCCTCTACCGCCCACTTTGCTGTTTGGTAGGGTCCTAGACCGGGCGCGCCTATGCGGCCGCCGATGGAGGAGAATTGGATAATATGTCCGTGACCCTGCGCTCTCAGATGCGGAAGCGCTGCTTTCGTTACGTTAATGACGCCCCAAAGGTTCGTTTCCAACTGAGCCCGGAAGTCTTCCATCGGGGTTTCTTCAATGGAAGAAATGTTGCCGTAACCCGCATTATTCACAAGAACATCCAAACGTCCGAACGTTTCGAAGGCGGCATGTACGGCAGCCTCAGCCTGCTCGAACCGGTTTACATCCAGCTGAACGATCCGCACTTGGCTGCCATAGCGTGCTGCAAGATCGGCGATTTGTTCTGTGTTGCGGGCTGTCGCAACCAGCTGATCTCCTTTTGCCAGTACCGCTTCTGCAAGACTGCGTCCAAATCCCCGGGAGCTACCTGTAATAAGCCAAACTTTACTCATATCAAAAATGCCTCCTCAACATATTTTTGGAATATTCATTCAAAACGTAGTATATCCCTACTTCTTCTTTGTGTCAATGGTTTTTGGAATAATTATTCCAATGTGGAGATTTAAACATTTTCCCAAACCAAAAGTTATTTTAGCTTGGGTTCATCCGCTAATTATTACGTTTTTGTGCCAATGGCAAATGAAAAAACAAGATCTTTCATTATCCGGTTTAAAAATGGCTCGTAGAAAATGGAATGTTATCTTCTTAAAAATGCATTGTAGTGGAATAAGCATTCCAATACATGTTGTTAAATTGAGACACTAGATGATATCGCAATTGGAATGTATATTCTAATGGGTAATTGTTAATTGAAATTCTTTGGGGAGAGAAAATCGAGACAAAAAACAGCCTTTTGAGACTTCGGACGTCCAAAAGGCTGTTTCTATACGAGTATGGCTTTCCAAGAGGCTTCCAACACTTGTTGAATCTGGACCTCGTTCAAGGGATATTTCTGAATATAATATCCTTTCAGAATGGAAGAAATGATCCCATGGATGAGCTGATGGCATAAATGGGGGTCCATTTCTTTGATGATTCCCTGCTTCTGGCCCTCGACAATCAAGGAAATGACCACATCGCTCGAATGGAGGGCATCGCCCATGTTACGCAGCTCTGGCGAAATATACGGGGAAAAGGAAAAGCTGTCGATAAACAGGAACTCTTTGGGAGAATGGATGCCGAACTTCAGCCTGTTCAACTGCAGGCATTTAAAGCGCTCATAGAGGCTCGCATCCGGGATATAACCCTGAAGGAGGTACTCCCCCATATGTGTACGTGCTTCTTTGTAAACCGCATTAACTATCTCTTCTTTATTGGCAAAATAGTTATATATCGTGCCGGAACCTACATTGGCTCTCTTAAATATTTTGGAGAAGGTTACCGACTGCAGCCCCTCTTCATGAATCAAGTCCAGCGTGGCTGCCATAATGTCTTGCTTCTTGCTCATGTATTCCACCTCTTGACATAACATTAGTATGGGCTTGAGGGGGATGTCAAGTTCACCCTACTATCATTCGTCTGCTTCCTAGGACGATTTCTTCAAAAAAAAGAAATAGTGGAAAATACACCATCTTCTTTGCCAGTATCACAAATAGATCAAGCTGCAGAAAAGATCGAGGAAATGATGCTAAAGGCGCACCGCCGGCGTAGTTAAAACAAAAAGATCCGGTAAGTTCCATTTAGAAAATTATCCTCAATGATTTCTGCGGTTTATTGAAAAATCGGCTGTCCTTCGTCAAAACAGCCTATTCACAAAAAAGAAGCTGCTTCTGCAGCTCCTTCGCTGATCATTTATCATGTCCATATGAATCCGGAAGTCGGGTAAATCATTGCCGTGACCTTTCGCATGCTGAGATTCCAATTTCAAAGCTCATGTTCTCAGGCTGGAGTCCCGGACAACCAACCGCGGATGAAGCTTGACGGCTCGCTCTTCCAGGGGAATGCCGCGGATGCGGCTCATGAGAATTTGGGCGGCCTTGCGGCCGATTTCCTCCTGCATCAAAGAGACGGAGGTCAGCTTGGGATGTACACGCGACGCGAGATCAAGATTATCCATACCCACCACGGCAATATCTTCTGGAATGCGGAGACCGGCTTCCTCACAAGCCTTCATGACGCCGATGGCCATCAAGTCATTCGTCACGACGACGGCTTCTGGACGACCCGGACCCTGCAGCCATGTCTTGGCCGTCATATAGCCGCCGCTTTCCGTATAATCCGATTCGGCGATTAATCGGGGGACCACCGGAATGTTGGCGTTCAGCATCGCGTCCCGGAACCCGCAAAAGCGCTCATGCCCCGTCTGTTCGCTCAGCTTGCCGCCAACAAAGGCTATGTTTCGCATGCCCTGTCCGATCAAATGCTCCGTGCTTAATTTTATTCCTTCATAGGTGTCCACGTAAACATAATCGAACTGGTCCTCTCCTTCCGGAGAGACGTATCTGTTCGTCAGAACGACGGGCGACTGCAGCGCATTGATGGCGCTGATGTTCTCTTCGCCAAAATGAAACGACACCATAATCATGCCGTCTGCCACATTCTCCTTCAAGTTCTGAATAGCCTTCAGCTCTTCCTTCAGGCTGTGCTTCGTATAGAATAAAATCATCAGGTAATCATGCTCTTCCAACACCTGATTGATTCCGTTGATCATATCGAAGTAAAAGGGATTGCAAATATCGGGAACTGCAAAAATGACCTTGTTCGTCTGCCTCATTTTGAGAATCTTCGCCGCATTGTCCGGCGCATAGTTCAGTTCTTTTGCCGCAGCGATAATTTTGCTCTTCGTCTTGGCCCCGCAGTACCCTCTTCCCGATAACGCTCTCGATACCGTGGACGGTGAAACACCGACCCGTTCGGCAATGTGGTAAATCGTATGTTTATCCATCTTATCCTCCGTACGACTAGAAACCTTCCGGCGAGCAGGGAGCTCATGAATTCACACTATCACCTTATAGGCTGGTTATCAACATAACCCCCCATATTGTACCTAAAACTGCCTCGTGGTTCTTCAGATCTCATAATGATATCGTTCCTTCAACACACCGCTAAGATGACTCTTGATGCGCATATAGGCTTCGGCGGCAGCTCCATTGCCCCAATCATAGATCGTAAATGTGCCCATGCCGAGCCCTTCCGCATTTGTCTCTCCCCCATGTCCGTAGTTCTCCATCATGAAGCCGTAATCTTTTTCATTAAAAAATGGGTAGACCTTCTCCCATTGATCCCGGGTCCGGCTGTTTTCGGGACAATACATCATGACGAAGGATGCCCGGAGGGCTGCTATTCCGCGTTCAATATACTCGGCGCGGTCAAGCTCCAGTCCATACAGCAGGATAAGCTCAGCAAACAGGCTTTGGCGCGCATCGTTCCATTCTCCGTCGCAATTCATGACGCCGAACCCTCCGAGCGTCTCCACATAGATATAAGGCGGCTGCCAGGAGGCCTGCGTCATCAGCAGCTCATCCAGACAGCGCTGTCCGCTGTCCAAATACCGCCTGTCCCCGGTTAATTGGTAGCAGTAATAAAGCGCCTCTGCCGTCCAATACATCGAGAAATTACACTGCTTATACATGTTGTTCCGCACTACTTTATTGCCAGGCAAATCCTTTTGCCCGTAAGAGCAACATGACCAGTAGGTCTCGAAATCCTCCCAGCGGCCGTCGGGTACGATCTCCGACAACACGACTTCCATCGCACTTAAAGCGGCATCTCTATATTTCGGATCCGGAACGATCTCATGCATCTTAAGCAAAAAAGTGACCGACAGCGAAGTTTCCGGCGACTCCGCCAATGGTGAGACCGGTTCAAGCGTCCGCTGATCGAGCCAGGCGGGGAAGTAGCCTTTCGAAACTTGCAGAGACAGCAGCGCATCGGCATACCGCATGGCGTATTCGACGAGCCTATGATCCGGCTCCAGTTCGTCATACCAGCGCAGCATAAGCAGCGCAGTCCAGCTCATGTCCAGCACATGGTAAGGCGCATCGGCAATGGAGCCCCATGGAAACAGCGGGTTGCGATTGGAATTTCCCCAAAAGGAAGCATCCCAGCTCCCCGACCGGTTAACCTCCTGCCCATCGACCATAACCCGCCTCATCTCCGTAGCGATGACAGCCGGGAAGAAGCCGCCGCGCTGCGGAGCAGCGAGCGCCAGCTCCTTTGCCAAGAGTGCCTTCCTTTCAAGCTCCGGATCTCCCTGCTCCTGCCCGTATCGGTATAATCCCTGCGCGGAACGCAAAGAGCTGAACCAGGCTTGATTCCAGATCGACCTACTTTCTCGTTCGCTGGGTATTCCGGGATAATTCGGGCTTTGGCTGACGTCTACGATAAATACGGGTGCGCCCACCATTCGTCCGTCCAGTTCAAATTGCTGCCACACCTCGTCTTTCCAATGGTGAAAAGCCCAATGATACGTATGCCGGACATAGTTCAGCAGCGGAGCGACCCTAGGCGCTCCTTCGCGAAATTGCGGTCCGCCCCATTTTCGCCACATCCATTCAAGTGCAGGGCGCCATGGATTCATGGCGATATCCCCATCCTCAAACATCATCAAATAGAAGCCGACAGATACGTATCCCGGCTGATAGGATGCCCCTGGAGCCTTTTCGAACAGAACATGTCCGTCGACGCGGGTATTCCCCATACCAAGCACAAGCCGGTTGTTCGGAGCATCCAGATCCATGTACCACCTGACGGGTGGTTCCTGTGACAGCAAATCCAGATCGGGAATCAATATTAACGTGAGGCTCCCTTCCTGAGCAATCAGGGCAGGAGAGCGGAAACAGTGCTGGTCCATCTTGTGACGGTCTGTAGGCGCCAGATGAGGAGCCCAGTGGAAATCCGGCCGGAATGCCGGAATCAGCCACATCTGCCAGTCATCCTGTCTCACTTCTTCAACCAGCTTAAATGTCAGCGTGCAGTGATACGTATGTTCATCCAGTGGACGGCTATTCACTTCCGGAGCATGATGTCCCAGTAAATCAAATCCGCTGCTCTTGATAAATCGCTCGGGAAAATCAATCATGTCTTCTCCTCCTGCTCAATCATATTCAATCGGAATGACCTGCTATGATCATTTTTCCGGCACGTGGATGACCCACGGTTTAGATGGCCTGCTCCAATCGATTCATCATGCTGCCGATCCCCTTCCTAAGGTGTATTGGCCGGCTTTCAGGGCAGTTGCATCCTAAAAAGCCGTCCTCATCCATCACCCGTTCTTCTTCAGGCTGAATTCATCGGCCTGAATCCATGTATCCCCGTTTGCCCACAGCCCGGCATAAATCTCCACACACTATGGTTGTTTCCCGAATTAAACGAGACGGTTAAATTTCGTATAATCGGTCAGGCTCTGGAACTGGGTCTCATTCAGTATTTGCCCTCCGTTCAGCTGCCTTGCGCCAAAATAAGCCTCGCTGGAATACCAGCTGCAATTTTGTTTCTTAACATAACTGGCACCATCCTTTGAAATATTGGTGATATCAGGTGATGAACAACACGTTGAAATGAAGCTATGATAACTCCAGCAGGATGACGCTATGTGAAGGGATACGAAGCTCCGTCTCACCGTCTCCTGTAAAGGAACAATGGAAGGGCTCTTCCTCTTTCCCCTGCATGAACAGCCGTCCGGCGCAAGCAGTTTTCCCGTAGTCATTCGGCTTGAGCCGGATATGAATCGACTGCTCCTCTTCCTTCACATTCGCGAAGAATAAACCGACGCTTTCCCCGCCGTAATCCCAAGCCGAATGAACGATCGAATTGGTGAGCAGCTCGCCCGAATTGTTATATTCCGCGGAATCCTTGCCGTGATTGTAATGGAACCAATCCATGCGTACCTCAGAACATTCAAACGGGAACGGCTGAAGCATCCGCCCGTAAGCCCAATACTTATTGGCGGCCCCGGTTCGCAGCTTGGCATACAGCGACAGGTATGCTGCCCTTTTATCCGAAAATGCGTAGCCTCTCGGCTCAAATGGATAGTAGTGCTCCTCGGGAGCATTCTCCGCTCCCCCAAGCGATTCCATCGGACTGTATTCATAGTTCAACTCATATAACCCGCCCCACAGATAGGTCCGCGCTACCGTAAAATAGTAGAGCGAGCCGATTTCCTCCGTCAGCTTCCCCCAACCGTCCAGCCGCAACGCGCCGTATTCATGGTATACATAGGTAAACATCGGGATAAGGACGGCTTCTCCTGTTTTCAGCAATTCACGGATAGGCCATCCTTCCAGCGGAGCCGCAGGCTGTCCCCCGGCACGTGCCTGGTAATAGTCGATCAAATCCAGCATCGTCTCGTTCATCATCTCGGTTCCCATCGGTACATACCGGCCTGCAGCCTCGATCATGGCGGCTTTCGTGTCGGCGTAGTTTCGCCGGTAAGCGTCTTCGATCGCCTTGCCGGCGCCCACCGGGTGGCCATGGGTATCGTCCATGCAAATTTTCAAAATATTGTTCGCGGATATATCGTAATAAATCGAGTCGACCTGATCGCATTGCTGCAGAGCTTCATCTCGCCTGACGTGAAAATCATGGGTGTAGGGATGCGCCGGACACAGAAACGGAAAACGGTACTTGTCGATGCTTTTTTTCTCTTCGGGGAATTTCTGGGCTGCCTCCTTTCCGAGCGGGCCGTCCGCTCCTTCGAAATGGTACAAATAATCAAACTCGAAGGGGGCAAATTTATCGCCATGCTCTTTCATCAGAGCGATATTGTCCCCGTTAAACCGGGTCGGAAACCAGTCGTCGAATCCGCCGGGAACGCCCTTGTAGAAGGTCTGCGGGGCGTTCGTCCAGTCCGGTCCGAGAATATGGAACATCGGTGTTCCGATGTGGTCGTGATAAGCCTGCAGCCAGGGTGTTCTATCAGAGCCGGCATTGATGCCGAAGGTTGCCGCGCCCATCTCCTCATGCAGCCAGCCGCTTCCGTCTTTCCTGGCCCGGTCTGACAGCTTGCCGCGAGCGCACCATTTCTGGCAAACGGCCCAGCGCTTGTACCGATCTGCGGCTTCGTACCAGCCGCTTCCCTCTAGGAGGGCCACCTGGAGGGTGTAGCCCGGATCGATTCCTTTGCCCGCCCCTATGTCCTCACAGCCGTGGATAAACGAGGCTTCCAGCAGGCCGCTTTCGTTCTTGTAGAAATTAAGCCATTTCGGATGACCTTCGCCATCCACGGCCGCAAAGTACAGCCCGCTTCTGTTCTTGCCGTAATACGTAAAAAATTGCATCGCTGCTCCGGAGAAGCTCTCCGGGTACGGCATGAACCGGAAACCGGTTCCTCCCATTTCAAAATGTCTCATCGGGTTCTGCACTTCGAACCCCGTGGCAAACGGGTGAGCGACAAAATCCTGTTCACCGTCCGCCGTGATGGCTGTCATATCCGGAATGACCGGATATTCCAGGCTGAGCAGTCTCTCCCCGGAGCCGTTGACCGCGGAGCAGCTGAACTCAATGAAATCATCTTCGCCATGAAGCGATACGATGGCACTTACGATGACCCCCTCTGGCGTATGCCAGCTTAATTGCAGCACCTGATTGCCGCCGCCGCTCGGCTCCATGCTCCATTCGAATCGTTCGAACACGCCGCTGAAACCGGCATCCTTCTCCAGCCGGAACGGAGTGGCGGCGGATGAAGGTGCGATAAAGTCGATATCTTTGCTTACGTCGCGCAAACGGCGGATCGTTCCGTCCGCTTCACTCCATTCGAGCCGGACCCGGCTGTTCTCCAGTACAATCATGACCATCATCCTCCACTTATGGGGTCTTTATTTCAAACCGGAAATTTTAATGCCCGAAATAATGTGCTTTTGGAAAAACAGGAACAAAATAATCGTCGGCAGGCAGGATAATGCCGAACCAGCCATCAGCATGCCCATCTCGGTTGACCTCTCGGACCGGAAAGTGTACAAGTACTGCATGATTTGGAACAGATCGGGATTGGTAACCGTCATCGTCGGCCATACGAAGGAGTTCCAGTAAGCCAGGTAGGAGCCGATTCCCACGATGACAAACACCGGAAACGACATCGGGATGAAGATATGCGTAAAAATCCGGATCCGCCCGGCTCCGTCGATCAGAGCCGCTTCCTCCAGGGCGAGGGGGATATTCAAGTAAAACTGGCGTACAAAGAACATGTGGCCGGCCGAAGCAACGCCGGGCAGAACGAGCACGGCCAGGGTATCGAGCATGCCCATTTTATTGACCACGATAAAGGAAGTCAGCAAAATGGCCATACCGGGAATGAACATCGTTATGATGACGTACACCCACAGGAACCCCTTCAAGCGGAATTCGAGTCTTGCAAACACATAAGCTGCCAGGCTGTTCACGACCAGGCTAAGTACGGCAAACAACACGGCCCCACCGAAGGTGACCGCCATCGACTTCAGGAATGCCGGATCGCCCAATATATCCGTGTAATTCTGAACCATCCATTTCTTCGGAAAAAACCGAAACGGCGTGGCAAGAACCTCCGCTTTCTCTTTAAACCCGGCAATAATGACCCAGAGCAGCGGAAACAACGCCATCACGGTGATCAAGCAGGTAATCAGCGTGAGCACCGTCTTTTGAGCCCAATTCATCGTTTTCATGAGTATCCTCCCTGCCTTCTTTAACCATCGATCGCTTTCTCAGAATTCAGAACCCTGAAAATAATTGCCGAAATGCTGCCGAGCACAACAAACAACAGCAGCGATGCCGCGATCGAGTTGCCGACCATGACGTCGTTTCGGAAGTGGTTCAGGATGTAGAGGTTAGGCGTTGTCGTTGCACTGAGCGGACCTCCGCCCGTCATCACCAAGGACAGCTCAAACTGCGAGATTTGCGCCGTGAAGCCGGTAACCAGCAGATATAGAACCACATTGCGCATCAGCGGGATGGTGATGTACCACATTTTTACGAATGTGCCCGCGCCTTCAAGCTCCGCTGCTTCATAATAGCTCTTGGGAATGTCATGCAGGCCGGCAAGCATGATCAGGGTCGTAAGGCCAAAGCCCAGCCACACGGCAGGAGCCGCGATGCTAGGGAGCGCGCTTGCGACTTCCGCAAGCCAGGCTTTCGGTTCATAACCGAAAAGGCCGATGATATAGTTCGCCAAACCGCCGGCATAATCAAAAATAAACACGAAGATAACGGAAGCGACAATGCCGGAAATGATGGTGGGAATATACACGGACGTCTTCACAAAGCTGGCAAACCCGGAACCCATATTTTTAATGATGTTCGCAAACAGAAAGGAAATGATCAGCATCGCCGGAACGACCATGAACGCAAACTTCAGACCGACCCCAATCGATTCAAGGAACAGGTCATCCGTCAGGACCATGTAGAAGTTCTGGAAGCCCACAAAGGTGGATTCCTGATAAAAGCTCCAGTTATAGAAGCTGACTCTCAGCGCGTACACGAATGGAATAATAACGAATACCGTCAGCAAAATGACAATCGGGGCCAGCAGCAGATAGGCGACTGCGTTATCCTGCCGGAAATTTTTCTTTAACATGTATATCACCACCCTACGCTTTCGGATAAGGCAGCCATCCGGGATGACCTCGTGTGGCTTCCCGGATGGCTCCTGACATTATTCTTTCGGATTTGTGCCTGCAAGCTTGGATTTCGTAATGAAATCGTTAATGTCCTTATCCGCTTTCTCCAGCGCTTTATCCACGGCTGTTCCCTTCATTGCCGATTCAATCGCGGTTGCAAGCGCGAAGCTGATGTCCCAAGGATACACAGGCTCAGCTTGTGAATATGGGATGACCTTTTCGGAAATCAAGGCGCGCCAAGCGTCTTGGGAGGCTTCCGGATCGGATTTCATGGCTTCATCCACCGATTTGCGCGGAGAGAACTTGGAGAACTGGGAAGTCTTGAAAAAGTCGATCATGATGTTGGGATCACCCGCGACCAAATACGAAATGAAATCGGCAGCCTGCTGAGGGTACTTGGATTTGCCGTCTATCGCGAGTGACCAACCGCCCAGCGTTGCGGTCGGTTTGGTCTGATCCCCGTCGATGGATGCCATTGGCGCTACTCCGACTTTATCGAGGATATCCTTGTACGTATTACGCAGTTGACCAATCGCCCAGGATCCGCAGATTTGCATGGCGATTTTGCCTTCCCCGAAAGGCTTGATGTCAGTGTACCCAGCCAATGCCTGCTTCGGCATCACACCGGATTGGTAAGCCTTCTGATAGAAATGGAGCAGGGATTTATAAGCATCGTTGTTCACATCCGCTTTAGACCAATCATCCGTCACGGCAAGATGGCCGGCCGCATTATACTGCAGTCCCCAGCTCGACCAGCCCAAATCCGCAGCCGTCTGGGCAATGGAGAGACCGAACACGCCTTTTTTCGTTAGCTTCTGAGCCGCGTCCAGCAGTTCATCCCATGTGGTTGGCGCTTTTTCCGGATCGAGTCCCGCCTCCTTGAACATATCCTTGCGATAAAATAAGACGGCCGACGGCTCTACTAGCTTGGGATAGGCATAATACTTTCCGTTCACGGATACGAAGTCCTTCATGTTGTCGTACAGGTCGTCGAACGCCTTGGCGTCCATCAGATCGTTAAGCGCGTGGATCTGTCCCGTCTTGGCTGCATTAGCCACGTTGCCGTAGTTGATCGTACGCACATCAGGTGCTTTACCTGCGGCCTGGGCCGCCTTCATCTTCTGATCCCATGCGTCTCCCGGCACAATCGTCAGCTTAACTTCAACATCACTTTGGGATTTGTTAAATTCGGCAACCCATTTTTTAAACCAGGCATCCGTCGTTTCTTCGAATTTCTGGGCCCAAAATTCAATCGTAACCTTCTCTCCGGGTTTGGCCGCGTCTCCTCCGCTTTCATCCTTGGTTGCGCTTTCATTTTTGGAATTCGCAGTGGAGCCGCTGCTTCCGGTACTGCCTGAACCCCCGCATCCCGTTACGAACAGCGCCAAAATCAGTAGAGCGGAGAACAGGACATTCCAGGATTTGAACCTAACACGATTTTTCTGCATAGGTGATGCCTCCCTTTTTAATGATCATGCTATTTAAACGCATATCACGTTTAAACCGAGGTCACAGCTTTGCATGTATCCGTTTTCATTTTTCCAGCGACGCCTTGAACCAGAAAACATTATAAGGATCCCACAAGGATAAGGTAAAGTAGATCGTCTTGCCCCCGTCCGCTGTATAACGGTCATTCATATAAGGGGCGTACAAACCGGGATACTCCTCCGCTTTTACCAGGTCGAGCGCTTCTCCCCAGGGTCCCCAAGGCGTGAGACCCTCGCGGATAACCACACCCGTGCCTTCCTTCAGATACGTCATCAGCCATCGCTCCAGATAAGGATTCCATACCACCGATAGCTCGCCTGTAGTATCGTCCACTACGGTCTTGGCTGCGTTCATGTCAGAACTCCATACGGGGTTACCTTGTTTGTCATTGCCGGCGTAATACTGGTACTCTGCCATGTTCTCGATATGCTCTTCGTTCACTTTCATGAGCTTAACTCCCCCGTAGCGTCCCGAAGGAATACACCAGAAATAGATCTCGGTCCCGCCGTCAGACGACTTCACCTTATACGGGCTTACTTGTATAAAATGGCTGTCTCCAGGCCATTTCAACCCGTCCAGCAGCGTCCAGTTCTCTCCACCGTCAACCGATTTGGCCGCACTGCTGTAATTAGCATCCCATTTGCCCGGATCTCCCCAGTGGTTGACCGACATGTAGTATAGATACAACGCCCCGCCTGCGGCAACGCCGTGGGTCGGAATTTTGGTCATTTCATCAAAATCTATCTTTTTGGAAGGGAGCAGCTCCTTGGCCGTGCCGATGTCATCTGTAATCATGCCATCCAGCGTAATGCCGTCCGCCGGATTGCTGTCGGTTGTGTACCCGATCGTGTTGGACCGCCAGTAGCTGCCCCCTCCTCCGGTCTGGCCCTCAGGCCGTTCACCAAACGTGTCGCCGAACACAAAGTACGTCCGGTCTCCATCATTCATCATCGATCCAAGATCTGTACCGTAGACGGTATAACGGTCGGTGTGGTTTGGCGACTGCGCTCCTGTAATTTGGGAAACCCGTTCGAGCCCGGTGACTCCTTTCAGAAGGAAGCTCTTGCCTTTCGTCTCCAGCATTGGATTAACCTTGCTTCCGCCTCCGCCCATGCAGCCTGACACGAGCAGGATGAAACATGAAGCAAGCAAAGCGGCTTTCCATTTCAAAATGCGCTTCCTCCTCTTCCATGTGGATTACGGATTGGAATGCCCGAAAATGCGGCCCAGACTGTTCTGATCAAAAGGCTTGGTATCCGGCAGCGGCAAACGCTGCTCCACCTTTGGCAGATCGGGGAACGGACGATGAGGCTCCGCCTGATACCAATAGGCCGTAGATGAAACGTCATCGCTGCGATGGTTGTTATGGCCATGTTCGATCGTCACCTTGATGCTTTTGTCGAACATGATGGGGTCCAGAATATGATAGCGGTAGGTTGATATTTTCCCGCTCCAGTTCGGTCCTCCGCCAAGAGTGATGCCATGATAAGGCGTGCAGACCTCCTGCTGCGGGCACCAAGCTGTATTAAAATAATCCTCCATGCCTGTTCCGTGCAAGGTCGGCGGCCAAGGCTCCCCGTCAATGAAGATCATGTCGTCGCCTTCTCCATACCAGTTCCACTCCCGGGTATCCCGCAGATTGTGAACATTGAAGTTGCAGCCGATATAATGCCCTCTGCCGACCGCATCCAGTATGACGTAATTCCCGTCACCGGTCGTGTTCTTGCCCCCGAATTCGAAAAAGGCGTTGTCGACCCCGTCCTCGGCGATCCCGCCGGTCGGGTTCTCCCGGTGCCACTGGGCGTGAAATCTCAGTTCTTCATCCGGCAGCCGGTCGTATTGCTCGTAATCGATGTAGAAGTAAAATTTAATCGGAGAAGCAGCTTCGCTTTCGATGGTGATTCTCGCACCGTCCGCATACGGCATACGGAAGAAGCAGTTCAAGGCTTTACCGTCCTCCGGGCTCATCATCAATGCCGCCGAGGTATAATTTTTGGTAATCCCGTGTCCCATGCCGAAGAAATCCCCGATCGGCGCTTCCACGCTCGGCTCAATCTCATCGTCCCAATACATGCGAAGGACGATTTTGCGGGGAAGATAATCCTCCTCCACCGGGACATCGCTCGCCATCGTCATCCAGATATGCGTGATGGCCCCGGCTCCCTGCAGCTTGCAAATTTCGGTGTGGTCTCCGGGAAGGATCGAGAAGTAGTCCTTATTGCCCCCTGTGCGGTCGTAGCTGGACTCCCGCATTCGTTTTCCGGACCTGGTCAGACTTAGTGAAGATAATTGGTTGTGAAGCTCCATCGGTAAGCACTCCTTATCAAGTCATTTTGCTCGGGATTGTACGAAATGTTCTTCAATCCAATGTGTGGAATCGATTGCAGTTTAATGAAAAATATTAGCGAAAACTTCAGCGGGAGTGGTTTGTTTTCATGGCCTTCAATCGTTTCATTACATCGCTGCCGCCCCTTCCGAAGTAATCATGCAGTTCTTTATAATCACTGTACAGCCTGTCGTAGATACGAACATTCGCCTCAATCGGCTTGAACGTTTCCTCACGAACACGCGCTATTTTTTCCGCTGCTTCCACAATGCTGCCGAAGCCGCCCTTCTCCGTGCCCGCCGCCACAGCTCCGAACATGGCCGCCCCGAAGGCCGCGGTCTGGGTCGTGTCGGCAATCTTGATCTCCTTTCCGGTCACGTCGGCGTAGATCTGCATCAGCAGCCGGTTGCGCTGCGGCAGTCCTCCGCAAGCGTACAGTTCGTTGACTTCAACGCCACCCTGGGTAAAAGCATCGATGATCGCCCGGGTTCCATAGGCAGTCGCTTCGAGCAGCGCTCTGTAAATTTCCTCCGGCCTCGTCTGAAGCGTCAACCCAATGATCACTCCGCTAAGGTCGGCATCCATTAATACGGACCGGCTGCCGTTCCACCAATCGAGGGCCAGTAGTCCGCTTGCGCCCGGACTCAGCTTGGCGGCCTCGCGCTCCAGCCATTCATGGATGCCCATGTCCGCTTCAGAAGCCTGGCGCTTCACATCACTCGGTGCCGCTTCATTCACATACCAGGCGAAGATGTCTCCTACAGCGGATTGCCCGGCTTCATAACCATAATAACCAGGGATGATTCCGTCCTCCACAACGCCGGCAATGCCTTCGGCATGAACTTCATTGTCGCTTAGAATCAGGTGACAGGTTGACGTGCCCATGGTCAGAACCAGCTTCCCTGGCGTGACGACGCTGACGGCAGGCACCATCGCGTGGGCGTCGATATTGCCGACGGCGACTGCCGTACCGGGAAGAAGCCCTGTCAAGGAGGCCATTTCATCAGTCAGCCCTCCGGCTCTTGTGCCCAGCGGCTTGATCGGGCCTCTCAGCTTGGTGTCCGCGAGCTGCTCCAGGCCCGGATCAAGCGATCTCAGAAAATCCCGCGACGGGAAGCCGTCTCGCTTATGCCATACGGCCTTGTAGCCCGCGGTGCAGCTGTTCCGCACCAGCTCCCCCGTCATCTGCATGACGACCCAATCCGCAGCCTCCATCAATAAATCCGTATGTTCATATACATCCGGCGCTTCATTCAGAATCTGCCATGCCTTGGCCAGCATCCACTCCGAGGAGAGCTTGCCGCCATAACGCGGAAGGAACTTCTCCTTCCTCTGCGCAGCCGCTTCGTTGATCCGGTTGGCCTCATCCTGTGCGGCATGATGCTTCCAGAGCTTCACCCAGCTGTGGGGATTATCCTTCCATTCTGCAAGCAAGCATAAAGGCGTCCCCTCGCTATCGAGCGGCATCATCGTACAGGCTGTAAAATCGATGCCGAGGCCGATCACCTGCTCGGGCTGCACCCCCGATTGCGAGAGTACCTCCGGAATCGATTGCCGCAATACGTCTATGTAGTCTCCCGGATGCTGCAGCGCCCAATCATGCCCGAGCTTCTCTCTTGTTTCCGGCAATTCTTCGTTAATGACACCGTGTGGATAAGACGTAACATGGGTGGCCACCTCTTTGCCCGTAGACAGATCTACAAGCAGGATTCTTCCAGATTCGGTGCCGTAATCGATACCAATCGCATATCGCCGCTTCATTTGACCGCCTCCTATTTATATAACGGACCGTATGCGGTACAAGCCCGGTAATCTGCTCCAACCGGTTCCAGTCCTCCGAATGCCGTCCAGGCGGTCGGCCTGAATACCCGTTCATCCGATACATTATGCATGCATACCGGAATCCGCAGCATCGAAGCCAGTGTAATCAAATCGCCGCCGACATGCCCATAGCTCATGGCAGCATGATTGGAGCCCCAGTTGCTCATGACCGAATATACATCCCTAAACAGCCCTTCGCCCGTCAGATTCGGCACAAACCATGTAGTCGGCCATGTCGGATCGCTCCGCTGATCCAGCACATCATGGACCTCATCAGGCAGTTCAACCGTGTATCCTTCCGCCAAATGCAGCACGGGTCCGACTCCCTCCACCTGGTTGATTCTGGCGATCGTCACCGGCATTCCTTCCCGTGTCGTGAAATCCGTGGAGTAACCGCCACCGCGGAAAAAATCAATGGCCGGGCACCACTTGACGGCATCAAGACAAGCCTGCGCTTCCTCCTGGGAAATCTCCCAAAACGGCTTCATTGCAGGTGACCCGTCTTTGGTCTGTCTTCCCGTGCCATCCAGCGCGGCAGGGCCGGAATTGATTAAGTGGATCACACCATTCGCTGCTCTGCCTTCAAGCTCCCGCCCCGTTACCCGCTTAGCTGCCTCAGGACTCCAGTACGTACGGACATCGGCAAACACTTGTGCGGCATTCGTCAGCAGGTGGCCAAGCAGCATCGTAACGCCGTTCAGGTTGTCATTTTCGGTAGCTAGGATATAAGGCTCACGAATTCCGTTCCAATCAAAGGATGAATTCAGAATGGCCTCCATGAAATCTCCTGTCGGGAAATAATCGGTCCACGCCCGCTGGCCTTGGAAACCTGCAGCAATGGCATGGTGCCCCAGCGCTTCCTCGCCGTAACCCATCTCTGCGAGCTTGGGATTTCCGACCATTAGGTCGCGTGCGATCAGCGCCATTTTCGCTACCGTCTCCCAATCTTGTTTCTTCTGTTCATCCGTGCGCTTCAGATGCTCCGGGTTCCTATCAACTCCCGGCAAATGCCCAGTTCCATCCGGCGGACGAATTCCGTCATGTCCACATATTCATTTCGCATGCCCAGATACTTCTGGAAGAAGGTTTCGTCCACAATGCAGCCTGCGATGCCCATCGACACCGTGCCCATGGATAAATACGATTTGCCCTTCATTGCAGCAACGGCAAGGCCGGATCTTGCAAACTGAAGCAGCTTCTCCTGCACATCCGGGGTAATCTCCGTATCGCCGATATCCTGGACGTCCCGGCTGTAGATGGAGAATGCGGGAAGACCTTTCTGATTATGCGCACCGAGAGCAGCGGCAAGATATACCGCCCCCGGACGTTCCGTTCCATTAAATCCCCAGATGGCTTTCGGCCGGGTAGGGTGTGTATCCAGCGTCTCCAACGGATAACACCAGGAAGGCGTGACGGAAATCGTCAATCCAACATTCTCCCTGGCAAACTTCTCTTCGGTACGGGCGGCTTCAGCGACCCCGCCAATACAGGTATCCGCGATCACGCATTCCACGGGTAGTCCGTTGCTATGTCTTAATTGATTCGACAAAAAGGCTGCTGTCCGGCGTGCCATATCCATCGTTACTTCCTCTAATGATTCGCGGATTCCGCCCCTGCGCCCATCCACGATCGGACGAATTCCAATCCTGGGCATATCACTCTGCAATCGATTGCAGATTTGTGCGTCATTGCTCTTCACTTTTGCAGCCTCTCCTTTTTTCATTATCGCTCGATCACATTTTCAAGAAAGCTGGTTGACCTCATTACTGAAGATTTCATAAGCCGGTATAGGCTCCGCTTCCTCATTACGAATCCGGCGAAGCAGAATTTCTCCCGCCTTTACTCCCATATCGTAGGGATGCTGGTCGATATAATAAAGACCCGATTCCTTTAATAGAGGGCCAGCCTCCACTTCCCCAAAGGATGCCACCGCCATATCCCCCGGGATTCTCAGCCCGCTGCGGACGATTTCCAGCAGCACACCCAGACTCATCTGGTTGTTCAGGGAAATGATCGCTGTCGGCGGCTTTTCGGCACATATGAACTTCCTTACGGCACGGACTCCGTCTTCGGTCGAAAAATCACCGTTGTACACGATGGGTTCTGATTTCAATCCGTACTCTTTCATCGCCTTCAAGACGCCCATGTACCGTTCCCGCCCGGTGCTGGATCTTGTCGGCCCATTAACGACCCCGATTCTCACATGACCGTCCTGCAGCAGCCGGGTCGTCAGACGTAGAGCACCTTCCGTGTTATCTTCCGCTACCAGGTCCAGATTCCGTCCCGCTTCATCCGAATCCAGCTTCCGGTCCACGAGGACAATCGGCAGTCTGGATTCAGCCAGCTGCTTAATCATCAGATCATTCCCGCCGGAAGTGGCGAGCACGATCGCATCCACCCGCTTCTCCTGCAGAAGCTTCAGCAGACGTTTCTCCTTCTCCGGATTCTCATCAGAACTGCAGAACATCAGCTGGAATCCTTCGGGTCCCACAACATCCTCGACACCTCTGGATATTCCCATGAAATAAGGATTAGAAATATCGGGAATAATGACGCCGATTATGAATGTCTTATCCTGCTTCAGGCTTCTAGCAATCGCGCTTGGTCGATAATTGAGCCGATTGACTGCAGCCATAACCCGTTCCCTGATTTCTTCGCTGACGTAATCGCTTTCATTTAGGACCCGGGAAACGGTCGCCGTTGATACTTCAGCTGCTGCTGCCACTTGTTTAATCGTTGCTTTAGACAAACATCTTTCACCTCGAAACCTGAGCTTTATGACTATGTAATCGATTACGTAAACGATTACAGGTACAGATTACAAGATGACAAGCCTTCCTGTCAACCCGTTTTTTTGGACTTTTTCGGATTTTAAATTAACATAAATTAGGGAATCTTGGGCATCGCAAAATTTGCTTATGATGATATGTCTAGGCTACTCTTGTTTCTCGAACTAAGATCTCTAATGTACGTTTAGTTATGACACCGAAAGGTGTCTAGTGAATGCATTTTTAACTCCAAACGCAAATATTGCTGCAGAGCCAAGATTTGCTTTCGGGTTACTGAAATGAACTGATACCGTTAAACGCACAAAGAGCCGCAGTTATGCGGCTCTTTAAGCTTGTTTCTTCTTGTCACTTGTAGAAACTAGCGATATCCAGAGGCATCTGCGGGTTTGCCTGCCTCCTGGACTTCAACAAGATACCGCCAGCAGTCTGGCTGCGATCCGTCAAGATCCGTGAAACCGTAGACCTTTGCGAGCTCACCGCTTGATACGGAGTGACCGTTCCAACGGGCAACTTCCGGATCTCCAGCTAATGCTGCAACCGCACGGCCTACATAATGCGGAGATTCCGATATGATGAAATGGGGTTCCTTTTCGGTGGCATCACGCCAGTTTTCTTCCTTCACACCGAAATGATCAAGCATAATTTCAGAGCGCATCCAACCCGGCGTCATGGCCACCGCAGTACACTGATAAGGTGCGAGTTCATGCGCCAGAGACCGAGCCATACGAATGACTGAGTTCTTGACCAAATCATAGAACAAGGATAAACGGTAATTTTTATCATTGTACTCTGCCGTACCGTCCGTCATCTCTATGACGAGTCCATTTTTATTTTTGATCAGCAATTGCAGTGCAAAGTGGCTCGTTATGATATGCGAGTCGATTCCAAGGCGCAGCATACGAAATCCTCGTTCAAGGGAGTGATCCCATACCGGCACATTCCAGTCTGCCAAATTTTCAGCGCCCCATACATCATTGACCAGAATATCCAATCTCCCCTGTTCTTTCTCAATACGTGAAATAAGAGCCTGAACCTGTTCGGGTTGGAGATGATCGACTTGAACCGCAATTCCTTGCCCTCCCGCAGCACTTACCCGTTCTGCTGTTTCCTCAATCGTTTCAGGACGGTTATATTCGGATCGTTGCTGCCGTGTCGTTCTTCCTGTGACATATACGGTGGCCCCTGCTGCTCCTAATTCGACAGCTATTCCTCTTCCCGCACCGCGTGTTGCTCCTGCTACCAAAGCCACTTTCCCATGTAAAGGTTTCATGTATTGATATCTCCTTTCGTTGATCTACTATCCATGATAAGTTCTAAATACGTCAAAATTCGTCGTATTTAGTGCACTAGAGCCATCCTATAGATGGATTTTGTTTGCTTCTGCGCACTGCTTACCTTACAATGCTTCCCTATTTGCTTTCCCCTTTCCCATTTTCCAAAAATTTCTTAAATATGTATTGACTTCTCATCACTGAACTCGTATATTATGTATCAAATAGATATATCAAATCGATATATAAATGAGGTGAGCGCGTTGCTTGAATACATCATCTTAGGGCTGCTGATGGAAGGAGACATGAGCGGCTATGACATGAAGAAAACGATCGATCATTCCGTCGGCATTTTTTATAAAGCCAGTTACGGGAGCCTTTATCCCGCTCTCAAGCGTCTGACGGAGAAACAGTGGGTGTCCATGACCGAAGAACCCGGAAACAGTAAGAAGAAGAAAATATATTCCCTGATGCCGGAGGGCAAGGAGAATTTTATGGTTTGGCTGGCTGGACCACTCGAGATGAGCCGCAATGAATTTCTGTTAAAAATCTTTTTCTTTGATTATCTGGATGAAGACACCCGGACTGCCCTTCTGGAGGAGTATGAATTTAAATTGAATCGGGAGATCGGCCGTCTTCAGGCTGTTGAGCAGATTGTAGCCGGCGAACTGGCTGAAATTCCGAATCCTCAAAACTACTATTACCGCGTGTCTGCCCTCTCGTACGGAATGCTTTTTTTTAACATGGAGAAACAATTCGTAGACAACATTAAAAAGGGAGCTGAACTGCCATGATAACATCAACCAATTCAAGCCTTGAACGAATCTCGTTTTCGCAAAAACGTCCTGTCCTCAGTGTGATTCTTATCGAGCTACTGCTTCTGATCGCAGTCTTCATAGCAGGGGCATATGCCACCCTCAATGAGTTAAGCTACACGACACCCGTTCTGCTCTCATTCATCCCGATCTCGATCGTGCTCATCATTTATATCACCATGAAGAGAAAGTGGAGCCACTATGGCTTCCGCTCTCTACTCACTATTCCAAAGCGCAGCTGGATCTACTACATTCCCCAACTTGCCGTGCTTATCGTGGTCGCCTTCAACGGCTTCAAGGGTTTCACGCTTCAGGATCTGCTGTTCTTCATCTTCTTTACGCTGCTGGTTGCTTTTGTCGAAGAGACGATATATCGCGGACTAATCCTGCAAATTCTCCTCAGAAGCAAGGGCATTATGGCAGCCGTCATCACTTCCAGCATCCTGTTCTCGGTCACCCATGTGCTGAACATGCTCTCCGGACAGAGCACCGCCGATACGATCATGCAGCTTGCATATGCCCTCCTAACAGGCGCCGCTCTGGCTCTACTGATGGTCAAGAACGGAAACATCATCCCATTAATCCTGTTTCATTTCATACATAACCTGATGCAGTTTCTGGGGAATGAAGGCCGCGGCACTTCCACATGGGATTACGTCATCATCTTGATTTTGCTGGCACAGTGCATCTGGTTGATCCCAGATTTGAAGAAAAAACCTTCTTTACTGCAGCACGCCCCCGATCAACCTGGGCATCCCTATTAATCCCGAGAGTATACATCCTCTCTTCTAGTCAACAACCAGCCTACCGCAATACTCATCATTGGCATGGAGAGATACCTTAAGCCGATTTGACCCAAATAATCAAGGAACGATATCTTCATCCATGGCAGCAGCACAAGCGCATCCAAGCCTATGTTCATCAAAAACCATAATGCCCCGAGCAAGACGCCTTGCCGAATATAATCTGATCGTACTCTGTCTAAATACAAAGCCAATAAGGGTGTTCCCACCACCGCTCTGGCAATGATTAATAAGGTCTTGAATAACGTATAATCAATGCTGAGGTGCCCTTCTTTATTGTAAAAAAGGAAAGAGAAAGCAAGCGGTATCAACCATGTTAAAAATCCAAAGAAAACCAGTTTCCATAATTGCTTTTTGTTCATTGAAATAGCCTTTCCACTCGACCGGGTTTATTGTATGCTTGCCTTATAAGGGAGGGGTGTGAATTTATGACGAAACAACTCATCGTCGGAGATGCCTTGCAGGAACTGACCACAACGCGGCGCGTCCTGGAGCGATTGCCTGACGAGCATATGACGTGGAAGCCGCACGTGAAATCGATGGCCCTCGGCGGACTGGCCACGCATCTGATCAACCTGCTGAACTGGCAAGTTGCGATTTTTCTTTACCCGGAACTCGATCTTTCGACCGTGCCGATTCGGCGGGAACCGTTGGCGAGTCGCGAAGACATCCTGAAAGAATTCGACGCCAACATCGTTAAGCTGGAAAAGCTGTTAGCCGAATGCGATGAGAAAATGCTTGGCGAAGAATGGACCTTGCGAAACGGTGACCATATCATCCTGCGCCAACCGCGGGCCATCGCGCTTCGCACTTTCGGACTAAGCCACATGGTCCACCACCGGGCGCAGCTCGGCGTTTATTTGCGGCTTCTCGACGTTCCGGTGCCGGGCCTTTACGGTCCCTCGGCCGACGAGGCAAACAAATGAATTAAGACACGCAGAAAAGCCGCAGAGCATCGGCATAACCGCCGGTACTCTGCGACTTTTTCAAACGAACGTTTTTTTACCTGGTATAGCACAAATGACCCGGCGGTCCGCTCTAAAGTCAGTTTTTTGCATATCGGTTCTGTTATCGCATCGTTATCAATCGACGTAAGCTTCTTGAAACTCTTCACGCTGCTTATGGGGCTGCTGTAAGAGGGATCTGTGCCCGTATCCGCTCAATTTGAGCGATGTGGGTGCGCACATGCCGAATAAATCCTTCAAAGAGCTCCGACACCGAAATGGTTTGGCCTTGATTCGGGCCGGTCTTGCTCCAATCCGCTTCGGATATCCTACCGTAAAATAAAGCGTTATAAGTAAGCAGCCCATCGAATGCGGTCAGGATGTCGGACAAGGAACCTTGGTTCGCCCTGGAGGAGGATACCCACGCATCCTGATTATATAACAGAAGCGGTTGCTCGCTCTCCGCGATGATTTTACGAATGCGCACAGAATGAACAAGACTGGAATCTACCAAATGCGCGACAACCTCTTTCACGCTCCATTGGTCCGGGGACGGCTTCCACTCCAATTGATTCGTCGTTAATCCTGCGACGCTCCGCTGAATAAGTTCTGTTGTTGCCAGGTAGTCTTGAATCGATAACTTCGTATTGATATCGTTACTCATCCCTTACTCCCCCATTCCCGGAAAAGTTCGTCAGTATGCTCTCCTTTGAGCGGAGGCTTCCGGTAAATTTGAAATTCATATCCGGTCAGCTTAACAGGAAAGCCGACGGTTTTAGTGCTCGTATCGTTGGGCAGCGCTAGCTCGTGAATGAGCCCGGATTCGGCAATGACCCGATCCTGCAGTATATCTTCGTAGGTGTTGATCGGAGCGCACGGCACGCCCCTAAGATCAAACTCCTTCAGCCAATAGGCAGCGGTTTGCAAGCTGAACGACGCTTGAAGCAATCCGGCGAGTTCTTTCTGGTTGCGGGCCCGCAAAGTTTGGTTGGCGAACCTTGGGTCGTCCGCAAGCTCCGGCCGATCCACCGCGGCGCATACTTCCCTCCACAACTTATCGTTGCCGGCGGCAATAACGAAAGGTTTGTCGCTTCCTTGATAGCCCTGGTATGGAGCATTGCGCGGATGCGCGCTTCCGAGCCTTTTCGGAGCCGTCAGGTTGCCGTAATATTCGCTGGTTTGCAGAGCGGATATGCCCAGCACACTACCCAGCATGGAGCAGTCGACGTAGGCCCCTTGCCCCGTCCGCTCCACCTGGAGAATGGCAGCGGCTACGGTGAAAGCTCCGTACAGCCCTGCGGCAAAGTCTGCGACAGGAACTCCGCATTTGACTGGTTCACCGTGCTCCTCGCCCGTCACGCTCATTAAGCCGCTGATGGCCTGAATGGTTACATCGAACGCCCCTTTCTGCGAGTAAGCTCCGGTCTGCCCGTAGCCCGAAATCGAGCAATATACCAGCTTCGGATTGGCTGCCGAGAGTGCCTCGTAGCTTAGGCCGAACTTAGCCAGCACGCCGGGTCTGTAGTTTTCGACGATGACGTCCGCTTTGGCGCACAGCTCATGCAGCCTTGCTAACTGCTCGGGTGATTTAAAATCAACCGCAATGCTCCTTTTATTCCGGTTGAGCGAGCTGAAATTGGAGCTGAACGGCTCCCCCGCTTCGTTAGAGAAGAACGGCGGCCATTCCCGCATCCCGTCTCCAACATCCGGCCTCTCCACTTTGACTACATCGGCACCGAGATCGGCGAACAGCATTCCTGCAAAAGGACCTGCGGCGATCTGCCCAAACTCCAGTATCTTCAAACCGGCCAGAGGCCCTTGTTGGCTTTTCGGCATTTAGCTTTTTGCCCCCTCTTTTCGTTTGCTGAATCTTGTTATCGTTAAGTGTAGATGGGTGAGGCATTATCGTGGCGCGTCACCACATCCCGGTAACTTCCTGTTGCTACGTCATGGATATGGCGCTCCTGCTTGCCGATATCCGTACCGTAAATATGGACCGTAATCGCAAGTTCATCAAAAGGGTTCGCCACTCCGTGGATATCGTAATCCGGTGGGTACACGAAAGAGATGTCCCCCGCATGCGCCGTTACTTCGGCCACCTCGCGGAGCGAATACCTCGGCTGCGAAGTCTCGCCGTGATCTTCCCTGCGATAACGCTTCTCGACGATCGAACCCCGGTAAAGGCCGACCAATCCCCATACAAGATGATCGTGAACTGGCGCAACCTGCCCCGGTCCCCAGATAAAAGCAATCACGCTGAAGGCTTCATCTTCAGGCTTATAGAGCAAATATTGAGCATATTTGTCAGCTAGCGGAGCTCGGTAAGTTTCGGGGATTAAATGCTCATTGGACAGCAGCCTCTGAAGCAGTGGCCTAACTCCCTCTATAATCCCGCGATGCTCTGTATGCTGCTCCAGCACGCGGTGAATATCCCGGTCCAGTTGGTCAAACGTGTAGTCGCTCATCGGTCTCCTCGCTTTCTTTTCCTATAATGGATCCAATCCGAATCAGGCATAATGATTCCATTGCTTCGCAAACTCCGGGTAAATCGGCTGCAGCTCTTTGGCCACGACGCGTCTCAGCGTCCTCAGCTCAAGCGAGGTCGGCGATTCGAGTTCGGGATAATCGTCCCGTTCGATCCCTAGATCAAATCCGGTTCGCGCTTGAATTTCGGAGGCGGTAATCCCTGGAGCAACGGCCGTCAACCGAAGCACGCGATCTTCTTCTCGAGGCACCAATATTCCTAGCGGCGTGAATACGCCTTCCAGCCGTCCTCTCCGGAACACATCAGGACCGGAGTTCGCGACCGACGTCACGAAATCCAGCATCTCCGGAAATCCTTTGCGTGTATGGTCGGTTTTAAACAATAAAATGCGTTTGCACATGAAATAGACAACGGCGGAGCCCGCGCCGCCAGGCAGCCTCACTTTCGGCGCCTCATAGTCCCCGATCACATGCAGATTGATGTTGCCGCTGCGATCGATTTGCGCGCCGCTTAAGAAAAACACATCGACGGCACCCTGCTGCATCCAGTCGAAAAATTCCTTCGTTCCTTCGAACGGCCAATCCGGCTGCCCCAAAATATATACCTCCGCATGCCTGGCGTGGAGAGCCCGCGCCAGCAAGGAGGCGGCCGCAGGGATAGGCGAGTTGTTGCCAACCGCAATCACTTCATGATCGCGCAGCTGGCGGGCCAGCAGGCAGATTAACCATTCTTCTTCCGAGTAGGAACCGTCCAAGCTCATGATCGTGCACACCTGCTTTCCTTGATTCCAATCCTCTCTGCCGCTTCATTCCCCGTACGATGAGCGGAAGCCCGGAGCTGACACGTAGGTTCGCTTGACCGGGTACCGCAAGCATCGTCGGAGCCGATGATTCGATCGATATATTCCCGAAACGCCGGCTCCGAACGAGAGGCTTCGACATAGGCTCGAATGTGATCGCCGTCGATTCCATAGTGACCTGGACAGCCGGTAGGATAAGCCCCTTGAGGTGCATGAACGACGGCTGTAATATAAACGGAAGGAATGATCGTTCCGGGATGCCGGCTTAGCTCCTCGGGCGTAACGATCTCCTCTACCGAGACGATCACGTGGCGCGACGCCTGGGCTAACAGGCGGTTATTGTGTCCTGGATAGGCGGCTACATTGCCATGCGTATCCGCCTGGAATGCATGGAAAATGGCGACATCCGGTCGAATCGCGGGGACAACGGCGATCGACTCCTCCAATTGAAACGGGTTCGTTATTACCTTGAAATCGCTCCGAATGTCCATATATCCCGTACCTATCAGCCCGCGGACGGGAATGAACGGAATCCCCGCCGCGCCGGCTTGCAGTGCGGCCGCTAACGAAGGGCAAGCATGCTCCCGTACCGAGATGTTCCCCTGCTCGAGCCGTCTGCGAAAGTTGAGGGCAAAGCCGTATTCTCCCAGTGTGATCTGTGAGAATTCGATCGATTGGGCAACGTCCGATCCGATGAGCAGATCCGCGTTTATGGCGGCAGCTCCTGCGCATACGATCGACAGGTCTCGCTTTTGCGAACGGATTAACTCGCGAATGAGCGCCATCGGTGACATGTCCATATGTCCGCTTATTGCGAGGGTAACCCCATCATGAATCCATTTCATCGCTTCCTGCAGCGAAACAAACGCAACTCCCACAGGTTTCACATCCTTCGTATGAAATGCGTCGGATGGCGGATCCGCCGGCTTTATGCCGATTGGGAATCGGAGTCCCGCTGACGCGCCTTTTCTTTTTCGCGTACTCTCGGAATGACGTCACGCCCGATGGCCGTGATGGTTTCGAGGAAAGGCAGACCGCGAAGCAGCACTTTAGTGAAGCCGAGATCCGCGTAATCCAGAATCCGGTCGGCTACTTGATCGGGAGTCCCCACCAAGGCGATGGAATTACCGCCCATTACTTGCGTCAGACCGGCCCATACGTTCGGCCCGATCCGGAAATCGTTCGCGCGGGAATCATTCATCAGCTTCTGCAGCCGCCGGTCTCCAATCGACTCGTCCTTGATCGTCACTTCGGTTTCTTTTCTGGCGATGACAGCCGGATCGACGTGACGAATGATCTCATCAGCCCTCCGCCAAGCTTCCTCTTCGGTATCGCCCAGAATCACCTGGAACGAAATGCTATAATCCAGCACACGGTTCTCAAGAGCCGCCAGCGCTTTTACCTCTTCGATCCGCTCGCGCGTCAGATCAAGTGATTCCGCCCACAGCATATAGACATCCGCTTCCTTGACGGCAGCCCGCTTGCCCGCCTCCGAAGCGCCGCCGAAGTAAATGAGCGGTCTGGGCTTTTGCACCGATTTGTAAAATAACGAAGCATCGCGAAGCTTGTAATAATCGCCTTCATGATCGAAATGATCCTCGGTAAACAAGCGTTTGAGCACATGGATAAATTCGGCTGTTCGGTCATACCTCGCGTCATGCGGCACGAAGTCGCCGTCAGCCGCCAGTTCGGCCGGCGATTTACCTGTTACGACATTGATCAGCGCCCGCCCACCGGATAAATAATCCAACGTCCCGATCTGCCTGGCGAATATGGCGGGTGCCGTAAATCCCGGTCTGGCCGCAAACAGAAACTTGATCTTCTCCGTGTGGCTAACCAGCGCCGAAGCCGTCACGAGCGAATCAAGGCAGACATTGCCGGTCGGGAGCAGGGTCGCATCGAAGCCCCCTTTCTCGGCGGCTTGCACAATCGAGATCAGATTGGCTAGAGATGGCTCACGGTCCGAAATATTTCTCCATGGATCTACTCGGCTTGGATCCGCAGACAACTTGCCGATTAGAGTACGATCCCCGCTTGTCGGCAGCATGGTAATAAAATCAATCGCCATCTTTCATTCCTCCTAGGTCCATATTTATCTGCTAGCGCATTGCAGTTTGAGCAAACCGGTTGACGGGCTGCTTCAAACCGAAATGATCGCGAAGCGTCACACCGCTATAATCCCCGCGGAACAAACCGCGGTTTTGCAGTTCGGGAACGACCCGTTCGAGTATATCGTCCAGGCCGTCTGTCATATAAGGCGCCATCAGATTAAATCCGTCGCATGCGCCGCCACGGAACCACTGCTCCAACCGGTCGGCGATCGTTTCCGGAGTCCCCGTCACGATATGATGCGACCGGCTCGCGATATACCATCGAGCCACTTGCTCCAGCGTTAAGCCTTCTTCCCGAGCTTTGCGGAAAACGAATTGGAATCGTCCCCGGCTCCCCCGAATGGCATGTTCAATGTCGGGAAAAGGCTCATCCAACGGATGCTTGGATAAATCGTAATTCATACTACCCGACATAAACGCGAGTCCCGTATTCGTATGGATGAGCGACTCCAGATAGCGCTCCTTTTCTTGTGCTTCCCTCTCCGTATGGCCTACAATAAGCATCGTCCCGGGCAAAATTTTGACGTCGTCGCGAGAGCGCCCCAGCGCTTGCAGCCTTCCTTTAAAATCATCATAAAAGCTGCTTGCGGACTCGAAATTCGGCTGGGCCGTAAATATCACCTCCGCATACTTGGCGGCCAAATCCCGGAACGGGCCGGACGAACCGGCCTGAATCAGCACGGGATGGCCTTGGGGAGGCCGCTGTACGTTCAAGGGGCCCCGGACGTTGAACCATTCTCCTTGATGATGCACATAATGAACCTTATCCTTGTCGGCAAAAATGCCTTTCTCCTTGTCGCTGAGCAGCGCATCGTCTTCCCAACTGTCCCAGAGCGATCGGACGACCTCGAGAAACTCCGAAGCCCGATCATAACGGGCATGATGATCGAGGTGCTCCAACTTGCTGAAGTTGCGCGCTTCAGCATCGCTGGTTGAAGTGACGACATTCCACGCCGCGCGGCCTTTGCTCAAATGATCCAGCGTCGCAAACTTGCGCGCGATGTGAAAGGGCTCATTGTATGTCGTGGAGGCGGTGGCCGCTAGCCCGATCTTGTCCGTCACCGCGCTTAGTGCCGCTAATAGCGTCAGGGGCTCTGCGGATAAGGACGGACGGTGTGTGACCGTCATCTCGAAGCTGCTTCCGTAATTATCGTCAATGGCCAGTTTATCGGCGATGAACAGCATATCCAGCTTGGCACGCTCCGCCTTTTGTGCGATCGATTGATAATAATCGGGATCCAGCGGATCGCTGACAGCCGCATCCGGATGGCGCCAGCCGCCCGCATGGTGGCCGGCCGCAGTGACGAAGAGCCCCAAATGCATCATTTTACTCATGTTGATCCTCCTCTTCCTTAATCTGACGGATCTGCCGCCGAATTCCCGCAAGCGGCAACCCATGTTATGCTTCGCCTATAGAGGATAGTGGCAGGCTGCCCAGTGACCTGTTCCGACCGGTTGAAGCTCGGGCTCCACTTCTTTGCATCGCGAGGTCGCAGCAGGGCAGCGCGTATGGAACCGGCAGCCGGATGGCGGATTGGCCGGGGACGGTATCTCACCTTCGATCGGCATATAGTTCCGCTTCCGCTTCGGATCGGCGATAGGGATGGCGGATAACAATGCCTTCGTATAATGATGGGCTGGCTGTCTAAACAACTCGTCGGTAGGCGCGAGTTCGACCAGCTTGCCGAGGTACATCACGCCGATCCGGTCTGAGATGTGGCGCACGATGTTCAAACCGTGCGCGATGAACAGATAGGTCAGCTTCAGCTGCTGCTGAAGCTCCTGCATCAGATTAACGACTTGCGATTGGACCGATACGTCAAGTGCGGAGACCGCTTCATCTGCCAGAATGAACTTGGGACTCAGCGCAATGGCGCGGGCAATGCCGATCCGCTGCCGCTGGCCGCCAGAGAATTCATGCGGATAACGGTCATACCATGACGGATTCAGGCCGACGGACTGCATCACGGCTTCGACCTTCTCACGCTTGGCCGATCCCCGCAGCGATTCGTGCACCCACAATGGCTCTCCTATGATATCCCCTACCTTCCAGCGCGGATTGATCGAGCCGTACGGGTCCTGGAAGACCACCTGCATGTCGCGGCGGGATTCCTTCCAGCTGACCCTGCCGCCGCTTCTTCCATCACCGGCGGGAAGCAGATGCCTTCCTTCGAAGATGACCTCCCCGCCGGTTGCCTTTTCCAATTGAAGCAGCACCCGTCCAAGGGTTGACTTGCCGCATCCCGATTCACCGACGAGACCGAAGGTCTCCCCCTTCTCGATTTGGAAAGATACCCCATCGACCGCGCGAATGAACGCTTTATTTCGATGAAATACCCCTCCGTGCACAGGATAATACTTGGTTAGTTGTTTGATCTCCAGCAGAGGACTCTGCTGTTCCGAAACAGCTTGGGAACTTGACGAAGGACGAGGCATCTTATGGGAGCCAAGTTTAAGCTCAGCAGAAGGCTCGGCTTGTTCCAAGTACACCTCGGTGGCGAGATGTTCCAGTTTCTCCGCATGCCAGCAGGCGACATCTCTCCCGTTCACGTATGTAAGCGGTGGATCCTCTTTCTTGCAGCGATCCGTAGCGTAAGGGCAGCGCGGGTGAAAGCGGCACCCGGAAGGAAGATCAGCCAAGCTCGGGATCGAGCCGCGGATCGTGTACAGCTTTGAACCCCTGGGTTGATCCAGTGTCACGATGGACTGAAGCAGCCCTTGTGTGTATGGATGGGAAGGCTGTTCAAACAGCATATGAACGCTTGCTTGCTCGACCACTTTTCCTGCGTACATGACAACGACCCGGTCAGCCATCTCGGCGGCAATGCCCAAGTCATGCGTGATGAGCAGAATGGACATTTGAAACTCCCTCTTAAGCTCCTGAAGCAGGCTCAAGATCTGCGCTTGAATCGTGACGTCGAGCGCCGTTGTCGGCTCATCGGCGATAAGCAGCTCAGGACCGCATGCCAGCGCCATCGCAATCATTGCCCGCTGCCGCATACCGCCTGAGAGCTCATACGGATACTGCTTCATCCGGATGTCCGGCTCCGGAATCCCGACCCGCCGAAGCAAATGGACGGCCTTGTCCCGTGCCGCAGCCTTGCTTACCTTCTCATGACGAAGGATTACCTCCGTGATTTGCTGCCCGATCGTAAATACAGGGTCAAGAGCGGTCATCGGCTCCTGAAAAATCATGGCGATCTTCTTGCCCCGAAGCTCGCTGATTTCCCGCTGCGACAAACCGACGAGACTGCGGCCGTCCAGCATGATCCGACCCTCGGATACTCTGCCGTTATCATAGTCGATCAACCGCATGATGGATAAAGACGTGATCGTCTTGCCGCTTCCCGACTCTCCGACGAGGCAGACGATCTCTCCGCTTCCGATCGTCAGATTGACGTGCTGAACCGCATTTAACGGGCCTCTTGGCGTCTGGAAGTCAACGGACAACTGTTGTATATCCAGCAATGGCTTCATTTCAAACTCCCCTCTTCGGATCCATCCGGTCGCGAAGATGGTCTCCGATTAGATTCACTACGATAACTAGCAGCGTGATGGCGAGCCCTGGGAACGTGGCCACCCACCAGGCTACCGTCATATAGCTGCGCCCTTGCGAGAGCAGGTAGCCCCAATCCGGAATTTCCTGAACCACGCCGAGACCGAGAAAGCTTAGTCCGGTTCCTACGAGAATGGAGCTTCCTACCCCAATGGTCATCATCACAAGAAGGGGAGAGAGACAGTTCGGCAAGATGTGCCGGAACATAATTTCAAGATGCGAAGTACCGACGGCGCGGGCGGCATCAATGAACGGACGACTGCGAATCGATAGGACGGTACTGCGTATCACCCGCGCTTTTCCAGGTATGGCAGCCACACTGATCGCGATGATGACGTTAAAAAAGCTCGGCCCCAGTGCCACAGAGATGGCGATCGCAAGCAGGATGCCGGGGATCGTCATCAGAATATCGTTCAGCCTCATGAAAACGGAATCGACGATGCCGCCGCAATATCCGGCTATGAGGCCGATCAGCATGCCGATCAACCCGCCGATAAGAACCGATACGATCCCCATCAATAAAGACTGGCGGCTGCCGAAAATGATGAGCGTCCAAACATCCCGGCCGAATTGATCGGTTCCGAGCCAGTGTGACAGGCTCGGCGAATGCAGCAGCTGATCCGTCTTCATATCCGTAGGCGAATATGGCGCGATCCACTGTGGAACGATGGCTGCCGCGACCAGAAAGGCCAGCACGGCAAGCGAGAAGCCAAGCAGCGCTTTGGACACGGTCAAGCTGCCGGCACTGGATCGCAGCCTGGGCTGGGCCGCACCTCCCCCCGGATTCGACGCTACCGCCTCTGGTGTCATTTCCGGCGTCGCGGAGTTCACCTGCATGGATGTTTCACTCCTTCCCAATGGATTTAATACGTCTGTTCTCCAACGCAGGAATAAGAACAAACGGATGTTATCGGGCCTTCCTCACCCTTGGGTCGACATAAGAGTACGATATATCCACCAACAAATTGACGATGATGGTAAAGATACCGGTGATCAGAATCGCTGCCTGAATAACCGGGATATCTTTTTGGTTGATCGCGTCCACCACGAGCTTGCCAAGCCCTTGTCTCGAAAACACGGTTTCCGTCACAACGGCTCCGGCCAGCATTTCACCGACTAACACGCCGAGAACGGTTACCGCCGGCATCAGCGCGTTGCGAAGCACATGCCGGTAGAGCACCGCGCGTTCGGTCAAGCCTTTGGAGCGAAGGGTTACCACAAATGGCTCTTGGATCACTTCGAGTACGCTGTTGCGCACCATCCGCGTCAGCATACCTGCGCCGGTTAGACCCAAGGCGAATGAAGGCAGGATCAGCTGCTTGAAGCTCCCGTTACCGATCGCTGGAAGCAGCCGCAAATGCACGGAGAAGATCAGGATGAGCAGAATGCCCAGCCAAAACTTCGGCATGGAAACTCCCAACAGGCTGATGACTCGCACAATGTAGTCGAGCGCTTTGTTCCTATACACGGCGGATAACACCCCGAGCGCAACGCCGACCACGATAGCAAAGATGGTGCTGACGACGGCGAGTGAAAGCGTGGCCGGAAGCTGGGCAACCAGCCTCTCCAGGACCGGTTGGCTATTGGCGAAGGAATGACCGAAATCCCCTCTTATGCTGTTCCACAAATAGTCGAGATACTGCTTCCACAAAGGCTCGTTAAGACCAAACTGCTCTCTGAGAAAATCGACCCGCTCCGGCGCAGCATCGTCGCCGGCGATCATCTGGGCCGGATCCCCCGGGAGCCAATGGATGATAATAAACACCAGGGTCAGCGAACCCAGAATGACCGGAATGGAGACGATGATCCGGTTCAGAATATATTTGATCATGGACGGCTCCCTCCGATTCGTTTATTTTTTAATCCATGCATCGTAAAATACCGGCCATCCAGGAGAATCAAACGTGATGCCGTTCACTTCCTGAACGGATGCTAGCGAGTATTGGAATACGTAGGTCGGTATGGAATATACATTTTGAATAATCCATTCCTGTGCTTTTTTATAAATTTCTTTACGCTTCTCCGGATCATTCTCCAAATAACCGTCTTCGAGCCACTGATCCAGATGGGGATCGTTTGCCCGGGCGAGATTGTTTTTCTTCGACGGGCCCTTGGTGGAAAAAATTTGCCGCAGCACGTCGGGATCTCCGGAGAATTGGCTTGCAGCCACAAGGTCGTAATCCCCTTTCAGCCGGCGCTCCGAATAGGTTCCCGAAGGCAGAGACACGACTTTCAATTCAATACCCGCCTGCTTCAACTGCTGCTGAAGCACCGCCATCAAATCGAGCCGCTTCTCCCGGTTCCCCTGCGTATCGATAAATTCAATGGTCAGCTTGTTACCGTCCTTCATGCGGGTGCCGTCCGCTCCCTTTACCCAGCCAAGATCGTCCAGAAGCTGATTTGCTTTCGCCGCATCCGGCTTCCAGGAGTTTTCCACGGTCGGAGTATAGCCGAGCATAGAAGGTGAAATCGGAGACCAGGCCTGCTTCGAAGTGCCCAGATAGATCGTTTTGACCGCAGCGTCCAGATCCATAGCCGCTCGCACGGCTTCCCTGACTTTCAGATCATTCCACGGTGCTTTTTGCGGATTCAAATAAATCGAGAAATTCACCTGCAGCAGTTCGGTTTCCTGAACCCTAAATTGATTGTCCGCCTTTAGCGCCACCAAGTTTTGCGGAGGTATAATGTCGGCCGCCTGCACCTGTTTGCTCTGCAGCACGCTGATTCTGGTCGCTTCCTCTGGCACATACTTGACGGTCAGCTTATCCAAATAAGCCGGCCCCTGATGCTTCGCCGTCGGCGGAGCCCAGTTATAGTCGGAATTCTTCTCGAATTGGACTTCCGTTCCAGGCACCAACTTCACGAGCTTGAACGGTCCCGTGCCCACCGGATTCTGGGGATACTTATCCCCGTATTTCTTAACGGCCGCAGGGGACACGAACCCCAGATCGACCTTCGCCGCATTGCTCAAAAAGGGCGCGAATGGAGCACTAAAGTTAATCCTCGCCGTGTATTCGTCCAGCACATCCGTTGAGACGTAGCTTCCGATTTCATTCAACGAGCTTGACGCCTTCGTCTTGGGATCCTTGATCCGATCGAAGTTGAACTTGACCGCCTCCGCGTTGAACGGAGTGCCGTCGTGAAATTTGACGTCCTTGCGTAAATGGAACGTATAGCTCTTTTTGTCCTCCGAAATCTCCCATGAAGTGGCGAGCCATGGCTTGATCGAATGGTCCGGCAGCTCGACGACCAGACTGTCGTACAGCGATCTCATCACCCGTCCGTTCTGGGCGTTGCCCGCTTTGTGTGCGTCGAGATTGTCATCGGTCACGATGCCCCCCAATGCAAAGACCAGCTCCCCTCCGGGCGTAACAGGCCCAGAGTCCACTTCCGCTGCATTCGCTCCTTGTGTGGCCTGACTGCTTCCATCTCCGCAAGCGGACAGCAGCAGGGTCAGCGCCAAAAGAATCGTAGCCATTTTAACGGCTCTTGCCCAAGACTTTTTCATAACCCATCTCCATCTACAAAGTAGTCTGTTTATCCGTTGACCGGCTGCTGCAAGTCGCTGTAACGGTTAACCGGAAACTTCAAACCGAGATGTCCGCGCAGTGTATCGTGCTCATACGCTTCCCGGAATAAGCCCCGCTGCTGCAAGATCGGGACGACCAACTCGACAAAATCCTGCAGCCCGTTCGGAATGCCGACGCCTATAATAAAGCCGTCCGCCGCTCCTTGCTCGTACCACTGCTGTATCGTGTCCGCAACCTGTTCGGGAGTGCCGACGAATTGGCTTCTCGGCGTTGCAAAACGGAGCGCGACTTGGCGCAGCGTTAGATTGTGCTCTTTGGCCAGCCGCTTAATCTTCTCGGAACTCCCCTGTTGGCTGTTCAGCCCCAGATCGCCCAAATCCGGAAAAGGCTCATCGAGCGGAAACCGGCTGAAGTCGAAATCGTTGAACGGCCTGCCCAAAGCGACGACGGCTTTTTCGATGGAAACGAGGTTGACCGTCTCCTGATATTTGCGCTCTGCTTCTTCTTCCGTCCTGCCGATAACGGGCCTGATACCGGGAAGAATCGCAAGATCATCCGGATTTCGTCCGAATCCTGCCGCCCGGCCCTTCACGTCACGGTAATAGCTTTGGGCTTCTTCTATCGTTTCGTGGCCTACGAAGATGGCATCGGCATTTTTAGCGGCGAAATTGCGTCCATCCTCGGAAGTCCCCGCCTGGAAAATAACAGGCTGCCCTTGCTTGGAACGGGCGATGTTAAGCGGCCCCTGGACGGAGAAAAATTCTCCTTTATGATTTAAGGCGTGCAGTTTGCCGGGATCGAAGAACACGCCGGACGGTTTGTCCCGAACGAAAGCATCGTCCTCCCAGGAATCCCACAAGCCCCGGACGACATCCACATGCTCTTGGGCGATCCGATACCGGGTTTCATGCGGAGGATGCTCGTCTTTGCTGTAGTTGTTGGCGCTGCCGGAGAGCCAGGAAGTCACCACGTTCCATCCTGCCCTGCCGTGGCTGATATGGTCGAGAGAAGCGAATTGTCTGGCGACGGTGAACGGCTCACTGTAGCTCACGGTTAACGTGCCGACCAGCCCGATTCGAGACGTTACGGCGGCAAGAGCCGACAAGATCGTCAGCGGTTCGAAGCGGTTGAGGTAATGCGGGCTCGAATTGGCGGTAATGTGTACGCTGTCAGCGATAAAAGCAAAATCGAATTTTCCAGCCTCCGCTGTCAGGGCCTCTCTTTTGTAAAAATCAAAGTTTACGCTGGCATCGGTTATCGCATCCGGGTGCCGCCAATCCTCCCAACCTCCGCCCACACCATGGATCATTGCCCCAAGCTTGAGCTTTTTCGGTTTCGACATCTTCATACGCCTCCTTATAGTTTCAACTTCTTCCAACTGTGCCTCTCAAATCATACACGACTATTCCGACGTTTTTACTAAGTTATTTTCATGCCAAAATCATAATGTAGCGGATTACTTTTTGTAAAATGCAAATAAGTGAACTGTAAATTCATGTTTTATGAACTAAGAATGGGTAGCCAGAGAGAAAAAATGGGATTATACTTAGTAACCAAGTTGGAATAGTTTGTATTGATGTAACTAGTTATATCGAATGCTTGGCGTTTTGTACAATGCAAATATCCGAAGCGTGGCTTCACAAATAATGAACTTATTTGGGAAGGAGTATATGAGGGTGGATATCCGAACGATCAAAACGTTCCAGACGATCATGAAGCTCGGCAGCTTTCAGCGTGCTGCGGAAGACCTTCAATACGGGCAATCTACCGTTACGATGCATATCCAGAAGCTGGAAAGCGACCTCGGAGTTAAGCTGCTGGAAAGAGGAAAAAAGCTGAAGCTGACGGAAGCGGGAAGGCTGTTTCATCAAAACGCGGATACGCTGCTGAAAAATTACGATTATCTTCTCACAACCATGAATGAACTGATTCAGGGGGAAGCTGGGGTCGTCAGACTGGGGGTGATGGAACCGACTGCGAGTTACCGGCTGCCGCAAATTTTGGCACCATTCATGCAGCAGTATCCGAAAGTTCAGGTGAGCATTCAGATCGGCAATACGTTCATCCTGAGCCAAATGCTCAATGAAGGGTTGATCGACCTGGCGATCTGCTCCACTCCGGAGACGGGTGTCGGACATGTATTCGAGCCGCTGTTTAATGAACGGCTGGCATTGCTTATTCCGGACACGCATAGGCTTGCCGCCAAAGACATGATATTTTTGAGAGATTTGCAGAATGAGAACATACTGATCACGACATCCGTCTGCCCTTACCGCAAAAAGCTGGAGACCTTTCTGTTGGAAAAAGGAGGAAGCCCATACTCTGGCATGGAGATTGGTAACATGGCTGCGTTGAAATATTACGTACAAGCTCAGTTTGGCATCGCTGTCGTCCCGGTCATCACCGCAATCCCCAGTCCCGAAGGTACGGTACTCAAGAACATCCACGATCTGGACTCTGGACTTGTCACCGGTCTGCTGCGCAAGCCAAAAGATTCGACGCTCAGTTCGGCAGCCGAGAAGCTGATCGCTGTCTTGCGCAAGGAGCTTCAGTCCATTTGAACGCCCCCCTTGCACGACGGAGTGGATCTCGGGGGCCGTGTTTCAAAAAAAGAAAGACTGCCGGCAATTTACGCCGACAGTCTTTCCAAGTCGCATTCCTTCATCCATTTCACTATACAAATCCATTCCAACATCTTCACTTCCGTGTCATCCCCTTACAGCACGAACCGAAGCACCATCAAGGAAAGAATGCCTACCACGACCGCCCCAAATAAACTTCGCGTCAGGATTGCCGTCGCAAACGTAGGAACGGCGGCTAATATTTCAACGTAGTGCTGCAATATATGGACCTTCCCGCCCGTCGTGAACAGCTCTTGTGAAATTAATGCAGCCATGACGGCAACAGGCACGTAATTAAGCCACCGCATAGTCCATTCGGGCAATTGCATACGGCTCAGAAACACGAGTGGTAAAACGCGCGGAAGAAGGGTTACTATGGAGGCCCCCATGATCGCCAACAGGATGTGCCATCTTATTTCCATTTTTCCACCACCATTCCCACCGCTGCCGCAACGACTGTTGCAACGATGACCGCCATACTACCGGATACAAAGGAGCCCGCTCCCAGCACAATCAGAACTGCGCTTACGGCTACGATGAGATCTTTACGGATCATTTTTCTGCTGGCCATCTGAAGAACAAGAAGCCCGATGAACATGGCCGTCAGCGCAAAATCGAGGCCGTATTTCTCTGGATCGGTAATCCATTTCCCGAAAAACCCTCCCGCTATGGTGGCGATGATCCAGTTCAAATATGCGGTAACATTGAGGCCATGCATCCACTTTTCACTGAGAGATCTGCGGTTCATCGCTTTATTTATGGCGACCCCGAAGGTCTCATCCGTAAGCAGCGCACCGACGAACATCGTCTTGAGTGCGGAAAGGTGGCGGAAATAAGGCGACATGGCTGCGCTGAGCAAAAGATGGCGCAAATTCACGATAAATACAGTAAGAATAATGGCTGCTGGCGACCCATGGGCTGCGATCATGCCCGCCATAATAAATTGAGCGGAACCGGCATAGATCAAGGTAGACATCAAGGTAATTTCCAGTATGGATAGACCGGAGGTTTTCCCTACGACGCCTGCAGCAAAACCGATACTTAAGTAACCCAGGAGCGTGGGAATGCAGTCTTTGATCCCCTGCAGGAAGCTGTCTTCTTTTACTTCGATTTCTTGTTGATTGAGTTGAACATTCTCTGACACGTTATTTATCCTCTATCCTTTTCTGTGTTCTTCGTTGTTGATCCGAAAATAAAGTAACCATGTACTCCGGAGTAAGGATAAGCCCGGCAATTTCGTGCGTTATATCATCCTTTCTGTACATTATATCACACAAAACAGCAGTTGCGTGGTACTAAAATGGGGTGAAAATACGGTATACACGGACTTCATTCGGGCATTATTGCTCATGTTTTATCCTTTTCGCTTCTTAGGTTGGTAGAAATGATGAGTGTTCAGCCCACAAAAAAACGGCCCTTCGCACACGTTACGAAATGAGGCCGATTTTCTTGTGTTTCCTCTTAAGCGACGTTATCTGGTCAACGCTTGTCCAACCGATTAACCGTCTTACCGGATGTTGTATCCGTGACAATGGCCAGAGAACTGGTTCAATCGCTGCTTCATCAGTCCTTATCTTCAATGACTGCAATTCCATCGATTTCAAGCAGGCAGGACGGGCGAGCAAATTCCGAAACAAATAGAACGGTGACCAGCGGTGGATTTTCTAAAACCCCTGCCACCTCTTGAAATGCTTTGTAACCCATTCGCGGGTCGCTTCCACTGACTAAATAAATGTTGAGTTTAACCAGATTGGCGAAACTTGCATTCTCAGACGCTAAAATCGTCGCGATATTATGAAGCGCCTGCTTGGTTTGCAATTCCAAATCATCATGTCCAACGAGTTCACCTGACGAATTAACGGCATTTTGTCCACCGATATAAATCGTCTTTGCCTTACCGCTTACGGTAATCGCTTGACTGAATGCTTTGGATTTGAATAAACCCTCCGGGTTTTTATGTTCCATTTTGAAACTAGTCATTCATATTCCTCCTTCAAGTGATGGGATTTATATCTTCATTATAAGCATCTTCGCTGACAGCTCCCGTCAGTGGAGTTTAAATTTCATCATCTGTATAGTGTTCGGCGATTTGGACGGCCAATTCTTTTATTCTATCTCTCAACGCTATAGGCTCCCGGACCCGGATGCTGGCTCCAAAAGTAAGCAAATATTTCGGAAGATATTTGTTTATGGTAGGGATATCGATGAGGAACCGCACTTCGGTGTCGGTGCGTTCCGTCAAATAGTGATGCATGTGCCAATGGCTGCATATCGCATCCAGACTCTTTGCATCGCCTTCAATACGGATGACCGCCGTCGGTCCATCCGCTTCCCTTTCCTTATACGATTGTTCGCGGAAATACTCTTCTGTCGAGAAGTTATCGGGTATAGTAAAAAATGCCTCGGTCCAATTTAAACTCTCGATGCGATCCACGCGGAAAGTCCGTAATTCGGAAGAGCGATGGCAATACGCAATGACATACCATTCGTTTCGACGATAAGTCAATCCATAGGGATCGATATTCCGATCTTTGGCTTCATCAGACTTGTCTTTACGGTAAGAGATGTGAAGTGTCTGCCCGTCCAAAATGGCCTGCTCCAATTGTCGAAGCAGAGAAACGATACCGGGATGGAATGCAGTCGAGATTACACTGAAGCCGCTCGTAAGACGCTGCAGATCCATCATTTGTTCTTCATTCAAACTGTGTTCGATTTTTTCCAGCGCTTTCGCGAGTTCGTCCGTATACGGATATCCGACTCCCTTGGCGAACTTCGATGCATCAACGATCGCCTTGAGTTCTACCGTCCGAAAAAATAAAGGCGTTTCCCTGAAGGTTTCCAATATATAAAATCCTCCGTCATGCCCCGAGTCTGCGACAATCGGAACGCCGCTGGCGCACAATGACTCAATATAGCGGTAGACCGTCCGAACGCTAATTTCCAATTGTTCCGCGATTTGCGCGGCGGTCAGTTTTTTTCTGGATTTAAGCATCCAGAGAATGGACAGCATGTTATCCCATTTAGCCAAGCTGAGGTTACCCCTTCCCCTAAGCAGTATTCTCCAAAAAGTATACCGTTCAAATGAGTGCGGAGGTAGTCTTTTAAACGAAAAGCAGTCCCCCTACTTGCTTGTAAGGGGGACTGCCGCAGACTGGCATATAATCTTAATCTGTAAAATGGGTTTGATACAGCTTTTCCATCAGAACAACCGCATCGAAGCGGGTAATCGCGTTCGACAGCTCCAAAGATTGAACGCTGCCTGTAAGGAAACCGTTATTCAGGAAATAACGAACCGCTTCCTTCGCATAAATTGGAACCTCTTCTGTATCCTTGCTGAGTACTGAGGCCTCGGATTGCCCCGGATCTAGTTGCTTTTTATGGTCAAGGTAACGATAAAGCATGACCAGGTAATCCAGCCTTTTTACTTTCCCCTGCGGATTAAATTCGTTCGGATTGACGCCGCGAACCAATCCCAGCTGGCTGGCTGCGCCGATGGCATCCGCGTAATAGCTGTCTTTTTTCACATCTTTAAAACGGATGGACTGCTCTCCTTTAATTTCAAACAACCGGTTTAGCATCACGACAGCATCGCCGCAGCTAAGCCCTTGGGTACCGTTAAACTTATGATCCGGCGTTCCCCTGACGACACCTTTGTCATACAACGACTGGACAGCATCCTTAGCGGGCGTAGATGAATTAATGTCGCTAAATACTTCTTCGACAGGCATTGGTGTTGGTGTTGGTGACGGTGTTGGCGTCGGTATTGGTGTTGGCGTCGGTGTCGGAGCTGGTGTTGCCGTCGGTGTCGGTGTCGGTGTTGGTGTCGGCGTTGGATTAGGAGTTGGGCTTGGTTCGTCAGCCCTAACCGTTACGTTTACAACCGCCGTCTGGCTGCCATAAGATGCGTTGATCGAGGCCGTTCCCGCCGAGACGGCTTGAACCAAGCCTCCAGCCGTTACGGTCGCCACCTTTGGATTGCTGCTGACGTAGCTGGTCTCTTTCGCGGAGGTCACGTCTGCCGTTTCATTGGTGTTGTATACGGCCTCAACCTTTAATTGTACGGATTTGTTTTGCTTACCCAGCTCCAACTGCGCTTTGTCGGGAGCGATTTTCAATCCGGTTATGATTTTGTTCTCGATTCGGAAGTAAATTCGATCGGCATTTTCTTTGTACCCGTTATCCAGCATCATCGCGATGTAATAATCGCCTGGTTCCAACTCCTTCATGCCGCTGACCTTACCCTGGCTAGAGTCGCTGAGCGTCATCACGCCGTCCGGAAGATTATTCACGTAATCCCACTTCAGCGACGGAGTAGAGGCGCCAGGCGTATCCCCTTTACGGTATAGACCCACCCAGTCCTGCCCTCCTTGAGCACCTTTATAGCTGAGAGAGATGGCCTTGCCGTGCTCAACAACCGTACGATCCATGGCAAGGACGGCTTTCTCGACGGGAGGAACGCTTGGCAGGATTAAATCATCGTAGATACGCGGCTTCACTTTAAAGGTGGATACTACCGCCCGGTGATCGGGCAGCCATGGATCCAGCACAACATCGGACGGAGAGGTCGGACCGCCCTTGACCGTCTTCTCACCTACCACCTTGCTGTCCAGCGTTATTGCCGGGCCACCGGTATACACAAAGTCAATACGGTCATAGGATTCGGGATTCCTCCATTCTGTTCCCTCTACCGCCCAAGTTACGCCGGGGTTCACCGCAGGATCAGGATAAATGGCGCGGTACGAATCCTGCATCCCCACTTTTTCCAGCATTTTGGATACCGGCCACTCTACGACCTGATCATGATGAAAGCTCTTCGTCGCTTCGGTCCAATCCAAGTGGGATGCAACATTAAAATCTCCGGTCAGAAATACGGGGATGTTTTGGGTAGCGAGAGCCGGAAGCTTGCTGAACACGTTTCTCATTTCTTTCATGTGGAAGCGATTCTCCTTGTTAATGACTTCCTCGACGGAAATCCCGTCAGCAATATCATAAGGCCCGTAAGGATCGCTCGACAGATGCACATTGCTGAAGGCTACGGCTCTTCCCGGATCGACTTCAATCAGGTAATAGTCGTTCTCATCGTCCACTTGAATAATCGGATATTTGCTGATCAAGCTAAGATCGGTGCCTGTTCTGACGTGGTAGCGATATCCCAAGCGTTCGGCCGCTTTACGTACCATCTCACTGTTCGTCTCCTGAACGCCCGCTACGTCCGTACCGGTCGCTTGAATCGTATCCGCAATAAACTGTGCCGATTTCTCGATTCCGTATTTATTCGCCAGCTGTCCTTGCCAGATATTCAGGCTCATCAAGGTCAGTTCGATCTCTTCGGGGGCTGTGTAACCCGGCAGGTTGGCAGAGGCAAAATCCTTTGATTCCTGCTCTCCCCACAAAGAAAAGGCAAGCAGCGAGACGGCACCCTCAGGGATGACCGTTCCCTCCGGAATCTCGTAAGCAACCGGATCGCGATAGGTCGTAGATGTTACGGTGGCTACCTCCGGCACTCCGGGAAGGACACCGGCCGTTCCTCCCCAGTACAACTTGTAACTCTGCACCTTATCGTTATCCTTAGGTGGGGTCACGAAGACTGTACCGCTCAGACGATGGTCATCCGTTCGCTGGGCGTTCAGTTCCAGGCCGGCTGGAGCCTTCAGTTCCCCAACGGTAAAAGAAATAGACGTCTCGTACTCGTAACCCCCGTTTTTCAGGAAATAAGCTTTGTATTCGCCGCTTTCGAGCGGCTTGTCGAACGTAAGCTTACCGTCCCCTGTGGGCGCGTTCTTCCAGTCGAGCGATGGTACGGGACGGTCTGCCGGCCCCGGAAGACGGTCTGCTTCGTAGATTCCGATCCAGTCCTCGTCGCTTTGGGATCCGGAATATGCAATTTCGACGGGATCGCCCTTCAACACAAACGCGTTATCCATCGATAAATCATAACTTGAAGCATGGGCCCGGTTCGGGCTCATCTCGCCAAAAACGCTCAACAGCAAATTAAAGGCCATCACGAGACTCAATACACGCACCCCCGGGTGCTTGCTGTTCATCAGATTCATTCCTCCTCGCTTTTCAGTTGATTATTTGGGAAACGGTTTAGAAGCTACCGGGCGTGAATCCAGTCCACGCTCCTGTCTTTCAATTCATCCGTCCACTGGGTGGGAACTGCCACATCGGTCACGATGATATCGATATCCTTCATATTGAGGATCTGATAAGGATGAGTGCAGCCGAACTTGGTTTGGTCCGTCATGGCAATGGTCAACTGGGCACGGTGAACAATTTTGCGGATAAGGGATCCCCGCTCCAGATCGAACCCGGTAATGCCGCTGTCTATCATCAGTCCGTCTACGGAGATAAAAGCTTTGTCCACGTAGAAATTTTCCGCCATGTTCTCTGCCATGCCACCAGATACCCGCGAGTATTTGGACATCACTTTCCCGCCTAGGAAGTAAATCTGGCCTGAGAACAATTCCTCGTTTTGAAGTTCGGTCAACAAATGGAGTACATGGAAGGAAAATACCACGATCGTGATGTTCCGCTTATTTTGCAAGTAATGAATAATCTGCATCGTCGTGCTGCCGTCATCGATAAAAATGACATCGTTGTCCTCCACCAGCTCGGCGGCGGCGCGGCCTATCCGCTTCTTCTCCTCGACTCTGAGCACTTCCCTGTTCAGGTATGTAGGCTCTTCCCGGGACAGCTCCATCTTGACGGCTCCTCCATAGATGCGGCGCAGCTTCTTCTCCACTTCCAAATCCTCCAAATAACGGCGGATCATTTCACCGGAAACCTGCAGCTTTTCCGCCAAGTCCGCAGAACGCACTTTGCCTTCCAGGTTCAAGATGTCGAGGATAACTTTTTTTCGTTCTTCGCCAATCAGGGACATGCCAACACCTCTTATGGATTTTATCGGACTTACATTTCCGTGGAAGCTTATGAACCACCACCTTCGCATCATTCTCCTCACGTTCGACTTCAATCATAAGCCGGTTTACATTTATCATTCTGCACCTGTACTATCAACTCAAAATTAAAAGCAAGTCATGGGATTGTGAATGTTTGTGTTTTATTGTTTTTAATTTGTATTCGCGGTAGGGAACGATCTTGCTTCGGTAAAACAAAAAAGTCGCGATTTCCGCGACTTTTTTGCCATCTTATTTATTTGCCAAAAATTCGTCTAACTGACGCTGTATCTCAGCTACATATTCATCGATGCCTGCCTTCTTTAGCTTCTGAATGGCCTTTGGATAACCTGTATCAAAGTCCACAAAGCCGGAACGTATAGCGGCAAGGTCCTTGCCCGCGACTTCTTTCAGGGCCGTTTCGATATTTTTGACCTTCTCATTATTAAATCGGAAGCCAAGTGAAGCGGACCGGATCGCCTGGTCATCCCAGCTTTTATACTGATCGATAGACTCTTGCGACACTTCCGGAGCGAACAATTGGTAATTTTGGTTTCTAAACATCCATTCATAGAAGAATTCACTAGGGGTCAGCTTATTGATTCTTCCATCCACAATCTCGTAATCCTTGCCTTCGACGCCATAGAGAGCAAGCAGATAGTTCTCTTTTGATTTATAAATCCAGTTGATGAACTTCATGGCTCCTTCAGGATTCGGGGCGTTTACCGGTATGCCCAGGACCTCGCCGCCCGCAGCCGTAATATAACGCGGCTTATCCTGTGCCAACAGGTATGTTTTAACTCTAGCATCCGGCGCATTGGCTTTGATGGCATTAATAATTTCCATTTCCTTGCCCACAGATCCTTCAACCCATAAATATAATCCCGTCTGCATGCGAGAGTCTCTTTCATTGTATTTAATGGTCAGATCCTCTGAATATAAACCAGCTTTATACATTTCACGGTTAAACTTCGCGACTTTCTGGAATGCATCCGTTTCATAATAGCTGTATGCTTTTTTGCTGTCTTCCCCGAATACGACCAAATCTTCTACGGCGATCCAATTGTATTGCTCATCCGAAAAATACCGGGTTAAAGGTTTGAATACGATATCTGCAGGCCCTTTCATTTCAGGAAACTTCGCCTTCGCCTTCGTCGCAAATTCTTTTAGATCATCGGCCGTTTTGATGTCGGTCATTCCCACGGCTTCGAGTAGGTCCTGTCGTACGGCGACCAGCTGATACATGGCCGAGGAAGGTGCGTACGATGAAGGAATGCCATAAATCTTCCCATCGATCGTTGCCCCTTGAAGCTGTTCCATCGGCAGAACTTTCAGCATATCCTGTCCATATTTCTCGATCAAATCGTCCAATACCATGGCCTGTTTCTTGTTCACGATCGTAGACAGGTCCGGGAGACCATCCCAATACAAATCAATCGGTTCATTCGCCGCCAGCATAATGTCCTTTTGCTCCCAATACTGGGCCCAGGGCACAAATTCGACTTCTACTTTCAAGCCAAGATCGGCCGCCATTTTTTCGGCAAATTCATGTTCAAGAAAATCGTTCATCCGATCGCTACGTTCCCCGGGATACAAAATCCTTACGGTTTCGAGTTTTGCTGCCCCCTCTTCTTTTGCCTTGCCGCTGCATCCTGCCATCACAGAAACGGACGCGATCATCAATACGACCAAAAAGATCAGCATTTTCCTTGCTTTCATGAAAGACCCTCCCTAACAAAATGGTTAATCTATGTTAAAAGCCTGTTTCGGCCAGTAACCGCGCAGGTGTCTATTCCTTGACTGCGCCGGTCATAATCCCCTGCACGAAGTATTTTTGAATGTAAGGGAACAGGAAAATGATCGGTCCAATCGTGATCATCGTAACGGCCATCTTTACCGTTTCAGCAGGTAATGTAATGTTACCTGAAGCACCTGATGGAATACGTCCCGAGCTGATTGCATTTACGTTGGACAGAATGTTGTAGAGGTAGTACTGCAGTGGAAACAGATCATTTTCATTAATGAAAATCAGAGCATGCCACCAGTCATTCCAATACTGTAGTGCATACATTAAACCGACCGTAAGCAGCGCGGTCTTGCTTAATGGAAGCGCTACCTTAACATAGATCGTAAAATAATTGGCACCATCCATCTCGGCAGCTTCATATAAAGAGGGAGAAATGCTTCCAAAATACGTTCGCAGCAGGAACATATTCCACACGCTAAATATGGAAGGAAGGATTAAGGCCAGGATACTGTTTTTCAATCCATAATAATTGACGCTGACCATATACCACGGAATTAAACCGGCCGAGAAAATAATCGTAAAATTGCTGATAAAGGCGAGTACGTTACGGTATCTCAGCTTTTTTATGGATAGAGAAAATGCAATCATGCTTGTAATCAGCAGAGCGCCTGCCGTACCCACAACGGTTACGAAAATGGTCACGCCATAGGATTTCAATATTTTCATGCCACTGTTCACAAAGATATATTTATAGGTATCGAAGCTGGGACTCATAGGGAGGATCGCATACCCGTTTTTAGCAATGGCCTGTTCTGAGGAAAAGGATACGCTTAAGGTTAAAATAAGAGGATACAGACATATAAGGGCAAATAAGCCGATGAAACCATAAGCCATGCCTACCACAAATTTATCGCCAAGCAATCTATTCTTTTCTATCATTAAAATAGACCCTCTCCGTCGTTTATTTTCTTAGCAGACTTATTTGCAGCCGTAATCAGAATCAGTCCCATCAAGGACTGGAATAGTCCGATTGCCGTAGCGTATGAAAAGCCCAGCGTACGCATGGATTGATAAACATAGGTATCGATGACCGTTACCTCGTCAATCAAGACCGGGTTGTTGCCGACAATACCGTAAATCATGCCAAAATCGCCATAGAAGATCCGTCCGATGCTCAGCAGGCTTAAGACGATAATTGTCGGTTTCAGCATAGGCACGGTTAAGTAAAGAATGCGCTGCAATTTGTTGGCTCCGTCGACTTTAGCCGCTTCATATAAGCTGCCGTCAAAGTTCGCCATTGCCGCTATGTAGATAATGGAACTATACCCGCTCCATTTCCAGACATTAGCCAGGATAATGATCCATTTCCAATACTTCGGCTCCGAGTACCAACTGATCGGTTCTGCTCCAAAAAACTTCAGGATTTGATTGGCGACGCCCACATCCGTGGAGAAGATTCCGTACAGGATCGCTCCAACGACGACCCATGAAATGAAATAAGGGAAAAACATCATGCTTTGAGCGATCTTTTTGTAGGTTTTATGCCGGATTTCATTAATCAGAATGGCGATGCTTACCGGGACGATAATGCCTAATATGAGACCGAAAAAGTTAATATAAAGCGTGTTATAAGTAACCTTCCATCCCATGCTGTTAGCGGAAAAAAAGTATTTAAAATTGTCCAGCCCCACAAATTTACTGCCAAAGATTCCATCAACCACATTGAAATCGGTAAATGCCATCCATATTCCGGCAAAAGGAATATAGGAGAACATGATCAGAATAATCAGGGCAGGCACGCACATGAGATACAAGATTCTGTTCTTCTTTATTTCATATAGAAACCCCTTACCAACTGAATTCATTCCATCACTACCTTTGCATTGTGATTAAGCGATTATGCCGTAACGCCGTCCTGCAGCTGCTCCCTTAAATGATCCAGATCGATAATCGTGCCGGTAACCCTTGCCTCTTCTGCTGCATAAGCCATCAGGTGACTTTCGACAGACAAGTCAATGGAGGATCTGCTGTTGAAATCGGTCGTCTCTAAATTTTCCAAAAAGTCGATCATCAGACCTGTATCTCCGCCATTATGCCCACCGCTAACGGCAGCCGGCCGAATGATTGTTTGCTGACTCGCCTCAGCCATATTGGAGTTAAACCTGGTGACTTCAATGATATTCGAATGATCATCCCCGCGGATTTCTCCATGCTCGCACATGATTTTGAGCGTGCGGTGCATTTTATTGGTAAACCCGCTTAAGTTAAACGTGGCTGTGACTCCGTTTTTAAACTCGATCAGAGTCACTTGGTGATCACACACGTCATTGTCCATCCGATATACACAGCGTCCATAAGGACTCGTCTTGAGCTCTTCCAGTAATCCTTCTTCCGTTTGGTCCATCGAAATGACTGTAGCCGGCCATTGCCCTCTTACAGGCACGTAAGCTTTTTTTGCATCGAATCGGCAGTCCGCTGCCGCCTGGCAGTCCAGGCATCGCTCAGCGCTGCCGGCCGGTGCATTCTCCTCTTTAAAATAAGTGAGGCTGCCGTATGAGGAAATTCGTTTGGCACCGCTGTCCACCAGCCAGGCTAGAATATCCATGTCGTGGCAGGACTTCTGCATGATGATCGGACTCGCCAAATCGCTTCTTCTCCAGTTGCCCCTTACAAAAGAATGAGCCATGTGGAAATTGCCGATGTTCTCGTTGTGCTGAATGGTGATCACTTTACCGAGCTCGCCGCTTTCAATGATTTTCTTGATCTCCGCGAAAAAATGGGTATATCTCAGTACATGACATACAATCACTTTGCGGCCTTTTTCATTCGCTTTCAGCTGTATTCTCAAACATTCCTCGGGACTTGGCGAAATGGGTTTTTCGAGCAAAATGTCATAACCAAGGTCAAGCGCTTCCATCGTTTGGGCATAATGGTCTCTATCCATTGAAGAAATAATGATGGCATCGCAAATTTTACCTAATTGAAAAAATTCATCCACCGTTTCAAATTGCTTCTCCAGAGGAATTTGAAACTCATCCGCCGCCACCTTTCTTCTGCTGGCATCCGGTTCAACGACCGCGACAATTTCCGTGCTCTGGTAAGCATGCCTCGAATAGATCATGCCTCTTTGTCCTGCACCGATTAATGCTAACTTCAAATCCATAACCTCCAGTGAACTTGTATTTGTTCATTCTATCTGTATAGATTGAACTCAAGTTTCGGCCCTTCAACATGAACTTCTTGAGTTCATTCTATCTGTATAGATTGAACTCAAGTTTCGAATTGAAAACCCTGTTGTAATGGCTTATTCAAGCCCTTCAACATGAACTTCTTGAGTTCATTCTATCTAATTGGATCCATTATGCTTCCGGAAGCTTCGGGTCTTCCAATGGATAATATCCTTCCGGATCATACGTATCCCATATATTCATTAGCGGATCTTCATGGGTTGTTTCGACCTGAATCGTTCCTGCCTCATAATACCCATCTTGTTGTGGATTCCGTATATTCAGCGGGATATAAGAACGATCTTCGAAAAAGAGTCCCAGACTTAGCGTATATTCTCCTGGGGGCATGTCCTGCAGCGGTATAATTTCGTTATGGACAAGGTCCCCGGTTAGCCAGGAATCCGTTGCCGCTAGCAGCGGAAGCTCATAGGAAACCTTCCCTTGCTTTAGCTGAACCCATAACCGGAATTTGCGGTAAATTCTCGAAGTGCCCGTGTTGACGAACCAGAACCTCAGCGGCAAGCTCCCGCGGCTGGATACACTTTCCGGATAAGTGAGTCTGCGTAAAGCAAGGTGATATCCAAGCCCCATATCCACATTTGAAAGACAAGCATGCCAGCGGTACGCTTCGTTTCTAGTATGAGGACCACAAACGTCATCGGTCACATGGATGATAACAGGATATCGCTTCCATACCTTCTGAACATGATTTCTGGCCAAAGCCTCGCAGCATTCGAGCCAATTCTCCTCACTGCACTTCACCAGCAGGCCGAATCCGCGGCTGCTTTCTCTTAAATGCTGTATCAGTCTATCGTTCTGCAGATCAACAAGAAGCGTATGTGTTTCGAACGATTCAATATAGGCGTTCCATTCTTCCTTGCTGTCCGCCAACGTCGAAATGGCAACGCCTGCAAGGCATCTGTCCGAGTTGAGGTAACTTCCGATTTTTCTGATCAAAGCGGCGAAACATTCGTCAGCGTAGTCCTGAACCCAGAGGGGCAAGTCTGGTGTCAAGACAAGAATAGGATTTGGGACTGTGTGTAGCGCTTCTGTGATACCTTCGAGCCTGTATTCTCCTCGGACCGGCTCAAGTTCTTTCCATGAAAAGGCAACATATTCGAACAACCCATGGTCTGAAACATGATCCATTTGGGATGAGGGCAAAGGCCGGATTTTGATCGTTTTATACTTCTCGTAGGTTTCAAGCGAATATTGGCTCATCCGCTTACCTCCCTTAAATGGCTGTCAACGTTCCTGTGGAATTGCTCCATATCCGCGTCGGTTATATAAGGCCTGCTGCCAATCCGTTCGACATCTTCCTTCAATACAATCATGCTTAATGTGTTAAAACGCGCTCCCGTCTGCATATACGCTGCGGCTGCTCTTTGAAGGGAGGTTGTAAATTCACCGGTATTACGGACAGGGCCGCTATCCTTGTCTCCGAAGACTTCATATCGCAGCATCCTGTCTCCTTCCAGGGTCGGATAATTATAAAATTGTCGTTGAACGCGCACGATATTGCTTGTTTCGGTGTCGAGCACGAGCGATAACCGGGTATCATAAAGCCAGCTTGCGCTCCAGAAGCCCTTGATGGCTAATTCCGGAAAATATTTGCCATAGAATTCAATGGCTAAGGACATTGAGTTCTTCAGCCTGGCCGGTGTATATCCAGGCCCGGATGGGATATGGAGGGCTAAAAGCAGGTCCCCTTCCTGAAGTGCCGGTTTCCATTCCTTCTTCAAGATCGTCGTCGTTTCTCTTTCGACGAATCCCATGGGATTGATCCGGTTAGCCACGATAAGGTCGTCACTCTCGATCCATTCGGAAACGAAGCATCCTAGCGGGTCATAAACATCATTGATTCCATTTCGTTGTCCATCGATGCGAAATTCCTCGCCCGCGTGCCGGAGGGCAATAACCTCTTGCGTGTTCTCATGACGGAACATGGTGAATGAATCCCCAAACCGGTATGGAATAAAATAAAACCGGTCTAACAAAAAGATGGAGCAAGTATAAAAATTCATCACCCAAGGGAAATCATGGACTTCGGCATCGCCGTACAGCACCAATTTTTCCATTTGCAGCTTCAAGGACTGGTGAGGAATATGCTCATAGTACACTTGGGGGACGGAACGGTTCTGCAGCATTTCCATGGAAGGGACAACACAGGCTAACAGCAATAGAAATGAATATAAATCCCCGTGTTGGTTCATGCATCTCGGAGTCATATTGGTATAGTGAGTCTCGTCGCAGCGATGGCGCGCTGAGCACATATCATCCACTAAAAATTTGGTGAAGTGAAACAATACGTTGTTTGTTTCTATTTCCTCAATCCCATGTACGAGCCGCTGCCGGGTATGTTCGGGAGTTTGATACCGCTCAAAGAGTTCGGTCAGGAAATCGCGTGGAATGAGATGGGGCTTGTTATTCGGATGATAGAGATTATATTTAGCTTCTAATCCTTCTGGCAGGTAATCAAAATTGCACATGGCTGTACATTCGTCAAAGTTCAAGCGCCTATCCATTTCCTTCTTTCCCCCGTTCAACTAAAATCTTACCCATCGGGTAATAGCCTTGCGAAAATCCCTTGATCGCCAGCTGGATATTTCCGATTTCTTTGACGCCGGTTTCGATGCCAATCTCCAAACGATATTCCCCTTCGGTCATTCCTTGTGGCAGAGCGATGCTTTCTTCCCAGGCAATATCTTCGTCCGGCAGCCATTCCCTTATATCTTCTCTGCTCTGCAGCGTATACGATTGATCACGGCCAATGAGTCTCACGACAAGCGGATAATGATTATAGATCGGAGCCACCCCCACATTGGCCCATAAAGCACGAATGTCCAGTACGCCACCTGCCTTCACTTCGGAGTCAAACGTGAATTTCCGTAATTCAAAGCGGTATCCCATCTTGTTCAGCCACGCCTTTACATTCTCTTTCCACGGTTCCGGAACCGTCGTTCCCTTGTTGTTAAATGAAGTAATATGCCACTTCAGCGTTTCTTGAATGATATAATCGATATCCCAGCCCTGCAGATACCAGTCATTCATGTGCCAGCATGCTTCAAAAAGAACCGGAGCCTTCTCCCATGCATCGCCCATTTTCAAATTCTGGATATTCTGGGGATAGAAATCCGTCATATGCGACCAGGCTTCACCATGAAAACCTCCCATATCTCCCAAGCAATCGACACGAAAGCCTACTTTGGCTTTGCGGTCTGTGATCATCTTGATCGACTGCGAGTCATGCAGGAGTGCCTGAAGCGGTGTTAACTTAAATCCATCCAGATAGGTATCCGTAATTTGCTTGATGGCCTCCGGCTGTAAAAATTCGGTCCCTCCGCCTTCCCCCCAAGCCCCTACAATCGTCAAATCCACCGAACTTATGACCGGGTGTCCGTCAAAACGTGCGGCGAATGCCTTGATAAATTCGGACCAATACTGCACATATGGCGTTGCATGCGGGTCTACCCTCCAGAAGGGAAATTCGGGCTCTTCCGGATATTCCGCCCTGAACCATGCCGGTATATCGTCATCTTCGCTTAACGCGTATGGAGAACAGCGAACCACGGCCGTACAGCCTATCGATTTTGCGTATTCCAGCTTCTCCTCCAGCACCTCCCAGTTGTATTCCCCTTGAACCGTTTCCATGTCCCGCCAACGAACGCTGCAGAAATACACTTTGCTGTCAGGATGATTGCAGGTTCTGCTGTTTTCCGTGAACTTATATTTCGACTGTTCTTCCCCTCGATTGTCGCAAATACTGTCCGGGTTCTCCATTAATCCTGGTGCTGCTGTAAAACCAATGCCTGGGTTGCTTATCAAGTCATCGATAATAATGGGGTAAACCGTTACTGCTTTGTTCATGTCTTTTCAGCTCCCTGCTATGTACGAATCAAGGAATTTGTTACGTAATTGTTACGTTAATTTTTCGTGATACATCATTTTGTTTAGTGATTTTATGTTATATCATCCGCATGTATTCTTGCAATAATAATTTTAAAAATATTACAAAAATTCTATTTACAAAGCACGTTAGAATCGTGTTATGATTGATCTTAACCGAATATAATCATTATCCGTAACAACGTAACATTTTAACGAAACAAATTAACGCAACGAAGTAACGAAACAAGATCGAAAGACGAGTAATTTTAAGTCGATCATTGTTTACCATGTAACATTCCTATAAACTCTTAATGGTGATCATTTGCAACTTAAAAGGAGAATGTGTTAATCATGAGTACGATTCGGGATGTTGCTAAATTAGCCAATGTATCTACTGCCACCGTATCCAGAGTTTTAAACAATGATACGAAATATAAAATCACGGACGAAACCCGGGAAAGAGTATGGCAAGCCGTTACACAGCTTAACTATAAAATCAGTTCAAGCCCCAAGCGAAAAGTGCCTGCGAAAGACCACTCGGAAAACAAATCGCCTGCAAAAATCGGGTGTATATTAAGCGTTACAAAAGATAAATACAACGACCCTTATTTCATGTCGATCTTATCCGGCGTAGAAGAGCGATTGCTTAGTGCAGGGTATAACGTTGCTTTTATCCGGACCGGAATTGAATTGGATGACAGCAAAATTTTATTTAGCACTTTCAGTGAACCGGTTACCGGTCTGATTCTTATGGAATCCTTGAACAACGAAACCTACGAGTACATACGCAAACAGGTACCCTTTATCGTGGGGATTGATACGGAACGCGAGGATATCGATAATGTGGGCTATGATCATTACCATGTTGCTACGATGGCCGTAAACCACCTCATTGAAAGGGGCCATACTCATATTGGGTATATCGGAGGAAGCGGATTAACGTGCAACCTGAAAGACAGCCGCCGATATCGAGGCTATTATGCCACCATGCATGCCGCCGGATTGACTGTGAATCCCGATTGGGTCATCGATTGCATGTGGGATGAAACGGTATGCATCGATCAAATTCATCATTTATGCAAAACCAAAAATTACCCCACCGCGTTTTTCGTCGGCAGTGATTTAATGGCCATGGCCGCGCTCAACGGATTGTATAACAACGGGATTTCCGTTCCTAATGAAGTGGCTGTTATAGGACTGTCCAATATCGAGGTATCCAAGTATTCCAATCCTCCACTATCCACGATCGAGGTGCCCACCAAAGAAATTGGCATGGTCGCTGTCGATCACTTAATAGACCGGATCAATGGAAACCATCTATTGCCTAAGAAAGTTATTTTACCTACCCGATTGGTCGTACGCAGTTCAACTTAAAGGCTGACGCGAATGCCTGTCTATATGAGTTGGAAAGGAGGTGAAGGCTTCGAATTCAGTATCATGACCCTAGGTTTACAATGAATTCTGACTTGCAGCTTTATGACACCAATAAATTCTGTGAGGAGGTTTGACGTGAAAAGACGGGGTATTAGAATGAAATTTACGTTTACTGTTTTTGTAATGGCGGCCATGATCTTTACTTTGATCCCTTTTCCCCTCTCCGTTTCGAATGCTGCAGCGGCTTCCATCATTGTTGATGGAGATGCGAGCGATTGGGATGGGGTACCGGCCATGGCTACGAATTCGGGGACAGCTAAAGTATTGAAGGTTACTCACGATGACAGGAATCTCTATCTGCTCGTTCAGGGCTCTGGCCTTAGCACCACCATGGGGAGCTTCTGGCTGAATACGGACGGGAACGCTTCTACCGGATATCATGCCTCTGGATGGGGAGCGACAGGAATTGAATGGCTCCTCGAAAATAATGCTCTGTATCGTTATTCAGGCAATGGAAGCACTTGGAATTGGTCTTCATCTTCGTCTCTTCCTCCCTCTCAATTTGTTCGTTCATCTTCCGTGATCGAAGCATCCATTCCGCTCTCTACGCTCGGACTCACGATTGGCAGCAGAGTGAACATAGGTTATCTGGATCATAACTCGGATGTAAATCGCCTGCCGGCGCAGAACCAATCGCTACCCGACTATACGCTCAACGATAACCCCCCCGGAGGCAGCATGATCGAATTCTACCCGACCGAGGTGGGTAACCCGCTCAATAACCCGTTTAAGGGCTGGGCGCCTTCAGCGAAATCTACAAACTATCCTCAAGACCACCGTCTCGTTTATGCTGGCGTCACCTGGAAGGAACTCGAGCCAACAAAGGGCAACTATGATTTCAGTGCAATTGAAGCAGCCAATCATTTCAGCTATTGGCAGAGTCATGGAGTCAAGGTGGTGCTGCGCTTTATTTTGGACAATCCTTCCGGTGTATCTCACAGGGATATTCCTGATTGGCTATATAATGACATGGTCAGTCAAGGACAAACGCCGGGCAAGGCCTACCAAGATCAAACCGGAGGTATGGGCGCTGGCAACAATACGGGCTTCTCTCCGAATTACGGCTCCGAATATTTGATCGCCAGGCACAAACTTGCGATCGAGGCGATAGCCAATCATTACAACACGCCTGACAGCCCGATCGCTTTTGTACAAATCGGTTCGCTGGGCCATTGGGCGGAATTCCACACTTGGCCCTATGAAGGACCGAATGGGGAAACTAACTATACCGGCGAGTTCCCTAAGAACGAAATATCCAATCGGTACATTCAGCACTACATTGATGCGTTTGCCGCTCAGGAGGATCATACGCAGCTAATGATCAGACGGAGCGTGGAATTGGCCAAAAATAATAACAAAGGTTTGATTCTGGGAATGTATAATGACGTATTCGGAGATCAGCCGAGCTTCGACTCCGAATGGGGATGGTATACAGGCACGCAGAACGGTTATTGGGATGATATCGGCCAGCAGCAGCCAAACCACGCCAACTTCTGGGACACCCGAGTCTCTGGCGGCGAATTTTACGGTGGTGACTACGGATTGAATGCTGCACTTACGACAGGCAGCGGCTTTAATGAGACGCTTCGCCAAACCGAGCTCAGCAAGCCGAGCTGGCTTGGACCGAATTCTCCAGCTTCCTTGGCGCTCGGCAATCCTTTGCAAGGCAATATGGATAAACTTAAGAAACGGATGGGCTATCACTTTGTCGTGAAAAAGGCCGCATATCCGCAGCAAAATAGCGGAAACAAGCTGGATGTCACCATCACTGTGGAGAATAAGGGGGTTCAACACTTCCCGTTTAACTGGCCTGTCGAATTTCAGCTGCGCAGCGCAGGGAATATCGTGGCACGTCAATCCACACCCGCAGATTTGAGAACCTGGAGGACCGGATTGCATACCGTCTCAGGCTCGATTTCTACGAACACATTGCCATGCGGAACTTATGAGCTAACCATAGCGATTCTAAATCCGGCAACGAAACAGCCGGCCGTTGATTTTGCGAATATCGGCAGGCTTTCCGATGGAGCTTATAAGATCGGTACGTGGACAAAATAATAACAGCTAGGAAGAGATCAAGACTCCCTTTGACTCTTCGCCAGTTGTTCGTATACCGATCAGCAGATTGCCACCGACTACTGATGACGATGGCAATCTGCTGCTTCAAATCGCGGCAACAATAGCAAAGAGACAGATAAACGAAAAATCCCCAACCTCCACATCAGGGAGATTAGGGATTGATTCACTTAGCTTGCGTTATACCTGCACAGGCTCGCCTTGAAAAACTTTCAATTCCATAGGAGAAGCCAGCAGCGTTTTGGCTTTCAGTACGAATGTCTGGAAATGTTCGCTGCTGTTATGCGCTTGAACGGCTCCAAAATCCTTCCAAATCTCCACCATGGTATAAAGGTGTTCTTGTTCCACGGATTTGAACAATTCATAGCTGATATTACCCTCTTCCGCTCTGGTGGCGGCAAGCAGGCTCTCAGCTTCCTTCGAGAATCGTTCCTCTTGCTCCGGCAAGATGTCAAGCTTGGCATGGACAATGATCATGATGTGTTCTTCCTTCCTTGATGTTTTGTATAGTGCGTATCAGTATTGGCTTATATTTTGTTGCAATCGGGTAAGCATATCCTTTAAAACTGTCAGTTCCTCATCGTTAAAATCTTTCAGCATCTGGTTCACAAAACCGATCTTTTCTTTCTTGTATCCGTCGATCCGTTGAAGGCCCTCTTCGGTAAGCTGAACAAATGTTTCCCGGTTATCCGAAGGGTTTCTCCGCCTTGTGACCATTCCGTCCGCTTCAAGCTGCTTCAGATGGCGCGTAATTGCCGAAGCATCGATGTGTACAGCCTTCTGCAAGTGGGACTGGGTCATTTCTTCCACCCCGTACAATTCGTATAATATATCGAATCGTGAAGAACTTATACCCGCGCATCGTTCGAATTTGGGACTGAGTTGGTTGTTCAGGCCGTTCAGGAGCTGCAGGATCTGTTCCTGGTCCGAAAATGTGCATTTCATGAATTGACCTCCCCGCACGCCTATAATGTTAGCATTCCGTTGGCGGCATCAATCGTTGAGCTATCAATTAATATAATGCAAAAAAACCTGTATTGCAAACAGATGCCTATGGATAAGACGTTCCCGTTGGTTATTTCCAGAACGTTATCCGTTCCGCCGGAAGCCGGTAAGAGGCATGTCCTTCGCTGGCCGCTTTGCCGATTGAGATCAGCATTACGGGAACATACCGATCTTGATCGAGTCCAAAGGCTTCGGCAATTTGGTCCTTCTCAAAGCCTCCGATCGGATTCGTATCATATCCATGAGCCCGCGCCACCAACATCAGCTGCATGGAAACCAGCCCGGCGTCCAGGATAACGTTATTCTTCATAACCTCCGGCGAATAATCGCTGAATATTTTCCGGAAGGCGTTCAGCTGCATCTCTTTTACCTCTTGCGGCATGTAGCCGAGCTCGACTGCTTTGCCATAAATTTCTTCGGCGTAGTCGAAACTGTTCATATCCGTAAACACAGCGATGACGGCGGAAGAAGTCTTGACTTGGTTATGATTGAATCTTGCCAGCGGCAGCAGCGTTTCTTTGCCCTGCTCGCTGTCGATGACGACAAAACGCCAGGGCTGCAAATTAACGGAGGAAGGCGCCTTCGTGGCCTGGTCGATCATTTCGGTCATCTCTTCTCTGCTGATTTTTACAGAGGAATCGTATATTTTAATGGAACGCCGTCCGTATACAATGTCGTTGAAATCGTTGGTTTTCTGATTGCTGTAAGTAATCAAATGGATCTCTCCCCTCGATGTTTGATCAGTCAATATTTGATACATCAATCATTGATGGGTCCATCATAATCCAACACCCGAATAATTGCAACCCCTTTGATGCTTGGAAGTTCTTGCTTATACCACCTTTTCCATGCTTTCCTTCTACTCTAACCGCTGCATCCTAGCTCGAGTAAAGGGAGCAGTATGTACGATTAAAATTGCCTGCCAGCATATCTTCCTTCCGGATGAAAAACTGCAGTTCTCCGGCATCCCACCAGCAAAATCCCACATCATCGTCCGATCCCAGTGCCAACAGCAATAGTGTATCCCGGATTTCCTGCTGGGCTTGATCCGAATCGCCGTTCAGGTGCTGGGTGATCTGCTTCATCGCTTCCGCTTCGGAATAGTTGTATTTTTCTCCGGTCAACAGCTTCAGTGCCGCTTCGTATTCGCAATCGCCATGCTGGGTTTCGGGATAGCCGAACAGCATCGCCACGTCACTGGAGTTGTATCCGGTTAACTCGAAGCAAAGTTCCTCGTATTGCTCGTAATCATGCTCATCATCCTCCACCAGCTCGTAATCCACATAGCCGTAATTAGGCGGCTCCATAGTGGATCTGGCCGACACCCGGTAACCAGTGAATGTGTCTTCGATCGCCGTCGCTTTCGGAGCAGGCCGCCGCCTCGCATCTTTCAATGGCTCCTCCTGCAAATAGAGCACTTTATGCTCAATATCATAAGCCGGTTCATCTACTCCTAAGAAAAAATAAAGCGCGCCGTTTGCCGGAAGCAGAGAAGCTTCGTCATGATCCACCAGTTCACGCAGCCTCAGCTGGGCCAGGAACGTCATAGGAGTCCCTTTCGAATCAAAAGGCCATTCCACATCAGCCGGGAGATCCGGATCCCCGCCGATGCGGGAACATCCGGCCGCCCTGTAATCTTCTACGCCGTTCTTGCTCAATCGAATGCCTTGGCGCACGGTATCCATTAGATAATCCAATGCATGTTCGAATTGCTGTTCATGGACGATTTGCTTCAGTTTATTTTCGTTATTCTTACTTATCATAAATTTCACCTTCTCTTTGCTATGATGGTACTTCTTTAATGATCCCTATAAATTGTTGAACGCAAGAAAGTTGATATGAAGCCGGTTATTTTGTATACCTCAAGGATACCATGTGATGGATCCCGATTTTCTTTGCCCGTTTATTTGGTATTTGCCTGCGTTTATATTCTTCAAATCCTAATTTAGTATAGAGTTTCAAGGCTGGAATATTGGTATCGGCGACTTCTTCAATCAAGTAAACTTGATATGGTGTTTGCTCAATAATACAACGGATCAATTGAGAAGCAATACCTTGTCCCCTGAATTGGGAAGCTGTTCCTACAAATTCGATGGAGCCTACACCAGGTGAAGGATTAACGAAAGGAGCTTCAAATTCTTTTTTTAGGAAAATACCAGCCATACTGCCTTTATAAAAACCTAAATGTTTGCGAAGCTCTTTGTTATCAAGCTTAACCGAAAGTGATTTTCCATTCGTGCATGCGGCCATTCCAATGACTTGTCGATCGGATACAGCCACGTAAAATTGATCCAGATTGAACATATGCGCGAATGCCGCTGCAATTTTTTTTGAATCCTTGGAGAAAAATCCGAGCCACTGCGTGAAACCCTCTGCGAATGTTTCAGATATACCTTGCCGCACATCAAACTCAGCTTGATCCGCTCTGACGACAGTGATCATGGCAGGGTCACTCCTTTTCCTTAAATAGAAATGCTGTGAGGACTGACGGTGACGGCATGGTAAAATTGCTCTTTAGCAGCACCCTCATCTCGGCCAATCCTTGGATCGATGCGTATAAATAGATTGCCATCTCATGCGCATCACCCGAGCGGAATTCTCCAGTCTGTTGGCCTTTGCGAATGAGCTCAGCCGTAGCATCAAGCAGTCTGGCATTGATTTTGAGGACTTCGTCATGTTGATTGGCGGCTGTACCTGAGCCTAATAGCGATTGTTTGATCAGAATCAGCAGATTAGCCAGTTCTTCTCCATTCATAAAGTCGTTGTAGACTTCATCTACAAACTGTACAATGACCTTTTTAGGGGATTGATCGGTTTCAAATGCAGCAATATTGCGGTTCAATCCTTCAACTGAATAAGCCACCAAATCGCGAAACAAATGTTCCTTCGTTCTGTAGTGCCGGTACAGTAACCCGATGCTAATGCCGGCCGCGTCCGCGATATTCTGAACATTAGTCGAACCAAATCCTTGATGGACAAATAACCGCATCGCCGCAGAATGTATTTTCTCTCTGGTTGCCTTCCTCATTTCTTCATACTGCTCCTTGGTACGTGGCAAAACGAACGGCTCCTTTTTAATTGAGTGAGTTTTTACTCATTATAAAATAATGGAGTTGGAATAACAACGCTCATTTTCATTCAGCGTACTAGTAACACCTCCCCCACGTAAAATGTTTCTAATTATGCGACGTCATGTGATAACTGTATGTATTCATTCTCGAGCGGTTAAGCGGAATGAATATCAAGGCCCAGAGTAATCGCTCCTATTTGCCGTTTATCGGGATCATAAATAAGCCGCGGTTTACGCGGCTTCGTCAGAAGAGATGATTGGTTTTTCACGTCCAATATTATAAGTGGAGGGTTATCTCAAGTATTTTCCCGTGATCGACTGCTCCGCATGGACGATGTCTTGGGGTGTGCCCTCGAACACCACTTGTCCACCCTTGCTGCCTCCATCCGGTCCCATATCGATAATCCAGTCCGCTTGGCTGATGACTTCTAAATTGTGCTCGATGACGATCACCGTATTGCCGGCGTCCACGAGGCGGTTCATAATCTCCAGTAGGTGACCGATATCCGACATATGCAGACCGGTCGTCGGCTCGTCCATGACATAAATGCTGCCTTTCTTGTGCAGCTCGCTAGCCAGTTTGATGCGCTGGCATTCTCCGCCAGAGAGCGTGCTGAGCGGCTGGCCGAGCGTAATGTAGTTCAGGCCTACATCGCTCATCGCCTGGAGCTTGCGCACAACCTCTTTGATCTGGAAAAATTCCAAAGCCTGCTCTACCGTCATCTCCAGCACTTCGGCTATGGACTTGCCATTCAGCTTGTATTCGAGCACCTCTTCCTTAAATCGTTTCCCACCGCAGACTTCGCATGGCAGCTTCACGCTTTCGAAGAACGAAAGGTCCAAGTACACCACGCCCAGCCCTTGGCAATTCTCGCAAGCTCCCTTGGAGTTAAAGCTGAATAAGCCTGGACTCACTTTGTTCGCGGAAGCAAACGCCTTACGTACATCATCCAGTATGCCCGTATAGGTCGCGGGATTCGAGCGTGTCGACACGCCGATCGCCGATTGGTCAATGACGATAGCATCAGGATGCTGGCTGAGGAATACGTCGTTAATCAGGGTGCTTTTACCAGAGCCGGCGACGCCGGTCACAACATTCAGCACTCCGGTTGGAATGTCGACGTTGACGTCCTGCAGATTATGCAGCTTGGCATTCCGGATGGGCAGCTTGCCGGATGGCTGCCTGCAGTCCTGCTTCAGCCCGAGCTGGCGCATCATATAGTTTCCCGTCAACGTGCCGGACTCTAGCAGACCCGGGTAGCTTCCTTCATAGACGATGTTTCCTCCGCGGCTGCCGGCATGGGGACCGACGTCGACGATATGATCCGCTACTTTGATGACATCGGGATCATGCTCGACCACGAGCACGGTGTTGCCTTTGTCACGCAGCTTCTGGAGCAGTTCGTTTAACCGGTGTACATCGCGGGGGTGAAGGCCTACGCTAGGCTCATCGAAGATGTATGTGACATCCACCAGGCTCCCGTTCAGATGCTTTACCATTTTGACACGCTGCGACTCGCCGCCGGATAATGTATCCGTCTCACGGTCCAGCGTCAAGTAGTCGAGGCCGATATCCACCATATGCTGCAGCCGCTCCATCAGCGAATTGACCATCGGAGCCGCTGCTGCATCGCCAATCTCCCGGATAACGCGGATGAGATGTCCGACTTCCATGGAAGACAGCTCCGCAATGTTGTGTCCATTAATTCTGCAGCCCAGCGCGGCTTGACTTAGTCTAGCACCGTGACAACTGGAGCATGGCCCCTCAGTGATGAACGGAGCAACCGTTTGCTGCGTGCGTTCGGACTTCGTCTTCACGTCCTGTTTGATATATTTGTTGGTGAATTTCTCGATAACGCCTTCTACGGTAATATTCGTTGCTTTTCCGGCGAAATCCATCTTCACTTTCCTTGCCTTGCTATACAGCAGCTGATCCAGTTCTTCATCCGAATAGTCGCTGAGCTTCTTATCCGTATCAAAGGAACCCGACTGAACTAGCATGTTCCATTCCCATGCGCCCACCGTATAGCCCGGCAGCATGATTGCTCCTTCCTGGAGCGACTTGGACTTGTCGACCGCTTTCCTCATATCGACAGCGAGGCTGCGACCGATCCCGTTACACTCGAGGCACATACCTTGCGGGTCGTTAAACGAGAACATGTTCGCTCCTCCGACATAGGGCTGGCCCACCCTTGAGAAGAGCATCCGGAGGATGGGAGAAATATCGGTAATGGTGCCCATCGTGGAATGGGATCCTCCGCCCAGCCGCTTCTGATCGACAATGACAGCCATGCTCAGGTTTTCGATCGCGTCCGCATCTGGCTGCGGATATTTGGGCAGGAACGTACGCACGAACATGCTGAAATTTTCATTCAGCAGTCGTGTAGATTCTGCGGCAATCGTATCGAAGACGATCGATGACTTGCCGGATCCGGATACTCCGGTGAATATCGAAATCTTCCGTTTGGGAATTTGCAAGGACACGTTCTTGAGATTGTTTTCCCTCGCAGCCGAGATAACGATATACTCCTGATTCGATTCGCTCATGGCTAACATCCTTCCGTTCGTGTTCATTTCACTTGTTACATTCGTATTGTACCATTCATTGTCATAGGAAGTGCACCATTCATGTCCAAAGCAAGTCGGACAGAAGAAAACTTTGCAGATAGCAAGCTCCAACTGTCCTTAGGTAAAATCGGAAGTAGACATTACCTGCCGCAAACGACATGCAGCCGGTTTATGTTGATCGCATCAGGCAGGTAACCCCAATCATCCTAGCCTTATGAAAGATGATACTTAGCATGCAATGAGGTTAATGCCCCAACACCTTTTCAAGCTCGCCGACCCAATTGCTCCAGTCATACTTAGCGCCTTCGAGTCCTTCATTATTAGAAAATCCGGATTGTTCGAGATGAAGGTTCACCTTTCCATCTTCCAACTCTTGCAGCGTCAAGGTGACCGTTTGATGAAGTGAGATCCAACGTAAAAAGCCGTTGGATGCCACCGCCCCCTATTCTACTTCGACTACGAATTCAGCCCATTGTGTCATCCATGGCCCGGATTCTACGGAAGAAATATAGGCAGAACTGAGCACTCTGATCAAATAGCTGCCCTTCTCGCTTATTGTGAACGAACCTGTGAATGCTTGGTCCTTAAGGGGCAGCTCAATGCTGTTAACCTCTTCATAATTTTGATAACTGTCCTCATCCGACGGTTGATACCGCTCGACGCTCAAGGTCAGCTTATCATACAGATCGTTATGCTGCAGGATATCTCCAGACACATCAATCTTTTGATTCGGTTTTACCTGGATATAACCCCGGATCGGGCTGGTGAAGGCGATGTTCCCTTTCCCCTCACCGACGATCGAGACCGGCAGCGAAGCAGGATCTGTTACTTTCCTCTTCACTGTGACTATCTTGCTGCCTGCCGAGTTGGCAGTGAGCATCACGGGGTTAGGACCGGGGCGCAATTTCACTGTAAACTGAATACGGTTATACAACCGTCCATCCATGGAAATATCCTTTTGTGTAAGCTTGCCTGTGTAACCGCCCCAACCGTCGCTTCCGGATGAAACCATGTACTGCGGAGTATACATATCCTTCTGATACAGCATGGTAAACGTCGTACTGGCTTGGTCCGTCTCCCATTCCGGATTCAGCACCTCTATAACCTTATCGCTCCAGTTCCAACGGACTGTATCTTTCACGGCCGAGACCGCCATTCCTAACCAGGACAACGCCCGAATCGGTATATATGCCTTTCCCGAAGAAATGAACGGTGCCGGAATTTTCTCACCGACTGGTTTTCCGTCCGGAAGGTATACATCCTCTGAGCCGATCCGGAAAGTTAGATGACCAAACTTAGGCAGCAGCTCAGGATGGATCGCGACTTGTACTTCCCGTTTTTCGTCATTCCAGGTAACGGTGTCCGCTGCCCCGGACTGCCGAAGGGTGCGGAGAGGAACGTATACACGGCCGTCTTTTCGTATGGGCCTATCCACAGTTGTGGCCTTGCCGTCAAGTATTGCCTCTTTCCCTTGAAGATCAAATTTCATCTCATGCTTGATTCTGTACATTTTCGCTACATCGCCCTTCGGCTCCGTCATAGATGCGGAAGCGGAATCTGCGAGGGCACCTGCTCCGATACTAAGGGCCGCGGTCGTTGATATGATCAAGCACAACCATTTCTTCATGTTCTTCCATCCCTTCTCGAGAAAATTCTCCTTATATTTACTTAACGGGACGGAATAGTAACTAGTTGGATATCGGCCAAAATTCGGTCATCCACGCAAGAAAGGCAGCCCAACAAGTGAGCTGCCTTTTCGTCTGTTTACTGCGCTCCTACGACCGGATGCGGAACATACGGTTCTTCCAGGAAAGCAATCTCTTCCGGAGTTAATTTTACCGATAGCGCACCTACAGCGTCTTCGAGCTGTTTAATCTTTGTGGCCCCGATGATTGGAGCAGCTACCGATTCTTTTTGCAGCAGCCATGCAAGCGCGATATGGATACGGGGTACGTCGCGATTCTCTGCAACGGAAGCCACTCGCTCAACGACCAAACGGTCAACATCAGCCGTCGAATCGTACTTTGATTTTTGGACTTGGTCGGTTTCAGATCGATGCGTCGTTTCCGACCAATCGCGAATCAATCTTCCCGATGCTAGTGGACTGTAAGGTGTCACTGCAATTTTTTGATCCATACACAGCGGCATCATCTCCCGTTCCTCTTCGCGATAAATGAGATTCAGGTGATTTTGCATGGAGACAAAACGAGACCAGCCATGTTTCTCCGCCGCATAAAGCGCCTTCTGAAATTGCCACGCATACATGGCAGAAGCACCGATATATCTGGCTTTTCCAGACTTCACCACATCATGCAGGGCTTCCATGGTTTCTTCAATGGGCGTGTTGTAATCCCAGCGGTGGATGATGTAGAGATCTACATAATCGGTCCCTAATCTCATCAAGCTTTTATCGATTTCACTCATAATCGCCTTCCGGGAAAGTCCCCCACCGTTAGGTCCTTGATGCATGCGTCCCCAGACCTTGGTAGCGAGGACGATTTCATCCCGATTCGCATAATCTTTTAACGCGCGTCCGACGATCTCTTCACTGGTTCCGCCTGCATAAATGTTTGCCGTATCAAAAAAGTTGATACCGAGTTCAAGCGCTCTTTTTATGATCGGGCGACTTCGCTCCTCATCAAGGACCCATTGATGCCCTCCGGGCTGCACGTCGCCGAAGCTCATACAACCAAGGCAGATCCGCGAGACATCCATACCTGTATTTCCGAATTTCATATATTCCATGACTCAGACCTCCATTTCAAAATGTTATGTAAGTGCATCATCATCGACTTCCATTATAATTCCAATGATCAGACATGCAATTGTTAAATACGTAGGATTCGTATAATACTGAACGAAATGATGGATATTGTTCATTATTTTAAATAAACGCCGTATTTCTGATGGTTTCAAGTATATTGATGACATAATGAACGCCTGTATATAATTATATTGGAGTATAAAATATGAACCGCAATCATGATCGTATTTGTTGAATGCACAGAGAAAGCTCGGTGAGCCACGATGCCTAAAGTCGATCGAAGAATCCTTAAAACAGAGGAAGCATTAAAAACAGCAGTCATTGAACTCATGGCTGAGAAAAACTTTGACGATATTACCATCCAGGAACTGGCGTACCATGCCAATGTCAGCCGCGGAACGATCTACCTGCATTACATGGATAAATACGATTTGCTGGATAAACTGATGGAAACCCATATTCACGAACTTCGGGAAAGATGCGAAGCATCAGCAGACTTGGATTTTGTGACGGGATTCGTCATCTGGACGGATTATTTTGATCGGAATTACGCATTTTTCTCCACGATGCTGGCAAGTAAAGGAGCACCCTTTTTCCGCAGTAGATTCATAAAATTTCTGATTGAAGAGTTCCAAGATGAAGTGGATAATACCAGGGGCAAGAACGAAGGGCTGCATAAGGATCTTGCCGTTCAATTTTTGGCCTCTTCCTACGCCGCCGTAGTCGAATGGTGGTTTACAAACGAAAAACCCGTACCCCACCAAGTGTTAGCGGAACAGTTGGGAGCCTTGCTGGAAAGAATATGTGATTAGGAAAGAAAAAAGCCACCTCTGGAAGGTGACTTTACAAGCCGCGAATTACGCTGCAATAAGGATCATTAAATCATATAACAAAATTCATCCGACGGTTTCTCCCTGACGCCAAATTCAAACGTGTCCTGGCGGAGTCCGCGCCGGAGCGTCTCCAGTGCCAGCACTTCCGTTGAGGCGATATTTCCCAGGTGAACATTGGAGCCGAATTTGCGCAGGAGCATCGCCTGCTGATTTTTAAGGGGCGCCTCCCAAATCAGTTTTCGGATATCCGGAACGAATTTGAGGATGTCATCCAAAACATCTTCCCTGCATTCCCCGTGTTTGTCAAAAATGCCGACGCTGACCCCTGACTCGCGGGCCTCGACCGTTACATATTCGGCGCCTGCGGCCAAATCCAATTCCACCGTATCTGCAAGAATAGCCGCATCAATCAAGGAACCGGACAGCTTCTTACCATACTCCGTAAAGACCCGAAGTCCGCGTTTCTTTCCTTCCCGGATCAGCTCCGTGCGTTTGTGGCGGGACAGCTCGATCGTACCGTCGGATACTTCCAGCGCATTAAAGCCAAGATTGCACACCGCGTCAAAAAACGCAGGTACGATATTTTGCTGAACGGCCATTTCCAGCAAGGTGCCGCCTGTCATCACCGATATGCCGCGCTGTTTGGCCAGGTCGATCTTATACAGAAGCATATCCGTTTTATACAGCGGGGCCGTTCCAAAACCAAATTTGATGCAGTCGATGTATGCTGAGGCGGTTTCGATCATGTCTGCGAACGCATTTCTGCCGAGGCCTTTATCGATGACCATCGTCATCCCGCGGTCTGCATCCCGAGAGGCGGCTCCGTTTTTCGTTTCCCTGTCGGAATCGTCGCGGGACCCGCTTGGGTCGCATAACTCCCTGGGCCACACCGCACGCATGGAGTTGTTCATGTTGGATCTCCCTCAATTCATTTTGATTTGTCGTTTGTATCCCATGACATGCATATCTTATGCAGATGACTTATGACACGTGCCCAGCGAGATGGGGCTGATCGATCCCTAACGCATGCTTGCCAATCTAACAAGTATATATTTACAAAAAGAAACCCATAGCCCGGGCTTATTGAAACTTCCGGACTATGGGCATCATATTATTTCCAAAAAGTAATCTTGTCTGCACTTAATCGAACGGATTCATAACCTTCCTCATCCGCTTTGCCGATAGCAAGAATCATTACCGGAGTATATCTTTCCGGGTCTAATCCGAAAGCGGCTGCGATTTGATCGGTCTCAAATCCACCCATTGGATTGGTATCATAGCCATGAGCTCTGGCTGTCAACATTAACTGCATGGCGAGCAATCCACTATCCACTTTTACGATGTCATTTACAACTTCTTTTGGGAGTGTAGGATAGATCGTTTGAATGCTTTCCAATTGCCGATCCCGGACTTCTGGCGGCATTTTTCCTTGTTCAACAGCAGTGTTGAAAATCTCTTCCGCATACTCATAAGATTTCATGTCACCAAAGATCAGCAGCATGGCGGAAGATGTGTCATTTTGCCGTGTATTGAATCGAACCAAAGGCCGCAATGTATTTTTCCCTTCTTCACTTTCAACGACAACGATGCGCCAAGGCTGCAAATTGGCTGAAGATGGGGCGGTTGCAGCTTCTTCAATGATTTCTTGAAGTTCTTCTCTGGATATTTTAACCGTTGGGTCATAAGCGCGAATCGAACGGCGGCCTTTCATGATATGGGTGAAATCATTGTTTTTAAACGTACTGATCATATGGATATCTCTCCTCTTTTTTTATGAGTCTTCTGATAACTCAATTGACCCTTTGAAGTCCATTCGTTATCATGAGGAAAGCATAAACTATGAACTATAGTTCATAGCAAGAAAGGATTTTGTGGCTCCGATGAAAATTAGCGACGTTTCCAAAAAGGTGGATTTGCCGATATCAACCATACGGTACTATGAAAAAAAGGGGATCATTCCCGAGACATATATGTTAAGAGATGAACATAACTACCGGATTTATGATGAAAGAATAGTCAGTTATATTAAGAGTCTAAAAACAATACTTTCAGCTGGATTTTCAATTCATGAGATCAAAAATATCCTTTCCAGTAAAGAAATTCCGAGAGAAAAGCAAATCGAAATCGTCGAGGAGAAAATTAATGAAATTGAGGAACTGCAGAAAAAATTAGCTGACTCAAAACATTTTCTTCAAGACTCCATAAATTCGGCTGAGGACTGTACCTGGTAACAAACCACCAAGTTCCCGCATACCACAATGAACTCCGATGGACTTAGAAGCTTCTCCCCTCTCTTTTTACAGCGTTAAACAGCCCGACTTCATATTCCTTACCATCGTTCCTACATTCTCACTGTCAACCGGCATGCTCCTTTTCAAAGAGTAAACTACCTCTCTTATCACCTCCTTATACCATCACCATAATTCGAACCTGAACTAAAGATTTATAGAAGGGAAGCCCATGGCTTCTCTTTGAATTGTCCGATTTCGACGGTTTCGGTTCAATCGAATGGGCTCCACAACAGCGGAAATAAATTTTACGGATGTTTTACAATTGAACATTTTACAAAACTCACGTTTAGCCAATTCATATCGTACCGGATCGAACCGCGATCAAATAAGGCATTCATGTATTGCGCCTTGAAGCGTTCCGGGCACGATGCTGCTCCTTGCTAATTTAAAGCTTAAGGAAGCGGTTCTATTGTGATTTTCCCTAAATATGGATTATTAAAAGGCTTTCATGGAGATTGGCTTTTATAATGATCGCCAATTCGTTTCATACACGGCTTACATTCACCAGTTATTCTTTGGATGTGGGAACGGTCTCACATTCAGAAAGCGGGGTTAGACATGAGTCATACGATCAGGGAAATTGCCCAGTTGGCTGGGGTGTCAAAGTCAACCGTGTCCAGAGTCATTTCGGGAAAAGGTTATATCCACCCGGAAACAAGAGACGCGGTACTTAAAGTCATTGAGGAGCTGCAATACAAGCCGAACGCCGTTGCCAGAGCTATGGTATCCCAGCGGACGCACAACATCGGAGTACTGATTTACCGGAGGGAATATCCGATTGCCTCCCACCCGTTTTACGGCAAAATTGTGGATGCCATACTGGCGGCCGCGGCAGGCATGAATTACTCCGTCTTTGTGACGACGGATCATGAGATGTCGCATCGATCCGCCGACTTCATGCTGGAAAAGCGCGTGGACGGACTCATTCTGATTAGCAGGCTCCAGCAAAATGTGATCGATTATATCCATAACTTCGGCATCCCTTACGTCATGGTGAACGGCTCTACCGATGTCGACAATGTCGTGCATGTCGTTAACCGGGATCAGGACGGAGGTATCATGGCAGCCGAATATTTGACCGGTTTAGGACACAAACGTATCTTCATCTTGGCTGGCCCGCAGACCCACCGGAGCCATAACTTGAGATTGAATGGCTTCCGTGACTATTTGACGGGCATCGAAGCACCTCTAGATCCGTCATCACTTGCTTACCCGCAGGCCTCTACTTTCGAGGAAGGATACCGAATGATGCAGCAGCATTGGTCAGGTTTCAAGTCCGGAGGCTATACCGCCGTTTTTTCGACAAATGACATGATTGCGCTCGGCGCCATGAAATTTCTGATCGAACAATCGGTCCGCATACCGGAACAAGTGGCTGTCGTCGGTTTTGATGATATCGACATCGCCTCCATTTATACGCCTTCCCTGACAACCATCAGGGTGGACACGGAAGCAATGGGCAGAACCGCCTGCACCATCCTGGACAAGCTGATCGACCAGCAGCCGGTCAACGAGCTGGACATTGAGCTGGAACCCGAACTGATCATTCGTCAATCCACGTAATCCCAAATAAGCAAATATGAAAGGAGTTTGATCCATGCGCTGGTATTTTAAAGCCATCGGACCAAGGAAAATCGTTGAATTTGTCGCACTTGCCTTGTTTGTCATCTTCTTTATGGGACCCCTGCTCAATTTGGCAATCCTGGCCTTTACGGGCAAATGGAATTATCCCGATCTGCTGCCCTCCGTTTGGTCGCTGAAATGGTGGACGTTTGTCTTTCAGCAGCAGGACATCGCGAAATCCATCGGACTTTCCTTTATTATCGCTGCAATGGTGACGGCTATATCCATCGTGCTCTGTATTCCCGCCGCATACGCATTTGCGCGGATCCGTTTTCCACTAAGCCGGTTTTTCCTGTTCTCATTCCTCCTCACCCATGCTTTCCCCAAAATGGGCCTCTATGTCTCGATCGCCGTGCTGTTCTACAAGTTTGGCCTGATGAACACGCTGGCGGGAGTCATATTGATCCACATTATTAATGTACTGATGTTCATGACCTGGATCCCGACTTCCGCGTTCCGGAACGTTCATACGGCGCAGGAAGAATCCGCGAGAGACGTCGGCGCCAGCCCATTCCGCGTATTCCGGAGCATCACCCTGCCGATGGCTCTACCCGGCATCCTGGTGGCTTCGATCTTCACCTTTTTGAATTCTCTCGATGAAGCGCAGGGCACATTTCTGGTCGGAATTCCCGATTTCAAAACGATGCCGATCGTCATGTATTCGATCATCAGCGATTATCCGGCATATGCCGGTGCGGTATTCTCCATCATTTTAACAGCGCCTTCCATTATTCTGCTGCTTGCTGCCCAGCGTTTTGTCAGTGCAGACGTTCTGGCGAGCGGTTTCCAGATCAAATAAACAGAAAGCGATAGATGTATTAAGGAGGTCTCTATGAACATTCAATTATCGATTCAAAATCTGTCCAAACGCTATAAAACCGGTGATGGCGTATCGGATATCTCGCTGGATGTGCACAAAGGAGAACTGATCACCCTGCTCGGGCCTTCCGGATGTGGAAAAACGACCGTTCTGCGAAGCATCGGCGGTTTTCTGGAACCGGACTCGGGAGACATCTTGATTGAAGGTAAGAGCGTGGTCAAGGTTCCGCCGGAGAAACGGCCAACCTCCATGGTCTTTCAAGGCTACAACTTGTGGCCGCATATGTCCGTTCACGATAACCTCGCGTTTGGCCTGAAAATCCGCAAAATCAAAAAGAAGGACAGGGAAAAGGCGATTCAGGACGTTCTGGAGCTGGTTCGTCTTCCGGGAGCCGGGAGCAAATTCCCTGCTCAGTTGTCCGGAGGCCAGCAGCAGCGGATTGCCGTTGCAAGGTCGCTCCTGCTGAACCCCGCCGTCCTGCTGCTGGATGAACCTTTTTCGGCGCTGGATGCAAAGCTTCGCCACGAGATGCGCGAGGAACTGCGGGAAATCCAGGCGAATACGGGCCTGACTATGGTTTTTGTTACACACGATCAGGAAGAGGCATTATCGATTTCGGACCGGATTGTCGTCATGAACCACGGCAACATTGAACAGATCGCATCCCCTCAAGAGATCTACGATGCGCCTGAATCCCTCTATGTAGCCCAGTTCATCGGGAAAATGAATTTCGTAAAGGGGGTGATTGACGCAGATCAAGTTACGATTGGTTCTATTCGCTTCCCTAACTCCTCTCGTCTCACGGGAAATGTCACGGTTGCCGTACGGCCGGAAGATATTATTCTGGATCATGATGGCGGCGGCGGTCTGCCGGGCACGGTCAAGCAAATCATGATCCTCGGGCATTATGCCGAAGTTTCCGTCGATGTACAAGGTTATGGCATCATCCGCGCCTTCCAGGCGCGCGATCAAATCAAAGAGCTGTCTAACGGGCAGTCCCTGTCCGTTCAGTTTGCTAAGATTATCGCGTATCCGTAAGGCGTAATCGGAATCAACCAACTTACAAACTTTTAGGAGGGTTTACTTCCATGTTGAATAAGAAATCGGCATTTGCATTTGTTACTTCCTTTGTCCTCGCTGCTTCCCTGCTGTCTGGCTGCGGCAGCAGCAAGGACAGTGGCACGAGTTCGACTGCTGAAGGTACAGGTACGTCAAGCAAACAGGTCGAATTTTCGTTTTATTATTCCGGATCACAGAACGTGGACGATTTGTGGAAAAATTTGATTCCGATGTTCGAAGACAAGAATCCCGATATCAAGGTTAAAGCCGTGTACGTGCCGTCGGGTACCGGAGCACAGCCGACCTATGACCGCATCCTTGCCGCGAAACAATCCGGCAAAGGCTCGGGTGATATTGACCTCTTTGAAGATGGTCTCGGCGTGGTGACCAAAGGGCAAAAGGATGATTTATGGGACAATTTAAGTACAGACCATATTCCAAACTTGAACAACGTGGATCAAAACACGCTGAGCGATGTATCTAACCTTGCGATCCCTTACCGTTCCTCGGCAGTCGTCATTGCCTATAACAGCGAAACGGTCAAAGACGTGCCGAAAACACTGGACGACGTGTACGATTGGATTCGCAGCCATCCGGAGCGGTTTGCCTATAACGATCCGTCAACCGGCGGTGCAGGAAGCTCCTTCGTCACGACCAGCATTTACAAATTTTTGCCCGAAGATGCGATTCATAACACGGATTCAAGCATTGAAAGCCAGTGGGACCAAGGATTCTCCCTGCTGAAGGATTTAAGTAAATACATGTACGGCAAGGGCATCTACCCGAAGAAAAACCAAGGTACACTTGATCTGCTGACGAGCGGCGAAGTCGACATGATTCCGGCCTGGTCCGACATGGTGCTTGATCAGCTGGATAAAGGACAGCTTCCGGAGACGACAAAAATCACACAAATCACGCCTGGATTTAACGGCGGTCCGACTTACTTGATGGTTCCGAAGTTATCCGAGAAGAAAGACGCCGTGTACAAATTCCTTGATTTTGTACTCTCGCCTGAAGCCCAAAATGTAGTCGTCGATAAAATGCACGGCTTCCCGGGCATCAAACTGACGAACATGTCGCAGGAGGTTCAGGATTCTTTTAAAGGCGCTTCCGAAGGATTCCGTTCGTTCAACATCGGCGATCTGGACAAAGACATCAACAAACGCTGGCAAAGTGAAGTGGCTGCTCAATGAGCAAATCCATAAAAAGGGGGATCCTGGGCATTTCCATGGTCCTTCCTTCCTTTCTCGTGTTGGTGCTCATTGTCGTCATCCCGATCATTAGTTCGCTCCGGGAAAGTTTGAAGAATGAGAACGGCGGATATGATTTATCCAACTACGCCTATTTGTTCACGGACAAATTGATGCGCTCCAATATTATTTTCACGCTGGAAATTACCATTGTTTCCTCTATCCTGGTTTTGCTCATCAGCTATTCGCTGGCTGTGTATATGCGGTTCAATAACAGTTTTGCGGTACGGTGGATCCGGCGAACTTACATGATTCCGATCTTTATTCCATCGGTCATCGCGACGTACGGCCTGATTCAGCTTCTCGGCAACCATGGCTGGATGGCAAGGATTCTTTATCATCTGGGCACCGACAGCTTCCCAAGGATTATTTTTGATATGAAGGGCATCATCCTCGCGAATCTTTGGTTTAATATTCCGTTTACGACGATGCTGCTGGGCTCGGCCTTGTCGGGCGTACCCGATGCAGTCATTGAAAGCGCGAAGGATGTAGGTGCAGGGCGGCTGAGAATCTTTTTCCGGCTCATTCTGCCGCTGACGTTCAAGACGCTGCTCGTCGCTCTTACCTTCGTATTTATGGGCGTTATCGGTTCCTTCACCGCTCCCTTTCTGATTGGCCCCAATGCGCCGCAGATGCTGGGCGTGTCCATGGAGCAAATTTTTAGTGTGTTTCAAGACCGCCAATTGGCAGCGGCTACGGCTTTCTTCACCTTCCTGCTTTGCTCTTTTGTCGGATATTTCTATATCCGCTCCATGATCAAAGAAGAAAGCGTGCGTTCATCATGAACACTTTACTCGTTAATGTACAGGGAGCTGTAACGCCGGAGTGCTCCAAAACGCATATCGCTTACCGTTTTTTTCTGGCCAAATCCGGAGGCCGCATGAAAATTGACTTTTCTTATAGTCCCAAAAATCTGGAGGATAGCGCCAAGGCTAAAATGCTGATTGAGCAGGGCCTTGATCGATTTGTTGAGGATGAATTCAGGGAACAGGCCAAATCCAAATGGCAGTCCTACCTTCCCCTCAAAAATTTGATCACGCTGTCCGTTGACGATCCATTCGGCCACCGGGGGGCTGCCCACCGCCACGATCCGGAGCAGTATCTGTTTATTTCCGGGCTTGAATCGTCACCCGGACTGAGCAAAGGGACATTGCAGGCAGGTATGTGGACGGTTACCCTGAGCCTGCATGCCGTCGTGACGGACGATTGCCGTTATTCGCTGCAAATCTGGCATGAGGAGGACCATGGATGAACTGGATGGCTTGTGAGCTTCATACCCATACCTTCCACAGTGACGGAAGCCAGAGCCTGGAAGAGCTGGCTGCCGGCGCAAAGGCTCTTGGATTTGACTGCATCGCCCTGACGGACCACAACACCATGTCCGGCCTGTGGAATAAACAGACGGTAGAGAACCAGACCGGAATAAGCATTATTCAAGGCATGGAGTGGACCACCTTTTTCGGGCATATGGTGACGCTTGGCGTGAAGGACTATATCGATTGGCGGCCGGTAGGTCCTGGAGACATTCACGCTGGACTTACCCGTGTGCACGAGCAAGGGGCTATCGCCGGCATGGCCCACCCCTTTCGCACCGGCAGCCCGATGTGCACCGGCTGCTTTTGGGAATTCGAAATCGATGACTGGAGTGATCTCGATTATATCGAGGTATGGTCCACGACCTTTGCCCCGCTGAAAAATAACAACGCCCGCGCATTCCGCCTATGGACCGACAAGCTGAACGAAGGCTTCCGGATCGCGGCGACTTCCGGCCGGGATTGGCACCGCCAGGAACAGACGGATGAACCGCTGTCCGTCACTTATCTTCTTATGGAAGATCATGAAGGCTCGATCACCGACAAGGCAGTCGCCGCGCTTTCCGCTGGAAGAGCCTCCGTAACCCTCGGTCCGCGGCTCGATCTTAGGGTCACTTCTGGCGGCGAATTATACGGCATAGGGGATGCCATCCCGCGGGAGACGACACCAGATCACATGATCGAGCTGCAGGCTGCCGCCGACTTCGAAGCCCGCAAAGAGCATTGGGAGCTGCCGGAACAAATCTTTGCCTTGCGCTTTCAAAGCAATCTTGGTATGGTATCGGAACTCCCCTTTGCTGCTGGCAGCAAGGGCTGCAATTTGACGCTTTCGCGCGAAGGATTACGGTGGGTGCGTGCGGAATTATGGGGAACGATCCGTGGGATCCGGACGATGATCGCCTTTACCAACCCCATTTATTTTGATTAAACGGGAGGTGCGATAACGCGCAATGACTGCACAATTCCCACTGATCACAGCACATAGCGGCTGCATGGATGCGCTCGACAATACGTTGTCCTCGATCGAGACCGGCATCCGGCTTGGCGCCGACATCATTGAAGAGGACGTCCGGGTCACCCGGGATGGTGTCGCCGTGCTCGCCCATGACGATGAATGGCAGACAGAGGACGGCAGGCTCATTCATATTTCGGAAATGAGTATGGAAGAACTGCAGGAACTGGTGCTCAAGGTGAACTACGCCGGGAAATCCGGAACAATGACCATCGCAAGGCTGGATGAGATGCTGGTTAGGGTCCGGGCTGCGGGCATAACGGCGAATCTGGATCTCAAAGCCGATGACAGCGTCGCAGCGGCTGCAGCGCTCATCCATCAATACAAGATGGCAGACCAAGTGTTGCTGTCGGGATGTGGACCCGCCCGGGCCATGCTCGTACAGCAGACGCATCCGGAGCTGAAGAAACTGCTCAATGTCGACACGGATCTATTTTTAACCCAAGATTATACTGAAGCAGTACGCCGTACCTGTGAGGATGCGGCTGCCGCAGCTTGCATCGGCATCAATGTTCCGTATCAGCTGGTCAGAGATGAGCTGTTAGAACAGGCTGCAGCCAACTCGCTTCCAGTTTTCGTGTGGACCGTCAATGAAGAGTCCCGGATGGAACGGTTCGCACATATGGGAGTCGCCTCCATTACGACGAGAAACGTCGACGCTTTGGTACAGCTCAAGAGCCGCATGCATGCGGAAACAACAAGGGTCCCGGAATAGTTCCGGGACCCTTGTTTTCAGATACGATACTGATCTCTAAATTCAAAAATATCATTGACCGCTTGACGATATCCACCTGATTTACGAAAGAATTCTCCTATATTTGCAGCCGCTTGCTTGAAAGATGGGCGACTTAATACAAGATCTGCCGCTTCCCGCAGCTGGCGGGCAGTCAAGCTCTGCATTTGCAGGGTTATGCCTGCGCCGATCCCGGCAACTTGTCCGGCAATGACCGGCTGATCCGCGCTGAGCGGGATGACAATAAGCGGTACCCCATAATAAAGACCTTCATGGGCACTGTTCATCCCGCCGTGTGTAATAAATAGTTTGGCGTGTTTCAGCACTTCCGTTTGCGGAACGTAATTTTTCACGATGAAATGGTTAGGGAAGTCTCCTAAATCAGATATTGGGGTTTTACTCCCGATCGACATGACAATCGTATGATCCGTATTTCCAAATGCTTCAAAACAAAGCTTATAGAAGTCCAGTGCTTGGTTCATGACGGTGCCCAGCGAAATGTAAATGATGCTTTTCCCCTGCATCCCAGTAAGGTCAAAGTCTTCTTGCATGGAACGCGGAGTGATGGATGGGCCAACAAATTTATACGACGGGTCGAATGTTTCGCCGTCGGGTTGGAAAGCCCTTGCTGTATAGACGATCGTTAGCGGAGCGGGATTACAAAATGCCTCGTAAGGTGAAAGGATCTCGGCACCGTATTTTTGCTGTATCCTTGCCGTCAAGTTTTGAAATTCATCTTTAATAGGTATAGTTACGTCTTCAGGAACATCACTGAAAGATTGTTCCATGATTCGGTCGAAAGATTGTTTGGACTGCGCAAAAGTGCTGCAAGAGCTGATGGCGGGAAGCTTAAGAATATCAGCCAGCAACCGACCGCAGCCGAACATGGAATCATGGATGATGTAGTCGAAATGCTCACCTTGGATCTGTTCAAGAACGCTTGGTATAACGATATCAGCCGTTAACAAGAGGCCATTGACCCGTTCGAGCAAATAACTTCTTCCACCGGAAATAAAGGCCTTTATAAATTTTTGATCGTCAAAAGTTTTTACGATAGCTCCTGCCTTCTCCAATCGCTCCCGGAAAGCTTCGATACAAAAGTACACAACCTCTTCCCCACGCGAGATCAGTTCCTGCACCACTCCAATCGTTGGATTGATATGCCCTTCTGATCCCGCATTAATAAACAGAACTCGTGCCATCTCCAACACTCCTTTCAGGCTTATCAACGGTAAACCATATGTCCGTTTGCGGCCCGTTTCAACGACCCTTATCTTCTTGAGCATGCAAGTCATCCAGATGCTCGCCCATTCGCGTCATTAATGTATCCATCAAGCGTCATCGTCATGCTTAAGCGATCATCCGCAGCTTCTCCAAAAAAAGCAGCAGAACGAGCCCCTGGCCGTATAGGGTTGGAAAAGTCGGGACGGCGTCGTAGGCCTCGACGCTAGCCAGCACCGGCGTACCTCCTGAGACGCCAAGGACAGCGCCATCCTCCCGAACCTGCTCGAGAACAGCGGCCACAGTGCGATTCGCACTTGCCATGGCTAGCTCCGCAGGAATCCATCCGGCGCGTGCCGCTTTGTATAATCCGCAGGCGATGCCGGCGGAACCCGACGTCTCCTCATAAAAGTGGGGACGGTCCAAGACCGTCGGCCACAAGCCGCTCTCATTTTGACAGCGGACGAGCGACTCGGCCAATTGCGAATACCGCTCGCGGAGCTCGCCGATCAGCTTCATGTCACCGCACAGTTCGCCCACCTCCTCTGCGATCATGGGCACGCCAGCAGCGTTCCAGGCGTTAGCCCGGTTCCACCGTGCGGCCGACATCCAATCGCCCGTCTCGCCGTTCCAACCGTGGAATAGCAGGCCCGTTTCCTCGTCCTGCAGCGTTTGAAGGTGCAGCAGCGTCTGTCTCATCGCTTCTTCCGCAAGCACTTTACTTCCGGTTAACCGAGCCGTCCGGGCCAAAAAGAGGATGGCCATGAAGACGGTGTCCGCCCATACCTGCTCGCTAAACGAGGCGCTCTCGGTTACGGTATGCTCAAACGCACCACTTCTTGTTCGCGGCGCCTCCTTGATTAGCCAAAGCGCCATCTCCTCTGACTTTTCCTTGTAGAAGCGATTACCGGTCTGCCGGAAGAGCAAGGGGAATATCGCGTAAGGTGCGAGTGAATTAATGACCTTTATCTTCTCGGACCCGCCAATATTGTGCTCCGTCCAGCCCTCCACCGCCTGTATCATCCATTCCGCTCCGCAGAAGGCTCCATAATCGGCTGCGGCGATTAAACCGACGCCCGGATTCCAATCCCAGCGGTTGCGGTCCATCGCCCACTCGGCCCATTCGTGGCCGCCCCAGCTCTCCGGACCGCTGAACATCAGATACCGATAAATCCGGTCCGCCGCAGCTTTCAGATCCGTTTGCTCCATTTGCATTCCCCAATCGCTCCTTTATAAGTAATTGTTTCGGTAGTCTGAAGGAGTCAGTCCGAACTGTTTCTTAAACGTTTCGCGAAAATGGTCCTGATCAACATAGCCGATCCGGTCGCATATCTCGTAAATCCGATTCGCGGGGTCCTTCAGCAGCCGGGCCGCCTCTTCCATACGCAGCTTGACGATCCAATGGTTGATCGTCATGCCGGTCACTTCCTTGACCAGCGCGTTTACATACTTCTCGCTAAGGCCAACCTCACTTGCAACGTCCCAAAGCGACAGATCCTTCCGCGAATAGTTTTCGCGAATGGCCTGGATCGCTTGTTCGACGAGCTTCTTCTTCTTGAGGCTGCCGGACCACTCAACCATTGGCAGCGTCTGGGCCAAATTGGGCAGGCGATCCCGAAGCCTTTGTTCCATTAGCTCGACACCGCGCTGTTCCTCCCGCTCCTTGTTCAGCTCCGCAACGATTCTGGCAAATACTTGCTCGATCTCCTCCGGATCGATCGGCTTCATCATGTAATCCTGCACCTGCAGCTTGATCGCCTGCCGCGCGTACTCGAATTCGTTCAGCCCTGACAGGATGATACACCTTATGTCCGGCTTGCTGGCCCGGAACGCCTCAATCAACTCCAGGCCGTTCCCTTTCGGCATGCCGATATCGGTAAGCAGCAGATCCGGAGGATCGCGCTTCAGCCATTCGAGCGCCTCCTCCCCGTTCCTGGCGGCTCCGACGAGTTCGATGCCGAGCCGCTCCCAGTCGATGGAGCGCGACAGCGTCTCCCGGACGAGTTTGACGTCCTCGGCGATCAGCAGTTTATACATCGGACGATTCCTCCTCAGGATCGATTTGACCTTGGGAACGCAGCGGCAGTACAGCTTCAACGCATGTTCCTTCGTCCGTGGGCACGTAGCGCAGCCCATAGCCTGGCCCGCAGTGAAGTTGTATCCGCCGATGCACGTTCATCGTTCCGTAACCGTTCTCGGCAGACGAGTCCGAGGTTAAACTGTGTTCCCCCGCCTCCTGCTCCCGCAGCACACGGTTGCGCTCCTCTACGCTGCAGCCCTTTCCGTTGTCTTCAACGCGCAGAATAAGCGTGTTCCCGTCCGCGTGTGCGGTCATCGCGATCCGGCAATGGTCCGTCCGCCCGGCAAAGCCGTGGACGATGGCATTCTCCGCAAGCGGTTGTAGAATAAAGTGAGGAACGACGATATCCTGCAGATCGGAAGCGATATGAAACTCGGCGAGTAGATCGTCGTGCATCATTTGCTGGATGTGCAGATAGGCTTCCACTTGCTTGATCTCATTGTCCAAGGAGATCCAAGTGCGGCCCCGGTTCAAACCAAATCGGAACACATTGGCCAGGGAGCGCACGATCGAGCTCGTCTCCCGGTCTCCAGCCAAAATGGCACGGCAATTGATCAGATCGAGTGTATTGTATAGAAAATGAGGATTGATCTGGGCATTCAGCAGTTCCAATTGAAGCTGGCGGCGCTCAATTTCCTCCTCGAAGCTCTTCTCAATCAGTCCGTGAAGCGTAACCAGCATGGACGCGAATTTCTCGTTCAGCGTCTCAACCTCGTGGATGCCTGACTTCAATTTGGGCAGCGGCTCACGGAACGCAAGCACCTCGGGACGCTGAACAGCGTTAACGAGCCGGGTAATCGGAACGGTCACCCGTATGACGATACGCCGCAGCCACAGTCCCGCGATCAGCACGGCTGCGATGGCTGCCAAGGCGCCGATCGCCGAGATGGCAAACGTGTATCGTCCGAAGTGGCTCTTGGGAACGGCGGTCAGCAGCTTCCAGCCATTGTCCATTTTTACGCATGTGACACGGTGCAGCATCCCTTCGATTTTTGCGTCGGCCGAACTTCCGTCGCAGGCGGCCGATCGTACGAATGGTAGCCTGCCGGCCGGTTCGAGAAAAGCATACCGTTCACTGAAAATGACGCGGCCCTCTTCGTCCACCAAAAGGTGGAAGCCCGATGTCAGCGCAGCGTTCTCGAATAGGCTCCGGATGCTTCCGGTATCCGCCCCGATCATGACGGTACCGATCGCGCGGCCGTCCTTGGTGCTTATTTTCTTCGTCGCCGAATAGATCATCGCTGCCCCGGAGCGTCCGGCCTTCTGCCCCCACCAGACGGTGCGGCGCCCACCGCCGATCAGAGCACGGTACCAGCTCTCGTTCTGCAGGTCCGTCGATTTGAAAATGCCGGTCACCGGGTCGAAATGGTCCGTCGCGAGAGTATACAGACCGCTCTTCGGCTCCAACGCGACCGCAACGACATACGTCTGTTGAACGATGCTGCCGGAATTGGCATCATTCAGCAGCGACAAGAGCGACAGATTCTGCAAATTCGTCTGCAGGGTAAAAAAATCGTTGACCGCTTCGTACGGCGCTGAATGCTCCGTCTCGAGCAAATTTTCGATCGATTGGTTGGACAGCAGAAAAGCGGCCATGTTGTTCATGGTGTCGAGCTGATATTCCAGATTGCGGTGCACGAACTTCATCGATTGTTCCGCCATCTGACGCGTGTGTTCATTTTGCACACGGATGAGAATGTAGCTTGCCGAAGCGGCGAACAGGGCGATGACCGTCACGACCAGCGCAAAGACCGGCAGACTGATCCGAGCCAGCAAGCTGGTGTGGCGCTTATTGGTTATCATCGCCAAGCCCTCCCTTGCCAAATTTCTTTCCTTATAGCCCGAAATGAAACAAAATCTATAATAAGCGTGAAGGCGTACTCCTTATTTAGCTTCTTCCCTCTTTTCTCTTAAATCTCCTGCAAGATCGGCGTGATTCTGGCGGCTATATCCGCTGCGTTCCTCTGAAACCGAGAAGTTTCCTGATCAAACGGCAAAGCACCTCCCCAATGCTTCCGGCATGGCCGGATTGCACCAGGAAGGTTGCCGACGTGTACATGTTTACTTGCCTGCTTTTTTCTGATAAGAAGCTTCAAGTTCACTCAGAATTTGATTGCCTCCTTGCGACTTCCACTTCTCTACGAATTCGTCGAACTTCTTGATGTCGGCGCCCATAATGATTTGAGTAAATACCGAATCACGCATCGTATCCAGCTCTGTCAGCTTGGCAATCTTCGTCGGTGATTCGAGGTAATTGGAAGCGTCGGTGATTTGATGCTCATTGTTGATCGCTACGCCGAGTGCTTCGGAGAACCGCAGCGGCAGCGACTCTAGATAATGCGGCCAGCCCTTCAGTCCAGGAGCGAATAGATAGCTCTGCGTGCCTCTGAAGTTGCCTTTCGGATCTTGCTGTGTCTTCGGATCGACGAGGGTCGTGTTCGTCTTAAGTTTACCGTCTACGAGGGAATAGTCCTCGCCTTCAATGCCCCAGACGGTCAACATCTGGTTCTCCTCGGATAACGAATCCTCGATGATCGACAGTACGCGCTTCGGATCTTTCGTTTTTGCGCTAATGGCATTCATCTGCGAGAACGGTGCCCCCATTGGCGCAACGGCCGTGCCGTCCGTCCCCAGCAAGGACCCGGTCAAAGATAAGTATTTGAAGGGCTCCTCAGCCTGGTTCGGGAGCGAACCGTCCTTCGCCAGTTTGCCGCTCTTGATCAGCTCATTGGTCTCGATCTGCGTGTCGTAATCGCTGGCCGTCGACCACCAGCCCATCCAGGAGAACACCTTGCCGCTAAAGATCTTTGCCCGAAGCTGCTCTTCCTTAATCGTCGAGAACTCCTTGTCGATGAGGCCTTCCTTGTACATCTTCTGCAGAAATAGCAGCGCGTCCCGCATCCGGGGATCGATGTCATAGTTGCTGAATTCCCCATCCTTCTCCGTGAAAAAACCGGGTGTGACGCCGAACGCGCCGAACACGTTGTCGAAGGAATTGTTCGCGAATTTTACCTGTCCGATCTGGGCCGTATAACCGCCAAGCGGAATGACCTCCGGATGCTGCTCCTTGACCTTTTTCAGCAAGTTATAATATTCGTCAAGCGTCTTTGGTACGGAAACCCCCGCCTGCTCAATATAGTCCTTACGCATGACCAAGTCCCAGCGATATCCTGCACCCGGCCCGCCCTGATACGGAATCCCGTAAATGCGGCCGTTTACCTTCGCCTGCTCGAACACGTCCGCCGGCACTTCCTTCATAATGTTCGGCGTGTCCTTTTCGTTAATCAGGTCGGTCAGATCAACGAAAGCGCCTTGCTGCGCGTATTTCTGAAAGTCATCGGCAAAATCGATCTTCGTCACGTCCGGAATGTCGCTGCTTGCTATCTTTAGATTCAGCTTCGTTTTGTATTGCTGAACGTCGACCATCTCCGGGATGATCTTAATATTCAGCTTGGCCTCGATCGCTTGTTTTACCGCGTCCTTCGACGGATCATACGGCAGCGAAATATCCTGTGCCTTCAGCCACTTCAATTCGTAAGGAGAATGATCCGCAGTCGCTTCAGGCGAGCTTGACGGACTTCCCGGCTCGGGGCTTGCATTCCCGCCTCCATCGTTGCTGCTGCCGCATCCCGACAGCGTAAGCGTTCCCAAAAGTAAGGCGGCGAGTACGCCGTAACCCCAGTGTTTAACTGTCTTTGTCATATACAGACATCCCCCTGAAATTTCACATAAATGGATGGTTACCCTTTAACTGAACCGATCAGCATGCCCTGTTCAAAATACTTCTGAATGAACGGATACAGAACCATCATCGGCAGCGCTACGATGACAATGGCCGCCATCTGGATTCCGATCGTGGGCGGCGGCGTTCTCCCTGCCGCTTCAAGCAATTCGGGCGGAAGGCTGGAGCTCGCGATGATGGTGCGCAATACGAGCTGCACCGGCGCTTTATGCCAGTCCGTGACGTACAGAAGCGCATTGAAGAAATCGTTCCAGTACGTCACCATGTAGAGCAATCCGATCGAGGCGATGACAGGCATCGACATCGGGAGAACGATCGAACGCAGCGTCCTTATCTCGGATGCCCCGTCAATTGCAGCGGATTCCTTCAGACTCTCTGGAATACCTTCGAAGAAGGATTTCATAATGATCATATTAAAGGCACTATAGGCCATAACCAGGATCAGCACATAGTCCGTGTTCAGCAACCCTAAATTTTTGATCGTGATATACGTCGGAATTAAACCGCCCTTGAACAACATCGTGAAGACGAAGATCAGCATGATGATCCGTCGGCCGGGCAACTTCTTCTCCGCCAGGGAGTAAGCAGCCGTCGCCGTGAGCAGGAGCGCAAGCAGGACACCGGCGGCTGTATTACGGATCGTCACCCCGTAAGCGTTATAGATCAGAGATCCCTTCTTGAGCAAGTAGGCGAAATAATCGAAGCTGATCGATGTCGGGAACAGCACCAGACCGTTCTTTTCGCTGAAGATCGAGTATGGCGTTACGGACACGCTTAGAACATACCAGAACGGAATCAAGATAATCAGGGTGATAAGCGACAGAACGAAATAGTTGGTAGCGATAAAAATGGATTCGCCTCGAGTGAGCTTCACGATTCGGATTCTCCTTTGTCAGAAAATGCCGGAATCATTGATTCGCTTCGCGATCTGATTGGCGATCAGCACCATGACGAAGCCGATGATTCCCTTGATGACGTCTGCCGCCGCCGCGAGACTGAGGCTGAACTGTTCGATGCCTACCCGATAAATGTAGGTATCGAGAATGTCGCCAACTTCGAACACCATCGGGTTATACAGGTTGAGTACCTGGTCTAAACCGGCACTCATCAGATAGCCGACCCGTAGGATAAAGATGACGATAATCGTGCTGGATATGCCCGGGAGCGTGATGTGGATGATGCGTTGGAAACGTGTCGCTCCATCCATCACCGCCGCTTCGTAAACTTCGGGATTAAGCCCGGCGATGGCGGCCAAATAAATGATCGCTGCCCAGCCCATCTCTTTCATTGCATCGGTGACGACGAGAATGATCCGAAAATACGCAGGCTCGACAAGCAGATATACGGGTTTGCCGCCAAACCATTCGACGATTTTGTTAATCACGCCGGTCTCCGGCGAAAGCAGCAGCGTAATGATGCCGCCGTAGACGACCCAGGACACGAAACGCGGCAGATAAACGGCAGTCTGCAGCGTCTTCTTGAACCATTTGGTCCGAATTTCGTTTAGCGATAGTGCTAACAAAATGGGACAGATAAATCCGCTGATCATCTTGTATAGGCTGATGAGCAGTGTGTTGCGAAAAGCGTTCAGGAACATCTCCGACGCAAACAACTCCCGGAAATGTGCGAAACCCACCCACTTACTGGCCCCAAATCCTTGGATGACGTTGTAGTCCATGAACGCGATGCTGATGCCGTACAACGGCAAGTAATCGAACACAATGACCCAAGCCAGTGCGGGAAGCAGCAAGGCGTACAGCCATTTGTATTTCCACATCGTCATTAACAGCCGCCTTCGCGGCTTTTCCGTTCTAGCGGGAATTCCCGTAGTAACGATTTCCATCGTCCCTCCTCCATCCTTCTTTCTATCCCGGCCAATCCACATTTACCTGTGCGGCACTACACCTGCCGTTTGCAGGATAACCGGTTGCGCCAATCCATTCGTATTAGGAACGGCGGTTCGCAGGCTGAACACCGATCCCTGCTCCGCCGCTGTCTTCCGGAATGGAAGTGCTTACATCTTTAAGCATACCGGCATCCTTGATCGTCGAAAACCGGTGCGAAGGATGATAATACCGGGGAAAAGTCCGAAATCCGGCAATGATTTTCTAACACTATAGTAATAGCAGCCTGACCCAACGGCCAGCACAATATGAATTAGGTATACGAATCGCAATCCATTCTGCGGTTCGGCCTCCGGTTGACTTATGCTGAAATACCCCCTACAATATGCAGTGTATTTTCATTATCTTGAAGGAGGATTATTAAGAAGTGACACACGCAATGAGACTTCGATTCCGGACTTTGAACAAGTAATTAAATACGTTCAAAGGCTCTGTTTGTGTTTACAGAGTAAACGGGATAAGTCTGTCCTTTTTTAATAATCTTCATTTGCGCATATCATTTCGCATTTGTAGAAAGGCAGATCCTTCTGCCTTTCTTTTTTATTGGGATCATTCCCCTTCATAAGGCAAACGGAAGGTTTATTTAATGACGGCTACCTACCTCCACCCCCTATTTTGAATTAGGACGGGTCTTCTTCCCTTTACTCTGAATCACAGGCAGATTGCCTGTGATTTTTGGTATGACCGGAAAAACAATGACACCATCATTCGGAGGGTACGAAACATGGAAAAAGTATGCATAGAGTTAATGAACATTGAATTGTCTTATTTGGATCAGATGATATTGGATATCCCTCGGCTGGCAGTACACCAGTTTGATCGGATCGGAATCGTTGGCAAAAACGGAGCCGGAAAAAGTACGTTATTGAAGCTCATGGCTGGGCAGATCCAACCGGAGAAAGGTCAAGTTCACCGTCAGGCGGATTTTGCCTCGTTCGAACAAATGGCCGTACCTGCAGAAATGGAAGCGGATGATGAAATGCTGAGCAAGCTTTCGGTCCCTCCAACGGATGTCGAACAGCTGAGCGGTGGTGAGCAAACGCGTCTAAAACTGGCAGGGCTTCTCTCAAGCTACCATGAAGGATTATTGATCGACGAACCGACCACCCATTTGGATGAAGCCGGAACACGGTTTTTCATCGAAGAAATGAAATACTATTACGGAGCGCTCTTGCTTGTCAGTCATGACCGCTTTGTATTAGATGCACTCGTCACGAAAATTTGGGAGATCGAGGATGGACATATCACGGAATATACAGGAAACTACTCGGATTACGTGTCCCAAAAAGAGCTCCAGCGTGAGCAGCAGTTGGAACAGCATGAGAAGTATATGAAAGAAAAAAACCGACTTACGAAGGCCGCCGATGAAAAAATGAAAAAGGCAGAAAAAATTGCCCAGGCCAATGGACAAATGTCCAAGAGAGAAGCAAAAGCCAAGGCAAACAAAATGTTTATGACCAAATCCAAAGATACGAGCCAAAAAGCAGTTCAGCGGGCAGCCAAATCCATTGAAAAGCGGGCCGGGCAGCTTGAAACTGTGGAAGCCCCGGCTCAAGAACAAAGCCTTCATTTTCATCAGCCGCCATCACTGCAGCTGCACAATAAGTATCCGATCATGGCCGACCGATTGACGCTGATGGCTGGAGACAAAATCCTCTTCAGAGATGTAAGCTTTCAGCTCCCATTAGGGAGCACCAATGCCATAACCGGTAGTAACGGTTCAGGGAAAACGACGCTCCTCCGCCACATTTTGCAGCAAGGAGAAGGCATCACCCTATCCCCTAAAGCCTTGATCGGCTCTTACGAGCAAATGGGATATCAGTTCGATAAGGACGAATCCGTGCTGGCTTATATGAAGGAACGAAGCGATTATGACGAAAGCAAAATCCGCTCCGTCCTGCACGCAATGGGCTTTACAGGAAATGATTTGCGAAAGAATATCCGCCATGTCAGCGGAGGCGAAGCGATTCGTCTCGTACTATGCCGACTGTTTTTGGGCAGATACAATGTGCTGGTATTAGATGAGCCGACGAATTTTTTGGATGTGTTCTGCATCGAAGCGCTGGAACGTTTTTTAAAAGGGTACGAAGGTACCGTTATCCTCGTATCCCATGATCGCGTATTTATTGAGCGCGTGGCGGATCATGTTTATTCCATTGAAAACCAGCAGCTTCGACTTATCAAATAAGCCATTAGCTGCATGTCATCCTGATTGCAACCGAAACGATCCCCGCCAACAAGCGGGGATCGTTTTTTTCGACACAAATTTTAAGCCTTATCAAGTTCCTTAGGGGGACCTCCAAAGTTATCTTCCAGCCGCTGAAGGTTCCATCTACCTATTCTCCTTTAACGCTTGGTTTCCACTCTTTTTTCCGCCCGAAAATAACGTCTTCAACAAAGGCGGCGTGACAAGCGTCGTCAAAATCACGACAATGACAACGGAGGTAAAGTATTTTTGCTGCAGCAGTCCTGACTCCAAACCCGTTGCCGCTATAATGAGGGCTACCTCCCCGCGTGATATCATTCCAGCCCCGATCGCCAGCGATGAACGGCCGTTAAATCCGGTGAGTTTGGCTCCCAGCCCGCCGCCAAGAAGCTTGGTCAGAATGGCCACGACCGTAATGAATCCCATGAATACCAATTGGTTAGCAGCACCTTCAAACGTAATGTTAAGACCGATGCTGACGAAAAACACGGGAACGAAGATGGAATACGCCACCGGCTCCACACGGTCCTCCACATCATGCTTGAAAGGAGTCTGGGAAACGGCAATGCCGGCTGCAAAAGCACCGATAATCGCGGCCACACCCATAAGATCGGCAAAATACGATAGGGCAAAGCATACGATAAGCGCTCCGCTGATGACGGACTCGGTAACCCGCAGCGGTGCGAAAAGCTTTAAAAACCAAGGGACGGCCAGCCAGCCGACAGCGATGGCAACGATAAAAAACAGCAGCTTTTTGCCGATGAGCAGACCAAGGGATACGTCGTGCCCCGTGCCAAGCAGGCTCATCATGACGGCCAGCATGACGACGACGATCACATCATCCACAACCGCTGCACCCAGGATCGTTGTGCCTTCCCGCGTGTTCAGCCGGTCCATTTCTTTCAGAGTCTGAACGGAAATGCTAACCGAAGTGGCACAAAGAAGCAAGCCTAGGAAAAGTCCCTGGTTATTGCTCAGGCCAAAGACGGAAGCAGCTCCATAGCCGCCGATAAACGGCAGTATAATTCCTCCAACCGCTACGGCGAACGCCGACTTCCAATTTTTTCGAAGCTGATCCAAATCCGTTTCCAGACCTGCCATAAACATGAGCAGCAATACGCCGATCTCAGAGAAAATAGATATAAATTCGTTCGGATGAATCCAGCCAAGCACAGCGGGGCCGACGAGAATGCCGGCCAGGAGCTTTCCCAGAACGGCAGGTTGACCGAGCCTAACGAATAAGTCGCCAAGCAGCTTGGTGGCGAGCAAAATAATCGCAAGATAGAGCATGATTTCCAACATTTAAGCGCCTCCTTTGGATTTGACCACTACCATTCATAACCGGAAAAAGGCACAAAAAGAGCCCGTCAACGACAGGGCTCTCCTAAAAAAACGCAGAAAGAGCCTGTCGTGACAGGCTCCTCCGGTGTTCCGATGTATGAATTTCTTTTATTATACATGATTAAATGCATTTATGCAATTTGACACCGTATAAAGTAACGCTTTTTTAGGATCATGGATGATGATAAATCGAATGGTCTGATTTGATTTTAACTAGAGCTAACGCCGAGTAAAATTCTACCGCGCCCATGTCCGGTTTCGCTTTTCTCTAGTGCGCTCTTAGCTTGGCTCAGCGGAAAAATGGTTTCGATCGAGACTTTCAGCTTCCCGTCTGCAATCATCCTTGCGATCGTCTCCGAATCTTCAGGCGTTGGAAACTTGGTGTTGAACTTGGCAGTAACGCCATGCTCTTTAGCAGCTTCCGCGGATGGCGGCTGGGTGAGTGAAACCAATATTCCGCCTCGTTTGAGCACAGACCAGGAACGAGTTTCCGTATCCCCGCCAACGGAATCTACGATGAGATCTACATGGGGAACAGCCTCCTCGAACCGGGTTGTCGTATAGTCGATGACCTGATCCGCCCCCAAGGATTTAACAAAATCGAGATTGGCCGTTGAAGCTGTACCGATCACAGTTGCTCCCTTCCACTTGGCTAGTTGAACAGCAAACTGTCCCACGCCCCCTGCTGCTGCATGAATCAGAACCGTTTGGCCGGGCTCAAGCTCGCCTTCCGTAAACAATGCTTTCCAAGCCGTTTCCGCTCCAGCCTTGATCGTTGCTGCATCTTCATAGGATAAATGATCCGGCATGCTAACCAAATCGTTGGCGATTGCAATCGCGTATTCGGCATAGCCCCCCTTCACGGTTCCGAATACGCGATCACCCGGCTTGAACGCCGTAACATCGGGACCTACCGCTTCGATGTGCCCGGAAGCGTAGAATCCCGGGATGTAGGGAAATGTAACTGGGAATACATCCTGAACCCAGCCGTTACGAATTTTGTAGTCCAACGGAATCACGGCAGCGTATACGATGCGGACAAGCACTTCGCCCGTTTTCGGTTGAGGCACCTCTACTTCTCCAATTTTCAAGACATCCGGACCGCCATATTCATGGATTTGAGCTGCTTGCATCAATTTAGACATATAAACATCTCCTTAAAATATCTTGATAGATTTTTTGTTTTTCTCTTATTCCTCTGCCGCCTCCAAGGAAGCAGCTATTTTGCGTGCCAGGGTCACAAACGTCATTTGTTCGTCTTCTGTGAGTGCTTCGGTTGTTAAGGCTTCCACCTTACTCCACGCGTCATTCACCCTGAGTTCAATATCACGTCCTGCCTGGGTAAGCGATACGATGGTCACTCTCTTATCTTCCTTGGAGCGGCTGCTTACAACCAGGCCGGCGTCTTCCAAACGCCGAACCGATTTAGCGATCGTGGAGTGGTCCAGACGAGTCGATCGGCACAAGCTGTTCTGCGATCGGTGATCCCTGTGCCACAATTGCATGAGTACGATTTCCTGGCCGGGGTACAAGCCGGCTTCCCGCAGCAGTTGGGCAGCAAGCCCGCGGTGTGAGCGCGCCATACTGAATATCGAGAAACTCACGGGGAACTCCCTCACCGCACTAACTTCTTCTTCGGGAACTTCAATATTATGCTCCTTGTTCTCTTCCATCTGAATATCCTCAACTTTCTATAAGGTCTTCTCTCATACTGGAATCAACTTATGTGGTCGACAACATATCTGGTTGTAAAACAACAATACCACATATTTTAGTGGTCGGCAACATATAAATGTGGTTGGCAACATAATATGATGAAAAATAGAAAAAACCACTGATCCAGAATCAGTGGTTTTCAGGCATTGATGTAACATGCTTACCATTTACGGATAGCGATCATAAAAGAAACCAAGGCCGCGATCGAAGATATCGTCCTCACATGATTCCAGGGTACCCAACCGGCAACATAATCGCTCCACACTTGCGCTCCGTCGGCTGCCCCTGGATTCGCAGCTGCTAAAGAGTCATTAAGCGGCACATTAAAGATGACCGTTACCAAAAATACTCCAACAATAATAAACAAGCTGCCAATGAGCACATAGACTGCGCTACTGTTGCCCATTTTGAAAAAAGAAGCAATGCCCAAAATTACGCTTAAAATGGTGGTTCCCATAAAGATCAGCATAAATAACGATTGCAGAATCGTCGAATTGATCGACTGCATGGCAGAAATGCTCTGCTCCGCCGGAAGGCGGCCAAGCGATGTCATCACGAATGTCGAAAAAGTGAAGAACACGCCGGCCAGCAACCCGGATCCCAATGTAGTTGCAAAGGTAACATAATACAAAGAATTCATGAATATTTCCTCCTACGATTTGATGGGCAGCGTTGCTAATTCGTTTCAATCCCAAACCCCGGCTCTGGCAGCCTGCCGCGCATAATCAAAAAATGTTCTCGGCTTTCTTCCTAGAATTTGTTCTACGCCATCCGCTGGAATCTCGTTCCGACCGTCCAGCACGCTGGAGAATAAATAGGACAGCAGGGTTATAGACTCACCAGGTACTTGTTGTTGTGAGAGCATGGAAATAAATTGTTCGGAAGTAAGCTGGAGGTACCGGATATTCCGCTGACACGCTTGGGCGATCAAGGACGTGGCTTCCGCAAAGGTGATCGCCTGCGGTCCCGTCAATTCATACAGCTGTCCGATATGCCGGTCATCGGTCAAAGTCGAGACGGCTGCAGCTGCAATATCGTCAGCATCAATGAATGGTTCCTTCACGCTTCCTGCCGGCAGCGCTACGACGCCTGCTTTTACCATGTCATACAGGAAGCTTTCGCTGAAATTTTGGCAGAACCAGCTGCAGCGTAGGATCGTCCAGTCCGCGCCGGAATTCTGCAGCGCAAGTTCACTCCGCTGAGCTTCCTCTTCACCTCTACCGGATAAAAGAACCAAACGGCGCACACCGATTTCCACGGCCAATCTAGCGAATGAATCGATCGCTTGAGCAGCGCCCGGAACGGCCAAATCCGGATAATAGGTAATATACGCTGCCCTTGTCCCTTGCAGTACCGGCTCCCAAGTGGACGAATCGCTCCAATCAAAGGGCTGCTCAGCTGAACGTGATCCGGAACGGACCGGTATTCCCTCTTGCAGCAGCTTTTCCGATACCCGACGTCCTGTTTTCCCCGTACTGCCAACGATTAGAACTGGCTGATTCATCATATCTCCTCCAATAATATTTAGTTGCACAAGCAAATGTTGTGCGATTGAAAAACCGAATGCTCATGTCATTCGGCATTTTCCAAACGGTTGCATACCTCGTTCAGTTGAAGCGAGAGTTCATCGTCCTGACGGTTTAATATTGTATTGTATCTCTGTCGCAGTTTTTGCCAACATTCGTGGATTTGTTTCTCCATTTCTCTTCCCCGGTCTGTTGCGTAAATCAAGGACATTCTGCCATCCTGGCGGCTGCTGAGAAGTCCTTTGGCTTGAAGGCTCTCGATGAGCCGCGTAATGGTGGAAGGCTTAAGATGGAGGCTTTGGCCGATTTCTTTCTGCGAGATGCCGTCCTTCTCCAGTACAGTCAACATCAAAAAAGCAGAGGTAGGATTTAGTCCGCTCGGTGCAAATTCATCTTCGGCCATTTTGGTTATCATTCTGCTGAGACGATTGGCTGTGAAATATAAGCATTCTTTAAAATAAGTGTCCAACATGTCGCTGCCTCGATTCAGAGTTTTAATTAATGTTTGCACAAACAAATATAATACATTTTTTGCTGCTTGTAAAGACTGGAATTTCAACGAGGCTTGGTTGTTCATTCTAAAAAAGGAAGACTGCCGGTCATTTGCCCGTGCAGTCTCCCCTTCTTTACTTCGCAGTATGCTCCTCATCATATTCGCCGGACAATTCCTTCAGCGATTTGATTTTGCCATGGGGATGCTGTTCTTGCTTGCGTGACTTCCAGGCTGCTTCATTTCTTCTTTTCTGGTGAGCCATGACAGATATCCTCCTCTGGAAAAAGTGAGATGTATACTACTTCCTTATGTTGTCATTCCAGGGCCCCGTTCATTCGTGAAATGAAACAGTCCCTTCCCCGCCAAAACTTATGACGGAGGTTCAAGAGGTAACCGTCAATGAGGTGCCTTCCTCACACGAATCTTAGGTTTTGTCAATTCATAGCTGTGCTTCACCATATCGTGTATATCATCATCGGGCAGGTCCCCATCCAAGATCACCGTATTCCAATGCTCTTTATTCATGTGATAACCCGGCTTCACTTCTTCAAACGCACTGCGCAGAAAATCCGCCCGGCCCGGATCGCATTTCAGATTCACGCACAAGTGATCGTTGTGGCTGTAAATCAGCGCAAAGCTTTTTTTGTTCCCCTTGTGGCGGATTACCGTCCATTCTGCTCCAAAAGGGTGATCTACATAACAGGCCGGATAGGACAGACAGTATTCCATGATTTCATCGATCGTCATTGGTATCCCTCGCTGCATTATTTATCGTTTATTGTACACTATGCTTCGACCGACGGTTCGCGTGATGATGGAGTCACTCCGTCATTATGTTACTTCACAAACAGCTTCATCAACTTTACATACAACGGATTGATTATGATGCCCGTCGGATTAACGGAATACCTTGTACCTGTTTCTAACTGGCGGATCTGCTCCATCTCTCCATCGCTTAGGTGAAAGTCAAAAATTTCGCTGTTTTCTTGTATCCTTTGCGGATTGGACGATTTAGGGATGACAATAACCCCCCGCTGGATTTGCCAGCGTAAAATCACTTGTGCAACTGACTTATTATGGTGATGGGCTATCATGGCAAGAACCGGATGCTCCAGCAAAGTCTTGTTTCCCTGTCCCAGGAGGACCCCAAGCCTCGTGCAGTATTCGACGACGAGCCAAATAATCATGTAATTCGTGTTGTTGAAACCCGGGATGCGTTTCGATCTGATTGATCATCGGTAAAATCTTGGCATGATTCTTGAGCCGTTCCAAATGTCGGACCTCAAAATTTGCTACCCCGATAACTTTGATTCGCCCTTCTAAGTACAATTCCTCCATCGCCGCCCAAGCTTTCTCATAATGCGGTCCGGCAAAATGAATTAAATACATATCGAGATACGTTACGTTCAGTTTCCGGCAGGTCTGATCAAACGCTTTTCTCGTTGCATGATATCCTAGATCGGTTGTCCATACTTTGGAAGTAAAGAAGAACTCCTCGCGGGGCACGCCGCTTTTTTGCACTTCCTGGCCCAACTCTCCTTCATTGCCGTAGATCTTTGCTGTATCGAAGTGTCGGTATCCGGTTCGAATTGCCGCCGCAATGGTTTTTTCAAAGACAACGCCCTTTTGGATTTTGTATACGCCAAAACCAAGCTGAGGAATTTTCACGCCATTTGCCGCTTCGACGGCTTGGTTCATTTGGGTTCTCTCCTTCTGTTCCTGCAATTTTCATGGGTTGATTTCGTATTACTCACATGGCAGCAAAGCTTTTTCGATGACATGAACCAAATCTTTCAAAGATTTCAGCTTGCTTTTTGAGTCCAGCCGGTAGTAGTTGATGGTTCCTTGTTTATGAACACTTACAATTTGGGCATCTTTTAATATCTTCAAATGATGCGAAACTGCCGGCCTAGACAGATGAGTACGCAGTCTGATTTCCCCCACTCGCATACCTGGGGTTTGCGGTCCCTGGATTAAGGTTTGGAGAATGGCTTGCTGGGTTCCATTACCTATGGCAACCAGCACCTTTTGATTGTTTTTAAATTCAACAGCGATTTGGGCTGCCGTTTCCCGATTCATCTCAATCCTCCTTCAAGTTCAATCGTTTAATCCTATTGACCCTTTCAGAATATCACAGTATGGAAGTTAACATGATATCGGGAAAGAAAAAGAAGACCTATATTTTTCCATCTACATTTCTTTTCTGATCGGAATCCTTTTACCATAAGTCAGCATCCGCCAAATCCATTCCAAGGGTCCCATTTTATATCTTTTCAGCCAAAGGGAACTGAGCGGTATCTGAATGGCATAGATGCCCAGTGCAATGAGGGTTGTATCCGTCACACTAACCTCTTGCTTCAAATCGAACAAGAAGAGAATCATAACGATGATTGCTGTTTGCCCCAGGTAGTTCGTTAAGGCGTTCCGGCCGAAAGCAGCCAAAGGTCTCAGCCACTGTTGAATGCGCCGGTTCCGGTACAGGAGCAGAAAAGTCGAGACATAGAGGGTGCCCATGACCAGGCCGGCTAAATTAGCTCCTTCACCGTACCAGTTGGTTGGGAATGTCCTGTGTTGCAGGTAAAGGGCCCCCGGAGTCAGGGCGAGGCTGATCCAGGCCGCCAGGCGCAGTTGAGGCGCAAATTCGCCGAATCTCGTAAAGAAGCCGATTTGGCCCAATAAAAGTCCCAGCAAAAACATCGCCAGAGTAACTGCGTATTCGCCCAGAACAAGACTCAGCCCAAGCGCAGCCAGCATGGCGGCAAAGTTGAAAGCAGGCTTTCGATTATAAAAAGGAATCAACAGAAAACCAATGATCGCATAAATATGCAGCGCTTCTCCCGGCTGAAAAACAAAGTGGACCGCACCGAAACCCAGCAGCGCGGCAAGCCGCCTTATGAACGGTACGATCGCGTTGTCCCCCCTCGCCTTTGCCCGTGTGATGAAAATATAAAATCCTGTTCCAAACAATAACGAGAAGATCACATAAAACCGCTGCTCCACCGCATAATCGTAAAATCGGCTCAAGCCCCAATCGAACGTTCCCTTTTCCGGGAATTCCGCCTCCATGATGCTAATAATATTCACTAGTAAAATGCCCAAAAGGGCGAAACCTCTTAAGGCATCAAGCAACGATATTCTGTTTTGGATCTCGGAATTCTGATTCACCTAACATCACTCCTCCTCTTGCTGACTTAAGATGTACCCCGTAAATGTAAGCCAGAATGAAAGTGATTTGAATAGAGGAAGCCTTACATATGCCTTACACTTTAGTAAGGAAATGATATCCACATACGAAAAGACGATCACTCGCAAAAGGAATGATCGCCTTAAAGTTTGGAAATGTCAGAACCCACATGAAAAAGCACCCCGCGACACCGGCTTAAGCGGATGCCGTGTTCAGGGGTGCTGTTGCCTAAACTATTGATTAATATCACATTTGTTCATAATAAAGGCGATCTGATTCTCGAGCCGGTTGATGTCTTCCTGCGTCTTTGGATCTTCCTTGCCCATGCCTCGGAGCGAGCTGAGCTCCTGCTTCAGCTGATGCAAATCATCCCCTGCATTTTTGCAGTCATAGTTGCTTTCCAGATTATCGAGCATATGCCTATCCTCCATTTTCTCTTGGATGTACTTTCCTATTATGGAGAATTCGGCCGAAATTATTCAGAACGAGGATTACGGAGAACATGCTGATGTCCACTACGAAGCACCATTTAGATTTCTTGCTTTAAAAGAACATGTACGGCATATGGCTGCAGAAGAATGCGGCCTTCTACGGTCTGCTTGCTCAAGGCATCTACATAGGCGCCTCCGCCGCCCAGTTCTACGTCGACGGACTCATTACGATGATTCAGCAGCATCAGGTATCCATTTCCATCGATCTTTCTTTCAACTGCCTCGATTCCATCATATTTTTGAGGCAAAGCAGGGGCTGCGCCCTCCCTTTCCAGAACCAACTTCATAAGGCTGTCCATCGCCGGGTTATCCAGGTCGCATCCGACATAATAAACTTTGCCTTTCCCATAGGTGTGTGCAGTAACTGCCGGTGTTCCGCTGTAATAATGTCCCTGATAATCCGCAAGACTTTCGGCCCCATCCAGCTTAAGCACATCGCACCACATGGAAGCAGTGCCTTCGCCGAACGACCCGTTAACCGCTACAGTCCGGCCGAAATTGACGGAGTCGTATTCCTCCAGTTCAACGCCTGCCAGCTTCCGGAACAATCCGGGCAGCGTCAAAGTCGTCATGCGGTTGTTCCAGGTGCGAGTTCCGGACCGGAATGTGATGAGCAGCGATCCGCCGCCTGCCACATAGGTCTCGCACTTGTCTGCGATCTCCTCCGTCATTAAATTGAATGCCGGCATCAGAACAAGTTTGTAAGGCGTAAAGTCAGTCTCTACACTGACCGCGTCAACGCCGACATGCTGACCTGCAACTGCATTGTAGTAGGCTGCAAGCAGCGATTCATAATGAAAGTTCCGGTTATGCGGCTGGGCACGGTGGCTCCACACTTGATCGTAGCTTTTTACCAAAGCGACGGTATTGTTGTTCACTGCCCCTACGAACAGCGGGGACAGTTCTTTGAGTTCATGTCCGATTGCGGCGATTTCCCGGTACCTCCTCCGGCCGATGCCATCATGATCGAGGATACCGTGCCAATACTGTTCGATGCCAAACGTGCACGCGCGCCAGCGGAAATAGACCATGGCATCCGCTCCATGCGCAATGGCTTGATAGGTCCATAACCGCAGTTGGCCCGGCTCCGGCGTATCGCCCAACGAGTGCCAGCCGCACGGACCGCTCTGCTGTTCCATCATCCAGAAGTTCTGATTCTTGATGCCGCGCATCAGATCATGAGCCATGGCGACGGTGAGAGGTGATGATTTGCCCCACATGTTATTCGGGTAGTTATCCCACGACACGAAGTCGAGATCCTTGCCTAAATCGAAGTAATCGATCTCGCTGAAATGACCCATCAAGTTATGCGTGATCGGCAGGGAACTGCATGCACGAATCTCTTCAATTTGAAGCCGCTGATAGACGGCGGTCGAATCGGAGTAGAATCGGCGGTAATCGAGCTGCATGCCCGGGTTATGGTTATAAGGGGTCGACATCAATCCGCCGGAACCGCCTTGGCTGAAGCCGTCGCTAGCGGCGTACGTCGGAAGCATAATTTCTTCCCAGCTGCGGTAGGTATGGCTCCAGAACACCGTTCCCCACTCTTCGTTCAGCTTGTCGATGGTACCGTACTTTTCACGGAGCCATATCCGAAAGGCATGCAGATCGCTTTGGCAGTAGCACGGACCGCCGAATTCGTTATCGATTTGCCAAGCGATGATATGCTCATTGTCTTTGTAATGCTCGGCCATAACCCGAGCAATGCTCGCAGAATATTTCTGATACACCGGATGATTAACGCAATAATGCCTCCGTGTACCAAAGCCTTTGGTCAGGCCGTGGACATCGACGGGGTACATATCCGAATATTTGTCCATCAGCCACTTCGGAGCCGCCGCCGTCGGCGTTCCCAGAATGATCTTGATTCCTTCTTGGGCCAGCACTTCAATCGCATGGTCCAACCACGTGAAATCGTACCGCCCTTCCTCCGGCTCCAGTTTAGCCCAGGCGAATTCCGCCAGCCGGACGATGTTGATATTCGCTTCCCGCATCATCCGGGCATCAACGGCCCAACGTTCCTCGGGCCAATGCTCGGGGTAATAATCCGCGCCGAAATACATGGTATCTCCTCCAATATGTATCATTATTTTGCTTGAATTCATCTTCTTAAGAACATTATATTATTAATCATATGGGGCTTAAATCGTAAGATTTTGATGCTTTCGTATAACGATTATGCTAATAAAGGTGTTGAGATATGAGAATCAATTATTTCATTCCAAGCCCGCGCTTCACGAACTTGATTTGTTATCCCGAATCGTTTGGACATTATGCAGATGAGCCGTCACACAGCGAAAACCGGACTCAAGGACTCTCCACGTATAATTGGCATATCGTCCGCGGCGGAAAAGGATACATCCAAGTTGGTGAAACGTTGTTGGAGCTTGGCCAAGGTACCGGCTTCCTTTGCGGCCCCGGAGTACCGCAGCATTATTATGCTGATAAAGACGAACCTTGGGACATCCGGTGGATTCATTTTACGGGTCCTGGTCTTAGCACGCTCCTTCAAGGCAAAGGTGACCGGGAGGCTTGGATATTTTCGTGGGCGGGTGCAGACCGCCTTGATCGGTTATGGTCGGATCTCCTGACTACCGGCATTCGCCCGCTGCAGGATGGCGAAGCGCGGCTGTCCGCGATGCTGTACGAAATGCTTGCCGAGTTAATCATGTACGTAGATGTCTCGGAAGGAGAACGGACACAGCCGGGGATGCGTACCAAGCTGATGGAGACGGCGCAGTGGATTCGTGCCCACAGTCACAAGCCCCTTACGCTCGATCAAATGGCAAGCCAGGCGGAGTACAGTCCCTCCCATTTCAGCAGGCAATTTCACGGTTTGTTCGGCAAGACGCCGATCGAGTTTTTGAACGAATGCCGCATTCTTCAATCTAAATCTTTGCTCATCTCAACCGGTTGGACCGTCAAAAGGATCGCGGAAACGGTCGGCTTCGCCAGCAGTACTTATTTTATTCAGCGCTTCCGTAAGCACGAAGGGATGACGCCGGAACAATTTCGTGAACTTCGAGGCGTAGACGTCAATTCGTGAGCTGGTTGGATTCACAACAACAAAATTTAAAAAAACCGCGTGCTGGCGCGGTTATAAAATAAACTTGCTGATGCTTATATGTATTGCACGTTCATACGTTTTAATGCCGGCGACGGCGCGCGAGCAGTGCGATAAAAAAAGGGGCGCCGATCGCTGCCGTAAACACGCCGGCCGGTACGTCGAGCGGTTGGAACAGCCAGCGTCCGGCTGTGTCGGCTAAGAGCAGCAGCAGCGCCCCGATCAGCGCTGATGCAGGCACCAAAGCACCGTACGACGAGCCGACAAGCCGGCGCGCGAGATGCGGGCCGATGAGGCCGATGAAACCGACCGCGCCTACCAGCGCCACAGACGAGCCGGCCAGCGCCACGGTGACAAACAATAGTCCGAGCCGCTGCCGCTGGACGGACGCGCCGACGCCGGTCGCGATGTGTTCCCCCAGCTCATGAACGTTCAAATGACGGGCGTTCGCCCAGGCCAGCGAACCGAACAAGAGCGTCCAAGGCAGCAGCGTAAGCACCTGCTCCCAGGTGGCGCCGTATACGCTGCCGGTCAGCCAAATATAGGCCTTGCTGGCTGAAGTGATCGAGCTGAATGCCAGCAGCATCATCGTCAACGAACTGGCGCCAGCGGAAATGCCTACCCCGATCAGCACCAGGCGTGACGGTGCCACCCCGTTCTTCCAGGCTAGGGCATATATAAGGCTGGACACGAGCAGCGCACCGGCCATGGCGGCAACCGGAAGCCAGCGGATGCCGAGCATCCCGTCGGTCAAAGCGATGAAAGCGACAGCCCCGACGGAGGCTCCGCCCGTCATGCCAAGCACGTCCGGTGAGGCCAGCGGATTGCGAATAAGGCCCTGCAGCACGGCTCCGGCGACGCTGAGACCCGCCCCGGCGAGCAGGGCCAGAACCAGGCGCGGCAGCCGCAGCGTCCCGATGACGAAAGCGGAGTCACTGCTGGCGCCGGCAAGTGTACGCAGCACCTGCAGCGGCGACTCCCATCTGCTGCCTAGGCAAGCCCCAAGAATGAAAAAGGCCAGTAATAGTGCCAATAACGCCAGCAATGTCAGCGCAGCCCTCTTATCCGTGAGCATCGAAAAACGCTGCCTGCGGCTACGAATCGGTACGGGACGGCTCATTTTGCGGCCTCCTTTGCGTAAAGTCACCACGGGCGATGGAGATGAAAAACGGCATCCCGATCAGCCCGGTCACCACGCCAAGCGGGAGCTCCCCCGGCTGCACCGGAAAGCGGGCGACGATGTCGGCCGAGAGCAGCAGAATCCCTCCGAGCACCGCGCTGTAAGGAACGATCCACCGGTAGTCGGTCCCAGCGATGTAACGTGCGAAATGCGGCATAACGAGGCCTACGAAACCAATCGCGCCCGCAGCCGCCACAGCGCTGCCGGCGAGCAGGACAACGGCGGCTGCGGCGATGACTTTCACCAGGAGGGTCCTCTGTCCGAGCCCTTTTGCCACGTCTTCGCCGGAGCTAAGAACGGTCAATGGATAAGCCAATCCCAGCGCAATCAGGCCACCGGTAAGCATATAAGGCAGCACCTGCATCAGCGTGTGCATTTCTTTCCCGGCGACCGAACCGGCTAACCAGAACAGCACATTTTGCAGGCCGGACTCATCAAGAGCCAGCACCCCCTGGGTTACCGCTCCGAAGAGTGCGCTAAGGGCCGATCCAGCCAGTACAAGCCGTATCGGCATCAAACCACCGCCTCCCAAGGAACCCAGAACATATACCAGAAGGGCTGAAACCGCGGCTCCGGCAAAAGCGACCCACACGAGCTGGCTCAGTGAGGATAACGGGAGCAGGGTCAAGGCAACCACAACCGCAAGCACAGCTCCGGCATTGATGCCAAACAGACCCGGGGAAGCCAGCGGATTGCGCGTCAGCGCCTGCATCAATGCCCCGGCTACCGCCAGTGACGCTCCTACCGCAAGCGCGAAAGCGGCCCGGGGCACACGTGTCGTCATAATAATGACTTGCTCGTTATCTGCCGGATTATAACGGACAAGCGCATCCACCGCTTTGGTCAGACCGATCGGTGTCGTTCCAACTACGATGCTGGCTGCGAAAGCCGTCGACAACAGCAGCAGCGCAGCTGCAAGTCCGAGCAGCTTGCTGCCGTTCCTCTGCAGAAGTGACTTCACCGTGATCTCCCCCCTGTTCGACCTGCAGCATGTCCAATCACAACATCGCGAAAGCGGCAAGCGGCGGAGCTTCCGAAGAAGCGCCGTCGCACTTGCCGCAGCTTATGCCGCATATCAGTCCAGCTCATAAATCTTCTTGAGATCCTTGAGCATCTCTTCGGCCGCGAGCGGCCCAGAGCCGTTGTTCCAGACTGCCGTGTCCACTTCATAGACGCGGTTATTTTGAACGGCTTTTAGATTTTCCCAGAGTGGATGCGAGGTCCATTCCTTTCGGAGATCGAGACGGCCGTCATCCCGGCTGGTACTTGTCTGATCAAAAATGATGTCGGCGTCCATCTGAGGAATGTTTTCCTTCGATACCAGCTTAACGCCCCAATCCTCGCCCTTTTGCTCCGGCGGATGGGCAATGCCGAGTTCGTCCAGCACCAAGGCCGAGAAGCCGGTATAGACGATGCGTGCATGGTCGGCGCGGAAGTCGACGATACCAGCCGTCAGCTTCAATTTATCGCCCATCTTCTGCTGGAAATCGGCGACTTCGCTATCCCAGCGCTGGAGAAAGGCTTTTTCCTCCCCCTGCTTGTTCAGCGCTTCGGCAGTGAGCGCCAGCGAATCTTTCCAAATATGGACTTCTTCGGTCATGACTGTTGGCGCGATGGCACTGAGTTGGCTGTAGATTTCTTCATGCCTGGTTTTGGAAGCGATGATGACATCAGGCTTCATCGCGGCGATCTCTTCCAGATTGGGCTGGTTTTCCGAACCCAAGTTGACCGCGCCGTCCATCTGGTCGCGGATGTAATTGTACCAAGGCTGCTCGATCCACGCCTCCACCGCCCCGGCGGGTTTGACGCCGAGTGCCAGGGCCGCGTCTGTCGCTCCCTGAAACAGCGTTACGACTTTCTGCGGCGTTCCGGTGACGACCGTCTCTCCCATCGCATGTTTGATGGTCCGCTTGGACTCATCGCCCTGAGAAGCAGCTTTTGGCTCAGCCGAAGTGGAGTCGGTCTGGGCTTTCTGTGACGAGGAAGCCTCTTTACTTCCCCCTCCCTGTCCACAGCCGGCCAGTACCGACAGCAGCATGATCGATATGGCCATCACGATGATCCCCATCCTTTTTCGATGGCCATTGATGAAATAACCTAACATAAAACGACCCACCCCTAGTTTCTATTTATCACTCTAATTGATATTGATTATCATTATTACATGGAGCTTTGCGTTTGAAAATGAACATTTGCGTCAATCGTTCTGGACTTTTCCGACGAAACGTCCACTTTTCCCACTGAAATCACGCGTATCGGAAAGCACCCGTTGTTAATTCGCTTCCCAGACAGCCTCGTATTGGTGCATTGGTGCACGACATTCGGTTTCTGTTTGCGGACTTTGGTCCCCGGGCATTCTAAATGCGCTGAGCGAGCGGCTCCGCGGCTAGTCCAAGATGTTCCCTGAGCGTTGTTCCACTGTACTCGGTGCGGTAAATGCCGCGATTTTGCAGCTCGGGGATCACCTTGAGCACAAAATCCTCGAGACCCGACGGCAGCAGAGGAGGCATCAAATTAAAACCGTCGGCGGCTTCTTCTTCAAGCCAGCGCTGCATCGTATCCGCGATTTGAACCGGTGTGCCTGCAAGCGTAAAATGGCCGCGGCCGCCGGCAGTACGGATCAGCAGCTGGCGGATCGACAACCGTTCCCTGCGCGCCAGTTCAGTATACAGGCGGAAACGGGCCTGCTGTCCCTGCACCAGCTCAGGATCCGGCAGCCGCTCGTAAGGAAGCGGTCCGTCCAATGGACAATCGGACAGGTCCGTTTGCAGCAGCGCTGACAAATTGTGCAAACCATATTCGGAAACGCTCAGCTCGTTCAGCTCCAGTTCCTTATCTTTAGCCTCCGCTTCGGTATCGCCAACGAACGGAATCAGTCCGGGGAATATTTTCATATGGTCCCTCTCGCGCCCCCAAGCCTTCAGCCTCCCCTTTAAATCGGCGTAAAACGAGGCGGCTTCACGTATGCCAGGCTGTGCAGTGAACACCACTTCGGCCCATCTCGCGGCGAAGGCCTTGCCATCCTCCGAAGAGCCGGCCTGCACAAGGACAGGCACGGCCTGCGGTGACCGCGGCAAATTCAGCGGGCCCGCGACGGAAAAATGGCGTCCCTCGTAGTCGGCGGCTTTGATTCGGTTCATATCCGCGTAGAGACCCGCAGACCGATTGAGAAGCAGCGCGTCCTTCGCCCATCCGGTCCACAATTTGACTGCAGCCTCAACAAACTCATGGGCTCTCTCATACCGGAGCGAGTGGTCCAAATGGCGTTCTCTCCCGAAATTGCGGGCTGTTGCGTCACCGGTCGAAGTTACGATGTTCCATGCAGCGCGGCCTCCGCTGATATGGTCAAGCGAAGTGAACTTGCGCGCGATATGGTACGGATCGTTGTATGTGGTCGATGCGGTCGCGGTGAGTCCAATGCGGTCCGTCACCGCCGCGAGCGCCGACAGCAGCGTAAATGCTTCGAGCTGTGGAATGACGCGGTATTTCGTCATTTTGTTCAAGCGATATTTATCCGCGATAAAAATCGAATCCATCTTTGCAGCTTCGGCCAGCTTGGCCATTCGCTCGTAATATCGGAAATCGGTCGCCAGATGAGGCTTCGCTGAAGGGTGCCGCCAGCTTGCTTCGTGATGGCCGGTACTCATCAAAAATAAATTCAAGTGCATCGTCTTAGGGCTCGTTTCATTCATATCCTTCCACTCCCCTCTCCGATATGGCCGTACCCGAGTTTGATACGGCTGCGTTGTTCCCTTTGCTGCTTCTCCAATGCCGCCAGTCCCAGCTCCTCTGCCCGCAGGGGATCGATGGCGAACAGACCGTCCTCGTCGCCGATGATCAGATCACCCGGCCGAATGGCTACGCCGCCGACGCTGATGCTTGTATTGACTTCGCCTTCGAGTTCAAGTGAGCGTGTCGTAAGCGCGCTGATGCCGCGGGAAAACACCGGAAAACCGAGCTGCCGCAGCGCGGCGGCGTCGGATACGCAGCCGGACACGACGGCTCCTGCAACTCCTCTCGCGAGCCCTTTGTACGCCCGGAACTCGCCCCAGCACGCCCGCTCCTCGTCGCCGGACATGTCAATGACGATGACATCGCCGGGTTGGGCGAGCTCGAGCGCCTCGCGCAGCGCCGCGGAATCGGTATGCGGAAGCCTCACGGTCAGGGCGCTTCCAAGGATGCGAATCGGAGTAAAGAGCGGCCGCAATCCGCGAACATAGCCGAAGTCGGTTAAATGACCGATTGTCGACGGCTGTATTTCCCGGTATAGTTCCAGCAGCTCCGGCGGAATCGGTGCGGCATGTGGTTCAATGCGCAGCATAAGGCACCTCCAGTCTCTCGGCAGCGAAGAATGGATTTCGCATCTCACCCTTGCCGTACGGCATACTCCCCGGCACCTTCGCCGCTTGGGCGAGAAGCGGCCGTACCACCTGCTTCCAAGGCCAACGCTCGCTGCCGAACAGGCAGGCATGAACGACGGATTCCTGCGGCTCGGTAAATCCGGCCTGTGACACCGCCGCTAGCAGGGCATCCTTTAATTCGGTCCACAGCCGCTCTTCGGATAACCCGTAGGCACGAGACAAACTGTCCATAATGGCAAACAGATTAATTTGAACGCCGAGCATTTGGAAAAAAGCGATTAATGGCTGCGGGGAGTCATGATACAGGGAGTTCGGAACGCCGGGACGCAGCAAATAATGGGGATCGTCGAGGCCCGCCTCGCGCAGCCAGGGTACATGGACCCGCAGCGCGTCGTGATCGCGGAGCAGTATACCGTGCAGCCGGCCGTCCTTCACGGCAAGCACCACATTTTGCCCATGGGCTTCCGGGACAAGCCCAAAGCGCAGCAGCCGCAGCGACAGCTCACCGAACGTTTCCGCAATTTCACGGAATAGTTCAATCGCTCCCTGTGCGGTGTTTGTGCGGCCTCGCTGGCGCAGCCATTCCGGATACAGCTCCGTTTCGGCTCCTGGCGCGGCGAGGGCCGACATCGGCACAAGCCGGTATCCTTTGTCCTTGGCAAGCTCCTGTGGATAGCTGCGTATCATGGCCGACAAATGGCGCGGCTGATCCGCGAACAGGTCGTTGTCTTGCGGTGCCAGTGCCAACCAGCACCCTTCTTCGCATAGGAACAGCTTGTCGCGCAGCACCGGGTCTAGCTGTCGCACCTGACGCAGAAGGGATTCAGCCCGTTCGCCGTTCATTAGCTTGATAGCCGATAAATACCGTAATCCGCCGAGCGAACGGATGCCGAGCGGAAGCTTCACGTGCCGCGGCGTATCGCCGAGGCTCATCAAGGAGCGTACCGAGGATGTCGCATAGAACATTCCCGCCGCTACGGTCAGCGGTACACACACGCCTTCCTCCAGCTCCGGCCCGAGCATGCCAGGCAGCATGCTGTCCATCTGCCACGGATGAACTGGCAGGGCCATATGCGTGACGTGCAGTCCGCGTTGTTCCAGCTCGCGGTCAAGCTCTGCTTGGCCCCCTGCGGGAAGGAGCAGCGTCTGCGGCAGCACATCGCCTGCACCGGAGCCCCTGAGCAGCCGGTCGCGGCGAACGGCCATCCAGCGCAGCCCGATCGGCTGCCCCGCCTCGGCCGTATAGAGGCCGCATTCGTCGCGGCCCCAGCCGAGTTTTACTTTCGCGACCGGATGAAACGGCCGGTCGCGAAATGCGGCGCTGCGCTCCAGGGCAAGCAGCGACAGGTCCTGCGGCAGAGCAAGCGGGTCCCCAGCCGGTACGCGCCGCTCCAATGACCAGGCGATTTGCTCGGCTGTCTGCCGCAGCATATCGATGAACGTCTCGGTCCCTTCCGGCCGGACATCTTCTTCGCTTGAACGGCTGATAGCCACGAGTCGCATCAATTCCGGAGGCGTGAGCAATCGAGCCGCGCCGTCAACTTCGCCTGCTGAGACCAGAGCCAGGGGTTCACAGCGCAGCTCTTGGACCAGTGACCGGCGCAGTCCGAATACGACGGCTTTATTCTCACCATCCGGGCGCCAAAGGCCGAGCAGCGTGCCTGCCGGAATCGTCTCTGATTGATGGCCTGCATATAACGGTGGAATAGGAGAGGCCAAGTGGTGTTTTGCGCCCTGAGCGTTTTCCCCGGTCCCGTCATCAGCGCCTGCTGCAGCATCAGCATCGCCCGGCCGCTCTTTTCCAGCTGCTTCGTCTGCCTGTAAACTTATACGCAGCTGTCTCCAGGCCGCGGTGAAAGCGGCGTCCGCACCTTCCAACACAGCGATGTCCTCCGATTCGAGCGTGCGCAGACCGTCCAGCAAATCTTCCGCCAGCAGCGAGTTGAGCAAATCCTCCATGACCCGCCGCTCTGCTTCTCTTTTCATCGAATTATTCTGCATAGACCTTCTCCCCTTTCACCGTACGAAACGCATGCAGCGGGTTCGGAACCCATTTCGGCTCCACCTCCGAATCGGGCCAGAGCCGTCTGCGGGCCAGCTGCTCGATGCGGATTTTTTCCGAGAATAAATCGTAAAGTTCATACTGTCGTGCCCATTCCGGATGGCGGTTTTGATAATGGTAGATGACAGCGGCAACACGCTCCCAAAACTTCTCCTCCGCTACACCATAATGTTCACTAAGGGACAGGCTCAGATCGCCGAGGCATACGAAAAAGAAAGCACTGTGCAGAAAGTCCCGAACCGCCTCCGGATCCTCCGTTTGCATATAAGAGTGACGGTTAAACGCTAAATGCGAAGCCGGTTCAGGGTGCAGCTCCGGACACAGCTCCGGCTGCGGCAGGAGGCGGCGGCAAAAACGCACGCCGTCATGGAAGTCGCGCAGCGCAATGCGGACGGGATGACCGTCCCGATGCAGCAGCAAAATGTTCTGCGCATGCGATTCCAGCGCCACGCCGTGGGCAAACAGCATATGGATGAGCGGCGTTACCGCTGCTTCCAGCAGCTCGCCGAGCCACACCTGCATGCCGTACCGGGATATCCAAGTCTCGACGGCGGCAGCTGCTTCTCCGCCCGGTTGCGACAAGGCCGCAAACGGCAGAGCCTGCTCGCCTTCGTGCAGCACGTTTTCCAATCCTCTTCTCATAATCGCGCCCAGCGCGCCGCTGGCACGTTCGCGCACCGACGGAGGCAGCTGCCGTGTATCCAAAGCCACGCCGGCATATTCATCGAGCAGCGCGAAGTCCGGTTTGTCCAGGGTTTGATCGGCATCGTGCAGATCATGCAGCCAATCCGAAACAAGCGCCGCGTTCCGCACCGTGTGCGTCGCCAGCATCCGGCGGGTGGACGTATTGACGATCCCTAGCGACAGCTTCAACGTCGCCTTGCGGCGGTCCGTGGTGTTTTCCAGGCTGCGGATCGATTGCTGAGCACGGTAGGTGTCATCACTGTACCCAAGCGGGACGATGATTCCGCCCGCAATCTCCCCGTGCAGCGACGGAACGACGACATGCTCCCATTGCCAGGGATGAACAGGCATCAAATGATACTCGTCCGGGCGATACCCCAGCCGCTCCAACTCGGTGCGGAAGCGTTCCAGCACAGCTTCGCCAAGTTCCTCGCGCAGCCAGCTCTGCTCATTCAGGCCGCGCCGCAGCGATATACAAGCGTGCGATTCGGCGACGGCGACCCATAACGGCTGCAGAAGCTCCCCGTATTCGGGCCCATACCGCCTGTTGTCGGCGGCGTCGAAGCCGATGCGTGATTTGTAGCAAGGATGGTATGGATGGCCATCCAGTTCGCCTTCCGCGTGGTCCCGCGAACGACTTGATCCCTCGAGCATCCGCCAAGCGATCGACTCTGCATCATGAAGCAGCGTTCGTGCCAGCTCCTCGTGCAGACGGAGCAGCAGTTCTCCCTGCTGCCGTTGACCGAGGACCTCGTCAACGAACAGCGGAAGCTGTGGTGGCGAGGATGAGCCGTCCGGCGCGATGCGCCGAAGCGTGCCGCGATCCAGCCGAATGCGGCCGAAGCTAAAGCTGCGCCTGCAGACGAAGCGGTAACGTACAGCCTCGCCTGCTTCCGTGCGCCCCGCCAAATGGGCGGTTACGGTTTCTCCCGCTTGCGGAAGTCCTTCGTCCGGCTCAGCAATCCCTTCATAAAGCACTGCTTCGATCAATTGTCCGAGCACGCGCCGCCCCGCCTTTTCGTAAGCAGCCGAACGGATGGCGGCAGTGCGTCCGTCCAGACTGTTCCACTTTTTCATATAGGTCTCACCTCGCAATTTTTTGATTCAATAGAAGCGTCTTGGCCGACAGGAACAAAGCTTGTGCTCACTTAGGGCATGCTTTACCCCATGCTGCTTGAAGTTGGTGCATCCTAATACTTCGCTTGTTGGCCGCGTATCAGGCTTCGATCGTTCCGCCTTTTCTCGCGGCCCCATGCCCGGTCACGCTGATCCAGATGAAATTGATCGCAAGAAGTATGGCTGAACCCGCAAAAACATAACGCAGGCCAAAAGTTGCGGCGATCCATCCCATGCCGGAGGAGCCGAGCAGTCCACCGGCCATCTGAGCGCAGTTGAGATAGCTAAAGACGCGGCTTTCCATGCCCGGCGGTGCATGCCTGCGCACGAGCGCGTTCAGCGAAGGGCCAAGCCCGCCCATGCAAGCGCCGCTGCAGCAGCGGAGTGCCACGAGCTGCCAGAACTGCTGCACAAACACTTGCGGGATCGCCATCAGCATCGTCCCAAGCAGCGAAGCCGTGAGAACACGGCTCTGCCCGGCGCGATCCCCCAGCTTGCCGAGCTGCGGCGCCGTAAGCATATTTGCCGCGCCCATGGCCGCAGAAGCAATTCCGGCGAGCAGTCCCACATTGCCGCTTCCGGGTGCAAGCATCTGGACATACAGCGGGATAAGCGGCAGCGTGCCGACCGTTGCCGCACGCTGCAGCAAAGCGGATACGAACAGGGCCGGCAGCGGACGGCAGGCCATGATCTCTTTCATATCGCTCCGTAATCCGGTCGACCGCAGCTTTGTCGATCTCTCCTCTGTTCGTTCGCGAACCCCGAAAAGTACGACCAGTGAAGCGGCAAAAATGCTGATCCCGAGATACAGAAACACTTCCGCAAAGCTGAAACGATCCGCCATCAGTCCACCCAGCAGCGGTCCGCATACCGTGCCGCCGACCGAACTGGATTGCAGCAGACCCAGCGCGTAACCGCTTCTGTCCTTCGGCGAGTTTTTGGCCGTCAGCGCTATGGCGGCTGGCCCGAATCCCGACAGCATCCCGTTAAGAAGACGCAGCAGCAGCAGATCGACCGGCCCGCGCGCAACGCCCATCAGCGTGATGGTCATGGCCACGCCAAAGCCTGAGCGAAGCAGCATCGGTTTACGCCCATGCCTGTCGGCCAGCCTCCCCCATATCGGAGCCATCACAAAGGCACTGAGCAGATTCGCGCCGTAAATGGCCCCTGACCAGAGTGTCAGCTCAGCATGGCCTCGCACTCCCAGTTCCTGCAGATAGAGCGGAAGAAACGGAGTTACGCAGCTGACGGAAGCCATGGCCAGAAATTGACCGATGCACAGGATATACAAACTCCGCTTCCAACTTTCCATTGTGTGGCTTCCTTTCGTTGCTCCGCTTGTTCGTTAGCGGCGCTTCGTCTTCGGACAGGCGTCGCAATACTCCCCTTCAAGCGACACCCGATAATATAGGCAGCAAGTCTGGCGAATCCGCTTCACGGCCGGTTTGCGCTCAAGCGCCGTATCACACTGCCATTCTCCTCCATAAAAACGGGCGATCGGCTGCCGCTTCTGCCCGAACGCCTCTGCCGGCAGCGCGTGCAGCAGAAACCTGAAATCGTCCGCGGCTTTGGCTGCAGGCACCTTCCCGATTTTGGGGATTTTTTTTTCGTAAAGCGAATAAATTCGTACGGCCATGTTCTCCCACAAAATCGTTTCAGGCAATCCGGAGCAGCGTGAGAACGACTGCCACAGCGGCCTCAAATGTAAACGGACAAATTGTTCGGCCGTCCGAAGACGCCAATCTTCCCTAGATTCCCCGGCGGGAATAGCGGACAGCCTTCCGCTAACGGTTATCCCTTCAAGCCAATGCTTTTTTCCGCTTCGCAGAACCACGCTCTCGACCGGCAGCTCAAGCGCTTTGTCGTAACAGGTCAGTGCATGGAAGAACGGTGCCGCCATGGCAGCCGCGTATCGTTTGGCCAGCATCGAGGCGGCAATTGGACGCAGATTGGTTCCGAGGCGAGCGGCCAATTCATCGAGGTAAGCCGTGCAGCTCTCATGATCCAGGAGTGTTGAGGCACGGGTCCAAGCGGATATTGAAGCGGATTTGCCGGTTTCAGCGGATAATGCATCAGAGCATAGGCCGAACAGGTTTTGCATCTCTGCGGCTTCGACTGCTGTCAGTGTAATCGGACGGCTCATGGCCGCCGCCCGTCCCTGATCGGGTTATGAATGGATATATACAAGGGCGTATCTCCTTTGTTTGCCAAGCAACTGGCGAAATTCGCTTTCGCCGGAAGCGTGGAATGGTTTAACAGCCCGTCCACATAGGGACGCAGCCTTTCACTGGACCACTCCCTTTCTTCTACAAGAAGATGACGAACGACGCTCCAGCCTTCACGTTCAGGCCAGCCTTGCCAGAGCGCCAGCGCATGGATAAGCGAGCCCAGATGATTGACGAAAAAATAGTACAGGGTGCGGTGCCAGGCGTCAGCCGCTTCGTAGAGCAGCGGGCTGTCTTTCGGCAGCACATCGCCGACCCAGCCGGCTTTTTCGGCAAGACGGCGGTCGACGCTCATGCCTTCCAAGTCACGGACGTAAAATTTGACCGGCCAGCCGTCTGCAAGCGACAGCAGCGAATTTTGCGCATGCGCCTCAAAGCTGATGCCGAAGCGATCCCACACGCGCAGCAGCGGGAGCATGGACAGACGCAAATATCGCTCCAGCCACTCCAGCATATCCGGCAGTTGCTGCGCTCCACCGCTGCGGCCGCTTTCCGTAATCGCCTGCGCCAGTTTCGGCATTTGCTCACCCGGCCACCCTTCCAGCAATGAAGCCAGTACGAACGTAGCGGTCGGCTCAAGCGCCATCGGCCTGATCAGCACGGATGCAGCCGGGTCAGGCATGGCTTGGCCATGTACAGCAATCCCGGAGTAGCCCGTTTCCGGCAGCAGTCCGGGCAGTTCGCTCTCCAGCTCGCCGCCTAGATGGGCGGCGAGGCGCACGGCGTGCATCGTCCGCGAAGTCTGCTCCGCCGTGTTTACGCGGACCAGGTTAGTGATTCGTACTTCAAGCGGCAGCTTCCAACCGTAACCGCTGTGCGGCTCCCATACCGTTCTCACCGATGAGGTTGGATACACCCGCGGTCCCAGCGGACCCAGCGGGACTAACTCGCCCCGTTGCACGGCTTGCTCAATCCATGGCTGCTCCAGAAGGCGATCCGCCTGCCACGGATGCATCGGCAGTGGTTCATACAAAGCTGCCGCCTGAGATCCTAGCCCCTCCTTCAGTGCCCTCCGGAATGTTTCGCAAGCTTCCGGGGGAAGCGTCCCTTGGAACGCGTCCGGCAGCCATTCACAGATCAAGCAAGAAGAGCGGACGGCAAAATAATGCAGCAAGAAGCTTGCGCCCCGCTCGGGGCTGAACCGAATCAGATCCGTTTCGTTCATTCCTTCTACGCTTTTTGGATACGGATGAAACGGGTGGCCGGCCAATACGCTTTGTTCGGAGCGTATGTAATCGAGCTTGCGTACATCGAGTCCCGCCTGCTCATCGGCCTCGCGCCGCTCCAAATGTCCGCGCAAATGCCGGACGCTCGCTTGGATGCGTTTCAGGGTACCAGGTGCGGCAACTGCCGCACCTGGGCCGAGCCGCAGCGACTGCTCGCGGACAAGCGCTTCGGCGAGTTCGTCGAAGGGCAGCACCCTTGCACTGCCGCAGCGCTCCAGCAGCCACTCCTCTTCGTATAGATGCTGGCCTGTGAGCGATGCGTAACGAACGCTGCCGTGAATACGAGTTCCGTCGCTCAGCAGTAGAGTCAGTGGAACGGCAGCTCCCATTTCAGCCGCTTCAGCCAATATTTCCATTCGCTCTACCGCGTCTTCGTTTTCCCGCAGGAAAGCATTGAGCAGCGACCTCGCCGCCAGCTGCACCGCATGACGTTCGGCCAAGCTGCCTGCCGAAGCTCCTGAGCGCTCCTCTGCTAGATTCTCCTCCTTGTCCATCGCCGGAGGTGGGATTTCCGCTGGCGAAACCGGCTTTCGGCCCATCAGCATCGTAATGCCTCCCGCGCTGCCCGCACCGACTCCCCGAAGCGTGCGGCAATATCGTCCAGCTGCTCCTCGGACACGATGAGCGGGGGCAGGAAGCGTATCACCGAGGAATGCCGTCCGCCGACTTCCAAGATCAGCCCGCGCTGAAGGCATTCCCGTTGGATTTGTGCGGCCAGCCCTGGAGCAGCCGGAACATGGCCGAGATGGTCGGGTTCGCCGTGCTCGTCGACGATTTCGACGCCGATCATCAGACCGAGTCCACGCACGTCGCCGATGCAGCTCTCACTCTCCGCCAACGAGCTTAACCGTTCCTGCAGCCGTTCGCCGAGCACACGCGCCCGCTCCGGAAGCTCCTGCTCCTTGATATAGCGGAGCGCTGCCAATCCGGCTGCCATCGCCAGCTGATTCCCGCGAAAAGTGCCAATATGCGCGCCAGGCTTCCATACATCGTAGCGTTCGTGATAGATGACAACCGACAACGGAAGGCTGCCGCCGATCGCTTTCGACAGTATGACCGCGTCCGGCTCGATACCGGCGTGCTCAAAGGCAAACAGCTTGCCGGTCCGGCCAAGGCCTGTCTGTACCTCGTCGACGATGAGCGGAATATCCCGCTCTTTCGTAAGTCGGCGCAGCTCTTTGAGCCATTCGGGCGGGGCTGGAATGGAGCCGCCCTCTCCTTGGACCGGCTCGACGATCATGGCGGCAGGAGCGACAATACCGCTTTCCGGATCGCGAAGAACGTTTTCGATATACCGGAGGCTCAGTCTTGACGTCTCCTCACCACCCACGCCGAACGGACAACGGTATCCATATGGATAGGGCAGAAAATGAACATCGGGCATCTGGCCGGCAACCTTCTCTTTTTGCCCAAGCGTACCGCTGAGGCTCATGGCCGCGTGCGTAGATCCGTGATATCCGCCGTGGAAAGCCAGAATGCTGCGTCTTCCCGTGGCCGTCTTCATCAACTTAATCGAGGCCTCCACGGCATCTCCACCAGTTGGGCCGCAAAATTGGATGCGGGCGTTACGCGCAAATGAAGACGGCAAACTTGCGAACAACTCATCGACGAACCGCTCTTTAAGCGGGGTCGTTATATCAAGCGTATGCAGGGGTGCCTTCTGATCAAGCAGCTCCCTCATAGCCCCGATGACGACGGGGTGGTTATGTCCAAGCGCCAAGGTTCCGGCGCCTGCCAAGCAATCATAATAGACTTTTCCGTCCATATCCCTGACATGAACACCCTCTGCTTCGGCAATGACGATCGGCAGCCGTCGGGGATAGGAACGGGCAGAAGATTCCCGCTCTTCTTGGCTTTGCAAATAGCGGCTGTTGGCGGATGCTTCAGCCGCCGCTGTCGCTTGCTGCATGGCTGGATACACTCCTTTGGCACGATTTACTTATCAATTACGATAATGATAATCATTATCAATAAGATAGGTAAATCATAGCATCCCCTTGTCTATCCGTATATCACCCGAAAGGATAATTCAAATGCTTCAATCGGATAAGCCCGGACGATGCACCCGATGCTTCACCGCTCTTTCAACCTCTCAGACAGCAAATAGACGAAATCGCCCCCTGCCTGTTCCAGACAGAGAGCCTTTTTAATATTTTGCATATGCTTTTTAACCGTATTGACGCTAATATACAATTCCTCGGCTATTCTCCTGATGCTGTAATGCCGGCACAGCAGTTCGGCGATCTCAAGCTGTCGCCCGCTGAGCGCAGCTGGCTCCGGCCGTTCTCCCGGCCGCGGACCGGCCATGTCCATGGCTCGAGGCTGATGGTCCTGATCGGCTGTTACATACTCCAGTGTCAGCTGAACAAAATCGCCGATATTCATTCGAACGACTTGGCTCATAATGAAACTGTGCAATTCGGCCAGTTCCTCGCGTTCCCGATCGTTATCCGCGCTGGAAGCGACCGTAAGACAAAGCTTTGTCACAGGCATAGGTCCTCACCGTCCGGATGCGATTGGATTTGTATTGCTGATATAGAAAACTCGTCGTATAACGGCTACAGAAGCGCCTCGGCAATTTCGTCGACGACCCTGTTCATGGCGATCGGACCGTAATAACCGATCCACAGCGCCGTGTGAACTTGGCTTACCTGACCACAGCGCACGGCATTCATGCTCTGCCAGACGGGGCTTTGCTGGTACAAACGGGTCTGCTCCCGGTTCGTATCGTCCGTCAACACGAACAATCGGTCTGCTCTAAGCTCCGGAAGCGTATTCAGCGGAATCAGTGAACTGGTACCCGTCTGCTGGCCCGCAAGCGGCGGGGCGGCGAGTTCAAGATCTTCGTACAGCAGGCGGGCCGTGCGGTGTCTCACGGTATGAAGACGGATGCTGCTTCCGCGCGGCCGGATCAGCGCTACGATCGGCGAGCCGCCACCGTCCTTAAGCTTGCGCCGCAGCCGATCCAGCTTAGCGTTATAGGCGTCGATGGCTTCAAGCGCCCGCCATTGCCGGCCGACAAGCTCACCAAGCCGGAACAGCGACTGCCGCCAATCTTCGTTGCGGTCCAGCATGATCGTCGGAGCAATGGCCGCGAGATCAGCATAACAGCCTTCATGGAAAGAAGTGCAGACAATCAGTTCCGGCTGCATCGCCGCCAGCACCCGCAAATTGGGCTGTTCTTTAGTCCCGAGACGAGCCATGCAATTCAGCGGCTCTGCCAGATCCACGGGCAGCCCGCCGGTTTCCACGCTGCAGGCGACGCTTCCGACAGGAGCGACTCCGAGCGCCAGTAATTGGTCGGCATATTGGTAGTCCAGCACGGCAATGCGCTCCGGCCTGCGTTCAAGCTGAAGCATGCCGCGCAAATGAGGAACTTGAATTTTGCCGCCGGCATAGGTAAGTCCGCCTGTGCACAGCAGGGTCAGCGACAACAAGGCGCGGAACGCTTGCGAAGCGCTCCCCTTTAGATGATACCCACCCTCCTTGGCCGGGACAATGTACGTTTGCGACGTTAAACTTGGAGAAATCCGACAACCGTCACTTGCCTGCCTACTGTCCTTTTCCCTTGCCTGCCTGTAGCTTCTAGGTGACAAGCCGCTGTATTTTTTAAATAAGCGGCTGAAATAATAGCTGTCGGGGTAACCTACCCCTTCCGCGATTTGCGCGACAGGCAGTTCACTCTGTTCGAGCAGCCTTTTCGCTTTGGCCAGCCGGATGTTAATCAAGTGCTCCATGGGGCTGTGACCATAACGCGCTTTGAATCCTCTCTGCAGCTGACGGGGATTTGTTCCTAACCGCTCGGCCAAGTCTGAGACCGTCAAAGGCTCACTATAATGTGCTGCCATGTGTTCGACAGCGGCTGTGACAGGATCCTCTGCCGTACTCCCCTCCGCTTCATCCGTCCGCTCCATTTCTTGCAATATGAGATGAACGAATGAGTACAGTTGTTTCTTCGCCTCCAGCCGCTTCAGCGGATGCTCGTTCCGCCACAACCGGTTCATTTCCTTCGCCATGCTCTGGTATAATGCCCCCGCTCCAGCCGGCGCGGCGTAACAGGAATAAAACAGCCGGATAGTCTCCTGTGGATTAGAAATCTCAACCGGAAGATTCTGCTTCGGCGGCAGCAGTGCTTTGTATTGAATCAAGCAAAATTCGTAACCCTCATGTGATGCGAGGAGCCTGTGGATCATATTCTTCCCGACATGGACGACCGGCGCGCTCTCCGAATCGTAGCTGGCGTCCTCTGCATGAATCCGCGCCTGTCCGGCGGCCGTAACGATAAAAAGATCGTCTGATACGGTGTATTCGAGCTGTTCATACGGCTGCAAACATTCGTAACGGATATCCACGATATCAATCGAGGCACAGTTCCACAGCATCATTTGTTCCAGAACCGACATCCCTATTCCATCCCCCCACCAAATGATATATGGTTTTGACCCCATTATAATTTTAGTGAGAATCATTATCAATGAATTCTTCGAGGCAATCGATCTGTTAGCGGTGGATGGACGTTCAAAAATGGCACGGGAATTGGTATTCACTGCAACTTGAGCAGCTGATTGATGATGGCAGGATCAATAATGCGATCTCAATCCTCATGGATGGTTAAAACTACGTTGCCCTTCTTGTGGCCCTGCTCAACATAGAAATGAGCCTCAGCAACCTGCTCCAACGGGTAGCGCCGATCGATGACCGCCCGGAGCTCACCCGCTTCGATCCTCTCCTTAAGATAAATCAAGTCTTCCGCGTTTTCCTTCATGTTTCCGCCGATCACCTTCTTCCTGCTCGTCAAGCTGGTCCATAACCCGCGAAGGATCAGCGAAGGATTCACATGGTATGCCCGCAGGTAGACACCGTTCGGCGTCAGGAGCTTGACGCATGCTTTAAACGGACTTTTCCCCACCGTATCGAAAATGATATCGTAAGCCGGGCCGTCATTCGGCAGCCGCTGTTTCGTATAATCGATGACCTGATCGGCGCCGATCGATGTCACCAGCTCCATATTCGAAGCGCTGCATACTCCGGTCACTTCCGCTCCAAAATGCTTTGCCAACTGCACCGCATACGTCCCGACGCACCCTGAAGCCCCATAGACGAGAATGCGCATGCCGCTCTTAATCTTCCCTGCTCTAAGAAACTGAAGTGCAGCGAGGGCGCCAACCGGCACGGCAGCCGCCTCCTCGAACGTCATATTTTCCGGCTTGAACGTCACGCTGCCGTCCTCGGGCAGGCATTTGTATTCAGCATATGCACCGAAGCCGTTGCCACAGGCAGCGTAGACGGCATCACCGGGCTTGAACCGCGTTACGCTGGGACCCGTGGACTCGACCACACCGGCCAGCTCGAATCCGAGAGTCCGGATGCGCTTCGGTCTCCACCAACCGTTGAACAGTCTTGCCAGAAAAGGGTCTGCCCTGCGTAAGCGCCAATCCCCAGCTGCAGCGGTCGTAGCGTATACCTTAATCAGTATTTCGCCGTCTTTAGGCTCCGGTTTGGTCACTTCCTTGAGCTGGAGTACATTGGGCGGTCCGTAGCGTTCATATACGATGGCTTTCATGTTTTCTCCCCCTGGGTTGTGTCGAACCCGCCGCTGCACTGCTGTCTATCCGCCGTTCAGACCAGATCGCATATCCCATCCCGGCAAGAGCGAGACCCATCGGCAGTGCCAATACCCGGTCCATCGGGTGCGGAAGCAGTGAAGATGCCAGGGTCGACACGGCGGCGCAAGCCAACAGAACGGCCGTCCAGCGCGGGAGGATACCGGCACGGAACGTCGCTGCGCCAAGCAGCAGACCGCCGAGTACATACAATACACCTCCCACCGGCGCTACTCCAGGCAGGTGCCCAAGGTTAGACACGACATGTGAACCGGCAAAGATCCCTAAGTATCCCTCCACAAACTTCGGTGCATCTGCTGCTATAACCGGTAAGACAAAGGCTTCGACAAAGGTAAAGGCGGCTGTGGCCGTCCAAAAGAGACCAAACAGGAGAAACCCGGACAAACCGATCCAACCGGCCCTATTGACTTGCCTGGCGTAAATCCCAGTGATGCCGAGCAGGCCAAGCAGAGACATCGCGAGGGTCAAGTAATGGACGATGGCCCAGGCTTTGGTGGTGACGGATGATAGGATCTCAGGCGGATGAATCGCCTGGATGACAATGAAGAGAATTCCTGCCAAGATGGCGGATAAACCGCTCCAACGGATGACGCGACAAGCTGTTATTTTCATATGTTTGTCTCCTTCTTGTTTTTATTGATGTCGACGAATAGGAAAGTTCTACTCTCGCAGATATATTACTGAGGGCGTTCGTGATCCGTATGGGTCTCCGATGAGAATGCCGGCGCTGGTTCTACCCGGATGACTGAAATCAATCGCAGGTTAAGATCGCGTACGGTTCTGAGCAACCCGTATAAGGCGGCCTGATCGGCCACGGGACCCGTCAGAATGGTTGTTCCATCCTGCTTTGGAATGAGACTCAATCCCTCGAACCCGTCAGCCCACCGGTCGTCAAGATGTCCTTGAAACCGAATCTCATACCGATCAGGCTCATGAAGGTTACTTGGTATTCCTTGTGTTTCGTTCATTCAACCGCCTCCTTTCTTTCCTTCCAAATTCAGGCATTGTCAATCGTCCTTTCATTGTGGAGCTCCTTCCTTAAATTGAAGATATACGATCATGTGGTGAGACGGCATCACCAGATGTGGTGATTTTAAATGATCACCATCTCTTTAAATCGAAGCCAAACCGCAAAAAAGCCCCGGTCCTGGGCTTATTCCTTCTTCCAGGTCCGGAGCAATACGGGAATCGCTATGACAAGCCAAGCTCCTCGGCACGCCTGACTGCTGCCCGCCGGTTGTTCACTTCAAGCTTGTCATAAATGTTTTTGGTATGAGTTCTCAGTGTGTTTAGCGAAACATGGAGCTCGCGTGCGATATCAGGTCCGCTCAAATCGGATTTGAGCAGACGCAGCACCTCCCGCTCCCTTTCGCTCAGCGGCTCGCCCACCGCTTTTTTGGCAGCCGATCCGCCCTCATCCTTCTTAAAGCTTTTCAAAAGGTGCCGGACATAATTCGGACAAATCCCTTTTGTCATAGCCGCTTCCAGCATGGCCGCCATCGGTTGTCCCTCGTCTGCAAATATTCGAACGTATCCTTCCGGCTCTGCCAACGCCAGGGCACGTTCAAGCGGCACAAGCGCAGAGGAAATGTCGCCTTTGCTATGATGAGCAAGAGCCTGAAGGATCAAAATTTCGATTTGGCTCCCCGTCCTCTTGCTCTCTGCAGCTGCCTGGTACAGGCGTTCCAGGAATCCCGAAGTTTCTTGAAGGGAATCGTTTGCACCGTCGCTTTGATATCGGGCCAGAAGCACCCTAGCCAAGGTAATGTGCTCGAATTCGCGCAGATAGTGCAGGTCATCCGATGGGGAGAGATGCTGCTCTTGTACCCACTCGGCGGTTTCGCTCCATCTATTCAGAGCGAGCCACACGCGTGCTTTCAAGGCTGACACTGGGCGCACGTTCGGAAAAAAATCGCCGATATACAGATGCTCAGCCTCGTGAAGCAGTTCAAGCGCGCCGTCCAAGTCTCCTTGCGATTGCCGAATACGTGCCATAGCTACTCGCCAGCGATACGGATATTGCGGCAGTCCCCTTTGCTCACCCAGCTCCTGGCTTCTGTGCAGATGCTGCATGGCGGCGTCCAAGTCCCCCTGCTCCCTGCGTAGCTCGCTCATTCCGGCGTACATATCCGCTGTGCCCCGCATTTCAGGAGTGCCCAGCTCCGCAGCAAGCAGTAATCCGTTCTGAAAGATACCCATGGCCTGGTGCAGCCGCCCCAACGCTATGTTTATATCGGCCAGAGCGATGGAGCCTCCGATGGCGTCCGAGATGTTCCCTGCCCGCCGGACATTCGCCATTCCCTCACTGAACATCCGGTAGGCTTCCTGAAGGTCACCGCTCGTCCAGGCCGCAAGACCAAGGAGCGCGGCTGCCGCGCCGCGCCTTAAATGATCGTCCGCCGGAACGAGATCAAGTACCCTCTTAGAGTAAAAAATGGCGGCGGATATATCCCCTTTTGCCTGTGCATAAGCGGCGCGGTATCCGGCAATGGTCCCCGGAAGGCGGTGAAATTCCTCTTCATCTACGTAAATCATCCCGGCCGGCGATTCTTCAGGAGTCATATGCGAAGAGGGGCCCTCCAGCCACCGTTCGGCATCGCGCAGCCTTTCCTCTGCCCCTTCAATCTGGCCGACGGCCAGTAACGCCCATGCATATTCAACGCTAAGAACGGGCCTGCAGCGAACCTGTTCGCCGGGCAGCGTCTGAATCCACCCAAGCAACGAAGCCTCCTGCCGGCTCCTGCGCATGGCTGGCCATGCCTGCTCGATCAAGTCCGCGGCTCTCGTGAAGTCTTCGGCGGCCAGCGCATGTTGTATCGCTTCGTCGTGGGATCCGTGCCGCTCGTACCACACGCTCGCACGTCGGTGCAGTTCAGGGATGAGATCAGGCTGATCGGTCCTCAAATGCATGGATAGAACTTCACCGAAGAGGTGGTGGTAGCGATACCACTGCCTCCTGTCATCCAGAGGGACGATAAAGAAGCTGCCCTGCTCCAGGGATTGAAGCCGTGCAGCGCCTTCGTTCTGGCCGGTAACGGCATCACATAGCGGGCCATGCAGCCGGTCCAGAATCGAGGTTTGAAGCAGAAAATTGCGGACATCGGCCGGCTGACGCTGCAGAACCTCTTCGACCAGATAGTCGACGATGTAGCGGTTGTCTCCGGCGAAGGAACGGATAAAAGCGGGAATATCCTTACGTCCCTGCATCGAGAGTGCGGCGAGCTGCAGCCCGGCGATCCAACCTTCCGTCCGCTCCTCCAGCGCGGCAATATCGTCTGCTGACAGCCGGAGCTCCATCACCTGGTTGAGAAACTCGGCTGCTTCGCCTGCAGTAAAGCGCAGGTCGGCATCACGCAATTCGGTCAAGCGGCCCCCGGCGCGCAGCCGGCTAAGGGGCAGCTGCGGATTTTCCCGGGTCGCGATAACCAGATGCATTTGCGGCGGAAGATGCTCGATCAGGAACGCGATGGCATCATTGATCTGTCTGCCTCCTACAGCATGATAATCGTCCAGAACGAGGACGAACTCAAACGGAATTCTTGAAATTTCATTGAGCAGCATCGTGAGAATCGTTTCGGTTTCAGGTGCCTGTTGGGAATGGATTGCACGCATGACGGCTTCTCCGCAATGCTTCTCCATGGTCTGGAGAGCAGCGACGAGGAGCGTAAGAAAACGGGGGCTATCATGATCCCGTTCGTCTAATGACAGCCATGCGACAGGCTGGTCACATCCGGCAGCCCATTCGCTGATCAGCGAAGTCTTGCCAAATCCGGCAGAAGCAGAGATCAGGGTCAACCTATGGCTCATACCCGCGTTCAGCCGCTCGGTCAGGCGCGGCCGGAGGACAAGTTTTTCCCTCGGCTGCGGGATATACAGTTTAGTAGATAGAACAGGAAGTTCCGGAATACTCATGGATTTAATCCCTCATCCAAAAGACATTTGCTCATATTAATCCGCATCCGCGATTGCCCCATTCTATGATTTATATCCACCATGATATCTTTTATCGATTGTTTTCACCACCAAAAGTTAGTACTGATAATCGGCTGGCCGAAAGTTTAAAGAGAATCACCTAGGGGCTTTTTCATCTTCAGTGAATGGTTTTACGACTTGCCCCCGCTTTTCTTTCCAACATTCGGATCAACATCCATACGGCAAGCGTTGCCATGACTGTAACGACGGCCGATCCACCGGCGTGCAGAAGCAGCAATGGAACCCAGAGTAATCCGAGAGAACGATGCACGATGCGCATTGCCTTGTTACGAATTCTTCTCATAAAGAATCCGTAACCGACGATCATCAATAATATCGCGAATGCTGAAAGTCCGGTAAATATTTTAGGGTCACCTGGCTTGGTAATCAAAAAAAATAAACCGTGAACTGTGACGATCGTTAGGGTTATCCAACCCAAAAGCTTGTGGACGCCGTGCAGAAACTTCCCGGTTTTCCGCACCAATATCGACGGCGACTTCAGCTTCTTTTTAAACCAGATCCAAGAGAAACTAGCCGCACTGAGGAACACGGCGATCGTTCCCAGAAACTTGAAAATTTCCGCACCGCCTCCGGGCCGCTCTTCTCCATGTGAACGTACGATCAACCCACGTCCTTCCGGGGATGTTAAGCGGGGATCACCATTACCGTGAAAGGATGAAATATAGTAATAGTAAGTTACGAGCAGGACGGCAGCAACAGCCGCTATGATTGCAGGAATCCAAACCTTTTTTGTTTTCATGAGCTGTACCTTTCATAGGGAATTGAATTCACTATAAAAGAACAAGATTAAAAAACGATTAGAATCCACTATGATGCTGAACGCTGCTTACCTGACTGCAATGTTCCCGTTCAAAAAAACACCATTAGGATGGTTTCAACTGCTCTTGTAAATTACCAATGGCATCAAAAAAAGAGAGCGCTGCGTCATTCGCCAGCACTCTCCTATCACTTAACGCTTCTACCCTTGCTTACTATTATTCATGTTAATGGTTGAATTATCATTCAGCTTAATGATTCGGGATGAAATGCTGCCTATGATCCGTGCGGAAAATGTACTAGCGATCAGGCACACCCCGATGAATACGAAAATTTGCGGTACCTGCGTACTGATCACGTTCTGCAATTGAATGAAATTCAGCAGCAGCGGTACGGAAAATGAAGCAATGTTCCCGCAGAACACCGCGGTAACCAGCAGGTAGAACGACTTGTTATCCCTAAAGTGCATCCCGGTGTCGGTATCCGTGTTTTTAACCAGCAGAAAACTGGTCACACCTCCCACGGACCCGCACAGCGTCATCGTCAGAAAATAAATTTCGCCTTCCGACAGCGCCTGAAAAAAGACGAGGCGTGCCAAATACCACAAGATCAGCAGCAATACCACGAGGCAGCCGACCTTAAACGCCGCATCGAGATTGATCAGCCACAGCGGTTCCTTCTTTGGCTGGGGAGCAGCCGTCTCTTGGGAAGACGGCTGCTGAACGGCCATAGAGGCTGATTCCAGCATCGGGGATGAGACTAAGGGAGCATGTATAGGAGTGGATGGATCATCCATTGGGGGTATCCACAATTAAACCAATAATCTTCGGAATTCCGCTCATATCCCGAACTTCGAAACCGTCCTGGAGCTGAGTCGTCATCGAGCTGTAGTTGGAACCGGAAGCGGAAGCCGACTCGAAGTTGAACGGGCCGATGCCGAACGTTGCTTTGGCGGACCATTGGGTCTGCGTCGTCGTGTTGGTCCAGTCTTTGGATGAAAATCTCAGGTAAGGCGCGTATCCAAGAACGACCCCTTTGACGACGATATCCATGAGTCCGGATTCACCCCAGAGCGGTTTGCCTGCAAACACGCTGCCCTGCGGCCAATTATTGTAATCCTTGTACGTGGACAGCAGCCCTTCGAAGAACCAGTCCCCTGGGTTGATGTTCACCGTAATGACATCTTGGTAAGTGATCAGGATATCAAAGGAATAATCCTCTTTAAACTGTGTGGACCCGGAATCATTTGTGCTTCCGCCAAGCCAGAACCAGTCGATGGGGATGCCCACGTTGGCGCTGAATTTCCACGAGCTGTCCCTTTCGGTCATCTGCTGATCGTTTAGCGCGATTTGCACGTTCGCTTGATCTCCGAACAACGGGCCACTGTTCCTCGTGACTAAGTCATTCTGTTTTATGAGCCATTCCCGCACATCTTTAAGCTCGCTCGTCTTAAATCGGGGGACACTCGCTGTTGTGTCGTTCTCCTTGATCGTCATTTGGAACTGAGCCGTTTTTTGCAGCTCATCGGCAGAATGCGGCTCGAAAGGATCGGCCAATGCGACGGCTTCGGTCGCATCCGCGAGCTCCTGGTAGCCGGGACCGAATTTTTTCAGGAGCAGGGCGTTCAGCTGCTCGGTCATCCCGCCGAGAAGTGCCCCATATGTCGTTTGCAGAGACTCTACCTTTGCCTTATAATCATCCGTCGTCATTTGCTGGGCACGGAAATTGACCCAGGTCGGATCCGGCGGGTTGGTAAAATACACGCTGCATGCTTTTCCCGTTGAATCAAGCTCTGCGCACACTTCATTCAACCAATCGGCATAGATGCCTTGGTTAATTTTTGAAACGTCGCTGCTGAGAAGCGCGATTTTCGAGCGGAGATTTTCGATCTGCGTATCGATTGGATCGGTCGATCCTCCGCCGGAAGACGAGCCCCCGCTCCCTGAATCGGTGCCGCCTGCTGGCACGATATCCCGGACCCATTGCTGGTAAATATCGAACAGCTTATTGTTGAACGCGCCGTTCCACGTTAATCCCCAGGAAGGGATCGTATTCCCCACATTATAGGCGTCCGTCATCGCGACGACTTCTTCGTCGCTGCCAAGATTGGAGTCCACCCGCCCGGCCGCCGCCATGAAATTTTTCGGATCGCTGCCTGGCAGATGCCCGGATATCGCTTGAACGAACAATTGCCAAAAACGTGCCTGGTCTTGCGCAACTGCATTATTGCCCATCGCCATTTATACCTCCTCAAACAGCTTGGATAAGCCCTCAAATTCGTTTTCCTCGTTGCCTTGAAAATTATCGTCAACCGGATTTGGATCCTCTTGAACATTTTCCTCGTTTTGATTGATTTCTCCGTTCTCGTTCATGTTCTCTATGCCTTGTTCCATCGCTTGAACATCGCTTGCCGGCGGCAGCTGCTCGTTATTAATGAAGTCGAGTCCCTGCTCATTATTGAAATTTTCCGGCTGCGCATTGTCGATATTATCGACAAACGATCCGTTCTCCTCGAGCGCTTTCGGATCGCTGGATTCCTTGATTTCCTCTTTGGTGCTGTCGAGCTTCTTCTCGACTTCCGGTTGATTCGGTTCGTTCGGCTTTTTGATTTTTTCCACGAACTCTGATATCGCCTTAAACCGCTTAGGCACAGAGGCGATGAAATCAACGACGAACACCGCAGCCATAAAGTAACCGAGGTATTTCATCGCTTTATCAACGACGGACAGCTGTACGGATGGCGGGGTCGGACACGATTTTCGATTTCCGTCGTGACTGCCGGAAGAACCTTCCGGCGGCTTGCCGATCCGTCCAAATATGCTCTCCTTCTTCTCGGTGCCGTCGCTGTTGGAATACGTAATCGTACCGAAAAATTCGTTGCCGACGTATGCATCTTTATCGTCTTTGGCTGCCCGGGTAACCTGGCTGAAAGTCAGCTGACCCGAGTGATTCACCGTAAAGTCATCCTTCGTCCAGCTGAGTACGCCGTCCTTGTAGGTAACCTTATTCAAATCTTTATCCAGCATATCGCTGCCGATCGAGATCCCGTCGAGGCTGTCGTAAATGATGACCACGGGTCCCGTATCCGTTTTGCCGTCGGATGTTGTCATGACCGTATTGCCGTAAATACCCGTCCAGAACTTCAGGTCTACGTTCCGCATCGCCTTAAAAGAAGCGTTAACCTGCTTCGCAGTACATTTATATCCGTGCTGAGCCAGGAATTGGTCCGGCGCCGACGTATCGGTGTCCGTTGCCTTTTGCATGGCGTCCTGCCAGCCGGCCAGAAGTGCGGTCTTCGCCAGGATGTCCTGTACGAAACGGTCAGACTCATCATTCGGTTCGCTTTCCTTCAAATGGTCTTCGTAAAAATCGGTCTGGGTTAGTTCAAGCACATAAACTGAAGTCGTTTCATACCCTTTTTGAGCCAAAAAGTTATTGATGATTTTGAGCTTTTCCTTATAAACGCTCTCTTTGTCGCTGTCGGCCGGGGGATTCGCGTCGATTTTCGATTTGATATTGGCCAGGAGCGAAGTCCACTGCTGCTTGAGCGCCTGGTTGACCTGCAGATCGGATACGAACAGCATTGCGTCCGCCTGCATTTTCAGCTTATCCGGATCCGTCGTATTCGGATCAAAGATTGAACCTGCGTCCGTGCCGTTAGAATTGGTGTTCACCGTTGTCACTTATAAATTCCTCCTTCGATTCGGTTGTGCTCTTCAACGCCTCCATCATAACGGGCTTTCCTTGGTCTCGATAAGTGACTGAAGTGTACTTTTCGTCATATGACCGGGGTATGACGGAAGTAACTGTACGGGATCCTGATTCACCGATATACTTATGGAAATTAAAAAACACCGCTTCCTTATCAGAGGAAACGGTGTTGGTGAAATATTCATTTAGTTAACAGCCTCCAAAGCATGCTTCAGCAGCAGGATGGCCTTGGTCCGGTCATTCGTCCCGATCTTCTCATAGATCACGCTGATGTAGTTTTTCACCGTTCCTTCGGTGATGAACAGCATATCGGCAATTTCCCTGTTGTTCTTGTGTGCCGTAATCAGCTTGGCAATGTCAAGTTCCCTGGGGGTCAGACCGTAATCGATCATCGGCTGCCGTGGGGCTGATGCTATGCGCATTCGGGCAGCAAACTTGGCGGCCAGCTTGGAAGGCAGCATCAGTTCGCCCCGGACCGCCTCTTTTAAAGAATGGATCAGCTTGTCGGATGTGAAATCCTTAAGCAGATATCCGGACGCTCCGCTCGCGAGGCCCTCAATAATATAATCTTCGTTGGTGAACGTCGTTAAAATCAGCACGATCGTGTCCGGGCTTGACTCCTTAATCAGCCGGGTCGCCGTAATCCCGTCCATCACCGGCATCTCGATGTCCATTAATACGAGCTGCGGCTTCAAACTCTTAGCAAGCTCATAGGCAGTTTGGCCATTATCGGTCGTCGCCACAACCTCCAGGTCGGATTCCAAATTGAGTATAGTCTCCAGGCCTTCCCGGACGAGTGTCTGGTCTTCCGCGATTAATATCGTTAGTTTTGACATGGTTGATCCTCCCTTGAACTTGGCAGTGTGAGCACCAATAGGCAGCCTGCACCTCCATTCGTGCCGATCCGGAAGGTTCCGCCCCTTCGCCGGATCGTTTGCCGCATCATGGTCAGACCGAAACCAAGCCGATCCGAGGCAAATGGCAAGCCGTTGTTCTCCAATGTAAACCGGACCCAGCCGCCTGATTCCACCAGCTCAAACCGAAAATGCGTACACCGTCCATGCCTGATGCCATTGGTGATTCCTTCCTGCAGCGCATGGCGGATCAGTTTTTCCGCTTCCTGCTCCAGACTGCCGTCCATGATTTCAATCTTGTGCTCCAGCGTTACCTCAGCGTACTTTTCCGAATCTTCTACGATCTGCATCAGCGAATCTTGGAACGAGGATGTGGCCGCTGCTTCCTCGCCTAGCATATGTACCGATTTCCTCATTTCATGAAGCCCTTTGCGAACCAATTCTGATGCTAGATTCAACTTGTTGACCGATTCGGCGGAGCTTACGGATAACATTTTCAGACCAGCCTGAAGCTGAACGACGCTGGCTGTTAGGATATGCCCCACATGATCATGAATTTCACCGGCAATTCGGTTCCGCTCGGCAAGAACCGAGACTTCGGACATCGCTCTGGCCCGCTCTTCAAGCGAATGCTCCAGCTCAATGGTCCTCGCTTCCACTTCGTGCTCAAGGGTTTGATTCCAATGAGCCAACTGCAGATGGAGTTCCAGTCTGGCCAACAGTTCCTGTTTCTCGACCGGCTTTACCAGATAGTCGTTGCCTCCATGCTCGAAGCCTGCGACGAGGTCGGTCATTTGGCTCTTAGCGCTGAGGAAAATAACCGGCAGCTCCCCGGAATTGTAGTGACGGCGTATTTCTTGGCCCACCTGAAGCCCGGATACGTACGGCATCATCACATCCAGCAGAGCGATGTCTGGTTTGTAACCGCTCCTAATCCACTCCACGGCTTCTTGACCGCTCCCAGTCGACTTAAGCGCATATTTCCCACCGAGAAATTGCAGCAGCACCTGAACGTTGATCGGGTCGTCATCGACGATAAGCACCGAAGGCAAATGAGTCTGGAGATCCGTTGATTCCACCTTTGGGTGAATCCTGCTCCGATCCGAATGCCGATCCTGCGGGACGGTATCCTGCAGGGGTTGCGGTGTTTTGGGCTGCATCGCTGGCACTTGCTGCAGCGCAAGTGGAATTGTAAAGCTGAACGTCGAGCCTTCGCCCAATTGGGACGTTACTTCTATCCCGCCTCCATGCAGTTCGATAAGCTTCTTCGTAATCGACAGCCCGATGCCTGTCCCGCCTTGCTGCGGACGGTTCATCGGATCGATCTGTTCAAACGACTCGAAAATACGGGACAGGTCCGTTTCAGCAATACCGATTCCCGAGTCCTTGATCTGAATTCTAGCTTGACCGTGCGACTTGCGCCCCGTGATCGTAACGGTTCCGGATTCCGTGTACGCAATGGCATTGCCGATCAAGTTGTGCAATACTTGCTGCAGCCTGTTTTCGTCCGCCGTTACATGCAGATCGTCCGGCAGCATGTTTTCCATATGGAGTCCTTTATTCTCAGCCAAAGGCTTAAGGACTTGAAGGGTTAGATCGACGGCAAGTCGCAGATCCACCGTTACTTTGACCAGAGTAATCTCCTGATGCTTGAGCTTGGAGAAATCCAGGATGTCGTTCACCAGATGGGCAAGCCGTTGACCGCTGATTTTCATGAGCCGCAGGAGCTCGATGACGGGCTGAGGGAGCTTGCCGGAGCTTCCGTCGATAAGTGAATCCGCCAATCCGATGATACCGTGCAGTGGCGTCCGGAGTTCATGGGATGTTTTGGCCAAAAATTCATCCTTAAGCTTATCCAGCGTTAACAAGCGGTCCGACAAGCTTTCAACCTGCGAAAAAGCCATGGAAAATTTCTTGGATATGAACAAGGATTGCATAAAGACGAAGCTCAATACGCCAAACTGCAGCAGTGCCGGGGTATCCAAAATGCCTTTGCGGTTCAGCGTATCGTTCAGTGCCGTCACGAAAATCAAACTAAACCCGAGTATGAGCAGTAAAGACCCTTCCTGACGCCGACGGGCGATCCGAACAGAAGCATAAATGGCATACAGCACGAGGCCGATCGAATAAATCTCAAAGGGCAGCAGCGAATAATCGTAAATCCGTATGTCTGTGATAAGCACAAGCAAAGTTAAGATGAGGGTGAAAATTTGCGTAACGCGCCGCACGGTGCGCGACAAATATTGAGGAAATAAATAATAAATAAATGAGATCAAAAAAAACTCGCCTACGTAAACCGTTAAATAGGAAGCTTTGGCGAACCATTCCCATGAAAAACCAGGTAGGATCTCCAGAATGTATCTCGATCCGACCAGCATCGTTCGAAGAGCAATGCACATGCAGAACAATCCGAAGTACAGCGGGGTTACATCTTTTCGCCTGAATCCATACAAAAACAGATGATATACTCCCATGACAAGCAGTGCGCCGATGACCAGACTGTCTTGAACCAGCTCGCCGGCCCCTTCCTTCTGAAGCTGCTTGGCATCCCCGAGTTCAAGAGAATTGTTAATTCCTCCTTTGGGGTATGTGAAATTGGAAACTTGAATCAGCAGCGTCAAGCTTCCTTCCGGGTTCGGTTCAACCGGTACGACGACGGAGGCTCCATACTTTGGCACGGTGTTTTCCGGCGTCGTTCCGGGTTGGCCGGCTGATGCCTCAAGCTTATCATTCACCCATAAGGCGTATGAGGAATAGATGTTCCGCAGTTTGATCGCAACGTTATCTGACGGGCGAAGCCCGCGAACAACCACACGATACGTTGCATAGCCGTCAGACGGAAGCCTTGATCCGTTCAGCCTGTGATGGGTCCAATAGTCGGGTACTTCGACATATCCACTGACCTCCGGAGGCGTATTGCTCTGCAAATCGGCTGGCCAGAGAAGCTGCTTCCAGTAAAACTCCCAAGTCCCGTTCAGTTCGATGGATCCATCGCTTCTAAAGTCCCATCCGGATAGCTGCAATTCACCGTTTTTCACGGACAGCGAAGACGAGGCAAAGGTTTCCCCCGGATTCCAGGCTGCAGTGAAAACCAGCAAAAAAATGACGGCAGCCCTGATGCGACTACGCCATATCATGCACTGAACGAGGACGCATTCAAGTAAATCTCGTCGCTGAGCCGGGCGTCTCCAAGCAGGGACAGACGATGCTTTGATGTGAAATCCTTAGGTTCGTAACTGTTAGGCGCTTTGGCGGAGGTGAGCAGCTTGAGCTGGATGTAGGTCTCAGCCAGCAATTTGCTGCAAAAGAAGTCGCGGAAGGAAGAGGTAATTCCGAACTTCCCTTCGATAATTTCCCAATACATTCTTTTCTTATCGGGAAAAACAGCGCCGTGCACCTCTTCGATGAAGCGGTCGAGCAAATCCTGCATCTCCGGTGTTCGTTCAGCTTGCAGCTGCCGAATCGCGAATATCGAATCATAATGGTTCCCTACATCCGAAGTCAGCCTGTCGCGAAGTTTGACGAGCTGGGGACCGGATTTCTTGACATGCAGCCTAGTATCCTCCAGATTATCCAGTGAGGTGGATTCCCATAGCAGCACTTCACCATCCGGCGCCCGAACCACCATTGCGACGTGCGACCATGGACAATGCTCCAGTTCTTCGATCCGCTGGCTGCCTTTGGCGACGCCATGTGCCAGCAGAATATCCCCTGTCTGCAGTTTGGGCTCAATTTCTTGATAAGTAACCGTTAACAATTTCATCTAATCCCCCTATCGGTATATGAAATACCTGAATTTTTCCTTCCATTTTTATAGTAAACCCAGCCCAACAATTGTCAATAACCGGATAGATCAGCCGTTTACGATGACGCCAAGATTCTGTGCAGAACCAGGGGCATGGCAACAAAAAAAGCCGCCTTCGTGAAGGCGACTTCATTTTTACCTATCTATGACAAAATGGTCCGAGCTCATAATCTACTTTTCAAAAAATTCTTTAGCATATTCTACTACGCCATGGGCATCTGAAAGACCACCAGCAACAAACTCAACTGCCATAAAATGATCGTCAGAAACTTCGAATGGCGCTTCAATACCATATAGACTGGCTTTTCTATAGCCAAATTTCGGATAATACTTATCATGACCCAGCACCACAGATCCCTTATAACCAAGCTGTGCGGCGATTGTATGACCTTCCATAATCATCCGCTTCCCTATGCCTTTGCTCTGCATTTCTGGTAATACGGCAACAGGCGCAAGGGCAATCAGCGTTTGCTTACCCACTTTGATTTCCGTAAAAAGAATATAACCCACGATTTTGTCCCCGTATTCAGTTACAAGCGATAACTCCGGAATATAATTCCTCGAATTTCTAAGCCGGTCCACCAAATGATGCTCATCGTGGTCTGAATAGTCGGCATTCTCAAATGCTTTTTGGACGACATGGTAGACTTCATGAATGTCTTCTATGTTCTCTTGTCTAATGTTAATACTCATTGGATGAACCTCCTGACCGTGATTTCGTCCGCTCCATGCTGTTAAAAATGTTAAAACTGCTTTACAGGGAAAAGTGAGTACAGTCAATAGACTATACCCACTTCTATGCACGAGATTAGATGCAAAAATAATACTTTAACGCAAAGAAGATTGTCAAATCACTGTACAGGCTGATCCAACGCTTTATAAATGAACAAGCATCTCGAGTAACGGTATATCCCCCTGAGATGTTCTTTGTTCAAATTAACTTAAATATACAGGATTGGTCAGGCAGGTCATGACCTGCGATCCCAGTTCCCCCATATCGCGTCTGGCCTCCATTCGGTAAAAGAGTCGGTCTTGCGGAAGCTCGCAGGACAAAGAAAGCTCGTCTTGAGCGGTCCACTGCCGCTCCAGCCCCCGGTCGGACCACAGGCTGACCTGATCACCTTGTGCCCCGCGGATAATGGCTTCCAGAAGAACGGTACCACGCTCAGGGTTACGCTGTATCTGGTCCCCGGCATAAGCGCCGTTGATCTGAAAATCGATAAACGTGGAATCCGGGTCAAGCGTAAGCACAACATTCCCCCGGCGGACGGCCTCCAGAATACCGGCCGCGGTTAGCGACTCCGCCCGCACATGCGCGGTCGGCCGTCCATGCTGCACCCATGGATGGGGACCGTGAAAATCGCTGCCGCCCACGGCCACGATCCGCCGGCCCTCAGTCAGGCGCTCCTGCCACCAACGTACCGCCGTTTCGTTCAGCTCCCGCCACGGTCCGTTCCAAACCTCGATCGCATCGAACGGAACGTCAAAGCCGAATTCCCACGGGCAGTCCGGGCAGAAAGGATGGTTCAGCACCGCGAGCGCACCCTTTTCCCTTCCTTTGGCCAATTGCTCAGACGCTTGCTCCACCGTGTACACTCTGAAGTCCTCAAGCGCATCCAGCCGTCCGAGCAAATTCGCATGACCCTTATAATTGGTCATCTCCACGCCTGGAATGAGCAGCAGTTCTTCCGACTTCGCCAAGGTGTTCCGGTTCTGGGCGAATGTATTATGGTCGGTCATGGCGAGAAAGGAAAGCCCTTTATCCAGACACAAGCGGGAAACCTCGCCGACGCTGTGTTTGCCGTCGCTGTAATAAGTATGGGCATGCAAATCGCCTGGAATCCACCGTTTATGCTTGAGCTGAATCCGGATGGAGACCGAAACCTCCGTTCCTGCATCAGGCACTCTGTAGGCGCCCAGCATCACGGCCCACTCACCTGCGGCGATATCGCCCGAGGCGTATCCAGGGGTCGCGGTTTCCAGCCCGACGAACATTTCGGTTCTGGCGCCGCCGCTCCAGCCGACGATCCGCTCCGGGGAGCGCAGGCCGAGGTCGATCACCGTTGTCCCGTCAGCACGGTCATATTGGTAAGCGACATGGATCCGCTCCGCATCAGCCGGAACTTGAAAGCCCACTTCCAGGTAGGTTTTCTCCTCTTCGGCCGAGATTTTCACTTGTCGTCTGATCGTTACGCCTGGCGATGGTTCCGTATCTTTCGTATTTGCCAGCATGACGCATTCCCCTCTCTCAACCCATTATTCTTTTGTGGCACCCAGCATGATTCCTTTCATAAAAAACCGCTGCACAAACGGATAGATGACGATCAGCGGCAGGATGGCGATGATGATTCCGGCCATTTTTACATTGGTGGTGATGAGATAGTTGCTGGAAGACGTGCTTGAATCGATAATCATCGCTTTCAGAGCCACCTGCAGTGTATATTTGGAACTGTCATTGATGAAGATCAGCGGTGCCGTGAACATGTTCCAGCGTCCCACGAACTCAAACAGCGTCACGGTAGCCAGTCCGGCGGTCGCCAGCCGCATATAAATCGCTGCGAAAATCCAGAAGTCGCCGGCACCGTCAATTTTGGCGGATTCCGAAATTTCATAGGGAATGCTCATGAAGAAGTTCCGCATCAGCAGGATCGAAAATCCCGAGACGAGTCCGGACAGCACGAGCACCGTCAGCGTGTTGATCAGGTGGAAATCCTTGTTGACCACATACAGCGGGATCAGCACCGCCTCCTGCGGAATCATCATCGTAATCAGGATGAAGGTGATCATCAGCCGCTTTCCCGGTACCCGGGGATGAATCAGCACATAGCCCGCCAGCGAAGACAGCAGCACGTGCAGCAGCGTTCCGATGACGGTCACGATCGTGCTGTTCAGGAAAGGTCGCCATAGATCCAAGCTGTTCCAGATCGTGCGGTACCCGTCGAGGCTGAATTCTTTGGGAAACAGAATGATATCCGGCCGCATGGACGCAACCCCGGAGGACAGCGAGAGCGATATGACGTTCAGGAACGGAATGATCATCGTCAGCATCAGGCAGATAATGAACAGGGCGTTGATCCAGTCGAACACCGTCATCCGCTTGGCGTTTAAACCGTAATTCGCATGTCTCATCATCTACTCCACCTCGTCAAATCGGGTTAATGTCCGTACGGCAAGCGTCAAGATCAGCGTGAAGACCAGAACGAAAAAGCTCGCTGCCGCACCTATGCCGACTTGCATCTCCATAATACCTTTTTGAAACGTGTACATCATCAGCACATCGACGGACGAAGAGGTCGACGGATTCCGGAGAACAAAGACCTGGTCGAAGATCCGCAGCACCCCGAGCGTATTCAGCAGGATTATGACTTTCATCGTTCCTTTCAGCTGGGGAAGCGTCACGTAGCGCACAAGCTGCCACCGGGTGCCCCCGTCCATGCGGGCCGCTTCGTACAATGACGGATTGATCGAAACGATCGCGGCTAGAAAAAGAATGCAGCTGTAACCCATGTCCTTCCACGTCGAGACCAGAATCATGACCCATCTCGCCCAAGTGGACTCGGCCAGAAAATGGATCGGACCAATCCCAGCCACTTTGTGCAGCGCCAAATTGACGATGCCTGTGTCGGGGGAAAGGAGGAAAATCCACATTCCCCCGATCACGACCCAGGACAGCAAATGCGGGATGTACAGCAGCATCTGCGCCGTTTTTTTGAACCAAGCCGTCATGACTTCATTCAGGGATAATGCGATCACCAGGGGGGCGACAAATCCGAAGACCAGAATGCCTCCCCCGATCACCACCGTATTGCCCAGCGCTTTCCAGAAGAACGGATCATGCCAGACCGCAGCATAATTGGCGAATCCGATATAGGGACGCTCCCCCATCAGCTTGTAGTCCTGAAAGCTGATCTGCAGGCCCCGCGCCAGCGGATAGTAGCCGTAAATAATAAAGTAAATGACGACGGGAAGCATCATGGCATAGAGTACGCCGTATTTACGAATCGTTCTCATCTTGTCAAACGTCACATCCTATCGGGTAAAATCAAAGCGCGGAAGCTATTCGTCGATCAAATTCGCGCTCTTTAGTTCCTCCCGCATTTTCTTGACGGCGTCTGCGGCAGGCATTTCTCCGGACATCGCCTTCAGCGCATAATTTTGCACGATTTTTTCCGCATCCGGCCAGCCTGGAAGGGCAAGTTCCAGCGTCGCATTCTGTTTGACCAGTTCTTGGGCTGCCTCGACGCCAGGCAATTTGTCAAACGGGGATTTGACGTTTTCGTTGTACCAGAACGGCACGCCATGGTCCATATTGTGCTCCTTACCCTCCGCCGTCAGCGTGTACTGGCCATTGCTCTCGGAGTAATCGATGTCCTTGATACCGAGGCTGCCGAGGGTGATACCCTCCTGGGAGTTCCAGAACTCCAGGAATTTCTCAGCGGCATCCACATGCGGCGCGTTTTGCGGCACGATCCAGAAGTCGGGATCGCCCCGGCGCATCAGCATTTTGCCGTCCGGACCGGCGGCGCTGGCAATGCCTTCAGCCTGGAACGTGGTATTCGGATCCTGCTCTTTACGCAGGTTGTTGAACATGCCGACCCAGGCATCCCAGTACGTCACCATACCAACCCGGTCGGTCAGGAACAAATTGCGCATTTTACCCGTATCGTTCGTTACAAAGTTCGGATCCATGATGCCTTCCTTCACCAGCTTGGCAAACCATTCGTACATCGGGATCGCTTCGTCGGAAGCATACGGGATCGTCCGTTTACCGTCCTTCATCACGTAGCGATACTTTAATCCGGCCGCGCTCATAAATCCCTGGATGTCATACAATCCCGATGTGCTCAAGCCGTAGGTGTCGTTTTTGCCGTTGCCATCCGGATCCTGCTCTTTAAAAGCTTTCAGCACCTGATAGTATTCGTCCAGCGTTTTTGGCTCCTGCAGGTGCAGCTTATCGAGCCAGTCCTTGCGGACGATCGGCATCGTGCCACCCTGGAATTTCGTGAAGACGGCATGGATTTTGCCATCCTTGTCTTTCAGCTGATCCCATTCGGCGGAAGGAATCACCTTCGGATCAGAGAGCGCGCTCGATCCCTTAACAAAATCGCTTAGGTCCGTCACCGCTCCCTGGCCGACAAATTGATCCAGCTTGCCCAGGTCGCTGAGCTCGATCAGATCGTATTTCTCGCCCGACCCCAGCACGGTCAGCACTTTCTGATCGTAATCGCTTGCCGGTTTTTCGATCGTCACGTCGATGCCGGTTAACCGCTTAATCTCAGCCTCGAACTGTTTCATCTCATCCGGCGTTTTCCCGCCGACGTTGGCGGATAGAATGCGAAGCTTCATTTCCGGCTGTTTCCCGGAATCCGTTCCCCCATCCGCCGTCTTACCCGTGTCACTCCCGCCGCTGCTGCTGCACGCCGAGAGGAGGAGTGAACCTGCCAGCATGGTTACCATCAAAATGCCTGATTTTCTTTTCATTCAGAAAACCTCCAATAATGATTTTTTAGATTATAGAATGATAAATTTTCAGCGGAGCTGAACGATTCTATAATCGCAAGAAAAACTTCCACTGGACGCGGTCTGTCTTCTTTGTAGGTACGTCGATAGACGTTTTTCTTATATGGTTAGCAATGTGTAAACGGTTTAATGGGTGCTTGCGCAGGAACCGCGCTCCACCAATTCGGATGGAATGAGTATCCGCTTAACCCCAGCCGCTCCGGCTGTCACCTGCTCGATCAGCAGGCGGGCGGCTTCCATACCGATCGTTCTTGCATCCAGCCTCATCCCGGTTAACGGCGGATGCATCGTGGGCGGGAAGTGCCCGCCGCCGCTGAACGCGATGACCGAAAGATCACCGGGAACGTTGAGTCCAATCTCTTCCGCCGCTTGGTAAACGCCCATGGCCATGGAATCGTTGTCCGCCAGGACGGCGGTCAAGCCGGAGTGCTCGCGTAGCATTTGCAGGGTCGTCTCGTATCCGAAGCGGATCGAAGTTCCGTCGTCGTCCGGCTTATTCAGGATCAGACCTGCCGCCGGATCCAAACCGGCTTCGCGGTGGGCCAAATAGTAACCCAGCTCCCGATCCTCCGCCACGGTCCGGTCCTTTGCCGAGTTGAGAAACAAAATCCGCCGGTGCCCTTGCGACAGGAGAAGCCTGACCGCTTTGGCGGACGCCGCGATGTTGTCGTTATCAACGGAGCATACCTGCCCGGCACTTTCTCCCGAAGGGCGTCCAACCACCACGACCGGTACGTCCCGCTTCAACCGATCTTCAATCCTGGGATCATCGTGAATCGGATCGAGCAAAATTTCTCCGTCCACCGGATCCGAGGCGATACGTTCCACCTGCTTCAGCAGAGAAGGCTGCAAAATGTTGATTAATATCCGGTATCCGTGTTCATAACAAACTTCCATCATGCCGTCGAGCAGGTCGTGCTGAAATGCGTCAAGCGGAAGCTTCTCGCTTCGCATGTTCAACCCGATAATATTGGTCTTCCGGTTAACGAGGCTTCTTGCCCAGTAATTCGGCCTGTAATTCAATTCCTCCGCCGCCTTAAGCACACGCTCCGTGACCTCTTTGCTGATGGGACGTTTCTTGCTGAACACGCTGGATACCGTCCCTTTCGAAACCCCCGCAGCTTTTGCTACATCAGCAATCGTAACCACGTTCGCATAATCCTCTCCTTCATGTCTTGGCTTGGAATTTTCCCTTAAGTACAAGTCCTACATTAAACCGGTTTTGTTAAAAACATTCCATGTTCATGAAATATGTATGTAAAACCTGAACATTCGATGATCAATTCCGTCATTAAACCGTTTTTTCTTGTCCAGCGGTCTGGCACATCCCGCCCCGCGCATCGGATTTCAGCACAAAAAACCCCACAAAGCGGGGTTTTCATCGATGCCTTATTCAGATATGTTGCGGTTTACTCGACAAGCCGAAGCCCAATCACACATCCGATGACGCCCATGATGCAAAACAGGCGAACCGGCGTTTTCGATTCCTTGAAAAACATCATGCCTACAACGGCCGCTCCAACCGAACCGATCCCGGTCCAGACCGCGTATGCCGTCGACAGAGGGATCGACTCGACCGCTCTGACCAGCAATGAAAAGCTTGCGAGGAAACCGCCGATAAGTATGAGGTTATTGGTCCAGTTATTATGTACCGATACCCTTTTGATTCCGACAACTCCAACGATTTCGAGCAATCCGGCAACGACAAGCAGCATCCAGGCCATTAGCCGTGTTCCTCCCCGCTGGTTCGTTTTAAACCGATGATAAACAGCAGTAAGAGCAAAATAATGCCGACTTTCAGCAGGCCGATACCTCCGGAATAAACAGCCTCCACGACGACGGTTCCGATCGTGCCGATCCCGGCAAAAACGGCGTAGGTTGTCCCGACCGGCAGAACCTTTGCTGCACGGATCACCAGTTCAAAGCTCGTCAGCAGGGCGATCAGCACGATGATGGAGGGAATCTCCACATATTTGAAGCCTGAAGCCCAGACGATTTCGAGGAGCCCCCCGATCGCCACATAAGCCCACGCCTGGTTTTTGCTTAACGGTTTGCGCGGTTTCACTGGTTTCGCGGGTGTCGCGGTTTTTGCCTGCTCATTCAATTCGATCCCTTCCTTTCGTATCATCCGTTTGCAGCTCTTGCTCGTGGCGTAGATATTCATCGACGATGCGGTCGATGTAGTCCACTGTATCCTCATCCAAGCCGAGGACTTTTTCGCTCCCCCCGTCTTCCGGACGAATCCACTCCCAATACTTCTCCAGCACGTCCTCCCGGCCATCAAACCAACCCTCTCCGAGGGTCAGCAATCGCTCCGCCAAGCGTCTGGATGCCGGTGAATCCGGCGGCTCATCGAGGTGACGATGAATGTCGCGCAGCAGGCCGATCCATTCATCCGACCGCGGATCGTCCTCATCAATCTTCGGCAGCTTTTCGATAATCGGGAGCTCGTCGGGAGCAAACTTCCTGACTCTGTTGCTCCGCTGGATGAATTTCGCTGCCGAGTCGGCTTCTCTTGAATGGAGCATTTGAATGAACAGGACCAGCTCTTCTACCGGCACGTCATCCCGGAGCTCTATCGTTCGCAGCGTCGTCAGCAGCCTGCGTTCGAGCAGCTCGAGGCGATGCTTTTCATCCTGGAGCAAATCGAGCTGCATCCGAATCGCGTCCGTCCATCTTTCGGCATGAGATCCTCCGGCTTCCGTCTCCAATACGTCTCGAATTTGTCCCAGCGTAAACCCGAGCTGCTTCAATGTCGTAATATGGTGCAGCTTCATGATGTCGTCTTCGTTGTAGTACCGGTATCCGGCATCTGACACGAAGGAGGGGATTAGGATACCCATTTCATCGTAATATCGCAGCGTGCGGATGGAGATACCGGCCTCCTTGGCCAATTGTCCGATTTTATACATCATCTTGAGCACCTCCCATATCCATACTAAACCCTCACGCATAGGTGAGAGTCAAGAAGAAATAACGCGGGTTTCCCGGCAAAAAAAGCACCCCTTAACAAGCATCGGATCAACCCAGGGCTGTCCAATGTTTAATAAGGGGTGCTTTCGTATATTCATTTAACTTTAATATTTCCCTCCAAAACCGGTCCTCCACGTCGGATATAGCGGTTTCCATCCCAGCCCGCGCGCTTTGGCATTCGTTGCGCCCCGCTCCCACGGCTGCCCCTCTCCTGCAGCCGTTTGCGGCGTCGTGGCACCGACCGACTCCGCAAAGCCCGGAAGCCATTCCGTTCCACGAGCCGGTTCGTCGTCCACAATATTATAAGCACCGGACGGCCAATCCAGCGCCTGGCATGCCGCAAGGGCGGCGTCTTCAACATGAACAAATGAGGAAAATCCATCGTTTCCGGACAATCGTCCCTCCAGCGCCTCTTCAGCCATGTACCCACCGCTCGTATACCACGTCCCGGGACCATAAAACAAGCCATAGCGAAGAATGACATGCTCCGGAATTTCCGCCGCCGTATTCTCAAGCGCAGCAACAGCATCCACGGTACGCTTACGGGAAGGGTTCGCCGATTCGACATCCAGAGGTACATTCTCGGTCGCCGGACCATCCCCCGGCTGATAGGCCCAAGCAATGCTCTGAACAATGATCCGTTTCACGCCGGCTTCGCGAGCGGCATCGACCAAATGACGGGTGCCTTCCACCCGAATCCGGGAATTTTCCGAGAACGCCCGACTACCCAGGGACGTCAACTGGTGGATAACGACTTCCGGCCTGGATTCGCGGACTGCCGCAAAAGTAGCTTCCCGGTCGAACACATCCGCGATGAGGGCTTTAGCTCCCATCGATTCAATGATTTGCTTGTTTTCCGGACGATGAGTCGTACCTTTCACCGTATGGCCGCCTTGGACCAGCCGCGGCACCAGCAAGCGACCGACAGCTCCCGATGCGCCTGCGATCATAATATTCATGCGCCCTCTCCCCTTTCATACATCGTTAATTCCATGACACGGCTATTGTAGCATGTGTCATTGGCGGGGATAAGGGCCAATCCGAAGTGATTTGGAGCAGTCCAATTTGAAGATGTAATCCAAAGCTCGCTGCAGGCTTGCTCATGTATTTTTTTGAAAGAAATCCCCCTCATCCTCCAGCCATTCTTCGGCAAGCGGCCGAACCCGGACGGCACTGACCTTGAAATCCGGCATTTTGCAGTACGGGTCAAGCTCGGGGTTGGTAGCCAAATTCACGTTCTGAACGTCTCCCCAGTGCATCGGAATAAACACGGTATCCTCACGTATTTTGTCAGAATAGCGGCTGCGTACCGTAACCGTCCCCCGTTTGGAGCTGACGCGAACGAGGGCACCGTCTTCAATCCGGTACTTGCGGGCTGTCAGCGGGTGAATTTCCATGAAGCTCTCCACAAACTTTGCGGCGAGCACGGGACTGCGCCGGGTTTGAACGCCTGTCAAATAATGCGGCAGCACCCTTCCGTTGGTCATGATCAGCGGATAATCGCCATCCGTTTCTTCGCCACGGGATGCAACAGGTACCGTCTGAAACCGGGCGAGCCCGTCCGCGTGCGCGAAGGAGCGTTCGAACAGCCGCCCTGTCCCCGGGTGATCTGTTGACGGGCACGGCCAGTATATGCCTTCTTCCCGCCGCAGGCGCTCGTAAGTGATTCCGTAGTAGTCGGCAATTCCGCCCCGGCTGGCTTTTCGCAGCTCGTCAAAGATTGCTTCCGCATCTGTAAACGGAAAATAAGCCCCTCTTCCGAGCTTTCCCGCAACCGAGCACAGAATCTGCCAATCATGGCGCGTTTCGCCCGGCGCCGGTCTGGCTGCTTCCCGCAAGAGCACACGGCCTTCCAGATTCGTCATGGTCCCATCGTTTTCCATATATGAAGTGACAGGCAGGACTACGTCCGCGTATCTTGCAGTTTCCGACAGGAACATATCGGCGACGACCAGAAAATCGAGCTTCCGGATGCCCTCCTCCACCAGCGAAGCATGGGGATTCGAAACGACCGGATTCGAGCCCATGACGAATAACGCCTTGATCTGTTCCTCATTAACGAGCTCCATCATTTCATAGGCGGATACCCCTTTTCCCGGAAGCTCTTCAGGCTGAATTCCCCATACCTCCGCCACAAACGCGCGGTCGTTTTCGTTTTCAATCGAACGGTAGCCGGGCAGCTGATCGGCCTTCTGTCCATGCTCTCTGCCGCCCTGCCCGTTTCCCTGACCGGTAACGGCACCGTATCCGCAGCCTTCCTTGCCAATTTTCCCGGTTGCCAGAACCATATTCAGAAAATTCCGGACCGCCATATGCCCGTCGGCATGCTGTTCCACGCCGCGCGCAGTAAACACCATGCCGGTGCCCGCCTTGGCGTAAGTCACGGCAGCGGTTCTTATCTGCTGGAGGGGTACGCCTGTAAGCTCGACGATCTTTTCCAAGTCAACCTGAAGCAAATCAGCCTTCAGGTTGTCAAAATCCTTCGTCCGGCTTTGAATAAACGCCGAATCGATCAAATCTTCATCCACGATGACCTTCAGCATGCCGCTCACCAAAGCGCTGTCGGTCCCGGGCTTCACCTGGAGATGAAGATCCGCCAGCTCCGCCGTCGCCGTTGCCCGGGGATCAATGACGATGATGAATGACCCATTTTCTTCCGCCCGGATAAAATAAGGCATGAGCGTCGGCTGGCATTCCGCGATGTTCGTGCCGGCCAGGATAATGCACTCGGCCAGCGGAATTTCCGACAGCTGATTGGTCAGCCCCCGGTCGATGCCGAACGTCCGCACCCCGGCGGATGCCGCCGCCGACATGCAGAATCTTCCGTTGTAATCGATATAACGGCTCCGGAGGGCCACCCTCGCAAATTTGCCGAGTGCATACGCCGTTTCATTCGTTAAAGAACCGCCTCCATACACGCCGACCGCATCCCGGCCGTGCGTCTCTTGAATGGCCAAGATACGGGAGGCGACGGCGTCCAATGCCTCTTCCCAAGACGCACGGACCAATTCCCCGTCTTTTCTTAGCAGCGGATACAGGAGCCGTTCCCGGCTTGAGGCATGCTGGTGCGCATTCATCCCTTTCACGCAGAGCCGCCCCTCGGACGCAGCATTGGGGACTCCCGTAGCCTGAAAACCCGATCGCTGCCTGGCCTCCCCTGGTGCAATCTTTACGGTCATTTTGCACTGCACGCTGCAAAAAGGGCACTGCGTATTCATCGTCAGCGTCATATACCCACCGTCCTTTCTTCGGAATGTGTATCAGAGTTTGCGTCGATTTCCGCCGATCGCGCCATGTCCATCGTTTCAAGCACCGAATCGCGCTCATCGGGATCGAGCAGCTTCTCCCGTAAACGCTGTAGCCCGTATCGTTCCAGCCACTCCCACACCGGTTCCCGGTAGTAAGCAGAATCCCGGTACAGCGCAAGGCAGCTTAGAGCCATGTCGATGATGTCCCCAGCATCGGGCAGTGCACCGACCAGTTGACCTTCCTTGACCGGATGCTCCATATGTCCGCCCGCGTACAATTCCCATCCGGCTGGAGATGCACCAATGCCGAGATCATGCACAAGGACACCCGCCGGGTCGCGCGGACCCGCAGACACCGCGATGCGTATCTGTCCCGGCATGATCCATCCCGTACTTCTGCGCTTCAGTTCGAGTGCGATCCGCCCTGTCTCCGGATGAAGGCCGCCCGGTGAAGCGGAGGGGCTTGAAGACACGCGGATCATGGGTTCTCCGCCGCCTCCCGGCCGATGAATGCCAAGGTAATAAGCGGAGGTCGATCGGCACACCGGGCAGCCTTCGGGACGCTTCCAGCCCAGCCGGAGCATGGCCGCCTGGACGCTCGCATCGCTGCCCCGGCTCAGCGCGGCCCGGATCGCGGCACGGTCCAGCTCCGTACAGCCGCAGATCGGCACCGGAGCCGCGGCCGGCGCTGGCTTCATCGCTCCCAAGGACGTTGCCAGCTCAAGGATCGCGGCCACCATCGGCCTGCAGCCGCCGCAGGAACCGGATGCCTTGGTCCGCTCCCGTATTTGCTCCACCGTCCGCGCCCCGTCCTGCCAGACGGTTTCCATAATGGCAGCTTTTGTGACACTGTTGCAATTGCAGACCGTCTCCTGATCCCCCATGGCTTCGGCCGTCTTGGCCATTGAAGAACATCCTCCGGTAGGCTGAGCCTTCAAAGCCGACACCGGCGCCTGCCTTTTCAAATAGCCCAGCAGCTCCGTTCCTTCCGAACTGTCCCCAAAGAGCACGGCACCGGCAATCCTGCCGTTTTTCATCGTTACCTTCTTATAGGTCCCCTTCACGCCGTCGTAATGCTGCAGCGCCGTCTCGCATTCTCCCCCCTGGATCAATCCGGCGGAGAATACCTCCACGCCCGACACCTTCAGCTGTGCATAAGGGACGGAACCCGGGTAAGGCTCCGTGTTCTGGCCGCATAAATGCATGGCGAGGACGCGCGCCTGCTCATATAATGGAGCCACCAGGCCGTAGACAATGCCGCGGTGCTCCGCGCATTCCCCAACGGCATAAATCCGATCGACGCCCGTCTGCATATAGTCGTCAACGATGATCGCCCGGTTCGTGGGGATTCCGCTGGCTTCCGCCACGGAAATATTCGGCCTTATCCCTACGGCCAGAACGATCAGATCGGCCCCGAGCCGTCTGCCGTCAGAGAACTGCAAGCCTTCCGCGCGCTTTCTGCCGAATATTCGCTCCGTACGTTTTTCAACCAGAAAACGCATCCCCTGCTGGGTCAGCTCCCGCTTCAGCATCTCCGCTGCGGCGGTATCCAGCTGCCGGTTCATCAGATACGACGCGTTGTGAATGACATCTACCTCCATGCCGAGGTTCAGCAGCCCCCTCGCCGCTTCCAGCCCGAGCAGTCCGCCGCCGATGACGGCCGCATGCTTATACGTCCGCGAAGCTTCCATCATCCGCTCACAGTCGGCGATATTACGGAATGCAGTAACTCCCGGCTTGTGAATGCCGGGGATTTTGGGTAGAAAGGCCGCGGAGCCGGTCGCGATAATCAGCCGGTCATACGGCTTCACATGGCCGGATGCCGTATAAATCCGCTGTTGACCGGGATCGGCCCGAAGCACGGTTTCCCCGGTGTGCAGAGAGATCCCCCGTTCTTTGTACCAATTCCAATCATGAATCGTAATGTCATCAACGCTCGTTCCGCCTTGAAGCACTTTCGACAGCATGATCCGGTTATAATTCGGATGGGGCTCATTTCCGAACACGGTGATCTCATACATATCGGGCGCCAAATCGCAAATATGCTCCACGCATCTCATTCCTGCCATCCCATTGCCGACTACGACAAGCCTCGGCTTCCCCATAGCAGTCACCTCCGTCTCGAACTGTGTAGGCCAGGCCTAAAAATGAAAAACCCGCCCCTTGGAAATCAAGGGAACGGGCGTCATTGCCAGTTAGTCACAGGTACACCGTTGTACCGGAAAATGGATTTGAACTGAGCATAATGGAATTCCAATTCTATGTCAATATATATTACATTCATTTCTGAATATTCACCAAAATCGCCACCTTGATTGTCCGAAATTAAAATTTATGTATAGTTTATTGACATGTATTTTACATTCCACTATAATTCATTTCGAAATCACAAAGACGTGATCTTTCATCCGGGAGGAATACTTCCCATGGCAATGAGGCCGCTGGTTGTCCGATTAAGGGCAAACTGCGGCTTTTTGTTTTGTATGCGATAAAAAGGATATGGAGGAGATGGAGATGAAAGAAAGCACGACATTTTGGAAAAGTGGGCATAAACCGTCTTTATTCAGTGCATTTTTCTATTTTGACATCAGCTTCATGATTTGGGTTCTCCTCGGCCCGCTGAGCGTCATTATGATGGATGATTATCCGATGACCGCATCCCAAAAGGCGAACCTGGTCGCGCTGCCGGTGCTCGGCGGCTCCGTGCTGAGGCTGGTCCTCGGCTTCCTGACCGATTATGTCGGTCCGAAGCGCACCGGACAGCTCGGGATGCTGCTGACGATGGTGCCGCTGGTCTGGGGCTGGCGTTTCGTGGACTCGCTCGGCGAGCTGCACGTCATCGCCCTGCTGCTCGGTATTGCGGGGGCATCGTTCTCGGCTGCGCTTCCGCTCGCCAGCCGCTGGTACCCGCCGCAGTATCAAGGCCTGGCGATGGGCATCGCCGGAGCCGGCAACAGCGGCACGGTGCTGAGCACGCTGTTTGCGAACCGGCTAGCGCAGCATTTCGGAGGATGGGAAGCCGTATTCGGCATCGCCTTGATTCCGATCATCATCGTATTTATCCTGTTCAGCATCTTTGCCAAGGACAGCCCCAACCAGCCCGCTCCTAAAAAATTTTCCGAATACGGCTCGGTGTTAAAGCAAAAGGATACCTGGCTCTTCTGCTGGCTGTATTGCGTTACGTTCGGCGGATTTGTCGGTCTGACCAATTACCTGACGATCTTTTTTCATACGCAGTACAACCTTTCCGCCGTGCATGCCGCCGATTTTACGACCGTGTGCGTCATCGCGGGCAGTCTCTTCCGTCCGGTGGGCGGATATTTGTCCGATCGAATCGGGGGCGTCCGCATGCTGCTCATCCTGTATGCCGGAGCAGCCGTCATGCTCGCTTGCGTATCCACTCTCCCGTCCTTGTATATGATCTCCATCCTCCTTTTTGCCGGCATGATGTGCCTGGGTGCCGGGAACGGCTCCGTCTTCCAGATCGTGCCGCAGCGGTTTCGGGATGAGATCGGTATCGTCACCGGCATTGTCGGTGCTGCTGGCGGTTTCGGCGGTTACCTGCTGCCGCTTGTGCTCGGCGGATTGTACCAGTCCACCGGGTCGTACACACCCGGATTCCTGATCCTAAGCGGCGTGGCTGCGGCCAGTTTGCTGGTGGTGTGGGTGGCGAAAGGCCAATGGAAGAAAACCTGGTTTACCGCGGCTCCCCCAAAGAAGCTCATTCCTGAACCGGTGAATGCCGAATTCAAATCGTAATTCACGATCGCTGGCGTAAAACAAAACGTCTTCTTGTATGGCTACGCCACCCGGCTAATTTGTTTAGCCGGGTGGCGTCTTTTACTGCAGTTAGCCCTATACCTCAATTAATCACCGCAGCTTCTCCTTTACTGCAACTTGCCCGATGGCAGGGCCACTTCCAACCGCTAGTTAGTTGATGTCAGCCATCATCTTTTCAACACTTCATACGCCAGAGATACCATCTGACCCATCGGTTCGGCTGAGACCAGCTTCAGCCGGGTGGAATCCATTCCTTCCGGAAACAGCGGGATTCCCTCGCCGAGAATTTTAGGAATGACCGTCATTTCAATTCGGTCCAGCAGTCCTTTTTCCAGGAAAGCCTTCGTCAACTGCCCGCCTCCAACCATCCATACGTCCCCGATTGCCTCTGCTTTGACCTTCGGAACCAGAGATGCCAAGTCTTCGGCCGTAAACGTCACATCGGGGGAAGGAGGCTGCTCGGACCGGGTCACCACATAGCAAGGCTTCCCCTTGTAAGGAAATTCATCCGACAGCTTGAGCACTTCGTCGTAAGTAAGCCTGCCCATAATCAGTGCACCGATGCGCCCGTAAAACTTCGCATATCCGTTGTCTCCGCCATCGCCTTCAACGTCAAACAGCCAATCCACCGATCCGTCCGAACGCGCAATATATCCGTCCAGACTAACCGCGAGATACAGCACTACTTTCGAGTTTTCCATGTTTTTATCGCTCCCTTCTGTTCATATGTTACAATGTAACTGCGACATAACTTGACGTAATTAGGAGGATATCATGAATGAGCGGAGATTAGCGATGATGCGGATCATCGACTCCCGGAAGAAGTTTACGGCCCGCGAATTGGCGGAGCGTTTCAATGTCTCGGTTCGGACCATCCAGCGCGACTTGGATTACCTGCAGCAAATCGGTTTTCCGCTGTACAGCGAACAAGGGGCTCATGGCGGATACCGCGCGCTGGAGAACCGTATCCTGCCGCCGCTGCAGCTGACCCGGACCGAGGCGCTCGGTTTGTTTCTGATGCTCGAAATGCTGGAGAAGGTGCCCGATTTCCCGTTTGACGCGATCCGCTCCCACTTGGCCGTGCAATATTACGGATCCCTGCCTTCCGACGTACAGACGAACATCGATCAGATGCGAAGTCATATTTCCTTCCGAATGATGCAGCTGCATGAGCCTGCACCCTGGACGACGGAAATTTTGGAGGCGGCGATCGCCAAGCAGGAAATCCGGGTCGCCTATAAGTCTGCCAACGGGGAAAAGGATCATATCGTGTACCCCTTCGGCATCTATTTTGAAAACGGCTATTGGTATATGCCCGCACGCAATCCGGAGAAGACGCTCCTCTTTCGCGTGGATCGGATCCGAAGCGTGGAGCGGACCGGCGCTGCCGATCCGGTAGTGCCGTCCCTCGCCGAGTGGATGCAGTCAACCGATAACCGTGAAAAAGCCGAGGTGGTGCTGCGGTTTACCCCTTTTGGTATGCGCCTCGCCAAGGACGATCCGATTTTTCAGAGCGTCGCGGACGGTCAATGGAGCGGCCCCGTTCCGTTGGAGGAGTTTCCGTTTACAGCCCGGAGGCTGCTCCGCTTCGGTCCGGATGTGCAGGTCATGTCCCCGCCGCGTTTGAGGGACTTAGTGCTTCAGCTTCTGCGGGACAACATCGACCAGTATACGGAATAGTAAAAAACACTCCCCGGACGGGAGTGTTTTTACCGTTCTCTTACCCAAAATGAATTGGTAAACACGTGGCTGAACCCTTGGACCAGCATATTGTCATGACTTGGAGAGCCGAACTCCACATCCGTGTACACCTTCGACAGGCCTGTCCGCTTCGCCTCCGACAACCGATGGCAGATCAGCGCCGTCTGGCAACCCCTGCCTCTATACGCGGGCAGCGTATAATCATTAGCCAAATAACCGTTTCCCTTATAGATAAACATCGATCCGATCCCAGCCAACTGACCGTTCGCATAGGCGAGATAATTCCTGAAAACCGGGAAGGTAAAGTATCGTTTTTTCCTCGCCAAAACCTCGGCTGGCACACCGCCCATCAAGTCACTGACGATCCCCAGCAACACGTCGACATTGCCTTCGTGTACCGGGTCAACGCTGATATCCGGATGCACTGCCTCCTTCTCCACCGGAGCTGCCTCCAAAAATGCCAGCTGATCCATGGGAAGAAATCCCCTGCCGTGCAGTGCCAGCGCAACCTGTTCGTTCAGCCGGTTTGGCGCCATATCAAAACAAGGTCGGGCATTCCTTCGCTCATATTCGCTGATGATGTCGTCCAAATGCTCCAGGTCCGCGATACCAAATCCTTTGACCCGATTGTAGTAGAGAGAATCCGGACCGGTTACTTCGATAAGCAGTTTGGTACCGCCGATTCGTATCTCTTCAAGGCGCTTATCCGGAGACGAAAGCGCACGCCCTGCGTTGAACCGGGTCAATTCCAGCTCCGTTTCCTCTATATCGTTTACTTTCTGATGAACCTTGTGCCGAATCAAATGCTCCATTCCTCCTTACTTGAGCTTGGATGCCTCACCCTCCCGGTGCTCATACCAGGCGGGTACAGGTCTTGATGCCGGATATCCGTACTGCTCCCGGTATTTCTTCCTCTCTTCGGTAAAATCAGGCCAGATCCGCTCGCTGCCCGGATGGTTGGCATGGTGCACCAGACAGCGAAGAGCATCTTCCAGACAGGGATCCTCCCAGTATCCAAAGTGCGCCTCCATCCTGTCTATGAAATCAGCACCGTCGATGTCCTTAATTTCATCCAGCGAATAGTATCCCATGTCAACCACCCTTGCGGCCACCTTAGGACCGATCGAGGGTACGGATTGAAACATGGCCAGACCCCTCAGCATGTTGGCGCGCTCGTGCGTAATTTCCAGCATGTCCGACAGCTGTGCGGCATTGAGGGTGCATATATCCTTCAGCTTCACTTTAAAAGCTCTTAAATGGGCCCGTTCCTCCGGGGTAAGCGGGAGCTTAGGCGGTGTTTGCTTCAACTGCATCACCTCGTTCATGACTTTCGAATCAGGCATGTTCGCCATTGAATCCCCATTATAAACCAGTACGCCTATGGCATCAATTTTACCAGATGGTAATCCCCTACTGACGTTGTTCCCGTTTGCAAATACAAAACAAAGCCCGGTATCAACCGATACCGGGCTTTGTTCGCTAATGTCATTTCTGTTGTTTAACGGGAACGCGCTTAATGAACAGCGCAATAACAAATCCGATGATTGCGATAATCATGCCGAACATAAACGCATTTGAAACACCTGAAGTCAAAGCATCAAGCGGATTACCGCCGGGATGCGCCTCGGCGTAATGCTTCTGGCCCGCCGACATTACGCTGACGGCAAGCGCTGTGCCGATGGCGCCCGCTACCTGCTGCAGCGTATTCATGATGGCTGTGCCGTCTGGGTAGTACTCACGCGGCAGCTGATTCAGCCCGTTCGTCTGCGCCGGCATCATGATCATCGAAATGCCGATCATCAGGCACGTGTGAAGCACGATCACGAGAAACGCCGCTGATACGGCCGTTACGCCCGAGAAGAACCATAGCGCTGCGGCAGCCACCAGAAATCCGGGGAACACGAGCCATTTCGGGCCGTATTTGTCGAACAGACGTCCCATCACTGGCGACATGATTCCGTTGATGATCCCCCCCGGAAGCATGAGCAGGCCGGCATAGAAGGCCGATTTGCCAAAACCGCCCTGAAGGAACAGTGGCAGCACGAGCATCGACGACAGAATAATCATCATGCTGATAAAGATCAAAACCACGCCAACCGAAAACATCGGGTATTTAAACGCACGCAGGTTAATCATCGGCTGCTTCATCGACAATTGGCGCCATCCGAACAGCAGCAGGCCGACCACGCCGATGACCAGCGACACAATCACTTTGGTGCTCGTCCATCCCCCGCTGCCTTCACCCGCGCTGCTGAAGCCGAATACGATGCCTCCGAATCCGATCGTGGACAGCGCGATGGACAACAGGTCAATCTTCGGCTTGGTGATGCTGGACACATTTTGCATAAATGCAATTCCGAACACCAGAGCCAAAATCAAAAACGGCAGCGACAGCCAGAAAATCCAGTGCCAGCTGAGGTTTTCGATCAACAGACCCGCGATCGTAGGTCCGATCGCCGGCGCAAACATGATGACCAGCCCGATGATTCCCATCGCGCCTCCCCGTTTCTCCGGCGGAAAAATGACCAAAATCGTATTAAACATCAGCGGCAGCATGATGCCGGTACCAATCGCCTGCACGACGCGGGCCACCATCAGAAACTCAAACGATGGCGCAAGCGCCGCAATCAGGGTCCCGACAATCGAAAAGCTGAGCGCGGCCACAAACAGCTGCCTCGTGGTAAACCACTGCAGCAGCAATCCCGACACAGGGACCAGAATGCCCAAGGTCAGCAGGTATCCAGTCGTGAGCCATTGCGCCGTAGCAGGAGTGATATGCATCACCTGCATCAAATCGCTTAGCGCGATATTCAGCGCGGTTTCACTGAACATGCCGATAAAACCGGCAATGAGCAGCGAAATCATGATCGGTAAAACTTTAAAATTTTTCTCCGTTTGCATTTGAGCTTGCGTATGCTGCACGGCTGCTTCCACAATCCCATCCTCCTGTCATATGTCCAATGTCTCTCTTATCTCTCTCTAAATGTCCCTATATATTCTCTCTAATTTCTGTAATCTCTCTATAAAATCTATCTTATTTTTCTTTATGAACTTCATCCGGTGTATTTTTGGACAAAAGGCGGTCCAGCAATATGCCGACGTATTTGGATGCAAGGAACATCGGTACCGTATCCTTGTTCGTCTGGGCGATCAGCAGCGATCCCTCCAGCAAAGACAGGATGACTGTGGCGGCTTCACGTGAACGGGACTCCTCCAGCCCGGCATCCTGAAGCCGTGTAGTCAAGACTCTCTCCCATTCATGGAGCACGCCTTGACAGGCTTCCCTCAGATTGTTGCTGATGCAGGAGGTTTCCACCGCATTCCAGAAGCTGAGCGGGATAAACCCATCGAAATCGGTGGCCTTGGCATCGGCCGCGATCACATCAATACAATGCTGGATGGCTTGGGACGGATCGTCAAACCGGTCAAAAGCCTCTTCCCACTTGTCGGATACCGCACTTTTAATGCGTAAAATGCATTCTTGTGCAAGCTCTTCCTTACCCTCTGGAAAATAATAGTACAGTGAGCCTTTCGGGCAATGGCTTTCCTTTATAATTTGGTTTAACCCCGTTCCGTGATAGCCCTGTTTAGCAAAAAGCCGTGTTGCCGTCTCCACAATGGATTCACGGGAATTGGGCTTTTCCGTCATTGCGAACATGACCTCCTTTCTAAATTATAACGAACGGTCTACATATTATAGTCGATGAAATGCGCTTTCTGTCAACTCATTTTTTTATGAAAAATGTGGTTTGCATCGTCTTTGCTGAAGACAATACACAAAAAAAGCATTCCGGCTGCCATACAGCCGAAATGCTTTTTTGTACCTGTTTTAAAAAGTCGCAGCATACTTTGCCGTTTGATCCAGTCCCTTTTGAATGATGTTCTTGGCTTCGGCCGGCATCTGGTTATGTCCCTCAATAATGATTTCTTCCGGCGTGATCCCCCACAGCATCAAGTTGGATTTCACGAACCGGATCGCTCCTTCAAACGGAGCCATGTCCTCGTTGGAGTAGATTCCGCCGCGGGCGTTCAGCAGGACCACTTTCCGTCCCCCGGCAAGTCCGACGGGACCCTCAGGCGTATACCGGAACATCGTGCCGGCTTGGGCCAAATAGGACATATACGTGATCAGCGGTGCCGGCGCTGCATAGTTCCACAGCGGGAACGCGATCACCACCTTGTTGGAGGCAAGGAACTGATCGATATGAACGCGGACCAAATCGGCAATATTCGTCTCTTCTGGCGTCAGTTCCTGTCCCTGGCCGCGCTTGTACAGAGCAGTAAGTGCTGTGTTGCCGTAATTCGGCAGGTTCAAGGCGAACAAATCCAGCTCGGTAACCACATCGCCCGGGTGGGTATCCCGGTACGTTTTAACGAAAGCTTCATACATCTGGACGGTAACCGATTGCTCTAACGGACGGTCATTCGCCTTAATCATTAACACATTGGACATGTTGTTGTGTGCCCTCCCATTGCATAATAGGTTTCTTATAAAACACGCATAAGTTCGGTGATGGATGCATTCCAGACTCTTGATTTAGGTTTCCGCATTCCGCAATTTTTTATGAATGAACGGTAACGATTCACTCAAACACCACCTAAATCGTTGTTTTTTATTATTGAGGGGGAGGGCCTATTGGTTTATCGTTGTGTTAACGATACTAATTATTACTAAATATTGATTTTTTATGTATTTTTCGGATTAAAAATCGAGTTCTTGATCCGATATAAACTCGCCTGCCGAGTTTATATATAACAACATCCCAGAAGCTGACTGATAACAAGGTCGGCGTTCGTGAAGCGAATCGATTGCCAATTTTTATAAAGGGGGGTGTCACAGCCTTAACAACCTTCGCAGCCAGAATGTCACATATCGTTCCATATTCGGATTAGAGGAGGAAATTCGGATGACAACGATTCGGTTACGACAGCATGGAATGCTAAAATGGCTGTTCGCTGGCAGTTTGGCTTTGATCACGCTGCTGTGCACGATGATGATCGTGGAGCGTGCTTCCGCGCATGGTTATGTCCAGTCCCCCGGCAGCCGCGCTTATTTATGCAAAACGGGTGCCAATACGAACTGCGGCCCGATCGTCTACGAGCCTCAAAGCTTGGAAGCTCCGAAGGGCTTCCCGGCCGCCGGTCCGGCAGACGGTAAAATCGCCAGCGCCAACGGTGCTTTCCCCACGCTGGACGAACAATCTTCGACCCGCTGGAGCAAAGTCAACCTCACTCCCGGCACCAATACGTTCAGCTGGACCCTTGACGGCCAGACACGCCACGACCAGCTGGAAATATTACATCACGAAGCAGAACTGGAACCCCAATGCGCCGCTCACAAGAGATTCCTTCGATCTGACCCCGTTTTGTTCGGAAAATTATAACGGCGTGCAGCCTGGCGCAACCTATACCAGCACCTGTAATGTGCCAAGCCGTACGGGATATCAGGTCATCCTCGCCGTGTGGGAAATCGCGGATACCGCCAACGCCTTCTACAATGTGATTGATGTGGACTTCGGCGGGGGCAGCGGAACTCCGGATACCACGGCTCCTTCGGCCCCTTCCAACCTGAAGGCAACCGGCATTACGTCAACAGGGGCAACGCTGACCTGGGGCGCCTCGAGCGATAATGTCGGCGTGACCGGCTACAAGGTCTATAACGGAAGCACGCTTGTCACTACGACGGGAAGTTCTACCCTCAGTTATCAGGTCACCGGACTTTCGCCAAACACTTCCTATACGTTTACTGTTCGTGCCGTAGACGCTGCGGGCAATACTTCGGATGCCAGCAGCGCCGTTACGTTCACGACATCCGGCTCGACGAATCCGCCGGCTGACACCCAGGCACCTTCGGCTCCAGCCGGTCTGCAGGTTGACGGTACGCCGACTTCCGATGCAGTAAAACTAAAATGGACGGCTTCGACGGATAACGTTGGCGTGACCGGTTACCGGATATACAACGGCAGCACGCTGGCAGGCACCGTATCCGGTACGACGCTGACCTACACGGCCAGCGGACTCGCGGCTAAGACGTCTTATACGTTTACCGTTCGCGCTGTGGATGCGGCGGGAAATGATTCGGCCGCCAGCAATCCGGTAACCGCAACGACGGCTTCATCCCCGTCCGCAGCGGCATGGGCACCAAATGTCGCCTATACACCCGGTACGCTCGTTACCTATAACGGATCGACCTACGAATGCCGCCAGGCCCATACCTCGCTGCCGGGTTGGGAACCGCCGAACGTTCCGGCGCTTTGGCTGTTAAAATAACGGAAAAACGGCTTTCTTCCCCGAAACCTGGCGGAAAGAAAGCCGCTTTATTTTGTGGCTGTTTAGACCTGATTACCTTAGTCCAATGGTCTTTTACCGGGATCCATTCCGGATTCCGATACCGTCATCACCGGCTTGACCGTCAGGTCCGTATGTACCCGAATTTGGCAGGACAGCCTGATATTCGGCTCGTGAATACCTTTGGTGCTAAGAATGGCTGCTTCGGCTTCCCCGACAGGACCCGCATCGCCTTCCAACACTTCCACCCGGCAGGTGGTGCATCTGGCATTTCCCCCGCAGCGGTGCAAAATATCCACCCCGTTGTCTTCTAGGGCCAGGACGAGCTTCTGTCCTTCCTCTGCTAGAATGGCCTCTCTGCCTTCCACTTGAATCGTTGGCATACGATCAACTCCTTTGATTGGATCTAACATGTATATTACCCTAAGGATAAACTATAGAAGCGCCGCATACCACTGCCGGACATCATTTTCCAGTCGCTGCGCGATTTCCGGGAACTCATCCTTCAGATTGACCCGTTCGCCCGGATCCGCCTCCAAATCCGATAAATGAACATCGTCGGGCTGGGTGCGGTCAAAGTCGAGCTTGCCGCCAAGGACCAGCTTCCATTTGCCCTCACGAATCGCGAGCTGGCTGCCGTACTCCCAGCATATTTGCTGATGCGGCGTTCCCGCCTTTTGCGTCAGCATCGGCACGATGCTGCTTCCGTCGATCTCTTCCGCCGCGGGCACGGGAAGACCGGCGAGATCCATCACGGTCGGAACGATATCGGCCATCATGCCGACGTCATCTTTCGTCTGTTCAGCAGCAATTTTGGATGGATAGACGAGGATGGCCGGTTCCCGAATCCCGCCTTCGAACAGGCTGCCTTTATGCCCGCGGAAGATTCCGGCGCTTCCGCCGTAGTACACGTCTTCCGTTCCGTCCAGGTAATTGCGCGACTCCGATGACGGCCCATTGTCGCTCGAGAAGAAAATAATGGTGTCTTCATACGCCCCCACACGTTTAAGCGCTGCCACAATATTGCCGACACCGTCATCAACGGCCGAGATCATGGCCGCCATCAGCTGGCGGTCCCTTGGGAGGTGACTGTAGCGATTCATATATTTTTCCGGCGCATGCATCGGGTAATGCGGCGCATTATAAGCGGCATACAGGAAAAACGGCTTGTCGGCAGCCCGGCTTGCCTCGATAAAATCGACGGATTTGTCGGTGATCAGATGCGTCAAATACTCACCGTCGCGCCACACCTCTTCGCCGTTGCTCCATAAATCGTGCACCGGATTCACGCTCGGCATTCCCCAATAAAAGATGTGGGAATAGTAGTCCACGCACCCGGCCTGGAAGCCGAAGTACTCATCAAATCCCTTGGCATTGGGCTTGGTCTCTTCTGCCGATCCAAGATGCCATTTGCCGAATAAAGCCGTTCTGTAGTCATGCTCTTTGAGCCGCTGCGCTAGGGTTTTGGCATCGTCCCTTAATCCGCCCGTCCCTCTCTTCCCGCCCAAGATATGGCTGACGCCTGTTTTGGCAGGATACTTCCCCGTAAGCAGCGCCGCCCGGGACGGTGAACATACCGGTGAGTTCGAGTACCAGTTGGTAAAACGTGCCCCATCTTGTGCAAGCGCATCCAAGTGCGGCGTACGAATCGCATCGGAGCCGTAGCAGCCCAAGTCACCGTAGCCCAAATCGTCGCAGTAAATTACAATCACATTCGGTTTAGTCAAAGTTGAATCACACCTTTTACGATTATTTCGACTGATTCCATCGATCATAAGCGTCCTGATAAATTTGCAGCATTTCCGTTAGACCCATTTTATCAATCGTCTTCACATATTCGTCCCATTTGCTTATCGGCTCTTGGCCGACCACGAATTTGGCCTCCATTTGATCCACATACGTTTTGATGTCCGTCTTGATGATGTTGAGGCGTTTTTGCTCGTCATTGCTGAAATACACATCCGGATATTCTTGTCTGGCGTAAGGATTCAGCTTATCGTCCACCATTTTGTTGTAGTCCGGCGCCTTTCCGTTATCCCGCTTCGAGTCAAACACCCGTTCCTTGATCAATGGAAGCTGTCCACCGACATCCGGGGTGAGTTTGGCACGGTATTCCTCAGGGTTGGTACCTTCCGGGGATACAAATTTCCACTTGGTTTTGGCATCGTCCAGCCATTCATAGCTGTCACCGAGGTATCCCAGGCGGCTTCCTTCATCCGAATACAAAATATCGACCCAGCGCATCGTCGCTTCCGGATACTTGTTCTCACTTGTAATCGCAAACGTCCCCCGGCGGATGTTGGAGGCTTTCTGGGCCAGTTTCTCCGGGTTCACCGGGCTCGTCAGCGGACCCAGCATCGGATGCTTCAAGTTATCTTCCGGCTTATCAACCTTCAAAACCAAGTCTGGAGAAGAGGTGACGAACGCACCCAACTGGTTCGCATTCCCCTTGGCCGACATTTGTTGCGAGGTCTGAACGAACAGCTCGTTGTCGAGCAGCTTATCGGAGAACAGTTTGTTCAGATACTCCAGATAGGCTTTATATTCGCTTTGAACAGGATTAAACCGGACCTTCCCGTCATTAACCTCCACTTCGCGGCCAAGCAGTCCGAAAGCCGGAAGCAGAACGCTTTGCAAACTGTCCAGCTTCACGCCGGATAAAGGAATCTCATCAGGTTGCCCGTTCCCGTTCGGATCTTCGTTCTTAAAACGTACCAACAGATCATACAGTTCATCCGTCGTCGCAGGCTCCCCGCTTACCCCGAGGTGCTTCAGCCAGTCTCCATTCAGCCACATCCGGTTGGGGACATAGGCGCGGGGCTGGTCAATGATGAGCGGCAGCGCATAGATGTGACCATCAACGGTGGTGATCGACTTTTTTATTTCGGGATTGTCGGTCATCAATTTGTTGAAATGCGGCGCGTATTTCTCGATGAGCCCTTCGAGCGGTATCAAATATCCTTGGCTGCCATAAGTCACTTCGTCGTCTGGCGTCAGCTGTGCGTTAAAGAACACATCCGGCAGCTGCCGGCTGGCGAACGCCAGATTTTTGGCTTCCTGATAGTTGGCTTGGGGCGGCGTGTCGAACTCGAAGTGGATGTTCGTTTTTTCCTCCATCTTTTTAAATAATACCATGTCCTCCCATGGCCCGTGAATGGCAGCTTTGGCGCCCATCATCGTCAAAGTGACGGTATCCTTTACGATCGGATAGCCGGTGGCATTGACATTGTCCATATTCGCCCCTGCGGGAGCTCCGGATGGATTCGCTGATTTTCCGGAACTGCAGCCGGTAACCAGCAGCGCACTCCCGATCATGCTCACCAATCCGCTTTTCAACCACTTGTTCATTGGCGTATTTCCCCTTCCTTCAATTCATGTATACGGTTTCAATGAAGTCCTTCATTTCTTAGCCTTTGACTGAACCAATCAGAACACCTTTCATAAAATACCGCTGCATGAACGGGTACACGGCGATCACCGGGAGGCTGGACACGATCATGACCGCATATTTGATCATGTCGGCGATTCGTGCCTGCTTCGCCATAGCTTCCATATCGTCGCCTGTCATCAGCATGGTATCGTTCATTTGATTCTGCACGAGGATTTCGCGCAAAATTAACTGCAGCGGATACAGACTGCGGTCCTTCAAATAAATAATAGCGTTAAAATAGCTGTTCCAATGCGTCACCCCGTAATATAGAGCCATCACCGCGATGATAGGCGCGGATAACGGAAGCACGATTTTGATAAACAGCCCGGTATTGGAACATCCGTCGATCTCGGCAGACTCCTGAAGCTCATGGGGAATGTTCGTCTGAAAAAAAGTCCGGCAAATGATCAGGTTGTACACCGATACCGCATTGGGTATGAGGAGCGCCCATACCGTATTGAGCATGCCGAGCCCGCTGACGAGCAGGAAGGTAGGAATCAGGCCTCCCCCGAAGAACATCGTAAAAACGATGAGCCCCATCATGGGGCCACGTCCCCTTAAATCCTTGCGTGAAAGGGCATAAGCTCCCGGAATCGTAAAAAGAAGGTTGATGCAGGTACCGCCGACCGTATACAAAATCGTGTTGCGGTAGCCGGTCCAAATCTCCGGATTTTGAAACACGCGCTGATAGCCTTCAAAGGTCAGCCCTCTTGGGAACAGCCACATCGTCCCCTGATTAACATAGACCGGATCACTGACCGAGGCACTGATGATGTACACAAGCGGATACAGAACAATCAAGAAAGTGAGGCAGAGAAAAACATAGTTCAACACGACAAATAAGCGATCGGACCGATGCGTTCGGCTCATGAGTTCTCTTCCCCCTTCCTCACCACAGGCTCGTCTCGTTTAATCGCTTGGCCAGGCGGTTAACGGTCAGCAGCAGAATGAAATTAATGACAGCGTTAAACAGGCCGATCGCGGCGGAAAAGCTGAACTGGCCCTGAACGAGTCCGATCCGGTACACGTATGTGGAGATGACATCGGACGCTTCCAGATTCAACGGATTTTGCAGCAGGAATACCTTTTCGAACCCGACCGACATGAAATTGCCGACGTTTAATATGAGCAGAATGACCATCGTCGGCATGATGCCGGGCAAATTGATATGCCATATTCTGCGGATCCGGCTTGCCCCGTCGATCATGGCGGCTTCATGCTGCTGCGGATCTATGCCCGCCAATGCGGCGAGATAAATAATCGTTCCCCAGCCCATGCTCTGCCAGACGCCGGACAATACGAAAACGGTCTTGAACCATCCGGGCTCTGTTAGAAAAGGAAGCGGTTCCCCTCCGAAAGCCTTCACGACCAAATTGATTAGTCCTGTGCCCGGTGCCAAAAAGGCAATGATCATCCCGCTCATTACGACGACGGAAATGAAGTGTGGGGCGTATGTCACCGTCTGCACCCACTTCTTAAAAACACCTCCGCGAAGCTCGTTTAAGGATAGAGCGATCAGGATCGGGATCGGAAAGCCGACGGCCAGCTCATATAGGCTGATTCCGAGCGTGTTGCGAATCAAGGCCCAAAAGTAATAGGAATCAAAAAAACGGCGCAAATGCTCCAGACCCACCCAAGGGCTGTTCCATATTCCCAAACTGGGCGAATAATCCCGGAACGCAATCTGCAGCCCATACAATGGCACATAGTGAAAGACGATAATATAGGCCATCGTAGGTAGAACAAACAGATATAGTTCCCAATTTCGCCACACGGATTTCCACCCTTTTCCGCGCAGTTGTGAACGCCTATGCGTGTGCCGGATCGGCCTGGCAGCGGCTGGTGTCTTCGCGGACATCAAGCAGCATCCCCTTTCTGTTATTTCTGAAATGTATTTGCCCGCCACCTCTTCGGGACATGGCTTGAGCTTCATGGTAATGCGGGGCTGCCTGATCGTAAATGGGTAGGAATTGATACGCGTTTGTCCTTTTTTACATGCCGTTAAACCTGACCAAACCTTGTAAATATGTTGTTTTTGCCGCGGTATGTTCATTTTTGACAATGCCGGTAAAATGGGGCGCTGCCAAGGTATTCGCTGCTGTCCAAGTGCGTGCAGCACAACAAAAACATCAAAAACGCATACTCCCGGGCCCTGGTCAGGAATCCGAAAATACGCGTCTTCCGCTTATTGCGAATGGAAATTTCAAGAATACAGTTTCCGGTACTGTCCCAACGTAATGCCCTCGATATTTTTGAATTTGCGCATAAAGTTGGAAACGTCCGCGTAGCCGACGCGGTTCACGATATCCTTGATCGGAAGGCTGCTGTGCCTTAGTAAGCGCTTTACTTCCTCCATGCGAAGATGTGTGATGTATTCGGTAAATGTGTAACCCGTCTGGTCCTTCATATACCGGCTGAAATAGGACACCGACATTTGGAAGTGGTCGGCGAGCTTTTCAAGGCTGAGATCATATTCCTTATAATGCTCCTCTATATAGCGGATAGTTTCTTTCCCTAAGGCGCTGTTTTTGCTCTCCTTGTTGTCATGTACATAGCGGCAAATCATGTCTATTAGGCCATTCATGCCGCCCTCCAGCTGGCGCAATGTCGTAAAATCGGTCAGCCGCTGGCGGTACGCCTGAGGGATTGCTAACTTTAAATCGTTCATGGTCCTTAAAAATGTATTGATCAAATCGAAGCTCATGCAGCGGAAGAAAAACATGGACACCTCTTTCCCCTCCAGATCGCGGACGATCTGGGACAGTGCCGATTTGGCCGCTTCGGCATTTCCTTGTTTGAGGCTCTGTACGAGGCGAATTTGCTCTTCCCGTGAAAACCACCCGCTGCCATCCTGCTGCTCAGACATGTCGGTAAAAAATAGGGTCTCACCGCTCCGGACACGAATGCTCTGATCAATTGCCGCACTTGCCTCAATATATGAGCGGTTAATTTGATGCAGCCCGGCTGCCTGGCTCCCGACGCCGATCGTCGGCCGGGTTCCGCAGCAGAGCTCAAAAATTCGTGAAACATGCGCCGCGGCTTCCGTTTGAATGGCCCGAAAATCTGCATCCCCTCCATCCGCACTGAACACGAGGGCGACCGCCGGTCCGGAAATCAGCTCGACGCCATAGCCCATCGCATGCGTCGTCGTAACTTCAGCCAGCATTCTCAGCAGATCCTCGCGCTGCCGAGGGGAAACCGGGACATCAGCGCTCATTTGTATGACGGCTGCAAAGCATCCCGATCCCCTTAAGACCACCTGTTCCCGCATGACAAAGTCATCGACTTCTTGCTCATCCCGAAGGGAGCCCATCAACAGCCGCGCCAAAAACTGCTCGCGGACGGCCGGGCGCTGTTCGTCAATTTTCTTCGACAGGTCGCTTGCCGCAAGCACCGTGTCCCGGATCAAGTCCAGTTCATGCGACCGGCTCTGACCCGGCGCTTTCCCGCTGATGGATCTGGCTTGGTTGGCAAGATTACGAATCGGACGGTACTGACGCATGGACAGCAGGACCGCAGCCCAAATTCCAAAGGCGACCACGGCACCGCAAACAAACAGCATAAAGCTCCGCATCTCCAAGACCCGTCCCAAAAATTGCTTCGTCGGCATGATGATGACGTAAGACCATCCCGTTAAACCGGATTTGGCCTGCATCATGGAATAATGCCCGCCGCCGAACCGGACGTCCTGAATTTCGCTCTCGTCGTTCTGGCGCACGATTTGCCGGGCGTCCGGTTCGGTCAAGGTTGTTTCGCGGCTTCTGGATGCCAGCATGCTCCCGCCGGAATCCAGGATGTAAATGCTGCCCCCGAAATCGCCAAGGATTGGGCCAACCAAATCGGTAAGTACCGATTCCCGGACAAAGAAGCTCACGGTAGCGTAAGGCGACTGGCTGTTCCTCGGAATCGGGAACATATACATGAGCACGTTTTGCCGCTGGTCGGTTCCCGGAACCTGTGCCTGAACCCGGCGGATTTGCGGACTTTTCAGCTCGCTCATTTCCTTGTTTAATTCGGTTCCTTCCAGACCGTTAAAACCGTATACCCGTTTGGTAAACGTATCAAAAGCGTTGATTCCCGAAGAAGTATACAGCCGATCATCCCCGTGAAAATAGAGCGCCGTCTCATCCACGATCGTACTGTTCGCCTTATATTTGCCAAGCTCGTCCACAGCTTCGATTTCGTTATAATTTCCGCTTTTGACCATAAACGGCGTCAGTTTGGCGTCGATGGAAATTCGTGAAGCGGTATTATCCAGTCCTTTGGCCAACACGTCAATCGTGTTTTTCACCTGATTCAGCTTATACAGGTTGGACGCCTCGATCTCGCCCTTAAACTTCACGACGGCGTTGTAGTATACGACGCTGCTGAGGATGATGAACGGAATGGCAAAGATCAGTACATGCGACAGCAAAAATTGATAATACAGGCGCGAATTCGTTCGTTTTCGCCTCATCGTTCTCCCCCGTTTGGACGGCCCTTAGCACGCCGGATCGGCGTCTGGCCACGTTTTTCTTTGCGTTCAAATATAGGTGTTATTTTAACCTTCGTCAATAAGCCCAGGCATCGACCTAAGCAGGGAACTTAAGCAAAAGTCCGCGCGGGCAAAGGCTTATGGCCCCTCATCGTACATTCATTCGAAATTTTTGATAGGTAATACAAAAACCCAATCAACCGGTACGATCCCGGTGATTGGGCTTTCGTAATGCCATACATTCCACTTAATGTCCATGATGGAATCTTCCTATGCCGTCACCCTCCCCACTCTGTGGACCGGCCGTCGGGAGAATCATAAGCTTGTGCCCAGTAATACCCTGGCGACAGGATTCTCCGGGCCGCAAAGCCGGCTTTTCCTGCGGCCGCATTGATCGCCTCGGATGGAGCGGTGTATGCACCGGTCACTGAAGTTGCGCCGCTGACGTATTTTCCGCCCATATACGTGAACCGGCCATAAACCGATGCTTTAAGCCCAGCTCCCGTCTCTTTGTCAATGACCTGCAAGGAAACGGTCGCCTTGGTCCCGTCGTAAGTGACCTGCATTTGCCCCACGATCATCGGCTTCAGATCCGTATGCCCTGTCGTGACGCTAAACGGATCGCTTGCAGGCCCTTCATTACCGGAGGAATCAACTGCCGTTACCTTATATACATACGTTGTATCCGGCAGCAGACCGACGTCGCGGAAGTTCAGTTTGTTGGATACGCCAGCCAAGTGGGCTGGATCCGGTTCAAACTGCACATCCGTGCCTCGATAAACGCGATACTCTTTCACGGTGGCATTGTCGGAGGCAGGCCCATAGGTGATATCGACCCGCTGATAATCAAAGGCTGTCGCCTGCGGCGTGCCCGTGACGGCTGATGGCGGTTCGCTGTCCTGCGGCGGCTGCCAGTATACTCCACCAGGTCCCCATGCGGACGGCAATATTCTCAAATTGCCGTAGTGGTGGAGTGCGATCCCCCCAAAGGCAGGATCTCCTTCAAAAGCGGCGTACACTTTGTTCAGCTCCGACTCCATGTACGTTCGGCCTTCCTCATAGAAGCTGATGGCTTCCGGATCGCCGCCATCGGCGACATCGATCGTTTCCACGCCAATGACGACCGAATTCGGCTTGCCGATCTGATCCGCATATTCGATTTCTCCCCGTGCTTGTTCAATGATTCCTGCACTTCCGTCGGCCTGATCCCGGTAGTCCATGATCGATATATAATCGAGCGTATCTTGAACGTGTTGGGACATCCATTTGACCGAACCGTTCCACGAGATGCTGCTGGCATCCACCGAAGTGTCGAACCAGCGCGGGATGGCGGCTCCGACCTGCAGATCCAGGCCGGAAGCCTGCTTGCGGTCCATCAGCGCCTTGAGCATATCAAGGTACTGTACTTGAACTGAAGGTTTGCCGCTCTTAAAATCACCGAGGCTGTAAGGCTCCGTATCAATGTTTACGCCATCGAATCTCTCCCTTGGATCCGAGGATAAGTTGTAATTCAGGATCCCTTCGAACTCGGCCACCGCCTGGGTGCGGTAACGGGCATAGGCTCCGAAATAGGGCGGCGTCGTTCCGCCGGCGATTAAAGCCTGCACCTGGTAACCCTTGTCATGAGCCCAGCCGATAAAATCCCTGACCTCTGGCCGCTTTTCCTCCAGCATACGCATGCCGAAATATTGCCCCACCGCCAAGTACAGCGTCCGGATCGGTCTTTGCCCGAACGTTGACGTGTCGGATGCCATGGCATCCAGAACATTGCGGGAGCCCGGGTTCATGATCAGGGGGTACGCTTCATTTTCCCAGATCCACATGGCTCGATCCTGGCTGTACACTTGCTGGGTAACGGTCGTTGGGCCGGATGCTGCTTCAACCTGCTCGGAACCAGGATCCGCATTCATCTGCATCCCCTCATCCGCGTTCACTTCGTCGACTGCTCGTTCCTGCGAGGGAGACGGAGCCAGCTCATCTTGTGCCGTATCCTGCGCCCCTGAGACATCTTGTGTAGTTGGGACATCCAGTTCCACTACCGCATTGTTGTTTGTCTGGTCGTTTTGATCGGATTGGGCATCCTGTCCTGCCCGGTCCTCTTGTTCCGGCTGGTCCTGCTGCAGCATGGACTGACTGAATGAGTTCGCGACTTTCACATATTTTGCGCTGCTGAATCCTGTATTTCCGTTCGAATCCACGGCTCTGGCTTCGAGGCTGTTAACCCGTCCGGCATAAGCCGCCGCCTTCCACTTGTATTGATATCCTGAACCTTTGGGTGACGCATCCTTCCAATCTCCGCCGTTAATCCGGATTTGCACTTTGGAAACCGGGTTTTTGCTCTCTGCTGTAATGAGGACGGTGACGCTCCCTTTCACAGCGTTTGCTTCACCGGGGCTCGTGATCGTAACTTGGGGAATCGCGGCGCCCGGATTATCCACATCCACCGACATAAAGGGAGACCAGGCCACATAGCGGGTCACGCTGTCTTTTCCCCTTGCCGCCAGCTCTACCGAACCGTCGTATTTGGAAAAGTCGACGTCGGCATACCAGCTTCCGCTGCCATCCGCTTCCGGATCGTCCATGTGGGCACTGACCAGCGTATCGCCGGCTACGGCGAGTTCAACATCATACACGTCTGAAAACGTTCCAGAAATTCGGGACACGCCCGGCCCCAAAGGTCCGCCCGCAGGCGGGTCGATCGTGATGAGAGGCGAGGCAAAGACAGGTAATGGAGGAATTCCAAACACCGAAAGAACGACCGTGAAAATGAGACAAATTCCGACGTTACGAAAAGCTCGCGGGTTTCGGGCACGTCTCTGGGCATGCCCCTGCTTAATTGCCATAAGTCTCTTCACTTCCTTTACATAATGTGTGAATGACCTTGACATCGCAACTGGAAAAAGGGCTGGGGGTAAGAGTACAAGCTGAGGAATGTTAGTTTGAAGCGTTTACTTCTTCTTATTATGGCGGACGTGCGCTTAGAACCAAATGTGACAAAAATGTGAACTAAAAAATGGGTTTCAGCAATTTTCCGCGGTTTTTCTACCCGAAATTTCATTGTCCCGCCGTGAATGTACTCGGACACCTTCAGTGAACAACCTCAAGGACTCCGTGTATGGCGCGAACCTTAATGCCACCCCGTTTCAACGCCAATTCTTCATAGAGCAAAAGGCCGCTCTATACACCGCTTTCCCGTTCCGATATAGTGGATGTAAGGCAATGATGAGTTCTTTTCCAGCACATATTTGGGAGGAATCGGGATGGAACCTTTTTCGCAGAACTTGTTACAAGACAAAGTGGTTTTGATTACCGGGGGAGCGACGGGTCTGGGCCGGGCCATGGGTGAAAGGTTCGTGCAGCTTGGAGCAAAACTTGCGATCGCGGGGCGCAGAGAAGATGTCCTGGAGCAGACGGCCAAAGATTTTCTTGATAGCGGTTACAAAATATTCTATGCACCTTGCGACGTTCGGGAACCGGCACAGATTGCGGAGCTTGCGAATGCGGTCGAGCGGCATTTCGGCCGGATTGATATTCTCGTCAACAATGCCGCAGGCAACTTCATCAGTCCTACTGAACGATTATCTCCTCGGGCAGTTGACGCGGTACTGGACATCGTTCTTCACGGCACGTTCTATGCATCCCTGGAAATCGGAAAACGCTGGATCGACCGCGGCCAGGGAGGCACTATGCTCAACATCGTGACGACCTACGCCTCAACCGGATCGGCCTTCGTCGTTCCTTCCGCTGCAGCTAAGGCCGGCGTGCTGGCACTGACCCGTTCCTTGGCGGTGGAGTGGGCGCGTTACGGGATTCGCCAGGTGGCGATCGCTCCCGGCCCCTTCCCGACCGAAGGCGCATGGTCCCGCCTTTCGCCAACGCCGGAACTGGAGCAGCAGATGATCGACCGCGTCCCCTTGCGCCGGGTCGGGAACAAGGAGGAGCTCGCGAACCTGGCCGCTTACCTGGTCTCCGATTACGCGGGATATATCAATGGGGAAGTGGTAACTATCGACGGCGGAGAATGGCTGCAAGGAGCGGGCGAATTTGGCGGCCTGCTGTCGGTCACCGAGGAACAATGGGATGCGCTCGCCCAATTGACGCGCAAAGGCAAATAAATAGCACAAATAGGCTGCTTTGCATTAGGCAGCCTATATTTTTTCATTCATCGGTGACATATGACAGGCGCTCAAGCCTGATACTGCTTCAGGATTTCCTGAAGCTTCAAAGCCAGACCAAGACGGCCGTCGATCCGGAGCGATCCGGTCATATATGCCATCGTCGTGTTCAGGTCGTTTCGGAGCAGTTTGCGAAGATGGCTCTCGGACATCGTCAGCGTGCAGTCGGCGTCGCCAGAAGCGTCCTCCACAACACGCACCGTTCCGTTATCAAAATACACCTGCAGATTTTTTCCCGTATCCTTAATATGAAAATGGTAAGAGGCATGCAGCCCGCCAAGCGGCCCTGGCTGTTCGTTCATTTTTCCGGCCATCGCTTCAAGTTCTTGTACCACGCTCATCGATCATCCCTCTTCCATTGTTTCCTGTTTGCGCTTCCGGCGCATGCTTCTCCAGTACCCGGAAGGTGCCTGTGCCGAAGGCGAGCAGATCCCCGTTCTCTTTGCGTGCATAGGCCTGGGCCGTAATCAGCTTGCGCGAGCTGTGGATCATCTCGGCCGTCACGATGACGCGCCCTTCTCCCGTAGAAGCGACGTAGTTCATGTTTAAATTCACCGTCACCACATTGGCTTCCGGCCTGGCAAGCATAACGAGTATGCCCATGGCGGAGTCGATGGCCGAAGCATGCATGCCGCCGTGCACGATCCCGATGAGATTGAGATGATGGGGCAAAATATCAAAGGCTACCACGACCTGATCACCTTTATGTTCAACCAGTTCGCATCCGATAAAATCCCAAAAGGTATGCTTCGCGGCGTGCTCCAGCTGCTTCAGCTTCAGGCTCATATTCAGGCTATCCGTCGTTCCCCGATCCATGTTCGTGCCCTCCCTCTCGTTCGACGTCACCGTTTGTCATATCCCTATAGATCGACCTTTGATTGATTGACCAGCTTCTCGTTCTCTTCCTCGATCAGTTTCCGGCGGAGCACCTTGCCCACCAGCGTTTTGGGCAGTGACTCACGAAACTCATATATTTTGGGCACTTTATATACGGCCAGCCGTTCCTTGCACCACTTCTTCAGCTCCTGCTCGGTGACGGACGAGCCCTTTCGGAGCACAATGTAAGCCTTTACATTTTCGCCGCGGTAAGGGTCGTTCACACCGGCCACGACGGCTTCCTCCACGTCCGGATGCTCGAACAGCACCTCTTCGATTTCCCGCGGGTAGATGTTGTATCCGCCGGCGATGATCAAGTCTTTGCGTCGGTCCAAAATGTAAAAAAATCCTTCTTCGTCCATCCTCGCCAGATCCCCGGTATACAGCCAGCCGTCCCGAAGCGTGCGCTCCGTATCTTCCGGGCGGTTCCAATACCCCTTCATGACCTGAGGGCCGCGCACGACCAGCTCGCCGATTTCGCCAAGCGGCAGCTCTTCACCCGTTTCGGGATGTACGACGCGGGCTTCCGTATCCGGTAAAGGGATGCCGATCGAGCCGTTTTTGCGTTTCTCCCAAATATTGTTGGCATGCGTAACCGGGGACGCTTCGGTTAATCCGTAACCCTCGATCAGCTTGCCGCCGGTGACCTGCTCGAACCGCTCCTGCACCTCCAGGGGCAGCGGAGCCGCTCCGCTGATACATATATTTATGGAGGAGAGGTCGTACTTGTGCACTTCCGGATGGTGAATCACCGCAATATACATGGTTGGCGCACCGGGAAACACCGTCGGCTTCCGGCGGTCAATGATTTTCAGTATCTGATTGATTTCAAAACGCGGAACCAAGATCAGCGTTCCGGCATTATACACCGCCTGGTGAAGCAGAACCGTAAGTCCGAATACATGAAAAAAAGGCAGCGCGGCCAAGTATTTTTCCTGGCCAATCCGTGCCCGGTAAAACCATAACTGGGATTGAATCGTATTGGCTACCAGATTCATATGCGTCAGCATGACGCCTTTGGCGAACCCGGTCGTACCTCCCGTATACTGGATGAGCGCCAGGTCCTTATCGGCATCGACGGCTACCTGAACCGGAGCGCTACTTGATTCTTTCATAAGACGGGTAAAGGATACGATACGGTCATCGTAGGTGACGGAGACGTGAGTACCGTCCTTTTTGGCGGCAAGAGGGTACAGCAAGTTTTTGGGAAAAGGCAAATAATCTTTGACCGACGTGACGATCAGCTTGCTGAGCGGCCTGTTGGACATGGCCTGCTCCACGCGCTGCACCAGCGCGTCCAGCGTCACGATGATCCGGACATCAGCATCGCATAACTGATGCTGGATTTCCCGCGGAACATACAGCGGGTTGGTCATAACCGCCACTCCGCCTACCAGGAGCGTACTGTAATAAGCAATGACCTCCTGCGGACAGTTGGGCAGCATGATGGCGATCCGGTCCCCTTTGCGGACACCCAGCCGAAGCAGGGCGTTCGCAAACCGGTTTACCGAATCCATAAGGGAACGGAACGTCATTCGCTTCCCCATGAAATCCAGAGCAATATGCTCTGGAAATCGGGAAGCGGAATCCACTAAAAATTGGGCAACGTTTTGCTTGGGATACTCGTAACTGTGCGGGACCTCACTAGGATACTGATTTAACCAAGGTTTACTCGACATCCAGGCCACCCCATCTCACGAATTGTTACAGCACGTATTTTTCCGCGTCAATGACCTTTTCGGCGATTTCGCGCTTCAATCCCAGCGTATTGACAGGCGATTTTTTCGTCAGCTTTTTCAGAACGGACAGCTGCGTCCGGAGCGTGTCGCCCGATTCCATTGCGGCGAGCACTTCTTTCGCCCACGTCTCGATTCTATTGAATTCATCATGAACGAATACGGTCGTCATCAGGATTGGCAGGCGGGCCTTGTCTTCGCCCGAGCGGTCAATGGTCTTCCGCGTGCGCAGCAGAGCGCTTTCCATCGCATAGACCGAAATCATCATATCGGACAGATGGCTCAGAATCTCCTGCTCATCTTCGAGTTTCAATTGATATTTCTGAACAGCCTGGGCGCCGGCCATCAGAAAAATTTTCTTCGCCATCTTGATCAGATGGGCTTCCTGATCGAGGGTGCCATCGAAGGTTTGCGGAGGAATCGGCTCCAGAAGCTCGGCCTGCAGCGCCACCGCTTTTTGCATCAGCGGCAGCTGGCCCTTCATGGCCCGCTTCACCAAAGTGCCTGGAATGAGCAGACGGTTGATTTCGTTCGTGCCTTCGAAAATGCGGTTGATCCGCGAATCGCGGTAGTTCCGTTCCACCCTATACTCTTGAATAAAGCCGTATCCGCCATGAATTTGCACGGCCTCGTCAACCATGAAATCCAGCGTCTCGGAGCCGAACACCTTGTTGATCGAGCATTCGAGCTGATATTCGGCGATCGCTTTGGCCGATTGATAACCGACCTCCGGGCTGCTGTGATCCACTTCCGCAAGGCCCACATCGAACAATCCTGCCGTGCGGTATACCATGCTCTCGAGTGCGTACGTTTTTGTGTTCATATCCGCCAGCTTCTTGCCGATCAGCGGGAAAGAGGAAATTTTCTGCTGGAATTGCGTGCGCTCGTTCGCGTACTTGGCAGCCAGCTCAATTGTATCCTTGGAAGCACCTACACAACCGGCGGCCAGTTTGAAGCGTCCGATATTCAGGATGTTGAAGGCGATCAAATGTCCCTTGCCTACTTCCCATAACAGATTCTCGACAGGCACTTTCACATCCTCCAGGATGAGCGGACAGGTGGACGATCCTTTAATTCCCATTTTCTTCTCTTCCGGTCCGATACTTACACCTTCCATCGTGCGTTCCACGATAAAGGTGCTGAAATCTTTGCCGTTCACTTTGGCATACACGATGAATACGTCAGCAAAACCGGCATTCGTGATGAACTGCTTGCTGCCGTTCAATACATAATATTCACCATCATCCGATAAGGTGGCTGTCGTTTTCGCTCCCAGCGCATCCGAACCCGAGGAAGGTTCCGTCAAGCAGTAGGCGGCGATTTTCTCGCCGGTGGCCAAGGCTGGCAAGTATTTCTGCTTTTGCTCCTCCGTACCGAAATAGACGATCGGCAGCGTGCCGATGCCGACATGGGCCCCGATGGACAAGGCGAATGCGGAAGCTTTGGTCAGCCGTTCGCTGATCAGCGTCGAGCTGACCTTATCCAGGCCAAGCCCGCCATATGCCTCTGGCACGTCGGCGCCGAGCAATCCAAGCTCACCGGCTTTGCGCATCTTCTCCACTGTGAGCTCATAATTCAGCTTCTCGATCGCTTCGTCATGGGGCACCACCTCACCGGCCACAAAATCCTCTGTCGTCTCAGCGATCATCCGGTGTTCTTCCGTAAAATCCTCGGGCGTCACAATCTGGTGAAAATCGGTGTCTTCTATGATATAACTTCCGCCAATCACCTTGTTCATCGTCTTACTCATCGTCCCCGTCTCCTTTGCGATATGATAATTCAAAACCGGATCCTATGTCTGTCTAGCGCACTGCCGGCAACTGTTCTTACGGATGAACCTCAAACACGCCCGCGGCGCCCATTCCGCCGCCGATGCACATCGACACTACGCCATAGCCCCCGCCGCGCCGCTTCAGCTCGCTGATCAGCGTCGTCGTCAGCTTCGTACCCGTACATCCAAGCGGATGCCCCAGCGCAATCGCGCCGCCGTTGACGTTTACTTTCTCCTCATCGATGCCCAGCTCCCGGATAATATGGACGCATTGGGAGGCGAACGCCTCGTTAATTTCAAACAGGTCCACATCGTCCAACGTAATTCCGGCCATCTGCAGCGCCTTCGGAATCGCCTTGACCGGACCGACGCCCATAAATTCCGGCTCGACGCCGCTGAGCGCAAAGGAACGGAACGTGGCAAGCGGCTGCAGGCCAAGTGCCTCGGCTTTGTCCCGGCTCATGACAACGACCGCCGCAGCTCCATCGCTGACCTGGGAGGCATTCCCCGCCGTGACCGATCCGTTCAGCTTGAACGCCGGCTTCAGCTTGCCCAGCACTTCCACCGTCGTGTCGCTTCTCACGCCTTCGTCCATACGGAATTCAAAGGTTTTCGTCTGTACTTTGCCCTTCTCATCCACGCCTTTTAGTTCAGCCTGAATCGGCACGATTTCGTCCTGGAACTTGCCTTCCGCGATCGCCTGCGCCGCCTTGGCATGGGATCTCGCAGCGAATCGGTCCTGATCCTCCCGGCTGATGCCGAAGCGGTCGGCCACTTCTTCCGCCGTATGCCCCATGGCGATGTAGACCTCCGGCATCTGCTCAACGATCTTCGGATTCGGCGACATCTTAAAGCCGGTCATCGGCACATGGCTCATGCTCTCCACACCCCCTGCGATCAGGATCTCGGCATGCCCCAGCATGATTCGCTCGGCCGCGAAGGCGATCGACTGGAGTCCCGAGGAACAGAACCGGTTGATCGTCAGCGCCGGCACCGTCACCGGGAATCCCGCGTACAGCGACATGATCCGGGCGAAATTGAGCCCCTGCTCGCCTTCCGGCATGGCGCAGCCGATGATGATGTCCTCTACGTTTTCTTTTTTAAGGCCCGGCGCGCGTTCCACTACAGCCTCCAGCACCACTTTCCCGAGATCGTCGGCCCGTGTCTGCGCCAGGCTGCCTTTCTTGGCACGGCCGACTGCGGTACGCGCCATCGATACAATGACTGCTTCTTTCATGGAATATCCCCTCCCGTGGATGTTAGTTGCGGAGCGCCTTGCCTTTGGTCAGCATGTGATGCATGCGCTGCTGCGTCTTCGGTTCGCCGCACAGGCTTAAGAAAGCCTCGCGCTCGAGGTCCAGCATATACTCCTCGCTGACAAGGGTTCCTGCCGGGACATCGCCGCCGGCGAGGACATGGGCCAATTTTCGGGCGATCAGGTAATCATGGTCGCTGATATAACCGCTTTGCTTCATACCGAGCGCACCAAGCTGCAGCACAGCCTTGCCCTCCGCCCCAACAACCCGGATCTTCTCCTGCGGGATCTGCTCATAGCCGCTGCGCGCAAGGCCGAGAACGGCCTGTTTCGCCTGATAAATCTGAAGATCCTGACTCACCGCCACCCGGTCGCTTGGCCGCAGGTATCCGAGACGCTTGGCATCGTGACCGCTCGTCGATACCGTCGCCGTCCCCACGGTTTGGAAAATGTGATTCATGTACGGCTGCAGATCTGCATCCGGAAGACCGGCCGTTTGGCTTGCCCGCAGCGCCAGTTCCTTGCAGCCCCCGCCGGCGGGGATCAGCCCGACGCCGACTTCGACAAGGCCGTAATACGTCTCCGGCGCAGCGATGACCAGGTCGGCCGGCATGCAGGACTCGACACCGCCGCCGAGGCACATCCGGTGCGGCGCGGCCACGACCGGCTTTTCAAATTGCTTCAGCGCGTACATCGTATACTGGAATTTGCGGATGATTTCGTTGATTTCGTCCCATTCTTCGTCCTGGGCTTCCATGAGAAGCAGCATAATATTGGCGCCCACGCAGTAATTGCGCGCCTGGTTTGCAATAACGAGTCCTCTGAAATTGCTGTGCACCTCGTCGATGCTCTGCGTAATCAAGGATAGGATATCTTCGCCGATCGCATTGTTGGGCGAATGGAATTCCAGGCAGGCGACGTCGTCCCCAAGGTCGATCAGGCTGGCGCCGCTGTTTCCTTTCACCACTTTGTTTTGCTCTTTCAGGCTGCGCAGATGGATGACTTCCTCAGGCTGCTCTACTTGACGGAATGTCCCAGAAGCCACGTGGATCGTATGCAGCCGGCCCTCCTCCTGCTTGTAAAAGGACTTGTGACCCGCAGCGATCCACTCTTTGACCCAGGCGGGGACGCTCAAGCCTTCGGCTTCCATCCGCTCAACGGACCGTGCCAGGCCGATGGCGTCCCAAGTCTCAAACGGTCCGAGGTCCCAGGAGAAACCCCATTTCATGGCGTCGTCGATTTCCTTGACCGAATCGGCGATCTCTCCGACCTTTTCGGCCGAATAGACCAACACCTGCTTCAGAATGTCCCAGGCCAGATCCGAGTACCGGTCCTTCGCCCCGAGGAGTGCCTTGGTCTTCTCGCCTGCTCCCTTGGCCGTCTTCGCCGCCTCCAATGATGCCGATTTCGGCTTGGACTGCGGCACGTATTCCAGCGTTTTCAGATCAAGCGATAAAATTTCGCTTCCGGCCGGCGTTTTCTTTTTCAGATAAAAGCCCTGCCCGCTCTTCTCCCCAAGCCAGCCGCGCGCCACCATGCCCGTCAGCACGTCCGGCGAAGTGAAAACCGCCTGCTCGCGCTCATCTTCGACGTTCACCCGGACGTTGTCCGCGACATGAACGAATGTGTCGAGCCCCACCAGGTCCAGCGTGCGGAAGGTGGCGCTCTTCGGACGCCCCAACGCCGGTCCGGTCACCGCATCGACCTCTTCCACCGTGAAGCCCTTCTCCGTCATTTCTTTCAGGGTCACCAGCAGGCCGTAAGTGCCGATCCGGTTCGCAATGAAGTTAGGCGTATCCTTTGCGATGACGACGCCTTTGCCGAGCACCCTTTCGCAAAAATCCTTCATATCCGCCACGAGCTCCGGCTCCGTATCTCGGCCCGGAATGATTTCGAGCAGCTTCATGTAACGGGGCGGATTAAAGAAGTGCGTGCCCAGGAAGTGTTTTCTGAACGCTTCGCCGCATTCGGCCGCCATCTCGTTAATCGAGATGCCCGACGTGTTCGAGCTGACCACCGTTCCCGGTTTCCAATGCTGCTCTACGCGTTTCAGGAGCTGCTTCTTCACTTCCAGATTCTCGACCACCACCTCGATGACCCAGTCGACGCCTGCAATCTGAGACAGATGATCCTCGAGGTTACCGGGCGTAATCCGGGAAGCAAACGCAGGATCATACAACGGAGCCGGCTTGGTCTTGCCGAGCCTCTCGATGGCCGATGACGCGAGACGACTGCGCACCGCCGGATGCTCCAGCGTCAGCCCCTTCTTCATCTCTTCCTCTGTCGGCTGTTTCGGAACGACGTCCAGCAGTAAGCACGGGATCCCGACGTTGGCCAGATGTGCAGCAATGCCGGAACCCATAATTCCCGAGCCGATGACGGCTGCCTTGCGAATGGATTTGTTCATTGTGTGCTTGCCTCCATTTCAAATCCTTTATTGTGAGCAGCGGAATCCCCGAACACGGACAGCTCCAAAATTTCGGCGATATCCTTTGCCTTCACACGCTCTTCCACTTCCTTCATCTTCGTCCCGTCCTCCATCATGGTCAGGCAGTAGGGACAGGCACTGCTGATGATGCTTGGATTCACTTCCAGCGCCTGCTCGGTGCGGGCAAGGTTCACCCGTTTGCCGGACGTCTCCTCCATCCACATCATGCCGCCGCCGGCGCCGCAGCACATCGCATTTTCCCGGGTGCGCTTCATTTCAACCAGCTCCACACCAGGAATAGCCCGGAGGACATTGCGCGGCGGGTCGTATACGTTGTTATAGCGTCCCAGATAACAAGAATCGTGATAGGTGATCCGCTCCTTCACCTCATACCTCGGCTGCAGCTTCCCTTCGCGAATGAGCTGATCCAGAAGCTGGGAGTGATGAAGCACCTCCACCCCTTCCAGTCCAAATTCAGGATATTCGTTTTTGAACGTGTTAAAGGTGTGCGGGCATGCGGTCACGATTTTTTGGACGCCGTATTTTTCGAAAAGCGCGATGTTCTCCATGCACAGCTGCTGAAAAAGCATCTCATTGCCCATCCGCCGGGGCGTATCTCCCGAATTTTTCTCCTCGTTGCCGAGGATGGCGAAATTGACGCCGGATTCGTTCAGCAAGCGGGCGAACGCCTTGGAAATTTTGCGGCTGCGCAGATCGTACGACCCCATCGATCCGACGAAGAACAAGTATTCAAACTGCGGATTGTCCTTGACGGTCGGCACCCGGATGCCTTCCACCTCGCCGGTCCAATTGGCCCGGTCGTTACGGTTCAATCCCCAGGGATTGCTTTGTCTTTCGATATTTTGCAGTGCACGCTGCCCCTCTGCGGGCATGCTTCCCTCCATCAGCACGAGATGGCGGCGCAAATCGATAATTTTATCGACATGCTCGTTGCCGACCGGGCACTGATCCTCGCAGTTTCGGCAGGTGGTGCAGGACCAGATCTCCTCCTCGGTCATGACGTCGCCGATCAAGCTCATGTCCTGCGGACTTGTGTCCTGATGGGTCCAGGTGGATTTCTGCCATGCCAGCGTAGGACGGATATCCGTCATGCCTTCGGCTGACGACCAATCGGGATGATCTTCGGCTGCGGTCAAAGCATGCGCTCCGCTGACTGCAAAAGCGTACTCGGGAACATAGGGCGATTTACCGGTCACGGCCGTTCCTTTTTCCGTCAAATGATCGCGCAGCTTGGTGATGAGATGCATCGGCGACAGCACCTTACCGGTATTGGATGCCGGACAGACGTTCGTGCAGCGTCCGCATTCCACACAAGCGTAGAAGTCGATCATCTGTTTTTGCGTAAAATCTTCGATCTTGCCGACGCCGAACGATTCGGCTTCTTCATCTTCGAGGTCAAGCTTGCTCAGCTTGCCGACAGGCTCGGAGCGGCCCAGCCAAATATTGACCGGTGCCGTAATAAGGTGGAAATGCTTCGATTGAGGAACATAGACGAGAAAAGATAGCAGAATAAGCAGATGTGCCCACCAGAAGATATAGAATAAAACGGATGCCGCCGTCCCGGACATGCCGGTGAAGATGGCCGCAATGGCAGAGGAGATGGGCGCGTAAGCGGATGGCCCGAGGTCAAACCGGACCCTTTCGAAGGTAAGCGACAGCAGGACGGACAGCATCAAGGAGAAGATGAAGAAAACGACAATGCTCGGCTTCCATCCTTTCTTCAGGCGCGCCAGCTTCTCTCCATATCGCCGGTACGCGGCATATCCCATCGCCACAAGGACCAGAAACACCGTGATCTCCTGCAGCAGACCGAAGACGTCGTACGCCGGAAGCGGCAGGTGTCCGCCGTCCGTGAGCCCCTTTATAATGAGATCCAGCGCACCGAACTGAAGGATGATGAAACCGTAAAAAATCACCACGTGCATGATGCCGCTCTTCCGGTCCTTCAGCAGCTTTTTCTGGCCGAACACCTGTCCCAGAAACTCGCCCCAACTGCCTTCACGCTGCTTCCTGAAATCCACGGGCTTGCCGAGTTTTACGTACAGGATTCTGTGATATACCGCTTTGTAGAACAAATAAATGCCATACCCGGTCACGGCGAGAAACAGCAGTAAATTGACGATTGGCCACACCATTTGTCATCCGTCCTTTCTTCATATTCGATAAAATAGGTGACGGCTTTCGTTTCGTAAGCGGTTACAAAGCTTGTTTAAAAATAAAATCTTACGTTGAAAACATTGACAATTGGCACGGTTTCCCATAAGATTAAGAAAAATGAATGAGGATTCATTCAGTTATCTGAATTCTAACACCGGGGTGGCCTGATGACAAGTAGAAAATTGGAAAAATATGAGTTGATTTTGGATGCAGCCTTAAAAGTAATCGCGGAGAACGGCTATCACGGCTCCCAGATTTCGAAGATCGCCAAGGAGGCAGGTGTCGCGGACGGCACGATTTATTTATATTTTAAAAACAAGGAAGATATCCTTATTTCTCTGTTTCAAGCCCGTCTCGGAAATTTGGTCTCCATGTTCAACAGCAGCGTGAAGGAAACGAATACCGCGGATGAAGCCCTCCGCAAAGTATGCGAAATTCATTTCACCGAACTCGAAAACAACATCAATCTGGCCTATGTGACACAAATCGAGCTGCGTCAGAGTTCCTTGGAGCTGCGCAAAGCCATCGGCCTTGTCGTCAAGCCCTACATTCAGCTGATTGAGCATATCATTGAACAGGGGATGGCGGAGAAATCGTTCCGCTCAGACCTCGACATCAAGCTGACGCGCCTGCTGATTTTTGGGGCCATGGATGAAGTGGTCACCTCCTGGCTTATCTCCGGCCGAAAGTATTCCCTTTCCGCACAGGTGGATAAGACAGTTGAGTTTTTCTTAAAAGGCCTAAAATAACGCGTTTGAGAGAGGAGCTTGTCCGCATGAATATCTACGTTATGCTGAAGCAAACCTTCGACACGGAGGAAAGGATCGTCATTTCGAATGGACAGATTTCCGATGACGGGGTCAAATACGTGATCAATCCGTACGACGAATATGCGGTTGAAGAAGCGTTATTGCAGCGGGATGCGCACGGCGGTACCGTAACCGTCGTCTCAGTGGGACCGGAACGCACGGCCGAGGCGCTGAGAACGGCACTCGCCATGGGTGCCGATGAGGCCGTGCTCATTGACGGCGACAGTATTCCCGGCGACGAATTCAGCATCGCCAAGGCGCTAGCGGCTTATTTCGGCCAGCAGTCCGTAGACCTCATTCTCGGCGGCAACTTCTCCGTGGACTCCGGCGGGGGCCAGGTAGCCGTACGGGTAGCCCACATGCTCGGCCTGCCTCATGCTTCCTCGATCACGAAGCTCGACATTGCCGGCGACAAAGCGACCGTGAGTCGGGACGCCGAAGGGGATACCGAATCGCTTGAGGTTTCGCTTCCCGCGGTATTCACCGCACAGCAGGGGCTTAACGAGCCGCGGTATCCGTCGCTGCCCGGCATTATGAAGGCGAAGAAGAAGCCGTTCCAGCGACTCGGACTCGGCGATCTCGGTCTAACCGACGCGGATGTGGCCGCCAAGACGAATCGGCTCTCCCTCACCCTGCCGCCGAAACGCAAAGCCGGACAATTGCTGAAGGGAGACCTGGCCCAGCAGGCTGCGGATCTTGTTCAGCTGCTGCGTACCGAAGCCAAGCTGATTTGATTGTACCCTCGCTTTTTCTCGTCTAGATAGAATGAACTAAAGAAATGAATGTTAATGGCCGTATCGGGCCGTTATAGCAAGAAGTTCAATACAAAACTTTAGTTCAATCTATATAGATAGAATGAACTAAAGAAATGAATGGTATTGGCCGTATCGGGCCTTTATAGCAAGGAAGTTCAATGCAAAACTTTAGTTCAATCTATATAGATAGAATGAACTAAAGAAATGAATGTTATTGGCCGTATCGGGCAGTTATAGCAGGAAGTTCAATGCAAACTTTAGTTCAATCTATATCAAAGGAGGAATTCCGTATGAGTAAAACGTTTGTGGTCGTTGCCGAGGTCCGCGGAGGCAGCCTGCGTCAGGTTTCCTTGGAAGCGCTTCAGGCGGCTTCCCTGGCCAAAACCGAAGAAGACACCGTCGCCGCGGTGCTGATCGGATCGCAAATCACGACCCTTGCCGCAGGGCTGGCAGGTTATGTGGAAGGCATGGTTTACGCTGTGGACCATCCCGATCTGGAGATCTACAACGCCGAAGCCTATTTTGATGTCGTGAAAAGCGTGTTCGAACAGGTAACACCGGACGTGGTCGTGCTTGGCCATACGGCACTGGGCCGGGATCTCGCGCCGAAAATCGCGGCCCATTTGGGAGCGGGACAAATTTCAGACGTGACGGCGATCGAGCAAAACGGCGGTGAAGCGGTCTATACCCGTCCGATTTACGCAGGCAAAGCATTCGAACAAAAGTCGTTCACCGGGGGGCCGCAAGTTGTGACGATCCGCCCGAACAATATTGCTCCCGCTCCGAGCGTAACTTCTTCTGGTGAGATCGTCGAGATCGATTACGCACCTTCCGGCTCCCTCCGCTCGCTCGTGAAAGACATCGTGCGCAAGACGTCAGGCAAGGTCGACCTGACCGAAGCGAAAATTATCGTTTCGGGAGGCCGCGGCGTCAAGAGCGCCGAGGGGTTCAAACCGCTCGAAGAGCTGGCGGACGTGCTGCACGGTGCGGTGGGCGCTTCCCGGGCGGCTTGCGATGCGGGATACTGCGACTACTCCATGCAGATCGGCCAGACCGGAAAAGTCGTAACGCCTGAGATTTATATCGCCTGCGGCATCAGCGGCGCGATCCAGCATTTGGCAGGAATGAGCCAGTCGCGCGTCATCATCGCGATCAATAAGGATCCCGAAGCTCCGATTTTCAAAATCGCGGATTACGGTATCGTCGGGGACCTGTTCGAGGTCGTACCCCTCCTAACCCGCGAGTTCCGCAAGGTGCTGGCTTAATGGCACATCGATCATGAGGCCCGATGTACATTCAAGGAAACAAGACCGCATTTGGCGGAAGTTTTTATTGCAATCATAGCAAGGCGAGTCTCCGAAGCGTATCCTTTCTTATATCTAAAAAAAGCATTCGGCAGCCGGTTCACCACCAGGCTGTCGAATGCTTTTTACTTGTCTAGTCATTTATGAAACGATATTCAATGGGACAAAAGCAAACTCAGACGCTTGCCGAAGCCAAAGCCTCTTTAATCTTCCGGTTCACCCATTCGCGCTTGGCGATCAGCCACTCCTCTTCCCGAGGGTAGCGGCTGAACGTGATCGGCTCGGCCAAGTCTTCCTCCAATGCCTTCAGCACGTTTTCCCTGCCGATTTTCGATTCGAGCAGCTGGAGCGCACGCAAATCCTGCAGCGCCTCATTCATCACCTCAAGCCGGATCGATTCAACCGGCACGCCGCCCGGCCCCGGATACACGATAAACGGATCGCCAGACGGAAATGCTTTGCCGGCATCGGTCGTCTCGTACGGGTCGATCTCGCCTTTGGAGTACTGCGAATAATAGAAGTTATAACCCCAATGCAAAAATCCGGCGGCGTCGAACTTGTACAGCTGGTAGCCGAGAATCCGGCTGCGGGCCGAAGGGAAACACATGAAGCGGTTAGCCACTTCTTTATACTGGGAACAGCAATAGTACGTCCATAGCGGTTTGACGTCATGCGCCAGAAACGGTTCGATATGGTTGCTGGCAGGAATAGGCGTCTTCACCAGACCATTCTCGAAGAAATCATAGTCCGAGAGGGCGTCGATGATCGGAAAGCCCTGCAGCAGATCGCCAAGCAGCATGCTCGCATACCCATACGACTCCAGATGTTCCGCCCCAGGCTCGTCGGAAATATGGAAAAAGCTTCGTTCCGACAGGTTATTGGCATGAATCCATTCGGTGAGTGACGGAACAAATTGCTCCAGGAACAGACGATACGTCTCACCGGTGGCATCGGTTTCCCAACCGAAAATTTTCTGGGGAGTACCGTCTACGGATGCGATAATTTTGGGCGCATGCTTCGCCCCCCACTGCGTGAACAAATGGGAAAATTCAAAATACCGGATCCCCTTCTCATCGCACAGCTCAACCCATCTTGCGAGCCGGTCAAATCCGAACGCGTATTGATTTTCTCCCGTGACCGTCACATCCACAAGCTGAACCGTCGGCCGTTCCCCGCCTACCTCGGTGTCCAGCGGCGGCGTAAAGACCGGCGTCAGAATCATGTTCATGCCATGCTTCACGGCGGTATCAATATATTGACCAATCACCTGCCAATGGTCTTCACTGAATACGTCCAGCTTGTAATATGTCGCCAGGCAGTCCGTATGGAACCATTCGGTATGTATCAGCTTTTGGGGAGGCAGCTCCTCCGGAATCGTCTCCAGCTGGAAAGTCTCCTCTCCGACAAGTTCCCCATCCCCGGATTCAAAGCGAACGGTAATCGGATTGCTTCCCGGCGGCGTCTGACCATCCGGCTGAAGCGTGATCCACACGCTCTGCCACTCTCCCGGCACAGCCGGAATTTCTTGCTCTTCGTCCAGCGGATACAGCGGATCCGGAAACAAGCCGGGCTCCGCACGGAGGACATGTTCATCGTGATCCGGGTATACGGGAAGACCGGATGGCACCAGGCCAACCCGTCGAACCGTAGCCGTCAGTGCGGCCGGAGCATCCACGAAGACCCGAAGTTGGTTCACCGGGCTGTCCGTCCGGTAAGCGGCTTGAAAAGCATACGTTTCGTTGCTGAGCATCGAGCCCCCGGTCACTGAATTTTCGGTTCCTTGTCCATCCGGGAATACTTTGGATAACGAGCTGAGAAGCCTGGTCTGAAATGCTTGATTCTGATTCATTGCGGCAGTGATCCCTCGCTTTCAAACGGTATGCTTTATCCTTCGCTGTCCGCCCCCGGCTTCCTCTTCGAAATCCCATAAAAAATATATTTTTTTATTCCGTAAAAACTTCCCCGTCTTTCGGAATCACAACGCGGCTGCTGTATTCCGCCTTCTCCACCGCATTTCGGAGATCATCCCTTGTTACAAAACAGTGATTGATCGCTTCCATATGAACTGCGGCTACACGGGTATCCGGTTGATGGCGCAAGACCGCGAGCACGTCCTTCTCATCCATAATGATCGGATCGCCCGTCACGAAACGGGCACCACCGGCGTTGACGATCGTCAGTTCCGGCTGGTAGGCATCGAGCGCCTCTTCAACATCCTGACACCATATCGTATCGCCCGCAATGTAGACCGTCGGCTCGCCTTCGGCTTGAAGGACATAGCCGCACACGGGCCCCATCTGTTTACCGATTTCTCCTGTTCCGTGCTGCCCTCCGGTCCGGGTCAAGGTGATTCCCCGGAACGTAACGCTGCGATCGACCGGCGTCGTGCTGGCAAACCCGGCTCCCCGGATCTCGCCTTCGTCCTCCGGCTGGCAGAATACCGCCGTCTCCTTGCTGATTTGCTTCTGAGCGGGCTCATCCCAATGATCCGGATGACGGTGGGTGACCAGCAGCGCGTCCGGCCGCAAGAGCTCTTCCACCTTAACCGGCAAAGGGACCAGCGGATTGCGCAGCTCGTTGGCGGTATTGAAAACCGGCGGATTGGCCCCCTTCTCGCTGAACATCGGATCGACGAGCAGGGTTGCTCCAGCATATTCAATATACAATGTAGCATTGCGGATCAATTGAATTTTCATTTCCATTCACTCCCGGTTTGGTTTATGATTCTGTTGTTCACAGTATCAGTATAGAACAGGAAAGTGTGTTCTTTACATAGCCTGGCGAAACGATATTGGAGGCTATATTTTCACGGTGAAAGGAATGAAGGACAAGATGAGCAAACAAGAAATCGACGAGATCGACCTTAAAATACTGCAGCTGCTGGTGGAAAACTCTCTCCAGTCCAACAAGGAGATCGGGGAAAAGGTGCATCTCACCGGTCAGGCGGTGGGTGCACGCATCCGAAAGCTCCAGGATCTGGAGGTTATCGAGGGGTATACGCTGCGGTGCAATCCGGGCAAGCTCGGACTCCAGGTAAGTGCCTTTATTACGGTCTTTATGAAATCCGCGGAAACGCATACTTCGTTTCAACATTACATTCAGCGTACCCAACCCATCGTGGAAGCCCACCGGATCAGCGGTGAAGGCTGCTATCTCCTTCGGGTGCAGGTGCCAACCCCCATGGACCTCAACGAGCTTCTTGGCGAGATGGTCCAGTTCGGCAATTATAAGGTCAATTTGTCCATCGGGCAGCTAAAATAGCAACAAAAAAGAGCTTCCTTCCAGTTTGAGCTGGAATGAGAGCTCTTCTTTTTTTGCTTGAGAGTTCCGTCCACGGCGACATGGCATCCGTTATCTGAGCGCTCTCCATCTCCCTTACCTGTTCGGCGCGATCCGGCGCGCACACTGATGACCGATCCATACGGCTGGCAGCACGGTAGCTGCACCGACAGGAATGCTCCATGCAAGGTCTGAGCCATGCACCAAGCCTGCATCCAGAAGGCGGTAAAATAAATACGCGGAATAAGGCAGCGTAACCAAAACCGCGGTCACCACTCCTGGAGTGTATCTTCGAAGATACAGGCTTTGCCCCACATGCGTGAATACATGGATGAGCATAATCGCATTAAACCCAGTGAATAGCAGCATTGCATTACGTTCGGCGGCTATATATGTAAAGGGAATAAACAAGATAAACTCGAAAAATACGGCTACGGCAAATTGGGAACCGGTGATGTCGGAGAAATCTTTAAGGAATCTACCCGCTCCGTTCGGGACGATCCGGCTGACCTGATCGTAATTTCGCCTCATCCACCCTTCCACCGTAATGATCTCTTCAAAGTCGTGAATCATAAATGCCGCGAGAAACAACCAAATCAGCGAATTGATACTCACTGCTTCGTCAATGGCTTCCAACATGCAAGCTTCTCCCCCGCTTCTGCCATAATCTTGCTATATATATTATCGGGTTAGACGGGAAAATGCTCAAGCGATCGTATTGATCGCTAGGTTACCAAATTGAACGGCAGCGCTTAAGCTGATTCAGGTCACCTTGTTGAGAACCGTAATCCTTGTCTGCACCAAAACAGCCGCCCCTTCGGGCGGCTGTTCGCGTATATCGCAGTATTCGCTTTTGAACATCTCGATCTTACAGCTTTGAAGCGATTTTATACGCCGTCTGCTCGCCGTTAGCGATACAATCCGGAATTCCGACGCCGTAATAGGAGCAGCCGGCCAGATAGATATCCGGGAACCGCTCGGTCATTTTCTGCTCCAGCTCTTTGACGATGCTGTGATGCTTGATATGGTAATTCGGCATGACATTATGCCACTTCGTGACCTCGTGTGTGACCGGTTCTCCGGTAATCCCCAGGCTTTTGCGGATATCTTCCAGCGCAACGTGCAGCAGCTCCCCCTCGCTCAACTGAACCAGCTCATCGTAACGCGGATTGCTGCTTTTATAGAAGAGTCTGACGAGCAGCTTACGTTCACGGGACGTATGCTCCCATTTCCGGCTTGTCCATGTGCAGGCATTGCATGTGATGTCGCTGCCGTCGGCCGTAATAAAGCCCGTGCCATCAGCAGGCAGCTCGGCATCCGGCAGATCGAAACCAACGTATACGCTGATCATGGAGCTGTTCTTCAGCTGGTCAAACTCCTGGTCCAATACCGGATCCGCAAGCAGCCGCTGCGCCGCGTTGTGCATCGTACCGAGCACGACAAAGTCAGCGTCAATCACACGTCCGTCAGCAAGCGTCACGCGGTAGCCGCTTCCGTCCTTCGCCACGGATTCGGCCCGAACGCCCTTCACGATATCCGTTCCGGTCAGATGCTGCTCCAAGGCGTCAATCAAGGCCGAAACGCCGTTTTGGAAGGACATGAATTTCTTTTCACCGCCGCTTTGAAATTTTGCGCGATTTTCAGACAGTCCTTTGATCAGGCTGCCGTATTCGTTTTTATAATCGATCAGATAAGGCAGCGTTGATGCGATTGTCAAGTCGCTCAGCTTGCCGGAATAAACGCCAGACAAAACCGGCGCGATCTGCTTCTCCACGAATTCCTTTCCGAGAAAAGCCTCCAGAAACGCACCGACCGAATCATTTTTCGTGAAATGCTCATTGGGAGTGTACAGATCCTTCAAGGCTCGCACTTTGCCCTCCGCGGATACCAGCTCGGTCGTGGCAAGCGATTCGACGCTGGTTGGAATTCCAAAGACAGCATCCTTCGGAATCTGCTTCAGCCTTCCGTCCGTATAAATATACGAAATTCCAGTTGCATTATATACGACCTGATCCTCCAGATTTAATTCCTGAACCAGCGGGGCCACATTCGTTTTTCGGGTCACGATCGAATCGGCGCCTGATTCCATCGAAAAACCGCCGTCGTATACGGTCCGCATTTTTCCGCCCAGCGTCTGTTCCGCTTCTACGAGGATGATGTTCGCCGGCTCCGTCTGGCCGCTGTATTGATTCAAAGTTCGGCGCAAGTAATATGCGGTGGACAACCCCGTTATTCCCCCGCCGATAATGACGACTGTTTTCAAGACGCTTCACTCCTGCTTCCAAGATGACTGCATGTTCAACCTTCTTGTAAATTATAACATAGTGCTTCATGCCCGGATTTGTTCAATCGTGACGTTAATCGTACAAAAAAACCGCGGAATCCCGCGGACCTTTTCGCCTGCTTTTGCAGTTATTTTTGCTTCTTGGACCTGCTTCTGTAACGGTCACGACCGGTATCGGTGTCGCCGCTCTTTTGATTGCTCTGAACAACGCCGTAAGCGACATAACTGAGCAGTCCCATAAAGATGCCCGTGCCTGCAACGATATACATCATCGTAAAAATTTTACCGAGTCCCGTCCTGGGCTTGAAATCCGGATGTCCTACCGTACTCAGCGTCGAGATACAAAAATAAAGAGCATCTATTACGCCTAGTCCTTCTTCTGTCACGTAAAAAATCGTACCCGAAACGAGCAGCAGGACAATCAAAATAAAGAGAACCTGGAATTCTTTCAGTTTAAACGCATGAAACAGGCCGGTCAGCAGCCGTTTCAGGGTCAGGACAAAGGATATCATGGATGACCCGCCTCGTTGTAGGTTTTGGTAAGCTTATGTACGTCCGAATGGTGATTCCCCCTTAATATTCCCCTTTTTTCCTGCAAAAAAACGTGGTCCAGACACCCACTTCGGTGAAGCGCTTTTTACGTTCCCTTTACCTAACGAAAGAGATATTTGCGACTATGGTCCCGAATTATCATTTATAATGAGAAAGAACGAATAGAGAAAAGCTTTTGCGAAGGGAGTTATGACATGAAGCATATGGCTGTATATTGCGGTTCAAGTTACGGAGCGTCGCCGGCATATCGGGAAGCGGCTGTCGAGCTGGGCAAAGAAATGGTTCGCCGCGGGTTAACCCTGGTCTACGGGGGATCCAGCGTAGGCATCATGGGCGTGCTGGCCGATACGGTCATCGCGGAAGGCGGACAGACGATCGGCGTCATTCCGCAGGTGCTGGTAGACCGGGAAATTTCGCATCAAGGATTGACCGAGCTTCACGTGGTAGGGACGATGCATGACCGGAAGTTTAAAATGGCGGAGCTCGCCGACGCATTCCTTGCGCTTCCGGGTGGACCGGGTACGATGGAGGAGTTTTTCGAGGCGTTCACGTGGGCGCAAATCGGGATTCACCGCAAACCCATTGGCATGCTGAACGTGAATCGTTATTACGATCCGATGATCTCCCTGTTTGAGCATATGGTACGTGAGCAGTTCATGCAGCCGCAGTACCAATCCATGGCCATTATTGAGCCTGATGTGTCTGTATTGCTGGACTTGATGAGTAAATATAAGGCCCCTGCCGTCAAAAGTTACGGTAAATAAGCCTATAAGTCTTCACACATAGACAGCCGCAGTCCGGAGACTGCGGCTGTTGCTCGTGAGAATACCCGGGTAACGGAAACCCCGAGGCACCGACACAAATAATTATCTTTGGTTCAGCGGGGTATCCACTTTGCCTTGAAGATGCGCCAAGCGGACCATAATGGTCGCTGCTTCAGCCTTGGTGACCGGCTTCGCCGGGTCGAATTTGCCCCCCGTGGCGTCCATCAGTCCGAGCTTCAGCACAAGCGCAACGGCGCCCTTGTCCTGGATCGCATTCGCATCGGAGAGGGACAATGCCTGCGCATCCTGCTGGAAGAACTTGGACAGGCGGTTGTAATGCAAAGCCGTGGTCAGGCTGGTAGCCACCGCTTCACGGGTCAGCTTCTGCTCCGGATGCAGCTCCGAGGATTTCACGTCTTTCAGCCAGCCTTTATCCGAGAACAGCTGTACCGCTTGCGCGATCGGACTGTCCGCCGGTACATCGGTAAAGATCGGTTGATACTGGCCGCCGTAATATCCTTGATCCGGATAAATCCCTTTCGCCATCATTTGGATCCAGTCACCCAAAGTCAGCTCCGCATCGGGATGAAGCAAGCCGTCCTCACCAGGCATCAACACGCGGTATTCGAGCAGCGTTGCCAAATCCTTGCTTGCCGCGTGGTTCGCCGCATCGCTTGGAAGCGCAGCGCTCTTGTCCTTGTTCGAAACGGGCAGCAGATTAGAAGCCTCTGTTTTGCCTGTAACCCCGTCGATATATCCTCCGTTCCGCTCTCCGTTCAGCGTTGGAACATACGCCAATCGAACGGTCGGTTCCACGTACGTGTTATCCACTGGGTAGCCGCCGCTGCTGATGTACCGCAGCTCCACGCTGAGATCGTCCAGCAGGCGCTGCTGTGCGTCTTTCGCATCAACTTTTGCTGTCAGGGCATCCAACGCTTTGATATCTTTATCCGACAGGTAGGTATCCGCATTGTAGCTCACCAGCTTGCCGCCGCCGTCGATGGAGACGTTCACCGTCATACCGTTAACAGGCAAGTCCTTGTAGAAACGCTGGAACACGAATTGATAAACCGTCTTCGATGCCGTATTCAACGTTTTGGCGTCTGAGAGTTTCAGAGCTTCGGCGGCATTCGGATAATGGGCCAGCACCAGCTCAATGGCTTTCGCTTGTGCCTGGGCTTCCGTCACGGACGAAGCGGTGGCTTTGGCCGGTTCGGCATTCGGATACTGGAATTCATTGTAGCTCAGCAGCTGCCCTGTGTCGGCGTCCACGTACGCGTACTTGCTGTCATCGCCGTATATCCCGGCAGTTCTTTTGTTCCAGTTCAAGCTCCAAGCCTGCTTACCGGTGCCGCCCCAATAATTGCCGAGATTTGATTGGAACTGGTAATCCGAGCCCGGGGCAATGCCTTGAAGCCGCTGCAGCACTTCGTCTGAAGTCAGCTGCCCGCCTTGGTTCGGGGTGAATACTTTACCGGAAGCCTTTAAAGCGGTATAGCTAGCCGCTTGGCTTGAGCCGTCCAGATCCTTACCAAAAATGGTATCGATCCGTTTCCCGGAATTGGCATCGATCGGCTCCAATGTCCGGTCTGGAACATAACCGATCTTCCATTCCCGGTTGGCGGACGTATCGTATAGCGAGGTGGACGGTATGTATGCTAGCGTTACGGACAAGCCCTGCTCAAGACTCTTCTCCGCATCTTCCTTGCTGAGGGTGGCTTTCGCCGCTGGATAATCCCCCTGGTTAGTATTGCGGTTAAAGCGGACGATATTTCCGTTGCCGTCCACGTCCAGGCTCACAGACTCATTGTCGGCAGGAATCCCATTGACGTCAACCGTGTAAGAAAATGAATACTGAACCGGTCCGAACAAAGCCTTGTTGGATGAATAGAGGTTCTGGTTTGACGGTTTCATCGTACCTGCTTTAATAGAAGGAGCCGCTTTGGGTATAAACGCCTCGGCGATTTTTTTAGCTTCCTGCTCGGAAACCGCCGGCGGGTAATAGGCCGTGTTGGAATCGTCTAACGGGTACATATATGGATAACTATAGCTGAGAATATCTCCTGTAATCGCATCCACTTGGGTACTGAAGCCAATCGAGTGGTTCCCCTGTTGAATCGTCCAGTTCTGCACCCATACCTTCTTCGTGTTGGATGGGTACACGTTCTGCTCACCATAGGTTACTCCATTCAGCTTTGCATCCTTCAATTCGGGAAACAAAGATCGAATACGCGATTCCGCTTGGGCCTTCGTAATTTTGGCGTCGGCCGGATTGAGTCCCTTGGAGGCTGCGGAGCCGCTGTCCTGGGACGCTGAAACGGCGGAATCCTTCGCGACCGTAGTCCCGCTGACAGTCTCCGCTGACGCAAACAAGGGCACCTGCAGCAGACTGAGCCCGAGCGTGCCTGCAAGCACTTTTTTCGCTACGGAAGCGTTTCTTATGCTCCTCTCCTTTGCTTGGTTTCTTGGCATGCCCGCGGCATGTTTTTGTTCGTCCATCCTTCTTCCTCCCTATTATTCCAATATAAACCATTTTGATTATAACATAGGAAGTTAGAGAATAGGCTCGCAAATTGGTTTTTCAGGAAAATACTAGTACTTCTTCATCTTGTGCAATGATGAATTTCCGTTTATTCTATAGTTAGTCGAACGAAGGGAGCCTTAATTGCCGTAAAGTCTGGCGCCGACGTTCCGACGAATGATAACCTTGGAGGAATCAACAGATGAAAAGAATGAAGACGATCGATTCCGGAAAGCCGCAAAAGGTTTCCAGCGATCCGGTTCTCGGGGGACGCAAATCCTGGAGCCGTAAGCCGATGACGCAGGTAGTCAACAATAAGAAAGCAGAACAGCGCCGATCGTGGTGCCGAAAAGGCACGGACGACGGCGCTTTTTTAATAGGAGATCAGAAAGTATGCATCTAGCGGATGGATCAAGCCATCCGGGACAGAGCGGTATTAATAAGCCGTCCAGCCGGCGTCCGCTGTAATGACCGTACCGTTCACAAAACTGGAATCGTCCGAGGCGAGGAACAAGGCGACCTTCGCGATTTCATCCGGCTTACCGGTTCTTGGATTCACGCCCATGCCGGCCATCGCTTGCTGCACGCCAAGCGCGTTCATATCCATATTAGGCGTATCGGACATAATGTTGGTTTCCACGCCGCCTGGAGCGATCGCGTTGCAGCGAATGCCGAGCTTCGCGTACTGGTATCCGACATTTTTGGTCAAACCAATAACGGCATGCTTGGAAGCCGTATAAGCAGCCCCTGCCCGGGAACCGAACAATCCGCCGACGGATGCCGTATTGACGATCACGCCTTTTCCCTGCTTGACCATAATCGGAAGTGCTTTGCGGATCGCCCGCATCGGACCCGTCGTATTTACGGCAAAGACACGCTCCCACAGTTCATCGGTCACTTCGGCCGCTGCAACCATTTTATCCATAATTCCCGCATTGTTGACCAGGACGTCCAGCGATCCGTACTGATTCACTGCGGTATCGATCATGTTCTGCACGTCTTCTTCCTTGGCAACATTCGCGATGACCCCAACCGCGGTACCGCCTTGCTGCTGAATTTCCGCAACGACTTGGTCAAGAGAGGCCTGGGAGATATCAGCAAGAACCAGTTTGGCGCCTTCCTTGGCGAATAAAAGAGCCATTTCCTTTCCCATTCCTGATCCGGCACCCGTAATAACCGTGACTTTGTCTTGTAGCTTCATGACCATCCTACCTCCAACCTTTAGTTTAGACAACACATTGTCTATAATCATTATAGCGCTCGTCCGATTTGGCGATCAAACGTCAATCTGGTCGAAAGTGTCTATTTTACAGCGTTTTCAACTTCGTCAGGAGGACTTAACCGATTATGAACAAACGGGTCACCTACACCCAGCATTATCTATCCGAGGCTTTAATCAGCCTTATGGCGGAAAAAGACTATGCATCGATCACCATCCGCAACATCGTGGAAAAAGCGGGCGTGAACCGTTCGACCTTCTATCTCCATTATTACGACAAGGATGATCTGCTGAACCAAACCGCATCCGGTATTCTTACGGCCCTTCGCAGTGCGATGCGCAATCCTTTCTATTCCCATGAGTCGGCCAAAAAAGATTATGAGGAGACCGGTAAACCGATTTCCTCGGCCGTCGCCCTGTTTGAACATATCCGTCAGCATGCCGCATTTTATAACGTAATGATGAATGTCAAGGATTTTCCTGTTCAGCTGGATCAGGTGATTAAGAGCGAACTGCTTGCTTTCACCACGGATGCGCTTCAGGCTTCCTTCTCCTCCGGAGGGATGATGGGGCTCATCTACTATTGGCTGAACCATCAAATGCAAGAGACGGCCGAAGAAATGGCATTATGGCTTACCCGTGCTGCGCTGTATCCACTGGATCGGCCGGAGGTATAATCCGCCGAACCGTCCATTTTCCCCTTCTGCCACCCTTACGAAGGACAGCTTGCCGAACTTGATCACGAACCTTTGAATCCAGTTTCTATAATCATTTTGCAGGGTATCCAAGACAATCCGGCGTCTAACTAAAATGAGATCGCCGGTCAACGGAAACCAAATGGAACGTAAGCAGGGGTCCCCGACTTAAGTCCAGCTTTAGACTGGTCCACGGGCCGTTTTGTTTGAACGCTTGAAAGCATACACTGTTACTATAACAGGTTCATTACATAAGCTTACCCATTTATACCATACGCAACCTTTTTATAGAAACGGCCATCCGCTTTCACGCGGAGCCAGAAATCAATCAAAGTAGAAGGTGAACAATCGTGCAAAAGAAGCGTGTACTCATATTATCTGAGGGATTCGGCAGCGGTCATACCCAGGCGGGATATGCGCTGGCCGCTGGCATGAAGGAAATTCAACCGAATGTGCATACCAAGGTCATCGAGCTGGGATCTTTTCTGAACCCGACCGTAGCGCCATGGATTTTGTCGGCCTACCGTCTGACGGTAAGCACCAATCCGGCACTCGTCGGGATGCTCTATCGAAAACAGCATGACAAGCCGCTGAAGCGACTAACCGCTTTGGCACTCCATAAATTGTTCTACAATCATACGGCCGATGTGATCCGTCAGCTGAGACCCGACCTCATCGTCTGCACCCATCCGATCCCGAGCGCGATCATCGGCCGGTTGAAAGCATCCGGGCTTGACGTTCCGCTCTGCACGGTCATTACCGATTACGACGCCCACGGCTCCTGGATGAATCGCCAGGTGGATCAGTTCCTCGTATCTACGGAATCCGTACGCCGGATTTTATTGAAACGCGGGGTTCATCCAAACAGCGTAAACGTGACCGGCATTCCGGTCCACCCGACGTTCTGGACGAAGGAAGAGAAAGCGTCGGTAAGACGGAAGCTGAAGCTGAAAAACATGCCCACGGTCTTCATCATGGGCGGCGGCTGGGGATTGGTTGCTAACAAAGAATTGTTCACCCAGCTTGCCGAGTGGAAAGACCGCGTACAGCTCGTGTTCTGCGTCGGAAACAACCAGAAGCTATTATCTAAATTAAAAAGCTCACCTGCATTCTCGCATCCGAATATCGTGGTGATCGGCCAGACGAAGGAAGTCAGCAAATGGATGGATGCCTCCGACCTGCTTATCACGAAGCCAGGCGGGATGACTTGCACCGAAGCCATGGCTAAAGGACTGCCCATGCTGTTCTGCGAATCCATTCCGGGCCAAGAAGAGAAAAACTGCGAATATTTTGTGAGCGGCGGCTATGGGGAAGTGCTGAGCCCGCTTGTTCTGAACCGGTGGCTGCAAGCTATCAGCTCAGGCGGCACGGCATTCGCCCCCCAAGGCTTCCGTATGAGCCCGTACTACTCCGCTCCCCGTGAGGTTTACCGTCCGGAACGATGTGCGCAAGAACTCGTTGAACTGCTTAACGCCCGTACGGCGGGCGTAAGACCTGCGGAGCTGCGGCGCAGTCTGTGGGCCAGCATGTAACGGTAATCCTTGGTTATGTTGATAAACAAAAGAAGGAATGCGCTCGCCAGCGCATTCCTTCTTTTTTATATGATCTGGGTGAACAGCCCGACCTTGGGTCCCTCCGTTCTTCCATTTATACGGATTGGGGCTTTTTTCCGCGGACAGCTTCCGCCGATGTCTGGGCCTGGTCTTCCCGAACCCGTTCCTCGATCAGCTGTACCGCTTGCTCAACCGACTCCATCGCAAGTACCTGTTCCTGCTGGAAAGCCTCGCCATAAGCCTCGGTGGTATGGGCATATCTCGGATCGTAATAGTATTCCAGCAGCAGCCTCACGGCCGCCCCGTAATTTCCCTGCTGCATGCTAAATTCGATTTCCTGGGCTATCGGGGTATGAATCCGCGACTTAATCTTGGAGAAAGCAAGCAGGCTTTCCGCTGGATATTCCCACGGGCGGTAATCGTCCAAAATGTGCTTCACCCGCAGCTCGGTCGGAGCTTCGAGGACGATATGCCGGCCATGCTCCTTCTTCTCGACCAGAAATTCCGGCAGCACCACCTTTCCGATCCGCTTGCTCTCTGCTTCAAGCAAAATGTACGGAGAATCCTGATAGCGGATCAGGGACTCTACTAGCAAGGCATCAAAGGTCTTTTGGTTGCTGCTCTTCAGGCCGATCTCGCCGAATATGGAACCGCGGTGCCCCGCCATTCCTTCAAGATCGACGACCGGATAGCCTTTCGCCTGCATCTCCCGAAGAATCAAGGTCTTCCCCGTGCCGGTGTTGCCGTGTATAACGTACACGTCCGGAGCAAAATCCATGCTCTGAAGGGTGTCGACCACCCATCTCCGATATGTCCGGTAGCCACCTTCAAGCCGGTTCACGTGAATGCCCATCAAGGACAACACCGTCGCGGTCGTCCGGCTCCGCATTCCCCCGCGCCAGCAGAACACCGCCTTATTTCCTTGAATTCCGGCGAATTTCTTTACGAAAGAGGGCAGTTTCGCGGACACGATCTCAAGTCCACGCTCCTTGGCCGCCTGGGTGCTGACCTGCTTGTACAGCGTGCCGATCTCCGCTCGCTCTTCATCATCGAAGAACGGAATATTGATGCTTCCCGGAATCGTTGATTCCGCATATTCGGATGGAGACCTGACATCAATGACGGTGATTTCATTTTTGGCTCTCAGTTCATTAAGCTTCTCGATCTGTATATCCTGAAACATGATGCAGCTCCTTACTCAATCACAATTTGCCCGCTATGATTCGCGGTAACCTCACCAATGAGTTTCGCTTCCACGCCGGCATCCACCAGCTCCTGAAGCAGACGCTCGGCTTCATCCGGCCCGACGGATATGAGCAGGCCGCCCGAAGTGACCGCATCGCACAAAATGTACCGGTCCGTCTCGTCCATCTCTTCCGGGAAAATCACATGATCTTGGACATGCGCATAGTTGTTCTTGGATCCGCCTGGAACCAGTCCCTGCTCCGCCAGCTCACGAACCCGGGGCAGGACGGGAACATCCTGCTTGCGGATGCGGATTTCCACCCCGCTGCCTTTCGCCATCTCCAACGAGTGGCCCATTAAGCCAAACCCTGTGACATCGGTGCAAGCATGAACATCATAGCCGTCCATAATTTCTGCCGCTTTCTTGTTCAGCGTCGACATGACTTCCGTCACCCGCCGGATTTCGTCCGGGGTAAGCTGGTCCTTCTTGATCGAGGTCGTCATAATGCCTACGCCGATCGGCTTGGTCAGAATAAGCTTGTCCCCGGGCTGTGCCCCCGCGTTGCTTCTTACTTTATCAGGATGCACCAGACCGGTGACCGATAAACCGAATTTTGGCTCCTTGTCGTCAATCGAATGTCCGCCAACGAGCGTCGCGCCTGCTTCCTTGACTTTGTCTCCCGCTCCGCGAAGGATTTCGGTCAGCACGCGTTTATCCAGTGTGGAAATCGGGAAGGCGACGATATTGAGTACCGTCAGCGGTTTTCCGCCCATTGCATAAATATCGCTTAGCGCATTCGCCGCGGCAATTTGTCCAAAAGAATAGGGATCGTCCACGATCGGAGTGAAAAAATCAAGCGTCTGTACGAGCGCCAAATCGTCGTTCAGCTTGTATACGCCGGCGTCATCACTGGTATCGAGCCCTACCAACAAATTCGGATCATGCGCTGCCGGCGGCAAGCCGCGAAGCACCTGGCTCAGATCGGCAGGGCCGATTTTGCAGCCGCAGCCGCCCTTGCTGGAATACGACGTTAATTTAATATTCAAATCAGAATCCATGATCATGACACAACCCTTCTATAAATTCATTAGCGTCAGCCTGCTATTTTGTAAACCCGCAAATTCCATCGTACACATCACCGAAAAAAAACGCAAATGAGGCGTTGACGGGTTACAGCCCCGTTTGTGTTAAGCCAACAAAGAACAGCAGAATGTCATGACCCGGAAGTCTGAGTAGGCTCCCTTCATGACATTCTGCTGTTTGTTGCAGCCTGCTTTATTTGGATACCGGAACCGCGCTTCCAAAATACTGCTCGAGCGTGATATCCTTCTTCGTCACGTCTTCGGCAATTTCCTTGCCGACGTAGCGAATATGCCATGGCTCGTATTTGTAGCCGGTAATCGATTCTTTTCCTTCCGGATAACGAATAATAAAGCCATATTCATAAGCATGGTCAGCCAGCCAATTCGCTTCCTTCGTGCCTGCAAAGCAGCTCTCTGCGGCGCATTTGCCGTCGGTACCCGACACGTCGATGGTCAGACCGGTTTGATGCTCGCTGTGGCCCGGACGCGCGCTGTAGGTATCCGCCGCTTTGACGCCGTCCCGATCCACATAGTTATTATACAGCGTCGTCTGGCGGGATTCGGAGCGGTAGCCCGATACACCGGCCAAGTAAACGCCGTCCTGCTTGGCCGCGTCAAACAGCTCTTTCAATGCGTCTGCGGCCACTTTACGCATTTTGCGCTTGTCTATTTTTTCCGAAAACGTAAAAGCTACATCGGGATAGACGAGATCCGGCGGAACGTAACCTTCCGGTAAACGGTACGTTTTATTGACGAGTACCGTGTCGCTCGTCGGATTGGATACGACATGCTCAACGTCGTACGTATTGACAAAGTCACTGTTATTGTCATTGTTGTCCGACGTACCGCCAGCCGGCTCGCCCGCTTCCGTCCCGGGATCTTGGCCTGAATCGCCGCCGGTTGCAGCGGAATCCTTGCCATCATCCGCTTGTCCGGCATCCTGGCCGGTTGAGCCGTCCCCGGCGCCATCCGATACTGCATCGCCTGCATCACCGGCATCGCTTGTGCCGTCCGGATCTACTGTGCTGCCATTATCGCTTTGATCTCCGCTACCGCCCTGGGCGAGAGCCGGAGGATTCTCTACGGTCGCCTCATCCTTGGTCGTTCCCCTGCTGTTTGCAAAATAGATCAGCGCGCCGCCGACAATGATGACCGCGACGATCAATGTTGCCCATTTTCGCATGTGTTCACCTCAAATAATACCGCGTGATTCAAAACCACGGCGTTCTATGAATCTATTAATATATCATAACGGATCTATTATACGACATATTGGAGGAAGATACGACAAAAAAAGCCCCGATCTTTTCAATCGGGACTCATCCATGGCCAAATAACCGCGATATGTATACACCCCTGGCGATTAAACTTATTCCGAACCCTTCAGCCGCTTCTGCATAAAGACAAGCTCATGGGCCAGCCGCTCAATCCGTTCCAAAACGTTCGGATCCGTAATCTCTTTATATTCGTTGAAGTGATCATCGTGGACGTAGACGTAGCCTGGAGCTACATAAGAACGGAAAAATCCCGCAATCGGCTTCAGCTGGTTTTCAATCACCAGATAATGCTGGTACGTCCCGCCAGTGGCGACAAATCCCAGGACCTTTTGCTGTAGCGCCGTGACCGGAATCAAATCAAACAAATTTTTCAGCACGCCGGACATTGACGCCTGGTAGATCGGCGTGCCGATTAAGCAAAAATCACTGGAAATCACGGCATCGATCACCTTTTTCGTGTCACCCGTATAGGCCGATGGATCGCGGCCGTCGCAGAACTGCACATCGTAATCTTTCATATCGAGCAGCTCCGTCTCCACATCCGGATACTGCTTCTTGACCTCTTCCAGCACCTTGTTCACGACAAGGGCCGTCTTGCTGCCGATGATCGCGCCAGATATACCAACCAGCTTCATGATGTTAACTCCTTTTCTGTTGTAATTTGCTTAATACTCAACTTCACCTTCATCCGTGTTGACGAAAAAGAAGGCGGTCATCGCAAGCCGCTCCATCATTTGCTGTCGCAGCATTTCATCCTTAATAACCTCTTCCATGGCTTGCTGCATGCAGCCGATCCAGGCTTCCGCACGTTTTGGCGTGATGGCAAACGGTAGATGCCTTGCTCTCATGCGTGGATGGCCCATCTGCATCGTGTACAATTGCGGTCCTCCAAAATACTGGGTTAAAAACATTTCCTGCTTCTTCATAACAGGCATTATATCGTCCGGAAACAGCGGAGCAAGCAGCGGGTGCTCCACTACTTTTGGATAAAAGGCTTCCACCAGCGCCTTCATCGTGTCTGCGCCGCCCATTTGCTCATAAAAAGACGTCGGGCGCGTTTCCCGGCCCCCCTGTTCCGCTCCCTGTCCGGAATCCTGATTCATATTAGAGTTCAACGGGGAATTGAACCTCCCTTCACGGGTGTAAACCCCTAATTAGTAAACATAAACGTATACTAATTATTATAATTGACCGTTCTCTTTGTCAATACTTGTTCCGTAAATATTCTTTACTTTATATACATATATGTTGACTATATTATCCGCGTGAACTACAATTACTCTGATAATAGTACATACCTGTTCTGTAAGGGGAAAACACGGCGGGACGCGTCCCATTCACGGCTTTTGAAAATCACCGGGTTTTGTCCGCAGGAGGTCTGTACCGCTAATTTGGCCCATACTGTAATAGGGGATAGAATGAACGAAAGAAGCGATTTTTCTCTAGTTCAAACTATATAGATAGAGAATGAAGGTGATCAACTATGACCAAAGACGACCTGGTCGCTGCCCTGACCCACTTGAAAGATAACGAACATAAGCGCCCACTTGCGGAGCTCGGTCTGATCCGGGATATTACGACCAATAAGGATCATGCGGCTTTATCGGTTCTTCTGGATCCCGATATGTCCTCTAACAAGGAGAGCATCGAGGAACAGATTGTCAGTGCCTTGAAGGGAATCGGGATCGCGGACGTGCATATCCGGTTTAAATCCATTTCAAATGAAGAAAAAAATGATATTATAGCAATTAAGCTGAATAAATCGGTACGCCGTGCACCTACGCTGATGAATTCCCCTCTCGTCTCCGCCGATTCAGGCGTGACGTTCATCGCCATCGCCAGCGGCAAAGGCGGTGTCGGCAAATCCACGGTAACCGTCAACCTGGCAACGGCATTGGCCAAGCAAGGTAAACGCGTTGGAATCATCGATGCGGATGTCTATGGTTACAGTATTCCGGAAATGATGGGAATTCATGATCTTCCGAAGAAGCATAATAACCGGATCGTACCGGTAGAACGACACGGAATCAAGGTAATATCAACCGGATTCTTCGTACAAGGCAATAAGCCTGTCGTCTGGCGGGGACCGATGCTGGGCAAGATGCTCAGCACGTTCTTGAATGAAGTGGATTGGGGTCCGCTCGATTTCATCGTGTTGGACCTTCCACCAGGTACAGGTGATGTTGCACTGGATGTTCACAATAAAATTCCGCAGTGCTCGGAAATTCTGGTAACCACTCCCCACCCTACTGCCAATCATGTTGCTGCCAGGGCTGGTGAAATGGCGATTCAGACCAACCATCCGATCCTCGGAGTCATCGAGAACATGTCTTATTTTACCGACCCCTCCGGTCAGCGGCATGATCTGTTCGGCACAGGCGGCGGAGCCGCGCTCGCGGAGCAGCTCCATACCAAACTGCTGGCCGAAATTCCGCTCTCTCCGCCCGGCCAGTCGACCGACTCGGAGAAGTCCCCGGCCGTATTCGGGGATGACAGCGAGCAATGGCGTATTTTTATGAATTTGGCTCAGAGAATCATTAACCATGATATTTAATTAATTTGAAAGGGTGAAACAAATGTCTTATATTATTACTTCGGCCTGCATAGACGAAAAGGCGGCCGATTGCGTGGATGTATGCCCAGTCGATTGTATCGAGGAAGGTCCGGATCAATATTTCATTGACTCGGATATTTGCATCGAATGCGGCGCTTGCGAAGTTGCCTGCCCGGTAGGTGCGGTATTTTATGATACCGATCTTCCTGAAGAAGAAAAACATATGATTCAAAAAGCGGAAAACTTCTACAAATCCAAATAATTGACGATTTGCGATTGGTTCAGCCTGTTGATTTCCAAATCGACAGGCTGTTTATACTTTAAAATCATTTTTAAGGCGAATGGAAGGCCCGGATCAGTGAATAGGCGGTGTTAACATGAACCAACAGCTGGATATTTCAACCAGGGATAAAATACTGCAAATGCTGAAAACCAAAGGCGAACTCAGTGCAAAAGAAATTACGGAGTTTATTGGTATCACCAGCATGGCGATCAGACGCCATATCAATACGCTGGAAAAGGAAGGTTTGATCGAATCGAAAACGATTCGGCAGCCGATGGGCAGACCTTCGGCGATCTATCGTCTGACAGAGCAGGCTGAAGACTTTTTTCCGAATAAGTATCATTCGCTTACGCTGGATCTTCTCGGGGAACTCGAGCAGGATTCGGGGACGGAAATGGTAAACCACCTGTTTGACCGCCGGGGCGAATCGCTGCTGAAAAATCATTCAGGTAAAATGGAAGGCAAGGACTTTGCTGAAAAGGTCGAGCTGCTGGCCGAAATTCAAAACGAAAACGGCTATATGGTCGAGCTTCAAAAGAACAACGAGGATGAATATACTTTATTCGAGCATAATTGTCCGATATCGCAAATCGCGAAAAAATACAATCATGCGTGCGCCTGTGAGCTGAAGCTGTTCGAATCGCTGCTCGGGGCCGAGGTTTCCCGCGGCGAGTGCCTAGCCATGGGCGACCGGAAGTGTGTCTACAAAATCCGCAAAGCCCATCAATGATCCGCAAGATCTGCCACAAACCTCTCATTTGGGATGAGAACCCCGTGTGGTGGAGCAGCTTGCGGATCTTTTTTATGATGATTCCCCCCCGATGAAACCCGTTTAATCCGTCTGCAATCCCACTGCGCATGATCTTACACCTTCCACCTGCCCGACGGCCGGGTCGTCCACGCAATTCGTCTGAGACGGCCGTGGTTGAGCTTCTCGCCCCCGGTTTGACCATAATGGTTCAGGCTGCCCATTATCGTATTGAAGCCCGGAGAAGAGCTGCTGATTACCGCTAGGCTAATAATGGTGGATACTTAGGTGCATCCGTAGACCCGTGAATGAATCAAAAGTTTCTCAGGGCAAAAGAAACAGCGAATGCTGATCCTTTCGATCGCATTCGCTGTTTTGTTGTTCGCTTTATATCGAGTGCTTAGGCGTCATGCCTAGCGATTATCCCCGAAACTGCTTTAAAAATTGCACCGCTTTGGAAATGTCCGCTTCCGGATCCTCACCGACCTCGCGCTCGATGGTCAAGTATCCTTGATAGCCGATATCTTTCAGCGCCTGCAAGTAGCTCTGCCAGTTCACGCTGCCTTCGCCCAGCGGCACTTCACGGAAATACTGCCCTTCCCCTGGAACAAACGTATTGTTCTCGTTGGCCGGCGCTTCGAAACCCAGCGTCTCATAGATGTAGTAGGCAGGCACTTCCTTCAAGCGGATACCGTCTTTGGCGTGGGTATGTACGATGTAGTCCTTCAGGTTGTGCACCCCTTCAGCCGGATCGTCGCCAGTAACCATGACCATGTTCGCCGGATCGAAGTTGACGGATACCCCTCTCGAGCCAAGGCCGTCCAGGAATTCCTTCAGCCGTGCGGAAGGCTCCGGACCCGTTTCGATCGCAAAGAAGGCGTTCATGCCGGTGGCATATGAAGCCAGTTCCTCGCATGCATCGTGCATCGTCTGGTAGATTTCACTGTTCTTGTCTTCCGGCACCAGTCCGATATGCGTCGTCACTACGCTGGTTCCAAGCTCTACCGCCAGATCGAGAATCCGTTTGGACTTTTCGATTTTCTCTGCATTGACCGACTTATCCTGGAATCCATACCCGCCGAGGTCGCCCACCAGCGCCGAAATTTCCAATCCCAAGGACTCAATATAGCTCTTCAGTTCCTTGCGCTGCACCGCAGACAGGTTGGCCGGATCCATTTCGCCGCTGACCGCATAGATCTGCACGCCGTCCGCCCCTACCTTCTTCGCCTTGACCAGTCCTTCCCGGACTCCGACCCGGAAGCTGTCGACAATGACGCCGATTTTATTGTTCATTCCAGTCACCTCTCCCTTGTATATGCTGCATGATTTCAAAGATTGGATGCTATGTTTCCAGGCTTAAACCTCGTTCCAGAAACGTTTGACGTTCTCCAGGCCGATTTTCGTTCCTTGGAAGCTGTCTTCCATCCCTTCGAACTCGATCGAGAAGTATCCGTCAAACCCGGATTCCTTGATGATTCGAATCGATTCGCGCAGGTTAATGTCTCCATGCCCTGCGATGGCGCCCCTCAGATAATTCCCGCTGGTTGTACGGAACCATCCGTCCCCCGGATTGAGGGCGGCAGGACGCAGATAAAAGTCCTTGATGTGCACCATCGAAGCGTAAGGAATGTTGTTCTTAACGGCTGCCACCGGATCTTCGTCCGCGCACATGAAATTCCCCACGTCCAGCGTCGTCCGGTAGTTCGGCCGGTCCACGGTTTGAACCAGCGTCTGTACGCGGTCGCTCGCCTGAATGTAATAGCCGTGGTTCTCCACGCTTGTCGTAATGCCATATTGCGCCGCATAATCGGCGATTTCACGACATGCGTCAGCCAGGCGTCCGACCTCCTGGTTGAACTGTTTGATGGACGTATCTGGACGGCTGGCTACGTCATGGCGCATCAGCTTCACGCCGAGGCGGGCGGCGATGTCCACTTCCCCTTTGACGCGCTCGATTTCCTTCCGGTATGCCTCGTCGGAATCCACGGCGAAATTGGCGCCGATCGCATAGTTGGAAATGTCGATCCCGACTTCCTTCGCCTTAGCCACGATCTGATCCACAAGCTCCGGATTTCCGGTCAAGGTGTACCCGATCGGGACGATTTCCACGTGCTCTCCGCCCATTTCGGCGATTTTTTCGATCGCGTCGAGAACCGTAATTTCACCCGATTGAATCGGACGGAACAGGCTGTATGTGCTTACTCCGATTTTCATAACTGGATTTCGACTCCCTTCTCAGAGGATTCGTAAATGCCATTCAGGATTTTCATCATTTCAACGCCGTCATCGACCGTGCTGATCGGCTCGGTGCCGTTTTGAATATTTTCGATAAAATGATTGATTTCGTTCTGGAAAGCGGCCGCAAAGTTAAAGCCTTTGTTGTCCACCTGCGGCTGGATATTCAGGATCGTATCGTTTTTCTCCGTGACGATGACCAGAGCCGGATCGATTTCGAAGCCGCCGTTCGTACCGTACAGCTTGATCGCCGCTTCATCCTGCTTCGCATGCAGGGAGAAGCTTACGTCCACGAGCAGCGACGCTCCATTCTCAAAACGGATCAGGGCGTTCGCCATATCTTCTACCGTATTTTTGCTGGCATCGTAGTCGGCTGCTTTGTAAAAAGAATAGTTCTTCACGTGGCTGCGGTTACCCAGCTTGTGATATACGTTGCCGGACACCGATTTCACTTTCGGCTTGCCCATCATGTACCAGCACAGGTCGATCGCGTGCACCCCGATATCGATCAAAGGCCCGCCGCCGGAACGCTCTTTGTCGGCAAACCAGCCGCCCGGATTGCCTACACGGCGAAGGAGCGAGGCTTTGGCGTAGTACAGTTCACCGATTTCGCCGCTTTCCATAAAGCTCTGCAGTACTGCGATGTTCGGGTCAAAACGGCGTACGTAGCCCACTTGGAACACCTTGCCGCCGGCATGTGCAGCTTCCTGAATCTGCAGCGCCTCCTCAACCGTTCTGCAGAGCGGCTTTTCCACCAGAACATGCTTGCCTGCCTTGGCTGCCGCAATGCTGATTTCGGCATGCTGGTTGTTCCATGTGCAGATGCTCACTGCATCGATGTCCGGATCAGCCAGCAGTTTATGATAGTCGGTATATGTTTTCTGAGCTCCGTATTTCTGGGCAGCGGCCTTGGCTCTCTCCTCATTCAAATCGCAGATCGCGACGATCTCCGCCTGCGGGTTGTTCTGATACGAGTTCAAATGGGATTCCGAAATGGACCCTGCTCCGATTACAGCTACTCTTACTTTATCCATGCGTTTTCAACTCTCCTTTTGGTTCTCGCATTTGACTTCCAATAGATTGAACCTGTGCATAACTTCCTTCCATGCGAAACTGCCCCATAAACTGGCACCCGCAATCAGGCGGTCACGATGCAAAAAAATTCGTTCAATCCTTATAATTGAATTATAATAAGAACAGGCAGAACTGCCATGAAGAGCTATGCTAATTATTTATCTTATTATGCGATTTTGAGGTGACATGGATGGATAGACCCATTTCTCTGCTGGAGCCAATGGATATGCCCGACCGTTTCTTCCCGATGAAGATCCATTATTGTACCGCCAAGGAATACGGGAAAACACTGTTTACCCACCATTGGCATAATCATATGGAGTTTCTGTATTTTACCAAAGGCTCCGCGCTCATCGAGCTGAACTCGGTTCCTTATGAAGTTCAAGCGGGCGAGATGGTGGTCGTGAACAGCAACGACTTGCATTACGGGGTTTGCCTGTCCGATGATTTGGTCTATTATGCGATGATTGTCGATATCAAACTGCTGCAGAGCCAGACGCCGGACGCGGTCGAAACAAAGTTTATAACGCCGATTACGCAGAATCAGATTTTGTTCGCAAGCAAAATTTCCGGCGATTCCGAAATCACCGAGTGCGCTACGTCCCTGATCCGGGAAATGGACGAACGAGAGCTCGGCTATGAGCTGTCGATTAAATCCTATCTGTACCGGCTTCTTGCCATTCTGCTGCGCCGCTACGGAACGGACACCCTTTCTCCTGAAGAGAGCCAGTACAGGCTGAAAAATCTGGAGCGGTTTACCCCCATTTTTCAATATATTGAGGAACATTACCAGGAAGAACTGCCCATCGATCTATTGGCCGGACTTGCCGGTCTCAGCCGTTTCCATTTCAGCCGACTATTCAAGGAGCTTACGGCACGGACGGTGACCGAATATGTCAATACGCTGCGGATCAATAAATCCGAATACCTGCTTCGCAACTCCAGAATGAACATTTCGGAAATTGCCCTGTCCACCGGTTTCAAGGACATCTACTATTTCAGCCGGGCCTTCAAAAAATACAAACATGTATCCCCCTCAGAACTTCGGAAGAGCTTCAGCGTGTAGACAAGCGCCGGCCTTGGAACGGTTCTTGGGTACGGACAGAACAGCCAAAAGAGCGTCAAATCTGGAAATTTCGACCGAAAAAATGTCGACAAATATGGCGGGCTAAGTGATAATAGACATGTTAAGCAGAATATATAAACATATAGCATTCTGCCAATGCAGGAGGAGGAAATCACAGTTGGATCCACATTCACCAGACCCGTATCAAAACTTTCAGCCGCAGCCGCCTATGATGCAGCCCAAGACGAATGGCAAAGCCATTACCTCAATGGTGCTCGGCATCTTAAGCGTGATGATCTTGTACATAGGATTTATCCTGGGGATTCTGGCGATCATCTTTGCCGCCCTTTCTTTTAAGGAACTCAAACGGGGGTATGAACAAGGTAAAGGCATGGCGATTGCCGGGCTCGTGTGCGGCATTATCGGCGTGCTCCTGTGGGGCTTGATTCTGCTCTTCGTCGTGCTCGCGGTCGCGTTCTTCGGAACGGATGTCGACTCGTCCACTTTGTATGACGTCATGTCTAAAGTACCTAGAGTGAAAACAGCATAACTGCCCGTTCATAACGGGTTCACAAAAAAAGGAATGAGGCATCCCGTAGCCCATTCCTTTTTTCTGTAAAATAAAAAAACTTGAACAAGCTCAAAGGCAGGGCGCTGCATACCGCAGTCCGCTCGTTTACGTCAGACCCCTCGTCTCCGCCACCGCATTGGCGGACATCAGCTTCAATTTGCGGATCATCTCATCGGTCTCCTCGGAGGTAAGGCCGCTGGAAATGATCTCCGTCCACGCCTTCAGCTTCGACCTGATAAAATTCCGCTTCTCAAGCCCTTTCTCGGTCAGGGTCACCAAATACGCCCGGCTGTCCTGAGGGTCCCGCGTCCGCTTGACATAACCGAGCGTCTCCAGCCTCCTGATGGCTCGTGCCGTCGCCGCTTTGTTGATAAACAGGTTGGCCGACAGCTTCTCCTGCGATACCCCGTCCTCGATATACAGATTGACCAGGAAAATGTACTCCGACGAATTAATGTCATGCTCTTTCAATTCCCGGTTCAAATAGATTTGAAACTGGCGGTGCAGCACCGATATCCACCTGGAAACACTGCCTGTCTGCTCCAATATTCTTCACCTCGAAATATTTGTTTACTAATCAACCACTTAAATTGAAGTATACCTTGATTTACCGGCTTGGTCAATGAAACCCGAAGCAATATAAAAAGCCTGGAACTTCTACAAGTTCCAGGCTCCAGCCTGTGGGGCTTACTCTGTGATGATACCGTATACCAAGGTAGGCGCTTCGGCATGATCCGAGATTCGGATATTTTCGTAAATCTTGCCGATCACGTCGTCCACGTTTTCACGGTTCGCATGGATCGTGACGAGCGACTCACCTTTCTTCACAAAATCGCCGATCTTTTTGTTCAGCATCAGGCCGACGGCCAGATCGATCTCGGATTCCTTGGTCGCGCGGCCGGCACCCAGCCACATGGCCGCCGTACCGATCTCGTCGGCGACGATTTCGGCAACCACGCCGTCTTCCTTCGCCGGTACTTCGATCTGATATTTGGCCTGCGGAAGATTCTCCGGATGGTCGACGACATCCGGGTTGCCGCCCTGGTTCTTGATGAACTCCTTGAATTTCTCCAGCGCTTTGCCGTTCTTGATGACTTCCTTCAGCTTCTCTTCGGCTTCTTCCAGAGAGCTGGCTTTGTTCGCCAGGAACACCATTTGACGGCCTAAGGCGAGGCAGAGCTCTTCAAGGTCCTTCGGTCCATTGCCCTGCAGCGTGTCGATGGCTTCCTTCACTTCCAGCGCATTGCCGATCGCCAAACCGAGTGGCTGGCTCATGTCGGAAATAACGGCCATCGTTTTGCGGCCGACGTTGTTGCCGATGCTGACCATGGCGTGAGCCAGTTCCTTGGCATCGTCCACCGTTTTCATGAAGGCGCCGGCGCCCGTCTTGACGTCAAGCACGATGGCGTCTGAGCCTGCGGCGATCTTTTTGCTCATGATCGAGGATGCGATCAGCGGGATGGAGTTGACCGTGCCGGTCACATCGCGCAACGCATACAGCTTTTTGTCGGCCGGCGTCAGGTTGCCGGTCTGCCCGATAACCGCGATTTTGTCCTGGTTCACCAGACGTACGAATTCTTCGCGGTCGATTTCCACGTGGAAGCCTTCAATCGCCTCCAGCTTGTCGATGGTGCCGCCGGTATGGCCCAATCCGCGGCCCGACATTTTGGCCACCGGAATGTCCAGCGCCGCCACAAGCGGTGCCAGCACCAGCGTCGTTGTATCGCCTACGCCGCCGGTGGAGTGCTTGTCGACCTTGACGCCTTCGATAGCGGACAGGTCAATCGTGTCGCCGGAGTTCACCATTGCCATGGTGAGATCAGCGCGCTCGCGCTGCGTCATGTTCTGGAAAAACACGGCCATGGCCCACGCGCTCATTTGGTAATCAGGGATATCCCCTTTGGTGTATCCCTCAATAATGAAATTTATCTCTTCCGTGGACAGCTCGCCGCCGTCCCGTTTCTTCTCAATCAAGTCAACCATTCTCATCAGATGTCTGCCTCGCTTTCCAGGTAATTGTTAGTCTATGAATGGGATGAAGGAATGTATCGATTACAGCCCGATCGCCGTTTCCAAAGCCACTTCCATCATGTCATTGAACGTGGTTTGGCGTTCCTCGGCACTCGTTTCTTCACCTGTCAGGAGGTGATCGCTAACGGTCAGCAGGGTCAATGCGTTAACGCCAAACTTGGCTGCCAGCGTATACAGGGCCGTCGTTTCCATCTCAACCGCCAGGACACCGTGCGCCATCAGCTTCTCGACGATCGATTTGTCGTCGCGGTAGAAAATATCGGAGCTGAATACGTTGCCCACATGCAGGTTCAAGCCCTTTTCGGTCCCTTTATCGAATGCGGATTTCAGCAGGTTGAAGCTTGCGATCGGCGAAAAATCGTACCCACCGAACTGGTGGCGGTTGGCGCCGGAATCCGTACAGGAAGCTTGCGCGAGAATGACGTCACGTACATGCACATGCTCCTGCATGCTGCCGCAGGTGCCGACGCGCATCAAATTTTTGACGCCGTACTCGCTGATCAGTTCATTAACGTATATGCTGATCGACGGAATCCCCATGCCGGTTCCCTGCACGGAAATACGCTGTCCCTTGTACGTACCCGTAAAACCGAGCATGCCTCTCACTTCGTTGTAGCATTGCACATCCTGCAAATACGTTTCCGCGATGAACTTGGCCCGCAGCGGATCCCCCGGTAAAAGGATCGTTTCTGCGATTTCTCCTGCTTTGGCTCCAATATGAGTGCTCATTTCGTTTCCTCCCCATAGGTCATGGATTCATGTATATTGTAAAATCGTGCTACTTCAGGTCTCCCAGGAAGCTGGTGCCGTATTTCGGCATCGGAACGCCAAAGTTCTCGGCCACGGTCGCACCGAGATCGGCAAACGTCTTCCGCAGCGCAAGCTCGCTGCCTCCATTGGCGAAGCGCGGCGAGTACACCAGCAGTGGCACGTATTCACGCGTATGATCTGTGCCGCGGTACGTCGGATCGTTGCCGTGATCTGCCGTGATGATCAGAAGATCGTCATCCGTCATTTTGGCAAACATTTCAGGCAGACGCGCATCGTACTCTTCCAAGGCTTGCCCGTATCCTTGCGGGTCGCGGCGGTGGCCGTACAGCGCATCAAAGTCTACCAGGTTCACGAAGCTGAGCCCCGTAAAGTCCTCGTCCATGACGCCGATGGTCTTGTCCATTCCGTCCATATTGGACGTAGTCCGGATCGCCTTGGTCACGCCTTCTCCGTCGTAAATGTCGGAAATTTTGCCGATCGCAATCACGTCGAAATTCGCATCCTTCAGCTCGTTCATCACGGTACGGTCAAACGGCTTCAGCGCATAGTCGTGGCGGTTGGCGGTACGCTTGAAAGATCCGGGCTCGCCCACGAACGGACGGGCAATGATCCGGCCCAGCATGTACGGATCGTCCAGCGTAATTTCCCGGCAGAACTCGCAAATTTCGTAGAGCTCCTTCAGCGGCACAATGTCCTCGTGGGCGGCAATTTGAAGCACGGAATCAGCCGATGTGTAAATGATAAGCGCTCCCGTCTTCATATGCTCTTCCCCGAGCTCGTCGATGATTTCAGTGCCGCTCGCCGGCTTGTTGCCGATCACTTCGCGGCCTGTCTTCTCTTCGATCCGCTGAATCAATTCGTCAGGGAAGCCGTCCGGGAACACCCGGAACGGCGTATCGATGTACAGCCCCATGATCTCCCAGTGGCCGGTCATCGTATCTTTACCCGCGGATTTTTCCTGCATTTTTGTATAATACGCCAGCGGCTTGTCCGCTTTGGCAATGCCTTCGATTTCGCGAATGTTGGACAGGCCGAGCTTGCCCATATTCGGCATGTTTAGGCCGCCGCGCTCACGGGCGATATGCCCGAAGGTATCGACGTCAAAGTCGTCGAACTGGGCGGCATCCGGCGCTTCGCCGATTCCAACGGAGTCCATTACAATCAGGTGGATACGTTTAAATTTTGGCATAAATTTCACTCACTCCTTCATCCTTGAGTATACATGATGCAAGGCTTTTATAGAAACAATCCGGCGATGGTCGCGGACAGCACACTGACCAGCGTCGCCCCGTACAGCAGCTTCAGCCCGAAGCGCGCTACGACGTTGCCCTGCTTCTCATGCAGGCCTTTGACCGCGCCCGCGATAATGCCGATGGACGAGAAGTTCGCAAAGGAAACGAGGAACACGGATACGATGCCGGTTGTGCGCGCGGACAATGCGGTATGCTTGCCGAGTTCCAGCATGGCAACGAACTCGTTGGACACCATTTTGGTGGCCATGATGCTTCCCGCTTCCACCGCTTCCTTCCATGGAACACCCATGACAAAGGCAAACGGAGCAAAAATGTAGCCCAGCATTTCCTGGAACGAAATGCCGAAAATGCCGGCAAAAATGCCGTTGATCAAGGCGATCAGGGCGACGAAACCGATCAGCATCGCCGCGACCGTAATGGCCACCTTGAAGCCGTCCATGATGTATTCGCCCAGCATCTCGAAGAAGGACTGTTTCTCTTCTTCCTGAACGACAAGTTCATCTTCTTCCTTGGTGACCTTGTATGGGTTCAAAATCGAAGCGATGATAAACCCGCCGAACAGGTTCAGCACCAGTGCGGTAACCACGTATTTCGGATTGATCATCGTCATGTAAGCGCCGACGATCGACATCGAAACCGTTGACATGGCCGAGGCGCAGAGCGTGTACAGCCGATGCTTCGGCAGCAGGCCGATCTGCTTTTTCACGGAAATGAACACTTCGGATTGGCCCAGAATCGCGGAAGCAACCGCATTATACGATTCCAGCTTGCCCATGCCGTTTACCTTGCTCAGCACGAGGCCGATGTACCGGATAATAAACGGCAGGATGCGAAAATACTGCAGAATGCCGATCAGTGCCGAGATGAAGATGATCGGCAGCAGCACGCCAAGGAAGAACGGCGCCTGACCTTCGTTGGCGATGCCGCCGAATACGAAGTTGACCCCTTCGCCCGCATAGACCAGCAGCTTTTCGAAGATGCCGGAAAAGCCTTTGATCAGCACGGTACCTACGACGGTGTTAAGCAGAACGTATCCCAGAATAATCTGGAGAATGATCATGATCACCAACGGGCGGTAGCGGATCTTCCGCTTGTCGTTGCTGGCCACGAATGACAGGGCAAAAACAACAAGTAACCCTAGTACCGCAATCAAATATTTCATAGCTGTCTCCCCAGTTGTAGTTTTTTGTGAAAACAAATCTATTAAGCGCTTACAGGCTTGGTATTAATAGAAACGGAAGCTTGCCGCCCGGTTTACAATATTCCGATGTGTACCGCTTCCGTTTTTTCATGCTGCCTTTCATGGAGCCGTCTCTCTTCCTAATTAATAGGAAGCTGAGGATTGGCCTCCCTCCATAATCTTTACGCCGGAGCTTGCGCCGATTCGGCTTGCACCCGCTTCGATCATGTTGTTCATGTCCTCAAGGCTGCGTACGCCGCCGGATGCTTTGACGCCGACGTTTGGTCCCACCGTTTTGCGCATCAAGCGAACGTCTTCCGGTGTAGCCCCGCCCGTGGAGAAGCCCGTCGAAGTTTTCACGAAGTCGGCTCCCGCTTTGACCGACAAGCGGCTTGCGCGTTCCTTTTCTTCGTCTGTCAGCAGGCAAGTTTCAATAATGACCTTCACCAGCGCCTTGCCGGCCGCTGCATCTACGACTGCTTTAATGTCGGCTTCGACGAGATCGTTATCGCCGTCCTTCAATGCGCCAATATTAATGACCATGTCGACTTCCGTCGCGCCGCCAGCGATTGCATCCTTCACTTCAAATGCTTTAACGGCCGAAGTCGTGGCTCCCAAAGGAAAACCGATGACCGTACATACCTTTACTTTGGAATCCTTCAGCTGCTCCGCAGCGAATTTGACCCAGGTTGGATTAACGCATACCGATGCGAATTCATATTTCTTCGCCTCGTCAATCAGCTTGCTGATTTCAGACTTGGTGGCATCTGCCTTAAGCAGGGTATGGTCGATCATTCCCGCCAAATTTGTCATTCTGATCCACTCCTTGATTCATGATAGGTTATTCTTTTATTTATCCAATTCCTAGAAATTGAAAAGCTTTTCTTTCAAGCCGCACGATTATCATAACACCGGTATGAACATATGTAAATATGGTGTGAAATTATGTTCACATTTCGATATACCCACTACCGTAATGTGCGCAAAAAAAATCCGCCCTATGTAATCCGGACGGAATTCAAATAAAAATATCCATATGAAATTGATGATTTAAGAGATCAAAGCCTGTGCGGTAAACTGATCCGTGATCAAAATGTTTGCATATTTACCGGTGAGCGCCGCTTGAATGGCCTCCACCTTGCGTTCTCCCCCGGCAACCAGAATAGACTTCTCCTTATTACGAAGCTCATGTAGGTCGATCCCGACCGTCCGGTTATTGATCTCTTCGCTGCAGATCTGGCCCGTTTCATCAAAAAACCGGGAACAGATGTCTCCGGCGCCGGACTTCTTCAGCATCTCCTGCTCCTGCTCGTTAAAATACCCCAGCCGGAAGAGCAGCGCGTCTTCTTTGACCGTACCGACCGTGAAGACGGCAATGTTCGCCTGTTTGCCAAGTTCGATGATCCGGCTGATATGCCGGTCTTCCTCTACGATTCGCTTCAGCTCGATGTTGTCGAAGATGACCGGCAGCGGCAGGTATCTCGCTACGGTCTGAAACGCCTCTGCAAACAGGTTCACCGTCTCCGCCGCATAGGTGTTGACATGGGAATGGCTGACGCCGCCTTTCAGCTGCACGACTTCGACTCCCTTCACCTGCTTGGGCGCAAGCTGCAGTGCTACCGCATGCATCGTGGTCCCCCAAGTGACCCCGATAATATCCTTGTCCTGGACAGTCTCATGCAGAAATTCGGCTGCCTTTTTGCTGATATGCTTCTTGATTTCTTCGTACTGGTTTAACGGCGAGTAACAAACTTGCACCGTATCCAAACCGTATTTGCGCTTCAATTTCCGGCCCAGCACGTTCAAATCCTCGCCGGGGTCGACGATCTCGATCCGTACGTATCCTTGTTCTTTGGCTTGCTGAAGCAGCCTCGATACCGTCGGCCTGGAAACGCCCAGCCGCTCGGCGATATCCTGCTGGCTGTAATCGGACTGATAATACAGTCTGGCTGCCTCAATCGCTAATCGTTGTCTTTCAATGTCCATATCGTCTTCAGCTCACTTGTCCCGCTCTCGCATGATTTGGATTGCACTGATCCTATTATACCTCTTCCTCCCAAAAGCCCAAACCCTTTTGTCGATCGAACGGTTTTTCCTGCATCCATTTTTAACCCCAAGGTTTATTTAAGCGGCTTAACATGCTATAATTCAGTTCGCATTAGTAACGCGCAATGTCACAGTTTAGTTTGGAATCCCCGCTTCCCATTTACATACTCTTGATACGGACAGGAGCTGGTATTGCATGGCCCTACTTTGTTTAGAAAGCGAGTGTACCATGAACACATACTCCCCTTATTATACATTTGACCGGAAGGACTGGATGGCGGCACAAGAAGATTCGCCGCTTCCGCTGACGGAAGAGGAATTTGAGCGACTCAAAGGCCTGAACGAAAAAATGTCGCTGCGGGAAGTGCGCGACATTTATCTTCCGCTGACCCGCCTCATCCATTTGTATGTAAGTGCTTTCCAGCAGCTTCAGGAAAAAATGAACACGTTCACCGGCATCCGCGCGCCCAAATCGCCTTATATCATCGGGATCGCCGGCAGCGTGGCCGTAGGCAAAAGCACGACAGCACGCCTTCTGCAGACGCTGCTGTCCAGATGGAAGGAGCATCCGCGTGTGGATTTGGTCACGACGGACGGCTTTTTGTACCCGAATCGTGTCCTTGAGGAAAAAGGCATCATGAACAAAAAGGGATTTCCGGAGAGCTACGACATCAAGAAGCTGATGCAGTTTATCAGCAGCGTCAAATCAGGGCAGCCTGCGCTGAAGGCCCCGGTCTATTCACACCTGGCCTATGATATTCTCGCGGACGAGGAGCAGCTGATCGAACAGCCGGACATCCTCATTCTGGAAGGGATTAATGTCCTTCAGGTCAATACGGAGGCGCCGGTCTTCATCAGCGATTTCTTTGATTTCTCGATCTACATCGACGCGGACGAGCAGGATATCCGCAGCTGGTATATCGAGCGTTACCAATTGCTGCGGGATACCGCCTTCCAGGATCCAAGATCCTACTTCCACAAGTTCGCCGGACTTTCCGAAGAAGAAGCAGTGCAGAACGCCTCGGAAATCTGGAGATCAATCAATCTGAAAAACTTAAGGGAGAACATTCTGCCAACGAAAGCGCGTGCCAAGCTGATCTTGAAAAAAGCGCCTGATCATCAGATCCAGCAGGTGTTACTCCGTAAATAACCAGCGACGAAGCTGATGTGGCAGCCACCAATTGACATGCCCCATCAGCTTCATTAACGCTGGAACCAGCATAAAGCGGATCAGGGTCGCATCGATCAAGATCGCAGCGGCGATGCCCACCCCGAGCTGTCTGACCCCTTCCACATCCCCACCGGCAAACGGCAGCGTGACGGCGATCATGATGGCTGCCGCTGAGGTGATCACCTTCCCCGTGGAGGTGAGTCCGTAAGCTATCGCCTCATCCGCTTTTCCCGTGTCGTGATAGACCTCGGTCATTCGGGACAACAGGAAGACACCGTAATCCATGCTGACTCCGAAAACCATTCCGAAGATAAATACCGGGATCATGACAGCAATGCTGCCTGAACCGCCCCCTAGAACTCCATCCTGAAAAAGGTAGACCAGCACTCCGAACGAAGCGGTAAGGCTGAGCAGGTTCATCAGCAGCGCCTTGACCGGAATAACGATCGAACGAAAACCTGCGAACAGCACCACAAAATTGGTTGCCGCCATCCAAAGAAGCACCGAAGGAATCCGGGCCTTGATTTCATCGCTCACTTCCATCCGATACTTCGCTTCTCCCCCCAGCAATATGCGTATGTCCCTTTCATTCTGTCCCTGCGTTTCCCATTTTCGCAGCCAGTCCTCGGTTTGCTTCGCATCCATACCTGGCTGAAGCGTCACTGACATCAACAGTGCTCCTGCTTGAGCAAACGGCTGGCCTGTACTCTGTGGCAGCTGCTGCATTTGGGAGCTTGACAAGAGCCCTTGCCGATCAAGGGACTCCGGTAGATAGGAAAAGATAGAATCGACCCGGAGCACATCCCGGTCCGTTCTCAGCTTTTGCCACAGCCCGTAAGCCGAGGCCCATTCTTCTGCCGAGACGGTGTCTCCGCGTCCTAGCACTACGACCGGAATCACCGATGTAAAGGGGTCGTTGAAACGAAAATCCACCAGTTCCGCTCCGTACCGCGATGGATAGCTTGACGGCAAAGAGGCTGCATCGGGAACGGAGGTTTGCAGGTGGCGAATCGGCATGATGCTAGTCAGTAAAAGCGCCGCGGAGACCAGCGTCATCCGGACCGGCTTGTGCATGACATAGCGGGTCCATCGCTGCATCAGTCTCGGCCTGAAGCGGCCTGTTCCGGTTGGGTAATTCCGCTGAATCGGGATCAGGGGCGACCATATCGACAAGAAGGCGGGTACAAGCGTTAAGTTGACCAGGGCCGACACAAAAACGACGACCATCGCCCCGATGGCGACCGACTGGAACATCGGCATCCGGATGAATGTAATGGCGATGAGCCCAAGAATCACGCACGCGGCCGAATAGAGCACAGCCCTGCCCGCCTGCCGGAGGGTGACGGGCAGCGCCCGCTCTACGCGGCCGCTCGATCTCCACCACTCCTCACGGAAGCGGCTGACCAGAATCAGCCCAAAGTCGATTCCAAGCGCAAGGCCGACCATGGGAATGACGTTCAGCACAAAATTGGACAGCTCCAGCTGCAGGCCGTTCCCGAGCCAATAAAGAATGCCCATTGAAATGCCTACGGCCGTACACCCCGCTGCAATCGGGATCAAGGCATAGATCCATCCACCAAATGCGTAGAACAGGATTAGAAAAGCCACCGGCAGTCCGATCAGCTCCGCTCTCTTCAAATCATGCATGCTTGCCCGGTTGACATCGTCCTGAACGAAAGGCTTGCCGGTCAGCGTCATCGTCAAACCGGGCGAATCAGGCAAAGCTGACCGAATGGCGTCAAGCACCGACTCGTCGGACCGGCCATGGGTGTCCAAGCCCAGCAGGGCGTAAGCGGCTTGGTTGTCCCTCATCCTCTTATGATCCAGCGGGGAGATGACGGCCCCGATGCCGTCAATCCGCCGAAGCTGTTCCAATGCCGTCCGGATTCCCGATTCAAATGAAGCGCGGGAGGTGCCGCTTTCCCGTTGAAAGACGATGATGGCAGGCTCTTTGGGAATTTGATATTCCTCCGACAGGATCTGCTCAACTTGCGCGGAAGTTCCTTCCGTACGAAGCCCATGATCCTTCAGGAGGGAAGGCAGTGATATCGCGGCCGAACCGCATATGACGAGCAGCGCAGTCCAGCATGTCAGCACCCACGCCGGATAACGGAGAGCAAGTCCGGTTATGAAACGATAAATCACCCGATTCCCTCCTCCTGTTGGCATGCGGTCTGCAGTCGGCTTAGGACATCGTGTTCTTCAGCCGGGTCGCTTTGACCAATGAATCGGCGACTGGAGGGAACAGCCGGGCAAAGCCCGACAGGATTCTTCCGGCGGCGGGCCGGCCGCTGATCGCCTGCAAGTAGCGCCCTTTTCGCAAAATGCCGCTGAATTCGCGGTGTACAGCCTCGGAATACAGCCGCTCCCAGTCCCGCATAGTCAGCTCGCCCCGCAAATAGCGGTCAGCAAAAGTGGCGCACAGAATGCCGGATCGTAAGGCGGCGCTCATCCCGTCCCCGAAGAGCGGCGGAATCATGGCGCAGGCATCCCCGGCATGCGGAATCATCCGCCATGGCTGAGGACGTCGGGACAAGTACACCGGGGCGGTCGAGATCATCGTCCCGTCGGTCTGCTCCCCTTCCGACAACCGGCGGGCCAACAAGGGATTGCCGCTTGCCGCGAAATCCAGCAGTTCCTTTATTTTCGCCCCCGCGCCTTTCATCCGGTCCCGCCGCAGAAGCGCGGCCACATTATAGGTTCCCGCTTCAACCGGGGCAATCCCGATGTAACCTCCGGGAACTAAATAGAGTTCCACGGCTTCCGTACCGGAAAGCCCGGTCATATGCGTTTTGATCCCGATGTATGCATGTCCTTCATGACCCATCTCTTCATAATCGATCAATTCCGGCCGCCGGTGACAACCCCAGGCGGCAAACACCGCCCGCGCCTCCAGCGTGTCGCTGAGTCCCCCGGTCCGGGTTCCGACGACATATCCGCCTTCATCCTCTCGCGCATGAATGCTTGTTACCGTCGTCGCGTCCAGGATTTCCACACCCGCTTGCCGGGCAGCCCGGTGCAGGCCGGCATCCAGCGTATACCGGCTGATGCCCCAGCCTGTGCCCGGCAGCGCTGCCTCCAGTACCTGTCCATGTCTAAGCACCAGGCGGGCCCGGTGAATCGGGTTTGGTTCCATTCGCTCGACATCCTCTGCAACACCAAGACTGGCCAGCGTCTCCATCGCCTCCGGAGACAGAAATTCCCCGCACGGCTTATGACGGGGAAAATATTGACGGTCAATCAGCACGGTCCTCCACCCTTGGGTGGACAACCGGATAGCTAGACTGCAGCCCGCAAGGCCGGCTCCAATGACAACCGCGTCCGGCATGGGAATCATCTCCTTTCGCTGTCTTATAGAGGTTGTTCAAAAAATCCGCTTTTGATAAGAAAACCAATCGAGGCCAATCAAGGATGAGTGACCGCGATTAAAATGCAGGTTTTCTTGCGATATTGAATTTCATCAGCTCTGCTGATAACGAATAAATTCTATATCTAACACGAAGTAAATCGGGAAGCTGCTTCGGCATCGAATCTTGAATTCAGCCGGGCCTAAGCGATTGCTTACGTCGTATGTTTCCTTCGGAAACATTTCAGGTGCTCACGTACCCACTACAGGTAGATGCTTACGAAGTCGTTTTTTACGAAAACGTATAGCTCTGCTCCTCAGTCCCTAGCTTCATCCAATTCAGGTGTTTTGAAAAAACACACATCGGAAGCGTAAACCTCGGTGCTGAAAACCGACCTTTTTGAACACGCACTTATACTTTTCTCGTTTTATGAAGAACGGCTACATAACGGAATAACGGCTTCCAGCTGTACGATAAGTCCGCTTCGCCGTCCTGCTCCTGCAGCTGCTTCCTAAGCCTGATCCAATCAGAGGATTTGAAACCCTTCGCCACTGACAAGGGCCCGTCATGCCGTATATACCGGTTGCCTGAAACCAAATGCGCCACGATCCAAACGGCAGACCACGAAACCCAGTGCCGGTGAATGTCGCTGATCACAACGCCCAACCTGGATGCCTTCAGCATTTGCCCCACCACTCCGGGCAGCCGGACGTCATCAAAGTGGTGAAGAAACTGCGAAGACATGACGATGTCGCCGCTGCTCTCCGGAAGCTCGAACAAATCGCAGCATCTGACCGAAATATTCGGGACCCCATTGTACAGGTTTCTGGCCTCTTCGCAGGCTTCTTCCGTAATATCCACCAATGTAATCCGGACATCGACCCCGTTTCGGGCAGCCCAGCGCAGGATGCGGCGGTTCACGTCACCCGAGCCGGCTCCGATATCCAGCACTGATACCCTGTCCGGTCTGCCGGCTTCACGCCACAGCCGCTTGAACCCATACAAGGATGGGGACGAAGCACCGAAGATCCGGTTCAGCCGGCGTAAATGGCGCAAAGCTTCCAGCAGCTCGCCGCCGCCCGTGCTGAAGTCGTCCATGTATTCCTCTTCCACCGCCCGCTGGTTTAACCGCTTAATGGCCGGCATACTCATAGCTCATCTGCCGTTCCGCGATGCCAGTGGGTACATACGTAAATCGAAGGAGTTCTGCGGTCAAACCGGGTCCAAATGCCAGGGCCACTCCAGACCGTTCGCTCTCCTCTTTTTCCTTCCGCAGATGCTCTCTCATCCCCTTCAGGACGAATAGCAGTGTCGCAGAGGATAAATTCCCGAAGTCCCGCAGCACGTTCCGGCTGAATCCGGTTTGGCTGTCATCCAGTGCGAACAAATCCTGCACGGCGTCGACGATGCCCCGTCCACCCGGGTGAATCGCCCACAACGGCGGAAGCGGTCCTCCGCCCAGCAGCCGGTCCACTTCATCCTGAAGGAACGCCCGAAGCAGCTTGGGAATATTGGGAGAGAGAAATAAATCAAAACCGGTATCCCCGACCTCCCAAATCATTTCGTCCGCAGAGTCCGGAAGCAGCACAGAGTGGCCACCGCCCAGACGAAACCCGCCTTGCAAATTAGCATGGCTTGAGCCGACGACGCATGCCGAAGCCCCATCACCAAAAAATGAAGCGCCGAACAACGCTTCCCGGGACCCGGACGGCTGCAGATGTATCGTGCACAGTTCCACGCAAACGACAAGAACCTTTGCGCCCGGGTCGGAAGAAACTATACCTTGGGCCAACTGAATGGCCCTCAAACCGGCGGCGCAACCTTGAAAGGTGAGCGGGATCCGCTGAATCCGCGGTGACAATCCGAGCCGATGAATCAAGACGGTGTCCAATCCGGGAAGAAACTGACCGGTACAGCTGACCGTCAGGATGTGGGTGATGCCTGGCGCCTCCGTCCCCGCATCACGCATGGCTTCTTCCGCTGCCCTCTCAGCCAGAGGGACCGATTCCCGCCGGTACACTTCCATCCGCCTGGAGGTCGATGGGGCAGCCTGCTGCTTGTCCGTGGACAGGTACGTGCACTGATCGGCAGGTTTGAGAAAGTCCTCTTCACAGGTGTACCTGATCTGAACTCCACATTGCTTGAATATTCTTTTCGCCCACCTTAGAGCGTGGGGATCTTCCCTTAACGAAGCTTCAATCTTGGCAAAGACGTCATCCTGGCAAAGACGATACGGCGGAAGCGCGGTGCCGATGCCTTGAATCAGCGCCTTACCTGCATCAAGTTCACTGACCATCGTCAAAAGCTCACCTCCATTCATTCCATTTACGTCCTGTTTGGGCACATAAGCCTTAAAACAAGTATATTCAACGTAATAAGGCATATGCTCCGATAGGACAAATACATGCTTGCCGTCTTCAGGTTGTTTAAACCGGGTGCATGACTGGGAAAGAAACGCTCGGGATGGATGAAAGGAACCCCGCCTGCTACTGATGCTTACCCGAATCCGACCAGAGGAAAACGTATGAAGCAAAATGCGGTCCTCACAAAAAAAGCAGGCATGGAGTAAAAACCCCAATGCCTGCTTTCATCAATTCTATGGCAATCCCTTGCTTACAGCGCCTTATCGTCCACGCTGTTCAGCCAGTTCTCAATGACGCCGATCACGGATGCAACGCAGCCGTCTTCAAACGGCGACTGCAGTCCAGCCAGCTCCACTAGTCCGGTAAAAGAACGGGTTCCTCCCGCCTGGCACAGTCTCAGGTAATCCGCCCAAGCCGTTTCGCGGTCCTCGTTCATCTTCTTCCAGAACTGGAACGCGCAAATTTGCGCCAGCGTATAATCGATGTAATAGAACGGCGCCTGGAAGATATGCCCCTGTTTGTGCCAGAAGCCGCCACGTTCCAGGTATTCGTTGTCCGGGTACTGCCGGTGCGGCAAATACTTCTTCTCGATTTCGCGCCAAGCTTGTTTGCGTTCCTCCGGCGTCGCGTCCGGATTCTCATACACGAAGTGCTGGAATTCGTCGACGGATACCCCGTACGGAATGAAAAGAAGTGCGCTGGACAGATGGTCAAAATGGTATTTCTCCGTGTCTTCCTTAAAGAAGTTTTCCATCCACGGCCAAGTGAAGAACTCCATGCTCATGGAATGGATTTCGGCCGATTCATACGTAGGCCACAAGTATTCCGGCACCTGATGATGACGGCTGGAATAGACCTGGAAGGCGTGACCGGCTTCATGCGTCAGAACGTCGATATCCCCTGAAGTGCCGTTGAAATTGGAGAAAATGAACGGTGATTCGTATTTGCTGATAAACGTACAGTAACCGCCGCTTTGCTTTCCCTTTTTGCTGACGAGATCCATCAGCTCCCGGTCCACCATGAATTTGAAAAATTCGTCGGTTTCAAGGGACAGCTCCGCATACATCTTCTTCCCTTGTTCCAGAATCCAGTCCGCATCCCCTTTCGGCGTTGCGTTCCCGGTCTTGAAGCTGAAATTGTCGTCATAGATCCGCAGGGATTCCACGCCGATCCGCTCGCGCTGGCGTTCCTTCAGCTTCTGGGCTGCGGGAACGATGTGCTCCAGCACCTGCTTCCTGAAGTTGGCCACCATTTCGGCATCATAATCCGTACGGTTCATGCGGATGTATGCAAGCTCGACGAAGTTTTTATAACCGAGCTTTTGGGCCATCCGGTTCCGGGTTTTCACCAATTCATCGTAGATCCGGTCAAAATCCTGCTCATGCTCCGCCATAAACGAATATCTCGCTTCCGACGCTCTCCGGCGCAGGTCTCGGTCCGGCGACAGCTCAAACGGGAGCAGCTGGGACAGCGTGCGCTCCTCACCTTCGAACGGAATCTTCGCGGAGGCGATCAGTTGGCTGTACTCGGTCGCAAGCTTGTTATTGAGCTGCATATCCTCAATGATATCCGGGTGGAAGGACTTGAGGGCCAGCTCGGCGAGCTTGAACAAGTGCGTTCCCCACTTGGCTTCGAGTTCACTTCTGAATTTGGACTCTACCAACACTTTGTAATAATCGGTTATGTATTCTTGATAGACCGGACTCGCTTCATCGATGTATTCTTGTTCGGCCTTATAAAATTCATCGTTCGTATCGATGGAATGACGAATGACGGCAAGCTCTGCCATGCTTTCGAATTCGCTGCGCAGCTTGTTGATATCGGACATGGCCTTGTCCTGCTCTTCAAAGGAAGCCGCCTGCTCGAACTGCTGGATCAGTTGTTTAAACCGTTGTTCAATTTCTTTCACGTCTGGCCGCTTGTATTCGTACTCGCTGAACTTCATGCATCACGCATCCCTTCTTGATTGGCTTTCGTTACCATTATACTAGAGATTCCAGCTTAGACAACAGATACGTCAAAAAAAATTTAATGTTTATGAAAGCACTTCCCGTCAGTCAAATTTCTACAAATTCCCCTACACAGAATGGCTATATTTTACAGAGAACCCGGTCGTAAAAGATCGGAAATCACTCCTAAACAATCGCTGGTTATACCTATATCCTGTGAAGAGCGCTGAATTTCAACGTCTAGGATGTGTTGAAGCGGAAAAATGGTTCGATCTTCCCTTTTGCCAACGGCTGTGCTATATTAGTTCATACTTAAATATATTAGTTGACACCTAATATACTGGAAAGTCATATACTGAACAAACAAAGGTGGTTTGAATGCGATGCTCATATGGATGCTGCGCCAAGTGATGGCAGAACGCGGAATATGGACGGGAGCCGCGCTGGCCCGTGTATTGAAAGACAAAGCCGGCTACGAGCTGTCTCCGCCCTCGATCAGCGCCCTGCTGAACGGCAACCCGAAGCAGATGAAGGCCGATACGATGGATGCGCTGTGCACGGCGCTCGACTGCACTCCTAGCGACTTATGGCATCACACCCCTTCGACCGTCAAAGGGGCCTAGACGCTATTGGAATCGGAGGTAACGAACATGTCTGAAAAAGAAATTCTTCCCTTCGGAGATGCTATTCTCCGCAAAAAAGCCAAGCCGGTAACGGAAATGACGCCGAGAATCCACAAGCTGCTGGATGATATGGCAGACACCCTGTACGCGGAAGATGGCAGGGCAGGTCTGGCCGCACCGCAGATCGGTATACTCCGCAGGGTGATCGTAATGGACTGCGGGGATGGGCTCATCGAGCTGATCAATCCGCTGCTGCTGGAGCACGCTGGGGAGCAGATCGGGCTGGAAGCCTGTTTATCCTACCCCGGTTATACTGGACTCGTGAAGCGGGCGAAATACGTGAAAATCAGTACGTTAACCCGTGAAGGCAAAACGGTCGTGATGGAGGCGGAAGATTATTTAGCACGATGCATTCAGCATGAAATGGACCATCTTGACGGTATTTTGTACATCGATCATATCCAGAACGGCGAGCTGTTTGTCAATCGGACGGAACGCAGAGCGGATTTGATGGCGGCCTTAAAGCTTACTCAGAACGTATAGTCGGGTATGGTTCTCCAAAACTGTTTTATACGAAAAAGGAGCTGTCCAAGGTCGTTCGTGACCAGGGTACGGCTCCTTTCTTATGAATCCGAGCGATGTGAAAGTTATGGTTACCGGTGCGCCGTATATTGATTGGCCTTGCTGAAGCTGCGGATTCGTTCGATCTCCTCGTCAGACAGCACCGGAACGTCTCCAGCCGCGGTATTGTGGATCAACTGCTCCAGCGAGCTTGCCCCCGCGATGGCCGTCGCCACCACCGGATTCGCCAGGGCGTACCGGATCGCGGTTTGCCCCATACTCCGGTCATTTTTAACCAGGTGCTGCAACTGTTCCCGAATCTGAATCAGCTCGTCCGGACTGTAATCCAGATACCCCTTCTCCACCTTCGCTCCTCCCTGCCCGGTCAGAACGCCTGAAGCCACCGGACCGCGGGCGATGACACTGATGTTGTGCTCGGCAAGTAAAGGCAGCACCTCTTCCTCCGGACGGCGGTCCAGGATGCTGTACTGGCTCATGACGCTGACGATTCCCGAGCGCTTTACGTATTCACGGATCACGTTCGGACGGATCGATGAAATGCCGTAATAGCGAATCACGCCTTCCTGCTTCAGTTCCTCAAACGCTTCGATCGTCTCATCCATCGGATCGTCCAGGGTTCCGCCATGGAGCTGGTACAGATCGATATAGTCCGTTTGAAGGCGGCGAAGGCTCTCTTTTACCGCAGAGCGGATATACGCTTTGGACGGATCCCACACCCAGCCTTCTTTTCCAGGAACTCTCCGGTTTCCTACCTTCGTCGCGAGAACGATGTCCTGTCGGCGTCCGCGGATCGCCTTGCCGACAATTTCTTCATTTCGGCCGCTGTCATAGAGGTCTGCGGTATCCAGAAAATTCACGCCTCGCTCCAGCGCCGCATGAACGATTCGCTCGGCATGTGCCACTTCGGTTCCCAAGGACATACAGCCCAGCCCGATCTCGCTGATGTTCAGCTCCGATGCTCCCAGTTGGTTCTTATTCATTTTGTTCACCTGTCCCTTCCCCTTAATTACCCGTTTAAAATCAACAAATGAATGGCACTCAGCACGATGCCGATCACGAAACCGCAAATCGCGCCGTTTACCCGGATCCACTGCAGGTCGCTGCCGATCTTCTCCTCCAGCATGTTGACGAGCGTCTGATCGTCCAGCTTGTCCAGATTTTCCCGCACCAGAACGCCGATCCGATAATAATTCGATTCCACCAGCTGAACGATCATCGCCAGAACCCCTTGTTCCCATCGATGGGTCAACTCTTCCTTCGAATTCAGTAAGTCATGGCACCAGCGGAACAGACGGATCCATATGCGGCCGCCATGCTGCCGTTCAGCTTCCAGCCACTGCAGCGTACGTTCCCGCAGTTGATTCAACTGGCCGGCGATCCATGCTTCCGCAGCATCAGTGCTCAGCTTGCCATCCAGCCAGCTCTTTACGCGGCTTTCCGTTTCCGGACTGTCCGCCACCTGCGCCAAGCGCTCCCGGATGCCCTGGACAATCCGTTCCCGGGATGGACTTTCCGGATTCGCCACTTCGAGCAATGCCGATAAAATCAGCTTCTTCAGGATCGCTCCCATTTTGTCCTCGTTCATAAAGCCCAGCATGGCCTGCACGGCAAAGCCCTTCATGCCTCCAAGCTGAAGCTCATCCAGTTTGGCATGTGCGAGCTTGCCGAGCATCATTTCATGATCCGGATTGTTGACCCATTCCGCGGCATACAACAGCCCGTAGTCCAGCACTTTTTCGTCCAATTGATGCGCCTCGGTCTCTTTGACCGCGCGGTTCAACAATTCAGAAATATTCCGGCTCTGAACGTACCGAAGAACCATGTCCCGAATGTGCGGGGCCGCCTTCTCCAGAGGCAGTTCACGAATAGACTCCTCCAGTGAAGACAGCAGCTTCACGCGTACCTCTTTCCGTCGGATCAGCTTGAACAGCCCGGTCGAGACGGACTGGAACAGCTTCATCTGCCGGAGCCTGGACGAAATGCTCTCTTTGTTCAGAAGCTCGGTTTCCAATGCGGAAATGAGCGAATTGACGATTTTGTTGCGGTTTTTGAGCAGCAACGACGTATGTGGGATCGGAATCCCCATCGGATGGCGGAACAAGGCGGTAACCGCAAACCAGTCGGCAAATCCGCCGACGAGTCCGGCTTCAAAGCCCCCGAGCAGCAGCTTAACCCACGAATTTTGCGGCAGGAAAAGCATAACGAGGAAACCTGCGCCCATCACGGCCAGGGAATACCCGGCCAAATATCTGGATTTCAATCTGCATACCTCCATATGTACGTATATCATGATGGCGTCACTTCGACTTGTTTGAATGACCAATCACGCTACCAAACTATTAACCATATTGTAGCCAAATTGTTTCTTTTACAGCCGAAAAACCCGGGCTCGCGAAAAACTCCCGGCTTCCCGGGAGTCTGCTGTTTGCCGATGATTGTTTCTGATTTCCCGCCTATCCGGTATTAGGAATAAGACCGTTTGGGCTCGCGGCGGAAAATCACCGACAGAATGATAGCCACGATGCCGATATTGATCGCGATGTCCGCGATATTCATGATACCTGTCATGCGACCTAGAACGATAAAATCGGTGACCTTGCCGAACAGCACCCGGTCGATCGCATTGCCGATCGCCCCGCCGACGAGAAAGCCCGTGGCCAGTTCCATCCAGGTCCCTTTAAGCACGCCCTTGGTCCGATAATAGATAATGACGGCCGTAACAAACACCGCGAACACCACAAATAATTTGCCGTAGCCTTGGAACGAGCTGAACGCGGCGCCGGTATTTTGGTAGTACTCAAAATGAATGTACGGGTCAAGAAAGGATCTCGATCCCCCTACAACCATGGATGAGCGGACCCAGAGCTTGCTCAGTTGGTCGATCGCAATAACGATCAGCGATATGATGTAAAACAAAATAATGATGCACCTCTTTCCCTCCGCATTCGTTGCCTCGTTCCATCCATTCCTCGATATGAACAAAAACGTGCAAAGACACCGATGCCGATCCTCTCACATACGGACACGCAATATGTATGTATGTCCATTATGCGTTAGATCACTCCACATGCACAAGTTTCCCCTCATCCTGCAGTGCAGCTGCAGGCTGCCTCGCACCTTGTTTCAATCCCCTCCGGGGACTGCTACATCCGGGCTGAACACCGGCCGCGAATCCATTTCCCCCGGGCGTACCGGATACAGCGTTCCGTTCAGGGCAAAGGAAACCCTGCCCGTCTCCTCCGAAACGACTAGGATCAGCGCATCGCTTATTTCTGACAGCCCAAGCGCGGCGCGGTGGCGGGTTCCGAGTTTCCCTTCACGCAGCGCTTTGGATACCGGCAGCACATTGCCGGCGGAGACAATTTGGTTCTTATCAACCAGCACCGCACCGTCATGCAGGGGTCCCCCGGGATAAAAAATCGATTCCAGCAGGGTATACGACACGTCCGCGCCGACCGGTATGCCGGAGTGCACCAGAGTCGGGAACGCATCGTTTCTTTTGACGACGATAAGCGCCCCGTGATTCCGTTCCGACAGATGCTGCAGGGCCGTGGACAATGCCATGTAGCGATCTGTATAAGGCGACAAATACGCATTCAAATAATAGGATGCGGCCGTCATCTGCATGTCGGTAAAGACGCTGTGTATCTGCTCAAATTCATTCAGAATGCAGCATTCCTTCTGGTCGATCGTCGCCAGCATTTGCTCGATATCCGCCTTGATGGTGGACAGGCTCTTTTTCAGATGGACCTGCATCTTTTCAGATAAACCCAGTTCATCGGCATTATTCACGTCGGCTCACCTTTCCTTATGGCTTAAAATATAGACTGCTCCGTCCAGCCTTCTGCTTATTCGGAATCTTTCATCGTATCCAGCGCCGCATCGAGCAGCGCGTCAAACAGATCGTCGTCCTGATCGAGCCGCGCATCGGCCTGAAGCATCTCCTCTTCAACGCCCGATTCGTCCGCATAATTCAGGCTGTAATCCCAATCGTTGCCCCTCTTGCTGAAGAAGGTAACTTCATACTTGGACTTTTGCCCTTCCAAAGTAAATATGGTATGCCCTACGTAATGCTGTTCCTCATCCAGCTTCATCTCGGCTGCGATAATTGTAAAGTCCATGAATCCATTGCTCCTTCATGTGGTGTATTTGATTCTATAGTATACCATGGAGGCGGCCGTTTCCATCAAACGGCAGAGCTTATGTTTTCATTATCCGGAACAATTTAGTACAATACTACTTGTGTCAGTTGATAACCAGTATCTGGAGGGATGAATCCATGACCGATTTTATCAGTCAATTAAACAAATATGCCGATCTTGCCGTACGTGTAGGCGTCAATGTCCAGAAGGGCCAAACGCTGGTCGTCAACGCATCGATCCAGTCGGCGGAATTTGTCAGATTAATCGTAGAAAAAGCGTATGATGCGGGCGCCAAACTCGTCAAAGTCATTTGGAGCGACGAAACCGTTACCCGTCTGCAGTATGAACGTGCCGACGATGAGGTCTTCGCGATTCCCCCGAAATGGTCTGCCGGGGAAATGATCGAGCTGGTGGAGAACGGTGCTGCGGTGCTGCACGTCATTGCCGAGAATCCGGATCTGCTGAAAGGAATCAAGCAGGAACGTATCGCCATGTACCAAAAAACGCGCGGCCAGGCGATGGCTCCCTATCGCGCTTACCAGCAGGCCGACAAGTTCAGTTGGTCCATCGTGGCCGTTCCTTCGCCGGAATGGGCTGCGAAAGTATTCCCTGAAGCTCCCGAGTCTGAGCGGATCCAGAAGTTGTGGGAGGCCATTTTCCATACGGTGCGCATCGATCAAGAGGATCCGGTCGGCGCCTGGAAACAGCATCTTGCCACGCTAGAGGAGAAATCAAACGTCCTGAACGCCAAAAAATATAAAAAGCTGCACTATATCGCACCGGGAACCGACCTGACGATCGAGCTTCCGGAAGGACATATTTGGGCAGCCGGCGAGAGCATCAACGAGAATGGCCACAGCTTCGTCGCCAACATGCCGACAGAGGAAGTATTCACAGCGCCGCTGAAAACCGGTGTGAACGGCACAGTGCGCAGCACCAAGCCTCTGAGCTATGGAGGCAACATCATCGACAACTTCTCGATTACATTTGAGAATGGACGGGTCGTAAAAGTCACTGCCGAGCAAGGACAGGAGACGCTGGAACACTTGGTCGAAATGGACGAAGGTGCTCACTACCTCGGCGAGGTCGCGCTGGTGCCGCATCAATCCCCGATTTCCGAATCGAACATTTTGTACTTCAATACGCTTTTTGACGAAAACGCCTCCAACCATTTGGCAATCGGCAGCGCTTACGCCTTCTGTCTTGAAGGCGGCAAGGACATGAATCAGGAGCAGCTGGCTGCCCGTGGCCTGAACACAAGCGTGACCCATGTTGACTTCATGATCGGTTCGGGCGAGATGGACATTTTCGGCGTCAACGCCGACGGCTCGGAAGAGCCCGTATTTAAAAACGGAAACTGGGCATTTTAAGGATTGACTCCAATCGATCCATTAATGCTGTGAATCCTTGTTCTGCATACGATGAAATATTGGAGCCGCAAGAGCCTTCCTGAACGATTACAGGAGGGCTCTTTTGTAGTCGGGTGTTTTATTTATCCAGTGGTTAATTTATAATGGGGAAGAATTGAATACATATGTGGAGGTAGAGCCTATGCTCTCTTTTGAAGACAAATTAAACAACTATGCCGAGCTGGCCGTCAAAATCGGAGCGAACGTTCAGCCCGGGCAAACGCTGGTCGTAAATGCAACGATTGATGCAGCTCCGCTCGTTCGCCTGATCGTCCGCAAGGCTTACGAGATCGGCGCCAAGCTCGTCAAAGTCAATTATACCGACGAGGCGGTCACCCGGCTCCGGTACGATCTTGCACCGGCGGAATCTTTTCTTGAAGCCCCGACTTGGTATGCGGGCGAAATGACCGAGCTCGCTGAGAACGGAGCCGCTTTCCTGACCGTCCTCTCCTCCAATCCCGACCTGCTGAAAGGCGTGGAGCCCGGACGAATTTCCGATTATCAGCGCACCTACGGCCAGGCGATGGCAAAATATCGCCAGTTTCAGCAGGCAGATAAAATGAGCTGGACGGGCGTTGCCTTCCCTTCCCCGGATTGGGCCGCGAAGGTATTCCCGGATGCGCCAAAAGATCAGCAAGTCGACAAGCTGTGGGACGCGATCTTCCAAGCATGCCGGGCGGATCGCGAAGACCCGATCGCCGCTTGGGAGGAGCACATCGATACGCTGCAGAAAAAATCGGATGAGCTGAACGCCAAGAAGTATCAAAAGCTGCATTTTGTGGCGCCGGGGACAGATCTCACCATCGAGCTTCCCGAAGGTCATATTTGGGCTCAGGCAGGCAGCGTCAATGAGCAGGGGACGACGTTTGTCGCCAACATTCCGACCGAAGAGGTCTTTACCGCCCCGCTCAAAAACGGCGTGAACGGAACGGTCAGCAGCACCAAACCGCTCAGCTATGGCGGCAACATTATCGACCGCTTTACACTGACATTCGAAAACGGCCGCATCGTGGATTATAGAGCGGAAGAAGGCCAGGATACGCTTGCTCGCCTGATCGAAATGGACGAAGGCTCGCATTATCTGGGCGAGGTCGCCCTTGTGCCTTTCCAGTCTCCGATCTCGCAAAGCAACATCCTGTATTACACGACATTATTTGATGAGAATGCTTCCTGCCACCTGGCGATCGGCAGCTCTTACGCCTTCAATTTACAGGGTGGTAAGACGATGTCCCCGGATGAGCTTGAGGCTCACGGCATGAACCAAAGCATCACGCATGTCGACTTCATGATGGGATCTTCCGAGATGAACATTAACGGAATCACCCACGAAGGCAAGGAAGAACCGGTATTTGTAAACGGAAACTGGGCTTAATTCTCTGACAGCACCCTGACGGTCCCATGACTGCCGGGGTGTTTTTTTTGTGTATATACAACATGCCGCCACCCATCCATTTGACGCTCCCGGATGCCGGTGGTACGATTTGTACGAAATAACCTACCATGAGAGAGGAGCAATTCATTCGATGATATCCATAGATCTATCGGGAAAAACCGCCTTGGTCACCGGTGCCTCCGGCCAGCTTGGACGGGTCATGGCCCGTACACTGGCCCGTGCCGGAGCCGACGTGGCCGTCCATTACCGCGGCAATGAGCAGAAAGCGCTGGAGCTGAAACAGGAAATCGAGGCGCTGGGCCGGCGCTGCATCGCCGTTCAGGCCGACATTACCGATGCCGCATCGGTCACAGCGATGAGAGACCGCCTGCTGGGTGAGTGGCAGACCATCGACATCGTTGTCGCAAACGCTGTCATTCAATATGAATGGACCAGCGTACTGAACCAGCCGGTCGAGGATTACCGGAGCCAGTTCGAATCCTGCGTGCTGCAGAACGTCCTTTTGGCCAAAGCCTTCATCCCGGCCATGATTGAGCGCAAGCAAGGACGGATGATCGGCATCAACACCGAGTGCTCCATGCAGAACTTCCCCGGACAATCCGCATACGTTGCCGGCAAGCGCGGCATGGACGGCGTCTACCGCGTTCTTGCGAAGGAGGTCGGTGAGCATAACATCACGGTCAATCAAGTCGCTCCCGGGTGGACCATCAGCGATCGCGACAGGGAGAACAACACCGAGGTCAGCGAAGGGTATGAGAGCAGCGTTCCCCTCAAGCGCCGGGGCACCGACCAGGAAATTGCCAATGCCGTATTGTTTCTGGCTTCCGACTTGTCGAGCTTTATCACCGGTGCCTACATTCCGGTGAACGGCGGCAACGTCATGCCGGCCATCTAGTCCTACATACTGAAAGTGCATCTGAGTCGATACAGCCCTCGGGGAGCAGAGTCATGGTGTAACAATAATCAAAGGACAGGGAAAGCTGTCCTTTTTTGGCGAACATTTAGCAAGTTCACTTGGTGTACTTACAATACTCTATGACCTTACTACAGCCTTCCATATGCCCGCAGGGTGAACAGCCGGTTTACCGTGATCAGCCCCCGCCACTCGGCTTCATTGCCCGCACTGATGGACGGGAAGGATACTTTCCATCCGCCATCTTCCTCCTGCTGTGTTTCCAAATCGTCCAGATGGCGCTCGATATCCGCCGGAGAGATCAGCTTTGCGGCGTAGCTGGCCGGCGCAGGCACCCAGTCCAGCACTTTGTGGACATAGCCTTCAGCGCGGGGGTCAAGCTCGATGACGCCCGGCTGCCGGAGCCAGTCGTTCAGCTCCTCCTGCATCGCTGCCGCCCTTACCCGATCCGGAGCGTGCTGTAAAAAAGTGATACATTGGTGCAGGTCATGATAATCTCTTTGATCGGCCTGGGGAATCCGGTTCCAGACGAATTCTACGCTTCGCGTGAACCACTCTTCTTCCTTGAAATCGTTCACTGCCGTCTGCTTGTACAGCAGGCCAAGAACATTTCCGGTTGGATTCAGCGACGCCTGCAGGTCGTCCGCCGTTGTCCACCAAGGGGCATGCGGTGCTTCATTGACGGACAGATGCGCCCGCGGGAAACCGCCCGTGACCGGAATGGTGACCGACTTAAGGTATGACGCGATTCCCGCAATGATATCCGCATCAAACCGGTTCGCCTCTTCCATGATCCAGAGTGCCTGCTCCACCGCCACAGGCTGGCTAGCGGATGTGCGCATGTCAGGTTCCAGTGCGTTCCCGAACCCGCCGTCAGGGTTCTGGTATGCCTTAAGCGCAGTAATGACCGCATCCGCGGATCCACATTCGAACAGCATTTCATAACGCCGCCGATCCAGCAGCCGGGCGTTGGCTAGCACGAACGCTCTGGCTTTTTCCATACGGCCCACGCTTCCTTCTTTTGCTCCCATCAACATATCCTCCTTCAATTTTGATTACCGGATGCCAAACACTTTTTGCAGAAACGCTGCTGCTTCCGGCGTGCATACATCCTCCATATTCAACTTCAGATCTGTCTGCGCCTGCTCCCTCGTTCCTCGGAAGCTCTCTACACCATACTGACGCATCCAATCCTCCGTTGCCTGGTAGGAGGTGCTGCTCCAACCGTTTTTCTCTCCGAGAATGTTCCGCTTCTCCTTGACGCCGGAAATGACGATCGCGAGCTGCCCCTGAAGCTCCGCCAGCGCTTGATCGAACTCCTTTTTCCTGTCCGGCGATTTCATGTCTGCACGGGCACGCAGCTCCCTCGTTTCGATCCCTTCATCGTCCCGAATCAGCTGGTACAGCTCCCATGCCGGCTTTGAAAGCAAGCCATCCCGGTAACGCTCTTCGGGTTCCTCATCAAACCCAAGCAGCCGCTGCACCATCGGAAACCAATCCGCCGATATCAGCACCGCTTTCTTTTTGATGAACTTGCCGTAAGCCGCCGTCCCATCGCCGGGAAACCGGGCTCGCCACAGCCAGGGGTCCCGTTCGGTTCCCGTATGCCAGTGCTCCTTGGGGGTCACGCCGTCCAGGGACGGATGCCCCGGAATCAAGCCGGCCAGCGGCAGGATGCCGACACGCGCGATCAATCCGCAGGCATCCTCGTAACGTTCGATTTGAAGCGAATTTTCTTCATTTTCCTTTAGCACCTGATCATCTCCTCCATCATCTTATGTATAGTCTGATTCATAGGCAGCCAGCAGACTCGCAGCCTTGGCGCAAATCTCCCGGCGAAGTGCCTCGGGCTCAAGCACCTCTGCCTCCGTACCGAGCGAGTAAAAAAGCTGCACAGCCCAGTGCCATTCCGACACCGGCAGATGAAAATCCGCCAGCCACTCCTCGTTCCCGATCGCGCTGATCTTCTCTCCGACATGCTCGTCCCTTTCGACCTGAAGCATTCCCCTATAGGTCAGCTTCGCCCTGATGTGAACCGTTTGCGGCTCCGGATTAGCCGGATTACGATCGCCATCCCCTTCCCCAACTTCAGGCGGGTCCTCCGGATGAAGCTCTGTCATCCTGTCGATCCGGAATATCCTCTGCTCGCCGTGGGTTTGCGAAAAGGCATCACAGTACCAAAACCCGTTTGCGGCATATATCCTCAGTGGATGGATCAGCAGCCTGCGCCGATGGTTCATCGAGTGATAGAACACCGATACCCATTGATTGCGAGATGCATAATCCAGCAGCTCGTTCAAGTGCGGCACGGTATATTTTCGCTTGGGCACTTCCACTTCCAGGAGATCCAGCATCGGATGGACCGTTTCCGCGGTTTCCCGGGGGAGTATGGCCTTGATTTTGTCCATCACGGTCCACCGTTCCGGATTGAACGGCGTATCCGCATAACGGGTCAGCCCTTCCAGCGCGAATAACAGACAGAGGGCTTCGCGGGAATTGAGCTGCAGCGGCGGCAACTGGTAACCTTCCATCAGGGAATATCCGCCCTGGGGACCGCTCACCGCGGCAAGCGGGATGCCCATTTCGGAAAGGGCCTGCATATCCCGCAGAATGGTTCTTCGCGACACTTCAAGCTTGGCGGCGAGCCCGGCTGCCGTCTGATTTCCCTGCTGAAGAGCGATGAGAATCGCCATTAGACGGTCCATACGGTTCATGTTTTCACCTCTTCACGCTGTAGAATCATTGTATCAGCACATTGGTGACATCTTGAATGTCACCATTGTTTCGCCAAATTTTGTTTTTATGCATCATGCTGATCTTGGCGGATGACGCGGTTTAAGGCGATGGCGGGACTTTCCCTTCCGCCCCGGCTCAGTTATAATGCATTGGGAAGAGCCATACAATAGCAATAAAAGCGAGTCAAATGACTGGACCGGATATGAAGAACCGCTGTGACGGATGCGGCGGCTTCATCAGAACACGGACGCAAGGAGGAGAAAACCCGTCATGTCCAACTTTTTCAACAAAATCAAGCAGGGCGTTTCGGATGCCGGCAAGAAAGCGCAGAACACGGTTGAATCCACGACACTGAAGTTTCAGGCGGCGACGAAGGAAAAGGAAATCGAAAAAAATTATACGGAAATCGGACGTATCGTTCATCAGTCATTGGAGAAACCGGACGGCACCATCCCCAGCACGGAGATCCAGAAATACCGGGAAGCCATTTTTGCCCTGGAAGAAGAAGTGGAAGAGCTCCAGCGGAAAATCCAGCACCTGCAAAACCTCAAGGAATGCGGATGCGGCAAGATGCTTCCCGCGGACGCGACCTACTGCCCGTTCTGCGGCCAGCAGTTCCATACTGTGGTCGTTCAGCCGGCAGCCGGTGCAAGTTCGATTCCCAAAAGCGCCTACTGCACCAAATGCGGAGAGCCGGCCTCATTTTCGGATCAGTTCTGCCGCAGCTGCGGTCATAAGCTTCAGCCAGAATGATAGACGGGCAAACCAGAGAACGCCGTATCCCTCGCTGCAGCAGGGACACGGCGTTTGGTCGTTCATTTCAAGAGCGGGGCAGGGAGCCCCGGCCGCGGTGCTTAGTTTCTTTTAAGCGCATACAGAAAGCTCGTCTCTTCCCACTTCTCGCCCGGGTTCAAGCCGAACAGCCCCATCTCCTCCGCGGGAATGTTCTTCATATTCGGAGCGTTGACGAGGTTGATCTGGGGCTCGGGGCAGAAAAATTTGCCGCCGGCGAACTGGTTCCAAACCATCCAGTGCTTGTAGCTGGTACCTACGTCATAAATCAGCACGTCCCCTGTGCGTGTATCCGTGAGCTCCATCCGGTTGCGTCCGTCCTGCGGCACAGCAGTGTAATGGAAGTCCATTTCGGTGAAGTAAGGGTACACGCCTTTTCCTTTGAGCTGTTCCTCTTCCGGAGACAACGGCTGGAACGAGCCTGTCGGCAGCATCCGGCCATCCAGTTCGCGGCGCTGGCCGATCGTAATTTTAACCCGGTAATCCTTGGCTTCGCTTCCCGGTACGAACGGGGCATTGACAGCCGTATGGAACGCCAGCAGCACAGGCATTCTCTCCTTGCCGTCATTGGTGATCGTGACCTGCTGCCGCAGTCCTTCCCGGTTCAGGGAGTATCTCAGCGTAATGGTGAAATCGAAAGGCAGGTACTTTTTATACAGATGCCCTTCCCCAACGCGCTGGGACAAAACGGCTGCGCTTTCATTTTCGTTGCTGGTTATGTAATCCACGGTCCATGGGATCGTATGCATGTATCCGTGCAGTTGGTTGCCCGTGGCCTCCTCGTTGATTGGAAACTGGTAGACTTGGCCCTCCCACTCGAATCTGCCGCCGTCATAACGGTTGGGCGGAAACAGAACCGGAATGCCGTACACGCCTGGATTCGCCTTGAAATCTTCCATTTCACCCGCTTCGGGCTCCCGCAAATAGTTGAAGCTCTGCTCCGTGTCCCGGAACAAAATCAGATTGGCGCCGATCTCCGGCAGCACCGCCGCTTCGTATTTTCCATGCTTCAGCCAAATGGCCTTTTCCCCGTTAAACTCGCCTTCAAATGCCGCAAATTGTGTCAACTTGTTCTCCTCCTGTTCATGATTAAAAAGGAATGTTCTTCTAATATACCATTTGTGGCATTATACGAGAAGCACATCGATCCGACTTGCCCCATGAATCAGTCGTTTCAGCACTCTTCGGCGGGCCGTTCCCGTGAAAATCCCCCCTTCAGGGCGTCCTAGAATCATCTGGGTGGCATGGACTTGTTCCGCCAGTTTGAGCACTTTGGCCTGCAATCCCTTCCACCGTTCCGTTTCGAGTACGCCGAAATGCCCCTGCAGGCTTTCGGTGAGCCCCTGCCATCGCCCCAGGTCGCATTCCTGACCTTCCATGCGGACGCAGGTCACGTGAAGCGCGGCCTTCAGCCGGTAAGCGATTCGAAATCCGCGCCGAATGAGACGCTCGGCGTGGGTTCCGGGGAGGATGCACACAAAGATCACTTCCTCCTTTCTCCACGGTCCGCGGAGTGACATGCTCCGCTGCCAGGACTCCAGCCGCTCATCCACATCGTCGGCCAGTTCCCGGAGGGCAAGTTCCCTCAACGCGATCAGGTTCCCCGTGCGAAAAAAAGAGCCCAGCGCCTGATCGACCTTGTCCGCCGCATAAATTTTCCCTTCCTTCATCCGCTCCTGCAGCGATTGCGGCGTTACATCGATGAGCTCCACCTCATCCGCCATCGATAGCAGCGTGTCCGGAACCGTCTCGGAGACCCGGATGCCCGCGATGTGCTCGACGGCATCGTTGAGGCTCTCCAGATGCTGAACATTCAATGTCGTCATCACCGAAATGCCGTTCTCCAGCAGAAACAAAATATCTTCATACCGTTTGCGGAAACGGCTGCCGGGCACGTTCGTGTGGGGAAGCTCATCCACGAGCACCAGCTCCGGGTTCCTGGACAGCAGCTCCTCCGTATCCATTTCGCGCAGCTTAGCGCCTTTATAGGAAACTTCCTTCGGAGGTACCAAGGGCAGGTGATCGACCTGTGCCGCCGTCTCCGCGCGGCCATGCGTTTCCAACCAGCCGATGACCACATCCGTCCCCTTGGCGAATATTTCATTGCCCTCGCGAAGCATCGTGTACGTTTTGCCCACGCCGGGTGCCGCGCCGATATAAATTTTGAACCGCCCACGCTGGATCCGCTTCACCTTCTCATTCAATTCCTCACGGCTGAGCCGGTGATACCCTTCCCCCTGCTTGTTCTGCGTTCGGCGGGCCGGCAGGATCCGCGGTTCCCCTTGCGCCGTTCGGTCCGCCACCCAGAACACGTCGATGTCATGCGCATGCTTCAGGATGCCGTTCGTCACCGAACCCTGCCACAGCTCCTGCCAGCGGCTTTTTCGGGAATGCCCCAGCACGATGCGGGTCACCTTTTTTTCTATAGCATACCGGATCAGCGACTTCGCCAATCTTCTCGGTGAAGATAAAGTAAGCTCCTCAAGCCTGGCGTCCGTCTTGCCCGCCATCTTGTGCAAAGAGCGCTTGAACGTCTCTTCTTCCCGCGACAGTACCTGCTTGGGCCGCGTAAAGACAACGACGAGCAGCTCGCCGTTCAGGCGCTTTGCGATTTGCTGTCCACGCCGTACATAAATGGAGCCGTTCCAATGATATTGCGCCGCCACCAGGATACGTTCCGAGGCGCCGGATGGACCGCTGATCCCCTCCTGCTCGCGAAACTTCTCCAGCGACTGGTTTACATCGTCGGCCATCAGACGCAGCGCCAGCTCCCGAAGGAGAGCCAGATCCTTGCGGGTAAAGGACATCCCGTTCCCGCTGCTCCGCAGATGGCCTTCGTTCAGCCGGGTAATAAGCGTTTCCGGAGAAACGTCAATGAGCCGCACTTCATCGGCCATGCCCAGGGTAGTAAGCGGAACGGTTCTCCTTACTTCTACCCCGGTCCATTTTCTGGCCAGCTCATAAATGCCTTCAATTTCGTACACGTTCACGGTCGTGATGACGCTGATCCCGTGATCCAGCAGGAATTGGATATCCTCCAGCCTGGTTCGATGCTCGGCGTCCTTTCGGTTTCGGTGAGCCAATCCATCCACAAGCACAACCTCAGGATTTCGGCATACAATGCCCGGCAGATTAAGGTCTTTGTATTCCGTCTCTCCTTCATTCCAATGGATACTGGGCACCCTCTCCAGGCCTGCGAGCTGCTTCTTCGTTTCCGTGCGCTGCAGCGTGGACACCGCGCAAATGACGACGTCAATCCCTTGGGATTTCAGGGTCTGTCCCTCACGGAGCATATGATAGGTTTTTCCGGAGCCGCTCACCGCTCCAATGATGATTTTCAGCCTGCCCCGCCGCAGCCTGCGGATCTCCTCGAGCATCTCTTCCGGCGATTTGCGTTTGTAATCCCCCATGGTTCAAGCCCCTTCTGCACATTCTTGATATGTGCTGAATCTTACCTGCAGCAGCCTTTTTTGTAAAATCGTTCACCTCCGTTTTTGGCTTACTCTCTGCTTGAATCGCCCGATCCAGCGTCTTTTTCGAAAGGAAAAGCGGCTATTTAAGCTTAATTCACGCTGTCTCTTCCGCATCTGTTTTATATGAAAGAATAGGCTAAACTGGACATATCATGTAAAATGGGAAAGATGAGATAAAACAGACGAATGACGGGCTAATGGGAAAGAGGGGAAAACCATGCCGAACATGATCCGGCTTCTTGTGACTACGGATTACAACGATCTCAGCCGGGATCTGCAGGAAGAAATCTATTATGAGTACTATGATTATGCCTACGGCATGATTATGTATATCGTGAAAAACCATTCCGTGGTGGAAGATATAATCCAGGATGCTTTCATTAAGATCATCAAAAGCAAACCCGTATTTGAAAATGAAGCCAAGCTGAAAGCCTGGCTAAAAGTCGTGACGCGCAATACGACCATAAATTATTTGCGAAAAAATAAAAAATACCGTAACCAAGTCGATGTCGAAGGTGTCTTTATGTATAAAGAAGAGATTGCGCAGCCGACGGTGTCGATTGAAAATGCGGTAGAAACGAAGTTCATGGAAGAATCGATTGTCGAGTATCTAAGGGAACTGAAACCGGAATACCGGGTTCTGGTCGAGTATCGCTGGCGAAAGGGCCTATCGTACCGGGAAATCGCCGATCTGCTTGAAGTTACCGAGGACGCCGTCAAACAACGTCTGTACCGGGCACGTGAAAGTATCAAGAAAATGCTCTTTAAGGAGTGGGGGGTAAAGGATGAAAAGCGAAAAATTTGAAGATTGGTTTGATTCCGCCTTCGAAAAGGCAGCCTCTTCAACTTCCTTGACGTCCGGAGATAGCAAAAAGGCATCTTGGAACAAGGTTCAGGCCCGGCTTAACGAAGTGAACCGTTCCCGCAGACGTAATCGGCACCTGCAGCTTGGCGGTGTGGTGGCCGCATCTTTTGTGGCCGGAGCGGTCATTTTCAGCTCCACAGCCGTGACGAAGGCGATTTCTCCGCTGATCGACTCCATTGTCGACTGGGGGGACGGCGTTAAGAATGTGGTTTTCCAAGACGAACAGTCTGCGGTAGGCGCTGCGAAAACTCCTCCCCCTCCAGATTATCTGCACGGGGAGCCGGAACCGCAGCCAGGGGAAGAGAAAGTCATTTCTTCGGAACAGGGTGTCCCAACAACGCGTCCGCTCGCAGAAGTGCAGGAAGAGTTGTCGTTCACCATTCCGGATTTTAGCGGCCGTATTCCCGAGCGTTATCAGTTCAAGGAATCCACCGTCATAGCAAAGGATCTGGAAACAAAGAAATATAACGAAATTACCATGCTTTATACAGGACCGAAGGAAGACGATAATCTGTTTATTACCGTGAGCCGGATCCTCCCGAATTCCAGCACAGGCTATTTCACGAACGGAGACCCTGTCAAGATCAAGCTCAAGAACGGTTATGAAGCCTATTACACCGAAAGCAACATGAATTCCCTGATCATGAAATATAATAAAGTGCAGCTGAACATCGTAACGACGGCCAGTAAAGAGGAAATTCTCAACTTGGTCGAGCCTCTTCCCTAATGAATGATTTGTTGGCATATCCATATTATATGTAACCAAAAAGTGACCGCCTGCAGGCGGTCACTTTTATTTTGTACTCTATTTGGCCAACACTTCTTGGGAATACGTGGTGGTCTGCTCGAAAGCGGTTCCTTTATAAACGTAATGATAGGCTTTGGCGCGGTAATAATATCCCGTGGTCACCGTAAAGCTGGAATCTGCGGATACAAAGCTGTTTCCAGTGTCCATGAACGGTCTCGTTTCCACATCGACCCAAGCGGATCCGGTCCAGCGCTGCAGGGTCAGATCGGCACCGATCTTGTCAACGCTCTGTTTGGCGTAAGTAGTGGCCTTCAAAGCAACAGTTTTGCTGTTCACGAGTGAGGCGGAGGCGTAGCAATTGTTCAAGTATGTGAAGGACGCGAAGCTCATGATGAAAGGTTCAGGAGGCGGAGGAGTTGTTAAGGCTCCCGGTTCTTTTACGGCGGCTGCGGAAATGTCCACGTCATCGATTGTGGCTGGCTCGGCACCAGCCCCGGTCGCAAGAAGCATACTGAGTACGGTAGTGGCAGCAATAATGGCTAACAGTTTGTGGTTGATCCATTTCTTCGACATGACTCTCACCTATCCTTTGGGGAATATTGAACTTCACTACTATTAACGATGACCTCCTTTCATAGGTTTCATCATTTTTCCATCATTTTCTTAGCTTTTTCTCACATTTTCAAAATACGCGACAAAAACCCCCGTTTCCATCGAAACGGGGGTTTCCTTTCCCCTAACAAGGGGCAGTTATACCAAATGACAGGCAACGAAGTGACCGCCGCCTGCATCGCGAAACTCCGGAACCTCTTCTTTGCAGCGGGCCACGGCAAACGGGCAGCGCGTATGGAACTTGCAGCCCGAAGGCGGATTGGAAGGGCTCGGAATGTCGCCCTTCAGCACGATGCGCTCCCGCTTCAGCTTGGGAATCGGAATCGGCACGGCCGACAGCAGCGCCTTCGTATATGGATGCAGCGGATTTTTAAACAGCTCATCCCGAGTTGCCGTCTCGACCATGGAGCCCAGGTACATGACGCCGATCCGCGTGCATAAATGCTCCACGACGCTGAGGTCATGGGAAATGAACAAGTACGCCAGTCCGCGGGTTTCCTGCAGCTTGCGGAACAGGTTGATGATCTGCGCCTGGATGGATACATCCAGCGCCGAGACCGGCTCATCGGCAATAATGAGATCCGGATTAAGCACCAGTGCCCGGGCTATTCCGATCCGCTGCCGCTGACCGCCCGAAAATTCATGCGGGAACCGGTCGATATGGTAGGAGGACAATCCGCAGGATTGAAGCACCTCCAGTACACGGTCGCGAATCTCCGCTCTCGGCACCAGGCCGTGATCCAGCAGCGCTTCACCGATGGCGTCTCCGACGCGAATCCGTGGATTTAACGAACTGTACGGATCCTGGAAAATCAGCTGCATGTTCGGCCGGAGCTTGCGCAGCTCCTCGGGAGGGAGGTCGTAAATATTGATGCCTTTGAATTTGACCTCCCCTGACGTCTTCTCAATCAGGCGGATGGCCGTGCGGCCAACCGTACTTTTGCCGCTGCCGGACTCCCCGACCAACCCGAACGTTTCGCCCGGCTGGATCGTAATGCTGATATCGTCTACGGCCTTCACGTGACCGACGGTGCGGTTGAGCAGGCCTTTCTGGATCGGAAAATATTTTTTCAAATGGTTGATTTCAAGCAATGCCTCAGACATGAGCAACCGCCTCCTCATACAGCCAGCAAGCGGCTTTTTGCTGATCCGCTACTCCCTTAAGCGCCGGCTGCTTGGTTCTGCAAATGTCCATGCAATGCGCACAGCGGTCATGGAAATAGCATGAATCGGTCAGATCGAGCGGATTCGGCACTTGACCCGGGATCGAATACAGCTCATCCTGCCGCTGGTTAATGACCGGCTTGGACTTCAGCAGCCCCTGCGTATACGGATGCTTCGGCGACTCGAACAGCTTCACCACTTCGCCTTCTTCCACGACTTTGCCGGCATACATGACAACGACGTAATCCGCCATTTCGGCCACGACGCCCAGATCGTGGGTAATCAGCATCATGGACATGTTCGATTTCTTCTTGAATTCGCGCAGCATATCCAGAATTTGAGCCTGAATGGTGACGTCCAGCGCCGTCGTCGGCTCATCGGCGATCAGCAGCTTCGGACCGCAGGAGATCGCAATCGCGATCATGATCCGCTGCAGCATACCGCCGCTCAGTTCATGCGGATAAGAGTCGGCGATTTGCTCCGCCCTGGAGATCCCCACCTGCTCGATCAACTCGATTGCACGGACGCGGGCTTCCTTCTTGCTCAGCTTCTGGTGCACGATGAGCGGCTCCATGATCTGCTGGCCAATTTTCAGAACCGGGTTCAGCGAGGACATCGGCTCCTGAAAGATCATGGAGATGTCATTCCCGCGAATCGTACGCAGCTCGCTTTTGCTGAGCTTCAGCAGGTCCTTGCCGTCAAACTCGATGCTTCCGTCAACCACTTTACCGCCCGGTTCCTCAATCAGACCCATGATCGACATGGCGGTCACGCTTTTACCGCAGCCCGACTCGCCGACGATGCATACCGTTTCGCCTTCCCGGACGCGCAGACTGACGTCGTTTACGGCTTTGACCACGTTTTTGTCGCTGAAGAAATGCGTGCGCAGATGGTCAATTTTAATGAGATCTTTCATAGAACGCTGTTCACCTACCTCTTCTGTTTGGGATCCAGCACATCCCGGAGTCCGTCTCCGAAAATATTAATGGCAATTACTGTGATAAATATAGAGAATCCTGGAGGAATCCACAGCCATGGATGCTCCTGAAAATCGATCAAATTGTTCGCCGCGTCGATCATGTTCCCCCAAGTCGGTGTCGGCGGCATAACGCCGAGACCGAAGAAGCTGAGTACCGACTCGCTAAGGATCGAGCCGCCGATATTGAGCGTCGCGATGACGATCAAGAGCGGAACGATGTTCGGCAGCAGGTGGTTGAACAGCTTGCGTCTGTCGCGCAGTCCGAGCACCACGGCAGCCTGCATAAACTCGCGCTCGCGCAGGCTGAGCATCTGCCCCCGGACCATCCGGGCAAGCCCCGGCCAGTTGACGAGACCGAGCATCAGCATAACGATATACATCCGGTAGTTCGTCGGCACCTTCCACTCCGACAGCAGCGCGCCGAAAATAAACAGCAGCGGCAGTCCCGGAATCGTCAGGAGCAAATCCGCGATCCGCATAATGATTTGGTCCACGATCCCCCGGTAGTAGCCAGCGATCGCGCCAAGCAGCGCGCCGATAAACACCGATAGAAACATGGACGCCAGACCCACCGTCAAGGAAATGCGGCCGGCCTGGAGCACCCGCGTGAGCACGTCGCGGCCCAAGGCATCCGTCCCGAGCCAGTGCTTCATGCTTGGCGCTTTGTTCATCACATTCATATGAATCTTGTTGTCTGCGTAGGGCGAAAAGACAGGTCCCAGGAAACAAGCAATAAACATAATGACCACGACGACAAGTCCGAAAATCGCCAGCTTGTTATGCAGCAGCCTCCGCATCGACTGTTTGAATAAGGAGGAAGACTTCGGCGTCGTTTTTGCTGCCGGAACGGCATCAGTCATTGGTGTGCTGTTAATAGCCATATATGTCTCCCCTCCCTAATGCAGCCGCACGCGCGGATCGGCGATGTGATAGAGCACATCCGACAACAGCGTGCCGATGACCGTCAGAATCGCCAGCAGCATCGTGAAGCCCATGAGCAGCGGATAATCCCGCAGGCTGAAGGACTGCATGTACAGCTGGCCGATCCCCGGCCAGTTAAAGATTTTTTCGATAATAATCGATCCGCCGAACAGGGCCGGCAGTTCAAAGCCAACCAGGGTGATGGCCGGTAAAAGCGCATTGCGCAGGGCGTGCCTGAACAGAACTTTGTCCTCTTTCAGCCCTTTCGCCCGCGCCGTGCGGATATAATCCTGCTTGATGACATCGATCATATTACTGCGGAAATAGCGTGTCAGTGAGCCGACGCCGAGCAGCGTCATGACGATCACCGGCAGCGTCATATGATGGATGACTTCCTTTATATAAGCCCAGCCGGTCGTATTGCTTCCTGTCGTTAGCATCCCGCCAGGCGGGAGCCATTTCAGGTCGACGGCCATAATCTTGATCAGGAACAGTCCGATGAAGAAGGAAGGAATCGACATGGCGGCAAAAATGGCCACCATCACGATCGTATCGAACCACGAATACTGCTTATAAGCGGAAACGACTCCGATGATGACGGCGATGACCCAGGTCAAAAACGTGGATATGACCGCCAGCAGAAAGGAGTTCCAAATATACTGGTTAAACAGCTTCAGCACCGGTTGCTGCTGCGCTAGGGAAAAACCGAAATCTCCGTGAAATACGTTGTTCATCCATATGCCGTACCGTTCCAGAAGCGGCTTGCTCAGCCCGTAAATCTCCCTTAGCTCCGCCTTTCGCTCCGGGCTCAGCTTGATATTGCTGCTGATGAAATCACCTGGAGTCAGCGCGTAGAGGCTGAAGATCAAAAAGGATGCCGCAAACAGGATGACGATCATGTAAATGATACGCTTCGTCAAATAAGTGCCCATCATTCGCCTCCTAATTACATGGTCCCCCGCCGGCTGAAGCGGCTGCTTCGCGGTCGGGGGACTCCATTGTGGGTCCTTCTGATTATTGTACTGGCTTCAGCGACCAGTCAGGCAAGCTATTGGCAAGTCCGACGAACGGGCTGACCTTCAGGTTCTCGATGCGGCCGTTGTAGCCGTACACGGTCTTCTTGTAGTTCGTGAAGATGACCGGCAGCTCGTCGTTCAGCAGCTGGAACAGCTCTTTGTAAATGGCTTTGCGCTCTTCGATATCGGAAGTTGCGAGCGCTTTGTCATACAGTTCTTTGACCTTCGGATTGTCGTAGGCCTTGATTTCGCCGTCGATAAACTGCATCACGCCGTCCGACGGATCCTGCAGCAGCGGAGTCGAGAAGGATACGAGATCGTAATCTCCGCTCTCCACTTTGGAGACGAGGGAGTTGAAGTCGGCGAACACTTCCGGCTGGAAGTCAACGCCGATCGCCTGGAAGTTCTCTTTGGCTACCGGAATAAAGATATCCGTCTGCTTGCTCTTCGAGCCCAGGTAGTGAATCGTCAGCTTCTTGCCGTCTTTCTCGCGGATACCGCCTGCGCCCACTTTCCAGCCTGCTTCGTCAAGCAGCTGCTTGGCTTTTTCCGTATCGAATTTGTACGGGTCGATGCCGTCTTCCGTGTAAGCCCAAGAGATCGGCGGAGCCGGGATGTTGGCCACTGCGCCGGCGCCTTCGTTGGCGTCCACGTAGATGCTTTGACGGTCGAGACCGTAAGCGATCGCTTGACGCACTTGCTTATCCTTCAGCGCTTCGTGTTCCAGGTTGACCTGCAGGTAACCGTAGTTGCTGGCCGTATAAGGCACAATGTTGGTGAAGCCGAGAGACTTCAGCTTCTCGATATTTTCGGTTGTGGCCGGGAACGAGGTATAGTCGATTTCTCCGGTCTCCAGGTACTGCCAAGCGTCGCCTTCGGACGTTTTATAGATGAAGTGTTCCGTCTTCGGCTTGCCTTTGTAGTAGTTCTCGTTGGCGACAAAACGGACTTCTTGGCCAGGAATGAATTTTTCCAGCTTGTATGGGCCGTTGCCGACAGGCGTTTGATGCAGGTTCTTGATATAGCTCAGATCGCCAAACTTATAATCTTTACCGTAGTATGCCTTGGACAAAATGTTCGAGCCGAGTGTTACAAGTGCCGTTGCGTTCGGTTTATCCAGCGTGACGGAAATCGTCTGCGGGTCGATAACCTTGATGCCGGAAATGCTCTTCGCTTTGCCATCCTTGTAATCCTGCGCTCCCTGGATCGCGATCGTGCTCGGAATGATCGAGTCGCCGTCATAGGACGGGTCGAACAGGATCGTCCACGTAAACGCCACGTCGTCAGCCGTCATTGGCGAACCATCGCTGAATTTCAAATCTTTCCGGAGATGATATGTAATCGTCTTTTGGTCTTCGGAAATGTCCCATTTCTCGGCCAGGTCCGCAACCGGCAATCCCTGATCGTCCACAGTCACCAGCGAGCCGAACAGCAAGGAGTTAACGTTGCCGTCATAACCGCTCTGGGTAAAATAAGGCGTAAACGCGCCGCTTGGATCAGTCAGCGCTACGATAATCGTGTCCGCGCGCTTCTTCGCTACATCGGGCAGCTTGGACAAGTCGGCTGCCGTGTAAGGCTCGGTCAGCGCAGACGTTCCTCCAGCATCAGACGAAGCCGTTGTATCTTTCGAACCCTGCTCCGTTTGAGCTGTTCCGCTGGATGATGCCGCATCATTACCGTTATTTGAGCACGCCGTAACGAGCAGTGATCCGACAATCAACAGCGAAGTTAATAAGTATACTCCCTTTTTCATAAATCCATAACCTCCCATTTACTCACCATTCCGATGAACTAAGTATGATTTATTTTTGTAGATGATATCGTTATTATAGAAACCAATTCGAGTTCTGTAAATAGAGAACTAAAAGTTTTTTTCTGAAAGTTTGTCATATGCGTTTTCTGTAACGCGAGCAGTCCGTTTCAAGTTGAGTCGATAACCCTGATTTCTTCCCGTTTTCGGCATGACTTCGACCTCAAAAATATGCTAGGATAGGATAAATCATAGATTCATTGACGACTGGCCAAAGGAGACTTCATTACAGTGACCATTAAACACGAAATATTCATTGAAAAAGAGCTGGACCTAGTATGGAGAGCCTGGACGGAAGAAGACCGCGTCAAGGCGTGGCTGGCTCCTGCAGCACGGATTGAACCGTGGGAAGGCGGTAAATATGAACTGTACTTTAGCCCGAACGACCAAGGACCGACCGGATGCAGATTGATCAAATATGAGCAGCCGCGAGCGCTGCAGTTTGAGTGGAAGGGACCCGAAATTTTTGCGGAGACAATGAATCAGGACGGGGATTTGACCATGGTGCAGGTCAATTTCAAACAGCTGGAAGACCTCACCCGCCTCAGCGTGATGCATATCGGATGGAAAAATACGCCTCAAGGCATGGCCGCAAGGCAGTGGCATGTCCGGACGTGGCTTCAGCTGCTGGACGAGCTCAAGGCGGAGCTGGAGTCCAAGGAGAGTATACTTAGCCGGCCATAGATGGTTAAACAGGCTTGTAAGACATTGTTTTTATTGACTGCAGCAAACACAAACAGCCTGGTTCCGTAACGTTTACGGCCAGGCTGTTTCTATAAGCTTGCGTTCGAACGTCAACCTTCTTCTATGTAACCGAGCAGCCGTTCCTGCATCTGATGGAATGCCCGTTTTCTCAGGCTGTATTCGGTCAAATTCTCTCCCTCAAAATGGGCGTAGATCAACCCTGCGGTGCGCAGCTTCGATATGTGATCATGGGTAATGCCTTTGGACAGCTTGACGTGACTGACGATTTCCGTAAACGTTCGCGGTCCTCCATGCAGGAAGCGCAAAATTTTAAGCCGGCTTTTCTCGCCAAGGCTCCGGATCATCCGCAGGTCATGGGTCGGAATATAATCATCGTCCCCCAAATAAATGCGGGAATTATAATGGCAGTAAATTTTTCGTCCATAATGGGTCACCATGTTCACCGGCTGAAAATGATACTGCGGGATGAGCACCAGCTCGTCCGCGCTGTCCACCGGTTTGAACAGCATGCCGTTTGTCGTCTCGTCGACAAAATCCGCCCGGTCCGCGTTCTTCAGCAGCTGCAGCCGCTTTTCTTTCTCCCGTTCCAACGCCTGCAGGATGGCCGAATCCACTTTCCGGAAGTATTGCTCGTACCATTGCTCAAACATCGACCTCGTCCGGGCAAGGAAAACCTCCAGGTCTTCGTCCGGAAACTCATTCCCGTTAGCCGTGAACAACTGTACCAATTCCTGAATCGTCAGCTTCTCCAGCCAATCCAGGAAGCCTTCCACTCCCCTGCCCTCCGGAGCGAGGAGGCCCAGCAAATAAGCAAAGCTCCACCAATCGCCATTCACGAGCATCTCATCCAGCATGGCGGCAAATTCAGGCTTCAGCTGTTTCTTGGTGGCCGTAGCCCACGAAGGGGACAGGTCGATCTTCTTGTAGGACGCCCGACAAATATAGGTGTGAAGACTGTTCATAAATTCATGTACGGGCTCGAATTTTACGTCAATGCGGTAATCCAATCCTCGGTTCCCCCTCTCAAATCAGTAATCATTATAACGTGAATGCTTTCAGATGTTCCACTCCTTTAAAGAATCACCGAGTTAGAGTTAGAACGGTATTCGATCGAAATACGGCCCTTTCGGCGCATAAACAACCTTAATATAAATATTTCTTATCGAATTACTAAGAAAAACTGAAGATGAGCGCAGTGAATATAAAGAGCACAGCGCCGCAGCACTGTGCCCTTCAGCAGCATCCGCGAATCCGCGAACTGCTCCCGTGAACTTCTCCCTATATATTACAACTCTACGCGCCCGCTTCCTCTGCCATGATCTCCGGCTTCAGGAGCTTAATCCTTGAAATGCGCTTATTATCCGTTTCTTCCACTATGAAAATGTGGCCGTCCAGTTCTGCCGACAGTCCTCTCTGCGGAGGAATCGCCTCGATGCGTGAGTACAGCCAGCCGCCGATCGTATCGTAATCGGATGTATCCAGCTCCAGCCCAAAGCGTTCGTTAATTTCTTCAATCAGCATCAATCCGTCAATCGAATATTCATCGTTCTGGATTTTCTCGATTCCCGGACGCTCCTCGTCAAATTCGTCCTGAATTTCACCGACGATCTCTTCCATAATGTCTTCCAGGGTAACCAGCCCGGATGTGCCTCCATATTCGTCAATCAGGATGGCGATCTGGGTTCTGCCCCGTTGCATCAGCTTCAGCAACGCGCTGATCTGGATGGATTCGGGTACAGTCAGGATCGGACGAATCAAAGTATTGTATTCAAGCGTTGTGGAATGTAATAAGTCTTTAATGTGCAGGAAGCCGATGATATGGTCCTTATCCCCGTCACAGACAGGATATCGGGTCCGCATGCCTTCATAAGCGATCTCGAGATTCTCCTCCCGGGACAACTGCGTATTCAGACAGATCATCTCCGTTCGGGGAATCATAATTTCCCGTCCGGTCGTTTCCGCAAATTCGAATATGTTATCAACCAATGCGAGTTCCGTATTGTCAATGAGTCCGTTTTTGTTGCTTTCCTTCATCAGGATGCGGATTTCTTCCTCGGTATGCGCCGAGTCCGACTCGGAAGCCGGGGCGACGCGGAACACCCGCAGCAGGCTGCCTGCCAGCCCGTTCAATACCCAAATAAACGGGTACATCAATTTGTTGAAATAGATCATGATGGCCGATGACATCAGCACGACCGATTCCGCTTTGCGGATGGCCATCGTCTTCGGCGCCAGTTCTCCAAGCACGATATGGAGAATCGTAATCAGCAGGAAAGCAATAACGACTGCAATCCCGTGTACGGCTGCTTCGCCAAACCCGAGCGAATGAAGCAAAGGTCTGAGCAGCGTCGCGACCGCCGGTTCGCCGAGCCATCCAAGCCCCAGCGAAGCGAGCGTAATGCCCAGCTGGCATGCTGACAAATATGCATCCAAATTGTTGACGATTTTACGGGCATACACCGCGCCCTTCCGTCCTTCTTCCACCAAGGTTTCGACCCGGCTGCTCCGGACCTTGACCATGGCGAATTCAACCGATACAAAAAAACCGTTCAATAATACGAGTATAAAAACCCATATCAAACTCGGTAAGGGGTCTCCCAATCCGCTTCCTATTCACCGTCATCCTTGACCGGCAAATAGGTACACCTCCTTCGTAAGTTAAAATGGTGAACCACCGTTATCCACTGCTTGGAATAGGCCGTCAACTTCCCAATGGATTCATCCCCCTTCAAGTAAGTATATGTTTACATATAAAAATACCACTATACTTAATTATATAATTATACACTACACAGTCAAACGGCAAGGTATGACGGTATGCTCCAGGGACGGCCTGATATTTCAAGGAATCGAGCGGTTGCCAGGCTAAAAGAGCCGTCCCTTGTCAATTCAGACACCAAGGACGGCTTTTTCGGCTTTTGTTATGGGGTTTATGGGCGAAATCCGGTTTATCGGGTTGTCGGCGGGTTGCCGATAACACCTGGATATTGATAGGTCAGCGGCTCGTCAAACGTGATGAAATCCAGGTTGATTGTCAGCAAAATAATCCTTTTGCCCGTCGAGCGTTCGCTGATGATGATGTGGTCACGGCCTGCGGCTTCGATGACGCCGGTGAATATTTTTGCATTCCACTGCGTGTTGTTTTCGTATGTCATGTAAAAAGTGCCTGTTTTGCCCAGGTTCAGGCGAAGTATGTTCTCAACGTACGACTGCTCAAACTGCTGGGAAGGCGGTGCCTGGATGACAGCCCCGGTCTGTGTCATCGGGCTGCCGCTGGTCACCGGCGGCGGCACGGTCCCCGTCATACCGGGGTGCCCCATCGTCCCCATCATACCGGGGTGCCCCATCGTTCCCATCATCCCATGCTGGCCCATCGGACCCATACCGGAAACGCCGGGATAACCTCCCGCAGAATACGTAACGGGTCGAAAAGGTTGCGAGAAAGGTTGCGGTATCATTGTGTTTTGCATCCTCCTTTATATATGGCAAATTGGAAAACCATGTCCCAGGTGCTGCTTGAGGGGTTATCCATAGACACGTGGACAATCCGCGGCGGATGGGCTGAAGAAGCAGTGGGCTTTAAAACGTCCGGTGTTCTGCTGATTGAACCAGGTGGGCGGGCATTCTCCCGTCGGACGGAAGAACCATAGCGAATTCGATGCCGGCCAGGTTCTTTCGCCGTTAATCGTCCGTCGTGCGAGTCTGATGTCGGCGTCTCTCGCTCTTTGATAGAAGTACCCTTTTTGCGTGGACTCAAACCCGCCGGGACTTTGAAAAACCATATCCCGAATGCTGCGGATATTGTTGAAATCCAGGCAGTTGCCGAGCACCCGGTTTACCCCGACGTTGCCCACCATCAGCATGCCCAGGGATCCCTCGGATTCCGCTTCCGCTCTCATAAGCCGGGCCAGCAGCTTGGTTTGCTCCGAATTGGTTTTGATAACAGCCAAAGGTCCATCCTCCTTGCTACGATGTTTTCCTCTACAGTGTATGTGCATTCGCCCAGTTGGTGACCAGAAAAATTGCGCTTCTTGTCCTTTCCTGCGGCCGCTTTACAAGCGTTTGACAAAGTCGTCCGTTTTACGGAAAAGCTTTACACCCCTCTGATTTCCCGTTAACAACGCCTCTCTATACTGGGGAAGGAAAGTCCATATCCTTATAAAGTGAGGTTGAACCAGGCAGATGGATAAAGACATGACGCTACCAACTCCTCCCCGATCCCGATCCCGTGCCGGGGCCATCCCGCTCGAATCCATGCGCGCATCCCGCTGGAAGGAACGGCTGCTCGCCTATTGCTTCCTGGCTCCTTCCCTGATCTTGTTCGGCATCTTCCTGTTTTACCCCCTTGGAAAATCCGTCTACTTAAGCTTGTTTTTGACGGATCCGCAGGGGCGGATTGCCGAATTCGTCGGATTCGACAATTTTACGGCCGTGCTGAGTTCGGACAAATTCTACAACAGCCTGTGGGTGACCGTAAAATACATCCTGCTCACCGTTCCAACCGGCGCCGCAGCTGCGCTGCTGCTTGCCGCCTTGTCCCACCAGAAGCTCAGGGGCATGAAGATCTTCCGATTCATCTTCTCCCTGCCGATGGCCGTCTCGGTTGGAACGGGCTCCGTCATCTGGATGATTCTGTATCATCCGACCCTCAGCATCCTGAATTACGGGCTCAGCTTTCTCGGCATTCCGGCGATCCAGTGGCTGACCGATCCCAAGTGGGCCTTGCCCTCGATCGCCATCATGACCGTCTGGCTGAATCTCGGCTTCAACTACATCGTGCTGCTGAGCGGCCTGCAGGGAGTTCCTGACGACCTGTACGAAAGCGCCAAGATCGACGGCTCCGGATCGCTGCGAACCTTCTTCCGGATCTCACTGCCGCTGATCTCGCCCTCCCTTTTCTTTGTCGGGGTCGTGTCGATCATCAGTGCTTTCCAATCCTTTGCCCAAATCAACATTTTGACCAAAGGGGGCCCGATGAACAGCACCGACGTGCTCGTGTACAACATTTACCAGGATGCTTTCATCAACTACCGTTTCGGCAGCGGCAGCGCACAGGCGCTGATCCTGTTCGTCTTGATCACGGCGCTGACGATCCTGCAGTTTAAATTCGGCGAAAAGAAGGTGCATTACCAGTGACCCTTAGCAGAATCCAGCAGCCGCTGTTGTATCTTCTCCTGATCCTGGCGTCCTTGGCGATCTTGTTCCCGCTGCTGTACACGCTGTCCTCGGCCTTTATGAGCAGTGCTGAATCGGCGGCGTACCCGCCCAGGCTGCTGCCTTCGGGACTGCATTTCGCCAACTTCGTTCAGGTGTTCCAGACCATCCCGGTGGCCCGGTTTATAGGCAACAGCTTCGTCGTCTCTGCGGCCATCATGCTTGGCCAGCTGGTTACGTCCAGCCTGGCGGCGTATGCCTTCGCGTTTTTGCGCTTTCCCGGCAAGGCGCTGCTGTTCTCCCTGTTCCTGTCGACGATGATGATTCCGTGGGAAGTCACGATGATTCCCAACTATTTGACCGTCCGCAGCTGGCATTGGGTCGATACGTATCAAGGCTTGATCGTTCCTTTTATCGCTTCGGCGTTCGGCACGTTTCTGCTCAGACAGTACTTTTTACAGCTGCCCAAAGAACTGTTCGAGGCGGCGAAAATCGACGGCTGCGGCCACCTCCGCATCTTTTCGCGGCTGGTGCTGCCATTGTCAGCGCCTGCCCTGGCGACCCTTGCCGTCTATTCCTTTCTGACGAATTGGAGCAATTATTTGTGGCCGCTGCTTATTACAAACAAGGAAAGCATGCGGACCGTCCAGATCGGCATCGGTATGCTGCAGTTTGAGGAAGTCACCGCCTGGAACGTCGTCATGGCCGGTATCGTCATGCTTCTGCTGCCTTCCCTTCTCCTGCTGATCATCGGTCTGAAGCCGTTGGTGCGGGGGATTACGGCAGGTGCGCTCAAAGGTTAACGACGTGAAAAATTCGTATCAACAACTTATATGGATCGTTGTTATAAGCTTGGTTGTTGTTTCGGCCGGCTTATAATTTCCGATATACATTAACGAATTTCAAAAAGGGAGAGATTGTTGAAGATGAAACCATTCGGCAAGAAATCACTCGCCATGATGCTTCTGTCCTGCATGATGTTGATTACGGCAGCGTGCGGAACATCCAGCGGCGGCCAAGCATCCGGGGAGGATACGGCCAATGCCGAGGCATCCGCTTCCGGCGGCAGCAGCCCTGTCAAAGTGGTCTGGTGGCATTCGATGAGCGGGGATGTAGGAAAAGCGGCGCAGCAGCTGGTGGATGAATTTAACGCTTCTCATAAAGATATCGTCGTTCAGGCGGAATACCAGGGGACATACGATGAGAGTCTTAACAAGCTCAAAGCCTCGCTCGGCTCGGACAGCGGCCCTTCCCTGATCCAGGTATACGAGATCGGCAGCCGCTTCATGATCGACACCAAGGCCATTACGCCGGTGCAGCAGTTCATTGATGCGGATCAATACGACATTTCCAGCCTGGAACCAAACATTCTGAACTATTACAAATTTGACGACAAGCTGTATTCCATGCCGTTTAACACGTCCAACCCGATCTTGTACTACAATAAGGACGCGTTCAAAGCAGCAGGTCTGGATCCAGAGAAACCGCCGGCCACGTACGCCGAAGTGGCGGATGCGGCGAAGAAGCTGACCAAGCAGGGACAAGCAGGCGGCTCCTTTGCGATCTACGGCTGGTTTATGGAGCAGCTGCTGGCTAATCAGGGCGCAGAGCTCCTGAACAACGGCAACGGCAGAACGAGCATGGCCACCGCCTCGCAGCTAAACAGCGACGCGGCCGTGAAGACGCTCGATTGGTGGAAGCAAATGGTGGACGACAAGTCGCTCTTGAACCTCGGTCGCAAGACGGATGATACGTCCAAGGCTTTTGCCGCCGGCCAAATCGCCATGACGCTCGACTCCACGGCTTCGCTGCGCAGCATCGTCAAGGCTGCCGGGGACAAGTTCGAAGTCGGAACGGCCTTCCTGCCGAAGCCGGATGCCGCAGCGAAAGGCGGAGTGATTGTCGGCGGAGCCAGCAACTGGGTCCTGAACAATCGGCCGGAAGCCGAACAAAAAGCGGCCTGGGAGTTCATCAAGTTTCTGGCCGAGCCGGAGTCTCAAGCCGAATGGCACATTAATACCGGCTACTTCCCGATTACGACCAAAGCTTATGACGAACAGAACGTGAAAGACAACTTGAAGCAGTATCCGCAGTTCCAAACCGCCGTAGATCAGCTGCATCAAACCGAGCCAAGCCTCGCTACCCAAGGTGCGGTGATGGGTGTATTTCCCGAAGCGCGCCAGTTAACGGAAACGGCGATCGAGGAAGTGCTTAACAACAAGAAATCGTCCAAGCAGGCATTGGATGATGCCGCCAAGGAAATTACGAGCAAGATCGAGGAATATAACAAAACGGTGGGCCATTAAGGTCAACCATTAGCAAGATACCTTTTCCCTGGTGCGATGACCGTGCCCATAGCCACATCAGACATGAAAAGCCGGAGTTCTCGAAGGAGAACCCCGGCTTTCTTTATGACCATAGAAATTATCGCAGGCATAGGCATGTCAAGCGAAGTACTGTGGCGATCACCGTATACCAAAAACCCCGGTCCCAATGATTTGGGAACCGGGGTTTTCACAAGATGCGTATATGTGCGTATCCGTTGACTAATCGCCAATGACCGACGAGTTCGTCAAGGCATCTACTTCGGCCTGGATGTCCCCGGCCAAACGGCGGATGGACTCCTGGTCGACCGCGCGGTCATAAATTTGCAGGACGGGCTCCTGAACTTCCCGGACTGTGGCCAGCAGGGCGATCGCTTCCTTCATCGAGCGGGAGTAGCGGCCGCGAATTTCGGCGATCTGATCCTCAAACCGTTCGTCGGTCCCAGCCGTGATCGCCAGTTCGTAAACATCCAGGATTTCGTCGCCTTCGCGGCTCGGAAAATGCTCATGGGGGGCCGTGCTGTCAAAGATCGCCAGGCTCTGCTGCGGAAAAATAATCATGTCCAGGCTGTTCGGATCAAAGCCGCAATGATAGATTTCCGTATCGACCCCTCTCTCCTCTGCCGCTTGGGCAAGGCGTTTAAACAGCGTCGATTTGCCGGAACCCGGACGGCCTTTGACGAAGACGCGCTTCTCCAGGTCATCCGTCAAGTTCAGCACGTAATCGACCGCTCCTTCCCAGGTAGCCGCACCAAGGAAACGGTGAACGGCATGCGGGCGTCTTGAGCGAAACGGAACAAGATGTTCTTCCGCCCACTCCTCGGCAAGCCGGTCCATGACGGCCCGGTCCAGATTCTGGATATAGAAGGCCTCCCATTCATCATGAATCCGCAGTGTTTTTTGGAACGTATCGTAGGCTTCATTGTAGAGGGCGCTCGTTTGCCGATCCGCTTCCTCAATTTCGCCGGTGTGCTCGTTCAGCAGTTCCGCGGAGATCGCTTCTTCCAGATCGATCATGCGGATTTCGGTTCCTTCGAGGACCGGATCGGCGCTCCAGGCGTTTCCGTCGACAACCCCGATGCCGATATCCTTCAGAATGAGGCCTTCCAGCCAGTCTCGATTAAGCGGATGATGAATAAAGTGAAGGCTCCAACCCTTTTGACTCCATGCTCCCGCAAGCTCCGTAAGAAATGCCGCGACCGCAGTACCAGCCCGGCCCTGCAGTACGAAGACCGTATCCAATCCGCTCAGCACCGAATCAAACAGCGTATATAAACCGTCCGCCGTATTTCCCCTTGCAAAATAATGCTTTTCTTGATCCGCCATACAGGTCAACACTCCTCTGTCGTCCGATAATGTTTACATCACATGTTATGCATGGCGGAAGATCTGTGTGAATGCCCAGGGAAATCGGTTTAAGGCTTCGCGGTTTTCCAGTAATCGTAAGCGTGAACAACGTTTCCAGTGTAGGAAGGCGAGTCGGCCAGCAGCCCAGGCAGCTTGGCGAGCTCTTCCTCCATATAAGCAGATCCTTCCTCGGCGAAGGTAATATGATTACCTTCCCCGCTGTCCTTCATTTCGACAGAGATGAGAATCGGCTTGCCAAGCTCATTGGCAAAGGCAATCTCTTCCTTGGAGACGGCTGCAATCCCGTTGGAACCACCCGCGGTATCGCGGAATGCCATCAGGGATACAAAATCCATCTTATCGATCATCCACTTGCTGAGGGACTCTTCCGTTCCTGGAACCTTGTATTTGTCCAGCCATACGGCTAAATCCATGCTAGCCTGCAGGTTCGAATCCTTTTTCATCTCCTGGACAAAAGCAGCCATGTTTCCTGTCCATTCCTCCAGGACATGATCCGGATCCTTTCTCCATTCCGGCAGCACGTACGGCTCGATATCCAGATGGATGCCGTGGAAACGCTCGTCCCCTGCCACTTCCTGGTTATATTTCTTCACATAATTCACCAGTTTCATCATCTTTGGCCGGTTCTCCGTCAGTGCCCAGATGGGGTGCCCCCCCATGGCGTGAACTTCGATGCCAGCCGCCGAGGCTTCCTTTACAAACGAACGATACGCATCGACCGGCTGCTGAAGATCCAGGCGGACAAACAGCCAGTTCAGCTTCTTCTCCTTGGCAAATTCGATAATTTCCTGGCCGTGTTCCATGACCTGATTGGCTTCCCACACGTAGGTGCCGCGTACCTGCTTATCCCTGTCAACCGGGTCGGGGTCCGGCACTTGGCCGTCCGAAGGTTTTTCGGGTTCCGGATCCGGTTCAGGTGCGGGCTCCGGATTGGAACCTCCCGGTTCTTCGCCGTCCGGCATGTTCTCCCAGTTGCGGAAGTCGTGAATCGCGATGCCTCCATATGAGGTATAGGATTCCAGCGCGGCGGACAACGATTTCAGCGATTGATCCATTTCGCTTTTGCCGCTTCCATAGAAGGACGTATGTTCCTCACCAGGCATTTGCTTCGTATTAACGGCCACAAGGGCTTTGGTGCCCAGCTTCTGAGCCGATTCCATTTCGTCCCGGGCCAGCTCTACGATGCCGTGTTCCGAATCCACCGTATTGCGGTAAGCCAGAATGGTCACATGATCGAACGACTTCATAAACCATTCGGTCAGCTTTTCGTCGCCCTGGTTTGGGACGGTGTACCCGTCAAACCAGAATGGGAGATCGATCCCGAGGTCCAGCGTGGAGCCGGAAGCGTGCGCCGCATCTAGAAAGGCCTGTATATTACCGATCCAGGTCCCGATGACTCCCTCCGGGTCGGTGTTCCATTCCGGAAGAACATAAGGTTCTATGTCCAAGTGTATGCCATCGAACCGGGCGTCGGACGCTTCAGCGTTGTTGTAATCGTTCACCCAATCCACCAGGCCTACGAGCCGGTCACGGTGTTTGGTCTGTGCCCAACCCGGGTCTCCTCCCAGCGCGTGCACGGCAATGTTATCCGCATGAGCATTTTTTATAAAAGTTTCATATTGGTTTGCCGGCAAGTCTCGATTAATTTGTAAGTAAATCAAGTTGATTCCTTGGTTTTGGGCAAAGCTAAGTAGCTCCTTCCCGCCATCCTCGATCAGCTCCGTCTGCCATACCCATGTGGCTTTGACCGGTCCGGACGGAGTCGAGAACCCCATCAGCAGCCAAGCGGAAAGGCACATCAGCGCGGTCAGCAGAATTCGAGAACTTTTGACAATCATAATTTCCCTCCATTCCTTTAGTCTCTAGTAGAACGGAGTAATTATAGCATTGATGCCAAAAAAAGAGATGAGCCCAAGTCCTTATTAGGCTGGGCTCACCTCCGGTCGCGGCTTTCGGGACTGCATAGAAGGAACTAAATCGGGCAGGTAATATATTCCTTTTACATGGCTAAAGAGAAAATCTGGAAAGGATTAGTACCTTTTGATTAGTCGAAAAGTTACGGTTCATATATCATTTTGCGGGTCATGCCCCCATCGACAACGAGGTGGGTCCCGGTTACGAATGAATTGTCCGGATCTGCCAAATATAGACATGCACGGGCGATATCATCCGGTTTACCTACTCGTCCCGCCGGATGCTGACTGTGGTCCTCCTCCCGCAGGACGGAGTAGTCTCCCGTTTCGATCCATCCCGGGCTGATGCAGTTGACACGGATACCATCCTGCCCAAGCGACACGGCCATCGCATGCGTCAAAGCCACGATCGCCCCCTTTGAGGCGGCATACGCTTCGGAATTTGGCTCCGACATCAACGAACGGGTCGAAGCCATGTTCACAACGGATCCATGAATCCCCTTCTCCTTCATGATCCGGGCCGCTTCCCTCGTCGCCAGGAAGCAACTGCGCACATTGGTGTTCAGTACGTCATCCCATTCCTCCACCGTCAGATCGTACGGTGATTTCCAGCGCGATACGCCGGCATTGTTGATCACCACGTCGAGCCGCCCGTATTCGTCCAGCGCCGTCTGCATCAGCTGCTTGATATCTGTTTCGCTTCGCACGTCGCACGGGCAGAACACGGCTTGTCCTCCGTCCTGGCGGATGGCGGCCGCCGCTGCCGCGCCTTTTTCCTCGTGATGATCGCCGAGGACGACAAGTGCTCCGTGCCGGGCAAAAGCCCGGGCGACCCCTTCTCCGATTCCCTGCGCCGCCCCGGTCACGATGACGACTTTTCCTTCGAATGACATGACCATTCCTCCTTAAGATCTATTCTCGATGTCTCTATTTAACCTTACCGCAACCAGAGAATCAAGAAACGTCCATGCTGCACGGAGCTCAGAAAAAAAAGCGCCTGCGGCAGATCGTTCTGCCTCAGCGCTTGGATTCTTACCGTTCATTGATTCTTTTCCCGGAACCTAATGGTTCATGCTCCGGTAAGAGCCCGGGGTGCCTTCTTCGCCGGATACGCGCATGTAGCGTTGAAATCCCAGGTATCTCGTTCCCTGGAAGGTAAGGCGTCCGGCATCGCCTTCGGCGCATAAACCGTACTGCTCTCCGCTGACCGCAAACTCCATCCGGTCCCCGCTCTCCACTTCGAAAGTAAGGTAATAGGTCGTTTTCGTATGGCTGGATAGATGGTCATTGGTATCTTGATGTTGATGATGGCTGACCTGACTGCGTTTGCTGACAATCCGGGAATCCACTGTGAGCACGGGCTGCTTGTTGTTGCGCCCCCACTGCAGAATTCCTTTTCCGGCAGACAGTAGAATAATTCCGATAACAACGACAAAAAAGATCGGCATGACCTTTCCGAAGAAATCGAACATCCAGAAAGACGTATCTCCCATGCTCTTCCCCCTTCCATCCACCAGCTTCAAGCTTCACAGTGACACGCATAGCATGGTCATTAACAGTATATGCGTCGTTTTGAAGAACTTGATGCCAAACTTACGGGATCAGAGCACTTTCCAGGTAATTCCGCCGTCGATCGTCTGAAGGAGCCTCGATCGCATTTCGTCATTCTTCTCAACGAGTATCCAGCCGACGCGCTGGGAGCTAAACTGAAGCTTCCCGACTTCGGGATATTCATTCATTATACTGGTCAGCACCCGGCTTGCCGGCAGGGGCGTCCACGTCTTTCCTTGATCCTCGGTGTGATACAGCAGATTTCCGACCAGGGCCCAACCTTGCGTAGAATTAATAAATGAAGGGCGAAGCGACTGGTTTACCCCATGATTCCAACCGAGGTTAAAAGGGACGAACGTCCACGTCTGACCTTGGTCCGTCGTGAAAAATCCGTTGTATTTTGATGAATCTCCGACCTGGCAGCCGACCGGAATCCAGCCTTCTGTATTGGACGTATCGAAAAATTCAGGGCTTGACGGGATAAATCCGCTGCAGGCTGCCAGCTTGTCCCGGTTAAAAAAAGCCGGCCCTTCATTCCACTCACTGCCCCCATCCTGTGTATGGTACAGCTTAGGGACCCCCAGTTCCTGTATCATCGTAAAGCCTTTGGATGGACTGGTGAAGGTCATTCCCCTCGCATAACCGAGCGGTGGAATCGCTCCCTGCGTCGACGTCTGGTTGCTGCTGATATAATTGTGCATCACCATCTTCCATTTGGCTCCGCCGTCTTCGGTTGTATACAGCGTTTTATTCTGCTTGCCTGTCGACGATTCCGCCGTTAACAGAATCCAGCCGACGGTATTCGAATCGAAAAAGATCGAGGACACTTTATTTTTGTCCGGGATGGAAGCTATCTTCCAGGAATTTCCACCATCCGTCGTATGGAGAACAATCGTCTCTGACGTACCGGATGCGCTCCGGACCAACCAGCCGTTCATCCGGTCCTTAAAATAAAGGTCTCTTCCATATTTTAAATTGTCGGGAAATTGTACATTGGAAGCCGGCGAGATGTTGACCCATGTTTTTCCGTTATCTTCCGTCAGGTACATCCGCAGCTCATTTCGCGTCAGCCCCCACGCGATGCCAGTCGTTCCGCTGAGGAGCTGGAAGTCCGTCAAGCGGGTCTGTATTTGGTATTGGGATTTATCTTCCGCAGCGGACTTAGCTGATTCTGTCGGCACCACGGTCAGCGTTTGTCCCAGCTCAGCAGGCTCGGGACTCGGGACAGGCACGGACGCGGGCTCTTCCTTCTCTGATGTGCAGGCAGAGAGCAATAAACAGAACAGGAGACCCATGCCCGTCCATTGTTTCCACCGTTTCATTCTCATTCCTCCTTCGCTGAGGACCTTTACATGCAAGTCGTCTTCTAAAATAAATATTATAACATAAAGAGGTCTTCGCGCCAGTCGGACACGATTGGTATGCACTGGTACACAAAAACACCCGGCATCCTCATAAAGGACCTCCGGGTGGCATTTGCTGCAAATATCGCAATAGATTAGCGAATCACTTTGACGCGCTCCTCGATCGGCTGGAACTCCTTATCTCCCGCCGGCGCCGTCGGCTTGCCGAAAGGCATTTGGGCAATCAGCTTCCAGGACTCAGGCAGGTTCCATTCTCCGCGAACGCGCTCATCGATCAGCGGGTTGTAATGCTGAAGCGAAGCGCCGAAGCCTTCTAGCTCAAGCTGCGTCCATACGATCAGCTGCACCATCCCGGAGGTCTGGTTGGACCAGATCGGGAAGTTGTCGCTGTAGGCAGAAAATTGATCCTGGAATTTGCGGACGACGTCCATATCTTCAAAAAACAATACGGTACCATATCCGCTGCGGAACGAGCCGATCTTTTGCTCGGTTGATTTGAACGCCTCCGGGTTGTTGACGACCTCGCGCAGAATATCCTCCGTAATATCCCACAGTCGGTCATGGGGTGACCCGAGAAGAACGACCACGCGTGAGGTTTGGGAATTGAACGATGAAGGTGCGTGCTTTACCGCGTCCTCCACGATTTCCTGAATTCGCTCATCGGTGGTCACGTTCTGTTTACTGATGGTATAAATGGACCGTCTTCTCTTTAGTGCTTCGATAAAATCCTTGGACATCGCTGCTTCTTACCTCCATGTTGAATATATGGCAAAAATGTGCCTGGACCAAGGAATATGTACTTTGGCCGTTACCGGTTAACTTTCCCAGCCCCCTTTTTAAATATGCGGATCGGCCGGGATCATTTGCATAAACGACAGGTCCACCCGCATGAATCACGAATGGACCTGACGGATTGGCTACAAATTGTTCTGCGCTTCGGATTCGATGGTCCGCTTCATGACTTCGGCACCCCGATCGACACGGATCTGAATTTCCGCTGCCAGATGGTCCGGCAAGAAATCGGTGATCCACACGAGACGGCAGCGACTGCCGCTGTTCTCGAACACCTGAAACGAGGCATGATGGTGCAGCAGCGGCATTTTCGTTTCCACGACGGCATAAGCCATTCGTCTCAGTTCATCATTCCGGGTAACGATCAGCTCTTTTACAATATTGCCGTTGCTGAAATGAATCAGCCGGTTCACCCCGTCAAAATGCGTCTCAGCCGTGTAATCCGGCACGAACCGCTTATGCACGGCTCCGACGTCACGGACGACATCCCAAACGAGTTCCGGAGCTGCTTCTATCCAAATTTCTTTATAAATCGTTGCCACTTGTCATCCTCCTCCATTCCATTTTTTGGTCAAACGGGCATTTAATTAAATGAGGCGTATGAATGAATCCGGATGATTCCGAATATATCTGCTGATCCGCTGAATGGTGTCGTCGAAGGCAAGTCTGAATTGTTCGTATAAAGGAGAGATTTCAGGATGAGGGTTCGCAGTATTCGTGTCCGAAATAATAACGCTTCTTTCCATTACATCTTTGGCGTCGCTCAGGAGCCGGATGACTTCCGTTTCGCCGAAAAAATGCAATCCGCCGTGAACTCCCTGCCAGTATCCAGGAGTATCGAGTAAATAGCGGATCCAGCCTTGAAAGTCCGGCTCCGACTGGCACGCAGGGTACAGCAGTCTTATCATGAAAACTTGCTGCTGATCAGGACGGAGCGACCGAATCACGCTTGCCTTATCGGCAGCATCTCTTCCCTGTACCGCCCTGACGGCCGGCTCGACACAAGCCAATAAAAGTTCTGCGTCCGGTAACGCATCGAATGCCTGCTTCTTCATTTCCAATAACATCAAAATATCACTCTCCTTGCCTTCATTTTATTTTTGACTGATTTATAAGTCAATATAAAATGCAAAAAAAATCAGCCCCCTTTGATCAAGGAGACCGCTGATTCTACAATTTGATCGAGCATCTCTGTGAGCTTCGTTGTGATCTCCGCATCCGGCAGACTTTGAGCTTCCATCTCTTGTTTGGATTGGTCCAAATAAGCCATCCCCTGGCTCACCGAACCCCAAAACTGCATCGCCATTAAGTGTGCGTCACCCTTCCGGATCTCGCCATCTGCGATTCCCCTGTCAATCGCCCGAGTCATCGGCAGCATAAAGCTCTTCACCCAATCAAACGGTGAAATTTCATCCGGCGTATAGAGAAAATGGATGTCCAGGCTGATCCGCATGTAAAAACGGGACATGACCGGATTCTCCATGACACGTTCGCAAACGATTCGTGCGTAGGATTCAAGCAGCTCGGGCACCGGCAGATCCTGTGCAAAAAAAGCATCCGTATACCGCCGGGATTCCTCCATCATCGTTTCATACAGCGCTCTGAACAGGTTCTTCTTATTTTTAAAATAATAAAATACAAGTCCATGGGCAAGCCCCGCACGATCCGCAATATCGCTGACTTCGGAAGCCGCATAACCCTTCTCGACATACACGCGCATAGCCGCCTGCAGTATTTCCTGCTGCCGCTGCCTGCGGATTTCCTCATTTTGTTCTTTGGTACGCGGAGACATTGTAGGTCCACCTTTTTTCATTGACTTAGATAGATTGAACAAAAAGTTTTTGAATTGAACATCCTATGATAACGGCCAAATATGGCTATAACATTCATTTCTTTAGTTCATTCTATATAGATACTAGTCGAAATTATAGGAGATGTATTCCGGGTTGTCAATTTGGCGGAAATCGCTGGTAAATCCAAAAAATCCTTGGAGCTGAGTCGGCACGAAAAGGCGTTGGATCTCCTTCCACTGCTCAGCCGCAAGGATTTTTCATGAGCAATAATAGACTACGATCAATTTAACGCTTCACCCAGGCCCGCTCCAGGTCCATTTCCTGGATGCATTCCTCCGTGTCGTGCGCGTCGTTGTCGATGAGCGGCGTTACCGCGTATAGATGCATTTCTTCCGCCGTATGCGTACGGAGAATCGGATTCAGCGCGTCGAGTTCCATCGTATGTTCATCGAGCCAGCGGTCCATGTCCCCGGGAGACAGAATCGCCGGCATCCGGCTGTCGAATTCACCGATCAGCGGGTTGGCATCCGTCATGACCAAGGTGCAGGTGCGCAGCGGTTCCCCCCGCGTATCCCGCCATATTTCATACAAACCGGCCACCCCGAACATGCCGCGGTTTTTCAACACTACACGGACGGGATAAGACTTCTTGCCTTCCTTTTTCCAATAATAAAACCCGTTGCAGGGGATCACGCAGCGCTGCTTGTCCACCATTTTCCGGTAACTGGGGTTCTGGTGTACATTCCGAAGATCCGCGTTGATCGCGTCTTTCCCCCAATAAGGGATAAAGCCCCAGCGGAATTCGTCCAGGATTCGCGCCCCGTCCTGCTGGAGCACCACCGGCATATGCTGCGTCGGACTAATGTTGTAGCGGTTTTTATAGTAGTACATCACCCGGTCGATTTGAAAATGCTCCTGAACCTCCGGCAGCTCGGCGGCCATGGAAAAACGTTGACACATGAAGCATCAGCCTCCCTTTATCCCGTATTGTTTGCCATTGGAGGGAAATTATTCATGTGCCGGCAGCTTCCACAACAAAAAAACGGCTTCCCCTTCTCTGAGGGAAAACCGTTCTGATTCATCGTTACTCGGGAAACTAAGCCGGAATCCTGGGCTGGTTCTCGGCTGTAAAATCTACTTCCTCCACATATTGTGAAGCTCTACAGATCGCGTGAGATCAGTTGGTCCCTTTTAGGTCCCACGGAAACGTATTTTACTTTTACTCGCGTAGCCACTTCGATCACATCGATATACCGCTTCGCCGCCTCAGGCAGCTCTTCAAAGGAACGAATACCGGTAATGTCACAGTTCCATCCCTTGAAATGATGCAGGACCGGCTTGGCCTCGTCCAGCTTTGCGCTCACCGGAAACCGGTCGGTCACCGTTCCGTCTGCAAGCTGATATCCGACGCACACAGGGATTTGGTCCAGGTATCCGAGCACGTCAAGATTCGTTAAGGCAATTTCGGTAGCTCCCTGAATCATGCAGCCGTAGCGGGTAGCTACCGCATCGAACCAGCCCACGCGTCTCGGGCGTCCGGTTAATACGCCGTATTCGCCCGCATCGCCTCCGCGCCGGCGCAGCTCCTCCGCTTCTTCACCTGCTAGTTCGGTAACGAACGGGCCGGCACCGACGCAGCTCGAATAGCCTTTGACCACGGTCACCACTTGGGAAATCGCATACGGCGGCAGGCCGGCACCGACCGGCGCGAATCCCGCCAACGTTGAAGAGGACGTGGAGAACGGATAAATGCCGTGGTCCGGATCCCGCAGCGCTCCAAGCTGTCCTTCCAGCAAGATGCCTTCCCCTTTCCGGTAAGCCTCATTCAGCATTTGGGTCGTATCGCACACGAAGGGACGAAGCTTCTCACCTTGCTCCAACAAGGCAGGCATCAGATCCTCCGGTCCTAGAGGCCGATGGCCGTAGAGGTGTGCCAGCAGAACATTTTTAGCTTCCAGCATTTGTTCCAGCCTGCGCCGAAGTCTTTCTTCGTCGTACAGATCGGCCACCTGCACGCCGAGCTTGGCATATTTGTCTGCATAAAACGGAGCGATCCCCTGCTTGGTCGAGCCAAAGCTGCGTGACCCCAAACGCTCCTCCTCCAGCTCATCCAGCAGCCGGTGGATAGGCAGGACGACCTGCGCACGATCCGATACGGCCAATTTCGGCGCGGGAACGCCTCTAGCCAGCAAAGCTTCCCGTTCGCTCATCAGTACGTTCACGTCCAGCGCCGTGCCGGGTCCGATCACATTCGTCACATGCGGATAAAATACGCCGGAAGGCAGCATATGCAGGCCGAACTTGCCGTATTCGTTGATGATCGTGTGCCCGGCATTGCTTCCGCCCTGATATCTCACCACGTAAGATGATTTGGCTGCCAGCACATCCGTCATCTTGCCTTTTCCTTCATCGCCCCAATTGGCTCCAACAATTGCTGTTACGGTCAATAGTCTAGCCTCCTCTTGTTTTCCTTTACACGGATCATTATAATTTGGGTGAATCTCATAAGTAAAATTGATATTAATAATGATCTATATAAAATGAGGTAATGACTATGAACATTCAAATGGAATGGTACCGTGTTTTTTATTGGACAGCCAAGCTCGGCAGTTTGACGAAGGCGGCGGAGCAGCAGCATATTACCCAGCCTGCGGTCAGTCATACGTTAAAACAATTGGAAGGCGCTCTGGGCGGGTCTTTGTTTTTCAGAACGGCGAAAGGAGTTACGTTAACCGCGGAAGGTGAAGTATTGTACGGCTATGTGGAACAGGCCATGCAGATGCTGGACATCGGGGAGAAGAAGATGGCCGAGATGCAAAATCTGCTGCTTGGGGAAATCCATATCGGAGCCAGTGACACTTTGTGCAAGCACTACCTGCTGCCATGCCTCGAGCAGTTTCATCAGGAGTATCCGGAAATTCGGGTCCATGTCACGAACCGGACGACACCGGAAACGATCGCTTTGTTAAAAGAAGGAAAAATTGACTTCGGGATCGTGAACCTGCCCGCGGACGATCCCAAAATCGATTTTCGGCCAAGCGCGCCCCAGCAGGACTGCCTTGTCGGACATCCGAAATATGCAGAACTGGCCCGGCAGCCGCTGCCTTTGGAGGAGCTTCACCAATACCCGCTGCTGCTTCTGGAGCCTGGAGGAAGTACACGGCGATTTCTGGACAGCTATGCCGGGGCTCATGGCACCACGTTTCATCCGGAATTCGAGCTTGGCAGCCTTGATCTCCTGGTGCAGTTTGCCCAGAGCGGATTCGGGCTTACCTTCATCACGCGCCAATTCATCACCGAAGAATTAGCCTCGGGCAAACTGGTGGAAATTCCTTTGACACCCTCGGTCCCGCTTCGGCACATCGGTATTGCGACGCTCAAAAACGTTCCTCTTTCGGCTGCATCGAAACGGTTCATTGCGTTTTTGTCGTAGTTGGTAACAAGTGCAGCATGGAAGTTCGATCACGAATAAGACCTGACGGAGTCGCGCCCGGATTTAAGCATCGATGGATTCCCGCCGGAGCACGCGAATGCCAAAGTCACGTCCGAACTGGGGCGACAGTGCCTGCCACAGCATCCCGATCCCGGTCTCAATCCGCTCCATGTTCCCGGAACCGCCGACATCCACCGAATCCAATCCGATGTCGCGGGACAACCGGGCAACGGTGTCTTTTGCTTCGGTATCCTCCCCGCTCAAAAACACGGTGGCGTTGCCCTCCTCGTACCGGGGCTTAGCAAGCACTTCCCAGGGCAGAGTATGGAAAGCCCGGACGACCCTGGCCCCCTGCACCAGTTTTCGCACCTCCGTATCTGCCGACTGCCCATCGAAACGGTTGGTGCAATTGATCAAAATTTTGCCGGTTACAGTTCCGGCTTCCTCCAGCACCCTTTCCACTTCGTCCGGCATGACTGCGAGCAGAATGACTTCACTGAAAGCAGCCGCTTCCCGCACGGTTCCCGCCTGTGCCTGTGCGCCAGCCTCCTGAAGCAAGGCTTGAATTCTCCCACTGTGTGGATCGCGGGTGCCGAACATCACCTCATGCCCCTGCGCTGCCCACTTTTTCCCGAGCGTTCCACCCATGTGGCCCGTTCCGATCACGCCAATCTTCATCGAAATTCTCCTTTGCGTGGATTTTTGGAATCGAGGGGGAGCATGCCCCCTCTCTCAGGCATTCTAACCGCTGGAGTCGTCTCCAGCGCAAGACTTTCTAGCAACTTTTCTAACGCGGGTAACCTCCTCCCCGATTTAGACGTCTTAGATAAAAAGGAGTGACTTCGTATGAAAAAGTTCATTTGGGCGATCTCTGCGGCATGCTTGCTCATGTCAGGCTCGTCCGCCTACGCGGCAGTTCCGGACAAGGTATATATGGAGAATGTTGAAGTTCCGGATGCAGCACCTGTGCTGAAAGACGGGCGAGTGTTGGTTCCCTTGCGTACCTTAGCCAATTCGATCCAGGCATCGGTATCCTGGGATGCCAAAACCCAAACAGCGACCGTCCACAAATGGTCGGAGAAGGTTGTCATCCCGCTCGGTAAAAACGCAGCTGTGGTGAAGCAAGGAACTTGGTCGACCAAAATCAAACTGGATGTGCCTATGCAGAGGATTCACAATCAGATGTATGTACCGCTGCGCTTGTGGAGCGAATGGCTGGGTTACCGCTTGGAGGTGAAGGGCACGGCGGTATCGTTTCAGTCGCCGCTGAATCCGATGCAATTGACGGTGCTGGATTCGGGTGACTTGGCCGACGCCCGCCGGATGATGCTGGACATGAACAGTCGTCTGCATTATGAGCATGAACGCTTGGACAGCCAGCATACTTCCGAAGGGTTCAGTACGATCTATCTGTTCCCCAGAGGGGTGGGCACCCGGTATTACGTCATCTACGACAACCTGGTTTCTCGAATCGAGCTAAAGGGTGGTATGCAGATCGTCACATGGCAGGCGCACATCTCGCCGGGTGAGAGGCCGGTTGAGGAGCTATTCGCTCAGCAGAAATTTACGGACGCTACCGGACCGTTACCATGGGCGGATACTACCTATTTTTATTACCGAGAAGGCAGCATCGTGAACATCAATACGTTTACGGCGGGGCGACTGGATCCGGATGGAAAGCTGTCCAAGCTGGGCTATAAGCAGACGCGGGACGGAGAGATCCAGCAGCAGTCCGGATCCCTTACACTGAAGCTGCCCGATGAGGTCCGGACAGATGTGAAGCACTGATCGCTGTATTTTCTTGAATGTAGGCATTTTTCAGTGCAATTGGGTAAAGTGCCATTGGTATCCCCATAAGTAGGCTATCATCGAGACAAATAGATGCAGATGCATCTATTTTCATTAATTTAGAGTGAATGGCAACCATTAAGTGCAAAAGTGCATCTAATTTCACCAGTTTAGGGCGAATATGCGCAAATAAGTGCAATAATGCATCTATTTCGGCCATTTTTCCGATTTTCAGCCCAATTTAACGGTTTTAAATGCACTTTTGCAGTTATTAGCCCAATGTGCAGGTGTTCAACGATACAAAAGTCCAGTTTTACGTTATTTTGTTTAAGCCCGCTTCAGCCTTTCATAAAATCGGCCCTTTTCGATAAAATAGCTACCTTGGCTTCGATTCATGCCGCGAAGGGACTTCGAGGGACTGAGACCTCCTTCCTCCTCTACCTTCTCCCCCCGTCCACCACGGACAAAATAACATCTGCCATCTGCTCCTCAGACAGGACCTGGGGCTCCCTAGCCCACTGGATGGCCGGACCCAAAATAGCCCAGCTGACAACGCTTGCCCGAGCGTTAAGCCGTAAAGGATCCTCATTCGTGCGATCAGGTTCATTCCTCATCCATTCAAAGATATACCGGGTTAGTTCTTTCCGGATGGTCTCCTCCAAAATCGAGACGGGTACTCGGCTGGAGGGCTGCCGGTGGCCATATTTTCCCTCAAAGCACTGAAGAACGGCAATAATGATTCTTCTCGCCGTTTCGCGGTTCCACTCGGTATTCGGCGGAACGGTATTCAACAGCAGCTTGCCGAAATTGTCCCGGATGACGTGATCCAACAGCATATATTTATCTGTGTAATGGATGTAAAACGTCCCGCGGCTCACATTCGCCCGTTCCGCGATGTCCTGTACGCTCATGGCGGAAAATCCTTTTTCCCGGATCATCTCAACGAATCCCTGACGGAGCAGCTGACGCGTTCGCTCAATTCTGCGATCACCGTTTTTATCGGTGGATGCCATATCTGTCCCTCCCTTTTAGTTGGAGATCGTTGATGTTCAGTAACCTAATGCTGAACAACTTTTTCTTACTGTTCAAAACTGAACACTTGCTGCGATTTGTACATAGTTCATTTCCTTGCGCCGATCTAAAATGATCATATCTCAACTGACCTTAGCAAAGAAAGAGATACCGTAGTGTGGAGTTGACTCGACGGCCTAAGCCGAACTCGAGTGAAGCTACGCTCAGTACGGAATGGAAGAAATCCCGTGAAAATTCACTCTCAGCTATGGAAGGGGAAATCTATGATGGAAAAGTTTGTAGCGGACGCAGTGCATGAAACGCAAAGTGATCTTAACGGCAGCTTCGTCACTCCGTTAAAAGAACTGATCGAAATCGCCAAGATTTACTTTTGGAACGGACGGTCCAAGGAAGCGCAGCAGTTGCTGAATCAGCTTCTGCCGATTACCGCCATCCGGGAAGCGCAGCACCTGAAGCTTCCGGTTTTGCTTCAGCTTGGCAAAATAAAGGCTAACGAATACGTCTATACCAACACCGATCCCGAGTCTATGTTTTCCGTATTACATGAAGCCCGGCAGCTCGCAGAGCAATCCCAAAACCGGAAGAGCCTGGCGGATGCGCTAAGTTCCCTTGGAACAGCTCACTATTTTGTTGATCTGAATGCGAGTTCTGCGATCGAAAGCGCTGCGGGACAATACAAGGAAGCTCTGGGATACCATGAGCAGGCATTGCAAATACGGATCGAACTTCAGGATAACCGCGGCGCGAGCGAATCGTATTTCCAAATCGGTACCGTGTACGAACGCTGGCAAAAGAAGGATCTGGCGCTGGATTTCTACTCCCAGGCAGTCCGAATCGCAGAGGAGCATCATTTTCTGTATGAGCAATGCGAGCCTGCCCGCCACTTTGCATTCCATGCGTTTCAATCCGGAGACCTGGACGAAGCGTTAAAGTTTGCACAGCAGGCTTTAACGCTGCGAGAAAAAGCAGGGTTCAAGCCACACTTGCCGCTGGATCATTTGCTGCTGAGCGATATTTACCTGAAACGCGGCCAGATAGAAACGGCTCGGCAGCATGCCGAAACCGCCACCCGCTTGGGCGAGGAGATGGGATATCTAAGAGCCGTTTCCTCCTCCTGCCTCACCCTTGGCGATATTGAACTCGCAGAGCAAAGGGTTGATGCCGCCTGTACCTATTATGAAAAAGCTCTCCGCTTAGGGCAGGAGCTCCGGCTCCCGTTGGCCGTTCACAGAGCAGCGGAGCGGCTGAAGAGGTTGGGCGACCGCCACTAAAGAATCCACAGCGGAATTCCAGTAAATGTATGTTATACTGGGTAAAAAACGAAACGGGGCGGCGGATTTATGACGGTGTATATCGCACTGCTGCGGGGCATTAACGTGGGCGGACACAATTTGGTGAAAATGACCGAGCTTAAGAAGATGTTCGAGGACATGGGCTTTCACAAGGTCAAAACGTATATTCAAAGCGGGAACGTTTTGTTTCAAAGCGATGAAGAACCGCATGGACTGAAGTCCAAAATTGAGGATTTTTTGGAAAAGGCGATCGGCAAGCCGGTATCGGTCGCCCTGAAATCCGCGGAGGAAATGCAGCAGATCATCGCGAGATGTCCATACGACGCCTCTGCTTTGGGCGAAGGTGAAAGCATCCACGTCTCGATTCGCACCGAACAGCCCAGCCAGGAAGCGCTGGACAAGCTGGCGGCCTTCGACAAAGGCGGGGATGACTTCCACACCGACGGCGATGTCGTGTACCTGATGCTTCGGCAAAGCATCCGCGACTCCAAGCTTGCCATTAATTTATCCAAGGTGGGCGTTCCCGCCACGTCGCGGAACTGGAACACGATGAACAAGCTGAACGAGCTGGCCAAAGCGTTGTAAGCGGGCTATCCAGGCAGCACGTTAAAACACAGCTGGAGCATTCCCGAGGCAGCGAGCATGGACACACGGTTCCCCCGAACCTAACCCGGGTAAGCGCATACCGCTTCACCAAAAAAAGCAGGCAAAGGAACGTTCCCGTTCCGCCGCCTGCTTTTTTGTCTTTTCACATGAATCATTGCTTTTTCTCGCGTGAGTCATTACTTTTTTTTTTCTTTTCACATGAATCATTACTTTTTCCGTCATTCCACATAAGTCTTCATGCGAACGCCAGTCCATGTACGATAAACACCAACCACCTGGTTTACCCCTTCGTACCTCCCTGCAGCCCAAATCCTTTGGACATAAACTGCTGCGACAAAATATACAGCACGACCGACGGGAGCGCATAGAGGACGGAGAAAGCCGCCAGCTTGCCGTAATCCGCCATGCCGTATTGGCCGAAGAACTGATACAGCTTAAGCGACGCCGGGAAGTTTTCCGGGGATTGCAGCAAGATGTACGGCACGAAGAAATTGCCCCAGCTTCCCGAGAACGTAAAGATGGCCACGGTGCAGATCCCGGGGATCATGAGCGGGGCCACCACCTTCCGGATGCCGGTAAATACCGACGCCCCGTCGACCCATGCGGCCTCCTCCATATCGTTCGGCACGGAATCCATGAAATTTTTCAGCATCCAAATGCCGTACGGCATCGAGGAAGCGACATAGAACAAAATGACGCCGAAAATGTTGTTGTACAGCTTCAGGCTTAGAAAGAGCTGATACACGGGAACCATGACCGCCGTAATCGGAAGCGAGGTCATGAACAGAATGGTCAGCATAAACGGTTTCTTGTACTTCATTTGGTACCGGGACAGCGGATAGGCTGCCAGCAGTCCGAGAATGACGACGATGACAGCTTGGCCGAGCGACATCACAAGTCCGATCAAGAAGGCGCGCTGGTTCTCGCCGTTCGTGATTACGTCGCCGTAATTGGACCCGGTGAGCCGGGTTGGCATTTTCAGCGACTGCATCGCATTGGAATCGACGGACGCGACCAGCACCCACAGCAGCGGGAGCAGAAAGCAGATCCCGATGACGGTAAGGATCAAATACGGCAGTATACGGTAGATGAGTTTGCGTTGTTTCGCGTTCATACGGATTCTCCTTGTTTATTGCTCTTTCATTGAGCGGATGTAGAACAGGCTCAGCACGATGCCCAGCAGGAGGAGCAGCAGCGATATGGCCGTGCCGTACCCGAGCTGGTAGTTGACAAAGGCCTGGTTGTACATAAAAATCGGCAGCGTCGTCGTCGACGTTCCCGGTCCCCCGCCCGTCATCGCATAGATCAGGCCAAAGACGCCCAACGTCTGCAGCGTAACGAGCATCATATTAGTCGTAATGGTACCCTTGATATAAGGAATGGTGATCCGGAACAAAATTTGCAGCCGGGAAGCACCGTCTACGACAGCCGCTTCTTCGATCTCCGTCGGCACATCGTCGAGCGCAGCCTGGAATACCAGCATCGAGAAGGCGGTGCCATGCCAAATATTCGCCAAAATGACGGTCAGCATCGGTACGGTATAGAGCCAGGTCACGTCAGAGATCCCGACGAAGGAAAGGATGGCATTCAGCGTCCCTTCATCGCCGAAAAAGCTGTATAAGCACAGCGCACAGACGATTTCCGGGGTGACCCATCCGGCCAAAACGATCGTGCCTATAACCCGGCGGAACAGCCGGTTTTTGTGCTTCATCAAGAGCGCAACGATAAATCCGAGCACCTGCTGGCCGATGACGGCCGAGCCGATCAGGAAGATCAGCGTGTTCCAGATACTCACCCGGACCGTGGGATCATGGAGCATGCGGACATAGTTGTCGATGCCGACGAATTTCAGTTCCTTGGCCGCTTCCCCCGTCAACGCCAGGTTGGTGAACGAATAAAAAAACGTCAGCAGGATCGGATAAATGAAAAACACGAGCATGATCGCGATTGAAGGAAGCAGAAAGTAGAGCCACGTATATGACTTTCTTTTTTTGTATACCGAAGGTACGGTCAAACTGCTCATCCAGGTTACGTCTCCTTCCCCTAAGCTGAAAATAAAACCGCTTGCCCATGCCGACCTCCCGCCGGAAGCAGCATGAGCAAGCCTGAACCCTTTTACTTCTCTACGATATGATCCTGACCGACAATCCGGGTTACATCCTGCGCGTATTTCTTCGCTGCATCCGCAGGAGAGGTACCGGTGGCGACGCTTTCGACCATTGTCTGGATCTGCGTGGACACTTCCGGATATTTGTCCTGTGCCGGTCTGAACTCGGCGTGCTGCAGGTATTCGGTCGCGATACCGTTAAACGGCTGTGCCGTATATTCGGGATCCTTGGCGACATCCGCACGTACGGTAATGTTGCCGGAAGCGATGACCAGCTTTTGGGTGTTGTCTTTGTTCAAAGCGTACTTAATGAAGTCCCACGCTTCGTCCTTATGCTGCGAGTTGCTCGGGATCGACAGCGCCCATCCGCCGGCAAGCGTGATGGAACCCGGATCCTGGCCTTTGCTGGTCGGCATCGGGGCAAAGCCCAGCACGTCTTTATACTCCGGCCATGGCGCAGCTCCAGTGTCAAAGTAGTTGCCGGTAATCCACGAACCGTCGAGCGATATCGCCAGCTTGCCTTTCGGCAAATATTCACGGGACGCGGTGTTCCCCGCCTGGCCGTTCAGCACTTTGGACAGCGGTGGTCCCAGCTTCTCCTTGTTGACTGTCTGAATGAAAGTCAGTGCGTCGTTGATCCCCTGACTCTTGATAATCCATTTGCTCGTATCGTTGTCATAGAGGCGTTCCCCGGTGCCGTACAGCAGCATTTCATACGTTTGCATCGAGGTGGCTTCGCCGGTCGCCTTGCCCATGTTCATCCAGATCGGCACGACATCCTTCGTCTTCTCTTTGATTGTCCGGGCCGCGTTCAGCACGTCTTCCCACGATTTAGGCTGCCAATCCTCGGGAAGTCCCGCTTGTTTGAATATATCCTTGTTGTACCACAATCCCCGCGAGTCCGTGTTGTAAGGGACCCCATACACCTTGCCGTCACTGGCCGTAACCCCTTTTTTCATCGCTTCGATAAAGGAGCCGTTCGTCCAGTCCTCCCAATCTTTGACCTTGTCATCCAGCGGTTCCAGAAACCCTGCACTGGCATCGGAGTTCAGAATAAATGTATCTTCCGTAACGATATCCGGTGCGGTATCCTTGGACTTCAGTGCCAGAGCGACTTTGGCAAAATAGTCCCCCTCGGACGCCTGAATCGGCGTCGGCTTGATTTCCACGTCCTTGTTTGGATAGGTCTCGGCCAGTTCCTTCAGCCATTTGTAGAACGTGCCTTTCTCCCCGATACCGTCATCCCGGTAAGTAATGGATATCGTCGTTTTCGTTTTGGCGGTTCCTTCGCCGGAAGAATCCGTATTGCCGGTGGTCGTGGTCGTAGTCGTATCCGTACCCGGGTCCGCCGTCTTCGTGCCGCCATTGCCGCTCGAACAGCCTGCCATCGCCACCGTTAACGCGCATAAGAGCGCGGTGGATCCGAGCAGCCATTTCTTTTTCCTTTTGACCATGCTTGCCCCTCCTTTTTGATGTAAAGCCTTGGGATCTCCGCATTGAAGAGTTTGAGTAAAGCGCTTTACTATGTATGTGTATTAGCGTTTCAGGTTTTCATAACAACATATTTTGGGGATGGCCGGACAGAACTTTGTTCGTAAAGGGCACTGGCGAACTTCTTCGATCTCCCTTTTCGACAAACCAATCCTCCGCTGCATCAACGATTTCAACACCATCTCCTACTTCGGCGTTTTGCGCACCCCATGCACGAATCATTGATTGCGGACCATTGAAAGCGCTATCTATAATAGGCATGAATTTTAGTTGACATTTCAAAAAGAGGAGGTTAGATTAGCGAAATTTCTCGGGAACACCATCCCATTCCGTATTTAAGGAGGCTGCAAATGAAGCGTTATCTGGCACTGTTGTTATGCTTGGTTTGGGCTTTATCGATGTACCCGCTGCAATCGCCGACGGCACGGGCTGATCATTCCCAGCTCCCGGCCTTTCCGGGCGCTGAAGGGTTTGGTTATGCGACGGCAGGCGGCCGCGGTGGAGAAGTTTATCATGTCACGAGCTACGAGCTTACGGGTCTGGGCACCTTCCATGACGCGCTTATGACGGCCGGCGATACGCCGCGAACGATCGTTTTTGACATCTCCGGCGAGATTACGATCCCTCAGATCGTCGTGGAGGGAAAATCCCATATCACGATTGCCGGCCAGACGGCGCCAGGTGACGGAGTTACGATCCGGGGGAACAACATTCGGTTCATCGATTCCCACGATATCGTCATCCGCTATTTACGCTTTCGCATGGGCGACTTAAGCTTTAACGACGATACGATGTATTTTGAAGACTGTCAGAATGTGATCATCGACCACTCCAGTTTTTCGTGGGGCACGGACGAGGTCTTGTCCATCAAGAGCAAGAACTATGAAAATCCGCTGTCCAAAAATATAACCGTCCAGTGGTCCGTCATCTCCGAGGGCCTGCTCACCCACTCGATGGGCGGCTTGATCGAGATGAATACGATCACGATGCATCACAACCTCTATGCCCACAATAACGACCGGAATCCGAAAACGAAGGGTCAAATCGACTTTGTGAACAACATCGTCTACAATTGGGGCGACTTCCCGTATGTGGCGGGCGGCGAATCCGGGACCAAAGGTTACGGTAATGTGGTCGGGAACTATTTTATCGCCGGCAAAAATTCGTCCGCTCCCGAGTACGCCGTTGTTCGCGGTAATGAGAATTATCAGGTGTATCTCGAAAACAACCGGATCGACAGCAACAAAGACGGCGTGCTGAACGGCAAGGACGCCGGAACCGGCATCGTCGAGGCGGAGAGGCCGAGCGTTGTCGTATCTGAACGTTTTGAGTTCCCGCTGGTTCATACAGAGGCCCCGGAAAAAGCCTATGATCATATCTTGCATTACGCCGGATCGTCTCTTGCGAGGGACGCGGTAGACACGCGCGTGATCAATGGCGTCCGAAATCAGACAGGCGTGATTATCGGAGACGAAGATGATGTGGGAGGTTTCCCTCCTTTGAAGCAAGGTACGGCGCCAGCTGATTCCGATCGGGACGGAATGCCCGATGAATGGGAGCTCGCGCATGATCTCAATCCGGCAGATCCGTCAGATCGAAACGGCGATCTGGACGGGGATGGCTACACGAACCTGGAGGCTTATTTGAACGAATTGGCAGCTCCCGGGTTTCCTGCCGGCTATCCGATGAAACCTCCTGCATGGTCCGGCCCTCCGTTTATCCCGCCGGCAGAACCGGCCGAGCCCGATCCCGAGCCTGTGCCTGCACCGAGCCTGGACGGTAAAACGGTCCGCAATGTCGTCATCAACGATAACAGCAGCAGCGGAAGCGCCAACGCGGCGAACTGGTCGGTTCAGGATGATCTCCAGCCTGGAGATATCGTATTCGGAGACCGGATGACCGGCAGCAGCAGCAAGATTTACAAGTTCGAGTCCGTGCCGAAGCACTTGAAGGGGTTGGAATGGATCCGCTCGGCGGTGGGCTCCAGAAGCGCGACAAGCAGCGATCTGGTCTCCTTCTATTTGGCGGCGGACGCCGATGTGTACGTTGCTTACGATTCGAGGATTACGACGGAGCCCGATTGGTTGACCGCAAACTATGAGCTCACAGGAGAAACGATCGCAGACAGTCAGCCGGTGGAGTATTATCTCTACAAAAAGCGTCACTCGGCCGGTTCCCGTGTCGTTATGGGGACGAACAATAACACGTCGAAATGCCCTTATTTCGTGATCTTGAAACCGGTGAATCCGGAAACGAAGCCGCTTGCGGACGCCCCTTCCGGTCTGGCAGGAGAGCTCGCAAACGATGCCGACGTATCGCTGCATTGGTCTCCAGTAAGCGGGGCAAGCGCTTATCTCGTCTATCGCTCCTCATCCAAGGATCCGGTGTCCAGAGTTGTCGCAAGTACCCATGAGACCGAATACGAAGACGCCGCCGCCCAACAAGGCGTCACCTATACTTACAACGTTTCAGCACTGAATGCTGGCGGTGAATCATCGTTATCCGATGCCGTAGAAGTGCTCAACGTTGACGCTTCACAGCCAGCGCCTCTGGCTCCGTCCGACCTCCTCGTAAAAGCGGCGAGAAGCCTATCCGTTGAGCTGGAATGGAAGCCGGTGGAGGGGGCGATGAGTTACAGCGTTTACAGATCCGGAGCGGACGGCATTTACAGTAAAATAGGCACAGCTGCCGCCGCCGCTTACACCGATAAAGCGGTAAGCCCTTCTACTGACTATACCTACAAAGTGACGGCGACTGGAATCGGCGGTGAGTCCGCAGCGTCAGGCGTCGCCGCAGCAACAACAGCCGCACCGGTCCTTCTGCCCGAAGTGCCTACTGGGCTGTCTGCCGGATCGGCTTCGGCTTCGGCGTTCGAAATCAGCTGGAAGCCAGCGGCCGGCGCGGAGAGCTATAACATCTACAGAAAAGCGGATGACGAAGAGTCTTTTGCCAAAATGAAAAGCATAACTTCGACCCAGTACATTGATGACAGCATCAGCGTAAGCAGTACGGGTTATACCTACAAAATATCCGCCGTCAACGAAATGGGCGAGACGGATCTGACGAATGGGTTGAGAATCGCTATGCCTATACCGGCAGCCCCTTCCGATCTCGCGGTGGGCTTGGTGGGCGAGACTTTTGTCGGACTCATCTGGACGTCCCAAGGCGGCGAAACTCAAACCAACGTGTACAGGGAAGGAGACGGCGAGGTCGTAAATCTCGGGTATGCCAAGGTTCATACGTATTACGACCGCACGGCCGAGCCGGGCGTGGAATACACCTATTACCTCAAAGCGGAGAACGGCGCCGGGGAATCCGATGCGTCCAACCGCGTGACGGTCACGCCAGGGCTGATGACGGTACTGGAGAACTATATGGAGCAGTTCAAGGCGACCGGCGACCTCAACGGCCCCCTCGCCCCGCAGCTGACGAACAGCCTGAAGCAAGTAAAGCATCATTTGGGACAGGGTTCCAAAAAGCAGGCAATATCCTTTTTAGAGAAGTACTTGGAGCAGCTCGGCAAAGAGAACATGCAGGAATATCTTTCTTCCGAGGCTTCGTACACGCTGCAATTCTATGCGAAATCGTTCCACGACCGGCTGGAGAAAAAATAACGTCAAGTGAAGCGGTAAGCGGCTGGCAACGAATGGTTTCACTGTTGAACACGAAAACCAGCTTCTCTTCGGAGAGGCTGGTTATTTAATGCAACAATCGACGAGCGGCACGGGGCTCAACGAAAAAAAACTGCCCGTGTCAGGCAGTTTCCCAGTTCAAAATTATATTTTATCAACATGCAGCAGCTTGATATGCTTGACTTCGAACGTATCCTCCAGCCGTTCCTCCTGAATGACGCTCAGGCGGACCAGACTGGATATTTTCGACCCGTCCGCTTTGGACATCAGCCGCCACAAATCCGGGTCCGGCAGCGCTTCGTACAGTTTCTCGTCGTCGTATTCCTTGCGGGTTTGAGATACCAGCTTCACCTTGTAGGCACCAATCTCCAACTGCTCGGCCTGCCGTTCTTCACAATAGGCAGTGATTTCTTCACGGAGCTGCTTCAGTTCCTGCTCCGTTTCTCTCTGTCGCTGTTTTAGCAGGTAATACCTGTCTACGATCCTGTCCATCTTCCCACTCCCTTCTACCTACACCATATGTACGCCGAAGCGGTTTTAGGATGAATTTTACATCGCGGACGGGCCCGTGGTACTGTGGGAGTATCGTCAGGTGTGGAACGGGTATTTATCCCATTTTACTGTATTCTTACTATTGAAATGGAAGGCTGGCTCAACATATGCCCAAACTGGATTACATGCTGTCACTCGTATGGCTTTTGCGTTCGAGAGGTAAAATGACGGCAGAACAATTGGCCGAGGCGTTGGAAATCAGCGTCCGTACCGTCTACCGTTATATCGACCTGCTATGCCTGAGCGGGGTTCCGGTGGTCGCCGAGCCCGGTCATGGGGGCGGCTTCACGCTTCCGGATTCATTTCGGGAGTCGCCGTTATTCTTTGATACGAATGAATTGAAAGCTATGGCTCACAGCGCACGGATTGCTTCCCAGGCCGGTTATCCGTTTGCGGACGCTTTGGAGAACGCGCTCGTTAAAATCAGTCACCGGCTGAATGAGAACCAAGGGGAGAATCTGAAGCGCCATCAGGCCGGGCTGGAAGCAGTCCCCTATTCAACCAGCCGGGAGATTAAACCGTTACTTTCCGACCTCGAAGAAGCGGCTGCCCATTCCCGGGTGTGCTGCATTCAATACGCTAAAACGACCGGCGATTCTGCGCTTACGCGCCGCATTCACCCTTACCGCCTGGCTTACCGGGCGAACCGGTGGTATGTCGCTGCTTACTGCGAGCTGCGCGATTCCGTCCGGATGTTTCGGGCCGACCGGATCGAGCGACTGGAGGTTACGGATGAAACGTTCGAGAGACCGGAGGATTTCACTTTTACCGAGCTTGCTCGGGATACTTTAGCCGGTCCTCCGAATGCGGACACATCCTGGGTTACAGTGCGGATTGTCGGCGATTCGGATGTTTTGGAAGCCATCGGGAATCAATATTTCGTGCAGCCTTTTCTGACCGAGCATTCGGACCGGGAAATCCGGTTCGAAATGCCGCCTTCGGTGATGTTCACCTATATGCCCCACCTTCTTCTTTCTTTCGGTACGCTGGTGTCCGTAATGGAACCAAACCTGCTGAGTGAACGGATCGCCGAACTCGCTCACGAAATCGCAGAACATCATACAAGCCCTAAACTTCCCTGACAATCTAGCTGTCAGGGAAGTTGTCGTATGATGCGGTTATCCTGAAAGCCAGAAAGGAGTCTAACCTTATGAAATTGGATAACCGCAAGCTGGATTTGGTCAAAGCGAACCCCTCGTATTATTCCGCCCCCCAAGTCCCGCAAAAATGCTATTTTGAAGAGATTCCCTATCTTACGATCGACGGTGAAGGCGATCCAAACGGTCCAAGGTTTGCCGAAGCGACCGAAGCCCTTTACACCGTAGCTTATGGCGTAAAAGGTATGTGCAAACAGGAGGATCAGGATTTTACCGTGCCCAAGCTGGAAGGGCTTTGGTGGGCCAGGTCCCATTCCGGACAGGACGCCATGTACGCTTCCAGGGATGATTGGATGTGGAAGCTGCTGATCCGGATGCCGGACTATGTATCGGCCGAACGATTCGAAGAAACCCGGATGCTGGCAGTGAACAAGAAACCGCATCTCGCCCCCCTTCGCTTCGTGAGCTTGGAACGCCTATATGAGGGCGATTGCGTGCAGATGCTGCATGTCGGTCCGTTCAGTACCGAGCCGGAAACGATCCGGCAGATTTTCGAGTATATCGAGGCCCAGCGCCTAACGTCAAACGGGCGGCATCATGAAATTTATTTGTCGGATCCACGCAGAACACCACCGCATCGAATGAAAACCATCCTGCGGCATCCTGTCATCCAACTGAAGAACTGATCATGTCCCCGGAAACCTTCCGGGGGACTTTTAGATCCTCTTGCCCCCTCGTCTCATGGGAGATCAAGAGGATTTTTGTCTTTCAGCCTTTCGCACTTTCCTCTTACTTTAGTCCCACGATGTCAATTCTTAAACCTCTCTAATCGATGCGATATCGCGAAAAATAAATATTTTGCCAGAGAAACCGTACTTCTGAAGCATTTCGACACCTTTGCTCGACAGCAAACGCCCACCCTGCCCAAAGTACCTATCAACCTTTTGTCTCATACCAATAGAATGCAAAAATTGTAAAATGAAAATGTATTTTACTAGTGTTCAATTAGTTTTACGTAAAGGAGGATCGTCTTTTCGGCATTATTCCCTATCTCGCATTCGATAAAGGAGGACATCTTTTGAAAAAAGGTTCATCGACCATCCGTACTTATTCGACACTGTTGTTAAGTGCCTTGCTGGCTGTTGGTGTGGCCTACCCGAACGCTAGCGTTTCGGCGGCTGCCGCTCCCGATCTCCAGTCGGCCGACCATTCGGCCATTCATCTGGATTCTTCCCTGCACAAAGGGGACTGGAAGCTCAATCCTCCGGCACAAGGCACCTCTTCCCCGGTTCAGAGCCTGGCGGCTGCCGCACCGGATGAGCCCCAAAACTTCGTAGACCCTTCGGACAGCAGCGAACCGGTGACGGTCATCGTCCAGCTGAAGAACGATCCACTCAAAGTATTTGAGGCCAATCCGTCGGCAAAGGCGCGTTCATCTCTCGGCAGCTACAGCAGCATTTTGAATCAGGAGCACAGCGCCTTTAAATCGGCAGCCTTATCGAAAACCGGAGCCAAGTTCAAACGGGAATATTCCAAAGTATTTAACGGTTATTCCGTGACGCTTCCTGCGAACGAAGTGGACAAGCTGCTGACGTTACCGAACGTCAAAGCGGTCTTCCCGAACGAGGAAGTGCACGCCCTGCCGGTTGCGGACGGGCATGAGATCACGCCAAACATGGATGAAAGCGCCCCGCTGATCGGCGCGGAAGATATGTGGGATTCGGGATATGTCGGGGAAGGCGTCAAGGTCGGCGTCATTGATACCGGTATTGACTACAACCACCCCAGCTTGAAGGACGCCTACAAAGGCGGATACGACTTTGTCGACAACGATTCCGATCCGATGGAAACGCTCCCGGATCCGACCAAGCCGGTCAACAGCACCGGCAGCACTTATGATACGTATCACGGAACCCACGTCTCCGGAACGGTTGCCGGCCGCGGCGACCCTGAACACCCCGACGCAGGCAAGGGCTGGGTCCGCGGCGTAGCGCCGGGATCAGACCTGTACGTATACCGCGTACTAGGTCCATACGGCAGCGGCTCGACCGAGAACGTCATTGCCGGGATTGAAAAAGCGGTGAGCGACGGAATGGATGTCATCAACCTGTCGCTGGGCTCCACCATGAACAATTCGTATACGCCTGATGCGATCGCGGCGGACAACGCGGCGCTGGCGGGAGTAACCGTCGTCATCTCCAACGGTAACGAAGGTCCGGATGCGGAAACCGTAGGCAGCCCGGCCGCAGCACAGCTGGCCATTTCCGTAGGTGCCTCGACGCCGCCGCTCCAAACGCCGATTTTCACTTCCGATACAGCCGGCATTTCGTACGCCCAACTGGCGGCGACTTCTCCGAAGCTGGAAACGGAAAGCGCGGATTTGGAGCTTGTAGACGCCGGCCTCGGCCGCACGTCCGATTACGCCAACATTGACGTCAAAGGCAAAACGGCGTTTGTACAGCGCGGAGAAATCTCCTTCGCCGAAAAAGCGCAAAATGCAGCCGCAAACGGCGCCATGGCCGTGATCATTTACAATAACGCGCCGGGAGAAATCGGCGGGGCTACGCTGAATGGCGCTGAAGACGTCGTGCCGGCCTACACGATCAGCCAGGAAAGCGGACTGAAGCTGAAGAGCGAGATTGCCAAAGGCAATAACCACGTGACATTCGGTTATAAAGCCGAGGTCGATCTGCTCGCAGACCTCAGCTCCAGAGGACCTGCTCTGCCGAACTATACGATCAAGCCGGACATTACCGCGCCGGGCGTTGGTATCAAGTCTTCCATTCCTGCTTTTGGCGGCGACTATACCAATGCCTATGAGGAACTGCAAGGAACAAGCATGGCCGCTCCGCACGTGGCGGGTTCCGCAGCCCTCATGCTGGAGAAGACGCGCGAAGAAGGGCTTCAGTTGAAGCCGGACGACGTGAAGGCTCTGCTTACGAACAATGCGGTTCTGATTAAAGACCGTGATAACCGGGAGTACGGCACCAACGAACAAGGTGCTGGACGCGTTGACCTGAAAAATTCTTCCGAGGCGGATGCCATCATTAAGGTCGAAGAAACGCTTCCGGCTCAGCTGCAGGATGACGCCCACCAAACTTCGTACTCCGGCAGCCTCTCCTTTGGCCTGCAGGGTGCAGGAGCGGATGTTACCCGCAATCTGACGGTGGAAAATATCGCGAATGCCGATCAGTCCTATTCGATTGAAGTCAAATGGAACCATGACGGCGGGCCAGTGCTGACACCGGCATCGGATTCGGTAAGCCTGTCCGCTGGCCAGTCGACTGCGGATCTGAACGTATCCTTGAGCGTTCCGGAAGGAACTGCGGATGGCCTGTATGACGGGCAGCTGATCTTTACACAATCCGGAAACGGGCACGTCCTTCATGTACCTTTCAGCGTGTATGTCGGCGAAACGTACAATTTGGCCGATATTTCGAACGTGGAACTGGATCCGATTTACCTGTCCAGCACTAAAGAAGGCAAGGGCTCAACCCTCTATTATGCATTGAACAAAAAATTGGTGGATTACGAATTCGACGTTTACCGTTTTGATGACGAAGGTAACGGCGAGTATGTAGGATACATCTATGACCGCGATTTCCAGAACAAGCTGGATCCGTTCTATTACTCCTATGATTGGGACGGCAAGGTCGATATCGCTACCAAACCCGGGAAGAAACGCGTGACATTGGATCCGGAAGGCGTCTATGGCATCGTTCCGGTAACGGTGGAGGAAGGCGACAAAACCGCCGAAGTGGTTACTGACTCACTTTCGCAGTTCCTGGTCGACAACAGTGCACCGGATGCGTCGGTGCCGGATGAACTGGTCGTGAATCCGGATAAACCGAACGTCGGTGTGCTTCAAGGAACGATTAACGGAGATTTGCTGCTGGATTACTTCTATGACGGCACCAACCTTCAGGATCTGATCCATGTGAAGGCGGTCAACTCCGTTAAAGGTAAAGGTAATGAATACCAGGGAACGATTGACGATTACGGCAATTACACCGTAGAAATTCCGCTTGAAAACGGAAATAACAACATCGACCTGTATATTTCCGATGATGCCGGCAACGGAACAACTAAAGCGGCGAAATCCTATAAGTATAAATACAAGCCGGAAGAAACCTTTAGTACAGACGTAGAATTGTCAGCCAAACAAGGCAATATCAAAGCTGGCAAACCGTTTAACGTATCCGTTGAATTCAAAGGCAAACAAGCCGTCCAATTTATGACGGTTGAGGTAACTTACGACGCCAAATTAAAACTTAACAAGATTACACCGTCTTCCAAGCAGGTTAAAATTCAAAATGACATTACCACAACCGATGCGGAAGCATCTTTAGCGAAGTCAGGTAAAAAGCGGGCCGTGTTCGGTATTGAATTCAACAAACCGGTCAAAAGCGGCACTTTGGTGGATTTCTCCTTCACCGCATCGGATTCAGGCACGTACGATTTTGAGATCAGCAACGTAACGATGCTCGATTCGAATCAGCAGCCCGTTCTATCCGGAAAATTGACCGGTACCAGCGTTGAAATCACAGGCAAAAAAACAGGAAAAGGATCCACATTCGATGATACCCAGAGCCTTGATGACAACTTAACAACGGATGAAGATCAAAGCCCGGACGGTTCTCAAAATACGCCGGATGAAACACAGAGCCCTGATCAAACTCCAGCTACGGGTGAGAACCAGCCGGCTTCACCGGATTCCGATCCAGCTCAACAGCCGGATAACAGTCAACCAGCGCAGTCCGATGATGGCGGACAACAGGGAACCAGCCCGTCCCCTGAGGGGTCAAGCACCGGAGAATCAAACCAACCGCAAGATGCAAGCAGCAATGCGGCATCCACTGCAGATACCAATACCGATGCGCAAGGGAAATAAACGCAATTGAAAGAGCTGATTCACTTTTTAATAAAGACACAGGCGCTCATGGAGTAACTCTCCAGAGCGCCTGTGTTTTTTGCTGAAGCGATTCATTAATTCTCCCCTGCCCGAACCGTTCCAGCGATCAACCGGCACAGATCATTTACCCGATTCGGCGTCTCCGCCGTCGAGTGGCTCAGCATGTCGCACAAGGCGACAAGGTCCTCCAGGCGTGACAAAAGCCTCCAGTTCTTTTCCAGCACCATTCCCTCCTCCTCATAAGCCTTCATAAAGTGCTGCTCGATCCACGAACCGTTCGCCTCATAACGTAGCATATTGCCGAGATCCGCATGCCGGTTCCAGGCAAAGGCTTCCTCCCAGTCGAGCACGGCAGAAACGAAGTACCCCTCCGAACCTTTCTCAAGCAGAAGATTTAAGCCGTTATAATCCGAATGCGCCAGCACGGGCCTTTCCTGACTGGCCGATAATAACGGTCCGTATCGTTTGCAAAATGCCCACAACTGCTGGGTAAGCTCCTCTCCCAGCCAAGCTTTGCAGGGACTATGGAAGATGAGTTCTTCCATGAATGCAACAAACCGCTCGCCGCTCATATTGAAAGGCTCCGTGACCTTCAAATCGCTGCCGAAGAAACCGGAAGCTTCGAACGGAAAACCGTGAATATGCGCGAGTGTTCTACCAACCGCGGCTGCAGCAGAAGCTTTCTCTCCCTGGTTACCATTTCGGAATATATCGCTCAGCAGAACCCCCGGCTTCCATTCCAGCACGGCCCAGGGTTTGGGATACCGGCTGCAGCTCGTATCGGCATGTACAAATTCGGCGACGGGAACCCGTTCCCGAACGAGCCGGGTAAGGGCGATTTCCTTGCCGGCAATGTCTTCTCCTCTGCGAAAAAATCTCAATACGTATGGCCTGCCGTCCCCCTCAACCTGAATTTTGTAATTGGAGTTGCTGAGACCCACGCCTATTCGCTGGGCTGAGGTAATGGTACGGCCTTGAAATGCAGGCCCTGCAATGTGATTTAGTTCTTCCAGATTCAGTTCCAGCGGCAGCTCCGTCCGCTCCCAATTTTCCTTCATCGATTTCGCCTCCGATCAAAACAAATATCCTTTGGTGCCTTGTCACCATTTCACTTTCATGCGGGATGGTCCACCCTTATTGACACGGCTTGAGCACACCAACACTCATCAGGTTTACATAATTTTTGTTATGTTTGTGGTTGTGTTTGATCCTTTTTCGAGTGATCTGCTGATAAGTATGTTGTACTGGTATTCTAGCTCGGATAATCTAGGGTCGGTATTATGATGACTTTATTATTGTGAATTTTTCATATAGTGAATTTTTGGAATATTTTCGTTTTTTTATAGAAGTAACTGCAAAAGTACACTAATTTTCACCTTCAACGGCCGAGCCGATTTGGTGCGAATAAGGGCAAAAGTGCTCTAATTTCGCTGAAATCGGGTATTTGCATCAAAATAATTGCACTTTTGCAGCTATTTATGCGGGCCTTCCGAACACGATCGTTTCATCGATGACTGTCATCCGGACCTCGTTTTCCAAAATGGCTTCCGGCGGTTCGCCGAACGGATCCCGCTCCAGAACGGTAAAATCAGCGGCATATCCCGGCTGAATCCGCCCCCGGTCTTGTTCATGGCCCGCAGCATAGGCGCTGCCTGTCGTATACAGCGAGATCGCTTCATACATGCTGAGCCGTTCGTCTGGACCATACATGGTCCGCCGGGCATCCCCCGGATTCATGCGGGTTACGGCAGCGTATATGCCGAGGAGGGGCGAGACGCTTTCGATCGGCGCATCCGAACCGCCGGCACAGGGAATCCCGCTTCGAAGCAGCGTCTGCCAAGCGTACAAATGCAGCCCCTTCGCTTCGCCGACCCGATCCAGCACCCAAGGGAAATCAGACGTGACGAAGCTGGGCTGGATGTCGACGATCACAGGCAGATCTTTCAGCTGCGCAAGCAGCTCGTCCCGCAACATTTGCCCGTGAATCAGCCGGTCTCTCTTGCCCGCCGGGCATGTATGAGCAGCAAACGCGCGCAGCACCTTCTCTGCGGCCCCATCGCCAATGGCATGTGCAGCTGCCGCAAGTCCGGCGTTCCTTGCCTTCGCTACCAGCCGGTTCAGCTCCTCATCCGAATGAACGGCAACACCGCTCGTTGTGGGATCATCCGCGTACGGACGGCTGAGCAGAGCCGTTCTTCCGCCCAGAGAACCGTCCGCAAACAGCTTCATCGCCCCGTATTCGAGAAACTCGGATTCCGGGACACGGTGCCTTCCTTCTTCGAGCCATTCATTGAGTGCGAGATGGTGGATGAGCAAATGTGTTCTGAATTTCTTCTGCCCCTCCATAATGACCTTCTGAAACGCCTGCAGCGTTCGTGTACAGCCGCCATAGTAGCTCAGGTCTTCCGTGTGGCAGCCGGTGATTCCCTGTCTCCAGCAGTCCTCGATGGCCATCGTCAGCGCGGTCTCCAGGTCGTTCTGAGTCACGCCGGGCATCCTGTCCAGGATAAGATCCTGGGCCTGGTCTTTAAAGACGCCGTTTAAGGTTCCGTCGCTGCCCTGTTCCGCAACTCCGCCGCTTGGCATCTCTGTATCTTCATCAACGCCGGTCTCGCGCAGAGCCAGTGAATTGACGGTCAGCACATGCCGGCAGACCCGCCGCAGCATCACCGGGTGATTCGGGACAGCTTGATCCAGTTCCGCCCTTGTCGGGGGTAGCGCTTCCTCCCACTCATTTTCGTTCCATCCTTCGCCGATGATCCACGTTCCTGGCGGAAGGCGGCGCGCTTGCTCAGCTATCTTGTCCAGCAGCTCGCCCCGATGCTTCAGACCGGAAAGCTGCAGCTTGAGAAAGGTCTCCCCGTGGCCGATCAGGTGGATATGGCTATCCACAAACCCGGGGAACATGACGCCTCCGCCAAGATCGATCACTTCGTCGATCCGGCCGTGAAATCTCTCCTCCAGCTCCCGCTTATTTCCCGAGCCAATGATGCGTCCTCCTTCGGTGATGACGGCCTCAACCGTCTTGTGTTCCTGATCCATCGTATAAATGGTTCCGTTCGTCAAGCATTTGGCCAAGACTCTCCCTCCTCTATCGTTTACATGCATATATCATCCATAAGTTTGAAAAAGAACATTTTGCATTTATGAACTTCATCGCTGCTACAAGAATAGCACAAACCTGTTTAAGAGCGCTTGCCGCCATTTAACAAACGGCAAAAGGATGGCCTTTTTCTTATTTCTAAAGAAAAAAAGCAGCAGTCCTCCCGACCGCTGCTTCCGCAATTTGATTCATCTATCGTTTAATGCATCAGGTACTTCCAGATCAACCAGCATATCAGCACACAAACCCACGAAATAAAACCGAAAATCATGACGATTTTGTTTTCGCTCCATCCGTATTTCAGGCTGAAATGGAAATGGATCGGGGTCATTCGGAATAACCGCAGCTTCGTCTTTTTATAATACCAAACCTGCAAAATGACCGAGAGCTGCTCTGCAAGATAGATAAAAAACAGGATCGGAATCAAAATTTCAACCTTTTCAATCACGGCCAAAACGGAAAGCGACCCTCCGATCGCCATCGATCCCGTATCCCCCATAAACGCCCTCGCCGGATAAATGTTGTATAGAAAAAGTCCAAGCAGACAGCCGATCATGACCAGCGAAAATGTCTGCACCTCAGGTTTGTCCGAGATCAAGAAAAAGAAAAAGTAAGTCGGGATCGCGACATTGATCAGCAGTCCGTCCAACCCGTCCGTAAAATTGATCGCGTTCGCAGAGCCCACCACAAACAGCAGCAGGATGGCCACATACACGTAAATAGGCAATTGCAGGTGGAATCCCTGAAATAACGCAATATCGCTCGTGATGCCAAACGAATGGAGCAATACGTACAAAAGAATGCCCGTAAAAATAAACTGAAGCACCAGCTTTGTTCGACCGGAAATGCCGCCCGGGTCTTGCCAGAAGGCCTTTTTGAAGTCATCGAGAAAGCCGACCGAACTGAACAACAGAAACGTAACGCATAAGAGTAACATGAGAGGTGCCGGTTGGGATTGCAGCGAAATCGCTACCCCGATCAGCAGGATTAATCCGGCCATCAGCGGCGTACCGCGTTTGGCTTGATGATCTGCCGGAAGCTCGGCGCGGATCGGCTGCGTCAGCTTCAACCTGCGCAAGGTCCAAATCAAAAATGGCGTCAATACGGCAACCAGAAGGAAAGACAGGCCGGAAACAGCCATAATTCCATACATATGACGAACCCCTTCTCTTTGAAAAATATGGTTTCCTTACATTATAAATAATTCGGATATGTAGACAAACATTCCCTCGAACTATAGATCACACTAAATTTATTAGTCTTTTGCCAAAAGCTGCCGAACAACATCCTCAATAGAAAATATGCAGCTTCCCCGGTTACTCGCCAAGCGCAGCGTCCCCTTTTTGGGTATAAAGCGGCAATGTGATCGTAAAAGTAGTTCCTTCCCCTTCCTTGCTCTCAATCGAAATATGTCCGTTCATCTCGCGTATGATATTGAAAGTCACCATGGTCCCCAGTCCCGTGCCCTTTAACTTGGTTGAGTAATAGGGGGATCCCAGCCGCTTGATCTGTTCTTTCGTCATTCCCACCCCGGTGTCCGAGATATAGATTCTAGCCTTTTTGTCGCTATCGTCCACGAAGTATTTAATGGTTAACGTACCTCCGTCCGGCATCGCTTCAACCGCATTTTTGCATAAATTAATGATGGCTTGCCTTAGCTTGGATTTGTCTCCGTAAATGGTACCTGACGAATGAAACTCGGTTACCATGGTCACATTTTGTAAATTAGCATATGAGCTCAGCACATGGGAGGTTTCCAAAAACTCTTCGTTCAGTGAAATCGGTTCAAGCTTCTGGTTTTGAGGTTTGGCTAATGACAAGTAATCGGAAATGATCGAACCCGCTCGATCCAATTCCACAAGGGTAATGAGGGAAAATTCTTTACGCTTCTGATCCGTTAAGGACGGCTCACCTAATAACTGAACAAATCCCCTAACGGTGGTTAACGGATTCCGTACCTCGTGAGCAACCGAGGCGGCGATTTCGCTAACGACCTTCAGCTTCTCGGCTTCGATCATTTCTTCTTGAATCTTGACGTCACGACGGACCATTTCCAATATGTACACTAAAATAACGGACATCACGCATTGCATCAGTACGATGGGCAGGGAAGGCAAAAACGAATCCAGGAAATACGTTGGATTCCCTTTAAGCACAAAATAAATATTCACGACGGTAATCCGTAAGAAAAAGCAAAGAGCAAACACGATAACCATCCGCCTTTTTAAATTTCCGCGGTTAAATGCTGGTATCGCAAAACAAACGAGCACTAACGTTGGCAGCAGAGTTAACGCATAATAAACAATATTAATATCACCCAATATTTGTCGATAGATCAGCGCACTGGCGAATAACAGTAACGCACTGTACAACCCGCCGTATAAGGAACCTACCACAAGCGGTATTCCCCGTAAATCCAAAACCGTGTTAAACACTTTGACAGGGAATGACATCGTAATGATCAGTGGTATGAGAAACAGCAAAAAATAGAGCACCGTTTTTTTCGATTTACACACGAATCGGTAGAAAATTAAAGGCAGCAAAACAATAAACACGTTGAGGATCAGGTTGGATTCAATATGCATTTTTCCAGTAGCCCCTTCGATTGTGGTAAATAAGCATTCTCGGGGTCCAGGATAAATTCCTTCTCATTGGAATGTAAATTTTCAACCATCCGTGCTCATCATCATGCATGATCAATAAAAAACAACACGTTCCCGTAAAGCTTCATGAACCTTTTATAATCCGTAGTTTCCTTTAAGATGATTACCGTCGGATAAGCATTTACTTTGCGCCGTTTTAATGCGGCTAATATTTCCTTCTGTTCGATGCAGTAAAATTTGCCCTTTACATACTCAACAAGAAGAGGCGGAAGATCAGCAGCCTGATCATCCGCTTCATCTGCACCGTCTTCCTCAAGCCCTATTCCATTCAGCTCGATGAGCCGTAAGGGAAATTTTACGACGCCAAAATAGGAATGCTTTTCTTCTATAAAATCATGAAGGTCAGGGGCGATTTGCCTTGTAAGCAGCAGATAGCATTGGCTCCATTCCTCCAGCAGCCCGTTACTCGCATATTGTACAGCCGAGTGTACAGTCGGAGCATAAGTGAGATGACCGTCATTTTTCTTCGAATAGATGATCTTTTTTATGGAATCCAGGGATAAAAAGTACTCGTCCGCAAGCTCCGAAACCGTCATTCCATTGGCATATTTATTGCGGATCATCCGATTACGCCTCTGCAATCGATCACGGTAACCGGTCGCTTCGCCCCAGCCCTTTTTTTCATCTCCCTTTGGAACATACAGCAGTTTCCCGGCCGCGTATTTTTGGATTTCTTTTAACAGTTCCTCAGGTATGACCTCTCCGGCATTTTCATATTTCATACGATCATCCTTTATAAAGCGTAAATTCGATCCTTCAGTTCGCTGATGGATTTCATGATGGACAAGCATGATTCCGTGTCATCGATCGACGCGTGCCACCGCAAAACATCGATTCCCTTATAATAAGCCATACATAAAAATCTTTCTTTAAAATCCGGAACGACGATGTTTCTTTTACCGCAATAATCGAATAACAATTCAGGTATGTTCAAATACGGCTTATTTAAGTCCATAATGGCAAAATCTAAAAGGAAATCGCATATGCCGGATCTGCTCCAGTCCGGGAACCCGACCTCCGATTTGCCATCGGTGATCATAATTTCAAAAAACGTATTATTATTCACTAAATAACGTCTGCCTTCACAATAATCGATTCTGGCTTCCATTTCCATCAAGTATTTTTCGACAAAGTCTCGATCTAAAAGCGTTGTATCGTAGAGTTCCTTCCAATGATACCAATATCCCTCCTGATCATCCGCAAATGTGTCAAGGAGGTACTCCCTGCAGGTGCTGTACTCCGTTTTACAATCTTCATTGAACTCACCGTAGCCTTCGACTCCCGCTATATCCGATGCACTGATTTCTAATATGCTGTCAAAAAACAATTCGTAGACATTGGCAAACTGCTGCGGATTTAACTCATCGGCGAGAAATCCGTTTGGTGTCATGCTCACCTGATCGGAAAGCATGGATTTAATGATATGATCCTTACTCATGTGCAGATCTCCTTTACATAAACAAATGATTGATGTTTCAGCGTCAGCTGCGCGCCCCTGATCTGTCGTCATCATAACATTGGTCATGTACCCGGAAATAGGCAATGAATAAGTTAACTCAACTTTACACTCGAAGGAGGACTAGTACAGCAGCGCCGCCTGTCTTTTAAAATGGTCTTCGATCACCATACAGGCCATGGCTTCAATCACGGGCACGACTCTAGGACAGATGCACGGATCATGCCTGCCGATGGTTGTGATTTCCCTTTCGTTTCCATCCATGTCCACAGTTCGCTGCGGTTTCGAGATAGACGAAGTCGGTTTCACCACCACCCGGAAAATGATGTCTGCCCCGGTACTGATTCCGCCGACAATCCCTCCGGCATGATTTGTTGTAAACCCGTTCTCGTCCATTTGATCGTTGTGCTCGCTACCCAGCATGGATGCTGCCCGGAAGCCGGTCCCGAACTCAATTCCTTTGATCGCGCCGATCGAAAGCATCGCTTTGGCCAGCTCAGCATCCAGCTTATCAAACACGGGTTCCCCAAGTCCTGCGGGAGCGCCGCTGATCCTGCACTCTACGATCCCGCCGCAGCTGTCGCCTTCTGCCGCGAGCTGTTCGATCCGCTCAATCATTTTTTCCGCCGCTTCAGGATCACATGCGCGAACAGGATTTCGTTCAATGGCATCCGGGTCGAATGTGTTGCAGCGGATTCCGGCGATCTCTGTCGTATAGGACATGACGGAGACTCCCCGCCGTTCCAACAATTTACGTGCAACCGCCCCGGCTGCGACCCGGCCCGCGGTTTCCCTCCCGGAAGCCCGCCCGCTGCCCCGGTAGTCCCGTATGCCATATTTCTTTTGGTAAGAAAAGTCGGCATGCCCCGGGCGAAACATATCTTTGATGTCATCGTATGCGGATGGGCGCATATCCGTATTGTTCAGCATGATGCTGAGAGGAGTCCCTGTCGTTCTGCCCTCAAAAACACCGGATAAAATGCGAACCTTATCATATTCTTTACGTGGTGTTGTGACCGAAGATTGTCCCGGCTTTCTGCGATCCATCTGAACTTGAATATCCTCTTCGTTCAGTTCAATGCCTGGCGTGACGCCTTCGATAATGACACCTATTGCTTCTCCATGCGATTCACCAAACGTAGTCATTTTAAACCGTTCACCAAAAGTACTTCCCGGCATAAAGATTCCCCCTCTATATAGATTGAACTATTGTCCTTATCTATTAGATTAGAGGTATACTTGTAATAAATGAAATTGTAATTTTCAACTCTTGCCATAGAATGGATTGATACCAAATGATGATTAACACGGAATGGTACCGAATTTTTCTTCATGCTTCGGAAAGCTTGAATATGACGAAAGCCGCGCAGCACTTAAATATGACCCAACCTTCCGTCAGTTATGCGATCAAACAGCTGGAAGAGGCTCTTGGGGTCAAGCTATTCGATCGTTTATCCAAGGGCATCCTTCTAACAGAGGAAGGGCATGCCTTGTACGATCAAGTCAAACAAGCTTTCGATACATTGGATTACGCCGAACATTACATGAAGCAGTTAGGACAATTAAACGAAGGGCGATTGCGCATTGGTGCGAATGGGGCGATCATCCGCGACTATATCGTTCCTTTATTAGATATTTTCCGTTCCCAATACCCCAATATTCGGGTCCAGGTATCACAGCAAAAGACCGGTCATATTTTGGAGCAGTTGAAGCAAGGATTTCTTGATCTGGGTTACGTTTATCTTCCTGTGAAGGATGAGGAGATCAAGGTAGTGGATTCATTTGTCTCGCCGTATTGCGTGGTGGCGGGGAACTCCTTTGCCTCTTTGGCAAAAGCCCCCTTGTCCGCTGCTCACCTGGCCGAACTCCCCCTTTTAATGCTTTCCTCGGGAAGTGCGACCCGCTCCTATATCGAGGCCTGGTTTCAAACCCAAGACGTGGAAGCGGCAGCCGATTTTGAACTGAACAGTTTGGATATGCTGGCAGAGTTTGCCGAGAGGGGTTACGGGGCAGCCATTTTGCCCAGGGCTTTTGTGGCTTCAAGCATAAAGGAAGGATCTCTATTGGAGCTTAACATGGAAGTTCCGTTACCGGACCGGAGTGTAGGTGTAGCTGTCAGAAAGCATTCATCTCCATCGCTTGCTGCAGAAGCGTTCCTCCATATACAAAGCAGCCGGTCCCTTTGACCGGCTGCCGCCGCGTTTCGATTACGATCTTGTTTCCATCTGTAGCTTCTTGTAAGCGAGCGGTGTCATATCCATCGATTTTCTGAATTTTTCTATAAAATAGCTGGTGCTGTTGAATCCAACGGCGTAGGCCACCTCTGTAACGTTAGAATCGGCTTGTTGCAGGAGGACTACACTTTTCTGAATTCTGTAATCGGTCACATAATTCAGCGGAGTCGTGTTCAGCATTCGTTTGAAATAGCGGCAGCATTCCGAGCGGCTCAATTGACCGGCCCTGGCAATATCATTCAATGCGATTTTTTCGGCGTAATGGATATCGATCCAGCTCAACATTTGCTTCATCCGCTGATTTTTCACCGCTTCCACCTGGTCGTATTTTAATTGAAAACCGTTCATGATCAAGTTTTTCCAAATGAACGTCAAATGCATCGTCATATCCATTTCAAAGTATGACGGTTTTTGTTGAATCCATTGATGAATGTCCGCCAAGGCACCTAAAATGTTTTTGCCCCAAGCCTGACTAGAATCGATGTATAAATAAGGCAGATTCGTCGCTTGAATATATGGTGCTACATACGTTGCGTAAAGCTCCCGCGATACGACAAACTCAGGGGAAACATTAAGACAGATATACACGCAGTCCGATTCGTTCCGATCTTCCGCCATGTGCAGGCAGCCGCTATTAATAAAGACCCCTTCACCTTGCCGAACGATGAGTTTCTCTTCATTGATTTGAAACAAGGCCTCCCCTCGGACAATCCGAACGAATTGTAATTCATCATGCCAATGAAGCGGAATATGCCCGTGTATATTTTGGCTGATCGTCGTTTCGTAGCATGCAACCGGAAGGACGACCGTTCGGTGCTCGGTTAATTCCTTTAAGCTTGGGCCAATCCTGAAATCTTTGATTTGCAAATGACCTCAACCTCAATATTCTTATATTTTTTCATCCGATTTCGGTATTTCAATCCGGATTTTCCACCTATTATAACACTATTATTACATTTAAGGCGGAGAATCTATCATGAATCAGACAGCTAGAAGTAAAGGATTATTTCTTGTCATCACAGGAGCGATATTTTGGGGAATCAGCGGCACCGTTGCCAAAAAGCTGTTTCAGCTAACCGCAATCGATGTCAACGGGCTGGTCACGGTACGCCTGCTCATTGCCGGTATTTTACTTTTAACAGCTCAATTTTTGTTCAAAGACCGCTCGCAAATCGTTGGCGTATGGAAAAGCAGGCGGACCGCTTTGAGGCTCACTGTCTTCGGGCTGGTTGGCATGCTTTCGGTTCAATATACGTATATGGCATCGATTCAACATGGAAATGCCGCGGTGGCAACGCTGCTGCAGTATTTAGCGCCTGTCATGATCATCCTCTATTTAATTTTGCTGAAGCAAATGGTTTTCACGCGAAAGGATTTGCTTACTGTGATCCTTGCTTTAGTAGGTTGTTTTTACTTGTTAACCAACGGTTCCATTTCGGAGTTCTCCGTACCGTCCACTGCCATTGTGTGGGGTGTTTTATCAGGAGCAGCCCTGGCGTTCTACACGTTGTATGCCGTTCCGCTTTTGAAGCATTACGATTCCCTCGTCATTGTCGGCTGGGCAATGATCATCGGCGGTTCCGGATTAAGTTTGATCCATCCACCTTGGCAAACCGACTTTAAAAGCTTATCGATCGACGCCTATCTGTTCTTAGCTTTCGTGATCCTGTTCGGCACCATGATCGCATTTTGGTTTTACATCGAAAGCTTACAAAGCCTTCCACCTAAAGAAACAAGCCTTCTGGGCACTTTGGAGCCGCTGGCTGCCGTGATTACAACGGTATTTTGGTTAAAAGAGCCTTTTGGTTTTTTCCAATGGCTGGGTACGGCGTGTATCATTAGACTGATTTTGGTATTGGCGTTGAATAAACGACCGCTTTCCCGCTAATATGAATTTTTCACCTATTGAAATTCTCGCATATACAACAAAAGAAAAACCGGCAAATTTGCCGGTACTCGCGGGCCGTGCTGCAGCTATTGCAGAAGCTGTTCTATCCTTTCACCGCACCGGCTGTCATACCGTCGATGAAGTATTTTTGGAAGGCCACAAACAGGATAAAGATCGGCAAAATCGAAAAAAACGAGCCGACGATGAGCAGGTCGTAGTTGTTTCCGTACGGCGTCAGCAGCGTCTTCAAACCGATCGGCAGCGTGTACTTGCGCGAATCGCTCAGTACCATGAACGGCCACAGAAAGTTATTCCAGCTGTTCATACCGTTGAGAATGGCCATCGCCGCGAAGGAAGGCTTCATGACCGGCAGAATCAGCCTGGCGTAAATGCCGTATTCGCTCGCGCCGTCAACCCTGCCCGAGGCGATAATCTCTTTCGGAATGCCGGACAGGTACTGCCTGAAGAAGAAGATTGTCGCCGCATTGGCGATGCCCGGCAAAATAATCGCCGAGTAGGAGTTCATCATGCCGAGGTTAAAGGTAAGCGTATATAAAGGAAGCAGCAATATTTCAAAGGGTACCATCATGATCAGCAGCACGCAGATAAAGAGCGTGTTTTTACCCTTAAAATCATAAGCGGCAAAGCCGTAAGCCACTGTGGCGCTGACCAGCAGCGTCAGAACGACCTGCACTACGGTCAGCAGCAGCGAGTTGAAGAACCACGTAAAATACGCGTGATCCCCTGTAAACAAAAAAGCAAAGTTGTCCAGGCTCATCACCGAGAGATCAAACTTCAGGTTCAAACCGTACCGGATCAGCTCTTCGCCGGGCTTGAAGGAAGCAAGCGTAATGGCGTAGAACGGCAGCAGGATCAGGAAGGCGATGACGGCGAAAATGACGACGAGGACGATGTTGAGCGCGGTATTCTTTTTCATCCCTAATCCTCCTTCTTAAACATGCCGGAGAACGCCAGCTGCGTCAGATTGATGATCATCGTGACGGCGAGCAGCACAATGCCGACCGCGGCGGCGTAACCGAGGTTGTTCTTCTCGATTCCTTGGCGATACAAGTAGCCGACGATGGTAAGGCCGATGTTTTTCGGCGAATTGTTGCCGTTCCACAGCATGAGGCTTTCGATAAACATGGCCAGTCCCGCATAAATGCTGATCGTGAGCACATAGATCGTGGTCGGCTTCAGCAGCGGCATCGTGATTCTCATAAATTTTTGGAATGCGGAGGCGCCGTCGATCGAGGCGGCTTCGTAGTATTCCTCCGGAATATTTTTGAGACCGGACAGGAAATACAGGATGTTGACCCCCGTCCACCGCCAGGTTGCCAGGGCGAGCAGCGCGACAAAACCGGTCACATGGCCTTTCAGAAATTTCACCGGCTCAATGCCGAAGACGCCGAGGACGCTGTTGATCAGCGACCCTTCCATCTCCCCGAACATCAGGCGGAAGATCGTCCCTGCTACCACCACAGAAGTCAGCGCGGGAAAGAAGAAAGCCGACTTGAAGAACTCGCGGCCCCACATCCGTTTGTTGTTGATCAGCACCGCCAGCAGCATCGGGAACGGGATCAGAATGACCAAGGTCAGCACCATATACAGCGCACTGTTGCCGATCGACTTCAGGAAGACGCTGTCTCCCATCAGCTTCTGATAGTTGTCCATCCCGGTCCACTCGGCCTCCTGGCCCAGAGTGACGTGCTGGAAGCTCATGCCGAACGAGCTGAGCAGCGGGTATACCCAGAACACCAGAAACACGGCGACAAAAGGGAACACGAACACGTACGGGGCGACCTTTTGCGAATACAAAAACCGCTTAATCATGTCTTTACTCCTTTCGGTTTGAAAAAGAGAGCCGCTCCCCGAAATGACAAGAGCAGCTCTGTTTCCGGCTTGCCGGCTATTTCAGTTCCTGTTCGATCTGCGCCTGCGCATCGTCAAGCGCTTCCTTAATATCCCGTCCATCCTCGAAAATTTCGTTGAGCGTCGTCGTATACAGCACGTTGTTGATCGTCGGCGAAGCCGGCGTTGATTTGATCAGTCGGATCTCCTCCTTGATATCGTTCAGCACGTCAAACGGGTTGTTGACGAAATATTTCACGAATTGGTTCTCCGGATTATGCGTAACGTCCTTCATATCCCACACGTCCATATTGATCGGGTCAAAGCCGAGCGTGTTCCAGATTTCAATGTTCGCATCGAGGGACAGCTTTGCGTATGCAATGAAATCTTTGGCCAGCTGAACGTCTTTGGCCGTTTTGGTCACGACGGTGCCGGTTCCGCCTCCGCCGTAAGAGCGCGGCATTCCTTTTTCCATGACCGGAATCGGCGCGAGTGCGATTTTACCGGAAAGGTCCGGCATGTAATTGGTGTAGCGCGACATCATCCACAGCGGCATAAAAGCCGTTGCGTATTTTCCTTCGTTAAACTCGCCGTAGGCTTCCTCGGTGTCCGGCTGCCCGCCGGCAATCGTGGCGATGACGTTGTTGTCCTGCAGGTCTTTTAGCACCTTCAAGCCTTTTACCATGGCGTCCGAGTTGACAACCGGGTTGCCTGCATCATCAGTAAAATCGCTTTTCTGCTGCGCCAGCATCATCGATGCCTCCCAGCCGGCGCTGGTATCCGCCGTGCCCATGTACTTGCCGGTCTTCTCGTACACCTGCATGCCCGCCTTCTTGAAATCGTCCCAGGTGACGATCGATTTGTAGTCCACCCCGGCTTCCTTCAAAATTTCGGTATTATAGAAAGCGACCGACGCACCGACGTGAGTCGAGAGGCCGTATACCTTTCCTTCCTTGCTGTACATATCGATCTGGGACTGGACGATGGTATCTTTGTAAGGCTCCACCGCGTCATTCAGAGGTTCCAGCTGAGGGGTGCCTTTCAAGAAATCGGGGAACTTACCGATCTCAATGTCGGCAATATCCGGTGCGCCGACGCCCGTCTGGACCGCAATGGAAAGCTTGTTGTGCATATCGTCATACGGCATGACCGTAACGTTCAGCTTGATCTGGCGGTCCGGGTTGGCCGCGTTCCATTTCTCCAGCATCTTCTTGAAATGCTGCCCATGCAGCTCCACAAACGTCCAGTATGACAGCTCGGTCGCCGTGTCGCCGGCTCCTCCGTCCAGGACGGACGTTTTGCCTTCCGCACTGTTGGAAGACTTGCCGCATCCCCACAACATCGTCGTCATGGTGACTACCAGCAGCAGCATCAGCCATTTTTTCTTCATATCCAGGATCCTCCCCTATTGTTCAATGATTTACTTGCCGCTAAGCACTTGCAGGACAAAACAAATCTGACTGACCAGGAACGAGATTACCTTAAACATGAATAAAGCGCTTTCATTTGTGTCTGATTTCAACTTCTCTGCCGGATCCGGCTGGCAGCTCCTCTTCTTAAGAACATTCCTTCTTGGCGACGATCCGCAGCTGAACTGAGACAGCCTCGAAAAGTTGCTGCGAAGATGACCTCCTCAGTTTTAGTGTTTTCTAAAATAATTCAATACATATTGAATGAATCCGTTTGCAAGTATAAAATAACATACAGGAAATACCGTTGTAAATATAAAATCTAAAACATTTTATATTTTTTTAAAATATAATGAGATCGGCCCTTTTCCTTCCGCTTCGCTCCTTTTTCTAATCCATATTCCCAATTACGACATGTTCCTCCCTTACCTCAACTGAGCATCATGCTCCATATCCCCATCTCGCTCCTCTCTTCGACAATTTTCAGCACCAATCCGCCGAATTCCCCACTGTTTTATATTTTTATAAAATAAAAAAAGGAATCCCATCAATATGGATCCCTAGTTCAATGTAAGTAATTTTGTCAGAAACCCTGCATCGATTGAATGTTTTGATCAAAAAGTGAAAGCTAATAAAAACGATTGTAAACTAATGTTACATACATTTATAATAGGAGTAATACATCAATTCATTTATGTCACTTTATATAACATAACCTTTGGAGGGATGTTCGATGAGCCGTAGACGGAAACCGGTGTTACGAAGAACCCTGATGACGACGATTGCCGCCACTGCCCTTCTGACCAGCCTGCTCCCTGCAGCGTCCGATGCAGAGCCGAGAAAAGGTTTGTCCGCCATCGTATCGGCCGTGAATCCCATCCTCCGGCAGGCGGAGAAGGACGGGATTCGAATGACGGTCGGTATCCGCGACCTCAGCGGCTTGTATGGATATGAAACGCTGCTGCTCGGGTCCGGGGAGCCATACATGCCGGCCAGTACGATCAAGCTTGCCGTCGTATCCGCCCTGATGCAGCAGGTGGACCGGGGCGAACGGTCCCTGACCGATCAGGTCACCGTAACGCCCGAAGACGTGGTAGGCGGCAGCGGATCGCTGCAGACCGAAAACTTTCCGCAGAACCTCACGCTGGAACGCCTTGCCCGCTTGATGATCACGCAGTCAGACAATACGGCGACCAACGTGCTTATCGACAAGGTCGGCATGGACCGGGTCCAGCAGCTGATGGACCAGCTTGACCTGCGTACGATGCACCTCGGACGCAAAATGTTTGCGGCTGCCCCCTCTCCAGCACAGGACAACTTCATCGACGCCGCGGATTTGACGGAGCTGCTTGGCCAAATCTATCAAGGTTCCTTCCTCTCGATATCCTCCAGAAACCAGATCATCGCATGGATGGCCCGGCAGGAGGTCAACACCAAGTTCGGGGCTGCGCTGCCCGATGCGCCTGTTGCCCATAAAACCGGGGAAAACGCCAATGTGACCCACGATGCCGGCTATTTCCTTGTGCCGGGGCATGAACTCGCCGTCTCGGTGCTGCTGCAGGTGACGACCACCCAGGATTTCGACGAAGCGCAGCGGATCGGAAATCCCATCGTGCAGCAGGTAGCCAAGGCCGTCTACGGCCAACTGGTCACGGATCAGGAAGCGTCCGCAGGCACTCCGCTCAGCCGCGCCGAGTTCACTTCACTGCTTGCCAGAGAGCTTGGTCTGACATCACCAGCGGATCACTCGGACCGGTTTCACGATATCGGCGGGGACAATCCATACTTTAGCGACATCACCGCTGCCCGTGAAGCAGGCATCGTCTTCGGAACCGGCGACGGCCGGTTCGAAGGATCGGCTGCGATCACGCGGGCCGAGATGGCAGCGATGGCGGTTCGTGCCTACGAGTTCATCCATGGCAAAGCCAAGGCGGAAGCAGAAGTTCCCGGAGCGACCGAAGGCACCGTGCCGTCCTGGGCCGCAGGCTATGTCAGCAAAGCTATCCAACTTGGAATGATGGACCCGGACGCAGCACAAATAACGGACCATCCGGCCAACCGGCAGGACGCGGACCGATTTATCATCGGCATGTGGAACTTCACTCACTGATCCGGCATCATCTACGGATGCCGTTAGATTAAACACATCAGGAATGCCCTGTCGTCATATCGACGATAGGCGCATTCCTTTTGTCTGTATTCTCGGTATTTTTCCCAGCCTTATCAAGTGCAGACGTATGCGGACCCAGCGGACATTCTCCGATCCATGTTGTCCGCATCCCCCTCATTCTTTCACGGAGCCCAGCGTAATCCCCGTAATAAAAAACCGCTGCAGAAACGGATAGATGACCAGTACAGGAATCATTGCAATGAAAATTTTGGCCGCATTCAGCGTCCGGTTCGACAGTTCGCTCATCCGCTGAATCTGTTCCGCCGTCATCGTGTTGGCATCGATCACGACCACCATCTGCTGGATATACGTCTGCAGCGGATAATGGTCCGCCGCCGACATCAGCACCAGTCCGTTAAAAAAATCGTTCCAGTGGTACACGATGCTGAACAGCGTAACCGTAGCGATGACCGGTCCCGCGAGCGGGATAAAGATCTGGATCATCATCCGCCAGGGGCCCGCTCCGTCGACAAGGGCGGCTTCCTCAAGCTCCTTCGGCAGATTGCGGAAGAAGTTGATGACAAGGATGACGCTGAATACCGGCACGCTGTTGCCGAGAACAAGCGCCCAAATGTTGTTGATGAGTCCCAACGATTTTATCGTCATGTACCACGGGATCAGGCCGCCGTTGAACAGCATCGTAAACACAAGGATCCACATGATCACATTGCGCAGCGGCAGCTCCTTGGCATTTTTGGACAAGGGATAAGCCATCAGCAGAATGACCACAAAGTTCAGTCCCGCCCCAAGAATGACCCGCTGCACGGATATCCAGAACGAGTTGAAAAACTTGTGATCTCCCATCAGTTCCTGGTACGAACTCAGGTTGAATCCGACGGGCCACAGCCCCACCCGGCCCGAGCTGGCCGCAGCATTGCTGCTGAGCGATACGGCCAGCGTGTACCAGACGGGCAGAATGCACACGACTGCAATGCCAACCAGGATCACAATCAGCGCGATATCAAACAGCCGGGAGCCCGCCGTGTTGTCTTTCACCATCGATTATGCACTCCTTTTGTCATCAAAAGATACGGTAGTTGGCAAACCGGTAAGCGAGATAATAGGAGATCGTGATCATCAGGAAGCTGACCACCGATTTGAGCAGGCCCATGGCTGTCGCCAGGCTGAACTGCAAATTGACCAGTCCTGTCCGGTAAACCCAAGTGTCGATAATGTCGCCGCTGGAGTATACCAACGGGTTGTACAGATTGAAGATCTGCTCAAAACCCGCGTTCAGCACATTGCCAAGGCTCAGCACCGATAACAGCACAATCGCCGAGACGATGCCTGGAAGCGTTACGTGCAGCATCCGCCGAAACCGGGTCGCCCCGTCGATCGCAGCCGCTTCGTACAGGGCCGGGTTGATGCCGGTCAGCGCGGCCAAATAAATAATCGTGTTGAATCCGAACTCCTTCCACACGTCGCTTCCCACGATCAAGGCGGGAAACAGGTCCGCACGGCCAAAAAACAAGATCGGCTTGATATGAAACACGGACAAGATCTGATTCACCGGACCGGTGTAGCCGAAGATGTCGAGCAGGATTCCCGAGAGTATGACCCAGGACAAGAAATGCGGCAGGTATACGATCGTCTGAATCCAGCGCTTTAAATATCGTATACGCAGCTCATTCAACAGCAAGGCGAAGATGAGCGGGATAACCAGATTACCGATGATTTTGAGCACGGCGATCACCAGCGTGTTGACCAGAATCGTCCTGCTGTCGTTCAAGGAAAACATGTATTTGAAATTTTCGAGTCCGACCCATTCCGAATGCAGGATCCCTTGGCCCGGATTGTAATCCTGAAAAGCCATGACGATGCCGAACATCGGAACGATGCTGAACAGGGTCAGCCAAATCAATCCAGGGAGAAGCATCAAGTAATAGTGCTTGGCAAATCCCTTGTTAATCATCGCGGAGCCCCTTCCTTAATCGATTCTTTGCTTAAATAGGGGAGGCGCCGGAACGGATCCCGGCACCTGCCTTCCCTTTTCCGCGCTTGAAGCCTATTGCGCGATTTCCGCCACTTCCTTGAGAATGTCGTCTCCGCCCTGCTTCCGCCAGTCCTTCACGAACTGATCGAAGGTGTCCAGCGGCGCGGCACCCATAATGATTTTCAGGAACGTTTCCTTCTCCATTTTGTCAAGCGTCGCCCACTTGCTCTCCATCGTTTTCGTTTGGGAATAGGTCAGACTGTACGTTTTTTTGTAAGGCTCCATCAGTGGAGCAATGCCGACCAACGTGGAGTAGAGCCGCTTCCAAGCACCCAAATCTGCATTCGGGTCCCAATACTGGATATCCATTTTATCGTACGGCTCCAGTTTCACCTTTTTGATGTTTTCGGCATCGGCCTTCAGCAGTTTATAGCCCGGCAGGTCGAGCTCCTCCGGCTTTTTCGTGCCGGCCAGCACTTCCTTCATCGCATTGTAGGTCACGTACATTTCATCCATTGGCGCAAACACGATGCGGAGCGGGTAGTTTCCGATGGCGACGCTAACGTCGAATTTGGATTCGTCCCGAAGCAGCAGGTTTTCCATTTTGATCGCGGCTTCCGGATGCTTATATCCCTTGCGGACGACGAGATACTGATTGGACGGCGTCCCCATATGAGGCGTGAACTCCCCGTTTTTGTCGAGCAGGGTGTAGGCCTGCCAGTTCGCCTCCGGATTGTTTTTGATCGCGTCCGCCAGCGGGCCGTACCCGCCTGCCCACCACAATCCGAAGTAGATTCCGGACGTGCCGTTCTTGATCAGCTCCTGCGCGTCCTTACGGATGCTCATTTCCGGATCGATCAGCCCTTTGGCATACAGGTCCCGCAGCTTGGCGAGCGCCTCTTTCGTTTCCGGTTCGATGGACCCGTAGGTCGGATTTCCGTCCGCACCCTTCAGCCAGAAGCCCGGGTAGGAATGATAGGCGCCAAAGACCGGATCAAATCCGTAGTTGTTGTTGTTCGGATTAATGAAATCCGCATTGAGCAGCCCTCCGGATTGCGGGCCGCTGATCCCGATGGTGTCTTTTTTACCGTTTCCGTCCGGATCCTGATCCACAAAGGCTTGGGCCACCTTCTCCAGCTCCTCGACGTTGCGCGGCACCTCAAGTCCCAGCTTGTCGAGCCAGTCTTTGCGAATCCACATGATATGCTGCATGTCCGATTCCGCCGTCACGTTTGGCAGCGCATACATTTTTCCGTCGAAGGTCACGGATTTCATCGCGAGTCCGTTTGTGGATTCGATGATCTTTTTCAGCACCGGGGAGGCATATTGCTCATACACATCCGACAAGTCGGCGAGCTGATTGCTCTTGACCATTTGCCGCAGCTGCGTGTCCGTCACGACGAGAGCGTCCGGCAGATCGTTGCTGGCGATGGCCAGATTCACCTTTTGCTGATAATCCTTGCCGACGCCTGCCTGCCAAATGATCTTCGTATCAATGTTGAGATTGTCCTTGACGTACCGGGTATACACGTTATTTTCCGGTGTATCTCCGGACGGAAGGCTCTTGTCCGCCGAGTCGACCTCCTTGCCGATGTTGATCGTGACCGTTTCGCTGTACTTGCCGAACGGGTCCACCGGATCTTTGGATACGCCAGCATCGTTCTCCGAAGCGCCACCGCTGCCGCATGCGGACAGAACCAGCATCATGCCCGCTATGGCCAGGCTCATCATGGATTTTGCTCTCATCATATTCGCCCCTTCTTTCGCTCTTGGTTTGCTTGCACCCTTAACGTAACACAGGAATCCGCATTTCCCGGTTAGACGGGAGTTTCAGGATGGGATAGACAATTGACTTGAATCGGGCAAATGTCAGCGGTTTCAATGAAACGTTTTCGACGGATTTCCTACTTTCCGGAAGACATTTCTCTACCCTCATCCGATTGATTGCGATATTCGCTTGGCAGCAAACCGGTATACTCCCGAAAAGAACGGCTGAAATATTTTTCATCCTCATAACCGACATGCTGCGCGATCCAGAGGACGGTTTTGGTCGTATTCCCCAAATAATGCTTGGCTTGGTCCAAGCGGATGCGCCGCAGGTAGGCGTTAAAGTTGGTTCCGACGATCTCCTTGAAGCATTGGCTGAAATAGCTGCGGCTCATGCTGACCCGGCGGGCGATTTCCGCCGCCGTTAACGGCTGGTCCAGCTCCTCGTGCAGCATGGATACGGCCGTCATCACGCTCTGAATGACTTCAGGCGAAAAAGGAGCCCTGCCCCATTCTTCGCGAAGCTGCTTACGGACGGCGTCAAACCATCCTTTCACCTGAAACCAGGAATCCAGCGGCGTATGCAGGCGGATGCGGGACGTTCCGGTTTTGCCTGCCAGCTGGTCCCATCGGTCGGCCAGCACATAGAGCCGCCCCGAGAGTTCCGCTTGCGGCAGCCTTAGATCCTTAAGCTCCTGCAGGTATGTCTGAAACAAACCGTCCCGGTAGATCCAGCCGGGCGAGAGCCACTGGGCCATCACGGCGAGTACGGTTTCGTCGGTCACAGAAGTCGCGCCGGATTCGGGCGCTGACAAGTTTTTGTCGATCACGTTCACAGCCGGATCATATTCATAGAAAAACTCACCATCGCTGTATTTCCGCACCCAGTCATGCACTTCGGCAGGCATTCGGCCCTGGATGCCCGTTAATCGAATCAGCGTCCAATCGGAGTCCGCCGAAACTAACCGGACCAATTCATCCAGCCTCTCCTCGCCCTTCTCCCTTTCCCCGAAGGTAAAGAACAAAACTTGGTGCCTTAATTCTGCAAAACGCTCCGCGTGCCGGACCGGCCATTCCACCACTTCACCCGGCTCCGTACCGCGGCCTGCGGGCAGCAGGATGTAACCCCGGTCCGTCGTGAAGGATTCGTCAGGACTGCTTGCACCGGGCAGCATGCTCAGCTTCCGGATACGTCCTTCCTGCTCCGTAATGCGGCGATGAATCCGTCCCAGCACCTCTTCAAACCGCTCCTTCTCCAGCTGAACTTTGGCGATATAGTCGATGGCCCCCAGCCGGATCGCTTCCTGGATGTATTCGAAATCCTGGTGCAGGGTCAGCACCGCGATATAGACATCCGGATGCTGCTCACGCACCAAGTGCATCAGCTCCATACCGGACATGACCGGCATTTCCAGGTCCGTCAGCAGCAGATCGACCTCATGGGCGGCCAGAAATTCCAGCGCTTTCGATCCATTACTCGCCTCCCCGACCACCTCCATCTCGAAATCCTGCCAGGGCATCACCGAAATGAGCCCTTTCCGGACCAGCTTATCGTCATCCACCACCAGCACTTTTATCATGGTCCGCACCTCCTTCATTAGGTAAGCTAAGCTTGATCGTCGTTCCTTCCCCGAGCTTGCTCGATACGCTGAGCTTGGCCATGCCGCCGTAATGCATCCCGATGATCCGGTTGACGTAACTCATCCCGATCCCCATCCCGGAGCTCCGGTTCCCCGCCTCCGCGGACAGCAGCACCTGGATTTTGTCCTCGGGAATGCCCGCGCCGTTATCCTGGATGGAGATCACGATTTGGTCTGACAGCCTTACATCCACCTGAATGTAGCCGTCATCATCCAATCCGTGGTAGAGGGCGTTCTCGACGAGTGGCTGCAGAATAAAACGGGGAATAGGCACATTCAGCACCTCCTGATCCACGTGAATATGGACGTCGAACTGGAAATCATAGCGGATTTGCTGCAGAATAAGGTACTGCTTCACCGCATCGATCTCTTCCTGAATGGTGGACGTTTGGCCCAGTTTTCCGAGATTGTAATGCAGCAGTTTATTCAGGGAAGAGACGAGCCTGTCGATTTCCTTCTGGCCGTTCATGACCGCGATCCAGCGGACCGTGTCCAGGCTGTTCATCAAAAAATGCGGGTTGATCTGATACAGCAGCTTCTCCACCTCCAGATCCGCCCGCCTTTTTTCCTTGATCTCGACTTCCCGGAACAATTCCCATATTTGATGCTTCATTTGCTGAAACCGCCGCACCAGCAGGTCGAATTCCGGTATATGGGTGCGAGCCGCCGGATTGCCGGCGCGATTGTTGGCCATTTGTTCGATTTCCCGGTGAAAGCCGCGAAGCGGGCGGTAAACCATTTTCCACAGCAGCCATCCCAGCAGCAGGCTCATGCCGAGAAACAGCAGCGAGAACAGCCCGATCTGCACGAACCACCGGTTGATTTCGCGGTTATAGTCCGCCTTGGAGGTCAACGACACGATGCTCCAGCCTTGATTGCTCGTTTCTTTAAACCAGTAATAACCTTGTTCCGTGCCCGACGCCTTGGCCAGATCGAAATGCGGAAACTTCGTTCCGATCTTAAAGGAGTCCGGGGCATCGCTGTAGGCGATCCGTCCGTCATTATCCACAAACACATGGGAAGCCGCCCCGCCCACGGCATCATTGTTCAATATGTTTTGCGTCAGCTTGAAGCCGGTCTCCATGTAAATATAAACGCCGTCCATGTTGGGCAGATCCACCTTGCGCATGGCGGAAAGCACGTATTGGTTGTCAAAACGGCTGTTGCTCACATGCGGCCCGTAATAGGAGATTTGGCTGTACTGCGCCAGCAGGGGAAGCTTCTCCGGAGCGAAGCTGTCCTTGACGCCCGAATTCTCCAACTCATAGTGGCGGTCGTTCATAAAATAATACATAGCCAGTCCGATGCTCGGGTTCGTGAACGTAATCAGTCCGAGCTCCTCCTTCAAATCGCTGATCGTTTTCGCCCGCTCGAACGGCTCGTCCGCCGCCAGCATTTCGCTCAGTTTGTTCCCGACGCTCCCGCCTATGGCGAACTGCTGCGACACATGGTTGAGGTTGTTGATGGAATTTTCCAGGGAGAGCTCGACTTGTTTGAGATTGCTCTGGATGCCGTTTTGGATTTTGTTGGTGAGGATGGAGTAAATGGTGAAATACGAGATGAGCACGATGCTGACAAACGGAATCAATGAGCTGAACAAAAAAATGATCATGATCCTTCGTTTCAAGGTCAGATAATGATAGATCCGCGCCTTCCACCTTGTTTTCATGGCTGTCGTCATGGCAGTCCCTCTTTTCTCATGCTTGACTTGTTCCCTCCTTCATGTCTTGGAAAATGAGATGGGTGAAGATCAGATGTAGGTTAACATAGACGATGCCGGGCGTGCATTAACGATTTGTCGCGTTAGCCCGGAAAAACATGTCGCACGCGGCATAAGCGTGAATGAGCAGCAACAAAAAAAGCCCGGCAGAAACGGCGAATCTATTTCGCTGTTCCGCTTGAGCTTTTATAGGTGTCAAGTTTCGTGGCAAATCAGGCGAAGCCTAATAGATCTTCTTCAACAGCTCCATCACTTCATCCAGGGTAAGACCAAAGGATTTGTAGTATGAAGTGTCGTTAACCATTTGCTTCAGAATCATTTCATCGCGTATTCGCAGCTTGTCATCGGGTGAGAAATCGGCGACAAAGCACCCTTTTCCCGTGACCGTGTTGATCAAACCGCATCGTTCGAGTTCCTCCCAGGCTTTCTTTACGGTGATGACACTAACGCGCAGCTCCTGGGCCGCTTGCCGGATCGGCGGTAAACTATAACCGCTTTCCAGCCCCCCTTTCAAAATTTGGGCGCTGATTTGTTCGAAAAGCTGCTGGTAGATCGGTTTTTCGGATGTGTTGGAAATGGCGATGTTCATTGGATCTCCACTTTATGGAACCGCTTAGCCGCAATCCGGTATGCAATCATCGTGAGCGCAATAAAAATAACGATTCCGGCGATCAGGATGGATGCTTGAAGTGCCGCATTGTGGACGCCGTCCCCATTGAAAATGTCGGACATCAAAGAATTCTGGATTCCGATCCATTGCGCAAGTCCGGCAAAAACCATCGCTCCGGCAACTCCCGCAGTCGCTGCCCCGCCAAATTTATACGCCGTTTTGTAATACATGGGGATAAAGAGCACATTGAAGATCGCAAGCATAACCAAGCACAGCCCCCAAAAACCTGGATACGGACCGAAGAAATAGTAGGTCAGATCCGGGTATAGCAGGAGATTGATGATACCGAAGATCACGGCCGGAACCAAATGCAGCAATTCCAGGATGACAATGACGAGCACCCTTGCTTTTACCATGTCCGTTTTGGTTACAGGCATCATCGAAGTAAACATCAAATCGTTTTGCGCCCGGAATTGGCCAAATATATTGGGAACCGTGATCCAGCAAAAATACAGCAGCACAATAAAATAGAGCCAGCTCGGAATGAGCATCAAAGCGCCTAACACGACAGGCAAAATAAAGAATAACGGATTGATTCCCAGTTTTAAATCCTTCATCACCAAGTTATACATACATATCCTCCTTTTTCGCGAAATAAATCATAATTTCCTCGAGAGTCGGCCGGGCCGCTTTCAAATCTAACGTTGGATCGAAGTCTTCGGCATGGATCAATCCCGTAAAACCGAACGAATTCGTTTTGTAGGAAATCAACTGCTCCTTCACCTGACCCAGTTGGCTTTCACTGCCGTTCAGCAAACGGTAGGAATCAATAAACTCCTCTTTTTCGGCGCTGTTGATGATGCGTCCGTTATGGATATAGGTAATATAATCCGCGCACTTTTCCAAGTCCGATGTAATATGCGTTGAGAACAGGATGCTGATTTCACCTTCTGCGACGAGCGATTGAAAAAGATCGAGCAGATCATCCCTGGCTATCGGATCAAGCCCGCTTGTCGGTTCATCGAGAATAAGAAGCTTCGCGCCATGGGATAAGGCAAGGGCCAAATTGTACTTTACTCTCATCCCTGTCGACAACTCGACGATTTTTGTTTTCATCCAATTTGAATCTTCTCAAATAATATGAATAGATTTCATCATCCCAATTCGCATAGAACTTCTTCACTACATCCGTCAAGGTTTTTATTTTGCTTCGGGTATAAAAGTCGATGCCGCCAAACGCATAACCGACTTCCTGTTTCAATTCGATTTCGTGTTCGGTGATGTTTTTGCCGAAAATACGCACCTCGCCGCTGTCGGTATGAATCAGATTCAAAATCGCTTTGATCGTGGTCGTCTTCCCTGCGCCATTTGCGCCGATAAAACCCATAATATAACCTTTTTCCAGCTGAAACGTCACGTCTTTCAACTGGAAATTCGGGTAGGTTTTACTTAAGTTTCGAATGTCTAATGCCAGCATACCGTTCCTCCTCGATAAATTGTGTATATCGTGTATGCACAATATACCATCACGAGAATGATGAAGTCAACGGATGGATACCCGATGGTTTGAAAAAGTTTTTTACATTCAGCCAGCATCCCGCTTTTACCCGCAAGCGGTAATTATTCTTCCGAACGATACGGATTGCTGCTAAAATCAAAATATTGAGCATTTTGGACATTCATAGGGATGATCCCCAGCTTCAGAAGCGGTCAAGCTTTCCTCCCATGCTGCCGGAGCTTTGCCCGAAAAGTGCGGCCCGCCCGCATCCCATCTAAACGGGGATTTGAATGTATCATTCGTTGAACGACAAGGAAGGAAGTGCACCATGCTGAAAACATACGCTGAATTATCCATCGCCATGTTCCGGACCGGAGTCCTCGGGTACGGTGGCGGTCCTTCGACCATACCGCTCATCCGGCACGAGGCCGTCGCCAGGTATAGGTGGATGGCCGATGAGGAATTCGGGGAAGTGCTGGCCATCGCCAACACGCTGCCCGGACCGATTGCGACCAAGCTGGCCGCCTATCTCGGTTACCGCCTGAAAGGAACCCTCGGCGCGCTGGTCGGGGTGCTGGCCCATATTCTTCCCAGCGCGGTCGCCATGATCGCACTGGTTTCTTTTATCGACGTCTTCAGCTCGTCGCGCATTATCCATGGCATGATCGAAGCTGTCGTTCCGGTCGTGGCCGTCATGCTGGCCCAGATGTGCTATGAGTTCGGCGAAAAGGCGGTCAAGGGCCTTGGCAAATATACCGCGCTTGCCTGCGGGGTTATCGCGTTTGTCCTGCTCGAGTGGGTGCAGCTGCATCCGGCGATCCTGATCGCCATCGCGCTCGCCTACGGCTCGGTCCATTTTAAACTCATCGGCAAGCTGAAAGAAGCCCGCGCGCGGAAGGAGGAACACCACCATGGAGACATGGATTGAGCTCCTGATCGGGTTCTTTCTTGCCAACGTGTTCGGCTACGGCGGCGGCCCCTCCTCTATTCCGCTCATGCATAGGGAGATCGTACCGCATTACCACTGGCTGTCTGGCGCCGAATTTTCCAACATGCTCGCCCTTGGCAATTCGCTTCCGGGACCGATTGCGACGAAAATCGCCGCTTACGTAGGCTATGATGCAGCCGGGTGGATGGGAGCACTCGTCGCCGAAGTAGCCACCATTGTGCCGTCCGCCGTTGCCTTAATCGTTTTGATGCGGATTTTGCAGAAATACAAGCAGTCCCAGGCGGTCAAAGGCATGACACTGCTCGTGCAGCCTGTGATCGCCGTCATGATGCTGCAGCTCACCATCCAGAGCTCCAAAGAATCGATCCTGTCCATCGGCTGGATCCAGTTCGGCGCCATCGCCCTCATCGCGTACTGGCTGATGCAGCGCCGCAAAGTTCATCCCGCGCTTGTCATTGTGGGGGCATTTATATACGGAGGCATCTTCTTGGGAAAATAGCCCGGTGCAGCCCTTTCGCAAGGGCTCGCCTTTCCATTCAAGGATCGCAAATAAGCATCCCCTTCGGCCGGTCGCCCCGGTCTCAGGAGGATGCTGCTGCGATATGGAGTTAGACGTCAGAGGCAAGCTGCCTTTTTTCCAGTATAGATCCGCAGAAATGGTGACTCAGGCGATATGGCCTAGGTATATGCCGATTCTGTTTTCTTTTGTGAATTTTTCATATATTGTTTTTTTTAACATGATTGATATAGTTAGCCTTCGAAGCCCTTTGCGTTCATATGGTCGATCAATCGGCTAAGCACGTTTACCGTTGTTTCGTATTCCTCTTTCGTGATCGGTGCGAACATGTGTACGCCGGCTTCCTTTACTTTGGCAGCCACCTTAGCATATATTTTGTCGCCGGCGTCCGTGAACTGCAGTTTGGTTTCGCCACGCTCGGATGGTTTAACGATCCGCACCCATCCCCTCCCGATCAATGAATCGATAACTTCATTCAGCTCATCCGCTCCGAGATAATGGCGGGCATACAGCTTTTCTTTGACGGCCAAGCCGCTCAGATGTATTCGGTTCATGATCTGCCAATGAAAACGGGTTAGGCCGATTGTCCGCAAAGACTGATACATATAACGCGTCATGGCTCGATCCGTTTCGTTCAGGTACCATCCAAAACCGTACGATTTTTCGCCTTCCATATACGATCCTCCTTCATTTCTTTATAAATGATTATAGGAGGATTCGCGCCAAGGAAACATGACCTTTTTAGACATCAGTTAATAACCCGGAGTGTATAAGCAGGCAAAAAAAAGCGATCGTACACGAACCGGTCGCCTTTTCCTATATCTATTGTGAGTTTTTCATATGCTGAATTATTAAAATATGACCAGATGAAATCCTTATTCGATTCATCAATCAAGCATCGCCGCCCATGCGCTTCCAATCGAAGCCGATCGCCTGCAGGAAGGCGCGTGCGATCAGCATGTGCCCGGTCAAGCTCGGGTGTACCCGGTCTGATGCGATGGCGGTAGGATGCACATAGCCCAGCATCGGTTCAAATACCGCTTGGGTATTCACGAATAGCGCTCCAAAGCGCTCGGCAACCCTTTGGGAAGCCCGGCCATACTCATCCATCCGCCGTCTCATCCCATCTTCCGCATTCGGTTCGATATAAAACGGTGTCATGATGACAAGACCTTTCAAGCCGGGGAGCGCCTGCTCCGCCAATTCCGCCAAGGTGTGTTCATACTCTTCCAGGAGCACATGCGATTCCGGAATCGCCGGTTGATCGAACTGCCGCCACACATCGTTGATGCCGATCATGATGGACAGCCAATCCGGCTTCAGGTCCAAGACGTCCGTTTCCCATCTTGCTTTCAAATCTCTGACCGTATTGCCGCCGATCCCCATGTTGGTTACGCGAATATCCAACTCCGGATATGCCGTCTGAAGCAAGGTATCCACCAGCGACACATACCCTTTTCCTACGCCTTGAAACAACCCTTCCCCGTAAGGAAATTTACGATCGCAGTCCGTAATCGAATCACCGATCATGACCAGGCGCTGTCCTTTATCCATCTTCATCTTCGCCATTCCTCCCATCTTTGGTCCCTTTGCTCTTTCACTGCTACTCATCGTGTAGTACAAGCCGAATCGTTTTCACTTCGAAGGGGCGGAACTCAAGCTTCAGCTTCCATTCAGCAACCGGCAGGTCGGACGTCACTTCCTCCAGCATGTTGGTTTCGTACGCTTTTTTGACGGGAAGACCCAACGCCAATCCGCACGATACCGTGGCCCCCTTGCTCTCATAGGCCCGGATGACCCAATCTCCCGAACCGTCTTCCGCAAGCTTGATCGTCTCCGCGATCACGTTTGCACGATCCGCCTGCAAGAGGGAGGTATGACCCAACCGGCTTCCGCTTTGGACGATGCTTACCGGGTAATTCAGCTCATACGCCTCCTGAACGACGGGACTGTCCAGAAACGCCCCGTTCCATACGAAAAATCCGTAAGTAAACTGATGCGTTCCCTGATCGGACCTCTCGTCCGGATATGTTGGCGAGCGAAGCAGCGTCAAGCTCATCGTGTTGTCCTGCACGGCAATCCCATACTTGCAATCGTTCAGCAGCGCAAAACTACGGTTGGCCTCCGCAAGCACCGCCCATTTATGCTGGCATACTTCGAATCGGTCGGCATCGTGCGGCCTGGAAGCATGATTCGGCCGTTTGACGTAACCGAACTGAATTTCCTGCATCGATTCTTTCGCATGAATGCGTACAGGAAAATCGACCCGGAGCATTTTGTTCTTTTCATTCCAATGCACCGTCGTATGAAATTCAATTCGGCGGCTGCCGGCCCGGATCCGGATGTCCTGAATCATTTTGGAGTGATGAAGCGCGCGTTCGACGCGGATATTGGCAAACAGGGGACCCTGAGCGGTGACATACACCTCGGCCTTCTCACCCAGCGTTACCGCAGATGCTTGATAGTCCCGGTCGATTTCCCACGCGTCGAACGCCGACGGCTGATCGCGGTACATCTTCATGGCGTTGCAATTTCCCGCCGTCCATTCCGTCCCGGTTTCCTTGTCCACAATGCTGACGATCTCGCCGCATTCATTGATGCCAATGGTCAGGTATTCATTCTCGAGGCGCGATTTCGTTGCAGTTATCACTGCTCTTCCCGGCGCTACCGGCGCTGACTCTGCCGCTGTAACCGTGTATGTCGCCCATCCCGTAGACGGCGTTTCAACCTCCGTGAAACTTATGCCGTCATGCCACTGCACAGGGCGCGGTTTACCGTCCCGATCCGCTATGCCTAGGGCGCCTTCGGGCAGGGCAACCAGCTCTTTTCTTGCCCATGAGAGCGAGTTAAACGCCGTGATGCCGGTACGCTCGCCATCCGCAAGCGCCTCTCTTGCACCGGATGCCATCGTATCGACGAGCCCGTTCAATTCCGTCAGCTCAGCCTGCGCCTCCTCATGCACGCGATGGATGGACGTGCCCGGCAAAATATCATGAAACTGATGCAGCAGCAGCTTCTTCCACAGCCGATCCATCTCCCCATACGGGTAGGTCCGGTGCTGAAGCAGACTTGCGGCGGCTCCCCACATTTCGGCATCGCGAAGCCCGATCTCCGCCTTCCGGTTTAACCGCTTGAGCTGAGCCTGCGTCGTATAGGTTCCACGGTGCGCCGGATAGTACAGCTCTCCGACGTATTTGGCATCGGGAATGCCTCTTTCGATCTGATCCTCAAAATAGTCGATCGGCGAGCCATGCGTCGTGCGCGGAACGCCTTCCAAATTTTCAAGCCGACGTAAGAATTCCAAGTCGTCCCGGTTGGCTCCGCCACCGCCGTCGCCGTGGCCGAACTGCACAAGTCTAGTCGCGATGCCGTCTTTCTGCACCCGCTCATTCCATTGACGGATGAGAAACGACGGGTTGACCCGTATCGGAAAATCACCATAATCCAGCAGATGGGTAAGCACCTGCGAGCCGTCGATCCCTTCCCACAGGAAGGTATTGTACGGGAACGGGTCCGAAACGTTCTCATACGTCTGGAACATTTTCACGGAAGCAAAGTACCGGAGCCCGCAGCCCTTCATAATTTGCGGCATGTTGCCGGAGTACCCGAACACGTCGGGGAGCCACAGCATTTCGTTCTCCTTGCCGAATTCCTCCTTGAAAAAGCGTTTGCCGTGCAGCATTTGCCGGATCAGACTCTCCCCGCCGGGCAAGTTGGTATCGGATTCCACCCACATCCCGCCTTCCGGAATGATCCGTCCTTCTGCCACTGCTCGTTTGATGCGCGCATACAATTCGGGATACAGGTCTTTGGCAAGCTGGAACAAATACGGCTGGCTCTGGACGTAGCGGTAATCGGGATATTCCTCCATAAGCGTAAGCTGATTGGACATCGTCCGGGCGATTTTCCGCTTCGTCTCCTCCATCGGCCACAACCAGGCGATATCGAGATGAGACTGTCCCATGAGGTACAGCAAGGGTGCTGTCGATCCGTTCACGCATGCCAGGAGCGGCGCCATCCGCTGCCGGCATTGTTGAACGTTCGCCGTCAGCGCATCCTTCGCAAGCCCCCAATCGATCGTCCGGACGACCTCTGTCAGGCAGCGGTCGATTTCCGCCGCGCGAAGCGAATCCGCATCGATATGATTTCTGACCTGAACCAAACATTCTAAATCGATGTAGAATTGATAGACCTCTTCTTCAAACAGGCAAAGATGCGATTCGCCGAACACCGGCTGTCGGCCCGAATGGCCGGCGTACGCTTCGGCGACGATTTCAAACCGCTCGCCGTGCTTAGCGCTGCGTGTCAACGTTACATCATGGTGCTGAAGATCCAGCGCCCCCCGTACGATTCCGTTCACATAGACCGTCGCCTCGGAACCGAAATCGGCCCGAATGACCAAACGTTTGCCTTCGGCCTCTAGGGGGGCGGCAACCGATGAACGAAGCCATCCATACATCCAGTCGCCGCCCCACCGGTCGCCGGGCCCTATCGCCTCAAATCGGATACCTTCTATGTTCTCGCAAGAAAGCCGCTCCTCTGTGACGAAGCAGGAAAAATCGACCGGCGAGATGACTGAGTACATGTAGCGGTGTTTATCCTTCAGCAGCTTCTCGACATGATATAGAATCTCTTTTCTCTTATCCAAATGACGGATCACATCCTATGATTTGATCTGGGTTGCAGCGGATGTCGCTGTACCGGAGCGTGGCGAGACCATGCTGCTGCAGCGACAGGTTTACTTGAGAGGCATGGTCCGGTAATGCTATGCTTTGTAACCGCTCTTTAAACTTGCCGTCCAGTTCGACGGCTGTAACGTCGCCGAATTCCGCGCTCATCTTGATGGAGAAGCTAGCCGGCTCGGACCCGGAATTGTACAAACGCACGAGGAGGTCCCGGCCGTCCCGCGTCACAGAGCTGACCACGATGGACGGGTCGGACACGTCCAACAGGGACCACGAGCCGGTTAATCCTGCATTTGTGCGGCCATACACCGCAAGGAGCGGCTCCGTCCAATTCGTGCATTCCTGCTGAATGCCGGCCCGGTCCCAGCGTCCGGCGTGAGGCATGATCGCATACCGCGTCTCTTGAACGCCGCGGAGCGGACGCTTGCCCCACCAGAAGCCGCCTTCCCCTCCCCAGCCGAGGGTAAGGGCTAGGGGGTCTTCCTGCGAGTGGGAATATCCCGTCGTATGATCGGAAAATATGGAAAGTCCCAAGTCGTGCTGCTCGTCATACACATCGACCCAATTCAGAATAACGCTGTGCACGATCTCGTCCCACCGCTCGAAATGCGTATCGTCATGACGGCTTTCCGTTACGTCGAACGCGGAATTTTTGTAGACCTTCCGGTTTCCGAGCGCAACCGGAAATTGGGCCTGCAGCTTATACCTTGCGTTATGATGCGACTTTCTCCGCTCCGTGGATCGATTTTCCGGCGCCATCTCCCAGGGATCGCCGATCCATATGTCTTCCTCATAACGGAAACGAACATGGCAATCGATCGCTCTCCGGCCTTTTGCGGCAATAAGTGTCGTTAAGAATTCGACATTCGCGAACCGTCCCTTCATCTCCAGCACGACCCGGAGCGGACCGTTCTCACTCACCGTGACGTCAACGGGGGACTCGGTGCTGCTGAACCAGCGTTCCTCGCGAATCAGGTAGCCGGTAAACTCATTGAACGGCCGGCTCACAGTAACGAAGGATTCGTTCAGCGCTTTGTCAAACAGCTGTGTGATGACTCCCCCGCGTGCTGTATCGATCCGGATCTCGTACAGATCGGTGGATATTTGAACCTCGCCGTCAAGAATGACGGCAAAGGCACCGTCCTGTACCCTGTTTGCCTGGTCATCCACCGGACCCGCAGGCAAGGCCTCCTCGATCAAGTATGTTCGGTAGCCCATCGCGGGAGCCTCCGCTTCGAAGATGAGCCGGCATGCTTGGACACTTCCGTCATCAGGACGGACCCTCGTCGGCACAATCTGATGCGGAATCGGCGTTCCATCCGTCTCCCGTAAATGAACGGTCTTCTCCCCTCCTTCAAGGGGGATTTCAAGCTCCGTAAGTTCCTTCCGCGGAGTGCCGGACGTATTAAACACCCGGATCGCGTATGTATTGGGCTGACCAACCGCCGCGTCGTCCTGCCGGAAGCCGTCCAGCGCGGATTCGCGGATCTCGTCTGACAGCAGCTCCGCCATCCAGCTTTGCGCGCCCGCCTGCCATGCCCACTGCTGGCGTCCTTCCCGGGTCGTCGCACAGATCCATGCATCATGATGCTGTGACAAGAGCAGTTGATCCCATGCGGCTTGAAACTTCTCCGCCGGATAATCCAATCCGCGGGCTACGCTCGCGACGGAAGCCAGCTTCTCCGCCGACACGATCGCCTGCTCTGCCGCCCGCACCTCCCGCGACATCCGCTGCAAGGTCCCTTCACCCCATGGCAGCGTGCACCGGATGTCCTCTTGGGTAAAATGCCATTTCGCGGAAGGCGCTTCCGCGATTTCATCCATGTACTCGCGCCATGTCACGTATTGGACATCTTCCCCGTCCAGCCGCGGATTCGCCGGCCAACCCAAATCCTGCAGAAAGCTGCCAACAGGATGAGAAATCCCGTGCGCGAGGCATTTACCGGCAAATGCCGGCTCCATTTGGCTTGCTTCGGTCTCCCAGCAGTTCTGCAATTCTTCGCAAGCATATCTCGGTACGCAAGGAATCGAGGTTCCGTCCGGCCCAACCCACAATACGGTTTCGTGGTTGATCCCGGAGGCATAGCCTGCCCAAGCGGTTCCGGGGTTTTTGAGCACGGCCCGTTTGTAGCCAAGTGACCTCAGCATTTGCGGGTAGCTGCTGCTCCAGCAAGGCTCCTGGGTGGCATAGGTGTCCACGGTCAAGCCCGGGAAATGCTCCTGAACGATCTCTTTGCCGCGGATCAAATGCCGGATATTGCTTTCGCCGCCGATGACCCAACCGAACGGCTGGGCATAGCTTGCCGCTACCATCTCCATCCGCGGTGTGCCGTTCTCCAGCAGATGTTTCCTGATCCATTCATACGAGCGCGGATCGGTTCGGCGCAGCGCCTCCCAAGAAATCGGTTCGATGTCGAGGCACAGCTTCCATTCCGGACTGAGACTGAGCCGTCGGATCACGTCCGTCCAGGATCCAAGGGGCATATGCCCCTTAATCCCGCCATGGTATCCGTCTACAAAATACGATTTTACCGTTTGCTCCTTCACCTTCATTTGCCTTCCATACCGATTCCGGCAGCGGCAAATACGCGCTCGAACCCGGCTTTGGAGCGGAGAATCAGCTGCTCCGGCGTATCTTCCGGCATAGCTGGCGTCAAAACTTCTTGCGATACGATACCATCGTATCCAATGCGCTGCAGCGATCTTAAAAAGCCCTCCAAGTCGATGACACCTTCCCCAGGGTACAGACGCTCGTTATCAAGCACGGCCTCGACCGGCAGATCCGGCGCGTCGTTGATATGCACGTGAACGATTTGCTGCGGCTGCAGCCGCTCAATGTCGTCTGCGGACAGTCCGTTCGTGTGCCAGTGATACGCATCCAGCAGCAAGCCGACATTCGACTCGCCGATCGCGTCGATCCAGTCCAGCGTCTCTTCCATCGTCCAGATGAAAGGGTATTTCCAGGCCGTCCGCAAATGATGCGGACCGACGAATTCCAGGGCAAGCCTGATGCCATAGGAGCCGAGAATTTGGGCGCAGATGCGCAGACGCCGGGTGGCGAGCGCCATGAAGTGCGCCGGTTTGGCGTCGGTCGATGGCAGGATGTACGTGCAGCAGCGCGTGCAGCCCAGCGACCGGGCTGCGGCCGCCGCTTCCGTTAGACCGGTCAGCCCTGCCAGAAACTCGTCCTCGCCAACCCTCCATTCCACGGGCAAGCCGATCGCGCCGATGACGACTCCGTGCTGCTCAAGCTTTTTTAAGGCCCTATCTGTTCCCAGCCGCTCGATCAATCCCCTGGCATCCACGTCAACCGCTTGAAAACCGCCCGTACCCGCCAGTTCGATGAACTTCTCTTCACTTTCGACTGCCCCCAAACCGGCAAGCGTCAATCCCTTCAGCATTTGGATGTTCCTCCCTCAATGTTGTTTAATAATGACTGCATGATTTCAAATCTGCCGGAGCGCCGAGGCGCTCTATTTCCCGGTCGTATCTTGAACCGGTGTCAGCCCAAGCTTCGGATTGGCCAAGTCGAGCTTATACATGACCTGATTGTAATTATAACGCGGCGTAGGCGCATGATCCGTAAACGTATTCGTATAGGTACCTTCGAAGTAGATGACCCGGCCGCCCTCCTTATTGAAAAACTTATGCTGGGCTACGTTATAAAAAGTATAGTTGTTATGCGTGACGATCTTTTTGGCCGTGATCCAGGGACCTTGAGGCGCAGGAGCTTCCGCGTACCAGATTTCCCCGAGTACCGACGTTTTGCCTTGCGTCTGCTGCCCGATCATCACGTAACGCTGCCGATAATCGTTCCATTCGAAGGAGCTTGAAGCGATTTTGACCGTATCGCCGGTATCGGCATCTTTCAATGAATAGTAGTGCGGGTCGTTCGCCTGAATCAGACCGGAATCGATCAGCTCCCTCTCTTGATCCTGGCTGAGCGGCGGAGTGTTCTTTTTCCAGCCCCATACGAGCTTGCCGTTCGCGTCGCGTTCGAGCGACGTTTGGGCCCCTTGGTATGACGTTCCCGGCGTTAGGCACGTAAACGATTCGTATTGAGTATAGTCGATGATGGCGTCATAGCTGGCGGCCACGCGCAAGTTCGGCATCTGATGTTCGGTAAAGAGCCAGTAACCCTTGCCGTTCTCCTCGTAATAAGTCGCCTGCCCGCCCGGGTGGCGCCAATCTTCTTTGGAAGGGAACTGGACGACCTGCTCGAACTCCTTCTTGTCGTCGTTAAAAGCAACAATGCCAAAGGCGCTGAGTTCGGGATTATGCGTGCTGTAGCCGGCGAGCAGGCGCTCTTGTCCGTTGCTGTCCTTGGCGGTCATCAAACCGAACACCCAGGCGATTCCGGCACCATCGGGCAGCTGCGGCACCAGACTTTTAACGAAACCGTCTTCTTTCGTAAAATAATCCATATCGACGCCTATATCGGGATCGAGACCGCCCTTTTCCGGCAGCTTCGAGGTGGCCCCCGCCACGCGGAAGTTCCCCAGCGGATAGGCCGGTCTGTCCGTATCGCCCCAAAACCAGTACAGACGGTTGCGGTACTTGATCGATTGGACGGAGTCCTGCCCCATCACCAGCCCGTTCAGGAGCGGCTCCTTGATCGGTGGCTTCTGGCCTAGCAGGACGCTGTCCCGATAGATGCCCTGGCCCGTAACCCGGTATAACCGCTCGGCGATATTGACCCGGTTCATCTTCAGCGTGACGCTTCCGCCCGGTGTCACTTCAACAGCCTGGCCGCGATAGCCGAACATGTCCGTCGGCACCTCGTAGCCGTCGCTGGACAGATGGAAGAACACTTGCTGATCCATCAGTCCTGGTTCGTTGAAAGCCACGATTCCGGCGCTGTCCGTGTAATATAAAAGATTGTTCGTCGTCTTCAGCTCAACGAGAGGAATCCCCCTGCCCGTCTCGGCATCCACAACCTTGATCATAAACGGCTTCCGGACAATCTTCTTTGCACCGCTTGCGTCCGGCTTGGCATTACTTCCCTCCGTCTGCGCTGCCATTGCGGCGCCCGGCGCCGTCATGACCATCAGCATAACGCAAGTCCATATTCCCGCGCTCTTCCACGGCTTCCATTTCATTTCGTTTACCTCCTGGGCGGATTGTCCTTTTGAGATCGAAGAATACGGTCCTATTCAGCGTCAACCCTCACTTGCTGCTCTGCACCGGCTCAAGACCAAGCCGCGGATCGTCAAGATCCAGTTTGTACATGACCTGATTGTAGTTGTAGCGCGGTGTCGGAACATGGTCCGTATACGTATTCGTATAGGTCGCCTCGAAGTAAAGGACGCGTCCGCCGTCTTTAAAGAAGAACTTGTGCTGGGCCGGGTTGTAGAAGGTATAGTTGTCATGCGTGATGATCTTCTTGGCTGTCGTCCAAGGGCCTTGGGGCGAATCTGCTTCCGCGTACCACAGTTCCCCGAGAACCGACGTCTTGCCCATCACCTGCTGTCCGATCATCACATAGCGCTGCCGGTAATCATTCCATTCGACGGAGCTTTGGGCGAGCGAAACCTCTTCGCCGGTATCGGCATCTTTCAGTTGATAGTAGCGCGAATCATCCACTTTGATCACGCCCAGCCCGATCAGCTCTTTCTCTTGATCCTGGCTGAGCGGCGGGGTATTCTTTTTCCAGCCCCATACCAGCTTGCCGTTCGGATCGCGCTCGAGGGACGTATTGGCGCCGTCGTAAGTCGCTCCCGGAGCCAGGCACGTAAACGCCTCATATTGGGTATAGTCGATGATAGCGTCATAGCTGGCGGCCACACGCAAATTCGGAATCCGATGCTCTGTAAACAGCCAATAGCCCTTGCCGTTCTCCTCGTAATAGGTCGCCTGACCGCCCGGATGGCGCCAATCGTCCTTGGAAGGGAACTGGACGACCTGTTCGAACTGCTCTGTCTGATCGTTGAAGACCAGGATGCCGCGCGCGACGATATCAGGATTGAGCGTCGTGTAACCCGTAAGCAGACGCTCTTTTCCCGTGCTGTCCTTTGCCGTCATCAGGCCGAAAATCCAAGCCATGTTCCCCCCGTCGGGAAGCGTCGGCACCATGCTTTTTGCAAATCCGTCCTCTTTGGTAAAATATTTCAGGTTAACGCCGACATCCGGGTCAAGGCCGCCGTTTTGCGGCAATTCCGATGTCGCACCCGTCGTTCGGAAATTTCCCAGCGGGTAGGCCGGTCTGTCCGTATCGCCCCAGAACCAATACAGCTTATCGTTGTATTCGATCGTCTGTACGGAATCCTGACCCATGATCAGTCCATTGATCACCGGCTCTTGAATCGGCGGATTCAAGCCGAGGAGCAGACTGTCGCGGTAGATGCCCTGGCCGGTCACCCGGTACAGCCGCTCGGCGATGTTCACCCGGTTCATCTGCAACGTGACGCTGCCACCAGGCGTGATCTCGACAGCCTGCCCGCGGTTGCCGAACATGTCGGCAGGGATCTCATAGCCATCACTGGACATATGAAAGAAGACCGTCTGATCCATTAACCCGGGTTCGTCGAACGCCACGACTCCTGCGCTGTCCGTATAATACAAAATGTTGTTCGTCGTCTTCAGCTGCACGAGCGGAATGCCCCGGCCCGTCTCGGCATCCACGACCTTAATCATGAACGGCTTCTGCACCTTTTTCACCGCAATTTCCGCTTCTTGATTCGCGCTGCTTCCTGCAGCCTGGGCTGGCGTAACTCCCGGTGCCATCGTAACCAACAACAGTGCGGCGCAGGTCCACGCTCCCGCTTGTTTCCACATCTTCAATTTCATCTTCGCTTCCTCCCGACGTTTTTGTCGTTTTGTCACTGGTGAAATTGTCATGATGTTGTTAGGGTGTTTTGGACAGGATTCTTTGAGCAGCATCGTTGTAAATTTTCAACACTTTGTCGATGTCCCCCATTTTTTTAACTTGGTCGATAAATTTGGGCCAGTTGTCAAAACTCTGCTTCCCGGCAACAAACTTCGCCTGCTCCTCCGTAACGAACGTTTTGATCGGGTTCATGATCTCGGATATTTCCTGGCTTTCGTCCGGTGTGAATTGGATGGCCGGCTCACTGTACCATGATGGTACATAATCGTTGTTTGGCATCGGTAAACTTGTTAAATACGGCGACTTTTCAAGCGGAACTTCCTCATACTTGTTATTAAATACGGTATAATCCGTTGCAGCAAAGTCTACGAACGCTCTGGCATCATTGACCATTTGCAAGCCTGGATTGTAATTTTTACTTGCCCGGATTCCGTATTTATCTCCTTCCACCCATGGATCCTTCGCCGTCTTAAACGAATCAACAAAGGTCGGATTGCCGTCCTCTCCGATTTTGTAGGTCGTTCCTTCGATTCCCCAAGTCACGAGTCTAATGTTTTCGTCAGAATATTGTAAATCGATAAGCTTGATTAATTCTTCCGGATTTTTGGCTTTGGCGCTGATGCAGAATGTGGCCCAGCCCAAGTCCGGGGTGTTTCCGTTCGTCGCTTCCTGCCACGCTGTTCCGTACTTCGGATTATCCGGGTACAGCGACACTGCAAAAATTTTGCCGTCATCAGCGTTCCTTGTGTAATCTCCCGGCTCAGTAAACCACTGTGTCAGCCACATGAAGGTATCCCCATTCATAGCCTTCTTCCGGATCGTATCGTCCGTATCAATCGTATACTCAGGATCCAGCAGTTTTTCCGAATACAGCTTATTTGCGAACTGAAGGGCGTCTTTATATCCCTCATTGAAAATACCGTATACGTATTTGCTGCCATCCCAGTAGATGTCGTCCTTGATGTGATTCGCGGAGAAGAGCGATCTCAAACTGTTCCACTTGGTATCCACCGGATACTTATCGGGATAAAGTTGTTTCAGCTTTTTGGCTGCGTTATAGAAATCATCCAGCGTTTGCGGAATATTGATGTTGTTCGCCTTGAATACATCGTATCTGTAAGCGGATACGTTTTGGATCAGCAAGCCTTTATCCTCAGGAAATCTGGGCGTCGAAGTTTCTTTGAAAGAGTACATTTTACCTTCGGAATTGGTTACTCGTGCCATACCATTCTTCACCTTGCTGAGGTAGTTCATATAGTTGGGCATTAAATCCTTATATTGACTGAGCTCGAGGATTTGGCCTTGTTTAGCCATGTCCGTGATATCGTAAAACAAAGGCGTCACAAAGAAGTCCGTCATATCATCGCTTGCAATCATGAGCTTCACTTTTTCGTCATATTCCGATGACGGAATATAATTAAACTTAATATTCAGTTTTTTGCCAAGCTTGGCTTCCATCTGCTTCTTCCACTCTTTTCCGATCATGCTGTTCTCGTTATCTACCCCGCTCGACGGAAGCGTAACGGAAAAAGATAAGGTGTCACCATCAGCAGAATCTTTGGAAGGTTCGTCGGACTTGGTGCAAGCCGTTACGGAAAAGGCCAGCATACATGCCATGATCAAGCTGAATATTCTTGCTTTTTTAATCATCCCAATTCCTCCTATGGATAAAGTTTTTATATATGGCGTAAAAGAAAATTCCCTTCTACATCCATCCTGAAGCCTCTCGTCAACCCTTAATCGCTCCCACCAATACGCCCTTTGTAAAGTGCTTTTGAAAGAATGGGTATATCGCCATAATGGGAAACATCGTAATGATGATCACACTCATTCGGATGGCCTTAGGATCTAGCGATGATCCCGATGAATTGATGGCCACGTTACCGGCGCCTACCCTTCCTTGTATCGCGTTGGTATCCAGCGTAAATAAATAGTTTCTCAGAATCATTTGCAGCGGATACTTATCCTGATCCTTGAGGTAGATTAATGCTTCAAACCAGCTGTTCCAGCTTCCTACCAAACCAAACAAAGCAAACGTCGCAAGAAGAGCTTTCGACAACGGCAACACGATTCGAAACAGGACGACGACATCGTTGGCTCCATCCATGACCGCCGATTCTTTCAGCTCAGCCGGCACATTCGAAAAGAACGTTCGGAACAAAAACACATTGTATGCCCCAACCGCGCCGGGAAGGATCATCACCCAAACCGTATCGAGCAGATGCAGACTGCGCATAAGCAAGTAGGTAGGAATTAATCCTCCACTGAAAAACATCGTGATCATCAGAAAGATGGTGATAAACTTCTTTCCCGCAAAACCGGGAATGGTCAGCGGATAAGCCAGTAAAGAGGTAAACAGCAGCATGATGCCGGTAGAACCTACGGCGTAAATGATGGAATTCACATACCCCTTATAAATCAGCGCGTCTTTGAATACGTCTGCGTAAGCCTGTACGGTAAAACCCTTCGGCCAAATCGTAACGCTTCCCGAGGAGATGTACTTCCCGCTGCTAAAGGAAGTAGCGACAATATTCAGAATGGGGTACAGCACAACGACAAGGATCAACAGCATGATGAAAATATTAAAAGCATCAAAAACTCTGGAACCGAAGCTGATTTTTCTCAAGATTCTCCCCCCTAAAACAAACTCGTCTCCGAAACTTTGCGGCTGACCCAATTGGAAATGTACAAAATGATAAAGGATATGACCGACATGAATAATCCGATGGCCGTGGTGTACTCGTATCTTGCGCCGAGAATCCCCTGACGGTATACATAGGATCCAATGACGTCAGCCACGCTGTAAGTTTCGGGCGAATACAGCAGGATAATTTTCTGAAAATCGGATCCCAGAATTCCTCCCAAGGCGAAGATCAGCAGGATGATCGTCGTCGGTTTGATCGACGGCCAAGTAATGTGCACGATTTTTTTCCACCGGCTCGCTCCGTCCACTTCCGCCACATCATAATAGGTCGGATCGATCCCGCTCAACGCGGCAAGGTAGATGATCGTTCCAAAACCAATCCCCTGCCATATGCCGGAAGAAATGAAGATCGTTCTGAAATAACCCGGCTCCAGAAGAAACATGATCGGGGTTCCGCCGAAGTATGTAATGATTTGATTGAACAGGCCGTCTCTGGCCGTAAAATCCTTAAGCATTCCCGCAACGATGACCACCGAAATAAAATGGGGAAAGTAAGAAACCGTTTGGACGAATTTTTTAAAGTGCTTGTTTCTCAGTTCGTTAAATAACAACGCGAGGATAATGGGAGCAGGAAATGACCACAGCAGCGTATACAGACCTAGAAGTAACGTGTTTTTTAATACACGGAAGGCCATCGGATCATGAAAAAACGTGGTGAAATATTTGAAACCGACCCAAGGACTCCCCATGATCCCCTTTGATGCGTTGTAATCCTTGAAGGCGATGGTGATTCCATACATCGGAAAGTAACTGAAGATAAGCACCGTAATCAAACCGGGCAACACCATCAGGTAAAGATATCGGTGTTTCCAAAGTTTGGACCATCGCTTTTTATTGGTTGCTGCCAACACAAACACCCCTTTTCTAGTAACTTCAAGCCATCGTTTGAACCCCGGCCGTTCTTCCACTAAAAAGTCACACGGGAGCGGACCTCAACAGTGGAAGCGCATTCAATTGCAGTTGTTTAATACCTGCATGCAAAATCGAAACGCTTTCAAACATGCGCGCAGGCATGGATCGCAAAGGATCCGCCATAACGATGATGAAACACTCGAGCATGCACATCATGCAGGTAAATCATATGCTTTTTCTCCGGAGTTATTATGCTAAGCGAAGGATAACACATACCATTTTTGACGTCAATATATAGATTTTAATTTTACAACAACAAAGTTAGTATACTTAGAAAAGATCATGGTAAACAGCTGAAATACACAACAAAAGTCTATATTTTGGAGTTTTTCGGTACCAAATCCCTGCCCGATTAGACCGGATTCATAAGTGATAGTTGAGTTTATCATTACAACTTGGTATACTATTTATTATAACTTTCGGTATAATTAAGTATATGTCCATTTAAGAGGTGACCCTGCATGAGCAAGAACGATACAACAATGACCAAGTACCAGCTGGTGAAAGATTATGTTCTGTCACAAATAGAGAATAATGAGCTCGGCGAGGATGACCGGATTCCTAGCGAATCAGAGTTTTCCAAATTGCTGGACGTCAGCTCCATTACGGTGAGGAAAGCGCTGGCGGAGCTCGTCAATGAAGGCGTCATCTACCGGATCAGAGGAAAAGGCAGCTTTGTCGCCAATCAGGCGGAATCTGTTAACCCAACGTCCAACTACGTGACCTTTATCATCTCCGGCAATGATATGTACGACAGTTCGTATATGAAGATCATCAAAGGCGTACAATCTTTTCTGAACCAACAAGGCTGCAAACTCATCATTGAATTCGTGGAAAATGATGTCGAGCAAGAGCGGGAGCTAATCCTGAAGCTGATTCAATCCGAGAACCGCGGGCTGCTTATTTATTCTGCCAATCCCGACGCGGCAAGGGAGTACTTGAACGAAATTCGAAAAAAATCCGTTCCGTTCGTCATGCTCGACCGCTTTCCCGCCGGTTATCCAGTCAACTGCATAACAAGCAATAACCATGACGGAGCTTATGAAGCCGTTGCTTATTTAATTGCCCAAGGCCATCGGAAGATCGGATTCGCCGCTTATGATTTTCATTTGAGCACGGAGGTTGAGCGGTACAACGGATACCGCCATGCCATGGCGGACGCCTCGCTCGGTCCGGATGACGATGTTTTGTATCTTCAGCGGGATTTAGATTATACGAAGCTGCAGCGGCAAATTCAAAGAGGCGAGCTGACTGCCCTCTTTTGCGTCAATGACAGACGGGCACTCGAAGTGATTGGGCAGCTTACGCAGCAAGGGGTCAACATTCCGGAGCAAATATCGATTATGGGATTCGATGACGTTGAGAGTTCGAAATATGCCAAAGTATCTTTGAGCACCGTCAATCAACCCTTCGAAACGCTGGGCTATGAAGGGGCGAAGCTGCTGTTCGAAGGCAGCAAAGACACTTCCGGCGGGTTCAAAAAAATCATGCTGTCCACCAATCTCGTCATCCGCGATTCGATCAAAAAAAATGTAGAGCTATGACGCTCTGCCGAACTATTATGAAATTTTCATATGATGAATGAATATCTTCAATTCAAAAAGGGAACGGCCACTGATGGCCGTTCCCTTTTTCCCGTTCAGGAGATGATGATCCTGATGTACACTATAAGTTCATGTATACTGCTCTTTATCGCAGGAATTAAACTTTGTTTGCTTTATCCCAGCCGTGCCTGATCCACAAGGGTAACGGACGGCTGCCGCGTGCCGTGCAGCTCGAACAGAATGATTTCATTCCGGCCTTCGCGCAGCAGCGGTGCCGGGATATACAGCGTGGACTGCGGTCCAACCTCCCAGTACCGGCCCAGGTTAAACCCGTTTATATAAGCGACGCCTTTCGTCCAACCCGTGACGTCCAAAAAGGTGTCGGCGGTTCCGTTTACCTCAAAGGTCCCTTTGTAAAATGTCGGGGTGTTCTGGCTCGCTGCATCCAATCCGGCGGCAACTTCTTCTTTCAGATGCGGCACAAAGACCAGCTGCTCCAGGTTGTTCAGCGGGAGGGTATGGATCGTCCATCCGAACAAAAACTGGTTGCCTAACCGGACCCCTTCGGTAATCCCTTTCGGATCGTGCATGAACGGCCCGTAATTAACCCTTCCGAGGTTCTCTACCAAGATTTGCAGCTTCGCGCCGCCGGCCGGGACCCTCAGCTTCAGGCTGCGCTGCTCGTCCCATCGCTGCACGACGCCCTGGTACTCCCCATCGACAAAAATGAGTGCACGGTCCCGCACTTCCTGCAGGATCAAGTCGGCTTCGCCGCGCGGTCCCGAGACGAAGGTCGTGTACAAAATAAAACCGTAGTCCTGATCCAGCTGCTCCATCGTTTCCGGCACAGCCCGCTCCACCGCGTCGGACAGATCGGAGAGCGAGTCGAATAAGTCTACCCGATCAGTCAGGCGCACCTCGCCGTATCCCTTCCGCTCAATCGGATCGGGAAGCTGCAGTTCCGGCAGGTCCTCATATTTGGCCAGAACGTCCCGGACCGCATAAAATTTCTCCGTCGGCTCTCCCCATTCGTTCAGCGGGGAATCGTAATCGTAACTGGTGACGGTCGGCGCGTACCCTTCTTCGCCGCAGTTCGCGCCGTTATAAAAGCCGAAGTTCGTCCCTCCGTGGAACATATAGAAATTGACCGAAACCCCGGCCGCAAGCATGTCCTCGAACACGTGGGCGGCATCCGCCGCATCGCGGGTATGATGCGGCTTGCCCCAATGGTCAAACCATCCGTTCCAGAACTCCATGCACATATACGGCTTGTCCGGCTGATAGGCCTCGAGTTCCTGAAAGGCTTCAACGGCACGCGACCCGAAGTTCACCGTCTCCAGTACGTCCTCAACCATGCCGCCCTGCAGCATAAAGTCTCCGGGGCCGTCCGAGGTGAACAGCAGCACGTCCACGCCGCGGGATGTAAGCCCTTTCTTCAAGTGGTTCAGGTACGTCTTATCATTGCCGTAGCTGCCGTATTCGTTCTCGATCTGTATCGCAATGATCGGCCCGCCGTTCGTGCTGAGCAGCGGAAGCAGCCTCGGAATGAGCACGTCATAATAATCATCGACGTGGCCCAGGTACCGCCGGTCATCGCAGCGGAGCCGGAGTCCCGGTTCCTTGAGCAGCCAGGCGGGCAGACCGCCAAACTCCCATTCAGCGCAAATATACGGGCTGGGTCTTACTATGACATGCAAGCCGAGTTCACCGGCCGTTTCGATGAAGCGAACCAGGTCCGCTCCGTGATCGAACACGAATTCCCCTTTTTTGGGCTCATGGATATTCCAGGCCACGTACGTCTCAACCGTGTTAAACCCGCAAGCCTTCAGCTTCGTTAACCGGTCCCGCCAGTACTCGGGAACGACCCGAAAATAATGGATCGCCCCGGAAACCAGACGGATGGGCTCACCGTCCCACACAAACTGCTTGCCTTGAACACTTAGTACACTCATCGTTTCGCCTCTCTCATGAATGGGATTTGGAGGTTACTTTCTTTCCATTTTTTTATGATAAGCCTCTGTCATCTCATCCGCAACCTGTTTCAGCGTCGGATCACTGCGGAGCTGCTCGATCAGCTTGTCATAGTTTTCGATCGTGTCTTTGCCGATGATCACCTTGGTCCGCATATCGCTCACTTTTTTCGAAATTTCCGGATAATATTTATTATAGGCCTCGGAGTACAACTCATTGCCTGGATTCGGGGTTTTGATTTGTTTACGCTCATTGACGATTTCCACATTGCGGTTGTACACCTCATCCGGCATGCCGACCGCCCCGATCGACATATCATCGCTGATGAGGTGGATCAGGTTGTTCATGTTGCCGTCTCCCACCTGGTCCTTGGCTGCCTGCGGCGTCGGGATTTTGCGGCCGTTCTCGACCGTGTAATCCACGCCTTCAATGCCGTACGTCGCCAGTTCATTGCCTTCTTTGCCATAAGCATAATCGAAAAATGCAAGGATTTTCTTCACCTTGGCTTCCGGCACTTTTTTCGGAATCAGGTACACACCGTAATACGGCGATCCGGATGGCGTATATTTCTCCCCGTCCGCGTTTTGCAGATAGGTAATCGGCATGTAATCTGCCGTCGGCACCACTTCCCTGATTTTGGAACCCGTCACCCAGGCATGGTTCATCGACTGCGAAGTGCCGCCCGATTTGCCGCCGCGGATCAGGTCGACCGTCTGGGAGTACTTCAGGATCGCAAAATCTTTCGGGAACAGTCCCGCGTCATACGCTTTTTTGATCCATAGGAGCGCATCCCGCGACGCATCTTCCGTAATCGTCGGCACCAGCTTGTCGTCCTTCAGCTTCCAGGCTCCCTGCACGCCGTTGAACACGCCGTACACAAAGCCCATCGTATCGCTGTTGGCGGCATACGGAACTTCGTCCGCCTGGCCGTTTCCGTTCGGGTCCTTGTCCTTGAACGCCTTCAGCACGTCGAAAAATTGGTCCATGGTGGTCGGGGTTTGCAGCCCCAGCTTGTCCATCCAGTCCTTGCGCAGAATCGGGAACGCCCCTCCTCCATAGCTCGGATAATAACGGGGAATGCTGTAATTTTTGCCGTCGACCTTCGAATCCGTCCACATTTCGGCTAGCGCGGGCTGGCTCAGGTTCGGATAATCCTTGATGAACGGGGTCAGGTCCCAGAACACGCCCTGGTCAATCATTTTCTGCAGCTGCGGATTCAGAAGCGATTCCACGAACGTCACTTCCGGCAGGTCGCCGGATGCCAGCATGACATTGATCTTCTCCTCGGACGTGGTCGGCGACAGCCAGGTAATATCCAGCTGCGTGTTCGTGCGCTTCTCGAATTCCTTCCAGATCGGGTTCGTATTGTCGATAAACTCCGTCGCATAATTCAGCGTTTGCATCTGAATCTTGGTCGGGGCCGAAGAATCCCCTGAGCCGCTCTTTCCCCCTCCGCCGCAGGCGGACAACAGCAGGCTGGTGCCCACCGCCACAACCAGCGTTTTGATGTACCAATGCCTGGCTCTCTGTTCTGCTTGTCTTTTCAATGCAGTAGCCTCCTTTTTATTGACCCTGTTATATATCATCATTCCTTGACCGAACCCACCATCGCTCCTTTGGCGAAGTGCTTCTGGAGGAACGGATATACCAGCATAATCGGAACCGTCGCGATGACCACCGCGGCCATTTTGAGCGTCTCCGTCGGCATCTGCCGGTTCATCGTAACGCTGATATTGGCGTTCTCGCCGCCGCCCATCGTCGTCGGATCGACGAGCATATTTTGCAGGAGCACCTGCAGCGGCCATTTGTTCTGCTCATTGATGAACATGATCGCGTTGAAATAGGTGTTCCAGTACCCCACCGCAAAAAACAGCCCGAAAGCGACCACTGCCGGCAGAGACAAAGGGATGATGATCCGCCAGAACACGCTGATTTCGGTGCAGCCGTCGATCCGCGCGGCCTCTTCCAGGCTGTCCGGGATGCTGTCAAAGAAGCCTTTCATCAGCAGCACGTACCAGCCGCTTGTCAGTGACGGTAATATCAGCGACCAGACACTGTCGATCAGGCCGAGGTTTCGGACCACCATATACAGCGGCACGAGTCCCGGCGTGAACAAAAACGTAATCAGGATCATGACCATCATCGTCTTGCGGAACCGGAGTCGGCGCACTGAGATGGCATAGGCCAGTCCCCCCGTCACCAGCAGGCTGAGCAGCGTGCCTACTGTTGCCAGAAACAGGCTGATCAGCACCGAATTGACGAACAAACCGTTGCTGAGCAAATAGCGGTACGCGTCCATCGACCAGTGGTGCGGCCACAAAATCAAATCCCTCGTATAATACTCCGTCGGATCCGTAAACGAAAGCACAATCGTATAATAAATCGGAAACACCATGGCCAGGCTGAACAAGATCAGCAGCCCGCCGTTGGACAGGCTGAACAGGCGGTCTTTCCAGGTCAGGGACAGTTCCATCCGCTGCAACTCTCCTTTCGAAGTTTTACCTTAGTACAAGCTGTCTTGACCCAGGCGCTTTGCCGCCTTGTTCGCAAGGACGACCAGAACGACGCCGACGACCGATTTGAACAGCCCGATGGCCGTGCTGTAACTGAACTCGCCTTGGCGGATGCCGACCCGGTATACATAGGTATCGAACACTTCCGCTACCTCCGTTACCGCCGCGTTCATCATCAGGTAGACCTGCTCGAAGCCTGTATCCATAATCGTGCCGAGGCGCAAAATGAACAGGATCATAATGACATTGCGCATCGCCGGCAGCGTAATGTGCCACATCCGGCGGAACCGCCCGGCCCCGTCCATAACGGCCGCTTCATACTGCTGGGGATCGACGCCCGCGATGGCCGCCAGGAAAATGATTGTCCCCCAGCCTACTTCCTTCCAAATGGACTGAACGGTCAGCATTCCCCAGAAATAATGGGGATTCGATAAAATATCGACGGTGCTCCTCCCACTCGCTTCCAGCAGCTTATTGATCAGACCTTCCGACTGGGAGAACATCAAATACGTCAGCCCGTAGATCAGCACCCAGGACAAAAAATGAGGAATATAAATCAGCGACTGAACCGACCGCTTCATGATCTGGCTTCTCACCTCGTTCATCATCAGCGCCAGAATGATCGGAGCCGGAAAGAAAAACACCAGATTCATCAAGCTTATCCCCAGCGTATTGCGGAGCAGCATCCAGAAGTCGGGATTGGAGAAGAAGCGGACAAAGTGCTCAAACCCGACCCACTTGCTGCCCATGATCCCCAGGTAAGGGGAATAATCCTGGAAGCCGATCACCAGATTCGTAATGGGGATGTATTTGAAAATAATGAAAAACAGCAGCCCCGGCATGGCCAGTAAATACAAATACTTGTCGCGCCGAAGTTCCGGCCACAGCCTCCGCTTCTTCAACGTGACGCCTTCCAATGGGGAAGGGTTTCTTGGGGCGGACCGCCTCTCGGACTGCCCGCCCATGGATGTTTCGCTCACTCGCGCTCCCTCACTTTCGTCAAAATAATCTATCACCTGCTCGCCGGTTCGCGGCACTCGGGATGGCTGGGTTTGCCCAGCTAACGGTCCATCTTGAGGTTTTGAACCTGCCTCCCCAAGACCGCTTATGTGAATCATGTTAGGGAGCGTCCGGATTTCCGGCAATTCGATTTTCTTTCCCGATCGAACGGGTACCTTATCCAAGGCCATGCCCATTTCCTTATGCAGAGCGGCTAAGGCCGCTTTCAATCAAGGATTTCTGCATGTCCGTTTCTGAGGATTGCACTTTTTTGACTGGCGGAAATTCATGGGTTAAAGGTCTATTCAACCCCGCTGCCGTTCGATATGATAGACATACTATCGTCATGATCAGACATAGGCCTGAAGCAAACGAGCGGGAGTGGATACCATGTTGTTAGACTACTTGGCTAGAAGGTTCGCATCGAAAGGGACCATGTACTGGAAAAGCATTGCGTTTGCGATCCTGCTGACCTGCATTCCGATCACGATTGTCAGCTGTATTGGCGGGTATGTCGGCAACCGGTACCTGATCCAGCAGTACCAGCAAAATAACGAGATCATGCTGCGGGAATCCGTGCGCAAAATCGACGGCCAGTTCTCCCAACTGGTCCAGTACGCCCTGCACATGATGGCCAATCCCATCTTTAAGCCCGCGATCGCGGACATGAACTATATCGATGAGTTCGAAAAGACCCAGGAGCTGCTGGATACGATGTCTCTGATCGAAAACGGGGAATCGCTGATCGATCAGGCTTATTTGTACATACCTAAGCAGAACGTGCTGCTGCAGCCGGTCCTCGGCCTGCGCGCGCTGGACGACCCGGCGGATCGGGCCGTCTGGAACAGTCTCATGAACGGGGACAAGGGTATCTTCTGGACGAATCATCTCACCCGGCCGTTTGGACGCAGCGGCTCCAAGCATGCGATCGTCATGAAGCTGCCTTTTAACGGCCAAACCTCTTACGGCGCGCTCGTTCTCTACGTTAACCCGGCCATGCTTCAATTGAACGTGAACCCTGACCAGGCAGCCTATGTCCTCGACGGCAGCGACGTGGTCATTGGTGAATCGGATGCCGCCAAGTCGTATCCCGAGCTGCTGCCGCGGGTCCTGGAACAGCTCGGCTCGTCCAAGCGCACGTACGACAGCCAGTCACGCTTTCAAATCCGCGCAGACCATGAGCAATTTCTCATGAATGCGGTTTCTTTTGAAAAAATGAACCGGATCTGGACCTTTGTTACCGGCACACCGTCATCCAAAGTCACCGCGCCCAACAGTGCCTATACGCACGTGGTGGTCGTCTATTGGATCGTGTCTCTCATCGCCGCGCTCGGGCTGAGCTGGTTTGCCTCCAATCGGTTTTATCAGCCGTTCCGCAAAATCATGGACCTGTTCAAGGACGGCAAAACGGATGAAGATGCCGACCCGTCCGACGAAATGGCTTACATTGAAGCAAAGTGGAAGCAGTACCGGTTCGCCAACGACTCGCTGCAGAACCGGCTGGATCAATCCACGCCCAAAGTCAGGGAAGCGCTGATCAACCAGTTTGTGCTGGGACAAGCCGCCCATTTATCGGAGGCGGAATTGACCGAAAAGCTGCGCGCCCTGCAGCTCGACGTGACGGGCTGCCTGTTCTCGGTCGTGGTCTGCCAGCTGCACAGGCTCGATGGTCACAAGGTCCCCCTGACGGAAAAAGACAGCCAACTGATCACCTACGCGGCCATCAACATCGTCGGCGAAATGTCGGAGGCGTCGGCCTCCTATGTGCATACGATCGATCTGCTCGACGGCTCGATTGCCGCGGTGCTGATTTTCCCGGAATCCTCGGCCATGGCTGATGCGCGGAATGAACTGCTTCGGCTTGGCGGGGATATGCTCCGCACGCTGGAACATGTGCTGCGCATGCCGTCCACGATCGTTGTGAACGGACCGGTTGCGCCGTGGATGGACATCCCTTTCCTGCTGGAACAGTCGCGCAAAGCGCTGAGCTACCGCACGTTTACGTCGGAGAGCCAGCTGCTGGAAGCATCCGCCGTACTTGAGCAGGCGAATCCCGAAGTCGATTTTCCGTACGATCTGGAGCAGGAATTTACGCACACGCTGAACCTCGGCCTCGAAAACGAAGCGGCTGACATTCTGGAGCGATTTGTGACCGCACTGAAAAATGAAGGTGCTCCGGAGTGGGTCGTCCATCAGGGACTGATGCGGCTCAAAAGCAGCCTGTACCGTTCCATGCTGCAGTCGGGACATAACCCGTACGCCCTCTTTGACGGCGTCCAGCTGGAAGAGGAGCTGAGGACACTGAGAGACTCCGAAGCCTGCATCCAATGGTTCGGCAAACGGGTGATCCGTCCTTACATCGACCTGCTGTCCAAGAGCTACCAGCATGCCATGAAGGATGTCGTCGATCAGGTACTGCAAACCATTCATGACAATTACATGTGCGATATTTCCCTGGAGACGTTTGCCATGGAAGCCGGGGTCAGCGTGTCGCATCTCAGCAAGGCGTTCCGCCAGATGACCGGCTCGAATTACATCGATTATTTGACGGCGCTCAAAATCAGCCACTGCAAAATGCTCCTGCTGACGACCGACCTCAAAATGAACGAAATTGCCAAATCGGTAGGCTATCAGCCGCCGTATTTCAACCGGATGTTCAAAAAACTGGAGGGCATGACGCCCGGCCAGTACCGCCTTCAATACAGCGAAACGAAGCTCGGAAAGGCCGAATAACGGGGGTTCCCGATCTGCACGCACGCAAAAAAGGCTCCCTTCCCGGAACTTGCAGTTCCGGAGGGAGCCTTCTCTATTCGCAAGCGAATCATTTAACGGCGCTTCGTCACCAGGCGTGCATCCCGAACCGCTTACGTCAGGCCGACCCAGTCTTTCGGGGCCACTTGCTTCCAGCGCGCCCGGATCTCCTGGTACCGGTCATGGCTTAGGCTCGTGCTCGTAAGCATCTCGGCGTTCTGCGACCAGCGCCCAGGCTTGTTCGTTCCCACGATCGCGGTATCCACCCCAGGCGTATCCAAGGTAAAATGAAGGGCATTCGCCACCGCTTGCTCGCCGTCCCGCAAAAAGTCATACTGCAATTCCTTCAACCGCTGCCAGTATTTATACGGGTAAGCGTTCTCGGGTAGCTCATCGTATGTCCAGGCCACATTGGCGATCGGCCGCTTTGCGATGATCCCCATTCCCCGCTTGCGGGCTTCAGGCAGCGTCAGGTCGATCACTTCCTGGTCGGCGATGTTGAGCGACATCATCAAGCTGTCAAACACGCCGGTTTGGACCGCATACAATGCGTTAATCGAATCGCCGCTGTATCCGATAAAGCGCGTCTTCCCCTGCTGCTTGGCCTTTTGCAGCACCTCGATCACTGCGCCCTGTCTCAGTACGTCTTCCGAGCAGCTGTGCAGATGGATGCAATCGACGTAATCGGTCTTCAGCCGCTTCAGACTGCGGTCTATGCTTTTCTCCAGCAGCTCGGGATCCCAATCTTTATAATCCAAGCCGGAGGCATGGCCGCATTTGGTGAACAAATAATATTCGCTGCGGCGGTTCGCCATCGTTTTGCCGATCAGCTCTTCGCTGTCGCCGTAGCACTCCGCCGTATCGATCATGTTAAGGCCCGCATCAAGCGCGCTCCCCAGCAGCTGCTCAACTTTGGAAAGATCCGTTTCCTTGCCGATCTCAGCGCCGCCAAAGCCCAGAATACTCACTTCCATGCCTGTTTTGCCGAATGCCCGTCTTTCCATAATGAAATCCTCCCTGGTTTCATAATTGGATGCGTACATGGATACGATGTGACTTTTACGCAATATATCAGTTGTTTACCCATACCGGAGAGCCGCTAAACGCTGATTTCCGCGGTGGTAAGTCCCGAGCCTGCTTCGATTCAAGAAGGGCTCACCGCCCTTCCCTTCCATTGAACCCCTATGTATTTATATAGAATGAACTAAAGAGAATCGAACACGGGAGTCCGTCTTCAAAAGGTTACAAATACCCAACTCTAGTTCAATCTATTCAGCTGGTAAAATACTGGCTGATGTTCCCGTATTGCGGATGAACCTTCTCCGAATACCGCTCGCTCGTATAGCTGCCGATCACCTTCCGCCAGAAGGTTTGGGCCGGCAGATTGTTTTTGATCTGGGTTACCTTCCATCTGCCCTTGAACCGCTCGAACAGCGCCTGGGCAGCCCAGGTTCCCATGCCGCTCCGGCGGTATTTTTGCATAATAAAAAACTCCGTCATGTAAAAGTCGCCTTCAACCGGGTCATACAGCCGATCTATCAAAGCAAAACCGGCCGGCACCTTATCGTACGAAATCAAAAAAGCGTGTTTGCCGGTTCCCCTCCGCCAGTACTCGTCGATTCCCGGGTATTCGGGAAATTTGCCGTTGTCGTCCACCACGATATCCTGGTAGCGGGAAAAATCGTACATATACAGCTGCATCAAATTGTAGATCACTTGCCTGCGCTTATGCGGAACCAGGTCCAGCCTGAACTCCATAACTTCACCTTCCTATTTTCCGGTTCACGATCCTGACTTCTTTTCCACTATATAACTTTGTCATCGGACGGGCAAGGTTATACGCGAGCGGATTCTCCTGCCTTGATCAAAAGAGGCGGACACCTGTTCGCCCGTTGTGTTAAAATAGTAGGAAACGACGAATTGAGAAAAGGGAGGGATGACGATGAATGTTCAAAAAGAACAAGACCGAAAAAAACTGGACGCCAAAGTTTTGACCATGCCTTGGTATGTCCAGCAATTTATCGATTACAAGCTGCCTGATCTGTCGCCGTCCACGCTGCTTGAATATATCCGGGATTACGAAACGTTCTTCAACTGGCTCCGGGCCGAAGGATTGTCCGCTGCATCGGTCAACGGCAAGGTAACGCTGGAAGAACTGGAGGTGCTGCGGATGGAAGATGTAGTCAGCTACCGCTTGTATTTAACGACCCGCCGGGATAGCGCCAACTCCAAAATTACCGTCTCCCGCAAGCTCTCCTCGATGCGTTCGCTGTTTCACTATTTAAGCCAAATTGCCGAGGATGACAACTTCTATCCGCTGCTGAAGCGCAACATTATGGCCAAGGTGGAGATCAAACGGATCCATAAACCGAAAGATACGGCCGCCAAGCTGAAAGGAAAGATTCTCGAGGAAGACGAACTGCTGGAGTTTATCGGCTATATTATGGACGGCTATGCGAAGGACGTCGCCAATAACAAGCAGGCGCTGCATGCGCATGAGCTGAATAGGGAACGCGACGCCTGCATTGCCAGCCTGATTTTGAATTCGGGGCTTCGGGTATCCGAGGTAGTTAACCTGAATGTTGACGATCTGGATATGAACAACAAGATGCTCTATGTGTACCGGAAGGGCAATAACGACGAGACGTTCAAGACACCGGTCTATTTTCGCGAGCAGGCCAGGGATGATATGGCCCAGTACATTGCCCTGCGTCAGTCCAGGTATAAGGTGCCCAAGAGGGAAAAGGCGCTGTTTGCTGCGCTTCCGAACGGCCATCAGGAAGGCGGGCGCATGACCAAGCGGGCGATTCAGGCGATGATCATCAAGTATGCCAAACGCTTCGGCAAACCTTATCTCACCGTACATAAGCTCCGGCATTCCTTCGCCACCGACTATTATTTGCAAAACGATATTTACAAAACGAAGGAACAGCTCGGCCACGCCTCCACCGAAACGACGGAAGTGTACGCTCATCTAACGGATAAAACGATGTCTGAAGCGATTGAGCGAAGGCTGGAACCGTAACGGATTGGGCTAGGTTCATAAGAAATACGTCTATCGACGTACCTTCAAAGAAGACAGACCGCGTTTAATGGTAATTTTTCTTGCAATATCAGGAAGCCATGGCTCTGGAGTTTATACTTTCTGATATTATAAGAAAAACGTCTATCGACGTACCTTCAAAGAAGACAGACCGCGTATAATGGTAATCTTTCTTGCAATATCAGGAAGCAATAGCTCTGGAGTTTATACTTTCTGATATTATAAGAAAAACAGCACTGCCGCATCCGCTGCATCGGAGTTGGCGTGCTGTTTTTTAATGTCCATGATTGCGAAGGAGCCATTCCGCGATCCGGTCGATGTCATCGACCCCAAATACCGGAACGGAACCCTGCTGCAGCTCCATCCTCCCCTGCACCACGTCTGCGGCAAACCAGGAGACGACGGCTTGTACGGATGTTAACTGGGAAGCCAGTGCATGGTCTTCCAGGCTGCGTACTATCACGAGTTTGGGATACTCCGCCTGCTTGAAGCCCTCCACCAAAATAAAATCGTAATCGGAAAACCGCCCGATCAGTTCGTCCAAACCGGTCTCCCTTTCCTCGATCACGGCCGTTCGCCGTGAGGACACTAAGGCAATCGCAGATGCACCTGATTTGCGGTGCCGATACGAGTCCGTTCCCGGATGATCGATATCGAAATCATGGGCGTCGTGCTTAATTACCGCCGTCCGCACGTCCTTGGCCGTAAACCGTTCGACGAGACTGCAGACGAGCGTCGTCTTTCCGCTGTTTTTATATCCGACGATTTGCCAGACGGGCGGCATCGCTTCTTGCGGCCTCATTTCTGTCCCACGCTAAGCAGCAATATTCGGACCTGGGTTCCGGCCGGCGTCGTTCCCTTGGCGGGAGGGATGACGATCAAGCAGTCGCTGTCCTTAATCGTCACCATGACACTCGATTCATCCACCGCGGCCGGAATGGCATACACCTTGCCGTCACGGACTTCCATTCTTCCGCGAACGTAGCGCGTAAAGGCGTTCACCTTGGTATAATCGACGTCCAAGACGGCGTTCCATTCCGTAAGGTAGGCGTTCTTTCTTCCCATCATCCCCTGAATCGTCGGCCGGACGAACAGTTCAAAGCCGACGAAACAAGCCCCGGGGTTGCCGGACAACGCAAAGAGCAGCTTGCCGTCCTTTACGGCCGCCGTCGTTACGCTGCCGGGGCGCATGGCGATTTTGTTGTACAGCATCTCCACCCCACCGCCGCGGACGAGATCGCCCATAATGTCGTAGTCGCCAACCGACACGCCGCCGCTCGTCACCACCGCGTCGTAATTCCGCAGAGCGTCTTCGACCCTTGCTTGCGCCAACTGCAGATCGTCCATAATCGCTTCCAGAATAAACGGGTCTCCCCCTGATTCCCGAACCTGGGCGGCGAGCATGTACGTGTTGCTGTTGCGAATTTTCCCCGGCTGCAGCGGCTCTTCGACGGACAGCAGCTCCGATCCCGTCGAAAAAATCGCGATTCGCGGCTTGCGGTACACTGAAACACGGTGAACGCCAAACGTCGCCAGAACCGATATTTCCCCAGCCGAAATCCGGGTTCCAGGACTTAGCAGCAGCTGTCCTTCTTGAACCTCCAGGCCGATCGGGGTAATATTTTGTCCCTCCTGGATTTTTCGCTTCAGCCCTACCTCAGTCCGACCATCTCCCTCGCGCAGCGTCGTCATCTCCAGCATGACGACGGCATCCGCGCCCTCCGGCACTTCTGCGCCCGTCATGATCCGCGCAGCCGTTCCCGGCCGGATCACTTGGCTGGACACGCTGCCGCAAGGAATTTCATCGACGACTTCCAGCCAGACCGGGTCGTCCGAGCTGCAAGACGCCGTGTCCGCCGAACAAATCGCATACCCGTCCATCCCGGATCGGCGGAACCGCGGAAACGGATGCGGGGCGGTGACAGGCTCGGCCAAAAAGCGTCCGACGCTCTCCGCCAGCGGTACCGTCTCCACGGCGCCAGCCTCGACATAACCGGCGATGAGCCTCTGGGCATCCTTGACCTGCATCGGCTTCCGGTGAAATTTATCGTAATCGGTTCGAGTCTTATCCATTATGTATCATCCTTCCGTAGCTGAATATCTCCACTCCCTATCATGACACAAAAAAACGCACGAATCCATGCTTCGTGCGTTTTCGTCTGCCGTGTAACGCGGCATGTATCAAATTCGCGGCTTTCACTCACCTGCGCCTTGTGATCTTACCCGACCCGACCCGGGTCTTGGGCTTCGTATACGACCGCTTCGGTGCATCAAATATGCTGGAGCCGCTGCTGCCGCCCCTTGATATGCTGCCTCTGCTCGGAGTCTTGGTATCTTTTTTCCGGTCAAAGATACTGCCGCCGGAACCGACGCTCGTATTCGTGTCGCTGTTTTTGCCGCGGCGGAAAATCGAGCCCTTCTTGTCGACCGTCAGCGGCGGCGCCACTTTTTTATCGTTTGTCGTCGGCGTGTGGTACGTTCCCTGCTTCGGCTGATAAATATCCCTGCTCGTATACCCCCGATAAGAACCGCCGCCGAACGAATCAAAAAGTTGTCCGATGAGCGCGGCAGTCAGATATCCCTGAAGGAAGCTGGAATCGTAATTCCGCTGCACATATTGCTTCGAGTCGATTTCGATCAGCGTATCGCTTGGCTTGGCGGTATCTTTCTGCAGATGGTACCATTCGTTGCCGTACACCAGGAACATCCGGTCGGCATCTTCCGGTGAAATCTGGTCGGGTTTCTTCTCGTCCGTTAGTTCCTTCGCAACCTCGGGAACCGTCTTATCCGCAGCCCGGTACACATACGACGTGGCGTTTCCATCTCGGTTCACCGACTCCAGCGGATACGTCTCTTTGACGTTCGGCGAGCCGATGCCGCATCCGGTCAGCAGAGACAGCACAAGGCTGGCGACAAGCAGAAGCTTCAGGCCAAGAAACCGGCTTCTCTTCTTACTCATCATTTGCCCCACCTCTAATTGGCCCGGATGACTTTCACATCACCTGGGATCACTTTTTCTCCTTCATACAGCATAAAGCGTCCATTCTGCCACTCGATCCGCAGCAGATGATAATCGTCGGATTGATACTGCCATACATGCTGCTCTCCTCCTTGGGTGAACGGGGTCTTACCTTGAATCAACACATGACCGATGTATTCTTCTTCCATATAGTATACCCGGTCGTCCAGCTCGATCTCGGTCGGTACTTCGGCAGGATTGTCGAGCCGTCCGTCAATGGGAGCATACAGTTCATATTCCACGGTCTCGCGCTCCTCAATATGAAGATAGGCAATCGTGTTCCCGTCCCGGAGTGTAAGCAGCACGGCATTTCTTCCGCGGTTATGCACCCGCCCGGTCACTTCATACGTGACCAGCGACACCTCGCAAATATCTCCCGGCATCAGCGCCAGCATGCTTTTCTCCGGTTTTGGCGGTTCAGGCTTCGCAAACAGGTTGCCGATTCTTTTAAATACACTCATATGCTATAACTCCTTAGGTAATCAAACTTTAATATATAACGGGTCATGCTACAGGCAGGCTGTAATAATAAGGGCACCCACCAAATGAAGAGTACCGGCAAACAAGCCGTAACCCACTTTGCCCTGCTGCGTGCCGGCATCCAGGTCAAGCTTTGCCCACCATCTCATCAAGACGCGCACGATCGCTTCCAGCACGAGCAAGATCAAGAAGGAGACGATCGATACGACCAGCGCTTCCAGCAGGTTATTCGAGGTCCGAATCGAAACAGACAGAATGTACCCCTGCGACAGCAGCTTGATGACCAGGCGCGAGGTGACCGCCATGTTGCCCGCCTTCACTTCTTCAAAATCTTTGTACTTGGTAAACAGCGAATCCACAAACATCAAAATAAAGAGCAGGATCGCCCCGGAACCTGTCCATACCAGAATCCCTTTAATGATATTAAAATCCATCTACCATAGCCTCCACATCTTCTCAGCGTCTCACCCTCATACATAATAAAAGCGAAGGAGAAATATGACAAATGTTCCCCTTCGCTCTTCATCATACCCGGTTTACGGCAGCTTATTTGTTCTCGTACTGCTTCATGAGCGCTGCCAGCTCGTCATCAACTTCTTTATCCTTGCCGAGCTGCTCAAACTCGTCGTCCAGCGATTTGCCTTTGGCCGACATTTCATTGCTTGCTTCGGCCTGCGCTTCCATCTGCAGCATCTTCTCTTCCATCCGCTTCATGCCGTTCGTCGCGGAATCGGTGCTGAAGCCGTTCATCGCCTTGTTGATCTCGGTTTGTGCCTTGGCTGCATTGTAGCGGGCTACCAGCGTCTCTCTTTTGTTCTTCATTTCGGTCAGCTGCTTACGCATTTCCTCGAGCTTGGCGCGGAGATTGTCAGCGGAAGCTTTGTTCTGATCGTAACTTGCTTTGTATTCGTTCATTTTCTGCTCAGCCGATTTTTTTTCTTCCAGCGCACGGCGGGCCAGATCAACGTTCTGGGCCTGGGCAGCGGTGTGTGCCTGCTGGGTGCGCTTCTCAACGAGCGCCTGCTGCTCTTCGTACAGTTGCTTGAATTTTTTCTCGATGGCGATTTGAGCGGCTACAGCCTTCTCGGCATCCTCCAAATCTTCGGTCATATCGCGGATGTATTGATCCGTCATCTTGATCGGGTCTTCTGCCTTATCGATAATCGCATTAATATTGGACATTGTTAAATCGCGCAGTCTTTTGAAAATTGCCATGGTTTCTGTTCCTCCTGAAAGGTTTAATATGTTCTTCTTGATACCTCTTTTACGCAGCAGCTTTAGGACCGTTTCAAAAATCGCAAAAAATTTTACGGCGTTCGTTCATCTTCCATAATATAGCAATGAAGAACCACCGTTCAAGGCACTGTTCATAAAAAAAGCTTTATCCCGTTTAAAAAAACGCAGGAGCCGATCCAACCGATTCGACTCCAGCGTTTTGTTTGACTGCCTTATTCTCTTAGTATCCCATGTACCGCTTAAAAAGCCCGTAAATACTGCTTAGGGATTTTCTGTTCCCCGTTCAGCGCTTGGGCTGCATGGAGGGCCCAGTAAGGGTCCTCCAGCATACCTCTGCCGACCGCAACCAGATCCGCCTTGCCTTCCAGCACGACCTGCTGCGCTTCCTCGTAATTTTCCAAGCGGCCGACGGCGATGACCGGCACATCCAGCTTCGCCTTCATTTGTTCCGCCAACTCCACCTGGTATCCCGCTCCAGATTTCGGACCGCCGTTTGATCCGATATGGCCTTCGCCGCCGGAGGATACATGAAATACGTCCACACCCGCATCCCGGTATCGTTTGCAGACCTCCGCGCAGTAATCAACGTCATAACCGCCGTCTACGTATTCCTTGGCGGACACCCGCATCAGTACGGGCATGTCTTCCGGTACCGCCTTCTTGACGGCTCTAACGACTTCTTCCCCGAACAAAGCCAGGTCTTTACCGTACGCATCGTCCCTGCGGTTGGTCAGCGGCGAGTGGAACTGATGGATCAAATAGCCGTGAGCACCGTGAATTTCAACGGTATCAAAGCCGGCCTCCGCCGCGCGGCGGGCGGCTTCCCCGTAGGCGGTTATCAGCGATTGGACCTCTTCGGTAGACAGGGCTCTCGGGATTTTATATTTCTCGTCAAAACGGATGGCCGAGGGGGCAACAGGCGGATTCGCATCTTCCGCCTTGCGGCCGGCATGCCCCAGTTGGATACCGATCCTTGCACCATTGGCGTGCACTTCGTCGACGATTTTGCGGTAAGCGGGGATTTGTCCGTCATCCCATATTCCCGTATCCTGGTTCGTAATCCGCCCGTCGGGATGAACGCCCGTCATCTCCACGATAATCAGTCCGGCACCGCCGACTGCGCGGGATACATAATGGACATAATGCCAATTATTAGGGATTCCGTCCTCAGCCTTTACCGAATATTGACACATCGGAGGCATAACAATCCGGTTTTTCAGGGATAATCCTTTAAGTACATAAGGTGTAAATAGATCTGCCATTGCTTCGTGTCTCCTTTATGTTGTATGTCCTTATATGACAACAGGGTTTTATGATTGCAGCACCGCCATTCATTGTCCATGCCTGCCGGTCACGGCCAATGTGCAGCTACCGTAAACCATCTGTTCTATTATACACGCTTTGCCGGATGATATGAAAACGCGGCAGCCTACTGATTTATAGCAACATAATTGCATCACATTATGGACATAACAAGCATAAATCATACTTTCGCTGTTTGTCCGCAGTGGAAAGGAGCCAAGACGGATGAAAAAGAATCTGTTATGCAAAATGCTGTCTTCACTGCTGATCTTGTTGCTGATCTGGCCATTGCCAACTGAGCGGGCGGCTGCAACGGCTCACGGCAATGAACCAACGGGACATCCGCCGGGTTCCGAGCCCGCACGGGAAACCAGCAGCCGTGAGGCGAAAGAAAAGAGGAAAGAACAGCAAATCCTCACGCTCGGCCAGCTGATCAAAAAGTATCCCGAAACGTTCAAGATTCACGGTCCTCGCGTCAAAGAGGTAGCCCTTACCTTTGATGACGTCCCGGATCCCCGTTTCACGCCGCAGATACTGGATGTGCTTAAAGCTCATCATATCAAAGCCACGTTTTTTGTCATGGGCAGCCGGGCGAAGAAACATCCCGAGCTGGTTGAGCGCATCGTCCGTGAAGGGCATGTGATCGGGAACCACTCCTATAATCATCCCGTGTTTCACAAATTGGAGATGGATGAATATGTAGCCGAGATTAAGCGAACGGAGAACACACTATACGGCATCGTCGGCTATAAGCCCAAACTAATCAGGCCGCCTTATGGAGACATCACGGAACGCCAGCTTCGCTGGGCCAAGCAGCAAGGCTATAAAATCGTAAATTGGAACGTCGATTCTCTCGACTGGAAAGGACTCGGCAAAGAAGCGGTCAAACGCAACGTGCTGTCCACTGCCGGGCAAGGTTCGATCATTCTTCAGCACGCGGGCGGCGGAACCACGTCCAATCTCAGCGGCACGATCGATGCTCTTCCGGACATCATTCAGACCTTGAAGAAAAAGGGCTACTCCTTCGTAACGCTGCCGAGGTTACTTCATGTTCCAAAAGACAAATAACGACAGACCGTACAAAAAAACCGGCTTTTGCTCAAAAGCCGGTTTTTTTCCATGTTGTTATGAATCGCGGGTGACTATTTAATAAAGTACAGCTCAATGTCCTGGAATCCGAAGGCGCTGACGCTTTCCGGGCTGCCTGGCACGAAAATGTCGATGCGCTTGCCTTTAATCGCGCTGCCTGTATCCTTTGCCGTCGCCACGAAGGCTTTCTTCGGAAGGCCCGGGAAGCTATGGCCGGTTACCAGCACTTTCGTTCCCAGCGGAATGACGGACGGGTCAACCGCGATCGTACCCAGTTTCAGCGGGTTACCGAAGTAGTCCACTGCGCCCCATTTTCCGTTTTCGCTTGCGGCGGAGGAATAGGCTGTAGCTCTTACGTCCAGCGTTTTGGAATAATCAAAGGATTTGCCCCATGCTTCCACGACTTTGTCATCGTTGTTTACGTTCAGGGAAGCGGTTGTGATGATCGAGCCGCTGTCCTCTGCGGCAAATGCCTTGGCTGTGCTCGCTCCGGGAACGTTTAAATTCAGCCCCGGGTAAATATTGGTTGCCTTCACATTCGGATTTGCATTCATCAGTTGATTCAAATTGACGCCATAATGTTTAGATAATGTATAGAAGGTGTCTCCATCCTTCGCTACGTGGACCGAGTCCGCAAACGCGGGTACCGTTTGTACCGCCAGAGAAATGCCGATAATAGCTGCTAGTGTCTTGATTCCTTTAAATCTTTTCATGGTTCCTCCTTAAGTCGTGATGCCTGCGAAGTTAGCTGTCGGATTCGGATTGAGGAGACAACCCTACGCCCCATTGGTGCGATTCACCCCAAGCGTACTATGTACACATAATTACATCCCCCGCACTTTACCTTAAAAGTTTCGGCTCAACAAATATATCACAATTTTGTAACCTGTGCGCATGAAAATGTTACCAAAACGTAAGCCTTGAATTATAAGGCTTTTTAAAGAGTTGTTAGCTGACATTAGCAAGCAACCAATCACTCAAATTCATTAAAATAAGTTACAACATTTTCATTCATTTTAACTATTTCTTCATTTAAAGATACAAAAAAAAGCCCTGGACGAGAATATCACTCATCCGGGACTTTATCATTTAAATGCAGGCCGTTCGTCAAAGAACCTTGCTCAGAAAATCCTTGGTGCGGTTGTTTTGCGGGTTACCGAACACTTCGGCAGGCGTCCCCTGCTCGACGATTTGCCCGCCGTCCATGAAGACGATCCGGTCGCCCACTTCCCGGGCAAACCCCATCTCATGCGTCACAATGACCATGGTCATGCCGCCCTCCGCAAGCTTCTTCATAACCTCCAGCACTTCGCCGACCATTTCCGGGTCCAGTGCCGAAGTAGGCTCGTCAAAGAGCATGACGTGAGGCTGCATGGCCAGCGCCCGCGCGATGGCGATCCGTTGTTTCTGCCCGCCTGAGAGCTGGGACGGATAGGCGTCCTTCTTATCCGACAATCCTACCGTACGCAGCAAGTCAAGAGCAATTCGCTCCGCCTCGGCCGGCGACTGCTTTTTCACCTTAACCGGCGCCAGCATGAGGTTCTGCAGCACCGATTTATGCGGGAATAGGTTGAAATGCTGGAACACCATGCCCATTTTTTCACGGGTGGCATTGATGTTATGACGCTTGTCCGTTATCGGCTCGCCTTCAAAGGTAATCTGCCCGGCTGTCGGCGTTTCAAGCAGATTCAAGCAGCGGAGAAAGGTACTTTTTCCCGAGCCGCTTGGGCCGATCACGACGACCACCTCGCCTTTAGCGATATCGATGTCGATCCCTTTCAGAATCTCCAGTTTGCCAAACGATTTGCGCAGGTCCTTAACGTTGATCATCGGTACTCAGCCTCCTTTCGAATGCCCCCAGCAGCTTGGACAGGGTGAACGTCATAATAAAGTAGATGGCCGCAATGACCAGCAGCGGACTGAGGTAATCATACGTAATCCCTTGAACGGCCTGCGATTGGTACATCAGGTCGGCCACACCGATAAACGATACGATGGATGATTCCTTAATAATCGTAATAAATTCGTTGCCGATCGCCGGCAGCACGCTTTTCACCGCTTGGGGCAGCACGATATACCGCATCGTCATGCTGCGCGTCATCCCGAGGGAACGGGCCGCTTCCGACTGGCCTCGGTCCACACCTTGGATCCCTGCACGGAACACTTCCGCAAGGTACGCGGAGCTGTTAATGGACAGCGTGATCGCACCGGACTCGATCGGCGTAAGTCTGATCCCGAAAGCCACGAGTCCGTAGTGAATAATAAACAGTTGAACAACCATCGGGGTGCCGCGGAGAATTTCCACCCACACCGAACCGATCAGCCGCGGCAGCCAAAATCGGGACATGCGCAGCAGGGATATAATAATGCCCAGCACGAAGCCGCAGATGACGCCAATGGCCGCCAGGAGCAGTGTATACTGGATGCCTGTTGCAAAATACGTCCGGTACTCCCAAAAAACGGAGAATATATTCATAATGCCCCATTAACCTCCTTTGTCATTACCTGCCTGTCTCATCCTTTACCTGTTTACAACAGATGGGACGCTTTTGAAACGGGGTAGCCCGCTGTGAACAGAAAAAATAGCGAATTTGCTTCGCTATTTTGTCCGGTGTATGAAATGAGAACAGTCAGCTTAACCTCTATTTCTGTGCAGCCAAATCGCTCGCTTCGGCGACGTACTGCTCAATCTTGTTTTCGGATTTCAGACGGTCCAGCGTTTTGTTGATTTGGTTTACCAGCTCGGTGTTTCCTTTTTTGATCCCGATGGCGTAGCCGTCTTCCTTATAGTCAGGGACAGCATCCGCAATCGCCAGACCTTTGACGTTTTTGATGTATGCTTCGGCTACCGGCTTCTCCATGATGGAGGCATCCACGCGGTTCGAATTCAGCTGCAGGACGATGTCGGAAATTTTATTCAGACCGGTTATCTTCGCCCCTTGGATCGTCTTGGCGATGTCCTCCTGAATGGAACCCTTCTGAATACCGAACGAAACACCTTCCAGGGCTTTCATCGTGCTGTATTTGTCTTTGTCGGCTTCTCTGACAACAACGGCCTGCTCGGCCTTATAATAATTGTTTGAAAAATCGATTTGTTTTCTGCGCTCATCGTCCGGAGTGAGACCGGAAATGACAAAATCGACGCGGCCGCTGGATAGCTCGCCGAGAAGCGCGTCAAAGCTCATGTCTTTGACTTCGAGCTGAGCTCCCATGTCCTTGGCGATTTCCTTGGCGATTTCGATATCGAAACCGACGATCTGGTCCTTACCGTTCACCATTTTATGAAATTCATACGGCGGGAAGTCTGCGCTTGTCCCAAGCACGATCGTTTTGCCTTTGGCAGGTTGGTCGCCTGCTGCCGTGCCCCCCTCTGTCGAAGGTTTACTTCCGCATCCGGCAAGCAGGGAGCCTGCCAGCAGAATGCATGCCGTTAGAATACCCCATTTTTTCATATCTATCTCTCCTGTCCAATTTCAATGATACTTATTGTTGTTCAAAGGTATGATCCGTATCCGGCCAAGCCCGAAAAACCACGGTTCTAATCATACAATAAAAATGCATGAATATGCAATGACATTTTCATACAGTGGTCAATACATTTCAATAAGGGCAAAATAAGGCGTATTATTGCTATGAAATTCCAGTATTCCTAGTTCCATAGCCCATTTTTCTTCTCCTCCCCCCTTTTTTCGAATAAATATGTAATTCGCCTTACTAAAGCCCATGACCCAAGCTAATAATGATGCATAAATCGCTCCGAAAACCTGCACCCTTTGAAAGAAAAGCTTCTTATTATGTAATTACACAAAACGGATACTCTTACGCAAAAGTTTACTGCAGCGTCATCATGCGGCGGCATACATGGTTCATCATTCCGGGATTGAGGTATTAAATAGCTAGATATTTAGTGGAGGTGTAGTCATGCTGCTGGAAGCTTTATACCATGTCCCCCGGGATAAATGGGCTTATGCATACGATCCGAAGACGATACATCTGCGTGTCCGCACCAAACGAAATGACGTGGATACCGTAGTGGCGATGACCGGAGATAAGTACGATTGGGATTCGACCTATTTTGAAATTACGATGGAAAAAACCGCAACCGACGAAATGTTCGATTATTGGGAAGCCGCTGTGCTGCCCAAATACAAGCGTCTCAGCTATGCGTTCCGGATCACGTCCGGCAAGGAAACGATCTATATGCTCGACAACGGCCTGTACCGTAATTGTCCGGCGCCGACAGGCGGCTATTACGAATTTTCTTACATACATGAAATCGATGTGTTTAAGGTACCGGATTGGGCAAGGGATGCGATCTTTTACCAAATCATGCCCGAGCGTTTTGCGAACGGGGATCCAAGCAATGATCCGAAAGGCACTCAGCCGTGGGGCGGGCAGCCGACAACGGGCAACTTCTTCGGCGGCGATCTTCAGGGCGTCATGGATCATTTGGACGATCTGATCAAACTGGGCATCAATGCGATTTATTTCACGCCTTTGTTCAAGTCGCCGTCCAACCATAAATACGATATCGTCGACTACAAGCAGGTGGATCCGCATTTTGGGGATAACGCGCTGCTCAAGCAGGTCGTGGAAGCCTGTCACAGCAAAGGAATCCGGGTCATGCTCGATGCCGTGTTCAACCACTGCAGCGAACTCTTCCCCCCATTCCAGGACGTCCTGAAACACGGGGAAAAATCCAAATATGCCGATTGGTTTCATATCAACCGGTTTCCGGCCCGCGTTGAGAATGGTATCGCCACGTATGACACGTTCGGGTTCTTCGGCAATATGCCGAAGTTCAACACGGCCAATCCCGAAGTAAAGCAGTACTTGCTGGACGTTGCCGAGTACTGGATCAAGGAAATCAAGCTGGACGGCTGGAGGCTGGACGTGGCGAACGAGGTCGATCATCATTTTTGGCGGGACTTCCGCAAGGTCGTCAAAAATGCGAATCCGGAGGCATATATCGTCGGCGAAGTGTGGAGCGACTCCCTGGCCTGGCTGGTGGGGGACCAGTTCGACTCCGTCATGAACTATCCTTTTGCCGACAAAGTGCTGGAGTTCTTCAACGGCGGCATGGACGGACTGGCGTTTGCCAACAGGATGGGAACCATCCTGATGCGGTATCCGCAGCAGACGAACGAGGTCGTGTTCAACATGCTGTGCAGCCACGATACGCCGCGTCTTCTGACGCGCGTCGGCAACGATAAGCGCCGGATGAAGCTGGCGGTCGTCTTCCTGTTCACGTTCATTGGAACGCCATGTATTTTCTACGGCGATGAGATAGGCTTGGCCGGCGGCGGCGATCCGGACTGCCGCAAATGCATGGAGTGGGATCCAAAGAAGCAGGACCGCGAGCTGTACGATTTTTACAAACTGCTCATCGGTCTGCGCAAGCAGAACAAAGCGCTTCGCGAAGGCCGTTTCCGGTTTTTGAAGGCGGAACAGGGCAATCCGAACATCATCTATGAGCGTTTGGACAGCCGGGTTCATTTCACCATCTGGATGAACAACACCGACAAGCCTCAAGTCCTGTCCCACCCGATGGTTACAAACGACTGGAAAGACGCCTTGTCAGGCGAAATCGTCCCTACACAGAACGGGATGATGAACGTCAGCCTGGATCCCTACGGTTACCGGATTTTGTTCCGCAATCTCACGAAATAAGTCGTTTCTTCATAACAAAAAGCCTTCCGGAGTTCCGGAAGGCTTTTTCCATTGAATTCAGAGCGGCGGCCGAGTTTTCGGCTGCACCTGCTTCGTCTGCTCAAACGGTGACGCGGTCATAAATGTCCATGTATTCCTTGGCGGACACGTTCCAGCTGTAATCCCCGGCAAAAGCGTTCTTGACGACTCTGCTCCAATGCTCCGGCTGCTGGTAGAACGACGCCGCACGCCGGATCGTGTGCAGCATGTCGTGGGCGTTGAACGCTGTAAAGCTAAAGCCGTTCCCCTCGCCCGTAAAATCGTTGTAGGACTGCACCGTATCGTTCAGCCCCCCGGTCTCACGGACGATCGGGATGCTGCCGTACCGCAGCGCCAGCAGCTGGCTGATGCCGCACGGTTCGAATTTTGAAGGCATGAGGAACATGTCGCTGCCTGCGTAAATTTTGCGTGACAGGGCGTCGCTGAACGTAATTTGCGCCGACATTTTGTCCGGATGCCGCCCTGCCGCTTCGCGGAACCAATGCTCATAGGCGGAATCGCCCGTGCCGAGCATGACGAACTGGATGTCGTCGTAATGCAGCAGCTCATCCAGCACGCGAGTGATGAGATCAAGTCCTTTGGACTCCACCAGCCGGGTCACCATCGCGATAAGCGGCACGTCCGGTTTCACCGGCAAGCCAAGTTCCTCTTGAAGCCCAACCTTGTTCTCCCTCTTCTTCGCCAAGTTCGACCGGTATTTCACGTAAAGGCTCGCATCGCTTGCGGGGTTATAACTCTTCGTATCAATGCCGTTCACGATTCCGCTCAGCCGGTCTCCGAGCGAATACAGCAGCCCTTCCAGTCCGTATCCGTAGTGGGCCGTCTGAATTTCCCTGGCGTAGGTCGGACTTACCGTCGTCACATGATCGGCGTAGACGATCCCGCCTTTCATAAAGTTGACATTGCCGTAAAACTCAAGGCCATCAGGCGTAAAATACGGGTGCCCCAGCTCCAGCAGTTCGCCGAGTACATCGTAAGGATAGATTCCCTGGTACAGCAAATTATGTATCGTAAACACGGTACGGATCTGCTGATAGTACTCATTATGGCGGTAGTGCGCCTGTAGCAGAACCGGAATAAGCGCCGTATGCCAGTCATGGCAGTGCAGCACATCCGGCTCGGAACCGATCAGCGGAAGCACCTCAAGCACGGCCCGGTTGAAAAAGGCGAAGCGCTCGCCGTCGTCCATGTAGCCGTACACGCCATCCCGCCCGAAATAGTATTCGTTATCGAGAAAATACACCGGAATCCCGTCGTAAACGAGCTTTTCGATGCCGCAGTATTGACTTCTCCAGCCAACCGGCACGTTCGTTTCTGTAAGATGCTCCATCTCGTCCCTGAATTGCTGCGGGATCCCTTTGTATTTGGGCAAAATGACCTGCACATCCACGCCGCTGCGCTTGAGCGCTTTGGGCAGGGCACCGATCACGTCGGCAAGCCCCCCGGTTTTGATAAACGGTGTCGATTCCGCTGCTGCAAATATGACTTTCATCTCTTCTGCCTCCTATTCGCCCATTTGCGGGCCGTCGTCCGCCACCGGTTTCCTGCCGGTGCCTCTGCCCGTTCTTTTGTTCGTTTCTGCGTTGGGCTTCTCTGTCACTTCCTTGGCTTTTGGCGCCGAGACCCGGCTTGCTGCACCGGATTTTCCGGATTTTACCACGGCGCTTTGCTTGCTTGGTTTGGTCTGTTTGGCCGGGACCGCCTTCTTGGTTCGGGTCTGCTCCTTTTTATATATCAGCATACTGAGCGGCGGCAGCGTTAATTCCAAACTGCAGATTTGATCATGCCATGGGATCTTCTCCGTCTGCACAGATCCGGCGCTACATTCACCGCTTCCGCCAAACCTGGAATCCTCGCTGCAGAACACAGGCACATACGTGCCGGACTTGGCAACCCCGATCCGGTAATGCTCGCGACGCACCGGTTGAAAATTGATAATAACGACAAGGGTATCCCCGGCCTTCTTCCCTTTTCTCAGGTACGAAATGACGCTTTGCGTTTGATCATGCGGCGTGATCCATTGATAACCCTCAAGCTCATGATCCCGCTCCCACAGCGCCGGTTCGCATAAATACAGCCGGTTTAACTCCGCGGTATACCGCTGCATGCTGCGGTGGCTCTCGTAATCCAGCAGCAGCCAGTCAAGCTGCTCTTGGTCCTTCCATTCGATAAACTGGCCGAACTCTCCGCCCATGAACAGAAGCTTTTTGCCGGGGTGGGTCATTTGGTATCCAAGCAGAAGCCGGAGTCCAGCGAATTTCTGACCGTAATCCCCAGGCATCTTACTGAGCAGCGACTTTTTGCCGTGAACGACTTCATCATGGGATAAAGGCAGCGCATAATTCTCAGAATACGCATAGGCAATCGGGAAGGTCAGCAGATGATGTCGCCCGGGCCGCCGATCAAACGGCGTCTCCACATAATCCAGCGTGTCGTTCATCCAGCCCATGTTCCATTTGTAATTAAAGCCCAGACCGCCTTCATGTACAGGAGCCGTAACCCCCGGCCAGGCGCTGGATTCTTCAGCCATCATCAGGGTGTTCGGAAAATAGCTGAAGACAACGGTGTTCAGCTTCCGAAGAAATGCGATCGCCTCGTTGTTCTCAAGGCCGCCGTCCTCGTTGCGCTGGAACTGTCCTTCCTGCTTCTCGAAATCGAGCCGAAGCATGCTGGTAACTGCGTCGACCCGAAGCCCGTCAATGTGGAACACGTCCAGCCAAAAAATCGCATTGGAAATCAGGAACGATTGGATCTCCGGTTTGCCGAAGTCGAAGCTGAGCGTGCCCCACCCGGGTTTTTCGGCCTTATAGGGATCGCTGTACTCAAACAGCGGTGTCCCGTCAAAACGGCGGAGCCCGTGGGCGTCTTTGGCGAAATGCGACGGCACCCAGTCCAGAATGACGCCGATATCGGCTTGGTGCAGGGCATCCACTAAATACATAAAGTCATGAGGCGTACCGTAGCGGCTCGTCGCGGCAAAATAACCGGTTCCCTGATATCCCCAAGATAAATCGTATGGATGCTCCGCAAGCGGCATAAACTCGACATGGGTATAATGCATTTCCCTCAAATAAGGAATAAGAAGATCAGCCATTTCCTGGTATGTATAAAAGGTTCCATCTTCCTTCTGCCGCCACGTGCCGAAATGAATCTCATATATATTCAGCGGTTTGCGGTAAGGTGCTTTTTTCTTTCTTCGCCAGGGTCCGTCCTTCCATACATATCCCGAAAGATCCGTGACAACCGAAGCGGTGGCCGGGCGAAGCTCCGCCTGAAACGCATAGGGATCTGCCTTCAGGAACCTTTCTCCGTCAGGCCCGGTAATGTCATATTTGTAAAAAGTACCTGAACGGATTCCGGGAAAAAAGCGAGTCCAAAAGCCTGAATCGGGTATCTTAAATAACGAATCCTTTTCTCCGTTCCAGTTGTTCCAGTCTGCCGCCAAGCCAACGGCCTGGGCATGCGGGGCCCAGACGGTGAACCGGACGCCTTCCTCGCCTTCTTCCACAGCAGGATGAGCGCCCAAAGTCCTGTGACTGTGATAGGAGGTCCCTTCATGAAACAAATAGATGTCTTCCGCGGACAGCGGCTGACCCGGCACCTTATTCATGTTCTCCAAATAATCACCTGCTTTAGAAATATAGTGCATGTAAACCATTACCCCATTGTAGCCAAAATGAAAATAAAAATGACTTCTGAAAAATAAAATTGTAATTTTTCAGCGGGATTTCAATATAATCGTTTCAGATGGGCGATAGTCGTTTATTTATGTACTACATTGACAAATTTGAATGGGAGGAAACGACATGAAGAGAAAAGATTGCATCGCCATGTTGCTTGCCGGAGGTGAAGGGCGCAGATTATCACCTCTGACATCGAAACTGGCAAAGCCCGCTGTTCCGTTCGGCGGTCGTTACCGTATTATCGATTTTCCTCTCAGTAACTGCGTAAACTCAGGCATTGACACCATTGGTGTGCTGACGCAGTACGAGGCTGAATCGCTTCATCTGCATATCGGGGAAGGCGAGCCTTGGGGCCTCCAAAAAAATGGAGAGGACGGAATCACCCTGCTGCCTTCATACAACACAGGATCCTCGGAATATTTAGGAACTGCTGATGCCATCTTTAAAAATATCGCATATATCGATCGTCACCAGCCAGAGCATGTGCTCGTCCTGTCCGGTGACCATATTTACCACATGGACTACAATCAAATGCTTACGTTTCATCAGAACAAGGGAGCCAAAGCCACCATTTCTGTCATGGAGGTGCCTTGGGAGGATGCCAGCCGGTTCGGCGTTATGAGCGTGGACGACGCGCTTCGCATCTCGGACTTTGCCGAGAAGCCTGCCGAACCCGAGAGTAACTTGGCTTCCATGGGCATCTATTTGTTTGAATGGGAATACCTCCGCAAGCACTTGATGGAGGACGCCGCTGATGATGCATCTAGTCACGATTTCGGCAAGGATATCATTCCTAAGATGCTGGCGGATCAGGACGAACTGTTCGCTTATCGCTTCGATGGATACTGGAGAGATGTCGGCACGGTTGCCAGCCTCTGGGAAGCGCATATGGACCTGTTGTCCGGTGAGCTGGACTGGAAACTGCACAACAGCGAGTGGCCCATGTATACCCGTTCATGGCGCACGAAGCTTGGCGCGACGCGGACCCGCAGCGGCATGGCGACCAACTGCCTCATCTCGGAAACATGCACGCTGGATGGCACAGCGCATCAGTCCGTCATGTCCTGCGGCGTTGAAGTCGGCAAAATGACCGAAATCAAGGACAGCGTCGTCATGCCGAATGTCCGGATCGGACGCAACGTTCAGATCGAGCACGCCATTATCGGCGAAGGAGCGATCATCAAGGACGGTGCGGTGATCATAGGAACGCCGGGTCAGGTGACGGTAGTCGGCCCTTACGAAACCGTTATGCCCAAACCAACTATCCGTACCCAGCCTTCCCGGCTCCTGCAGGATGTATACGAAAAAACCGGACGTCTGCGTGCCGAAGGCCTCTCCTCCTGATAAAATACGGTTTGATATACAAAGAGCGAACCCCCTTTCTTCTGGGAGTTCGCTCTTTGTTGTGTATAGATATTCATGATAGGTTCTCTTCTGCGGGAGGCAGCTCGGTTACGCCATCCGTCTGGGCTGTGTTCTCCGGCAGCCGCGGCAGGGACACGACGATCGTCGTCCCCTCCCCCAATGTGCTCTGAATGAGCAAAATTCCTTTATGAAGCTCAACCAGCTGCTGGGAAATGGCAAGTCCGAGCCCGGTGCCGCCGTTGAGCGGATCCACCTGAAAGAACCGGTCGCGCACTCTAATCAAGTGATCTTCGCTGATGCCGATACCTGTATCCCTGACTTCGGTCACGACCTTGTCGCCTTCGAAGTACACGACCAGATCGATCGCCGAAAGTTCATGCGAAAATTTAATCGCATTGTCCACCAGGTTGAGGAATACCTGCTTTAAGCGGTTCGCATCCCCGGCGACGAGCGGTCGATCCCCGGATTTCAGCCGGAGCTCGATCTGCTTGCTCTCGGCCTTCGTCCACAGGTTCAGCATGATTTCCTGAAGCAGCTCTTTGATGTCGACCCGGCCGATCGCAATCTTCATCTCATTCTGCTGCAATTTGGAGAAGTCGAGAATTTCCTCGACCAGGCCGATCAGGCGCTCGGTCTCCTTGGTGATGATCTCCATGCCGATTCGTGTCTCCTCGGGATCATAGCCGCCCGAATTGATCGTTTCGCTCCACCCTTTAATACTCGTCAGCGGTGTCCGGAGCTCGTGCGAAATCGACGAAATGAAATCGTCCTTGACCTGATTGCTCCGGACGATCTCCTGGGCCATATAGTTCAGCGTGGATGCCAGCTCGCCAAGCTCGTACTTATAGTCGCCCTTAATGCGCTGGTTGAACTTGCCGCGGGCCATTTCGGCGGAGACGGCCGTTATCGTGTTCAGCGGCTGTACGATCGAGTTGGCCAATCCCATACTGAATACGAGCACGATGGCAAGCACGGCCGCTCCTACGCCCGTCGCCAGCATCGTCAAATTGAACAACTTGTCGTTGACCGTCTCCAGCGAGGTGACATAACGGACGATGTAGGCATCCTGCCCGCTGTTCTGCTCCATTTTCGACACGGCCATCACGTTCTCACCAGTGCTGGCCTGGCGCCCGACCCAGCGGCCGACATTGCCGGACAGCGCCTGGGAAATATCCGCCGTTTTGACGGACATGTCGGGCTGAAATTCCGAAGAGTTGATCAGCACATTGCCCTGGGAATCCAGAATTTGCACGTTCGCCGAGTTGAGGTCGTAGTACGTCAGCATAGATGCGAGATCACGCTTCCCGTCGAGACCCGGGTTGATCCGCTGGTAATAATAATCTTCCACATTGTCGATATGGTTTTTGATATGGCTATAAATACTGTCATAGTAGTACGTTCGTATGGCTAATAAAAAAATGACTTCCGCCAGCAAAAGCGCCGAGAACACTACGATAAAGTAGTGCAGGACGATCTGCCTGCGTATGCCTTTCTTGATCATTGTCCCTGACCCTTCCATTTATAACCGTGGCCCCAAACGGTTTGCAAAAATTCGGGGTCCGACGGATTCTCCTCGATTTTTTGGCGGAGACGGCGGATGTTCACGTCCACGATCTTAGGATCGCCCATATATTCTTTGCCCCATACGTGATCAAGCAGTACGTCCCTGCTCAGGGGCGTGTTTTCTTTTTCGAGGAAAAACTGGATCAGGGAAAATTCGGTCGGTGTCAGTTCGATCGCTTGCCCATTCTTTTTGAACTGCTTGGAGATCAGGTCCAGGCTGAACGGACCGGAGTGGAAGCTGACCTTCGCCGACGTTTCACGGTGAACGTTCACCCGGCGCAGCAGCGACTGGATCCGCGCGATTAATTCAGTCGGGCTGAACGGCTTGCTCACATGGTCGTCCGCGCCGACGGACAGGGCGTACACTTTGTCCTGCTCCTGCACTTTCGCGGTCAAAAAGATAATGCCGATCCGTTCGTTGGTTTCGCGGATGCGGCGGCATACCTCAAAGCCGTCAATCCCCGGAACCATGACGTCCAGCAGCGCGATATCGATATCGGGGTTGGACGTCAGTTTATCCAGCGCCTCGTTCCCGTTTGCCGCCTCCAGTACATCAAAGCCGTTGCGTTTCAAGTTGATCACAATAAAACTGCGGATGGAATCTTCGTCTTCCAAAATTAAAACTTTACTCACTGATCTTTTCCTTCCTTTCAATCGGGGGTACCTCGTTTTTCAGCTGCTTCCGGCTGTTGTCGATATCAAAGTCCCCGTATTTCTTGTAGCCGATCACCTTGTCGTTGGTCCGGTACAGGTACTTCCACTCCTCGTGCTGCTTATCCCATTCGGCCAGCGTAAAAAATTTAATTTCGGCCACCGTCTTGCCGGTATCGACCATTACGAAGCGCAAATACTGGTTTTTGATGGACTTGGTGTCCACCGTCACTTTGTTATGCCACTCCGGCGGGAAGAAGCCCAGCTCAAAACCGTTCTGTAAATCACGATACTGCTCGGCGACGAATTTTAGTCCTTGTTTGCCGTCCCACTGCGAATACACGAAGAAGTTCGGAATTTCATCCGGCTTGAAATAGTTCCAGCCGATCGGCGGTTCCACGGTGCCGATTTCGATGATCCCGTCGTTGTTCACGTCGCCGCTCTTGACCGGCATATCCTTGAAGGTGGTGTCCTGGTTGCCCCCGAACACGGACTCCAGCTTCCCGTCCTCCATTACGATGATGTTGGAATAAGAGGCGTCTCCCCCGCCGATCGAGGTATCGATCACAATGCCTTCCTTGGCTCTACCTTCTGGATCCTTATAGACGTTACCTGCGACAATATTGTAATAATTCGAAACATACGGATCCATATCCAGCTTGTCGATCTCCACGTAGCTGCCGTCTTCATACTGGTAAGTGGCCACATAAGCCTGGTCGTTCTGCTTCAGGCTAATAATCGTCAGGTCGTTCTTTTTGTCCCCGTTCAGGTCCATAATGACGAAATTGGTGTAATCCTGCATCAGGTCTTTCTTGATGCTTCCCTCCGTATACGTATAGACGAACAAACGGTTCAAAGGGTTTTCGTCCCTTCTCGAATACCCGGCAATGATATCGGGTTTGCCGTCATTGTTCAGGTCTTTGAATTGAAGGGATTCCAGCACCCTTCCCTCACCGTCAAAAGACGTTTGTTTCGTCCAGATGCCATTGACAAGCTTGAAAATCATGCTATGGATGACCACCTGCTGATCCGGCGTTTCGTAAAATACGACCGCTTCGTTGACCTTGTCTCCGTCCAGATCCACGAAATGGATCAAGTTCGTATCGGCTTCTTCCCTCGAGCGGATGAGGTCCGCCCCTTCAGGAAGCTGAGCGTGAATGATCGAGCTCAGCGTCTCTTTATCCGCGGACAGCATCGGCGTCTTCATCAAGCTGACCGGATCGCTGATAAACGTGCATCCGCCCAGCACGAACATCAGCAGAACCGCAGCTGCCGCACGTATCCAGTTTGTTTTTAAAAATTGCATTGCATCACTCTTTTCTATACCAAGCCCTACCAGGCGCAAAGTCTAAATCATGTTCTTCTCCCGCATCGTCAGACGGCGGCCGCGGATGTCGAATGCAACCTCGCCACCGGACACCCCGATGATACGGGTGGCAAATTTCTCGGCAAGCTCGAGCGGAAGTACGGTAATGACGGTGACGCGCTCCTCTTCGCACAAATTCTTCAGCGTTTCCATCACGCTTTCCGCCGATTTCGGATCCAGCCCGACCACCGGCTCATCGGCAAGAATGACCTTCGCCCCATGAACCAATGCTCTCGCAATGGCGATGCGCTGCTTTTCCCCGCCGCTGAGCGTACTTGCCTTCGTACGGGCTTTATCCAGAAGCCCCATCTGCTCGATAACGTCCATCGCGCCCATATAATCGTCCGAACGCACCATCCCGGTAACCATGCGCCAAATCGGCGTTTGGCTGGCTTGGCCGATCAGCACGTTCTTCAGGCCCGTCCGGTTCGGATACAGCTGCGGATTCTGCTCTAAGTATGCCCATTCGCGTCTAATTTTTCTTTTTCCGCCGAGAGGATCCTTCAGCACATCCTGGCCGTCGATGACAAACGTCCCCCCGTCCCATTTTTCCTTCAGCGCCAGACAACGCAGCAGCATACTCTTGCCGCTTCCACTGGCACCGACGACGGCGATGAGCTCGCCCTTCTGGATATCGAGGGATACCCCTTTGAGTATCGGAATTCTGTCCACACCGACTGACTTGGTTAAATGCTGAATTCGTATCATGACATTTCTCCTCTTGTCCTGTGATCTCTATCTCTTCTTGGCTTTGAACAATACGTTTCTATTATATCGATTATATAGAGTTTTCGCACATTATTGAACCATTTGGGCAAAACTATTCTATAGCGGCTCCTGACTGCGCCCAGCCGGAGATCGAAAGGCCGTACCTACGGCGCCGAATAAGGCGAAAGCGAGACCCATGATGATGAACACGCCTCCGTTCCACCCGTACTGCATCATGATCCCTCCGATGTTCGGGCCGGTGATGCTGCCGATATTAAAATGAAAGGAAGCGACGACATTCGCCGCAGGAAGCAGCACCTTCGGCAAAATATCCGCCGCGTAAGCCAGACCGAGCGAGAAAAACGAGCCGACCATTCCCCCTGCCAGGCACAGGAGCAGAACGAGTCCGGCCGTCGTCGTTCCTGCAAGCGGCACGGCCATAAAGGCGGCTCCGCCAATCAGGCCGCTAGCGATGAGCACGTTTTTGCGGCCAAATCGGTCGCTCAGCATGCCCAGCGGCAGCTGCAAAATCAATCCGCCGATGCCGATGAACGGAAGCAGGAACGCGATCTGGGACTCGCTCATCCCGGTTCTGAGGCCATAGACCGGAAAATTGCTGTTGATTCCGGCTTCCATGTACCCATACAGCAGTGCAGGCAGAAGCGCGTACCAGGCGAGTGCATAGATTCTGCGGAATCGCCGCGGAGGCTGCGCCTCCCCTTCCGTCCGCTCCGGACGGAAATCGGGCAGCTTCGCCCAGACCAGCACCAACACCAGCAGCATCAGTATCGCCAGAACGACGAAGGGCATCGCATTCCCGAACTTCAGCAGCTGGATGCCCAGCGGCCCGAAGCTGAAGCCGAGGCCGTACGACATGCCGTACAGCGAAATATTCCGTCCCCTGTATTCCGCCGGGGTGACCATAAGCACCCATAATTGGGCAGCATAATGAACGGCGCTGTCGCCGATCCCGACCAGCAGCCTCAGGACAAACCATACCTTTACGTTCGGCACAAGCGGAAACAATATGACGGAGACGATCACGAGCACAAGGCCGGCGCTGACCAGCTTTTTAAAGCCAAGCGCGCCGAGCGTCCTCTCGGCGACCAGCGTCATGGCAAACGATCCGACGTACAGGGCGGCGGCGTTCAATCCGTTGACGGAGGACGCTACGCCTTTTTGCTCCAAAAATATGGACAGGACCGGCAGCAGCAGCCCCTGGCTGAGCCCTGCCGCAACGATCACGATAATCAGAATGAGGTAATGGAAAGATAACCCTCGGTTTGTGTTGTTCTGTGTTGACAATGAAAATATCCTCCTTGAGTGCAAATCCGTTCAAACTCCCTGAACATTATAGTGGACAACCCCACTATCAACAAGCCATAATGGAATGAGCGCACAGATTTCATAGGAGGTTATTGGTTTCATGAACTATGAAGTAAAGGTTGACGTTTCACCGATTTACGAGCTGCTCAGCAGCTTTATGGTGTACATTTCGAAGAAATGGATTCGCAACCTCGACATCGGGCCCGAATGGATCGGTGATGTGAGCGGCAAGCTTCCTCCCGAAGTGACGTCCGCCTTAGGCCCGGCCGCAGCTTGGCCATTCGACGATTACGACGTGCTGTATGCCTGGGCGATACACCGCGGCAATGGAGATACTGTCCGCGCCTTTTTGGATTGCCTGCATGAAACGCCGGCAGAGGTGCTGTACCAAGCCGCCTCCCCATACTTGCCTTCTTTAACCTTAAAGGAAGCTGAACGAATTCGTGATTCATATACACCGCTGCTCGAGTTATGGTATGAGCATTATTTCAAGCACGAGGAGCCAGCGATTATTCCGCTGATCGAAGAGGATGCGGCGGAGAAGCGCATGCTGCTGACCAAGATGGAACCCCAAAGCCTGGTGGAGTACGCTTCCGGCGGGCTGGTGGTCGAAGATGTTCCCGGTCTGGAGACCATCGTGTTATTCCCGACCGTGCACAACCGCCCGATCAACGCCTACTGCTTTTACCGGAAAATGATGCTGATCCAGTATCCTGTCGACGTCCCGGAAGAGCAGGAAGACGAGCCGCCGACCTGTCTGCTGCGCATGACGCATGCGCTGGCTGATCCGAAGAGGCTGCGCCTGCTGCGGTATGCAGCAGAGAAGCCGCGTTCTTTGGACGATATGATGCGGGATCTGAATCAGACCCAGGAGCTGCTTAAGCATCATTTGATGATCCTCAGGGTAGCCGGTTTATTGCGCATCCATTTGGGTTCCTACAACACCGAGAAATTCAGCATTCGTCCGGACGGAGCGGCAGAGCTTCAGATGTTTCTGGAGTCCTACATCCGTCTTTAAGGAGTGACCTATTGTGAAAGCACCTGAGCAGCATATTCTATTCGATCTGGATGACACGCTGATCCACTGCAACAAGTATTTCGGCATCGTCCTCGGGGAGTTTTTTGAATGGGTACAAAAATGGTTTGAGCCCCACCAGATCAAGACGGAAGAGATTCGCAGCAAGCAAATCGAAATCGACGTCGCGGAAGTCAGCAAAGCCGGCTTCAACAGCGCCATCTTCCCCAAATCGCTGATCGAAACGTACCGCTTTTTCAGCCGCAAGTTTAACCGCCCCGTCCAGCCGGACGAGGAAAAACAACTGATGGAGCTCGGACTGAGCGTGTACGATCAGGAAGTAGAGCCTTATCCTGGCATGGTGGAGGCGCTGGATGCGCTGAAATCACAGGGACATCACCTGTACCTGTATACCGGCGGGGAAACGGCGATACAACAGCGGAAGATCGATCAGATGAAGCTGAGTCAGTATTTTGACGACCGTATCTACATTACGCAGCACAAGAACGAATCGACGCTGGAGAACATCCTGAAGCAGGGCCGCTTCTTCCGCCCGTCCACCTGGATGATCGGCAACTCTCTGCGTACCGATGTCATGCCGGCTTTATCGGCAGGCATTCACAGCATTTATATCAAGCAGCAAAACGAATGGATTTATAACATGGTGGAGCTGCGGAAGAAGCCGGACAGCTCCCTTTACACCGTCACAAGCATAGAGGAAGTTCCCGAAGTCATCCATAGCAAAAGCATTCGGACTTCCGCAAACGCTCTGAGGCAGTGAGTTGTAACGTTCAATAAAAATAAGGCAAGACAAAAAGAACGGGCCGCTTGGGTCCGTTCTTTTTGTCCTATTTAAGTCGAACGCTCGATGCCCAGCTTACCGGCGCTTTTGTCCTGCAGCACAATCCGTGCTTTGAACGGCTCACCGGTTCCGCTGAAGGACAGCAGCTGCGTACGGCCGGATTCCAGCAGCGATTTCAGCATGTTCGCGCTGATTTTTTTGCCCGAGAACTCCTTCCAGATCACAAAGCCGCAGCCTTCCTTGAACGCGGTGCAGCCGTAACCCTTCTTGCCTTCGATAATCTGGCCGTGGCAGCCCGGCCGCGGGCATGGCCCATGCGTCAGCCGTTCCCCTGGCGGTGAAGGGGCAGCGGTTTCCGTGCGGGCCGTCCGCGAAGCGGATCCTGTGCCGCGTTTGGCTTTGCCCACAGCGCTTTGTGCGCGCGATTTTCCTCTGCCCTTTTCCTGCTCCGTACCGAAGAGAGAAGATGGCGCCGCCTGCTGGACGCCAACCCTTTCGATGATGGAAACCGTAAATTTCCGGACATTGTCCATAAACTTGGCCGAAGCCGCCTCGCCCTTGGATATTTGATGAAGTCGTCGTTCCCACTGCCCGGTCATCTCGGGGGACGTCAGCAGCTCAACGCCCGCCTGGCGGATGAGCTCGACCGCCGTCCGTCCCTTCTGGGTTATCGTGATCTTTTTACCCTGCATGGCGATATACCCGACCTTCTTCAGCCTTTCGATCGTCGCAGCCCGGGTGGCCGGAGTACCGAGACCGCTATCTTTCATCGCATCCCGCAGCTCATCGTTTTCCATCGTCCGGCCTGCGCTTTCCATCGCTTTCAGCAGCGTTCCTTCCGTATAGCTCTTCGGCGGCTGCGTAGCCTTTTCCTTGGCTTCGCTCTTACCGCATTTCACCGGCTTCTGAGGATCCAGATCGAAAGCCCGGTCATTCCACTCCAGATTTTCTTCCTCTTCCTCCTGCTTTCCGGATTTTCCTTTCTTGCTGCTCTTATCTGTGCTTGGCAGCAGCACCTTCCACCCCAGCGACAGCAGCTCCTTCACGTTCGTTTTAAACAGGTCCCCCTCCACCTCGGTCAGGACCGTATGCTGCTTGTACAAGGCCGGCGGATAAAACTGGGACAAAAACCGCAAAATGATCAGGTCGTACAGCTGCTGCTCCTCCTTGCCCAGCTGGCCGGGCCGCTTGAGGGTAGGCAGGATGGCATGGTGATCTTCGACTTTCTCCGGATTGCAGATCGCCTTGTTGTTTTTGTGCACCAGGCCCGGATTGGCCCCTTGAACCTGCTCCTGATATGAAGTGGATTTCAGCATATGCAGCGCTTTATGCATCCCTTCAATATTTTGCTCATTGACGTAGTTCGAGTTGGTCCTTGGATACGAAATGACCTTATGCCGTTCATACAAAGCCTGCGCGATATCCAGCGTCTTCTTGGCCGAGAAGCCGAACTTGGCGTTCGCGTCCCGCTGCAGCAGCGTCAGGTCATACAGCTTAAATGGATATTCCTTCGTGTCCTTGACTTCGTATTTGGCGATTTTGCCTTCCTTCCCTTTGACCCTGGCAGCAATCGCCTCGGCCTTCTCCTTGGAGGTCAGCCGGTCTCCCTGCCACGTTCCCGTGTATTCCAGCGCTTCCTGGCGGAAATGAGCCTTTACCTCGTAGTACGTCAGCGACTCAAACGAATCGATTTCCTTCTGCCGGTCATAAATGAGCGCCAGCACGGGCGTCTGAACCCGGCCGACGGACAGCAGCGTGTTATGCTTCGTCGTAAACGCCCGGGTTGCGTTCATGCCGATGAGCCAGTCCGCCTCGCTGCGGGCCCTGGCGGCCTGCGTCAAATTTTCAAATTCCTCGGCGGTGCGCAGCTCTCTGAAGCCTTGGGCGATGCTCTCCGCGGTCAGGTCCGAAATCCACAGCCGCCGGACGGGCTGCTTCAGCTTCAGCTGCTGCTGAATCAGCGCAAAGATATACTGCCCCTCCCGCCCAGCGTCGCAAGCATTGACGACCCGGTCGCAGCGCTTCGCGAGCTCCCCGATCGTTTTCAGCTGATCCTTTGTTTTATAATGCGGAACGATTTTGAATTGATCAGGCATGATCGGCAGATCACGAAAGTTCCACTTCTTATACCGGTCATCATAGGCGTCCGGCTCCGCCAAACCGACGAGATGCCCGATGGCCCAAGTGATAATGTACTGCTCCCCCTCCAGATAGGAACGGGCATTCTTTGCCCGCGGTTCAATGACCGCGGCGATGTTGCGCCCCATATCCGGTTTTTCTGCTATGACTAGAGTTTTCAACAATCATTCGCTCCCCGCATGGAAAAAGGCCGAGAATAGCTGCTCCCGGCCGGTTTATTCATGGATAACTTCCACGTTCTGATAGAATTGACTCTAAATTATGATAGCATACGAGAGGCCTGATTTTCAATGTAATCCGGGGAGCCTGGGGCAGACATTGCATCGCTGCGAATTTGTCGTCTCCATTCATCGAATGGGTCACGATCAAAACGCCGCACTGTCTGACGATTTATCTTTTCGGTTTCGGTCACTTGCCTTTTTTGCGGTAAAGACGAAACGCGAGCGGCATAAACACGGCCATAATAACCCCCAAGCCGATCAGCGTCGTGGTCAGGGCAGCAGCGCCGGTCGTACCGTGCATCAGCTCCCGGGCGGATGCGGAGGCCAGGCTGACGGGATTATAGGCAACTACCGGACCAAGCCAATCCGGCATGGTGGACGTATCGGCAAATACGTTGCTCGTAAACATGAGCGGATACAGCACGAGATAGGACATAGTCGTCAGGGATTCGGTTTTTTGTACGATCAACCCGATGCAGGCAAAGATCCAGCTGAAACTGAAAGCATAGAGCATCACGAGCAGCATCGACAGCAGGACACCAGGCACGCCCGCTTCCGGGCGGAATCCCAGCAGCAGTCCGAGTCCTAACGTCGTCATGAGCCCTGCGGCAAAGGAAATGAGGTTGATGGCCATCGTACCGATGATCGCAGCGGGCTGCCAGAACGGCAGCGTTCGAAAACGGTTGAAGACGCCGCGTTCAATATCGGTTTTGAGATTAATGCCGATGTACACCGTCATGGTGGTGACGGTATAGACCATCATACCCGGCAGCAAGTACTGCAGGTAATTGCCCGTTGACCCGGAGATCGCGCCGCCGAGCAAATACGTGAAGATCAGCAGGAAAACCGCCGGAAAAATGATCGAGTCAATCGCTAAATAAGCAACGCTGCCTATCGTTTTCCGCCATGAGCGCCAAATGAAGGTCAATACCGCCTGCGGCGCACTCGGTTGCTGCGGGCGCTCCCTCAAGTTCAAGGCGGCGAGCAATCTGGACTGCGTATCGCTCATAGGGTCTCCTCCTTCAAGAGTTCGTCTTGGGCGCCCCTGCCGGTCAGTGTTAGAAAAACTTCGTCCAGACTGGGCTCTCCAAGCGAATATTGATGCGTAGATATGCCTGCCTCATACAGCTCCGTCAGGGCCAGAGCAGCCAGACGTGGATCGGAAACCTGCGCCGACAGTTCGGCTGGATTCGAATGAAGCCTGGCGTCTGTTCGAAGCACGCGCCGCAGGAGCTGCTCGGCTTCGCCGCGCTGCTGCGGGTTAGCCAGCCGAATCTGGATCGAGCCCGAACCGATGGAAGCCTTTAATTCGGACGGAGTCCCTTCAGCGATGACGGAGCCCCTGCCGATCACCGCCACACGGTCGGCAAGCTGGTCCGCTTCCTCCAGATACTGGGTCGTCAGCAGCACGGTAGTACCATGGTCCACCAGAGCGCGTACGATATCCCACACTTCGCTGCGGCTCCGGGGATCAAGACCGGTCGTCGGTTCATCCAAAAACAGAAGATCCGGGGCAACGAGCATCGCCGCGGCGATATCCAGCCTCCTCCGCATTCCCCCGGAATACTTTCCGGCCGCACGCCCGCCTGCATCCAGCAGACCAAACGCATCCAGCAGCTCTTCGGCCCGGGCTTTGGCCGCTTTGGCGGAATAACCCGCCAACCTCCCGAAGAGGACCAGATTATCCAGGCCGCTCATTTCCTCGTCCACAGCGGCGAATTGGCCGGTGAGCCCAATCCTTCGGCGTACAGCATCGGCTTCACGAACGACGTCGAGTCCAAAGACCCGGACCGAACCGGAATCCGGAGCAAGGAGCGTAGACAAAATGCCGATCAGCGTCGTTTTGCCGGCCCCGTTGGGGCCGAGTATGCCATATACGGTTCCTTGCCCAACCCTCAGGTCCAATCCTTTTAGAACTTCCTCCGTGCCGTAAGCTTTAGTTAGCCCGCGCACGTCAATGGCCCATTCCTCTTGATTCATGTCTTACCAGCCTCCTCATGGCTTGAATTTCTGCTTACACCCCAAATTTTATAACACTCATGCAAATGGGAAGGCTTGCAGAAATTTTTGCGGGACTGCACAATAACCCTGAACCGAAACTTTATCATGTCACTTTAAACTTTTTGTGCAGTGTTTGTCGGCATGTTATCCTTGGTGTATCATGAGAGTCCGACGCATAAGGGGGAATGGGAAGTTGCGTTATTATAAGCCGATCGAAATTGCCAGGGAATTGTATATCAGTACTAGTGCCCTGCGCCATTATGAATCTTGGGGGGTAGTCCCCGAGCCGGAGCGCTCGGGTAACGGCTACCGGCTTTATACCAAGGTCCACCTCGCTTATTTCCGCTGCTTACGAGCCATGTTCTCCGGATTCGGCGCGGGAATCACCTGCGACGTGCTCCGCCTGATTCAAAAACGTGACATGGATGGAGCCTTCTGGCTCGTCAATCAGGAGCAGGCTCGTCTGCAGCACGAAAAAACGGTTGCCGACCAGACCCTCGCTTTGCTGCAGGATCCCGAGCTTCCGCTTTTTTCGAACAAAAGATTAAAGAGCCGTATGACAATCGGCGAAGCGGCTGAGCTTACGGATGTGCAGCCCTCGGCGATCCGGCATTGGGAAAAGGAAGGGCTGATCCAGCCGGAACGGGATCCCGAAAACGGGTACAGGCTGTTTACACCCACGCATGTCCGGCAGATTTTGCTGATTCGTACATTAAGGAAGACGGTTTATGTGTTGGAAAACATGAAAGAAATTGTGCGGGGCGTTGAGCAGCACAGCGTTGAAAAAGCGAAGAAGGTGACGTTGGAGGCGTTATCGAGCATCCATGATCGGAACCGTCGCCAATTATTCGGGGTTCACTTGTTGATCGAGCTGTGTGTCGAAGAGGGGCTTATCGATCCGGAAGAATACATTAAAGGCTTCTGGTTTGATTATTACCAAAAAGCGAAAGCGGAAAAAGCACCCGGTGAAGCTCCCTAACCGGAAGCATCGCTTCGGATGCATCGTCCGCTTATATGTATCAGCAGCTCCTTTCCCGAAGACCCACTTGTCCTCGGCAGAGCTTCATGATTTTGGATAGGCAGAATGAACCTGACCTGCTTATCGTCTCAGCTCCAAATGCAGGAGCGGGAACGGCCGTCCGGAACCGTCCAGCTCGGAACGTCCTACCCGAACAAATCCGTACCGCTGATAAAACGCGCATGCCCCTTCGTTCTGTTCGTTGACGTCGACCCGCAGCCCGCTCCCCTTCAACTGCTCGGCATACCGGAGTAACCGGGTGCCGACGCCTTGTCCATGCCGATCGGGATCGACGAACAACATTTCCACCATGCTGCCGTCCAGACCGATGAAGCCTACCGGGATGCCGCTGTCGTCCTTTACTACCCACACTTCCACATGCTTCAACGCTTGTTCGTCAACGATCCGGCGGTAAAACGACATGTCTTCCTCCGTTAAAAAGGTATGCGTCTTACGAACCGCACGGTACCACAAATCTACCAGATGATCGTGATCCTTTTCCTGGTAAGCCATCAATTGTCCCATGCATGTAAACCTCCTTAAGTTGGGATTGGATCCGAATATAGCGAAAAAAGGCAACAGCCCCGACGCGGCGGAGCTGTTGCCAAGTATTCCCGAATGACGGCCCGGCAACTTTATACCAACACCGTCGATCCCATCAAATATTTGTCCACTTCACGGGCAGCCTCGCGGCCTTCGTTGATGGCCCATACGACCAAGCTTTGGCCGCGGCGCATGTCGCCGGCTGCGAAAACTTTGTCCACGTTCGTGTTGTATTTACCTTTCCGTGCTTTTACGTTCGAACGGCGGTCCGTTTCAATGCCGAGCTGCTCGGTAATCGTCTGCTCCGGTCCGTCGAAACCGATGGCGATCAGCGCCATTTGCGCTTTGAACACCCGTTCCGTTCCCGGAATCGGCTGATAGATTTTGCGGCCGGTTTCGTCCACCATCCGCTGAATTTGGACGGTATGCAGCTCTTGGAGGTTTCCTTCATCATCACCAACGAATTTGGTCGTCATGATGGAAAATTCGCGCGGATCGCTCCCGAAAACCGCCTTCGCCTCTTCCTGGGCGTAATCCAGTGTGTATACGTTCGGGAACTGCGGCCAAGGGTTGTTGATCGGATCGCGCTCCAGCGGTGCCTTTTCATGCGTGCCAAACTGCGTAATGCTTGCGCAGCCATGGCGCAGCGCCGTAGCGACGCAGTCCGAACCGGTGTCGCCGCCGCCGATAACGATGACGTCTTTGCCTTCTGCGGAAATATAGTTCCCGTCGGCAAGACCCGAGTCCAGGAAGCTCTTGATCGTACCGTTCAAGTACGTCATAGCATAATGAACCCCGTTCAGATCGCTGCCTTCAATGTTGAATTCGCGCGGCTTGGTGGCTCCTCCGCACAATACGACCGCATCGTATTCGTCAACGAGCTGCTGTGCAGAAATGTCCTTGCCGATTTCGGTATTCGTGATAAACTGGATGCCTTCCGCTGCGAGCAGGTCCACGCGGCGCTGAACGACGGATTTGTCGAGCTTCATCGACGGAATACCGTACATCAGCAGGCCACCGATACGGTCCGCACGCTCATATACCGTAACGCTGTGACCCGCTTTGTTCAGCTGTGCCGCCGCGGCCAGTCCTGCCGGGCCCGAGCCCACAACCGCCACGCGCTTGCCTGTGCGTTTCTCCGGTGGATTCGGCACAACCCATCCTTCTTCAAACCCTTTATCAATAATGGCCTCTTCGATCGTCTTGATCGTTACCGGCTGGCCGATCAGGCCGACGGTACAAGAGCCTTCGCACGGAGCAGGACAAATCCGGCCGGTGAACTCCGGAAAGTTATTCGTCTTATGCAGGCGCTCCAGCGCTTCTCTCCACAGGCCGCGGTAGATGAGGTTGTTCCATTCCGGAATCAGATTGTTGACCGGGCAGCCCGAAGTGCCTCCGGCCATATCGATTCCCGTATGACAGTAAGGTGTTCCGCAATCCATACAGCGTGCGCCTTGGGTGCGCAGTTCTTCTTCGGACATATGTTTATGGAATTCTTCCCAATCCTTAATCCGCTGTGCAGGATCGCGATCCGCCGGAAGCTGGCGGCTGTATTCCATAAAGCCTGTTGGTGTTGACATGACGCATTTTCCCCCATCCGTTCTTTTCTATCTTGTTGAATGTTACTTCCTATCTATCACATTAACGACACGTAGATAGATTGAACCCGAGTTTTGCATTTATCATCTCACGATCACGGCGCAGCTTCCGTGTTAGAGCATGATTCTCTTGAGTTCATTCTATATAGATATTTCAATTATAGTAGCATTTGAAACTTTGAATATTAAATGGATTATCCGCATAATTATTTGTACTATTTAACATTGAAGTCACATGTCATGATAACCTGAGCTTCGGCTACTTTTTGCGGGTATAGGTGCAGAAACGATAGGAATACGGGTTTTTCTCATCCGTAATCCCTTTGATTTCTTCTTGCAAAGTCCAGTCCCCGAAGTCTACTTCAGGGAAGTAAGTGTCGCCTTCAAACGTCTCGTCGATCCGGGTGACGATCAGGCAGTCCGCGACCGCAAGCAGTTTGTAGTAAATCTCTGCTCCCCCGATAACCATGATCTCTTCGTTCTTTCCGAGCTCAACCGCTTCTTCTATCGTATGAATGATCTGGGCTCCAGGTGCCTCGTAATCCTTATCGCGGGTCAGGACGACATTGTCGCGTCCGGGTAACGGCTTACCGCCAAAGGATTCCCATGTCTTGCGGCCCATGAGGACCGTTTTGCCCATCGTCTTCTCCTTGAAAAAAGCCATGTCCCGCGGAAGCCGCCAAGGAAGCTTGTTGTCCCGCCCTATTACTCCGTTTGAGCCCATGGCCCAGATAAACGTCATTGTCATGGTCAAAAAGCTCCCTTCAACATAAAATGGATGCCGGCTAGATGGCTACCGGCGCTTTAATGCCCGGATGATGCTGATAATTCACGAACTCGAAATCCTCGAACTTATAGTCGAAAATCGAATCAGGCTTCCGTTTGATCACGAGCTGAGGCAGCTCGAATGGCTCGCGCTCAAGCTGGGTTTTAACCTGTTCCAAATGGTTTGAATAAATATGCACATCTCCGCCGGACCAAATGAATTCCCCGACTTCAAGCCCGCACTGCTGGGCTACCATGTGAGTCAGCAGGGCGTAGCTGGCAATATTAAACGGCAGGCCGAGGAACGTGTCGACCGAACGCATCGTCAGCATGCAGGACAATTTGCCGCCGGCCACATAGAATTGGAATACGAAATGGCATGGAGGAAGCTTCATGTTCTCGATTTCCGCCACGTTCCATGCGCTGACGATATGCCTGCGGGAATCCGGATTATGCTTGATCGATTCGATCACATTCGCAATCTGGTCGATATGGGTGCCGTCCGGTGCCTCCCAGTTCCGCCACTGAGAGCCGTACACCGGTCCCAAATCCCCGTTCTCGTCAGCCCACTCGTCCCATATGGAAACGCCGTTTTCTTTCAGATACCGGATATTCGTATCGCCGCTCAAAAACCACAGCAGTTCATGGACGACCGATTTCAAATGGATGCGCTTCGTCGTCACGAGCGGGAAGCCCTTGGACAGATCGAACCGCAGCTGTCGTCCGAAGACGGAAATCGTACCGGTACCGGTCCGGTCTTCCTTAGGGGTGCCATGTTCCAGTATGTCCTGCAGCAGCTCCAAATAGTTTCGCACTTTGTATCCATCCTCTCGATGCCGTTGTCTATATATCTGTTGATTGTTTATATTCTAGTTTACCATGTGGGGGCATGGTTGATAAATACCTAAAAAAGTCCATCACCCATCATCCACAATCCGACCGCTCGCCGCTTCCCGGCAGCCTACGGCAAAAACGGTTCCCGGGGATTCCCCCCAAGAACCGTCCATTGACCGGAGCGTTTTACGGTTTTATTCTGCTCGCGCAGATCTTCGTATTTACAAACTCAGCTTTATCCTTTTACGGCTCCAATCGCCACGCTGCCGATGATCTGCTTGGAAAAGACCGCAAACACGATAATGATCGGCACGATAGAGATCGCCACACCCAGGTACAAGAGGCCGTAGTCCATCCCGTAGTAGCCCTGCACGAGCGCAACCAGGACCGGCAGCGGATATTTGCTCTGCGAGAAGAACAGAACGAGCGGACCGAGGAAGTTGTTCCAGGAGCCGATGAACGTAAAGATGCCGAGCGCGGATACCGCGGGTCCTAGTATGGGCAGGATGATCTGGTTGAACGTCCGGAACTCGCCCGCACCGTCGACCCGCGACGATTCGATGATTTCGTCGGGAATGCTTCCGTCGATAAACTGCTTGATGAAAAAGACGTTGAAGGCGTTCGCCGCCGCCGGCAGTATGATGGCCGCGTAGCTGTCAAGCAGCCCGAATGTACTGAACAGCCGGTATACCCCGATCAAGGCCAGCTGCCCGGGCACCATCATCGTGGCGAGCAGGGCGAAGAACAGCTGCTTGTTGCCCTTGAACCGGAATTTGGCAAAACCGTAGGCCGTCAGTGCCCCAATGTACAGGGACAGCACCGTTGTGGACCCCGCAATGAAAAAGCTGTTCATGAACCCCCGCCAAATGTTGATTTTTGCGGCCATATTGCTGTAGTTAGCCCACAGATCCTTCCCCGGCAGAAAGATGAACGACGAGGCGATGTCGGCATTGCTGTGGCTGGAGTAGATCAGCATGAGATAAAACGGGATGATGCAAATGATGGCAAACCCGATCAGAAAAATATACAACAGCACCATGCCGGCGGACAGGCGGCGCTTGGTCTTAGCGGCATACGGGACATCCCGCCGGATCGGTCTAATCGCTTCCATGTTATCGACTCCTTCCTCAAGCCTTCTTCCGGTTCGTCAGCACAAACGACAGGACGGAGAACAGGATAATAATGATGAAGAGGCAAAACGCGATGGCGGCACCGTAGCCAAAACGCGTGCTCTGAAACGCGACGTTGTACAGGTACATGATGCTGGTCATGGATGAGCGGTCCGGCGCTCCCGTGCCGTTGGTGAGGGTGAAGGGCTGATCGAAAATCTGCATCCCTCCGATAATCGAGGTGATGACCTGGAACAGAATGATGGGCTTCAGCATCGGAACCGTGATGTGCAGGAAAATGTGCTTTTTCGTGGCCCCGTCGATTTGGGCAGCCTCGGTCAGCGACGGATCGATCCCCTGCAATCCGGCCAAATAAATGATCATGGAGTAGCCGAAGTATTGAAAGAACAAAATCGATGACACGATCAGCCGCATGAACCAGGCGTTGTTCTTCCAGTTGATCGGATCGTGGATGATTCCGCTCTCGACGAGAAAATGATTCAGTCCGCCCGACTGCCAGTCGAAAATCAAGCTTACCAACAGTCCCAGCGAAGCGGCGGTGACGATATGCGGGAAGAAATAGACCGCGCGGAAGATGTTTCTTCCCTTGACGAACTTCTCGTTCAAAATAAAGGCGAGCACAAGCGAAACGGTCAGTTGGGGGATGACCGACACTCCCCATATAAACAGCGTATTGAGAAAGGTTTTGTAAAAAATCGGGTCGTGGAATACCGCAATATAATTGCCCAGCCCTACGAATTCCGGCGTCCGGATCCCGTCCCAGTTCGTAAAGCTGATATACAGTGAGTATAGGATCGGATACAATCCGAACAGCAGAAAGATAATGAAAAACGGAGCGATGAAAAAGTAACCGTAATGGTCCTTCCGTATCGATTTGGCAAACATGGACGCACCTCCTGGTATGGGTTGTTCCAACGTTGTCGCAGCCGGATGTTCAGCCGCTAGGCGTTAATCCACCTCCAGCTCGGGGTACCTGAGCTTTACGTCCCGTTTAATCCTTTTGATGGCCTCTTCCTTCGTATTCATTTTGTTGTTCAAGTACAGCTGCAGCACGTTTTTGTAAATGTCATTATTGATCACCGTATCAAAAGGCGTCCGCTGATAGCTGGGCACGTTTTTCGCTTCCTCGGAAAAGAACTCAAAGTGCTTCTGGTTCCCCAGGTAAGCGGAAGTCAGCGTCGGAGCCAGCTGGTCGTCCACGACCTGATTGCTCGTAAAGTAGTCCTGGTCATGGGCCAGCTCGGTCAAAAACTCGTGATCGAAATTGTAGAACTGGATAAACTTCCACGCCAGATCCTTGTTTTTGCTTTTGCTGTACATGGCGATATACGTTCCTCCGGAACTGAACGAGGCCGGCCCGTGCGCAAGCCCCCATTTTCCCGAAGTGTCCGGCGCATTCGCCTTAAATGTGTACTGCAGCGCCCAGCTCGCCCCCGGATAGAACATCACTTCGCCCTTTTGCATGGATGCGGCATACCCTGCGCTGCCGTCGTCAAATTCGGCCAGTACATGCCGCTGCCGAGCTTCCCTTACCATATCGAGTACTTTCAGGTAAGCGTCGTTGATGACAAGCTTATTGTCCTTAACCCACGGAATGCCTTCGTATGATACGGAAATGGCGTTCCAGTTCGCCAGGGCATGCACTTTGCCCCCGCTTTCTTTGGCGACCCTTTCGCCGATGTCGAAGATTTTGTCCCACGTGTCAATTTGCTCGCTGACTTCTTCCGGGTCATCCGTGCCCAAATATTGTTTGGCCAGATCCCTGCGGTAATAAATGCCTCCCGGCGTCGCTTGGTATCCCAGCGCCTTGACGTTCCCTTCGGAGTCCTTTTCGTTTGCTTGGACGAAGGGATACTGCTCGGGAATGAGCTGGTTCGCATCGTAGGGAGGCGCAGACAGGTTCTCCAGGTAGGGGACGTCGATCAGCTCACGGATATTCCCGTTTTCGAGCATGAACACGTCCGGTGCCTTGGAGGCCGTCTGCAGGGCTGATTTCAGTTTGGTGATGTAAAAGTTTCCGGGGATGTTGACGAAGTTCACCTTGACTCCGGGGTATTTCTTTTCAAACTTATCAATCGCGTAATTCGCCTCATCGGTAAAGCTCCATACGGTAATTTCCTGGCTTGCGCCCGCGCCTTTGCCCGAGACCTGACACCCGGCCAGCAGGATGGACAAGCCCAGCAGACTCAGCATAAAGGTATATCCCCAATGATTTCTTCTCATGAGCACCCGTCCTTCTCTTTTCGCTTGATGTTAGTCAATCCCAGGAAAAAAACAGTTCGTCTAGTCCCCCCTCATCCACGATTAAAAGGAAACGCTTACATCTGAGTTTGTTATCATTTTATGGGATTTTTGGCGGCCGGGCTTATCGGATATTGGCCTGGATTGTTCATTTATTGCGCAGTCCTACCGGTTTGCTTGCGAAATTCGGAAGGCGTGCAGCCGTTGTACTTTTTAAAAATCCGGTTAAATGAATTTAAATTGTTGAACCCGCTTTGCACGGCGATTTGCAGAATGGATTCCGCGCCGCCGAGCAGATCCCATTTGGCCTGGGAAATCCGATACTGGTTCAAGTAATCCATTACCGTCATTCCCCGTGCTTCCTTAAACAGCTTGCACAAATAAAATTTGTTAAAATTCGTATGCTCGGCAATATCATCCAGCTTCAGCGGCTGGTCGTAGTGCTGTTCCAAATACTCGCACACCTCCTCGATGAACGCGAATTTCTTGCTCTGGGAGCAGGCGCCGCCTGGGCAATCCTCCTCCGTTTGGCTCGGCCCCAGCCGGATCAGACGGACAATCAAGTCGTACAGCCTTGCTTTCATGGCCCATTTGTAACCGGGCTGTTTGCCCGCTTCTTCTTCTGCAATCGCTTTCATCATCAGCGCCAAATTTGCCTTCTGCACCAGATGCGCCGGAATGACGGTATTATGCGAAACTAGCGTCTTCAAGCTCTGCTCTTCCGGACCGCACTGGCTCGTTCCCGTTAAGAAATACATGCGAAATACGATAATCAGCAACCTGCCGGTGCCGGGCATAAAAGAATGGACTTCGCCCGGCTTGATCATCAAGATCTCCCCTTTCCTCAGCTCACATAGGTGATGGTTCAATTCAATGCGCGCACCGCTTTCGGCCACATATACGATTTCGACTTCTTCGTGCCAATGCGGAGCAAAAAGAAACGTTTCTTCTGTCTGAACTATACGAATCGGAAAATCTTCGTCCATCAGTCCTCTTTCCAGAAATGAGGTCATCGATCCCATGAAAACCCCCACCTTTCCTAGAATGAAACGTTCTACCCTTTTTCATTGTAGCAAAGTCCCCCGTTGCTCAGCATCTACGCTCCCCCTCCATCATTCAGGAAACATCACCTCTTTTCTCATTATCATATGGCTGAAATGCAAAATAGCATCTCTTAAGTGGGCTATTGCTGCAGTGTGGATCCATTGCGGGGAACCCTGAAATGATAAAAAATCCTTCATTAAATGCAAAAAGGAAAGAGCCGCATAAAGCAGCTCTTTCCCTAGGTACTACTAGTGTATGATGATAACTTAGCGGCGTGGTGCGATCACGTGAATCGGATTGCCCAGCGCAAGCTCGGCTGTTTCCATCACGATTTCGCCCAGCGTTGGATGCGCATGGATTGTCAAAGCGATATCTTCCAGGGTAGCACCCATTTCGATAGCCAAGCCCAGCTCAGCGATCAGGTTGGAAGCTTCCACCCCGGCGATGTGGCATCCCAGCACGAGCTGCGATTCCTCGTCAAAGATCAGCTTCACGAAGCCGTCCGCAGCGTTCAGGGACAAAGCGCGACCGTTGCCCGCAAACGGGAACTTCGCCGCTTTCGCTTTGTAACCTTTTTCCTTCGCTTCTTTCTCGGTGTAACCTACGCTTGCGCATTCAGGATCGACGAATGCCACGGCAGGAACGACTTTATAATCCACGACGGAAGGATGTCCAGCGATGGCTTCAGCCGCCACTTTACCTTCGTAAGAAGCTTTGTGTGCCAGTGCAGGGCCCTTAACAATGTCGCCGATCGCAAAGATATGCGGCTTGTTGGTACGTCCTTGGTGATCGACATTGATCAGACCGCGGTCATCCACGTCGATGCCGATCAGGTCAAGTCCGAGTTCTCCGTCGGTGTTCGGACGGCGTCCAACCGTAACGAGCAGATAATCGGCAGTGACTTCTTTCGTTTCGCCGTTAACGGAGTATTTCACCGTTACTTCGTTGTCGGTTTGAGTTGCGCTTTCCGCTTTGGCGTTTGTGATGATTTCCACGCCTGTTTTGGTCATGCTCTTCACGACGAGCTTCGTCATGTCCGGATCGAATCCGTTCAGGATGGATTCAAGTCCTTCAATGATCGTTACTTTCGTTCCGAATTTGGAGTACATTTGGCCGAGCTCGGCACCGATGTATCCGCCGCCGATAACAACCAGGCTCTTCGGAATTTCAGGCAGGCTCAGCGCTTCTGTCGAAGACAGGACGCGGCCGCCGAACGGGAACGCTTTGAGCTCGATCGGACGGGAACCCGTAGCGATGATGCAGTTTTTGAAACGGTAGCGAGGAGACTCATGCTCATTGAACACGCGCGCCTCGTTTTCGTTGATGAACATGCATTCGCCATTGAAAATTTCAACCTTGTTGCCTTTGAGCAGGCCCGCTACGCCGCCGGTCAGCTTTTTCACAACGCCGTTTTTGAATTCCTGGGTTTTGCCAAAGTCCACTTTTACGTTTTCAGCAGTTACGCCGAAAGATTCGCCATGAACGGCAGACTCATATTGATGAGCCGCCGCAATCAGGGCTTTGGAAGGGATACATCCGCGGTTCAAGCATACGCCGCCCACTTCGGATTTATCCACGATCAGAACCTTTTGTCCAAGCTGGGCAGCACGGATGGCTGCCACGTAACCGCCGGGACCAGCACCAATCACTAATGTATCGATATCGAGAGAAGCGTCACCTACTACCATATCTTACACCTCCATAACCAGCAGCTCAGGATTGCTGAGCAGTGATTTAATATAGTTCATAAAGTTTTGGGCTGTAGCACCGTCGATGATGCGGTGGTCAAAGCTTAGGGACAGAGCCATCACTGGAGCTGCTACGATTTCGCCGTTCTTCACGACAGGTTTTTCGGTAATGCGTCCGGTACCCAGGATCGCCACTTCAGGGAAGTTGATGATCGGAGTAAAGAACATGCCGCCGGCGGAACCGATATTGGTGATGGAGATCGTGCTGCCTTTCATTTCTGCCGGAGCCAGTTTGCCGTCACGGCCGCGTGCCGCGAGGTCGCGGATCGCGTCAGCGATCATCCAGATGCTCTTACGGTCGGCATCTTTGATGACCGGTACGATCAGACCGTTGTCCGTATCGGTTGCGATACCGATGTTGTAGTACTTTTTGTACACAATTTCGTTGTTTTCTTCGTCGATCGTTGCGTTCAAAGCAGGGAATTGACGGCTAGCCGCCACAAGCGCTTTGACGATGAACGGCAGATATGTGACCTTCGTGCCTTTCTTCTCGGCGATCGGCTTCATGCGGGTACGGAATGCCACCAGTTCGGTCACGTCCACTTCGTCCATGATCGTAACATGCGGAGCCGTGTAAGCCGATTTCACCATTGCGTTGGCGATCGCCTTACGGATGCCCTTGAACGGTACGCGCTCTTCTTCGGCACGCGCATCTGCAGCAGGTGCCGCTGCCGCTGCTGGAGCAGCCTTGTCTTCAGCCTTCGCCGCTGCAGGTGCCGCTGCTTGGCCTCCGCCGTTCTTGAATGCTTCGATGTCTTCTCTAGTGATTTTACCGTTGTTGCCTGATCCGTTCACTTGTGCGATGTCAACGCCTTGCTCACGCGCAAACTTGCGAACGCTTGGCGTAGCCAGAACTTCTTTGTTCGGAGCTGCAGGAGCCGGAGCTTGGTCTGCGCCGCCTTCTTTGGCATCGGCAGGGCTGCTTGCCGCAGGGGAAGAAGTCGTATCCGCGCTGCCTTTCGCTGCGTCTGCCTCTTGAGCGCCGTGATCGCCGGCAGGTGCTTCCTGCTCAGGCACTTCGCCTTCCGCATCGATAATGGCGACTACTTCGCCAACACGGCACACCTGTCCGTCCTTCGTGAACACTTCCTGCACTGTGCCGTTAACCGGACAAGGCACTTCTACGACTGCCTTGTCGTTTTGCACTTCCATAATGATGTCGTCGTCTGTTACTTTATCGCCGGGTTTGATGTGCATTTTGATGATTTCGCCTTCATGCAAACCCTCTCCCAGTTCGGGGAACCGATATTCAAATTTAGCCACCGTTACTACCTCCCTATTTAATGACTGCGATTCTTAGAATTCCATGACTTTGTTGACTGCAGCGATTACTCGAGCCGGTGTAGGAAGCCATGTATCTTCGATTTGGGCAAAAGGGTATACCGTGTCAGGTCCAGCTACGCGCAGTACCGGAGCTTCCAGGTGAAGAATCGCTTTTTCGTTGATTTGAGCAATGACCTCAGCCGCAACGCCGGAAGTTTTTTGAGCTTCCTGTACGACGATGGCACGGTTGGTTTTCTTGACCGATGCAACGATCGTGTCGATATCCAAAGGATTCAGCGTACGCAGGTCGATGATTTCGGCTTTGATGCCTTTCGTTTTCTCAAGCTCTTCCGCTGCTTTCGTTGCGGTGTGAACCATCATGCCGTATGCGATGATCGTCACGTCGGAACCTTCGCGAACCACGTTGGCTTTACCCAGCTCAACAGTGTAGTCCTCTTCAGGCACCTCGGCGCGGAAAGCATGGTACAGGTTCAAGTGCTCCATGAAGAACACCGGATCGTTGTCGCGGATCGCCGCGATCATCAGGCCTTTGGCGTCGTAAGGGTTCGACGGCACTACCACTTTAATACCCGGTGTTTGTACTGCCAAACCTTCCAGGGAATCGGTGTGAAGCTCAGCCGCTTTAACCCCGCCGCCAAACGGTGTACGGAATACGATCGGCGCGTTGTAGCGTCCGCCGGAACGGAAACGCATGCGGGCTGCCTGTACGAACATTTGGTCCAGAGCTTCAAAGATAAAGCCGACAAACTGGATTTCTGCTACCGGACGGAAACCTTGGATCCCGAGGCCTACAGCCAGACCGCCGATCGCGGATTCAGCCAGCGGCGTGTCAAAGACGCGTTCCTCTCCGAATTCTTTTTGCAGGCCTTCCGTCGCACGGAAAACGCCGCCGACATTACCTACGTCCTCACCAAACACAATCACGTTCGGGTCACGCTTGAGTTCCACGCGCAGCGCATCGCGGATTGCTTCCTTCATATTCATTTGTGCCATTGCTTCATTTCCTCCTTAAACATTCGTTAAACTACGCAATACGGATCAAACGATTTATTGGAAATCGGCCTTTTGTTCTTCCAAGTGTTTCGGTGTTTGTTCGAACATGCTGTCGATCAGGCCGGGAACGGTCATTTTTTGTGTTTGCTCCGCTTTTTTGATCTCTTCGTTCACTTTCGCTTTGGCTTCATCTTTCACGCGGGCCGTGTCTTCTTCCGACCACAGGCCTTTCTTCTCCAGGTACTTGCCGAGGCGCGTAATCGGATCCTTCGCGTTCCATTCGCCTTCTTCGTCCTTCGTGCGGTATTTGGTTGCATCGTCGGACAAGGAGTGCGGACGGTAACGGTAAGTTACGCCTTCGATCAGGGTTGCGCCTTCGCCGCTCCGTGCTAGCTCAGCAGCTTCTTGAACAGCACTAATAACGGCAAGCACGTCCATACCGTCGACTTTTACGCCGCGGATACCGGCTGCAACCGCTTTGTGCGCGATCGACAAGGATGCCGTTTGTTTTGCGAAAGGAGTCGTAATGGCGTAGCCGTTGTTTTGTACAAAGAAAATGACAGGAAGTTTGAAGCGTCCGGCATAGTTCAGGCCTTCGTAGAAGTCGCCCTCGGAAGAACCGCCGTCACCCGTGTACGTAATAACCACTTGCTTCTGCTTCTTGAGCTTGTAGCCCATCGCAATACCCATCGCGTGCAAAATTTGCGCGCCGATAATAATTTGAGGCATCAAAACGTTAACGCCCTCAGGGATGCGTCCGCCTTCTTGATGTCCGCGGGAATACAGGAACGCTTGGTAAAGCGGAAGTCCATGCCATACGATCTGCGGCATATCGCGGTAGCCAGGGCAGACAAAGTCATCTTTCTCCAGCGCGAATTCACTGCCGACCATCGTTGCTTCCTGACCGGAAACCGGGGCGTAGAAGCCGAGACGGCCCTGACGTCCAAGGTTAACAGCACGGTCATCCCAAGTACGTGTAAATACCATACGGTACATAATTTCTTTTAACTGATCATCAGTAAGTTTAGGCATCTTCGCTTCATTAACAATTTCACCGTCCGGAGAAAGCACGGAAAGCGCTTCGACTTCCTCGGTGTACACTTCATAAGGAACCTTGCTCATTCTCTTCACCTCAACAAAAAAATTTGAATATCAAGTTCCGCTGTTATAGAATTATTATACACCTGTTTTATTCGTTTCGTCAAAGCTATTGCGGATTAAATTTCAAAATATTTGCGCTTTGTATGTATAACAGGTTAGTTTATTTTGTATAACAGACAGAATCCTTTGACTGAAACAGGTACAAAATCGGCAAACATGGGTTATAGTAACTTATTGTTTTCCCGATTGCAAAAATTAACCGCACGAAAGGTGATCATGAATGACGGATTCAAAATACTTGAAACGAACCATTCACAAGGAACAACTGGAGAGCCGCTTTTTGAACGAAAGCCGTAACCTGCGCGTCTATCTGCCTCCCGGCTATCACGAGGTTGTCAGCTATCCGGTCGTCTACTGTCAGGATGGCGAAGAATTTTTTAATTTTGGCCGGATCGCGACCATCGCTAATCAGCTGATCCTGGACGATCTCGCCGAACCTTTCATCGTCGTGGGCGTCGAGGTCGACACCTCCGTGCGTACCGAAGAATATGCGCCATTCGGCAGCCGGTTCGAGGCATACACCCGGTGCTTTGCCGAAGAAATTATTCCCTTCATCGAACAAAAATATCCGGTACGCAAAGACGCTGAGCAGCGCGTGCTGGCCGGCGACTCACTGGGCGGATGCGTGTCGCTCCACTTGACCATGAACTATCCGGAGCTGTTCCACCGGATTATCAGCTTGTCCGGCGCTTACTATACAGACACCCAGGAAATCGTATCCGAGAGCGACGACTTGTCCTGGCTCGATGTCTATATGATCGTCGGCCTGCAGGAAACCCATTTCGAGAGCGATCTAGGTGTCTACAACTTCGTTGAAATCAACCGAAGCATGAAAGAACTGCTGCTGGACCGCGGTGCGACCGTTCAGTACGCCGAGAAAGACGGCAAGCATATTTGGGGCTTCTGGCAGAAAGAACTGCCGGATGCGCTGCTGTATTTTCTTCACGCCTGACCCCGCTTCCCCCCATTAAACAGCACAAAGGTGAACATGTTCCGGTATGAATGCTAATGCAGCAGCCACAGCTCAGCCGACGTTCACCTTTTTTAATACCCGCAAGTGGTTACGCTTTCAATTCCAGCCTGAAAAAAACGGCAGTCCGCCTGCCGTTCTCCTTACTGATCATTGCCTTGTTCGGGCGCGTCTTTTCCATTATAGCTTTTCTTGGCATATTTTGTCCAAAAGTACCTGGCAGCCCGCGTCCATCAATTCATAAACCTGCTCGAAATTCCCCGTATAATAAGGGTCCGGCACTTCGCGAAGCTCATGATCGGGCAGCAGGTCCATAAACTTCAGGGCAGCCGCCTGTTCCCCTCCCGGAAGCTTACGCAGGTTCTCCGCGTTGCTGTTATCCATGCAAACGATATAGTCGAAGGTTTCGAAATCGCTGCTGGCGACCTGTCTCGCCTTCATTCCTGTATAGCTGATCTTGTATAGATCCAGCATCCGCCGGGTTCCTTCATGCGGAATCTTGCCGATGTGCCAGTCACCCGTACCGGCGGAATCCACGCTGATCTTTCCTTCCAGGCCGGCCTCGCGCACCTTATGCCTCAAAATCGCCTCGGCCATCGGTGAGCGGCAAATGTTACCCAAACAAACAAATAAAACGCGAATCATGTAAGTCATGTCCTCCTAGCTTAGCTTTATGCTGATTCCTTGTGCCGCTTGTCGCGGATGGCGGGTTCAAGGGTGGTCGGCTGCAGCGAACGCCGCGGAAGCTTCCATTTATAGAAAACGGACAGCATCCGGAACACCACCACGGCCGTAAACAGAGCAATCACTTCCAGAGTCGTCTGGATCCAATGCAGTCCGATGGCCACCCCGGCCAGCATCGCCCATACGGCATAAATTTCATCGCGAAGCACAAGCGGCTTCCTTCCGGCAAGCAGGTCCCGGATAATTCCTCCCCCACTGCCCGTTAGCACAGCGGCAACAACCACCGCGCTGAGCGGATGATGCATATTGGTCGCATACAACGCGCCTTGGATGGCGAATGCGGACAATCCCACCGCATCCAGCAGCGCCTCGCCTCTTTTCCAGTGCCTGATCCAGTTTACGGGCAGCAGGAAAGCGACGATCACCGCGACGATCGCCAATTTGATCAGCAGTCCCTGACTCCAGAGCGTCGTCACCGGCACGCCGATCAACACATTGCGGATGACCCCGCCACCGAAGGCGGTAACCAGGCCGAGAACCGTAATTCCTAAAATGTCGTACTCTTCCTCCATGGCTACGAGCGCACCGGACATGGCGAAAGCGATGGTGCCGATCATGCTGAACAGTTCAAAAACGTGCATGTCCACTTTCTTTCTGACCTCTTCCTAACATATGCTGTCATCCATTGTAGCCGCTGCCGGCTGAATTGTGCAACCATCTATTCTGATTTATACTAGAATAACTTCCAAGCCTATTTGATTGAAAGCGAATCAAAGGGCTTGCCAAGAGCCGTCAATGCGACAATCGGAGGTAAATAAGATGGGACAGAAACGGGTATTGATCTTTTCCGGAGGCGATCTGCACAAGCAGTACTTAGAGGAAATCAGGCCTTCCGACTTTTTGATCGGTGCCGATCGGGGAGCTTTATTTTTAATAGAAAACAATTTTACGCCAGACTTGGCCGTCGGCGATTTTGACTCTATATCTCCAGCCGACTTGCAGAATGTCAAAAGCCGCAGCAAGCAGCTCATCGACTGCGACCCCATCGACAAGGATTTGACCGACACCGAGCTTGCTCTGGACCTGGCCATCAAAGAACAGCCGGATATCATCCTGCTGATGGGGGTTACAGGATCGAGGCTTGACCATACGCTAGCCAATATCCAGATGATGAACCGGGCGTTGCAGCACCACATCTCCTGCGCCCTGCTTGACCGGAACAACTATTTAACGCTCACTGGCTCTTCTATTGATGTACAGAACCGCGGGTTCAAGTATGTCTCCCTGCTGCCCATGACTCCTGAAGTGACCGGAATAACGTTAACGGGATTTCAATACCCCTTGGACAACGCAACGCTCAAAATGGGTGAATCCCTCGGTATCAGCAACCAATTAACCGGTTCCCAAGGCACGATTAGCGTGGAAGGCGGACTCCTGCTGGTCATCCAAAGTAACGATTAAGATAGCTGCAGCTTGCGTTTGACAACAAATTTGTAACCAAAATGAAATATTGCAAAAAACGATGAAAACCCTTGATACTTAAGGGTTTTTTTGTGTTCCTGCAGGACGGAAATATGTATTTCTTAATTTTTTGTAACTTTTAATCGTTTTTTAATAAATGCCCATTCTCCTTACAGCGACAACGTTTTGTTACACCTTATCCAGAATTTAGGGAGTTACAAAGCTGTTATACTCGGAGACGAGCTTGAAAGAAAACGAAATTTGGAGGTAATACAACATGAATAAACAACTGATCCAAAAAGTAGTAACCGTAGGGTTATGTGCATCTATAGGTTTTGGTGGAATGATCGCAACGAGCGCACAGGTAACGGAAGCCTCTGCCGCTAAAACTAATGTTGCAACGACTTCGACAACGACTGGACAAAAAGTCGTTAATTACGGTAAGCAATATATGGGTACTCCTTACAAGTTCGGTGCTTCGACAAGCACGACGAGAAATTTTGACTGCTCTTCCTTTATGAAACATATCTTTAAAAAGTACGGCGTAAACTTGCCGCGTACTTCAGTAGCGCAATCCAAAGTCGGAAAAGCCGTATCGAAAGCTAACCTGAAGCCCGGAGATCTCGTATTCTTCTCCAGCGGCAGCAGAGCCAACGGCCATAACGTAACGCATGTCGCAGTCTATGCCGGCAACGGTAAAATCCTGCACACGTACGGTTCTCCCGGCGTAACGATCTCCAATCTGAACTCCGGCAACTGGAAGAAAACTTACCTGAAAGCACGCCGCGTGCTGTAGGTTATTAAGACATTGATCTTGAAGGCTGCTAGTCCATTGGGACTATCGGCCTTCTTTTATTATATAACCCACTCCGCGTACAGTGTGAATCAGTTTTTGCTTAAATCCTCGGTCAACCTTTTTCCTCAAATGCCTGATATATACATCCACGACATTGGTCACCATATGAAAGTCGAATTCCCATACATACTTCAAAATATTCTCACGGCTGCACACCTCATTGGCATGCCTGGCTAGATACAGCAGCAGATCATATTCTTTCGCAGTTAGCTCAATGGCGACTCCACCGCGCGTTACCGTCCGGCTCTTGGGGTCAATGACCAGATCGGCAACCGTTACCGTCTGCCCGTCCTGCTCCTCGATCAGCCCGAAAAGAGACAGCAAATTGCGGATCCGAGCCAGCAGTTCATCGGTTTCCACAGGATTTTTCAACACATCGTTAGCACCTGCACGAAAAAGCTTGGCCGCAGGCAAGTCCAAATCGGAATGCATCAAAACCACGACCGGAAACCGCCGGCCCTTCTGCTCTCGCTGAACGGAACGAATGAGCCGGTTTAAAGGCATGGGGGGATCGGTCAAACCCACAAGCAGCAGGTCAACCGGGTAGCTGCGCGCGTACATGGCAGCTTCTTCTTCGTGCCCGGCGATATATATTTCGAACCGCTCTTCCAGCAGAGCGTCGACAACCTCACTTTCATTCGTCAGTCCCATAACCAGAATGCTTTCATGCATAGCAGCCCACCGACTTTTTTTCTTAGTTATGATAATATGCGACCCGGAACGCACGCTTTAGCGAGCGCACATGGTTGTTTCCCGTATAGGGTGACCGCAAAATAAAAAAACCATTCCGCGGGACGGAATGGTCATAGCTGAAAATGATGCCTTTTATCCAAAATACCGATGATACAGCGATCTGGCCTCGGGAATATCTTTGGTACCGTGTACCAGCACCCTCCCATCGGCAAAGATGACCATCCGCTTGGATTCCAATTGAAACGAGACGAGAAACGGATTGGCCTCTACGGTACCCTCCCCGAGCCTGGCCAGCCGGTCGGCTGTTTCCGGCAAATTCAGGGACCGCTTGCTTCCGGGACGAATCTGGACGGTGTCACGTCCGCAGAGCACGTCGGTTTTCTCGAGATTCGATGCCGACAGATAGGGGTAAATCCGCTGATGTCCACAGGTTGGACAATCGTCCATTTTCGCGTGGTCTACGCCGATCGTGATCCATTCATTGCGCCATAAGTCAAAAGACACCAATTTGTTCGAAAGCGCCTCGGGATGCCCGCTTAACAGCTTCATCGCTTCCGTAGTCTGGTGCGCCGTCACCATCTGCACGGCCTGTGGAATAATGCCGGCAGTATCACAGGTGTCCCCGCCGAGCGGAACCGTACCCAGCAAGCAGTTCAGGCAAGGCGTCTTGCCGGGAAGAATCGTGTAGGTAATTCCGTAGCTGCCGACGCAGCCCCCGTAAATCCAGGGAAGGCTGTACTTGTGGGCGAGATCATTGATGAGAAGACGGGTATCGAAATTGTCGGTGCCGTCCAAGATCAGATCCATTCCGCGGACCAGCTCTTCCAACTCATCGACGCGCACGTCCATGACATGACTGTCAATGACAATTTCCGAATTGATCGCCTGCAGACGCTGCTTGGCCGCTACCGCCTTCGGCAGCCGCTGCCGGGCGTCTTCCTCGGAGAACAGCTGCTGCCGCTGAAGATTGCTCCATTCCACATAGTCCCTGTCGGCGATCGTGAGATGACCCACTCCCGAACGGGCCAGCGTCTCGGCGATCGATGTGCCGAGCGCCCCTGCGCCAATAATGAGGACATGGCTGCTCGACAGCTTCTGCTGTCCCTCCCTGCCCAGAGGAGCAAACCGCTCCTGCCGGGAGTAACGGTCTCCTGTATGTTGCATCGCTCATCGTTCCTTTCATAAAAAGCCGCAATCCCGAAGGAAAGCGGCTGCGAAATGTAATGTTGTGGTAGTTCTACTTCGTGGCGAGAGTTCAAGATTTAAGCAGCGCGGTTAAGCACGCTGTGCGGACCACTCTTCCACGTTCCAAATTTTGGTCACCCAATCCTCATAAAAATCCGGTTCGTGGGAAACGAGCAGTACCGTACCTTTAAATTCCTGAAGGGCGCGCTTCAACTCGGCTTTTGCCACGACATCGAGGTGGTTCGTCGGCTCGTCAAACAAGATCCAGTTCGCTTCGCGCATCATCAGCTTGCACAGACGTACCTTCGCTTGCTCGCCGCCGCTGAGCATATTGAGCGGACGCGTAATGTGCTCGTTCTTCAGACCGCAGCGGGCCAGATGCGCACGCACTTCGTGCTGGTTCAAAGACGAGAACTCGTTCCATACGTCGTCGATCGGCGTCATGTTGCCAGGGCGAACCTCCTGCTCGAAGTAAGCTGGATATAGAAAATCACCAAGGTACGTTTTGCCGCTGATTGACGGTATTTTTCCCATGATGGTCTTCAGCAGCGTCGATTTGCCGACGCCGTTGCAGCCGACGATGGCGATCTTCTCCCCGCGTTCGATCGTCATGCTCATTTTGGGCAGTAGGGCATGGGTATAGCCGATTTCAAAATCGATCCCTTCAAACACCGTCTTTCCGCTCGCCCGCGCTTCTTTAAAATTAAACACCGGCTTGGCCGCTTCTTCCGGACGGTCGATCCGCTCAATGCGATCCAGCTGCTTCTCACGGCTTTTTGCGCGGCCAGAAGTCGAATAACGGGCCTTATTCCGCTGGATAAAGTCTTCCTGCTTCTTGATAAATTCCTGCTGCTTCTCATACGCATCGATATGCTGGTTTTTCGAAATATCCGCCATCTCCAAAAACTTCTCGTAGTTGGCCGAATACCGGGTCAGTTTGGCAAATTCCAGATGGTAAATGACGCTGACAACCTGATTCATGAACTCCGTATCGTGAGAGATCAGAATAAAGGCATGCGGGTAATCTTTCAGATACTGGGTCAGCCACTCGATGTGCTCCACGTCCAAATAGTTGGTAGGCTCGTCGAGCAGCAGAACGGTCGGTTTCTCCAGCAGCAGTTTGGCCAGCAGCACCTTGGTCCGCTGACCACCGCTGAGGGCGGCCACGTCCCGGTCGAGACCGATGGCATTCAGGCCAAGGCCGTTTGCCATCTCTTCCACTTTGACATCCAGCATGTAGAAATCACCGATATCCAGCTGCTCCTGAATATCGCCCATTTGCTCGAGCAGCAGCTCCAGCTCTTCGGGAGACGCATCGGCCATTTTATTGGTGATCTCCATCATTTCTTTCTCCAGCTCCAGCAGCGGAAGGAATGCATCTTTAAGCACGTCGCGGATCGTTTTGCCCGGCGTCAGCTTCGTATGCTGGTCCAAATAGCCATAGCGGACCTTCGGCGTCCATTCCACCTTGCCGCTGTCCTTCAGCAGCTGTCCTGTCAAAATATTCATCAAGGTCGACTTCCCGACCCCGTTTGCACCGACTAGACCAACGTGCTCGCCGGCCAATAGGCGGAAGGATACATTTTTAAACAACGTGCGGTCCCCAAAATTGTGGGAGACGTTTTCGACTGTCAATAAGCTCATAGCTGCTTTTTGCGCTCCTATCTATGATAAAAATTCAATTTTAAACTCACGTCAATGAAAGGACATTCAAGTCATCATTTTATCATAAGAAGGAGCTGGCCGTAAAACAGAAATCCATGATTCTTCTTCAACAAATCATTACCACCCGAAAGCCCGCGTGCACGGTTTCTCAAAGTATCCGTTTGCAGCCGCTTCTTTGGGGCTTGTGAAGGTCTCCAACACTTCCAAATCATCGGCGCAGTCGCCCCGGGAATAATAATGGATACCGGTTCGTGAGTCCACCCCTGCCCTTATTACAGCGGACTTGACCAATCTCCCACTGCCCAGGGCATAGTTGTTCAGCGCTTGGTCACCGACCGGAATGCCTTGGATAAACGCCATGATGCCGATATCGTCGATCGAGTTATTCCATTCTTCCCGTGAAATAAGCGGAAGCGTAAACACATACGATATGCCATTTCGGGCAGCAAATTCATTATGCCTATTTATGTTGTTTGCGAGGTCGTTTTCGATTGCCTGAACGATCGTCGTCCTTCTGACTTGCTCAAACCTTTCACCATCCTGCAGCAATGGAATGGACGAGGTTGGTCCAAGTTCCCTTTGCAGCCCTCTGGTCCATGTTCCCGAGGCGGCATCATAAGCCTCCATGACATTATCGAGCGTAAAATGGATCAGATTGCCTGCCTTATCGCTGTAGCTGTACGGCTTCTTAGGCTGCCATAGATGCTTGGCATATACCTCGCCGTCCACACCTAAATATTCCACCTCCGAATACACCCAGTATCCGTCGTAGTCGACCACCATAATAGCTGGAATGTATCCGTCCAGCGTCTGTTGAGCCGCCTCATCCCCTTCGATTCCCAAATTTGCGTACAGCGACCGATAAAATGCATCAAGTGCCAGCTCCTTATCCGCTTTGAAAAATTTCGCCGAACTGTACCCGGACTCAAAATCCTGCCGCTCATTGACGTTCAGCATGCTTCCCGCGTCCTGAACGGCTGTTCTCAAGGCAGTAACATACTTCAGCTCGGTATATTCAACATCCTGCTGGTCTTGAACATGGTACCCCACGATCAAAAAAACCGGAAAGAAAATGACGATAAATACAAGGCAATAATCAGTAATCTTCATTGAGTACCATGCCTCCATACGGAAAAGCGATCACCGCAGTTTCACCTGTCAAAGTCCCCGTAATAAAATCGAGCATTATCGTTCCCGGTGTCCGGTTCACATTTTTGACCGTTACTTTGAAAAAGTCTCCAACCGTAAGCTTATAGACCCTGGATTCGTCATCTTTGGGAAGAGAGGTTTCCGGAAATAAGCGATTCATTAAATCTGAAGTATAATAGCCTTCATAAACGATGCTGAAAGCGTTTTGAAACGTACCCGGATTGGCCGCGTCGGTATATTCCGGATGATATGTCTTGTGAAGATGCTCCATCTGAACGTCGAATTCGTTGCCCGTCGCCTGCATTTCTTCAAGAAATTGCTGGTACATCACCGGAGTGATGTATCCTTTGTTCCTAACCGCATCCACGAACTGCGTCACTGCATGATAGACTACGATGCGTGATAGGTCGTCCTGCCGCTGCGAAGCTTCTGCAGCCGGGTAAATAAACATGACGATCACCGCGAGCAGCACGGCCGCAAACTTTGAAATCGCGTTACTCATGGCTGCTTTTTCTCCTCACTTCCCGCCTTCGCGAAGTTGATCCCGATCAAGTCGCCCGAACCGCTCCATTCATAATCCAAGGAATACACCGCGCCGGTATCGATTGCGGAAAAATCAACCCCCTCACCCCATGGGTCACCGGCAACATTTGTCCCGTCCACCGAAATCCGGACACCCGGATCGTTATTCCCTATGATACTGAACACGACCTGTGAACCGCTGACCCAATCGTCATGCGACGCCTCTAGAGCCGGCTGTACGCTTTTCGGCTGTCCCTGCGCGACGCGTCCTGCTTCGTCCACGGCGCGGTTTATTTCTCCGGTCAGGCCGAGAGCGAAGATGCAGGCGCTGATGAACAACATGAACGCCGTACTGATGGAAATCATGTTTTCTGATTGCTCATTCATGATTTAAATTACTCCTTCTCCCGCCGAGCTTACTGTTCAAAAACAAGTCCCCTTACCACATTGGAGCTGTCCTTCACGATACTTGCCTTAAACTTTCCGCTCGGATTGACATACTCATTGCTGGACTCGTTGGCGGTTTCCGTCAAGTTTCCTATGCGCTGCTGCGTATTGACCACCGATCCGTAATTGTCGTTCGCAATATCGGTGCTAATGTTGAGCTGGTTGCCATACCACTGGCCCTGCCTGTTTTTGCCCGTTTTCACCAAAATGCCGAACTGATCCTTATCCTTGAACTTTCGCAGAGCATTCGTTACCTGGGATCCGCTGATACTTGTACCGTCATATACCGTGAACGAAGCCTGGGACAGCTCGGTCTGGATGTCCGAGAAGTTGTTTTGCGCGGTTTTTGTGGCTTCCTGTGCCGAAATAAACAGAATGACGACAATTGTAATAAGGGCGATCGTCAGAAAAATGCCCGCAGCTACTTTTAATGCACTGGATGCGTTGTTCATACGTTTACATCTCCTTATATTTTTTGTATTTGTTCGTAATAGGTGTTCATTTGCATGAAGCTCATGGCGATCAGCGGGATGACCAAATAGATAAAGATCATAGAGTACATGGGCGCAAAGCCGATCAGCTTGCCAAGACCCGCTTTCGTATCAATGATCCGCTCATATTCCTGTTTTCGCTGCTCAAAATAAAAGGACATCTCGCCTTCCAAATCGTCGAAAGCTTGGTCGATCGGTATTTTCTCTACGGAAAGCAGCAGCTTGTCCACGATTCTTTGAAATTCGGTGAATCGCACCTCCTCCTTCAGTTCCTGAAGAGCCATTTCCGCCCCGTGGTCGTAATGGGTAAGGCATTTTTGAATCGGAATTTTGAATATGACGGCAAACCGGTCCATCCACTCCAATATTTCCTCCACCGAGATCCGGTCCATCTCCCGCAGCATCGAAATGACGGTTTGGAATTGAAAGACCTCATGACGCATGTCCATATAGCGGAGCTTTCGTTGAAACAAAAGCAGCCAGAAAGGCCCATGGTATCCAAGCACGCCACAGAAGAAGCACAACATCAGCTCCCACCATTTAAAATACTCATTGTGATAAGCATGAAGCTTGCTCAAAATCCGGGTGGCCGACTCCACGAGCTGGTCTTTTCCGAGACCTTTAATATCGGTTTGCTGTAACGCTGTGGCGATCTCGCCATATGTCGCTTCCGGCGACATGTTTACCCTTTTCATGACCTCCCGGTCACTGCTGCTGAGGCGTTTACCTTCCTGCTGCTGGACCTCGGTCGTCTGCCCGAAAAAGCTGTCCTGAGCCACCGGGTCATACATGATGTGATTTCTGGACGTCTGATGAAGGTACAAAGTCATCGTCAACGTAATCACAAACGCAATCAGGCTGTAGACGACCCGCCGGATGTAAAACCACTCATAGGTGAGCTCGGTACCGGTCTCCTTCATCAACCGGATCACTTTGGAATAAACAGCGCTTCCCGGATGAGGAGCGGTCCATGCGGCCAGCAGCCGGAATACCGGAATGCGTGATATCACTTTCTCCCAAGGACGGCTGTTTCTACCCGCCCGATATGTAGTTTCATCATTTTGTTGAAGCTTTTGCAGCAAAATAAACGACAGGATGATCACGATATAAATGATCATTTTGGCCGCATACCCGAGCTTGCTCATATAAAACTCATCCATCGCCGGAAAGCTGCTTCGGGCCCACCGCTCGATCGGCTTGGTAAAAAACAGGGGAACGAGCGCGATCACGTTTAATCCTTTTAATAGATGGTCAAGCTTGCTTCGCCGCAAAATTTCCAGATGGATCTCCTTCGTCAACCCGCTAAGCCCCTGCAAATAGATGGAGCCCTGCTCCTTTACCTTGTCGCCAAACTCCATGATCATATAAGAAATGCCCGCAAACGCTTTTAAAAAACGGTTGGGTGCAGCTTCATAATACTTTTCCAGTTCCTCAGAAGGGTTTTTGCTGATCAGCGCTTCGGCAATTTTCCGGGTATGAAGGCCAGCCTCATCATCTGCCGATTCGGCCGCCTCCTGTAGCGCTTCATCCACCATCCCGTGCTGGTGATACCGATGGCGGATATTCGAAAACAAATCAAGCATTTGGATGAGCAGCCGCTTCTCCAGCCTGTTGACCACCATATCGATCAATAGGCTGTTGATCACTACTGCTGTGAGCAGAACCAGCAGCAGGAAGCTCCAGCTGGGGTTCAGCAGAAACAGCACTGCAACTGAGACGCCCAGCGTCCCAAGTATAGAAAGCGTAACCTTCATGACCTCATGGCGGAGATGAAATTCCTCATACGCATGAACGCCGCTCATCCGTTTCCTGACTCTTCGGATATAAGCCGAGAGGAGCGGAACGGAACATCCTACGACATAGCCGGTTTGAAGAAATTGCTGCCACCGTTTGCGCAGCATAAATTCATCCTTCGGAAGCAAAGGATCGCGAAGCAGTCCCTGCCGATTCCGCTGCTCCCTTCCATTCAGCCACATCATAACTGCATAGATTACCGCAAATAATGCCAGTGAGATGATCAGAATAAGGACCAGCAGCCGTCTAACTCCCATATGCAATCCCCCAATGCGTCTGAGCAAACTCCCTGAACATACGTGCATCTTCCGCACTCATCTGCTCGCTCATTTCCCTGAAGTTCCTCTCCGAAATATGCTCCGCGGCCACATATTCTCCGTCACGATATTCGATGATATTCCGGGAGGAAAAAGAGCTGTGGTCATGAACGCGGCGATAATATTCGGCCTGGAGTTCCATGAACTGTCCAAGCATCTGCTTGACACTCCCTTTGACGCCACCTCCTTCTATCTCCAGCGGCTTTTCTTCTCTGGGAACGCATTCGGTAATCCGTTCGATATACCGGTTGCCGGCAGCATCCCGCTTCAAATGAATATCGAAGTTGATGACTTGAACCACCTGCTGTTCAGCAATAGCCTCATGGTGAAATACGCCGCTCTTCAGCAGGGAATTCCGCAGGGAGAAGATCAGATCGCGGAACGTTTTGGCATGATGGGTAAAAACGGTAAACAAGCTGGCGACTTGGGACATTTGGATCATCCAGGAGGATACCCCGTCGCTGGCCACCTCCCCCAATATATTGACCGTGCCGTCCGTTTTTTTCTGGAGGTCCAATCCTTCCTGCCCGGTAATGCGCTCCGTCTCCCGGAAGGATAAGATGTTCCTTCGGCTGTAGATTTTCCGGAGGTGGAGCTCAAATGCCATTTCCTGTACCCGCAGCGTATAAGTCGGATAGATATGCTCGATCATCGCCATTAGCAGCGTCGTCTTACCCGAGCCCTGGGCTCCGGTGATGGCCGTGATTCGGCTCCCTTTCATGAGATACCTCAGCATTTGGATCGGAAGCCGGGCATTGTCTCCGGCGATCAGCTGATCCAGCGTCGCGCTCCGGATGTCAAACTTGCGGACGAAAAAAGCCCAAGACTCCGAAAACGGAGGTCTGACCACAACGACGCGCGACCCGTCTTTCATTTCGTTGACTTTGTAGCCGTTTGCTTCCGACAGCTGGCCGGGGTGATTGTATTTATAAATGTTCTGGCAGACACGCTTCAGCTCAAGCTCCGTCCCGAAGGAAAGGCAGCCCATATGAATCGATTTGCCCCTGTAAAATATCCAAATGCTTTCGGTCATTTGCGCCTTCTTCGCCGGCTCATCCGATGCTTGCAGCATGCGAAGCTGGTCCAGTCCGTAGGATGCGGCGAATGCCTCGTCGGCCAAAATGCCGCTCACTCCGCCGCTGACGCCGTCAATCCGCTGATCTCTGAGCTCGTCGATGACCGAAAACCCTTTAAACTGCTGGTAAATACGCTGAACGACAATTTCCAGCTTCTCCTGAAAAGTGAGACTCCTGGATTCGTTTGCATAGATTTGTTCCACATCGACGGCGGTCACGGCGTAAACGGGCTCATCTCCATACCCGGGAAGCACGCGAAGGTCGGCTAAGCCATGCAGCTCGAGCATCATCGACAGCGCATCCTGACCGTACTGCAGCTTGTATAAATAAAAAATGATTTCGAATTTATCCTGTACGTTCAAAAACCGTGGATCAGCAAACGGGATCGCCTGATCGATGTTGCCCTCCGTGACACCGAAACTTTTGACCAGCAAATCGGCCATAAACTGCTTCACGTACTGTTTTTCATGAACGTCGCCGGATATGCAGTTTTTGAGCGCCTTGCGCAGCTCGCTGCGCTTGTTTAGCCTGCGCTTGTATTCTTCTTCATGCAGGCCTAGGTCGGTTAGCTGACTATGGGTCAGCTCATGTAGGGTCTGTTTGACGAAGGACATCATCGCATCGATCGTAAACTCAACGCCGGCTGTCCCGGACGCAGGAGGCCTTTTGCGCAGGTCAAGCCATCTCAAATAAATAAAAAGGACTGCAAATAAAAGAATGATTGCCATGAACAAAATATTGATCAACGGTCCCGAAAACATTCAAGCTCCCCTTCCCACCATCTTGAGCGCGGGTATTTCGAGCGTGTTCATCAGATCTTTGGCCAGCTGCCGTACGCTGCCGTAGAATTGTGCCGAGGGATGCCGCTCGTTTAGGCTGCGGCTGCGCTGCATATAGTTCATCACGCCATGCATGTTCCACGCATCCATAAAATCCGTATTGTAAGGCACGCCGTGAAGAATGCCTTTATACCCGAATCTGCGTTTGATGTTGTGAAGCGTGCAGTGGGATTCTTTGTCGTAGCGCCCAAAGGTAAGAATGACGGGCTTGTCCTTTAGTTGGTCGGGACAATGCCTCCCGCTGAAAAAGTGCTCCAGGCTCTCAATGCTCTGCGTCAGGCTGACGACGATCAAATCCGCCTCCTCGAGCATCATCCCATCCGCCGGATCTTCAGCCGATCCCATCCCGCACCCCGCATCCAGTAGCACCAGATCATAGCACTGTTTAGCTAAAGTAATGATGGAATGCACCGATTGCGATCGGTAACCCGGAAGCGTTCCTCCCCGCCGGTCATTTCCCTGGACCAAATCGAGGCGCTCAGGCAGTACAGGGATTGTGTAATCACGGAAATTGTCCCTGTTTAAACGGCGGTTAACCGCCAGCCTTTCCAGCGCGTCCATGCCGTGATCGTGAAACGACACGAGGGAATGGTCGAGCACCAGTTTGCTGCTCCGGAACGCTCCTTCCACACGCTCCCCCGCCGTGCCTCCGTGTCCGAGAAGGACGCGCAGGCGATATTCCAAACCGAGACAAGCCGCAGCCGCAGCTGCATGCGCCGAGCTTCCGCTTCCTCCCTCTAACGGGCTCCAAAATGCTACTGTACTCATGCTTTTCTCCTTTCCGCGCTCCGTAATGCGCGATGGATTGTTTTCGGTTCCATGTCTGTCAGAAGTCTCATCAATAGACATAAATTTTTTTTGTATATTCGGCTTAAGGGTCTGATCCGCACCTTCCGGGAATGCTCGTTGTGAAGCTTCAAGGCATAATCCGTCTCGACCCACGGGATGACGACAGGCGCTTCCCTCCATAGAACAGGGAGGTTGCCGAAATATCCTTCCGCATACCCCTCGTCAAAAAATGGTTCCACAGCCCGGACATACGCTATATAGAACTCATGAGTCTGGCCTGCCAGGTGCCCGTTAAGCAGCTCTTCCAACCAATCTCTCCCCCGCTCCAGCGTCCAAATCTCATAATCGCTGACCCATACCAATGCAGCGGCACTTTCCCAGGTATCAGGGGAACAAAAGTCTGCCTGCTCCATATCAAACACCACCACGTCGTAATGCTCCATCGATGTCCCGGCTGACGCTAAATGTTCCTGCAGTCCGATTTCATCCGCAACACCCGAAGCGACGTCAAAGCCGGAAAATTCCGTCACTGACAGCGGTCTGTCCAACTGTCCGATATAAAGCGGATATTTGCGTTTCTCAGTGGCGTCCACCAGCAGCACCTTTTGTCCTGCCGCAACAAGCAGCTTGCAAACGTAAATCAGAAGTTCGCTCTTGTCGCAAATCCCGGCAAAGATCCACGTTTTCACATCATCACCCCTGGTCTGTCGATATCGTTAAAGTACACACATTAGCGGTTTTGCAAAAAAACTGCTGATGCCTTCTAAGGCCTATGGTTGTCCATTCGAATCACCATCCTCTTTCATCGCTTGTTCCAGCAGCTTATTCTGCTGCGGTTGGTCCAACGTAAATGTGCTCTCTGGCTCCGTAGCAGCGGTTGAACCGTTCGACGGAGACGTGCTTGAGGAGGAACTTGATGACTGTCCATACCCTGAGGAATATTCCGACGACGAAAACGAGCTGTTCCCTGGAATCTGCGCGCCCGCCCGGGCAAGGTCGCTCTCCAGCACTGAACGGACTGCCTCGGTCAGCGTCTGTTCCGCTTTGTTTACGATGTTAGGGTCGCTGGCAATCAACTTCATGACGGCTTTATTCACCGGATAGGTTGGGACCGCCCTGTTCTGCATTTCCGGTTCTACGTAAGTGAGCGCATATAGTGCGGCATCATGCAAATAGGCATCCACCATGGCGCTCGACAAAGACAAAATCTCCTGCTCGTTCATCTTCAGCCACATGGTTGGCGAAGCGAGTTTATCAATCTTTTTCTTGGATAACACGATATAGTCCTGACCGGACGGAAACTGGATCCGTACGTCTACGGTATCCCCTTGTTTGAGATTCGAGGGCAGCGAGACCGCCTTCATCTCACGGTTTCTTAAATCCGGTGCCGTCGGCTGGCCTTCATACAGCATCGCTTCGGTTAGAGGCGTGCCTTTGCCCAGCTCGATCTTGGCAGTTCTTCCGGCAGCTCCTTCCTTGTCTGCGATCAGGTTGACAGGGGCCGCTTCAGACGGAATTTTGATCTGAATCAAATCGCCCTGTTTGATCGTCACTCCGGGAGCCACATCGTGGGTGAGGGCCCACCCGGAAGTCATCGACTTCTGCGACTGGAGCTGCGCCTGTTCCAAATCGGCGATTTGCCGCTGGTAGTGGCGTTCTATCGCTCCCTCCCGTTCGTTCTGCTCCACCACATTCCAGACCGTATAGCCTGCAAACAGCAGCCCCATCACTGAAGCGCCTGCCAGACCTGCATAAATCAAGTGTTTCGTTCGCTGCCTTAACTTTGACATACTCCCCGATAACTCCCTCCTCTATGACCACCGCTCAGCTTAAGCCGAACCTGAACCTTCGTCTGCGCTCCGCTCCCGGCAGCAGCCCTTGGAAAATCCGGACAAATGCCCGATCCATCTCATCGCATTGGTCAAAAGGGTCCACCTGAAGCGGGATGGAAAATACCTGGGACGTGCCCAGCGTGCGCCGCAGCCGATGCACTGCATCCTGCGGTGCGAGCGGAAGAAAATACAACCACTTGTGCTGAGGGTGGGCGGACAACTGCTGGATCAGCCCAACTAAATCCTGATGCTTCCACTCCGCTCCCGAACCGACAATAATGGGAATATCCGCACGCAGAAACTCCTCCAACCGGTCGTTGCCAAGGTAAGCTCCCAAATCCATCACCACAAAGTTATAGCTTCCGCCAAGCAGCGAGATCACGTCCGCCCTGGCGGTTTGCCGCCAGTAGTCCACGCCCTGCACCTCAAATTTGCGCTCACCAGGTTGGACGTTTTCCGACCTGCCGGCCGCGATTCTCTGAATCCTGCCGAACGCCGGAGATTGCAGGTTCATCTCGACAAGGGCCACTTTGCCGTAACTTCGGGCTAAATAATGCGCAACGGCAATCGCCGTATGGGTCGTTCCAGTTCCGCTGCCCGCCCCCATGACCGCAATCGCCAGCGTTCCCGGAAAACCCGCCTTCCTGATCCTCTTCAGTTCCAGCGGTCCCGAATCCAGCATACTGATGGAACCCAGCACCGAGCGGACTTCCTTGGCGGATTGATACCGGTCCTTGGGTTCAATGCTCAGCAGGCGCCTTATAATAGGGACCATTCCTTTCGGAAGATCTGGTCGAATTAGTTCCTGAACCCCTTCCTTCCATTCGCTGGCTTTACCGCCGGTGGACAAATACAGAATCAAGGCGCCCAAGCCGTACAAATCCGACCTCGCATCACTTTGCCCCAATCCATACTGCTCCGGTGCCGCGAAGCCGACCGTACCGAGCTTAACGGTGTCCTGATATTGATCCTGCTTGTAATTTCGGGCAATCCCGAAATCGATCAACCGGACTTCCAGCTGGTCGGTAAGCATGATGTTGGATGGTTTCAGGTCTCGAAAAATGACGGCGGGTTCATGCTCATGCAGATATTCCAGCACTTCCAGCAGCTGATTCGCGATTCGCAGAATGGAACTGGCCGTGGGACGGTAATTGCTCTCCTTAAAGTGTTCCTCCAGCGTGATGCCCTGAATGAAATCCATCACCAAATAAGCGAATCCCTCTTCATCCGATATAAAAAAATCGACGATTCGCGGGAGACGGGGATGGCTCAATGAGATGAGGAGCTCAGCCTCGTCCTGCAAGCCCTGGAGCAGTTCGGGCCGCGAAGCCGTTTCCTTGACGGCCCACTGCTTGCCGGGCAGCTTAAGGTCTGCTGCCAGGTATACCCGGCTCATACCACCTTCACCGATGCTGCCGATTACTTCATACCTCCCTCCAATCCTTTGTCCGGGGCGCAGCCTGGAAGAATGACTCATCGTATACACTCCCTTTCTGAACGACAAAAAAGGAAAGCACCTTCGGATGACGACGTGGCCTGAGCCACTGTCGTACTCCGGGATGCTTTCCCTATATTATCGTTTGGTTAATTTTGGTATTAGTATAGAACAAATTGTCGGATTGCGCAAGAAATATTTGCCAATTCCTTTACTTTCGCCAGTCCAGGCAGATCATCAAAGCAAGACTTTTACAAGATTAATATTTAATCATATAAAGCGTGATCTCGTCCCGGTTGTGAAACAGCTGCTTGGCCCTCTGAACCTGCATTTCCGCCTGCTCAAACGAGGAGATGACATCATCTATCAAAGCCATCGGTTTCTTATGCATCAGTTTTACCGTTACAACCGCTGTTCCCCCCATGGCCAGACTCGGCAGCAGTTCCTTCACCAGCTTCACCATCTGTTTCGGACTCCAGCTCATATCGCACACAAGAAGATCGAATTCCTCATCCTTGAATTGTACCTCAGAAGCATTTTTCCGGAGAATCCGCAGTGCGGGATGCCCCTGCAGCGACTCATGCATGACCGCCGGGTCCACGGCCGTAACCTGAAGCCCACGGTCAAGCAAAAAGGATGTCCAGCCGCCGGGCGCTGCGCCGATATCAAGCGCCTTATGAAAAGCGGTGAAATCGATGCCGAAGCTGTGTTCGGCTTCAAGCAGCTTGAATTTAGCCCTGGAGATCTGCCCTTCCTCACGCTGGAAGCGAATTGCTCCGCCGCTCCAGTCCGACAAGTTGTCGGTTGGTCGAGACACCCCGGCATACAGCATGCTTCCGGCGGCGAAAATGGAAATGATCCACTCCGGATCCTGAACGACAAAATCCGTCCCGAGATCGCCCAGCATCTCGGCCAGCACTTCGCGCAGTTTGCCTGCGCTATCCTGCCACAAGCTGTCGTCGGCTTTCCGAACCTGCAGCGACACGGCTGCGCCATGAAGTTCCTTCCGGTTCCGCAGGAAAGCGCTCGTCTCCCGGATCGCCCGTTCCATATCTTCGGCATTTTGCTCCAGCTGCACAGGCTGAATATGACGCAGGAAGATCGGCGGGCTGCTGACAATCATATCAACCGCTCGTCCGGCTTCTTCGTTCAGCGTGAGCAGGAACACTTCTCCCGACACGAGCACACGGCTTTTCAGGCTGCCGAATTTACGGCGCAGCTCTTCCTGGGCATAAGGAGCAAAGCCATGGTTAGCGGTGCATATAAATCTTGAAACGGAATCTTCCGATTCCTCGCTGTTTTCATTATTCATTAAGTTATGATCAGTCAAAATGGGTTACCCTCCAGAAATCACTTTAATCCATGGACGACCTTCATTCCATTCCAGTTTGGCAGGAATGTCGTAGGTCCGTTTGATCATTTCATTGGTCAGCACCTCATGCTTTGGCCCGGAACCGGCGATTTTGCCGTCACGGATCAGCGCCACATGCGTAAATAAAGGCACGATTTCCTCAACGTGATGGGTTACGTATACCACGGTCATATTCCGCTGGCGAAGCCGGTCAACCTCGGCCAGCATCTTTTCCCGCTCATATAAGTCCAGGCCCGCACACGGCTCGTCCATGATCAGCAGCTTGGGGGCTGCCATCAAGCAGCGTGCGAGCAGCACCTTTTTCCGTTCGCCTTGGGAGAGCGTGCCGAAAGGGTGCCCCACATGTCCGCCCAAATGCATATCCTCCAGCAGACTGAGCGCCTTCTCTTTCACATCAGCCGGAATCTCTTGGTAGAAACGCAAAAAAGCGTACGCTCCCGTCGCCACCACTTCCCATACCGGGTCGCTGAGTGACAGCCTCTCCATCAGAGAAGGGCTGATATAGCCGATGTCTTTGCGCACTTCCCGGACGTCGCACTCACCGTACACATTGCCCAGTACTTCAATTGTTCCCGAGCTTGGAAAAAGATAACCCGTCATCATTTCCAGCATCGTCGTTTTACCCGAGCCGTTTCTTCCGAGAATCACCCAATGCTCCCCGGGCTTAATCTCGAGTGATATGTCGTCAAGAATGAGGTCATCCTCTCTTCTCAGCGTCACGTCCTTCATCGAAATCATGACATCACTCCCCTTATTTCCTGCAGCAGGTCTTCCACGGAGCCCATGCTGTACCGGATGGACGGCTTGACGCTGCGGTTCGCGTCTGTGACGAGCAGCGCCGGCACACTGCGGATCTGATACTGCTGAACGACCTGTGGCAGCATGTTCACATCCGCATCAGCCACGATGCCTTCAGGCAGCAGGTGCTCCGCTACTTCCAGCATGCGTCTGGCCGCTTTACAGGTGCCGCAGAAAGGAGTATACAAAAAGACCGCCAGCGGTTTGCCTTTGGTCCAAAGCTCCTTCAGCAGCTCCTGCTCGTTCAGATGCCTCATGGTGCATCCCCTCTCGCAATCTGCTCAAGCACATCCGGAGGCATCGGGCCGTTATGGAGCACGACATGCTCCGGCTTATGATGATAGAGCAGCTCATACATCTCCTTTTTGCCCCACATACTAGACGTATGCAAATAAATTTCCTGCGGGAATAAGGCACCCGTAATCATATGCTTGACCACGTCCTTGCCCGTCAGCTCACCGGGTCCCAAGTCAAAATCAAGCGATAATATGCCGACCTCGCACTCCTTCAGCATCATAAGGCATTCCTCCGCGCTCTGCGCGAGGGTAAATCCTTGCGGACAGCGGCGATAATCATCCAAAAACAGATGGATCACACTCGGTCCCTCCTTCCCTAAAAAAACAAACCGACGGCTAAACGATGGGCCAGCCTTTTACCTTGGCGATATCACCGCGATGCGTGCCGTCTTCGCCCGTTTCCGTCTCTAGAACGAGCGCCTTGCCACGGAATTCCGGATAAGACAGCAGCGCCTGAAAAGCTTCTTCGCCAATGTGCCCCTGACCGATTCGCTCGTGGCGGTCCTTCCCCGAACCAAGCGGATACTTGGAATCGTTCAGGTGAACAGCTGTCAGATCGCTCCAGTAACCCAGGTCTCTGCCCCGTTCTACGAGTGCGTCGGTAGCGTGCGGATCCCACACACCGGATGCAAAAGCATGGCAAGTATCCAAGCAAAAGCCGATTTTCTCCGGATAATCGCTCAGCCGCCTGACGTATACCAGCTCATCAAGCGTGATGCCCATCGAGCCCGGGGTGCCGGCCTGGTTTTCCAGCAAAATCTTGGCGCTGCCCTGCCAGCCTGACAGTGTCTCGTTTAAACATTGTATTATATTTTTGTAGCCTTGTAATGCATCGTTTCCCTTGAAATGACCGAAGTGGACTACGATGCCGACCGTACCGCACGCCTCGGCGATGATCAGATCGTTCTGCAGCGACTTAACGGTCAGCTCGTACAGGTCCCGGCCCCGGCTATCTCCGATCGCGATGTTGATTGGATACGGCGTATGGGCAATGCTTGGGATGCCGTACTCCCGGCAAAAGTTACGGCAGTCCGCCGCCGCCGCGGCATCCAGCGTTTTAATCGACAGACTGCGGGGATTTTTCGGAAAGTATTGAAATGATCTGGCCCCGATCTCCCATGCCCGCCGGGCAGCTCTCCCATAACCGCCTCGGGTACTGACATGGCAGCCGATGAGCAGATGATTACTGCTCATGCTGGCAGGACGGACAATAAAAGGCCTTCCGTCCATTTAATTCGGCTTTGTGGATGACACCGCCGCAGCGGTAGCATGCTTCCCCTTCGCGGTCATAAACTTTGCACTGGTCGTCGTATCCGCCTGTTAGCTGGTCACCTACCATAAACGGAGTATCCATGTAACCGCCGTTTTCGAGAGCATCCCGCAGCACTTTTTGCATCGCTTCATACAGTATCGCAACCGACGCTTCCGTCAAGTCCTGAACCTTCGCCGAAGGCAGCAGACCGGCTTCATACGCGATTTCGTCCGCATAGCAGTTCCCGATGCCGGCAATGACATGCTGGTTGACCAGCAGCGATTTTAACGATCCGCGCCGCCCTTGCAAAATTCCCGCAAACTTCTCCGGGTTCATCCGGCGGTCCAGCGGTTCCGGTCCGAGAGGAGCGAGAAGCTCCTCGACTTCTTTCGCCGAGTGTAGATGGAGATGGCCAAGACGCAGGCCGATAAAATACAGCGTCCGCTCTCCGAACGAAATCTCAATCTGAGTAGAACGTTTCGGGCGATCCTCTTCGGTTCCGTAGTACATTAAGCCGCCCAGCATCAGATGCAGCAGCAGCCTGCGGCCGTTGTTCAGGTGAAAAATGAGATGCTTTCCGCGCCGCTCCACAAAAATCGTTCTCGTTCCAAGCAGCTCCGACTTGAAACTTTCGACCGGAACATTAATGGATTTCTCGCGGTTCACCACCACATCTGTAATCGGAGCATTGATAATTAGTTCTGACAGCAATCTTCGGTAATTTTCCATTTCCGGCAATTCCGGCATCTTGTTCATCTATCCTTTCAAAATCCATTGCGGATGTTCGTGAGAATGTGAAAAAAAGTCCTTCAAGTGGTCAGGGACACAGCAGTTGAGTCAACTCGGCCAGGTCTCGGCAAATGATGTCCGGAGTGATGCCGGCCGCATCGATGTGCGCCTGCATGTTGCTCTCCGTCGTCAGTCCGGTCAGAACCAGAATCGTCTGACAACCAGCGGCAGCTCCAGCCGCTATGTCTGTGCGCATATTATCTCCGATCACGGTTGCTTCCGTCGGCGACAGCCGCAGCCGATCGGTGGCATATTTCATCAAGTGGCTCGAAGGCTTCCCGATGACAATCGGTTTGACGCCGGAAGCCGCTTCAATCGCTGCTCCAAGCGAGCCGGCTCCGGGAACAAGCCCATGATCGGAAGGGAGCAGGAGGTCGGGATTGGTCAGCACATAGCGGGCACCTTCGCTGATCCAGCGAACGGCCTGGGCGAGTGTATCATATGTAAAGGAACGGTCAATGCCTTGAACGACAAATTCAGGCGCTTCCTCGACAAGCTTAAGCCCTTCCTCAAGCAAAGCTTGCCGAAGTCCGTCTTCCCCTAGCATAGCCACTCTGGCCCCTGGAAATTCTTCTGCGATATACCGTGCTGCGGCCAGCGACGAGGTGCAAACCTCTTCTTTTTCGGCGGGAACACCCATCTCGTTCAAATGGGTCGCTACCATGTCCGGCGTTTTCGAAGAATTGTTCGTCACGAACAAATAAGGGATTTGTCGCGACTTCAGCGTCCGAATTAGAATGTCCGCTCCGGGTATCATATGTTTCCCGTGATATAACGTTCCGTCCAGGTCAATCAGCAGACCGCGGGTAGTTCTCAGTGTGTTCAATGGACATAACCTCGTTTCATCTAGTAAAACCCTATAGCTACGAAAAGCCTGACGCCGGCCAAAACGACCGATTGGCAGGCTTCCTGTAACCCAGCTTGTTCCATTGTAAAAGAAAACGGAGGAATGTGGCAACCGGAAGAACGACGCTAAGGACGCTTATCTCCATTTTTTCGCCAAGCGCACCCCCGAAACCTACCACAGGAAGTCCAATTGTGCAAAGTTGTGTCATTTCCTGCGCTTTCCCGGAAAATAATCATTTTCCCGGGCAATGCTGCTTCCCCTTACTCATATCTTTAAAAGAAAAAAGGCCCGCCCAGAGCCTTTTTTTCCTCGTGCCGATTATCTTCACTATTCTTCATGGCGGGTAACCGGAAACAGCACCAATTCTTCGGCCAGCAGCGTTTTCGGAAAAACGGATCTCGCTTCCGCCAAAAGCGGCTGCAGATGCTCGATATCCTTATAACGGGAGCTGAAGTGCGTTAAAATCAGTTCTTTCGCCCCCGCGTCGCGGGCAGCTTCTGCGGCCTGAAGGGCCGTGCTGTGATGATAGTTGTGCGCGGTCTCATGAAGCTCGTGAAGAAACGTGGCTTCATGAACGAGGAGGTCGGCATGTTCCGCCAGCGGCAGAACGTTGGCACATGGGCGGGTATCGCCCAAGATCGTAACTACGCGCCCCTTCTTTGGCGCACCGAGCACATCGGCTGGAGTCAGCACCCGGCCATCTTCCAGGTCGATGCTCTCCCCCCGCTTCAAACGGCCGTAGATCGGACCTGGCTTCAGCCCATATGCAGCCATTCTTTTCAAGTCCAAACTGCCGGGTTTGTCTTTTTCAATGATCCGGTACCCGTAGCTGTCAATGCGGTGCTCCAGCAGGAGGGATTCCACCCGGACCTCCCCGTCTTCAAAAATGACTCCCCCCGTATGCTCAATTACGTCCAGCTCAAACTCGATTCTGGATTGGCTGAGCTCAAGCGACGTATCTATGTACTGTTTGATCCCCGGCGGTCCGTACAGCTGCAGCGGTGTCGTGCCGCCCTGATTGGATCTGCTGGACAGCAGCCCGGGAAGACCGAATATATGATCACCATGCAAGTGGGTCATAAAGATTTTCTCCAGCTTGCTCAGCTTTAATGAAGACCGCAGGATTTGGTGCTGCGTGCCTTCACCGCAATCGAACATCCAGAAGCTTCTCCGCTCCTCGTACATCCGAAGCGCCATCGATGTCACGTTCCGCTGCAGGGAAGGAACCCCCGCATTGGTACCCAAAAACTCCAGTTCCATAACGCCATACCTTCTTTCCAAGAATGCGCCAGCAAAAAACCCCCGAACAATCGGAGGGTTTTGCTGACATTTGCTTCGATTCGGCCGTGAACCGAACGTTATATTATTTTACTTTATCGACATTAAAATACCGTGCTTCCGGATGGGCAAACACCATCGCCGACACCGAAGCCTCAGGCTCCATCATAAAGCCTTCGGTCAGTTGTACGCCGATATCCTCCGGCTCCATCAGCTTGAAGAGCGGTTCCTGATCCTCCAGATCCGGGCATGCCGGGTATCCAAAGGAAACGCGAATGCCTTGGTACCGCGCACCGTGGCGCTGCTTCATCGTCATATCTGAAGGGTCCGGGAAGCCCCAGGTATCCCGCATCATATGATGGACGCGCTCGGCCAGCGCCTCGGCGGTCTCAAGAGCTACGGATTGCAGGACGTGGGACTTCAGATAATCCCCTTTATCCTTCCACTCCGAAGAAAGCTTCGAAATGCCTTGTCCGGCCGTAACGACCAGGAAGCCGACGTAGTCCATCTTGCCGCTGTCGACCGATTTCAGGAAATCGGCGAGGCAGAGGAACGGAGCCACGTTCTGGCGCGGGAACGTAAACGTATGCAGCACCTTGGCATGATCCTCCGGATCGTAGATGACAATGTCGTTGCCCCTCGATTGCGCAGGGAAGAAGCGGTACATTGCATGTGCTTGGATGATCCCGTCCCGGGTCGCCTGTTCCAGCACGTCGTCGACCGTCGCTTTCAAATCCAGAGCTTTTTCGTCACCGTTCGCCAGCAGCTGTTCTACCTGTCCGCGCAATCCCAAATGATGGCCTAGCAGCATCTGCATGTTCATGTACGGGATGATATGGCTGATCGGATAGTTGCGGATAATGTGCCGCTCCAAATCCGGCGGGGTAAAGACCGGGACATCTGTCGACACGTTGGACTTGGCCGCACGGGTCAGTTCCGGCAGTTCAGCCGGCTTTTCCGTTTCCGCCAAAAGCGCCTCGAGCTCCGCTTCCATTTCGGCCTCCATTAGGCGCCGCTGCTCCGGATTCATCAGCTTGTTCGCCAGGTCAAGCCCGTCCATGGCATCCTTCGCGTACACGACCATTCCTTCATACTCCGGCCGGATTCGCGTTTTGGTAAATCTGCGGGTCAATGCCGCTCCGCCGACCATGATCGGCACCTTCACGCCGGCATTTTTCAAGTCTTGCGCGGTCACGACCATTTGCTGCGCGGATTTCACCAGCAGCCCGGATAGTCCGATCAAATCGGCTTGTTCCTTCCGGTAAGCCTCGATGATCGTCTCCGGTGGTACTTTTATACCCAAATTGACGATTTGGTAACCATTGTTCGAGAGGATGATCTCGACCAAGTTTTTACCGATGTCATGCACGTCGCCTTTGACGGTGGCCAGGAGCATCTTTCCTTTGACGGACGTTTCGTTTTTTTCCATAAAAGGCTCCAGATAGGACACGGACGCTTTCATGACCTCGGCGCTCTGCAGCACCTCCGCTACGATCAGCTCGTTATTGTTGAACAGTCGTCCGACCTCGGACATGCCGTCCATGAGCGGCCCATTGATAATCTCCAGGGCGCTGTATTTCTGCAGCGCAGCGTCCAAGTCGGGAATAAGCCCTTCTTTGGTTCCTTCAACGATATAGGTAGCCAGCCGCTCTTCCAGCGACAGATTCGATATTTTTTCCTTCTTCTCGACCTTCTTGTTCCGGAACGCAGCTACAAATGAGGCCAGCGTCTCGTCGTTCGTATTGTAGATCAGGTCTTCAGCCAGCTTCCGTTCCGCTTCGGAAATCGAAGCATAGCGCTCCAGCTTCTCGGTGTTTACGATGGCATAGTCCAAGCCGGCTTTCGTACACTCGTACAGGAATACGGAGTTCAGCACTTCACGGCCCGCTTCCGGCAAGCCGAACGAGACGTTGCTGATGCCGAGGATGGTATGGCATTCCGGCATCGCTTCCTTGATCAACCGGATCCCTTCAATCGTTTCCTTGGCGGAGCCGATATACTGCTCATCCCCGGTACCTACCGGGAACACGAGCGTGTCGAAAATCAGATCCTCGGCGGGAATGCCGTATTTACGAACGAGCAGATCGTACGATCGCTTGGCCACATTCAGCTTGTCGCCCCGGTCAATGGCCTGTCCGCTCTCATCGATGGTGCCAACCACGACGGCAGCCCCGTATTTATGGATGAGCGGCGTCACATTTTCGAATTTTTCTTCACCATCTTCAAGGTTAATGGAGTTAATAATCGCCTTACCCTGCGAATATTTCAGCGCCAGATCGATGACCTTCGGGTCGGTCGTGTCGATCATGAGCGGCACTTTAACCTTTTTCACGACAAGCTCCAGGAACAGCTTGACATCCTCCGCTTCATCCCGGTCCGGATCCTGAACGCACACGTCGATGACATGCGCTCCGTTCTTGACCTGGGCGCGGGCGATCTCCGAAGCTTCCTCGTACTTTCCTTCCACGATCAGACGCTTGAATTTGCGTGATCCGAGCACGTTGGTCCGCTCACCCACCATATAAGGCCGGTTGTCGGACTCAATGTATATGGGATCGATCCCGGACAGCGCCGGCGGGTGACTCCCGTCCATTTGACGCGGCTGGTAGCCCTTCATAACCTCGTTCAGTGCCCGGATATGATCCGGGGTCGTGCCGCAGCAGCCTCCGGCAATATTAAGCCAGCCCTGCTCCGCAAAGGCTTCCATTTTCCGGGCCAGCGACTCCGGAGACTCATGGTAATGCCCGTTTTCATCAGGAAGTCCGGCATTCGGATAGCAGCTGACCGCCGTTTTGGCCATGGCGGCGAGCGAACGGATGTGGTCTCGCATGAATTCCGGACCTGTCGCACAGTTGAGACCGACCGAAATCGGGTTCAAATGCTCCAGCGAAATGTAGAACGCTTCAATGTTCTGCCCGGCCAGTGTCGTCCCCATCGGCTCGATCGTACCGGAAATCATGATCGGCAGCGTAATACCGGTGCTTGCAAAGGCATTCCGGATTCCGATGCTGCCAGCTTTCACATTCAGCGTATCCTGGCTCGTTTCAAGCAACAGGGCGTCGACCTTGCCCTCAATCAGGGCAACCGCCTGCTCCTCATAGCTGTTCACGAGCTCTTCAAAAGTTACCCCGCCGGTGACCGACAGGGTCTTCGTCGTCGGACCGATCGCGCCGATCACGTATCTCGGCTTGTCCGGCGTGCTGAACTTATCCGCCGCTCTGCGAGCAATTTCCGCAGCAAGAAGATTAATCTCCCGCGCCTTCTCAGGAATGTCGTATTCGGACAGCACGACCGAGGTTGCGCCGAACGTATTCGTTTCTATGAGATCCGCCCCGGCTTCCAGATACTTCTCGTGAATCTGTTCAATCACATCGGGACGCGTAATGACCAGCATTTCATTACAGCCTTCCAGCTCTTCCCCACCAAAATCCTGAGGGCCAAGGTCGACCTGCTGGATCATGGTACCCATGGCACCGTCCAATATCAATATTCGTTCTTTCAATAATTCCTTCAAGTCAGGTCTATTCACTGTGTGTCCCCCCTGCCAAACGTTAAATCTTAGTTTATCAGAATAGCCCTTATTAGAAAAGTGCAAGAAATGCCTTGAGGCAGGGTTTTGCTCCTGATTTTCGTTTAATATATAATCGACAAGAAAAGTATGGTTCGCTATAATATGAATTAATCCAAGTGGAAAAGAGGGTTTAGAGATGGCTGAAATCGTGATTCGCAATACGAACGAACGGATTACCGGCGACGATAATGTTCGTGAGTTCCTCAACAATCAGAACGTTCTTTATGAAAAATGGGATGCTTCCAAGCTGCCTCTGGAGCTTCAAACCAATTTTCAACTGAACGATGAGCAGAAGAAGCAGATTCTGGACACCTACGATGAGGAAATCCGTGATCTGGCTGCCCGCCGCGGCTACAAGATCTGGGATGTCATCACCCTGTCCGACACAACGCCGAACCTGGAAGAGTTGCTGAATAAGTTCGAAGAGGTTCATACCCACACCGAGGACGAAATCCGCGCGATCGTCGGCGGCAAAGGCATCTTCGTGATCAAGGGCGCAGGCGACATCGGCTACTTTAACGTCGAGCTTGAAGCAGGCGACGTCATCTCCGTTCCGGAAAATACAAACCACTTCTTTACACTGATGGACAACCGCAAAATCATCGCCGTACGCCTCTTTATCGAGGAAAACGGTTGGGTCGCTCATCCGGTGCAGGACCCAAGCTTCCAGGCCTAATCCTAAGGCATAGCGATATACGCAGCAACCCCCGCCTTCGCACGGAAGAACGGGGGTTGCTTGTCGTTATAGCCATTTGTCGTCCAATTTGATAACGTCCACTGCCAAACGAAAAATGATGCTGATTATTCCGTCACGGTCAGCTTTTTCGTCGGCATCGTATGCTGCGGGCCTACCGTAACATGCGAGGTAATGCTGTAGGTGCCCGCCTGTTCGAAGGTTTTATCGAGAGTATACTTCCCGCCTCCGGCATTCTGCGCGGCCACCTTTTCGTGGCTGCCGCTGTCGCCTTCCTTCGAGATTTCGATCATGACCTCGTCAGCCTTCTCGACCGGTTTATCCTTTTGCGTTACGTTTACCTCTATGGTAACTTGATCTCCTGCCTTGGCTTGCTCCGGCATCCAGCTCAGATCCACCTGCACGGGATCCATCATGCTCTCGCTCATGTCCATGCCCGCATGACCGCCGCCGCTGCCGCAGCCCGCTATACTCCATACCGCCAGCAGCAGTAAGGCAATAAAACCGTATTTTCTCAAGCGAAGTCACTCCCTATATATCTATCTATGTATGCTGTTTGTCCATATTCTTCATCATTATACATAATTATTGCGCCGCCCAAACATGTCGTCTGTTAACAAAATGGGACAAATTCACTGGAGGACGGTCTCGTTAGGAGAAATGATCCTTCACACGCGCAAATCATAATGAAAGCCCGCCGAATGAGGGGGTACCCCACATGGCAGGCTAACGAATAAGACCGACTTAAGACTGACTTAAGGCCGTTCGGCAATGATGCGATGCAGCTCGGACAGATGCTTGATTTCGTAATCAGGCTCGATGGACGGATCCTTAGCCTTCCCGGTGCGGTTGATCCATACCGTGGTCAGTCCAGCGCTGTTTCCGCCCTTGATGTCGGTTGTCTGCTTGTCCCCGACCATGAGGGTCTGTTCCGGGGTCAATCCAAGCAAAGATAGCGCATGTTCGAAGATGGTCGGATCCGGTTTGCCTTTGCCGAATGTGCCTGAAATGACGATCTCGTCAAAATATGGGGCAAGATCAGGAACGCCAGCGATCTTCTCCTGCTGAAGCGCAGGGCAGCCGTTCGTCAGAAGAAGCAGCTTCTTGCTCCCTTTCAATTCGTCCAGCACCTGGAAAGTTTCCTCATATACATGGGGGCGGGAACGACGCTCAGCGGCAAACTGCTCTGCTAATTCTCCGGCCAGCTGTTCATCGTCGACTCCAAGCTTAAGCAGCCCGCGCTGCCACGATTCCTTGCGGTAGCCCGGAGCGAGCTCCTCAAGTCTGCGAAACTCAGGTTGTTCGCCTGCACTGAAGTTGGCCCAAAGCCCTTCAAACGGGTTGATCCCAATCATTTGGGTAAATGCGAATGTGTCATAGGATTGATACAGATCCCTTGCTTCTCTGCGAACCGCTTCTTCCAGCAGCTTGGCATCAATGCCCTTGGCCTTGGCGGCCGTCTCGCATACCGCTTCAAAGGATTCCACCACACTTCGCTCATCCCACAGCAGCGTATCGTCCAAATCGAAAAAAACAGCTTGTACCGGCATCCTCTTCCATCCTCTCCATCAGCTATCTCTTATATTTATTTATTTTTCCAAGGGGATATTGTGGGTCAGTGCAAAACGCTCAAGACGTTCCCCCATGGCTTCGGTGTCGTAACGGTTAATCAGGCGCGTAAACACCCAATTGCCGCCTTTGCCCTTCGGCTCAATCACAACAGAGCCTTTGGCCAGCTTGATCTTGGCGATATTGTCGGCGGCCAGGCGCCGATCCCGGTTGAACTTGATCGTCGATACGGCGTTCTTCTCCACACGAAGGAAAGGTCTGCGCAGAAAGATCATCAATCCGAGGAACACGTACATGGCCATAATGATCCAGGTCATGCTGCCAGCCGTTCCCTCCTGTCCGATCATCCCGAGCAGAAAGTAAACCGCGGCAAGAGCGACCATCGTAATGGGAAGCACGTAGTTTCTTCCTTTATAAATGTCAGCCGGAGCACCACCCGAACTATAGATGGAAGGTTTCCCTTGTTTCTTTCTCTGCTTGTTTAGCTGTGTTGAGTTTTTTCTTACCTGTCTTTCCCATGAACGGGCCATTCGTGAACCTCCTCAAAATGCTTTCAACTACATAGATTGAACTAAAGTATTGCTTTGAACTTCCTGTTATAACGGCCCAATATGCCTATAACATTTATTTCTTTAGTTCATTCTATATACATAGAACGAAATCAAGGAAACCTGATGCGCTTACACGAAAAGCGATCCGTGATCAAAAGATAGCGATTCAAAACCTTGAGTTCAATCTATAAAATGATCGAATGTATGAATCTAACGCAGCCACCGGTATTATTTCTTCTCGTCTTCCACAAATTCGATCGAGTCCAACTGCTGTCTGAAATTTCTGCGGACATTCTGAAGGTACCTCTCACGAAGCTTGGCCCGTTCTGCAGTTTCCTCTTCAGTTAAGCCGGATTGCTTCTCCTTGCGCGCAAGCTCGTTGATTCTTTCCACAACGCTGTCGATATCCATAAACTACTCCTCCATTATTCAATTCATACCTAACTTTGCCATGATAAAAAGAGCTTGTCAAGGTTCACACCTTTCCAAGCTCTTGATCATTTATTTCCTATTAATATTGAGGAAGTGTCAGCACTTCTCCGGCTTCAATCTCACTGCTGGATAAATCGTTATACTTCTTCACCGCCATAATATACGCGCGGATATCCATGTCTTCCGGCTTATGGGCGGAAGCGATTCCCCACAACGTATCACCCTGCTGAACAATAACATTCTTCTCCAACCGAACATCATCCGAAGTACCCGCAAATACACGAACGACTCCTGTGCATCCGACCAAAACAATGAGGGCCGCCAGCACCAGTTTGATCAAGGCAGGACCGGACACGATGGCCTGGACTTTCTTCAACCATGGAGAGGCTATGGATTCATTCACGGATTGGTTAACAGATGGGTTATTATAAATACTTTGATATGTAGTGTGTTTCAGCATAAATATTACGCCTCCAAACGTTTGTTCTTGTTTTATGAGAACAATATAACACGAACACTTGTTTTGTTCAACACTTTTTTCGAACAATTGTTCCTATGTTTTTGTAGGCGGATTTTCTCCTTAAAGAAGCCTCAAAAGTCCCGGCACATCAAAGCAAGTTCGTTTAGAACTTATGTTTGTACGAACGGCAGTTCTATGTTATAATTTTACCAAACGTTACTAAATGGGGTTGATGGGGAATGTCAAAGATATCTAGCCGGCAGCAAGCGATATTGGAATTTATCAGAAATGAAGTCCGCGCCAAGGGTTACCCTCCGTCCGTCAGAGAGATCGGCGAGGCGGTAGGGCTGGCATCCAGCTCGACCGTACACGGCCATTTGGACCGACTGGAGAAGAAAGGCTTGATCCGCAGAGACCCTACGAAGCCTCGTGCCATTGAACTATTGGGACAAGAAGAATCAGAGAGCAGCAACTTGTTCACGCATACGATCGCCAGAGTTCCCGTGGTAGGCAAAGTCACTGCAGGGGTGCCGATCACAGCGACGGAGAACATCGAGGATTACTTCCCTCTGCCGCAGCACTATGTCGGGGATGAGAAAGTGTTTATGCTCTCCGTCGTTGGGGACAGTATGATCGAGGCGGGCATCCATAACGGTGACTACGTCATCGTAAGACAGCAGCAGACAGCCGATAACGGGGACATCGTCGTTGCCATGACGGACGAGGATGAAGCGACCGTCAAGACGTTTTATAAGGAGAAGGACCATATCCGGCTTCAACCGGAGAACCCGTCTTACGAACCTTTGCGTCTGAACCATGTCAGTATTCTGGGTAAAGTCGTCGGGCTGTTCCGCGATATTCACTAAGCTGATGATGCTGGACAAGCAGGAATAGAGCCCTTGTCTTCCTTACTAGGAAGCTCAAGGGCTCTTTTTAAGAGATAAGAAGACGTGGTCTGTCTTCTTTGAAGGTACGTCGATAGACGTTTTTCTTATGTCTATTTTCGGCGCTAGGATCAGCAGGGTCTATTTCAGGTGGGGCACACCTCGCGGGTATCCTGGGTTTGCTCCAGCCGGTACTCCGTCGGGGTTTTCCCCATTTTTTTGCGGAACACTTGGGTAAAATGCTTTACGTCTACGTATCCGACTTTCTCCGAGATGTCAGCCAGCTTCAAATGCGTTTGCAGCAGCAGCCTGCTGGCTTGTTCGATCCGCAGATTGGTAACGTATTCCTTGAAGCCGTTTCCCGTCTTCTGCTTAAACAGCTGGCTGAAGTAGACCGGATTCAGAAATACAACCGAAGCCACCTTCTCCAGGGATAGATCCGTATGATAATGTGCTTTGATGTACTGAACAGCGACCTCGATCGCGCGATTTCCGCCCGGATTATTGTATTCGTACTCCAGAGACGCCGATTCCTGACGCATCCGCCGCACTTCCTCCGGCACCCGGTGAATGTCCGTAATAAGCCCCGTTGACTGAATCTGGAAAGGCACCTTCACACAGCGTTTTAAGTTTGCGCGCAGTTCGTCCGTAAGGCGTTTCATTCCTCCCTCTTCCTCCAACGTGATTAGGCCGATCAGGCTCGTTTCATCCATGCTCGTCACAAATCCGCGGCCGTGCCCTTCAATCAGCTCACCTAGCACATTTTCGATAATAAAATGTTCCAGATGAACCGGTGCGTCGCTCTCCATCTTGACCATCACCAGTTGAAAAGACGGATAGCTTTCGATGATGGAAGCCACATCGAGGCGCCCTGTATCTAGTCCGCTCGCCCAGCGCTGAAATACAGCTTCACGCAAATACTTCAGGTTGGCCTTCAGCAGATCCGCCTCGCGCACGATCTCATTCTCCCGCTCCATTTCTTCGGCCAGCCCCGATATCATGGAGAGCAGCAGCTCTTTCCCGATCGGCTTGAGCATATAGTCCTTAGCCCCGAGCTTAACGGCTTCTTGGGCGTAGGTGAACTCGGAGTAGGCCGAAATAATGACCCATTTGATATGGGGATAGCTGCTTTGGCATAATTGCATCAGTTCAAGGCCCGACATACCCGGCATGAGGATATCGGTCAGCACCAGGTCAATCCGGTGCCTGCGCAGCTGCTGGACCGCTTCCTCCGGATTTGCCGCCAGGTGAACATAATGCTGCGGATAGGCCCGGTGGATGGTGCGCTTAATCCCATCACGGATCACATGCTCATCGTCCACGACTAAAATGTTCATCTTTCATTCCTCCTTGGTGCCGGATCGGTAACCGAATGGTTACCGTCGTTCCTTCCCCTTCCTGACTGTCCAAATAAATGCCGTACGGACTGCCGAACATCATCCGGATCCGCTCATGCACGTTGCTCAAACCAATGCCTCGACGAAGTGTCGGGCCGCCATCGTCCCCTTTCGGCGACGTGCGATTCCCGCCTTCCAGCAAGCTTCTGACCTGCACCAACCTGTCTTCGTTCATTCCCGTCCCGTTATCTTGGACGATGATATGCAGATCGTCCATTACCTGCTCCGCCGTAACCAGCAGCACGCCCTGCCGATCCAGCGGCTCCAGCCCGTATTTTACAGCGTTTTCAATAATCGGCTGAATCGTCATTTTCGGCAGCGTGACATCCATCCACTGTGCCTCTACATCGATCTTCGGCACTAGCCTGTCCTCCAGCCGGTTTCCGATGATGGTCAAATAATGCCGGATCTGCTCCAATTCCTGACGCAGTGTCGTCCGCGAAGCTTCTTCCCAGTTGCTGCTGTATCGGAACATCTGCGACAGCGACAGGATAACCCGGCTGAGGCGCTCATTCCCTTTTTCATCCAGCATCCAGTAAATCATGTCCAGCGTGTTGTACAGAAAATGCGGATTCACCTGTGATTGCAGCGCCTGCAGCTGCGCGTTTTTCTCGCTGACGGTCGTGACCTTGATCGTCTCGATCAGCTCATCCATCCGGTGCACCATCCGGTTGAAGGAAGACACCAGGCTGTTAATTTCGTCAAACGAATCGACATTGACCGAACCGCTGAAATTGCCCATCTCCACTTTTTTCATTTCACGGATCAGCAGCTTCAGCGGGGAAGCAATGTTGCGCGACACGAGCGTGGCCAGAACCGTTGAGACGATAATGAGCACGATCAGTACGATGACGAGGTATTGGGTCGTCTGGTTCACTTCCGCTTGAATGTCGTGCTTCGGGGTGAATCCGTATATGGTCCAGCCCGCCATGGGCGTATTGGCAGCGACCACCAGTTGGCTCGAACTATCGTCTACCAGAATGCCATCCTCGGTCCCCGGCTTCGGAATACGGGCAAAGTCCGGCGCCTCCATGCCTTTTTTACCTGTCGAAGCGATAATGTTGTTGTTCTGGTCGATCAAATACACGCGGCTGCCCGGGCTGATCGTCACATTGGACAGCGCATCCATGATGGCCGAAGGATTCGCTTCAATGACCATAATGCCAAGCTGCTTATGCGTGTTCAGATCATACAGCTTCCGGCCGAACACGAAGACTTTTTCCTTCTGCTGCATCGTGTTGATCGGCGATCCCGGCATGATCCCGAGCCAGACCATGTTGCCCGACGAGGCGTTCAGCTCGTTGTACCAGGATGTCTGGGCGTAATTGTTGTCGATGACCCCGGCAAACTGGCGCTCATAACTGTACACTTTGCCGCTGTCGGTCAAAATATGGATGCCTGTAATTTCGTTCCTTGAATAATACGCCGCCCCGATAATATTGGTAATCGTTCGTTCGTTTTCGATGGCGACGGTCTCTTTCACATGGGTCTCCTGCAGCAGCCGGGTCAGCTCGTAGTTGCTGTTGAGCGACTTGGAGAGGCTATTGTAACCTTGAAGCAGCGAGTTGAACAGCCCTGCGGTCTGCGAGATGTTCTTCTCGGCGATGTCATTGACCTTCGTATGAATAATCGAAATCGTCCGGAAATAATACACGGCGCTGATCAATATCAATATGCCGGTCATGCAGCATAGAAACAGCAAGAAAAGACGGCTGTGAATCGAACGAAAATGTCGCCCCACAGATACATTCCCCTTTCGTATCCGGTCATCCATTTGTCATTCTATCACAGAACCCGTCTCTGCCCTACTAACCTTTTACTGCTCCTGCTACCATGCCTTGGGTGATCTTGTCCGCCAGCAGGAAGTAAATGATGATGACCGGAAGCGCGCCCAGCACGAGAAATGCGCCGATGGCCCCATAGTTGACCGAGTATTGGCTGACGAAGCTGTTGACGCCGAACGGCAGTGTTTTCAACTTCTCAGATGAGATGAATGTCGCGGCCAGAATATATTCGTTCCAGATGTTGATAAACGTCAGGATACATACCGTCATCACCGGCGGTACCGAAATCGGCAGGATGATGCTTGAGAAAATGCGTCCGATCCCGGCCCCGTCCACCACCGCGGATTCTTCGATTTCATGCGGAATGGTTTTCATGAAGCCGCTTAAGATAAAGATGGCGATCGGCATGGAAAATGCCACATACGGCAGAATGATCGACAGATGCGTATTCAGGATATGCATGTTTTTGAAAATGATCATGAGCGGCAGCAGCGTTGCCTGCATCGGAATCATCATTCCGATCAGGAATACGATCATTACTGCCCCGCCAAAGCGCCACCGGAAACGGCTGATCGCATAGGCGCACAAGGAGCTGAGAATAATGACCGTAACCATCGTCACGGAAGTGACTAGAATGCTGTTCAGTAGATAGCGGAAATAGTTGCCCTCCAGCGCAGCGCTGTAATTGCTCCACTGCGGCGAATGCGGCAGGGCGAAGAAACTGCTCGACAAAATTTCTTCATTGGACTTCAAAGAATACAGGAGCAGCCACAACAGCGGATACACCTGGGTTACAAACAGAATGCCCAGCACCAGAAACACGATAGTCTTCGTAACGGAAAACCGTTTGCGTCCGGATGCGGCCACCTGCTTGTTCAAAGCGACGGCTGTGCTTGTGTTCATTAGCGATTTTCCTCCTTTACGAGTATCGTTTCTCCAGTTTGTTGAAAATGAAGTTGATGCAGAACGTAGCGGCCAGACAGAGTACCACCAGGAATGCAGCGATCGAGCTGCCGTAACCGTATTTCATGGACGTAAACGACATATTGTACATGTGCGTGGAAATGACGTCCGTGGCATGCGCCGGTCCGCCGCCCGTCATGACCATAATCATGTCGAAGGACTGCAGCGACCCGATGAAGGCCAGCACGATGGAAATTTTGAAAATCGGGACAACCAGCGGAAACGTAATGTGCCAATCCGCTTTAAAACCTTCGGCACCATCGATTCGGGCCGCTTCGTACACATCGTCAGGGACATTCGAAATGCCCGTAAATTGAATCAGGGTATGGTAACCCAAGTACTGCCACAGGGCGACGAAATATAGCGAGTACATGGCGATCGAAGGGTCGGTCAGCCAGGCTCTTCCCCAGGAATGCAGTCCGACCGCATCCAGGATTTGATTCAGCATACCGCCCATCGAAGCCGGGTTGTAGATCGTTTTCCACAGCTGGCCGACGACGACGACAGACAGGATGACCGGTAAAAAGTAGCTGGAAACCAAAAAATTCGGCTTCCGCACGTAACGCTTCAGCAGTATGGCTACGAACAGCGCGATCGGAATCTCGGCCATGGAAAAAACCGCAAACATCAGCGTTCTCCGAACCGATGGCCAAAAAACCGAGTCGTGGAACAGCAGCTTTTTAAAATTGGCCAGACCCACGAACGTCGATTCACCGATCCCGTTCCAATCCAGCATTCCGCTGTACAGGGACACGAGAATGGGAACAAACACAATACCGATATAGATGATTAAGCAAGGAAGCACAAACGCGGCAATCGTCCAGCGGGAGACCTTCAGCACGTTCACGACTTACCTCTCCTCCTTCTCCTTCTTGGCTGCAATATTCCTCATGGGAATTGAAGGGAACGGCATCGAAATGCGTTCCCTTCATTGTCAAATACCTGTTTCTCTCTATGAGCATTGCTATATCGTTAATTATTGATTGTTATCTTCAAAGCCGGCTTGATGCTCTTTAGCCACGTCTGCAGAATTCTTCTTCTGGGCGAACAGGTTTTGAATGCTGGAGAGGTGAACCTGAGCCGTGCCCGGATTCATCGTGTTGTCAAACGCCAGGTCCCCGCCCTTGACTTCCTTGAACATGTTCAGCACGTCCATCGCCATTTCGGAATATCCTGCAGCCTTGAAGTCGCCATCCACTTTCTGGCCGATCCCGACCGCGCCTTTGGCATCAAAGGCTTCTTTCGGGAAGTTCAGCATGAAGTAGTTGAGGAACTCCTTCGTTTCCGCCAAATGCTTGCTGTCTGCCGAAATGGCGAACGCGCTGCCCGGTGCCAGCATGAACTCGTCCGGATTGCCTTTACCGCCGATCGTCGGGAATTTGAAGACGCCGACCTTACCGTTTACGGAAGACGATTCTATGCCGCCGGTTGCCCAAGTTCCCATGTAGTACATCGCTGCTTTGCCGGTTTTGAACAGGTTTTCGCCGGCATTGTAATCAAAGGATGTCGCGCCTTCCTGGAAGGCTCCGGCTTGTACGAGGTTTTGGAACGCGTCGACCGCCTCTACGAAGGCCGGATCTTCAAACGTCTTTTTCTTGTCGAGGACGTCTTTCAGGAATCCAGGGCCGTTGTTCGTGCGGAGCAGCATGTTCATGAACAGGAACGAACCGGTCCAGGTGTCTTTCTCGCCGATCGCCATCGGCTGAATGCCTTTGGATTTCAGTGTCTTGATGACGTCGATCATTTCCTCAAACGTGCTTGGAACCTTCACGCCGCCTTGTTCGAACAGCTCTTTATTGTAGTACACCACGCCGATGTTGTTGCCGTCCGGTACCGCATAGGTGCTGCCGTCAAAGCTGTACCAGTCGAGAAGCCCGTCCTGGAACGTGTCCTTCAGACCGTTCTCGGCCAGCATGTCATCGAGCGGAGCCAGCAGCTTGGCATCGACAAACGGCTGCATTTGTGCCGCCGGGTTCACGACCGTAATGTCCGGGATTTCCTTGGAGGCTGCCTGCGTTTTCAGCTTCAGCTTCTGCTGGTCGGTGTTGAGCGAATCCAGTTCGATTTTGACATTCGGATGATCCTTCTCGTACTGATCCACGATCTTGTTCATGATCTTGTTCTTCGGATCCGTCGGGTCCGGATAGATGTTTTGGAAAGTAATCGTGATGTTCTTGTCCTTCGATGTGTCGGATGCACTGCTGCCGGATCCGGCCGCGCCGGATGCGCTGCTGCCCGAATCTCCCTTGTTACCGCTTCCACAAGCCGTAAGACTAAGCGCCAAGGTGCCTGTAAGCACGATGCTTAATAATTTCGACATCTTTGCCATCTTGTTATCCCCTTTTTATTTGGTATGGGTTCATTATGCCGTGAATGGACTTCAAAAGGGAGGTGAGAAATTCAGGAAGTAGGTTTGATTTCTATAGGTCCCATAAAATCATCATCTTAGGCAATGAAAATTTTAAAACCCGGCCGCGCTGAACAATCAACAACAAAAAAGGGACCCTGTAAGGGTCCCCTGAGAATCCTTTCATCCCAATGTTTAGCGTTTGCAGCCTCAATCCATCCAATCTGCGTAGGTATCAGCGTGCTGCTGCAGCTCATGCATAAACATTCCGGCATGGTATCCGTCGCAGACGGCATGATGCACCTGCAGCGATACCGGGAGCAGAACGCGCTGATGTTCCTTAAAGAACTTGCCTCCCGTTATGATCGGCAGCAGGTAGCTTCCGCCGTGATCCAAATTCAGATTAAAGCCGGTAAAGCTGACCCACGGAATCATGGAGACGGAGAAGGTATGAGACGGCATATTTATTTTCGTAAACAGTCCCATGCTTTGTCGATAACGAAGCTGATCCTCCCGGTAATGCTCCAGAAAGCGCTCATAGCTGCTGTAGTAATCGGTCCAGATTGCGGAAAAGGTGTTGTTTTCCGGGTGAAAAATCGTGTAGCTCGGACTCATCTGCTCCCAATAACCAACCTGCTCCTCCCGGATATCCATCCGAAACTCCACATGCGCATTTACGACTCTGGACAGCATGTACAAAAAGGCGGGGTACAACTTCATCTCCCTCTTCTTCAGCTCGTTCAGCAGCAAGGTAATATCGATGTTGGCCGTCATGCTGAAGGTGCACCGACTCTGATTAAAATAGTGATCAAAATAAGGCTGTCTGTCCCACTGTCCGGTTTGTATCGGAATAAATTTCATTTATGAGCCCTCCTAAAATGTGTAATTCGTGATTTTAGGAGGGTAAATCAACGGATTTCACCACGACGCTCACTCCATTTATTTTATTACTATGCCATTGTAACCAATTTCGCTGGACAACAAAACATTTTATATATTCATAGACATCTGCTTTTCCCTTCAACCGCTATATTGCATAAGTTAGAGCAACAAGAGAGGAAAAGAGAGTCTGTTATGAACATTTCCAAATCACTGTGCGACCGATTGGCCGCCATTCATAATCACTGGCTCTTTGAAAAGCCAAGGCTGATGTATCTTCATTTGGAAACGGTCGGGAACCCCGTCACGTTTGCCAGAAAATTAAGAACGGCTTTAAACGTGCTGAAAAAGTAAGCTTGGCGCTCGTTAAAAACCGTTTCATTCCCTATAAAAAAAGCCCGCCAGCATGTGCCGGCAGGCTTTCAGATCCCTTTATCTTAGTAAATGAAGGCTCTCGTGATGATGACCAGCAGGATGAAGAGAACCAGGATTGCTCCTACGCCTCCACCCCAGAGACCACCATAACCGTATCCTACTCCAACGCCTCCAACGCCGTCGCTCATGTGATAACCTCCTTGATTTATAAGGTACACTATATTCATATGGTGGAATGCGTAATAAGGTATAGGCTAAATGGTAAAAAGAAAAAGGAGATATTCGCGGCACTGGGCAGGGTTTAGACCATTGGGGATTTGAATAAATTCTTTTTCCAACGACATACTACTTTGCAAAGAGGTGATCCTGTTTGCAGCCTAAAGATGAGAACATTCTCCATAATATAGAGAAACGGCTATATGAGCGGTTTGTAAAAAGCTCTGATTTTATGTGCAAAAACGTGGTTATCGGCAGTGGAAGATTCAGAGCCTATTTCCTGGAAACGCTGGTTGATTTGCCGGAGACCATGTCCGCAATGAACTATACATCAGCAGAGCATAACGATCATTCTGAACCGGATAAACCCGAACCGATTGTAAATGATTCACCGAAATCGTTGGACGAGTTGTCCAACGATTTGCTGCAGGGAAAGCTTGTTCTGTTCAATATGGACGGTTTACTCACGGTCATTGAACCGAAACAACCCCAAATTTCCCGGCCAATATCCATCCCGAACAGCGAGAATCCTCTTCATTCCGCATTTGACGCTTTTACCGAAGACATTAATAAAAATATCGGATTGCTGCGCAAAAAAATCCTAACGGATCAATTGATCGTTGAAACTCGGTATGCTGGCGTCCAATCTACAAAGAAACTGGCCATAATCTACCTTGAAGGTGTATCCCAAAAGAAAGTCATACAAGCCATACGGGAAAAGCTGGACCAAAATCAAGACAAGGAACTGACCACGGTCCGTGATTTGACGAACATCCTGGGACATCCCAGAATCTCCATGACACCTTCCTATGTTCCATCCGAGCTCCCCGGTGAGACGGTGCAAAATCTGCTGAACGGAAAAGTGGTCATTATGATTGATCAATTTTCGTTTGCCTTTGCTTTTCCGGCCATCATTACGGATTTATGGTCAACGACGCTGGATGTCAGCTACCCGTATTTGTTTCAATGGTTTTTACGTACGATCCGTGCGGTGGCCGCACTCATAGCGCTTACCCTTCCGGGCCTATATGTCGTATTTAATTCCGTAAATCAGGAACTGCTCAGAATCCAACTGGCCGTGAGCGTTGCGAAGAGCCGTGAAGGGGTGCCTTATCCTTCGATCATCGAAATGCTGCTGGTCATGCTGCTGCTGGAAATGGTTATTGAGGCCACGATCAGGCTTCCTAAAAATATCGGTCCCACCATTACGATGATTGGCGGAGTTTTGCTGGGACAAGCCATTGTTCAGGCAAAGCTCGTCAGTAATCTGTTAATTATTATTTTGGTTGCTTCCGCTATTGCCAATTTCGCACTATCGAATTACATGAATTCCATAAACGTCCGCTTATACAAATACGTTGTCATGTTTTCCAGTGCCCTATTCGGGATATGGGGGTTGGAGGCAGCGATGATTTGGATTATTTTCTATTATGCTTCTTTGAATCATTGCTCGGTTCCTTATTTAAGTTTCAGCGTTAAAGAGAAAGGAAAAACCCCGGATGAATAAAAATCAAATCCTGATCTTGTTTTTTTTGGTGCATCTCACCTCAATCTTTGCCATATTTCCAGAGCGCATCATTTCATCCTCTGCAGAAGGGCACTGGTTGCCCATCCTTGTTATATTTTCCGTAGAGCTGATTATGCTATGGTTTTATTTAAAAGCGTTATCGCTGTTCCCGGGAAAAACGGTGATAGAGATCTGCACTGAACTTCTGAAGAAATGGGGTACCGGAATTATTCTTGTTCCGGTTATTTTGTTTTTGCTTATTGAGCTAGTGCTGTTAATGTATTACCAAAGCGTACAAATTAAGGCGGTTTTACTGCAAAATACTCCTAAAGCCGCAACGTCAGCCCTCTTTATTATTCTCTGCTTCTACGGAGCATGGAAAGGTATTACTATGCTGGTCAGAGCAAGCCTTGGATTATTTTTCCTTTGTATGCCATTTGTTCTTTTTTCCATGCTGATTGGCATCAAAAATTTCAGGTTTCATTATATTTTTCCCATTAAACCTGATGTATCGTTTTTTACCCATCCGGATTTCTATGTTTGCACGGTCGTTATCGCCGGCTTTTTGTTTCTTGGCATGGTTCCCACAAAAAAACGAATACGCTTCGGAAAGTTAGCCGCGGTTATTGGCATCATTTTTATGTTTGGTCTAGCCTCCGTCTACATCCCTCTCACCGTGTTTGGGCAGGAGACCGTTGTTCATCTGGAGTATCCTTTGCTCTTGGCATCAGATACGATCGATCTGGAGTGGGTTGTGTTTGACTGGCTCCCCAGTTTCTACTCCGTGTCATCCGGTGCTTTGGGGATTATAAAAGTCTCTGTTCTGCTTTGGTTGACCGTGACATTCTTGAGTCAGATATACTTGCCGATGGTTAACTCCAGATGGATACTCGCGATTACTTGCATAGTCCTGTATATTATTCTCCTGAATATACCAAATGTGAGTACGCTAAATACATATCTGTATCTGAATTCATACTTTTGTTTGTACAGCATCATTTGCTTCCCGCTGCTGGTATTCCTGGGAGCAGGGTGGCGACGAAAGAAGGGAAGCACATGAACATCCGTGCAACGCTGCTTTTGTTCGCATCCTTATGCCTCATTTTACCGCTGGCAGGCTGCTGGGATGTAAAGGACATCAACAAGCAATATCTCCCTGTCGTCATGGGGATCGGGAAAGGCGATAAAGAAAAATACAGGATCATTCTTCAAGTACCCAGTGCATCCGGACGTACCCTTTTTCTGGACAAGGAGGCGAAGTCCATCAGCAAAGCAATTGATTTAATACGTACCGATTCTGAGAAGAGCATCGATCTGGTTCATCTCAGATTATTTCTCATTGACAAGGAACTCGCCCAGCAGGGTATCCGGGATATCATCGATTATGCCGTGAGAGCGAATGACATCTCTATTAAGGGCTTATTGGCCATTGTCGATGGAGATTTCCAAAAGACCTTGTACCATCAAATTTCACCGACACCCGAAGTTTCTTCTTATGACTTTTTTAGCGAGGAAGCGGGATGGACGCCGAATCAATCCATCGTCAGAATTTGGGAAGCCTATCGAAGCCAAAATTCCTATTCCGAAGAAATGGCCATCCCGATGCTGAAAAATGGGAAACGGACCTTGTTTACCTTTAAGGGTACAGCCATCATGCGTAATGATCGCATGGCAGGAACATTAAGCAGGGACGAAACACTTTTGTACAATTTATTCAAAGGAAGGTATAAAGGCGGGACGATTGAGGTGGCGCAAAACACAAGCGTACTTATTCAAAGGGCTAAAATCAAGCACCATACAAAGTGGCTTGCAAAAGGGCCTAGCCTATTGACTGACATTCGATTAAACGTTGTGGTCACGGAAACCCCTGAGGGCAAAAGCCTCAAGCAAATCGAAAAAGATGTCGAGCAGGAATTGACAATGAGATTTGATCAGACATTGGCCAAAATCCATAGCTTGAATACGGACGTCATGGGAACCGGGCTGATATTCCGGCCACACTTGTCGGAAGAGAACATAAAACAGTGGAAGACCAAATGGTTTCCTCGGCTGGATCAAAGAATCCACGTTGATGTTAACGTTTTAAACGAAATTTATTTTAAAGAAAACAATTCCAAGGACCAAAATCAGGGATTTTTGAAGCATTCCTAACCAATCCCCCTTGGTCTATATGCGATAAGTTCAAAAGAATCCCCTGCACCGGGTGAGATGCAGGGGATTGTCCAGGCGTGGTACGACCAAAACTTACCGGGTACCTCGACCGGCCAATTTAAAACAAGACCCCGCCGGCATATAGCCAACAGGGTCTATCATTACGTTAGAATAAGAAGGCTCCGGTGATGATAACCAGCAGAATGAACAGAACCAGAATAGCCCCTACTCCTCCACCGGCAAATCCTCCGTAACCATAACCAGCACCAACGCCACCTACAACTTCACTCATGAGTACACCCTCCTTACATTTAAGGTACATCATTATCTTATGAATCGTTGGACTTTTGGTATGGGCAAATTTCTCAAGGGCAAACACTCATTTTTATTTTTCGGACTTTGTACCTTTGTGGGAATCTTGTGGGCACCGAAAACCACCGCCCAGAATGAACCTCTTCTCCCACAAAACAAAAAAACCCTCACGCCTTACGGCGCAAGGGATTCATTGGATTAGTACAGCGTGATGTATTGATCACGTTCCCATTGATGAACTTGGGTGCGGTACATATCCCATTCAATTTCCTTCAGCTCGTAGAAGTGAGCCAGGGCATGCTCGCCGAGTGAGTCGATGATAACTTCGTCGCGGATGAGCTCGCCCAGAGCTTCCTTCAGGTCGGCCGGCAGGCTTGGGATGCCTTCTTCAATGCGTTCTTCTTCGGACATCACATAGATATTGCGGTCGATCGGCGCCGGAAGCTTCAGCTCGTTGCTGATGCCGTCCAGGCCGGCTCTCAGCATGACGGCGAGCGCCAGATACGGGTTGGCCGCAGGGTCCGGGTTACGCACTTCGACGCGAGTGCTCAGACCGCGGGAAGCCGGAATCCGGATCATCGGGCTGCGGTTGCTTCCGGACCAAGCCACGTAGCACGGAGCTTCATAGCCTGGAACGAGACGCTTGTAAGAGTTGACCGTCGGATTCGTGATGGCAGCGATCGCACGCGCATGCTTCAGCACGCCTGCCATATAGTAGCGGGCGGTTGCGCTCAGGCCCAGTTCGTCGGACTCGTCGTAAAAGGCGTTCTCGTTGCCTTGGAATAGCGACTGGTGACAGTGCATACCGGAACCGTTCACGCCGAACAGCGGTTTCGGCATAAAGGTCGCATGCAGTCCATGCTGACGGGCAATCGTTTTAACGACTAGTTTAAATGTTTGAATTTGGTCAGCTGCCTTCACGGCATTTTCATATTTAAAGTCGATCTCGTGCTGTCCCGGTGCCACCTCATGGTGGGAAGCCTCGATTTCAAATCCCATTTCTTCCAGCGTCAATACGATCTCGCGGCGGCAGTTCTCTCCAAGATCTGTCGGAGCCAGGTCAAAATATCCGCCCTGATCGTTCAGTTCCGTCGTCGGATTGCCTTTCTCGTCGGTCTTGAACAGGAAAAATTCCGGCTCCGGACCTACGTTCATGGACGTGTAGCCCAACGCTTCAGCTTCCTTCAGGTTGCGTTTCAGAATACCGCGAGGATCTCCGGCAAACGGAGTGCCGTCCGGCATATAAATATCACAGATGAGGCGCGCAACGCGGTCTTCAGTCACCCAAGGGAAAATGACCCAAGTGTCCAAATCCGGATACAGATACATATCGGATTCCTCGATACGCACATAGCCTTCGATGGAAGATCCATCGAACATCATTTTATTGTCAAGCGCCTTCTTCAACTGGCTTACGGGAATCTCCACATTTTTGATCGTTCCCAGCAAATCCGTGAATTGAAGACGGATAAAACGGACGTTCTCTTCCTCTGCAATGCGCAGAATATCCTCTTTAGTAAAACTCATGATATCCTCTCCCTTTCTCACAAGTGATTCCTGTTATTTTTTATTAAAAAACCGGGACAGCTCGCCTTGAATCAATGAGACCTGGCCCGGTCTCTTACCAGATACCAGCTGCTGCTTCAGCAAACGGTGCAGCTGAGATTCCGACAGTTCTCTGCGCTTCACCTCGGTGTCGGCATTAAGGACAGTGGCTTCCTCAGACTCTTTGGATACAGGATTCATGACCTGCTTGATTCCCGCGATGTTGACGCCCTTCTCAATGAGCGCCTTGATCTCCAGCAATCTCTCCACGTCGTTAAACGAGAACAACCGCTGGTTGCCGGATGTGCGCGCAGGCACGATCAAATTGTGCTGTTCGTAATACCGGATCTGCCGCGCGGACAAATCGGTCAGCTTCATGACGATACCTATCGGGAATAATGCCATGTTTCTGCGAATTTCATCACCCATGACTCATCTCAACCTTCCACATGAACTATTTCTCATGTTCCATTGTACATTTCATGATATCGGACGTCAATAACGTGTCAGATAAACTTACAATAATTTTCGGTCTTTCATGGTCTGTAACGCTATCATTACGCCATATTTGACATGGGAATAAGTGAGTCCGCCCTGCATGTATCCGATATAGGGCTCCCGAATCGGTGCGTCTGCGGACAGCTCCAGGCTTCCCCCCTGGATGAACGTCCCTGCCGCCATAATGACTGGATGCTCGTAGCCGGGCATGTCCCACGGCTCTGGAACGACGTGGCTGTCGACCGCTGCCGCACGCTGGATGCCTTGAACAAAAGCGATCAAATGATCGGGCCCTGTAAAGGAAACGGCCTGGATCAGGTCGGTGCGCCGCTCATTCCATGCCGGCTTGCTCTCGAATCCCGCCTGCTCAAACATCGCGGCCGCAAAAATGCTGCCCTTGACCGCTTGTCCCACCAGCGTCGGTGCCAAGAAGAGGCCCTGGTAGATCCCCCGGGTAGCTCCCAGCATCGCGCCCACCTCCCCGCCGATGCCGGGGGCGGTCAACCGATAGGCGGCAAGATCAACGAGGGCTTGTCTGCCGCAAATATAGCCGCCGGTTTCGGCGATGCCGCCGCCCGGGTTTTTGATCAGCGAACCTGCCATCAGATCCACTCCGACCTGCGTCGGCTCCAGTTCCTCCGTAAATTCGCCGTAGCAGTTGTCCACGAACACGATCACATCCGGCTTGATTTGCTTCACGCGCAGGACCATTTGGCCGATCTGCTCCACCGTGAATGAGGATCGCCAGTCATACCCACGCGACCGCTGGATGCCGATCACCTTCGTTGAGCCGGAAATGCCGGCTTCTACGGCGTCCCAGTCTACGTCCCCTTCCACAGTCAAGGCAGCTTCGCGGTAAGTAATCCCGAAATCGGCCAGGGAACCCGTCCCGTCACCCTTGCGGCCGATAACCTTATGTAATGTATCGTACGGCCGTCCGGTAATGTAGAGCAGCTCGTCCCCAGGACGAAGCACCCCGAACAAGGCCGTTGAAATCGTATGTGTCCCTGAAGCAAAATGCGGGCGTACCAGAGCGGCTTCGGCTCCGAATACGTCCGCATACACCAAGTCAAGAACTTCTCTTCCTCGGTCGTTATAGGCATAACCGGTCGAGCCGGCGAAATGAAAATCGCTCACCTGATGGCGCTGGAACGCTTCAATGACCTTCCACTGATTATGGTCCACGATTCCGTCCACCATCCGGAGCTGATCTTCAATCCGCCGCTCGGCTGTATTTTTCCATTGTATAAGTTCGTCTGCAAATGCTACCATGTTCCCGGTTTCTCCTCACTTGTCATTGGTCAGAAGGTCTGACCTGTTCTTTATAGCTCTCTACGATGTAGCCATACTTGTCATAATCAGGCTTGTGTACCTGCACCGTATAGATCATATCATCATTGTCCGTATCCTGGCTAATCACTTCGCCGACCCGGTATAACTGGGATAAAATATCACCCCGTCCGGCAGGTACGCGGAAGGTTAACGTATCCCCTGTCAGCCTCGTCTGTACTGCTTCGCGAACGGCCAAAAGATCTCCTTCCGATAAAGCACTGATTTTTAAATATCCCGTTCCGGACGGCAGCATCTCCAGCTGCTCCCGGGTACAGGCGTCTTTCTTGTTAAAAAGGATCAGCTGCGGCTTGTCAGCCGCCCCCAGCTCTTCCAGGATGGAATCCACGACCCGCATCTGTTCGTCGCGCATTTCGGATGATGCATCAACGACATGCAGCACAAGATCGGCCTCATTTACTTCCTCCAGCGTGGCGCGGAACGCAGCCACGAGGTCATGGGGAAGGTTCTGGATGAAGCCGACCGTATCAGTCAGGATGACTTCGCTGCCGCCGGGCAGCTTCATGATGCGCGAAGTCGGATCCAGCGTCGCAAACAGCTGGTTTTCGATATAAACGTCGGCATTGGTCAGCTGCTTTAGCAGCGTCGACTTGCCCGCGTTGGTATATCCCACCAGCGCGACCTGGACCACCCCGCTCTTCTGCCTGCGGCCGCGGTGCAGCTTCCGGTGCTTGGTGACCTCTTCAAGCTGGCGCTTCAAGTCGCCGATCCGTCCGCGGATATGCCGGCGGTCGGTTTCGAGCTTGCTCTCCCCCGGTCCCCGCGTCCCGATTCCCCCGCCGAGGCGGGAAAGGTTTTTGCCGTGTCCGGACAGCCTTGGGAGCAGGTACGTAAGTTGGGCCAGCTCCACCTGGATAATCCCTTCGCGCGTTTTGGCGCGCTGGGCGAATATATCCAGAATGAGCTGGGTGCGGTCGATGATTTTGGCATCGAGGGCCACTTCCAGGTTCCGGACCTGGGCGCCGGAAAGCTCCTGGTCGAAGATGGCCGTATTGCCGCCATGCATCTCCAGGATTCCTCTCAGCTCTTCCACCTTGCCCTTGCCGATAAACCATCTCGCGTCCGGCACATCCCGGTTCTGCACGAGCACTTCCAGCACTTCCACGCCGGCCGTCTCCGCCAGCCGGACGAGCTCTTGAAGCGAGTGCTCCGTGTTTATGCCGGACCTTTTCACTTCGTCGGTCACCAGGCTGACCAGAACGGCCCGGTCCGGAATTTCATGATTCGTGTCATACGTTTGGTTTGCCATGATGATCTGCTCCTTTTCAACTCCAGCGTCCATTGCTGCAAAATGTAGATCAGTTCAAACTGCCCGATGCGCCTTTGGCCTCCAGCTTGAAATCCTCGGTCCGGAGCGTCATCAGCTCCAGCTTGCCGGGATTGCTGTTCGAATAATGATTCAGCAGCCGCACAGCCTGATTCCGGATGGATTTCTCGATCGTGTTGCGCACGTATCTCGCATTGCTGAAGGCATGCTCGCTATGGTCTTTTTCCTGAATCAGGTGCTGCCTCAATTTTAGTATCGCCTGCGGCATCAGGATGTAGTCCCGCTCCTTGGCCATCAGCTCGGAGATCTGGATAAGCTGGTCAATCGTATAATCGGGGAAATCCACCTGGATCGGAAAACGCGAAGGCAGCCCCGGATTCGTCTGCAGAAAAAAATCAATCTCCTCGGAATATCCGGCAAGGATCAGAATGAATTGATTTTTGTGGTCTTCCATCGCCTTGACCAGCGTATCGATCGCCTCTTTGCCGAAGTCTTTCTCGCCGCCTCTGGCCAGGCTGTAGGCTTCATCGATAAAGAGAATGCCGCCAAGCGCCTTCTTCACCAAATCCCTAGTTTTCTGCGCGGTATGTCCAATATACTCGCCGACGAGGTCGGCGCGTTCGACTTCGATCAGGTGGCCTTTGCTCAGCACACCCATTTTTTGAAACAGCTTGGCGATGATTCGTGCTACTGTGGTTTTACCCGTACCGGGGTTTCCTTTAAACACCATATGATATACATGTCCGCCGCTGGCCAGCCCCGCTTCTTGACGCATATGGGCGATTTGGAGCATGGCGTAAATTTCAAACACGAATTCCTTGATGCTGTCCAGCCCTACCAGCTGATCCAGCTCTTTTTGAATTTCTTGATACAAGCTGTGCTGAGCTGTGTTTTTCTGGGCAGGGACCGGTTCCTTCTCCGGAACGGCGCTGCTGACGACAGGAGGCTCCTGGCTGCGCAAAATCACATTGATTTGTCTGGATGGCCTGCCTTCCGGCCGGCCGTTCGCGGCCGCTATACGCCCGTTCATGCATCCATCACCTCATTTATCTACAGAGATGTATTCTCTATTCAATGTATTCTACTTGCCCAGGCGTTATTAGCAGTTTCCCATCTATTTCAGGCCCGTCAGCAGCAGCAGCTCATCCAGCTTCCATTTGGTGTAGGCCAGCACTTCCCGCGGCTTGTGGTACTTCATCTGCAGCGTTCTGGACTCTGTTAAACCAAGGGCCGGGCGGGTATAGTTCAGAAATTTCGCGATGTCTAGTGAGCGCATGCCATGGTATTGATGCGTGACGATGACGGTGCTTTGCCATCCCCGTTCTCTCATAATCTCCTGGCTGAACAGCAAATTTTCATAGGTGCTCGTTGCCTTGTTTTCAAGAATGATAGCCGATGCCGGCACGCCGTGGTCCACCAGATAATTCCGCATGCCTTCGGCCTCGGTATACTTGTAATCCGCCCGGTCCAGGCCGCCGGTAACCATAATATACGAAAACTTGCCCTCCTGATAGAGACGAAGCCCTTCGTCCAGACGTTCCCTGAGTCCAGGGCTCGGCGAGTCCCCCCACATCGATGCACCGAGGATAATGCCGACGTCGCTCGCCGATGCCGGTACGGAACTGTGAGCCGCGTTCATGAGCCGCCATGCGTACCCGATCCACATCAGCCCGAGCAGGATCAGAACGGCGAAAGCAATCAGCAGCTTTCGAAGAACGGACATCTTTTTGCGCCTAGTTACGGTCACCGGTCCCCCGCTGCGGGCGTTCATGGCTTCCTCCGGAATTCACCGTTGTCAAAAAGACGCTTCCGGTCCTCAAGCGACATCAGGAAATACGGAAACTGGTGCGCATCAATGGCTTTTAGAACGCTTTTCGCCGTTGAGATGGCCAATTGGTAATCTTCCTTGGTAATATCCCCCCGGGTCAGCGCCTCTTCCAATTCGTCCTCATCCAATAGGAACACCTCACCGTTGCGGAGGACGACCACATCCAGATACAAATCGTCAAACCAAGGTACGCCCTGCTCCGTGACTCCCTGCGTTTTGCAGGTATCGATGTACCACTGGATGATTTCGCTCCGCTCGTCGAACATCGCCGTCACGATGTAATGACTGTTATGGGGAAAATACTGCAGCCAAGAATATCCTTTATCCGCGATCCGGTATGTGTGGTTTCCGTAGTTTTTCCAGAGCGGCTCTTTCAGGTTGTATATCGTGTACAGCGTAATATAGCCTGTGAATGCTTCGCTCTCAACATAACGGCAGGCGAAGCGGCGGCGGGAAATCCGGCGCCAGTTCGCTCGATCTCCAAATTTTCGTTTCATAGAGAATTCCCTCTCCAATATGGTGTCTTCAGCTTATCACATTTGGGAATCACACTCAAAATATTGCCTGATCGAGAGCGGGCAATAAAAAAAAGACCCCCAATGTAAGGGGGTCTGAAACTCATCTGATCGGTTAAGGGGTGGTCACGGTTCCCGTACTGCCGCCGCTGGAATCACCCGGGCTTTGCGGTGGCGTTCCGTCGGTGCTTCCGGTTCCATCACCGCTGCCGCTGTCGGTCGTTCCGCCGGTCTCCGGCGGGGCCACCGTACCTGTACCGCTGTCGCCGGTTGTGTCTCCGCTTGAGCCCCCGCTGCTGCCATTGCCATTGCCGTTGCCGTTGTTTCCATTGGAGGCGCCGTTACCGTTGCCGTTCCCGTTATTGCCCGGGAAGCCGTCATTCCCATTTCCGTTATTGCCGTTGTTGCTTCCATTTCCGTTACCCATGTTACCGTTGCTGCCGTTGTCACCGCTTTGGCCATTGTCGGGATTGCCGTTATCCGGATTACCGTTTCCATCCTGACCGTTGTCTCCGTTGTTCTGATCAGGCGGGTTTTGTTCGTCAGGCGGTGTATCGATCGTGATCTGTACCGTGTTGGACGGATCCGACTCAGTACCCGAATCCGGGAAGTATGCCGTGACATAGTATTCGTACGTCATACCAGGCAATGCCCCCATGTCCTGGGCTGTTGTACCGGATACGCCATCCAGAATCAGCGAGTAGTTCGCTTCAGACGATTCTTTACGGTAGACGCGGTACTGAGCGTCACCGGAGTCGACGCCGTTCCAGCCCAGCGTCACCGTCTGCGTGTCGATGTTGTAATCCGCACTCAAGCCGCTTACGTGGCCTTGATTCTGATCCTGTTCCGGCTCATTCACAGGTTCCTGCTCCTTCACGTTGTCCGGAACCGGGAATTGTTTCTCAGGGAATTCCTTCACGACCTGCTCCATGACCTTGCCCCAGAAAGAGGCCGCCAGTGGACTGCTGTTGTGCAGAAGATGCGTTTTGTCCGGCTTGTCGTAGCCCATCCAAACCGCTGCGGTCAGCTCCGGCGTGTAACCGACGAACCATACGTCGCGGTTCGATTTGACGCCGGTATAGCCGCTCTGCGTCGTGCCCGTCTTACCCGCCACCGGACGGTTGATCTTTGCCTTCCGTCCCGTGCCGTCTTCAACGACCTTCTTCATCATTTCGGTCATTTGGTATGCGGTATTTTCGCTCATCACTTTCTTGGCGCTGTCTTTATGCTCATATACCGGTTTCTCGTCGCTGTCGACGATTTTCTTGATCGAGTATGCCTCGTTCATCTTGCCGCCGTTGGCAAAGGCGCTGTAGGCCTGGGCCATTTCCAGCGTGTTCGTTCCCTTGCTGATGCCGCCGAGCGCCATCGCCAGGTTCTTGTCGTCTTCGGTCAGCTGAATGCCGAGGGATTCAGCGAATTTAAAGCCGGTATTCACCCCGATTTGATTCAGCAGCCATACAGCTGGAATGTTCTCGGATTTCTGGATCGCTTCGGGCATGCCGATCGTGTCCGAATATCCGTGCAGGTTGCCTGGGCAGTAGCTGCCGAAGCACTGCTTCTTGTTACTGAGCGGCGAGTTCATATCGAACTTGCCGCTTTCCAGCGCTGGCGCGTAGGAGACGATCGGCTTAAAGGCCGAACCCGGCTGCCTGCGGCTGTTCGTGACTCGGCTGTAGCCGCCGCGCTGGTAATCCCGTCCGCCGAGCAGCGCGACGAGCGCGCCTGATTCCTGGTTCATGATGACCATGGAGCCCTGTACCGGCTGGTCATCGGGGCTTTTCTCGAAGTTCGATTCGTCCGCGAACTCTTTCTCCAGCACCTTCTGGGCGTTCGCGTCCATCGTCGTATAAATTTTATATCCGCCGATGTTCAGATCGTCTTCGCTGAGACCGGTAACGTCTTCTGCCTCGTTCATGACATAGTCCATAAAGTTCTGGTACTGCTGCTGTTTTTTCGGCGGTTTATACGTATATTCGACTTTTTTCGCGGCATCGGCCTCTTCCTGCGTGATGTACCCTTCCTGGGCCATCAGGTTCAGCACGACGGCGCGGCGCTGCATGGACAAGTCCGGATTGCGCACCGGGTTGTATTTCGAAGGCCCCTTCGGCATTGCCGCTAGGGTGGCCATTTCCCACACTTTCAAATCATTCAAATTGCTTTTGCCGAAATAATACTTTGACGCTTCTTTTATGCCATATATCTGCCCGCCGAAAGGAATACGGTTCAAATACATCGTAATGATTTCATCTTTGGTCTTGTTCCGTTCCAGCGCCATGGCGATGGACACCTCGGTCGCCTTCCGGAAGAACGTTTTGTCCCGCGTCAGGAAAATGTTTTTGGCGAGCTGCTGCGTAATGGTACTGCCGCCTTCGACCTTAGATCTGGCGATGACGTCCTTGACTGCCGCCCGGCCGATCGACCACAGGTCGACGCCGCTGTGCTCGTAGAAGCGTTTGTCCTCGGTTGCCACAAAGGCATCCTTCAGCAGCTTCGGAATATCCTCGCTCTGGACCGGATCGCTCTTCTGCAGGGACAGCTCGCCCATCAGATTGCCGTTGCGGTCGAAGACTTTGGATGTTTCGTGAACGGTCAGCTTATCCTTGTTCGCCTGCAGCAGGCGCTCCCCGTTGACCGTAATATACAAATATCCGGCAAGCGCACAGAAGATAGCAAATGCACAGGTGAAAAACAATGTCCAAAACACGCGCTTTCCGGATATTTTTTTCTTCTTCTTGGTTGTCTTTTTCATTGTCTTGGGCTGTTCTTTGTTTTTATCAGACCTCGACAGCTTGTTGTTATCCATGGTACCCTCCTGACTCCCTTTTAATTTCTAAGCTCGGAATGAAAAGAACAACCCTTGCAGGTTGCTCCGCTCCAATTCCTATGCTTACAGAATGAACGTCTATAACGGATTTACCCGCATCCCCGCCATCCTATACTCTTTAACGAAAGTCATTTGAAAAAGTTTCAGCTATGAGGCTAGTCCTGTTAAATTATACCTCGTTTTGGGTTTCCTGCATCAGGGATACATTGCGTTGAGGCGTGACCGTTGAAATCGCATGCTTAAACAGCATTTGCTGCTTGCCGTCCGTATCCACCACAACGGTAAAGTTGTCAAACGCCTTAATTAAGCCTCTGATTTGAAATCCGTTCACAAGAAAAATGGTGACAGGGATGTTTTCTTTGCGAAGCTGGTTTAAAAATGTATCTTGGATATTGATGGATTTGTTCATTAGCCGTACCCCCAACGATTCAATTAGATTGTTTTGAAGTATATTCAAGATTTAAGAGAAACTTTCCTGCTATTATATCACGGATTGCGGCGAAATTCGCGAGAAAATTTCCCGTGTCCGTGACGTCCACCCACTGAATTTCCTTCATATGGCGGAACCAGGACAGCTGGCGTTTGGCAAACCTGCGCGTATCTCTCTTTAAAATTTCAACAGCCTCTTCCAGGGTCGCTTCACCCTGCAAATACGAGATGATCTGTTTGTAACCCAGTCCCTGCATCGAGACCAGATCCGGTCCGTAGCCCTTATCCAGCAGAGAAGAAACCTCTTCTACCAAACCCTGCTCCAGCATCTCATCGATACGGGCTTCAATACGTTTATATAGCATTTGCCTATCCATTGTCAAACCGACAAGGCATAATTGATACGGCGACTCCCGGGTTTGGCTCTTCAACTGGGCCGAAAGAGGGACTCCCGTCAAATGATAGATCTCAAGCGCCCGGATAATGCGTCTTTGGTCATGGGGATGCAGTCTCATGGCGCTTTCCGGGTCGACTTCCGCCAGCCTCGCATGAAGCGCCTCGGCACCGTACTGCTCCGCATAGTCGAATTGTTCCTGCCTGAACGCTTTGTCCTCTCCCGCATCGGCAAACTGGAATCCGTAGCAGACCGACTCCACGTAAAGACCGGTGCCCCCGACGATAAAAGGCAGCTTGCCCCTGGCATGGATATCCGTGATCAGCCGGGAGCATGCCTCCTGGAATTCGGCGACCGAATAGGCTTCATTCGGATCATGAATGTCGATCAGGTGATGAGGAATGCCCTGCATCTCTTCTTCGGTTATTTTCGCAGTCCCGATGTCCATCTGGCGGTAGACCTGCATGGAATCCCCGGAAATGATCTCGCAGCCCAGCGCCTTGGCGATCTCGATGCTCATTTTGGTTTTACCGACGGCGGTGGGGCCGATCAGCACCAGCAGCCGCGGCTTCGTCTCAGTTGTCAAGCGGTCGGTCAACAGATATCACTCCATACGAAATTTTTGAATGCGGCCGGTCGAGCGGCATGAAGCCGAGGCGGGCAAATTCGCCGCTGCCCTTCTTTTCCTTCAGCACGACGGTCTTGCGCGCGACCCTGACGGCTTCGCGGATGCTCTCCGCCTGCAGCGGGTCTTTGTTGGCAAATCCACGCAGCGGGCTGATGGATGAAGAGTCCATCAGCGGCTCGCGGAACATCGGGTCGAAATACACGATGTCCACGCTGTTGTCGGGCTGCTTACGCAGCACGTCCAAATGATGGCCGCATGCCACCTGAATCCGCCGCATGGCCTCATTCACCTCGGTCAGGCCGGAACGGTAGTAGGCGAGCCCTTCAGCAAGCAGCGCCGCCAGCGCCGGCGAGCTTTCAACTGCGGTGACATGCGCGCCGGGCCCGCCTTTGACCGCAAATACAAGCGAATCGGATCCCAGGCCGGCCGTACAGTCGAGCACCGTATCCCCCGCAGTCATCGACGCCGCTTCGAGCATCGGGTCGCTCTCCCCCTTGATCAGCCGCTTGGCGCGGACAAAACCCATGCTGGGGTGAAACTCCATCGGCGGATTTCCCGGCCTGACAAGCCTCGCTCCGCCGTCCAGCACGACGATAATTTCGTCATCGCCGTGCTTTTTGGCCATTCTCGTTAATGGGGTGTGGCTTCTCGGGACGTACTTGCCCCCTGTCTCGCCGGCCAGGACGATGGCCCGGCCCACGATCGATTCGGCCGCTTTATCCCCCGTCGTAATAATCATGACAATCTCCAATCTTGTATATTATCGGGCACCTGCCAAGCAAATGCGCTGTTGATTTAGTTATACACCTTAAACCGTATTATGAACCGTCCCTTCCAGTCGCTCTCCATCACGCTCCGTGATGAACTGCCTCTGCCGCGTTACATGACACGCTTAAACAGCTTTTCCAGGTCATAGGTCGAAAAGGAAACGACGATCGGCCGCCCGTGAGGGCAGGTGTAAGGCTGCCTGCATGCCGCCAGGCGGTCCAGCAGCGTCGTCGCTTCGTGCTCCGTCAGCTTCTGGTTCGCCTTGATCGACGCTTTGCAGGAGCAGAGAATGGACGACGTCTCGCGGAGCTTGGCCAAATCGATGCTGCGCTCGCTGAGGACCCATTCGGCCATCTCTTCGATCAGTGCTTTCTCCTCACCTTTGGGGAACCAGTACGGATGGGAGACGACGCGGAAGGTCTGTCCGCCGAAATGCTCCAAATATACCCCGACCTGCTCAAACCAATGCAGTTTCTGCGCCAACTGCTCCGTCTCCGAAGGCGTAAACTCCAGCGTTATCGGCAGCAGCAGCTCTTGGGAAGCATCGGCCGGGCGTCCGAATTTCTCGTAATAATACTCGTAATTGATCCGCTCATGCGCTGCGTGCTGGTCGATCAGAAACAGCCCGTCCGCGTTTTGGGCGATCAGGTATGTCCCGTGATGCTGTCCGATCAGCGTCAGTTCCGGAAAAGGCGGAATTTCGGGCGGAGCCTCCGTGCTCGCCAGCAGACGGCTGGCCAGCGCCGGATTCGAGCTCTGCGATACCCGGCCGCTCTGCGACAAGTTCAGCCGGTAGCCGGGAACCGCGTTTTCGCGGACCGTCTCGCGCGCCGAATATGGAAGCTTCCGCTGCTCATAGGCAGCTTCACCGGGCTTCTGCACGCTTCCCGTAGTCGGGCCGCTCTGGCCGGAATACGCGTGCTGCCCCGGCGTCTGGTTACGCAGCTCAGGAAAGCCCGTACCGGCGTTTCCAGATCCTGCGGTCAAAGGAGACTTCACCGGCTGACTGCCGGGTGTATTCATCGGAGCAACAGAGCTATTAGCTTCCGAAGTCGCTGTTTTACTGTCTGGGCCGGGATCCTGCGGCAGCGGGCCCTCCCGGCCGTCCATCGGTCCGTCCATCGGTCCGTCCTGCGGGGACGGGCTTTTGGAGAAATGAAACTGCTCCTGGATGAACGACCCTTTATCCTTACCGCCGATGCTCTGCTTGACCGGCTGCGGAATGAGCACTTCCTGCCGGAGCACCTGGTGGATGCTTGTCTCTACAAAAGGGAACAGCTCCTGCTCTTTACTGAAGCGTACTTCCAGCTTAGCCGGATGAACGTTGACGTCCACCAGGGAAGGATGCATCTTGACTTCCAGCACGGCGAGCGGATAGCGATTGATCGGCAGCAGCGTATGGTATGCGCGCTGAATGGCCTGATTCAAGCCGTAGCTGCGGATGTAGCGGCCGTTGACGATGATCGAAATCCCGTTCCGGTTCGAACGGGTCCAATCCGGACGGCTGACATAACCGTCGATCGTAAAATCCAGGTTCTCCGCATGAATCGGCAGCAGCGCCTTAGCGGCCTGCCGGCCGTATATGGCAGCCACGACCTGGAGCAGATCCCCGTTCCCGACGGTCTGCAGCAGCACATTCCCGTTATGCCGCAGCGTAATCGCGATATCCGGATGCGACAGGGCGATGCGGTACATATAATCGGAAATATGCCCCAGCTCCGTCTGGATCGTCTTCATATATTTCAACCGCGCCGGCGTATTGTAGAAAAGCTCCCGAACCGTCAAGTCGGTTCCCTTCGGCGCCGCCGTATCTTCTTCGGTGACGAGCCTGCCGCCTTCGATGACGATTCGCCGCCCCAGCCCGTTATCGGTGCTGGAAGTGACTAATTCCACTTTCGCCACGGCGGCGATACTCGGCAGCGCTTCACCGCGAAATCCGAGGCTCGTGATGTTGAACAGATCCCTGCTGTTCTCGATTTTGCTCGTCGCATGCCGGTAAAAGGCGGTGCTGACGTCCTCAGGCTCGATACCCGCGCCGTCGTCGGTCACGCGGATGCTTTCAAGCCCGCCCTCCTCTACCGTAACTTCTATCCGAGAGCTTCCGGCATCAATGGCGTTCTCCACCAGTTCTTTCACAACCGAGGCGGGACGTTCCACGACTTCACCGGCCGCAATCTGGTTGGCTATGTGCTCGTCCAAAACGCGAATTTTCGCCATACCGTTCCCCCATTTCATAAAAAGATATGAACGGACAATAGGCCTTGTCCCACTTATTTACAGATCCTTTGCCTTCATTTTCAGCTCGTTCAGCAGCTGCATGGCCTGCAGCGGCGTCATGTTCATGACGTCGGCGCTCTTCACCGATTCCACGATTTGCGATATCGACGGATGCATCGGCTGCGGCTCGGGAGCGGCAGCGTTCCGCTTCACCGGCTCCAGGTCCTCGTCCCCGAATATCGAGAGCTGCACGACTTCCGCCGGGCTTCCAGCTGCCTGTCCGGCAGCCGGAGCAATCTCCGGCCCGGAAGTTCCAGCGTCCGGTACGGCGCGGCCAGCTTCTATATCCGCCAGCGGACGGTATTGACCTGTAGTGTCCATACGCTCCCTGAGCTGCGCAGTCGGTTCCGCCTTGGTCGCCTCTGCGGTTGCTGCCGCCTGAGCCGCGCTCTCCTCCAGGCCCTGCAGCAGCGTGTATGCCCGTCCGATGATGGTGGACGGCAGCCCGGCGAGTCTAGCGCAGTAGATGCCGTAACTGCTGCCCGCAGGCCCGGAAATCAGCTTCCGCAGGAAGTGGACCTTGTCTCCGCTCTCCTGGACCGCCATGGAGTAATTGCGCAGGCGCTGCAGGCTTTCCTCCAAATGCGCCAGCTCGTGAAAATGGGTCGATACGAGCGCCTTGCAGCCGATCGTATCGTGCACATACTCGATCACCGCCTGGGCGATAGCCATGCCTTCGCTGGTGGACGTGCCCCGGCCCAGCTCATCGATAATGATCAAGCTCCGCGGCGTCGCTTTTTCGGTCATGACCTGGATGTCGGCCATTTCCACCATGAACGTGCTCTGGCCGCCAATCAGGTCATCCGCCGCACCGATCCGGGTGAAGATCCGGTCCACGAGCGGAATTTCCGCCGCCTTGGCCGGCACGAAGCAGCCGATCTGAGCCATGATCGATATGAGCGCCACCTGCCTCATATACGTGCTCTTTCCGGCCATATTTGGCCCGGTAATGAGCAGAATCGCCGCTTCCTCCCGGGTCAGCCGGGCCCCGTTGGCAATGAAGGAGGCATCCTTCATCACCGCCTCGACCACCGGATGGCGCCCGTTCTCTACGACCAGGTCATAGCCATCGGTCAGCTTGGGCTTCACGAAGCCTTGCTCCGCGCTGACGGCAGCCAGCGACTGGTAGACGTCAGTAACGGCAACCTTCTCGGCCAGTGCCTGCAGCCGCGGAATTTCCCCGCTCAACCTGTCCCTCAGTCCGCTGAAGAGGGAGTATTCCAGGTCCACCATTTTCTCCTGGGCTTCCAGAATGAGCCCCTCTTTCTCCTTCAATTCCGGCGTCACGAACCGCTCGGCATTGGCCAGCGTCTGCTTCCGTTCGTACCGGCCTTCCGGCAGGGTGCCCAGATTCGATTTGGTCACTTCAATATAATATCCGAACACTTTATTGAATCCGACCTTCAGCGAGCGGATGCCCGTCGCTTCACGTTCCTTGGCCTCGAGCTCGGCAATCCAGCGTTTGCCGTTCACGCTGGCTTCCCGCAGCTCGTCCAGGTAATCGTGATATCCCGGCTTGATCAAGCCTCCGTCCCGCACGGATACGGGCGGATCGTCGACGATTGCCGCTTCGATCGCTTCATAAAGATCCCGGCATTCGTCCATCTCCGCCGCTAGCTTCTGCAGGGTGGAAGAAGCCGACGATGCGCACAGTTCCTTCAAGGAAGGAATTTGCGCCAGCGACAGCTTGAGGGCGTTCAGATCCCGCCCGTTCGCATTGCCGAAGGCGATTCGCGCGACCAGCCGCTCCAGGTCGTAAATATCTTTAAGCGCAGCCCGCAGATCTTCCCGCAGAATAAACTGGTTGTAGAGATGTTCTACAGCTTCCAGGCGCTCTTCGATCGGTCCCCGGTGCAAAAGGGGCTTGTCGATCCATCTGCGCAGCAGCCGGGCCCCCATCGATGTTTCGGTCCGGTCCAGCAGCCAGAGCAGCGATCCTTTCTTGGATCGGTCGCGCACCGTCTCCACCAGCTCCAGGTTCCGCCGCGTAAACGGATCGAGAATCATGTAATGGCCCGGCTCATAAGGTGAAATTTGCGTCAGCTGGCCGAGCGAACGCCGCTGAGTCTCACTTAGATACGAGATGAGCACGGCGACGCATGCCTGGCGCTCCGGATCTAGCCGGGCCCAGGCCGATTCGCCGAACTGCGCCCGGACCGTCTGCTCCTCCCGCTTCTCCCATGGCGTGTAGACGACAGGCCGGCTCCATTGGAGCTGCTCGGCCTTGATCAAATCCACCATCTTCGCATCGCCGATCACTTCCACCGGTTCGTAGATGCCGATTTCGTCGCGCAGCCATTCCACCGATGCCGACATGGAAGTCACGTACAGCTCGCCAGTCGACAGATCGCAGGCCGCCAGTGACATCATCCGGTCGGTCTCGGTTACGCACACCAAATAGTTGTTGGATTTGTCGGCGATGTTTTTACCTTCCATGATGGTCCCCGGCGTTACGACGCGGACGATGCCGCGCTTGACCATACCTTTGGTCACTGACGGGTCTTCCAGCTGTTCGCAAATGGCAACCTTGTAGCCCTTCTCGATCAGCCGCTGTATGTAACTCTCAGCCGAATGGTAGGGAACCCCGCACATCGGGATTTTCTCGTCCCCTCCGCCTTCCCGGCCGGTCAGCGTAATTTCCAGTTCCCGGGAGGCCTTTAGGGCGTCCTCGAAGAACATTTCGTAAAAATCGCCCAGGCGGAAAAACAAAAATGCATCCTGGGCTTGCTGCTTGATTTCCAAATATTGTTCAATCATTGGCGTATACTTGGCCATGAGGTACCTCCAGACTTCACTTGTGCTCACGCCCTATTATAACAGAAAGTAAGTGGGCGGGAATCAAGGTTCGACCGGAATGTTCCACAGCGGCCTGATATCCCTGCTCTCGTTCCACGTCGTTCCCCGCTCGATATGCGCCAGCAGCGGCTCGATGGAGCCGGCGTAATTGCCGTAATTCGGCAGCTGCCTGATCTCTCCGAGCAGCGGCTGAACGGCTGTCTTCAGCACCTCGCGGTCTCCCTGGTAATACGCCCGATGGATTCGCTCGCTCGCGTCCAGAGGCCGCATCCGCAGCTCTCTATAATGGCTGACGATCAAATACGAGAGGTACACCACCCCTTTGGCCAGCAGGGGAGATACGAGAAAGCTCGGCAGCGTGCGGTATTCGAAACCGCCGTGCGGCTGGCGGCGAAAGTCGCCCAAATATCCGTATTTGGGCCGCCGCGACCGGCTGCTCTCGTCTTCGAGCAGCGAGACGGGCAGCGTTAAGTAGTTATCCAGCGCCCGCAGCAGCTCCGGGGTAAGCACGACGCCGCTGAAATGCAGATGCCCGCCGAGCGGCAAACCCGGTCTGGGCATGCCCCCCGCCTGCCAGATGAGCGACCGGTCCCCGATCATCCGGCCGGCAACCTGCATCGTGAACATCAGGCGCTTGAGCAGACCGGTGGGGTCTCCGCTTGGATCCGGGCGAAGCTCGGCAATGGGGAAGGTCGTGAAGCCCTCGCCGTGAACGGCATCGCAACCGACCTCCCCCTCCCGGTCCAAAAACCGGGAGGCGGGAACCATTTCGTTGCTGCCCGCATCCACAAGCACAAACTCCGGATCCATGCCCATCACGAGATGGATTTCTTCCTCCTCTTCCCGTCGCAGCCGGCGGGCAAGCTCCGCCTCCGCCCGGTCATAGCGCGCCCTGATTCGCGGATCTTTCACTCCGGGGGAAGGCGTGACGCGCTCGACCCCGTATTTCCGCTCCCCACAGGACGCCAGCACGACTTCACCTGCGTCCAGACCAAGCGTATAAAGGGCCCGCACCGCCGCCTTCTCCAGGCGGGCATACAGGCCAATGAGTGGTGCACCACCTCCATGGGCCGAACCTACGGGAACACGGAAGCCGTCTGCGCTTCCTTCGACACGTTTCAAGTCAACGGCCTGCAGGCAAGTGACGTTTACGGCGTATCTTCGCCGGTAACGCGCGGACTCCTCGCCAGCAGGGTCCTCTTCCGGCAGCAGAAGGGAGCTGATGCCGGATCGGACCAGGCGGGCATGCTTGATCCGGTCGGGCCATCCGGCATAGCGGGCTGCTTTTTCCACTTCTGTCACCCTTATCTCCCCTTCATCTTAGAAAATAAAATAAAAAAAGGAGGGCATCCGCCCTCTTCGCCGCCGCTCTCCCGGCATATAGTACATCATACCTCTTTTCCTTGCTCTACGATTTACAGCTCATCTTCAAGTGAATCGGGGTCGAGATCCTCATAGTCCCCATCATCGCTGGCGAACTCGAACTCTTTGTCGTCATAGTCGCCATGGCCGCGGCTGCACACCAATACGCGCACCTTGGTCTCGGCGACGAGCTCGACCGCGAATTCCCGCTCCACGCGAATGATGACATTGCCGCCTCCCGAAGAGACACTAGCTTCAACGCAGCTCGGCTCCTGCGTGGCCTCCGCAGAGACTTCGACGGTTGAAGCCCGGTGTTTCGGATCCAGGTAAGACAGCGGAACGAATTCTACATAAGATACCGTTTCTTTGCCGACGTCGGTTTGGGAGTTTTTGTCATAGGAATACCAGATGTTGATATCGTAAGTACCAATAACTTCAATTCCGTCGCCTGCGGCAACCGCTTCGTACTGATGGTTTATAATCCATGCCCCTAAAATACTGGTAGGATTATGAGGCGGAGTCACGGTATGTGTTACGGTAGAGAACTTACGACCCTTGCCGCAGATCGCTTTCGTGATGATCTCTCTACATTGATGTTTATCACTTAATGACATCTTTGAACCTCCTCCATACAATCATTCACTTAAGTGTATGCAGGACATAGGCATTTGTTGATTAAACGAGCATAAATGAATGAAATATTATTCTGGCGACCCGGCTAGAATAGGAATAATGCTATGACCGGCATCCGGCAATTCCTTGTCTGGCCGGGATTTTACGGCCCTGTTAATCTAGTCTGGAATCCTCTGGTTAATCTATTTTATGCGGCTTTCATTGTATAAAAAAACCTTGGCGGCAGCCAAGGTTTTTAGTGCATCAGGACATCTCGGAGCTTTTCCGGATCTTGCCCGGCGCCGGTGTTTTATTCTTTTTGGCGATTTTCAAATATTGTCCGAGCTCGCGGATCAGCTGCAGAATGGCCGACCTGACTTCAAACTCCTCCCGCGTCCCCGGAAGCTCCATTTCTTTAAATTCCTTCTCGAGGGCAATCAGCAGCTTCTCCGTGCGCCCCGTGTAGTTTTCCTCCGTGACATCCCGGCTGAGCTGTTCGAACAGCTCGGCTACGTCATCGGCCTGAGGCAGCTTCTGAAATACGTGGGAAATGAGCTGCAGCATATTTTGGATCGACTCCAGCTGCTCTTTTCTCATATAAAAATAGATGGTCCACGACTCGTCGGGATGCAGCACCTGGTTCTCCATCTCCCGGCTCGCAGCTTCCTTGCCGCTCTGAATCGCTTTTCCTGCGGCTATGAGCTCATGCCCGTCCCATACGTAGGAAGGGTCACGAAGAGTCAGTGCAATCTGTCTGAAAATTTTCGAAAACTGCTCATCCACCCGTTTGCGAATCGTCGTCATCTGCTCAGATGTCCTGGGCATGTACACCATATTGACGAGCATGGCCGAGCCAAGTCCGATCACGAGCAGTTCAATCTGCGTCACGATGACTTCCGTGCTGACTTCCGCGCTGCCAAAGACCCGGAACACCACGACCGAGCTTGTAACGATACCTTCCTTAAAGTTTGCGCGGGTGATGGCCGGAAAGGCGATCAGAATATAAATCGCGAGCACCCAGTAATGGAATCCCAGCAGCTCAAATAAAATGCAGGCAAAAAACAGTCCCAGCAGCGAGGCGAAAAAGCGCGCAGACACCGTCTTCAGGCTCCTTTTTCGCGTAACATCGACCCCAAGCACGGCCAAAATGCCCGCAGACAGCGGTCCAGTCACGCCGCAGGCATCCGAGATCAGAATTGCCATCAGCGTTGCAATAGCCGTTTTAATAATACGAAAACCCATGAAACCGCCTCTCTCTATACATGTTGACGTATTTCATGGTACTTGATTTTGATGGTTCACACAACGTGACATGGTTATGAAATTTTCAGAAATACATTCAATGTTAATCAAACACTGGTCATGCTGCGGTTCGGGAAAGGGCGAAGGCTCCCTGGAATAACGACAAAGTCCGTTGCATGCCTTCCCTGTCCCGTCTCCGCAGTACCGGCCACTCCAGGCCGCTCCCTACTGCCGATGCGCAAGCAGCTTTCTTTCGATATAAACGACCAGCTGGTACATGGCGGTGGCGACGACCGCGATAATAATCAGGCTGGCAAGTACCAGCGTAAAGTTGAATACCTGAAATCCGTATATGATCAAATAGCCGAGCCCCATTTTTGCGACAAGAAACTCGCCGACGATCACGCCGACCCATGCCATGCCTACATTAACTTTCAGCGTGGAAATGATCGTCGGGAACGATGCCGGGAGAATGACTTGGTTGAATATTTGCCTGCGGGTTCCGCCAAACGTGCGGACAACCTTGACCAGATTCGGGTCCACTTCCTTAAATGCGTTATAAACGACCAGCGTTGTCACAATAACGGTAATCGACAGCGTCGTAATGGTAATGGCCATAAAGCCTGCGCCGAACATCACGATGAAGATCGGACCGAGCGCCACTTTCGGCATGCTGTTGAATACGACCATATACGGATCCAGTACTTTTGAAAGAAACGGCGACCACCAGATCAGAACAGCCAGCAGCGTCCCCACAATCGTTCCCAGCAAAAATCCGACGACCGTCTCGCCCACCGTTACGCCCAAATGTCCCCATAGCTCGCCGCTGACCGCATCCTTCCAAATTTGCGCGAACACTTTGCTCGGATAGCTGAACAACAGCACGTCGATCCATTTCAAACGTCCGGCAACTTCCCACAAGGCAAAGAACAGCACAAGAATGGCCATCTGCACGGACAGTACCTGCGTCCGCTGCTTGCGCCGGCGGCGCAAATGATCTTGATGCAGAGCATCGAGACCGGAATTCCGGTCTCGCCGGATTACTTCATCCGATCTAAGCACGCTGTTCACACGCGCCGCCTCCTTTCTTACATTGATCAGTCTTCCTCCGACTCCATCTCGCGCCAGATTTCATGAAACAATTCATTGAAACCTTCCTCCTTTCTGGCGTAGAAAGGCTGCGTATCCCGTATATGCCCGGGTACCTCAAAGGTTCGGCGGATTCGGCCCGGATTTTTGCCGAGCAGAATGACCCGGTCGCTGACGGCCACCGCCTCGGATAAGTCATGCGTGACCAGAATCGCCGTCTTTTTCTTCTCTCTCAGCGTTCCGGCAATCAAATCTTCAAGCTGCAGCTTGGTCTGATAGTCAAGGGCTGAGAAGGGCTCGTCGAGCAGGAGTAACCCCGGGTCGGTCGACAGCGTCCGTACCAGTGCAACCCGCTGCCTCATTCCACCCGACAGATGCTGCGGGTATGAGCTGCCCGTTCCTACCAATCCCATTTCGTCAAGCAGCTGCGTCAGATTCGCCATCGATTCCCGCTGCAGGCGCCCCGTCACCTCGAGCCCGATGGCCGCGTTTTGAAGGATCGTGCGCCAAGGAAACAAATAATCCTGCTGCAGCATATACCCGACATCCGGCGAAGGCCCCTCCACCTTCCGTCCATACACGAGCACCTCGCCCTTCGTCGGAGGCAAGAGCCCGGCGATCATGGACAGAATCGTCGTTTTTCCGCATCCGCTCGGTCCGACCAGGCTGATGAACTCCCCGGGATTCACCGCCAGATTGAGTCCTTCGACAGCCAGCGAAGCTTCTCTGTCATTGACATATACATGCGTCAAATTTTTAAGTTCGACTACCGGCTCCATGCGCACGATCTCCTTTCTAAATTTTATTTCACGGACGATTTGGCCTTTTCGGCAAAACTGTTGTCTACGATGGCGGAGGCAGGCACCTTCTCCTTCAGTTCACCCGCCTGATCCATGACATCCAGCAGGTTGTTCCACTCCGTCTCATCCACGACGGGATCTGTGGCATAAGTCCCCTGATCCTTATACCGTTTGACCGACGACACGACAATATCCTTGTCGGTGTCCTTGAAATAAGGAAGAATGACGTCAGCGATCTCCTCGGGAGTATGCTGCTGCACCCAATTTTGCGCCTTTTGGAGCGCGTTCGTAAATTTCTGGACGGTTTCCGCATTTTTCTTGATATAGCTCTGCTTGCTCATAAAGACCGTATAGGGCAAATGTCCGCTCTCTACCCCGAATGAGGCGACGACATGCCCTTTGCCTTCTTTTTCAAAAATCGAGGCCTGCGGCTCAAACAGCTGCACGTATTCGCCCGTGCCGGACAGATACGCCGAAGCGATATTAGCAAAATCGATGTTTTGGATCAGGTTCAGATCCTGATGCGGATCGATGCCATGCTTTCTCAGCGTAAACTCACCGGCCATCTGCGGCATGCCGCCTTTGCGCTGCCCGAGAAAGGTTTTCCCTTTCAGCTGATTCCAGTCCAACTCACCCTCATCCTGTCTCGATACGAGGAACGTGCCGTCCGTCTGCGTCACCTGTCCGAAGTTGATCACCGGATCGTCCGATCCCTGCTGATATACGTAAATCGACGTCTCGGATCCCACCAGGGCCACATCGATGGCACCCGAGAGCAGCGCGGTCATCGTCTTATCCCCACCGGGAATCGTTTGCAGCTCCACATCCAGTCCTTCTTCCTTAAAAAAACCTTTCCCAAGCGCCACATACTCCGGTGCGTAAAATACCGAGCGCGTCACTTCGCCGATTTTGACCTTCACGTCGCCTTTGCTTCCGGAGCAACCGGACAGCACGGCTGCGCAAAGGAGAACCGCCGCAAGCACCAGGGCGAATCCACGTTTTCCCTTTCTCATTGTCATTGTCCTCCATCCTTCTTCGCGTTCCAGCCATATGCCATCTTATGCATGCGCCCAGCAAAGGGTTAAACATGGCCCGGGCGAAAAAAACACCCCTGCCATTTCCTCGGGAGCCGTGGGGCTCCTTTATGGAAGTGACAGAGGTGCTTCAGCGTCTAACGTAGCGCATGTATGGTTAGATCTTCGGTTAAACGCTCCAGTGCAAAATTACAATTGATAAATTTCTTTGTATTTGGTTTCCAGGTAATCGGCCAAATAATCCGGGTTCAGCTCTTCTCCGGTCACCTGCAGAATGATCTCAGAGGGCTTGCGGCTCTTGCCATAGCGGTAAATTTTCTCAATGAGCCATTCGCGGATCGGAGCCAGTTTGCCTTCCTTAATATGCTGATCCAGCTCAGGCATCTCCTTGCGCAGCGTGTTCATGATTTGCGCAGCGTACATGTTGCCTAGGGAATAGGAGGCAAAGTAACCGAAATCCCCGCCGGACCAGTGCACGTCCTGAAGGACACCCAGGCTGTCGCTTGGCGGCGTTATGCCGAGGTACTGCTCGTATTTCTCGTTCCAGACCTTAGGCAGATCCTTAACCTCAAGCCCTTCGTTAAACAGCATCTTCTCGATTTCATAGCGGATAATGATGTGCAGGTTATACGTCAGCTCGTCGGATTCGATCCGGATCAAGGAGTTTTCCACGCGGTTTACGGCCCGGTAGAAATCATCCAGCTGCACGTCTTTCAGCTGCTGCGGGAAATGCTGCTGCACTTCGGCGTAGTAGCGTTCCCAGAAGGCGCGGCTGCGTCCGATCATATTTTCCCACAGACGAGACTGCGACTCGTGAATGCCCATCGACGTCCCCTGGGCGAGCGGCGTTCCGGCCAGCTCCTTGCTTACGTTTTGCTCGTATAGGGCATGGCCCCCTTCATGAAGGGAGCTGAACAGCGCGCTGGTCACGTCGTCCTGAATATAATGGGTCGTAATCCGAACGTCTCCCGGGTTCAGGCCCGTCGCAAATGGGTGCACGCTCTCGTCCAGACGTCCCGCCTCGAAATCGTAGCCCATCTCCCCCAAAATGAAATGGCTGAGCTTCGCCTGCTGCTCCTGCTCGAACAGCTGGTCCAGGAAAGTTGTATCCGGTTTGTTTGGGGATGCCGCGATCGCCTCCACCAGCGGCACGAGCCGGTCACGCAGCCTGCTGAACACCTGGTCCAGCTTATCAACCGTCATATCCGGCTCATATCTGTCCAGCAGTGTATCATAAGGCGTTCCCTTGACGCCCCAATATCCGATGAATTCCTTCAGGATGCCCACCAGCTTCGTCAAGTTTGGCTCGAGCAAGGCAAAATCGCTCTTCGCCTTCGCTTCCTCCCAGATCGTTTGGGAATGGGACGACAGCACCATAAATTCCTGAAATTTCTCCGCGGGAATGCTCTTGTTCTCGTCATATTCTTTTTTACATTCGTCAACGATTCTTCTGGAAATATCGTCCAGCCCCGCATAGATGTCAGGACGAGTCAATTCCTCCAGATAAGAGCCCATCTCATCCGAAATTCTGAGTCTAAAATCTTCCGCCGACAGCATCCCGATCACTTCGGAACGCTGCTCCGCTCCTTTACGAGGTGCCCCCGTCCGCAAGTCCCAATGCATCAAGCTGATGGCTTCGTCATAGCTTCTGATTTTGCGGACCAGACCGAGAAAGGAGTCCAATGTCGCTTTTGCTTCTTTTTCCATTATTAGGTTCACCTCACGCCGAATTTTTTCTTCCTTCTTGATGATACTTTTACTGGAAAGTATAATCAATATTTAATAGACGCTATTATCCTTTTTACATAGGGAAGGAGCCTGAAACCTGCCGTGGATATCCAAGTTACCGAAACCGCCAAAACGTATATTGAGACGCTTGCCGGCTCGGAGTCGGCCATCATCCGGCTTGCCTACGATTCCGAAGGCTGCGGCTGCGGCGTTAACGGGCTGCCGGCGCTTTGGATCGTTTCCGCCAAAGAAACCGACGATTTGGAAATACAGAGTAATCGTCTGCATTTCGTTATTCACCGCCTGCAGGCGGTTTTTTTCGAAGAGCATTTATACCTTGACTCCGAAAAAAACGATCCATCGTTCCGGCTTACCGGGGACGGCCAGCTGTACGGTCAAAATATCAGGCTAGTGGATAAGCGTTGACGCCTTACATCATTGCATCATTACCCAACTATGGAAGGAGCAATTCATTATGACAACCGTTTCGCAGATTTTGGAGTTCAACCAGCAGTTTGTAGAAGATAAAGAGTACGAAAAATACATCACCGGCAAGTTTCCCGAGAAAAAGCTCGTCATCGTCACCTGTATGGATACGCGGCTGGTAGAGCTGCTGCCTAAAGCGATGAACGTCCGCAACGGCGACGTGAAGCTTATCAAAAACGCCGGAGCGATCATCTCGCATCCATTCGGAAGCGTCATGCGTAGCGTCCTCGTCGCTTTGTATGAACTGAAAGCTGACGAGGTCATCGTCGTCGGGCATTTGGACTGCGGCATGGCGGCGCTCAACGCGGATCAAATGATCCAGCACATGAAGGAGCGCGGCATCACCGATGAGGTGCTGTCTACGCTGGAGAACTCCGGCATCAAGCTGAACGAGTGGCTGCGCGGATTCGATAACGTTCAGGATGGCGTGAAAGGAACCGTGGGCTTGATCAAAAATCACCCGCTTCTCCCGCCGGGCTGCAGCGTTCACGGCATGGTCATCGATCCGAAAACGGGCCATCTCGATCTGGTTGTTGACGGTTACGATCAATAGAATACGCTTGGATTGATGAAACACGGATGAAGACCATCCGTGTTTTTCTATTTTGTGAACAACATGCAAGATCCCTGCACCGTCCCTTCTCCTCAAGCTCGATCTCCCTTTGTTAGCTGTATTTCACACATTTTATTCCTGCCGATCAGCGCTTTCCAGTCATGACCTCAGGTTGAAAACCATACAGTTTAAGTGTACACTTTGGATGAAAAGAACATCTCACGTATAGGAGATATGCTAATGAATACACTTTCCTATGGACTACTAGCTTTCCTTGCACGGGGACCCGGATCAGGATATGACGTGATGCTCAAGATTCAGCCGTTCTGGCAGGCCAAGCACAGCCAAATCTATCCGCTGCTGGCGCAAATGGAGGAGAACGAGCTGCTGAGTTCCCAATGGGTGAAGCAATGCGACAAGCCGGATAAAAAGGTATATTCCATTACGGACAGCGGCATCCGCAAGCTCAAGGAATGGATGTACAAACCGCTTCCCGATCCGATAACCCGCGACGAATTATCGATGAAGACCTTCTGTATGTGGATGACCGACAGGGATAACGCAATCGATATCGTGGAAACCCGCAAATCCTACTTCATCCGCCGGCTGGAATCTTTCCAATCGATGCAGGGCAAGGTTACGGAGGAACATAAGAAATTCGGAACCCGGGAATTTTACGATTACATGCTGATCCAGAAAGGTATCTTTAATGCTGCAGCCGGTTTGGAATGGTGCAACTGGGTTCTGGGCATATTGAGAGAATGCGAGTATTCCGATCCTCCGTCATTAGTCAATTCGTAACACTTAAGCATCAGGCATCATTCATCTATTTTCGGCAAAAATTAATTTAATTAATTTTGAAACCTTAAGACATTTGGTACGTAATGTATTATCAGATAGACATGCTTTGACCATTCTCAGGGAGGTATATTTCAAACCATGAAAAAATCATTGCAGAAGTGGATGCTGATTGCATTGGCGTTTACGTTCTTCTTCGCCGTTACCGTACCGGATAACGCGGACGCCAGACGTGCAGGCGGCGGATTTAAATCCGGCACAAGATCCTACACGAACACGCCGAGCAAGTCGACGCCGAACAGCAATGTCAAAAAGTCGACCAATAACACCTCGAGCACGGCCGGCACAACGGCAAAACGCGGCTTTTTCAGCGGCGGCAGCTTCATGAAGGGACTTATGATCGGCGGATTGGCCGGACTTCTGTTCGGCGGCATGTTCAGCAACATGGGATTCATGGGTGATTTCTTCGGATTGATCATCAACCTGCTGGCCATCTACGTTCTCTTCTCGCTCATCCGGGCCGGGTACAGAGCGTTCCGCAACCGGAAGCGACCGAATCCAAATGACGGACGGTACTAATCATGTTGATTCTGACCATGGATGAAATCGTGAACGCGATCTGTCTTCATATCGCCGAGCGCAAGCAGGTTCGTCCGACGGATGTGCAGGTGGAGCTCAGCTGGGATGAGGAAACGGGTTATTCCGCTGAGGTTTGGGCGCAGGGACGGAGCCAGTTTTTGGTCGAGTCCAACATGATTGAAGCCATCCTCCGCTACCTCTACAGCGAATATAACATCCGGGCTTACCGCGAACAGGTGACGCTGGATTTGGATGAAGAGATCACGGCGCATGTTGATGTTGAGGTTGAACAGGCGTATTAATTCTATACAGAAGGCTGAGTGTCCGATTCGGATGCCCAGCCTTCTTTTCATTTCCAGGATTTATTTTCGCCGTTATCCTTGACATGCGTTCCACCACCTGCCTATAATTCCCCTAATTAGGGAGCCTCTGTCATTGGTGCAGATTAGCTCAAGGGAGGGATAGCGGGTGTCCGAAGAAACCAAAAGACGGATTCAAGCGGACCGAACATCGGATCAGGGACCGTTATGTGAAACATTAAGCAAACAGCTGCCTGGCTCGGAACTGAACACGCTGCTGCTGCAAGTGTTCAGGGAACGGACCAGGGCGGCGAATGCTTCCGATTTGTTGAAAAGATACCGCGACAACCGGTTTGTCAAACCGTCCGAAGTGTCCGCGCTCGATTTAAAACGGCTGGAGCTGGACGTGCTCGAAATCGCCGATGCGCACGCCTTTGAACCCATTCAACTCTCCCCTGCCGCCCCGCTCGGGTCGTGCTCGGTCGTCGCCACAGTCGACCAGAACAAGGTCATATCCGCCTTAAGGGGAACCGAGCTTGTGGCGGATGCCACCAACATGCTCGCCCTGCATATCGGCGACGGGTTAAAGACCGGTACGCTGGATAACCGGAGCCGCCGCATCCGGCTCAGCACAACACACCGTCACATGCGAGCCCAGCAGTTTCATGCGCCCGGGATGGTGCCTCATTTCCATACTTATTGCATGGTGTCTTCCGGCGTCGACCAAGGATCGTACAGCTTTGAAATCCCGGCTTTTTGGGAGCATATCAGGGTATATCGGGACATTTTCGACCGGTTGTTCCACAGTCCCGTCAGCGTTGAAATACAAGCCCGCCAAGGATACACGGATCCCGAGGGTCTGGTGCGCCGATTAGCCGAGGCCGGCAAAACGGAATCGGTCGACGTAACCGTCTCCCTCCATTCCGCCAAACAAAATACCGCTTATTACAAAGGTGTCCGATTCACCTTGGTGACCGAAATTCAAGGAAACGCGTATGCGATCGGCGACGGCGGATTCGTCGACTGGACGCAGCAGCTGCTGGGGAATAAAAAGCAGCGGCTGCTGATCAGCGCTATCGGTCTGGAACGGCTAACGCCTCACTACCGGCGCTGAATGATCTCATCTAACTGTCGATACGTCAAAGAAATAAATGAAAAAAGGATGCACATATGTGCATCCTTTTTCTTCGTTGTTCCGAGCAACCTTCTGCAGGTCGTTCCGCATATTCCGGGTTAGCGCAAAAAACTCTCGTCCATTCTCCGCCTGCTGCCGGTTAGCACCGAAATTACCGGTTCAGACGATACCCGCCGTGGAAAACCGGCCCCACGTATTCGTTGAACGGGTATCCGCTGCGAATGGCCGCCGATACAAAGTCTTTGGCTTTGGCCACCGCCTCTGCTACCGTGAGTCCATTCGCCAGTCCGCCCGTAATCGCCGCGGCGAAGGTACAGCCGGCACCGTGATTGTAAGCCGGTTCGATCTTGTCCGTCTCCAGGACGGTAAAGTCCTTGCCGTCGAAGAAGACGTCGATGGCGCGGTCGCCTCCGAGCGCTTTGCCGCCTTTGACGACGACGTTTTCGGCGCCGAGCGCATGGATTTTGCGAGCCGCCTCCTTCATTTCCTCGATGCTTGTCAGCTTGCCCAGACCGGATAGCACGCCGGCTTCAAACAGATTGGGCGTTACTACCGTGGCCAGCGGAAGAAGCAGGTCGCGAATTGCCTCTGCGCTCTCGGGATTCAGCACTTCGTCTTCGCCTTTGCAGACCATGACCGGGTCAATGACCACGTTTTTCTGCTGGTTGCTCTTGATCGCCTGCTCCGCCACGCGGACGATGTCCACGCTGCCAAGCATACCCGTCTTCATCGCATCCACCGGTCCTCCGGCAAAGACCGTCTTCAGCTGCTCGGCAACCAATCCGGAATCCACCGGATATACGTTATGGTGCCAGCCGTTGTCCGGGTCCATGGTCACGATCGTGGTCAGCGCGCTGAAACCGTATGTGCCGTACTCTTCGAATGTTTTCAAATCCGCCTGAATGCCTGCTCCCCCGCTGGAGTCGCTGCCGGCAATGGTTAACGTCTTCATAATCTTCGGCATATGAATTTCCCCTTTGTTCTGCGTAAATGCTTATTTCTGAAACTGAGTTGATTATACCAGAAAATTGTCGAATGCGTTATTCCAAAGACCTCCATATTATGCGTCCAAAGCATATGAAATAGCCAAACGTTGGCATTTCCCCAACAACTGGCTGCATGAAGCTGAAGGTTGGCGATCCTTCTTCTTTCCGCTAGAATTCATAGGCTTTTTCTTCGTGCAAATCATTGGAGCGTATCCGTCAAGCATTTGTCATGCCTTAACCCTTGATGAGAAATGCTAAGGATGGTTTGGTAAGCGGATTGGCGTGCTCATGACGCATCCCCGCGCATCGATGATTTGAAGAAAATACGCCTGGCTGTCCAAGGGGATTCGGGCTCTGATCCATTGGGTACTGCCTTGGACATACGCACTTAAAGAAAACCATTCCACGCTGAACCAGTCGGAACGTTCTACGGCGTAATAGATTTTTGCATCGTTCACATCGACCACGGCATCGTACTTCACATGAAGCCATCCCTCTTCCTCTTCCATATGTACAAGCTTCGTCAAGGTTTGTTTGCCCAGGGCGATCTGGTCGGCAAAAGCATAGATTTCTTTCCGCTTCCAGCCGTTCGCGTGCGAGTGCCCCAATCCAAAGTGAATGCTCAGCATGGACCGCTCATCATGCCGTGAAGCTTCAAACGATTTACTGAATAAAAGGAGGGGAAAATGCGGGTCGTTACTCCAGGTGAGCCACAGCATGGGCATCGTCACTTGACTGAAATAAGCCGAAGGATCCCAGTGCTGTTTTACCCGTTCCGCATCCGGCGCCGGCATTCGCCGAAAACTTTGTCCATACTGATTGTCGGCTTCATACAAATAACCGCATCCGTATACCGGAATGGCAAAAGCGAAACGGTGATCAATACCGGCGATGAGACTTGTCACAATGCCTCCCCATGAAATACCATGGATACCGGTCCGTTCCAGATCAATGTCCGGTAAGGACCGAAGAAAAGAATGGGCCAGCATAACATCCGCCGCAGCGTGATACATCCACTGGTCTTGCAGAGGGCCCGTGTAATCCGCGAATACCCCCTGGCGCGCCGGTCCGCGCAAGCGATGAACTGGCCATTCGCCGTTCTCGTTTTTGTTGGCGGGAACATGGCCCTCCAGATCCATCGCAATGGCCGCATATCCACGCTTCGTCCAGATGCGTATCCATTCCTTAAAGGCAGTTCCCCCTCCTCCATGCACCAACACGATGGCCGGAATCTTCCCATTTAGGCCTTTTTCGGGAAGGCCATAGTACGCAAAAACATGCGTAGGGTGACCCTGATACGCTTGGCCTTCATAAAAGATGGCCCTGATCCCCCCATCGTCCATCTCTGTGCAGGAGTACACCTCAGGAGTTTGGAACAGCAGATCCAAATTCCAAAGGTTCGTTCGATGTTTGCCCATAAACCCCGAATCCACTTCAATCACCGTCCTTTTTCTCAAGCCTAACACTCAATCGCATTCAGCGGCTTTCACTGCACTAACGAATGTTTGTAAGAAATGAACTTGTTACGGATTTGCAAACAAGGGATAAGGATGCCGATGTCCTGCAAGGTTCATGTCTAGCACGTTTCATATCATTTCTGCATTAAATATAGCGATCTACTAGAAAAGAGGTGAGACGCTATGTCCCGTCGTGTGAACGCTACCCGGCAGCCGGACCTCGTATTGATCAGCTGGTCCAGAAACCCGCTGGTTCCCGGTTCTGCACGCAGGATCGTCGCTGCCCGTGTCATCGGCAGTGCCTCTCCCTGCAGGCAAGACCTAAGACCCAACGCACTGCTCAGCACTGCATTGGCTTGTCTACAGGATCATGATGTAGGATTTAAAGTGGTATTCCGCAAAAAGACTTCCGATATCAGCGGGTATCTGCTGCTGCAGCGCAATTGATATCTATGAAAAGAGGAGGAAACCAAACGGCTTCCTCCTCTTTTCACCTCGCGTATGATTATATAAACATGTAAGATCAAACTCAGTAAGCACGGGATCATTTGATTTCCAGCAACTCTTTCTCTAAACTCTGAAGGGTCGATGTTCGTTCTGACGGCGATTGACGGTCAAACAACAGCTGTTCAACAAACTCCCATACATCCTCCAACTTCCGACTGATTTGGTAGAACAGTAGCGTCTTGCCATTCAGCCTGAAATCGGGATGAAATTGCCGATAAATCTGCATAAATTCATCAAAGTAGGGTTGGTCTACCACAAACATCAGGTCAGCTTCCACAGGAGCTAGCTTGAGGCCCTCCCAGTCAATCAGCATCAGCTGAGGGTGGCTTCGAGGCTGCATCATATTCCAAGGATGGATATCCGTATGGCACAGCGCGAGCGGAAGGGTGCTTCGTTGTAACTTAGCTGATAGTTCATCAGCATGGAAGATCATCCGATTCAACGCTGCAAGGTATGGCCCCAGCAGATCCTTCAAATCGCCTGGAAGATCGATGCCCTTAGTCGTCAGGATATCCTTCAGGCTTGATGTAAACGGCAGCTCGAAATTCTCCTCGAGATTTCCGGTTTGAACAGGTATCTCTTTGCCGCAGCCATGCAGTTCGGCCACGATGGCCGAGAGCTGGCAAATTTGTTCCCGTGTTAGCGGATTGTCCCCAATGGTCTCTCCATCAATATAGTCATAGAGGAGATAGATGCCATAATCATCTTCACAACGATAATGTCCATGGGTCGTCATGATCGGAACAGGAATTTTCCCCCGCAGCCCTGTAGAGCGCTCCAGCCAGCTTATGACGGGTACATACTGATCAATCCGCGCGGTCCATTTGGGCGTGGATGCCCTGGCTTTTTCATATACCTTCAGAAAGTAGGAGCGGCGGCTTTCCGTTACCGTCACCTTATAGGCGAGCGCGGCCCATCCGCCCTTCTGCCGGAAAATTTCCACCTGCTCCAGTCCGTAATACATGCTCAGGATCGTTGTGAACTTGTTCATTCGCTTCATTCACCCATTGTTTCAGTTTTGGTCAGACCGTATAGTCAATCACTAATGTTGCTCGTGTAATACTCGATAATGACCTTGCGGCGGATAATGCCGATAAAAATCTGGTCATCGTCCACAACGGGTACAAAGTTTTGGTCGGCGGCCAATTCCAGCATATCTTCCAAATGCGCATTGATTGAAACGCATTCATTTTTAATCCGGCGCTTAATCTCATGGACCTGGACGGTATCCAAATTTTGAAAGCTCAGCCCGGGGGTATTTTTCAATTTCCATAATAAATCCCCTTCGGCCAGCGTACCCGCATATTTCCCCTCGTCATCAATAACGGGGATCGCCGAATACTGGCTTTGCTCCAGCTTGTCCATAGCTTCCTGCATATTGGAAGAAGAATGGATGTAAGCCACCTTGTCTTTGGGGAACAGAAAATCGGATATTTCCATCGAACAAATGCTCCCTTCTCATTCAATTTGCGCCGCAATGTGCGTCTGCAGTGGACAAGAGCGATTTACCGCTCGCTCTTTACCTTTGTTTTAGTGTAGCATACTCGGAAAAAAGAGAAAACTTCGAGTAGAGCGGAGTCACGGTATCCAGGGTACGCGGACACAAGCTGCCTGCTCCCCGCTCAAATACAATCGACACTCTCTTCCTTCGCTTGTATCTCATTGTCACCTGATCATACATAGGAAAATTTACGGCTGCTGAAACTTTTTTGCTTCCTTTCCTGTCTAACGATCGCATGCCTATGCAGAAACACACAGGAACACATGAAATTTGTCCAGGAAGGAGCGGCATAGTGATGACCAAACTTACGCAGCCGCTGCAAAAGAGGTGAACCCCATGATGAATCGCCCCTTGCATCTAACGGAGCAGGAGATCAGCGAGCGAATCGACGCATGCAAGGAGAAGTTGTACCGTTTAGCTTTTTGTTATGTAAAAAATGAACATGAAGCGCTTGAGATCGTCTCGGAAGCGGCTTATAAAGCGTTTCTTTCCTTTAAAAAACTGAAGCAGCCCCAGTACTTTGAAACCTGGATCTCGCGGATCGTGATCAACTGCTCGATTGACCATTTAAAGCGGAAACGAAAATATACGTACATTGAGGATACATCGCAGCCGCTGGCGGCCAAGGAAAGTACGCTGACGGTGGAGGAAAAATGGGATCTGTATGAGGCTCTCGATCTTCTCCATCCTGAAGACAAGGCCTACATCATCTTGAAATTTTTTGAGGACCGGCGTTTTAGCGATATGGCCGAAGTGCTGTCCCTGCCTGAAAACACGGTCAAAACAAGATTTTACCGGATCTTAAACCGGTTGAAAAAGCAGTTGACCCAAGGAAAGGTGGATGCGCCATGACAGGCAAAGAACAATTCGACAACATCGAGATTCCGGCCGGTCTTTCCGAAATCATTCAGGACGCCCGCCGGCGTGCACGGACAAAGAGACACGGCGGGAACGTGAGGCGCGGGTCCATCGTAACGGCCGCGGCATGCGCCGCCGTACTGATCACAGCCAATTACCCCGGTGCCGCATCGGCCATGTCCGATGTCCCCGTGCTCGGACAGATCGTCAAGCTGCTGCAAATCGGCGGGGGAGGAGAACGGACGGACGGCGTTTCGGTAACGACGCGGGCCCATTCAGACACGCTTGACATTCATTTTGCCGCCGGCGGCGATCAGACATCGGCTGCTCCGGCCTATACGGTTCAGAGGCAGAACGGCCCCGATCGTTTGATTTTCACGTTTAACGGGGTGCGGAATCTGAATCCCGATCAACTGGAGGCAGACATTCGCACGCTTGCCTATGTGAAGGACGTGTACCGGGACATCATTTTGGACGACTCCGCCATTCGCTTTGTCGTTGAGCTTAAGGACCACACGGATTATACGGCGACTGAATTCAAGCAGCCGGGAATGATCCGGCTGAGCCTCTTCCCTGCTGAAAATGCTCCGGCCCCAAATAAACTCTATTTTATCCGGAGCCAGGAAATGAAGCAGGGCGAATCGTTGGCCATCCTGGAAGAACAGTATGCTGCAGAAGGCAGCAGCGTGGTCAAGACCCGCAGCGGCAGCTTCGCGATGGTGATCGGCAGCTTCGCCACCCAGGCGGATGCGGACGCCGTTTTGGAAAAACTGAAGGCCCGGGACGACTACACGGAGCCTCTGACCGTGGACAGCTGGATGGGCAATGAGCATCCTCAATGAGTAGACAGCAGTCCGCATCCCTATAAGCAAAAGCCCATCAGGCGTCTATACCGCCTTGGATGGGCTCTTTGTTCTGATCATTTTTCATGCATAAATCGTCAGGCTTCAGGGGTCCGCTAGTTCTGACGGCCAGCAGCGTCAAGTTTCATGAGCTTATAAGACCCGTCCGCGGTGCCGATGAGCAGCGTCTGCCCGTTCTGTAAAGGCTGTACGAATTCACCCGCATTGTAGTTGGCGCGGTTAATCACTTTCGACCAATTCGTAACGCCATCAGGACTGATCCCCCATACCCATTGGCGGGATACCGTCCCGTGCCAATCTTCATTTACTTTACCCGTGGCGATGAAACCGCCGTCTGAAGCAGGCTGGATATCGTTCGCCATACTGCGGTCAAACGTAGAATCGAGTACGCTTGTCCACTGCAGCATGCCGCTGTGATCAACCGACAGCGCATAGCCTGTCGTCAAATACCGGATGGGATCGTTCGGGTTCGGATGGTTGTAATAGCCGGCGGCCACGATACTGCCGTCATTTGCTTCGGCGATCGACAATACGTCAACGTTCTGGGAGTCATCAGCGACCGCGATCGATTGCTTCCACTTGACTTGACCTGAGGGGGTGAATTTGGCCAGCACAACATGACCCTTCTCCCCGTCCTGATACTCACTGCCGGATACGACAAACCCTCCATCCGACGTGTGCTGCAGGGAATGAATCCGGTCAAAGGCAACACCTTCCAGATCTCCTTCATGCAGGACTTTTCCTGCTTCGGAAAATAGGATCCAATGGAGCAAACGGCTATTGGACGTGCTGCCCGGTACATCCATTGCAGCCGCATACTTTCCGTTTTTCAGCTGATCCACCGAAGCGATGTAGCTGTCCGCCTTCTGAAGGGCATAACCCCACTCTTTTTGGCCTTTTTCGCTCACCTTTAAAATCTGTGACCCGCCTCCAGCAATATACCCCTTGTCCTGGGCGTGATGGAATTCCGCGATATATTCAAGCTCCTGTTTGGGAAAGCTGATCTCCTCTTTGATTTGGCCATAAGCGCCGATGGAGTGAACAACAACCTGATCGCCTTGGATTCCGGCATACGAAATCTGGTTCATACCGTGTTCAAAAACTTCACCAGCACTTACATCCAAGTCCGTGTAAGAGAGCATTTCCGGAGGTTTCAGGGCGGATGGTTCCGCAAATACACTGCTGCCCGCCATTATACCCCATAGGCTTACTGCTGCCCCAAGCAGCCATCTCCGGACATTCGTTTGTTTCTTTATTGGCTTCGTTATCTTTATTATCATTTCATCAGCTCCTTGTCGGAATTGGGACTCGTTTCCATTATGGGCGGCGATCCCCTCTCCAACAAGCGACCAAAGGGCCGGTTCACCCCCTGCCAAACTGACCAATGGACAAGTACATTCAGACTAGATTCGTTGCGATCAAACCCATCTACTGAAAAAAAGTATGAAAGCGGCGATCCTTTCGCCAAGTTGAGCATAAAGCAGTCAGGCTCGGGCCTGTTCAGCTCGTAATTAATCCAGCGCGCCGTAGACGACGTTGCGGATCCGGTTGGAAATGTATGGCTCGCGACTCGGCAGCATCTGCTGCATGTACACGAGGGTCAGTTCTTCCTGCGGGTCGATCATTGCCCAGGAACCGGCCATGCCGGCCCAACCGAATTCTCCGATCGAGCTGCCCGTGCCGCCCGCCGCAGGATCAATCATCACCCGAACGCCAAGCCCATAACCGTATCCGCTTAAGTGCCCCCAATTGTAATCGTTCTTTTGCTGAGGAGTTAGATGGTTCGTCGCCATCAACTGAACCGTCTTCGGGCTCAGCAGCCGGAAGCCATCCAATTCCCCTCCTCTGACAAGAGCTTGTGTGAATCTGGAGTAATCGCCGATCGTCGACAGCAGCCCGCCCCCGCCGCTCTCGAAGCGGCACTCCGGTTGATATGGGGTTTCGAGCGAGTTATTTGGGGATAACGTTCCGTCTTCCGCAAGATTGTACATCACAGCAAGACGATCACGCTTGTCTTCGCCGATCCGGAACGAGGTGTCCTTCATGCCCAGCGGATCGAAGATTTCCCGCTTCAAATATTGTTCGAACGTCTGTCCGGACAGCACTTCAATCAGCGCGCCAAGTACGTCGTGACTGAGGCCGTACTGCCAGTGCGTTCCGGGATCGAAGGCGAGCGGAACTTCCGCCAACGCGCGCGTAAAGGCACGCACGTCCATCGCCGTCAGCGCATTTTGGTAAATCGGCGCCGTTAACCGTTCCGTCTCCGATCCGTTCCCGCCATAGGTGAGACCGGACGTCATCGTAAAAAGATCCCTGATGCGAATAGGACCGCATGCAGCCGTGGCCGAATTGGTACCGCTTTCATCTTGACGAAATACCGAAGGCTGCTTGAACTCCGGCAAATATTCGTCCAGCGGATCATCGAGCAGGTAAAGTCCACGTTCATACAGCTGGAGCGCTGCTGCGCAAGTAATGACTTTCGTCATGGAATAAATGCGGTAAATGGTGTCCGATTGGATAAGCTGCTTTGTTTCCAAATTCGCATATCCGAAATTCTCGTCGTAGACCGTCTCTCCTCTGCGCATCACCAAGCATGCGCAGCCGGCCGGTCCTCCTTGTTCCATATACCTTTTGAACAGCGGGGTCAATCTTTCAAATCCGTTCATCACCATTCCCCTTTCATAAAATACTTGCAGCTAGAGCTTCGCAAGCGGCCATACTGCCTCTCCTATGCATAGGTCCAAGCTAGCCGCCCGATTCGTGATCGTCTCTCCCGTTCATATATACCACTATTGGGCTGCCAGGTTCAAGACTAGTTCCCCCACTTAAGAGCCCTATCCTGTCGTAGGGGACGGGTTGCGGTATTCACGGGGCGTAACTCCGTAATATTTACGAAATTGCTCGGCAAAATGGTTGTAGTTGCCGAATCCCACTTCCATGGCGGCCTCAGATGCCAGCCTCCCGGAATGCTTCATCAGCAGGGCCGCTTGGCGGATCCGCATTTGATTGACATGCTGCAAAATGGTGTGGCCCGTCTCTGCTTTAAACAAATGAGCCAGGCGGGAAGGGGACAGCCCTACCTCCCGGGCCAAAAGATCAACCCGGATCTCCTCCTTCATCCGGCTGGAGAGGATGCCCAGCGTCTGTTCGATTCTGGGGTCCACCCTTTTCTTAGACCGCTGGGCAAGAAGGAGCAGCACCTCACGGATCGCGTTCTCGCATAAAGGCTTCCACAAAACCGATCTTTCGCGCGAATCCTGAAGGACGTAGCGAAACGACCGCTCGATTCGGTCTCTGATGCGTTCCTCCGACAGCGTTTCAATCAGGATGTCCTCTTCGGGTAGATAGGCGTTTTCAGGGAGTCCGGGATAATGAACCCACAAAAAATTCCAGTATGTTCCACGAACCGTCCCGTACTCGTGCGGCACGCCTGACCTGAGCAGGCCAAGCTGCCCCGATCCGCACTGTTTCTTTCCACCGGGTGTCAGGAAATAGCCTTCGCCGCTGAGCGTATAGACCAGCAGCCAGTCCCGCATTCCACTAGGCCGGTGAAGCCTGTAGGTATCATCTTTTTCAAAATAGTCACCGAATATCGCTGTGCCGGAGTTTCCTTCAAGAACGTCTGGTTGATGGACATACTCTGTCACATTCGTAACCTCCCTTCTTTCGGACGATAGCAGGATTCCGTGACTAAATAGCAGGATTCCGTCTTCACCTTAACATAGAGTTACCGTATGCTATTGTCAATCAGAATTCATTACGAATCAGGGAGGGACACAACATGCAAGGGAAGCCGAAAGTATTGACGGAAGAACAGCTGCGAATGTTTGAAACGGAAGGTTATTTGATCGTAAAGGGTCTGTTTCAGCCGGAAGAATTGAGTGACATTGACGCTACCTTCGAAGAGATCGGCAATACCGTCGTGCCCGGACATTTTGAACCGGTGCTCGATCAGGATTCGAGCGATCCGCTGAAACGATATCCACGGGTTATGCATCCCCACCGGTTCAATCCAAGCGCAAAAAAGTATATGCTCCATAAACCCGTGATGGATGTGCTTGCCGATCTGTACGGCGAGGAGGCGCTTGCCGCACAAAGCATGTTCTATTACAAGCCGCCGGGCTCGCGTGGGCAAGCACTCCATCAGGACAATTTCTATTTGCAGGTCGAACCGGGTAACTGTATTGCAGCCTGGACCGCAATCGATCCGGCGGATGAAGAAAACGGCGGGATGCTCATCGTTCCCAAAACGAGCGATTATGCGCTCGTCTGTCCGGAGGAGGCGGATTCCAGCGAGTCGTTTACGACCCACTTGGTCAAGCCGCCCAAAGACAGAAAAGCCGTGCCGGCCATCATGGACCGGGGAGATGTCCTGTTCTTCAATGGAAACCTGATCCACGGGTCATACCGCAACAAATCGCAGAATCGCTTCCGGCGTGCTTTTATATGCCATTATGCCAACGCCTCCGCAACCCAGATTAGTACATTTTATCGGCCGTTGTTCCGCCAGGATGGAAGTGAAGTCAATCTCGATATCAATCCGGACGGCGGTCCTTGCGGCATCGAATTTGGCACCGCCTACCCGCATTAAACCTTTATGAACTTCCAACCATTCACCACGTCTCAACCGGTAGGGGCAGGATTTCACAGCGGCTCCCCCAGGCAAACGGCTTGGAGGAGTCAGCCCCTTCTATTCCGTGAAATCACGATACAATCGGTATGAGTATCTCTACCTGCTCTTCCTCTGCTTCTTCATCAAGATAGTAGACTTCGACCGGGCAGGATTGGTCCAGAAATTTCTGCCGGTAGCCCTGTTCGTTCATCCACCTGAAAACAATGTCGTAGGCTTCGCCGATCGTCTTGTTCGTACAGCTGATTTTGGCATAGTCCTGTATAGGCAGTTTAAATCCGATCATCCCATCGGGAACGTAAATCAAGCTGCTTACTTCCAGACAAGCGAAATAAGTGGCCACGATTCCGTTGCACATATATGGCGAGGATATGACCCGTGTATCCTTCGCCTCTTTGATTTCGGGTATTCTCGGGTAAAACTCGCGCTGTACTTTGACCGCTGCTTCCGGGAACCCCTCTGGAAAATTTGCTGTCGTGCATTGCCCGATGAATGCAAACTCCCTGGTTATCGTTTCGCAAGTAAACCTGCCTGCATCCTTTGTCTGCATCGAACTCACCATCTCCTATGCTCAGTTGGTCGCTTCCATCGGAACCATTTCGATCACGCTCAGCTGTGACCCTTGTGCTTCGCATAAGTTTCCAGGAGCAGCGTCACCGGAACACCATCGATCATCATGCCATCGAGGCGGCAGTCACTTATGTTCACACCGCTTAAATTACAACCTTCAAACTGGGCGATGCTAAGATCGCTATCGCGGAAGATGACCGGTTCCACGTTGACCCAGCCGTCGGTTCCAGGTTCCCCTTCCAAGCGGCTTTCGTCCGCATCGGGACGGCGGATATGCTCAAAAATCGTGCCTCCCATTTGGATTTCGTCCACATGAACGTTTGAGAAATACACATGCTTCCATTTGGCCCCAACAAAGTTTACGTGACTCAGTTCGGCACTCCGCGAATCGATGCCATACAGACGGGCATCCTGGAAGCTTACCATCCGGATGCTTTCTCCCCGAAGGTCCTGCAGAACGTGACCGCCTTTCTCATCCACGACGATCTTGTCCGTCAAACGCCGATCGACCAGACGCCTGCGGACCGGAAAATACATCTCGAATACGGAATTCTCATCATCCGCTCCAAGGAAGCGTTCATCATGCCGTTCGTATTCAAAATCGTCGACCGCATCGTATTCATGTTGCTGCAAGCGCCAGAACCCATGGAAATAATCCCACACCTGACCGAACCCGGCGGCGTTCCCGCGATAGGTGATGACTACGCAGTCATCCCCCGGAACCGTTACCTCTGTCATCCCTTCCGGAACTTCGGCCTGCGATTCCGCTTCGACTTCCACTCCGGCGACATACCGGAAGTTTTGCTGCGGTCCAAAAGGCGGCTCATATTGATACAGTCCGATCGTCGCAAACGGTGCCTTCACACCGGCGATCTCACCGATCCTTGGCATGAAACTAGCCCAAAACTTCGGAATGGCATACCCGGCTTTCGTCTTTTGTTGGTCTATAAACGTCTCCATCCCGATGACTCGCCGCGGGCGACCTTGCCGTACCTCCACATTGATGACGCCAGGGAATCGGTCCGGTGCCTCAAACTTTGGTTCGTCTTTGATCGGAGCATAAATATCATAATCAAAGTAGTCAATGACATCAGCCGCAATCTCAAAGGGATTTACCGGTTGAAGCCGGTTCATTTCAAATCCAAATGAACCTTCCCTAACATCCCTTTCATAAGGCCCCTGCTCAAACCACCCGAACAAGGCGCCGTACGCCTCCTCCATATGAGCCCGATTCCCACGGACCGTGAGCTTGGCAAATCTTTTCGCCGGAATCGTGATTTTCTCCAGTTCCGCCGGCAGTCCGTCGAAATGGTCAACCACTATGCCAACCCATAACGTGGTCACTTCCGTTGACCATTGCCACTCCGGAATGAACACATACCCATGATCCCGATCCGCAACCGCAGGCTCATGATCAAGCCATGCAGCCACTTTGGCCCATGCTTCCCGTACAAGGCGTCCATCTCTCGGAATTTGCAGCACGGCCGCTTTCATCTCCGGCCTTTCCACGATTTCTACGTTCATGTTCACACCCCCGTATGATCTTGGCAAATCATGATGATGTTGCCGTCCTCATCCCTGATATTGAAGAAGGATACCTGCCGAAGCCGCTGGATGCCGTAGACGATGTCGAATCCGATCTCCTGCGCTTCCTTCGCGGCTTGATCGATGTCATATGTACTTAGTTTAAAAAGAACAGGACCCTTATCGGGAACCGGAACATCTTCCATACCGTTGGAATCCAGCATCATCTCCGAACCATTGTCGAGATGAAACAAATGAAGATGATCGTAACGGTCCTGTTCCCGAACCTCAAGACCCAGCAGCTTCGCATAACGATCCACCGCATGATTCAGGTCCCTAACCCATAAAAATACGGATTGGATATGAGGGTCGATGCTGCAATGGGCGCGGCTGCCGTCCACCCCGCCGAACGCCAGGTGATATCCGTCCGGATCGGCGACCACGAACTCCTTCCAGGGACCGCCGTCCGCGTAAACCGTTGGCTCCATGGCGATGATGGCCCCTTTAGACCGGAACTCCTCATACAAGCTGTCCAGCGCGGCCCAAGTGTCGACATAAGCCGAGACGTCGATTCCGAGTTCCGAACCAGGTTCCGGCAGGTTGGGATAAATCCGGGCAGAATCCGGTGACTGATGGAGCTTGAGCGCAAGCCCGGACAGTCCGTCCCGCTGGGCCCACCAATCCGTCACGTCAAAACCGAGAACGTCACGGTAATAGGCTCTGGATCGAGCCAGATTCGATACGGATAATACCGTTAGTGAACTGCTGATTTGTTTAGGCATGTCTTCATTGTCCTCCTCCAGGGTGCATTTGCGCGATCACGATCCGGTTACCGTCCGGGTCCAGAAGCGCAAATTCGCTTAGGTCAGGGAAGCGCTGCGGTTCATCCGCCAAGTCAAACCCGTTTGTCCGCACGAATTGGAGTGCCGCGTCAAAATCCTCCGTTTCGAAGAAAAATAACTCCGTAAACGACTCCCGGTTCAAATGACGGTTGTGGTCAAGCAGCAGCACCGCCCCGGATGCTGTCGGAACGGAATAAATCCGCTGGGCCGCAGCCGCATCATCATATTCCACGCCAAGCAGACCCGAGTACCACTGAGCAGCCGCCGGCATATGCTTCACGTCAACAAATACGCCGCCGATTCTCGGCGGGATCGGACTTTGGCTTAATCCTGCCAAGGATGGGTCATCCTCGCGGTTCTCGGCCCAGCACGCCATCTGTACGTTCCCTTCCGGGTCACGGAAGTTGAAGTAGGCCATCGGCCCGTGTCTTTCCGGTTCAAAGAGCGGTGTGCCATGTTCCCGAATAAAAAAGTATGCCTCGTCAATATCCGTAGCCGGGAACATGATGCGCGGCATCACGTCTTCACTCCAATCCGGATTTTGCCTGTTCACCGAATTGGAATCAAGGATCAGATGCGTTCCTTGAAAATCAAACCAATACACCGGTCCGCCGCTCAACCGGTCTTCCTTGATCGGGAGTCCCAGCAGGCGGCTGTACCACTCCGCCGATCTGCGAAGATCATTAACATGCACAAACACGCTCGCAATCCGGTTCTCGAACGGAATCGCCGTTTTACGGATCATTTTTTCATGTTGAGACAACCTGAATCAGCTCCTTTTCCGAAATACGTATGATTAAACCTTCCGGAGAACAAATGTGAAACCTGTTTACTCCATCCTGCTGCCGGCATGGCTCCACTGTGGCGCCTATTTGGGATAACTGCCGGTAAGCATCGTGAATGCTGGACGTTTGCAGCGAATAATAAGCCTGGCCGTTCATCCTCCGCAACGCTTGTCGATGCAGTTCCTCGCCCATAACAATCATCGTAACGATGGTTTCTCCCTTGCCGATTTTGAGGTCTGCCCCCTGACCCCAATGGTTTACCAGCTCAAAACCAAGCATGTCGGCGTACCACTGGATCGAGGACTCCAAATCCAGAACGGGAACAAAAACGGCAAGAATCCGGTGAAACATCGGGGGAACCGGTCCGGTAGCCGGCGTATAGAAGAGCGAATTTCTCTTTTCATGGCAGATCCCCATCACGTTTCCGTATGGATCGGTCATCTCGCAAACGTTCATATAAGCCGTCTGCATCGTTTCCGTGACCGGGATGTTCCTGGAACGAAGCCACCCGCAGTGTAGATCGTCCCAATGACTATAAAAATTGAAGCATGGAACGTGGCCGCGGGCATCCAGAGGGGGAAGCGGCTGACAATGCTGGCTCCCGGCGGGTTCCGTCAGTGTTAGCAACGTTTCGCCATCGTGTATCCGGAGGTCGATCTCCTTGCTGCCCCTCCGCCCGATCCGAAATTCAAACTCGTTGACGTACCATTCCGCAGCCGCCTTGGCATCAGGTACCGGTAAAATGACACTGTCGATGCATGCAAACGAAGCGCTGCCCGATGGCATGATACTCTCCTCCTCTCTAAACTTAATACGCTTACGTGTAAATAACGATGAAGTCGCCTGCAACCATACACAATCATCCTGGAAGATGATTAAAAAGTTTCGCTCACCATGAAGGCGTTGCCGTCCGGATCCTGAAACGTAAAATAAAGTCGGCCGTCCCGGGTGCGGATGTCCATGCGGCATCCGTTCTCATACACCCGGAGATAAGCATCATAAATCAAGCGGGGATCATGGCGGATAAAAGCCGTGGTAACCGCTTCCAGAAGCCTGGCGGCCGACCTGTGATCGCCTTGCCGGTTCCGCAGCACGCACGCATCGTTCCAGATCCCGTCCGGCTGCTCAAGCGCCAGCAGGCGCAGCCGTTTGCGCGCCCTGGAAAGGGCGACTTGAACGGTCACTTCCGCCATGTTGATGCAGTTTCCCGCTTCCTTGGCGGTGAACCCGAATACGTCGCACAGGAGAACCATAACGAATGCCTTCGGCTTCAAGCGGTACATCAGCTCCTCCAGCAGATCGCGCGTGATCAGGGGGTCCGCAAAGGATTCCGGTTCTGTCCCGTATGCCGATTCAAATTGTTCGACCGGCATCGATACCAGCCGCCGGCTGGACCTGCACCGGTCGATCCACAAATTGCGTGCCGTGCGAAACACATACGGCTTGCTTAAGGTTATTTCCGGCATTTGTGTACACCGGTTCATCATTCTAACCATCGTATCCTGAACCAGGTCTTCGGCTTCCCACTCCCGACGGGTCAGAGACAGGCAGTACTTCAGCAGCTGGGGCCTCAGATCGGCCAAAAATCCGGCGAGTTCGCCCGGGAAGGATGAATAAGGAGCGGTGTCAATCATCCGTTTTCACCTCGCGCCCTGATCCCAAAGTCACATACATCCCTCCCTACTTGGATTGTTAATAAAAAACATAACCCAAACAAGTGTTCCTATTCATGATATTCTACGTCTGCTTTCCTTTTTCCTCTTTTTCTCAAAAAAATGTTCTGGAAACATCGGATTTGGACCTTTGGTCCTTTTGTGTGGTTCCCATTCCCTCCCTGCTACCGCAAATAATGCGGCTCTCGAGCGGGAAAATTTTGACTAACTCGAAATGAAATCGGTCAAGATAATGGTTGGTATTGAAATACGGATGGAGGATCAATAGACATGCTAGACTCTAATACGATCGAAATCGTTCAATCAACAGCGCCGGTTCTACAGCAGCACAGTGAGCAAATCGGAAAAAAGTTTTACGAATTGTTGTTTGCCAAGGCTCCGGACCTTTACAACCTCTTTAATCAAACCAACCAGAAGCGCGGACTTCAGCAGGAGGCGTTAGGCTATGCGGTTTACGCCGCAGGTGAGCATATTTCGAATCTGGATGCCATCATGCCGGTCATTACCAGGGTCACCCAAAAGCATCGCGCGATCGGCGTAAGACCGGAGCAGTATCCGCTGGTCGGCGAGACGCTTCTTGAAGCGGTCAAGGAGGTGCTCGGCAGTGCAGCAACGGATGGAATTATCGGGGCGTGGGGTAAAGCATACGAGTACATTGCGGATGCCTTTATTCAAATTGAACATGATTTGTATAAAGAAGCAAAAGAACAAACCGGAGGGTGGGAAGGGTTCCGCAGCTTTGCGGTGACCCGAAAAGTGGCGGAAAGCGACGATGTAACCTCTTTCTACCTGGAGCCTGCGGACAAACAGGCCCTTGCCGGATTTGAGGCCGGCCAATATTTAACGATCAAAGCGCAAATCCCGGGGGAACAATATACGCACATTCGTCATTACAGCCTTTCTGATGCCCCGGGAAAAAGCTATTACCGGATCAGCGTGAAGCGGGAGCGTTCGAACGAGGGGAAACCGGCCGGCATCGTTTCGAACGATCTTCATGACCGCATTCAGGAAGGGGATTCCATCCTCTTTTCTGCGCCGGCAGGAGACTTTACCCTGGACCATACCGACGACCATCTGGTTCTCATCGGCGGAGGAATCGGGGTTACCCCCTTGCTGAGCATGATCAATACCGTCGCCGATCAATTCCCAGACCGCAAAGTTACCTTTGTGCAAGCAGCCTCAAACGGAAACAACCATCCATTCAGGGAACATCTTTCCGAGCTGGAAAACGGTCGTCCGAATGTCCGCTGCTTCACAGCCTATTCTTCCCCAACCGAGCAAGACCTGGGTTCGGGAAGCTTTTCGCACAAAGGATATATTGATGCGGAGTGGCTGCGCTCCATTCTTCCATCCGGGCAAGCCGTGTACTATTTCTGCGGTCCCATCCCCTTCATGAAAACGATCAACAAAGCGTTGAAAAAACTGGGAATCCCCAAAGAGCGCATTCATTTAGAAGTATTTAGCCCTGTCGCAATGCTGGATGAAGAATAGCAGGACTGAGGGCAAACGCCTTCAAAACAAAAAAGAGCGCGACACGGGTGCCGAGCTCTTTTTATGAATCATGCAGGCTTGAATCATGACCCGAAATAAGTGTCCGTGTTTCAGTCCTGTTCGTCTTTCTCCTGAACGACCGGCATCATCATGCCGTCATCCATTCCCATCATCGTCACGCTGGTGGACTCGGGAATCTCATCATGCTGCGTAATATCAACCGGCGTGTCGAATATCGTTTCCGCATAAGCCAAGTGCGTCCGTCCGCGCGCCAAGATTTGGCGGTAATTCCCGCTCTCGCCTTCGTAGCCGTCATGGTCCCAGGGAACGAACGAACGGGCATTGCAGTAGTGGCACACATACGAGCGGCGATATCGGTCCTTCGTTCGATTCGGATAGGAGCGGTGAAATAGGTGTGAATGGAAAAATAGTACGTCTCCCGGCTTCAACCGGACCGGAATCGGAGGCGGATAATGGGACACCACATTGGATAGTGTGTTCACTTCGTCATCCAGGTGACTGACATGCTCAACGGAGTGAAGATCGGCGAACGCATCCCTGGCATGAACGTTTCCGTCATTATCTCCTGGCGGCGGATAGATCGGCTCGTGGTTGGAGCCGGGAACGACCCACAGGCACCCGTTCTCTTCATCGGCATCCTCAAGAGCGATCCAGGCTCCGATCAGCGTGTCGGGATGAGTTTTGATGTAATATGCGTCCTGATGCCATCCCTGCCCCCCTTTACCGGGAGGATTAAAAAAGATCATGGACTGCAAGGCATACACATCGGGACCTGTCAGCGCCTCAAGCACGTCGAGGATCCTGGGGTGAAGCATCAGCTGCTCCCCTTCCGGATAGAGACGGGAGATCATATGAACCCGCGTTTTCTCGGCGAACTCCGCTTTCAGAGGGTCCGTATTCTCCTCGGATGCCTGCTCGCGCTTTCCTTCATTCTCGATCCGCAGCCGTTCTGCCCACGCGGCGTACTGTTCGATTTCTTTCGGATCCAGCAGCCCTCGGGCGATGACGAATCCGTCCCTGTGATACTGCTTATACTCTTCCACCGTCACATAATAACGGTCCTCTCTTAATTTGGCTTTCGGCACATAGGTCTTGCCCATTTGTTGATCCCCTCCACACGCATTGATTACCTTAAGTGTGAAGGATTTCGAAAGCGTTCTCAATGGAGAGGACACGGAAAACGGTGGACTGATTTGATATCCGCTTCACGGAGATTCGCCGTGATCCAGAACGACAAAATGCCGGTTCAAAGGATACGCGGCCTCCTCCTCCTCGATGACGGCCAAATGCCGAAACAGCGGATCCGCGAATCGGTCGCGAAACTCCAGAGCCGTCATCCCCCGGGTCCGCTTGAACATGCGGGAGAAGTAATGCTCGTCGGTAAACCCGACGTCATAAGCGATCTGCTTGATCGTCCGCTCCGCCTGAATCAGGAGCTGTTCTGCTCTCCGGAGGCGGCGTTCCAGCAGCGCTTTTTGGGGAGGAATCCCCATCCAGCGGACGAACATCCGGGTAAAATGCTCATGAGTCCAGCCCGAGCTGGCCGCAATTTCTTCAATGGAAACCTGACGGTGAAGCTGCTGCTCCATATAGTCCATCGCCCGCATGATTGGAGCGGGCAGCGATGCGGACGACATCGTCTCGTCTTCCTCGATTGCCTTCCATTCCTCAAGGACGCTCATCAGCAAAACAGAACTTCTTCTTGCCCAGCCGGCGGGCTTTACATGCGCGATCTTCAGCATTTGTTTTAGCAGGGAGGGAACGAGGCTCCCTCCTGCAATAACCGACCAGTCACGGAAATCTTTCCGGTCATCGTCCGGCCTGCTGAAGGATTCCCGGAACGCGGCATATTCGAAGTGAACGAATAAATGCCTTGTGGGAAGGCTTGGATCAAACCGGTACCGGTGCGGCTCTCCGGGGCAGGTAAACACGACTCCCGGACGATCCAGCACAAACGCACCCCGATCGTTTTCGTAGACGGTTCGGGTCCCTGCCGGAAAGTATACCAATTCGAAATCTTCGATCGTTCGCATCCCGAGAACGGATGCCGGCTTCACGGCGATGTCCCCCATGGCATGGATAGCGGGTAAAGTAAGCAACAATGCACAACCTCCCTAGTCTTTGGCCCTATCGCTCCCGGAACGGGACCGCTCGCTTTAATAGCATGATACACCATTAAAACTTATCCTGCAGCAATCGATAAAGACCGACAGTCGCATGTCGCATGCCCCGCATCGACCACAGCATATCCCTCCCGAGACGAACCAGTGACGGTTTCCCGTCACCGTCACGCCAAGCAGGAACGGCGGGAAGCTCGCCCTAACTCGTATTATTTCTCGGTAAACCGCTTCCGGCTGCCGATGAGCGGAAACTCCCCGATCCGCAGCCGCGCGCTTCCGTAAGGGACTAGCTCAAGTTCCGCCACGGGCTGACCTTCACAGTCTGGATGAATGGGCGGTGTGCCTGCATTGTTGCCTTCCATCTTCCAGTCTTTTATCAGTTGGCCCGAAGCTTTGATCCGCACCGGAGCTCCATCCCCGGAGAACGGCTGGCTTGGAATATCCGCCTCGCTTACCTCGAAGCCGGTATCGGCCAACAGACCGTATTTCCAGGCCGATCCCGGGTACAGTTCCCAATCATGGAACATTTCACGCTCCCGCACCATTTGCCATTGTTCCCGGATCGGCAGCACATAGACAAGCGGTCCCCGCTCTACGCTGACCGCATAGAGATTGCGCGAAGTCGTGATGACGGTCATTGGCAGCTTCAGGTCGATTCCGTCTCCGTCCGTCCATTCGCGGTTTATTTTGGCATATCCGTTCTCGATCTGAACGTTTACCGGTGTGCCATTTACCTTGATGACGGGCTGTGTACACCAGGACGGGATCCGCAAGGAAATCGTGAATTTTTCCGGGCGCTCCAAAGTCATCGAGATGCGGACATGGTCCCGGAAAGGGTATTCCCCGCTGACGGCCAAATTGGCCATGGACCCGCTGCCAACCGCCGTCTCAACGGTGCATGGTGCATAAGAAACGGCTGCGAGCCCGCCTTCAAGGTCCTTCATCCACAGATGCGACGTCAGCTTGGGCCAGCCTTGATGCATATTCGAAGTGCAGCATCCGAAATGCGGTTCCAGGCCGAAAAGGTTCGCGTCCGGCCCGTTCACCCAGCTGCGAGGAGCGACGTTGCACAAAATCTGGTTCACCTGCTGATCGTACTGATGGGACATCCAGTCCGGAGAGATCGCCGCCGGCAGCGCATTAAACGCCACTTTCTCAAGAATGTCGCCAAACCTGCCGTCACCGAATACCCGTGTCAGCTGCTCCATCGAAAACATGTATTCCACCACGGCGCACAGCTCGACCCCCTGGCTCGGATGCGTCCCGGAGAGCCACTCGTCACCCGAAAACATGCCGTGTGCCTGACCGTGGTATGTCATTAACGAATCGATCCCGCGGTGCACGGACTCTCTCTCAACGACATCTCCGGTCAGCTCGTACAACACGCCCGGCGTCTTGATCCCCATCGCGACATTCACCACATGCGTCGTCCAATCCCACTCCTCCACCTTGCGCCAGAACGGGAAGTCATAAAAAATATCGGACCAGTCCGTCGTCTGCTTGGCCACGACCTCCGCCACTTCCAATAGCAAAGGATCCTGCGTCCTTTTATATAGCCACACCAGGCAGAGCAGCATTTCAGCCCCCCGGGTTTTCGCCCAGCCGCTCAGCGGATTCTCTTCAATGGTACGGTGTACATAGCCAAAGAATTTCGTCAGAAAGGGAACGATCCTCTCATCTTTCGTCGCTTCTTCATGCTGCATCATGACCTTTAGCATGATCATGTAATGCCACCAATCGTGCTTTTCGTCCACCTCGTGGTTGACGGTTTCGATCCGTTTCGGCCCGAAGCGGCCGTCGTCCTGCTGGCTGGCAAGCGACCATTCAACCCACCGGTTGGCTTTGGCGATTAACGCCTTATCCTCAAGCAAATAGGCCAGCGGTAGAAGTCCGTCCAGGTAGTACGGTCCGCGTTCCCAGCTTTCTCCCTTGCCTCCGACCCACCCGTTTTCGGGTCCGACATCCGCCCAATGCTCATCCAAATGCCCGGTAAGTCCTTTCGCTTGAATGTTCAATTGATCCTTAAGCCAACCGGAAGGTTTAATCGCACAAAGCGGCAGTTGTTCGAATGCGGTTTTAACTAATTTCAAAGTTCGTCACTCCCTTATGATCATCGGTTTACAACGGCTAACGCTTTGAAATATACCATGTCCTACGCTATTTACCGATACCTGATAACAACCTGTTTTTATCCAATCACAACCTCATGACGATGGCAAAACATATGGATTCGCCATGAGCAATCCTTTATGATAGAAGCAATTCTATTCGAAGGAAGAATGATAGTTATGTTCCAATTCATAGCGCCGCCTTTACCCCATTACGTCACCTGCGGGGATGACACCTACCCGATTGGCGGTACCCATCCGGACCGCAGCAGCATCGGCGTTTTTGATCTGATCTTCGTGACGAGGGGATGCCTGTTTTTGGAGGAAGAGCTTACGAAGGTTACCATCCCGGCGGGACATTACGCCATCCTTCGGCCGGACCGGTCGCATCGGACCGCTCGGCCTTGTCTGGAAGAAACGCATTTTTACTGGCTGCATTTTCAAACGTTGGGCAGCTGGAATGAAGTTTCCGAGCAGGATTCCTCCTTCCCGGCATATGAAGGCAATCCGCTGTTCCAGATCGAGAAATTCTCGATCTATATTTCCCAGCAGGGAGCCCCGCTTCTTCCAAGTCAAGTCGATGAACTTCTCCGCAGGCTGATGATGCTGCACTCAGAACAAACCGTATCCGCCCGCTGGAAGCAGCAGATCTGCTTTCAGGACTTGCTGTCCATGCTGCAGCAGGCGGAGGGAGGCGATATACAGAATCCTCATCTGAAGGTGGCGGAGCTGGCGGGTGAATTTCTGCGCCGGCATTACCGAGAGCCCATCAGTTATAAGCGAATGTCGGAATCCCTGCACTTTCATGCCAACTACATTTCCTTATGTATGAAAAAGACCTTCGGCTGCACGCCGCTGGAGTATTTAACGAGGCACAGGATTGAGCAGGCCAAGCAAATCTTGATTCATACCGACGATCCGATCGGACGCGTCGCCGAGCAAACGGGATTCGGATCCTTTCCTTATTTCGTAAGGAGCTTTGCCCGTTATACCGGTCATACCCCGAAGTCCTTTCGGCAGCTTTATCGAAAATAGCACGCCTTCAGCCTCCATGCCTGCAAAAATGACGAAAGGCTGCCCGCATGCTGTGGAAGCAATGCGGCAGCCTTTTTGCATTCTTTTACTTGAGGTGCAGTCGTGTCTGTCAGGTGGCTTTCACGGATTGGATTCGTTCGAAAGTATCGCGGTATTGTTCTACCGTCCATTTGCATACATCCCACAAATCCGTAACCGGCTGATTGGTAAAAGGCAGCGTGTGAAGATAACCCGGCGGACCGTATTCCGGCGTAAAGGTCAATTCGGTAGCACCGGCAAGCTGCCTCGCTTCGGCAATTCGCTGCCACCAGTCAAAATGCCGCGCGACTTCATGCGCGTACTCAGGTGCCCTCGGATCCGGGACTTGGGGTCCTTGCGCATAGCCGACACGCCCATGTATATGTACGGTGCGGGCGATGGCCAGGTCCAACTCGCTCTCTAAATGTTCCAGCGTCGATTCGGTAACACAGCACCAATGGCTAAAATCGGCCGTCAGCCCGAGCCCTGGGACAGCATTCAGCACTTTCCCCGTATCCCAAGGATTAAATAAAGCCCGGCCCCGGTGGGTTTCATGGCCAACCTTGACGCCCATCCGCTGCTCAAGCTGTACAGCTCGCCGGAAATAATCGATCTGCTCTTCAACTGGAAGATAATCCTTCAAGGAATGGGCAGTGACATGGATGGGTCCAAACGACTTCGCCCGTTCCAATTGTGCTTCGAAAGAAGCATTGTGGTCCGGCCCTTCGGTAAAAATCATCCCCACGTAATCAAGCCCCTGGCTTGCGAGGAGCTCCTTAAACCGCTGTTCATTTTCAGGTGCCGGCAGGGGCGCCTCGACGCCATCGTAGCCGGCGGAAGCGATACGCGCGATCTGCTCTTCCAACGTGCCCGTACCCTCCATGCCCCACAACGCCTTGATCAATTTTAGTTTCATCCTTTTCCACCTCTCCCGGTTGATTGGATCCCGCTTTCCCCATTGTTTCCGATACTTCGCCGGTTGTCCATGGATCAAAGGGCATGATTCGTGGATGGATTTGATATCTGATTCGGAGGATTCCGAATCGTGGTGCTCTTCAAGCCGTCTTTTGTTCGAAAAATACGGATTCATGCTGGATCTTTCTTAAAATGGGCTAAGGCGAACGGCGCCACATTATGCGTCGTGATGCGTTTTGCCGGCAAGGATCGCAAATCTTTCTACTAGGTCGCTGATCTTAAACTTCTCCGCGTCTATCATATACGTTGTTACCGTATCATGAAACGGCTTAACCCAATGCTCCGGCACGCCGGATTTCCCTACGATCGCGCCAACGATGCTGCCGGCCGTCGCAGCGGTGCAGTCGTTGTCCAGTCCCATCGCAACCGTCTCGGAGATCACCTTGGACACATCGGTCCCCCCGATCATCAGGCCGAACACCGTCAAGCAGGCGTTGTTGTTCGTATGCACGCCCGACATCCCTTTGAAGTGCTCGTTCACTGCCGCTCTTGCTTCCTTGTAATCATGGATCTCGCCGCTTACGGTAAGCGCCCATTCCACATCTTTATACAGGCTGCAGTCTTTTGGAATTTCGGTCAAGCCTATGCGAAGCGCCTGCTCGGGATGATCGACGGCGAATGCTGCGGCTTGCGCAGCACTGAAAAACATCTCCCCGTAGATCCCGTTTCTTCGATGGCTCAAATAAGCGTCCCGATAGGCGTATTCCGCCGCCTTTGCCGGGTAGGCCGGCGCCATGTAAGCCCACGGATCCGAGCGAATGTCCGCGCCGATCCATTGGCAGAACGGATTATTTACGTCAGCTGCTTGCAGCGCCGGGATGCCCGCCTTCAAATTGTTGAGCGCAGCCTCCTCGGCAGTACAAGCGACCGGCAGGTACTTGAGCCAGCTCTTTCCTACATCCTCTGTCGTGAATCGGAGCCCATGCTCTTCGGCAATGAGCAGCCCCAGGATCGTATAAGTAATGTCGTCATCGACGGGGACTTGGGTCAAGCCCTCCAAGGTATATTCATAAAAGGTGCTTTTGCCATAGCGAAGATCATTCGGGTTTTTGATTTTGGTCCAATAATGCTGCGGAGGAAATGCATCCCCGATATATGCGGCCCATTGCTCCATATCGTGCACTTCCCAGAACTCGACCGGCGCCCCCAGCGTACATCCGGCAAAACGGGCGAGCATCGCCCCTTCCAGCTTTTCCTTATAGACTGCCTTGTCGAATGATCCCCATAACTTTCTTGGTCCTTCGGTACGCTGCGCTTGTATGGATGGTAGATCGTCCGGCTCCTGCTGACTAAGCTTAGCGTCAATCGGTAAACCCTTCAGTCTTTGCAAAGTTTCTTTCATCTTCTCTTCAATGTCGATCCAGGCATCGGCAACGTCCCGTCCTCCGTATTCGTGTGCGAGTCGCCCGTATTCAATGATTTTGCCTGCGAGTTCGTAGACCTTCGGTTCCTTAGGATAAGCCATATTGGATGAACCCCTTTCCCAAGATAAGTGAATTCCGTTCAAGGATAGTTTATTATAATGAAAAACATCACTTCTGCCGAAAAAGGACTGAAAACTGTGCAAAATCGACCATTTGATTATAAAGTTGTCTCCGAGCCTTATTTGCTTCCTTCCGATTTCCCTGTAGATTGGCTCAGCAATCACGTCCAGGGAGACGATGAGATCACGTATCTGCACTTCCACAACTGCCTTGAGATCGGCTACTGCCTGGAAGGATCGGGCGTCTTTTTCGTTGAAGACAAAATCCTTCCTTACACTCAAGGGGATGTCAGCATCATATTCCCGAATCAGCTTCATCTCGCTCAGAGTTTAAAGGGAAAAGAAAGCAGGTGGCATTTCTGCTTCATTGATCCGGATGCTCTATTTTCGGCTGACAAGATGTCCTGCGGATTCTGGAATAGGGTCGGCACGGATACGTATCCCCGGTACAACAATATCGTCACCCCGGATGATCACGCTGAGGTCGTCTGGCTGACAACCAATGCGATGAAAGAGCTGGAGAAACGCCAGACAGGGTATGAATCGGCTGCGAAGGGATATATCTGGACGCTCGTGACGCTGATTGGCAGGCAATTGCTGCTTCTAGACAGCAGCACAAAGGACGCGGCGGCTGTCGGGGCTGACCGGCGGGCGATGCAGCAAATTTCAAAAGCGCTCGAGTACATTTCCCAGCACTATATGGAGTCGGTCCCGATTCACCGGTTAGCCGAGCTATGCTGCCTCAGCGTCACTCATTTCCGGCGCGTTTTCCATAAGAGCATGGGTATGGCTCCGCTGGACTATATCAACAACGTGCGCATTCAGGTGGCAGCGGCCCTGCTGTGCCATAGCGACAGCAGCATTTTAACCATTTCCGAGGAGGTTGGCTACGCGACCTTATCCAGCTTCAATCGGCACTTCAAACGGGTGATGGGCGATGCCCCAACCCAATGGCGTTCCAAAAAGAGACTACAGATGTAACGCTAATTTGTCGGCAAACATTCGATGTTGATCCATCACTTTTCAGTGGCATGGCTCAACGAGATCAAAAAAAGGCGCTCCCATCAGCCCTAAGGCTAGAGGAGCGCCATTCTTGCTCTTTGCGATTTCTCGGTGTCTCTTCTAGTCAGCAGCGGAGGCATTTTTTTTGCATTAAGGGAACTTGAAATCAAGGTTCTCCAGCTGCATCAGATGCACGGCGGACAACTTCTTGAGACAATCCATTCCTTTCTCTGTCAAAGCGATATGGACGCTGCGGGCATCTTCCGGGTTGGCCCGCCGTACGACGAGGTCTGCTTGGACACAGCGGGAGACGAGACCGACGCAGGCGTGATGGGTAATCTGCAGCTTTTCCGCCGCTTCGGCGATCGTTGCATAATCCCGGCCAGGGTACCCCTGGATTGCAAGCATCAGCTGATGCTGCTGAGGGGTCAGACCGACGTCTCTTGCAGCATTTTCGCTGAAATGGATAAACTTCCGCAGCCTGTACCTGAATTCGGCCAACTGCTCGTACACGGCTTTCGGCAGATTTTCATCAGTCATGAACCGGGTCTCCTTCACATATTTATATCGCAATACGATATGTTACGGGATGGTCGTCCCGTTTACGGTCATCCCATTCATAATGAAAGCGAGGCGTTGTACGTTGATCAAATCCGGATCGATCTGGCAATCGCTAACGTTTGGACTGCTGTTTGCCGTATTGGCCCTCGGCCTGCTCCCCTTTGTTGTCATTTACAGCCTGACCGAGCTGTACGGAACATCCGAAGCCTATGAATGGGTAGGAATCGCTCCGCTTCATATTTTCTCCCGCCACAAAAAACGCAGCGATGAAGAGATCGGCCATCATGGCGCAGGACAGTAACCGGCCGGGAACCGGTTACTTCCCCTTTTATCAAATTATGGGCCATGCCTTCCATCTTAGAACCGAAATATCGGTCTCCTGCAGTGTTTACAACGATTCAATGATTTCTTTAAGCACAACCGCCTGATTCATCGTCGTATCCTTCGCGGCATACAACAGCGTAACCGGGGAATCTTCCGCCCATTCCTTGATTTGCCGTAAAAGCCGGGAAGGCTTGTCCTGCTGCAGCTCCTGCAGGTAAAGCTCTTTGAACTTGTCGTAATGCTCCAGCCGATGAGCGTACCATTTTCTCAGCTCATGACTGGGCGCAATCTCTTTCATCCATTCATCAAGGGCGGCCTGCTCTTTCGTCAGTCCCCTCGGCCACAGCCGATCCACCAGAATCCGTTTGCCGTCCGAAGCTTCGGGCTTTTCATAGACCCGTTTAATATGAAGTAACATGCGGACACCTCCTAATATAGACTCATCTTGCCCAGGCACCCGATCCTTATCCTCTTAATATAGTGTAGGAGAGAAAGGCGGGATGCGTATGAGCAAGGCAGAGGATTTGCAGCAGCGTACCATTTTCCTGGCGGCCATCTGCGGACAGACCTATGCTCAATTTGAGAATGAGGACGGGGCGTTTGTCATCCCTTCCCCATATGCACCGGTTGAGGTCATTGAGGCCCGATCTATTACCAACGAATGGGAACGCTTCGGTTTTATTCTGGATTCGGATCAAGAGGTCATCATCGCCTTCCGGGGAACCAGCACGACGACCAACTGGATCGCGGATCTCATCGCATCTCAGAAGAAATTCAAATACATTAAAGAAGACTGTATGACGCACCGGGGGTTCACGGACATTTATGCCTCCGCAAGGAGCCGAATCATCTCGACGCTGGCTAAGCTATCTCAAGGCAAGACGCTGTTCATCACCGGTCATAGTCTGGGTGCGGCACTGGCGACCTTATGCGCGGTCGATGTTGCGGCCAATACCTGCTTCCGCTCCCCTTACTTGTTCACGTTCGGTTCACCGCGGGTAGGCGACCCAGCCTTTGCCAAAGCTTCTGCCAGCTATGTCCCGAACAGCTTTCGCATCGCCAACCTGTTTGATGTCGTGACCCATGCGCCCCCTTCGGTGTACAAACTGCCGAAACGGTCCAAAAGATTTTATTACAGTCATGTAAAGACCTTGTCACCTCGGCATTTTCAGCTCGGATCCTTCGGCGGAAACCACGTCATCTCCAGCTATTTCAACGAGTTATCCAAGCTCCAGCCGGAATATACTGAGATGCTGTCTTCAGCGACCCCGGGTTTCTGTCCCTTCCCGGAACGCGGCCGTTAACGCCACCAGTGTCAAAACTGACATATCCTTTCACGGAATCGTAACCCAATCTCCTTCGGGTTCTACTATGCTGTAGAAGAATTGAATCTTACGCAGAATGGGTAATAAAGAATATATAGAACCCAAAAGTTACAAGGAGAGGATACAGCATGAAAATCACAAAACCGGCGAAAAAAGCAATCATGGCCATGACAGTGGCCGGCATGGTGGGCCTGGGAGCCATCGGCGCAAACATATCTTATCCCGTTCATCAAGCAAGCGCAGCAGCGGCAGCCGATCAGGGTTACGCATCCAAACTGGCTCTCCAAACACTGAACAGCTTCTATAAACCGGCGCTGAAAGGCCAGTTCCCGGGGGCGGTTAGCGGCCTCACCGTTGGTAAAGACACCCGGCAGGATGTCCTGCACAAGATCGGGGAACCCGAAAATCCGATGAAGGATGCCGATGGGTTCGATGTATACAGCGCGAATATGGGCAATCCCGGCTACGCCTTCAATTATAAGCTCAGCAAAATTCGCGAAATGCGCTACTTTGGCACCAACGTCGAACGCCAGACCAATATCGGCGGCATTACGATGAAGATGCTCAAGCAGAACTGGTATGCACCAAGCGCGGTGTCCACCTTCAAAACCGGGAACAAAACCCAGACCAAGCTGACGTACAATCGTGGAAACTATAAGCTTGAATTTATTTTTAACAGTAGCACAGAACTCGACCATATTAACCTTTTAACCAAATAACAGCCGCAGCAAAAGACAGTGGTTCATCTTGAGCCGCTGTCTTTTCGCATGTTCGGATGAGGTTCAAGCGAGTCTTGTAATGATTATTACGGCTGGTCTTTGAAACGAAAATAACCATTAGCGCATCGTCCGTACCTTGCCCGGGAACCGGCAGTTTGCCATAATGTATAGGCGGCATCATGTCACAAAAGCCATTCTAAATAAAGGAAGATTCTCATGAATATAACTGAACTCACTTCAGCCATCGCACCCGTCGACCTGAGAAGCTGCCTGATCAGCCAAAACGGCCGGTTGGTGTTTGAGCACTACCGCCACCCCAGCATCCCTGCCGAGAAGGCCAAGGTCAATTCCTGCACCAAAAGCTTTTTGTCGGCCCTGATCTGCATCGCGATGGACCAAGGCATCGTGCCGGGTCCGAAGACGCCGATCACCGAGTTCTTCCCGCAGCTTCGATCCGCTTCCGATCCCCGCAAACGGGAAATCACGCTGGAGCATCTGCTGACGATGTCAGCCGGCTTTGATTGGAGCGAATTCGGCGGTATCAAGTCATTTCCTCGCATGACAAGGTCCAGCAATTGGGTCGAATTTGTGCTCGAGCAGCCCATATCCAATGCGCCGGGAACACGGATGGAATACAGCTCGGGATGCTCCCAGCTTCTGTCCGCAATTTTGGTCCAAGCCGCCGGCAAATCAACGGCCCTATACGCCGAGGAAGAACTGTTTGGACCGCTGGGCATTGAAGATTACCGGTGGGAATCCGACCCGCAGGGCATCCACACCGGAGGATACGGCTTATGGCTGCGCCCCGGGGATATGCTGAGATTTGGACAGCTTTATCTGCAGCAGGGACGCTGGGAGCAGCGGGAGCTGATCTCCCCTGAGCTTGTGAACCGTTCCGTGCAGCCGATCATCCCTGCTGGTCCGCCGAACCGCGGCTTCTATGGCTGGCATTGGTGGACCGATACTTTTGGAGGGGCGCTTAAGGGAACTACCGCTCCGGCATCCCCGCTGTCATTTGACTATTTTTACGCCCGCGGGTACGCGGGACAGTTTATCTATATTGTTCCCGTTCTGGAAACGGTTGTGGTCCTGACCGATGACAAGCGTAAAAAAGAACGGCATCCGGCCAATGTGTTCCGCGATTTCATCGCACCGCTGCTGCTGGAAGAATTGAAATAAGCTGCGGCCGTTGCATGGTAAGCCGCTGTCGCCAGCATGATCAACGCCGCGGATCATAAAGAAAGGGGCTATCGCCAGTCGATAGCCCCTTGTCTTCATTAATCATGCTTTCCGCTTATTTCCGCGCAAACTCCCTCGGATGGCGGCGCTTCAGCTCAGCCACAGCATGCCCTCTCCCGGTCTGCTCCAGCCGCTCGATGTACATCGGCAAATGCCCCTTCGCATGATATGGACCGCCTTCCTGGATGACGGTCCACAACGGATCGACGTCGAACTTCATCGTCATCATCATCTCGTCATGCCACTCGTTCAGCAGGTAGACGGCCTCCTTGCACAGGTCCCTCCGTTCTTGCGCCAGGTTGTTCTGCTCATGGACATCCTCCGACAGATTATACAGCATCTCCTTGTCAAAAAGATGATAGCCGTCATGGTACGTCCGGGTATACAGCCAGTCACCGAACCGTACGCTGCGCTGGCATACGTGGGCGCACTGCGAGACGACCAGGTACTCCCTTCCGTCAGCGTCTCCGCTTCGCAGTGTGCCGGCATAACTGCGGCCGTCCCAGCTCTGTGCAGGTTGAACACCAAGCAGTTCCGCGATGGTAGGCACCAGGTCGAGATGATAGTGCAGGGAATCATCGGAAATTCCCTGCTGCATCCCCGGCCACCGGATGATCATCGGGATGCGGCAGGTGCCTTGGTCGGCAGTGCCGTGCTCGCCGTAGATGCCGAGCTCACCCATGTTTTCGCCATGGTCGGCGGTAATGATGATCACCAGATCGTCCATGACCCCTTTTTCCGTCAAACGATCCAAAATCATCCCGATGTTGTCATCCATATGCCGGATGCCGCTGTCGTAACCGTCGATCATCCTCCGCAAACCGTCCATGTCCTGGATATCGCCGGGGTGGCGGGGGTAATTCGGCGACGTGCTGCTGTTATACATATTGATTTCGTTCGCGCCGTGCGGGCCGATCTTTTGCTTATGGCGCTCCAGCACTTCCTCTGTGATCCACTCGGGAAGCGGCTCGTCCTGAAACGGATTGCCGAACGACTCCGGTGCCCGGTACGGGGTGTGCGGATCCCAATAGTTTACGTACAGCAACCAGTCTTCCTGGTCTGCGTTCCGCTCGATCCAGTCCAGCACGACGGGGGTGACTTCCTCGGCCGATTCCATGCCGCCCTTGCCCGTATTGTAAATTTCGTTGAATCCCGCATAAAAGGTCCAGGCGGAATGCCGCTCCCCAAACGGGCTGACCAGTGCAGTCCGCATGCCCGCACGGCGGAAGACCGCCGGAAAGCTCTCCGATGCGAGCCTGTCGTGGAAATCGCGGTCAGGCCCTTCGTGACGGACGTCGGCCGCCGTTCCTCCGTGTCCCACGACGCCGTTATGAATGCCGAAGCGGCCCGTCATCAGTGCCGTGCGCGACGGGAAACACGGGGCGTCCGATGTATAGTAGTTGTCAAAACGTACGCCTTCGGCCGCGACCCGGTCGATTTGCGGCGACGTATTCCGGTGATAGCCATAGCAGCCCAGGTGGTCCGGTCTCGTTGAATCCAAATCCAGTAATAACACTCTCATCGTTCATCCGTCCTCTCAATATGAATTGACTGTGCAGCTGAATTATAGGCGTGTCGGCCTTCACACGTCCATGTACATTTCTTTTTTTTGATGTACATTTCTATCGCGATTTAGACGATTCATGCTGAACGCAAGGATGTATGATTTACGAAAAGCCCGCATTATGATACGGTTCTATTAAGCTTTTTGAGATAAAGAGGTGCAGAACATGCTTCTAATTAGGAGTGTAAATTTCGACAATGAGATACCCCACTGGAGAACCCACCTCGAAACGATTCCGTACAACGTTCTGGTCGTCGTCCGGGAGGGACAGGTCCGGTATGAAATCAATGACAGGGTTGTCATCGCCGAAGCGGAGGACGTGCTCTTCATTCCCAGCGGAGCCCGCCGGGCAGGGGAGAATAAGGACGGCATCCCCCACCAAAAACATACCGTTTTATTTACTTGCGAGCCGGGGGCTCAGACAGGAATACCGTTCGTGGATCTAGGACATTGCGTCAAGTTCAGGCTCTCCCCGATCCAGTACGCCTATCACCGCTGTGACAGGCTATATGAGGAAATGATGGGCGGCAAAAGCTACCGTTCCATCATCTGCCTCGGCATATTGCAGGAACTTCTGGGCATGATTGCCCGCGAGCTTGACCAGCCCGCGCTGACACCCAGCAAGCTGAAATATGCCGAAGCGGTAAAAGCCTATCTGCTGGAGCACTACCGGGAACAGATCGAAATTCCCCGGCTGGCTGCACTGATCGGCCGCTCCCCCAATTACGTCACCGCCGTCTTCAAGGAAGTGTACGGCCTCTCCCCGATCCGGTATATGCACCAGCTGCGCATGCAGGAAGCCTGCAGCCTGCTGCTGGGTTCAAATATGACGGTCGCGGGCATATCGCAGTACCTCGGTTACTACGATACTTCGTATTTCCATCGGGTGTTCAAAAAGTACTGCGGCCTCTCCCCTACCGAATACGTCGCACAGGCGCAGCGGTCCGGCACGCCTCCGCTCATCTCCTGAAGCAGGAGGCGTAAGCCGCCGCCAACCAGCCCTTTAATCGACGCTTTGCCGGCCGCAGTGCCTCGATTTTCATTTTCCTCCACCCCCAAGGCCCATCGATTTGGATTCAAGCGCAGTTTTAAACGGATAGCGCATCAACACGATCACATGCTATGTTAGATTCATTGGAACTTTTCTCCATTGACATCTCCTCCCCATTTGCTAAAATCATAAATACCGATAAAACAAAGTGAATTACTCGTATATAATCAAAGGAGGAGAATGACGTCATGTTGATGTTAACAGGCTTGCTGTGCGGCGCCCTGCTTGGCTTTGTCATGCAGCGCGGACGCTTCTGCCTGACAGGCGGCTTCAGGGACATGTACCTGACCAAGGACAACCGCATGTTTTATGCCCTGTTGATTGCCATTACAATTCAGAGCATCGGCGTGTTTGCGCTGATCCAGCTTGGACTCATCGAATTCAGTGCCGGCACGTTCCCTTGGGTGGCGACCGTGGTCGGCTCGTTTGTTTTTGGAATTGGCATTATTTTGGCCGGAGGCTGTGCGACAGGAACCTGGTACCGTGCCGGTGAAGGACTGATCGGCAGCTGGATCGCACTGTTCGGTTATATGGCGATGAGCGCCACGATGAAATCGGGCGCTTTGGCTCCGCTTAATAACGGAATCAAAAAAGTGAATGCTCCAGCCAATTCCATTCCGGAAACATTCGGCATTTCCGTATGGCCGTTTATCGCCCTTCTAGCTATCATTACGATCTTTTTAGTCATCCGTACGCTGCGCAAGCCGAAGGTCGCCATTCCAGCAATGAAGCCAAAGCGCTCCGGACTGAGTCATCTCCTGTTCGAAAAGCGCTGGCATCCGTTCTTTACCGCGGTTCTTGTCGGCCTGATTGCCCTGCTGGCCTGGCCGCTGAGTGAAGCGACCGGACGCATGTCGGGTCTGGGGATCACGACGCCTTCCGCTAATATTTTGCAGTACCTGGTTACGGGAGACAGCGATAAGTACGTGAACTGGGGCATGTTCCTGGTGCTTGGTATCCTTGTCGGATCCTTTATCGCGGCGAAAGGCAGCCGGGAATTCCGCTTCCGCTCTCCGGATGCAAAGACGGCCGTCTCGAGCTTTGCCGGCGGCATCCTGATGGGCTTTGGCGCCAGCTGGGCCGGCGGATGCTCCATCGGGAACGGTCTCGTCATGACGGCCATGATGACATGGCAGGGCTGGGTATCCCTCGTGTTTATGATTTTGGGCACATGGACGGCTTCCTATTTCGTGTTTTCGTCCGTCCGCGGACCAAAGCCAAGCTGAAGCAGTCTGCTTCGCTGCAAACCACGACGACTTAATTTAGAAGCTTCACGTTAGACACTAAACACAACTCAAGGAGGTTACTTCCATGAAACAACAAAAACTTGCCGTTCTGGGCATGGTCTGCCCGTTCCCGTTAATTGAAGCCAAGCAGGCGATCGAAGAGCTGAACAGCGGCGACGAGCTGGTCATCGACTTCGACTGCACGCAGGCAACCGAAGCGATACCGCGCTGGGCCGCAGAAGCTGGCCATACCGTCACGAATTACGAACAGATCGATGATGCTTCCTGGACAATTACGGTGCAAAAGAAATAATGAAACGCAAAAGACGACCTTCCATCATATCCGGAGGCCGTCTTTTTTCATGCATTTGATTTACTGGAGAGGAAAATCATATCGACCGCCTGTCATTTCTTTTGTTATAAATTGACCGCGGCAAACCTAACTTATATACTCTACTCATTGGAAGATATAGGAATGTAAGGAGGACCCCATGGACGATTGCCCAAATGATGGAGATATGAGATTGGATACGGCCGTATCAGCCTTGAATAACGCATACTCTTTAGAAAATTGGAATCTTCTGATTCGACTTTCGGATAAGCTCTACAACGACGCGTATCAGTCATTCCATCAAAATGAAAAAGCACAAAAACCGATCATTTATTATATAGGGTACAGCCTGCTTATGAAAGGAATTGGCCATCAAAAGAACAAACAGTACGGCGAATCGCTGAAGTGCATCGACGAGTACAAAGATCTTGGCCGGTTTTTAGACGGGAGCGAACGCAGCCAACGGATATTCGATCATTATTCATTTTATGCTTATGCCAACTCGATGGCTGTTCACCTTCTATCCGGAAACCTTACGAAACTCGAAGAGTACGCTCAATTCCTTCAGCATCATCCATCTGAAACGTTATCCGGATTGCTGACCATTCTTGAATGTGCCCTTTCCCAAGATCTGAACGTCGATGAGTGGATTGCGCCACTGGCTGACCGGTTTGATGCTTATCATCATGATGACATGAGTTTAGAAGTGCAGACCATTTATTTATCGATTCTCATGATGCTTTCCCGCTACTACAGAAACAGAAAGAGGTTTGAAGAAGCACAGAAATACACCCAAAAATTTTTATCCCTTTCGTTCGACGGAGACCTTGATCTCAAAGCATCAACGTCAATAGCTCCGCATGAATAGAAGCGGCCCGTGCTGAACTTGTCCTGTAGATAATAATATATTCCCGAAAAATAAAGGCGACCTTCCCGTCATCAGGGAAGATCGCCTTTGATGTCATTCTGAGCTCAGGTATCGTTCCAGCAGAGCTTCAACCGTTGTCCTGTCCCTCTCCAGCCGGGCGAGTTCGGCACGAATGGCCGGAATCTGCTCGCGGAGCACCTCGGGGCCGTCCGTGCCGTCATCGTATCGGGTCATAAAGTGCAGGAATACGTCCACGTTCCGCAGCTTCATGAGCACCGGGACCGCCCGGATTTCTTCACGGGTCAGCCGGACGCGGCTGCCAAAGCCGCGGCAGAAGTGAACGGCCGCTTCCATGCCGGCGTCTTTATCGTCCCCCAGCAGTCCCGGAAGGATGACCGCAGGCTCCATCGCCCGCACGTCACGGGTACAAAATTCAAAATCAAGCAGCGCCGTGACCTGCTCCGGCTTGTCTGCACCCACCAGTAAATTGGATACATTCAGGTCTCCGTGCACGAGCTGCTGCGGAAGGCGTTCCAGCCCCTCCAGTTCGCGGCTGACCTCCCCGTAAGCTTCGCCAATCCCGCGAAGCGGACCCTCCAAATCGCGAAAAGGCTCAGGTGGGGCGATGCAGAACTGCCCGACCCGCTCCGGGCTGAACGCCGGATACGAATGGGCGATCTCATAGTAGGGCCGATATGCCGGAGACGTCTCAAGCACAATCCGGCTAAGCGCATAGGAGAGGCTGCCCGCCGCTTCGCCGAAAGAATAGGCGGCCCGAAAACCGCCGGCTTTGGGACGGATGCCGTCGATATACTTGAACAGGCAAGCATAGCGTCCGCTCCCGTCCTCCAGTTGGACGACCGTATCGCCCGTCAGGGAAGGCACAGGCACAGGCGTGCTGAAGCCCAGATTTGACTGGGCAAGCGATGCCAGCACCGCGTGCTCAAACCGGATTTTATCCAAGTCCCGATGCGTTTGGTAAATCCGCAGGACGCCGCGCCCCTCCGGTCCCTCAACAAACCGGGTCGTATTGTTCCAGCCGCTCTCCCCCTGCGTGATGTCCCCTCTCCAGATAGACGCATAATGATTTAATATCGATGTCAGCATGTTCAGAATTCCATTCCCCCCCATTGGGCCAGATTGCGGTTGGATTCCAGCAGCAGGGACGTGAACGAGTCAGCCTTATTACACGAAATCCGGATTGGCTCCGCATCTTGCATATTCATCGTCGTTTTTCTCTCCTCTCCCAAAACCGGCGGATTGTGGTGTACGTTTACGCCGATGCGTATTGTACGATCACGGCCTCCCTTGTCTGATCATCATAAGCGATCCACAGGTCATCGCCGACTTCCACGCCGTACACCGGTTCAATGGACTGCTCGATTCGGTACGAAACCCCGTTTCTCATGACGGTGATGCGGGCAAACGGCCGCTCGCCCACGGTCCCGTCGAACTGTACTGACGTCACGTTGGCGCTGCCCTGCTTGCCCTGAAGTAGGCGAAGCTCTTTTTCATACTCCTCCTTGTTCACCGACACCGGGATGATCGAACCTACCGCAACAGGCAGACGATCTGGCACGAACTGGCTGTTAACTTTGCGCGATCTTTGATTCCCATGAGAGAGCAGCAGCTCGAACAGCATCAGCTTTCTGTTCACGATTTCCACGGGAACTTGCTCAATCCGGATCACTTCGCCTTCCAGCGTCAGCTGGTCCGCCCCTTCCGCGTGGCCCCGCCTGTTGTAATTGTAGAGCCGGGTGACGCCGCCTATTTGCATGAGATCCGCCTTATCCCCGGTTTGGTAGGTGAACCCGTTCGCCTGCACCACCGGAATGGCATAGGTTTGTCCACCGGTATCAAAGTGAAGCAACCGCGCTTCGCCGCGGCCCGCCTTGCCATAGGTGTCGATCCGCGCCAGAACGGCGTCCCGGATCACCTCGGGCTTCGTCTGCGGCAGATCGTCACCGGTCACGAATACCGCACGATTTTTCTTACGGTTGTAGCTGATCAGCACGGGGTCGCCCGCACGCGGGGCATGAAGATAAGAAACCACTTTCTTTATGCTCGTTTCTTTCATCATCCCTTCATCCTCGAAACGGATATCAAAGCGGATCATCGGTTGTTCGTTCACGTAAGTTCCGGTTTCTTGCAGACGGGTTACCGTCCCATGCGCGATCACGCCTTCGGCCGTAAGTTTCTTCTGTCTGCCTGTCAAGACACGAATCAGAAATGCGAGACCGCCAAACAGCACCAGCGGGATCAGCAGCCAGATCGCCCAGTTGATGACAAGCGCATTGCCGCGCTTCAAATAATGAGCGAAACTATTCCAGGAGATCCGGTCGGCCCCTTCAGCGATCTGCCAAGTTTGCAGCGCTTCGCCGGTCATGCGGGTGAGCGTTCCCCCTTTGACATTCAGCCAGCCGGCCGACTTTTCTTCGTCGGTAAAGTACAGCGTCGCATCTCCGATTTCCTTGTAAAAGGAAAGCGTGCCGCTGCTTACATCCTTCGGCTCTAGGCCGGACAATGGCTGGGACAAGTCTGTGAACGACCGGGTCTGCCGGTCGTAGAGATATCCGGTGACTTGGCCTTTTAATTCGTCTTTTGCCGTTGAACCGAAGATGAGCGTCTCGCGGTCGTTCAGCGGAAAAACGGTTGCCTGAAATACCGGAGCAGGAGTCTTAACGACATCCCCCCAATCCCCCTTGACCGCATCGTAGGTCCGTACCTGCTTCGGTTCATTGGACTCGGTCCTCCACAGGCTGGCAGAATCCACTCCGGCAAGAGCAGCAAACTGCCGCTCCGCCTGATCTTCTGCATCAAAAGCAGATCCTCCCTCCGGCTCGATCCGTATGGCTGCTTTGCGCTGTGCACTCAATAGGCCGCTGGCATAAGCGGTGCTGCCATCCTTCAGATCCAGCTCATAGAGGGGGATGGCGCGGCCGCCGTTAAAACTGCCCATCACTTCAGACATCGAGGTCGGTCTTGTGGGCAATCCCGCGTCTTCGTTTAGATAAGCCGTTTGGAATACGCCGTCCCTCACCTCGCCGACGACGAAGGTGTCATGATCCGTTTTTCCTCCTACCATCATACGGCCTTCCCAGTTATGAACGGCCGATGATAAAAAGCCGTCAAATTCCAGCGTTCCTTTGACCAGCTCCTCCACATGGCCGCCCGGCCCGATCACGTTCAGCTGGAGCCCCGTGCTGTCATCCGTCGTGGCAATGACTAGATTGCCCTTCTGATAGGAGCTTACGAACTCATTATGTATATTGGAGCGCAGATGGACCTTGGTTACTTCCTGATGCGTCGCCGCATCGTAGAGAATGGCGTCCATACCGTCAGAGCTATCTGTCAGGCTGATGACCTTGCTTCCCCCATCCAGGTAGAATAAACCCTCCACCGTATGCAGGCGGTCCTGAATATGGGCCACATCTTGCTTGTAATCATTCCAAACCACGAAGCTTAAAATGACCGCAGGCACAAAAAATACGAGATTCAGCAGGTTGATACTTTTCTTCATCGATTCCTCCCTCTCATCCATTCTCTATGAACTTATCATAGACCGGGCAGCGAGTGCCAGGTAATGACAATATTTTTACCGCTATACCGGACAATTTCCGGCTTCTTTTGCAGCGGTCCGATGCATTCTTCTTGTTATACGAAATAGGAGAAGAAAAAGTTGAATTTTTTTGTCGATATCCCTTTACAGACTTTTACAATTTCTGATAATATTGTCGTAGACAAGCTAATCAGAGTTTTGCAGATTTGACTACACCGTTGTCTAAAAAAATTACCTATGGGAGTGATTAAAGATGAAAAGAACTATTCTCTCGACAGTAATCTTGCTTGGACTTCTTAGCGGACTCTTCGCGGCGGTGGCTTCGGCGGATGCAATCAAGCCGTTCAATCACGGTGCAAACTACGACACAAATTCTGCAATCAAGCCGTTCAATCACGGCGCAAACTACGGCACACAAGATTCGGCAATCAAGCCGTTTAATCACGGCGCAAACTACTAGGTCAAGCTTTCATAATTGGTGGTCATACTTAGACAAAGGAAACGGCTCATGGCGGATGGAATATCCGGTCATGAGCCGTTTTCTGTGGGTTTCCTTGTTTTCTATTTTCCAGCAGCGTTCAGCTCTACTTGAACCGCTTCGGGCCTAGCTCGATCTGCCGGGCGACCTCAGCCGCGATTTTCGGTTCCGGAGCGAAGTCCTGTTCCCAGTTGTCCGGCTTGATCACTTTGCCCACCTCGTTATAATGAGGCTTTCCATCCGGAAAGAGCTTGCCCATGTTGGCAGCATGGACGTGCTCAAAAATCCGGTCCGGTTCGACACCGGCCTCAACGAATCCACCATTGGCAAAATAGAGAATGTCGGTAAACGCGTCCATCTGGCCGATCAGCTTATCCCCGGGATAGGCTTTTTGCTGCTGCTTGCGGTATGTATCCTGCGCGCGTTCCATCAGCTCGGCGAAAAATGCCTTAAACCTGTCGTCATCACCAGCCGTCGCATGCAGAAGTTCAATCACTTCCTCCATAATAAAGGCGGCGCGGTTCATCGCCAGCTTGTCGTTCAATGCCGCCGGCTCCTCCGGAGCAGGGCAGTCAAAGCCCAAATGAAACTCGCGAACCTGCTGAAACTGGTTTTTTTTCATCGTTTTGGATTCTATCATATTGATTTCTCTGGCTCCTTTATCGGTGTAATCTCTAGTATTATAGCAAATTTATCGGGCCGGACTCTTGGTAGAAAATAGATTGATGCCGTTTCCGGCCCCGGGCCGTACCGTTAACGCACCCGGTGCCACTCGGGACGGATGCTCCACAACCTTATCTTTTTAATCCGGCAAGTTTCCGGATCTCGTCCCTACCTCGTACGATGGCCGAACATTGCCGTACATGAGATGCAGAATCATTCCCGTGGCCGCATGGTCCAAGTTATGGCAGTGGTCCATCCACATGCCTGGATTGTCCGCGACGAATGCCACTTCATAGGATTCTCCGGGCATGACGTTTAACGTATCGGTCAGCCACGGCGTTTTCACCTTCTCGCCGTTTTTCTTCAAAACCGTCATATGATGCCCGTGCAGGTGCATCGGGTGCTCCCCCAAACTTTTATTCACGAACGTCGTTTTGACTTTATCTCCTTCATTAACGACAAGGGTCGGAACCCGAGGGTACACTTGCCCGTTGATCGTCCATAGAAAATGAAATTCACCGTTGTAAAAGCCCATTTTATTGCCGAGGATCATCTGGAATTCCCGGTCGAATTTCACTGTACCCGTAACCTCATTCACGACGAGCTTGCCGTAATCGGACGGGTCAAACAGCGTGGATTCCGCACGAAAGATCGGTTTCTCCGGTTTAACCCCGGAATAAAAAACGATGCCCGGATTGCTGTCGTTGTTGCTGGCATTGCCAAGTTTCAGGAAGACCGGATGGTTCGGCATCACGAAGGTTACGTCGTATCTGCCGCCCGATCCCAGCCGAAGCGCGGTTTGATCAGACAAGGGCTGCGGGTCTTGGATCTTCATCCCGTCAATGCTGGTTACGCGGAATTCAGTCCCTTGCAGAAGGTATTTCTGCGAAAGGTTATGCGAGTTGATGATCCTCAGCTTGATCGTCTTCCCCGGCTGCACCTGCTTCCATTGCAGGCCATCCTGATTTCCAAAGGCATTGACGTGCCCTTGATCGGTCATCCAGCGATGATTGATCACGGTAAACCGTTCATCAAAGGTTTCAGATTGCAGCTTAGGCTCCACGATCAGCGTGCCGAACAGCCCTTTGGCGACTTGCTCTGACGCCTGCTGATGGGAGTGGAACCAGTACGTCCCCTCTTGCTCGGCCCGGAACTTGTACGTGAACGATTGTCCCGGTTTGACAACATTTTGGGTCATCCCCGGCACGCCGTCCATCGCATTCGGCACGTTATAACCATGCCAATGGATGGTCACCCCGCTATCCACATCTTGGTTGATCAGCTTCACTTCGACCATGTCTCCCTGGTGCACCCTGAGTTCGGGAGCAATTTCACCATTATAGGTCCAGGCATCAATAACGGCTTTGGAAGCCAGCGTCATCTTCTTGCGCTGTGCGACCAGCTCGAATGTTTTGTCGGCGGGGGCCGAAATATCGCCTGTCAGAGCGGCTACCTCAACTTGACCCGATTCGGCCGAACCTGATGCAATATGAGCATGATGCTCCTGGTGACCTGAGCCACTGGACATCGACATCATGGTAGCCGCTCCACCCCCTTCGTCCATCCGGTCGTGATTCATCATGTCCGACGCTTCCGGCAGTTTGGAGGCACTCACCCCGACCAGTACATTGGATACAAGGATAGCAATGGCGACGACGGAGGTGAGCACGCCGGCAGATGCGAATTTTAGCAGTCTGACCAAGATCCCGCGCTCTAGCTTTTCCCCTCTGTTCACCTTTAAGTAACTTCTATATGCGAATAACGCAGGCACAAGCAGTAAAAGCATAACCAGCAAGAAACGGGAAGCGATCTGAAACAGACTGGGCAGAACTGGCTGGGCGAAGAAGGTACTAAAGGCGGAAATCCCCGATGCGAGCGCCGCCGCCAAAAAAGACAGCATGACGAAAGGATGGGCCGCCGTACACAGCACCTCCTGCTCCGGCGGATTCTCGTCGGCATTCCGCAAGCTTTTTAACTTAGGCAGAATTCTTACCGCCACATACGATTGGGGGATCAACGTCAGGGGGACAAGCGTTTTGACCGTACCCTCTACAAATAGCCAACCGCTGATGACGATTTGGAGGGCGATCGCTGCATACCAAGCGGCGCTCAGCAGCATCGCAATCCAAGCTGCCCAGAGCAAGAAGGTTCTTTTATGTTTGAGGCTTCGGTTGGTCCGTGCGTACGGAAGGCCTGCGGCCGTCATGCCGGCAATTCCCCAGAACAGGGTCATGCCGGCGGTAAGCAGAATGCTGGATATGGTTACGAACATGGTTTTCCTCTCCTTAAGACCGAATGTTTCGTGAAGCTGCCGCCCGCGTTTTCGATGGATGAGCCTTTGCATTGATTTTGCCGAACGGTTTGAAATAAGAAATTGCCGTCATGAAGACGAGTGAGATGATATTAGCCATAGCTCCTCCAATCAACGAGAAACTTGTATTCAGAAAGGCATCGTCACTGAGCGCAAGAAGTCGGGCCTGACTCGCAGTGCGAACGATTTGGGACAACCAGCCTCCCATGTACACAATGCCGAACACAATCAACAATAAGGTCAAGACCAGCTTGATTAGAATCCAGTAGTATTTGAACAGCCCCCAATTCGTCCACACGGACAACGCAGTACCAGAGAGCACCGTGGCGAGAGCGGTGTACCGGATGAACACGACATCGATCAAATGCATATTTTCCAATGTGTAGTACAACTGGTCCCCGTTCTCCGCTTTCAGCATGTACATACCGAGCAGCAGCATGACCAACGCTCCGCCGAGCCAGCAGACGACCGACAGCACGTGGATGATGATGATCGCCTGCTTTTTCTTGACCGGCAATTTGTAACTCATGTGCACATCCTCCCTTAGCGGCTTCTATGTTAGCTATACTACCTACGAAATGTTGCGAAATTGTGGTGAAACTATTTACACATTGTGGGGGCTGCCCATATTCTATAAAGAGGTAAAAATGAATGATCATGTCAAGGAGTGTGGGAATGGGAATCCATGTACTAATCGTAGATGATGAAATCAAAATTGCATCCCTCATGGAGTCGTTTCTTCAAGGTGAAGGATATGAATGTCTAACCGCAATGGACGGAAAAACCGCCCTGCAGCTCTATGCCAAGCATCAACCGGATATCGTGATCCTGGACTGGATGCTTCCGCAAATGAACGGACTGGACATATGCCGGCAGCTTAGGCAGATCGGGTCTCCCGGCATCATCATGGTCACGGCCAAATCCGAAGAAACCGACAAAATCGTCGGCCTCGAAATGGGTGCAGACGATTACCTAACGAAGCCCTTTAGCTTAAGGGAACTTTCCGCACGCATCCGCTCCTTATTGAGACGCATGAACAGAACCGGCCAAGACGATCCCGTCCAAGTCCTGCGAAGAGGCGAGCTTACAATCCACGAGGATAGCCTGCAGGTATTCAAGGGGAATGTGGAGCTGCATCTTACCCCGACCGAATTCAAGCTCCTATACCTCCTGGCATCCAAGCCCGGTCGGGTGTACAGCCGAATGCAGCTGCTGCAGCACGCTTTCGAGGAGGAGTTTATCATCGACGAACGGACGGTTGATTCCCATATCAGCAAGCTGCGCAAGAAGATCGAGGGCGGCAGCCGGGACTCCGACTATATTCAAACCGTCTACGGATTCGGTTACCGTTTCGGAGCGGAACATGAAAATTAGAACCAAGCTGATGCTGTCGATGGGCGTTTTAATCGTGTTTATCCTGCTTTTTCTGCTTGGGGTCACGCATGTGCAGTTTTATATATCCCGCGATGTTGCGTATCTTCAGGATAAGGAACCTTTTGCGTCACTGAAAAATGAGTTCGAACAATTCTACGGCCATCATGGTGATTCCTGGGAAAATGTCGGCAGTGCGAGGTTTGAATCTGCCGCAGGCTTTGCGGAAATCGCTTTATCCGCGGGGGGAAAGATCCTGTATCAGCAAGGAGAGCTGAGCGCGGACGAGCTTCGAAGCGACGGCTACCTGGTGCCGCTTAACAAAGGAGACAACAGAATTGGCAGACTGTATGTGATGAATGACCGCCAGTTCAAGATCTACGGGTTTAAAACGATGTGGTACGGCATGCTGCCCAATATCGGGGTGGCTTCGCTGCTGTTCACCGGCATTGCGGCCCTGCTGACTATTTTCTTATTGTCGTGGAGGCTGACAAGCCCCATACGCAGAATCGTCCGCGGCATCGAGACCATTAAACAAGGGGATGCCGCCCCCGTCTTTCCCGAACGCAGGAAAGATGAATTCGGGGCGATCTCCAAGGCGCTTCGTGAGATGAACGATTCGTTGACCGACGCGGAGCGTACCCGAAAGCAGCTGATGTCCGATGTCGCCCATGAACTCAAAACCCCGCTGATGATCATCCAGGGAGAATTGGAACTGGCACACGAGACGGGGGCTTCCCTCTCTGCCGCCAAGCAGGCATCGATTCACGATGAAGTGCTGCGGCTGTCGCGTTTGGTTCATGATGTGTTGGACTTGTCCAGGCTGGAAGCCGGCATGACGGAGCTGCACCTGCGGACGGAGAACTTGGTAGCGCTTGTGGACGATTTAACGGCGAAGATACGGTTTATGGTAGAAGAAAAACAAATCGATCTATCCTTGCACGCCGAGGAAGAGGTCATTTCCGTTTCGGCGGAAAAAGGCCGCATTCTCCAGGCGCTGTACAACATCCTGACGAATGCCGTTTACTATACGCCCCCCGGCGGACAAATCCGCCTTCAGATGGAAACGGTACTCCTGCCGGACCGAGAGGGGGCTTATGCCCGGATCCGCATGGAAGACAGCGGTGCCGGTATTTCCGAAGAGGATCTGCCCCATATCTTCGACCGATTCTATCGGGCGGACCATTCCCGGGCCCGTCCGGGCGGCGGAACCGGTCTCGGGCTTGCGATTGCACGGCAAAACATCCTTGCTCATCGGGGATGGATTGATGTGCAAAGCACGGTTGGCATAGGTACGGTGTTTACCGTTTACTTGCCGTTGTAAGTAACGTGCCCTTGGGCACCAGGTATATAGTGGTAACGTCCATCATGCCGTCTATAGCGGCAAGTTTTAAGGCCCTCCTTTACGGGATGGCCTATTCTTTTGCGATGAAGAGCCATGTAAAAGAGCGGACACTTTATGAGTGTCCGCCCGAAGAACTACCAAAAAAGACGTCAGGTAAGATAGACTTACGCAGCTGATCCTGCCGGTCTTTCCTAAATATCACTGGACTGCTCGAGCAGCCGCTGTTCCAGCTCCGCCTGCTGCCGCAAATGGTGGCGGAAATGCATCCCGATCAGCCGGTACCACTCCTGCGCGTTCAGCCAGCCGAAGCCGCCGTGCCGGACTTTGCCGTCCGGGTGGACCCCGTCCAACTTCGACTCCCACTCCTGCATTTTTCCCATCACCTTCACCAGCCCCGCGTCCAGCTCCTCTCTGCTTAACGCATTATTGGGACTGGCGGCCTGCGCTCCTTCCAGCTTGATCTTGATCTGCGGAAAGCTGCCCCGCCGGAACAACTCTTCTCCATTCGGCGTTTTGCCCAGCGGCTGCTCCTCTGTGCTTTCGGCACAAGCTTGGACATAGGCCAAGTACTCCATGGCCACCGCGATCAGATGATCGTACATCTGTCCGATCGACCAGATCTCCGGTCCGGGAATGTAGCGAAGCTGCCATGTGGAATACTTGTTCAGATCGCGGCGGTATCCTTCAATCAACTCGAAGTCTTCCATATTCATGCACTCCTCTGTCCGATGGTTCATCTGCATACGCCCCCCTGTGCCTCCCTATTTCTTCCACGTTGCCGAAAAATCCTGCTTCCAGATGAATACGTTCAGGTGACGCGGCGGTCGTGATGGCTTTCCAACGAAAAGGGATGGGCGTGTGCGAATCGAATGCGTCGGTCCATGCTGACGACAAAACCTCCTTTCCTTACCGGCTTACGCCGTAAGGAAAGGAGGTTTATCGTAATGGTCACCCGTTCGTCTTCACGATTCACCGGCTCAGTATTGCGGCTATTTTGCTCCCCGCAGCCGATTGAGCGCCATCAGCACCGCGCCGCTTGCCGCGTCTTTTTTGGGCGTGATACAGGTAATTTCCGGATAGCGCCCTTGCAGCTCCTCCAAGAAGCATTCCCGGATATAGACGTTGTTGAGCAGAACGCTCCCAGCCATGGCCAGCGAACCCTTCTGCAGCGCCAGTTTCTCGGCAACCGGCGCCACGAGCCCGGCAAGTGAAGCAGCGCTGCGCTGTGCGATGGCCAGGGCCGCGGGGTCGCCGAGCTCGCATGCCCGGGTCAGCAGAGGTGCTAACGCGGCGATGTCCTTTTTGCTGCGGGCTGCATCGTACACGTAGCCGATGATGTCCGGTACCGATTTCAGGCCTAGCTTCCCGTAGACCAGGTCCGTGATGACCGTATCCGGCAGCCGGCCGTCGTGGGCCCGGACCAGAACGGACAGCAGGTCCCTGCCGATCGCGTACCCGCTGCCTTCGTCATCGATCAGGTGACCGCAACCGCCGGTGCGGTGGGACTCCCCGCGTTCATTGCGGCCGAAGCATATCGATCCCGTTCCCGCGATCAGAATCATGCCGTACTCGCTCTCATGCGCGCCGCTCAAAGCCGTTTCCTGATCGCCGGTGATCAGGAGACTACCCGCATAGCCGCATTCCCTGACCTTGGCAGTCAGGCGGGCGCTCACGGCGGGATTGCTTACTCCCGCCGCACCGATGCATAGATAGGCGCAGCGGTCCAGCCCGCCGGTCGCCTCGCCGATCCGGCCCATCATGTCGCGCAGACTGGCTTCGATGCTGGCCTCGTCCTGACCGTTGTAATTGATTCCGCCGGATTCGAAGGTGGCGATCACTGCGCCGCTCTCATCGGCGATGGCGACCGCCGTTTTCGTTCCGCCGCCGTCCAGTCCGGCTACGTACCGCATCGTCATCCCTTCCTTCGTCTGTCTAATAGATATGATACTGCTGCTTCATGCCGGCAAACGACCGGGCTTCCTCCCGGAATTGTTCCAGCAAGTCCGGCACATCGAATCGCTCGGTCCGGTACAAATCGTCCCCGCCCAAAAGGTCGATGAACGGCAGCTTGTTACCCTTATGCGGAGGCAAAAATTCGAATGCCTCATAGTACCGCTTAAGCGTGTACATCAGCCGGATTCCCGTTTCGAGCGGCTGCAGCGCACGCGGATCGGTAACGTGCAGCTGCACGCCGCCGCACTGCTCGCCCTCATGCTTGGAGAACGTCGGCTTGAAATAGACCGGCCGGAAGATGACGCCCGGCAGCTTCATGCCGTTCATCTCATCCGCCAGCTTCTGAGCCTCGACGAAAGGCGCGCCGACGATTTCGAAAGGCGCCGTCGTCCCCCGTCCTTCGGATAGGTTCGTGCCTTCGAACAAACAGGTTCCGGGGTACAGCAGCGCGCTGTCAAAGCGCGGCAGTCCAAGCGACGGCATGACCCACAGGTTTCCCGTCTCGGGGAACAGCATGCTCCGGTCCCAGCCGCCGCACGGAACGACATGCAGTGCCGCGTTCCAGTTCATCTGCTCGTTCGCCATCGCCGCCACTTCGCCGGCCGTCAGGCCGTAGCGGACGGCTAGCGGGTAATTGCCGACAAACGATTCAAAACCGGGCTTCAGGATGTTGCCTTCTACCGTCACCCCGTCCAGCGGGTTGATCCGGTCGAGAACGATGAACTCTTTTCCCGCCTTGGCGCAGTCCTCCAGGGCGTATAGCATCGTATAAATGAAGGTATAGTAGCGCACGCCCACATCCTGGATATCGTATACGACGGCGTCCACTTCGTCCAGCATTTCCGGGCCCAGCCGCTTGGAGTCCTTGCGGTACAGGCTGTACACCGGCACGCCGGTAATCGGGTCCCGGTAGGTTTCGACCTGCGCGCCCGCTGCCTGATCCCCCCGAACCCCATGTTCCGGCGAGAACAGCGCCGTCAGCTGGAACCGTTCATGCAGGATTTGAATCGTGGATTCAAATTTACGGTTTAAGCCCGTCGGCGATGTAATGAGTCCGAGCCGCTTCCCTTTTAGCAGATGGGCATAATCTTCGATCCGGTCAATTCCATTAGCGATCATAGCGACCTCCTGGTAGTTGAAATTGGCGCAGCGCCAATAAAGTGATTTGAAGTTTAAATTTATCAATGCGATCATCTCAAAAAAATGACTGCAACCAAGGAATCGTCACAGTCAGAAGCACTCATGTCATGGCAATGCGCCGCTTACAGTTCGCTTTGGCGCAGGCGCATCGTTTCCGCCGGAATCATAAACGTTTCCGCATACTCCTTACGCGCCTCGATTCCGCGTACCCGCGCAAGATGCTTGTAGTATTCCAGATAAGGGAAGGACTTGCTGCCCGTGACGAACCAGTGCTGCGATACCGCTTTCACCCACAGGTCAAATGCCTCCTGCGAAAAGTCTACGTACAAGTACGGCTTGTAATCCACCGCATCCTCCCAGTTTTCCGCATAGTACAGCTTGGAAGCGAAGAACGCGGGCAGCTCCCGCTCAAAGGACGCCAGGCCCGCGAAAAAGCGCGCATCGTTCACGATGTTGTGCGTCGTCGCGTGGTCCTTGTGCATACTGTTCTTCCAGTGGGTAATGATGATGTTCGGCTTCACGCGCCGGATTTCATCGCATACTCTCAGACGCATTTCCTCGGTATCCTTCAGCTCGCCGTCGGGAATGTCGAACACGATGGACTCGCCGCCCAGCATATCGGCAAATGCCTTCCCCTCGTTCACCTTTTGCTGTCGGTACTCCGCCATATCCTGGCCCGCGGGCACGCCGCGTTCCCCTGCCGTCAGCGCCAGCGTCACGATGCGGTCTCCCTTCAAGGAATGGCTTGCAAGCACGCCGCCCGCCGTCAGTTCCGCGTCACCGACATGGCCGCCAATCGCCATAATCGTTAATTTTTGTTCACTCATCGCTTTAAAACTCCCTTCTCATGATCGAAAATGTTCGGACCGTCTTAAATCCTGCCTTCTCGTAAATCCGGATGGCCGGATTGGTGCTGCCTGTATACAGGGACATGTACGCCGTCCCGATCTTCTGAAAAGCCTCGCACAATTTAAAGAAAAGGATACTGCCGAGGCCATGCCCCTCATGCTCAGGATGAACGCCGATGCCGGCAAAATAGCCGCGACCGCTGGCCTGGCGGATGACCGGCCCGGCAAATCCGACCACCTTACCGTGGTGCGCCGCCACGACGACCGGCACCCCGTCCGCGGTCGATTGGGCGATTTCCTTCTGCCACAGCGGATTATCGAAGCCCTGCAGCATGTCCGAAACGCCATGATGCTTGCCTTGTTCAAACAGCTCCACCGTATATCCGTCTGTTTGCGCCTTCTCTTCTTTCCCGCGAATCTCCTGCGGTATGGAGAACGAAGACAGATCCAGGTACATCGCACATTCCTGCGCTCTTTCCACATATCCCTGGCCCTGCAAAAAAGAATGGAGCCTGCTGCCTGTCGGCACACCGGGCGCATTGTTATGCTCGTGACGCGGCGTATCCGGTATGTACCAAGGCAGCATCATCGGATTGAAAAACAGCACGTCGGCTTGGCTTTTGCCCAGCGCCTGAAAGCGCCCTTCCAGATGCTCCAGCATCACCTTGTAATTGTCGTCCGTACGGACTTCGTCGGCAAGAACGATGCAGGTGATGTACCCTGCATGATCTCCAAGCGGCAGATCGCCGCCCGTGCATCCGCAGGCAAAGCCCTTCACTTCGCCCTCTTCCAGGAGAACAAACGTGTTCTCCGGATCGAAATAGCGGTTATCCGTAAATATGCCGCTGAAGCTGGCCTCCGTCATCTCTTTGTAGCCGTCACGCACGGCCACCGTGTTCCACAAGCCGATGACAGCACCAGTGTATTGGTCACTCCATGTTACAACCATCTCGATATGAGTCCCTCCATCCCTTTAAGAGGTAGTTCAAAAAGTCCGCCTTTGATCACGAAGTAAATCGGGAAGCTGATTCGGCATCGAATCTTCTCGGTGCTGAAAACCGACCTTTTTGAACACGCATTTTAATAACTGATTTTGCCCATGACGACAGGTCTTGAAGCGCCAGTCACATACGGAAGGTTATTCGCCCGCTTGGCAATGGCGTAATCCGCCAGTACGGCAAACGCTACGGCTTCCTTCGCATCACTGTTATGACCGATTTCCTCCTGCGTCAGCACCTGGACGCCTGCCTTCGCCATCTCCTGCCGGATCCATTCCATCAGCACCGGATTGTAGCTGCCCCCGCCGCCGACGATCAAGGCATCGGCAGGGTGTCCTGCCATCACGTACCTGTGGTAGGCGTCGCCGATCGACCAGGCGGTCAGCATCGTCACCGTGGCTACAATATCTTCCGCCCGCATGCCAAGGGCATCGGCATCATGCAGAAGCTTATCTATATAAGAGGAACCGAACAGCTCCCGGCCCGTCGATTTCGGCAGCGGCTGCGTATAGTAAGCTTCCTGCTGCAGCCTGCCGAGCAGACGCGGATCGGCGGTGCCCTGACGAGCGATCGCTCCTCCAATATCCATCGTTAATTGTCCCGGGTACAGCCGCTCCACAACTCCGTCGATGATCATGTTGCCCGGGCCTGTGTCGAAAGCATATACCTCGCCGGGTGTGCAACCGGCCGGAATCACCGTCATGTTCCCGATGCCGCCGATGTTCTGCAGCAGCAGTGTCCGGTGTTCCTCCCGGTACAGCATATATTCCGTAAAGGGGACCAGCGGCGCTCCCTGACCGCCGACAGCCATATCCGCCGCCCGAAAGTCCGACACGCAAGGAATTCCCGTTCTTGCCGCGATGACCGCGCCCTCACCGATCTGAACGGTGTAATGCACGTTATGGCCGTGATATGCCTCCATATCCGGGGCATGGTAAACCGTTTGGCCGTGCGAACCGATCACCGAAACGTCTTCGGCGGACAACCCCGCCTTCCCGATCACGGACAAAGCCGCCTCGGCGTACAGTTCTCCCAAAAGCACATTCATTTTCCCAACCCGGTCTACGCTTGCGTTGCTTAGATCGAACAAAGCAAAAATGTCTTCTCTGACTCCCGCGGGAAAAGGCGTATTCTCAAAAGCGACCAGACATACACCTGGAGGCCCCTCCAAATTGCCGGTGATTTGCACGACAGCCGCGTCGATGCCGTCTACCGATGTCCCGGACATCAGACCAACGGCATACCGGGGACGACTGAGCTCCGCTTTCTCTCCTTTTGTCCCCATATCAGCCCTTCACGGCTCCCACCGTGACTCCTTCCAGGAAGTACTTTTGCAAGCTAAAGAAGAGGATAAACATCGGCAGCGCGGAAATGGTCGCACCGGCCATCATCGGCGCAAAATAGGTTGTATTCGCAAACCGGAAGTTTTTCAGACCGACCTGTATCGTCTGCATATCCATCGTGTTCGTCACGAGGAACGGCCAGAAGAACGTGTTCCAGCTGTCCATAAAGGTCAGGATGGCCATGACCGCCAGCACCGTTTTGGACAATGGCAGAATGATCCGGAAGTAGATCTGGAACTGGTTGCAGCCTTCGATTTTGGCGCATTCGAGGATTTCCCCCGGGATGCTGCCCATGAACTGTTTGGCCAAGAAGATGTTGTAGACCGTTACGAGGCCCGGCAATATCAAGGCGCTGTATGTGTTTTGAATATTGAAAATATTGACGATCAAAATGTAGAGCGGAACCTGGGTCACCTGATACGGAATCATCATGGCGATCAGCAGGACCGTGAACAGAACCGTTCTGCCCTTGAACTTGATTTTGGAAAAAGCGTAACCCGCCAGGCTGGCGAAAAACACGTTCGATACCATGACCGTCGTCGCCACGATCAGCGAGTTCAGCAGCCAGCGGTACGAATATTCGCTGTAATCAAAAAAGAACTTATAGGAATCAAGCGTGAATTTGGTCGGAAACAGGGAATAGTTCGCCGCCCCCGCTTCGATCGGATCGCCAAAGGACGACATGATCATGAAATAAATGGGGAAAATCGTTGCTAATGCAAATAGGATCAAAATGATGATGATCACACCGTTTCTGACGCGCTTTGCCGCCGGCTTTCCGGTATGTTCGCTGTAAAGTGCCATGTTCGGATCTTCCTCCTTACTTAAGAGATCAGAGAGCAAAACTTCTCCCGCTTAAGCAGCCTGATCTCGCAAGAAAAACTTCCGCGAAACCGCGGTCTGTCTTTAGTGAAATAACGTCCACCCGACGTATTTCTTAATATTCCACGTCTTTGCCCATGAACTTGAACTGGACCAGCGAGATCAGAGCGATAATCGCCGCGAGCACGAGGGACTGGGCTGCCGCTTTGCCGAATTCGAAGTACTTGAAGGCATTGTTAAAGATCAGGAGACCCACCATCGTCGTCGAGTTGTCCGGACCGCCGCCTGTCATGAGATACGCGTTCTGGAACACCTGGAAGGAACCGATGACCCCGGTGACCAAAAGGAACAGCGTTGTCGGCTTCAGGCACGGAATGACGATGTACCACAGCTTCTGCATAAAGTTGGCGCCATCCAAATCGGCGGCTTCATAATAGCTGGTATCGATGCCGAGCAGTGCCGCCAAATAAATGATGATGCTGGTGCCGTGGCTGGACAGCCAGGCCATCAGGACCAGCGAGAACATCGCCGTAGCGCTGGAGCCAAGCCAGTTCTGGTTGCTGATGCCGAAGAAACCGATCAGCTTGTTGAAGATCCCTTCCGGCATCGGATCGAAGATCCACAGCCATACCACCGACAGCGCAACGCCCGAAGCGACCGCAGGCAGATAATAGACCGCCTTGAACGTCGTCTGCAGCTTTTTCTTGAGCGGCAGTATTAGAATCGCGATGGCAAATGAGATGATTAACGATACGGGGACGGTTAGAATCGTGTACACGACCGTGTTGACCACCGATTTCCAAAACAAGGAATCCTTGAATGTGGCAATATAGTTATCGAAGCCCACATACTCCGAGCCGATCGGCTTGTATTTCTGGAAGCTGATAATAAACGCGCTCACGACCGGATAAGCGGTAAACATGGCGAAGACCACCAAAGCAACGGCGATAAAAGCGTACGCCCAGGCTGCGTCTCCCCTAACTCTGCGTCTTTTGGCCGGTTTAGCTAGTTGAGCCATCTTTTGCGAAACTCCTTTCCTATCCCTTATCACAGCCTATATACCGGATAGCCGCGTGACCTGCACACGGCTATCCGCTTGATTCAGGGATTACTCTTTCACCACTCCGTCTTCACCGAACGCGGAAACCGCTGCGGATTTGACGGCATCGTACATCTCTTCCGGCTTGATCTCGCCGGCAATGAGCGCCTGCAGCTTCGGAACGATCACTTCGTCCTCCAGCTTGATGGCTTTCGCTTCCAGCTCAGCCGGAATGTCCGGACGGGCCGGCGCTGCGTTTTTCAGCATAGTTTCAACGGCTGCCTTGTTGTCCGCATCGCGTTCAACCGGCATGCTTTCCGCCGCTTTTCTGCCGCTTTCCGTAATTTGTGCGACGAACAGGTCGTTGTTCGTAGTTGCGGCTACTTTGCCGCTGGCCAGGAAGTACAGCGCCTTCACAACATTTTGTTTATGGGCTTCGCTTGGTTCCTTTTTGCCGCGGAATGCAACGTAACCGTCAACGGCCACGCTGGAAACTGCTTTTTCACCCAGGAAAGATGGAACCGGAAGAACCGTGTAAGTCACAGGAATGCTGCCTTTGACTGCGCTGCCGTCGTTGGCTTTGATTTTATCGTTGTTCGTGTTTGCGGATTTTTCGAAGGTCGCCATTCCTTTACCAGTGATCATCGTTTGACCGGTCAGGAACATGTTCCAACGTTTACCCGCGTCGATGGAGCTCAATTCCTTCGGCATGGAGCCGTCGTCGATCAATGCGCGGATATCCTTAAGTACTTCAAGATAGTTTTTGCTGGTGTAAGCGTATTTCAAATCTTGCGTAAATGCGGAAGGCATGCCTGCATTTTTGATCAGAATGCCCAAATAGTCTTTCGAAGTGACGCCGGCGGTTGCGAATACGAAGCCGTAACGGGACGTTTTGCCGCCTTCGGAAACGACGCCTTTCTTGATCGCTTCGCGGAACTCGTCGAAGGTCCATCCTTGCTGCTGCACCTTTTTCCAATCGATGCCCGCCTTCTCAAGGAACTCGCGGTTGCCGCCCAGCGCATGGACTTCCATGTAAGCAGGGAAGCCGTACATGCCGTCGCCTTTCTTCATATATTCCAGAGGTCCTTTGTCGTAATCGTTGATCATTTCCGGTGTGGCGATGTCCTTGATATCAAGGGCCATGCCTTGGTCAACGTATTTGGAAATCCCATCGGATCCGATAAACGCAATATCCGGTGGGCTGCCGGCATTCACCTGGGTATCGAGCTTCTGCGTCATGTCCTCCCAGCTGGCCGGTTCGATTTTCAGCGTCAGGTTCGGATATTTCTCCGTAAATTCCTTTTGAATGTCCGCGAAGGTGTCCTGGAAATTGCCCGATACCGGCGGCAGCAGCGCCGTAATGGTATCTTTCGCGTTCGGATCGGACGATTCGGCCGATTTGGAATCGCCTTTGCCCCCGCAGGCCGTCAGTGTGGTCAGTGCCATGCTTACGGCAAATACGGATGCTAATACACGCATTCTTTTTTTCATGAACAACATGCCTCCTCAAGGATATCCTTTGGTATTATTTGGTATTAGACCACTTTCGTAAAATTGCGGATCGCCTTCTTCAGACTTCCCTCGGCTTGATCCAGTGCTTGTGCCGCCGCTTGGGCGTCCAAGCCGGTTTTGATCATCATAATGGCCAGCTTGCAATTCATGGAAGCGCTTTCCAAATAGGAAAGTGCCGTTTTGTCATCGACCCCGGTTGCTGTCTTTATGATACGCACCGAGCGGTCCTGCAGCTTGATATTGCTTGCTTTCAAGTCCACCATGAGATTGTTGTAGGTCTTGCCCAGCTTCACCATCGTACAGGTGGTCAGCATGTTCAGGACCATTTTCTGTGCAGTCCCCGCTTTTAATCTGGTTGATCCCATGATCACTTCCGGCCCTACGACAGGTGCTATGCATACGTCGCAGACGTGCTCTACCTTGGAATTTTTGTTATTGACGACGCCAATCGTAGCGGCTCCGATTTCCCCTGCCTTCTTCAAGGCAGCGATGACGAATGTCGCGCTTCCGCTGGCGCTGATGCCGATAACCGCATCCTTGTCTGTCACGCCGCACCTTTCAATTAAAGCGACCCCCTCCTCAGCATTGTCTTCATAACCCTCAACGGCAGTTCTCAGCGCTCCGTCTCCTCCGGCAATATGTCCTTGTACCAGCAAGGGATCCACGCCGAAGGTGGGAGGACATTCAGAAGCGTCCAGCACACCGAGCCTGCCGGAAGATCCAGCCCCAACGTAAAACATTCTTCCACCATTCTTCAGCACATGATGGAGTGTGTCCACCGCCTTCACAATTTGCGGTATCTCTGCAGCGACTGCAGCCGGAACCTTGGAATCCTGTTCATTCATCAGGCGAACCATCTCTTCGGTTGAACATTCATCTATACTCAATGTTTTATCGTTGATCCCTTCCGTCGTTAACCCCGCCAGATACTCATCCATAGCCATCCCCCTATCCGTGTTGACTTCTATTTCTTGATTTCATAATAACGATAAATTTCATTCCGGTCAACGGTTTTTGAAATAATATTTTATTTAGAATGTAATAATAATCTTTTATGGTAATTGTAAAAAAGTGCAGGGGGCTGCTCCTGTTTGGCCGGGCTCGCTTTCTTGTTTTGTGCTTCGCACAAAGCCAAAGGCGCTCGCCCGTCCAAACACTCGCTGCTGTAGGGGGACTGGGCTGTACAATCGCTTTGCTCTGTACAGGAGATATACAAGATTAAAGCAGTGAGTATTAACTCACTGCCTTTGCGTTTAGATTAATTCCGCTAATTCCTTACAGGTAAGAATGTACCGAGACACACCATCTCTGGGATTTATTTTTGAAATATTATTTTACGCCAAAATAAGCCCTCCCTCTATGTGAAAAGGACCTCTTCCTTTTAGAAAAAGGAACGATTGTATCATGGTTAGGAAATGCATTCCAGACACCATATAAAATATTCAGTCATCGGATACGCCGTTTCTCGGCTTCCTTCATAGGAATCATTTTGTTGATCTGACTTATAGACGGGAGGCTGTCCTCCAAACGTTTTATTTATGGGGTCGAGCGCAACGAATCAAGAAACGGATACTAATCTATGGAATCAAAACAACATACTGACCCTAGTCTATGAAAACGCAGAAAAAGCCGCCATATCGGCGGCCTTCACTTACGTATGTTCTTTATTTAACCTATTTATTCACCTGAACGTGATCGCTGCAACGTTTCCTGAATGAATCACATCCGCCGCTGATCGTTCACCGCCCGCAGCAGGGTATGGCGGTTCGGACGGATCTGGTCAGCCTCCGCGAGGCTTCGCTTTAGCAGGTTTGCATCGATATCCAGCTCCTGAATGGAGGCGGGACCGCCAACCTTGCGCAGCCAGGTCTGCAGTGTATCAGGTCCCGGTACTTTAGCCAACGCCGTGCGGACGCGCTCGAGTTTGTCCTCCGCAACCGGCAGGGAATTCTCCGCGTCCAGCCGATGATACAGCTGCGAAATTTCCGCACAGGCAACGCCGACCTTGGCACCATGCAGGACCGCCCTTCTGCCCTCACGCAAAAACGCCATTTCCCAATAATGGGACAAATGATGCTCCGCTCCAGAAGCCGGGTGCGACTGGCCAAACAACAGCATAGCAAAACCGGACTCGATCAGAGCCTGTGTCAGCACCCGGATTCCTTCCGGGGTACGGTCCGCGATCGCGTCGATGTGATCCACGCACTGCTGTAGTGCCTTGGTCGTCATCTCCGCCACAATCTCGGAATAAGGCTCCTCCGCCGTCAGATGCCCGAATGTCCAATCGAAGAGCGACGTACATTTGCCCAGCATGTCTCCGAAGCCGGCAGCAACCATCGTCCGCGGCGCAGCCGTCAAAATATCTAAATCGGCAAAGATTGCCGCCGGACCGATGGACTGAATCGTGATTTTCTCGCCTCGGATAATGAGTGGCGCTCCCTTGGAATTAAATCCGTCCACCGAAGGAGCGGTAGGTACAGACACAAACGGAATACCCGCCGAGTATGCGGCAAACCTTGATACGTCGTGCAGTGTTCCCGCCCCGAGCGCGACCACCACATCGGCCTTGTTGGACTTTACATCGAGCAGCAGCTGCACAATGGACCGCTCGTCGGCGATGACATCGCCCTGCTTATCAGGCGAAATATACGTAACGCTTGCCTGAACCCCCGCTTCCGTAATGGATTCCATAAGCGGCTCGCCTGCGGCTGCAAAAGTGTTCTTATCTGAAGTAACGATCACGCGGCGGTAATTTTGATCTTTTAAAAATGCCCCCGCCTGCCGGATCGCACCGCTTTCCAGCACGACCGGGCAAATGTCGGCGAGACGCTCATCCGCGTCATCCATGCGGGCCGCCGCTTCCCTGATATCCTTCAACCAATCCGTCATTTGATTCCTTCCTTTCCCGTCAAGAGATGCTGAAGCTCCTCCAGCGACTCCAAGACCATGTCCGGCCCTTCCGCGGCCGCCTCCGCATCCCGCCTTGTAGCTGATCCGCTCAGCACAAGCGCGGTACGGATGCCTGCCCGGCGGCCGAGCTGGATATCCGAGCCCAGGCTGTCCCCGACCACCAAGCACTGCTGCGGCGGCAGTTCAAGCACCTGCAAAGCCGCTTCGGCCATCAAAGCCGACGGCTTGCCAATGACCACTTCCACCTCTTGACCGGCCGTCGCGACAATGGCAGCGATCAAACCGCCGACATCGATGCACTCCCCGTCATCACCGGGGAACGTTTTATCGTCATTGGTCGCGATGATGCGGGCGCCGTTTCGCACGGCCCGGAACGCCTGATTCAGTTCTGCATAAGTCAACTCCTCGTGCAGCGTAATGACGAGCCAATCGGCATCCTCGGGTCTCGCGGCCAGCCCGACCCCGGCCAGCACCAGTTCATCCCGCAGGCCATCCGGCCCCAGCACCCACGCATGGCTTCCAGGATGATGCTGCTGAAGGTACCGGGCCGTCACCGTTGAAGTCAGCAGTATTTCTTCCGCAGGCACGTCGATGCCCATGGAAAGAAGCTTCTGATGGCACATCGACCGGGAAATGTTCCCCCGGTTGCTGAGGAATACCATCCGCTTGCCCAGCGACCGGAGCAGCGCAATGCTCTCCTTGGCCCCAGGGATGGCTTGTGCTCCCCGGTATACCGTCCCGTCCAAATCAATAATAAAACCGTTCACTGTCTCCAAACTCATCTTTAGATCCTCCCGCCATGTTCTCATATGTTCATTCTCCCTGTGATTGTCTGCGTTTGTCAACGATTGTTTGCTTTTGTTAACGTTTTTAAATGGCAATATATGACGATTCGATTTCGGTCAGACACCATGAGAGACTGCTGATTTATAGATAGGGAGCGATCAAGATCTCCGTCGTGCTCAGCTGGCGCAGAAACTCCGGGTCTGCCCCTTCATCCGTAATGAGCACGTCGATGTCCTCCATTTTGGCGGATGTGGCGATCGACCTCCGGCCAAGCTTGGTATGGTCAACCAGCGCAACCGTCTTGATCGAGCTCGCGATCATCAGCTTCTTCAGCTCCGCCTCGTACAAGCTGAAATCGGTCATGCCTTCCCTGATGCTAAGCCCCTCCGCCGAAGTAAAGAACAGGTCGGAATGGATCCCTTCCAAAATGCTTTTTCCCAAAACCCCCTCGATGGTCTTGGAGCCGGAGCGGAGAATCCCCCCGATCAAAATGACGTTAATCCGCGGATTCTGGTTCAGAATGGTGGCCGCCTCCAGTCCGTTCGTCACGACGGTGAGATAATCATGCTCCACCAGCGCCTTCGCCAGCTCCAGTACGCTGGAGCTGGCATCCAGAATAATGCATTGTCCCCTCGTCACGAGTTCGGCAGCCTTCGTCCCGATCGCCCGCTTCTCCTCGTAGTTCAGCTCGCTGCGGCTCGGATACCGGGGCTCCGTCAGCACGGTTTTGGTCCTTGCCGGGATCGCTCCACCATGGGTGCGTTCCAGGACGCCTTCTTCTTCCAGCATCCGCAAATCCGTCCGCAGGGTTCCCTCCGACACCTGCAGTTCGCGTGCCAGCTGCTTCACCACGATCTGTTTGTCGCGTTGGAGCGCCTCCAATATTTTTTCTCTTCGCTGGGTTGCAAACATATGAACCTCCAACCGTTTTTCTTCATTATAAAGATAAATAACAAGATATAACAACAAACGTCAATATCTGCAGCTTGATTCGGAGAATCAGGCTGTCAAACGATCACTGCTTCTCCTTCTCAATTTATGAAACACAGATCCCCTGATGCATTCGACATAAACAGGCAGAAGTGAAACAAAAAAACAACCCAACAAGATGTTGGGCTGTTTCTCTTAAATATTCTATGAGCTATAAATCTTAACCGCCGCTAGCAAAACCGATTAATAGTTTGCACCGTGGTTCTGGATCGAATAGTTGGCTCCATGGTTGGCCGTATCATAGTTGGCACCGTGGTTCAGCGTCGTAAAAGCAGATGCCGTCAGCAGACTAACACTAAATAGTCCTAATGCTACTACCGTCGAAAACAATACCTTCTTCATCTTCAATCGCTCCTTTGAGAATGTTTTTTTGGATAGACGAGTACGATTCTAGTTGAGACTGTGAAGCATGAGACCTGAAAGATTCGAACAAGGCGACGCACTTTTTGAAAATTTTGTCATCTTCAAGTTTATCAGATAATGTCAAAGCTTGTAAAGTCCTATCGAGCGCCTCGACGTGACTATCTTTTTTAAATCTATAAACCGACAGCAAATACAAAAAAGAAATATAATAGGAAAGATCAACGGGATTTTGGTCAATCGGAATGAGCTGCGAATCTTCGACGACTAGAATATCCAGGATATGATCGACGTCATAGTTATGTATATTTGCTGCCTCTAAAATCGTGATTAGTCCAGGGAGAGTTTCGGATGGATTTTCCTGTATAAATGCCGAATAATCCTCCAGGCAGTCCAAATTTCCTGAAAGAATATTAAGCGTAAACATATTGGCTTTTGCGAAAAAACGGAAGTTTTCGACAGCCTGATTGTTAGCAGGAGAACCGTCAGACATGTAGCTTAGATCTTCATAGTTGGCTATGCACTGTTTAGCCTCTTGGTACATTTTCTTTTTTTGGTAGGCAAGCCCCTTCATGAGATGGCTGTATCCGAAATAATAGACAATCGGACGTTCCGTAACCTGAATCCGGCGATTCCGTTCCTTTTGTTCGACATACATTTCGTACGCGGACTCATACAGTTCGGTTGAAATTTTGATCATGTTATCCCAATTCTCAAAGGAGAAGGCCATTTTCAGCATCGTTACCAGAGTATCTATCTCAATCTTTACGGTCATGGATCTGTCTTCCAATCCGATTTCCTCCTTCGCTAATCTATATATTATAAGAAGTATATAGTTAAATTAACGGACGGTCAATTATGTTAGTTCGTGAAAAAATGACCAAAAATACATGGTCAAAGCTGGTAATCTTGTTTTTTTCAGCCAATGAATAGAATTTAGACAGAGACAACTATTGATTACCCAAAAATGGAAAAATAGACACCCATTTTATCAGTGTCTATTTCGGTATTATGCCTTCACCGTTTACAATTGAACGATGCCCTTGCTGACCCCCAGCTGAGGGTAATTCCGCATCGCATCCGGCAGCTGCTCCAGCGTGAAGCGATGGCTGATGAGCGGCGCGAGACGTACCTTGCCGCGGGATACCAGCTGAGCTGCGTCAGTATGGGTAAACGGGTTGATGAACGAACCCATGATCCGGAGCTCCTTCGAAAAAATATCGAACGGACGGATGGCGGCCTCCGCACCCGGAGCGGCCACACCAAACAGCAGCACTTGACCACCCTTGCGGGCGGCGTGAACGGCCGTCTGTACCGAATCCGTCCGCCCGACGCATTCGATCACCACATCGGCGCTGGAACGAAGCGCATCCGCAGTATCCGGATCGAGTGGCGACACCACCGCATCCGCACCCAAACCGCTCAGCGTCTCATGCTTATAGGATGCCGGTTCGCTGACCGTAATCCGGGAAACCCCGCATTCACGAACGAGCTGCAGGAAGATCTGCCCGATAAATCCTCCACCGATGATCAGCACCTTATGCTGCGGCCGGATATCGAGCTTGCGGAAGCCGTGCAGCACGCAGCCGAGCGGTTCAAGCAGGGCCGCTTCATCAAAGCTCATCGCGTCCGGGATCATGTAACAATTCGCCGCAGGAACGACGCAGAATTCGGCCATGCCGCCGTCCCGCGTTACGCCCACCGCCTGCAGCCGGTCGCATAAGTGAAGCCTGCCGCTGCGGCAGTACTCACAGCTTCCACAGTACATATTCGGGTCAACCGATACCCGGTCTCCTTCCTTTAAAAGGTCTACTCCTTTCCCGACCGCCACCACTTCACCTGACAGCTCATGTCCGAGCACGATCGGCGGATGCACTTCCGCCGAACCCGGATGGCCGTGGTAAATGTGCTGGTCCGTTCCGCAGATACCGCAGCTGCGCACCCGAACCAGTACCTCGCCGATGCCCGCTTCAGGGGTCTTCCGTTCTTTCACTTCCATCTGTTCCTGCTTCACAAGCACTGCCGCTTTCATCGCCAACTCTCCTCTTCGTCCATTGTTAGCCGGTTATCGTTGATCGACCGTGATAAACGAACCGTTTAGTGCCGATACCCTCAAAGTATTCCACGGAATCTCCTTGCCTTCCTTCTGTCTGACATGGATCTCTCGTGTCTGTCCCGGTAGCAAGTCGAAATAATTATCCTCCCAATCCAGCCAGGCTTCGTCCAGCTCAAGCTTTACCATTCGGGCGGCATGGTCGGTGGAGGATACCGTTACGCTCCCTTCCTCCGGGTTCACCTGAACACTCAGGTTAACGGGCCGGAAATTCATATCTTTATGGTCGCAAAAATAATAAAAGTTGTCTTCCCCGCAGCCGTCCAGCCAGCGCACGACGCAGACGGCTTCAGCGGCGTCGAGACCTTGAAGCAGGTCGTCCAGCTTCAGCACCGCCATACGCTGCTTCCCGCAAGCCTCAATCTCTGCAGCGAACGTACGGGCATATACCTGACGGCCGTCCATCCCGTAAACGACAAGCTCTGCCGTTTTGCGAACAGGATCCCGCGTGTCATTCACACCCCACAGCACGAGTTCCTCATCCCCGGGCGTATACTCCGCCGTCAACAGGACCGGATGATAAAATTTGCGGGCGTAATGGTACGCCGCTTTCGGAAGACCGTAATAGTCGATGACGGACCAGCTGGTGCCAGGCCAACAGTCGTTGAACTGCCAGAACAACGCCCCGCTCGTCTCCGGCTTGTTTCTTCGGTAATGCTCGATGCCGTATTTGAGGCCTTCGGCCTGCGTCAGCATGGAAAAATGGATGTATTCCTCCAAATTGCCCGGAATCCCGGTGTATCCCTCCATGAGCATAACGCCCTTGAGATGGTTGATATCCTTGTTGCGGTTCATCATTTCCGCGCTGCCCAGCACCAGCTCCGTCTGCGGCACGTTCCGCTGCAGCGTGTACAAATTGGCGGAAGCATGCATGCCGAACTCGCTGGCGAACTTGGTGCGGTCTTCCTTGAATTTCTTGAACGACAACCCTTCCACGCTATAGTCCTGGAGCTGGGGCTCGCCGAATACCCTCGGCTCGATGTTGCCGTGCCAGACCTGCCAGTTATGCGTGTCCCCTTCCTCACGGGAATTATGATCGTTCCCTCCGTAAGGTGAGCTCGGCCAGAATGTCCGCGAAGGATCCAGCTGCTCCAGGAGCGCGGGCATCAGTTCATGATTGATTTTCTCGCCGTAAAACGGATGCGGGATGTCTCCGCTGGCATGAAGCGCCTCATACAGCCAGTCATTTTCGTTATTGCCGCACCATAGGGCCAGGCATGTCCGGCTGCGCAGCCGCTTGACGACCTGCTGCACTTCCCTCGCAACGTTGTCCATGAAATTGCGGTTATAGTCGGGATACAGGGCACAGGCGAACATGAAATCCTGCCATACCAAAATTCCCAGGCGGTCGCACTCATCATAGAAGATATCCCTTTCATAAATGCCTCCCCCCCAGACCCGCAGCATATTCATGTGCGCTTCCTTCGCCATTTCGATCAGGCGGGAATACCGCTCATCCGGCACCGCCCCGATAAAGCTGTCGACCGGGATCCAGTTGGCTCCTTTGGCAAATACACTAATCCCGTTCAGCATAAATGTAAAGGCAGGATTTCCCGCTGCGTCCCGCTGCTTCAGCTCCAGGGTGCGGACGCCCAGCTTCTGGCTGCGCCGGTCAATCGTTATCCCGTCCGCCTGCACCGAAATTCGCAGCTCATATAAATGAGGCGTTCCAAGGTCATGTGTCCACCACAGCTTGGGCTTCGATACATGAAGCCTCATCCCGCCCGACAGGCTTCTGCCGCCGGCCAATTCGGACAGCCCGCAGCTTGCGGTTTCGCTCATCCTAAACGTTTCCATAGCCGCCACTTCCCCATTCTCCTCGTCGAGGAGCTGAACAAGAACGCTGTATGATTTGCTGCGGTCCCATGAAGTCAGTTCAACCTCAACGTCAACCAGCGCTTCCTTCTCGCCAATCTCCGCCGTCCGCGCATATACATGCTCCAGTCTCGCTGCACGGTGTTTCTCCAGCCGAACTTCCTTCCAGATTCCTGCGCACAGGAGCCGCGGTCCCCAATCCCAACCGTAATGGCTTTGATTTTTACGGGTCCAGACCCTTTCCTTGCTGAAACCGGACCAAAATGTGGAGACGGCCTTCCCGCCCACTTTCGCATGGACCGGGTCAAACTTGACGGCGATGACGTTTTTGCCCGTTTTCAGCTCGCGACTGACCTCAAACGTGTGGCTGATAAACATGTTGTCCGTCGAACCCAGCTCCGCGCCGTTCAAATACACGGTCGCAAAGGTGTCCAATCCTTCGAATACCAACATCATTTTGTCGTCCGGCCGCGGTGCCTCGTCCAGCGTGAAGACGGTCCGATACCACCAAATCCGATCCTCCACCCACCGGCATTTCTGGTCGTTATGACCAAAGAACGGATCGTCGATCAAGCCGTGACGGATCAGCGTCGTATGAACGTCTCCCGGCACCTGCGCCGACATCCAAAAATAATCGTCATACAGCGGTGAGGCCACTTCAAGATCCTTCGCTTCTCCTTCCCTGAAATCCCGCAGTTTCCAATGGTCTTTAATGATCATGCTGTTCCCTCTCTTCACCCTAACTGCAAGCCGAGCCGGCTCCTCCGGGCCTGATGTAATAGAACGCCAAAACAATGGTTTGTTTTGGCGTTCCGAGTCCTGATCCTAAACTTTTGCTTCGAGGTATTCGAGGCTGTCCAATATTTCCTTCACGCTGAGCTCCGCACAGGCCATAGAGGTGTCCGCGACGCCATAAAACATTTTCACCGTGTCGCCGTCAATGACGGCGCCGCAGGAAAACACCACGTCCCCAAAAAAGCCCTGCTTTTCATATTCTGCCTCAGGCTCCATCACCGGCTTCCCGGAACGGGCGATCACACGCGTCGGATCGTTCAGGTCCAGAAGGACGGCGCCCATGCAGTACCGGTGATCCGATGTCGCTCCGTGATACAGCTCAAGCCAGCCTTTATCAGTCTTGAACGGCACGGCACCGCCGCCTATCCGGCCGCTGTCCCACATCCCGTCCCGGAGGCCGAGCAGATGCTTATGATTGCCCCAGTAGAGCAGATTGTCGGATTCCGCGATCCAAATTTCCGGATTTCCGATGCTTTTCATGGTCGGACGATGAAGGGCGTAGTATTTGCCGTTGATCTTTTCCGGGAAAATGAGCACGTCCTTATTGTCCGGGCCAAAGATCATGCCGTGATGCCGGGTCGCCACAAAGTCGGTGGTCGACACGAGCGATTCTCCGATCCCCACGGGAGACACGACGGAAAAATAAATGTAGTAAGTATCGCCGATCTGCGTGACCCGCGGATCCTCGATGCCGAACGCTTCCTGTTCGTTGGACGGATAAATGAACGGCTGATCGTCCACCGTGAAGTGGTGGCCGTCCCTGCTGCGGGCGATTCGGATATAGGACAGCGACGTCAAATACTCAAACGTGCCGTTTTTGGATTTATTGCGGATCACCCGCGGGTCGGAAAAATCGTACCGGTCGTCGTCCCTGCGGAAAGGTATAAGTTCGAGATCACCGCTCTTTGCATTGAATACAGGGGCGATAACTACGTTCGGATCTCCGCTGACCGGACGCTCCGCCACACGCAGCAGCATCAACGTTTCCCCTTGATACTCGGCGATGCCGGCATTAAATGCACCGATCACCTCGAAACCCTCGCGGTGAGGCTTGACGTCGGCAGGGGTGATTAAAGGATTTTCTGGATATCGATAAATGTTCATTGGGATCAAGCTCCTTCGATGTATAAACTAGGATTCGAATCTCGCAAAAGGATCGGCTATGATCAGACGCTGCGCCTCCGCATCGCTTGTTCCCGCATACAGCACCGCCGTCCCGTCGCCGCCGCGCACGAGGCCGCCGCTGAACACGACGTCCTGAAGGTCTTCGCGTTTGGCCGGACCTGGCAGAAAATCAGCCCGCACGGCAATCAGCATCATATCGGAAAACGCAGCCGTCTGCGGATCGAGCACAAAAATCATGGGATAATAATGACGATCGCCTTCGGCATCGAAACAGGCCGTATGTCCCAGCACACCGAGAAGGCCGTTGTTCAGCACATGGATTTCATTGGCCCCTCCCCATTCTTCGGGGATGAATTGTCCGTCCAGGAGCGGGGCTTCCTCAATCGCCTGTACGGTCAAGTCGTCCAGCGATTCGGCCCGGAAATAACCGATCTGGCCGCGGCCGCCTTTATCGCCCTGCGGGCGGGTGAATACGCCGATTCCGCCGTCCGGCAGTGCGGTAAGGCGCAGATCCTTCATGCCGTCCGGACCGGTGAAAAACAGCTTCAAATCCGAGATGCGGCCGCCCCGGTAAAAAGCCGTGCGCCACATGAGCGCTCCCTCTTTCTCCGGGTGCGGGTAAATCTGAACTCCGCCCATGATCAGCTCTCCGCCAATCCGGGTGTGAAACGGGTCCTGCAGTTCGAGTATAGGCGCTCCTTCAAGCGGCACCCAGGCACCGTCGTTTTCCACGAAGAACACGACCTGGGAATGCTCACTGTCCCGGGATTCCACCCGGCCTGCGATGACGGTCCGGCCTTCATCCTCGAATGGAGCCGTGATGTTGTACACATCCCGGTCTCCGACGCCGGCAAAAAACATCTTCTCGGCCGTATGTGCCGGAGCGGTTCCTTCCCGGCTCTCCATGTACTGTTCCAGCAGCACACGGCATGTTTTCACGTCTGTTTTGTTCACGTTCAACACGATAATCCCCCTACTTGATCATAGTTAAGTCCTCTAAGTCCGTTCCATTAACCTGGTTCACATTTCGATAACCCAGACCGAAGCCTCGTAGGGACCGGCAACCAAGGAGTCCTGTTGCATTCTCCCGGATTCGTCTCCGCTTGTCAGCAGCAGCCTATAAGAGCCAGCGCCAGCACCCATTTCGCTCAGATCGCATGCATAGTTACCGAAATTAAGCGCAACCCAAATCTCTTCCTCCTCCGATTGCCGGCCGTAGCAAATACACTCCCCTTTCAGCTTCAGAAAGGTGTACTTCCCGGTTTGGAGTGCCTTATGCCTGTCGCGCAGCCGGATGAGGGAGCGGTAAAATTTTAGCAGTGCGTGCGAGCTTCCCAACTGCTTCTCAACGTGAACCTGCCGGGACGACGGACCGAGAGGTATCCACGACCCGTGCTGTGAAAATCCGCCGTAACGGCTCCCGTCCCACTGCATCGGCGTTCTGGAGTGATCCCGGCTTCGGGAAATTGCGGCGGCAAGCGCATCGGCCTCCGACATCCCCGATTCCACTGCCATCCGGTATGCCGTCAGCCCCTGAATATCGCGCATTTGCCCGATGTCCGCCGGCACGAAGTCCCGCATGCCGATTTCATCACCGTAATAAATGAAGGGAACGCCTTTGGCGGTCAGCATCAATGCCGCCATCAGCTTGGCGGTGCAGAGGTCCAGGGTATCCTCTCCAGAGGAAAACCGGCTATAATGCCGCGGCATGTCATGGCTGCTGAAGAAGATCGTTGGCACCTGTTCCGGCTGGTGAAGCTCCTCCATCCGAGCAAGTTCGGCAAACATCTCCTTGACCTTCAGTTCCTTGCGGCTGCCCAGGTTAAAATTAAACACCACGTCCAGCAGGTCCCCGCCGCTGTACCGGCGCAGCACCTCCATATCCTCGGAACCGACTTCGCCTACCATAAATACATCTTTGTTCTGAGACCGCACGAATTCGCAAATATCGCGGATGGCCTCCAAAATACCCTCCTGGTTTTGGTCGAACCGGTGATCCTGTTCGCCGTTCGCCGTGACCGGGTTCCCCTGGAACTGCCCGGATACCTTCAGGAAATTGATGACGTCCAGCCGGAAACCATCAATCCCGCGGCCGAGCCAAAACGACATCACTTCCTTCATCGCACCCCTGACCTCGGGATTCGCCCAGTTGAGATCTACCTGCTCTTTGGCGAAGGCATGGTAATAATACTGTCCAGTCGCCTCATCCCATTCCCATGCCGTCCCTCCGAAAAAGGACTCCCAATTGTTCGGTGTGCCGCCGTCCACGGCATCCTTCCAGATATACCAATCCCGCTTGGGACTCGTCCGTGATGAGCGGGACTCCATGAACCAGGGATGCTCGGCGGACGTATGATTCAGCACCAGATCCGCAATCACGCGAATGCCGCGGCGGCGGGCTTCCCGGACGAAACGGTCAAAGTCAGCCAGCGTCCCGAACACCGGGTCCACCCCATAATAACCCGAGATGTCATACCCGTTATCTACGCGCGGCGAGGGATAAAACGGTGTTAGCCAGATGCCCCCGATTCCCAGATCCCGCAAGTAATCCAGCCTGGAGGTCAATCCCTGGAAATCGCCGGTGCCATCCCCGTTCCCGTCACAAAAGCTCGGCATGTAGATTTCATAAAAAACGCTGCTTTTCCACCAGGGTGTCGCTGCAGCCACCGTCTTCTCTCCCATGGAGATTCGCTCCTTCCTATCGCGCAGGACCTATTTCAAGCTGACCTGCATGCCCTTCTGGAAGTTTTTTCCGAAGATGATAAACAAGATGATGATCGGCAGGGACAGCAGCACGGATCCCGCGTACAGCGGTCCCGGATACGTTCCGTACGGACCGAACATCTGCGAAAGCAGGACGTTGAGTGTCAGCATCCCGTCGCTGCGGACCATGATCATATCCCACAGCAGCTCGGTCCAGCGCTCCATCAGCAGGAACAGAAAGACGACGCTGGTGATGGACTTGGACATCGGCATCATGATTTTGTACAAAATTTGGAAATCCCTTGCTCCGTCCAGCTTGGCCGCTTCAATAAATACAGATGGTACCGCCTTGAAGAAGTTCGTGTACATGAAGATCGCCCAAAGGCTGACCCCTTTCGGGATAATCAGCGCCCAGTAGGTGTCGTACCAGCCCAGCTTTTGAATAATCAGAAAGCTCGGAATCAGCAGAATGATGGCCGGAAAAAACATATGGAACAAAATGAAGTTGTTGATGGTATCCCTGCCGCGCCATTTCAGCTTCGAAAGGGCATACGCGACCATCACCCCGAACATCATCATGAGGAAGGTCGACAGCAGCGACACGATGATACTGTTTACAAAAGCGCCCAGCCAGGGCCGGGTGATTCCCGTCTCCCCGCCTGTAAACAGCCAGGTGTATGACTTCAGCGTATACGAACTCGGAATCAGCTTTCGATCCACCTGCGTCCAGTCGGCAAACGAATTCAGCACCATGTACAAATACGGATACACTATCACGATCAGCAATATTCCTGCGATGATATACCGGATGGCCAGACTGGATTTGCGGCTGCGTTTAGACCCAACCATTTCGCGCACCCCACTTTTCTAGCAGTTTCCGGATGATAAAGATCGAAATAAAGGTAGCTACCGAGGCGAGCAGCGCCACCGCGGACGCATAACCGGCCTGCAGATTTTTGAACGCCTGGCTGTAAATTTCCATCTGCCACGTGTTGGTGGCATTGTTCGGACCTCCGCCAGTCAGCTGGTATACCTCGGTGAAAATGCCGAAGGTTACGCCGAAAGCGAGAATCAGCGTCGTATAGAGCGCGGGGTACAGCAGCGGAAGCGTAATTTTCCAAAAGCGCTGCCGGCCGGTAACTCCGTCGATGGCAGCCGCCTCGTACACTTCGTGATCTATGCTTTCCAGGCCCGACGTCAGAATGAGCGCGTAGTACCCGGTAAATTTCCAAGCCATAATCATGCCGACGATCAGTAGGGCCGACCAGGAGGTCCCCAGCCAGTCGATGTTAATGCCTATTTTTCGCAGCGCCGTGTTGACGGGGCTGTTGTAAGACAGCAAACCTTTCACGATCAGCGCCGAAACGACGCCGGAAGACAGGTACGGCAGAAAAAAGCCGATGAGAAACAAGCTTTTTAACCGTGGAAGACTGTGCACAAGGATCGAAACGACCAGCGAAAGAACGACAACCAATGGCACGAATACCATCATGAATTTGTACGTGACCCAGAACGCGGCGTGCACGCCCGGAGATTTCAGTGCCTTGGCAAAATTGTCAAAACCGACAAAGTCATATTCGGGAGCGATCAAGTCCCAGTTGGTAAAAGACAAATAAAAAGACCAAACGAGCGGAATCAGGAAAAATACGAGGGAGTAAATAAGGTAGGGACTGGCGAACAGCCAGCCCAACCGATTATTGTTTTCTTTCATGCAGAAGACTCCTTTTATTGAAGATCCCCTTCAATGGCTTTCTTCATGTTCGCCCATCCTGCGGCCGGATCGATCTCCCCGCGGACGACCTTGTTCCAAGCTTCTTGTCCAATAAAGGTTTGCAAATCGTTATATTTCGGATTATCCATCGGCGGTACTGCATTCGGCACATTTTCCGCATAAGGCTTCAGTTCCGGATTTTTGTCCAAAATCGCCTTGAAGGATTCGTTCGTGGTCAGGTCGTCGCGCGCCGGCGGCAGCTTCGTTTCGTCAAACCACTGAGCGTCGTTTTTCGGATCCGAATAGACCCACTTCACAAAATCCATCGCCGCCTGTTGCTGCTCCTTGGTGGCCGACGCGTAGATCACAAGCCCTTTCGTATCGGCAAACGTTTTAGAATCTTTCGGATCTACGCCGTCAGGTACCGGAGGCATACTCAGCGTATAGTTCTGGTTGTATTTCATGTCCGGGTACTTCTCTGCCCAGTTCGTAAAGGTCCAAGGACCGAGGTCGATAAAGAGGCTTGTACCGGTCTCAAACGGATCCTGCACGTTTTGTGCCAGAATGCCCTTGTCCTTACGGAGATCGTCAATGAACTTCAGCGTTTCGACGCCGGCCTTCTCATCGCCGACGAACTTGTCGCCTTCAATGAATTTGTTGCCGCCTGAAGCCGCGTTATACAGCATGAAGAAGTCAAACCATCTCTTCCATGCCGTCGGATCGGCGAGGTCCGCTTTGGCCCAGAAGTATTTGTCCGGATATTTCGCCTTCAGCTTCTTATTCACTTCAAGCGCTTCGCTGTAGGTCTTAGGCGGCTCGTTGTACCCCAGCTCTTTCAGCAGGTCAAGGCGCCAGCCGAACAGCATCGCATTGGAGTAAATCGGAAGCACGTATTGATGCCCATCGGCGAATTTCCATGGTTCAATCGTATTTTTCATGTTACGGGTGGTGACGATATCGTTAAATCCGCTTAGCGTATCAAGAGGCACTAGCGCTTTGCTGTTTGCAAGCTGGGCGGCAAAGCCGCGGTTGATGTTTTCCGAAATGGTCGGAGCGCTTCCCCCGGCAATCGCAGCCTGGATGCTGGCCTCGGAGCTTGGAGATTCCTTGATGACACTGACGTTGATTTTGACTTTAGAATTGGTCTGTTCGTACGCCTTAGCCATCTTCTCCCAGAAGGCTTGCTGCGTCGGATTGGCTGCCGCCCAAAACTCAATGGTCGTCACACCATCCGCCGTCGTTGCGCTTTGCTTTTTGGAACCGCAGGCTGCGAGCATGGAGGATAACACCAACACCAAAGCCAGAAGTCCGAGCATTTTTCTTTTCATCGAATCGTTGACCTCCTCAAAAAATTGTCTCAAAAAATTGAAACCATCATTTCCTAAGACTAGAAACATTATTTTGTAACGTTACAAAATAAGATTACTGGATATTTTGTAAGCGCTTGTGTAACCCTATTATTGTGCATTACAAACTCCTTGTCAACACCTTATTAACGACAGAATAATGTTTTTGTATAAAGGCTCTTTACATGTATTGCTTGTAACGTTACAATTTATTGTAATGTGATTCATTTAAATACTGACTTCTTTTAAGTTTCTTATAAAGAACTCCAATTATGCAGGCAAAACAAAGATTGAGGTGTCATATGAAGGATAAAGTAACCATGCAGGATATTGCTGAGCAGCTGAATATATCGAAGAATTCCGTATCCCAGGCGCTGTCGGGCAAAGACGGGGTCAGCGAAGATACGCGGAAGCTAATCCTTGAGACGGCACACCGGTTGGGATATGTGTATTCGCAAAATCGTAAGCGCCGCTCCGGCGAGCTGGAACAGACCGGAAATATTGCGCTGATCGCCTCTGATTTTGCCTTTTCTATGAAAAGTTTCTTTGGTGAAATTTATTTAAGCATCGAACAGGAAACGGTGCGCAGAGGGAAAAATCTTCTGATCCAATCGATCAGCAAGCAGTCGGCTGATAAGCTGGCTCTCCCTTCGTTTCTGCTCAATCAATCCGTGGACGGCATTCTCGTTCTGTCTCACATTACAACGGACTATATAAACACCATTACAAACATGGGTAAACCGACGGTCCTCATCGACCATCATCATCCCTCTATCCATGCTGACAGCATTTTAACCAATAACCGGTTCAGCGCTTATGAGGCTATCCGTCACTTGACAGAGCTGGGGCATCGGGAGATCGGCCTAATGGCCAACACTTCGTTTTCACCAAGTTATTACGAGCGCTGGGAAGGATACGTACTGGCGATGAACGACTTCGGACTGGAGATCCACGAGCCATGGGTGATCAAAGATGCCGTGGAAAATACGGATTACATTTCGCAAAAAATAAAAGCGCTGCCACAGCTGCCGACGGCTTGGTTCTGCGTCAACGACGGGCTTGGTTTTTACCTGAATTCGGCCCTGCAGCAATCGGGTTACCGCGTGCCGGAGGACGTCTCCGTCGTCAGCTTCGACAACGGTTATTTGTCCCAGGTGTCCACGCCCCAAATCACAACGATGGATGTAGATCTGAAGCTGTACGGAAGAAAGGCCGTGGAGCAGCTGTTCTGGCGGATGGATCATCCCGAACATCCGTATACCGAACTTCTTTTGCCCACGACACTCCTGAAACGAGGGTCCAGCGGGCCAGCCCCCCGTGACGGTATCGAGAAGGATTGACATGCCGGAGGGCAATTCAACAACGACAGGAACAAGAAATGGACAGGCAAAAGACTAAAAATACACAAGCAATAGAGCATAAAGCCGGAACCTCCTGATGGAGGCACCGGCTTTATTGTTGAAATTTTTTAAGAGTGGTAGGAGAAATTGTGCCATTCGATCAGATGGCAGGAAGGATCATTACAATGGGACAGATGCAGATGTATCCCCAACGGATCGCTCACAGATCAGGCACGTTCACGCCCCGCCGTATAACCGCCGGTAAGCCGAGGGGGTCATCCCCTCATGTTCCATAAAGCGCTTGTTGAAATAGCTCACGCTTGGATAACCCGCTTCCTCGGCAATTTGCCCAATCGTCGTGTTCTTTCGCTCGAGCAGCCACTGCTTCGCCATTTGCAGGCGGCAGCGGGTGATGAACTCCATCGGCGTCATCTCGGTCACACTCCGGAACAGCTTGCAGAAGTAATAGGTAGAAACATCGAGCCGGCCCGCCCAATCCTCCAGAATGAACGGCTTGACCGCCTCCTGCTGCATCACCGGCAGCAGCTCCAGAATCCGGCTGCCCGAGTTGTTCGATTTGACCGGAGACAAAGGAGTGGCATGCTCGATAAATTCAGCCAGCAGCGCATAGGTAAGCGTCGAAAGGCGGACCGGGTGGAGCATCCGGTGCTCCTCCGCCTCCTGCAGCAGGTTTTCATGCGCCTGCTCGAACGACGCCGATTGGCGGATCGTCCATAGAAGACTGTGATGCAGCCCACGTTCGATCAAATAATCCTGCAGCCCGCTGCCGTAGAAGTGAAACCAGCGGATATCCCACGGATCCTCCTCGCTGCTGTAGTATCGCTGGCGCTGCATCGGGAAATACAGCACCGCTTCCCCCGGTCCGAGTTCATGGACCACATCCTCCACTTCCACGTACCCTTTGCCTGCAGCCACGTAATGAATGTTGAAATTGTTCAATGCCCCTGCCTCCCGGAATACACTGTGCCCCGGGTCGTTCCGGTAAAAGCCGACCGATTCCGGAAAACAGAAAAAAGGCATCGACGGAAGGGTCAGCAAATGGCTTTGCCGCTTCAACTGCTCTCACCTCAAATGACAATATTGTTATAACGTATCGCAAAATCGTATTATATTAATTTTAAATACAATCTTCTATAATCGCAATATAATCATAAATAAGCTTCTTAAGGAGATGAGACACGAACATGAGCCAGAAATTGAAATGGGGCGTCCTGGGCTGCGCGGGCATCGCCAAACGCTCGGTCATTCCCGGTGTGCAGCAGTCCGAGCTGAATGAAGTCGCCGCCATCGCCAGCCGGAACGAGGAGAAAGCTAAGCAGACGGCGGCGGATCTGAATATCCCGGTCGCTTACGGCAGCTATGAGGCGCTGCTTGAGGATCCGTCCATCGACGTCGTATACATTCCACTGCCGAATCATCTTCATAAAGAATGGACGATCCGCGCGGCCGAGGCCGGCAAGCACATCCTATGTGAGAAGCCGCTGGCTCTGACCGAAAGCGAAGCCGCCGAAATGGCCGAAGCCGCCGCCAAAGCGGGCGTATACTTGTCCGAAGCCTTTATGTATCGCTACCACCCACGATACGAAAAGATCAAACAGATCATCGACTCGGGCCAAATCGGCGACATCCGCGGTATCCGCAGCGCCTTTACGTTCAACAACGCCGGCGACAAAACGAACGTCCGCTACCGCAAAGACTGGGGCGGCGGCTCGATCTATGACGTCGGATGCTATCCGATCAACGCCGCACGGCTGCTGCTCGGCAAAGAGCCGATCGCCGTCACGGTGAACGCCTTCTTCTCGCCGGACCATGACGATGTCGATATGATGGCCTCCGGTCTCATCGAATTCGAAGGCTCCGTCGCATTGACTTTCGACTGCGCCATGTGGGCCGCGTCGCGCAACCCGCTGGAAATTCTCGGCACCGACGGCATCATCGAGGTTCCTTCGGCTTACGTCACGCCGACTCCGGGCAGCGGCAACTTCTACTTGACCGTACGGGGAGAGCGGAGCGAAATCGAGGTTCCTCATGTAAACGCATACAGCCTGCAGGCAGACCAGCTTGCGCGTGCCATCAACAACAAGACACCGCTGCAGTTCCAGCCCGCTGACGCAATTCACAACATGAAAGTGATCGATGCATGTTTGCAATCGGCACGGGAGCATACCCGGGTAGCTCTGTAAACCAACCGTAAAAACCACAATAGCTTAGGAGGTAATGATCCATGGAATATATTTCGGTTAAAGGTTTGGATAAAAAAGTATCCCGTTTGATGAAAGGTACAGATTACTTTTATCACAATGCATACGATAAAGCTGCGGCCAACATGGACGCGTATCTTGCCATCGGCGGCAACTCCGTCGATTCGGCCCACATCTACTGCGGAGGGGAAAGCGAGGAAGTTCTGGGCCGTTATATGAAGGAGCGCGGCAACCGGGATCAGATCGTCATCTTGACCAAAGGCGCCCACCACGACCAGAACGGTCCCCGCGTCAACAAGGAGGCGATCCGGCACGATATTACGACCAGCCTGAAGCGGCTGCAGACCGATTTTATCGATCTGTATGCGCTGCACCGGGATGATCCGAACGTTCCTGCCGGCGAAGTGATCGAAATTTTGAACGAGTATGTCAAATCAGGCACCGTCGGCGCCATCGGCTGTTCCAACTGGACGTGGCAGCGCATCAAGGAAGCCAACGATTACGCCGCCGAGAAAGGCTTAACCGGCTTTACCTTCAACAGCCCGAACCTTAGCCTTGCCAAGGCAAACGAGCCGTTCTGGAAAGGCTGCGTCTCGGCCGACGCCGAAACCTGCTCCTGGCATGAAGCCGAGCAGTTCCCGCTCTTCTCCTGGTCTTCCCAGGCGAGAGGCTTCTTTACCGGCCGGTTTACGCCGGAAATCCGCGACAACGCCGACCTGGTTCGCGTATTCTACAGCGACGCCAACTGGGAGCGCCTGGAGCGGGCGAAGCAGCTGGGCGCGGAGCGCGGCGTGACCGCCATCCAAATCGCCCTCGCTTACGTGCTGAACCAGCCGTTCCCGACATGCGCCCTGATCGGCGCCCAGTCGGCCGAAGAGCTGCGTTCCTGCGACGAAGGCTCCCGGATTCAGCTGAGCCGTGCAGAGCTCGACTGGCTGGACCTGACTTCGGACCAACGCTAAACGATAGAGCAGCGGCAGGCTGCATTCGGTGACATCCAGGCGTTCCGACGCCGAGCTTCTCTCGAGTGACGGAAGCATGACAACAAGCCGCCTTTTTCCTGGTCAAACGGACCCGGCAGAAGGCGGCTTGTTCGTTATTGACAGACTAATTTACACGATGGCGGCAGCTGGAGGTTTGGCAAGCACTTTGTTTTCCGAGCTGCCCGCCCACTTGCCATCCCGGGTAATGCCGCTTAGCATGTTCAGGTAAATGTCCGGTCGCCAGCACGACCGCCTCCTTGTCCTCAACCGGCACCCCCTTGTATTCCGCGCCGATGTGGTTTGCCGGACCGACGATCATGCTGCCCCCGGGAAAATACGAATCGTAATCCTGGCCGACGAGGTTCGAGCTGACGATGAACGTGCCGTTCTCCAGCGATCTCGATTTGAGCGTCGTGTAATACAGGTCCTGCCAACCCTCCGCGTTGTGGATAGCCGTCGGATTCAAATACATCCGCGAACCGAGTGCCGTATAATACCTGACCAGCTCCGGGAAGCAGTAAGAATCATAGCAGATCCCAACCCCCACCGGCCCCCAAGGCGTGTCGAACATGAACGGCTGGCCGCCCTTCGTCGCCCACATCGACTCCTTGGCTGCCGGATGGATTTTGCGGTAGGCGCCGATCACGCCTTCAGGGCCGATCACGGCTGCGGAATTGTAGATGATGTCCGGCTCTGCATCATCCCGCTCCGGCATTCCAAGAACGACATACACGCCATATTCCTTTGTTAACTCGGCAAGGGCCAGCGTCGAGTCGCCGGGAACCGGTTCGGCGTTCAGCCGCTGCATTTCAGGGTCGTCATCTTTGACACCGTAACCGGTGAGTGCTGTTTCCGGAAACAATATCAAATCGGCCCCCTGCTTCGCCGCCGTCCGCACGTACCCTTTCAAGCGCTTCAAATTATCCGCCTTATCCCCCCATTTGGGGTGAAAATTAACCGCAGCCACCGTAACGATATCCTGAACCTCGCTTAAGCCGAACTTTGGATTTGTCATTGTATATCCACACCTTTCTACAAATTTTGAACGGCACCCATTCCTTCTTGCGCCAGCAGGCACGCCGCCTGATGACCCTCACCCACCCGAACGAGGGGAGGCACTTTCTCTGCACAGCGCGCTTCGGCAAACATGCACCGGGTCCGGAAGCGGCAGCCGGACGGCGGATTCAGCGGGCTGGGGAGGTCGCCCTTCAGCGGCACGATTTCCGGCGTCTTGCGGACGGCAAGATCCACCGATGGCACCGACTTCAGAAGCGCCTGCGTGTAAGGATGCCGCGGGTTCGAAAAAATTTCCTCTGTCGGCCCTTTCTCCACGACGCCGCCCAAATACATCACCATGACATCGTCGCTCATGTATTCCACCACATGCAAATCATGAGAAATAAAGATCAGCGACAGGTCGAACTCCTTTTTCAGATCCTGAAACAGGTTCAGCACTTGGGCCTGCACCGATTTATCCAGTGCCGACACCGCCTCGTCGGCGATGACGATATCGGGTTCAAGCACGAGCGCCCTGGCGATGGCCACGCGCTGCCGCTGTCCGCCGCTTAAATGATGCGGATACTTGGCGGCATAGGATCTGGGCAGACCTACGGCATCCAAATAACGGTAGGCTTGCTTACTGGCGGCAGCCCGCCCTGTCCCATTGGCCCACAGAGGGAACGCTACATTGTCCAGAATGGTCAGCTTCGGATTCAGCGAAGAATAAGGATTTTGAAACACCATTTGAATCCGTTTCCTCATTATTTTCAAATCGGAACCGCCGAGCTTCAGCAGATCCTCGCTCTTGTATCGGACCCGCCCCTGGTCGGGCTCAATCAGTCTCATGATCAGCCGGGCCAAGGTAGACTTGCCGCAGCCGGATTCGCCGACGATGCCGAGCGTCCCTTTGGATTTCAGCGTGAAGGATACCCCGTTGACGGCGGACACCCCTCCCTTCGTCTTTCCGAACATCCCCCGCAGGGGAAAGGTCTTGCTCACACCGGTCACGTCAAGAATGTGCTCCATCCGTTATCCCTCCTTAGCCTTTACTGTCCAGCACATCCGACAAGGCGTCGGATACGATGTTAAGCGCAAGCGATGTGACGAAAATAAAGATGCCCGGGACGATCGTAACGATCGGGTCTATGAATATGACCTGCTTTAAATTGTTCAGCATAAATCCCCACTCCGGGGTCGGCGGCGATACGCCGAGACCGAGAAAGCTCAGACCGGATGCGAGCATGAGGCAGATGCCGATCTGGGTTGTGCTGTAGACAAACAGCCGGGAAAAGATGTTTTTCACGACATGAAACCGGATGATGAGTCCCGTACCGGCCCCGCTGGACAGCGCGGCTTCGATATATTCCTCCTTCCTCACCTCCTTTACGGCCGTTTCGGCGATGCGGGCAATCGGCGGAATGAAAACGATCGTCGCCGAGATGATGATGTTGCTGATGCCCGGACCCAGCGAGGCAGAGATGCCGATGGCCAGCAGAATCGCCGGAAACGAGAACAAAATGTCCAGCGTACGCATGATGAGCGTGTTAACGATGCCTTTAAAATAACCAGCGATGATCCCGAGCCCGCCTCCGAGAATAACGGCGATGATGACCGGGGTGATGCCCGACAACAGGCTCAGCCGTCCCCCATACAAGATCCGGGTGAGCAAGTCCCGGCCCTGCTCATCGGTGCCAAGGAGATGCCCCTCCGACCCGACGGGGAGCAGCCGCTCTTTGACGTTGCCCGCGTAAGGATCGTACGGGGACAGCCACGGGGCGGCCAGGCAGGCGAGTACGATCGCCAAGAGAACGATCAGCGCGGCCAGCGCCGCTTTCCGGCTGCAGAACGCCCGCCATCGCTCAGCAGCCTGCGAGGGCTGTTTCGGCATGCCGGCGGCGGAAGCCGCGTCGGGAACGAAGGATTGTACATTGGAAGCCATGCTGCCCACTCCTTTCATGAATGCCTTACTCTTGGATCAAGAACCGCATGCAGCGAGTCGACCGCCAGATTAATGAGGACAAAAGCGACGGCTACCACAAGCACGCCCGACTGGACGATGGGAAAATCCCGCTGTCCGATCGCCTGGTAGATCAGCTGGCCAATTCCTGGCCAGGCAAATACCGTTTCCACGAGGACGGAGCCACCGATCAAATAGCCGAATTGGAGCCCGGCTACCGTCAGAATGGTCGGCATGCCGTTCTTGAGCACATGGCGCAGCACTTTACCCGCCGGCGCGCCTTTGGCCTGCAGCGCAAACACGAAGTCCTGCTGAAGCAAATCCGCGATCGTGCTGCGCACCATCCGGGTCATGACACCAAGCGTCGTCAAGGAAGCGGCGATGGTCGGGAGGATCAGATGCCTCAAGGAATCCAGCGGACCTCCGCCCCCGATGCTCTGCATCCCGGAGGAAGGGAGCCAGCCGAGACTAACGGAGAAAATTCCGATCAGAATCAGCGCCGCCCAGAAGTTCGGCATACCGATTCCCGCAAGTCCCAGCATGTTGAACAGGGAAGCCGCCCACGATTTAGGGCGATACGCACTATATACTCCAATGGCGATGCCGAGGCCGAACGATACGACGGCGGAAGCCGCGGCCAGCACCAGCGTATTTCCTACAGCCGGGAGCAGCAGCTCGCTGACCGGCAGGCGCTTGATGATGGACGTCCCCATATCCCCTTGAAACATATGAGCCAGCCAATAGACGAACTGCAGATAAACCGGCTTGTCGAGCCCAAGCTCGTGCGTTACCCGCATGCGCTCTTCTTCGGTCGCATCCGCGGGGACGATCGTGTTGACGGGATCGCCGGGAACCATTTGGAGCATCAGAAACACGATGACGGATACGCCAAGCAGCGTGGGGATGAACAGAAGCAGACGTTTACCGATAAAAGAAACCATGCGCGTATACCCCCTTTTTCACTCGATGGAGATGCCCGTCAGATCCGCAAACCAGGACTGGGGCTGAACAAAGCCGTGAATGTCCGGCGCAAGCACCCTCAAATTCAGGTCGTGCACGACGAAGATCCACGGGGCGTCCTCCGCGATGATCGCCGATGCCTGCTTCAGCAGTACGTCCCGCTTGGAGGCGTCAAAGCTGGTCTGTGCCTCGTTCAAAATCCGATCCAGTTCTGGGCTCGTGTATCCGCCGATATTCATGCCTTTCGGAAACAGAGCCGCCGACGAGAAAAAGTTCGGGAACGAGTTCGGGGCGATGGTCGGCAGTGAAATATTGATCGCGCCCAGTTCTTTGCCTTTGGGAAAACCTTGAAGATACTGGGTCAGAAGCGACTGCCACTCGATGGATTCGATTTTCACGTCGATTCCCACAGCCTTCAGATCCTTCTGAACGAATTCGTTCATCTGTACCGGCCACATATTTCCCGATCCGCTAGTCGGAACCAGGAAGGTAGTCGAGAAGCCATTCGGATAACCCGCTTCCGCAAGAAGCTTCCTAGCTTTATCCGGATCATAGGTATATGGCTCTGCGTCGGAACTGTACCACGCATGCCCTTTGTACATCAGCTGTGTCGCGGGGATGGATGCGCCGCCCAGCAAGTCGGCGCTCATGCCTTCGCGGTCGAGGGCGTAATTGGCCGCCTGCCGCACCTTTTTGTCTTTCCATGGGCCATCCGCCGTGTTCAGGACATACGGCCAAATGTGTGGATACGTATTGGTCAGCACCTGGAATCCCATGCTTTTCAGCTGCTCGATCGATTCCGTTGGCGGGATCTCGGCCCAGTTGACCTCGCCGGACTGAATGGCCGCAAGCCGGGCGGACGGATCGCTGATTGGACGGAGCACCACCCGATCCAATTTAGGGACTGTACCCCAATACTTGTCGTTTTTGTCCATGATCAATTCCTGCCCCTGCTTCATGCTCACGAATTTGAAAGGTCCGGTACCGACGGGATGATTCGCATAATCCCCGCCGTACTTCTTGACCGCTTCCGGGCTCGGTATCAGAATGCTGGCCAAGTCGTACAGCAGAAAGCTGTACGCTCCGTTGGTATAAATCCGGACCGTGCTTTCGTCAGCCTTGGCGTATTTCGCGATAAACCGAAGCGAGCTGCCGGTGGAACCGGCGATCTTCGCGTCGTAATACGGAGAATCCGGCTTCAGCAGACGGTCGAGGGCAAAGATAACGGAATCCGCGTTAAACGGCGTTCCGTCGTGGAACGTGACCCCTTGGCGCAGGTGAAAGGTCCACTCAGTCGGATCGCTGTCCGAGTGTTCCCATGATTCGGCCAATCCGCCTGCGAGTTCCGCCGGCTTGTCGCCCTGCGTCAAATCCCATTTCACCAGCGCGTCGTACAGCTGATAGCCGACGAAACGCATTCCTTCGTAACCTTCGGTCGGCATCGTGTCCGGTACCGGAATGTTGGCGGCGGACATGGCAATCACCAAGGTCCCTTTCGCCGACGAGCCTTCGGCAGCCGCCCCGCCTCTGCCGCATCCGCTCAGAACCACTGAGAGGCACAGAATAAGCAGCAGCGGAATGATGGCATACGTTTTTTTCAAGCTTGCGCGTGATTTCATCTCCGGCACCTCCACATGGCATCCATTTATTTTATTGGGCGTATCTCTCCCGGCCGGCAAGCTGGAAGCAGGCCGCCTGCTGCGATCTTCCCGTGCTTACGTAGCCCGGGACACTCTCCGTGCACCGGCTCTCAGCATAAGGACAGCGCTGCGCAAAGGCGCAGCCATGCGGCATTTCCGTGATGAGCGGCGGCTGCCCGGTAATGGTGGACAGCCTTCCCTTCTGCTTGCTCTGGGGAGTCGCCGCGATCAGTCCGGCCGTATAGGGATGCATGGGTCTGGTCAGCACCTCCTCCGCCGGTCCGAACTCGACGATTTTGCCGGCATACATGACGGCGATCTCGTCGGCCATTTCGGCGGCCACGCCGATATCATGGGTGACCAGCACGATCGACATCCCGTACTCGGCTTGAAGCTCCCTGAACAGCCGAAGGATTTGTGCTTGAATCGTGACGTCCAGGGCGGTCGTCGGCTCGTCGGCGAGAAGCAGCTCGGGATGGCAGCCGAGCGCCATCGCAATGACCGCCCGCTGCCGCATGCCGCCGCTCATTTCGTGCGGATAGGCACGCACCCTTTCCTCCGGTGAAGGAATGCCGACTTTTCGGAACAGCTCGATCACCTTTTCCTTCGCCTCGCTTTTCTTTACCTTTTGGTGTACCATGATCGTTTCCTTCAGCTGGTCGCCGACCCGGTACAGCGGGTCGAGCGCCGAGAGGGCGTCCTGAAATATCATGGCTACCCGGTTGCCGCGGATCGCCACCATTTCTTTAGGTGATTTGTCCAGCAGTTCTTCTCCTTCAAGCTTGACGCTGCCGGCAATGTTTGACCCGCGCTGCGTCAGCCGCAGAATGGAACGGAGCATGACGCTCTTCCCCGAACCCGATTCCCCGAGAATTACCGTCGTTTTTCCCTTTTTGACCCGCAGGGTAACTCCCCTGACGGCATCCGCCATCCCTTTCTTGGTCGGAAATGAGGTGACAAGGCTGTCGATTTCCAAAAGATTTGACATGATATTCCCTCCTTCGCGGCTTCTGAAGTATGGATCTCCCCCAGCTTTTATAGGCGGCTCTCTTTGCGGTTTGCTAGGGGGTATCGTTCATGTCATAAATACTAACACATTTTATGGAATGTTAGGATATCGAAACATTCTATACCTTGCATTCGTCCATTTTCGGATAAATTATGTTATGTTTCTTGACAATTACCTCCCGATCCACTGAAATCGATTGGATTTTGGCGCTCGCATGCCATGAATTTCCCATAGACATGACACCTATTGATGATAACCTCGTGGTGTACGGATGCCATTAAAAAAAACCATGAACTCAAGTAATTCGAGAGGTAGAGCCATTCAAATCATGATTTCGCGAAGGAGATGTTATCTATGACCATCCTGCATCAGGAGCTTCTGTACGATACGATCGCCGCCTTGTCGGAACGGATTCGCAGCCGCCACATTTCGCCCGTTGAAATAACGCAGATGCTCCTCAAACGTATTGAAACGCTCAATCCGTCGCTGAATGCGTACGTAACGGTTACGGCCGATCTCGCGCTCGCCCAAGCCAAAGCAGCCGAATCTGAAATTATGAAAGGAGAATATAAAGGGCCGATTCACGGAATTCCCATCGCTCACAAGGACATTTACCACACCCAGGGAATCCGGACGGCGGTCGGCTCCAAAATCCTCGAAGATTTCGTACCGGAGGCGGACGCTACCGTCGTCCGCAAACTGGGGGAAGCTGGTGCGGTCCTGCTCGGCAAAGTGCAGACCCATGAGTTTGCTGCCGGAACGCTGACGAACAGCCCGCATTTCGGTCCCTGCCGCAATCCGTGGAACCTGGAGAAATCGCCGGGCGGCTCCAGCGGCGGCTCGGGATCGGCCGTCGCAGCCGGACTCGCCTATATGGGGACCGGCACGGACACCGGCGGCTCAGTCCGCATTCCCGCAGCGGCCTGCGGCATTGTCGGATTGAAGCCGACATACGGCCGGATCAGCCGCCATGGCATTTTTCCGCTATCGTGGTCGCTCGACCACGCCGGACCACTGACCCGCTCGGTCCAAGACGCCGCCATCTGCCTTCAGGCCATGGCGGGGTACGACCCGCTGGACGCTACGTCAGCCGACATACCCGTCCCGGATTTCACCGGCATGCTGCGCAGCGATCTGCACGGTATCACCATTGGGATCCCGTCTTCGTTCTACTACGACGGCATCGATCCAGAGGTGGAAGCCGCCCTACAGGCGGCCATAGAGCAGTTTAAGCTGCTCGGCGCGCAGGTCATTGAAGTGGATATTCCGCTCTTAAGCCGCGCCGGCGCGATCGGCAACGGAATTTGCATGGGGGAAGTCGCCTCCATTCACGAGAAGTGGTACCGCGAACAGCCGGAGCAGTACGGCCCGGACGTGCGGGGAATGATCGAAGGCGCACGCCTGATCCCGGCCGTCCACTACTTACAGGCACAGCGGGCACGCCGGCTGCTGCAGCAGGACTATATGCAGGCGCTGTCCGCAGCCGACGTCCTGCTGGCACCAACCCTCCCGGCAACCGCGCCAGGCATCCACGACGTCGAAAACAGCATGCGCTTCGCGGAACTCACCATGCCGACGAACGTAACCGGCCTGCCGAGTCTTGCCATGCCGTGCGGCTTCTCGGACGCGGGGATGCCGATCAGTATGCAGCTTATCGGCAAACCGTTTGCCGAAGCAGAACTGCTCGGCATCGGTCATGCGTATGAACAAAGCACGGATTGGCAATTCCGTCATCCGGAGCTGGACTGAACGAAAAATCCGGCTCAGGCTTCATCCGCTCAGCCGGAAGACCGAGATGAACCGCCACACACCAAACCAGAGGAGGAAAAACGATGAATAACGAAGCGAAGACAGCGGTCACCACCCAGGAAGAAAAGCATGCGGAAGCAAACCTGGCAGAAGAGCTGCATGCAGCGATCATTGGCATCCCGATGGCCAAAGCGCGTATGGAAGCAGCAGCATCCGCCGCAATTCAGCTCCTGTCGCTTCTGGGCACTTTGTATGACATCAATGTCGAGGGCATCGAACCCGTCCTACAGCCGATGTTCAGAACCGGGATGACGACTGCACCTGTAAACCCTGCATCGTGATGAACCAGCGCTGCAATGATTCCTGCCTTTGAGCCTATACAAAAGTAAAAAAGCACCCTCCCGGTTTTCTCTTCAGGAGGGTGCTGCTATAAGAAATCGGTCTGCCCATATGCATTTAACCCGGCATGCACCGGGCGAGCAGCCTGCGCTGCAATTCGCCGATCGGAACGCCAAGTTGGACGGATTCCGAATAAGCTATACATACCGGCAGAGCCGGCAGCATGGAACCGAAAGGAATCATTCGGATCGGATAGGCCTCGAGGTACAAATCGGGAACATAGCATTTGGGCACGAACGTGTATCCTTGGCCATTGGCCACGACCCCCAGCATCATATCGCTGCTGTCCACGATTTGGAACTTGTCGGGTGTGGATCCAAACAGTCCAGACAGCGCCTCCCATACATTCAAATAGGTGGCGATCGGATTTTCGAACAGTACGAACATGTCAGACTTGAGCACGTCGATAAAGTCATCCTTGCGGATCACACCCTTATAGGTCTCCTCCGAACACAGAAGTACCCATTCATCATCCAGAAGGTGCACCGACTGCAATTGGCGGCAGTCCTTCACGTCATAGAATAGACCGATATCGATGACCCCGTACTCGATCAGGTCAATGAGCAGCATGGAGGAACGGGAAACATACTTGCATTTCAAATCGGGGCGAATGCGCCGCAGCTCGGCGACCAGCGGGTACACGAACCTGCTGGACAGGCCCGTATCTATGCCGATCACCACCCGATCCATGCGGGTCACTTCGGCAAGGGAAAGATCGAACTTCAGCAGGTGCGCCTTGTTCAGCATTGCGGAGGCATTGTTAAACTGGCTAACCATCTGGATCGCGTAATACAGAAAATAATGGCCTTCCTGCGTCAGCTTTACCCCGTCCCAGCCCCGGTCCAGCAGTTTGACCCCCATCCCCTCTTCAAGCTTGCGTATTCTCGCGCTAAGCGTCGGCTGGGTGACATGCAGCGTCTGGGCAGCCTTGGAAATGCTTTTCTCCTTGGCGATCGTCGCGAACGAATGCAGACCTTCCAGATCCATTCCATCCCCACCTTCCATGAGCATTGGTTTTACCTATCAGCGGAACGAGAACCACACTCACAATATGTCACTATAATTAACATGAATTCACCTATTTATATCATATTTCTAATCGTTTAGGGTATAAAAAAGTGCGATATCCTATAAATTTCATTTAAATGTTATATTATTTGACATAAATACGAAAAAATCTAATTTGGAGGGATTTTAAATGAGCACAAATGCATGGCTTCATCCGCAGGAAACTGCCCTGATTATTATCGATATGCAAAACGATTTTTGCCACGAAAACGGGGCCTGCGGCCGCGCAGGCATCGTCAACATCCCGGCGTTTCAGGCTTGTGTGAAGCCCATCCGTGATCTTATCGACCAGGCAAGGGACAGCGGGGTGCCGGTCATCTTCGTGCAAATGACGCTGGACGCAGGCACGACATCTCAAGCCTGGACGCTGCAGCATACGGTCAGCGGCAATCCTCTTCGGATCGTCGAGAAAGGCAGTTGGGGCACGGAGCTGTACGGGATAGAACCCCAGGCCGGCGATCATGTGGTAGAGAAGCACCGGTACAGCGCATTTATCGGCACCAATCTCGATTTGACGCTGCGCTCGCTGGGATGCAAATCCGTTGTCCTGACCGGTGTCCTGACGAATGTGTGCGTGGAGTCGACCGCCAGAGATGCGTTCATGCTCGACTATAACGTGACACTCATTGAAGACGCCTGCGCCGGTTCATCCCTGGACGCTCACCGAATGACCTTGTCAAACATCGGGCAGTACTTCGGAAAAGTCATGAAGTCCGGAGACGTGAAGGCGGTCTGGTCGGAATTAGCGACCGGCGCTGCAGCCATGAACGGATGAATAGCGCAGGCTAAGAGGCTAATCTACATTTATTCGGTTCCGCTCAATAAGCAAAAAAAAGGGAGCCCGCCGGCTCCCTTTTCTTCATTAACGATTATTCAAACGCTTTTATTGACTAGCTCCGCCTTAAACACGCCATCCAGCGTCTCACCGGCGTCCAGCCGTTTCTTTAATGGAACTTTGACATCTCTGGCCAGTTCCTTGAAGAACGTCTGAACATCGCATTTTACGTCGTCCAGATGCACGTTGATGGTACCATCGGCCGTAATGTCGCGATTGTCTTCGGACGGAACCGACACGACAAGATCGTACTTTTTCATCAAAGTCTTGCTGTACCTCGAGAACACTTCGATCAACTCATCGTTTTTGAAATTCCCGATGGCATTCTTGCCTTTGTTTGTAAAAATCAGCTTCATTTCCATTTCTCATTCCCCTTTTCCTGTAGCACCATGGTTTTTTTCGGACTCGGGTTCCATTGGTCACGCGATGGTTCTAAACAAAGAAAGGGCCCACTTTATCCAGATCAATCATATCTTTGTCTTTTGTATTATAACAGTCTTTATACCGATTAACTAGGCGATGCCACGATTTACAAAAAAAGAAAGCCCCGAAACGGGACTCTCTTTGGCCTGCTCAAACTTATAACTATTCCTATAAAGTTTCCATTCCCCGCACAATCTCTCGGATCTTCTCCAGCGGAATTTTCGGCTTCCGGTCGTACGTCAGCAGACCGTTAATTTCCTGTTCGACGTCTGTCAGCTGTGTGTAACAGAAGCCCTGAAGCACGGGCGAAGCGAGAGTGCCCAGAATTACATCGGCGAGACGCCGTTCGAAATCCTCCTCATTTGACGCCCCAGAGTAACCCCATCCTTCTTGGTTCCCTTTCTGGAATGAGATTCCTCCAAATTCGGTAAGCAGCAGCGGCTGTCCCTCATAGGGATAACCCGGCACCAGAATCCAGCGGTTTCCCGGTTTTGCCCGCAACGCCTGCTCCACGGTCGAATAGCGGTCAGCCAACACTTCTTTCCGCCATTCATAATCATGAATCGTGACGAGATCGGTCTTCACCAGTTCCCAGCCGTCGTTGGAGATAACCGGACGTGTCATGTCCAGCGACTTGGTCATGTGATACAGCGCCAGCGCATGCTGCTGCTCAGCGGGACTCACCAAAATATTCGTTACGCCCCAGCTTTCATTGAGCGGAACCCAAGCCACGATACAGGGATGATTATAATCCCGCTCCACCGCCTGCAGCCATTCCCGGGTGATCTGCCCGGCATAGGTTTCCGTGAACTGAAAAGCATTGGCCATTTCCCCCCAGACAAGCAGTCCCAAATGGTCCGCCCAGTATAAATAACGGGGATCTTCAATCTTTTGATGCTTTCTTGCGCCGTTGAAGCCCATCTCCTTCGTCAGCTCGATGTCATGTTTCAGCGCTTCATCGGAAGGTGCGGTCAGAAGGCCATCCGGAAAATACCCCTGGTCCAGCACCATTTTCATATAATAAGGGCGGTTATTGAGCAGAACGGCACCGTCCTCGATCGAAATCTTCCGCATGCCGAAATAACTGGCGATCGAATCGACCGCTTGCCCGTCAACCAGAAGCGTAAGCTCCATGTCATACAGATTCGGACGTTCGGGCGACCACCAGCGCCCTAAACCATGATCGTTAAAATCGTGCAGGCGGATGCGGCGCATCTCGTCTTTTCCCGTCACCGAAAAAAAGTCTTCGGAAACGGGCTGTCCAGCGAAGGAGATGACCGACTTTAATTGAAGCTTAGCCCGTGTATCCCAACCCTGAACGAACGCCTGGAGGGACACTTCATTCGTATCGATATCGGGTGTCAGCCGAATTCTCCGGATATGGACGTCATGCACGGGTTCGATCCATACGGTCTGCCAAATTCCCGTAGTCCGCGTATAGAAAATCCCCGCGGATTTTTCTTCCCAGAACTGCTTGCCCCGCGGAAGCGCCGCGTCCCGGCTGTAATCGACGGCTTTCACCACGATCGAGTTATCCGCTCCCTGAAGGAGGTCCGTAATATCCGCGTCAAACGGCGTGTGACCGCCTTCATGAATGGCGGCGAGCCTGCCGTTCACCCATACCTTGCATTCATAATCCACGGCCCCGAAATGCAGAACCAGCCTTTTGCCTTGGTACGCTTCCGGCACCGTAAATGTTCGATGGTACCACACGATGTCATGGAACGAAGGATCTCCGATTCCGCTCAACTTGCTCTGATAGCAAAACGGAACCTGGATGGTCCGCGAGAAGGAAGGATGTTCGTACCATTTTTCCCTCTCGCCGGCCGCTTCGTCATCAAATTCAAAATTCCATACTCCATTAAGATTAAGCCAATCGGCTCTAACCAATTGTGGGCGAGGATATTCGCCGCGCAGCATCTCTGTCATTCTCTCTACTCCTTTGAAGTAATCACGTTTAGCGCGTACGCTTGGTAACGATCCAGCTGCAAAATCCGGATGTGGCGAGCCATCCAGCCGCGTACAGCAAGCCGCCGCCGCTTCCGACGAGAAGGTCCGGCTGGCTGCTTTTCACCGTAAATATCAGCAAATTGCTGAGCACCAGGTACAAAAGCACGTTTCGCCCCATCGCTTCCAGAAAGCCAAACGCATACGGAACACGCTCCAGCACCCTGGCCAGCAAATAATAAGCATATAAAAACAATGCGGCACCGATAATCCAGAACAACGAAGGCGGAAAACGCGAGGGAAGCTCCCCGGCAAACCGCCAGTTTGCCGCAAACAGCCCCGTTGCAAGCACCGATCCGACGAGAACGCGCCAGTCGAAACGAATCTGGTATTTGGCGAACAAGACCCCCAGCAGGTAATACGGAAAATATTGAACAGGCGGGAACGAAGCGAAATCCCTCGTACCGACCAATAACCCGAGTTGGGGAACTTGGACCACGCCATAAGGAAACAGCGTCGCAGCAAGCAGTACGCCGGCTGCTAGAAAACCCAGCCACTTCCGTCCGGAAACCCAGCGCAGCGGAACGAACAGCACCAAGCCGAGAACCATCAAATAAGTGAACGATACCAAAAACTCGGACCAGCCCGGGATATCCTTCAGCAGCATAATCGGCCGTATCGTGTCCCAATTGAGCTGCGCCCCGTCATGGAACACCCGGAACGCCGTTCCGGACACATAGAAAGCAAGCAGCGTTTTCAGCGCAGCAACCAGCATCCGCGGGCAAGCCCTGCGAAACGGCTTGGAATAATAAGCAAGCTGCGATACGTACCCGAAGCTGAACACGAACCCTGAGAAGGTGATGAGATTAAAGAAATCGATCCAGCGGCTAATGGACGGGTATACGACCGGATCGCTGAAAAATTGCAGCGTATGGCAATACACCATCCCGACGATAAGCATTCCCTTGAACAGATCGATGGCACGTTCGCGCCGTTTGGGTTCATTCCCGGCAAAAGCTGCCCCGCTCACCCTTTAATCCCCGAGAGGCTGATTCCTTTAATAATTTGCCGTTCAAAGATCACAAACAGAATAATGATCGGAATGGAAGACAACATGTTCACGACCATCGGCTTCACGTAATCCTCCGAGTACTGGCTCATCAAGGTCGGAATTCCCATCGGCAGCGTAAACAGCTTATCGTTCGTCAGCGACAGGAACGGCCACAGGAAGTTGTTCCACGAGCCGATGAAGGTCAAGATCGCCATGGAGGCGAGCGCCGGCCGGGTCAACGGCAGCATGATCACCGCAAATATTTTCCACACCCCGCCCCCATCGATCTGCACGCTCTCAATGAGGTCGTTCGGGATGCCGTCAAAAAATCCCTTGAGCACGATGACCGCCATCGGCGAAGCCAGCGCCGTGATGATCAGTCCCTGATACGAATTCAGCAGATGCATATCCTTAGCAACCTGATACAGCGGAATGATGGTGGCTTCTCCGGGAATCAGGAGACCGGCCAAAATGAAAAAGAACATGATGGCTTTGAGACGAAACGGAATTTTGGACAATGCATAAGCCGCCATCGCCGCAACCAGAACGGTCAGAACCGTAACGACGCCTGCGACGAAGAAGCTGTTCCACACCCACATCATCAGCTTGGTGCCGCTGATAATTTGTGCGTACACCGCGAAAGAATATGGCGGCGTAAACCAGTCGAACAAACCGGAGACCTTCATTCCTTCCTGCTTGATCGATACGACCAGCATCCAGACCAACGGGATCAGAAACACGCACGCCGCAATGACAGAAACGATACGGTACACCCATTTCATGCCTTAAGCCGCCTCCTTCCGGTTGTTAATGACATATTGGATAATCGACAATACGAGCAAAATCGCAAACAGCATATAAGACATGGTCGCCGCGTAACCCAGATCATTTTTTTTGAATCCGCTCTGGTAAATATACTGGATGATCGGCCTTGTCGAATCCAGCGGTCCGCCGCCCGTAATGATGTAGATTTGCATGAACACTTTATAGGAAGCGATAATTTGCAGCATCAGGATCATCCGCGTGATCGAATTCATCATCGGCAGCGTGATCCGCCAGAACATCTGCCCCTTGGCCGCGCCGTCCAGCGATGCCGCCTCATAAATTTCGTCCGGAATTTCCTGCATGGCGGACAGATACAAAATAAAATTGAACCCAACCGTCCACCACAGCGTTAGTGCCGCGACCGCAATCCAAGCCAGCGACTGCTCGGTGAGCCAAAAGATTTCCTTCCCTTCCGCCAGGATGCCGAGCCCATGCAGAAACCCGTTAATAAAGCCGGTATAAGGCTGGAACATAAACAACCCCAAATACGACGCCACCGAAACCGAAAGGATGCTCGGCAGAAAAAACGCGCTGCGGTACAGCTTCTGCAGCCGGGATTTCCGGTTCGCGATGAGAGCCAGCACGATGGCCAGCACGATCATGGCCGGTGTCGTCAGAAATACGAATATCGTAGAATGCCATACCGAAGCCCAGAACTGGTCGTCATGAAACATCCGCTGGAAATTATCCCATCCGACATATTTCATCTTCCGGATCAGGGTCCATTTATAAAAGCTCATCTGCGCGCCCTTGATCATCGGCCAAATCGTAAACAACAAATACACGATCAGAAAGGGCAGTAAAAAAATCAGTGCCTGCAAGTCGATCCGAAGCTTCTTCATGACTCATCTTCCTCTCCCGCATCGCTAAGGCAGGTTTGGAGCCAAGTGCTCCAAACCTGTCCGATGGATCATACCCCTCAAGGTTACTCGCTTAAAATTTTGCCGATCTCCGTCTGCATTTTATCAACGGCATCCGAGCTCGACATCTTGTTGGACCATACTTCGTTCAAATATTTGAAGAGCGCGTTATCGCGGATCTGCCAGTTCTTGTCGGAATGCTTGCTGAATTTAACCGTGCTCGCCACCGAGACGTAATCGCTGCGGTACGGCATCTCTTTGAATTCCGGTTTGTCGAACACAGCCGGCTTCGAAGGGATATGCCCCGCTTTTGCCCAGATCTCTCCGTGATCAGCGATCCAGTTGGCGAAAATCAGCGCGGCTTTGCGTTTCTCCGGATCTTCGCTGCTGGTTGCCGGCAGAATGATCGTATGCGAATCGCCCCATGTTGCTTCCTGGTCGAAAATTTTCGGTATCGGCATCGCACCGAATTCAAGCCCTTTGGTCTTCTCCCACGTTCCCGTCGCCCACACGCCAGTCATCATGATCGCCGCATTTCCGCTCTGGAACGATTTATAGAAATCCGGATCGTTCAGCTTGATGAAATTGTACTTATGGTATAAGTCCTTGATATAATCCGCGGCTTTCACGGCTTTGTCCTTGTCGATGTCCGGTGATTTCAGATCGTCGGACACTACGTCATTGCCGCCCTGCTGTGAATAAAGAGCCCACCAGAAGCGGAATGGATCGTCGTTGGTGCTCGAGAGCGCAAATGGATATTTGCCTTTCGGAAGCTTCTCCTTCAGCGTCGTCAGGAACTTGATGAACCCGTCGCCCGATTGCTCCAGGACCGGTTTGCCGTCTTCGCCGAGCAGTCCCGCTTCTTTAAGCAGCGCTTTATTGTAATACATAATAAACGGATGCGTATCGATCGGAACGGCGTAATGCTTGTCATCGTAAATGGAAGCTTCCAGAATGTTCTGGTTAAACGTGCTCCAGTCGATGTTTGCATCCTTCGCCGAATCATCCAGTTCGGTGGCAACCCCCTGGTTGATCAAGTCGGGAAGACGGGAAATATGGGAGATGCCCACATCCGGACCGTTGCCTGCCCCAACCGCCGTAATCAGCTTCGTATAATACTCGCCCCACACGAGCTTTGTATTTTTCACCTGAATATCCGGATGCTCCTTATTGAACTGGTCCACCATGGCCTGCATGTTGTCCCCGTCCCCGCCGTCAAACAGCGTCCAGAAGGAAAGATCAACTTTCTTGCCGCTGCCCGCATCTGTTGAAGCGCTTTCACCAGTACCGCCAGACGCATCCCCGCCTGCGCTGTCCGAACCGCTGCTTCCACCACTTCCGCCGCTGCCGCAGGCGCTGAGCAATAAGGACAGAGATAACAATGTGATCCACATGAAGCTGAATTTTCTTCTCATACGTACCCCCCAATTTCGTCAACATAGTCGTTCTAAAGAACAATTATATTGTTTTATTACAACTTTATTGTTCTTATGGGGCTATATTACGGCTAAAATTCTATTTTGTCAACGCATTCATTTCGTTTTCTTGTAATTAATTTTTTACCAGTTCCAAGACTGCAGTATTTAAAATTGGAGTCAAAGGTATGACGGTTTAGAGATAAGTGCCTTAACCACCAGCCTTTTCCATTCAGATCTGCAGATCCAATGATAACCACAAAAAAACCATTGTTACAAACTTGTTGTAACAATGGTTTTACGCTTCCTCCGTCATGGGAACATATTGAATCCGCATCTTGATGTCCTGCTCATAATCGCCGAACTGCCGGCCGAAAATGTTCACCCCGCCTTTATGGACTGCATTTGGATCCACGCCGATCCGCATACGCAAATTCGGACGCTCTTCAAGCTGAAGATCATTGATACCCACATCCGATACCTTTTTCATGTCCAGTGTCGTTCGGTCCTCTTCAACCCGCCATGTTTTCAAGAGGCCGTACTGTGTCGTCCAATCGAGCCACCAGGAAGGGTTGAGCCGGCCGCGGCGGTCTCCGAAATCTCCCGGGCTCGTCCACATCCCGATCTCGAATCCGTTCAGCCAGACCGATATATCCGACGGCCAATCGTTATCGAAGTTGGGTGCTTCCGAGCAGAGTTCCATGGACAGCTCCAGCGATTTGATTTTGACATTTTGCGGAAGCTCCAGCGGCAAAATGTACTCCAGGTATCCTTTGCGGAGCCAAATGATCTGCGCTTCGATATGCTTCGGATGGTAGAAGCTCGCCGGCTCGTCCTCCCGGATGATCATCTCGGTGCCGCTCGCCATGCCGCAGGTCGGGTATACCTCACAATCGCTGTACAATCCGATCGGGATTTCGACCTCATACACGCCGTAGTTTTCCTTGCTCGATTGTATGGCCGGGTTGAGGCTGATATGTATGTCATCATAACTGCGGGTGCATACCTTCATCGCACCTCTGGCTGCAGGCAGCAGCTCCGTCGTCAGCAGCTTGGCGGCCTCCAAAATTTTGACGTTGTTCGCCACCGTCGACACCGGCAGCTTGAGCGCTTCTGAAATTTCGATAATATTCATGCTCCGGGTATAGAGCAGTTTTAGCATATCCACCCTCGCCCGGGTGGACAATGCATGGGCAACCTGAACCAGTTGATCCGGCTCATTCACATTCAAATCCAACATGCTAATCCTTCCTTCTTGTTCCAGCTCTGTTTATGCCTACAGATGAGTTTACCTTGTTTGGGACAGCAGAATCAAGATCTTTGCAAGAAAACAAGAACAAGGGAAGGAATGGATCCCGCCCTTTATCGTGCATGAAAGCCTTCGATCCGGGAAATCAGCCCTTTCGGTCGGCGCCGTCCCTCATCGTACTGATGATGCAAAATGGCTAAATATTGACTATTTCACTCATCGATTTGAAGTATACAATCACTGAATCCAAAAAATCCAAATTGATAGTTCGAAAACGGTTTACCAGATTCTAATCTGCAGTACCCCGTCATATCCTGATTATGGAAAAGGACGTGATCACGCACAGCATCGACTATTTTATACACTGCTCATGCCCATCAGGATTACGCAAAAAAGGAGCCCGAAGGCTCCTGAAAGGGGTAAATTCACCCCCTCTTATGAATGGTCACCGGCATTCCGCTTTGTGCCGATTCGTTGGCGGCCAGCGTCACTTCCAGCGTGTGCATGACTTCTTCATACGGCGCCAGAATCAAGCTCTTGTCTCCGGTCGCTACAGCGCGAATGAAAGCATCGTCCTGGACCTTGTAGAAATCGGATTTGCCGCGAAGTATGATCGTCCGCTCCGGTTCCAGAATGGTGAGCGACGTCCCTTCCAGCGTCAGTCTGAAATCCCTTCCAATGATCTCCAGAGAGGAACGGCTGTCCGGCTGAGGCAAAAACCCGGTGTCGATGTGACCGATCGCGCCCGAATCAAATACCAGGTTGACCGAAGCGGCATCCGGCGTCGTAATCCCGGGAACGTCCTTGTTCAGCAGCAGTGCCATGTCCGCACTGACCTTGTGAACGGTTCCGGCCAAATATAGCATAAGATCGACATTATGGGTCGTCTGCTCTACCAGCTGCCCGCCCGACTTGGCGTGGTCCACCCACCAAGGGGTATCCGGCAATCCGCCGAACCGATGGGCCCGCACCATAGCGATTTCTTTGCCGGCCAGGTACTGTTTCGCCTTCTGTACAGGCTCCATATACCTTAGGCAGTAGCCTGAGGCCGTTATGACGCCCGCTTTACGAATCAAATCCGCCTTTTGCCGCACAACGTCCATATCAAGACCCAGCGGCTTTTCCACCAACAGATGAATCCCTCTTCCCACCGCCTGCTCTTCAATATCGCCATGGGCAAAGGGAGGAACGCACACAAAGAGAGCATCCAGACTTTCGTTCGCCAGCATCCGCCGAATATCCGTATAGGCGACGCCTCCATACCGTTTTACGGCTTGCTCAGCCTGCTTCGCGGAAATATCGCACACGGCGACCAGCTCTGCCTGCTCATGATCGTCAATATTTTTAAAATGCTCGGAGGCGATTCCGCCTGCCCCAACCAAGCCAACACGTACCATCATAGGACCTCCTTACATACTGTTCATAAGGGTGAGCGCTAAAAAGCATTCACACCTGGCGCTAAGCCATCACTATTTTTCGAATGTTGCCCAGATGCATTTCCAGCGAAAAAAGGAAGTGCAAAGGCCCGACGAAGGGCCCCGCACTTGTTAGCCTTTTACTTCAAATTGGCGGACCATTTCTCCGCGCGATCCTGCAGTTCGTCCAGGAACTGCTGAATATCCGGAGCGTTGCCGGAGGCAGCTTTGCTGATAAAGCCGTTGACGGCCGGGACGATATCGCTCATATAGAACGGATTCGCTTCGTCCATCAGCTCGGAGTGCCCGACATTGGCGATGTCCAGCGCCTTTTTCACGTATTTGTCTTCAGGTTTCACAAAATCGGCCTGCTTGATCGTCGGCGTCATCGCGAAGTTTTCATAGGTATATTTTTGCGTCATCGGGCTGGTCAAAAATTTGAGGACTTCCCAGGAAGCCTTCACGTCCTTGGCGTTCTTCGCCATGACGAACGGATCGACAGCCACCCAGCCTTCACCTTTAGGGCCCATATTCATGACCGGTTCAAAGCGGTCGAGCAGATCCTTATTGTTGTTCGCGATAAATTCGTTCATCGTGGCGCCGCCGGTGCTGTCCAGGGCAATCGCGATATTATTTTTCTCAAGCCCAAAGTTTTCCGCTCCTTGCGCGGTAATGAATCCCGCCGGCGGAAGCTTCGATGCTTCCTTCAGCCATTCCATAACCTTAACCATTTCCGGCGTGTTCAGCTGCCATTTGATCGATTTGACGTCTTTCAGCGAGCCTTCGGCACCCTTCGCCCCGAAAGCCAGGGTAAGGGCTACAAAAGTGGAGCCGTTGAGCGAGTTGCCAGACCAGTACAAACCGTAATTCTGTTCGCCGGTTTTCGGATTTTTGCCGGTCATCTTTGTCGCTTTTTCCAAAATTTCTTCAGGGGTCGCTTTTTCCGTCAAGCCTTCGACGCCCCAGTCGCTGAACAGCTTTTTGTCGTAAATGGTCATGCGGCGGCCCAGCACGGCCGGAATCCCGAACTGCTTGGAACCGTCAGGAGACTTGGTACTGTAGGAGTTGTTCATGATGCCGTCCAGATAAATGCTGGGATCAAACGAGGTATCTTCTTTGATCAGGTCGTCAAGATCACGAAGCAGTCCGTCCTGATACCATTGGGATGCAAAGGCTCCCCCGGTGTACAGCACGTCGGCATCCCCTGACATCAGCATCGCCGTTTGCTTGGCTTTTACGTTTTCCCAAGGAATTTGGTACAGCTCCACCTTGATATTCGGGTACATTTTTTTGAACGTCTTATCCATGTACTCGGTCAACCCGATCGTCGCATTTCCCGTCTGTGCGTTGATGCCGTTGTCAAGCTGCCAACCGGCCAGCGCCACCCGGACGGTTCCTTTCATGTCCGAGACTTCCTTGATTTCCACGCCGCCGGTCACGTCCTTGTCTGACCCTCCCGAACAGGCTGCCAGCGTGAACACGAGCATACAGGACAGCAGCAGCAGAAGCCATTTTTTCATGCACGTTCCCCCTTTTCATAATCAGGTTGTTTCATGCGCCGGATTTACTGCTTGATTCCGGACAAAGCAATGCTTTCGATGATGTAGCGCTGCAAAAACATATATACGACGACGACAGGAATGAGGCTGACCGCCGTTGCAGCCATAATGATTGAGGGCTGTTGGTTGATGCCGTTGTTGTAGGTAAACATCGCCAGGCCGATCTGGATCGTATATTTGGCGGCGTTTTTCAGCACCAGCAGCGGCCACAGCATTTCGTTCCACACCCCTAGGAACAGGAGGATGATCATGGTGGCGATGATCGGCGTGCAGAGCGGCAAATACACCCGGCCGAACACGGTAAATTCCCCGGCCCCGTCGAGAATGGCGGCTTCGCGCAGACTGGATGGCAGCTGGTCGATGAAGGCTTTGGCCAAAAACGTGCCGAAGGCGTAGTTGAGCGCAGGCAAATAAAAAGCCAGATAATTGTCCAGCAGACCGAGCTTGCTGAAGAGCAGGTACTGCGGAATCATGGTCATTTCAAACGGAATCATCATCGTGCTCAGCGCCAGCAGAAGCACCAGACTCGCCCCTTTGAACCGCAGCTTGGATAGGGCATAACCGGACAGCAGCGCGGACAGGGAGCTGACAACGATGACGCCGGCGCTGACGATGATGGAATTGATGATGTAGCGGAACATTTTAATGTTCGTGAAAGCCACCTCATACGTGCGTATGGACGGCTCTTCCGGCCAAATTTTCGGCGGAAACGTAATGTTCAACCGGGCCCCCCAGTCAAAGCTGGTGACGAGCATCCACAGGAATGGCACGATCATGATAAAAGAGCCGAGAAACAGCACGATAGTGAGAATCCATTGACTGACAGGGATTTTTTTACGGCGCAGCGCCTTGGAATCGGCCGTTTGGATCATGGCGGGACCTCCTTTGCTTAATAATCCGGTAGTTCTGATATGACGCCGATACGGGCCGGGTGCTTTAGTCCAGGCTGTCCTTGCGGCGGTTCAGCAGCATCATGACCGCGGTCAGCGCCAAAATGATAATGAACAGCAGATACGATGCGGCTGTGGCCAGGCCCATTTGCGATGCCAAAAAGGCGTTCCGGTATATGTACAGCACCACCGTCATCAGGCTTCCGCCCGGATTGCCCGCCGTACCGCCGATCAGCCAAACGTCGGTAAACCGCTTCATGCCTCCAATCGTGCCCATAATGAGCATAAAGACGAAGATCGGACGTAAATAAGGAATGGTGATATGAAGCCATTTCTTGTACCCGCCTGCCCCATCCACTTCAGCGGCTTCGTACAGGTCCCGCGGCACGCTCTGCAGCCCTGCCAGAAAAATAATCGTGTTGTACCCAAGCGCCCCCCACAGGCTCATCAGCACAATGCTGAAGCGTGAAACCTCCGGATTCGTAAACCAGCCTATAGGATGGTGAACCCCGAACCAGCTGAGCACAAAGTTGAGCAATCCTTCTTTCGAAGGGAAAAACAGGAACGAAAACAGTAGGCTGGTCGCTACCGCCGACACGACGTTCGGTAGAAAGTAAACGGCCTTAAAAAAATTTTTGCCGAAGTTCCATTTGAGATTGTTGATCAGGCTCGCCAGCACGAACGACAATACGATGCCGAGCACCACGGACAAGACGCCCATCAAAAACGTGTTTGTAAGCGCTTGCCAGAAAACGGGGTCCTCCAGCGCGTACCGGTAATTGCTGAGCCCCACCCACTTTCCGTTTAGCGACAGGCCAGACGTCTGGTGAAAGCTGATAAACAATGCGGCAAACATCGGATAGATGGCAAATGCGAGCACGCCGATAATTAACGGGGCGCTGAACAAATAGCCGGTCCAATCGTTTCGTGTGAACCATTTTTTTCGTCTAGGTGTCATTCCCTTGTCAGCATTCATCTCATTGGATAATATCAATCGGCCCTCCTCCTTCCAAAAGGATCCCTAATGCCAACAACATGCGTCATCATTGGGTGATCATCAGCTTTGGTACATATTTATGTCCGGGACAGCCGTTTATGTTCGTTTGTTATTTCGATGTAAGACTTAAAAAAAACAGGCACATTCGCCCATCCTGAGAATAGACTGTGTACCATCAAAAGCTTAGGGAAGGATTTGCTGATGAACTATCCGTTTGCGAAAAATGGCATCATTCACCAATGCAAGGACATTCCGGTCGCTTTTCCGCCGGATCAGCACCAGCACGGGCAGCCGGGCATCGAATATGTGATGAACCCGCTCCCTGTCTCTGAAAATCCAAACTATGTTGGGACCGGAAAATTAAAGGACAAGGTGGCGATCATTACCGGAGGAGACAGCGGGATCGGGCGTGCAGTCGCCATCGCTTTTGCCAAAGAAGGCGCCGACCTGGTCATTGTGTATCTCAATGAACACCGTGACGCACAGGACACGGAGCGGCGAATCCGCCAGCTCGGCAGAAAATGCCTTCTGCTTCCCGTAGACGTGCGGGCGCCGGGCTTCGCTTCGCATATCGTGGACAGTACCTTGCGTACGTACGGAAAAGTCGACATTCTCATCAACAATGCCGGGGTCCAGTTCTACCAAACTTCGCTGCTGGATATTTCCGAAGAACAGCTGCGCAATACGTTTGAGGTGAACATCCTTTCTCTGATTCTGCTGACCAAGGCGGTTCTTCCCCACCTCCGGCCGGGCTGCAGCATCGTGAACACCGCATCTGTGACTGCGTATGTAGGCAATGATACGCTGATGGACTACTCCTCGACAAAAGGGGCGATCGTCAGCTTTACCCGCGCACTCGCCCGGAATCTTGCCCCCCAATCCATTCGGGTTAACGCGGTAGCTCCGGGGCCCGTTTGGACACCGCTCAATCCGGCAACGATCCCGCCGGAGAAGCTTGTCATCTTCGGCCGTGACGTGCCGCTGGGGCGCGCCGCCCAGCCGTATGAGCTGGCACCTGCGTATGTGCTCCTTGCTTCGGACGACGGATCTTATATCACGGGACAGACGCTTCATGTCAACGGAGGGCAAATGGTTACCGATTAGTGCCGAGGCAGAACCGCAAAGAAGCGACGCTTTAGCTCCACTGCGGATTCGATTTTTACGAGACCTCGGGTAGTAACGATAAACGTTTTACAGGCAAAAAAAAGAGAGCCTTTGTGCAGCTCTCTTTTTTTTGCAGCTTATGATTTTCCTTTTCCGCTGACAAGTCCAATAATCATGACGACAAGTGCCAATAAAGAGATCAACTGTTCGATCGTCATCGCCGCCCGCCTCCCCTGTGCAAGGATGGCTCTTCCCAGGCGGCTTCTCTCTCCCGTGTTGCTGACGTACGTTCCCCATTACTGATATATGAGTAATCCGGATGGAATATGACCGATTCGTAGAACTGAAGGCTACAAATCCCGGAGGAATCGCTGAATCCGTTCCTTGTACATCTCCTTATCCGTATAACCTTGATACAGCCTGCTGCTGACAACTTGCTGTCCACCGAAGAAAAAGCGTTCGTAGAGCATCTGCCGCCCGCCGAATCCGCTGCTGCTCAGCTCCCAGGCCAACCGGAACAGCGCTGTCTTATCCTGGGCGTCCATGTTGCTGCCTTTGAGGTAAGTCGATAAATACGGAGCGATTCCGGACGCCTCAAAATCCTGTTCCGACGGAATCATAATGACGCTGCTGGACCCAAGCAGCTGGATGATTTCCATCATTCGTGCATACATTTGGGGATAAATAACGGTAGCGGACCAGAGCGGCTTATAGTCGGGCAGCATGCTTCCCCAGCGGTCCAATTGCGCTCCCGCTTCGGAGGCGAGCAGCAGCGCCTTTAGCGACTCCAGATTCACGATGACCTCTGTCACTTGTTCGGTGATCACGCTGCCGCTTCTTTCCAACTCGTCAACAATGGACAGAATGATCCCAAGAACAAACTCGGTCTTCGCCACGTATCGGCAGCAAACCTGGTGGGCTGCATGCACGTGAAAACCGCTTTGTGCAAAGAAGCGTATAGACAGGCTGTCGCTGCCAAGAATGAAAATGCGCTCCCACGGAACGAGCACGTTATCGAAAATGACGAGAGTGTCCATTTCCTCAAATCGCGAGCTGAGCGGATAATCGTAAGCCGAATCGCCGCCAACCAGGCTTTCCCGGCTTATCCACTTGATACCCGGCAGGTTGTTCGGGACGGCAAAAGCAAAAGTTTCGGGATTGTCTTCCGACTGAAACAGGAACGACGCCGGCGGATAAACGAGAATTTCATCGGCGGTAACTCCCTGGGTCGCCAGCAGAAACGCACCCGATACGATGACGCCGTTTGTCGTTTGGTCGACGATGTGCGCCGCGGTATTGACAATGGTCCCGTCATCCAGCATTTCGGCGGTACGGCTCGCTGCCGGCTGAACAAAGGCGTGGGACAACGTAATGTCCTTCTCAATACAGTAGCGGTAGTAATTTCGCATGTTGTCCGCATACTTAGCGTCGGCTTCAGCCAGCAGCTCCGAGGCTGCAGCATAGGCCATGACGGCCGTGTTCATATAATCCGGCGATCTGCCGAGCAGGCCGAAATGCCGCTCTCCCCACAGCGTCATCGCTCCCCTGCGTCTGGCCAAATCTTCCTTGGTCTTCGGCTGTAAGTACGATAAACCCACCGGTTCCCCGGTTTCCGGAGACGTGAATGTCAGGAGCGGTGCGTGCTCCTCCTTAGTCTGCATATCGTACAGTGACGCCTGAGTGCTCATTAAACCGCGGAAAGCCGCATGATCGGACAGCTTTCCTTGGATTTGCTTACCTCGAAGCCAAACCTCCGGCTGTGCCTGATCGATCCGTTCGATATACTCCTTACCGTTTTTCACCGGCATACGGATGGCTCCCTTCCTAGGAAATGTTACATTCATCCTATTCCGCTCTACCGTCTGAAGTGAGGTATGACCGCCCATTCCTGAGGCTCAGTATGTACAAAAATACTTAGCAAAAAGTGCATTCCTTTCTCTTTAACGCCAAATGGGAACATGTTATGATAGCAGAAAATAACGAAAATGGGGGAAGCAAACTATCCTTAATCCAAGTCAAATAGACGATATATCCGGGCTTCAGGAGCTGTGCGAGCAGGCTGATTCCATCTCATTGAAATTAAACTGGAGCATGCTTAAGTCACGTCCCGTTAATGCAAAATTGGACTTCTTTCATTATTCCGGCGATATCCTGACCGGTTTCCTCGCCCTGTATCCGCTCGGCAGCGGCCTGGAGGTATGCGGCATGGTCCATCCGGATTACCGGCGTCAGGGGATATTTACAAATCTATGGAACGAGGCTGTCCATACGGCTGACGTATCAGCCTATAAAACCGTTCTTCTGAATACCCCGGCCTCCTCTGCCAGCGGTACCGGCTTTGTTGCGTCCCTAGGAGCCGTGTTCTGCCACTCGGAGTATCAGATGAAATGGCATGATAACGGCATAACCGTCACGCCACCGGATCCGTCGGTCCGGCTGCGTAACGTGGAGCTTGCCGACATCGAAGACATGATCGCCATCGATCAGGAAGGATTTGAAATGAGCCGGGAGGAATCGGCGGAGATCTACTCCTCGCTGCTCCAGGAACAGGGGACTCGTCCGCTCATCGTTGAACGTGAAGGGGTCACCGTCGGCAAGGTATCTCTTGAAGATATGGGATCCGGCACATGGATATACGGCTTTGCGGTGAAAGCTTCGGTTCGGGGCCAGGGGATCGGCCGCAGCACGCTGATGCTCATCGTTTCCGAAGCACAGGCGGAAGGGCAGGACGTATGGCTGGAGGTTGCGGCACAGAACCCTAATGCGCTCAGGCTGTACGAATCCTGCGGCTTTAAAGTGATAAGACAACAGGACTACTACGAGTACTTGGCGTCCAAATAATAGGCATAAGAAGAACCGGCTGCGCTCGGCATATCCAAGGTGCAGCCGGTTTATTGTGTTGCGCGGGAAGGCGGCCAAGATCCTACACCCGCTCCGCATTCAGCTTGGCTTCCATTGAAAGAACGGCCTGAAATTCATAGACCAGCGCCCCGTTATCCGCAACCCGTAAATGGACTTGACCTTTGCGGCGCATCGCTTCCAGCGCATCGCCGGCCTGCTCGATGCTGAGCGGTGTATTCAGGGCAACGTCCGCAGCGGTCAGCAGGTTCTCCTGCTCCGCGGCCAGGTGAAGAATGCTCTTCTCCATCTCGGGGGTGACCTCCATCCACGCTCTCGCTTTTTTCGTTTTCATTCGCAGAAAAAGCCCGATTCCAAGCGGAAGCACGGCGAAGACAAGAAAGCCAAACCAATCAACCGTGCCGGCCCGGACTGCCAGAATGACATATAAAATGCCGCAAAACAAGCCAAACCAAGTGAGGATCCACGATATTTTCCGTCTGCTGCTCACCGGCAAGTCCTCCTTTCGCGAAGTGTCTGTCTTTATTATACCTTTACCCGGGCCGAGTATGAAGAAAGTGCATTGTATGCATAAAATGTTGTACAATATAAGCTAAATGAAATTTAGACAGAAGGATGGAATGTATTCATGTATGTAGCACGCGATTGGCAGGATTATGAATTGATAGATACCGGGGACGGCGAGAAGCTCGAGCGTTGGGGAGACGTCATTCTCCGCAGGCCGGACCCGCAGATTATATGGCCGCTCACCAATGAAACGGGGCAGTGGCGCCAAGTGCACGGACATTATCACCGGAGCTCTTCCGGTGGCGGCCAATGGGACATGAAAAAACAGACCCCCGATCGCTGGACCATTTCCTACGATAAGCTGAAATTCCATATCCGCCCAACCAATTTTAAGCACACCGGTTTGTTCCCTGAGCAGGCGGCGAACTGGCGCTGGATGATGGACAAGATTGCCGGTGCGGGCCGGCCGATCCAGGTGCTGAACCTGTTTGCTTATACTGGTGGAGCTAGCGTAGCCGCGGCTTCCGCAGGCGCCCAGGTCGTGCATGTCGACGCCGCAAAAGGCATGGTTCAATGGGCCAAGGACAACTTGCAATTATCTGGTCTTGGCGACCGTCCGGTTCGTTTCATTACGGACGATGTTTTTAAATTCGTGCAGCGCGAGCAGCGCCGCGGCAATAAATACGACGCGATCATCATGGATCCTCCGTCCTACGGGCGCGGACCCGGCGGGGAAATGTGGAAGCTGGAGCAGAGCCTCTACCCGTTCGTCGAGAGCTGCATGAGCATTATGTCGGACAACCCTTTGTTTATGCTCATTAATTCGTATACGACCGGCATTTCGCCGACCGTACTGCATAACATCCTGTCCATGACGGCTGCCCGCCGGTTCGGGGGAAGCATTTCCTGCGGCGAGTTGGGACTGCCGATTACGGCCTCCGGATTAAATCTGCCGTGCGGCATTTTGGGAAGATGGGAGTCTTAAACCAATGAGCAGAGCCGATGGTCAGGACAACCGCATTCCGATTTTGTATGAGGACAATCATTTGCTGGGCATCGTCAAGCCGGTCAACGTGCCCACGCAGGAAGATGCCTCCGGGGACGCCGATCTGGTCAGCCTGCTCAAGGAGGACATCAAGATCCGGTATAACAAGCCCGGAAACGTATTTGTCGGCCTGGTCCACCGGCTGGATCGCCCGGTCGGCGGGGCGATGGTGTTTGCCAAGACATCCAAGGCGGCGTCACGGCTGTCTGAAACGGTACGTTCCCGCAAGTTCCGCAAGATTTACGCCGCCGTCGTGCATGGGAAGCTGCCCGCACCGAAAGGAAGCCTGAAAGACTTCCTGCTCAAGGATGCGAAAACAAATACGGTGTCTGTAGTGAAGCCAGGCACCACTGGTGCTAAGGAAGCGCTGCTGGATTACGAAGTGATCGCGGAGGCGGACCGCTACAGCCTGGTCAAGGTGGAACTCCATACCGGCCGGTCCCATCAGATCCGTGTTCAGATGAGCCATGCCGGCTGCCCGCTATATGGTGACCAGAAGTACGGCAGCGGGCTGAACAAGCCGGGGCAGCAGATCGCCCTGTGGTCCGTTATCGTGGGCGTCCCTCATCCCGTCACGAAGGAAGAGATCGTCCTCACCTCGCTTCCGCCTTCCGAGCATCCATGGAATCTGTGGCCGGAAGCAATCCTGAACCGTTTGACGGACCGGAAATCATAATTCATCCCCATAGCGGCCGAAATCGGACGCAAACGGCAAAAAAGCCGGAAAGCCTGGCGTAAGCAGGCTCTCCGGCTTTTTTATGATTATATTGGCCATCAATATCTTGTCAGCACCAGCATAGAATCGGCCCCCCGCTGAAACTCATAGTCCGACGGCCGTTCCTCGGCCGACCACCCGTTTCTGGCGGCGAACGACAGCAGCTTTTCCATGTCCGCATACCTGCTACTGCTCTGGTCCACCAGCGGAAAGATGCGGATTTCATCCTTCGTTACCCGCATCAGCTCACCCATCGTCTGCTCATGAAACGCATAGTCCAGTTTATCGCTGTACATGAACAAAAAATGCGCTGACAGCGTAATGTCAAACTGCCGGTCTTCAAACGGCAGCACCGGCAAAACGGCGGCAACATATCTCTCGGGGCGCTGGCTCATATCCAGGACCGTGGCAGTCAGGGCCCTCGTCCGCTCGGTACGGAGTCCTTCAGGACCGCCGAATTCGTCCCAGAGGTACTGATCGCGCAGGATCTCCACATGCTGTACCGCATGCACAATATCGAGCCTTCCCTTCGCCTCAAGTGCCGCAGGTTCAAACTGATAGGCTATATCTGCTGCGGTGGCTTCAATGCCGATCTGCCTTACTTTTGCCGTAAACGAGCATGCCCCGCCGGGACAATCCAGAACGGTTCGTCCCTTCAGCTCCCCAGGCTTCACGTTAAACATCCGTAAATATTCGTCATAGGTTCTCCCGATGAAGACGATCCGCTCCAGCCGGATGTCCTCAGCCTCTCCTTCGGAAGGACTTATCTGTTCGCTGCTTGGCTCCTCACCGGTCAGCCCTCTACTTGTCGCCCCATCCCCGGAACCTTCTACTCCGGTACGCTCTTCTCCGCCAAACTCTGCTCTCCTCAACTCATCTCGGCTCATCTCTAGGCCACTCACCTTTCAGCTCACATGTTAAATCCCAGATCGGATTTCACAAATTGTATCCGCCTGAGCCCTATTTTGTCAATCATTACAAAATAACCCCACAAGGTGAGGCATGAGCTTCGATTGCTTACTCAGGTACTTTGTGGGGACCCCGAAAATATTCTATAACTTCAAAAACGGACGGGTGCTGCAGCGATGGCAGCAGCCCGTCCGGCTTGTCTTCGAAAACGTGATATTATTCAAAATGATAAGTCCAGAACCGCTCCTGGCTAAAGCGCTCCAGTACGGCTTTATCCAGCTCCGACTGTCCACTCGTCTCCCAGCGGAACTGCGACTGGTGGGCGCGGATCGAGGCAAATTTCTGCGGCAAATAATCGCGCACATCTACGAGGACGTCCGGTTTGCCAAGGATCTTTTCGCATCCGTTGGAGAATGCCAGGCAGTACACTTTCGGCCGTTCATTCTTCGGCATGGCCGTTACGGTCCGGATGATCGCGGCCCCGGTAGCATCATGATCCGGATGAACCGCATACCCCGGATAGAAGGTGATGATCAGCGATGGCTTCACTTCGTCAATCAGCGCGCGCAGGCGGCTGGTCAGCATCTCCTGATCCTCAAACTCCACTGTCTTGTCATGCAGGCCCAAGAGGCGAAGATCCTGGATGCCGATCGCCCGGCAGGACGCCTCCAGCTCTTTCCTGCGCAGCTCAGGAAGCGTCACGCGGTTCGCCAAGATGGGGTTGCCCATATTGCGGGCCATTTCCCCAAGGGTTAAACAGGCGTACGTCACCTGGGTTCCGGCCTGGATATGCTTAGCCAACGTACCCGACGTTCCGAACGACTCATCATCGGGGTGGGGAAACACCACAAGGATATGTTTTTCCATATGTCTAACCTTCTCTCTCGTTAAAATGGTTGGCGGCTGAGCTGCAGCGCCACGACGAGCTTGCCGTCGCTGTCATGTCCGGCCATAATCAGCCGTTCCGTTTCCGTCTCTTCAAAATGGGTCAAGCCTTGGGAATAAACCCAGCCCTGCTCCATCTTCAGGCCGACCCGGTAAGGGCCGAAACCGGCGATGGAGCCCTGCGAATAACGGACGACGCCGTTATGGATAAACGTCGAAGCGGTAAATTTGGATGAATCGTTATGTGAAGCGTAAGCACCCGTTGTCATTTCGAGGTGTATATAAAGGTCCTGGTTTTTTAGTGAATCGATCATCTCCTGGACCATCCCTGGATTGATTAGCTGCATATTCCTTCCCCCATTCTGATAGCGTCTAACTGCAACAATATTTATTATAATTCAAAACGACTAAAAATCACAATCAAACCCGTAGATTTAGTCATCTTGAACGGAAGAGCGGGCATCGCCATTGTCCCGAATTTGCATGCTGAAAAAGTCAAAGAAGCTGCCCGAAGACAGCTTCTTCTCAAACATCACGATTGCATTACGAATTAATCGGCCAGTTCCTTGCCCTTGGTTTCCGTACCGAGAAGGAGCACGCCAAACGCGCCGATCAGCACAATGACAAAAAACAGCCCGAAGATAATGTCGATGCCGATTCCCTTTCCGACCAGGACACCTACGAGCAGCGGAGCAATCACGCCCCCCACCCGGCCGACTGAGGTCGCCAGCCCCACGCCGGTGGACCGCACCCGAGTCGGGTACAGCTCTGGCGTATAAGCATACATGCCGCCCCAGGCACCAAGGTTGAAAAAGGACAAGCAGATACCTGCGGCGATCAGCATGCCTTCCGTCTCCGCATAACCGAACCAAAGCGCACTCAGCGCGGTCAGCGTCAGATAAGTGACCATGACGAACTTACGTCCGAACTTCTCAATGAAGTAGGCCGCGGTAAAATAACCGGGCAGCTGGGCGATCGTCATGATCAGCACGTATTCAAAACTTTTGACCAAACTGAAGCCTTTCAGGACCATGACCGACGGCAGCCACAGAAACATGCCGTAATAGGAAAATACGACGGTAAACCACAGGATCCATAACATCAGCGTAGAGCGGCTGTGCTCTTTCGCCCAGATCGACTTGAATTTGGTCCCGAAGGACAGCTTGGAGACGTTCGCCTGCTGCTCCTTGAAGCGCGGTGCATCTTCAATGGATTTGCGCAAATAAATAGCATACAAAGCGGGGAGCGCCCCGATGACAAACGCAATCTGCCACCCGTACTTCGGAATGACGAAGTATGACACCAGCGCAGCGACCAGCCAGCCTCCCGCCCAGAAGCTCTCCAGCAGGACGACGGCTCTGCCGCGGTCGCGTGCCGGCATCGACTCCGATACGAGCGTCGAAGCCACCGGAAGCTCGCCGCCCAGACCGATGCCGGTAATAAACCGCAGCAGGCACAGCACGGCAAAGCTTGCAGCTAATGCGGACAACCCGCTCGCCACCGAGAAAATGAGCAGGGTCCACAGCAGGATCGTCTTGCGCCCGAACCGGTCGGCCATATAACCGGCGGCCGCCGCTCCGATGACCATGCCAACGGAGTTCATGCTGGTCAGCACCCCGACCTGCTGCGGCGACAGCTTCCACTCGACCGTCAAGGCCGTTACGATAAACGATATGATGCCGACATCCATAGCGTCGAACAACCAGCTGAAGCCGGCGCTAAAAAGCAGCTTTCTTTGCTTGGGATGCCGCAATAACTCTAACTTACTCATCCTTGATGACTCCTCTTGAAGAATTGATTGGGCACAAGCGTCGTTAACCATACGATGCCCGAAATGGCGTGTTCAAACACACCTGGCCCGAATTACGCCGTGATTTTGCCTAAAAGATACACCAGCAGCTGCTGATTATGGAGCGAGATTCGGCTCAGTACGCCGGACAGGAACGCATCGCGGATCTGCAGACCGCGGAGCACTTCGTTCTTGCCCTTCTCCGATATGGACACCCAAACGATCCGCCGGTCGTTCAAATCCCGCTCGCGCTGGATCAGCCCGTTCTTCTCCATGCGGTCCAGCAGCATGGTGACCGCAGCAGGGCTTGTCGCCAACAGCGGGGTCAAATCCGAAGGCTTCATCCGTTCCTGATCGCTCAGCACTTCAAGCACGGTTAACTGGGACTCCGTTAGGGCCGGGGCAAGCTCGTTTTCCATATGTAATTTGTAATCTTTGCTTAGTTTAGACCACATTTTCGCAAATTCGGAAGTCTGCACTGTATATCCTTCCCTTCGCTCAGTATCTTGTTATCGCCATGATTTACATGATTAAGTTTCGCGCAATTCAAAGCAATTCCTTCTTCACCTTGAAAAATTTCTTTGCTTGGTTCGTGAAAACCGTGCAAATTTACAGGAAAAACATCCCCTTCAACGCGCCTCCGATGGCCTTCTTATGCCAATTTCGAACCTTTGCGGAAGCCCCAAATTTTTTTATTTTTCAGGAGAAAATAAAGGGCATCCCGCAGCCCGGGATGCCCTGTTACAGCCATTGCTTTTATGATTTGGACTCCGTCCGGCTCGGCTCGGACCCGGTCACGAGCAGATCGGCAATTTCGTCCTTCTTCTCCACATGTACGAGCAGCTTGCCGATCGATTTCCGTTCGGCGAGCGGTGCCTGTTCCGAATTGATGGTGAAGCTTTGGCCGGCCTGGGTCATGGCCGTGATCTCGATCGGCTCGCGGCAATAGAACGCTCCCGCAATGCGGGTGCCGTTCGGCTTCACCCGCTTGCCTTCCTTGAACTCGAACGTAGCCAGTCCCTTGCCGCCGCGGCTTTGCGGCAGATAGTCCGCCAGCAGCGTCCGTTTGCCGTAGCCCAGCTCCGTCAGGGTGAGTATTTCGCCCTCGTCCTCTTCCACCCACAGGGCGGAGACGACCTCATCGCTTTCCTTGAGCTGGATTCCGCGCACCCCGGCGGATACGCGGCCCATCGCATTGACCTCCTGCTCCTTGAAGCGGATGCTCATGCCTTCTTTGCTTACCAGCAAAATGTCTTTGTCGTTCCCACTCATCGTTACCGACAGGACCGCATCGTCGCTGCCAACCTTGCAAGCCGCAACTGCGCTGGAACGGTTTGTCATGTATTCTTTCAGCTCGGTCCGCTTCACCTGTCCTTTACGTGTCACGAAAACGAGCGATTTATCCGGCTGATCAAAATTGTTTATAGGGATGACGCCAACGATTTCGTCTTCCTTCGCCAGGTTGATGATGTTGACGATCGCCGTTCCCGGGTCCTTCCACTTGAACTCCGGCACCTGATGCACAGGCAGCAGGAAAAATTGGCCGCGCTGCGTGAAGATCAGCAGGTTATCCAGGGTGTTGACTTCCAGCACCCTATTGACATAATCGCCTTCCTTCACCCCGGAGTTGTCCAGCTCTCCGCCGGACCGCGTAAAGGACAGCATGCTCGTCCGCTTAATGTATCCGTCACTGGACAGAGTTACTAGCACATCCTCCGAGCTGACCATGACTTCCAGGTTGACCTTGATTTCCTCAACTTCGCCCTGGATGGAAGAACGCCGATCCACGCCGTACTTGTCGCGGATTTCCAGCAGCTCCTTGCGGATCAGCGCGACCAGCTTTTTGTCGCTCTCCAGAATTGCCTGGTACTGGGCGATCTTTTTGTGCAGCTCGTCCAGTTCCTTCTGGAGCGTCGTGATCTCCAGGTTGGTCAGACGGTACAGCTGCAGGGTCAGAATCGCATCAGCCTGACGTTCCGTAAATCCAAACATCCACTGCAGGTTGTTTTGCGCGTCCTGACGGTTGCTGGAAGCCTTGATCGCCGCGATCACTTCATCCAGAATGTTCAGCGCCTTGACGAGGCCTTCGAGCACATGGGCTCTGGCTTCCGCCTTCTCGAGGTCAAACTGCGTCCGGTACGTCACGACCTCGCGTTGATGCTCGATGTAAGCCTGCAGCATCGCTTTCAATCCAAGCTGCTGCGGCGCCTTGTTGACGATGGAAACCATGTTGAAGTTATACGTTACCTGCAAATCGGTCTTCTTGAGCAGGTATGCAAGGATGCCCTGGGCATCCGCTTCCTTCTTGATTTCGACAACGATGCGCAATCCTTCGCGGCCGCTTTCGTCACGAACTTCCGAAATTCCCTCGATTTTTTTCTCGAGTCGAATATTCTCCATTTGTGTCACCAGACGCGATTTGACAACTTGGTACGGAATTTCGGTAATGACGATTTGCTGTTTGCCGCCGCGCAGAAACTCGATGTCCGCTTTGGAGCGGAGGTAAATCCGGCCCTTGCCCGTCTGGTACGCTTCCTTGATGCCGTCTCCGCCCATGATCAAGCCACCCGTTGGAAAATCCGGACCTTTGATAAAGGTCATGATCTCGTCCAGCTCGATCTCAGGCTTCTGCATGACGGCGATGCAGGCGTCGATCACCTCGCGCAAGTTGTGCGGCGGAATCTCGGTCGCAAACCCCGCGGAAATTCCGCTGACTCCGTTGACCAGCAGATTCGGGTACCTGGAAGGAAGAACGACCGGCTCCTTGGCGGTGTTATCAAAGTTGTCCTTGAACTGTACGGTACGCTTCTCAATATCCCGCAGCAGCTCCATGGCGATTGGCGACAGACGCGCTTCCGTATAACGCATTGCCGCAGCCGGGTCATCGTCGATCGAACCCCAGTTGCCGTGACCGTCTACCAGCACATGCCCCATTTTCCAGGGCTGCGCCATCCGAACCATGCCGTCGTAGATGGATGCATCCCCGTGGGGATGATAGTTACCCATCACGTCACCGACGGTTTTGGCGGATTTGCGGTAAGGTTTATCCGGTGTATTGCCCGAATCGTACATCGCGTACAGAATCCGGCGCTGAACAGGCTTCAGTCCGTCCCGCACGTCGGGAATGGCCCGGTCCTGAATAATATATTTGGAGTACCGGCCAAAGCGGTCGCCGACGACCTCCTCCAGAAAGGCCGGCAAAAATTGTTCCGATAAACTCATCCATTCACCTTCTATTCCTCAAACTCTCTAAAGTCCACGTTTTCCACGATCCAGCGCTTGCGAGGGTCAATCTTGTCGCCCATCAGCGTGGAGACGCGCCGTTCGGCCTTGGCCGCGTCCTCGATCTGCACCTGCAGCAGCGTTCTGGTGTCCGGGTTCATCGTCGTTTCCCACAGCTGTTCGGGGTTCATCTCGCCAAGTCCCTTGTAGCGCTGAAGCTCATAGTTTTTGCCGAATTCTTTCAAATAGTTTTGCAGCTGCTCGTCATTGTATGCATAACGGATCGTTTCGAGCTTCCCGGATTTCCGCGTAATTTTGTACAGCGGAGGCTGCGCGATATACACTCTGCCGGCATCGATCAGCGGCTTCATGTAGCGGTAGAAAAAGGTCAGCAGCAGCACTTGAATGTGCGCTCCGTCCGTGTCTGCGTCGGTCATAATAATAATTTTGGAGTAATTGCTGTCTTCAATTTCAAATTCGTTGCCGATGCCGGCCCCGATGGCCGCTATGATCATCCGGTATTCATCGTTCTTCATAATGTCGGCAAGCTTCGCCTTCTCCGGATTCATCGGTTTTCCCTTCAGCGGAAGGATCGCTTGAATTTTGGAATCCCGGCCCTGCTTGGCCGATCCGCCCGCGGAGTTTCCTTCCACGACAAACAGTTCCGTACGGGTAAAGTCCTTTGACTGCGCCGGAGAGAGCTTGCCGCCCAGATTGGAACTCTCGCTGCGCTTCTTGCCGCTGCGCATATCGTCGCGCGCTTTCCGCGCGGCTTCCCTCGCTTTGGAGGCTTGAATCGCCTTTTTGATCAGCGTCTGGGCCACCTGCGGATTTTCCTCCAGGAAAATCTGCATTTTCTCCGACACGACCGCATCGACGGTACTCCGTGCAGAAGCGCTGCCGAGCTGGTCCTTGGTCTGGCCGACAAATTCGACCTCGGCCATTTTGACGCTGATGACCGCCATCATGCCTTCGCGCAGATCGTTGCCCTCAAGGTTTTTGTCCTTCTCCTTCAGCAGGTGATTTTTGCGGGCGTAATCGTTCATCACGCGCGTATATGCGGTTTTAAAGCCCGTTTCATGCGTTCCGCCGCCGCGCGTCGGAATCGAGTTGACGAAGGAAGCGATCGTTTCGGTATAACCGGCGTTGTACTGCAGAGCGACCTCAACTTCGACGTCTTCCTTTTCCCCGTAGAAGTGAATGACGTCATGCATCACGTCTTTGCCTTCGTTCAGGAATTCGACGAACTGGCTGGCGCCGCCTTCATAGAAAAACTCGTCCTGGCGGTCCGCACGCTCGTCCTTCAGGAAGATCCGCAGCCCGGAGTTCAGAAATGCAATTTCCTGTAGACGCTCGGCAAGGGTATCGTAACTCACGTTGATACCGCTTTGGAACACGCGCGCGTCAGGCTTAAACGTCACCTTGGTGCCGGTCTTGTTGGTATTGCCCAGCACTTCCAGACCGGTCACCGGCTCGCCGACATGCTCCTTGCCGTTCTTGTCCTGCCAATATTCAAAACGCATCCGGTGGATCTTGCCTCCCAGGTAAATTTCCACCTCAAGCCATTCCGACAGCGCGTTGGTCACCGAAGCGCCCACGCCGTGCAGACCGCCCGATTTCTTGTAACCCGATCCGCCGAATTTGCCGCCGGCATGCAGGATGGTAAATACGACCTGCGGCGTAGGAATGCCCGTCTTGTGCATTCCGGTCGGTATCCCCCGCCCGTTGTCCAAAACGGTAATGGATCCGTCTTTGTGTACCGTAATATCGATTCTCGTGCAGTATTTGGCTAAATGCTCGTCTACAGCATTATCAACAATTTCCCATACCAGATGATGAAGTCCGGATGAGCTGGTGCTGCCAATATACATACCTGGCCGTTTGCGAACCGCAACCAGGCCTTCGAGCACTTGAATGTCGTCAGCATCGTATCCGGTTTGGCCGCTCGGGCCGCCCTTTGATGACTCTGCAAACATATCGATCTGCTCGACCATTCATGCTCCCCCTTTGTGTATCTTTATGTAGGATGAATTTCATCCAAAATGCAAACAGATGTTTTGTTATCCTTGTCCATTTTAATTCAAGATATCCCTTTTCGTAAAGACAAGGAAAGAGATTGCGATCGCAGCAGCCCCCCAAACCGTCAGCACGATGAGGGAAAACGTCAAGCTCATGCCCTCGATCGGCGCCGGCGTGCCCGACAGGTAATTGGTCAGCTGCAGGTTGACCATAAATAAATATTTGGCGCTGTTCCATGCGGACGCCATGTTCGTCAATATAGAGCCGGCAATCAGCGCCGCCATCATGACGACGATGCTTGCGGCCGTACTGCGGACGAGCACGGAAACCAAAAAAGCGAGCACCCCGACGACCAGGCTGACGAACCAGGCTAGCCCCGCCTGCATCAGCAGGTATTCCCACTGCGGAACGGCATGAACGGCGGACATGTCAACCTCCGAACCGCGAATGAGAAAGCCGGTGAATACCGGGATCGTAAAGCCCTTGTAGCCAAATACCGCTCCTGAGATCAAGTAGGTGATAATAACCGTCGCCACGACGATTAACGAGTTGTACATGACCAGCGCAATCAATTTGCTGAGCAGCACCTTCCACCTTTTGACCGGACGGGTCAGCAGCATTTTGATCGTGCCCGACGTCCTCTCGCCCGATACGATATCCGAGGCGATCGCCATCACCAGCAGCGGAATAAACAAGGAAATGGAGTTGTCCAAAAATTCGCGGGTAAAGGTGACGCCGTTCGGCTCGTTCGGATTCACGTCGTGATCCAAATAATACTGCAGCTGCTGGATAAAAATTTTCCGGAACTTTTTCCATTCGTCCGGAACGCGGTCGCTGCTGAGTGAATTTTCATTATCCGTGATCTGCTGCTGAACTTCAAGCCGCCAATCGCCGTGAAACTTATCGCGTGTCCGTTCGGCCGAGCGCATCTGGGCGTAGGTGAACATGGGCACCAGGACGATCAGGATCAGCAAAACGACATAAAATCGTTTCTTTTTGATGATTTTGATCGTTTCGTTTTTGACCAGCGGAAGCAGGTTAATCAATGCTCTCACCTTCCGTCATTTTCAGGAACAGCTGTTCCAAAGTCGGATTAATTTTATGCACGCCGTTGACTTCAACCCCTGATGAAACGAGCTGTTTGACGATGGGGGCGACAAGCTGTTCGTCCATCCGGGTCACGACCGCATCTTGCCCCATGCCGGCGATAATGCCGTCATCGAGCACCTCTTCGGCGTCCAAGATCACCTCTACACCAGCCTGCTTGCGCAGTCTGGACCTGCCTTCTTCCACGGGAACGAGATCCCATATCACATATTGGGCATTTTCCGATACCAGCTCCTCAACGGGACCAACGGCCAGTACACGCCCTTTGCTGATGATGGCCACCCGGTCGCACAGCAGCTGGATTTCGCTCAGTAGATGGCTGGACACAAACACGGCAAGCCCTTCATCGGCAAGCTGGCGGATAAACTGTCTCAGCTCCTTGATCCCTTTCGGATCGAGCCCGTTGGTGGGCTCGTCCAGGATCAGCAGTTTAGGCCGGCCCAGAAGCGCCTGGGCGATGCCGAGCCGCTGCCTCATCCCGAGCGAATACGTGCTGACCTTGTCGTGGATGCGCTGGTCGAGCCGGACGATATCAACCACTTCCTGAATGCGTTGGCGGTTTATGCCGCGCTGCATCCGGGCAAAATGCTCGAGGTTCTCCCATCCGGTCAAATAGGTGTAGGCTTCCGGATTTTCGACGATCGAGCCAACGAACTGGAGCGCCTGCTCCTGATCTTTGTTCACGTCGTATCCGCACACCCGGATGGCGCCGCTGGTCGGCTTGATCAAATCCACCAGCATGCGGATCGTTGTCGTTTTGCCAGCCCCGTTCGGCCCCAGAAAACCAAACACTTCGCCTTCTCGAACGTCGAAGGTAACATCGTGAATGATCCACTTCCGTCCGATCTTCTTCTTCACATGTTCCACCGAGAGAACGACGTCATCCTTTGATTTCATGATGCTTCCTCCAGCCATATGCGCACCAGACGCTCCTTTCCCGCTTCTCATCACAAAATCCCCTGCACGATCCGCTCGGCAATCCGCTCATAGCCTTTATCGTTCGGATGAAAATGATCCGTTGACAAATATTTGTTCAAATTGTGCTGAAACAGGTCAAACGTCGGAACAAGCGTCATGTTGTCATATTTGTTGATGACCGTAAGCGCGGCGTTGTTCCACTCCGCTACGGCTTGATTGCCGGCCACTTTGAGATCCTTGACGTCCCCAAACGGATTGTAGAGCCCGACGTAAATAATGAGCGCGCCGGGATTGATCTTCCGGATTTGCTCCAAAATTTGCTGCAGCTGCTTTTTCGCCTGGGGCAACGCCCCCAGCAGCTCATCCGGATCCAGATCCACGGCCTCTCCGTCTTGGACAGCGGTCCCTGTCTGGCTGCCAGACAGCAGATCCGCTCCCTGAAACAAATCGTTGCCGCCGATGGACAAAAGAATGATGTCCGCCTCGCCGAGCACGTAACGGGTCCCCTGTTCCTTCAGCTTCGGCAGCAGTCCGGACGTGGTCAATCCGTTAATGCCGAGATTGTTCAGAAGGGTCACCTTCTTGCCGGTGGCTTTCTCAAGCCCGGTCACGCTTCGCCGTGCAAAGCCGCTTCCGGTGCTGTCGCCCGTCCCTTTGGCCAAGGAGTCGCCGATGACCGCTGCCTTCAGCTCTTTCTTCTGTTCGATATTACCCGGTACAGATCCTTCGGGCTTGGCGGAAGGAGCCGCCAGGTCAAGCTTGTTGCCTTGGGGATGGTTGATATCCTGTACCGCATAAGCGAAGCCGGCGATGAGAAGGAGCGTTGCCGCAATGGACAATATGCCGATAATCCGCCAAATCCACTTCGATGAACTCAAGACATAATCCCTCCACAGATCAATCTGAACGGTCGTTTCCGTAAACGTTATGTACATAAACATAAAACTTCTCCCGCCAATTTGCAAATCATGCCATATCCCCCGGTTTAACGCCAGTCTTTTTTGTCAATTTTGTGAACATAATAGATAAAAATGAAGAACGGAGTTATAATAATCTCATTGTTAGATGACGCGGGTTATTAGCTTAGCTGGTAGAGCAGCCGACTCTTAATCGGCAGGTCGCAGGTTCGACCCCTGCATAACCCATCAAAGCAGAAGTCGTATGTTTGTACATGCGGTTTCTGCTTTTTTCATTTGAGCGTATTCTTCATGAGCCTCATTCAGAGCGGCTATTTCAATGATTACCCGGGAATCATCAAAATTTGCAAATTGAAAGGGGCACCCCTGGCCAGACGGCCTTTGGGGTACCCCTATTTTGTTTATGATGATATGAATAATTAGTTCGCGATAAACTCCTGAACCCAAACTCCGTTATAGTAAGCCACACCGATCGTGGTGTAATTGCTGTTCAAAATGTTCGCACGGTGGCCTTCGCTGTTCATCCATGCATTCATGACGTCTGCCGGATCCTTTTGGCCCTTGGCGATGTTCTCGCCGGCGTAGCTGTAAGAAATGCCGTACTTCTTCATCATGTCAAACGGAGATCCGTACGTTGGAGAATTGTGGTCAAAGTAATTGTTGCTGTACATGTCTTTCGCTTTGTCCATCGCCATGCCGGACAGCTTCGTATTTTCCTTCAGCGCACCAAGGCCGGCTTTCGCACGTTCCTGGTTAACCAGCTTGATAACTTGAGCGGCATAGCCGGACTTGTCCGCCGTGTTGCTTCCGCTGTTGTTGGACGGAGTCGAAGGCGTCGTAGTCGTTGGCGTCGACGGCTTGCTCGTTTGTGGAGCCGACGGCTTGCTTGTTTGCGGAGTCGACGGCTTGCTCGTTTGCGGTGTAGACGGTTTCGTCGTCGTCTGATTGTCCGATCCCGTTGTCGGTACGTTTACTTGTCCATTGGAAGGCAGCTCGTACACGAAGTTCCAGTTGAATGAACCGCCGTTATTTTGCAGCAGCTGCTCCAGATACGCCTGCAGGCTGCCGAGATCTTGTTTTTGAGGGGCGGAGGTGGCAGAAGCGGCTGATGCAGATCCGGACCCGATCAGTCCCGCAGCCAGTACGGCAGCGAAAGCTCCCCCGGCGATGGTCTTCATCATTCTGTTTTTCATCTTGCAAACATCTCCTTTTCGCAGTGAAATATAGTAAGTTAGTTTCGTTTACACAGGTTACAAAGTTGTAAACAATCTACTCCCACATTGTAACATGTTTGTTTCTTTTGGCTACGCCTCAAATATTGGTAAACCGTCTTGAATAAACCAACCGTTCTTCACTCAGCTGAATCCGTCCAGCGCAAATAAGCCGCAGCATGAAATGCCACAGCTTGTTCGCCGTACGGTGAAGGTTTACTTTTTGGCAGCGTACTTCCGCATATCGAAAGCAACGGCCGCCACGATGATCAGCCCCTTGATGATGAGCTGCCAGTACGGGCTGATGCCGATAAAGGTGAGTCCGTAATTGATAATCGTGAAGATCAGCACGCCCACCATAACACCGGGTACCGTGCCTATGCCGCCGGTGGTGGACACCCCGCCGACGACGCAGGCCGCGATCGCGTCCAGCTCGTACATATTCCCGTAGTTGTTCGTGGCACCGCCGGTTCTGGAGGCTTCGAGCACTCCCGCAAGCCCATAGAGGGCGCCGGCGATGGCATAGATATAAATCAAGTACTTGGCGACGTTGATACCCGACACTTTGGCCGCCTGGATGTTGCCGCCGATCGCGTACATATATTTTCCAAGCTTCGTTTTCGTGAAGATGACCCATACGATGAATGCCACGAAAATGGCAATAAGCACGATATAAGGAACAGAGTACTGCCCTTCTCCAATATATCCCGTTCCGATGGCGGTAAAGTCTTTGCGCAGACCCCCGATCGGCTGGGAATTGTTCGGCTCCATATCAAAATACAGCGAGTTCAGACCGTACACGGCAACCATCGTGCCTAGCGTGGCGATAAACGGCGGAACATTTAGCTTCGATACGACCAGTCCGTTCACCAATCCGCACAGTAGACCGACGATAATGGCCAAGGCAATGGGCAGCAATACATAGAGATGCGGCAGATTCGGAAAAAACCGTGCGGCATAATCCGAGCTCTGCAGCATGGACGCCGAGATAACCGCGGTCAGGCCGACGATCCGGCCTGCCGACAAGTCCGTTCCAGCCGTGATCAATATGAACGCGACGCCCAGCGCGATGATTGCGCGCGTTGATGATTGAATAAGAATGTCCCGCAGCGAGTTTACGGACAGAAAAGAAGGATTATAGATCGTAATCCCGATGATCAGCAGCACCAGCACGATGTAAATCGCATACTGCGAGGCAAATCCCTGAAATCTCCTGCCTGTGTTGATTTTATTGGTGTTCAGCATGTTTGCTCCTCCTTCGGCCTTCCCTTAATGCTGGGCGGCCAGACGCATGATTTCTTCTTCCGTGGCGCTGCTACCGTCCACGATGCCGGTCAGCCTTCCTTCGGACATCACCATGATCCGATCCGACATACCGAGCAGCTCTGGCATTTCGGAGGAGATCATGATGATGCTTTTCCCCTGTTTCGCCAGGTCCTTGATGATCGTATAGATTTCAAATTTCGCCCCGACGTCGATCCCCCTTGTCGGCTCATCCAGCAGCAGGATTTCGGGTTCGGTCAGAAGCCATCTGGCCAGCAGCACCTTCTGCTGGTTGCCGCCGGACAGGTTCATGATCAGCGCCCGGGTGGTCGGCGTTTTGGTGCGCAGCTTTTCCACCATTTGATCGGCTTCCTGCTTTTTGCGTTTGCCGTTGAGCAGAAAGAACGCTTTGCGGTATTTGCCCACATTGGCGATCGCCGCATTTTCGTGCACGGGCAGAACGGAGAAAATGCCGGTGACCCGCCGCTCTTCCGTCAACAGCGCCATACCAAGCTTTTTCGCATCCTCCGGCGATTTGATCCTGACCGGCCTGCCGTTTATCGAAATGGAGCCCGAGGCGATGTCCCTCAGCCCGAACAGCGCTTCGATCAGTTCGGTGCGCTGGGCGCCAACGAGGCCCCCGATGCCGAGAATTTCCCCTTTGCGAAGCTTAAAGGAAATGTCTTTAAACGATTTCGGGATGGGGGAAGTCACCCCCTCGACCTTCAAAATCACTTCGCCCGGCACGTTTTCTTTCTCAGGAAAACGGTGCGTCAGGTCCCGTCCGACCATCTTCGCGATAATCATATCTGTAGTCAGCTCGCTGGCCGGCCACGTGCCGATTTTGCTGCCGTCGCGCATAATCGTGACATCGTCGGAAATTTGCAAAATCTCCTCCATTTTGTGCGAGATGTAGATAATAGCTACCCCGCGCTTCTTCAGGTCGCGGATGATGCGGAACAAGTGCTCCACTTCTACGCCGGTCAAGGACGACGTCGGTTCGTCCATGATGATGACCCTGGCATGGAAAGACACCGCCTTGGCGATTTCAATGGACTGGATTTTGGATACCGACAGCTTGCCGACCATCACGTCCGGATCAATGTCGATGTCCAGCTGCTTGAACAGCTCCTTCGTGTCCTGAACCATTTTTTTATGGTCAATAAACCGGATGAATCCCGCACCTTTAGTCGGGAACCGCCCCAGCCAAATATTTTCCATCACATTGCGAAAAGGCACCGGGTGCAGCTCCTGATGAATCATCGATATTCCCAGGTTCAGCGCATCCTTGGAATTGTTAATTTGGACCCGGCTGCCGTCCAGCAAAATCTCGCCCGAGTCCGGTGAATAAATGCCGTACAGGCATTTCATCAAGGTGGACTTGCCGGCACCGTTCTCCCCCATCAGGGCATGGACCGTGCCGGGCCTCACCTGCAGCGTAACCCCGTCCAGCGCTTTAACGCCGGGAAACTCTTTGCTGATCTGGTTCATCTCCAGTAAAAATTCTCGCTCAGCCATTACTCCCGCTCCCTGCCCTCATCCAGAGGAAAGGACGGACCGCGCTTCTCGTCCGCCCTTTCCGGGATGGTTAGTTTAAGTCCAGCCAATCGGTTTACTTCGCATCATCGATGTTGTCTTTCGTAATTTTTTTGTAAGGAATCCACACGTATTGATTATCCGTAATGTCGAATCCGACGTTCTCCTTGCTCGGCGTTTCGCCCTTGGCCAGCAGCGTGGCCAGCATAACGGAAGCTTTACCCTGATTGTTTGCATCGTTCAGCACCGTCCCAAGCAGCGTGCCGTCCTGCAATGCTTGAAGTGCCGGAGCCGTGGCATCTACACCGACTACCGGCATCGTTTTTGCGCCCGTAAAGTAACCGGCCGCCTTCAGCGCTTCGATCGCGCCAAGCGCCATGTCGTCGTTGTTTGCCAGAACAGCTTCGATTTTATCGCCATGCGAGCCAAGGAAAGCAGCCATCTTCTCCTGCCCTTTCACGCGGTCCCACATCGCGGTGTCTTCCGCCAGCTTCTCGACCTTAATGCCTGCGTCTTCGATCGCCTGGATCGAATATTTGGTACGCAGCTCCGCATCCTGGTGGCCCGGTTCCCCTTTCAGCATGACGTACTGCAGCACGCCGTCCTTGTTTTTATCCGCTTCCGGATGGGCCTTCCAATAGTCCGCAATCAATTCCCCGGACATCGTGCCGGACTCTTCGGCTTTGGCGCCGACGTAATACACTTTGTCCCATTTTTTCATGTCTTCCGGCAGCGGCTCGCGGTTCAGAAAAACAACCGGGATGCTGGCCGTTTTGGCTTTGTCGATAATAACGCCGGCCGCCGTGCGGTCTACCGGGTTGATCAGGAGCGCATCGGTCTTCTTGGTGATGAACAGGTCGACCTTGTCGTTTTGGGTCGGTTGGGAGTTCTGGCTGTCCACGATATCCACCTTCGCCTTGCCTTCCGCATTGGCCTTGATGGCATTGCGGACACCCGTCATGAACGTGTCGTCGAATTTATAAATGGCTACCCCGATGGACGGCTCCTTGCCGCTGTCCGTGCTGCCGCCCGAAGCTCCCGAGGATTTGTCGCCGGAGTTTGAGCAGCCGGCCATTACCGTACCCAGCAGCGCACCGGCTAGGATGACGGAAGTGATTTTTTTCATCGTTCACAGACCTCCTGATATTCTCTTCTTTCTAACAAGCGTCTCGTATCTCTGTTGGATACGTTTACATTATGCTGTATCCTCGAACGGATTCGAATATAAAATTCTCATGTGTTCTATGAAAATTCTCATGCCTTTGAAGCATAACATTTGGAAAATCCAACATGATAAGGATAACTACGGGATGCGTTCTTTTAGGACGACAAGGAGGTGCGGGAATCATGGAAACGGAACAATTGCGGTATATCCGCAGCAAACTCCATTTGATTGAAGATATGGTATACCAGCCTTTTACCGTTCACGGCTGTTCCATCCTCCTCCTTTACATCCGTTCTATCGTCGACAAGAGGATTCTGCGTGAGCAAATCGTCATTCCGCTTCTCCGGACGGGTCCATCGGAAAGCGAGGATGTCCCTTTTCTTGAACGGATTGAAAACGGTTCGTTGTTTGCCATGCCGTTTCAGGAAGAACGCGACCCAGAGAAAATCGTGGATGCCATCGTTGCCGGAAGCGCCGTGCTGTATATTTCCGGACTGTCTTACTTTTGCAACTTTGCCATCGATGATTACACAAAGCGTGCTGTCTCCGATTCGACGAACGAAGTGGTGCTATACGGGCCGCAGGTCGCATTTATTGAACATATTGACGATAATCTGTCCCTGCTGCGGCACAAAATCAAACACCCGGACCTGAAAACCGAGCAGCTTACGATCGGCCATTATACCAAGACGAACGTATGCGTCACCTATATTGAGGGGATATGTAAGGAGGAAGTGCTGGACGAAGTCAAGAAGAAGCTGTCCGAGATCGACATCGATTCCACGCTCGGTATAACCTATTTGACCGAGTTCATCGAACCTCATCCGTTTGCCGTGTTCCCCCAGTTTCAATATACGGAACGCCCTGATACGGTAGCGGCAGCGCTGCTTGAAGGCAGAGTAGCCGTTCTTCAGGACGGAACGCCCTATGCGATGATTGTACCGGTAACTTACTTCTCCCTTCTCCAATCAGCGGAGGATTACTATCAGCGTTTTTATACGGCTTCCTTTACCCGTCTGATTCGCCTGATTTTCGTGTTCGTGGCCTTTATGCTTCCATCGCTGTATGTAGCCATCACTACTTTCCATCCGGAGATTATTCCGACGAACCTCTTGATCACCATCGCCGCTGCCAGGGAAAACATTCCCTTTCCCGCTCTTGTGGAGGCACTCATGATGGAGCTGTTCTTTGAAGGCCTGCGTGAGGCTGGCATCAGGATCCCCCGTCCGCTCGGTCAGACGGTTTCGATTATTGGTGCGATCGTGATCGGACAGGCCGCCGTCCAAGCAGGAATCGTGTCGGCACCCATGGTCATCGTCGTCTCCATAACGGGGATCGCGTCGTTCATCATACCGCACTATGAGCTTGGCCATTCCTTCCGGCTGCTTCGTTTTGCAGTGCTGCTGTTGGGAGGAACGCTCGGCATGCTCGGCATTGTGATTGCCGTCTACTTGATTTACCTGCAGTTGGTCAGCATTAAATCTTACGGTGTTCCTTATCTTCGCCCTTTTGCGCCCACCAATTTCAGCGAGATGAAGGATGCCTTTTTGAGAGTGCCCCGTTTTCTGCAGAAACAAAGGCCATCCTCTTTTGCCGGAAATAATCGAAAGAGGGGGAATTCACGATGAAAGCCCGCCTTTTCATCTGGGGAACAAGGTTAATCTGGATTGTGATTCTTATGCTGATGTCCGGCTGTTGGTCCAAGGTAGAAATCAACAAGCGCACCTTTGTCACCGGTATCTTTATCGATAAATCGGATATCCCGGGACAAGTTGAGGTGACCATCAGCACCCCGCTTCCCAACCGGCTGATATCGGGAGAAGCTAGAGGTCCGGGCGGTAATAAAGGAAATCCGTTTGCTGTCATCTCCAAATCAGGAAGAACGATAACGGATGCCGTTAACGCGATCCAGCTAGATCTCACACGTGACCTTTCATGGGGACATACACGGGTTGTAGTCATCGGAAAGGAATACGCTCAGGATGGGATTGATTCCCTTCTTGCTTGGACCAACCGGGAACCGCTGTTTCACTTAAGCAGTTATTTGCTGGTCGCACCTGGGAAGGCAAAGGATGTAACGAAATTAACGCCGGTATATGAGAAATCCCCCACCGAAGTGCTGACCGATTTTTCCACTGCGGGAAAGCTGATGGATACGGACGTAAGGACATTCTCCATGTCCGTTCTGGCCAAACAAGACGACGCCGTAACGGAACTGGTCATGGGGGAGATCCCGCTCATCAGCGAAAAAGGCAAGACCGCTGAATGGGCAGGAATTAAGGGCGCCGCCATCTTTTCTAACAAAAAAATGGTCGGCTCGTTGAATATTGAACAAGCGCGGGCGATTGCATGGGCGAGGGGAAGGCTTCGCCGGATGGATATGACCATCGAAAATGACGAAAAAGTCAGTGCGACGATCCTCAATCTTAAATCCAGCATTACGCCGGTTATGTCGGCCGGTGAACCTGTGTTTATCATCAATTTGGGGGGGAGCGCGGAACTGAATTCCATCAGTCCGTTATCCAAGGGTTACAGCAAACAAAAATCGAGGGAAGTCAAACAGGCCATGGACGGCAAAATCAAAGCGGATTTGAGCAAGGCCATTGATTTTGCCATGGATAATAGCGCTGACATCCTGCACTTCGGCTATCATTTGGAATGGAGATATCCAACGGTATGGGAGAGACTCAGGCCCGAATGGAGAAAATATGTTCACACCAAGCTCCGTTATGAAATTCATCCCGACATCAAGCTCGAATATTTTGGATCACAGTCGGGCGGTCCCACTTAGCAGCCCCAAACTGCGAGCTACTTTTACTGTAGAAGAGGTGCGTCATGTTGTTCTTTATCATCGTTTTCTGCGCGGTTTCGATGTTTGAATGGTTCAGGTTCAGGCAGCAGAGCAAAAAAGATAAATGGACCCTGCTTTCACTTGTGATCGGCGCATCGCTGTGGGAAGTGATGGCCTACAGCTTCCAATGGTGGCCAGCACCCAACGATTTTATCGTGTACGCCTTTGGTTGGGTTGACACGCTTTTAAAACCGACATAAACATGACGGAGGACGACGATGATGAAATTCACGGCAGGCCAGATTTCCCGTTTCGCCTTTGTATATTTGGTTTCCGAGCCGCTGGTCTTTTTCGTCGGACGCCTTATGAAGCTGAGCACGTATCAGGGCTGGATTACGCTGCTCGGAGCCTGTCTGCTTAGTTCGCTGCTTCTTTATTTAACCGTAAAACTGGGACAGATCCATCCGGAATCGTCATGGGTTGAATTTGGAAGTCGTATTTTAGGGAAACAGATGCATAACGTCTTTTTACTCCTCGTTCTCCTGTTAAGTATCTATCTCATTTCCCTTGATGTGACCAACTTTTCTACCTTTATCGGCTCCATGTATTTGGTGGAAACGCCGATGTGGCTCATTATGTCGCTAACGGTCCTCTGCATTTCCCTAAGCACCCGCACCGGCCTGGAAGCGATTATTTATATGGGAGAAGGGATCTTTCTCGTCATTCTCTTTAGTTCTCTGGTCACCTCGCCGATGATGATTACTTCGTCTAATGCCGGCATGATGATGGCCTTGCTAACCCATCATGATCTAAAAAGAGGAGTCCTCGATTCTTTTTCCGCATTGGCCTGGTTCTCCGAATGGATCTTTTTTCTGTTCACTGCCCCGTTTGTCACATTTGGCAAAAAATTGTTCAGAGGACTGCTGATGTCCCTTATATCGACCATCGTATTTATATCGTTGTTCTGGTTAATTTGCTTGATCAATTTCGGTCCATACCTGGGACAACAGCTTCGTTATCCCATTCTGGAGGTCGTACGGGTTGCGAGATACGGTGACTTCCTGGACAATCTCGATCCGTTTCTAATCGCGTTTTGGTCATCCACCATGTTTATTAGAAGCTCTTTTCTGCTCTACGTCGCATCCGTTTGTCTATCCAAGCTGGTTGGTTTTAGCGACCGCCGCCGAACCGTCTTTTTGCTGGGCAGCATTTCCGGTACATTTGCCATGCAATATGCAGGCCATACCACGAATTACGAAGTCGATACAAGAACATACGCCGTCTTGGCCTTTGTGCTCTCCATTGAGCTCCTGCCGATATACTATTTGTTCGTCTACAAAATCCGATCCTTAAAAGTAAAGCATAAAAATAAGCCTATCTGACAAACGGGAACAGCTGCTTCTGATTTTCCGGCCAGAGCATATTGTCGAGATCGATGATTTTGGACTTGGTATCGACGCGCTCGGGGACATCAAGTCCCTCCATCGCTTCAACAGCGTGTTGTACGGCCAAATAACCATTGTTAAACGGATTCTGGATGACCGTTGCCTGCACGATCCCCTCCTGCAGCAGCTCCATCACTTTCGCCGGGCTGTCGAATGTGATCAGCTTCACGCGTCCGCCGGCCCCGAGCTTCTGCATCTCTTCTCCCGTACCGATGGACGCCACTTCGTTGAGCGCCACGATCCCGTTCAAATCAGGATGCTCGTTCAGCATTTTGCGGGTGAGCTCGCGCGCCAGCTGCTCATTGGACTGGCAGTATTCCACGGCCACGACCTGAACCCCGGGAAACCGCGCGACATAATCCATAAAGCCCTCTTCCCGTTCATCGCCGTTTTTGGAACCTTGGACAAAATTCATCACGCCGATGCGGCTGTTCGTTCCGGTCAGGGCGACCATCCGCTCCGCGGCCTTCTGGCCAGCTTCGTAGTTGTTCGTGCCCACGAACGTTTTGACCCGGGCCGATGCAACCTCGGAATCCATCGAGATGACCGGGATTTTATAATAGGCAGCGCGATCGGTCACCTGCGCCAGCTTCATGTAATCGCTCGCGGACAGAATGATGGCATCCGCCTTGTTTTGAATAGATTGATCCATCAGCCGAATTTGCCCGTCGATATCGCTTTCGTTGTCAGGAGCTTTAAACGTCAGCTTCACGTTGAATTCTTTGGCCGCCACCTCGGCGCCCATTTTCACCGTGTTCCAATAGTCGCCGTGATTCATCTTTACGATCATGTCGATGGTCCGCGGTTTGCCGGAAGCACGAAGATTCGGTGGCGACGAGGAACAAGAACCGGTAAAGAGCACGACCGCAAGCAGCAGCGCAATTCGGACGATTCCTTTGCTTAAGCTCATGATATCCCTCTTTCCAGTTCCTCCGTCCGGTCCGTTTCCGCCGGCAGCGTGATCGTAACGCTTGTTCCCTCTTCCCGTTCGCTGGCAAAATGCAGCCCGTAAGGCTTACCGTAGCACAGCCGGATGCGCTCGTTCACGTTCTTCACACCGACGCCCGATCCGCTGCCACTGCGGTGGTTTCCGCTTAGGATCTGATCCATCACCTGCGGCGCCATGCCAAGCCCGTTGTCCGTAACGGTCATGACGAGCTGCTCGCCATGAACCGTTGCCGAGATGGAGATCCATCCTTCGTCGGGCATTTTCTCAATCCCATGATAAATGGCGTTCTCCACAATCGGCTGCAGGATGAGCTTCAGCGTCTTGCAGGAACGCGCGGCTTCGTCACACTGAATCTCATAATTGAATTTATGCTTGTAGCGGATTTTTTGGATGATCAAGTAATGACGCACATGCTCCAGCTCTTCTTCCACCGTAATGATCGTTTTCCCTTTACTCAGACTGATCCGGAAAAACTTGGACAGCGACGTGATCGTCGTCACAACCTCCTCCTTTTTGCCCTTTTCCGCCAGCCGTATGACGGAATTCAGCGTATTGTAGAGAAAATGGGGATTAATTTGCGACTGCAGCACATCCAGCTCGCTCTTGCGCTTCGCTTCCTGCTCGTGAATAATCTGGTCCATCAGCTGGCGGATCCGGTGCAGCATAAAGTTAAACCGCTTGGACAGCTGCACCACTTCATAAGCGCCGCTGACGTAAATCGGCGTGCTGAAATCCCCCTGCCCGACGCTTTGGACCGATCGCTCCAAACGTCGCAGCGGCTGGGATATTTTCGCGGAGATGAAGACGGCAAGAAGTACCACGGCAGTAATGACGACCACGAGAAACCAGAAAATAAACTGGTTCAGGTCCTGCTTGGTCGTGACGATTTCGTCCGGAAAGGCGACCCCGACAATTTTCCAGCCGATGGGCTGAACCGTCCGAATCGTGATATACCGCGGAACGCCGGTCGATTTATCGATATAGCTGCCATAGGCATAGTCAAACACGGGCTCCAGATTTTCGTACTTCAGGCCGGCATAGATCAGCTGCTGCTGCGGATGATAGACGATGTTTCCCAGCTCGTCGATAATGTAAGCATAGCCCTGCTTGCCCAGGCTCACCTTGCGGCTCAGCTCATCAATCGTCCGGAAGTTGACGTCGACGAGCAGAATTCCCCGCTTCACTTTTCCCTGGTCCCGGTATTCGATCATACGGCTTAACGATACGACCCATTTGTACTGCCCCTTGTATAAATTCTGGATATGCGGCGGGGAAAAGGACAGCTTCTGCGGCTCCTCCCGGGCCGACTCGTACCAGCTCTGCTCGGTCAGCTTGGTGTTCCGGCGCATTTCGGCATTCGGAATGTCCAGCACCAGCCGGCCTTCCGGCGTAAACAGAGCCACGGACACGAGGTCTTCCCGGGTATGAAGCAGCGTGGTCAGCTGTTCGCGGAGCACCCCGCTGCCTACGTCGGACGTTTGATCGATCTGCTGCTCTACCACGGCATAAATGTCCTGCATCCCTTTGACATACAGCTCCAGATGGTAATTGACCTGCTCGATGATTTGCTGAATGTTGAGATAGGCGTTTTCCTCCGCCGTTTTGGAAAATTTGTTGTACAGCATAATGCTGACTAGAATGACGACGAGCACCGTCATACCGGCAAAGGTCGCGGTAATGATCGTCTGGATGCTCCGCAGCCGGAAGGATATGGGCAGCCGGGGAGCTCTAGGCTGAGGACGCGGATGCGGAATCTTCAAGCCGACTCGCCCCCTCCGTGGCCGTTTCGGTATTCTTTGGGCGTGATGCCGAATTTTTTGCGGAAGCAAAAGCTGAAATAGTTCGGATCCGTAAAGCCAACCGTTTCGGCAATTTCGAACGATTTCAGCGACGTCGATCTGAGCATCTCCTTAGCCGCTTCCATGCGGACATGCAGCAAATAAGCCACAAAGGTCATCTTCATTTCCTTTTTAAAAATGCTGCTGAAGTACCCGGTGCTGATGTGCAGATGCCGGCATACTTTGTTGATGGAAATGTCACTTTCCCGGTAATGCTCATGAATATACGTTTTGGCATCCTCAACAAGCTGATTATATCCGGACTGCCTCCCCTGCGCGATGGTTTGCATCAGCCGGGAGGATACCCGGTGTATCCACTCCCGAAGTTCTTGCAAATTGTTGTATTGGTACATGTCGGCGAACGGTAGCGATCCCCGGCCGAACACCTCTTCAAGCTCGATGCCGAACTCCTTTGCCACCCGGATGACGGCGGTCAATACGCCGATGATATATACCTGACAGTCCTGCACGCTGATCTTGGACGACTCCAGGCCGTCAAACATCCGTCTCACCGTCTCCTCCAGCTCTTCCGCCGTGCCTACGCGGATGCTGCGGACGAACTCCTGCTCCTTCTGGCTGTCAAACACAAGCGGATCCGCCTTCCGCTGTTCCACGTCATCGATCCAAATGACCCGGTTGTTGCCGAGAATAGGACGATAGTCCATTGCCTGCGACGCCTCCCCGTAAGAATCGAACACGTCGCCCAGTGAGCGGTATACGGAACCTGCGCCTGCCGTTATGGTCAGCTTCAAATACTTGCTCACGTTCAGACGGATTTCCTCGAGCAGCTCGAGCGTCCGCTGCGCGGCCGCGCTCTCTTCCGCTTCCGGCAGCACCGACAAAAGGACGCAGTCGTTATGGTGAATAAACGCCTTGAATCCTTGCCGCAATTGGCAAATCTCCGCCGCTACGTTGTACACGGCAAACAGCAGCAGGTACCGGTCCTCCGAGTACTTCAACGATTGCGCGGCCGCCGGATCTTCCGCTTCCTCGCAGACATCCCGTCCTCCCTGCACAGGGTCGGGACGAATGATCGAAGCCATAAAAGTTTGGCCGTCCAGACTGATGCCATAGCTGGCTCCTTTCTCGTGAATCTCTTCAGGAGACAGCCTCCGGGTTACCAGCGAAGACAAAAAAAGCTCCCTGAGTACAGGTATGCTTTTCCGGTAATGCTCCATCAGCAGTTGAATGTTTTCCTTTTCGGCCCGTTCGGCATCCATGTGACTCTTCACCTTCAACAGCACATCCATGAGCTCCTGGGAAGAAAACGGCTTGAGCACATATTCGTCAATTTGCAGCTTAATCGCCTTTTGGGCATATTCAAACTCATCGAATCCGGTCAAAATAATGATTTTGGTGGACGGGGCATGCTCCCGAATCCATGCGGCTAACTCCAAACCGTTCATAAAGGGCATTTGGATGTCGGTAACCACGATGTCCGGCATCTCCTTCTCCATCCACTCCAGCGCTTCGCGGCCGTTTTCGGCCGTACCCGTCACCTGAAAACCGTGAAGCTCCCAGCTGATTTCCTCGACCAGCCCGTCCCGAACGTCTTCTTCGTCTTCCACAAGCAGCAGTTTATACATCATCCATCCCTCGGCTGTTCCAAATTTGTATACTCGTTTTGCCATAGCAATCAAAAGCAATAAACAAACAGCTTCTTCTGCCGCAAACCTAGTGATTTTGTCGAAAAATGTAACCGCTTACGTTTTATCACTCACGTATTGTATATGAATTCCTATGTATTGTAAATATTGAACATTTTTGTAGATGACATCATCTCTCAGGCCTTTACGAAATAGAAAAAAGCCCTCCCTCAGCAGGGGGGCCGGTATGGTGGAAATCGGTATTATTTCAGCTTTCTAATGAAGCGGTAGCCGACTTTTTCAAAACCGATATGTTCATAAAAGGCATGGGCCGGGGCACGTTCCACGCGGTTGCCGCTCGTCAAAAACAGAAGCTGACTGCCGTGGACTCTTCCCCATTCTTCGCTGCTGCGGATCAGGCGCTTGCCGATCCCTTGGCCGCGGTGTCTTTCGGATACGATCAAAGCGGATACTTGAGTCGCCGTCTCGCCTGTGGCGTAGGAGTGGACCTGGTTCAACGCCACCATGCCGACTACTTCTCCGTCCAACTCTGCTACCATCGTGCACAGTTTCGGATTGTCTTCCGAGGCTTCCATCCGCTCGCGCATGACGTTGATCGTCGTTGGATAGTTGAGCTCGCGCATTAGCGCCGTTACAGACTCCAGATCGCAATTGCAATTCGATTTGCGGATTTGCAAAGTAGGAGTCGACAACAAATTAATGTTCATGATCATATTCCTCCACTTTTAAAAGACTGGCGGCTTGCTTAGCCGTGTTCCGTGCTTTCTGAATATCCGGGTCAGTGCTTAACGCTACCGCCATCCTCCGGCCGATCTTCGTTTCAGGCTTGCCGAAAATCCGAACCTGTGTCCGGGGAAGGCTAAGTGCTTCCTCTACACCGCTGACGGCAAAATTCGTACTTGCATTCACCGCTTTCAAAGTTGCCGAAGCTCCCGGTGTCAGCAGTTCGACTGATAGAACCGGAAGTCCGAGAATCGCTCTGACGTGCAGGGCGAACTCCGATAAATCCTGCGTCACCATGGTCACCATGCCGGTGTCATGCGGACGCGGGGATACTTCACTGAATATGATGCCTTGCTTCGTAACAAACAGCTCCACTCCGAAAATGCCATATCCCCCGAGCTCGTCTGTAATGGCTTTGGCAATGGATTCTGCCTCCCGCAGCTGCTCTTCGCTAATCAAATGGGGCTGCCAGGATTCCACATAATCCCCGTCTTTTTGAATATGTCCAATCGGCGGGCAAAACGTGGTACCGCTCACAGAGCGGACCGTCAAGAGCGTAATTTCGCTCTCAAATGTAACAAATGCTTCAACGATCACGCGGGTGCTCTTCGCTCGTCCGCCTTCAAGGGCTGCATTCCAGCATTTCTCCGCATCTTCTGGCGTGCGGCAAACGCTCTGCCCTTTACCGGATGAGCTCATGATCGGCTTGACCACGCATGGCGTGCCCAGCACGGCTACCGCTTCTTGCAGCTCCTGCAGGCTGTCGGCGAAACGATAGTCCGCCGTAGGAAGTCCGAGATCTTCTGCCGCAAGGCGGCGAATCCCTTCGCGGTCCATCGTCAACCGGGCGGCGCGAGCCGTCGGAATAACATGGTACCCTTCCTCTTCCAGCTCCTGGAGAGCCTGTGTAGCTATGGCTTCAATTTCCGGGACGATGATGTCCGGATGTTCCTGATGAATAATCCGCTTCAGCGATTCGGAATCGAGCATATCAATGACGTGGCTTCGATGGGCCACCTGCATCGCAGGGGCGTGTTCATATCGGTCCACGGCAATGGTTTCTACGCCCAAACGCTGAGCCTCGAGAACTACTTCTTTTCCCAGTTCACCGCTGCCTAGAAGCAGCAGTTTTGTAGCATGTGCAGAAAAAGGAGCACCCCACACCACTTCCCAATTCCCCCCTACTAATGTATACCACAAATGTATACCTCTCTATCATTTTCGGGGTTCCGAAGGAAGAATGCAAGAGTGCTCCGACATTTTCCTGCAAAATTCACAATCTCTCCTTATTTGAATGGCGATCATTGGAGAAGCTTGCTTCATTTTACAATTCTGGTCATTTGTTAATCAGGTGTAAACGCATCGTTAACTTTTTTTCCACACAAAGATCCTAAAAATATTATCAATTACATTTCACGGAAGACGGACCGCTTGAGCAGAAGGACCTATTCATTCTATCATCCTCAGATAAACCGGAACTGAGCTTCGATCAGACCATGGTACGTTCCCTGCTTTTGCATCAGTTCCTGGTGGTTGCCTTCCTCCTTGATTTCGCCGTGATCCAGTACGACGATTTTGTCCGCATGGCGGATCGTCGACAAACGGTGCGCGACAATAAAGGAAGTCCGTCCTTTCAGGAGCACCTTCAGCGCTTCCTGAATTTTCAGCTCGGTCTCCGTATCGATGCTGGCTGTCGCCTCATCAAGAATGAGAATGCGCGGATCGGCCAGAAGCGCCCGGGCGAAGGACAGCAGCTGCCGTTGTCCCATGGAGAGCATGTTCCCCCGCTCCTCGACCTCCGTATCGTAACCGTTAGGCAGCTTCATAATAAATTCGTGAGCGTCGACGGCTTTCGCTACTTTTTCGATCTCCTCATCGGTCGCATCCAGCCGGCCAAAGCGAATATTATCACGAATCGTTCCCGAGAAGATGAACGTATCCTGAAGCACAATCCCGATTTGGCTGCGGAGCGTATCCAGTTTCACGTCCCGGATGTCCAGTCCGTCAATCGTAATTTTGCCCCCTGTTATATCATAGAACCGGCTGAGCAAATTAATGATTGTACTTTTTCCTGAACCGGTATGACCTACGAGGGCGATCGTCTGTCCTGCCTTAACGTCAAGGTTGATGCCCTTGAGCGCCTGGCGGCCCTTCTCATATTCGAACACGACATTCTCCAGCTTGATGTCGCCGTGAATTTTCGGCATCGGCTGCGCATTCGGCTTGTCGTCGATGTGCGGCTTCTCGTCGATAAATTCGAAGATCCGCTCCGAGGAAGCCATCGCTACCAGCAGCTGATTGTACATTTGGCCGAGCCGGTTGATCGGCTCCCAGAAGTTGCCGACATAGCTGGAGAAGGCAACCAGAAGACCGACGGTTAGCTGGCCCTCCTGAATCAAATAAGAACCAAGCCAGAATAGGATCAGGGTACCGATCCCGCCGGTAATCTCGATCAGCGGTCCGAATGCTTGGTTCAGCGTGGAGGCGCGGTCCCAAGACTTCTTGCTGTCCATATTCATTTTGTCGAAAAACTTGATGTTCTCCTGCTCCTGCGTGTATGCCTGCGTAACGCGGATACCCTGGATCGATTCGTTCAAGTGGGAGTTGATCCGGGAGTTCTTCATCCGTACTTCCTGCCAGGCGCGGCGAATCTTAACGCGCAGCTTCGTAGAGATGAAGAACATAATCGGCACGGTCAGAACCACCGCAAGTCCGAGCTTCCAGTTGATCAGCATCAGGATGACCACGATGCCGACCAACTGCACGCAGTCGATCATCAGGTTGACCACGCCGTTGGTGAACAGCTCCTGCAGGGAATTGACGTCGTTCGTGACGCGCACGAGCACGGAGCCTGCAGGCCGTTTGTCGAAAAAGTTAAAGGACAGCTTCTGGATGTGCTGGAACAAATGCGAACGCAGATCATAAATGACGCGCTGTCCGATAATGTTCGTCAGGCGGATACGGAACGTACTTGCGATCCACTGAATAATGTAAAGAACGAGCGCCGCTGCCGTAAGCACATACAAGAGCGTCAGATTCGTATCGCCGTCTTTCGGCGCGATCGCCTTGTCGATCGCCTGACTGGTCAGGAACGGAACTGTCAGCTTCGTTATGGTCCCGAGAACCATCATCAGCAGGATGAGCGGCAGCATTTGTTTGGCATAAGGTTTCATGTAAGCGAACAGCCGGGTCAATTGGGACCAGTTAAACGGCTTTTCGATGACTTCGTCATCCTGATACACGAAGCGTTCGCCGGTAACGCCCGGCGATTTGCCCTTCGTCTTGTTCATATCGGCCCCAGGCCGCTGTTTATTCGTTTCCGTTGCGGGATTCATGAGCTCACCTGCTCCCCTGCATTCCCATTCATCCGGGCAATGTGGTCTGCATATTGAATATGGTATACGTCTTGGTATTGGCCAGGTACCGCGATCAAATCCTCATGCTTGCCGCGCTGCACGATTTTGCCCTCGTTCAGCACGAGAATCTCGTCGGCATGACGCAGGGATGAGATCCGGTGGGCGATGATAAACGTCGTCCGGCCTTTCATAACTTCCTGGAAGCCCGATTGGATTTCGTGCTCGGTTTCCATGTCAACGGCGCTTGTCGCGTCATCGAGGATGAGGATTTTCGGATTTTTCAGCAGCGCGCGTGCAATCGCAATCCGCTGCTTCTGTCCGCCGGAGAGGCCCATGCCCCGCTCCCCGACCACCGTATCGTAGCCGTCCTGCATTTCCATAATGAAATCGTGAGCCTTGGCCAGCTTGGCGGCACGGATGATCTCGTCCATCGTTACGTCCTTCAGGCCGTACGCGATGTTATTGCGGATGCTGGACGAGAACAGGAACGTCTCTTGGAACACCGACGCGATTTGGCTGCGCAGGCTCCGGACTTGAATGTCATTGATGTTTTTGCCGTCCAGCTTGATGCTGCCGCTGTTGACGTTATATGCATGCATCAGCAGCTGAATGATCGTCGATTTCCCTGATCCGGTTCCGCCGAGCAGGCCGATGACCGACCCTGGAGGCGCATCCAAATTGATGTCCTGGATAGCGGCCAACTTGTTGCCATAAGCAAACGTAACATGATCAAAGGTGACATGCCCCTGGACTTCGTCGAAAGACAGAGCGCCGGCATTGTCTTTATCCTTGACGTCAATCGGCTGGTTCAGGAGTTCGAGCACCCGCTCTCCCGAAGCTTCCGACTGCGTGTAGTTGTTGATGAGATAACCGATATTCCACATCGGTCCGATAATGTACCAGATCAAGCTGAAGAAGGCAACGAGTTCGCCCAGAGACAGCGATTGATGGATGACCAGCGTGCCTCCGACGCCGAGGAGTAGCACGACGCAGATGGACGCGAGCAGCTCCATGACTGGAAAGTAGCGGCTCCATAAGCCTGAAGCGAAGATCTGGTTGTTTTTGTAGCGTTCGTTACGCACGGAAAACTTGTCGACTTCGTGAGGCTCACGCGCAAATGATTTTACCGTACGAACTCCTGTAATGTTCTCCTGCACCGAAGTCGTCAGTGCACTCAGTGCCAGGCGCATTTCCTGGAATGCCGGGTGAATCTTGCCTTCGAACTTCAAGGCGACGAACACCAGGAACGGGATGCTGATCATGGTTGCCAGGGTCAGCTGCCAACTGATGGACAGCATCATGATCGCCCCAAACACAACCATCAGAATTGTGTTCAGGATTTGCGGGATACCGAAGGCGATAAATTGACGGATCGCTTCGAGATCCCCGGTCAGACGGGACATCAAGTCGCCGGTTCTGGCCGTGTCGTAATAGCGGAAAGACAATACTTGCAGTTTCTCATAGCAGCCGTTACGCAAACGGTATGCCAGATAGTTCCCAAGTCTTCCGCCGAGCATGCCGCTTAAAAACTGCATTACGGCTTTTAGGGTGACGACACCGATAACGGTGAGCGCCAGAGCGGGAACGAGCTCAAAATGCCGTGGAACGATCGCATCGTCGATCAGCTTCCGCAGCAAGTTCGGGGTAACAAGCCCCAGCGCAGTAGCTATGGCGAGGCAGAGTATAGATAAATAAAGATAACTGCGCTTCGCCCAAAAAAAGCCCTGCATTTGCCTGAGAACATTCATGGTTCTCCTCCTTCGAGTCATGTGAATGCTTGAAAATCATTCGCGTAAGTTGTGAACATTTATGAAGTTTAACACCGTCTCTCAGAGGCGGCAAAGAGGATAACAGCGCATATTTTCGCCGCTTTGTCAATGGTTCGGCATTAACTGGATATAATCCGGCTTTACTTATCAAATCATGCCAAATCCTCTCAATCTCTGCGCTTCCCGATAAAATGCCGGGTGGTGATGTAAAAGCGCTTCCTGACTTGGGGGGAAGCTTCCATTTTTCGGTGTCCGAAACGGCCCTCTCGAGGTCAGCGGGCCAGTCAAGAGTTAGCCTGTTGAGCCCAACAAATCGAAACAAAAAAGCCCCTGTAACAGGGGCTTCCGTTTTTGAAATGAACCGGCAGGGCAGACGATGGAGTAATCACGTTCGTATTTCATTCCTAATTCAGCATGAGGTTTTTGATGACGTCCAGCCCTTTCGACTGCCCCATGGCCAGCGGACCGACGAGTTCGGTATCGAAACGGCGATCGTTTATATGCACAGCGGTCGTCTCCCTCCCCGTCAGGGTGGCTCCTAAGACGTCATTCGCTCATCAATATGAAGCAGTTCGGATGCAAGAGTATCCCACGTCTCCGGCCGCTCGCCCTGTTCCAGCGAGGCGGTCAGCGCATCAACCGTTTCCTCCAGCTGCTCCTGCAGCCGGCCGGCCTGCCTATGCTGGGCCTCCGCCATCCGCTGTGCGTAAAAATCCGACAGCAGCCCTTCCTGGGCGGATACTTCGCGGCTCAACGCCTCCTTAATTTCTTCTTCCACGGCCGCTCGCATTTTTTCACGGCCACCGCCTTCAAAGAAAGCTTTCGGCGATTTGAAATATCCCCAGGCGGCGTTCCAATCGACGAAGCCCTCCAGCTGAACTTCCCTAAGCTCCGGCGTCTCCCACTCTTTCTCCTCCGGTGGACTCAGAATCAGCCCGGTGTCCAGAGCGGATATATCTTCTATCGTCTGTACGGCAGCCGCGTGCACGATTTGTTTGTCTTTATTCTCCAGGCGAAGCGTCGTTGCCAGCAATTCCTGCTCCAATTCACGGACAAGCGTCCGCTCCAATTCGCGGCCGCACCCGGCAAACACCCGCTTTAGCTGTCCCGCATCCTCACGGAGAACGGAAGGATGGAACGTTTCGTTGAAAAAGTCACCCAGCCCGAAACCGATCCGCTGTCTGACGTGGTACAGCAGCTCCTTCGTTTCCTGTGCGATCAGGTTCCCCTGCTGCCTTGAGGCAAACTGCCCGACAAGCCCCTTGGCTTGCTCGGCTGTCCGTACCAGCTCCTGTCTGCGCCGCTGCCTGCTGCCTGCATCTTGACGGGACAAACGTGCCCATTCCTCCGCCCTTTTCCGCGCAGCCGACACCTCGGATGCGGCGGCTTGCAGGGACAGCTTGGGCAGCTCTTCCCCGGCGAAGGCTCCGAGCGCATCCTCGAATACGCCGAGCCCCGATTGTACCAGCATCGCTTCATCACCAGCTAGCTTCGCTTCGAGGGCAGTCATGCTGGAGAGGGGATAAATATGCGGCAGACGGATACCGCGGGCTTTCAGGTTGCCGTCCACATGCTTAACGACCTGCTCCAGCTCTTCCGGGGAAGAGGCCAAGTCGGCCGCATTGACGATGAAAAACATTTTATCGAGGGCGAAGCTGTCCTTCACCCGCCCGAGCTGTGTCAGGAACTGCCGGTCGCCCTTGGAAAACGCGTGATTATAATACGTCACAAAAACGATGGCGTCCGCTTGCTTCATATATTGGAACGTCACCCCGGTATGGCGGGCGTGCAGCGAATCGGCCCCCGGCGTGTCCACGAGAATGATACCCTGCTCCGTCAGCGGGGAGCTGTAATACAGATCAATCCGGTCCACAAAGCAGGACTTGGTTTCATCCGCCACAAAGGAGCGGTACTCCGCCATGTCAACGGTCTGCACGCTGCCTAGCAGCGGTTTTGCCTGTTCCCAGCCCGCGGCGGCCGCCTTGAGAAATCCGTAATGCGGCAGGCCGGCCGGATGAACGCCTTCCGGCTTCATGGAACGTACCGCCTCAAGCCAGCCGTCGCCTTCAGGCTTGCCGAGCTGGAGGATCGAGAAGGAATACGCTAAATCGTCCTGGATGGCCTCGGCCGACTTCATTTGAACCCGGGCCGTCCCGTGCGCATACTCGCCTTCGGGGGCCAGGATGCGGTTGATCGCCGCCGTCGTCGGATGCGGCGAGACGGGCAGCACGCTGTCGCCGAGCAGAGCGTTGGCGAACGATGACTTGCCGGCACTGAACGCGCCGAACAGTGCCATCGTGAACGAGCCGCCGGCCAGCGCCTCGGCTCGGCTCTCCAGCCCCCGCGCGGCGGAAGCGAGCGCGGGGTGGCGTCCCAGCAGCGCTGCCGCTTCGCGCAGCTGCGCCGCGGCCGCGTCAAGCCGCTGGCGGCGGCCCTTGGCCGCGCCGCCATGCGGCCCCGCCCCGCCATGCGGGGCGGGCTTCACGGCGGGCGCCGCCATAGGCGCGCCCGCGTCTCCCCCGGCCGAAGGCGCAGCCGGCCGGGTAGGGGCGCTCACCCGCGGCAGGGTGCCGGGGGTGAGCGCCTGATGCGGCGGCAGCAGGCGCGCCGCCGCTTCCTTGCGCGCCGCGATGGCCGCCGCCAGTTCCGTGTAGCGGGCCATCGCGGCGGACTGCTCCTGCAGCGCAGCCAGCTCCTGCTGTGCGCGCTGCTTGGCCGGCGCAGCGGATGCCTCGACATCCGCCAGAATCTCTTCCGCCGCGTCCAACGCAGCGCGGCGATACAGCGCCTTGATCTCTGCCGACAGCTTGCGGCAGTAATTGAGCAGGTATTCACCGGACAGCACCGCCCCCGGCTCTACCGTGCTCTCCAGCAGCTCCGGCCCGATGACCGGCATCAGGTCCGCAAGCCGCTTGTCGCGTTCCTCATTCCAAATCCGGTGGGATTGTCCCCAGCGGCGTAGCAGCTCCTCAAGATGCCACCCGATCTGGGAAGCGCACTGCTCCCGCAGAGACGACAGCAGGCCTTCCAAGCGCTCCTGCTTCTCCTGCTCCGTTTTCGCCCCCGAGAACAGAAAGCCCTTCTTGAATCCCGGCTTGCGGCTTTCAAGAAACAGCTGCACCCGGTCCCGCAGATCGGCCGGCGTCAGGTTGGCATTATCGAGCAGTCCTTCCACTTCACGGCGGACCGTTTCGCGTTCAAGCTGCCGGATATGCTCAAACCGGTCGATTTCCTCCCTGAGGGCTCCCATCTCCCGTTCCAGTTCCGCCGCCTTCTCTGCGCCTCCCATCTCCTGCAGCTGCTGCTCCATTTCCTCCTGCAGCGAATCGGCGAACTGCGCTGTATGCTGCTCGGCGATATGACGCGCAGAGCAGTCGATGCTATAAGACAAGAGCGGAGCCCGCTGGGCGATCAGCTCCTGCACCAGGCCATCCAGTTGAGCCCGCTGGTTAAACGGATGTTCGGGGTTTTTCAGCGAAATGAACAGCAGATTCTCGTAATGAACCTGCCACCGCTTGAAAGCGGCTTCCACTTCGTCGCGGTAAGTCTCGAAGGATAACTCCCGTTCCCTGTGCTTGTCAATTTGGTTGACGATCAAGTACAGCGGTTTGCCCCAATCCGACAGGCTCTTAGCAAACACCAAATTGTTTTCGGACTGGACATGGTTATAATCCATTACGTACAGAACGACATCCGCCAGATGAAGCGCGGAGTGGGTCGCTTTCTGATGACCGTCGTCCGTCGAGTCCACTCCAGGGGTATCCATAAATACGCCATGTTTCCCGAGCAGCGGGACTTGATCCCACACTTCCACCGATGAATAATCACCGCCGTTGGTGCAGTACTCGTACAGTTCTTCCAACGAAACCTGAAGCGGTTCCGCGATGTCATCTTCGTTCCCCGCATCTCCGGCCGGATAAATCAGGGCGCGCGGTTCACCATTGCGGATGGAGACGACGTTGGCGCTGGTCGGCACCGGACCGGAGGGGAGCACCTTTCTGCCGCATAAGGAATTGATAAGGCTCGATTTTCCCGCCGAGAAATGGCCGCAAAAGGCGATGGTCATTTCCCCGGCGTCTGCTTTATGTATTAAATCGTTTATTAGACTCGCTGATCTCGCATCTCCCCAGGTGGCAAGCTGGTCTTTCAGAGGCTGCAGCGCAAGAGATCCTTGACGAGCTGTGGATTGGACAGTGAACGACATGCTGACTACTCTCCCTTATGTCAATTGGCCGAATGAGTCGGCTCGTGATGCATGATGCCTGAAAACCCATTCAAATAGTTTTATTTTAACATTCCACGGATGGGTTGGAAATCATTTTGCCGGACAAAAAAAATAAAACCGAATCTCCATTCGGTTTTATCCTGGGTCTTCCTATGCATGGACAGGCCGTTAAATCGACGCATTCTCCAGTTCCGGAATCAAAATTTCAAACACTTTGCCGTGCTGCAAAATCGTCAAGCCCCGGGACTTGTCCTTCATGACAACGACTTCAGGCTTTACCGACATCCGATCCAGATAATGCTCAGGCACGTCGCCCGAATGGCTCACCGTGATGCCCTCAACTTCCTTCTCTTCGTTTTCACTCAATTTGCTTTCCACGACCGTGTCGAAAATATCGGAAAACATTTCAAAATTGTCTGTGTATACCGAAATGCATTTCATCTAAATCCCATCCTTCTCCATCTTTGTTCTTCCTATCCTGTATGTTCCTTATCTTTTCTGATTTGGGACGTCTTCATACGTTTTTTTCCTTCACGGCACACATCGAGCAGCGGGCATACCTGACATTTCGGATTCTGTGCCTTGCAGTGATACCGGCCGAAGAAGATGAGCCTATGGTGCGTGATCGTCCACTCATCCTTGGGCACCCGCTTCATCAGCTTTTTCTCCACTTCAAGCACCGAATCTTTCCAGCCCGCCAGGGCAAGCCGCTTGGATACCCGTTCGACATGCGTATCCACCGCAATCGCCGGAACGTCAAAAGCGTTCGACACCACCACATTGGCCGTCTTGCGTCCCACGCCGGGAAGCTGAACCAACTTGTCATGCTCCCGGGGAACCTCGCCGCCGTACTGTTCGATCAGAATACGGCACAGGTTTTGAATGTGCTTTGCTTTGTTCCGGTACAGGCCGATTCGGCGGATATCCTGTTCGAGCTCCTCTAAGGGAACCGAAACATAATCCTCAGGCGTTTTATACTTTTGAAAAAGATCCTTGGTTACCTTGTTTACCGTTTCGTCCGTACACTGCGCGGACAACAGGACCGCGATCGTCAGCTCGAACGCATTGCTGTGGTTTAATTCACAATGAGCGTCGGGAAACATCGCTCCGATCGTGTCCAAAATATAGCGAACGGTTTCAGCCTTCATGCGAAGTACCTCCTGCAAAAAAAAACGTCCTGACGCGGGTAAGACTCCCGCATCAAGACGGTGTATCTTATGACCATTCCCAAAGCATACTATTGTTTCTGTATTTCTACAATCGTTCCATTGTTTAAATACAATACAATAGTATCATTTTCTTTCAGGGATTGCACGGTCAATATCGTGTCACCTTGGTGAATATATGCGCCCGGCGAAAGCGTATATTGGTTGGCATCATTAACATTTTGCCGTTTCACATATATTTCCTTCGCATAACTGTCATATTTCCAGTAGGTTTGTGTCGTTACGTTCAGCACTTTGACCACGGCATTGCCGCTTTCATCCTTGCGAACTTCGACACGATTGCCCGCAGCCAGGTTCCCCAGGCTCAAAGCACTGCCGGCGTCGTTAACGATTTTCGACCCGCTTCCGAGCTTGAACGTTTCCGTCGTACCGGCATAATCTTTCACCGTAATGCTTGGTGATGCCGTAGAAGAATCGACAGCTGTGATTTGGCCCGTCGTCAGTTTGACGATTTGTGCAGCGGCCGCGTTCGTTCCGTTAAAGGTCACGTTGAGGATTTGGCCGGCGCGAATATCCGCCAGCTCCACAGCCTGACCGTTATCTCCTGTCAAAGCGGCTTTGTCCAAATAGAACTGGCTCGTTACGCCGTCCTTTTTCACCGTAATTCGGCTGCTAGTATAGTTCATGTCCACGACTTCAAACTGAACCGTCGATTTCAGCATAATGGACGAAATCGCATCCTGCGTCGGATTCAGCACAAGGGCAACATCGCTTCCGACCTTCACGTCGGACAGCGACGCGTTACTTTTGCCATATGCCTGAACGGCAGGATTAATATATGGTAGCACGAGCGTTTCCCCGCCCGGGGTTACCACGGTAATCTTCTTGGCTGAAGTATCGATCGCGGTTACTTTGCCATCGTACTGGTAAATGACCTCCAGCGATAGCGCACGGTTCGTCAGGTAGCTGACGTTCACCTTGCGGCCGGTCGTCAGCAGCGATTCGATGCCGGACAGCGTCGGATTAGCCGTGTTGTACACCAGCTTAGTTTTGTCGTCGAGTGTCACGACAAACGGTTTTTTGTTGGCGTCCATTAGTGTGAGCAGCTTTGTCTTCGGTTCATAGGATACGACCGAGGCTCCGCGTTTTTGCTCCATTTGGCGGTTCAGCACTTCGATTTTGGTCACCTGATCATCAGGATTCAGCGTGATTTGCACTTGGTCGCCGGCGGTCGAATCCGCGATCAGATCGCTCAGAAGCGGTGCGCTGATGCCGCTGATGATGATTTCGGGTTTGCTGGCGAGAAGCTTCACTTCGAGAGCTCCGCCGTCCCGCTTGTAGGTAATGGTCGACCCGTTTGCTCCTACCTCATACAAGGATCCGCGGATCGTCCGCTCCACTCCCTGTTTAACCTCAATCGATTGAATGATGTTGTTCTTGATCGTGTAATTAATGGTGGAGCCCGCTTTCAATTCGGACGGAGACAGAATCTCATTCTGGTAACTGAAGAACGAGCTGCCATCCCACGTGTAGCTTTCGAGATTGCCCGCATCATTTTTGATGACGAGCGATTTCGTAGCCGTATCGATGCTCTGCAGCGTGCCGGTTCCCGTCTTGTTCACGATCCCCGATTTCACTTGAACGATCACCGTTTTTTTGGCGGAGCTGAACGTTTCGCGCTGTACCGACACCTTGCTGCCTACCGCTATTGCGGAAGGATCGACCTTCGCTCCGTTCTGATCCAGGAACGTCGTCCCCGCATCATATGTAAACTGCTGGAACGTGCTGTTCGTTTCGATCCAGAGGATATTCCCCGGAGACAGCTTCTGGAACGTTCCCTCCGTGCTTTCCAGCTGAACGGTTGGGTCCGTCACTTCCACATAACCCGCCTTCGCCCCACTGCCGATGACCATCACTTTGGTGTACGGTTTCAAATCGGCAAAGGCAATCTTCGTTTCCGAATCGCTCGTAAAATATCCGGTAGATGCATCAAGCGTATAGCTCCGCATACTGCCGTCCACATACAAATCCAGCTTGTTGTCGCTCAGCCCGGTAATGATGCCTTCGGCGGAGTTGTCGTACTTCACATTGTTGTAGGTTTCGGCCCGGCTGAAGAAAGTAGCCAATTGGGCCCGCGTGACCGAGCCTTGCGGATCAAAACGGTTACCATCCACGCCGTTCGTCAAGCCCAGCTCCAGCGCAACATTCACAAAACCGCGCTTTGAAGCAGAAATTTTGCTGTTATCGGCAAACGTCGTCGCCTTCGAGGCTGCGGCAGAAGCTTCGCTTTCCTTGCCCAGGGATCGCACCAATACTTCGGTGATCCACTCCCGGCTTGCCTTCCGTTCGCCCCAAGTTCCCTTTTGACCGGTCGCCGCGCTTTCGGACGTCTTATTCAGCATGTTTTGCTGAAAGGCCAGCGCAACGTACGGCTTGAAGTAATTGTTAACAACCACATTCTCCGGCAGTGCAATGGCTGTGTTCGTGCTCAGCTTATCCTGAAGAGCCGCAAAACGGATCGCCATTGTCACGGCTTCCTGCTGGGTCACATAATCGTTTGGACGGAAAAGTCCTTTATCGCCAAGGATGATGCCTTGAGCAGCAAGCTTATAAATATGCTTCTCAGCCCAGAAGCCGCTCTTAACGTCACTGAACTGGCCGACGGTTGCTGCCGTTACGCTTGCTCCAGTCGCAGCCTGGGTATCCGCAAACACGGCTGTGCCCGAGCTTAATGCCATCATACCGACCAGTACGGCGGAGACGACTTTTTTAGAAGGTAAGGAATGATTGCTGCGTTTATGAACCATGATAGTGCCCCTCTCTGAAATAAATAGAAAGAACTAAAGCGGATGCGCCCGTTCCCCGGGAATAATAGCTCCCGTAAAGGATGCACGACGCTCCAACTTTAGTTCGTTACTATCAGCCATTCTCTAGCTGCATATAATTCGACATCCAGGAGCCGAGCTCCTGCTTTTTTTCCTGAATTTCCCCAAAAAAATCAGTGTCTTGTCATCGGATGCTCCAAATCGACATGCCCCATCAGGCTTTCTACCTTGGCGCCGTCAACCAACAGCTCGATGGACTTCAATTCATCAAATTGGAACATGGTGTTGTCGAGCGCATCCAGGGCGAACTGCTCTCCCCCCGCACCAAGACGAGCCTCATCCGGAAGATGGATATCCATCGTCAGCTGCCCGTCCTTCATGTTCATTGATTTGAGTTCAACCTTTCCCCAGAGAGGAATGAGGTCCGATTTATCACTGGACTGCAGCGCATCGAAGGCTTTCTTGTATTTCTCTTCATCGCTGCTGTAGCTGATTTCCTTGTGGGCTTTGTGCAGATCCAGTTCCTGAGGATCGGTGTAATACACGTCGATATTCAGGTTTTTTTGGCTCGAATCGGTCGATTGCGAAGACGTGGATTGGTCCTGGCCAGTCGAATCTTGACCCTGCCCTTGCGAACCCGACGAGGACTGATCCTGGCCTGTCCCTTGGTCCTGGCCATTGTCAGAACTTGCCGCATTATCAGTGCCTTCGCTTCCCGTTTCTCCTGCTGCCGTATCTCCGCCGCTGCCGGTCACCTGCTGGTCGGAGGCCGTCTCCTGCTGCTGATCTGGTGCGGCTGTCGGCTTCTGACCGCAGCCTGCCAAAGCAACCAACGCCAGAGCCAGAACTCCTGCACACCAAACTTTTTTATTCATTGACTTCCCGCCTCCTTGTTCCTGTGACTCCTCATTATTTCACACCCAAATACTCTTTGATTCCGCTGACGATCCCTTTAGCAACCCGCTGCTGGAAGCTCTCCGAGAACAGGGCAGCCTCGTCGTTTTTGTTACTCAGATAACCGACTTCCAAAAGCACGGCCGGCATCTTCGTTTCGCGAATGACGTGGAAATTGCCGTAGCGAACGCCGCGGTCCGTCAGACCAGTAGCTTGTACAAGGTATTTGTGCATGACATTAGCAAGCGCTTTGCTGGCATCCCGCTGATAATACGTTTCGCTTCCCGATGCTACGGAAGATCCCGCACTGTTCGCATGGATGGAAATAAAAACATCCGCCTTCAAATCGTTTGCAATCTTCACCCGTTCACTCAGCTCCAGGAACGTATCGTCGCTGCGGGTAAGAACTACATCGATGCTTGGATCATTTTTGAGCAGAGCCCCTACTTTGAGGGCAACTGCCAGGTTAAACGCTTTTTCTTTTTTGCCGGAAACGCCTGATGCGCCAGGATCCTGATTGCCATGGCCCGCATCAATGACGACGATCTTTTTGCCGCCACCACCAACCGGTGTGGAAGGAGTGCCGCTGTCTGATGTGTTCAAGTCGATGATATACATCCCGTTTTCATTGGTCAGCTTATAATTTTTAGCATAATTCAGATCAATGACCACGCGTACCGTGGAAGGATTATCGTTGTACAGCGAATATCGGATATTGGAAACGTCCGGATAGCCGCTGACGCTTATTGAGCCGTTATAATTGCTGTCCAGTGGAGAAGAACCGCTGAATTGATCCGAAAATTTCGCGTTCGCCAAGTCGATTACGATCCGGTTGGGACCCGTCATTTTAAAACTGCTGGCCTTGACCGAACCGCTGGTTGCGATCAGCAGTCGGTTATCGCTGAAACTGAGTCCATTGACAAGCCCGACGCTGCTGTTGTCATCGCCGCTTCCGCTGCCGGGCACGGTCGTACCGCCATTGCCTGCACCTGTGCCGGCATTGCCGTTGTTTCCGGAATTCGAATCCGGGGTAATTAAATATACCACTTTCTTCACATTATCCCAGCTGACGGTCAGTCCCATTTGCTCACTCACAAAGCGAAGTGGGACGATGACCGTGTCGGTGCGCAGAATCGGCGCGATATTGAGTGCAACCTTACTGCCGTTAACCGTAGCATTCTTTTGATTAACAACAAGCTTTATGACTGTCGAGTCCTTTTGTATGGTTACCGTGCTGGTCTTCTGCTCCCATGCGACATCAAATCCCAGACTCTCTCCGACCACACGAAATGGGATCATCGTATTACCCTTCACATTTTCAACCACTGCATTACCTGTAAGCTTCAGCTCATTGTCATTCAAAAAAATCTTTGTGCTCCCTGCCGCAGCCTGTCCATTATGAGGAAACGCCAAAATGAAGACAAATAAAAACGCAAACAAAAAACCAAACTTCTTCATTATTCACCCCTACCATTCTCAAATTTTTCAACTGCTTTTTGACGTTTCGGCTTCGGCATCTTCGACATCACCAGACATTTATTAGACGCGAGCCCCCCTGAAAAGTTGCGAATATATTCCTCTATATGCAAAACTTTTACTATGACTTTGGATGGACAAAACCGGGATTTTATGTATTGACGACCCGGACACCCCTGCTGAAAAGCACGGTTTGCGCACAAAAAAACAAGCATGCCGATTCTCGCAATGAGTCAGCATGCTTGTCATCTTCATTTAAATCATGATTTATTCGTCTCTCTTGATGGGATGATCGAGATCCATGTGGCCCATCAAGCTCTCCACGGCCTCGCCGTCGACGAGGACGTCAATCGACTTGATTTCTTCGAATTGGAACATCGTTTGCTTGAGCGAGTCGAGGGCAAATTGTTCCCCGCCCGACCCCAGCCGGGCTTCGTCCGGAATATGAATGTCCATATGCAGGAGACCCGCATCCTTCTGGTCCACCGACATCTTTGTCAATTCGATTTTACCCCACAGCGGAACGAGGTCGCTGCTGCCGCTGTCTTGAAGCGCTTTGAAAGCCTGAACGTACTTCTCGAGATCCGATTCGAAGCTAATCTCCTTCTGGGCTTTCTTCAGCTCCATTTCCTGCGGGTCGGTGTAATATACATCAATGGTCAATTTCTGAACGCTTGGTTGATCCTGATCTGTCTGACCGGTCGTTTCTCCCTTGGATTCCCCCGTCCCTCCACTGCTGTCATTGCCCGAATTGCTCCCTGTCGCACTATCATCCGGAGAAGTTCCTTCCGTAGCCGGCGGCGTCGTACTGTCGTCCGCTTGAAATGAGCTCGGTTCGGAAGCGCTCGCCGGCGGTGGCGGAGCCGTCTTTGCTTTCTGACCGCAGCCCGCTCCCAGAATCATAACGGCGGACAGAACAACTGCACACCATAATTTTTTATTCACCATAACACTCCTTTCAGCCAAGTTCCGAATCCTATAATCCCAAATATTCCTTAATGCCGTTCACGATCCCCTGCGCGACGGCCTGCTGGACATTTTCGGAGAACAAGGTTGCTTCATCCTTCGGATTGCTTAGATATCCAACCTCCAAGAGAACAGCCGGCATTTTGGTCTCCCGAATGACGTGGAAGTTGCCGTATTTCACTCCCCGGTCCGTCAAGCCCGTAGCCTGAACCAAGTACTTGTGCAGCACGTTTGCCAGCGATTTGCTCGCATCACGCTGATAGTAGGTTTCGCTGCCGCTGGCCGCGGACGAGCCCGCGCTGTTCGCATGGATGGATACAAACACGTCGGCATTCAGATCGTTGGCTATTTTAACACGGTCCTTCAACTCAAGGAAAGTGTCATCGCTCCTCGTCAGAACAAAATCGATGTTCGACTCGCTTCCGAGCAGCTGTCCGACCTTAAGAGCAACTGCCAAATTGAAGTCCTTCTCTTTCGTTTTCGAATAACCGATCGTCCCGGGATCCTTGGCCCCATGGCCGGCGTCGATCACGACGACCTTCTTCCCGCTGCCCCCGACCGGAACCGACGGTGTCTCCGTAGATAAATTCAAATCGACGATATACATTCCGCTTCCGGACGGGTCCGGGTATGCGGCATAGTTTTTGGCATAGTTCAAATCGATCACGATCCGAACGGTGGACGGGCTGCTGCTGAACAACGAATACCGGATCCCGGAAACGTCCGGATACCCGCTGATGTCCAGTTTCCCCTGGGCATCAGTGCTCAGGTTCAGCGTATCGCCCAGCGCAGGTGAGAACCGGGTCTGCGGCAGATCCACGACGATACGGTCCGGACCCTTCATTGTAAACACTTTCGGCACCACGTTACCGTTACCGGCGGTGGCGATCATCAAGCGGTTGTCGCTGAAGCTGATGCCTGTCAGCTCCGCATCCCCTTCTTGACCGGTCGTGCCGGACCCTTCAGTACCGCCCGATGACGCGGAGTCTTCCGGATTGCCGCTTCCCGTATCAGGAACCGGTATCGTACCGCCGCTGCCTGCGCCTGTCCCTGGTTCAGAACCGGATGGATTCGATGTATCCGTAGACAAATATACCGTTTTATTCACACTGTCCCAACTGACCGCAAGTCCCATTTGTTCACTGACGAACCGGATCGGTACGACGACGCTGCCCTTCTGCAGGAGCGGCGGCTGATCCAGACTCACCTTTTTGCCGTTCACCGTTGCCGATTTCTGCTTCACAACGAGCAGCATCGTGGTGCTGTCTTTCTGAATGGTGACCTTCTGCGGCTTCTGCTCCCAATCTACGGCAAAGCCAAGATTCTCACCGACCACGCGAAAGGGAACCATAATGCTCCCGTTCACATTGACAACTCCTGCGTCCGCAGGCATGTCCAGTTGTTTCCCGTCCAGCACGATCTCCGTGCCGCTTGCCGCCGATACCGACGGCGCCTGGGCGCCGACAATAAAGGCGAACATCAATAAAAACAGTAAAAAGCCAAATTTCTTCATGTTTCACCTCTGGCAAACTGATTTTTTGCCGCTGCTCATGACGAGCCGGCAGAATTTATGTAAAAAAAACATTTAACAATATTGGATATGTAACATTTTCTGTGCACTAAGCTTATATTCCTGCTTGATTTTACAAATTTTTACCTGTCTGATTTCCCGAATTATCCAAATATCGACCTCCCTTGACCCCATCAGTTCCCCAGATATAACCACAGCGTCCAGCAAAAAAAAGCCCCCATACTCCTTATCGGAGCATGGGGACTTATATTGAAGGGCAGTGCCCATCCGATGAATAGGTTACGCGAACAAGCGGTCCGCGTGCTTTTGCTCGTAGGCAGAGATGGCATCTTCATGCTGAAGGGTCAGGCCGATATCGTCGAGGCCTTGCAGCAGGAACTGACGGCGATGCTCATCCAGGTCGAAATCGATATGCAGACCGCTCGCGTCCGTGATCGTTTTCTTTTCCAAATCGACGTTCAGTTCGTAGCCTTCATTCGCTGCCGTGCGCTGGAACAGGTCTTCCACCTGCTCTTCGGACAGCTTGATCGGCAGAATGCCGTTCTTAAAGCAGTTGTTGTAGAAAATGTCTGCGAACGATGGCGCGATGACGCATCTGAACCCGTAGTCCATAATCGCCCATGGCGCATGCTCACGGGAGGAGCCGCAGCCGAAGTTCGCTCTGGAGATCAGGATCGAAGCTCCTTTATAGCGCGGCTGGTTCAGCGAAAATTGCGGGATGTCATTGCCCTGCTCGTCGAATCTCCATTCATAGAACAGAAATTGTCCGAAACCGGTGCGTTCGATACGCTTCAAAAATTGTTTAGGAATGATGGCATCCGTATCCACGTTCACCCGGTCCACCGGAGCGACGAGACCCGATAATTTCGTAAAAGCTTCCATGTTTATTCTCCTCCTTAGCTGCTGACCGCTTCCGTTTTGAAGTTCCAATCACGGACATCCGTGAACCGTCCCTTGATCGCTGCTGCCGCAGCCATTGCCGGTGACACGAGATGCGTGCGTCCACCGCGGCCCTGACGACCTTCGAAGTTCCGGTTGGACGTCGATGCACAGCGCTGTCCTGGCTGGAGAACGTCCGGGTTCATCGCCAGGCACATGCTGCATCCGGCATCGCGCCATTCAAAGCCCGCTTCGGTGAAAATTTTATCCAGTCCTTCCTTCTCAGCCTGGATTTTAACACGCCCCGAGCCAGGAACGACGATCGCCGTTACCTTGCCGGACACCTTATGGCCATTGGCAACCTGGGCCGCAGCGCGCAGATCCTCAATCCGGCCGTTGGTGCAGGATCCGATAAATACGTAGTCGATTTCGATATCGGACATCGGAGTTCCCGGTGTCAGGCCCATATATTCAATCGCTTTTTCAGCCGCTTTACGTTCGTTTTCGGTCGGCAGTTCGGCCGGAACCGGTACGCGCGACGTGATATCTGTACCCATACCCGGGCTCGTTCCCCAGGTAACTTGCGGGATCAGGGTCTCCACGTCGAACTCCACCACACGGTCGTATGCCGCGCCTTCGTCGGTGACGAGCTGCTCCCACCGTTCAACCGCCTTGTCAAAATCGCCATCCTGCGGTACGTACTGGCGTCCGCGCAAATATTCGAACGTCGTTTCGTCCGGAGCGATCATACCCGCTCTAGCACCGCCTTCGATCGACATGTTGCAGACGGTCATGCGTTCTTCCATCGACAGCTCACGAATCGATTCGCCAGTGTACTCAATAACATAGCCTGTCGCAAAATCCGTGCCGTACTTGGCGATGACGCCTAGGATCATGTCCTTAGCCGTTACGCCGGGATTACGCTTGCCGACGAAGCGGACTTCCATCGTCTTTGCTTTCGCCTGCTGCAAACATTGGGTAGCCAGCACGTGCTCCACTTCACTTGTGCCGATTCCGAACGCCAGAGCGCCGAACGCCCCGTGAGTCGAAGTGTGGCTGTCGCCGCAAACGATCGTTTTGCCCGGATGAGTCAGTCCCAGTTCCGGACCCATAACGTGCACAACCCCTTGATCGATCGTATCCAGATCATAAAGGGTGACGCCGAAGTCGCGGCAGTTCTGCGACAGCGTGTCTATCTGCTGCTTGGAGATCGGGTCTTTAATGTTGAAACGGTCCTTCGTCGGTACGTTATGGTCCATCGTGGCGAACGTCAGCTCTGGACGGCGAACTTTGCGGCCGGTCAGGCGCAGGCCTTCGAAGGCTTGCGGAGACGTTACTTCATGGACGAGATGCAAATCGATGTACAAAATGCTTGGCTTGCCCTCTTCCTGATGAATAACGTGGTTATCCCAGATTTTCTCAAACATCGTTCTTTTACTCATCATTGTCACCTCTTCATGGTTTCGGTCCTTGGAAAAGACGCCGGACACCAACGCGATCCAGTCCCGGCAGCCTCTTGAATTACACTAAATATAGCATTTGCAGCTTAATTGATCCAAGATATAATATCTATAAAAGTAATAGGATTTAACTATCAAGTAAGAGCGGGTTCTTCGCTACAATTTATAGAAAGCAAAGGAAGGTGTCTTCATGGAACTCAGACAGCTGCAATACGCACTCCAAATCGCCCAGGAGCGTAATTTCTCCCGTGCCGCCGAGAAGCTGCACATCGCCCAGCCATCCTTGAGCCAACAGCTGTCCAAGCTGGAAAAAGAACTGGGAGTGCTGCTGTTCCAGCGCAATACGAGCACGGTGGAGTTGACGCATGCCGGTGCTTCCTTCATGGAGCAGGCCCAGAAAATAATGGACGCCGTGGAGCTTCTGCGCCAGGAAATGGCCGATATCTCCCAGTTGAAGAGCGGTAAGGTCGTCATTGGCAGCATGCCGATCACAGGCGCTCACTTGCTCCCGCATGTGCTCCCGACATTCAAACGCCAATACCCTGACATCGAAATCACCCTGTTGGAGGACTCCTCCATGAACCTGGAGAAGCTGACGGCCGGAGGCAAGTCCGACCTCAGCCTGCTCTCCCTCCCGCTGCAGGAGCCCTCGCTCACGTACGAGGCGATCGGCGAAGAAATGATCGATCTCGCTGTACCCGAAACGCATCCGCTCGCTTCAAGAGCCAAAGGCGGTAAACCGGTTCCCGTTCGGATCGATGAGCTGAGCGAAGAATCGTTTATCGTGCTTAAAAAGGGGCAGGGCTTCCGCAAAATGACCTTTGACCTGTGCCAGCAGGCGGGTTTCGAGCCCAAGGTCGTCTTTGAGAGCAACAACATGGAGACGATCCAGTCGCTCGTTGCCACGGGGATGGGCATCACGCTCGTGCCGCGGTTTATCGCACGCGCGCCGCGTAGCGAATTCGTGCCGGTATACCTTCCCCTTGCCGAGCCGGTGCCGAGCCGGACGCTGGTGGTCGCTTACCGGCGCGGACGTTATTTGTCCAAAGCGGCGGAGGCTTTTATCGACACGTTCAAGGACACGCTCAAGGATCTGGTGTAAGAGTAAGACTGCTTAATCGAAGGGAATCGGATACTTTGCGGGCACCTCGTAATATTGTTTATAAGGAAAAAGGTCCGGGCGGGTGCCCGAACCTTTTTTTCGTTTAAGCTTTGCGGTAAATATCGGGTCGGCGGTCCTCGAACACCGGAATCCGGCTACGCACTTCATCGACCAGCCCAAGATCAAGCTCGCCGGTCACGATCTCTTCGCCTTCGCCGCCCTCCGCCACAATCTCGCCCCAAGGGTCGATGATGAGCGAATGACCGAAGAACTCGGTGCTTCCGCTTACGCCGACGCGGTTGCAAGCAATGACGTACATTTGGTTCTCGATCGCCCGGGCCATCAACAGCGTGCGCCAGTGGTGCAGGCGCGGATGGGGCCATTCGGCCGGCACGATCAGCACTTTTGCGCCATTCAGCGCCAGGGAGCGGGCAAGCTCCGGAAAACGGATGTCGTAGCAGATTGAAGCGCCGGCCTGAAAGCCCTCACGAAGTGCAAAGCTGACGATTTCCCCGCCTGCCTCGAGATGCTTCTCCTCGTCCATCAGCCGGAACAGGTGAATCTTGGAATACTTCGCCGTATCTTCGCCCTGTTCATTAAAAACGTACATCGTATTGTATATGCCGCCGTCCTTCTTCTCCGCGATGGAACCGCCGACGATCATCACCTCGTGCCGCTTGGCAAAGGCTGAGAGCCATTCCCGGCTGTCCTTGCCTTCCGGATCCGCGAGGTCCTGGATCTGCTCCAGCGCGTATCCGGTATTCCACATTTCCGGCAGCACCAGCAGGTCTGGCTTCGGTCCGGCAGACACCGCCTGTTCCAACAGCTCTTCCATATGGCGGCGGTTCGCCTCCGGCCGGCCGATTTGAATATCGGCCTGTATTAAAGCGGCTCGCAGCGCCGCGCGCTCAGTTAAAGGCATGTATGGTCCCTCCCATGGATCATGACGCGAATATAGCTTGATCCCGAATCTGTTTTGTATACCATGATAGCCCCTGCCCATTCCGCATGCAAGATGCCATTTCCCTCTATACAGCCCTGATAAATCGTGATAGATTATATAAAATATTATTCTCAAGTCCAGACCGGAGTGATTTGATATGCATTCACCAGAGGACAACGTACGTCCGACATCCGCTTTTCCGATCGTGCCGGCCGAGGTGATGACCCACCTGCCGACGCAGTTTTTCGCTACCCTCGTGCAGAAGGTGAACCGGGAAATCGCCGCGGGGCATGACGTTATCAACCTGGGGCAGGGCAATCCCGACACGCCGACGCCGGGACACATCGTCTCCGCGCTTCAGGAAGCGGCAGCCAACCCGCTCTACCATAAATATTCGCCCTTTACCGGCTATGCCTTTTTAAAGGAAGCAATCGCGAAGCGCTACCTCGAAGATTATGGCGTGGAGCTTGATCCTGAGAAAGAGGTTGCCATCTTGTTCGGCGGAAAAACGGGACTGGTGCAGCTCCCGCAAATTTTGCTCAATCCCGGCGATTTGTGCCTGGTTCCGGATCCGGGATACCCGGATTACTGGTCTGGTATAGCGCTGGCCAAAGCGGAAATGTCGTTTATGCCGCTGCTGGCGGACAACGCCTACCTTCCGGATTACGGCCGCATCAGCCCGCCGGACCGGGCACGCGCCAAGCTGATGTTCCTGAATTATCCGAACAACCCGACGTCGGCCGTCGCTCCTCTATCCATCTATGAGGACACGGTGCGCTTCGCCAGAGAGAACGGTATCGTCGTCGCGAGCGACTTTGCATACGGCGCCATCGGCTTTGACGGGGAGCGCCCCGTCAGCTTCCTGCAAGCACCGGGCGCCAAGGAGGTCGGGATCGAATTTTACACCCTGTCCAAAACGTATAACATGGCCGGTTGGCGCGTCGGATTTGCGCTGGGCAACAGCGAAGTGATATCGCTAATCAACAATCTGCAGGACCATATCTACGTCAGCCTGTTCGGCGGCATTCAAGCCGCGGCGGCTGCGGCGCTCACCTCCTCCCAGGACTGTGTGAAAGAACTCGTGCAGCGGTATGAATCGCGGCGCAATGCCCTTTTCGGCGGCCTCGGCCAAATCGGCTGGACGGCGGACAAACCGGGCGGTTCCTTCTTCAGCTGGCTGCCTGTTCCCAAAGGTTTTACGTCGGAGTCGTTTGCCGATCTCTTGCTGCAGGAAGCCAAGGTGGCCGTAGCTCCCGGCATCGGTTTCGGCCGGCATGGCGAAGGATATGTCCGTATCGGGCTGCTGACCTCCGAGGAGAGGCTGCAGGAAGCAGCTGAGCGGATCGGAAGGTTGAATCTGTTCGCATAACCTTTTGCAAAGACCGCCGCTTCATGGTATTCTAGGTGAAAATAAAGCGGATATATCAAGAAAACATAATCGAAAAGAAACGCGTTGACGGGACCAGTAAGAACGGCCACTCGCGCCCAGAGAGTAAATTCCACCGGCTGAAAGAATTTACCGCGAGCCCTTCTGAAACCTACCCTTGAGCGGCCTGCCTATGTGCGGGACAGTGCCTTCTGTTACAAGGCCCAAAGCCGGATGATCCAATCATCAATAAAGGTGGTACCGCGGAAGTATAAACTTTCGTCCTTTGCTCCAAAGGACGAAAGTTTTTTTGTTGTTCCAAGATGTTTTCACCTGAAATGGAGCAGTCTTATATTAGAAAAGGAACGTGATCCCTATGCCATCCCGAGTCGTCGTCAAAATCGGCAGCAGCTCTCTCACCAATGTTGAAGGCGGACTGAACCGCGATGCGGTCGCCTTCTTTGCGGGCGAAATTTCCACACTCAAAAAAGCAGGATGCGAAGTGCTGCTCGTTACTTCCGCAGCCGTTGCGGCCGGATTCCGGGCGATCGGCTACAGCTTCCGGCCCAAGCTGCTGCACGAAAAGCAGGCCGCGGCCTCCGTCGGCCAGGCGCTGCTCATGCAGGCGTATCAGGAAGCATTCGCCTCGCACGGCATTACCGCCGCGCAAATTTTGCTTACCCGCACCGACTTTTGCAGCCGTAAACGCATGAACAATGCCAGTATGACCGTAGAGGAACTGTTGAAGCAGGGTGCGGTGCCCATATTCAACGAGAACGACACGGTTTCTGTCGATGAGCTGAAATTCGGCGACAACGATACGCTGTCGGCGCTCGTCGCCAACCTGGTCAAAGCCCGGCACCTGCTGATCCTGACCGATACGGACGGACTGTATACGGCCGATCCGCGGAATAACCCGAACGCCGTCCGGTTTGACCATATCGGGGAAATTACCGAGGAGATCTACTCCATTGCGGGCGGCGCCGGCTCATCTGTCGGTACGGGCGGCATGCGCTCCAAGGTGGACGCCGCCAAAATCGCTACCCGCGGCGGAGTCCCGGTCTTCGTCGGTCGCGTGACCGAAATCGGTGACCTACGCTGCGCCATGGAAGGGCGCGGCAAAGGAACCTACTTCGACACCGAGCTGCAATCGCTGCCGATGAAGAAGCAATGGCTCGGATTCATGTCCACCCCGCTCGGCACCCTGTACGTGGACCGGGGTGCGGAAGAAGCGCTCGTTCATGGCGGCCACAGCCTGCTGCCCGTAGGCGTGAAGCAGGTCGAAGGCCAGTTTCACGCCGGCGATGTCGTCGAGGTGCTGAACCTGGAAGGAACGGTCTGCGGCCGCGGCATCGTGAATTATGACGACGAGCAGCTGAGACGGATCCAGGGTATGGGCAGCGCCGAAGTGGTTCGGACGCTGGATACCGTTCACCGGCTGGAAGTGATTCATAGGGATGAGTGGATTACCTTAAAATAGGTTACTCAGATAATAAGGATAAGGAGGCATTTATCATATGACTGAAGTAAGAACAAAAGCACAACGCGCCGGCGCAGCAGCGGCCGTATTGAACCGGCTGAGCACCGACGAAAAAAATCAGGCGCTGCTTCGGATGGCCGATGCCCTGCGGCAGAAGCAGGACGAAATTATTGCGGCCAACGCCGAGGATCTTGAGCGCGGCCGCCAGCAGGGAACCTCAGTCTCTCTGCTCGACCGCCTGGCACTCAATCCGCAGCGGATCGATGCCATCGCCGCCGGACTCGAGCAAATCGTCCAGCTCCCCGATCCGGTCGGCGACGAACTGGAGAAGATCGAGCGGCCGAACGGGCTCCGCATTAGTAAACTGCGCGTACCGCTTGGCGTTATCGGCATCATTTACGAAGCACGGCCGAACGTAACCGTTGACGCCGCAGGCCTGTGCCTGAAGACGGGCAACGCCGTGGTGCTGCGTGGCGGTTCCTCCGCCCTCTCCTCCAACCGTAAAATCGTAGAGGTGCTTCACGGCGCCCTGGCTTCCACTGCCATTCCGCCGGAGGCATTGCAGTTGATCGAGGATCCGAACCGTTCCTCGGTCGACGAGATGCTGAAGCTGAACGGCCTGCTGGATGTCGTCATCCCGCGCGGCGGAAGCTCGCTCATCCGTACCGTCGTGGAGAACGCCACGGTGCCGGTCATCGAAACGGGCGCCGGCATCTGCCATACTTATCTGGATGAGACGGCAGATCCCGTGATGGCCGGGGAGATCTCGCTCAATGCCAAAGTACAGCGGCCGTCCGTCTGCAATTCGATGGAGACGCTGATCGTGCATCAGGCATTTGCCAAGGAACATTTCTTGGCACTGGCCGGAAAATTCAAGGAAGCCGGCGTGGAGCTGCGCGGCGACGAAGAAACCCGCAAGCTGGTTGACTGGGCCCTCCCGGTCACAGAAGAAGATTACGCGACGGAGTACAATGATTACATTTTGAACGTAAAAATTGTAGAATCGATAGATGAGGCTATGAAGCACATCGCTGCGTACGGTACCAAGCATTCCGAATGTATCGTTACCGCTGATCAGCGCCAAGCCGAACGCTTCCTTCAGGAAGTGGACGCTGCTGCCGTGTACCATAACGCATCCACCCGGTTTACGGACGGATTCGAATTCGGATTCGGTGCGGAGATTGGCATCAGCACGCAAAAGCTGCACTCTCGCGGCCCAATGGGCCTGCCGGCTCTGACTTCCACGAAATACATCATCCATGGAAATGGACAAATTCGCGGGTAATACCGGGGCTGTATAGCTCCGGCATGCCTAGCAAGGAGGAATTATAATGAGTCAACAACAGGCCATGATTGCCCAGCCCATTACATTTTACGGTGCAGGAGCGATGGCGGAAGCCATCGTCAGAGGATTGATCGGAAGATCCGTCGTGAATGCCGGAAGCGTGACCATGCTGAACCGCTCCAACTCGGGACGGCTGGAGGAGCTTAAGCACCGTTACAATGTCAAAACGAACAATGACCCGGCGGAAACCCCGGAAATTTTGCGTGAATCTCCAATTATCGTTCTTGCCATCAAGCCGAAGGATGCGGCTGGCGTGCTGCGCAAACTCGGTCCGCTGCTCTCCGAAAACACGGTGATCGTGTCCGTTATCGCGGGGCTTACGATCCGTACCATCCAGGATCTGCTCGGACGCAAGCAGCCCATCGCACGGACGATGCCGAACACTTCCAGCTCCATCGGCCTCGGCGCGACCGGCGTCTCCTTTTCCAAGGAAATCAACGACCAGGACCGCCAAACGGTCATGACGCTGTTCCAGGCCGTCGGCACGGTAACGGTCGTGGAGGAAGACAAGCTGGAAATTCTGACCGGTATTTCCGGCAGCGGCCCCGCCTACATCTATTACATGATGGAAGCGATGATGGCTGCCGGCATCCGCGGCGGACTGACGCCGCAGCAGTGCAAGGAGCTTACGGTGCAGACGGTTCTCGGCGCGGCACGCATGGTGCAGCAGACCGGCGAAGAGCCCGCCGCGCTCCGGGCGAAGGTGACATCGCCAAACGGCTCCACCCAGGCAGCCCTGGAGACGCTTGATAAAGGCGATTTCTTCGAAACGGTCATCGCCGCCGTGAACCGCTGCGCGGAACGATCCCGGGAAATGGGGGCCGCGCTGAAGGAGGGAATTTCATGAGCCGCTGCACGGCCACGTACCGGCTGTATGACGACAAGGCCGACTTTCGCAAAAAGGCCGAATCGATCGCCGTCGGCATGACCGTCGGCAGCTGGACCGAGCTTCCGCAAGCAAAGCGGGAATCGATGCAGAAGCATCTCGGCGAAGTGCTCCAGATGGACGTTCACGAACCGGTAGGCGCCGCAACCGGCGAACGGTATGCCGACGTGACCATCGCTTACCCGGACATCAACTTCAGCCGTGACATTCCGGCCCTCCTCGTTACCGTTTTCGGCAAAATCTCGATGGACGGCAAAATCAAGCTCAACCGCCTCGGTTTTTCTGATGACTTCGTGCAGGGATTCACTGGCCCCAAATTCGGAATCGGCGGCATTCGGGACATTCTCGGTGTCTATGACCGGCCGCTCTTGATGAGCATCTTCAAGTCCGTCATCGGCCTGAATTTGGACGAGCTGCGCGAGCAGTTTATGCGACAAGCCCTCGGGGGCGTCGACCTGATTAAAGATGACGAAATCCTGTTTGAGAACGAGCTGACGCCGATCGAAAAGCGGGTGGAAGTATGCTTGAAGGCGGCGGAAGCGGCGCAAAGGCAAACGGGTAAAAAGCTGCTGTATGCGGCCAACCTGACCGGACCGACGTCCAGCCTGAAGAGCCAGGCGAAGAAGGCGATCGGCGCAGGCGCGAACGCGCTGCTGTTCAACGTCCTGTCCTACGGCTACGACGTCTTGCATGAACTGAGCAGCGATCCGGAGATCACTGTGCCGATTGCCGCGCATCCGGCCTTGGCGGGAGCCTATTACCCGTCGCAGCATTACGGCATCTCCGCCTCGGTGCTGCTCGGCCAGCTGATGCGGCTCGCCGGCGCCGATCTCGTGCTCTTCCCTTCCCCTTACGGTTCGGTCACGATGCCTAAAGCGGAAAACATGGCGATCCAGGCCGAGCTGATCAGCCCGGAATTGCCGATGAAGCCCAGCATGCCGGTGCCATCGGCGGGTATCCACCCTGGACTGGTTCCGCTTATCCTGCGTGATTTCGGCACCGATGTCGTCGTGAACGCCGGTGGCGGCATTCACGGCCATCCGATGGGTACGGAAGCCGGGGGACGGGCGTTTGTACAGGCGATCGCCGCCGCGCAGCAGTCCATTCCCCTCGCCCAGTATGCCGAAGACGGCCATCCTGAGCTCAAGGCCGCCCTGGACGCCTGGGGAGGAGAACGATGACAGCCAAGAAACGCGTAATTTTTTGCGATTTTGACGGCACCATCACGTTGTCGGATAACATCGTGGCGATCATGAAGCATTTTGACCCGGCTGGGTACAAGCCGATCATGGAAAATACGGTAAGCCAGGAAATCTCCCTTCGCGAAGGTGTCGGCGCCATGTTCGCCCTGCTGCCTTCCTCGATGAAGGATGAGATTGTCAGCTTTGTCTTAAGCCGCGCGGGCATCCGCGATGGCTTCCGTGAATTTCTGGACTATACCAAGCGGGAAGGTATCGATTTTTACGTAACCAGCGGCGGCATGGACTTCTTTATCGACCCACTGCTCGAACCGTTCGGCATCCCGTCGGACCATATTTTCTGCAACAGCGCCGACTTCAACGGGGAGCGGATCGAGATTCTTTGGCCGCATCCGTGCCAGGACCCTTGCCATAACGGCTGCGGCATGTGCAAAACGACGGTCATGCGCCAGTTTCCGGAAGACGAATACGAGCGGATTCTAATCGGCGACAGCCTGACCGACTTTGAAGGCGCCAAAATCGCCGACCTCGTCTATTCCCGTTCCATCCTGACGGCCAAATGCGCGGAGCTTGGCGTAAACCATGTTCCCTTTGAAACCTTTTTTGACATTATCGAGGACATGAACAAGAAACAACGACAAGGAGTGCTGTAGACATGACCTTTGCCGGCATTAGCCTGGAGCATAAGCAGCAGGTTCTCGGAGAGTTGAGCCTGATCAAACAGCAGTTTGCCGCGAAGAACTGGTTCCCGGGAACGAGCGGCAACTTATCGATGCGGGTTGGCGAATTTGACCCGGAGGCCTTTTATTTTGCCATTACGGCGAGTGGAAAAGACAAGTCGCTGACGACGCCGGAAGACTTTTTGTTCGTGGACAAGCGCGGCCGGGCGGTGGAAACGACCTCGCTGAAGCCCAGCGCGGAGACGCAAATCCACTGCGAAATTTACCGTCTCACCGGCTGCGGCGCCGTGTTCCACGTGCACACGATCTTTAATAATCTGATCAGCGAATGGTTTGGCGAGGCCGGAGCTGTGCCGGCTCAGGGCATCGAGTTGATCAAGGCGTTCAACATTTGGGAGGAAAATGCGCCGATTTCCATCCCCGTGCTTCCGAACTATGCGGATATTCCCCGCATCGCCGAAATCGTGGAAGGCGTGCTGAACCCGGACGTGCCGGGAATCCTGCTGCGCAACCACGGCATCTATGCCTGGGGCAAAAATGCGTTTGAAGCGAAAAAGCACCTGGAGGCGTTTGAATTTATTTTCGAATACTTATACCGCAGCAAGCTTCTTCAGAACAGCGCCGCCCCGCTTACGCTGGATGGCCGACGTTAAGGCATCAGCGGGAGCAGCTTTGCTGCTGGTCTCAAGAGGCAGTGAGCAAAAAATCCTTATTCCGTACCGGAACTTCCCGGCCGCGGAGTAAGGATTTTTTTGTCCGGTTATATACCCGATTCGATTGTTTTGAAAAAGATAATATAGGCGCTCTCCATCTATAGCCCGGTTTCGATCTGCCGAAAAATATCGGAGTAAGCGCTTTTGACATTCGTCTCGTTCTTGGTGTCGTTGTACAAACCAGTGCCAAACTGATGCCTCGTCCCTCCATCGTATCCAAGTACGAAGTAACCGGGCCCCATGTCAGGCCAATCCTCGTAAGAAATCGTAGCGTCTATATAGGTGGCAAGAATTTTGGAAGATTCGAAAAAGAAAAACGGAATTCCAGCGAGTTTATATATTTTAGCGTACTGCGGCGATGCGGCCGTTCGCAGCTCCTCTTTCATGATAAAAACGGCGTCGGATGAGGATAAGACCGAATCCCCTTTTTCCAAATCATCAAACGTGATTTGCTTAAAAGTAACGTTACTCTCCCGCACCATCGGAACTTCGCCGATCACCCCGATCAGCAAGCTTCGGCCTTGATACTGCGGAGAGCTGAACGTATCCCTCTCCGGGCTGCAGCCCGCTAGCACCAACACCGTCAGCAGGATCGCGGGCAAAAAAATTTTCATTGGAGCTCCCCCTTCAAACGTTCTTTGTATAACCCTCTTTGATAGAACGCATCAGATGAGTGAATGGTAACGCCTGATTGGCTTGCTCCCTAGTAAAATATCGGAAATCCGGGCTATAATGGAGTGAGGTAACAATTGGTATATTCGGTTTATTGATAAAGCAAAGGGGCGTATGAAATGTGAGAAAATGGTTCATCGGCGCGGCGGCAGTCTTGGTTTTGCTGTCTATTACGCTGTGGCTCATGCTTCAGACTCATCTTTTGTACCCTGCGTTCCCCATTCAAGGGATCGACAAAAAAACAGCCTGGAATCAAGGGATGCAATTCGGTGATTCGCCCGCTTTCCTTCTGTCGGATAAAAAAAATACATGGTATATCAGCCGGCTCAATTCGCAGCAGAATGGTCAGCGGATCATATCCATGTTAGAGGAGAAGGGGTGGATCTATAAGGAGCATGATGGGAACGGCTATTTTTTTACGAAAGGAGACCGAACCCTCATCGCCACCACCCAAAGATGGGGGAGCCGCTTTGAATTAACGAAAATCCCTGGGGGTTAAGTGTTCCTCGCAGCCAAGGTAATGCCATATTATAGTTCCAAATGATTGCCACTGCGGGAGTTTGCAATGCAGGAGTGTGGCAGTATGGGAGTTGGCAGTATGGGCTTAAGTTACTGTATCGCCTCTCGATCTGCAGCCGAGCAAAAGACACCCGTTTACTCCAACCCCCGCCAGTTTTGATCGGATTGGCTCCACCTTGCAGCTATTCGCCGGACAGCGCCCGGCGAATGCTGGCCCGTGCCTCTTCCGCCACCCGGATATCCTGGATTTGAACCGCCTGCGCCAAAAGAAGCATCGGAATAAACACGCCGATCAGCCTGGCCAGCAGCCGGGTTTCCTCATCCACCTCGCCGAACTGTTCGAAGAACAGTGCCCTCTCTCGCGGCCCCAAAAAGCTGTATGCGATATTGAGATCGCAGCCCGGGTGGCCGACATTCAGATCCCCCCAGTCGATCACGCCGCTAAGTTGCCCGCGTTCGTCCGCCAGCATATTTTTAAAGTGCAGATCGCCATGGAGCATCACTTCCTGCCGGGCAATCCGCTCCACCGGGACACCATCCAAATAGGCCTGGATTGTATCATGCTCACCCTTCGGCAGATGAGGCTTCAGGCCGGACAGGATGCCCGTCATTTTCTCCTTTCGTGAAGACACGTCCAACAGGTTTCGATGGTCTTCCGAAGCCCCTGCTTCCCTGGCGGTTCCGACCGGAAACGAATGAAGTTTCCGCAGAAAGCGGCCCAAAGAGGCTGCCGATAAACGCCGCTGTTCATCGGTCAGCCCAACAGGAAACGTCCCCTGAATATAAGTGTAGCCCAGAAATGGAAAAGGGTAAGCTGCGCATTCCTGTCCGTAGAACAGCGGTTTAGGATAGGGGAGCGTGATGTAGTCGCATAGGAGCGGCAGCAGCCTCCCTTCTGTACGAATGAATTCTACCGCGATGCTTCTTCTTGGGAACCGGAACGTATAGCTGTCTCCAATTCGATATACAGCATTGTCCCAGCCTTCGCCAATCCGCGTGAGCTGAAGTCCGGACAGTTCCGGAAACTGGCTTTCGATCAGTTCGCGGACCAAGGCGTCCGTGATGTGAATATCGGTGTCCCACTGGTTCATGTGTATGATAACACCTCCGTCTCAGTTATGTCCGTAGTAAGCTACGGACCTCCATGATAAAAACCTTCATACCCGTTTCCGACCCGAACTCATGCTTGGGCATGGGCAATCATAACATTTCCTGAAACAGGAAAGCAATCGATATTGTTCGGCATTGGCATGTTATCAGAGCTTTACAAGAATATCTATAGACTTCCTTTTTACATCCATCATTCGGTTTACCGCTATTAGCCCTTTGTGTGTAAAGCCCCAAAGTCACCATAGTTATCCTCTTTGATCCCATAATAAAAACAGCCTGACTCAAGTCAGGCTGCATTGAAGGCCAAACAGTATATCCCCATCTCGCCGGGGTTAATAATCCCCGTGGCTTCTTTCCCTGCCCGCTCCATTCGGTTTGGACCCGGCTAACAGCCGGATTCCTACGCCGATCAGCAGCAGGGCCACGATGGCTGTTTTCAAATAATGCGAAATCCGGTAATCGATATGGAACTCGGGAAAACGTGCTTCAAGCTCCGGAATGATAAGGCTTGTGGCAATATAGTACACGCCGAGTACCATCAGACCTATGCCAAGCCACTTCTGATGAAGCTTGATGCCTTCGATGACAGGCCGGTCGATGAGGAGCTCCCGCCCATATCGGCTCGTCTGCTGCAGCCCGTCGAAAAAGGCGTAAAACCAGATGAGCGGAATGAGAAACATGAACAGGGACAAGCGCAGCAAATCCAAAATGTAGACGCTCCCCAGGAAGATCACCATCAGCTGCAGCCCTCTTTTTTGAAGGCCGAGGTACATGTGTCCAGCCCCGGGAAAAGCGGACAGCAGCGTAGCGAGCACTTTGCTGCGGCGTCCTTCCGCACGGCCTGCCTCCATCTCGTCGAACAGGGTGCGGTCCTCAATCCGTTCGCCGGCCTGCTTTCTGTGGATCAGCTGCACGGCGTCAAACATGCAGTAGAGCCAGATGATCGGCAGGATGCCGAGGAACAGCATAAAGAACGTATGGCTGGTCAGGCCGGTCAAGAAAAACATGACGGTCCCCAGGCCAAAAAAAGCGATCAGGAACGACAAGCCCCGCTGCATCAAGCCCATATGAAGGTGTCCGAGCCCTGGAATAAAGGAGAGTAGAATCGTAAAGAAACGCTCATTCTCCGGGCTGGGCTGTGGATAAGGAGGGAGCGGCTGCTGCGCATAAACGCCTTCCTGGGCAAATCCAGGTCCGTTCTCCGGAAAACCAGGCTGTCCCTGTCCGCCATATCCTCCCGGGTAAGGACCCGCCGCCGGTTCCCAATGCGGTGGATAAGGCTGCGGCGGATACCCCGGTTGTACAGCAGGAATCCGCACCAGATACACGATCAGATCCAGCATGCAGATCCCCCATAAAATGGCCGCGCACAGAAGGGTAAAACCAAAAAACAAGCCGCCTTCACCCAGCGCGATCGCCACCATAATCCCAAACAGAATACCACCGAAAAACAACATGGGGTAAATAACCCCTCTCAGCTTCCGTCCCATGTAGAAGTGGCCGAGGCCCGGGATGAAATTGAGAATAAAAGCAGCCATCTTACTGCGTTGTGGATACAAAGTCATCGTACTCCTTTCCTATCATCAGATTGAACCCCTTCTTTATGGCTTCAGCCGGTCCAGCCAGCCTGTCGTCACGTCAACGAGCTTCTCGCCGTAGCTCGGCTGACTGCCTTGCTCCGCCTTATGCAGCGTTCCCGGTTCCAGCTTGTCGAACCATCCGGTCGACAGGAAAATCAGCGTAATGCAGGCTGCAACGGCGTAATGGAACATGCGATGCTCGTACCACCGGCGGCGCCAATTTTCGTTTGCTCCACGCTCTGCGTCCCTTTGCTCGGAAGGAAGAGCTTCCATGACATTGTCGATAAACCGCTGCTCACACTCGAGATCCGGCAGCGACGGAAGCAGATCATTCATAACCTGCATGTATGCCGCCAAGGCCAAGTCGTCCTCCAGCAGCAGCGACTCCAGCGAGGCCGCTTTTTCCGGGGCACAAGTCCCTTGGATGTACTCCACCCAATCCTGCGTCACCGGCTGGAAGCGCTCTTTGTGACTCATTTCCACTCCTCCTCCTTCCAATGGGTGCGAACCCAGCTTCTCGCCCGGTACAGCCTGGATTCCACCGTTTTGACGGCAATTCCCTGCTCCTTGGCGATCTGCTCGTAATTTTTCTCCTGAATATAAAAATGAAATAAAATATCGCGGTGCTGCTGCGGCAGGTGATGTAACCTTCGCTCCAGCGTCTCTTTCTTCTCCTTCTTGACCAGCTGTGCCAGCAGATCCGCTTCGCCGGATGGCCAATGGTTTACCTGCTCCGCATCCGCGAGCTGGTCCTCTCTGCGCCTGCCCAGCTTTCGTTTTGCATCGATGGCTTTATGTAACGCAATGCGGGTCAACCACGTCTTGAACCCTTGAGACCGGTATTCGGAGAGAGATTTATACACTTGTATAAAGGCTTCCTGGGCCGCGTCCTCGGCTTCCTTGGCATCTTTCAGCACCGAGTAAGCCGTATGGAACACATGCTGTCCGTAACGCTCCACGAGCGTGCGGAACGCGCTTTGGTCGCCTTGGCGAATTTGCTCGATCAACGCTTCCTCGTCAATAACTCTCTCCTCCTTCCCGTATCTATAGACGCCGGTTCACACGGTTCCCCCTGCATGTTTTTCAAAAAAAATAAGTGCCAATATCATCCAATAGAAAAACAGCTCCTTCCCGAAGGAAGAAGCTGTCCTAAGATGAACCGTCGAATGAAGCCATACATAGCTAAATCAGGCTCGCTGAAGCCGTTTCGAACGTTCTTTACGCTTCCTGCTGCTGCGATAACTGCTTGACTAAAGCCGGAACCCACGAGCGGATCGGTTTAAACGGATATCCCAGCCGTTCCGCTTTGGAGGTATCCATCGTCCAGGACTCCGGTACGCCAAAAGGAGAAGCATTTTCTTTCGCCGACTCCCGTTGAATGATCGCTTTTCGCCCCGTCTCCTTCTCGATCCAGCCGATGATTTCCGACAGCTTGACATCCCCCTGCGAGCAGGCATTGATCGGCCCTTCCACGCGCTGGGTTCTCAGCCAGCTCAAGAAAGAGGCAGCCTCTTCGGAATCGATAAAAGACACCTTGGCGTTCAGATTCGGCATGCCGATCGGCGTACCGTTTTGTACCCTCCGGATATGGAATTCAAGCCGCTCCGTGTAATCATCTTCACCCAAAACGATCGGGAAGCGGACGGCGCATACCGGAAAGTCCGCCTTTTGAAAAAAGACGGCCTCGGCCAGCCGTTTGCCTTCCGCGTAGGAGAAATCATCCTTGCCGCCCATCGTAATCGGATAAATATACGGGTTGACATCCTTTTCCTGATTCCGGTGCGAAGAAGGCTCGTACACCGACAGGGATGAGGTGAGTATGTACCGCTTTACTTTCCCCTGAAACACGTCGCAGGCATCCTGGGCCGCTTGAGGGGAGTAGCAGATGTTGTCATAAACGACCTCCCATACCCTGCCGTCCGCCACGGCATGAGCCAGAGATTCCTTATTCTCGCGATCCAGCACCAGCCGCTCCACCCGGTCGCCAAAGGGATCCGGCGTGTTCCCCCTTGTCGCGATGGTGACTTGGTGCCCATCCTCCAGCAGCTGCTCAACAAGCCGTTTGCCGAAAAACCGGGTACCGCCAAGGATCAGTATATTCTTCATGGATATCCTCCTTTATCGTATCAAAGCTGACAGCCCAGCTTCTTGAACACTATGAAACATTGTACCATACTCCTGCCTGCCGATCATGCCCCCCGAAGCTTACCCTTTCTTTTAATTAAAAAAGCGTGCCTTCCGTTTAACCGGAAAGGCACGCTTGCAACTGCTTCGATGTTAGGCTCTGCTGCCGCCGCGGAACTTCTGCGTGTAGGCCCTCGCGTCCTCCACACTCCGCACCCGGTTACGGCTCCATTCCAACAGAATCCGGTCTATGTACCGAAAATGAATCTTTCCGGCAAAAACCGCTTCCTTCAGCGCCATGCGTATGAGCTCTTCAGGGTAACGGTCCTGGTCCATCCAGCCCGAAATCGTTTCGCATTCCATCGGTGAAAGTGGACGGCCGAATTCCTTTTCAAAAACGGTAAACATATTGCCGCTGTCGGTTTCCGGCTTGGCCGCCTTCTTCATCCGTTTGTTCGTGGCCTGAGTGCGCTGCTTCTCTTCGCTCGCCAGGCACAGGCTCAGCTGATGATACAAACCGGACAGGTTGTACCGTTCATATTGAATACCGCGCAGCTCGTCCAGCTCCTCATCGATGGCGATGAACCCTGCCCTCATCAGCTTCTGCAGCGACTCTGCAATCGAATGGGTGCCGGATCCCGTAACCTCCTCCAGCTCTTCCATCGTCGGAAAATCCTTCTGCTCAACCTGCTTGAAGGCAATCAAGTGAACGAGCAGCATCGCTTCGCTGTCGGTCAGCTTCAGCTTGCGGTAATGGCGGAGCAGTACATACGGGATGACCGCCATGCCTGCCCCGAGTCCGGATGAAGCTCCCTCAGCCCATGTCTTCCAACCTGCATTGTCCATGAGCTCCACCTCTTCCGGCATTATGGGTACAAGCGGTACAGCGTCCGCGGGAATGGAATCGTCTCACGCACATGATCCAGCCCGCAAATCCAGGCTACCGTCCGTTCCAGTCCGAGACCAAAGCCGGAATGCGGCACCGTTCCATATTTACGCAGGTCCAAGTACCATTGGTAGGCGTCCGTGGACAGCTCATGCTCCTTGAAGCGTTCCTCCAGCAGCTCCGGATCGTCGATCCGCTGCGAGCCGCCAATAATTTCGCCGTATCCTTCCGGAGCGATCATATCGGCGCACAGCACCACATCCGGACGGTTCGGATCCGGCTTCATATAGAACGCCTTGATGCCGACCGGATAGTGCGTAATGAACACCGGCTTGTCATAGTTTTCGGCAATCGCCGTTTCATGCGGAGCGCCGAAATCTTCGCCCCATGGGATGTCAAAGCCTTTTCCATGCAAAAATTCAATCGCGTCATCGTAGGTGATGCGCGGGAATGGCGCCTTGATGTTTTCCAGCTTGGAAACATCACGACCGACCGCTTCCAGCTCTGTCCGGCAGTTTGTGACGACGGACTGCACCACATGCGAAATGAACTGCTCCTGCACGCGGAGACTCTCTTCGTGATCCGTGAAGGCCATTTCCGGCTCGATCATCCAGAACTCGATCAGATGACGGCGTGTTTTGGACTTCTCGGCCCGGAAGGTAGGTCCGAAGGAATATACCTTCCCGAGGGCCATGGCGGCGGCTTCCATATACAGCTGACCGCTCTGCGTGAGATAGGCGTCTTCCTCGAAATATTTCGTATGGAACAGGTTCGTCGTCCCTTCTGCGGACGTCGGCGTCAAGATCGGCGGATCCACCAGGGTAAAGCCGTTCTGGTCAAAGAACTCCTGCACGGCGCGGATAATTTCGGCGCGAATCACCAGAATCGCCCGCTGCTTGGACGATCTGAGCCACAAGTGGCGGTGATCCATCAGGAAGTCGACGCCATGCTCTTTCGGCGTGATCGGATAGTTCTCCGTAAGATGAATGATTTCGACATCCGTAACCGTCATCTCATAACCGGACGGACTGCGCGGTTCCTCGCGTACGATGCCTGTGACGTACAAGGAGCTCTCCTGCGTCAGACTCTTGGCGTCTTCCCACACTTTATCGGTGACTTCGCTCTTGACAACAACGCCCTGGATATATCCGGTGCCGTCGCGCAGCTGCAAAAATTGAATTTTACCGCTGGAACGCTTGTTGTTGATCCAGCTGCCAATCATGACGGTTTCACCTACGTGCTTGCTCACGTCACGAATTACACATTTGGTGGCCATGCCTCAATCTCTCCCTTAACTTTACTTGCCTGTATCACTTGAACCTAGACGTTCTGAACGATCCGGTTGGTATCGCGGGCGATCACCAGCTCTTCGTTCGTCGGAACGACCAGCACTTCCACCTTGGAGTTCTTCGAAGAAATGCGGCGCGGTTCGCCGGAACGGACGGCGTTCAGCTCTTCGTCCAATTCCACGCCCAGGTAAGTCAAATTTTCGCATACTTTTTTACGCAAAACAACCGAATTCTCACCGACGCCCGCCGTGAAGACGATCACATCCACGCCGTTCAGCGCGGCTGCGTAAGAACCGATGTATTTGCGCAGACGATATTCGTACATATCAAAGGCCAGCTTGGAATGGGCATCGCCCTTCTCCATGCCTTCAGTAATTTCGCGCATGTCGCTGCTGATGCCGGAAATAGCCAGCAGACCGCTGTGCTTGTTCAGCATGGAATTCACTTCGTTGACCGTCAGCTCTTCCTTGTTCATAACGTAAGGAACGATCGCCGGATCCAGGTCACCGCTGCGCGTACCCATCATCAAGCCTTCGAGCGGCGTCATGCCCATGGAGGTGTCAACCGATTTTCCGCCATCCACGGCGGTAAGGCTGGCCCCGTTACCGATGTGGCAGGTAATGATCTTCAGATCTTCGAGCGGTTTGTTCAGGAACTCCGCTGCCGCCTTGCTGACAAACTCATGCGAAGTGCCATGCATCCCGTAACGTCTGACTTTGTATTTGTTGTACAGCACTCTCGGGATAGCATACAAATAAGCCGTCTCCGGCATGGTCTGATGGAAGGCGGTATCGAACACGACAACTTGCGGAACGTTAGGCATATTCGCCTCCGTCGCTTTGATCCCCAGCATGGAAGCGGGATTATGAAGCGGCGCCAGGTCGAACAGCTGGCGGATTTTCGTTTTGGCTTCAGCATCCACCAAAGCGGATTCCTTGAAGAATTCTCCCCCGTGCACGACCCGGTGGCCGACCGCCTGGATTTCATCCACGGAATCGATCACGCCGTTCTCTTTATCCGTCAGCAGTCCCAGCACCTTGCGGATTGCCGTCGTATGCTCCAGAATTTCGCTGACCTCGGTCACGTCCGGGCGGCCCGTAGGTTTATGGGTAACGATGGATGATTCCATGCCGATCCGTTCAACGAGTCCTTTTGCAAGCACGCTTTCGTCAGTCATATCATACAGCTGGTATTTCAGCGACGAGCTGCCAGCATTAATTACTAAAATTTTCACACGCGGTCACCATCCTTGTCATACTTGAAGAAGCCTACGCCCGTTTTCACGCCCAAATGACCGGCACGAACCATTTTCTTCAGCACGATGGACGGGCGGTATTTCAGTTCGCCAAACTCGCGGAACATGCGCTCCAGCGCGGCCAGAACCGAATCCAGACCGAAGCGGTCCGCCATTTCAAGCGGTCCATGCTGGAACGAATAGCCGATCCGCATAGCATCGTCAATATCTTCAGCCGAAGCGACGCCTTCCTGCAGAATATGCAGCGCTTCGTTAATCATCAGGCAAATCATGCGGCTCGTCACAAAGCCTGGGGACTCATATACCATGATCCCTTTCTTGTCCACGACTTCTTCCACAAAACGCTTCGTTTCCCCAAACGTGGTGTCGGACGTCTTCAGGCCGCGGATAATTTCCACTAGATCTACCTTGCTGACGGGATGGATGAAGTGCATGCCGATGACCCGTTCCGGATACATCGTTGTGCTCGCGAGTTCCGTTAAGCTGAGCGTAGAAGTATTACTGGCGAGAATAATATGATTAGGGCAAACTTGATCCAGCTGTCCGAATACTTCCTTCTTCGCTTCCAGGTCCTCGGAAATCGTTTCAATGACCATATCGCAGCTTCCAAGCTCGGCAAAATGAATCACCTTCTGGATTCGGCCCAAAATGAGCTTTTTCTCCGCCTGGGTGATCGCCCATTTCTCGAGCTGCTTATCGAGGCTCGTTTCGATCATGCCGTACGAATAATCCAGCTTCTCCGGCGTCTTCTCGACCAGCAGAACGTCCAGCCCTCTGGCGGCCAGCATTTCGGCTATGCCCTGCCCCATCGTCCCTCCGCCGATGACACCAATTTTTTTAAAGTACATGTTTCTGCTCCACCTTCCATGGTCTTCTATATTTATTGTACCCTTCTTGTCGAAAAATACATTTACGACCCAACTTATAATAATAACGCAGCATTAAAAAAAAGTAAAAAAAAGAGCCAGCACATCAGGCTGGCAGCAGCGAAAACTCATGAAACAGCTTGCGGAATTGTTCGCCGGACAGCGTCTCTTCTGCCAGCAAAATATCCAGTGATTTGTCGAAAATAATCCGGTGCCGCTCCAGAAGGCTCCGGGTTCTGCCCATCAGATCCTCCAGAATCTCATTGTTCACCTTCATCAGCTCTTCGGTCGTAACCATATCCATGTTCACGATGCCCAGCGAGGTAAGGCCGGATCTCATCATCGTCTTGACGATGTCGAGCGCCTGTTCAAAGTCGTTACTCGAACCGGTACTGCGTCCGCCGTAGAAAATTTCCTCCGACGCCGCGCCGCCGAGAGCGATCATGATCTGCTCTTCCAGGAACGATTTCGTATACAGGTACTGCTCCGACTGCGGGTTATGGCGCACATAACCGAGCGCCTTGCCGCGAGGGCTGAGGGCCACTTGGCTGACACTGCCCGGACGCACCAGCTCTGCCATGATGGCATGTCCAAGCTCATGGATGGCAACGCGTTTCTTCTCTTCGATCGTCGATTCGCGGTCAGTGCGCTCACCCATCATCACCTTGTCGATGGACATGGACAGATGACGCTGCTCGATCTCTTTCAGACCTTCGCGCATCGTATAGATCGCGGCTTCGTTCATAACGCTCTCCAATTGGGCGCCGGAAAAGCCGTAAGATTCCTCGGCAATTTTATCGAGGCTGACTTCCTTATTCAGCGGCTTGTTCTTCGCATGCAGCTCCAGGATGTGCTTACGCCCCTTCTTGTCAGGCAGGTCCACCTGGATATGCCGATCGAACCGCCCCGGACGAAGCAGCGCGCTGTCCAGCATTTCCTTGCGGTTGGTCGCCGCAATCAGAAGGATTCTCGGGCTGTCCGACGAATAGATGCCGTCCATCTCGGTCAGCAGCTGATTCAGCGTCTGGTCGTATTCGCGCTGCTGTCCGCCTTCGCGCTTGCCCCCGATGACGTCGATCTCATCGATGAAGATGATCGCGCTCTGCTTGTTTTCCTTGGCCGCCCGGTTTCTCGCATCACGGAACAAATCCCGGACGCGCCCCGCGCCGACGCCGACGTACATTTCCACAAACTCACTGCCGGATGCGGCAACGAATACCGAATCTGTGTAATGAGCGGCGGCCTTGGCCATCAGCGTCTTCCCTGTTCCGGGAGGGCCTGTCAGCAGAATCCCCTTCAATGGGCGGATGCCGAGCTTCTGAATTTCATCATGACGGATCAGAAAGTCCAGAGCTTCGCGCAGCTCCTGCTTGGCATTTTCCTGGCCGCCGATTTCTTCAAAAGTCAGCTTCTTCGGCCCGCCCTTTTTACGCTTGCGTTCCGATGCGGCGCCAACCGTCAGGCCGCCTCTCATGTTGGTCATAAACAGCAGTCCGCCGATCATCAGGCCGGCAATAATGAGAGGAACGATGTTGACCCCTATGAAGGCCAGAAAAATGAATAATACCGGCACAAATCCGATCAGCACTTCCTTCAGCAATCTAGGCATTATTCCCACACTCCCATCTTGCCGGGATCACGGGGCAGAACAAGAAACTTGCTTGAGCTGCCGTCAGTCAGCGTAATATATACATTTTTCATGTCCATTTCGGCTTTCGTTTGAATTCCGGAACCCTTGGCCAAATCTTGCAGCTTCACCGGAATTTCCGTATATCGCTTGTTTTCCATCGCTTCTGCGACGGAGAACATCGCTTTATCCCAATACTGGTTCAGCTTGTCCGATGAATGATCCACAAAATCGAACTTCAGCGTCCGGGTGCCGACAACAGATTTGCCCTCAGTGGAAATTTTATCTGCCAAATCGGCCAAATTCACGTTTGGCTTCAAATCGAGTTTCAAATCCACCTGATCGCGGGTAATATTAAAATGTGCGTTATTCACGCCCTGATAATTGCTGACGATTTTTTGCAGCGGACCCTGCAGGGTCGTTTGCCGATAAAAGAACCAGCCGCCAAACAGTACAGCAGCCGCTATCACAACAGTTAAAATAATAGGCAATGGACGCAATTTCACTAGATGTCCCCCTTTCGAAATGTAAAGCAAAAAAAGCTATCAATCGATATGAAAAGTAATATTTCGTAGGCGGTTAAAGTCCATAGTCGGTCACCCGGCTTCTGTTCTTCGCGATTCATCGAATTGTTTTTGCGCTAAGCGCAAAGCGAAAGAACCTCGTCGTTCAAAACACGCGTCTGACCGCACTTCTATAAAATGTTTTTCTGTAAAGAGCAGAAATCATCTTCCAAACTGAAGCGGGCTTCTGAATCTTTGTGAAAAACGCTATCCTCTAATTATAGTACAATCCGGGCTGTTCGTCATATATATCTCTTTAATACAAATAAAAGTATATCACATTGTATATACTAAATCGAAGGTAATGTGTGAATATATTTTAAATATTATCCTTTTCAAACCAAAGAACCCCATTTTAAGAATGGGGTTCTTTTCTGCATGCTATGGCCGCATCTTGCAAGTTACCGATTGGGCAGTGTGAACGGACTGCCGATTTCCGTCCCGTCGCTGAACCGGTAAAATTGATAGTAATAGTGATCCTTCACTTTGTAGAACAGCTGCCATACGTATTCTCCGTTATAGACACCCGGTACGAGACGCATATCGTTAATACCGGGGATGGAGCTTTTGATTTTGGCTTTCATTTTCTCTTTGGACATACCGCTGCTCAAGAGCTCTTGATGTATCGTATTCTGGCCTTCTTTTGGCTTTCCCTGATCGGTAAACTGTACCCAGACCATAACCTCCTGGCCGGACTTGTTTGTCCCTTCCACAACCCAGTAGATGCTGTTCTGATCCCATACCGACTTTTGGGCATCGGCGGCAGACACGATTCCTGCCTCCTGCTTCGCCTTGGCAATAGCGGTGTCCTTTTCACTCCATTGATCCTGCAGCACGTAAATAAAATAACGGTAAGCGCCGAAAATGATCAGCAGCAGGGCGACAATGCCGAGAAAGATCCATCTTTTCTTGTTCTTCAACCTGAACTTCCTTTCTAAAACATGAGGTAATCATCCCGTTTTACCGGGAGAGAAGACCTTCAAAAGCCGCTTGGGCTTCCCTGCGGATCCGCTCCTCGTCCAGGGTGAGACAGCTGCCGTGCTTTACGACCTGCTTCCCGTCTACCCAGACGTGCTCGACGTCCTTGGCACTGGCCGAATAAATGACATGAGATATGAAATCCGTGCGCGGCAGGAAATGTGCCTGATCGGTGTTCACCGCGACAAAATCCGCTTTCATGCCGGGTTCAAGCGCGCCGACATCCTTCAGGAATATGGATTGGGCTCCGTAGATGGTGCCCATTCGCAGCGCTTCCGCCGCGGGAATCGCTGTCGGGTCTCCCGAGACGCCTTTATGTATCAAAGCGGCCAGGCGCATTTCTTCAAACATGTCCAGGTTGTTGTTGCTCGCCGCACTGTCGGTTCCCAGGGATACCGTAATGCCCGCCTGCATCATGTCGGTGACGCGGGCCACACCGCTCGCCAGCTTCAGATTGCTGCCCGGGTTGTGAGATACCGTCACGTGATGCTTCGCCAAAATGTCGATTTCCTCGTCCGTCAAATGCACCGCATGGGCCAGAATCGTCGGACGTGAGAACATGCCCAGCTTCTCCAAATGAACCGCCGGACGCGTGCCGTAATCACGTATGTTCTGCTCCACTTCCGCCTTGGTTTCCGACATGTGCGTATGCATCGGCAGATCCAGGTCATGAGCCGCCTGAACGAACTTCTCGATAAAATCGGGAGGGCAGGTGTACGGCGCATGCGGAGAAATCATCGCCGTGATTCGGCCGTCCGCTTGACCATGCCAGTCCTTGGCGAACTGGATGGCTTCGTTCAGCTTGTGCCGCTGTACATCTTCCGGGCACAGACCGATGACGCCGCGGGTCAGCGCGGCGCGCATGCCGGATTCAGCCACCACTTTGCCCACCTGATCCATATGATCGTACATATCGAGGAACGTCGTCGTACCGCCCTTCAGCATTTCAAGCACCGACAGCGACGTCCCCCAGTAGACGTCGCTGGACGTGAATTTCGCTTCCATCGGCCACATTTTCTCCTGCAGCCATTCCTGGAGCACCATATCGTCTCCGTAACCGCGTAGAAGCGACATGGCGGTATGTCCATGGGTATTGATCAGCCCCGGCATGAAAAATAAATGCGTGCCGTCGACGACCTGAACGCCTTCCTCCAACTGCGGCTCCTCTTCGCCTATGTAGGTGATGCGGTCTCCCTCAATCACCATGTAGCCGTGCAAAACGGGCTGCTCCGGCCGCAAAACGGCAAAGCTGCCGTTCTTGATTACCCATTTTGGGGTGGCGCTATTGGAGCTCTTCAAATTGTCCGTCATCTTCCGTGTCGTCCTTTCCGTTATTCAAATAATAAGCCAGGCTGAGCAAATCCGTCGTAAAATCGGCGGCATGGATCCGGATGTTTGCCGGCGCCTTCAAAATGGTCGGCGCAAAGTTCAGAATCGCCTCAATGCCGGACGCAATCAGCTGGTCTGCGACGTTTTGCGCTTCGAAATCCGGGACGGTAATGATCCCGATCCGGATATTTCTGCTTTGTATCGTTTCTTTCAGCTCATCCATGGCCTGTACCGTCAAGGTGTTGATCCGCGTGCCGATTTTGGACGGATTGGCGTCAAACACGGCCACGATCTTTATATTTTCCTTCAGGTAAAGGTTATAGTTGGACAAAGCTTGACCAAGATTCCCCGCTCCGACCAGGACCGCGTTGATCTGCTGGTCCAAATTCAGAATTTGACGGATCTTCTCGATGAGATAGGAAACGTCGTACCCTATCCCTTTACGGCCAAAATCCCCGAAATACGCCAAATCCTTGCGGATTTGCGCCGGGTTGAGATCCAGCTTCTGCCCGAGCTCCTGGGAGGAGACCGTAGCCACCTCCCGCTTGTTCAGCTCATTTAGATATCTAAGATATATAGGCAATCTGCGGACAACCGCCTCGGATATTTTCTCCGATTTCATGCATGTTCCCCCTATTGAACGGCTTGAATATTTATCGTTTGGTTATATTGATTGAACTAAAGTTTTGCATTGAACTTCCTGTTCTAACCGCTTTAGTTCATTCTATCTAATGAAATCATTTAAGACACACCATCCTGATGAAGCCATTCAGAGATGCGCGGAACCATCTGGTCTGTCTGCATATGCTCCATTTTCGGGCCAGGCAGCGAGTACAGGAAGTATTTCCCATAATACGATTCAATGACGCGTGTATCGTATACGATGACGATGCCCCGGTCATTGGCGGTGCGGACCAGCCGTCCGAAGCCCTGCTTGAAGCGGATGACGGCCTGCGGGACCGACAGCTTCATGAACGGGTTCTTCTTCTGGCGCTGCAGCAGCTCGCTCTTCGCTTCCACCAGCGGATGGTTCGGAGGCTGGAACGGGAGCCGCACGATGGCTAGGCAGGTCAGTGCTTCACCAGGAATGTCTACGCCTTCCCAGAAGCTGCTCGTCCCGAGGAGCACCGATGCGCTGCTGTCCGTAAACCGCCGGATCAGCTTCGTGCGGCTGCCGCTGTCCACGCCCTGTCCGATTACGGCGATGTCGCTTAGCGACAAGGCTTCTTTCAGCGGCTCGTATACCTGGCGCAGCATCCGGTACGAGGTGAACAGCACCAACATCCGGCCGTGGGTCGCAATCGCGGCGTCCGCCAGCGAGCGGGCCAGCGTTTCAACGAAACGGGCATCACCTACGCTCCCCTTCACACTTGGAAAATCCCGTGGGATGACGAGCAGCGCTTGATCCCTGTACCGGAACGGGGATGGAAGCAGGACCGTCACGAGACGCCCGCTGTCCTGGTCTTCCTGCAGCCCCAGGTTATCGATCATATACTGGAACGATTTATCTACAGATAAGGTAGCGGACGTCAGTATGACGCTTTTTTTCTTGTCAAAAAACAGTTCCTTGAGCTGCTTGCTGACGTCTACGGGAACGGCGTACAGCTGAAGCGATTTGCTGCGGAATTGACCGCTCGCTTCCATCCAGTACACGACGGTTTCATCGTTCAGCGTCATGAAGAACCGGAGATTCTCCCGCTCCGAGCTGAGGTCCTTGAGCAGCCCGCCGAGATCGGTAATCAGGCTGTCGGAACCGTAATCATCCTGCTCCTCCTTGTATTCGGCCAGCATCTTCTCGCCTTTGCGGACGATTTCCCCAACCTTTACAAAGATCTGGTTTTCGATCGCCGCCAGCGTTTCCCACTCTTTCGGCTTCTTCCCTGGTTGCAGGCGCAGTGTGTACTGGCCGCCATCCCCAGGAGCAGCGTCGCTCCGCTCCGGGAGCAGGCCGAACAGCATTTCGCTCAGCTTGTCCCAGTGCTCTTTGACATCGACCAAATCCTCGCTCATCCGGTCGATGACAGCGATCCATTCACCGGCCCGCTCAAAGGCCGAAGAATGCAGCAGCTGGCGCAGCGCCGGCAGCTGTCCGCTCCGGCTGTCCTTATAGAGCCGGGTCAGCGTATGGACGACGGTAAAGTACTTCATATGAAGTCCAAGATGCTTGCCGGCAACGTCTTCCAGGTGATGGGCCTCGTCGATCACGAGCCGTTCGTAGGAAGGCAGCAGCTGATGGCCTGCCTTGACGTCCGTAAACAGCTTGGAATGATTCGTTATGACGACATCCGCGATTCCGGCTTCATGCTTGGCCCGGTGGTAATAGCATTTCCGGAACCAAGGGCAGGAACGGCCCAGACAGGAGTCCGAATCGCTGCTTACGGTCTCCCAGAAGTCTCCCGCACGGCCGCCGAGGCTCAGCTCCTCGTCGTCTCCCGATTCGGTCTGGGCCAGCCAGACGATCATCTGTGCGGCTGTGATGGTGTCTTCCTTCGGATTGATAAAGTCTCTTCTGTTTATTTTATGTTCAAATTTTCTCAAACACAAATAGTGCTGTCTGCCCTTAAACACGGCTGCTTTAAAAGGGAACGGCACGACCTGCGTCAGCAGAGGGATATCCCTCTCCCGGAGCTGCTCCTGCAAGTTGATCGTATGCGTACTGACCATTACCTTCTGGTCCTGCTTTACGCTCTGATAAATCGAGGGGATCAGGTAGCCGAGCGACTTCCCCGTCCCGGTCCCGGCTTCGATCAGCAGATGCTTATCTTGATCCAGCGCATTCATAACGGCGCCAAACATGATCGTCTGCGGCTCGCGTTCCTCGTAATGAGGCATAATATCGCGCAGCCGCTTTTCGATTTCGCCCAAATATTCCTTGAACTCAACACCTTTGAGCGGATTGTCGTCCACGTCATCGCGCGGAGGCGCCATCTCGGTCCAATCTTCGACCTTAAGCGCCAGCTGGCGGTAGAAGGTATGGCTGTTCAAGTCCTGGGCGGGTTCTCGCTCCTTCTCCTGGCAAAGACCGTCGAAATACCAGCCGAGATCGCTGTCTTCATCGGCAAACAGCTCGGCCAGCCGCTGCAGCGTAATCAAAGGCAGGCTGTTCAGCTCATCCAGGCACTTCAGCAGCACGTAAGCCGTTGCCAAAGCGTCGCTGTCGGCCTGATGCGGCCGGTCATGCTGAAGCCCGAAGTGGCCGGTCACCATGCCCAGCTGGTAAGAGGTTAGTGAAGGAAAGCATATTTTGAGCAAATCGAGCGTGTCCATAATGCGTCCCGAGAACGGCAAATAACCGCACCGGTCAAGTGCGTTTTGCAAAAAATTAAAATCAAAAGCCACATTATGCCCCACCAGGACCACGTCGTCGAGCAGCGGCACAAGCTCCATCATCATTTCTTCCAGGGCAGGAGCACCGGCTACATCCTCATTCGTAATGCCGGTAAGTCCCGTAATAAACGGAGGGATTTCGATGCCCGGGTTGACATAAGAGCCATACACCTTTGAAATCGTCCCATCCTCTTCTATAATGGCAAGTCCAACTTGAATGATTTCATCTGCGGACTGGTTGCCTGTCGTTTCGAAGTCAAGTACGGCAAATTTCATGATTCCTAAATCCTTTCGTCCAGTCTCCTTAACAGCATAACAGAAGATTTCACATTTGAAAATTCAAGGAAGGAAAAACTTGAACTTCCGTTTTTATAGAAAAAGACGACACCCGGCGCTTTCGCAGCAGCGGGTATCGTCTCCTCACATCCATTACATCAGCGATATTAACTGGCTTCCATACTGAAGCTGACCGCACTGTTGCTGGCAAACCTGCAAATTCATAAGCGGATCCGGGAACGAAGGATCATGCGAAAGCGCCAAGGTAAAATAATCCTGAGCCTTGCCAGGTTCCCCCTGCATCGCTTCCACGCAGCCAAGCGCATTCAGGATCATCGCCTTCAGCTTGGGATGCTGAGCAAGCGGCAAAATCCACTGGAAATGATGGCGCGCTTCCGCCGGCTCCTCCAGATGCAAATACGCCATGGCCAGGTACATCCGGGCCAAAAAGCTGTCGGGGAATTCGAGGATCACCTGAGCAAATTGCTGGGCCGCCTGCCTGTACATGAGCAGCTTGAAATATCCCTGCCCCCGGATAAAGGAATCCATCTCGACCTCGGGCGTTTCGTGCTGCGGTAACACAGGCGCGATCTTGGCCTGCTCCCGGAAAGCGCCCATTTTCTCTTCAAAAGATAACCATTCTTCTATGATGCCGTCGCTCATCGTTTTGAGCAAATTCCACTTTTGGATCAGCTGATGCTTCTGGGCCTCCTGCGCTGTGGGGTAATGTTTCACGATTTCGTCTAACATGTTGTTCATTTCCGCGAATACATGCTGAAACATGGCTGCATCCCACCTTAAACAAAAATGAAATCAGTGCGGTCACCTGAACTCATTTTTTGTTAACCGGAGCTTTTTCATTCCCATTACGGGTTGCCATTCCTTGTCTCATATTCCCTCGCACACACAGGCTGGATTTTTAAATGATCGTGGCGTGAACCTCTTTGTTCATCGTGTTCATCGGCTTGTTGGATTCGTTCACAAAAACTACCGTCGGCTGGTGGTTTTTGATTTCCTCATCGGACATGACGGCATAGGATATAATAATGACAGTGTCGCCAGGCTGGACCATACGGGCTGCCGCCCCGTTCAAACAGATGACGCCGCTGCCGCGTGGACCGGGAATGACATAGGTTTCAAGCCGTGCCCCGTTGTTGTTGTCCACCACCTGTACCTTTTCGTTCTCCAAAAGGTCGGCGGCTTCCATCAAATCTTCATCTATCGTTATGCTTCCCACATAATTCAAATTGGCTTCGGTGACGGTCGCACGGTGGATCTTGGATTTCATCATCGTTCTGTACATCGGTCAATACGCCTCCTTAGGGTTGAACAAACGGTTATCGATCAGGCGCGTCCGTCCGAAACGGACGGCAAGAGCCAACAGAACGGCCTCGTCCTTCCGGCTGATTTCTCCGTCCTCGGGATACGGCAGGAGCGAAGGGAACGAAACGACCTCGGCGTACTCGATGTCCGCCAGCGGAGACTGGCTGATAACGCCCTGCAACAGGTTTCGAATGTCACCGGCGGTTACTGCCGCCCCCTGTCTCACAGCGTCCTCCGCTTCGCGCAGAGAGCGAGACAGCACGAGAGCCTGCCGACGTTCCTCTTCGCTCAGGTAAACGTTGCGCGAACTTAAAGCCAAGCCGTCCTCCTCCCGCACAATCGGGCAGGGAACGATCTCTACGTTCATGTTGAGATCCTGTACCATCTGCTGGAGCACGGCGACCTGCTGTACGTCCTTCATGCCAAAATAACCTTTATCGGGCCGAACAATGTTGAACAGCTTGCTAACCACCGTCGTCACACCGTCAAAATGTCCCGGACGGGAGGCGCCGCACAGGCGGGTCGTAATATCCGACACCATAATTTTGGTCTTGGTCGGCTGCGGATACATCGTTTCCACCGACGGAAGGAATACCAGATCCGCTCCTTCCGCTTCGGCCAGCGCCAGATCTCTTGCCTCGTCACGCGGGTATGTTTCGTAGTCCTCGCCCGGCCCAAACTGGATCGGGTTGACGAAAATACTGACAACGACGATACCGTTATCTTCGCGGGCACGACGGATTAAGCTGGCGTGCCCCTCATGCAGATATCCCATCGTTGGAACCAGGCCGATCGTGGCGTCCGGTCCCAAATCTATGTGTAGCGCCCGTATACTGCTGCGCAGTTCCTCAATCGTTCTTACAGCTTTCATGAGTGCCCCACCTTCTCCTTTCCTTTGCCGTACAAGTTCTCGACAACCTGGTCGTCTGCCGTAAATACGTGGGTTTCATCCGGAAAAGAGCGGCTCTTCACGTCATGAACGTATTGGCTGATCCCGTCGCGGACGATTGTACCGATGTCACCATAGGTTTTGACAAAACGCTTGTCGCGATACGGGGATGCATACTTAAACAAATCATGGAAAACAAGCACCTGACCGTCGACATAACGCCCGGCACCAATACCGATGGTCGGAATCGACAGCTGCTCGGAAATATAGCGGGCCACTTCCTCCGTCACGAGTTCAAGCACGACGCCGAAGGCTCCTGCTTTTTCGAGCGCCTTCGCATCTTCCAGCAATCTGGCGGCATCCGCTTGGTCTTTTCCCTGAATGCGGTACCCGCCAATTTGGTTGACCGACTGCGGTGTCAAACCGATGTGGCCGAGCACGGGAACGCCTGCTTTGACGATCGTTTCCACCGCGGCGCAGATTTCGCGTCCGCCTTCCATCTTCACCGCATGGGCATGACCGTCCTGCATCAGACGCTTGACGTTGACCAGCGTGCTGTCGATGCTTCCGTGATACGTCATAAACGGCATATCGGCCACGATAAATGTATGCCCGGCTCCTCTGACGACCGATCTCGTATGGTACACCATGTCATCGATCGTCACCGGAAGCGTGGAATCATAACCGAGCACCACGTTTCCAAGCGAATCACCGACCAGGATCATGTCCACGCCGGCTTCCTCCGCCAAGCTGGCCGAAGGATAGTCATATGCAGTGACCATCGTGAGCGGAACGCCATCCGCCTTCATCTTTTTCATCTTCACAATATTCAGTGGTTGTTTGTTTGCCATTGTGCTTGTTCCCCTTTCGATTGATGTGAGAATAGGATAAAAAAACAAAAAAACCTTTTAGTGAATCACTAAAAAGGTCCGAAAGGGCGTAAAGGGTCACTTGCGATCGTCCCTTCTGTCTCGGTCCTTCCGGCTCAGAGCAGAATCCAACGTAACGGCAATATTCCATTTGCAGTTATGAGGGTGTTCTTCTAACAAAAACATGCAGAGTGCAGTTCGATCATCCGCCGATACCGCCTCTACATGTAAGTATACCAAAAGTTCAACAAATTTTCATCGTCTAAGTTCGACATCTCCGGAAAAAACAGGAATCTGCTCGCCAGAGTCGGTTCGAACCCGAAGCGCACCGCTTGCATCCAGCCCGTCGGCCATACCTTCGATTTCCCCGCGCGATGTGTAAATCGACACGCGTTTGCCCATCGTTACCGACAGCGCCTCCCACAACGAGGCGATCGGCTGAAATCCGTCATTGCGGTACAGCTCGTACAGCATTTCAAACTCCTCCATCACCGAAGCGATAAGGGACATCCGGTCGACCGGCTCACCCGCCTCGATTTTCAGGGAAGTTCCGATCCCGGACAATTCTTCCGGATAATCGTCACGGTCCAGATTGGCGCTGATCCCGATGCCGGCAATGCAGTACCGGACATGCTCGTCCTCAGCCGCCGACTCCAGTATAATGCCGCATATCTTTTTACCGTCAACCAACAGGTCGTTCGGCCACTTCAGGCCGGCCATGACGCCGGTCACCTTACGCACCGCCCGGCACACCGCCACTCCGGTCAGGAGCGTAAGCTGGGGCGTGTAATGAAGTGGCTGCTCGGGCCGGAGCACCAGACTCATCCAGATGCCTTTACCGTAAGGTGAAAACCATTTACGGCCCAATCTTCCCTTGCCGCCGGTTTGTTCTTCGGCAATGACCAGGGTGCCTTCAGGGGCCCCCTCCTCGGCCAGCGCTTTCGCTTCTTCCTGTGTCGAAACCGTCGTTCCCAAAATTTTCAGCTGCGATCCCATCACCTTGGACTGCATCCGCTGCGTCAGCTCCAGCTGGTCCAGCAAATCCGGCTTGCTGACAATCCGATAGCCTTTATGGGGAACCGCCTCAAACTCGTAACCTGCCTCACGGAGCTTGTTGATCTGTTTCCAAACCGCAGTTCTGCTGACCGACAGCCGCCGGCTGATCTCCTCGCCCGAAACAAATTCATCCGTATTCAGCAGTATATCCAAAAGGGTCTCAGACTTTTTCATCGGTAACCATCACCCGTCTCATTTCTTCAGTCAAATCCAATTTCGTATTGGGTAGATGGCCTGCCGCCGCTTTAAACAGCAAATGCTTAAGCAGTTCTCCCACCCAAGGTCCGCCTTTCTTGCCCGAAATCGCGATCACATCGGAGCCGCTGATCTCGAGGTCGTGCAGGCGGAAAATGTTCATTTCGTCCATCCATTCCTGCCCATGGGCCAGCAGCTCATCTGCTGCCGTATTCCTGCTCTCCTGAGGCAGCACGGAGCAGAGCAGGAGCCAGCGCCGTGCAGATTCCTGACCATACTTCAGCACCAGCCCTACCCACTGCTCCCTGAGATTGGCCTCGCCGTTTATACCCTTTACCTTTTCGTCCAAATCCAGCTGTGCCTCAACCCTCTCACGGGCATCGTTGGAAAACGTATACTGGCGCATCAGGTTTCCGGCTTCCTGCCCGGATAAGCCGCAGGCCTTCATAAGCAGTGCCCATCTGACAGCCGCCTCCGAAGACGGAATGTCGTCGATCCTGGACAGCAAGCGGACCGAAGGCGTATATGTAACCGGCACCCTTGCTTTTTCCAGCAATCGGCTCCGCCCCAGAAGGTTCAGACCAAGAAAAGGATGGGGGCCTTCCATCATTTTGTCCAGTTCCGCCCGAATCCGCTCCAGCGCAATATACTGGATTCCGCTTTTCTCTTCCAGAAGGCCCTTCCAGGTGTTAAAAGCAATCCGGTAGCCGAATACCGAGGCAAAGCGGATACAGCGCACCATACGTAGGGCATCTTCCTGGAACCGGACGCGCGCCGCTCCTACGCAGCGAATAACGCCTTCCCGAATGTCGTCGGCACCATGGTAAGGGTCAACAATCCGGCCCTGCAGGTCACAGGCAATGGCATTCATCGTAAAATCACGGCGGCGCAAATCCTCGGTCAGATCACGCACAAAAGCCACTTCGGCTGGCCGGCGGTGATTCTCATAAGATCCTTCCACCCGGTATGTCGTAACCTCGAATGCGTAATTTCCGACCAAAACCGTGATAGTACCGTGCTCAATACCCGTCGGGACCGTCCGTTCGAAGAGCCCGGTTACTTCATCGGGGCGCGCCGAAGTCGTGATATCCATATCGTTGACCGGCCGGCCCATCAGTTCGTCACGCACACATCCGCCGACCCAATAGGCTTCATGCCCATGCGCTTCGAGGACAGACAGCACCTGCTCGGCGCAGCCGGCCATCCCGGCATCCGCCTGCTTCCATTTCATAGCCTTCCATGACCCCCTATTGTCTACCTCTTATCTGCATACCGCATCCAGCTGGGGCACCTCGCGTCCGAGAACGCGATAATAGATCTGTTCATACTTGCGTGTGATCAATGCGTCGGAAAATTCCCTGCATGCCCGGGTCAGGCAAGCTTCCCGGAACCGCGCGGCAAGGTCGCTGTCCGACAGCAGCCGAAGCACCTGGGCGGCCATCTGGTCCGTGTCTCCGATCGGCGACAGGAATCCGGTCTCGCCGTGAACGACCAGCTCGGGAATTCCTCCCGCCAGCGATCCCACCGTCGGAACGCCGCATGCCATAGCTTCCAGCGCGACCAGGCCGAAGCTTTCTTTTTCCGATGGGAGCAAAAGCACGTCAGCCAATGAGATGACCTGGGCGATCTCGTCCTGTTTGCCCAAAAAATGAACTTTGTGCTCCAGTCCGAGCTCCTTGATCTTGCATTGGACCTTCGGCAGCTCTGGACCTTCCCCGACAAACAACAGCTTGGAAGGTATCCGTTCGTTGACCTTGGCAAAGATATCCACGACGTCTCCGACCCGTTTGACCGGACGGAAATTGGAAATATGCATCAGAATTTTCTCATTCGGTTCGGCAAAATCACCGCGGAGCGACGTCGTATCGCGCGGATAATAGATTCGCTTATCCACAAAATTGTATGTCAGATCGATATCGCGGCTGATGTCCAGAACTTCGCGGGTTTCCCGGATCAAGTCGCCGGAAACCGCGGTGACCGCATCGCTTTCGTTAATCGCCAGGCGAATCAGGTCCTTCAGTGATTCGTCCTGGGCCAGTACCGTAATATCCGTACCGTGAAGCGTCGTGACGACCTTCAGGTTGCTTCCTACCATCTGCTTGGCCAAGAAGGCGCAGACCGCGTGTGGAACCGCGTAGTGGACATGCAGAATATCCAGCTGCTGCATATTGGCCACCTGTGCCATTTTGGTCGCTAGGGATAAGTCATATGGAGGATAGCGGAATACGTAATAATCACTGACTTCAACCTCATGATAAAAAATGTTTTTATGAAACTGCCCGCCAAGCCGGAATGGAATACTGTGGGCAATAAAATGAACCTGGTGGCCCTTTTCGGCCAGCAGCTTGCCGAGCTCGGTCGCGACTACACCTGAGCCTCCGAGCGACGGATAGCAGGTGATGCCAATTTTAAGTGATTGACCCAAGCTTCGTGTCCCCCCTTCTTCACATGCATTCTCTATATTATGTACCCAGAGAACAATAAAAACGTCTCGCGACGTATAATTTACAGCAGACAACCGCTCGAACCGGCGCATTTCTCTTGCGCGCTTTCAGCTTATAAAAAGTCAGAACTGAAATCAAGCATAAAGATTCGCGCTTGAAATCAGTCCTGTCTATCGGTCATTATAGAGAACCGGAAATAAACATGTCCACAACGTAAGGCGACTTGATCGCAAAACCTTCCGCATAGGGAATGAGCCTGCGCTGGCCGGTCAGCCGATCTCGGGATCTGACGCGTTCGACATATCCCTGATTCAGAGGAGTAACAACCGTATCCCCTTCAACCGGAGTCATCTCAAACTGCGACCGGTAGCAGAGGAGCGCCTGCTCCTTCATTTCCTGCTGTGCGGTAATATCCACCATCAAATCGGCTCTGCCCATATCATTAATGAAGTAAAAATACAGCTGCTCCACCTGAACGGGCGGCTTGTCCGGCATGTACCGGCGCAGCTTGGCGTTAAATACGGCTTCTTCCACCAGCTTGCTGCAGGCAACATGATCGGGATGGCGGTCCTCCCAATACGGAGCGAAAACGAGCCTCGGCGCATGACGGCGGATCTCCGCAGTGACGGCCTCCACATGCTCCGGGGTGATGAACAGTCCCCGGTCGGGAAGTCCAAGACTGCTCCGCATGGAAAGACCGAGCACACCAGCCGCGGCTGCCGCCTCCTGCTTTCTGCGCTCGACCGTCCCATTGGAGGACATTTCCGCATAGGTCAGGTCGCAGATCCCTATCTTAAGCCCGGCCTGCACATGCTTGATGATCGTGCCGCCCATCCCGATTTCGGCATCGTCCGCATGAGCGCCGAAAATCAGAATATCCAGCCGTTCGTTCATATTTCAGCACCCGGCTTATACTTATGTACCAGCTCGCGCCAGGCGAAATCCCCGCGGTCCAGCGCTTTGACCAAAATTTCGGCTGTTGCGATGTTGGTCGCAAGCGGAATTCCCTGCACGTCGCAAAGACGCAGCAGCGCATTGATGTCCGGCTCGTGAGGCTGTGCCATAAGCGGATCCCGCAAAAAGATAATAAGGTCCATCTCATTCTCGGCCACGAGTGCCCCGATCTGCTGGTCCCCGCCGAGCGGACCCGACATGAACCGGTGGATTTTCAGGCTGGTGCCCTCCATAATACGCTGTCCGGTCGTCCCTGTGGAATACAGCTGATTCCCCTCAAATACATGTTCATAAGCCGTGACAAAGTTGACCATCTCGTCTTTTTTTCGGTCATGTGCGATGAATGCGATTTTTAGCATGTTGTAACCCCTCCTGAACTACTCTATAAAATGGTCAAACCCGTAAACCATGCCCTCATAGGTCATAACCTTCTCAACAGCCATTTTCACGCCAGGCATGTATCCGGCCCGCTCATAGGAATCATGACGGATCTTCAGCGTTTGGCCAAAGCCTCCGAACAATACCTCCTGCTGGGCGAATACTCCCGGAAGACGGACGCTGTGGATACGAAATCCGTTATAATATCCCCCGCGCGAGCCTTCAATCGTCTCTTCCTCATTCGGATTGCCTTGGCGGATCTCCTGGCGGTTCTGGGCAATCATCTCAGCCGTTTTGATCGCCGTGCCGGAAGGCGCGTCCAGCTTCTGGTCTCCATGGAATTCCATGATTTCGAGATGAGGGAAATACTTGGCCGCCTGCGCCGCGAATTTCATCATCAGGATGGCCCCGATGGAAAAATTCGGAGCGATCAGACCGCCGATGCCCTTCTCCTTGCACTGCTTGTCCAACTCTTCGATTTGTTCCGGGGTGAAGCCCGTCGTGCCGATCACAGGACGAACCCCATGGGCAACGGCCAATGCCGTATTGGGGTAAGCGAACTGCGGCGTCGTAAAGTCCACCAGTACGTCCGGTTTTCCTTCGACCAGCGCCATCTCCAGATCGAAAGTAAGCTTAACGCCGCATTCCGGCAGTCCGGCCAAAGTGCCCGCGTCCGTCCCCTCTCCAGACCGTCCGACAGCGGCAACCAGCTCCAGATCGGGATCCTCGAGTACCAGTTTGACGACTTCCTTGCCCATTCTGCCGGCTGCTCCTGCGACGGCTACTTTGATGATTGACATGTGTAAGCTCCCCACTTTCTCAAGATTTATATAGAATGAACTAAAGAAAGTCCTTTTCTGACACGGAAAATGGTCCGGGGATCCAGAGATAACATGAGAAAAACTCTTTAGTTCATTCTATTTAGGTGGATGAATCGTATAAATACGAGTTAAGCCGGCCTTTTAACTGCTCCAGCATTTCCTGCAGGCCGTGGTCATGGGGGTGAAGAGCGATGACTTCCTTGATGGCCGATATGGCAAGCGCGTGCTCGTTCAGCTGGCTGTAGGCGAGCGCAAGCCAAATATACGCCTCCCCGTAGAGTGGGTCGAGCCGTACCGCTTCCTTCAAAATAGATACCGTCTCATACAATTGATTCGCAGGCGCTACTTCGGGAGAATCGATCGTCTTCTTCGCATCCTGCACGATGCGCATCGCCTGCAAATGCTGAACATACAAACCGTATTCCGGCTTATCGGGTGCGAGCCTGGAGGCTTCCAGCGCACGTTCCATGGCCTTATCCAGCCGGCTGCTTCTTGCATAGGTCACGGAGCATCTATAATGAATTTCTGCATCCTCGGGGTTCTCGGCGATCGCTGCTTCAAACCAATGAAGTGCTTCTTCAAAATCGTTTTGCAAAATACAATGGTAAGCCTTTTGGACAAAAGATTCGGACTGCATAGCTGCTCCCCCCGTTCAGGCGGTTTTCGTACAGCATATGTTAAATCCGCCTAATCGGTGTCCTTTTTCGTCCACCGGTCCTTGTCGCGCGTATTGAATTTGTGCATGACCTTGTTATGCGCTTCCGTCAGGTCGATCCCAAGCGAATTCGCAAAACACATGGTGATGAACAATATATCTCCGAGCTCGAGCTCAATGGAATTTTCCGCTTCGGAAGGCTTCTTCGGCTTTTCCCCAAATTGGTGGTTCACCTCACGGGCCAGCTCGCCGACCTCTTCGGACATTCTTGCAAGCATCGACAACGGACTGAAATATCCCTCTTTAAACTGGGAGATGTACCGGTCGACTTCCCGCTGCATCTCTGCCATTGATTTCTCCATGATACCGAACCGTCCCCCCTCTTTCGTATGTACAGCGCTTCCGGTCACGCCGGACGCTAGTTTACTCCATATGTTATCGCAAAGCGGAAATGAAAACAAATATTTTTTAATCCTCGGGGAAAAAGGTATACTATGGAATGGAGCGAAGAAAACCATTCTTCCTACTTCTGGTATTGCGAGGGGTTTCATGAGTTCATCCAAGTTGTTTGTTCAGTTGAAGCTCGTACTGCCCATCATTTTGGGCTCCGCCGTGTATGCCTTCGGCCTGCTCTATTTCATTATCCCTAACCAGCTGATGGAAGGGGGCGTTACCGGGGTAACGGTCCTCCTGAATTATGCATTTTCCATTCCGCCTTCCTTGTCGACCCTGGTGCTGAATATTCCGCTCTTTCTGCTCGGCTGGAAAATCCTTGGCGGCAGACAGATGATCTACACGGGCGTCGGAATCGCATCGCTGACATTTTTTTTGTGGTTTATCGAAAAACTGATTGATGCCGGGTGGATTACGCCGTTTCAAACGGAAAGAGACTACATACTGGCTTCCTTGTATGCAGGCGTCACCCTAGGAGCCGGACTGGGCATCGTTTTCCGCTTCGGCGGGACAACCGGCGGATCGGATATTGTTGCGCGCATTTGCAACCGGCGATTCGGCTGGAGCATGGGACGGGTCATCCTCGTCATCGATATTATCATTATCGGAGCCTCCCTATTCTTCATCCCGAGAGAGCGGATCCTGTACACCTTCGTGGCCGTCTTCATCGCCTCCAAGGTGATCGACTTTATCCAGGAAGGTGCCTATGCGGCCAAAGCCTTTACGATCATAAGCGATCACGCCCAGGAAATCGCCGATCAAATCACGATCGAAATGGAGCGCGGCGTCACGCTGATCCCGGCCATCGGCGCGTATTCCAAGCAGGCCAAGCATATGGCCTACTGCGTCGTCGGACGGCAGGAAATCCGCAGGCTCAACGATATCGTGAAGTCGGTGGACCCGCGGGCATTCGTCATCATCAGTGATGTGCATGACGTTCATGGCGAAGGTTTTAAGGAAGAATAATCGGAAGCACAAAAAAAGCTCGCCGGCTCTTGAAGCTGGCGGGCTTTGCCAATATATAAGGGAATATGGCCCACATGACCGTGTACTACAGCTCTTTGGGCTTCACGCTTTTGAAACTGTCCCGCTCTCCTCTATATTTCCGGTAACCGGTGTAGGTCAGAACAAGGATGATAAACGAGCCTGCCCAGAAGGTCCAAGGCCACAATCCGTTGACCTCGTCAATGGGGGCGAAGGCCGGGTTGTCGTCCTTCTTTTTTCCGAACAAGCCGTTAAACACTTCCTCGCCGGAAGTCACGACATCCTGAATTTCGCTTGCCGAGGACGAGGACGACTGGATTAAGCCGCCAACATAAGATACCCAGGCATCCGCTGCCGTAATTTCCTCCGGCTTGCGCTGGATGATCACGGCCGGACGGATAATCTCATAATGGTTCTGCAGACTCTCATAGGCTGCTTTCATCCCCCGGGAGTCGGCAGCGGCCGCTCCGGTCTTCATTTCGCTCAGATCCTCACGGAGCACCTTGTAGTACTGCATCCACATTGGCTGCTTGGGATGACTTAAGCTGTCGGCAGCCAACCGGAATTTGGCCGAAGCGGTCAGCCACTGCTCCTGTTGAATTTGCGCCTGATTCGTCGCTTCCTTCATCTCCACCAAGCTCTCCGACAGGGCATGAAATCCTTCCACGCTCGTCAAACCTTGGAAGGAAGAGTGCTCAAATATATCGCTGGCCTGCAGAATTTCCTGCCGGACGAGATTGATGTTGCCTTCCAATACATGCTGATATACAGACTCGGCCAGCACATCCAGCTGCTCAGCCTGTTTGGTCGCCTCACCTGTACTACCCGTACCTCCCGCAGCCGACAGAGCAGCGGCTTCCGCCGCCGTCCAGGATAGACTGCAGCTGAATCCAAGCAGCACCATGATGACCGCCAGGCTCCATCTGGCAGCCGTGCCTCTACGTAACATGGGACATCCCTCCTACCGTATATGTATGGCAGAAGGGATGTCCATAGAACTGAACTTGTTGTCAGCGCCGAGCCTGTCTTATGACAAGCCAGGCCAGCAGCGCGCTGAACAGCGTCAAGCCGAATGTAAAATATTGAACGCTGGCGATATCATCCATCAACTGAGCTGGCAGCCACGGAAAGACCCCATATGTATAATCCACCGTATCGTTCAGGAATGTCCATGCCGCGGCCGGAATCAGCATGGTTGCACCTAGCTTGAACAGGCGGACGTACAGCAGCGCTTCGATGGCCATGGCCGAATGGGAGATGACCAGCATCCAATCCTGCCATACCAGCGCGGAACCCTGAGCATAGCCGGCAAATATGATGCTCACCGCCCAGATGCCGTACTTCACCGACGTCACGACAGCCAGCGCCTCGATCAGCAGCCTGAATCCGCAGCCAAGCTTCGTCTTTGGCGGATACAGCAGCATCCATATTGCGATCGTAAAAAACAGGCTTGCCGTCGGACTGTCCGGAACGAAAATGACCTGCCAAATAGGATTATTCGCTACGGTATATTCCATTTGTTGGGCATACCAGTAATAACCGTATACCGTGCCCAGCAAGTTGCACCATAACAGGAGCCATAAAAACCCCCGGTTTCCGAGCAGCGAACGGCTCCAGAAATAAGCGATCGACACGTTGTCCCTCCTTGTACTCCCACGATACCTTTGCCCCCAATACGGGGCTGTTGATCTGAGTTCATGCACGAAAGTCGTACTTTCTGATCTCTTAAAAAAACCTGATCGTAAATACGATCAGGTTTTCTGAATAAGTATGGCCGCTTATTGCTCTGCCTTTTGCTTCGAAAGCCATTCTGCCAAATGATCGATGTCTTTGTCGGTCAGGCCTGCAGCGATTGCCGAATCGTACATCGCAGGCATCTTCCCTTCATAGCCCTCTTTGATAATTTTCAGAATGTCATCTTTGTTATGTTTGTCGCCGACTCCACGGAGAGACGGACCTGCAGCGCCTTTCATATCTGCTGCGTGGCAGGTAATGCAGCCTGCTTTTTTATAAGATTCCATTGCCGGATCTTCTTTGTCGACGATCGCGATCTCTTTTTGCTGGGTCGCGCTGGACGTCGGAAGTCCTTTAGCTTTGTTTTCGGCAGCTTTCTCTTCACGCTGGATGTTCTCCGGAATTTGACCGGTAGCAGCCATCTCTTCTTTGTAATGGTGCCATGCGCTGTTTGTTAAATAAACGCAGGCAATCAAAGACAGCAGCATGAGCGAGGATGCGATCGGTCTACGATAGAAGCGGCGTTCTTTGCCTGTATCCAGAAACGGAGCCAATAGCAACGAACCAAACGCGACACCACTCACCCCGATGACGCCTAACACGACATAATCACCAGATGCATATGGCAGCTTCAGGTATTGATACAAGAACAAGAAGTACCAGTCAGGCATCGGGATAATGGACGCACTTGGGTTCGCAGGGAACCACAGTGGAGCCGGTTCTGCAATGGTGAGCACCAGGAATCCGACAAGTACGACAACACCGACCATCCATTCTTTCAAAAGAAAGTTAGGGATAAACGCTTCCGATTTGCCTGGATACGACGTGTAGTCCGGTGGTGTAATAAACCCGTTGCCTTTGCGGACGCGCGAGTCGCCAACATATACCACTTTTTCTTTTGAATTGTTACCGTGTGCCATGGATATTCCTCCCTTCTTATTATAGTGGACCGGAGATGCCCTGTCTGCGGATCATGATAAAATGTCCGACCAGAAGAATGAGCAACACGGCCGGGAGGAAAAAGACGTGAAGTGCGAAGAAACGCGTTAACGTCTCGGCACCTACAATTGTACCGCCTTGCAGGAATTCCTTAATGATCGGCCCAAGCCATGGAACGGAATTCGCAATTTCCAGCGTAACCTTTGTTGCAAAGTAGGCTTTGTTATCCCATGGAAGGAGATAGCCTGTCAGGCCCAAGCCCAGCATGATAAAGAATATCAGCATACCCACGACCCAGTTCATTTCACGAGGTGCCTTATAGGAACCTGTGAAGAATACGCGCATGGTATGTAGGAACATCATAACGATAACCAAGCTCGCCCCCCAGTGGTGCATACCGCGGACGATTTGCCCGAAAGCGACTTTCGTCTGGAGGTACTCAACGCTGGCGTAGGCGTTAATGATGTCCGGAACGTAATACATGGTCAGGAACATCCCCGACAGGATCTGGATGACCGTGATAAAAAACGTCAATCCGCCAAAACAGTATACAAACGCAGAGAAATGATGCGCCGGGTTAACGTGCTCCGGCACTTCATGGTCCGCCACGTCTCTCCAAATCGGCGTGACATCAAGACGTTCATCAATCCAGTTGTAGACATTCTTAAACATCCGAATCTACGCCTCCTATTTTACTTCAGTATTTGGCTCAACACTGCCCAAATAAATCCAACCGTTTTCAATTTTCAATTTGTAAGTGTCGAGCGGCTTCGGCGCTACAGCCAAGTTCTTGCCTTCTTTGGTATAACGCGCCCCGTGGCATGGGCAGTGGTATTCATCCGGGAAGCCTTTATCATTGTTCCAGCCGACCGTACAGCCCAAATGCTTACAGATCGGGGACAGCGCATAGATTTTCCCCTGTTCATCCTTGCGTATCCAAGCGGTTAGTGTTGCAGTGCTTGCATACCATCCATCCTGCTGTTTCAGCTCAAAAGAGAATTCTTGAGGCTCGTCGGTAATTTTGCTTTCTTCGACAACTTTAATGAACTCTCCCTCGCCCTTTTTATGCAGGATCGGATCCACAGCAAAACGCACCATCGGCAGGACTGCACCGGCTGCCATGTAAGCAGTGGCACCGCCCAATGTATAAGTCAGAAATTGTCGACGGGACATTTCTTTACGACCGGGTGGTTTGTGAGATGGTTCATGGTGCTCATTTTGGTTGCTCATAATGTCTTCAACCCCCTTTGTCAACCAAGTCTTAAAGTGCTTTCAATGATTATTATCACACGACTTACTAGGACATAATAATAATATATTAGCCTTATAAGACCGTCAAGAATATCCAACTCTTTTATGAGGCGGAAGAAGATTTACCCAATTAAATTGTTGAATTTCTGTCACATTTCCATTTTGTTGCCTCGCTGCCACATTTCCTGTATTTTATCCTTAATCCGGCCTGCTATACCTGCTCCACCCGTTTCTTCATTTAATACCCTCTGGGACAGAAGCAAATCACAGTCTTCAACCTGACATTGGATCAGCTCGATGTCTGCCGACATGACGATGACATAAGCAAATCCCGCCACCTTCACATTACGACATATTTCCTGCAATAACGACAGATCCTCTCCTTGGCCGTATTGTACGGCCGGGTATGTAATGATCCTCCCTTTAAACGGCATTTCAACCAGGTCCATAAAATCCCGCAGCCGTGCCAGCGCCTCCGTCGCTTCCACAGGAGACTCTTTGCCTGACAGGCCGGTGTAAGGGATGAGGCAGGTGTCGAAATAGGGGGAGAGCTCACTCCAGGTTGCCTCTTCCACTTCGCTGAACTTCATTCAAGGGTTCACCCTTTCCATTATTTTTCACCATTCCATTCTATAATATGCTTGTTTCCGTGTCAGCATTTTGTAAAATTCATTGTCGCAGACGATCCCAACAAAAAAGAAATGCAGCATGGGTGTCTGCATTTCTTTTCATTTATCCATTTAATTAAGCAACTTCAGTTCATCCGTCAGGTCACGGAAAGCCGCCTCGTCTCCAGATGCCAGAGCCCTGTCTATTTCGCGGTAAAGCTCTTCGCTCCGGTGTTTTCGCAACGCTTCGTCCCATACCATTTCAGCCGCCAGCCCCAACATGACTTCATAAGTAGCTTTCATCTTATCCATTAGGATGCACCTCCGAACCTTTGATTAGAACATCCTATACTCTTTACCCTTGTCCACATAGTTTTGAGTGGTACGATACATTCTGCGCAAGTCTTCCTCGGTTAATTCACGGACCACTCTCGCCGGCGAACCCAGAGAAAGCGTATAGGGTGGTATTTTTTTATTTTCAGTAACGATTGATCCTGCCCCTATTAAAGCATATTCACCAATCTCGGCCCCGTTCAGTACGATGGCCCCCATTCCGATTAATGTACCTTTGCCTATTGTGCAGCCGTGAACGATGGCGGCATGTCCGACGGAGACGTCGTCAGCCAGGATCAGCGGCTCGTCCGTATTTACGTGTCCTACCGCTCCATCCTGAATGTTGCATCGGTCTCCGATCACGATGGGTGCCATATCACCACGAAGCACTGCGTTAAACCATACGCTTGATTGTTGACCAATTTGAACGTCACCGACAATTTTGGCACCCTCCGCCACATAGACGGACGGGTGGATTTTTGGCAGATGCTGGCCGTAAGGTAACAGCATTTTTCATCACCCCTTAACTTTTGGGAGTGATTGTAACAAGGCGGCTATGACTTGTCAATGAGCGGTTCCAGCTCGCCGCTTCCGAGATTTAGGCTTTTGCTGGCCAGCTTTTGTCCGAAAGCGGTCATTTTCAGAACCATGCCCCTCTCCGGACTTTCTCCGATGCGGATAAGTCCTAGATGCATCATCATCGCGATAATTCTTTCATTTAATATCGACTCTGCAGTGTCATAATAAAACGGTTTGATCAGCCAGCCCAAAGCATCATGCAGGGAAGCGGCGGTTACCCATTCCTTGGCGCATTCCCCTGTCCAATAAACCAGGGATGCCAAGTTAGGGATGGCGCTTTTATAAAGTTTTAACCAAAAGCGGAAAATTTGTACCATGCTCTCTTTCGTCCCGCTTTCCAGCAGCTCTGCGCCCTTGCCGGACAGCTCCAGCTTGCTTCCGTTTTCTTCCACATATCTATGGTAGAACGCATAGTCATACAGAAGCGCCATCCGGTTCGGATATGCATTAAAACTCCTGCCGTAGCCAAAGCGCCATCCCCCCTTGTTGAGAAGGGGCTCACTGACATGGAACATGTCCATTAACTGCTGCTGGTATCGTTTGTACATCACGAATTCCTGATTCAGTTCGATCTCCTGCTGCTTCACATACCTGAGCATGTACATCAAGTCCTCGGCGCACAGTTCCTGCTCCTCCCGATATACCGGAGGTTCGCCGGATTTAACGACCTTTCGCTTCAGGGTTTGCCCAAGCTCGGCCCGGAACCGGTCCTTCAGATCGTTGGGCATTTGGAACAGATACTTGGTGCTGGAAGTCATCCCGTTGAACAGCCAGCCGCTGCGCTTATAGCGGGCGATGGCTTCTCTCGGAGTCTCATGCACCTCGTTCGCCGGGAGATCAAAAGTCGTCTGCCGGACGACAGCCGCTAAGTCTTCAACGCTGTAAAACGATCTGTTGTCAAACAATACCGAATTCAGAAAACGCAAATCTGGAAGGGACACCGTGTTAACCTGCTGCTCAATGAATTCCCTCCGGTTCAGCGTGACCAGAATGCTCTGGATCAGTTCGTGCTTGGAATTTCTTTTGCATTGGCATTGGTAATGGCTTGCAATGGTAGTCAGCTGGCCGATATCCGCGTACGAAAGCATATCCGCTAAATTCATGTCATCATCGCCTCGCCGTTTTAATACCATTATGGGAATTATTACAATTTTTATTCGATCCACATAAAAAAAATAACCCGGTTCTTGTCCGAGTTATCCGTTCTTTTCCGCCAAATGACGAGTGCAGTTATAGAGGAGCGGCATCCAGTCGATATCCTTTTTCTCCAGGATCGTAAGCGACAGATTGCCAATCCGCTCCGTGTATTTATCCTTATACAGCGATTTGTACAGCTGTGCCAGCAGCCCGCCGTGACTAACGACGAGCATGTTTTTGTCGGGATAGGCAGTCCACATATCCTCCATAAACGCCAGGGCTCTGGCCTCAATCTGCTCGATCGTCTCCTGGCCCAGGTCATTCACATCCCATTGCTTGCCCCAGCGGCTTTCACGCTCTTCGGCCGTTAATCCTTCCGCTTGTCCAAAACTCCGTTCGTTCAGACGTTCATCGGGCTCAAATAGCGGAATGTTGAGCTTGCCGGCCAGAATTTGCCCGGTTTCCCGCGCGCGTGAGAGCTTGCTGCTGATAATAAAATCCCAACGGTACGGCTCATGAAGCAGCCGGTCCCCTAGACGCTCCGCTTGCTTCCTGCCCTCTTCATTCAAAGGGATATCGCTCTGCCCCTGTATTCTCCCAAGCTTATTCCAATCCGTCAGCCCGTGGCGGATCAAACCGATCATCATGCGCGTATCCCCTTTCTTCTATATATATATGCGAAAGAACCTACTTCCTGATACGGCTGACCCTTCCCAATGAAAACAGGGCCATTCCTACTCCGAGCACCGACAGAATCATCCAGTACTGCGGATGGGTCGGACCCATACCCGCGACAAGCGGCTCGATAATCCCGCTGTTGGTGTTCGGTATCACATAACTGACCTGTTCCGACACGACGGATGAACCTGCGACGCCAGTCGGAAGAATCCCGGTAGGTACCGCTCCGGCTGTCTCTTTGGTAAACGGCTTTTCCATGATCGCCCAATACAGAAAGCTGGCCAAAAATACCATTACAAACCCGGCAATCCACCAGGACATGCGTTTTCGGGTAGATGCGGGCACAGCGAAAGGCTTGCTATGGTCCGGAATCAGCCACGGAGATTCGCGGTAAATCCGGTCCATGACGTTCCGGTTGACTTCCTCCGCTTGTTCTTCCGTCGGCTTCTCCTGCCAATCCATCATGAGTACCCGGCTTTCTTTCCATAACACCAATTCCGCTTCGCAATCACTGCAAGTGGCTGTATGCTGTTCGAGCTCAATCCGTCTCGGATCGTCTTCTTCCAAATCCAAAACGATGCCGAACAGGCTGTGAGCCTCATCGCAATTCATTTGCTTTTCATCCCTTCATATTCTTCATACGTCAGCTCGTAAAAATACGGCTCCAGCTGAACTTTTACGCTGGACCTTGCCCGGAATAGGAGAGATTTTACAGAGCTGACGCTTTGACCTAGAATGTCGGCAATCTCCTGGTAATCGAGCTGATCGTATTCCCGCAAAATAAGCGCAGAACGCTGCTTCTCCGGCAGGTTATTGATAGCCTCGCGAACCAGCTCCACCTTCTCGGTACGCAAAATGGCCTGCTCCGGCGCCACCTCGATCGGCGCAACCGGCGTAACCCCGCTCTCTTCCAGCGGCACGTTGGCGCTGCGCTGCTTTCTCAGCTCGCTGAGCACCGTGTTCCGGGCAATCGTGTAGAGCCATGTGGAGAACGATGCGTCTACCTCACGAAACGAATGCAAGCTCTTAAAAGCCTTGTAAAACGTCTCTGAACACAGGTCTTCCGCCATTAACTCCAAATGTGAACTCTTGAGCATATGGTATACAAAAGCCAATATTTTCCGCTGATAACGGCGCATCAATTCAGAGAAGAGCTCTACATTGCCCATCTTGATGTCCCGTATCATTTGCGAATCCGTCATTTCCATTGTGACCTCCTCGACCGTACAAAGCATCCCCGTTCGATTCAGTTATATGTTTGTACTGAACAGGTGATGAAAAGTTGCGGTATTTAAGCCACCGCGCGGCAGTATAAACGTCCAAAAAGCTATGTATTCGGCAAAATCGGCAACGATTCTACAAATATATCATTTCCATTGTAACATATTAATTCCTGCTAGTCAGTCGAAGCAAGCAAACCTGCCAAATTTATGGAGATATTAACGCTTTTTGGCACTGCTGATTCATCTCTAATCTCTTATTAGACGAATTTCGCAGCGAAAATGTTGCTAGATCATAGAAATAATTTCAACAAAATTTAAAAAAGGCAAAAAAAAACCACCCGCATCGGGTGGCTGCACAAAGTGCCATTTATTTGGATAGGAGTGGAGAGAAACCATACTGTACTTTTATTATATGTATACGTTTTCATTTTGTCAACACTAAAGTAAGCGTTTTTTTGTAAACGTTTTAAAACTTACTGCGATACCTGATAACTCATGGATTGCAGCAGTTCCTTGGCCCGCTCCAAATCGTGTTCCTGCCTGAAAGAAAGGCGCAGAATGCCTGGGACGTCCTCCCGGCTCTCAATAATTTGCATATTGCTGAGGTTAATGTGGCGAACGCCCAGCTCCGTGGCGATTTTGCCGATAATACCGGGCGTATCCGGCACATCGAGGTACAGATCAAAGCTCGGCGTAATCATGCCTTTGCGTCGTTCCGGAAGCTCGCTGCGGAAATCGTTCGCTTTGGCAAACGCCTCTTGAATTGCCTCTCCATCAGCCTGTTCCAGCATCTCCACGAACGCAGCGATGCCTTCATTCCAGTCCTTCAGCTGTCTGAGCAGCACTTCCTTGTTGCCCAGCAGGATGTCGCGCCAAATCAGCGGATCGCTGGACGCGATCCGGGTGATGTCACGAAAACCGCCTGCCGCAAGCAGCCGGTACAAGGAGTTGGCGTGGTTGTAATCGCGCACCTGGTTCACCAGCGCCACCGCGATGATATGCGGCAAATGGCTGATGGCCCCGACGATTTCATCATGCAGGACTGGATCCACCTTGACGACCTGAGCACGGGTGTATGACAGCAGCTGTGCCAACGCGTCATACGCGTGATCAGGCGTGCCAGGAGGCGGGGTCAGCACATAATACGCGTTCTCAAACAGCAGCGGCGTAGCCGCCTCTACACCGGAACGCTCGGATCCGGCCATCGGGTGCCCGCCGATGAAGTAAAAGTCCTCGAAATCATGCGTACGCGCCGCTTGCGCGATGCTCGCTTTCGTGCTGCCCACATCGGTGATGATGCAGCCTTTTTTCAAAGGTAGGGCGCTTAACCGGTCCAGGTATTCTTCCAGCATACCGACTGGAACGCACAAAAAAATGAAGTCCGCATCAAGTGCGGCTTCCTCCATGGACAGCGTCGCTGCGTCGACGACGCCGCGGCTTATATATTTGTCGGCCAATTCGGGGAGATGGGCATGGCCCACGACGGTTAAGCCGGGCTTGCCTTTAAAGCAAAGCGCCAGCGAACCGCCGATTAGGCCCACTCCAAATATAGCAATCTTCGTTGTATTCATGTTCCCTCACTCGTTTGTTCGCACTTACTGCACTTGGGCCTTTTCGTCGTTCAATACCTGCTCCAATGCGTGAATAAATGCTTTATTTTGTTCCTCGGATCCAACAGTGACACGAACATGGTTCGGATATTTGCCGAATCCTGCGCGAACGATGATCCCCTTGCGCAGCAGCGATTGGAACATTTCAACCGCAGGCTTGCGGACATTGACCATAATAAAGTTGCCGTGTGCCGGGAAATAGTCGAGACCCAGCCGGTCAAACTCACCCTGCAGCTGCTTGATGCCTTCCGCATTCGCTATACGGCAGTTGGCCACGTACTCCTGATCGGCAAGTGCCGCTTTGGCCGCAGCCTGGGCTGCCCGTGTCGTATTGAACGGCTCGCGCACCCGGTTGATCAGCTGAATGACTTCAGGCTGAGCCACGCCGTAGCCGATCCGCAGGGAAGCCATGCCGTAGATCTTCGAGAAGGTCCGGAGAACGACCAGGTTTGGATATTTGGACAGGAACTTGGTTCCGTCCGGGTATGAAAGGTCGGTCACATACTCAAAGTAAGCCTCATCGAGCACCACCATAACATCCGATGGAACTTGATCCAGGAAACCGGTCAACTCGGTTTCGGAAAGAATCGTTCCCGTCGGATTGTTCGGGTTGCAAATCCATACGATCTTCGTCTTGCTGCTGAGCTTGGCGAGCATAGCGTCCAGATCATGCTTCCCATCAACCAGGGGAACCTCGATGCTGACAGCCCCTTCGATGTCTGCGTTGCTCTTATATACGGAGAAGGTTTGATCCGCCATAATGGTTTCGTCGCCGGAAACCAGAAATGCGCGGCAGATCAGGGCGATGATTTCATCCGAGCCGCAGCCGAAAATGATCTGTCCGGGCTCTATGCCCAGGAAACGGGCCACTTCCGCCGTAAGCTCCACCGCGCCCCCGTCAGGATACAGGCTGATGTTGTCGAGTTCGGCAATCACCGCCTCCTTCACCCGCGGCGACGCGCCATAAGGATTTTCGTTGGAAGCCAGCTTGATGACTTCGCTGAGACCAAGCTCCCGCTTGACTTCTTCGATCGGTTTGCCCGGTTCATAGACCGGAATGTTCACTATCTGGGATTTTGGTTTCACCGTAACCCCCCTCACTTTCAACTAAAGATTATGGTTTTAATTGTGCCACAAATTCACGGATTTGCAAAAGGCCCTGCTCACGCGTATCTCCGTTCTGCAGCAGCGGAATGGTCTCTTCGACCTTTCGGACGATGGCGCTGCCCACGACGACGCCGTCGCAGATCCGGGAAAAACGCACCGCCTGTTCCCTGTTCGAGATGCCGAAGCCGATGGCCACCGGAATGTCCGTGTACTGCTTAACGCTCGCGATGAAGTCCTCCACGCCTTCGTGGAAGCTCGCCCGCTCGCCCGTCACACCAAGCGAGGATACGCAGTAAATGAAGCCTCTGGCTCCTTCCACGATCGATCTGATCCGTTCGTGGGAGGTCGGAGCTACCAGCGGCACGACATGGATGTCCGCCTGCTCGGCTCGGGCACGCACGTCGGCTGACTCTTCGATCGGCAGATCCGGAATGATGATGCCGCTGATTTCATGAGCTCTGACCTCTTCAAAAAAGCGGTCCAGACCGAACTGAAGCACCGGATTGTAATAGGTAAACAGGATGAACGGCAGCTTCACGCCAGCCTTGCGTGCTCTAACCGCCGTCTCCATGCAGGTCTTGATCGTCACTTGATGCTTCAGCGCCCGCTCGGAAGCCCGCTGAATGACCGGGCCGTCGGCCAACGGGTCCGAATACGGCACACCAAGCTCGATCATGTCGGCTCCGGCCGCTTCGAGCCCGGCTATAATTTCAAGTGACGTATCGGGATCCGGGTCACCGATCGTAAGAAACGGAATCAGCGCCGTTTGATTCTCCTGTTTGAGACGGGCAAACGTTTGATCCATCAAATTCATGCCTGTTTACCTCCCGTATAAGCCATGATGGACTCCACGTCCTTGTCTCCCCGTCCGGACAAACAGATGACGACGATATCGTCCTCGCCGAGCTGCGGCGCCATCTTCACCACTTCAGCGATCGCATGCGCGGATTCCAGGGCCGGAATGATCCCTTCCGTCCGGCAAAGCAGCTGAAGGGCATCCAGCGCTTCCTGATCCGTAATCGGAACGTATTTGGCCCGTTCGATGTCCTTAAGGTAGGAATGCTCCGGTCCGACGCCCGGATAATCCAGGCCGGCCGATATGGAGTGGGCTTCCTGCACCTGGCCGAAATCATCCTGCAGCAGATAGCTCATGGAGCCTTGGAAGACGCCATGCGTGCCCTTGCTCATCGTCGCCGCATGGAAGGCGGTTTCCACGCCTTTCCCGGCAGCCTCCACGCCGATCAACCGGACATCCTTGTCTTCGATAAACGGATAGAACATGCCGATCGCATTGCTGCCGCCGCCGATGGCCGCGACAACATAGTCCGGCAGACGCCCTTCCGCCTCCTGGATCTGGCGGCGGGTCTCGTCTCCGATAATCCGCTGGAAGTTGCGCACCATCATCGGATACGGATGCGGCCCTACGGCAGAACCGAGAATGTAGAACGTATCGTCGACATGGCTGACCCAGTACCGCAGCGCCTCGTTGCCGGCGTCCTTCAGCGTGCGCGACCCTGACGTAACGGGTACGACTTCCGCGCCCAGCATCTGCATCCGAAATACGTTCAGCGCCTGCCGCTTCGTGTCCTCTTCTCCCATGAACACCTTGCATTCCATGCCCAGGAGTGCGGCCACGGTGGCCGTCGCCACACCGTGCTGGCCAGCGCCCGTCTCCGCGATGACCTTGGTCTTGCCCATTCGCTTGGCGAGGACGCCTTGTCCGAGCGCGTTGTTGATTTTATGGGCGCCGGTGTGATTCAGATCCTCCCGTTTCAGGTAGATCTTCGCCTGCCCCAAATGCTTGCTGAGACGCTCCGCGTAGTACAGAGGCGTCTCGCGGCCGGAGTACTGCTTAAGCAGATAGCTAAGCTCCTCCTGAAAGCTTGGATCGTCGGAATACCGATTGTATGATTCCTCGAGCTCGATCAGCGCGTTCATGAGCGTCTCGGGAACGAATCTTCCGCCAAACGTGCCGAATCGCCCGTTCTTGTCCGGTAATTGTGTTGTCATGCCTGCTTCACCCTTCCCACAAATGCTGCGATTTTGTCTATATCTTTCACTCCGTCACTTTCCACGCCGCTGGAAACGTCAACGCCGTCCGGGCTGTACTTCTGGATCAGCTCCGCCACGTTGGACGGCATAAGGCCACCGGCTACAAACAGCGGTATCCCTTGGGCTGCCGCCCAATCGCGGTATGCCGGTATCTCCTCCCAGGCAAACGTGCTTCCCGATCCCCCGCCATACACCGGATCGAATGTATCAAGCAGCAGGCCGTCGATAACGCCTGCGTATAGTTCGTGATTTATAGAGGCATTGGAATTCTCATTACGGGATTGAACCGACAGCACCTTGAATACCCGGGTTCCTATACGCTCCTTGACCTCCCGGCAAAATTGCGGGCTTTCCTGTCCATGAAGCTGAACGACATCAAGCCCGACTTGATCCACGATCACGGCGAGCTCTTCTAGGTCCGGGTTAACGAACACGCCGACGCTTTGCGGAACCTCAGGCGTCTTCCATGCACGGAGCTGCGCTGCGAGCAGGGCAGCCTGTTCAGGCGTCACCCGGCGCCGGCTCGGTGCGAATACAAATCCGATATAATCCACAGGCAAGTTTACCATTGATTTTAGCACTTCAACGTCCTGAAGTCCACAAATTTTTACGGCCGTCTCACCCACGATGCTTCACTTCTTCCTCGGATAAGGTCGGGCCCATCAAGTCCCGGACCGCCTCTGTGATGTCCTCCCGGCGCATGAAATACTCGCCGATCAGCACCCCGCTTGCTCCCGCTTGTTCCAAATACGCCATATCTTCTTTGCCTGCGATGCCGCTCTCGCTGATGACGGGAATTCCTTGTGGAATCAGCTCCCGAAGCTTTGCCGTCGCTTCCAGGGAAGTCTCGAACGTATGCAGATTCCGGTTGTTAATCCCAATCAGCGCTCCTTGGTGCAGATCCGCTCCGAGGCCAAGCACCGTCTCAAGCTCTTCCTTGCTGTGAACCTCAATCAAGGCGTCAAGCCCAAGCGCACCAGCCCGCTGCAGGTAAGCTGCGATTTGATCCGGCTCCAGAATCGCCGCGATCAGCAGCACCGCATCCGCGCCGAGGAGGCGAGCTTCATAAATTTGCCGCTCGTCGATGATGAAGTCCTTCCGCAGAAGCGGCAGGTTCACCGCGGAGCGCACATCGCGTAAATATTGCCCGCTCCCCTGGAAATATTCGACGTCCGTCAGAACAGACAGGCAGTCGGCCCCTGCCGCTTCATAAGCCTGGGCGATCCGCACCGGATGAAAATCCGGGCGGATGAGACCTTTGGAAGGCGACGCCTTCTTCACCTCGGCGATCAGCCCCATGCTCCGATTGCGTCCTGCTGTCAGCGCCCGGTGGAACCCTCTTGTCGCAGGCATCGCCGCAATTTGGCGTTCCGCCTCCGTGAGTGAAAAATGCTCGGCGAGTTTAGCTACCTCAGCCCGTTTCGTTTGTACGATTTTATCAAGATACATAGCTCAGCTCTCCTGTCATTTGGATCAGTTGCTCAAGTTTGGCTGATGCGCTGCCGTTGTCGATGGCGCCAGCCGCCGCCTGCACGCCCTCCGCGATGCTGTCCGCAAGGCCGGCGACATAGATGCATGCGCCTGCGTTAGCCAGCACAATGTCTCGGTATGGGCTCTTCTCTCCTGCCAGCACCGAGCGGATAATGGCGGCATTCTGCACCGCATCGCCGCCCAGAACGGCATCCAGCGGGTGGGCGTTCAGCCCGAGATCATGCGGGTGAATCTGGTAGGTCCGCACTTCGCCGTGCCGCAGCTCGGAAATTTGCGTCGGACCGGAAATGCTGATTTCGTCGAGCCCTTCCAGACTGGTTACGACAAGAGCACGCTTGGAGCCAAGCTCCTTCAGCACGTTTGCGATCGTTTCGGTCTTGCTCCGGTCATAGATCCCCAGCAGCTGACGATCCGCTCCGGCCGGATTCGTCAGCGGGCCGAGCATATTAAATACCGTCCGAACGCCAAGCTCCTTGCGCGGAGCGGCTGCATGCTTCATGGATGGATGGTAAATCTGGGCGAACAGGAAGCAGATGCCGATTTCCTCCAGGCACCGTTTCGCCTGTTCGCTGCTCAAATGGATGTTCACGCCGAGCGCCTCCAGCACATCGGCGCTGCCCGCGCGGCCTGAGGCCGAGCGGTTGCCGTGTTTCGCCACCCGGACCGAAACGGAAGAAGAAATAATCGCCGAGACGGTGGAAATGTTGAATTTGTGGATACCCGATCCGCCCGTTCCGCAGGTGTCCAGCAGCCTTGCGTTGTCGGTCGCCACATGGCTCGCGACGCTTCTCATCGCTTCGGCAAAGCCCGTGATTTCCTCCACCGTCTCCCCCTTGATCCGCAGCGCCGTCAGCAGCGCACCGATCTGGGAAGATGTCGCCGCCCCATCCATGATGCATTGCATCAGTCCGCGGGCTTCCTCCCTTGAAAGATGACTGCCCCCGATCAATTGTGACAAACTGGCATGTATCAATTCGCTTGCGCTCATGCTCTTTCCTCTCCTTTCCGGTCCATTAAGGTGTATATTCAAAGAAATAATCCTGATTGGTCACTTCACGCTCCGGTTTCACCGGCGGGAACATCGCTTCCGCCGTCCGGATCGATTTCAGGAGCGCTTTCGCTTTGTTCACCGTCTCCTCGTACTCTTTCTCCGGAACGGAATCCCATACGATCCCCGCGCCCGCCTGCACGTACGCCTTGCCTTTTCGGAAAATAATCGTCCGGATCGTAATGCAGGAATCCATGTTCGAGTTAAAGCCCAGATATCCGATGGCGCCGGCATAAGCGCCGCGCGCCTCCCGCTCCATCTCCGCGATGATCTCCATCGCTCTCAGCTTCGGTGCTCCGGACACCGTTCCCGCCGGCAGGCAGGACAGAAAAGCATCGAAGAAATCTTTATCTTCGCGCAGCGTCCCCGACACATTCGAAACCATGTGCATCACATGCGAATATTTTTCAATTTCCATAAAGCTGTCGCATTTGACGGTGCCGAACGCCGACACCCTGCCGAGATCGTTCCGGCCCAAATCCACGAGCATCAAATGCTCGGCGCGCTCCTTCTCGTCGGCCAGCAGCTCGGCGGCAAGCCGGCTGTCTTCGGCCTCATCGTCTCCCCGCGGCCGCGTGCCGGCGATCGGACGGGTTCCGACCCGGTTGCCGTCAACCTTGACCAGCGCCTCCGGCGAGGTGCCGACAATGATCTCCTCATGCATTTTCAAATAATACATATAAGGCGAAGGATTCAGCGTTCTCAGCACCCGGTACACATGCAGCGGAGACACTTCCGTCTCGATATGAAAGCGCTGGGACAGCACCACCTGAAAAATATCCCCTGCGCGAATATACTCCTGCGCTTGGCGAACGTTCGCCATATACTGCTCCTTGGTCATGTTCGACTTGATTTCGCCGAGGTCGATATCCGCCGGTATGCTGCGGCCGTTGACGTTCTCTCTCGGACCCTGCTCGTGCAGCTGCCCGGCAATCTCCTCAAGCCTGCGGTCCACCTCGTCATAAGTTCTGCGGATCGCTTCGTCGCTGTCTCCTTCCCGTACATGCACGTTTCCGACCAGCAAAATTTGCTGCTTCACGTGATCGAACACGATGACGGTGTCGCAGAACATGAAGCGGATGTCGTCCATCCCCAGATCGTCGACCTGATGCGCAGGGAGCTTCTCATAATACTGCAGCAGATCATATCCGAAGAAACCGATCGCTCCTCCCGTGAACGGAGGAAGATCATCGAGTTTCGGGCTTCGGTACGAGCGAAGCAGCGCCTTGAGCTCCTCAACGGGCTTCCCTTTCATGCGCTGCTTCTGTCCACCCTGCTCCAGCACGATTTCTCCCTTCTTGCCGGAGATCATCATGAACGGGTCCGTCCCGATAAACGAATAACGGGCCCACTGGCTTCCTCCCTCTACACTTTCAAGCAGAAATGCGCATTCCCGCTGGGCATAGCGCTGAAATATACGGATCGGCGTTTCCATATCGGCCAGCAGCCGCTTCACGACCGGGATCAGATTATACTGTCCGGCCAGGGCGATGACCTGCTCTTTACTAGGATTCAACATCGTGTACCCTCCTTCGATTGATCAGGACTTAGATGAGCAGCAGACTCGAAAGCAACAAAAAAACCTCTACCGAAGTAGAGGTTTGGATTTCAATAAGTATATGAAAGAGTCCGACAGCACGGCCGCATCAGCATTCACTCGTCCCCAATATACACGGAACGCCTTGACTGCTTCAACACGGACATGTTGACGAAATATAACATGCAACCATATGGACTCTGCTCTTCTATACTTAGCTCATCTCATTCTAAACTCTACTCATCTCAACTATCTACACTATACAGGAACAGTCCCTGTTCTGGCAACCTTGTTTTTCAAAATCAGGCTTTGGGCGCGGCCAGATCCGGACGCAGCTTCTTTGCTTCATTCAGATAGACATGGTTGATCTCTGCCTGACTCTTCTCTGTATTGACCGTCACCATCAATCGGATGCAGCGAGGAAGGCTTCCCTTGACCGGAACCTCCATCGAGCACATCAGCGGCACCAGCTCCCAGCCTTCCAGCTGGCGGATCGCTTTGGCCGGAAATGTTGCATCCAAATCATGGGTCAGTGTAATCCAAATGCTGCAAATATCATCCGGATTGACGTCATTGCGGTCAGCAATTTCCTTCATCAAACGAAGGGTTTCATCCAAAATTTCCTGTTCGTCATTGCGGGTTACCGTCGTTGCTCCCCGTATCCCCCGGTTATACATGTTCAGGCTCCTTTCTTCTCAGCTCTTCGATCACTTCGCGGACGAAAGCCTCCGGAATATCTTTCACAATGCTGACCTCCCCGATCTTATCCGGGACGATAAACACCATGGTACCTTCCGTAAATTTCTTGTCATGCTTCATCGCCGCAATCAGCTCATCCGCGGACAAGTGCTCCGGCAATACGACCGGGAGCTTCAGGGCCTGCAGCATGGATACCGTTTCCGGATAGATGGACGCATCGCGTCCCAGCTTGACAGCCAACAGCGCCGAACCCGCCATGCCGATGGAAATCGCTTCACCGTGCAAAAATTCCCCGTAGCCGCCTACGGCTTCAATCGCATGGCCAATCGTATGGCCCAGATTCAGGATGGCGCGCAGGCCGCCTTCGCGTTCATCGGCCGACACGACATCGGCTTTGATGGAGCAGCCGCGTTCCAGGCCGTATGCCAGCGCCTCCCGGTCCAGGGACAGCAGCTCAGGCGCGTGATCGCGGCACCAGCCGGCAAAATCCGCATCCCGAATCAAGCCATGCTTAACCATCTCGGCCAGACCCGCGGATACTTCGCGCGGCGGGAGCGTCTGAAGCGTGTCCGTGTCATAGAGCACCAGCTCGGGCTGGTGAAAGGCGCCGATCATATTTTTGGCGAGCGGATGGTTGACGGCCACCTTCCCGCCGACACTGCTGTCATGCGCCAGAATCGTGGTCGGAATCTGCACGAACTTGACGCCGCGCATATAGGTAGCGGCCACAAAGCCGGCAAGGTCTCCGACCACGCCGCCGCCGAGCGCCAGAACGCCCGAGCTGCGGTCCAGGCCGCCCTGGATGGCAGTGGTCATCACTTCCTCATACACCGCGAGGGATTTGGACGTTTCCCCCGATTTGACGATCGAGACGACCGCCGAATATCCCCGGCTTTCCAGACTCTGCCGGAGTGTGTCCAGATGGCGGGCGGCAACCTGCTCATCCGTGACGATCAGGTGCGTGCTCTTCTTGGTCAGGCCGTGTTTCTCCAGGTAACTTCCCGCTTCAGGAAGCAGTCCCGAGCCGATATAGATGGGATACGAACGGTCGCCAAGCTCGACTTGTACGGTTCTCATCATCAGTACCTCTCCACTTGGGCCAGGTAGTTTTCATAGTTGGCTTTGATTTCGTCCATGGAATCCCCGCCGAACTTCTCCAGGAACGCCTTGGCGATTTCCCAGGCGACCACGTGCTCCATCACCACGCTCGCCGCAGGAACGGCGCAGGCGTCCGAACGCTCTACCTGAGCGGTGTACGGCTCTTTCGTGTCAATGTCCACGGTCTGCAGCGGTTTGTACAGCGTCGGAATCGGCTTCATGACGCCGCGGACGACGACCGGCATACCGTTGGTCATGCCGCCTTCAAAGCCGCCCAAGCGGTTGCTGGCCCGGGTATATCCCTTGCCTTCCTCGTACAGGATCTCGTCATGAACCTGGGAGCCGCGCAGCACGCCTGCCTCAAATCCGATCCCGATCTCAACGCCCTTGAACGCGTTGATCGACATGACCGCCTGAGCGATCCGTCCGTCCAGCTTGCGGTCGTACTGCACGTAGCTGCCAAGACCGACCGGAACGCCCTCAACGACGCACTCCACGATCCCTCCGATGGAATCGCCTTCTTTCTTGATTTCGTCGATATAGGCTTCCATCTTCGCTTCGGTTTCGGGATCCACCACCCGAACCGAAGAAGCCTCCGTGCGCTCGATCAGTTCATCTACGCTCAGGTTGTTGGCAGGCGCTTCAATCTCGCCGATCCGGATCACCTGACCGGCAACTTTAATGCCGAAAGCTTCGAGAAACTGGCGTGCGATCGCCCCGCAGGCAACGCGTGCCGCCGTCTCGCGTGCACTGGAGCGCTCCAGTACGTTCCGCAGGTCCTTATGATTATATTTCAGGCCGCCGTTCAGGTCGGCATGTCCCGGACGGGGACGGTGAACGCGGCGTTTCTCTTCATCCGACCCTTCGATCGGCTCCACGTTCATAATGTTGCTCCAGCTGGCCCAGTCCTTGTTCTCCACCACGATGGCGACGGGTGCTCCCGTCGTATATCCGTGCCGGACACCGCCGACAATGTTCGCCGTATCCTTCTCGATTTGCATGCGCCGCCCGCGTCCATGCCCCTTCTGTCTGCGTGCAAGCTGAAAATTGATGGCTTCAAAGTCCAGTTTCAACTGGCTCGGTAATCCTTCGATAATGGCCGTGAGTTGAGGTCCGTGCGTCTCCCCCGCCGTTAAGTAGCGTATACTCATGGTGCTTTCCCCCTTTAAACTGTTGAACATTAACTGGCTAAAATCCGCAGATATCTTTGCCCATTATAGTATAGCTGCCACGCTTTGACAAGAAACCCCTACATCTATATATAATTCAACTAAAGTAAGGGAAAGCGCTTCTCCTGTATCCAAATGTAGTCAAGGAGGAGCGAGGATAAACTTAAGTTCATTTTATCTAAAATCAACCTGTAAAAGCCGGGAGATTCTCTTCGATTGCGGATTCAGTTCCTTTGCACGGTCTTCCGAAAGTCCGTAACAAGCAAAAAAAAGCACCGCATTTCCTTAAGAAAGTGCGGTGATTTATTAGCGCAGCTTCTCCCCGCCTATCGGCTGACCGGATGGCTGCTACGCTGCGTGTTCTTTTGACCTTCTAACGAATCCTGTATCAGGCGGCTCAGCTGGACGCTTTCGATGCCCAGAATCTGTCCGCACTCCTGAATGGTAATAAACCCGCGCTTATAGGCGGTAATTACCTTTCTTTTATCCATGATATACAAACCTCCGCTTTGTCTGATGCCGTAATATAATCGTAGTATCGCAAAGAGAAGGTTTGAATATACCTTGACGCCTTATCCGTCCGCCTTTTTCCGGTAAAAAAAGGTTTCGGTCGGCTCGAGGCCGTATTGGCCTGGTGTAAAGATTTGCTCGGTGCTTCCCACAAAGAGATATCCCCCTGGACGAAGGGCAGTGGCAAATTTATGGTAAAGCTTGGCTTTGGCTTCTTCCGTAAAATAAATCATCACATTGCGGCAGACGATGAGGTCGTGATTCTGCTCAAACGTGTCGGTCAGCAGATTCTGCTTACCGAATTGGACGTTTGCCTTGAGCCCTTCGCTGAACTTGTACATCGGTCCTTCCTGGGAAAAATACCGGGCAGCAACGTCGTCCGGCACGTCCTTCAGGGAGCGCTCGAGGTACAAGCCCTGCTTCGCCTTGGCCAGTGCTCCCTCGTCGATGTCGGTGGCGATCAGCGTACTCGTCTGCAGCAGCCCCTTGCCGTCCAAAATCATAGCCAGTGTGTAGGGCTCCTCTCCCGTGGAACAAGCTGCGCTCCATACCTTGAGTCTCGACCGCGCACCTGCGTTCAGCTCCGGAAGGATCACGTCCCGCAGAACTTCCCAGCGATTCGGATTGCGCCAAAACTCCGACACGTTGATCGTCATCCGGTCCAGAAACTCATGAAACAAGCGCTTATCCTTTTGCAGCGCATCGAAAAATGCCGTAAAACTATCGTATCCGTTCTTTGCCCTGAGCGTCGTCAGCCGCCGCTTCATTTGGGCTTCCTTATAATCCGAGAGATCGATCCCCGTGCTTCGCTTAATATTCTGGATAAATGCTATGTAATCCGGGTCGGGCGTCCCTGGCTCTTCCGACGCGCCGCCACGATATAAAACTGGCCTTACATCCACGGCGTAATGCTGCGGTCGTAGTTCACCAGTTCATGCGCTTCGAAGAAATTGGCGATTTCGCGCGCACTGCTCTCCGGTGAATCCGAGCCGTGAATCAGATTATGGGGCGTATGGGAAGCGTAGTCCCCGCGGATGGTGCCAGGCAGAGCTTCCGTAACATCGGTTTTGCCCATCAGAATGCGGGACAATTGGATGATGTTATCCCCTTCCCATACCATGGCGAACACCGGGCCGGACGTGATGAACTTGACCAGGTTATCATAGAAATCCTTGCCCTCATGCTCCGCGTAGTGCCGCTTGGCCTGCTCGTCCGACACCTGCACCAGCTTGCCGGCTACCATTTTGAAGCCTTTGTCTTCCAACCTGCCGATAATTTTACCGATTAAACCACGCTGCACTCCATCAGGCTTGATCATCAAAAAAGTTCGTTCCATAAACTCACTCTCCATTTTCCTCAAGTCATTGCGTATGTTGTACATAGTTATGATTCGTATTGTAAACAGAAAGTCGGATCAGCGGAAGTATTAATATGAACGTTTGGTCACAAAATGGGCGATATCGCGCAAATTTTTCTTCGTTTTCTGGTTCGGAAGCCGGTCGAGCGCGTCAAGCGCCTTGTTGATATAGCGGGTAGCCAGCTCTTCCGCCCGGGCAATGCCCTTGCTCGATTTGATCAGCGAGACCGCCGCGGAAACGTCGCATTCCCCGTTGTGTTCCCGGATGACGGCAATTTCCTTCAGCAGCGGTTCCCGGACCGCTTCATCCTGCAGGGCATACAGCACAGGCAGCGTAATATTGCCCTGCCGGATATCGCTTCCCGGCGGTTTGCCGATTTGCTTTTCCGTTCCGCACAGATCCAGGAGGTCGTCCTGAATTTGAAAGGCCATCCCCACATTGTAGCCGTAACGGTAGAGCAGGTTACCCACCTTCGGATCTGCATCTGCGGCTACCGCTCCGAGCTGGCAGCTGATGGCGATCAACAGGGCGGTTTTACGCCGAATACGGAGCAAGTAACGCCGGATGCTCTGATCCGTATTGAAGAAGTCCCGAATCTGCTCCATTTCCCCGATGGACATCTCGACCATCGCTTTGGAGAGGATTTGGTGAATTTTCGGGTTCTCCAGCTTTGTTGCCAGCAGCAGCGCCCGGGCGTAAATGTAGTCCCCTGTGTACATCGCGATTTTATTATCCCACTTGGACTTGACGGTCAACTGGCCGCGGCGGGTCTCGGCGTCGTCAATGACGTCGTCGTGCACCAAGGAGGCCATGTGAATCAGCTCGAGGGGAACGGCCACATGCTTCAGCTTGTCCAGATCATAGCTGCCGAACTTGCCCCCCATCAGCACGAACACCGGGCGCAGCCGCTTTCCGCCTGCCTTCAGCAGATGCATGGACGTCTCGTTCAGCAGCTCGTGATCGCCCTCAATGCTGCGAAAGAGCTCTTGTTCGATTTGATTCATATCTTTTTTCAGTAAGCCGAATATGTCTAATCTCTTCATTCCTTCACCCGTATCAGCGTATTGTTACTCCGCATTTCTCTGTCCGTTCATGTTCAACTTGTCGGCTTGAGCATGGCCCGCATAGCAGAAACAAAGAGCACTGGCGTTCTTCCATTCATTTTCATCCTAATCAAATCATAGCATACTATCCCGACTGCCCGAATGGGTTTGGAGGCCTGTCTATTCTTTGGTCCCGGACCCTTCCGCAGATTTCGTCTGTCCGGCCAGCCCGCCGTCCCATCGCCGGAACAGCTCGTGCTCGATCCGCATCATGTCCAGCATCTTTCCCACCTGGAAGTCGATCAAGTCCTCAATCGTCCGGGGGTGGAAATAAAAAGCCGGCATCGCCGGAATCATTTTCACTCCGAGCCTGGCGAGCTTCAGCATATTTTCCAGATGAATGGCATGCAGCGGCGTTTCGCGTGGCACCAAAATAAGAGGCCGCCCTTCTTTAAGCATGACGTCTGCGGCGCGGGTCATCAAATTGTCGGACGATCCGTTTGCCACAGCGGACAGCGTGCCCATCGAGCATGGCGCAATCACCATACCTTCCACCTGATAGGAGCCGCTGGCAATCGTTGCTCCGATATCCGCTACCGGATGATAAAAGACACTGCCCGGATGACCACCGAATTTCTCCTTTAGGATAAGCTCCCGTTGGGCTGTCTTCCAGCCGAGCTCTTCGCCGAGCACCCGCCAACCGGCATTCGAGACGACGATGTGTACGTCATAGCCCTGCTTTAGCAGAACCTCCGTTAGCCGAACACCATACACCGACCCGCTGGCGCCGGTAATCCCGACGACCCAGCTTCTTCTCTTGCTCTCCGTCTGCATCATAGGTACTGCACCACCAAATCGATCAGGGTGAACACGAATACGAGAATGCTGAGGACGCTGTTCATCGTAAAGAAGGCAACCTGCAGTTTGCTCATGTCATTCGGGGACAAAATAAAATGCTCGTAGAAGAGAATAATATAAGCGATCAGCATGCCGCCGAAATACCACCAGCTCAGCTCGGTCGTAAGGAACAAGATGACGAATCCGATCGCGGTAATGAAATGAAAATACCGTGCGATCAGCAGCGACTTGCGGACGCCAAAGCGCGCAGGAATGGAGTACAGTCCTTCTTTTCGGTCAAAGTCGATGTCCTGAATCGCATAGATGATATCAAAGCCGGCGGTCCAGAATGCGACCGACAGGTACAGCACGATGGACGGCCAGTCGATTTCGTTGGTCACGGCCACCCAGCCGCCGAGCGGCGCCAGAGCGATCGTCAGGCCGAGCACGAGATGGCAGAGCCATGTAAACCGCTTCGTGTAGGAATAAATGACGAGAAAAAACACGGCGATCGGAAGCAGCTTAAGAGCCAGCGGAGACAGCTCATAGGCCGCCCACAGCAGAAGCAGGAAGCAAACGACCGTAAACAGAATAACTTCCGCGCTCTTCAGCAGCCCTGCCGGAATGGCCCGGTTCGCCGTGCGTGGGTTATTCTTGTCGATCACCTGGTCGATCATCCGGTTCAGGCCGAAGGCAGCGCTTCTGGCCCCGAACATGGCTAACAGGACCCAGCCGATCTGGGCCCATGATGGAAGGTGTCCGTTTACGACGACCGATCCGAGGATCGCGCCCATAAACGCAAACGGTAACGCAAATAAGGTGTGTTCAATTTTGATCATTTCTAGAAAGATGCCGATTTTCTTAAACATGCCGATTCTCCTTGATCCCAATATGTAATGCTGCGATGCCGCCAGTCAGGGGATAGGCTTCGACATTCTGAAGACCGATGCTGCGGAATATGCTTGCCAGTTCCTCTCTTCCCGGGAAAAGAGCCAACGATTCCGGCAGCCATTTGTACTGCTCATATCTTTTGGCCAACAACTTTCCGAGTCCAGGCAGTATATACTTGAAGTAAGAATAATAAATTCCTTTGAAAGGCTGCCAAGTCGGCTTGGACAGTTCCAAGCAAACGACCATGCCTCCGGGCTTAACGACCCTCTGCATTTCTTTCAGCACCTGCTCCAGGTCAGGCACGTTCCGCAGACCGAAGCCGATCGTGGCGTAGTCAAAACGGTTATCCTCAAACGGCAAATTCATGGCATCCCCCTGAACCAGAGCAATCTGATCCTCGAGGTTTCTGGCTTTGATTTTGCTCATGCCGACCTTCAGCATGTTCGGGCTAAAATCCAGACCGACCATCTGGCCCGTGCCGCTGGCTTCCGCCATGCTCAGCGTCCAGTCGCAAGTCCCGCAGCAGAGGTCGACGGCCGTATCTCCGGTTTTCATCGCCATCTTCTTCATCGTAAACTTCCGCCAGGCCTTATGCCTGCGAAAGCTCAAAATATCGTTCATCACATCGTACTTCGGTGCAATGCTTTCAAAAACGGATTGGACATGTGAGTATTGGTCATCCGCCTTCGTGTCCCGTTCGCTCATGCTGGTATTCATCCTCTCGCCAATCCCTCCCCTACAGCGGATCCTGATGTGTTAAGCTGACGGAGGAACGGGTCAAGCACCTGTCCGATCTCCCGGAACATTCCGTCTCCCTTAACCATTTTCAGCATGGATTGCACGCCGTTAACCGCTTGCTGCAGCTTATCCGCCAGGTGTTCTCCGACCTTGTACTTGAGCAGCATCTTCTTCCAGTCTTTCGGCTCAACCCGGTTTTCCTTCAGGGCCAGCTTGTCTTCATCCGAGGCCACATCCAGAATGTGCCAGAACGAATAGCTGTACAAAAAAGGCTCCGAGCCGGAGCTCAGTTGCATTTCACGAACCACCGTCTCGCATTCGCTGAAACCGCGGAGAAGCGATTTCCATAATTCCTTTACCGAATCGTCCAGAAACGGGGTGAAAGAAAGAAACAGCTGCATATTCAGCTGTACTCTTTGCCGCAAGTATTCCTCCGCTGACAGGAGAAGGCTTTTCATTTTGCCGTACAGATTCATTTTCAAAATATTCACATCGCAAATGGCCGCGCTCAGCGTGGATACGGCGTCGATTTGCCCCTTATGGGACAGAAGCTGATAGAACCGGCTGCTGAAATAGTCTCCGGCGAGCACTTTAAGCTGACGGGAACGCATTTCTCCCTCGTTCTGTTTGCCCTGGATGGTGTCGATCGTTTCATGCGTGTCAATACCCATCTGAACGAGCGACGTGACTAGTGCCAGCAGCTCTGTATGCACGGAAGGCTTGCGGCTTCCCTGGTTCAGAAAAATATATAGAAGATGAACACGGGCATCCGGATAGGGCGGCAGCTCCGTATGGGTTTGGATCATGTCGTAATCGACATATTTCTTTGCTAGTTGGGGTATGCGGTACGGTTTCATCGTCAGCCTCCGAGCCTATAACTTTCTCACTTCTATGTCGTCTGTTGCGAGCAAGAACTTTTGTTCACAATCTTTTTTATTATAGCACAACTTGTCAGACCACGCACGGTATGCTTACTTCTTTTTACCCGTTTTCCTGCGGATCAAACCGGTCCCTCCACAGTTTTGTTTCAGTGAGATGGAAGCGGGCTCTGACGTCGTCCGCAAGCGGCCCTTCCCCGGCTTCGCCAAGCGCCTGCTTCAGCTCCGGATTCCACTCCGTCCGCCGTACATCGGCAGCCAGCAGCAGGTGTCGCGTGCCGAGCCATTTATCTTCGGCGACGAGCCGAAGGAGAATTTGGTCGACATTGGAAGTACCGTCAAAGCTGAATGAAAGGATCTCGGCGATATTCGAGTAGATTTCAGACACGGACACCTCCGGTGTGGCCACCTTCAGGTCGATCGTCAGCACACGAGATTCCCACTCCACCTTGCGAATCGGCAGCGTCAAGGGAAGGCTGTCCAGCGCATCCACGATATTCGCATTCTCGAGCGTCCAGCCCGACTGGGGATGGAATGCAGCCAAAGCCCGATGCTCCCGGGCAAATGTATGCTCCGCATGATACAGCGCAGGCAGGATGATGACCGAGCCCAGCGTAACGGCAAGCACCAGGCCTGGAATGAGAAATCGTTTCAAGTTCAGCCCTCCCATCGTCATAGTATCCCTTAGTTTCGTCCGGACACGTGCTGTCCATACCTCATTCTACAACGAAAAAAAGCAGGCTATGCCTGCATTTGTACAGATTATGCTCAGTGCCGTTGCCATCCCATGACCGGCAGCTATTTTGCATTCAGGAAAGATTTTCTTGAGCCCATTCCTGTTAGCTGTCACTTTCGAGACTTCCGTGCTTCGTCCACACCTCGGCTTTGCCACGGATTTTAATGGCGGAGGTATGGTCCGTAAACTGGGCAATCAGCACCTCGCCCTTATCGAGCTTCTCCGTGTGGTGAAAACGGGTATCCTGGCCCCGGGTCAGCCCGATGACCTGCACCCCTTGATCCTTCGCCTTGATCACGATAAAATCGCTATTCCCTGTATTCCCTGCATTTTCCATAGCATGATCCTCCTTTCTTCAACCAGCCTTACGCACAGCGTATTATTATTTTGAAATCCTATGGCCATACTACCCATGTAATAAAGTCCAAGGAGTTGAGATCATGATCAATTATGAACCGGCACCCTTGCGGGAAGGGCAAATTTCCAAGCTACGAGAATACGAGCAGCAGCTGAGCCAGCTAACGGGAGCTCCCGTCATCCTGATTGCCTATTCGGAAAAGGACGAAGACGGCAATCCTTCAGAAGGACAGGTCGGCTCTACAGAAAAGAAAAGGCCGTGAACGAGCGTCACGGTCCTCTTCTTGCGTATGGAATATGTAGAAATCTTATTTAATTCCGTCTTTGAGCGCTTTACCAGGCTTGAATGCCGGAATTTTGCTCGAAGGGATTTCGATTTCTTCACCGGTTTGCGGGTTGCGGCCTTTACGTGCGGAACGCTCACGCACTTCAAAGTTACCAAATCCAACGAGTTGGACTTTGTCCCCGCTTTGCAGAGCCTGTGCGATGGATTCGAATACAGCGTCAACCGCTTTCGTCGCATCCTTCTTGGACAGTTCTGTCGTTTCAGCTACTTGGGAAATCAGTTCGGACTTGTTCACTATCATTTCACCTCCCAAAATAATAAATCGATGTTATCAATCTTTCCGTTTTGCCGTAAAATATACGTTCATCTGTGAGATTTACAGATAGAATCGCCATATAGACCGTATTCAGCCGCAGGCGCGGAACAAACTTATAGTAATACAGCAACCGCAGAATTTCAAGAGTTTTACGTTCTCGAGCGGTTCAAAACGTAAAATGTGACAGCCAATGCGAGGACAAGAACGATCCCTTTGACGATATCATGTGTAAAATACTGCAAATTCATCATGGTCAATCCGTTGACCAGCACCCCGATCAGAACCGACCCGATAAACGTGCCGATGACGTTAGGCTTGCCGGCGCCGAAGACCGAAAAACCGACGAACACCGCGGCCACGGATTCCATCAAGAGCGGCGATCCCGCGTCGATTTGACCGGATCCGACCCGTGAGGCGTAAATAATGCCGCCGATCGCGGCGAACACGCCTGAAGCGACGTACGCCAGCGTGCGCACCCTTTTCACCTTGATCCCGGACAGACGTGCCGCTTCCTCATTGCCGCCCGTGACGTACATTTGACGGCCGTATTTGGTGCGCGTCAGAAAAATATGCACAAGCGCGACAGCGATCAGCAAGAGGACGGCCGAAATCGGAATCCCGAACCATTTGCCTTGCCCAAGCTGCAGGAAGGCGGCGCTCATTTCACCGGGTGCTTTGGTGCCGTCCGGAAATTCCATATGGTTGTAAATCGTGTAACCCGCAGCATAGGTTTTGTGAATCCCGCCGACGATGTACATCACGGCAAGGGTCGCCAGGAGATCCGGAATCCGCAGCTTGACGATCAGGAATGCGTTAACGAGCCCGATGACAGCACCCAGGATCAGCGGCACGACGATGACGACCCACAGCGGCATCTCATACCATATCATCAGCGACGCGGCGCCTACGGTCGTCAGCGACACAGTCGAACCTACCGACAGGTCAAAGCCGTCCACGACCAGAGACAAGGTCACCCCGATCGCCACAAAGGTCACGATCGTGATCGAGCCTAGAATGTCCGACAAGTTACCGTACGTGAAAAAATAAGGCAGTCTGAACGAAAAAAATGCAATAACCCCGATGATAACGACAACCGCCCCGTACCGGAACGCCAAGTTTAACAGTTTATCCTTCATGCTCTTCCTCCAAGCCTCCGCTCGCATAATATAGGAGCTGGGCTTGCGAGGCTTCTCCCCGAGCAAACACTTTGCTGATGGTTCCGCCGCTCATGACGGCGATCCGATCGCCGATTCCCAGTCCTTCTGCCAATTCGCAGGTAAAATACAAAATGCCCTTGCCGGCATCCGCCAAATCGCCGATGATGCGGAATATATCGCTTTTCGCCCCGATATCGACCCCTTTGGTCGGCTCGTCAAAAATAAAAACTTCGGCCCCGCTGTCCAGCCACTTGCCGATCGCCAGCTTCTGCTGGTTGCCGCCGCTCAGGAACTTCACCAATTGGCTGCAGGAAGCAGCCTTGACCCCGAGGGCGCCGACCATTTTGGCGGATAAAGCCCTCTCCTTCTTGCGGGAGATGAACCCCAGTCTACTGACTTGGCCCAGCACCGGAATGGAGAGGTTCAAATCCACCGATTCGTGGATAAAGATCCCCTCTTTCCGGCGTTCCTCCGGGATGGAGACGATTCCCGCCGACACGGCATCCGCCGGTTGTTTAAGCGACAGCTTCCTCCCTTTCAGAAGGATGCTGCCTTCGTCCGGCTGATCCGCGCCGCTCAGAATCCGGGCGAGCTCGGTTTTACCCGCGCCGACGAGGCCAACGACGGCCACGATTTCGCCGCTGCGGACCTCAAGATCCGCTCCCCGCACTTTGTGTCCGCGCTTGACGCCTTCGGCCTTGAGGAGCACATCCCCGATTACAGCTTCCTTTTTCGGAAACTCCTCCTCAAACGTCTTGCCGAGCATATGCCCGACAATGCCTTCCCCGGTCATCTCCCGCGTCGGGCCGGTGTGAACCTTCCTTCCATCACGCATCACCGTCACCATATCGCTGTGCTGCAGAACCTCCGGCAGGCGATGCGTAATAAAAATGCACGCCACACCGGCGTCCTTGAGCGAGTGCATCATCCGGAAAAAAGCCTCGCATTCGCTGTCGCTCAGCGGAGCGGTCGGCTCGTCGAAAATGATCACCCTGGCGTCCTGGGACAAAATGCGGGCCAGCAGAACGATCTGCTTTTGAGCGAGCGAAAGCTCATATACCTTTTTATGGATGTCGATGCTGTCGTCCAGTCTGGACAGAATGGCCTTGACCTGCTTATCCATGGACCGGTAGTTGACCCACAAACTCCCCTGGCCCGACGACAGGGCGTCCAGCATAACGTTCTCGGCGACGCTCAGCTGCGGGACGAGGGCCGAATCGACCTCCTGATATACACAGTGGATGCCGTGCTGCTTGGCCGCGGCCGGAGAAGTGATGTGCAGCTCCGTATCGTTGGCCGCAATGCGTCCGCTGTCCGGCTGATAAGCACCTGACAGAATCTTCATCAACGTGCTCTTCCCGGCGCCGTTGGCACCGAGCAGGGCATGAATCTGACCGCCGTGAACCGTAAAGTCCACCGCATGCAGCGCAGGAACTCCGCCAAATTGTTTGCCGATTCCGCTCATTTCCAGCTGAAATGATGATGTCACACGGCATTCCTCCTTCAATAATGAGCCCACAAAGTGAGGCGCAGCTTCGGATGTTGTTCAGGTACTTTGCGGGGAGCCCCGAAATAATTGACCCCACAAAGGGAAGCATTTGCTAACCCCATACACCCTGAAAAGGGGCAGCGCCTCAGCACCACCCCTAAGACTTGCTTTTGCCGGAAAAACCGGTTCCTATTACTTGCTGTACTCGTTCATCCAGTCCTGAAGCCCTTGCTCGCTGGCACCCCAGCCGTCTACGTATTGAGACAGCTCGGTGGTGGAAATTTGCTCTTTCGGAAGCGCGTCGCGGGATACATACACCGGATTCAGAACGACCTTGTCCTCGGTTTGATCCCCATGCAGCTTCTGGTAGCCATAGCGTACCTGGATGCGGCCGATATCCTTTGGATCGACGGCAGCTGATGCGACCCAAGGGTTACTAGGATCCTGAATCATTTGCAGGTCCTCGTCGCTCATATCGATGCCATACACCTTGATTTCATCGCGTCCGGCCTGCTGGATTGCGCGTGCCGCCCCTTTGGCGAACTCGTCCCAAGCGGCCCATACGGCCGAAATTTGACCCTTCGGATACTGCTTCAGAATCGCTTCCATCTGGGTCTGCGTGTCTAGTGCCGGGTTATTCGCGGTGCCGAACGTAGCGATTTCCTTGATATCCGGATTCTCTTTCATAAATTTTGCGTAAGAGACTTGACGGCGTTCCATCGGTGCAAATCCGGCTACCCATACCTTGACGATGTTGCCTTTGCCGCCGATGTCCTCCTTCATTTGCTGCAGTGTCAGGTCAGCCATTTTCTGGTCGTCCTGAGAGAGCACAGTCGCACCGGGAACGTTCACGTCAGCGTCGAAGACGACGACGGGGATCTTCTGCTCCACCGCCTTGCGGAGTCCCGGCTCGAGGAGCGAATCGCCGTGGTCGGTCAGAATCAGGTCAAAATGCTGCGTAATGGCCGAATCCAGCAGGGACGCCATTTTTGCTTTATCGTTGGCGGCGACGAACTTCGTCAGCTTTCCGCCGAATTTCTCTACTTCTTCGGTAACCCCTTGGACGTATTGCTGGGAAAACGTTCCTGTGTTAAACTCCATGATAAGTGCAACACGTTTGCCCGCAAGAGGCTTGTCCGCATTTGCTCCGGATGCATTCCCCGATTCTGACGCCGGCGGCGCGTTATGACCACAGGCACTCATCACCATTGACAGTACCAGCAGTACCGATGCCAATACGAAACCCCTTTTTTTACCCCTTAAACGCATTTCTCTCTTCCCCCTTAAAAGCTTTGCAATGTTAAAATGTTATACCCTAATATAAAGCCTATACCCAAGTATGTAAATAGGTTTTTAAGAGTTTGTATAAATACTTCCTTTTTTTCATAAAAATCCTCTTGAAACTACGATTTTATAGTGCTCCAGGCAGCCATTTCCTTATTTTTATGTATACAAATGGAATTCATATCGGCCACATGTAATATTCCTAAACGCAAAAAACCGCAAGCAAGCGGAACGCCTGCCTACGGTTTTCGTCCAATTCTATATGGCTTACAAAATAATCGCGATCAATCCGCCTGAGCCTTCATTGATAATGCGTCCGAGTGTCTCCTGCAGTTTATATCTCGCATTATCCGGCATCATAGCGATTTTGCCTTGAATGCCCTCCCGTACGATGGAATGCAGCGATCTGCCGAAAATGTCTGAATCCCAAATCTTGATCGGATCGTTTTCGAAGTCCTGAATAAGATAGCGCACGAGCTCCTCGGACTGCTTCTCCGTGCCGATGATCGGCGAGAACTCCGACTCCACATCGACGCGAATCATATGGATCGAAGGTGCGGTTGCCTTCAAGCGAACCCCAAAGCGGGATCCTTGGCGGATCAGCTCCGGCTCATCGAGCGACATTTCGGCCAGCGAAGGAGCTGCGATGCCGTAACCGGTCGTCTTGACCATCTCGAGCGCTTCGGCAAACCGGTCGTACTCCCGCTTCGCGTGCGAGAATTCCTGCATCAGCTGCAGCAGATGGTCTTTGCCGCGGATTTCCACGCCGACCACTTCCATCAGGATTTGATCGTACAGTTCATCCGGAGCGAACAGGTCGATCTCGGCTACCCCTTGACCCATATTCATGCCGCTAAGCGCCGCACGATTGATGAAGTCATAGTCCATGAACTGGGAAACCACCCGGTCCACGTCACGCAGACGGCGGATATCCTTGACCGTATCGCGTACGGAATTTTCATAGTTATTGCGCAGCCAGTGTTTCTCGTTCAGCACCATAACCCAGCTAGGCAGATTAACGTTGACTTCGTGCACAGGGAATTCGTACAGCACTTCGCGCAGGACGCCGGTTACGTCATCCTCCGTCATCGTTGCCGCACTGAGCGCCATGACCGGAATGTCGTACTTCTCAGCGAGCTCGTTGCGCAGCTGCAGCGTTTCTTCGCTCCGCGGCTTCGTGGAGTTGATGACCAGCACAAACGGCTTGCCGACTTCCTTCAGCTCGGCGATGACGCGCTCTTCAGCCTCCACATAAGACCCGCGCGGGATTTCGGCAATCGTGCCGTCCGTCGTTACCACGACGCCCAAAGTGGAATGCTCCTGAATGACTTTGCGTGTGCCGATCTCGGCTGCCTCCTGAAACGGAATCGGCTCCTCGAACCATGGCGTCGAAATCATGCGCGGACCGTTTTCGTCCTCATAGCCTTTGGCGCCTTCCACCGCGTAACCAACGCAATCCACAAGTCGAATGTTCACTTCCAGACCTTCGGTGACCTTCAGCTGCACCGCATTGTTCGGCACAAACTTCGGCTCGGTCGTCATTATCGTTTTCCCGGCAGCGCTCTGCGGGAGCTCATCGACCGCTCTGGCCCGGTCAGCTTCGCTTGCAATGTTCGGCAGTACGATTGTTTCCATGAATCTTTTAATAAACGTTGACTTTCCTGTGCGGACGGCGCCGACGACACCCAGGTAAATGTCCCCGCCTGTTCGTTCGGCAATGTCTTTAAAAATGTCCACTTTTTCCAAAAGAGATCCCCTCCTCATTTACTCCGAAGGAAAAATGCTTTAAGAGCATCCGCTTCGTGTTCCATCTGGAGCCTCGAGCCATTGCAACGGATATGAGCCTTACAATGTCGTCAGTAGTCCGCCGCCGGTAGTCAGGTAGGATGGGAAACGGCAAAGCGGCGTTACTCCGTAGGCATTTGGACTAGTATCATAGTATGTACCTATCAAAAACAATATGACGGGTATTCGGAATAAAATTCATATAATCCTTGCTTCATTCGCATGCCCCTCGTCATCCCTCTCAGATATATGCCGAGGCAGGAATAAATATGTATATGAAGCATGCAGCATAAAATAACTACACCCGCGCGGCCGATGCTCCGATTGTTGATTCTGGTTTTCTCGGCGGGAACCCAGAAAAGATAGGTTCAAACATGAAAAAAGCCCTGCTGTTTCCAGCAGGGCTTTCTCATCCAATCCTATTCGCTTAGCTTGATGTCCCCGTCTCCGCCTTAGGAATCGGCGCATCGCCCGACCACACGTAAGGAAGCGACTTAACAGGCACATAATCGGAAGACTTGAGGAGGTAATCTCGTAAATCCTCGTCTTTGGACGGTTTCACGCCCTCCTTGTCGATCAACTGCATAATGTCAAACGCATAGTCCGCGTAAACCACACCCTGGGCATCCATGATAAAGCTCATATCCTGACCCGAATACACGCTCTTCAGCTCAATCTGACTCGTGCCGGCCAGATCCGGGTCAACGGCATGGATCCCGGGATATAACTCTTCGCCGGCCGGAAGCTGCCCGTCATGCTTGGATTTATACAAATCAACCGCCCGCTGCACGTCGTTTATTTTTTGCACCGTGACGAGATCCATCACCTTTACCGTGGGGTCGGTCTCTTCATTCTGTACCAGGAAGTATGCGCTTCCGCCTTTCTCAAAGGCGGTCGTCGGAATATCGTCCAAATAGCCCCGCTTCTGGAGCTGGTCCAGGTCGATACGGAACTTTTCAAAACGCGGCGTCGTCTCATCCGCATTGATGAGCGGCAGGATGCCCTGATCCTTTTGAAAATCGTCCATAGCGGACTGGATGCGTTTTACGCTTTCCCGGTACGATACCCTCGTTTCTCCGCTCTTCTGATCCGGATACATGCACGCTGTGGCGGTCATGATCAATAGCAGCACCATGACAGCCGTGGCCGCCTTCCGGGCCCCCTCTATCATCTTGTTGGTCAAAGCCGGTGTCCTCAACAAATATCACCCTTTGCATATAATAAAGCCGATTGTAACATCAAGCAGCCTGTAACGTTCTTGCTGAGCCCGGCGGCTACCACAGGTCGTCCTCCCGGTCACGGTTTCTTGCCGCTTCCAGCTGCTTACGGACCGCCGCTTTCAGTTTGTCTTCCGGGACAGTCACCGTCACCGGTCCACGCACCCTGGCCTGACAGGACAGTCTGGTCCCGCTGTGGATCAGGGACCCGAGCTTGCGCTTCTCCGCCTCGTCGGGAGGGCTGAGCTGCGTGGCGTTGGGACCCCCAACCTGAACTTTGCACATCAAACAGCCCATTTTGCCCCCGCACCGCGTGGGTATGTATACACCTGCTTCCCTGGCCGCATGAAGTAAGGACATGCCTTCGCGGACGAGAACGCTTTTGCCCGACGGCTCGAATGTAACCTTGTGGTTCATCGGCATTCCCGCCCGGCACTGCCTGGATCCCGCCCGTTTACCGCAAATCTGGCTGACGATTCGGCATGAAGCAGTTGGGAAATCATCCGTACGTGCCCTGCCTGAAAGGCGTTGTCCTTTAGCAGAACCTCCAACAGCGGTAGATGTTCTTGCAAATTTGCTCTCATGGTTACGGCAATCGCCGTATACCGGTCCTCACGATTCCGAAGCACATTAAACAGGAGCTCATGGCTCAGCGGCATCAGGGAAAACCGGTTTGAGTTCAATTGCGCCTGTACGCCTGCTGGGGCCAGCCTGCGGTTGATCTCAACCTTGTATTGCGAACCCTCCGCCTGAACCTCAAATCCTCCCACGAGTTCCAGCGTGTAACGGTTCATCTTATAATGGCTTAATACGGACCGGTATTGATCCGTAACGCTCAGGACCGGCTGATCCACCGCCCACCCTGCGAGGGCATGATGAAGCTCCGATACGGAAGCCGAATCGGCGTATATATCGATATCGCGTGGCGGTTTATCCAATTGGACGTCCTGCAGCAGAAGCCCGCAGCTTCCGCCAATTAACCAGCAGGATGAGGTTTGCGACAGCGCGTGAGAGGCGTCCTGCAGGGCTTGCTGTAATTCGGCTGGGATCTGCACGGCACACACTCCAATCTTCCATCCATTTAAAAATAGGTTTTGTTTCTGGCTACGATTTTCCCCGCCGTCTTGACCACGGCTTGGCACCCCAAACGATAGCCTTCGTCAAACTCCTCCGGGTCGAGTCGAAGGTGTTCCGCTTTCGTCGGTTCTTCCAGATGCTCCGCACCTTCCGAAATCAGGCAGCGGCAGCGGGCACAGGTTCCGCGGGTGCAGAGGTGCTGCCAGTCCACTTTGTTGTCCTTCGCATGCTGTAGAATACTTTTGCCCGGTTCAGGCACGACGGTTTTCTCGATTGTTCTTCCGATTAGCTGTAGTGCTGCTTCCATGTTCGTTATCCACCGTTCCTTTGCTACATTAATGCTGCCATCCCGCCCAAAAATCCGACCACCATAATGACAAATGCGACCAGAGAGAGTGCTCCTCGAAGGACACCCTTCGTTTTGGTCCGGGCGAAGGTGATGAGAAAGACGGATAGTCCCATAATCAAGATGGCGATCAGGGATACCCACATTTTTGTCATTGGATCCATACGCTAAAACTCTCCAATCTGTTCCATCATTAACCGTATTATAACACGAAACTTGTCCAATTTCGCAAAATAAGCCCACAAAGTGAGGCCGTGCGGATGGCTTCCTTGACCCCTTCTTAACAGTGGGACAGCATTACGATTGTTGCCAAACAAAAAAAGAGCGAAAAGCCCCTGCAGCCTCCGGCCCCAAAGACTTCATGCTCTTTTTATCGTCTGACCTATATGATTATTTCTTCATCATCATTTTCATCAACGCTTCCATGTTATCAGGATTCATCCCGCTTTTCTTCACAGCGCTGATGATATCCTTGATGGTTTCCTCGCTGACGGGAACGTTGGCCATCGCGGATACTTGTTTAATCAGCTGACGGAGCTGGGCTTCGTTTTGCATGGTTGACGGTTTAACCGTGCTGGCCAGTTTTTTGACGGCACTTTCAGAGATGTTTTTGCCCGTTTTCTTATTGATCGCCTTCAGCGCATCCCTAGAAATGTTTTTGCTCAATGTCTTCTCCCCTCCTCCGGCATTCCTCAACCCTAATATATGAGGAAGGGCGGAAAAAGGTGAATAAGCATTAACGGTGCCACTGCTCCCAAGTTTCCAGCTTCATGGTCTCCATTTCGGTCTTCGGGTCCCGGCCCATCAACGCCTCAACGGCGATGCGGGGATTCCGGTTCATAAATAACACATGGTACAGCTGATCGGCGATCGGCATCTGAACACCGTATTTTTTCGAGATGTCATGCGCCGCCTGGGTCGTCCGGACACCTTCCACTACCATGCCCATCGAGTCCAGTACCTCATCGAGGTTTTTGCCTTGGCCGAGCATGCATCCTGCCCTCCAGTTCCGGCTATGCTTGCTTGTTGCCGTGGCCACCAAGTCCCCAACGCCCGCGAGGCCGGAGAATGTGAGCGGATTCGCCCCCATTTCCACGCCGATCCGGGTGATTTCAGCCAGACCGCGTGTCAGCAGCGCTGCTTTCGCGTTGTCTCCAAAGCCAAGCCCATCCGACATGCCGGCGCCGAGAGCAATGATGTTCTTCAGCGCTCCGGCGAGCTCTACGCCGACCATATCCCGGTTGGTGTATACGCGAAAGTCTGAATTCATAAACAAGTCCTGCGCGGCGACCGCTTCGCTCTCGGTGAGCGATGCGACTACAACGGTGGTCGGACACCGTTTCACGACCTCCTCCGCATGGCTCGGTCCGGACATGACTACGATTCTTCCTTCTTCACATCCAAGCTCTTCCGCGATGACCGTAGACATCCGCTTCAGCGTTTCGGTCTCAAACCCCTTCGTCGCATGAATCACGAGCATATCCTGCTGCCAATAAGCGCTTAAATCCCGCGCCACCTGACGCATCGCTTTGGACGGGGCCACGATGACCACCGCTTTCGCCCCCGACACCGCTTGTCCCATATCGCTCGTCGCTTTCAAATTGACCGGCAGCTGAGCGCCAGGCAGATAACGGTTGTTGGTGTGCTGCTCGTTGATTTCCTTGACTTGCTCCGGATTTCGACTCCACAACACAACCTCGGGATGGTTCGCGGCCAGCACGCTGGCCAAAGCCGTACCCCAACTGCCCGCGACCAATACAGCCACTTTACTTGACAATCCCTTTACCCCCTTTGGGCCCTCCGGATCCGATTTTGTTTTCCCGGCCCTGAAGAATTTTCACAATATTGCTCCGATGTCTCCAGAAGGCAAATATACAAATAATGAGACTGGTCCAAAAAATCGGCCAGGCATAACCCAAAATGAGCAAAAATACGGGGGTAAGCGCTACGAAAACCAGCGAGCCCAGCGACACGTACCGTGTAAACACGATCAGCAGAATCGCAATAATGCCGGCATACAATGCAGGCAGAAAGCTTAATGTCGCCATGACGCCAATAGTCGTCGCAATGCCCTTGCCTCCGCGAAAGTGAAAATATACCGGCCAGTTATGCCCGGCAATGGCACCGATTCCGCACAATGCCGGAACCCATGCCTCACCTCCGCCCATCCACACACCGATCCAGACCGCAGCGATTCCTTTGAGGACATCCAGCGCCAGGACCAGAACAGCCGGTCCCTTCCCCAGAATCCGCAGCGTATTCGTCGCTCCCGCATTGCCGCTGCCATGCTGGCGGATGTCAATCCCTTTCAGCAGCTTGGCAAGGACGACGCTGAAGCTGATGGAGCCGAGCAAGTAACTCAGTATAATGGCGATGATCTGTAGAACCAAGCTATTCTCCCCTAACTTTCATCCGATTTGCGCCGAGTGAAGATACGTATAGGCGTTCCTTCAAAATCAAAAGCAGACCGGATCTTGTTCTCCAAATAGCGCTCATAAGAGAAGTGCATCAGTTCCGGGTCGTTCACGAAAATGACCATCGTCGGCGGCTTGACCGCAACCTGCGTCGCATAGTTGATGCGAAGACGGCGCCCCTTGTCCGTCGGAGGCGGATTAATCGCCACGGCATCGGACACGACGTCATTCAGCAGATGCGTCTGCACGCGCAGCGAATGCTGCTCGGCTACATGCTGAACGACCGGCAGAAGCTTATGCAGCCGCTGCTTCGTCTTGGCGGACAAGAACAGAATCGGCGCATAGGTCATAAACAGGAAGTGATCGCGGATCTTCTTCTCGAATTGATGCATCGTCTTGTCATCCTTCTCGACGGCATCCCATTTGTTGACCACAAAAATGGAAGCTTTGCCGGCTTCGTAAGCGTAACCAGCAATATGCTTATCCTGGTCGATGATCCCTTCCTCGCCGTTAATGACCACAAGCACAACATCCGCCCGTTCGATGGCGCGCATCGCCCGCATGACGCTGTACTTCTCGGTCGTTTCGTATACTTTTCCGCGTTTGCGCATACCGGCGGTATCAATCAGCACGTAACGCTGCCCATCCCGCTCAAACGGAGTGTCAATGGCATCCCGGGTCGTCCCCGCGATATCGCTGACAATGACGCGTTCTTCGCCAAGGATCGCATTCACGAGCGACGATTTGCCGACATTCGGCCGTCCGATCAATGCAACTCGGATTACGTCCTCGTCGTACTCGTCATCCGTCAGGTCTGGCAAAATATCTACAATAGCGTCCAGAAGATCGCCGATTCCGGTTCCGTGACTGCCGGAAATCGCAATCGGGTCCCCAAAACCGAGGCTGTAAAACTCGTAAATGTCGTCATTCCGCTGCAGATTGTCCACTTTGTTTACGGCCAGCACGATCGGTTTTCCGGAACGGAAAAGCATCTGGGCTACTTCTTCGTCAGATTGGGTTACGCCGCTCTTGGCATCGCACATAAAGACGATTACGTCGGCTTCTTCAATGGCAAGCTCAGCCTGCATACGGATCGATTTCAGAATCACATCGTCACCGTCAATTTCAATCCCTCCCGTGTCAATGACACTGAAAGGTTTGCCGTTCCATTCGGAAACGCTGTAAATCCGGTCACGCGTCACACCTGGCTTATCTTCTACAATTGCCAGCCTGTCCCCGACCAAACGGTTGAAAATGGTGGATTTCCCCACATTAGGCCTGCCCACGATTGCCACTACGGGTCTTGCCATATTCACTCCTCCTGTCAATTCTTACGATAATCATCATAGCAAAAAACGATTCTTTTGGCTAACCTTTCATAGGCACAGCCGAATGATAATTGTATTTTCCCAAAGTATGCTAAGAACCATGCATGGTCAATTTTTCAGCTATTCTTCGGATGAATACGTAGATCCGGATGCCCTCAAGTCAGCACGCTAAGGCTAATCTAAAAAAAAATCGGTAAACCCGTGTAAGGGTTCACCGATTTCAATTTTGGAAGCCCAAATCATTTAAATTTGCTGAGTTTGTCTCCAAAACGTTCACCGAGTGTAATGCTGAGTCCTTGGTTGCTGAGCGATACGTTCGGGTTGTCTTTCAGCTCGTCCTTGTGCACGCTGCTCTTCGGCGCTCTCTCCTGTCTTGGAGCTGCCGCAGGAGCCTCCTCAGTTTCCTTGATGCTCAAGCTTACGCGCTTTTCAGCAGTATTGATATCCAAGATTTTCACTTGAACTTCTTGGCCTTCCTTCAGCACCTCTTGCGGTGTGCCGATGTGCTTATGGGAAATTTGCGAAATATGAACAAGTCCTTCGACACCTGGTGCCAGCTCAACGAAAGCACCGAAAGTGACAAGGCGTTTCACTTCGCCAGTTACCACATCGCCGATATGGAACTGATCGGCAGCGGATTCCCATGGTCCTGGCTGAGCAGCCTTGATGCTAAGGCTGATTTTGCCTTTTTCCGGATCCACTTTGAGCACTTTCACCTTCACTTGATCGCCTTCGGACACAACGTCGGAAGGTTTATCCACATGATGCCAAGCCATTTCGGATACGTGAACCAGTCCGTCTACGCCGCCCACGTCAACAAAGGCGCCGAATTGAGTCAGACGTTGAACCGTACCTTCGATTTCTTGCCCTTCATGAAGATCAGCCATCACTTTTAGCTTGTTGGCTTCGAACTCTTCTTCGAGAACGTCTTTTTGCGACAGAATCACTTTGTTGTTCTCGCGGTCAAGTTCTTTTACCTTCACGCGCAGCGTGCGGCCTTTGTAGTCGCTGAAGTCTTCAACAAAATGACGCTCTACCATGGAAGCCGGGATAAATCCGCGTGCGCCCACGTCTGCGACGAGACCGCCTTTTACCACGTCAGCTACGGTAACTTCGAATGCGTCTTGAGCTTCAAAATGCTTCTCGAGCTCATCCCAAGCATTCTCGCTGTCGATCGCGCGTTTGGAAAGAACAAGTCTTTCTTTCTCGTCGTCGATGCTGACAACCTTGCATTCCACTTCCTGACCTACCTGCACCGCTTCAGATGCGTTGTCAAGGTGTACGGAAGACAGTTCGCGGACCGGAATGACGCCGTCATATTTATATCCAATGCTTACATAAGCCTGGTTGTCCTCCAGTTTGACGATCGTGCCTTTCACGGTGTCCCCTTTTTTCAAGGATACGAATTGATCCAATTCCTCTTGGTTTACCGCTTCTGCAGTTTCTTGATTTTTCGTTTCTTCCGACATGTCAATACCCTCCTCAATTCAAAAAAACCCATTTATTCAAACCTGCTGACGCAGAGTTCAAAACATCATAAAAGCAGTACGAATCATATGTTTCCAATAAGTGCTTTTGTTCATGCACAACCCGGTTATTTCCCCGAGGGTCTGCCAGTCTTCTCCATTTCATGGATCCGGTCCATGATGCGTTCTGTAACCAGCTCGAGTGGATCGCCATCCACCTCGCCGCTCTTAAGGTCATCCATGGCGATAGGTTGTCCATACACGATTTTCATTTTCCTGAAAATCTTGTAGTCGCCAAGAATCGCGGCCGGCACAACGGCGGCATTGCCACGGAGCGCAAACATCGCAGCCCCTTTTTTGGCGGCACCTGTATCGGAAAAGCGGGTTCCTACCGGAAAGATGCCCATGATTTCACCGCCACGCAAAATGGAGATGGATTTCTTGAAGGACTCCTTGCTGACTCCTCCCCGCTTGACGGGAAAAGCCCCGAACTGGGTGATCAGCCATCCCAAAACAGGAACCTTGAACAATTCTTCTTTGGCCATGAACTTGACCTGCCGCTTCACCTTGATCCCGACGGAAATCGGATCGAGCAGACTTTTGTGATTGGAGCAGAGCAGCACCCCGCCTTCTTGGGGGATATTCTCCGTACCGACCGCTTCAAAGCGAAACAGCAAGATGAACATTGCCCTAAGGATATCCCGGCAAAAAACGTAAATCTTCAATTTTTCTCCCCACCCCTGTACGTTTTGCAGTAATCAACGATGGTGTCGACAACCTGAGGTATATCTATGTGTGTCGTATCCAGGACAATCGCGTCGTCGGCGCAGCGAAGCGGCGAAATTTCGCGTTCTGTGTCCAGACGGTCACGTCTCTCGATATCCTTCTCAAGCTGTTCCAATGTCAATCCTTCTGCATCGTTCATTTCCTTGTACCGGCGGAGAGCACGCTCTTTGACGCTTGCCGTCATGAAAATCTTCACTTCGGCATCTGGAAGCACGGTCGTTCCGATATCTCGTCCATCCATCACTATGCCTTTGTGCAGAGCCATCTGCTGCTGCAAGGCAACGAGGCGGCGTCTTACTCCTTCAATTTGCGAGTATTGGGAAACCATCCCGTTCACCTGCAAAGAACGGATGTAAGGGGTCACATCTTCGCCGTTGACCAGAACCTTTTGCCCGTCTTCCCCGGGTATTAATTCAATCACCATCTTTTGGGTGAGTTGAAGCACTTTTTCCGGAAATTCCGGTCCAATTCCTTGCTCCATCATGAACCACGTTACGGCCCGATACATGGCTCCTGTGTCCACGTATATGTACGAGAGGGCTCTCGCCACCAGGCGGGCAATCGTGCTTTTGCCGGCCCCGGCAGGTCCATCGATTGCAATGTTGATTCTCAAGTTATCCTCTGTCCCCTGCCTAACCAAAGGGGCATTCCTCCTCAAACATAAGCCTCAAGAAAAAAGCAGGCATTGCCTGCGTCGAGAAAATTATACCACACAACCAATTCCGATGCAAAAACGTCCATCCATTTTACTCCTTCCAATCCTTGACATCCTGCTCTTTGACAGGGATCCCGTCAAGCTTGTACACCGGAGACAGGTACGGCCTGATCGCCTTGATGTGAAGCGCACCCTGCATCAATATCAGCATGACAACAAGCGCGATTAAAGCCCTCTTCACCCACTTGGACAAAACGCGAAAGCATTCCCCGAACAGCCGGACATACTGCCGAACCTGATCTTGTTCATCCATTAGATACACTCCCTGAATTTTCCTATTAGTGTATCCTTGGCTTAACAAAATATTCCCTGCCCATCCGTCAGCGGTTCCGGAAATCAAACTGGCGTTCGAAGCAGTAGCGGATCAGCTTTTGCCGCTCCATATCCGTAATCGCTTCGAACTTCAGCATCACGATTCTCCGCCCGTTATCGAGCTGCTGGATGCGGACGACGCCACCTTTAAACGGGACATGCTCCAGGTTTCCGTTCTTATACGGCACCAGCACCCAACAGTTCAGCATATCACCTTCCCGGATCACCTTGTCCGAGTCGCAGTAAAAGGAAATGCCGCCCCCGCCGACATCTTCGGTTCGCGTGACGAAACGGATATTGTGCTCGGTTTGGACCGCCACCTCCAGCCCGGCATTGACGCGCAAAAAGCTTCGGCGCTGGATTTTTCCGATCGCCTCGGGCTCAGGCCTGCGGATCCGTACCATGCGGACGACGTCATCCTTGAAACCGAGCACATAAGTATTGAAAAAATTTTTAACGCCCCCCTCGGTCAAAAAATAAACCGAAAGCTCGTCACCCATGTGCAGCTTTTTTAGCTGACCGGTCTTTTCCTGGATGGGCACCTCCATTAGAATGGATTCATCCTCCAAATCCGTGATTCGGGACTTGTACTCCACCCCTGCTTCTTTTGGATCTCCGGAATCCACGGAGATAAATAGTTGATCGCTGATTTTAGGAAACAACAAACTCACCGCCAGCCTGTAAAATAGCATTCTATCCTGATTATACCATGTCTTTGTTCATAGGTAATCAGTGTTTTTGCGAAACAAAAAAGCCCCTCGGCTCATGCGAGAGGCTTTACTTGTGACTTTTTACTTGCAACTTTACGCCTATTTAACAGCTTTTTTGTCGGAATCCTTGAGCTCCTCAACGGATCTTTCAGAGCCGTCATTGGCATCCAGGTAAATCCGGTATCTGGAGCCGTTAATGTTTCCTCCAAATTCGTAGCAGAGAGCTTCCTGGGACGATTCGTCCTTGATCAGCGCCAGCCGGTTGTATTTTTCCTTGAATTCGGGATTCAGCTTCTTCCGTGCCTGGCTCAAGGTCAGCTTCGGCTTTGGAATTTTGCGCGCGGATTGCTCGGATTGCTCATAAACCAGGTCACTGGCCTGGAACCCGGTCACTTCACCGTTATCGAGCCCGACCCGTACCGTCATTTTTTCCGGGTATACCAGCACGCCGTCCTGTTTGCGCACATACGTGAAGTTGCCCATATTGTCATACTGGTCTGCGGTAACGGCCTTCATATCCTTGTAGCCTTTGCTTTGCAAAAACTGGTCGGCCTTCTTGCGTGCCTCTTCCATCGTAACCGACTTCGGTCCGACTTTCCGGTTATCGGAAAATGAAATCAGATGGCCGCCTTGCCGGGTGAAGTTCAGCGACAGCGGAGCCGGCCGGTTGTTGGAGCTGACCGTGGCGGTGTAAGACTCCCATTCGGTTCCTTTACCGTTTTCGGTAACTTGAACGTTGGATCCGCCTCCTGCATTGGCAAAATCAGCCGCTTTCCGCTTAATATCTTCGGGTGATACCGGCTGTGCTGACAGCTTTTTCACCGATCGTTTGTTATAGATGCTGGATACCGCCGGCCCCCAGTCCAATTCCGGGTATTCGCCGACTTTTTTATCCACTGTTTTGAAGCCGTCGATAATGGTATTGTCCAGCTTCTTGTCTTCCGTGGCCATCGCGCTCTCCACGTCCATCCAGCGGAGCCGGTTGCTGATTACCTTGGACTGCACGTCCTGCAGATCCTTGGTAATTTGTCCGGAGCTGGCGTAGAGCGCCTTCAGGTTTTTAATTTCCTCGTTTGACAGCGGCTCTTTCTCCAGATTGCGCATGGAGGTCTGGTAGGAAAACTTCGATATTTTGGACAGGAACTCTTCGGTCTTGTTAAACGGGAGCATGGTGAGCGGCAGCTGGTTAATTTCATTCTGCGCTTCGCTCGTCAGACGCCATACGTTGACCAGGCCTTTCCGGTGCATCGCATTGGAAGCCGAGCTTACAGCCAGCGTATTGCCCAACTCGCCGTGCAGGCGGTCCATATGATAGGACAGGTCATGAAAAGCCCGCTGATACTGGTTCTCCGCCTTGATCAGCACGGCGTTCTTCTCCTGGTTCTCTTGATACCCCCACACAAACGCTCCGATCATAAACAGGGTGACTATGGGAAATAAAACAGCGCTTAATCGCTTGTACATGTGAAGTCTCCTTTCTTCAACTTAAAGCTGGTGTTAGTTTGACTTGAAGAAAGGAGTCTTATGCATCGTTTCCCAGGTTCGGTTCAAAACGGATCTTCTTCGATATCGAACTGGCTTTGGTTGTTGCATAAGCACTGCTTGAAGCCGGTTTCGATTTTCCCGCGCTCTTTTTTACCGCGCAGTACGTAGCGTTCTCCGCATTGCCTGCAGACGATTTTTACTTTGACACGCAAAAAAGGACACCTCCATCCTAAAAAGATTAGATCCGAATGCGGATTGTAACTTCTTAGGATAAAGTGTGTCCAATTAAATTACGTATTAACCTCTTCCTCCCGCTTCACGAAACGGAACGGAGAGCGGTTGTTGGCCCGATAAACCTTGCCCATGCCCCCGTACCATAAAAAGGCCATCAGCGGGACGATAAACCAGATCCAATAATGCGTCATCGTGCTTAGAATAAAATCGTAAACCCCGTGCCAGAACCACGGGATGACCATTGAATAGATCAGAAAACGTTTGGCTTTGGCTCCGGTTGAAAACCTCGCTCTGCCGAGGTAATACCCCATCATAACCCCGAACATGGCATGCCCCGATACCGGCAGCAGCGCCCGCAGGAACATCGCCCCGATAGACGCATGGCTGTACCAAGCGTACATGACGTTCTCCACTGTCGCAAAACCTAGGGAAATCGCCACAGCGTACACGATTCCGTCGTACGGTTCGTCGAACTCCGTATGGTTATATATCATGTGAAACAGCACGAACCATTTCAAAAATTCCTCTACAAACGCCGAGATGACAAACGAATCCAGATACGGATTGGCGCCGAGACCCGTCGTAAGGCCCCGCTGGATGATCATGACCGGAATCACGATCATAAATCCGAGCAGAAATACCTTGATCACCATGAGCAGCGGTTCCTGATCGTATCTGTCCTTTAAATAAAAATAGGTCAATAGGGCAAGACCCGGCGCCAATGCCGACGCGATAACCGAAAACAAAAGCACCGTTCTTAATCCCTCCACTTCCTGACAGCGGCCTTCGCCGTCCTGCCGAATGTTATTACTGCATCAAGGCAAAGTTCATCCCATGAAGATGGATTCCTCATGGGATGTCTCAAACAGGATAACGGTGTTAATCCTGGCGCTTGAAATGTGTGCAAATGACGTCGACCGCATTCTCGGCGATGACGACCTTGCCGTATTCCTCAAGAACTGCTTCCGTATAGGATGCAGCTTCTCCAAACTCAGCAAGAACTGCGATCAGCGAAGGAAGCTGATTAGCGTCAATTTCTTCTGGGTCCATGTAGAGCACCCATTTATCTCTATAATGATAAAGCCGCCCGGCTTCGGTAATATGTCGGTGAAGTACATGTGCAGCTTCGATCAGCACTTCGAAGTCGTTAAAAGCATACACGATGGAATCGCTTTGTTCAAGCGTGACTTCCATTTCGTAAACTTCTTCAGGGAGTTCATCTTCACCCAGTTGGCTGTACTGATGATGATCGTATTTCCCCCGGGTCACGATGACGACCATACCTTGAGCAGGAAGTGCAAACACTTCCACAGCGAGCGGTCCCGTAGCATCAAAGCCCAGTTCGTTATAGGCCTGATCCATCATTTCGGTAAACAGCTCGTGAACCTTCGGGATTTCTTGCCACATATCTTCCTTCTGGATGCCCCGTTCGCTCAGGTCGTCAAACGTAAGGAAAATCCGTATCTTATCTGAGCTTAAGCGTTCTATTTTCATGACAGGATCCTCCTCTTGCAAGCATTGTTATAACAAATTATGATGTCTCCCATAATATGTGCTGAAAATAGTTCTATGTAAGTATGTTATCATTATATAACCATAAATGCACGCTGTAAAATGGACAAAAAAAGAATCATTTGGAGCGGATAACCGCCCGTTAAATGATTCTAATGGGTTTGACGCGTTTACAATCCAGGTATCATCGAATTTGTCTCTTTTAGAATCATGTCCACTTCCCGCTTGACATCCGGATTGGTGCGGATAAAATCTTTAATTTGCGTGACGCTGGATGCCTTGGAATGCGAATCGTTGTGGGACACATGAGCGTCGTGGCGATGGGAAGAGCCCATTCCGATGTTCGCCATGTCCATCATTTTTTCCTTGGCATTACCGCCCATGACGGACGATATCATGCTGCGTCCCCGGGTTCTGGACAACAGCGTCGTTGCAGCAGCACCAATCAATATACCGCCAATAAATGCAGAAGTGTTCATTTAGGTACAACCTCCTTATGGGATGAAGTCGATTATATTTTGAACGAATATGGACCGACTCATGCGGCATAAATTCAGGAAAGCGAGATGAAATCATGGTTAAAATCACGGCGGCGCTGGCTCTCGGCTCACTGCTCATCCTTAGCGCCTGCGGACATGAGGGACAAAAAGACCAGCAGACGGTCCCTCCAGCTCAGACAAGCGAAGTACATAAAGAAAATGCGAGCGGCACCACAACGAACGAAACGTCAGGCGCTCAAAAAGGCGGATCCGGATCGGTAAATTCTCCGGAAACGAAACAAGACCAAACGAACCAAGCCCAAACGGTTCAAGACAACGCGTCCAAGCCGGATTCCGAAGATCAGCAACCCGGTACGAATGCCGTAAAAGTCCAGTATCACATGAATAGTGCTTACAATATTGTTCCGAATGCCGAAGGAATTCATCAAAAGGTCGTGCTGCTCACCTTCGACGACGGTCCTAAAAAAGCCGAGATGATCAACGGCTTAATCGATACGCTGGACAAGCATCACGCCAAAGCGATATTTTTCGTTAACGGATACCGTGTCAAGCAGCATCCGGAGCTGCTGAAATTAATCGCCGACCGCGGACAGACCATTGGCAACCACAGCTGGGATCACATCATCCTCAAAAATAAGCCGGAAGCGGAAGTACGCAAGCAAATCGAGGATACGCAGCAAATCGTCAAGGCAACCATAGGCAAAGCGCCGGTATTTTTTCGTCCCCCGAACGGTGCGGGCGGTGACATCGGCAAAAAGATTGCCAAGGAGAACGGTCTTCTCTACATGACCTGGTCCAACGGTTCCCTGGATTGGACGATGAGCTCCAAAGGCAGCGGCAACGCGGACAAGGTTGTCGCGAACGTGCTGGACCAGCTGCACAGCGGCAGCAACATTTTAATGCACGAGCTTCCTTGGACCGTCGAAGCGCTGGATACGCTCCTCACCAAATTGGAAAGCAAGGGTTATAGCTTCGTGGATCCCGAAAGCATCGATACCCAAATCAAATGATGGTGCTCAAAAATGCGCAAAAAAGCAGCCGGTATATCGGCTGCTTTTACTTGTTCATCCATGTATTTCCGCTGGGTTCCGACCTTAGCGTAAGGACATGCATTTCCGCGGGGCAGCACAGGCGGAGCGGAACGCGCCTTGTGCCGAAACCGCGGCTGATCAGCATGCGGGGCCGGCGGAACGCTGCTTCCGGCTGCTCCCAATCAAACCACCCCGAAGCATACTGGCGGTAAAATTTATTCAACCGGACTGGTCCCAGCCAAGGCAGCGTAATTTGTCCGCCATGTGTATGGCCGGCAAGCACAAGGTCGGCCGGGATCGCCGTTTGCTTTTGGATCCAGGCCGGGTCATGAACGACTAGAATGCGGCACTCAGCGCCCCCTTCTACCGTGGGCAGCTGTGGAACCGGAGGATAGTCGTTTCGTTTATATCTGGGATAATCAACGCCGGTTAACCAAATTCGCCTGCCGTTTTGCATCAATGGTACATTCTCGTCCCGCAGCAAAGTGACCCCGCACGCGGCCATCAGCGCCTCTAATCCGTCCGGATCGGCCTTATAATCATGGTTGCCGTATACGGCATACACAGGGGCGATTTCGGCAAGCAGCTTTAAGTTGTGCTCCACCTGGCTCAGCGGTACGTTCCGTTCCATAATATCCCCGCCGAGGATCACCCAATCGACCGTTCCGGCCAGCTGCCGCACCGTCTTCCCCGTCAGTCTTCTGCTGTGCAGATCCGATATAAAGAGGAGCTTGCAGCCGTCAAAGGGCTGAGGCAGCCTCTCCAGCCGCACATCGGCCTGCTGAACCAGCTGCAGCCTCGCCTCATACGACATCCGGGCGAAAAGCGCTGCGGCCGCAGCGGCAACGCCCGCCCCCGCCCAAGCGACCCAAGGGGCTACCATAGTTCCTCCAGCGGAGGAGCGCCCTTGATTCCCCAATAGACCAGAAATGCCGTTAAACAGATAAATAAAAAGATCAAAGTGTTCGTAAAATATTTGCTGATCTTGATTCGCCTGGATCCGTAAGTGTCAGCCCTTGCCGGAACGGCGGGCTCGTTAACCGCCTCCCTTTTCCCGGCCGCACGGTTACTTCGCCGTGTCTGCTGCGCTCCCGCCGAACCCGAAGCATCTGCAGCTCTGGCGGCAGCTGGCGCTCGTTTCCCCGTATCTCCCGCTGCTTTTCCACGTCTGAGCGTTCCGGCCGCCCGGGATGAAGACGTCTGTGCCGGCTTGGACTTGGGTGAAGTCCGTTTGCTCCCTCCCGTAGAAGCCTCCTTTTTTACCGGAGGCTTTTTCCGATTTTTTCTGTACGTTTCCACTCTGCTTAATTCGCTGTTCATGATTCCCTCCGAAATCGAATCACTAGCCCGGATACACAATCAATCATAAAATGGCATAAGACCGGGGCAAGCAGTGTTCCGGAATGTATGTAAATATATCCGAGGCCGTAACTGCTCAAAAAAACCCAGCCGGTTGGAATCCAGTGCTTCAAATACCGGACGTGAATAACCGCAAATAATATACTGGTCCAATACGGACCGAACGCATGCTGCACGGCTCCCCGGAACAGCAGCTCTTCGCATACCGCCACAACGGCGGAGATAACTATGATATGCCATACGGGACGGCGCTGGAACAGCATGTTGTTGATTCCCCCGTCGTCCATAACTTCTTCCGGCGTAATCCGGGAAACGAGGAAATCGACGGCAAACATCGCAACGGCCAACCCCAGTCCCCAAGCCACCACCTGTCCGGGATGATGAAGCTGAAACAAGGCAAGCGGATTTCTTCTTTGAAGCAGAATCCATACGAGACCGATCAGTAAGGTGAGACCTTGGGTGATATACAGATTGATAAGAAGTAGACGGTCATTCAGTTGTTCAGGCTTAGCCTGCTGAATTTTGGGTAATTTCCATTTCCTTTTTTTCATGATGAGGCCTGCCTGTCTATTAAGTTTCTGATACTAGCAAGAATGCAACCATCCCACAACGCGAAGAATTTGTCCCGAGCGACTGTTTGTATTTTGCGGGACCCCCGAAATATACGATTCAACAACCAGTAAGTAAAACGTTTATCCTACTTTCAAGGAAGCCAGACCGCATTTAGCGGAAGCTTACCTTGCGATTACAGAACGGTTCAGCTCTGCTAAAATTTATACATTCTATAATCTTAAAAAAGTCCTCCCAGCATTAGAATCATAGCAGATTAAGAGCAGAACATTCAAGGGAAGCACTTTTACCTATTGACATGCTTGATCAGCCCGTGATACATTATGGAAAAATTAATTGAGCGAAACACGATGAAGGAAAGAAGAGGCTTCAACGTCCCCAGAGAGCCGGTGGTTGGTGCAAACCGGCGACAGTGAAGTCATCTTTAGCGTTCCAGAGCAACTGCATTGAACTACCAAGTAGGTGCAGTCGGATGATTCCGTTACCAATCAGGTCTCCTATTAGAAGACCTTGAGGCTGCCGTTCGCGAAGACGGCGGTGAATTAGGGTGGCACCACGACAACTCTCGTCCCTTACTACGCAAGTAGTATGCGGATCGGGAGTTTTTTTGCGTCCCCACGTCGGTAGGGGATCGAATTTCGGCCTGCTGCACTTCTATTCTTTGTTACAGCACCGCGTTGCTTTAGGAATAGACTTAGGCATCTGCTTTAATACCATCACGATGGGTCAGCTTCTCTATTTTCGGCTTCACGGATGTGTTCCTTCCGGACACGTTCTTATATATAAGCGTTTTAGATATTTAAGGAGGATGGAAACCAATGTTTAAAGTGTTAGTATCGGATCCGATCAGTGATCTGGGAATCCAGCAGTTAGTCGATGCACCTGATGTAACGGTAGAAAAAAATACCGGACTCTCCGAAGACGAGCTTGTGGCGATCATTGGGGATTATGACGCCCTTCTCGTACGCAGCCAAACGCGCGTTACTGAAAAAATCATGGCCGCAGGCACCCGTCTGAAAGTCGTCGGCCGCGCCGGCGTCGGCGTGGACAATATCGACCTCGAAGCGGCAACCCAACGCGGCATCATCGTTATTAATGCCCCTGACGGCAATACGATAACAACCTGCGAGCATACCTTTGCAATGATGATGGCACTGGCTCGCCACATTCCTCAAGCCTATGCCAAAACGATCAACGGAACTTGGGACCGCAAATCGTTCCTTGGCGTCGAGCTTCGCAACAAAACGCTTGGCGTTCTCGGCATGGGGCGGATCGGCAGCGAAGTTGCAAAACGGGCCAAAGCTTTCGGTATGAACATTCTGGCATTCGATCCGTTCCTGACCCAAGAGCGCGCCGAGAAGCTTGAGGTCAAGCTGGCGACGGTTGACGATATTATCCGGAATGCCGATTTTATGACGGTACACACACCGCTTACGCCGGAAACCCGCCATATGATCTCCCGCCCGCAATTTGAGGTGATGAAGAAGGGTATGCGCATCATCAACTGCGCCCGCGGCGGAGTGATTGACGAGATGGCCTTGGTTGAGGCGATCAATGAGGGCATCGTTGCCGGCGCTGCTTTCGACGTGTTTGAATCGGAGCCGCCGCAGCAGGACCACCCGTTCCTGAACCATCCAAAAATCATCGTGACGCCTCACCTTGGCGCTTCCACCATCGAAGCTCAGGAGAACGTGGCGATCGACGTGTCCGAAGAAGTACTGCACATTCTGCGCGACGAGCCGTTCAAGAACGCCGTCAACATGCCGCCAGTGGCGCCGAGCATCATGAGCCGCTTGCAGCCTTACTTCTCGCTTGGCGAGAAACTTGGCAGCTTTGCCGCCCAAATTACGAAAAACCAGGCCATCCACGAAATTCATGTGGACTATGCGGGAGACTTGTCCGACATCGACACCCTTCCGCTGACCCGCTACATCGTGAAGGGAGTGCTTGCCCACCACCTTGGCAGTGAAGTTAATATCGTCAACTGCATGCATCTCGCGAAAAACCGGGAAGTCAACGTGGTCGTATCCACGGCTCCTAAGTCCAAAGGCTTCACGAACCTGCTTACCGTTACCCTCAAAACATCCGAAAACGAAGAGCGTCTGGTAGCAGGCACCCTGCTTAACGGCTATGGCGAGCGGATCGTGCAGCTGAACAAATTCCCTGTCGATATCGCACCGGAGGGTCATCAAATCCTGATTTCGCATAACGACAAACCGGGCATTATCGGCCAAGTGGGGACGCTGCTCGGCAAGAACGACGTCAACATCGCATCGATGCAGGTCGGCCGGAAAATTATCGGCGGCGAAGCCATCATGATCCTGACCGTTGACAAGGGCGTGCAGAAAGAAGTGCTGACTGAGCTGACGACTATTCCTGAACTCAACAGCGCCGTCGAGATCGTCCTTTCCTAATCGATCCATTTAAATAAAAACAGCGTAAGCCTGGTTCAAGCGAACCCGCTTACGCTGTTTTTTTGTTGAGGCATGAAGCCGGCTGATGTTCCACGTTGAACAAGATTAATCTTTTTTCTTCAACAAAAAAACACCCCGTCAGAGGTGTTTCCTGTTCTTTTTCCATTATTTACGGCTTTCGACAGGCAGCAGGATCGTAAAGGCCGTTCCTTCGCCTAAGCGGCTGTCCACCTGAATGCTGCCCTGGTGCGATTCTACGATGTTTTTAACGATGGCGAGCCCCAGTCCCGTACCGACCGATTCCCCGCGCACCCGCGCCTTGTCCGCCTTGTAAAATCGTTCAAACACGAAAGGCAGATCCTCCGGTGGAATACCCACCCCTTCGTCTTTGACCACGATTCTGATCATCGGCCTTTTGTCCGACACGATACGATCAGCAATGATACTGATTTTCTTCTCTTCAGGCGTATGCCGGAATGCATTGTCAAGCAGATTGGTCATGACCTGCTCAAGACGGTCTTCGTCAGCCTCCTCAAGAACCATTTCCTCCGTCTGACGGTCATAGAGGAGTTCGATATTCCGCTCCTTGGCCCGGACCGCAAACTTGCGGTATACACGTTCCAGCAGTTCGTTCAGGTCCAGCCGTTTTTGGGCCATGTCGACATGCCCTGCTTCCATCCGCGCCATGTCAAGCAGATCCTTGACGAGTCGCCCCATACGGAGGGATTCGTCATGAATGACCTGAATAAGCTCCTGGCTCTCCTCCGGCGACGCTGCCATGCCATCCAGCAGCGCTTCGCTGTACCCCTGCATCATAGACAACGGCGTACGGATCTCATGCGACACGTTGGCAACGAAGTCCTGGCGCATTTTTTCCAGCTGTACTTCCTCGGTTACGTTGCGGAGCACCGCAACCGCCCCACGTATGTCGTTATCCGAATACAGAGGCGCCATATGAACCGACCAGACGCCCTGCTTGACGTGAAGATTCGTGCTCGTATCGCCGCTGCCTTCCAGCATATTATCGAACAGGTCCAGTAAAGGCTCCGGCACCTGCTGTTCCTCTTCCCCCTCGGCGTCCTCCTGGTCCAAATTCCAGTGGATATCCTTCCACAGGGTGATCAGCTTTTGCCCCGGAGGGTTGGTCAAGATCACCTTGCCCGAAGTATCAAAGGTAATGACGCCATCGCTCATGCTTCGCAGGACGCTCGCCAGATGCTCCTTCTCCTGGTTCAGATTGCGGATGTTGTCTTCCAGCTCGGCCGCCATATGATTGAACGTGTTCGCCAGCTTTCCAATCTCGTCGCTCGTATTGATCGACAGCCGCGTGCTGTACTCCCCTTTACGGATCGCTTCCGTAGCCTGAATCATCTGCTGCATCGGCTGCGTGATCTTCGTCAGCAGAAACAATGCGAAGAAGGTCGTCATCGAAAACCCGATGATAGCAGTGTACGTAAACAGACGCTTGATATCTCCGGAGTTCGAATAATTCATATCGATGTATGGAAGGAGAAATAATCCGAGAATAATCAGGATACATGCCACCAGGCAAATGATGGTCGCCCAAAGCTTGCCGACAAGAGAGGTCCAGAAATTCATGTTATTTCGGTACCTCGAGCTTGTATCCGACGCCCCAGACGGTGGTGATCATCGCCGCCGACTCCGGTGATACCTTGTTCAGCTTCTCCCGCAGGCGCTTCACATGCGTGTCAACGGTTCGCAGGTCGCCGAAAAATTCATAGTTCCATACATCCTTCAGCAATTCTTCCCGGGAAAAGACCTTGTCCGGCGAGACAGCCAAGTAATGCAGCAGTTCATATTCCTTAGGCGTTAAGCTGACCTCTTGTCCGTTCGCCGTCACCCGGTGAGCGTCGTGCTCGATGACGAGATGCGGGAAAACGATGTTGTTGCTCGAATTCGTTTCCTTCGACAGATACGCCGTTGCCGAGGAACGCCGCAAAATGGCTTTCACCCGGTAGATGACTTCTCGCGGGCTGAAAGGCTTCACGACATAATCGTCCGCACCGACCTCGAAGCCTTGAACCCGGTTGATTTCCTCGCCCTTGGCGGTCAGCATCAGCACCGGCGTCGATTTGAGCTGGCGCAGCCGGTTGCACACCTCGATGCCGTCCATGCCAGGCAGCATTAAATCCAGCATGATGAGACCATAGTCCTGATTGGACGCTTTACGGAGCGCGGTTTCGCCGTCCTCGGCCTCCTCGACTTCATACCCTTCTTTCTCCAAATACATTTTCAGCAGGCGGCGGATCCGTTCCTCGTCGTCGACGACCAGGATCCGGTTTGTATGTTCTGACATTAAGACCTCAACCCCTTAATATTTCTATGAAGAACTTGATCATTACTCAATGCTTTTAAAAGTCCATAACAAGAAAGACTTCCTTCACGTACATTCTAAGAAGCCAGATCGCAAGCATTTATTCTATTATCTTAACAAAAATCCGTTTCAACATCCAAGCGTGCAATGTGAAACGGATTATTGAATACTAAATTGTCAAATGCGAATCAGCTTGTACCTGCATAGGAGTGAAGTCCGGCAATGACGAGGTTCACACCTACCAGGGTAAACATAACCACGAGGAAGCCGAGAACCGACAGCCACGATGACTGCCGTCCCTGCCAGCCGCGGGACAGTCTGAGATGCAGGTAGGCGCTGTAGAACAGCCAGCAGATGAGCGCCCATACTTCCTTCGGGTCCCATCCCCAGAAGCGGCCCCAAGCGACCTGGGCCCAAATCATCGCGAAAATCAAGGCGCCGAGCGTAAAGATCGGGAACCCGATGGCGATCGCCCGGTAGCTGATCTCATCCAAATCGTCGGCATCGATTCCATCCAGGAACGGAGAGGCCGCGCGTCCAAGCGGCTTGCGTGCGATCAAACGGAGGATCGCATACAGAATAATGCCGGAAATCACCGTCCAAATAATCGTATTGAACTTGCGTCCCGCGTTGATGCCGTTCATCCAGGACGGAGCGCTGAACAGCGGCTTGGTCATGCCGAGGAACGGCTGGTAACTTTCGACCTTGCTGTGATACGGCGCCACGATCGGCGGAAGCTTGTATTCGACGGTCTCGGTGACGGTCGTCGTTTGCCCAGCCGTTCCGGATGCCTTCGTCTGCGTGAACACGGATTCATAACCGGCAGCACGGAATGCAAAGACCGTAATGATAAACGAGATCACCAGAATGATCGAGAAAAATACGATTTCAACCCAGCGCTGCTGGCGTCTGTCCGTTTTTTCCTTGCTGCTGAAGTTCACCGTGCGCAGCAGGTACATAAACCCTGCCGCAAAAGCGATCGCGAAGAACGATTCCCCGGCAGCCGCCATCGTAACGTGGATTTTCAGCCAATAGGACTGCAGCGACGGAATTAGCGGCTGCACCTCCTGCGGAAATACCGCGGCATATGCCATGATAATGATCGTGATCGGCACGGCGAACAAGCCGAGAATCGTTTTGCGGTAAATAAGGTATACCACCGTAAACGCCACCATGACCATCATCGAGAGGAACGACATGAATTCGTACATGTTGCTGACGGGAATATGTCCGCCGCCCGCCCAGCGGGTAAAGAAGTACGTGAGCTCCAGCACCAGGCCCAGGGAGGATGCCCCGAATGCGATATTCCCCCACTTCTTGCGGTGCGACTCCGGATCCCGGTTACTCCACCGGCGGCCCATAATGGCGACCGCAAACAGGATGAACGCCGCACAGTACAGGAAAAATGCGACGACGAACATGTTGCTGCTGAAATTTAACAATCCACTCATGAGTGATTCCCTCCGTTATCCAAGGACTTCTCGTCCACTTCCAGATTCATTTTACGAAGTATCGCCGAAATCTCCCGACGGATGCCGAACCAGTTCTTGTTGGTATGCGCACCGAGCGTTAGGTTCCCATCGTCAATCCGCAGCCAGATCCGGCGGTGCTGCCAATAGAAGCCGAGCACAAGTCCCAGCATGACGATGCCGGCACCGACCCATACGAAAGGCATCGCTCTGTCAACCCGGATGTTCAAATAGGTAGTCGACATCGCAAAGTCTACATTTTCCATTCCCTTGACGTCCAGTTCGAGCGGAACGCTCCCGCCGTTCATTTTGGCGTTAATGGCATCCTGCTGGAAGCGCTCCTTGTCGATTTGTTTCGGGAAGTAGAAATAGTGCACGCCTTCGGTTGGCAAATTCGGCCCCTTAATCAGGAAAAGAAAAGCCGGCGCGTTTGGATTCGGAGTTTTGGTGACGGGCTGACCGTTTTCATCCAGCCCGAAATCGTTGTACTTCTCCTTCAGCTCAAGCGAATACGGCCCCACTTTGTAGTTCCGTTCAGGATCCTTAATGCTCAGCTGGAACATCCCGTAATCCTTGCCGGTCTTCATGTCCACCAGGGACGGTTTGACCGAACGGAGGATCGGGGTCAAATCGAAGTCAAACTGATAGGCCTTCAGGCCTTTGTAGTCCATCGGATCGTTAACCTCTATGTTGTGCTTGTCAACCACCTTCAGCGTAGGCTCCTTGGACGGATCATTGCAGTTAGCCGTGCATTCATAAAGGGTCGCCTGCGTTTTAAACAGCTTCGGAAGCACCTTGTTTTTGCCCTGAAATTCCTTTGGCAGATCTTGTTCCGAGTAGTATTCAACCGTAAATTTTTCGTTTTTCAAATAATACGACGTATTCGGAATATGCTTGATTTCACCCTCTGGAAAAGCCACATGCTGGTCCATGTGCAGGCCGGGCAATCCGCGGGCCAGCACGGCCAGCAGGAAGATGATCAGTCCGATATGGATGACGTATGGACCCCAGCGGCTGAAGCGGTACTTCTCCGCGAGTAAAGCGTTATCCAAGGTATGTACACGGTAGCCCTTTTTCTTGATGCGGGCGGAAGCTTTTTCCACCCATTCCTTGGACTCCAGCTCAACCGGTCCCTCATACACGACGCGCTGACGGGTCAGGAACTGCTTATGCTTCAAAATCCTTTGCTTGGTAAGCGCTTTGTACAATGGCAGCACCCGGTCCAGACTACAGATGACCAGCGACGCGCCGATCATGACGAGCAGAAGGACAAACCACCAGGATTCGTACGTATGCGACAAACCCAGCTTGTAATAGATCCATCCGGGAGTGCCGTAGGTTGCCTTGTAGTACGTCGAGGGATCGATGTTCAAAAACGTGTTTTCCTGGGGGAAAATCGTCCCCAGCATCGATCCGAGCAAGGTCAGGATGATCATGTATACCGCGATCTTTACAGACGAAAAGAAGTTCCAGATCCGGTCTATGAAATTCGGGTTGGCACGCTGAGAGCGTCGTGCCATCCCGTCATAGCGCATCTCCAGAACTTCGTTGGACTCGCGGTCTTCTTGTTCCAAAGGTCTGCCGCAAGCCTCGCAGAGCACCGTTCCTACGGGGTTTTGGTGTCCGCATTCGCACTTGGTGTTCTTGAATGCAATAACTTCCTTCATCATCAGGAATTCACCAACTCTTCAATTTGCTTATCGAGAGTTTGCAAATCCAGCTGTCCCAGATGAATTTTATTGATTTTCCCGTTTGGCGAGACAAAAAACGTCGTAGGCAGCGGGGATATTCCGTAGGATTGAATGGAGTTCTTCTCGGGATCCAGCATAACCGGGAAGCTGACCTGGACCTGCTTCACAAAGTTTTCCACGGCCATTTTGTCTTCGCCGGCGTTGATCCCCACAATGACGACATCCTTATCCTTCCACTTATCATATTGGGCCTGCAAGGCGGGCATTTCCTTCACGCAGGGTTCGCACCAAGTACCCCAGAAATTGACAACGAGCGCTTTGCCTTTATATTCATCCAGCGTATGAACCTTGCCGTCCAGTCCAAGCAGGTCAAAGTTCGGGGCCTTGCTGCCTTCCGTCGGTTTGCCATTAGAGCCCGACACCTGTGTCGTAATGGCGTATCCGCCCAAAATGACAATTAACAGCAGGATAATGATTTGCACCTTTTTTCTAGATTTACCCATGCCAAAAGCTCCCTTTCCATGACAAATCACATATTTTAAGCGCAGAGTTTGAACAACCTATGAACAATTATAGCGAAATATTGTCACAGGTGCTCCGGGAGTATTTGAAAATTATGTGTCCTTCCGTTCTATCTTTTGTTTAAATTTCCCGATTTAGCCATATTTAATAAACTTTGTACTTCTTCCTTTGTCAGATGGCGGTACAAACCGCGTTTCAAATTTTGCAGCAGCAGGTCGCCGAACGCCACACGCTTCAGCCGGATCACCGGGTGCTTGATCGCATCAAACATCCTTCTGACCTGACGGTTGCGGCCTTCGTGGATCGTGATGCTGATCACGGCTTCGTTCTTGTCCGTATTGATATCTTTATATTCGACCTCCGCAGGGGCCGTCATACCATCCTCCAGCTGAATCCCGGCTTTGAGCTTGTCCAGTTCGCTTCCGTGCGGGATGCCTTCCACCGTTGCCAGGTACGTTTTGGGCACGTGATGCCTCGGATGGGTTAGAAGATTGGCAAAATCGCCGTCATTAGTCAGCAGCAGCAAACCTTCCGTATCATAATCCAGACGGCCGACCGGATAAACCCGCTCCTTGATGCCTTTCAAATAATCGGTTACGATTTTTCGTCCCTCCGGGTCGGACGCGCTGGTAATAACCCCTTTCGGCTTGTTGAAAACGACGTAGATCTTCTGTTCGTGCTTGATCGGTTTGCCGTTCACCTTGATGATATCTTCATTCGGGTCCGCCTTGGTCCCTAGCGTGGTTACGGTTTCCCCGTTAACTTCCACTTTGCCGGCCAGAATCAATTCTTCGCACTTGCGGCGCGAAGCGATACCGGCCTGCGCTAATACTTTCTGTAATCTCTCCATGTTCAATAGGTCACCTCAAACCTAATGATAACCATCAACCGGATAAATCACAAGTTCGTTCCATGGAAAATCCGCTCCCGGGCAAGTGTCGGAGTGGGGATACAAATAAAGGGGGGAAATGTTGTAGCGTCGTGCCAGCTCCATGATCAGCTTGCTGGCGACGAACAGCTGCTGTTTTTCGGCAGCGCGAAACAGGGTGTATTCACGGTTAAAATCACCCTGGAGGCAAATATGGATGTGGGACGGATCGGTTACGTAAGGGGAAGAAATGACCGAGGCATCCTCCCCGATCCAAAAATCATAACCCTTCCCGTTGATGGACGGGCATGCGGAATGATGGATGATGAAGCCTTCGAATGTCACGCGGATCACCTCATTTAAACTAGCCTGAGCTTGTTACAGTATATGAGGTGTCCATGAAACCGTTCCATTTGGCAGGCCGGTTATCCGAAGAACAGCAAGCATACGGCAATAGCGGCCGCAAAGCCTACAGCATCCGAAAAAAGACCGACCTTAAGCGCATACCGCCCATTGCGGATTCCGACCGCGCCCAAATAAACGGTGAGCACGTACAGCGTCGTATCCGTGCTTCCTTGAATCGTTGAAGCCATCCGTCCGATCATGGAATCCGGGCCGTACACCGAGATCAGATCGGTAGCGAATGCGAGAGAGCCGGTTCCTGTCAGCGGCCGGAGCAAACCGAGCGGCAATATTTCGCTCGGGACGCCCAAATGCTGAAGGAAGGGACCTGTCCAGCCCACAAAAAAATCAAGGGCCCCCGAGGCCCGGAATATGCTGATTCCTACCATCATACCGACCAGGTTAGGAATGATTTGAATGGCTGTCTGAAATCCCTCTTTGGCACCGTCAACGAAGGACTCGTACACCGGTACCTTCTTTGTAAAAGCGTATAGGGGAATAAACGCGATCAGTACGGGGATCGCCCAGGCCGATATCAGATTGATTAACGCCACCATACGCTCTGCTCACCCTTTCAGCTCGGATTGGGAAGAAGAAACGGGACCCGAGTGCACCGGCGGTTTCCCCGGCCTGCTGCGCATAAATTTGCGCCGGTACCAGCGGTCCATCACCACGGCGGCCAACGTGGCCACGGCGGTCGCCATCAGTGTGGTACCGACGATGTCCGTCGGATTGGCGGACTGATAGTTCATCCGGATCGCGATCAGCGTTGTCGGAATCAAGGTGATGCTGGCCGTATTGAGCGCCAGCAGCGTGCACATCGCCGGGCTGGCGGCCGTTTTATCGGGATTCAGCCTCTGCAGCTCCTGCATTGCCTTGATGCCCATAGGCGTGGCCGCATTGCCGAGACCGAGCAGGTTCGCGCTCATATTGGATAATATATAGCCCATGGCAGGGTGGTTTTTCGGCACATCCGGAAACAAGAAGGTTACGATCGGGCTGAGCAGCCGGGCTATTTTTTTCAGCAGGCCCGAATCTTCCGCCAGGCGCATCATACCGAGCCAGAAAACGAGCACGCTGATTAACCCGAAGCATACCGTGACCCCTGTTTTTGCTCCGTCGAATGCCGCTGAAGTGACCAGTTCAATCTTCCCTTGGGCTGCGGCAAACCCAAATCCAATCAGAATAAGCCCCAGCCAAATCGCATTGATCATTTTGTATCCCCTCTCCCCAGGTTATTACATGATGGTCAGGCGCCGGGTTGAAGCAAGCGCTTCATGACCACGCCGAACAATTCTCCCCAAGTGGCCTTGTGCGCGGGTGCCATCGTCTCTTTGGCAGGCGCTCCGGATGCCGTTTGGCCCGGCAGCACGCTTCCCTTCCTGTAAACCGGGATTTCCCCGATCGTCTCCCCTTTAAGCGATACCTCGATTTTCCCTCTGAGCCCAAATCTCAAATCCGCAGCTCCTTCCTCCGCCTCAGGATAGAGCACCAGCTTCTTGTTCACCTGAGCTTCCTCTCCATCGGCAAAAGGGTACTGGAACGTTTGGCTGACCACCAGGTTCTGACCCTGAACCGGATCCCCTTTCTCGGTAAGCTGTTTCAGCGGATAATATTCAAACCCGTAATCGAGCATTTTACCGTGGTCGTTCCAGTCGTCCCCGTCGTTCAATGTCACTGCAACCAGCTGCTGGCCGTTGCGGGTCGCCGAACTAACCAAACAGCGGAACGCTTTTTTGGTATAACCGGTTTTGACCCCGTCCGCTCCTTCATAAAGACGAAGCATTTTATTTTTGTTATCCCATTTGTAATCCCACGACTCATTTGGATTCGGAGCCTTCTTCGTTGGCGTTTTCACGATTTCCTTAAATACCGGGTTATGCAAGGCATAAGCCGTCAGCTTGGCCAAATCGTTAGCCGAAGAATAGTGGCCTTCATCATCCAATCCGTGCGGATTCATAAAATGCGAATGGGTCAGCCCCAGCATTCGAGCTTTCTCATTCATCAAAAATACAAATCCCTCCACGGAACCGCCGACATGTTCGGCAATCGCCGTAGCAGCGTCGTTGCCCGAACGCAGCATCAGCCCGTACAGCATATTTTCCAGGGTCATTTCTTCCCCCAGTTTCAGATAAATAGAGGAGCCTTCTTTGCCAAAGGCGTTTTTGCTTACCTTCACTTCGCTGTCCAGCTTGCCGTGCTCAATCGCCACGATGGCGGTCATGATTTTCGTCAGGCTGGCGATCCGGAGTTCATCGTCTCCGTGGCTGGAGTACAGCACCCTGCCCGAGGTAACATCGATCAACGCCGCAGCCTGAGCGTGGGTGCCGAGAGCGGGCAAATTTTTCGCGGCCGAGGCCCGGCTTGTACCTGCAAAACTGCTGGCGATCAGCGTGATGACCGCAATCCAGCTCCAAAATCGTTTATCCTTGATCCACATGTTATCTATCCTTTCGGTTCGTCAAAATCTTGTACAAGTATATGCTTGGCCTAACTCGGGTATGTCAAACGTGCAAACCGGAAAATTCCATTGTCATTTTTTTCACAAAAAATCCCTCCCGGCTGACGGAAGGGATTGGCACAGGCTTAGAACAATGAAGGATTGATCTCCGAAGTCGTCGTTTGGGCTGGATTGACAGCAGCCGATTGCGTATTCGTTTGGAACATCGACGTGATTTTATCCACCATGGACGGTGCGGAATCAATTAATTTCTCGAATAAATGCGTTTGATTATCGAGCGGAACGATATTCACGCCTGCTTTGCTGACAACGAGAAATGCGATCGGACGAATCGATACGCCGCCGCCGCTGCCCCCGCCAAACGGCAAGGATTTGGATTCATGTCCGGGTGCCGCGCTTACGCTTTTACTGATATCATCCGCGTTGAAATCACTTCCCCCTGCGGCAAAGCCGAAACCCACTTTACTGATCGGGAGGATGACACTGCCGTCGGGAGTTTCAACGGGGTCTCCCACGATCGTGTTGACATCCACCATGCCCTTGATGTTTTCCATCGCGGTCTGCATTAAGCCTTGAATCGGATGCTCTGCCATGATGATTCCTCCTAAGTTGTTGATGTTTAGCTCTGAGCCACAGATGTTAGCTTGCCCATATCCCGGCGAAGTATGTAGTCCCGCCTGCCTTGCCGTTACCGTTAAATTAAGTTAATCCGCTATCGCATAGCTTGTTTGGCAAGCCGCAACCAACGAATGGGTCCACCGGGTACTTTGAGGATCCGAACCATCAGAACCACGCCGGCATACAAGGCATATCCGCAGGATATACGGGCAACGCAGGACAACTCGGTGGCAAACTGCGGCTCATCATTGAACACCGGAACGACAAAGAGCTTTGGCTTGTTCCGCATGCGTACCTTATAGGACAGCCAGCCGACGAGGGTCGTTTTGATTCCCCACAAGGTTCCCGTCGCGATCGCCGTCCATGCCGCATCGCCGGTCGACACATTGGTTGACCAATCCAGCTTCATGATTTGCACGTGCTGCATGGTCCGGTTAAACCATCCCTTTAAAGACGCCGTTGACTTCAGCATAACCCTCACTTCATCGGCCCACCTGTCCACCCGTCTTTTGTTCAGATACGTTTTTCCGGCGGTTTCCCGGTTACGGATATTGTTTTTCTTTTCAAGCCGGAGCGAAAATCCCTTTTTCATATTGGCAAATACCAGTGAAGGCATCTCATAATGCATCTTTACGAATCCATAGAGCATTTTAACGTCCAGCACGGCCTTGTCATCCTTGTTGTGCTTGCTGTACCACAATGTGATGGTAATGCTTGACATGATGGCGGCAAGCAGCAGAATGATCAGGAGAACAATGATGGCAACTACAATCCACACGTATAAACCCCCAAGTCTGTTCATAAATCTTCCTGTGCATAGTATGGCATTCACCCATGGAAAAGATTCGGCCACGGCTTTTTTTGAACGCGAAAAACCCACCCGGGAATCCGGATGGGTGTTGTTGTTTACGCAATTTTATGGCACATCGTCAAACGTCAATTGTCTGCCGTCCAGCTTCTCGAACAGCATCTGGGTTTCTTCCTCGAGATTATCCGTATTCTCGAATAAAGCCGGTTCGGGAAGCGCCTGAAGATTCGGCAGGCCAAAGTAATCGAGAAACGACTTGGTCGTGCCGTACAGAATCGGACGCCCGATCGCCTCCGCCCGGCCCGTCTCCTCAATCAAGTCTTTGTTGACCAGCGTCTGGATCGCCCGTTCGGATTTGACGCCGCGAATCTCTTCGATTTCCACCCGGGTGATCGGCTGACGGTAGGCCACAATGGCCAGCGTCTCGAGTGCCGCCTGCGACAGCGAGGATCGGGACGGGGAATAGGCAAGACGCTCGAAATACGGGGCGTGATCGGACAGCGTAGCCAGCTGGTAGCTCCCGGCAATCTGGACGATCTGGATTCCCCTCTTCTCCCTGACGAAGTCCTCCTTCATTTCCTCCAGGGCATCGGTCACCAGCTCAGGACGATGCTCGACGATTTCGGCGATCTGCTTGGCCGTCAGCCCCTCATCACCCGCCAAAAAGAGTAGGCCCTCAATAATCGATTTCAGCGTCGGAAAGTCCATCCGAAAGCCCTCCCCCTTTCCATTCCATTACAATGTCGTCAAACAGTTTTTCCTGATAACACATAATCTGTTTCATCTTCATGAGTTCCAGAATCGCCAGAAACGTCACTACGATTTCGTGCCGCACCATCTCTTCATGCAGCAGCTTGGAGAACAGCAGCTTGGCCCCTGGCCCGGAAGTTTCCAGGGCATGCACCACCTCGCGGATCCGGTCCTTCACCGAAATTTCGTCCCGCTGGATTTTCGCGTAACTGGTCCGCTTCGACGCCTTGCGCAGCGCCTTCTGAAAAGCCGCAACCAAGTCGGAGGCGTGGAGGCCTTTGACCGGATTATCCGACACGCGCGGCACCCATGGCGTCAAGTCTTCAGGCTCCTTGGAGTAGATCAGGCTCCGCTCAAATTCCTTTTCCTGCAAATGCTTGGCAATCCCTTTATATTTGCGGTATTCGATCAGCTTCTGCACGAGCTCCGCCCGCGGATCGATTTCTTCTTCTTCATAAAAGTCAAACTCGTCCATTTCAAAAACCGGAGGCTTCGGCAGCAGGAGCTTGCTTTTGATCGACAGCAGCGTGGCCGCCATAACTAGAAATTCACTTGTGATATCCAGTTCGAGCTCCTGCATGCTCTGCAAATATTCCATATATTGATCAGTAATCTCACTGACGGGGATATCCTGGATGTCGATTTCCGCTTTGTCAATCAAGTGCAGCAGCAAATCAAGCGGACCTTCAAACGTCTCCAGCTTGTATAATACGGTGTTCACGGCTTATCCTCCCGTCACATAAAAGTTAAGCCCGCCGAGCAGTGGTTTGTCCCTATCATAGCTCTGGCAATTTGCGGGCATAAAAAATGCAGCACCCGAAAAAAGGGTACTACATTAAATAAGCACTATTTTAGCTGTTTCGTCAAGTTGGCCATTTCAATTGCCGCCACCGCGGCATCGTATCCTTTGTTACCGGCCTTCGTTCCGGCCCGTTCAACCGCCTGCTCGATGTTCTCTGTTGTTAGAACGCCGAAAATGGTCGGAACACCGGTTTTAAGGTTGATCGCCGCCACGCCTTTGGCCACCTCGTTGCAAACGTAGTCGTAGTGAGAGGTGGATCCCCGGATGACTGTGCCGAGCGTGATGACGGCGTCGTACTTGCCGCTTTCCGCCATTTTCTGGGCAATCAGCGAAATTTCGAAAGCACCCGGAACCCACGCCACATCCACTTCGTCATCCTTCGCACCGTGGCGCTTCAAGCCGTCGAGCGCGCCGCCAAGCAGCTTGCTGGTAATGAACTCATTGAATCTCCCGACAACGATGCCGTATTTTAATCCTTCGGATACCAGATTTCCTTCAAAAATGTGTGCCATGTGCTTATCAGCCTCCTGTTATTTTTCGGTAGTAGTCGTCAATGAATCGGGCTGCTCAAAGTTCAGCATGTGCCCCAGTTTCATTTGCTTCGTATGCAAATAGTTTTCGTTATCCTTATTGGACTCCATTTGGATCGGTACGCGCTCGACGATTTCCAGCCCGTAGCCCTCCAGACCTTTGATTTTACGCGGATTGTTGGTCAGCAGCCGAATTTGGCGGATGCCGAGATCCTTCAAAATCTGAGCTCCGATGCCGTAATCGCGAAGATCCGCAGGGAATCCGAGCTTCAGATTGGCATCGACCGTGTCAAGGCCCTCCTCTTGGAGCTTATAGGCTCTCAGCTTGTTGAGGAGCCCGATGCCGCGTCCCTCCTGCCGCATGTACAGCAGCACGCCGCGGCCTTCTTCGTTTATCTGCCGGAGTGCGGCTTCAAACTGCGGTCCGCAATCGCAGCGGTGGGAGTGGAACACGTCCCCAGTCAGGCATTCCGAATGGACACGGGTGAGCACCGGCTCTCCGGATGCGATGTCCCCTTTTACGAGCGCCAAATGCTCTTTGTTGTCCACTGCGTTCGTATAGGCGACCACCTGGAACTCGCCGAAGTCGGTCGGCATCCGCACCGAAACCTCCCGGTTAACGAGCTTTTCCTTATTGTTGCGGTATTGGATCAAATCCTTGATGCTGATCAGCTTCAGGCCGTGCTTTTTGGCGATCTGCACCAGATCCGGCAGCCGCGCCATCGTACCGTCCTCCTTGATGATTTCGCAGATCACCCCGGCTGGGTAAGATCCGCTGAGACGGGCGAGATCCACTGCCGCTTCGGTATGGCCGGTCCGCCGGAGCACACCGCCGGTTTTGGCAATAAGCGGAAACATATGACCGGGACGGCGGAAATCGGCAGCGGTCGCTTCGGGATCGGCCAGCGCTTTGGCAGTCATGGACCGCTCGAAGGCGGAGATGCCCGTCGTCGTCTCACGGTGGTCAATAGAAACGGTAAAGGCCGTGCCGTGGTGGTCCGTATTGTTCGACACCATCGGCTTCAGGCCGAGCTCAGCAGCTCTTTCCTCGGTGATCGGCATGCAGACCAATCCGCGTCCTTCCGTAATCATGAAGTTGATGACCTCAGGCGTGGCCTGATCCGCCAGGGCGACAAAATCTCCTTCATTCTCGCGGTCCTCGTCGTCCACGACGATAACCACCTTACCTGCCGTCAAATCGGAAACCGCATCTTCAATGCGGTCAAACACAAAATCCTCCTCCATGGGTTTCCCTCCTATTCCTGCATAGGCATGTCTGTAATCTCGCCTGCCTCATGCAAATCCGTGTTGTGATAACAGCTCGAGGCTGATTCCCGATGGTTCCGGACGTTGATTCCCTTCCCCCGTTCGGTAGTGAAGCAAATGATCTACATATTTCCCCAAAATGTCGCATTCCAAATTCAGCGCATTTCCGGGCTTTTTGTCCGCCAGACTTGTCTCCGCGAGCGTATGCGGGATAATCGAAACGGTAAACGTCTGAGCGCTCGTCTTGACCACCGTCAAGCTGATGCCGTCCAGGGTAACGGATCCTTGCGGGATGATGTAGCGGAGCAGACCGGTATCTTCCGGCTCCACTTCGATCAACACCGCATTCTGATCCCGGTCCATCCCCCGGATTGTCCCCGTCCCGTCGGCATGCCCCTGCACGATATGTCCGCCGAAGCGGGCGCCTGCCTGCATGGCACGCTCCAAATTCACCCGGCTTCCAGCCCCCAGCGATTTCAAAGTGGAGTGGCGGTACGTTTGCGGCATGACATCCACCGCAAACGAACGGGCACCGACTTCAACAGCGGTTAGGCAGACGCCATTGACCGCGACGCTGTCCCCGATTTTGAGATCGCTCATAATCCGGGAAGCCTCGATATGCAGGATCATCGCTTCCCCTTTGCTGGAGACGCCCCGCATGACGCCGACCTCTTCGACCAAACCGGTAAACATCGCAACCGCTCCTTTCTGTCCTGTAATAAATATTTCATACGATTTATCGTTGACTGGTCGCAGCCGCATGAAATGCTAAGTATTCATTTTCCCAAATCAAGCGGGCCATACAGGCTTTCCGCTGATGCAGACATTATCCCCAAGCATCTCGGTCTCAACGTCTTCGAGTCGGACGGCGTCCGCCATCTTGTCGGCACCCTGGAGCGAAAAGCTGACGGGAGCCGCTTTGCCCCCGATGATTTTGGGCGCGAAATAGAGCACGATCCGGTCGATCAGCCTGGCCTCCAGCAGGGCACCGTTCAGCCGGCCGCCGCCTTCCACCAAAATCGAGCCGATCTCCCGCTTGCCAAGCTCCTTCATTGCCAAGAGCAGATCAACCTGTGGACCCGATCCGCAGCGGATCGTTTCTACGCCGATCTTCCGAAGCGCTTCAGCTTTATCCGGATCGGCACGCTCTGTCGTCAAGATGACGGTAGGCGCAGCCCCGTCCCGCACAATCCTTGATTCCAGCGGTATCCTCAGCGAGGAGTCCACGACGATCCGCACAGGATGCAGCCCCTCGACACCCGGCAGCCGGGTGGTCAACTGCGGATTGTCGGCAATTACCGTATTTACGCCGACCATAATGCCCTGGTGACGGTGGCGGAGCGTATGGACTTGCTCCCGGGCGGCTTCGTTCGTGATCCATTTACTGTCCCCGGATTCCGCTGCAATGCGCCCGTCCAGCGTACTCGCCGTCTTGACCGTCACATAAGGCTGGCCGGTCGTAATATACTTGATAAATTTCTCGTTCAAGCGTCGGGATCTGTCACCCAGCAGCCCCACTTCCACTTCGATCCCGCTGCGGCGGAGCCATTCGATTCCTCTGCCCGCCACCTGAGGGTTGGGATCCTCGCATGCGACGACAACCCGTTTCACCTTCTCGCGAATGAGGCGTTCGCTGCAGGGCGGCGTTTTTCCGTAATGGCTGCAGGGCTCCAGCGTTACATAAACCGTACTTCCTTCCGCACGGTCACCCGCCATATTCATGGCATGCACTTCCGCATGGGCGGTTCCCCGCTGCAAATGCGTTCCAAGTCCAACCATGGCCCCGTCTTTGACGACGACACAACCGACAACCGGATTAATTCCGGTCTGTCCCTGTGCCCGCTCCGCCATGTCGAGCGCAAGTGCCATATAATACTCATCGTTGATTGTACTTCCCAATTCATCTCCCCCCGTATTCGTAATTTTCGGTATCCCCACAAAGTAAAGTCTCGGCTTCAGGCTCTTCGCAGATACTTCGTAGGCTGCGAATTCACCTGACCAATCACCATACCAAGTGCAGATTTGGCTCCGCTGTTCAAACCGGGCACTTAGAGGGGACCCTGATAAAAAAGCAAAAAGCCCCGAGATGGTATACCATCCCGAGGCTGTGAGAGATAAGTCAGATACACTCCAATAAGGCTGCTGAGTCCCAAAATCAGGATCAGCCAAAAAAGTCATCGGTAGCGAAAAGGCGTCGACAAACAGAAGCCGTCCTGGCAGGACAACCTTCTACTTTGTGAAAACAACCACGTACACGTGACATCTTATTGGACAGCTGCACTCGGCATTGAAGTGCACGCTTTCTCTCCTTCTCCCATCCAGACTATACTGTCGGTCCCGGATTTGCACCAGGTCCACCGTACGCTATATTACACGAAGCGTCCGGGTCACGGACTGAGACGGGCACCAGAACTTAACCGCTGCCGCGTCATCACCGCCGGTAGGGAATTTCACCCTGCCCCGAAGGATTAAAACCAATATCAATATGCAATTGTCAGATGGGATGACTACCTTATGGAAGCCCCATCTATACTAGGAAATGTTAACACTGCCCCGGCAAAAAATCAATACGTCTCATTTCCCCACCTTAAACAAAAAAGCCGCTTGTCCCCTTCTGAAACAGGGAAAGCGGCTGATGAATCGTTCTAGACGTGCGAATTAAGCCTCGTAAACTTCGACGGTTTTCATTACGTCGCGGCCTTGGAACGCATCGACGTATTCCATGCCCTTTGTCACTTTGCCGAATACGGTATGCTGTCCGTCCAGATGCGGCTGCGGCTGGTAGCAGATGTAGAACTGGCTTCCGCCGGTGTTGCGGCCGGCATGCGCCATAGCCAGCGTTCCGCGCTCGTGCTTGTTCGGGTTAATTTCGCAGTTGATCGTGTAGCCAGGGCCGCCGGTACCGGTGCCGTTCGGGCATCCGCCTTGCGCAACGAATCCCGGAATGACGCGGTGGAATACAAGACCGTTGTAGAAACCGGAGTTTGCCAATTTTTCAAAGTTCTCCACCGTGTTTGGAGCGTCCTTTTCAAACAGATCGAGCAGCACTTCGCCACCGTTTTCAAGAGTGATTTTTGCTTGCTTGGCCATTATGTCAATGACTCCTTTCATGTCTTTCCTGAGTGTTAACAGACATCTCCTAGTGTACTATGAAATCGCGGACGAAGCAAAATAAATCCGCATCGTTCCCGGTTCCCAAAAAGCGCAAAAGGACCCCTCTGCATTCCCCAATACAGAGATGATCCTTATTTGTGCGCACCAATTCACTTATCGAAGGCGCTGGTAAACAGCGCCTATCCCCTTAATGCATTTTCCTTACTTAAGCACCGCCTGCTTGCTGATCCGCTCAGGAATAACGTCGTTGCCGATAATATCCTGAAGGCTCTCGCGGCGAACGACCAGATCGCTTTGACCCTGGTTCACGAACACAACCGCCGGTTTGCGGATCCGGTTGTAGTTGCTTGCCATCGAATAGTTGTAGGCGCCGGTGCAGGAAACGGCGAGCAGGTCACCGTTATTGACTTTCGGAAGCTCTGCATCCCAAATCAGCATGTCGCCGCTCTCGCAGCATTTGCCGGCAATGGATACGGTCTCCTCCGGCTTGTCGTTGGCACGATTGGCCAGCATCGCCTCATACTTCGACTCGTACAGCGCTGGGCGCGGGTTGTCCGTCATGCCGCCATCCACGGCCACATACTTGCGCACGCCCGGGATATCTTTGCTGGTGCCGACGGTGTACAGGGTTGTCCCCGCATCGCCCACGATGCTGCGGCCCGGTTCGACCCAAATTTCCGGAAGCTCGCTTCCCCACTCGGCAAAGTAAGTTTTGACCGCGTCGGTAATCGCCTTCACGTACTGATTGACTTCAAGCGGCGTGTCGCCTTCGACGTAACGGATGCCGAAGCCTCCGCCGAGGTTGACCACTTTGAACTGCACGCCTAGCTGCTCTTTGACCCCCTTGGCAAATTCGGCTACGCGCTGAACCGCCATCTGGAATCCGTCGACCTCGAAGATCTGCGACCCGATATGGGAATGGACGCCAAGAAGCTCCAGATGCTCCTGGGCGGCAGCTGCTTTGACAGCTTCAAACGCAGACCCGTTACCGATGTCAAAACCGAATTTCGAGTCGGTTTGGCCGGTTGAAATATATTCATGCGTATGGGCTTCCACCCCTGGCGTGACGCGAAGCAAAATGTTGACTTTCGCATTTTTCCCGGCTGCCACCGATTCCAGCACATGCAGCTCAACCAAGTTGTCTACGACGAAGCAGCCGATTCCGGCGTCGATCGCCATTTCCATCTCTTCAACCGTTTTATTGTTGCCGTGGAAATGGATCCGTTTGACAGGGAAGCCTGCCTGAAGCGCCGTGTACAATTCGCCGTCGGATACGACGTCCAGGGACATGTCCTCTTGCTCTGCGATCCGGCACATGGCCATGACGCAGAACGCCTTGCTGGCGTACGCCACCTGGAACTTCAGCCCGGAAGCGCGGAACGCATCGACGTATTCGCGGCACCGCTTGCGGACCAGTTCCTCGTCCACGATGTAGAGCGGCGTGCCATACTGCTGCTTCAGCTCCGTTACGTCACAGCCACCGATCTCCAGGTGACCCTCCGCATTGATTTTACTTGTACCATGTAGAAACATATTATGCATCCCTTCGCTTTCCTTGGAAATGTAAATATTCCATGTGAACTTTTACATCAGTATACCAGACAAGGGAAGAGAATGAATGGATTTTTTCGCACAACATTTGTGTTTTCCTACGACTGTTCGCGGTCGTCTGGGTTCTTCGACATCCGCGTATTATCCCTCGTTTTGTTGAAAGACGGCCTTTTCTTACTCTCGAGTACCGGGAAGCGCAGCAGCACTTCAGACAAAGCTTTTGCATTAAACGGTATAAACGGCCACAAATAAGACGAGTTGTAAGACCGGTGCAGCGTCAGCAGCAGGATCAGAAGCGTCGTCCCGACAATGAATCCCTGGACCTTGAAAATGGCCACCGCCACCAGTAGCACAAGCCTCACCATCCGATTGGCCAATCCCAGCTCATAACTCGGCGTCGCGAACATGCCGATGGCCGCTACAGCCATGTATAAGACGACCTCATTGACGAACAAGCCCGTTTTCACGGCGATATCCCCGACGAGGATCGCGGCGATGAGGCCCATGGCCGAGGCGAGCGGGGTCGGCGTATGGACGGCGGCTAAGCGGAGCAGATCGACGCCGAATTCGACCAGCAGAAACTGGGCGATGAGCGGAATTTTGCCGGAATCATGCGGTCCGATAAAATTGAGTTCCGGCGGCTTCAGATATGGGTCGATCACGAGCAGCATCCATAGCGGAAGCAGAAACATGGAGGCAAATATGCCCAGGAACCGGACCCACCTTAGGTACGTTCCCATAAAGGCCGTCTGCCGGTTCTCTTCGGCATGCTGGCACAGATCGAAAAACGTAGTCGGCATGACCATCACACTCGGAGAAGTGTCGACGAATACGACTACCCTGCCTTCCAAGATATGCGATGCGACCACGTCCGGTCTCTCCGAATATCTGACGAGCGGATACGGATGCCATCCTTTGTTGATGATCACTTCCTCCAACTGCTTGTCGCCTTGGGGAAGGCCGTCGATGTCAATACTTTTGATTTTCTTCCGGATGGAGTCCACCTGGACTTTGTCCACAATATCGTCGATGTAGGCAATACAGACGTCCGTCCGCGTCCGACGGCCGACCTGTACAAGCTCACTCTTAAATCCGGGGTCGCGGATCCGCCGTCGCACGAGGGCGATGTTGGTAAGCAGCGTTTCGGTGAACCCGTCTCGCGCACCCCGTACGACCCGTTCAATGCTCGGTTCTTCGGGACTTCGGACCGGATAATTCCGGGTGTCCATAATGATGCATGCCTGTTCTCCTTCGATAAAGAGCGCACACATCCCCATCAGTACTTTGTTGACTGTCGCACTGAGTTTGTCGGCAACCTCCACCTGAATGTGGGGGATGTAAAATTCAAAAAAAGACTTCAGCGCATCGGATGTAAGCTGGTCGGCGGACAAATAGGTAAGTCGCTTCAAAATTTCCAGCATGATGTTGTCTTTTGCAAAGCCGTTAATAAAGAACAATCCCGTATTCTGGCCGGCCAGGTTCATTTCCCGGAACACGATGTCAAAAGACGAGCCCAGGCCCACCACTTCCTTGAGCGTATTTTTGGTCGTCTCGAGGCTTCCCGAGATTTCATCCTTATCCTGCCAGTAGACGATGGATTCCTCGATGGTGTCGGACCTTTCCTGGTCGCGTTTTTCTTGCAGCTGCTTCTCCTCACCGCCGTCACCCGGCGCCTTGCGTTCTCCCCCCGACTTCTCTTTACCACCTTCTCTGCGGCCCGTCATTTCCCGGTGTTCGTCCCCCTTTTCACGGCGATGAGAAGCGTCCTCTTTCTGCTCTTTCGATTCTTCCCCATACTGCATGATCATCGCGACGCCAGCGGGGTCCTCTACGTTGATTTCCTGATCCTTGTCATCTCTCACGAAGCGTTCCTCCTTACTTTCTGTAAACAAACCAGTCGAACAGGGAGCCCGCCACTTTCCCCGTGACCATCGCCATCACAAAACCGAACAGGAAGCGGGTCATCTGCAGCCTTTTAGCCAAGATGGGCAGCACGTTGAGCACCTCGGTGAGCGCGGCGGCCAGCAGACCGACGAATATCCCGTTAAACAGCCCGATCAAGAGACTGACCAGCGGTCCCAAGGACAGTTTCCAGTTCCAGAAATCGAACACGGTTCCGACCAGCGACCCCGTCACCATAGCCCCTTCATACCAGTGAACCCGGTTATAGGATGAAGTCAGCTGGGCCAGCCTCGGGATCATGTCGAGAACGATGAACAACGCGATGACCCCGCCGCCAACCGCGATCCCTCCGGCAATCCCGAGCAGTATTTGGATGATCCAGCCGACCACAATCAAGGCGAATCCCCCTGATGGTTCGCGGTTTTCATCCGTTTATATTCCTCGGCGACCACATACTGGTCGATATTTTCCTGGTACAAAAACATCTCCACTTCCAGCGGGGTCGGCTCCTCGTTCCATTTCTTCTTGAATAAATGGTTAAAGAAGACGACCATGCCGAATCCGATGCCGAAAGAATAGGCTGCCTGGAACAAGTAGGGATGCTCGTCACGGCGGCCGGTCACCATTTCCACCGTACGGATCTGCACCTCCTGCATGTTTACATCCGCGTGGAAATTCATGATCGTCAGCGCCGATCCGAAGAAAAGGAGGAGCCAGACGAGAACAAATAGAATCAGCGACGGTTTCTTCTCCTTTTTCACTACTTCCACCAGCGAGTGCTTGTTACCCATCGACTCGATGCGTACGCCCGGTATGAGCTCCTGAATCTTCGGTATGATGTGCATCATGTCAATTAACAACAAATTTCCATCCCACTTATGGGGATGAACCAGCTCCAGGCTGCGGAGCGGAGCTTCCCACTCGGGGTCGCATAAAATTCGGGCGACATGTCCGAGAGTCACGACCCTCCCGTGGGAAATCGGTACGCGGCTGCGCAGCTGCAGGTATACCGTAGGCAACCCGTGATCAGACATCCAATCACTCCTTTTGCTGCTTAATTATCGTTAGTATTGGAAAAAGGTCTACATTCTAGTCCGGTTTGCATCGCTGCCCAAAAAAAGGAACCGCCTTCCCTATCGGAAGACGGTTCCTTGTTCACTGGGCAATCTGATCACGGATCAGCTGCAATATTTTTTTCTCGAGGCGCGAAACCTGCACCTGGGATATCCCGAGCCGGGTTGCTACCTCCGATTGGGTCTGGTCGCGGTAATACCTTAAATAGACGATCAGTTTTTCCCTTTCAGACAGGCCATCGATCGCTTCGTTCAGCGCCAGCTTATCAAACCAGCGTTCCTGGGATTCGTCGGCGATCTGGTCCATGAGCGTAATGGGATCCCCGTCATTTTCGAACACGGTCTCGTGGATCGAGGTCGGCGGCTTGTTGGCCTCCTGGGCGAACACGACTTCCTCCGGCGTCACCCCGAGCTCCTCGGCCACTTCCTTGACGGTCGGCAGACGGTCCAGGTGCTTCGACAACTCGTCCCTTTTCTTGCGGACCTTGTTGGCCATTTCCTTCAGTGACCGGCTGACCTTCAGCGTTCCGTCATCGCGGAGGAAGCGCTGGATCTCACCTATAATCATCGGAACGGCATAGGTAGAAAACTTGACGTCATAGCTTAAATCGAATTTGTCGACCGATTTCAGCAGGCCGATGCATCCGATCTGGAACAGATCCTCGGGTTCGTACCCCCGGTTCATAAACCTTTGCACGACAGACCAGACGAGGCGGATGTTGCAGTTCACCAGCGTATCGCGGGCCAAGCTGTCCCCGGTCTGGCTGAGTGCGATCAGACGTTTGACTTCGGCATCATCCAAATAAGTCTGCGAACCTTTCTTCACATCAGCTTCCATGCGCCCAACCCCTAATTATACAAAGCTTTCTTAGATTCGATCCTCTTCTTCATCCTGATTGATGTTCCGGAACCGGGCTCACTGGATACCTCGAACTCATCCATAAAATTCTCCATGATTGTAAAGCCCATGCCCGACCGTTCCAGCTCCGGCTTCGACGTATACAGGGGCTGCTTGGCAAGCTCCAGGTCTTCGATGCCTCTGCCCCGGTCTTCCACGGTGAGGGTAACGGTGTCTCCCCATATTTCTGCGGTTATCGTAACGATTCCCTCAGAATCGCTGTCGTACCCGTGAATGATGCTGTTCGTCACCGCTTCGGAAATGACCGTCTTCAGGTCGCTCAGCTCATCCATGGTCGGGTCCAGCTGTGAAATGAATGCGGCCACCGTCACACGGGCGAACGACTCGTTTTCCGACTTGGCTGCAAACTGCAGCGTCATGAAATTGCGTTCCATGGCCTTTTCTTTACTCATGACACGACCTCCAAACCCGAGAGCGCATGACCCTCGTTATCATAAATGGGCATAATTTTGAACAAGCCGGACATATCGAGCAGACGATACACGGTAGGATTAACGTCGCATACCGCCATTTTGCCGCCCTTTGCCTTGATCAGCTTGTACCTTCCGAGGATTACACCCAGTCCGGAGCTGTCCATGAACTGTAAATTTTTCAGGCTGAGCACCAGATGGTCGGTCAGTCCGCGCTGGATCGTCTCATCCATTTTCATGCGGACATGGTCAGCCGTATGGTGATCGAGCTCTCCCGATAAACGTACAATCAAGATATTGCGGTGATGCTCCATTTCCACTTGCAGATTCACGTTTGCTCACTCTCCTCCCTGTCATGAACAACGATTTCTACGAAGTAAAACCGGATTCCTGCATCACGACAAAACTAGAAGAAAACCGCTATCAATCTACAAGAAACAATTTCGATGTCGTCCGTTTGAACAGCTTCCACCATCCGGCCTTTCCTACCATTTCCGGAGACTTCAGCTCAAATTCCTTCAGCACCTTGTCGCCCTCGTAGACGACCAGTTTGCCGAGAACCTGTCCCTGCTGGACCGGAGCCTTGATCTCCTTCGGTACGACCACTTCATGGCGGATGCCCGCCGCCTTGGCGTTTTTCTTCGTCAGGACGCTGTAGGTTTGTCCAGCCTTCAAGGTTAATTCCTTCGTATTGCCCTTGTTCACTTTCACCGTACCCATAAGGTCACCCGGGTTGAAAATGGTATGCGTGCTGTACTGGGCAAACATATAGTCGAACATTTTGGACACTTCTTCGTTCCGTGTCTTGGTGTTGGGTTCGCCCAACACCACGGCGATAGCTCTCAAGTTGCCATTCTTGGCTGTGGCCGAAAGACAGAACTTCGCCTCCGAGGTATACCCCGTTTTGAGACCGTCAGCCCCTGTATAGAAGCGGACCAGCTTGTTCGTATTTACGAGCCAGAAGGGCTTTTCCGAATCTTTTCGCAAGTAGTCCTGATAAGAACCGGTGTATTTCGTGATTTCCGTATGCTTTAACAGTTCACGGCTGATCACTGCGATGTCATGAGCCGAGGAGTAGTGGTTCTCGGCAGGAAGCCCATTGCAGTTAATGAAATGGGTATCCTTCAGTCCGAGCTCCTGCGCCTTGTCGTTCATCATTTGCACAAAAGCCTGCTCCGTGCCGGCGATTTTTTCGGCCATCGCCACCGATGCATCGTTGCCGGAAGCCATTGCGATGCCCTTGAGCATTTCGTTGACCGTCATTTCTTCACCCGGCTCGAGGAAAATCTGCGAACCGCCCATCGACGCCGCATATTCACTCGTCCGGACCATATCGGTCATTTTCAGCTTGCCCTCGTCAATCGCTTCCATCGTCAGCAGCATGGTCATAATTTTTGTAATGCTTGCCGGCGGAAGTTTATCATGGCTGTTCTTTTCATAAATGACCGTTCCCGTATCCGCATCCATGAGGATGGCTGACCTAGCATTCGCCGCAAGCTCCACGGCCGGAGTCCGGCCGCCTTTTGGCGCTTCCTCGGCATACCCCAAATAAGGCAACGCCACCGTGGACAGTCCGAAGGACAGCGCGAGCGCCAGTATCGTTCTTTTCAAAATAAGTCCCCTCCTGACCTATTGGTAAATTGAAATGGTTACTGTCTTTCAGTTTCGTCAGGATCAGAGAAAAATATTCCATGCCGGGGAGGCTTAGCGCTGATTTATTTTTGGAAAAGCGCAAAAACCCCCGCAGGAGTTATCCTGCGGGGGTTGCTTTGATGAAATGGCCTTGCAAATTACATATGAGGAATGACGGCAAGCACAAGGCCAAGAAATTTCTCGCGAACTCTCTCAGTCGTTTCCATCACCTCTTCATGGGACAGAGGCTGGTCCAAAATGCCTGCCGCCATGTTGCTGATGCAGGAAATGCCGAGCACTTCCAGGCCGGCGTGCCGGGCCACGATCGTCTCCGATACCGTCGACATGCCGACGGCGTCCGCTCCCAGCGTGCGCAGCATGCGGATTTCGGCCGGCGTTTCGTACGTCGGTCCAAGCAGGCCGGCATACACGCCTTCGCGGACCGGAATATTCTTCGACGCGGCGGTGTCCTTCAAGAGCTGGCGAAGCCGCCGGCTGTAGCCCTCGGACATGTCAGGGAAGCGGACGCCGAGCGCCGGGTCGTTCGCACCGATGAGCGGATTGCGGCCGGTCATGTTCAGATGGTCGGTAAGGACCATCAGGTCTCCCGGCTCGAAAGAAGTGTTAATGCCGCCGGCCGCGTTGGTCACCAGCAGGCTCTTCACGCCGAGCTCTTTCATCACCCTTACCGGGAATGCCGTCACTTCCGGACCGTAGCCCTCATACATGTGGAAGCGCCCTTTCATCAAAACGACGCTTCGACCTTCGATCGTACCGAGCAGAAGCTCGCCCGCATGACCTTCTACCGTCGATACCGGAAAATGGGGAATATCCCCGTAGGCGATGGAAATGCCGTCCTGAATCAGGTCAGCCAAAATGCCGAGACCGGAACCGAGAATCAGGCCGACTTCCGGTTGAACGCCTCCTTTGCTCTGGATAAAGGCAGCTGCCTCTTGAATTTGTTTCAGCTGTGTCGTTGACATGCGTATAATCTCTCCTAATCGGTAATGGAATGATCCCGTCCCCGGGGATGGTGTTCCTCGTAGACGTCCTTCATCGTTCTTTTCGTATTCATTGTATACATTTGGGTGGTCGCCATATCGGCATGCCCCAGCATCTCCTGTACGGAGCGCATATCGGCTCCGTTCTCCAGCAGATGCGCGGCAAACGAATGCCTAAGCGTATGGGGCGTAATCTCGCCTTCGATCCCCGCATCGGCTGCGTATTTTTTCAACACCTTCCAGAATCCCTGGCGCGTCAAGCGGCTGCCCGTCAGATTCAGAAACAGGCCGCGGTCGTCCGAGGAGGTTTCCCGTACTAGCGGGTCCCTCATTCCGGTCAGGTACTGCCTAACCGCCCCTGCGGAAATCCCGTTGATTGGAAGCACCCGTTCCTTGCCCGCACTGCTTGTGCAGCGGAGGAAATGCATGTCCAAATTGACATCGTCCACGTTCAAGGAGATGAGTTCCGATACTTTCAGGCCGGTTCCGTAGAGCAGTTCCAGCATGGCTTTGTCCCGAAGTCCCTGCGGCACGGAGACGTCGGGAGCTTCCAGCAGCCGGTTCACTTCCCCGATGGACAGAACCCTGGGAGGCTTCTTCTCCAGCCGGGGAGTATCGAGTCCAAGACTCGGATCCTGCCGGATGACGGATTCCCGGATCAAATAATGAAAAAAAGACCGCACGGAAACCAGTTTGCGGGCGAGCGTCGCCGGGGCCAGGCGCTCCTGCTTCTTCAGGTTCAGATACATTTGGATATGCGTCCGTTTGACCTGATCCGCCGAGCTTAGCCCCCGCTCCTCTATAAATCCCACAAACTGCCGGACATCACGGGTGTACGATTCAAGTGTATTACTGGACAGCCCTTTCTCCTCACGGATGTACCGAATGAAGGGCTGTACATACTGTATCATGTCGTGAAACAGCTCCTTCGGGTTCATTTTGAATTGATGTAACTTCTTCCTGTTCTACTTCGACAGCAGGGCGGACGTCCCCTGCCAGAGGCATTATTCTCCATACCAAAAATAAAAACGGAGCCTGTCTCCCATCCGCTCCCCATCTTTTGCCCCGTCACCGGACTGAAATGCCTTGACGGCGTGGCCCTCCGGAATCCGGTAATGGTCTACCGGCGTGATCCAAGCGGAGAACAGGGTCAGCACGTGATAGAACATATAGGCCAAAGAGACGAAGACGATCAGGAACTTGAGTACAGACAGCCATTTCCGCAGCGAAATGATCATCCTGGCAATACCTCACCTTCCGATGAAGGAGAAGAGCTCCTCCCCGTTCATCCTTGCTATATCCAGCATATGAAGGTTTGTCCCCGTGTATGCCCCAGGACGCCCGGACCAAAAAAGCTCCCTTCCGGCGCATGCCGGGCAGAGAGCTTTGATCGTCAAGATCATATTATAAAATCGTTGTATGATTACTTGTCATCGCTGCCGCCGTTTTCTTCCTTCGCCTTACAGCGGTAGCATACCCCGTGGAAATCAAGACGGTGGTCCGAGACGGTAAAGTTGAACTCCCGTTCAACCCGCTCTTCCAGCGGTCCAAGCCAGTCCTCGCGAATCTCATCCATGCTTCCGCATTTCACGCAGATCATATGATGATGGTGATGCTTGGCCGTATCGGTGCGTAGATCGTATCTGGCCACACCGTCGCCAAAGTTGATCTTCTCGACCACATGCAGCTCGCTCAGCAGCTCCAAGGTACGGTACACGGTTGCCAGACCGATTTCCGGAGCCTTTTCTTTTACAAGCATAAATACATCTTCCGCACTCAGATGGTCTTCTTCATTCTCCAATAATACTCTGAGGGTAGCTTCCCGCTGGGGTGTCAGCTTATAGCCCTGGGATTGTAATTGTTGTTTGATTTTATCGATCCGTGCTTCCATTGTCTCCCTCCCCACAGGAAAATCTCTGCACCTATCTATAACCGCTTCTCTCATTATATGGGGAGTTGCCAAACAAAGTCAAACGCTTTTGCCTTACAGGCCGGAGATGGCAGGAGCGTGGATCAGCATGGGCGTCACCCACCGCATCATCGTGGGGGTCACCCAGGTTTCAAACGATGAGATGCCGAGCATGAGGAGGCCCATAACGAGCGTCATGCCGACATACGAAGCGAAGGGGCGGGTAATGTTGCCAGGACGCTGGAGCATCACCCGGTTTTTAATAATATGAAGCGAAAAGGCGATGGCCGATACGCTGCAAATGATCAGTACCGGAATGATGAGCAGGTTCGGCGGAGCCACCGACACCAGCGCAAACAGCAGGCCGTGCCACGAAAATTGGCCAACCAGGTAGCCCACCGTAAAGCCGACTAGTACGCCTTTCAAAAAATCGAGGATCAGAATGCCGGGCAGGCCGATGACCGACAGGCCGAGAATCCAAATCAGCCCGACCCATTTCAGATGCAGGCCGGCAATATCCCAGTAGGAGTGCGCGGGCTGACCTGCCTCCGTTCCCTGGTTAACGGTTACGAAAAAATTGCCCAAATATCGTCCCAAGTCCTGCTGCTGTTCAAGGGAAAGAGCATTGACCATGAGCGCTCCGAAGATGACTCCAACTAGAAACAGTACGGCGACAAATATATACAAGATGTTTTGTTCTTTCAGGGCATGGCGGAAAGCTCGCATGCAGGTTTCTCCCCTTTCCATTCGCATACCCCTACTGTATGATGGCAAGTCCCAAACTATGTCTTGGATACGGACATCCCTTCCACTTTGCCGTAAGTTCCTCCCCCGCCCGAGGTCAGCTTCAGGCTGCCGTTTCTGGCCATAACGATCATCCGCGCCAATTCGGTGCCCACGACCTCCGCGATATCTGCTTCAGCCGCGTGGTGGAGGATCGACATTTCCGTGCCGAACCGCTCCAGCAGCAGTCTCATTTTGGCCTTACCGAGACCCGGAATGAACTCAAGCGGAACCTGGTAATGATATTCCGGCCGGGAAGCTGGCATATAAGACTCCTTGCGGTCAGCGATATCGAGGATCCGGTCGAGTACCCCCTGCACGCGCTTAGTGCTGCCACAGAAAGGGCAGTCTGCCCCACCATGTTCTACGTCCAATACGCGGCTGCAGCCATGGCAGTAAGTGCGGTGATACTTACCCAGGCGGGGATTGAGGCCGTAGTTCCCTGTCACACGCCTGCCATCCACCATCTCCAGCGCTTTGCGAAATTCTGCGAAGTTCGGCTCAGCCATACGGATCCGGTTGTACTCGCGGGCGATTTTACCCAGGGAATGGGCGTCGGAGTTGGTTACAAATGTATACGGATCGAGCTCCGATATCAGTCCGGCCATTTCCGAATCCGAGCTCAGCCCGAGCTCGATTCCGCTCACAAGTCCCGGGTCAATCACATACTCCATCCGCGGCGTCATGCTGCCGTACAAGCCTTTGTGCGGAGTAAACACGTGGGCGGGAATCATGATACCTCCCATATCGTACACCTTGGCCTGCAGTTCCCGTCCCGAAACATAAATGCGCTGTGAGCTCAGGTTTACGTTCTTCATATGGCCCGACATCCAGGCCGTGAAGCGCTGCATGGTGGAAAGGTCCGCAAAATATACGAGCAGGTGCGCAGCGCCTCTGCCTTGTTCGTATATTTCAATTTCCGAGCCAAGAAGGATCGTCGTTCCCCGGTAGGCGATTCCCCCGCCCTGCACTTCGCTCATTTCACCGGATTCCAGGCAATCGATAATATCCTTCTGGACGACCGGCGAGTGGCAGTCGATAATGCCTACCAGCTCGATTCCTTTGCGCTCCGATGCTTCCTTGGCGATGTTCGCGAACGTCAGGTTGGCGCTGCCGCTAATTTTGACTGCATGCCCGTCGTTCGTTCTGCCGATATGGATGTGCAGATCAGCAAAGTATTCGCTCAAAATATCCGACTCGTATGCAAGCTCTTGGTGACTGATGCGTTCCGGATGGCTCATACGCGGAATTCACCCGTCAGCTTATTCAACTTCCAGGCGTACACCGCCATGAGTGTCTTGGCATCGCTGATCCATCCTTGCGAAATAGCTTGGAGCGCTTCTTCCATCGTCAATTCCAGCAGCTCTACGAACTCATCCTCATCCGGCGCCGCATCGCCCCCTTGAAGATCGTGAGCCACGTACAGGTGGATCACCTCATCGGCAAACCCGGGAGAGGTATAAAAAGAATGCAGCAGCTCCAGACGACCGCAGCTATATCCCGTCTCCTCCACGAGCTCACGCTTGGCGGCTTCCAGCGGATCTTCCCCAGGCTCCAGCTTCCCGGCCGGAATTTCAAGCTCGCACCGTCCCATCGCCTGGCGGTACTGATCGACCAGAACCATGCGGTCATCCTTGATAGCCAGAACGGCTACCGCGCCGGGGTGGCGGATAATTTCCCTTGTGGCCGTATTGCCGTCCGGAAGCCGGACTTTGTCAATCTGCAAAGATACGACCTTCCCCTGAAAAATAGATTCGGTAGATAGGGTCTCCTCCTCCAGATGTTTGGACTGTTCCTGCATATATGGCAAAGACTCTTTCATTCTATGATCCTCCTTATATTTAAAACCTAGCATTTTTGGCCATGCTGACACATATGGTCTTATTATAACAAACTTCACCCCAAGGAAAGAGGGATCCATTCATGAAAAGTTACCGTACAGCGCAATCGATCCATATGGTGGGACGGGCCTGGCAGATTAGAATCATGCTCCGTCAAATGCAAAAAGAATGGAGCCCCGACACGCCGCTGCAGCACATTTTGCAATCGCTTGAGTCTACCCGGCGGAATCATTAAGGAGCAGGAATCAGTTCCTTTATTATTCCCCTGGAAACGCACAGTATTTTCGAACCTCAACCTAAAATCGGATATGTATTTCTTTTAATAAACATTTTTTCTGCATTTTCGCCAACTATTCGCTCACTGGGTTGTTCTATATATTGGAGGGTACAAATATGACCAAAGATGAATTGATATTGCTGCTGCAAACATACCCGCATTCCCCATCCCTGCACTTTAAGCTGGGATTATGGTATAGGTCACGCGGATACAACAGCGAGGCGATCACGCACATTCGGTCAGCTCTGACGCATGCACGCCACGCTTCCGGTAGTTTGCCCAATGATGAAAACTTTGACGAAGCACAGGGATGGCTCGAGTACGGGAGGCTTTTGTATGCATGCGGACGGACCGAGGAAGCCGAGGAAGCCTTCCACCAAGTGATCAGTCTGGGTCAGCATCACCGGAAAACGCTCTCGGAATGGGGAGCCCTGCTCTACGACGCAGGGAAGACGGATGCGGAAATATGCCGGCAGCTGCAGGAAATGGCCCGAAACTCTGATGCTGCTGAACTGCAGGTCGGCCAGACCCTGGCCGAGCTTGGGGCGTACGAGGAAGCCTGCGGCGTGTTGCGCCGGCACACTGATGATGTGCGGTTCAATGAGTCCGTTCAACTCATTTACATTTTGTGCCTTATTCACACCCATCGGTTCAAGGAGGCGCATGCGCTGCTGACTCAGCGTTCGATGGATCCGGACAAGATCGTGGTGAAGTCGGCCGCCCATTCCGTTACTGCTTTCCAAGCGGCATATCTGTGCAGCCGGGTGCTGCAAGACGGCAAGGGATTACCCGAATTGTCCAGGTTTAACAGGTTGGAGACAGCCAAATCCGCGATCGTGCTCGGCATGATCGATATCGCAATGTCCCTTCAGCCCGACCCTTCGCTTCATGAGTCCAGCGAGTTGATCTATGCGCTGTACCGTCAGGGCTATGTGGACCAGGCGAAAACACTGCTGCACAAACTGGGGGGAATCCCAACGTACGAGAGAAGCCAGAGCTCGCTCGATCTTTGCTTTATTGCCGCTGAAATGCTGTATGATCAAGGCGAATTCGGGAAAGCCGCGCAGTTGTTCGAATCGATCTATGCAACGGATCCATCCCACTCCTTATCGCGGTTCGCGGCCGCCTCGTGTTTCCTGGAGGAGACCCGCTCCTCATTGGACCACAGACAGGAACGTCAGGTGATCGGAAGCGACTTATATTTTCAAATTGACGAATATTTGACGAATATCACCTTGGCCCTGCAAATTATTCAATCGACCGGCTGGCATACGGTGTGGACGCCGGCGCAGCGCAGAAATCATCCTGCCGCAGACCGACTGCGTTATGTTCACTAGCCGGCGGGCCTTCCCGTTTGCCCGCGAATGAAGTGAGGAGCCCACATCAAAAAAGCTGTTCCACAGCGGTTTTCCGCATGCCATGGAACAGCCTCTTTGTGTAGCATTATTTTGCCTAAAAAATCGGGTTAAAGCCTTTATTTGACGGTCTCCTGAATGATGCTGAGCACCATTTCAGCAGTTTTCACCATATCTTCTGCGCGAATCCGTTCCTTTGTGGTATGTATGTCCTCATAGCCGATAGCCAGATTCACCGTCGGAACCCCGAGCCCGTTGAAAATGTTGGCGTCGCTGCCGCCGCCCGATACGAACACTCTTCCGCTCAGACCCAAGCGCTCAATCGCACGTTTGGCCAGGCTCACCACAGGATCGTCTTCGTTAAAATTAAACGCGGGATACACGATTTCACTCCGGAACTCACACTGAGCGCCGAACTCGCGAACGGTCGTCTCGAGCGCTTCCCGCATATGGGCGATCTGCTGATCGACCTTTTCCTGTACGATGCTGCGGGCTTCCGCATCAAGCTGGACAAAATCGCATACCACATTGGTCGCCCCGCCGCCGGAAAATTTACCGATGTTCGCTGTCGTTTCCCTGTCAAGCCGGCCCAGCTTCATTCGCGCCACCGCTTTGGAGGCGACTTGAATGGCACTGATGCCGTCTTCCGGATTCACGCCGGCATGCGCCGATTTTCCGAAAATTTTCATTTGAATTTTAGCCTGGGTCGGTGCCGCGACGGCAATCGATCCGACCTCTCCATTGGAATCGAGGGCAAATCCGAGCTCGGCATCCAAATACTTCGGATCCATCGAACGCGCTCCGAGCAGTCCGGATTCCTCACCGACGGTAATCACGAATTGGATCTGTCCATGAGGGAGCTGCTGCTCCTGGATAACGCGAATCGTCTCAAGCAGAACAGCCAGACCCGCTTTGTCGTCCGATCCCAGTATCGTCGTTCCGTCGCTGCGGATCCATCCGTCCTCGCCCAGGGTGGGTCTGATCCCTTTACCAGGGGCTACGGTATCCATGTGGCACGTAAAAAGAAGCTTCGGAGCTTCTGCGCCCCCTTCGCCCTTCCAGGTCACGATCAGGTTGCCTGCGCCATGACCGGTTCTGGCCTGGGAATCGTCTTCGACGACTTCTAGTCCAAGCCGGGTAAATTTCTGCTTGAGCAGGGCGGCGATCTCCGCCTCATGGCCCGTCTCGCTGTCCACCTGAACCAGTTCCATAAACTCCTGTATCAAACGGTCTTGTTTAATCAATGGACTTTCCTCTCCTTCGGCGTTAAGTTACAATAGTACATAGGTTGTCCCGGCTCGCGAAACGAGCCTTCAATAAATGATGAATAAAGGAGCTAGTTATGCAACGAAAAAAATGGTTTCGCATCTTCGTATACCTTATGCTCATTGCCATGGTCGGATCCGTCGTATTTGGGCTTGTCGAGTCCTTAATGGCCCGCTGAGTTCAGCGGGCTTTCCTCTGCATCCATTGCTGCGACGGCCTCAAATCCGAATACCTCGGTAAAGAACGGAACGATCTCCTCCGCCACCCGTTCGACCGTGATCGGCTTCCCTATGCAATCCTCCAGCGACGTTACGCCATACTCCTGAATCCCACACGGAATGATGCCCTGAAATCCTTCATTTTGAATGCCGGAAGTGATGTTGAAGGCAAACCCATGGCTGGTAACAAACCCTCTTTGGTGTTTGCACTTGTTGAATTTGACCCCGATGGCGCAAATTTTCAGATCTCCTACCCAGACGCCTGTATATTCAGGTTTGCGGCCTGCAACAATCCCGTAATGCGCAAGGTAATTGATGATGACCTGCTCGAGATTGCGCAGATAGCCGTGCAGATCCAGCCCTTCCTTGCCCGCCAGCAGCAGCAGCGGATAGCCGACCAGCTGCCCCGGGCCGTGATAGGTGATGTCTCCGCCCCGGTCGATTTCAAACAAGCCGATGCCTTGCTTTTCCAACTGTTCCTTGCTGAGCAAGAGATGCTCGGGATGCCGCTGCGACCCTATCGTATACGTCGGCGGATGCTGCAAGAGCAGCAGGGTTTCCTGCTGCTCTCCAAGGTCAATGCGGCTGACGATGCTTTTTTGCAAATCCCAGGCCGCACCGTAATCCATCATCGGCGTATAGGACACTTCAAGTTTGGTTGTCATGATTGCTTCACGCCCTTTCAGATGATGACCAAGCTTTCGAAGACTTTTATTTAGTAAACTTTCGTATCCAGCGTATAACTTTCCACGTTTTCCTTCACGCGCTGAAGGAAGCGTCCGCAGATAACTCCGTCCAAAATCCGGTGGTCCAGCGACAGGCAGATATTCGCCATCGAACGGACGGCGATCATATCGTTGATCACGACAGGCCGCTTCACGATCGATTCGAAGGTAAGGATGGCCGCCTGCGGATAATTGATAATCGGGTAAGACAGGATGGAACCAAACGACCCGGTATTGTTCACCGTAAAGGTGCCCCCCTGCATATCCTCCAGCTTGAGCTTACCCTGACGCGTTTTGGTCGCCAGTTCCTCGATTTCCCTAGCGAGGCCAGCAATGTTCTTCTGGTCGGCCCGTTGGATGACCGGGGTCATGACGGAATCTTCTGTTCCGACGGCAAGGGAGATATTGATGTCCCGTTTCACGATGATTTTATTCACCGCCCAAACGGAGTTCATGATCGGATATTCCTTGATCGCATTGACCACGGCCTTCAGCAGAAACGCCAGATAGGTTAAATTATAGCCCTCTCTGCGCTTAAATTCATCCTTCAATTTATTGCGCAGCAGCACCAGATTGGTCACGTCAACCTCGATCATCGTCCAGGCATGCGGAATTTCCGACACGCTCTGTCGCATGTTCGTGGCAATAGCATTGCGGATCGGGGTGACGTCGATCATCGTTTCGGCGCGTCCGTTCTGGTCTTCAATTTCCACGGCCGGAATACGCGGCGACTCGGTCAAATGCAGACCCGACTGCCGGGTGGATGCCGGCGGAACCGGGATATATTGCTCCGGACGGACCGCAGGATTGGCATGCGGCAACCCTTCGAATGGAGAATGAACCTGTTTCTTCACGGGAGCTTCGGCCGCCCGACCGGTTTCCGCAGCCGCACCTCCGTTTTCGATATAAGCAAGGACATCCTTGCGGGTAATCCGACCGCCCATGCCCGTTCCCTGCACCGCGTTCAGGTTCACGCCGTGCTCGGCTGCCAGGCTTTGCACCGCAGGGGAATACCGGCCGCGCATCGACTGGTCGCCAGAGGCTTCCGTCTGTGCCGGGGCAGCTGCGGTACGTGTCTCAGCCTGCGGCCGTTCCTCCGCCGGAGACACCTCGGCGCCTGCTGCCGCAATGCGGCAGATGACCTCGCCGACGGCGACGGTCTGGCCTTCTTCGGCGACCCATTCTCCCATAACCCCGTCCACCGTGGAAGGGATTTCCGCGTTGACCTTATCGGTTATGACCTCACAGATCGGCTCGTACTGTTCCACCTTATCGCCAGGCTGCTTCAGCCATTTGGCGATCGTTGCGGACACGAGAGATTCTGCCAGCTGTGGCATCACCATATCGGTTAATTTTTGATTTGACATATTTTCACCCCTTCATACGGCAATTCTCAGTAAACCGCCAACTCGTGCATCGCTTGCTTGACTTTATCCTTGCTCAGCATAAAGAACTTCTCCATCGGCGGGCTGATCGGCATGGCCGGAACGTCCGGGCCGCACAAGCGCTTGATCGGCGCGTCGAGGTCAAACAGGCATTCTTCCGAAATAATGGCGGACACCTCGGCGCCCACGCCGCCTGTTTTGTTGTCCTCATGCACGATCAGCACCTTGCCGGTTTTGCGGACCGCCTCAATGATGGCGTCACGATCCAACGGCTGCAGCGAGCGCAGATCCAGGATGTGGGCCGAAATGCCCTCTTCCTTCTCCAGCTCTTCGGCAGCTTGAAGGCAGAAGTGCAGCGGCATGCTGTAGCCGATGACCGTAATGTCGGTTCCCTCGCGCAGCACGTTAGCCTTGCCGATCGGTACGGTATAGTCGTCCAAAGGTACGTCACCTTTGATCATTCGGTAGCACTTTTTATTTTCAAAAAACAGCACTGGATCCGGATCGTTGATAGCAGCTTTCAGCAGGCCTTTCGCATCATAGGCGGTAAAGGGCGCCACAATTTTCAAGCCGGGGGTACCGAAGAAGATCGATTCCGGGCATTGGGAGTGATATAATCCCCCGAAAATGCCCCCACCGATCGGTGCACGGACCACGATCGGACAGCTCCAGTCGTTGTTGGAGCGATAGCGGATTTTCGCGGCCTCACTAATAATCTGGTTCGTTGCCGGCAGCATGAAGTCGGAATACTGCATTTCCGCGATCGGCTTCATGCCGACCATGGCCGCACCGATTGCAACGCCGGCGATAGCGGATTCCGCCAGCGGCGTGTCGATGACCCGCTCTTCACCGAACTGGTCCTGCAGACCTTTGGTCGTCGTGAACACGCCGCCTTTGACGCCGACATCCTCGCCAAGGACAAACACGTTTTCGTCTTTTTCCATTTCTTCTTTCATAGCCAGACGAATCGCATCGATATATTCCATTTCGGCCATTAGTATACCCCCTCTTCGCTATCGCCCGCATACACATGCTTAAGCGTATCCTCCGGTTTCGGGAACGGAGCATTGTCGGCCGATTCGGTGGCTTCCTTGATTTCAAGGGCAAGCTGTGCGCTTAAATCCGCATCCTTGTCTTCATCCCAGATGCCGCAGCTGATCAAATATTGTTTGAACCGGGCAATGCCGTCTTTTTTCCAGTTCTCTTCCACTTCTTCTTTGGTCCGGTATGCCAAATCGTTATCCGAAGTGGAGTGCGGAGACAGGCGGTACATCATAGCTTCGATCAGCGTAGGTCCTTCGCCGCGGACGGCGCGTTCACGCGCTTCCTTCACCGCTTTGTAGACCGCAAGTGCATCGTTGCCGTCCACTCGGATACCCGGAAACCCATAGCCGAGCGCCCGGTCGCTGACTTTGCCGCTGATCTGCTTATGCAGAGGTACCGAAATGGCATACTGATTGTTTTCGCACATAAAAATGACCGGCAGCTTATGAACGCCCGCAAAGTTGGCTCCCTCATGGAAGTCCCCCTGATTGCTCGAGCCCTCGCCGAAGGTTACAAACGAAACGATGTCCTGTTTTCTCATCTTGGCGGACAAGGCCACGCCTACGGCGTGCGGCACTTGGGTCGTGACGGGGCTTGAACCCGTTACGATCCGCAGCCGTTTAGAGCCGAAGTGACCAGGCATTTGGCGCCCGCCGCTGTTCGGATCCTCAGCTTTCGCAAATGCCGACAGCATCAGTTCGCGCGGGGTCATACCGACCGTTAACACAAAAGAATAATCGCGATAATAAGGCAAATAGTAGTCATTTTCCCGGTCCAATGCAAACGCCGCGGCGACCTGCGCCGCCTCCTGACCGATTCCCGATACGTGAAAGTTAATCTTGCCTGCCCGCTGCAGCAGCAGGTTACGCTCGTCAAATTTGCGCCCGAGCAGCATATATCTGTACATGTCGATGACTTGGCCGTTGGTGAGTCCAAGCTGCTCATGCTCATGTGGCGTGTGAACAGTACCCTGATCATTCATGGGAGGTACCTCCTTATTATAGAGCTTTCAGTCTTTTCCCTGATCTACTATTAAAACCTGGTACTAAGACTTGGCTTAACCCTATTATAATCATAACCGCGGCGAAAAGAAAAGAACCGATTCTAAATTTTGGCTTACAGTCCGATGGATTTACCGTCTACAGCGAGCATTGCCTCTCCCAAAATTTCCGAGAGCGTTGGGTGCGGATGCACCATCTGCCCGATCTCCCAAGGGGTTGCATTCAGAAACTGGGCCAGCGCCGCCTCGCTGATCAGGTCCGTCGCATGCGCCCCGATCATTTGCACGCCCAAAATATCATTCGTCTTAGGATCAGCTACTACTTTCACGAATCCTTCCTTACTGCCCTGTACCAAAGCTTTTCCGATGGCCTGGAACGGGAATTTGCCGACCTTGACCTCGAATCCGCGGCTGCGGGCTTCCTTCTCGGTAATGCCGACGCTGGCCACTTCCGGTCTCGTATACACGCATCTTGGAATCAGATCCGCATCCGCCGGGTGAACGTTATCTCCCGCCAAATGGTTGACGGCCGCAATGCCTTCATGACTTGCCGCATGAGCGAGCTGCAGTCCGCCAATGACGTCGCCGATGGCATAAATATGCGATTCTCCGGTTTGGAAATATTCATTGACGGCTATAAATCCGCGTTCCACCCGGACATCCGTATTTTCCAGACCGATGTTCTCCACATTGGCCTGGCGGCCGATCGATACCAGCAGCTTGTCCGCCTGAAGCCGCTCCGACTTTTCTCCAACCCGCACATCGATGTGCACCTGATGATCCGCTGCTTCATATGTGTCTGTCTGCAGCTGGGCACCAGTAATCATTTTCACGCCCCTACGCGAAAGCGACTTCTGAAGCTCCCGGGCGATCTCCTCATCTTCTGCAGGAAGCAGCTGGCTGGCAGCCTCCACAATGGTGACCTCCACGCCAAAATCGTTCAGCATCGAAGCCCATTCGACGCCAATTACGCCGCCGCCGACAATGATAATGGAAGATGGAAGTTCTTCCAAACGAAGCGCTTCGTCGCTGGTCAGAATATGTACTCCATCGGGTTCAAGTCCGGGCAGTAGCCTTGGACGGGAACCGGTAGCGATGATCAAATGGGTCGGGACCACCGTCTCCATCTCTCCATCCGCCAGCTCCACGGCAACTGCACCGCTTTTCGGCGAAAAGATGGAAGGGCCGATAACGCGGCCTTTTCCGTGAACCACCTGTATTTTATTTTTGCGCATCAGGTACTGAACTCCTTGATGCAGCTGGTCCACAATGCCTTCTTTCCGCGCCTGAACCTTGGAAAATTTGAGAGCGGCCCCCGCTGTCTCGATACCGTAATTCTCGCTTTCCTTAATTTCCGCGTATACTTCCGCGCTACGCAGCAAAGACTTACTTGGAATGCAGCCGCGGTGCAGGCACGTTCCTCCAAGCTTGTCTGCTTCGATAATGACGACTTCCTTGCCCAGCTGAGCTGCACGGATCGCGGCTACATAACCGCCGGTACCTCCGCCCAGTACGGCAACGTCACACGATATTGTCATGTCCATCCTCCACCCTAACAAGTTTATATTGTAATCATTTGGCGTATAACTTTATACAAGTTGTGTCCGGAGCAATACGCACTCCATCGCCCTTATATTGTACTCGGTTTTCACCGCATTACAAAATGTTATCACATGTCCGGAAATAGACAAAGATTCACCGGACGAGTTATGATATAGTGGACTAAAACAGGCCAACAGGAAGGGATTTTTCATGAAACTGATTATTTCCCGCTTTATCGCCATCCTGATCCTTGTCATTCCGGGACTGGCGGCAATGACCGGATTTTTATTTATGAAAGACGCGGTATTTGAGTATTACTCGCTCCATGGCGATGCGAGCGTCGCCCATCCGGCGTTTGCGTGGGGACATTTTGTCCTCGGCCTGCTCCTGTTCGTGGCAGGGATGAGCTTTCTCGGCGGCTGGATTCTGTTCCGGGACCGCAAACGAAACTATGTAGGGCCACGGTTCAAGGAGAAACGCAAGCCCAAACCGCCCGTACAATCTTCATAACACCGGATTCCAGGACCAGGAATCAAACAAAGAACCCCGGACTGCAGGTTTATCTCAGAACGGGGTTTTGTTTATCATCCAAATCTTCTTCATCGGTTTCACTCGCGATTATGTTAAGGGCAACGTCCTGCTCCACCAATCCGTACTCCGGATTACCCAGCACCGGAAGTGCGGTCAGGGTTCTGCTCGTTAAAATAACCTTCAGCTCGTTATCACGGTTGTAAAGCACGGATTCGACCACAAAAAAGTTATTCAGCAACCCCGCAATGACTGCGATTTGCTGCGGACTCAATTTTGGCGGGGGCACGCCGGCTTTGCCATGCTTTACAACCTGCTTTGCCGGCTTATGCCGTTTCTTGTTATCAGTGGACCGGTTCACCAAATCACCCCGCTTCAACATATTTCTGCTTTCTTTAGAATATAGCGGGGAGTGCGAATTGGTGTATCCGAATTTGCCGCAGAATCCTGTGGCAGGTTACCAGCCGTTTACCAGACCGATAAAAATTACTCGTACAGCGCCTCTCTCAGCTTCGTGGACATTCGGGATTCTTTCGACGAAGATTTCAGCAGCGTGAGCCGCAGTTTATGGTTTTGCTGAACCGCATCTTCGAGATCCGCGAGCAGGCTGCCAAGCAGCTCTTCCACTTGCGGATGGTTGCCGAGCTCTGCTGACAATTCAGCTATTCTAGTTTTGTAAGCTTCTATTTTTTCCTGCATGATGCGTCTCCTCCACATGCTCATTCGTTCCTGCTTACGTTAACCATACCACGGCAAAACCCTTCACGCCACTTTCGGTTATTTTTGTAGCCATGTCCGTTTTAATTGTGGTACTCTATAAAAGTCGCAATTTTTCGTGTTTTGTCATCATATAGAACATGAACGGGTTTTGCTAATGGGAAAGGAGCAGGCTGAACGTGAATAAAGGACGGATTACCGTAATTACGGGACCCATGTTTAGCGAGAAATCGGGTGAGCTCATCCGCCGATGCCAAAAACTGATCCAATACGGCCGGAAAAAGCTGGTGGCTTACAAGCCTGAGGAAGATCAGCGCTACGCGAAGGACGAGATCGTCAGCCGGATCGGATACCGGCTGCCGGCCATCTCCATTCCGCGGCAGCTGACGGCTGACATCACGGCAAACATCATCGCGGAAACGGTAGACGCGGATGTGGTCGCTTTTGACGAGGTCCAGTTCTTCAGCAAGCCAATTCTCGGTCTGGTGGAAGAGCTGGCATATAACGGAAAGCATGTCATTGTGGACGGGCTGAATCTGGACTATCGCGGAAAAGAATTCGGCTACATCGGCGGCCTGCTGGCCATGGCGGATGACATCCAGCTGCTGACCGCCTTCTGTGCGGTATGCGGCAGCCCGGAAGCCGTGTTTACGCAGCGGATTGTCAACGGCCACCCCGCTCCACTGGGCTCGGTCATTATGATCGGGGATTCCGATGACTACGAGCCGCGGTGCCGGTGCTGCTTTGTTCCACCGCACAAAGTCAGCGCCAAAGGAAGCGCCTGACGATATAAAAAAACTCTTCGGGATGATGAGCGCAATGAATCAGCACATCATCCAGCGAAGAGTTTTTTTATGATTCCCAAACATCGTCCATTAACTTTTTGATTTCGTCCGTGCGCCGTTTGGTTGCAGCCGGATCGGTCACCCAAATTCCGCCCTTTCGTTCCACGGCGTCTCCCGCCTTCACCCTGGGATCTACTTGTTCACGGGGAACGGCCTGGATATTACCGTCCACTTCAATCCGGCAAAACGGTCCATCAAAGCCTTCGACATATCCTGTCATCGTTCTCACCTTTCCGTTCGGAATGTTACCTTCTGCCCGTTCGACTCCGCTTCAATCGTTCCCTGAAGATCGTTGCGGTATACCGTGACGCCCTGCTGCTTGAGCCGGTTTAGGATGACGCTTTTCGGATGTCCGTATGTATTGTCTGCCCCTACCTGAATAACGGCGTATTTCGGATGGACCCGTTTGAGGAATGCGAGTGTGGTCGACGACTTGGAGCCGTGGTGCCCTACCAGCATCACATCCGCCTGCAAATCCGCCCCAGCCTGGAGCATATCCCGCTCGCTGTCCGCTTCCGCGTCACCGGTTAGCAGAAAAGAAGTCCGGCCATACGTTATTTTCACCACGGCGCTCATATTATTCGAATCGTCATAACTTTTATGCGGCGCCAGCATATCGACGTGAACTTCGTCGTCCATATCCCAAGAAATCCCCGCTTTCGCCGTTTGTACTTTCAGCTTTTTATTCTTGATGGCACGCAGAACGGATTCAAACGTTTTCGTATTGGCCTGTGCTTTGGGCATATAAATGCTGCCTACCGGAATGTGATTAATGACGGCGTCCAATCCGCCGATGTGATCGGCATCCGGATGAGTTCCGATCACCGTGTCCAGCTTGGTGATGCCGTACTGCTCCATATATTGCAGCATCAGTTCTTCTTTGTCATTGTTTCCCGCATCTATCAACATCGTTTTACCGGAAGGGGAAATAATAAGCTGAGAAGCTCCTTGCCCTACATCAAGAAAAACGACCCGGAGGTTCCCTTCGCCCGTGCTCGCCGGCTTGCTGTCGTTCTCCGGTGCGGCCGGGATAATCTCCAGACTGCATCCGCTTAGGAATAGCATCGCCGTGATGACGCCTGTCAGCAGTAAAGTAGAAATCTTGGATGTCTTCATCATCGTTCCTTTCACGGCTGTAGCCTCAAAAAGTTAGTAATAACTGCCAGAACGTTATCTTATCACGAACCATACTCAGGGTACAAGGTAAATTGAGCTTCACCTGCCTGGAGCAGGCCGTTTTTAAACGTGTAGCTCAAGGCTAAATCGCCGATAAATTCGGCGGGAGATACCTGCACGGCTGTCGTCGCTTTTAGGGTGTTGCCCTCCAGCGTGTAATACATAACGCTTCCAATCCCGGGCGGGAATTTCACGGGGCCGGACTGCAGTTTGGAAACGGGGATGACCGTTCGCTCGCCGTGAATATCCAGCTCGATTTGCTTGTCCGTCACTTTACTGCTGAACTGCTTCAGAAACGCCGTATAGGCATCTTCAACGGGTATGGAATCCGCTGTTTCGGTATACACGAGTGGATTTGATGCATATACCCCGGTTCCATATCCTGTCGTTAAAATAATGACAATATCCTTCTTGCCATCCCCCGTCAAATCGGTCCTTTCGATGATCGGGGCATATCCTAGATTGGCCACATTGTAACCCGGGATGTGACGGCTGAAGGTCTCCGTTGTCAGCGTTAAGTTATCGTAGGTTCCCGTTTCGCCCACATCCCCGCTGATCTGGATCTTCTTGTCGTCGGATTGCGCAAAAGGTATCTGTTTCTTGTCATCAATACTGACTGTGTTGGTTTGACTGTTATAGGTGACTTGTTTGCCAACAAGCTTGCCGAAGGTATTCAGTGGTATCATGATTTCATCATCTATTTGAACGGGTGCAGCTTCCGTCACCCACTCGGTTCCGTTGCGCATGACTTTGATCGGGTCGGGTTTCGCCACGACCATAATTGAAGTTGCCGATAACGCAATCGCAGCTGCCGCGGCAATGATCCATCCTTTAGCTTTCAATGTTAAACTCCTTCCCTTATTCGCCTAGCTTTTTTCCAATTTTTGATGATTAGTTTAAGTGTAAATTTATTTAGGCTTGATATCCAGATAAAACTTTGTAACTTATAGAATGAACTTAAGAAAATGCAAAACTTTAGCTCAATCTATATATTATTACCCTTTTGAAAAAATTGGATATCATCATTCACCGGCAGATGGATCAACATTCCATTAGAGAAAAACGTCTATCGACAATACATTTTAAGAAGCCAGACCGCATTTTAGCGGTTTTTTTTTCGAATTCAAAAAAAACGCCATACTATGATCATCGTCATAGTATGGCGTATTCTTTAGGGTCATGCTATTCCTTTCACGACACCTTATGCTCAATCCGCAGCTTGTCGGCCACCATGGCGATAAATTCGCTGTTGGTCGGCTTGGACTTGCTGATATTGATGGTGTAGCCGAACAGATGGCTGATGGAGTCGATATTGCCTCGCGTCCAGGCTACTTCGATTGCGTGGCGAATGGCACGCTCAACGCGGGATGGCGTCGTTTTGAACTTTTCGGCAATCGCCGGATACAGCGTTTTGGTAATGGCACCGAGGATTTCGATGTTGTTGTAGACCATCGTAATCGCTTCGCGCAAATATTGGTAACCTTTGATATGGGCCGGTACCCCGATCTCGTGAATGATGGACGTAATGTTGGCGTCGAGGTTTTTTCCTTTCGCCATCGGTACCACATTGGATTTGGTCGTCGATACCGTCATACTGCCTGTCGTGACATGCTGCTGCCCTACGAGCTGACGAATGCGGCTGGCCAGAACCTCCATGTCAAACGGTTTAAGAATGTAGTAAGAAGCACCGAGTTGTACCGCTCTTTGGGTGATGTTCTCCTGGCCGAAAGCAGTCAGCATAATGATTTTAGGCTGTGGGGACAGATTCATCTCACGCAATCTTTCAAGAACACCCAATCCGTCCAGATGCGGCATAATAATGTCCAAGATCAGTACGTCCGGAATTTTTCTCGATTCACTGATCATATTTAGCACTTCCTCGCCATTATAGGCGATTCCCGTTACCATCATATCGTCTTGCTCGGTAATATATTCCGCAAGCAAATTCGTGAATTCCCGGTTATCATCTGCCAACAATACCTCTATTTTTTGCACTGGCTGCTTCCTCCTTAGAATCGTATTCCCTTATTTTTCTGCAGAGATAAGTTTTCGACACCCAACATTAAATTCCTTCTGTCGAAAATTATTTTTGTTTATTTTTTTGCCACATTGAATTATAATTAATATTTTTATCCAATATTCTAACTATTTCGCGATGAAACGACAAAAAGTCTTAAGGCTAAACGGCCTTAAGACTTTTTAAAGAACTTTTGGATTGAGGGAGAACGCCGGAATCCTGAAGCATCCACTCGATAAAGCATCCGTAACCAGACCTCGGATCGTTAACGAACACATGGGTAACCGCTCCTACCAATTTCCCGTCCTGCACGATGGGGCTTCCGCTCATCCCTTGGACGATACCGCCGGTCTTCTCCAGCAGCCGCGGATCGGTAATTCGAATGACCAGACCTTTGGTGGCCGGTGATTCCTGCTTCGCCACATGAACGATATTAACCTTGAACCGCTCGACCTGCTGCCCATCCACCACGGTCAAAATTTCGGCAGGGCCTTCCTTGACCTGCTGAGCAAATGCAATCGGGATGCCTTCTTTATACAGGCTGTGTTCCGGATTTTGATTCATCTTGCCGAAGATTCCGAAATGCGTGTTGCGCTCAATATTACCTAATATTTTGCTTTCCTTGAGAAAATGCGCCCTCTTCTCTCCTGGCTCACCATCCTGGCTTTTGGATATTGAGGTTACGCTGGACTGCAAAATTTCGCCGCTGCCGACGGAAATCGGCGTTTGCGTGTTCATATCCGTAATGACATGGCCCAGTGCTCCATATACACCTTGATCCGGAGCATAGAAGGTTAACGTTCCGACGCCTGCGGCTGAGTCGCGAATATACAGTCCCAATCGCCACACCTTGTCTTCCAGATCATAGGCTGGGGACAGCTTCGTGCTCATCTCTTTGTTTCCGCGTTTGAATTTGATTTCGAGCGGTCGCTTGCTTTTGCCTGCCTCCTCGACTACTTTGGCAACTTTCGCGACGTCGTCCATCGGAACTCCGTTCATATGGGTCATCAAATCACCCAGCTGGATCCCGGCATTCTCACCTGGGGACACCTTCGTATCGGAATCCACGCTGACCAGGTGATGCCCGACGACCAATATGCCCGAAGATTTCACCTTAACACCGATCGTTTGTCCGCCAGGAATCACTTTGAGACCTGGAACGACCTGAATCTGAACGGTTTTAAAAGGGATCGTTCCGAATAATTTCAAGGTTACTTTCGCCATTCCGCTATGCTGCGGCGTCAGCTGTAATGGACGGCCGGGTGTCACTTTGGCGGTTACGGAGGAACCGTTGAGATGCAGGACGCCCGGACGGTCGACGGTAGCTTGGGCCGTCACCGGCATGGATAGCGCTTGTGCCGTTCCCGTAAACATCCTGATTTCGTTTGGAATGGCAGCCAAGCTCTGCACCGGCTCTGTTGTTCCTAAAAAACAAAGAAAGAAGACAATGAAAAGACCGAGCATTTTATTCCTGAGGCTGGAGTTCAATGGCTGTCACGCTCCCTTTTGCTTCTTTCGCTTGACGAAAGGTGGTCGCCAATTGCGTACCTTTAAGATTACCCCGCCTCTAGGCTTTTATTACTGTCAATCATTACTCTGGTGCGGATTTGACGGCTTTCCGCTCGTCCGCCAGCTTCAGCATTTCTTGGGCATGATGGAGCGTTTTCTTCGTAATTTCCACCCCGCCCAGCATTCGGGCCAGCTCTTCAACCCGGCCTTTTGGCGACAGTTCCTCCACGCGAGTCATCGTGCGTCCTTCATCTACGTTCTTCTCGATTAAATATTGATGATCTGCCATGCAAGCCACCTGGGGAAGATGGGTAATCGAAAATACCTGGCAGGTCTCAGCCAGCTTGTTCAGCTTCTCGGCAATGGACTGTGCCGCCCTTCCGCTGACTCCCGTGTCCACTTCATCAAAGATTAGGACCGGAATTCGGTCATGACGTGCAAAAATGCTCTTCATCGCCAGCATCATCCGGGACAACTCACCGCCGGATGCGATTTTGCTAAGCGGCCGCAGCGGCTCGCCCGGGTTCGGGGATATCATAAATTCAGCGGTATCCAGTCCCTGTCTGGTGAGCCTGATCTTCCGGCCATCGACCTCGATCCCCCGCTGATCATCCAGCCGCTCCAGCCGGACTTCCAGCGAAGTTCGCTCCATATGAAGGTCCTTCAATTCAGTCTCCACTTGTCTGGCGAGATCCGCAGCGCACTGCTGCCTTGCTTCGCTTAGCTCCTGGGCGGATTCAATCAGACCGGCCAGCAATCCATCCCTTTGGGATTTGAGATGCTCCAGACGCTCATCCTTATTCTCCAGCAGGCTCGTTTCCTGCAGGATCGATTCGTAATACGCCAGAATCTGTTCCACGCTGTCCCCGTATTTACGGCGGAGCGTGGAAATGAGGTCCAGTCGCTGCTCCACCTCTTCGAGCCGTTCGGGGTTAAACTCGACCTGATCCCGGTAATCCCGGAGCTGGAAAGCGGCGTCCTCCAGCTGGTAAAAGGCAGACTGCAGCTGCTCAAGCACCGGCTGTAAGCCCTTCTCATCATATTTCATGACATCTTCCAGACGGGAAATGGACGTACTGATCACGCTGATTCCCTGATGACCATTCAGCAGCTCGTAGGATCCGGATACGGCATCCATCATTTTCTCACTATGGGATAGCTTGACCCTTTCTTCGCTCAACCATTCATCTTCTCCGGATTTTAATGAAGCAGCCGAAATTTCCTCCAACTGAAAACGATAAAGATCCAGCATTTGATAAGCTTTCTGGCTGGAATCCATTAATTCGCGCAGTTCCTTCTCCACTTTGGAGAACGCTGCGTACCGTTCCTGGTACTCCCGTTTGATTGGACCGATCAGCGCGTCCCCATAAGTATCCAATAGGCTGAGATGCCTGTCCGCACGCAAAAGGTTCTGGTGCTCATGCTGCCCATGAATGTTGACCAGCTGTTCGCCGACTTCCCGCAGCATCGTCAAATTGACAAGCTGCCCATTGACTCTTGACGTGCTCTTTCCCTGAGATGTCAGCTCCCTGCGGATAATTAAATGCTCTTCATGGCTTCCTCCGACTCCGATCTTGGCCAAAGCCTCCCACACCGGATGCCCTTCCTGCAGCTCAAACAGCGCTTCAATTTCCGCCTTGTCGCAGCCGTAGCGGATTAAGTCCGCTACGCCTCTTCCCCCAGCAATCAGCCCCAAGGCATCAATTATGATGGATTTCCCGGCACCGGTCTCCCCGGTCAGCACGTGAAAGCCCGGATGAAAATGGACGTCGACCGATTCGACGACCGCCAAGTTTCGGATACTTAATGTTAAAAGCATGATATATAGCGCACCTCCGCTAAGGCAAATCTATGATTTGTACTATGAAATAAAGCTGTTGATCATTTGGACCAGCCGCTCGCTGTCCTCATTTGTCCGGCAAATGATCAGTGCCGTGTCGTCACCGCAGATCGTCCCCATAATTTCGTTCCATTCCATATTATCCAGCAGAACGGCAACGGCATTGGCCGTTCCCGGCAGACACTTCATAACGACCAGGTTGTTCGTATAATCAATATGCACGAAATTGTCCACAAGCGCGCGCTTGAGTTTCTGAATCGGATTGTAGCGCTGATCCGTCGGCAGTGAATATTTATACCTGCCGTCATCCATCGGCACTTTGATTAACAGCAGCTCTTTGATGTCTCTGGACACGGTGGCCTGCGTCACCTGAAATCCTGCTTCACGCAGAGCCTCGACCAGCTCATCCTGAGTCTCGATCTCCTTCTGGGTGATTATCTCTCGTATTTTGATATGGCGTTGTCCTTTCATATAGGCCTCCCAAATGTTAGTTGCTCATATTTAATCATCATAACCATTCCAGTCCTCTTCATCCCAATCAAAATGAATGCGCCGGATTTCCCCTTCATCGACATCGACGAAGAGTACGCCGCCGGAGCCCGGGTACAGTAGAAAATAGGGCAGCAGGCGGTCGCGCAGATTGGAACCGGTCCATTCGAGGGGAAGACGCTTCCTGGCGACTTTCACCAGGTACAACACCTCGTCATCGTCCCTCACGACATAATCGATAAACAGGCGGCTGTGATACTCTTCCCCGTCCGCCTCAAACAGCAGCGGGATTTTGATTTTGCCGCCGATCATTTCATAGCCTGCCTCCTCCAGCAAATCTACCGCAGGATGGTCCTGTATCTCTTCGTTGATCGGCATTTCCGGCACTCGGGCAGGCAGAGGGTTAAACAGCCAGGATCTCAGACCATAAGCGATCCAAACGATCAGAAGCACGCCGATCAGCAGCATGACCAGCAAATCTGCACGTCCCTCCATCCTCATCACCTCGACTTGGTATTCGCGGAAATGCGGAAAAATCCCTTTTTTGCATGTATAAAAATCCGTTTTTTGAATGTATAAACGCATATAAACAAGCTCATTATAACCCAAACAAACGTTCTCATCAATTCCTAATTCGAATTTGTGGCGGAAAAAGGAAAAACACGATTGACGTACCTTCAAGGAAGCCAGACCGCATTTAGCGGAAGTTTTTCTTGCTATATAAGGAAGTCGCCTCGAAGCTTCTACTTCCTTATAGCTACAAAAAGAACTCATCCCTTGGATGAGTTCCCTGTAAACGTATGGCGTGCTTGCGCAACTACATCAGAAACCAAACCCTGCAGCTCTTCGTCCGTCACAGGTTGTCCTGCTGCATCCGAAGGGCTCGCCGGCACATGCCAATGAGCGAGAAATTCGATGTTCCCTTCGCCTCCGGTGATCGGCGAGAATGTTAATCCGTTTAGAACAAAGCCTACTTCCGCGGCAAAGGTAAGCACATTCAGCAGCACCTCGCGGTGAACCTCGGGTTCCCGCACGACTCCGGATTTCCCGACCTTTTCCCTTCCGGCTTCAAACTGCGGCTTAATCAGCGCGGCCACGTCTGCCGGTTTGTTCAGAAGCGCCATCAGCGGAGGCAGAATAATGCGCAGTGAAATGAAGGATACGTCGATGCTGGCAAAATCCGGGGCAGGACCATTCAGATCCTCGGGCGTCATATAACGGAAGTTGGTCCGTTCCATTACGTTTACCCGCTCGTCATTCCGCAGCGACCAGTCCAGCTGATTGTAGCCGACATCAATGGCATACACATAGGCGGCTCCGTTCTGCAGGGCGCAATCGGTAAAGCCGCCGGTGGAAGACCCGATATCCAGCATCGTTCTGCCGGTCAGATCGATCCCGAAGGTGCGGAGCGCCTTCTCCAGCTTCAAGCCGCCGCGGCTGACGTACGGATGCACCGCTCCCTTAACTCTAAGCGGCGTATCCCGCGGAATTTTCGTTCCCGCTTTTTCGACGCGTTCTTCTGCCGCTAAGACCAGACCGGCCATAATTGCCGCTTTGGCTTTTTCCCGGCTCTCATAAAAGCCCTGCTCAACGAGCAGGACGTCGATTCGTTCTTTAGGCAAATTCATCATAATCTCCTGACTGCACGGCGATCTCGTTCATCCATTAGGATGGAAACTGGGTTTTGCCGATCTCGAAAGGATGCAGGGACATCAGCTTCTTGATTTCGTCGACCACTCCTGCTGCCGTAAGACCGGTCTCCTCCCGCTGCTCTTTCACGCTGCCATGCTCGATAAAACGGTCCGGCACACCCATCAAGGACACTTTCGTGTCAAAAATATGTCTTGAAGCATAAAACTCCAGTACGGCGCTGCCCAAGCTGCCCGCTTCGCTTGTCTCTTCGAGCACCACCATATTCGTGTTGCTCTCGGCAAGTTCCGTCAGCAATTCTTCATCCAGCGGCTTCATAAACCGGGCGTTGACTACCCTTAGGTGAATGCCTTCCCGCTTCAGCTGGTCGGCTGCCTCAAGCGCAACTTGAACCATCGGGCCGCAGGCGAGAACGGCGTAACCTTCCCCATCGCGGACGGTTTCCCATTTGCCGATCGGAATCGGTACAAGTTCCTCGTCCAAATGAACCCCCAGACCGTTGATCCGCGGGTAGCGGAAAGCAATCGGTCCGTCGTTATATTCCAGGGCGGTCTTCATCATATGTCTCAGCTCGTTTTCATCCTTCGGCATCATCATGACCATGTTCGGAATATGGCGCATAAACGCGATGTCAAATACGCCCTGATGCGTCTCGCCGTCATCCCCAACGAAGCCAGCTCGGTCGATCGCGAACATGACGTTGGCATTGTGGCGGCAAATATCGTGAACGATCTGGTCATACGCTCGCTGCATGAAGGTGGAATAGACGGCGAACACCGGCTTCATTCCCTCCATAGCCAATGCGGCGCACATGGTTGCCGCGTGCTGCTCCGCAATACCGACGTCGATCATGCGGTCCGGAAACCGTTCGCTGAACGGAACGAGACCAGAGCCTTTGGGCATTGCAGGCGTGACAGCGATGATCCGAGGATCCTGTTCTCCAAGCTCGATTAGCGTCTGGCCGAACACGTCGGTGTACATCGGATTGCCTACCGATTTGAGCACCTGCCCTGATTCGATTTTGTACGGTGTAATCCCATGCCATTTATATGAATCCGCCTCTGCGGGTTTATATCCTTTGCCTTTGGTGGTAAGGACATGCACGAATACCGGTCCGCGCACGTTATCAGCCTGCTTGAATGTTTCGATCAGCTTGTGGATATCATGGCCGTCCACCGGTCCGAGATAGGTTAAGCCCAGCTCTTCGAACAGCACGCCGGGAACCATCATGTATTTCAGGCTTTCCTTCAGCCTGGAGCCGGTCTTGGCCAGCATGCCGCCAATCGCCGGAATTTTCTTCAGCATGATCTCAAGCTCGTCTTTCGCGCGCAAATAATGGCGGTCCGAGCGGATTTTGCTTAAATAGTTATGCATGGCGCCGACGTTCGGCGCAATCGACATTTCGTTGTCGTTCAGAATGACCATCAGGTCCTTCTGTTCATGTCCGATATGGTTCAAGGCTTCGAAAGCCATCCCGCCGGTGAGGGCACCGTCCCCGATCATGGCGATCACCTTGTTGTTTTCTCCTTTTAAGTCCCTGGCCACGGCCATGCCGATCGCAGCAGACAGAGAAGTGCTGCTATGCCCGGCTTCCCAGACGTCATGCTCACTTTCGTTGCGTTTGACAAAGCCGCAAAGCCCCTTGTACTTCCGCAGCGTATCAAACTGGTCCATCCGGCCCGTCAGCATTTTATGAACGTAGGCCTGATGCCCTACATCAAAAATAAATTTATCGCGCGGGCTGTTGTAGCAATAGTGCAGGGCCAGCGTGAGTTCCACCACTCCCAGATTTGATGCGAGATGCCCCCCGGTGACAGACAGCTTCTCAATCAGAAATTGACGGATTTCGGCCGCCAGAGAAGTGAGCTCGTCAACCGATAGTGATTTCAATTGTCCTGGCTCGTTAATTTGTGGAAGCAGCACGGCAATCTCCCCGCTTTCCTTCGTAATTAGTTATATGTTTATCCATGACATTCTTCCATGATTAGATTCTTTTCGCCATTATATCATAAAATGCCCATCGTACATAAAGCATCATACGCTAATGATCTCTGTGCATTAAATAATCGGCGATTTCCAGCAGGCGGCCCGGTTCCTGAAAACCAGCCTCCAAAACAGCCGCCTTGGCTTCCCGTGTCAATGACTCCACCTGCTTCTGCGAAGCCTCCAACCCGATAAAATAAGGATATGTCACCTTCTCCTGCTTAATGTCGCTCTGTGTCTTCTTACCCAGTTTTGCCTCGTCTCCAACCAGATCAAGAATATCGTCCTGGATTTGAAAGGCGAGTCCAAGCCGGCTGCCAAACGTTCGCAGCGCTTCTAAATCGGCGTCCGAGCCTCCCGCAATCCGTCCGCCGGCCAGCAGCGAGAAGATGATCAGGTCGCCCGTCTTGTGCTGGTGAATATACTGAAGATGCTCCAGATTCGTGACTCCCTGCTCGCCTTCCATATCGGCCGCCTGTCCGCCGACCATGCCTCTTGGACCGGCCATTTCCGCAAGGTCCTGCACGATGGCCAGAATCGGGTTCGCATCGATGCCGTGTTTTGCCGCGATGCGGGCGATCGTATAAAAAGCATGCGTCAGCAGGGCGTCTCCTGCCAGGATGGCGGTTGCTTCGCCATATACTTTATGATTGGTCAGTTTGCCTCGGCGGTAGTCATCATTATCCATTGCAGGCAAATCATCATGGATGAGCGAATACGTATGCACCATTTCCACGGCGGAAGCTGCATCAAGGGCAGCCTCCGCGTTGCCTCCAAGCGCTTCGCAGGCCGCAACCACCAGCAGCGGACGGAGCCGCTTTCCTCCGGCCATCAAGGAATACGTCATGGATTCCTTTAAAGATGAAGGAACCTGCCAATGATGCGGCAGGCTGTCCTCCAAGGAGGCGGTTACTTTTTCGGAAATCTGCTGCATGTATTCCTGGAACGAAACCCGGTTACTCAAAAACTTCACCGCCGCCCTGGTCGAGCTGCCCGCCGCCGAACGGCTTCTTGCGAAGCTCCCCGTCCTCTTCGACGATCATCTCGATTTTGCGTTCCACCTGTTCAAGCTTCTGCCCGCACAGCTGCGACAGCTTCATTCCCTGCTGGAACAGCTCGATCGCCTTTTCGAGCGGAACGTCGCCGTGCTCCAGTTCGCCGACGATATCCTCGAGCTGAATCATCGCGTCTTCAAAGCTGAGCTCTTTTTCATTCCCCATGTTCCTGTCCATCCTCCTTCAGTTCCCATACCTGGCAGGATAACTGGCCGTCGTTCACTTTAATATGGACCACATCGCCAGGCTGTACCTCATTGATCGATTTAATTAAACGCGTCTCCTGCTCGTCGTAGACGAGGCTGTAACCGCGGGCCATAACTTTTAGCGGACTGAGGGCGTCCAAATGGCGCACGCCGGAAGAGAGCTGGGATTTCTTGTCTTTCAACATGTTCTGCATCGACTGAAGGAGCTGCCGGCGCGCCGCCTCGTTGCGGTTCAGGGCCCCGTTCAGCTGCTCCTGCGGATTGTACCGCATCAGCGCATGGTACATGCGGCTTCTCTTTTCCCGGTTCAGTTGAACCCGGGAACGCAAGTTGCCGCTGAGCCGCTGGCGCAGCATATCCAGGCGCTCCGCATGCTGCAGCATGTAGCGCCGCGGATGCAGCAGCACGGGCGAGCGCTGCAGTGCCGCCAGCTGCTGGCGGCTGCGCTTCACCCGCTGCTGAAGGAGCTGCAGCAGCAGCCGTTCCCGCTGCTGCAGCCGCGCCTTCAGCTCGCCAGCATGCGGCACGGCCAGCTCTGCGGCCGCGGTCGGAGTCGCCGCCCTTAGGTCTGCGGCGAAGTCCGCGATGGTGAAGTCCGTTTCGTGCCCGACGGCCGAAATGACCGGAATATGCGAAGCTCGGATCGCCCGCGCGACCGCTTCTTCGTTAAATGCCCACAGCTCCTCCAGCGATCCGCCGCCGCGGCCGACGATCAGCACGTCCGCTTCATCCAGCTCGTTCATCATCCGAATGGCCTTCACGATGGAGGGAGCGGCCCCTTTCCCTTGAACCAAGACGGGAGCGAGAACGATCCGGGCCCGCGGGTAACGCCGTTCCAGCGTAGTCATAATGTCGCGTACGGCCGCGCCGGTCGGTGATGTAATGACGCCGATCGTCTCCGGAAACTCCGGAATCGGCCGCTTGCGGTCTGCTGCAAACAAGCCTTCTTTCTCCAACTTTTCCTTCAGCTGCTCATAAGCCAGATACAGGCTGCCGATCCCGTCAGGCTGCATTTGGGTGGCATAAAATTGGTACTGTCCGTCCCGCTCGTATACCGTCACGTTTCCTCTCGCGATGACCCTTGAGCCTTCCTTAGGGCGAAACGGCAGCCGCTGGTTGTGGGAGGCGAACATAATCGCTTTGATGCGGCTCCCCTCATCCTTGAGCGTGAAGTACATATGCCCGCTGGAATGATGGGTAAAGTTCGATATTTCGCCCCGGATCCAGACGTCGGAGAGCAGGCTGTCGGAATCCATCTTCATCCGGATGTATCGGTTTAAGTCCTTGATTGAAAAAATACGCTGTGGCTCCATAGCATCAGCTCCGTTAAGCCAATCCGTGATGCCGTTTGGCCGCGATCAGGGTGTTCTGCATCAGCATCGTAATCGTCATCGGTCCAACGCCTCCAGGCACCGGCGTAATCGGGCCCGATACTTCCTTGACGCTTTCAAAATCGACGTCTCCGGCCAGCTTGCCGGTATCCAGCCGGTTCATGCCCACGTCGATGACTACGGCACCCGGTTTGACATAGCTCGCATCAATGAAATTGGCCCGTCCGATCGCAACGACCAAAATATCAGCCTGCCGCGCGATGTCCGCCATACCGATCGTCCGGGAGTGACACATCGTCACGGTCGCATTCTCCCGTTGAAGCAGCAGTGAAACCGGCTTGCCGACGATATTGCTGCGTCCGATGACAACAGCATGCTTACCGGCCAGCTCTAAGCCCGTACGCTTGATCAGCTCAATGACGCCTGCCGGCGTGCATGGAAGCAGGCTGTCGTCTCCGATGACAAGGTTGCCGACATTTACCGGGTGGAACCCGTCCACGTCCTTGTCTACGGCGATCGCGTTAACGACGGCCTTTTCGTCAATGTGTCCAGGAAGCGGCAGCTGGACGAGAATGCCGTCGATGGTATCCTGCTTATTCAGCTTGTCCACCAAAGCAAGCAAATCTTCCTGGGTGGTTGTGGCCGGCAGCCGGTGTACCTCTGAATAGTATCCGAGATCGTGGCAGGCTTTTTCCTTGTTTCGCACATAGACTTGGGAAGCCGGGTCCTCTCCTACCAGCACAACGGCCAGTCCCGGAGTAACGCCTTTGGCGGCCAGCTCCTTGACTTTGGCGGCGATCCCCGCCCGGATATCTTCAGAAACCTGTTTTCCACTGATAATAGATGCTGTCATGTCGCTCTCTCTCCCCTATGTTTGGAATTGGCAAAGCGGACGGCTGAGACGTCCTATTCAAGCTTACTATGACTTCAATTGATCCAGCTCGCGGATCATGTTCCCCAGAACTCCGTTGACAAACTTGCCCGAGTCCTCTGTTCCGAAATGCTTTGCCAGCTCGATCGCCTCGTTGACGGCAACTTTGGCCGGCACGTCGTCGCGGTATAGCATTTCATAAGCAGCGAGGCGCAGGATTTGGCGGTCTACCTTGGAGAGGCGGCTCATTTGCCAGCCTTTCAAATAATTTTCCAGCAGGTCGTCCACCGCTCTTTTGCTGCCCCAAATGCCGTTCACGAGTCCCAGCACAAATTCCTTCAGTTCCGCTTCATTGGTGATGGTCCGCTCGGTATCATTCTCCTCGGCGGCATCCTCAAGCAGCATCTCCAGCGCTTCTTCGCTTGTCGTTTCGTTCATTTCCATTTGATACAGGCACTGAACGACCAGCTCCCTGGCTAAACGTCTTTTCATCATGTTCCTCCTAGAACCTTGAAATTTCCTCTTGTCCTTATTATGGGTCACCGCGGGAATAAACATCGTAAATCGCACAAAAAAACCGTGAGCATGTCAATCTCCAGAATATGGGCATCAAGAAGCTGCAGCTCTTTTTCCGGAGAAAGGCATATCACGGGTTCATTTGAACGGGCGCCAGCGCTCAGAGAGCCACTGACCCATTTCCCGCCAGCGGAAAAAGGAATCCATTCGCAGATCCTTTCTCTTACCGGCAGAATATCCTATGAACACTACCAATGCAAAGAACAACATATCCCAAAAACCCGCAAACAAATAAATAAAACCGAAAAAAATACCGCCGGCAATACCGGTAATCCGTCCTTTGTGACTCTCCCAAATTTCTTTCCAGATCACTCGGAGAATTCACCTCTATTCCACTCTACTCTTAATCACTGGCGCATGGGCCACATTCGCTATATATACCGCCACGTTAGAGACCGGAATGCCCGTCGTTTCCTGAAGGTGATCATGGACCTGCTTCTGCACGTCGGTCGTCAAGGACGGGATGGACACATCGCCGTCAACGACGGCACGGATCATGATTTCAAGACCCGCTTCCGTCACATGGATCCTGGTCTTCAGGTCCTTGACGCCCCGCACCCGCGAAGCCGCCTTGAGGCACAGGTTCTCAATCGTCTCCACCGAGATCTGGATGTCGCCGAATTCGGTCCTCTGATCGATGGAGTGAACATGCGATTTGTCCGGGCGGACCGAGATATAGAAGAAGCGGATACTGAGTAAAAAGAGGATCACCGCCGCCACGATGACCGTCAGCTGAAGCTCGACTGTGTTCAGCAGTTCATCGGGAGCCGGAACCAAATCACTCATGAGGAGGATGGCAAATACACATATTACTCCGATACTCAAGCTGTATATAAACAGCAGAAGTCTGTCCAGTATCTTAGCCACGAACAGCACAGCCTCCTTAAATTAGAGTAAACCCTCGACATTTCAGGTGTCGGGGGTTATGGTGACTCATTGAATCTCTTATTTTACACGCTGACTGTAATCAACGTCTTCGGCTCTTTCTGCGTTTTTGAAGTAAACATCATGGATATGCACATTAACTTCAATGACCGTAAGGCCTGTCATCATTTCGATGGAGCGTTTGACATTGCGCTGGATTTCCGTCGCCACTTCCGGCAGGCGGTTTCCGTACTCGATAATGACCGAGACGTCCACAGCTGCTTCACGCTGGCCGACTTCCACCTTAACGCCTTTGGACAAATTTTTGCGGCCAAGCAGCTCGGCAATGCCGCCGGCAAATCCACCGCTCATCCCGGCAACGCCTTTCACTTCTACCGTCGCTAGGCCCGCGATGACTTCAATCACTTCAGGTGCTATTTGAATTTCACCGATGTCCGTACGTTCAAATTCACTCGGTAATGTGCTCATCCCTGAATCAACACACCTTTCAGATAATATATAAAACCGCTTCAGACGGAAGCAGGATTGCCCCTAATCATTCATACTATACCATTTGGGGAACTTTATGACAAACAATCTGAAGCAGGCGTCAGATTTCGTTTTCCTCCAAAAACTTAATGTCAAAATCGCCGCGGTTGAACACCGGATGCTCCATCAGCTTCTGATGGAACGGGATGGTGGTGTGGATGCCCTCAATCACGAACTCGGACAGCGCCCGCTTCATCTTGGCGATCGCCTCCTGGCGCGTCGGCGCCCATACGATCAGCTTCGCGATCATGGAATCGTAGAACGGGGGAATGCTGTAACCCGGATAGGCCGCACTGTCCACCCTTACACCAGGACCGCCCGGAGGCAGGTAAAATTGAATTTTGCCCGGTGCCGGCATAAAGTTGCGGTCCGGATCTTCCGCGTTGACGCGGCACTCGATCGACCAGCCGTTAATTTGGACGTCCTCCTGCTTAAACGACAACGGATGCCCTTCGCCGACCGAAATCATTTCCTTAATCAAATCCACGCCGGTGACCATTTCAGTAACCGGATGCTCCACCTGGATGCGGGTGTTCATTTCCATAAAGTAGAACTGACCGTCGTTGCCGAGCAGGAACTCAAGCGTGCCTGCACCGGAATAATTAACGGCAAGGGCTGCTCGTACCGCGGCTTCACCCATTCGCTGACGAATGTCAGGTGACAGCACCGGACAAGGCGCTTCCTCGATCAGCTTCTGACGGCGGCGCTGCACCGAGCAGTCGCGTTCGCCCAGGTGAACGACGTTGCCGTGGTTGTCGGCTATAATTTGAATCTCTACGTGCTTCATGCCGGTCAAATATTTCTCCAGATAAACGCCGGCGTTGCCGAATGCCTTCTGGGCTTCCTGCTGGGCGGCTGTAATTTGCTTAATCAGCGCCTGCTCGTCCTCTGCGATGCGAATCCCTTTCCCGCCACCGCCGGCCGTTGCTTTGATAATCAAAGGATAGCCGATGTCCCGGCCGATCATGACCGCTTCATCCAGATCCTCGACCAGCCCGTCGGAACCCGGAATGACCGGAACGCCGGCGCTCTTCATCGTCTGCTTCGCCACCGCTTTGTCGCCCATCTTGTTGATGGCGTCGGCCGAAGGTCCGATAAAGGTAATGTTGCAGGACTCGCAAATTTCCGCGAAGTCGGCATTCTCGGCGAGAAATCCGTATCCCGGGTGAACGGCGTCGCACTCCGTCAATGTGGCTACGCTCATTATGTTGGTGAAATTCAGGTAGCTGTCTTTCGAAAGCGTAGGACCGATACAGTATGCCTCATCCGCCAAACGGACGTGCAGCGCCTCCTTGTCCGCCTCCGAGTAAACCGCAACGGTGGAAATGCCGAGTTCGCGGCAGGCCCGGATAATCCGGACCGCGATTTCACCGCGGTTGGCAATCAGAATTTTTTGAAATTTCATGCAAGTAACCTCCTCCATTGTGCGGTGCCTACTCCGACTTCACCAGAAACAGAGGCTGCCCGAATTCCACGAGTTGTCCGTTCTCCGCAAGAATCTCAACGATTGTGCCTTTCACTTCAGCTTCCAGCTCATTCATCAGCTTCATCGCTTCAATAATGCAGACCGTCGTTTTCTCGTCAACGCGGTCACCGACGCTGACAAACGGCGCGGTATCCGGGGAAGAGGCTTTGTAGAACGTTCCGACCATCGGGGAGACGATTTTATGTAGTGAGGAGGAAGCCGCATCCGGTGCTGCTGCCTGGCCTGCTGCAGGGGCCTGTACATTGTCGGCGGGTGCCTGTACGTATTGCGGAGCCGGCTGTGCGGCAGGGGCTTGTACGTATTGCGGCGCAGCCTGAACGCTCACCACTTCGGTTTTGCCCGGCTTGCGGATGGAAAGGCGTGCTCCTTCCGATTCAAGTTCAAGTTCATGTACGGAGGTCTCATCGACCAGCTTGATCAATTCTTTTATCTCGTTCAATTTAAACATTCGCAATTCACTCCTTCAGCTGCGTGGAAGCCGTGGCTTCGGACAATTCATACACATAACGATAAGTATTATATCATAATCGGAAGAAATGGAAAGAGTCCTGGGCTGTCCCGGACTCTTTCGACGATATTTCTGTTTTTCCGCCATTTTATTCGGAAACGACTTTCACGCTCACTTTATCCTGGGTCACTTTCAGCTCTTTCATGACCAGCTGCACGATGCCGGCTGCCTGTTTGGCATCCATCTTGTCGCTCAGGACGAGCACTTGGTACTTGTCGTCACTTTCTTTCACGAATGCGTTTGCGAAGGAGAATTTTTGCTCCAGCTCCTCTTCAATGCTTTCGATGATCGTTTCTTTCTCTTCGAGTGCGTTCAATTCCTGGCTCGCCTTGGCCGAAGCTTCGCTGTCCTTGCTCATGTCATTGATCGAGGCCATCAGATCGTTTGTTTTCTTAATATTGTCCTGCGAACGCTGCCACAGCAGGGAATCGATCATGCTGTTGCCTGACGAAGCTTGGGAAGCCACCTCTTGGAGTACCTCATCGTCCGTTTTTGACGTGCTTGCGGTTGTCTTGCCGTCGTCTTTGCCGGTAGATGCCGTTTTGCCATCAGCGGCCTTGTCGGTTGACGTTCCGCTCGTTTTGTCTGCAGCAGCCGTATCTTTGGCATCCGCCCCAGCCGCATCTTTGACTGCGGCATCCTTATCCGCCGTGCTGCCTGCAGCTGCAGTGTCCTTCGGCGCATCCTTCGATGCATCTTCCTTCGACGTATCCTGGGCCGTATCTTTCGCTGCGGAACCGTCCGCCTTGCCTGCATCCGCCGTCTTGTCACCCGATTGCCCCGAAGTCACCACTTCGTCCACTACAACTCCGTTGTCCTTGCTGCCAGTCGAAGCCGTCGTCTTGGAGTCTTTGTCTGTCTTGCTGTCCACCTGCTGGCTGTCCGCGACCGGCGTCTTCGACGTCCCCGAGTCCTCCGTAAACAGATAGTAAGCAGACAGGACTACCATCAAGCTCAGCATCGAAACCAACCAAATCGTTTGTCTTTTACTGTTCATTCGTTAAATCCTCCTCATAAGTCAACTGGATTATATCGGGGAAATCGGCTTACCCCTGCTTGCGCGGAACGACGGAGATACGGTAGCCCGGTACGTTCAGGCCTTTTTCCACCGCGTCCACAATCAAGTTGCGAACCACTTCGTTTTCTGCACCTTTGGCTACGATCAGCACCCCGCGGATTTGCGGCTTTACTTTTTTTGTAATGATCGGCGTCTGCGTTCCCGACTGTTCATAGGTGACGATCTCGCCATCCCGGGTATATTGGGTCGTATGGCGCTGACCGCCGTTCGCGTCGTTTTCTTCCGACTGCTGCTGGGAGTCTTTCACATTCCGCTGATAGACGATTTCCTCCGTGGAATCCACCGTGACCATGACGTCCACCGTGCCTACACCAACGATTTTCTCCAAGATGTCCTTCATCCTGCCTTCGGCCGCTTCCTCAATCGATTCAAAGTCCGAAGTCTGCCCTGCCGAGCTCTGGAACGTTTCTTGGGACTCAGCTCCTGCCGGAGGCTCCCTCCCAATGTTTTCGTTATCGAGTTTCTTCACATTGACAAAGGAATTGAACAGCACGATAGCCACCCCGATCAAGCCGACGATGATCAGCCACCTGAACGTATGTACGCGCTTCGTTCCTCCCTGTCCGCCCCCCAGCCATTGCTCAAGCTTCTTCAGCCACTTTCCCATCGTTTCACCTCCGCCTTCATAACCGGGACTGCTGCCCAGACCCGCTCTGTACCGTAATCACACCCGGATCAATATTCCATTCGCTGGCCAGAAGCTTGCGGACTTCGCCGGCGCTTTTATCATCCACAGGGCCGTCAACCTCCTTGGCTTGATCCCCTCCGGAAGCAGAATTTTGCTGGTCTGTCCCGGCCTGCTTTTCATCCGGTTCGATCGTGACCTGCACGTGAACCGGTTTCACCGGCTCGATTTGGATGCCGCTCTTTCCCTGGGAGCCACCCGAACCGCTCGAGTCATCAGGCGAGTGCCTCAGCGTGACGGTTACCGCACTAATGTAAGGTTGCGGCTGAGCAGTTCCGGAATTCGGGTCTTCCTTCGACTGCGGCAGTCCGAGCACTACCTGCACGTTCGCGGGCTCCTCGCCGGTTTGCTGCTTGATTTGTTCCTTCATGGTGGAAGCAACCTGCTCTCCAGCCCACTGTAGTGTCTGTGTCTGCTGTCTGTGCTTGATCTGCTCGGCTTCATTCATAATTTGATCGAGGCTGGATTTGGAACCGCCTTCGCCCGGCTGCCGGTCCATCCGGCTGATCGCTGCGCTCAGCTTGTCGAGCGGCGCGTCGGTCACGATTTGGATCAAAGGGTTCAGCAGGGTGACCAGCACGAGCAAGCTCAGGACCAGCTTGACGTAGCGCTCCATGGATCTGCTCGGCAGCAGCATATCGACGAAGGTGGCGAGCAGCACCACCATGATGACTTCTTTCAGCCAGTTTCCCAGCCATTCCACGGGCTCCCCCTCCCTTCACCGCATCATGACGGTCACGTTGCCCGCCGTCAGCATGATGGTGATCGCCAGGAAAAACATCAGTCCGACCGCCGCCAGGGCGGCAAAGACGTAAATCATGCTTTTGCCGATCGTGTCCAGGCAGGTCGTGATCGGTGAATCCCCGAGCGGCTGCATAATGGCGGCGGATACTTTGTAAATCAGTGCGAGTGTCAAGATTTTGATGGCCGGAAAGGCGCAGAGGAACAGGATGATGATGACGCCGGCCAGACCGATGGAGTTTTTGACCAGCAGCGATGCCGAGATGACCGTGTCGGTCGCATCCGCAAACATTTTGCCGACGACCGGAATGAAGCTGCCGGATACGTATTTGGCAGCCCGGATTGTCACCCCGTCGGTGATGGATCCTGTGATGCCCTGCACGGAGATGACGCCGAGAAAGACCGTCAGCAGCACCCCAAGCAGCCCGACACTGATGTTCCTCAGCAAATTCGCCATCTGCGTCAGCTTGTATTTATCCGACAGCGAGCTGACCAGATGAAGCACGGCCGAGAAGAAGAGCAGCGGAAACACCATCACGTGGATCAACGTTCCGATCGTGTTGATCATAAAGATGATCAGCGGATGCGTGACGGACACCGTGACGATGTTACCCATCGAAGCCAGCAAGGCGAACAGCAGCGGTATCATGGCCATCATGAAATCGATCATCCGGTCGATCGCCTCTTTGGCATAACCGATCGCGACATTGAAGCTGTTGATGGCCAGCACGATGATGACCATATAGCACAGGGCGTAGGCGACCTTGCTAACCGTTTTCCTCTCAAAAGCCGCCTGGAGCGTCTCCAAAATCATGCTCATGATGCTTAGGATGACGATCGTGACGAGCAGCTTGCCGTTATACAGCACCTCGTGCCACATAAAGGTACCTGCCGCGGTCAACACCGATTTGAGGCTGAAGCCGCTGCCGCCGGGAAGGAGCATATCCATGAAGGAAGGTGTTTTCTGGTCCGGAAAAAATCCCCCGTATTCCTTCATCAAGGTGTCCCAGTACTTCTCCACCTGGTCCTTCGGCAAATTTTCCGCCTGGCTCTGGATCAGCTGATCCGCGGGGGAAGCCGCGAAGACCTGGGTAATCCCTGCCACCATGAACACGATAAACAATATAAAAATGTGCATTTTGTCCGGCAGCCTCCGCAGTCCCGGCATGTCTTCACCCCCTCCTTCAGGCTGGCAGCAGCTTAAGCACCGTTTCGATGATAATGCCGATAATGGGGATGGCGAGCACCATGATCAGCACCTTGCCCGCGAGTTCGATTTTGGAGGCGATGCTCTCCTGCCCGGCGTCTCTCACGAGCTGCGCCCCAAACTCGGCGATATAAGCGATTCCTATAATTTTCAGTATCGTTTTCAGGTAGATCATCTGGACTCCCGACGCCTCGGCCAGCCGCTGCAGCTCCTGGATCACCATGCCGATTTTGCCGATCAGGAACATAAAGATCAGCACGCCGGTCGCGGCGGCCAGGACGAATGCGAACATCGGCTTGTGCTCCTTGATGACGAGAATGAGAATGGTGGACAGAAGTCCAAGGCCTACCACTTGAATAATTTCCATGGATAGCAACCCCTACTGGAACAAAAAGATAGTTTTGATCTCCTGCAGCAGGTTATCGAGCAGCCGGACGACCATGAACAGCACCACGACAAAACCAATGACCGTCACCCAATGAGCCATATCTTCTTTTCCCATTTGCTTGAGCACTGTGTGAATCATGGCAATGATGATGCCGATTCCCGCAATCTGGAAAATTGCGTTCACTTCAAAGTTCATTCCTAGGCACCTCGCTAAAAGATCAAAATAACGATCAATGCTCCGATTAGCAGCCCGAGACTTTTGCTGATCTTCTCGTACTTGGCCTGGTCGTCCCTGGCTGTTGCTTCCTCATGCTTCAACTGCTCGACGGCCAGCTGGATATGCTTGATTTGGTCCTGCCGGTCGCTTGTCCCAAGCGTGAAGCTGAGCTGATGCAGCACCTCGCGTTCGGGTGCTTTCATGGAGGTCCGTTTCCAATTCTCATGAAGAGAACGCTGGAGGCTCTCCTGGGCGGTCAATCCTGAGGCCGGCCCCATTTCACGTGCTGCATTCAGAAAAAAGGTGTGGAGAGGTTCCCGCATTTGATCCGCAATTTTGCGAAGTGCTTCCGGAAGCGGGGTAAATCCATAGGTGATTTCGGTCGACAGCCGCTGCAGGGCCAGGATCAGCTCCCGGATCTGCTTCGGCCGGCTGGCAAACTGCCTGGCTTGGTGAAATCCGGCGAGCGTGCCGGACAGCAGGATCAGTACGGCGCCAAAAAGCTTAAGCAAGGAAATCCCCCCCTCTCTGGCTGCTCGCCTGAAGCTGCAGCGGCCGGTGCTGCTGGTCGAGGATCCGGCAGCTTAACCCTTGTCCCTTCCTTTTTAAAAGAACGTACCTTTCAAACATTCCAGCTTCCATGAGCCCGGCCAGAGCGGGCCGGTGCCTCAGCTCTTCGATTCCGCCGGCATGCGCCGTGGCGATGACCGTAATGCCTGCATGCAGCGCCTCTGTCACCGATTCGGCGTCTTCTCCCCGGCCGATCTCGTCCACCATGAGTACATCCGGCGACATGGACCGGATCATCATCATCATGCCTTCCGCCTTCGGACAGGCATCCATTACATCGGTGCGGGGTCCGACGTCAAAGCTCGGTACCCCCTTGAGGCAGCCGGCGATTTCGGACCGCTCATCGACGATGCCTACCTTCAGCCCCGGCAAGCTGGATTTGCCCGAGCCCAGCAGGCCGCTGCTGATCTGTCTTGCCAAATCCCGCAGAAGGGTCGTTTTGCCCTGCTGTGGTGGAGAGAGTAAAAGCGTATGCCGGATCCTTCTACTTTCCTTGTCGAGCAAAAAGGGGAGAATGCCATCCGCGGCTCCCTTCACTTCCCGGGCTATCCGCACGTTGAATCCGCTGATGTCGCGAATATGCTCGACATGTCCACCGTGAAGCACTGTTCTGCCTGCCAAGCCGATGCGGTGTCCACCGGGTATCGTGATAAAGCCTTTGCGCAGTTCCTCCTCCATCGTGTAGAGCGAATGGTTGCTGATCAGATCCAGCAGCCTTCGGCTGACCTCCCGCTGCGGCTTGTACGCCTTGTCCGCATCCAGCGTAAGCATGCTTTGTCCCGTCACGTAGTGGTGTTCGCCTGCGCCATTGATCTCCAGCGGCCTGCCTTCACGAATGCGTACCTCCTCCACGACGCTCAGAATATGGTGAGGGAGCTGGTGAAGGATTGATTTGACCGGCTCCGGAAATAACTCCAGCCAGTTTCGATTTGTAATAGGACCACCCCCGTGCTGCCTTTCTCCTTGAAGCTTGTTCATCTTCCGACGGATAAATTACTAGATGTTTTCTTACTTATGTCTATGCTTGGCCCCTAAATTTATGACCACTGTAATCTATCATTTTTTGAGTATGCCGATTAAGAGACAGGACACGCCGAAAAAGATCCACGCCATCTTTCCCCAGGACAGCTTGTCGGCGACGCCGATCAGCCCGATGGAAGTCGTCAAGATGAGCACTGTCGGCCCGACGAATGCCAGCAAGGAATTGACCGCCAGCGCCTTATCCACCTGAGCGAGCTTTATCATCAGCAGTGCCGCGGCGATTTCCAGACTCCCTGAGATAAAGCGCAGCGTAGCCATACTGACCACGAACTTGTCCACAAAAATGACCCCCTTTTGCGAGATTGAGATTGTACTTCTAACCTCATAGATATGCGGGACTCTCTCTTTTTAGTTGTCTTTTACAAGAAAGAGACGGAAAATAACTTCGCAAAAAATGAGCCGCCGCACTGATAGTCAAACGGAATGCATTGGGGCCCCTATTCTAATAAATCTTATATTCGGAACAAAATGTTCCGGGCTTGCATATATTGTTTGATGAAATACCTATCCACTTGTCAGTTGCCGGGTTGGACCCGACTGCAGACAAACTGCCTGCATCTGGCCCAATCAAAAGAGGACCGTTTTACCATCGGCATCTTCAGGGCTAAGCAGCTGAAAGAGGTGTCGTATTATTTACAGAAGCATAAGGAGGATTTATCCATGCGGGTGGATGTCATTGCCAATGTGGACGAAGTAAGATCGGATGAGTTTGTGCAAAAGAGCGCCGTTGTGATCGACGTGCTGCGGGCAACCAGTACGATGATCACGGCTTTGGCCCAAGGCGCAACCGGGCTGCTGCCCGTGGAGACGGTTCCTCAAGCCCAGCAAATGCGGGGAGACCAAACGTTTGTCGGTGGAGAGCGGTATTATAAGAAAATCCCCGGATTTCAGGCAGGGAATTCACCGCATGATTACATGACCCCGGAGGTTGCCGGAAAGCTGGTGGTACTGACCACCTCCAACGGGACCCGAGGGCTGCTCAAATCGCATAAAGCCGCCAGAATTTTTGCCGCTTCGTTTATGAATGGGACGGCCTGTGCGTCGGCTCTGTTATCGTTCGGGAAAGATGCCATCCTGCTGTGCTCGGGATGCCACAACGATTTTTCTCTGGAGGATGGCCTGTGCGCTGGTATGATCATCGATGCGATGGAGTCCCTCTCGGAAGCGCCGCTTCAGCTGAATGATCTGGGTATGGCGATGAAGTATTCGTACCGGCATTGCAAGGGCTCCCTGTTCGAAACCGTTATGGAAGGATGCGCGGCGAGACAGCTGGTCAAGCTCGGATTTGCCCATGATGTCGAATACTGCACTGGGATTGACACGGTCCCTGTCGTGCCTTACGCGAAGTCGGAAATGATCCTGACACCGTTGTTCGCGGACGCTTGTAACCGCGGGTAATCCGGTCGCGCTAAATTTAAAAAGCCGTCCCCTTCTATGATATTATCCCCTTTGAGTAGACAAGTGCTAAGAAAGCGCACTAAAGTTTACTTGGAGGGGATTTTTCATGGGCGAAATTCGGAAGACATATTCTGTTGAGTTTAAGCAAAAGGCAGTTCAGATGTACTTGCATAAGGTATGGGATATAAAAGTGTAGCCAAAGAGCTAGGGATTACCCACAAATCTGTTCAGCGGTGGGTGAAATACTTTCAAGAGGAAGGAACACATGGACTGAAAGAGAAGCGAGGAAAAGCTGGAGGTCCCTTGAAAGGAAGGCCTCGAACGCGTGAACAGAGCGTGGATGCAGAGCTCCACCGGCTACGAGCAGAGAACGAATACTTAAAAAAGCTGTGG